>NZ_CP013297.1:0-3846272 GCF_001454985.1 Arthrobacter sp. YC-RL1
GTGAAGTACGGCGTTCCTGGTGCCGGTCTGAGGTCTTTGTCCCAGTACTCACCAGCCTTTCTCTTTGAATTGCAGGACTTGCAGGAGACCACGAGCCGTTCGATCGGCGTCGGGTCGGAATTGTCCAAGTCCTTCGGGTCGAGGTGGTCAATCTCCCGGCCCGGATGACTTACGGTCATTGTTGAATGTGACCAGGCGGCCACACCAGCGGCATTCGGCGCCATCGCGCTTGATGATGGCGCCCTTCTTGGCCATGTCGTAGGTATCCGCGCGACGGTTCTTCTCGCGGTCCTTGTCCGACTTGAGGATCATGTGGAAGAGATCTTCATCCTCCACGAGCTTGAGTACCCGGCGCATACTGCCGTTCTCCTCAATCTCCTTCTCTTCCAGAATCCCGCAGTAGAGCGCCGCCCCGAGCAGGTCCTTGTACCTGCTCAGGCCGGCGAGCTGCTTGGCCGTGCCGATCTCCACGATGTAGTCCCGGTCAAACGCCGCCGATTGCGTGGCGCAGCGGTTGGCCCAGCCGTACATCTCAATTCAGGAGACGATCATCAACCTCATCCAGCTCCAAACACGCAGCACCAACGGGTGATTCGCCGATACGTCCGACTGCTTCAACCACGACATGCAATGTGTTCCTGTTCGTATCTCTCGCACGCGGCAGCTTGCGGGCCTGAGCCCTGGCCACGGCGAGCGCTGGTGGGTGGTGTTTGGTGTCGGCGATGGTCTGCCCATGCTGGATGGTGTGCCATCGTCCGGTGTACTGGTTCTTGCAGACGCGGATCTTGTCGTCCGTGGCGGTGAGTGCCCGCGTGAGCAGGCTGTCCGCGCGGTCATGGTGTGGCCTCGATGCGGATGATCTGCTCGGGGTGGGCTTTGGTTTCCATCTGCTCGCCGCCCAGCGGAGTGCTATCTTGCTGGACAGCTCGCTGTGCAGAGCGAAGACGATCTGCCCGTAGATCATCTTGTTTCCTGGCAGCGGGATGCGGGCGTGGAGCCCGCGGTGGAAATAGTTGATCTCGCCGATGCGGATCTCTTCCATGTCCCGAACCGGGTTGAGCATCTGCGGCGGGCCCTGGTGCTCCTGGGTCTCGGTCATCTGGTTTCGGTCTCCTGTCTGAGCTGTGCGGCGCGGATTCGTATCCAATCGGATTTCAGTCGCAGCGGATCGTGCACGCTTGCGTCGGCGTCCATTGCGTCTGCCGCTTCTTCGAGTGCTTCGGCGCGTACGTTGGCCAGTACCCTGTCGAACTCCGCTGGGTCTAGGCGCACCTGCCCGCCCACTCGAAGTGTGTACGGAGCGTTGAAACTGTCCACCGACCGCTGGGGGACCCCGGCAGAGAGCAGCAGCGAAGTACCCGCCGACGAGCTCTGCAACCTTGTCGATGTACTCGGCGCGAATTCGAGGGTGCAGGTGCTCCCACTCAGCACCCCAGTTACCCTTCCCGTACTGGTCGTAGAGATTCTTCGCCGTGACTTCGACCGCGACCGGGTCGAGCTGGGACTGGCTGATCATCTCGTGCTCCTGTCGTGCGTGATGTTGTTCTTTAGCCACTTGGCCAAGAGTGCTGCAGTGAACGGTGCCTGGAATACCCAGAGCCCAACGCCCAGCACCAGCCACGACCAGGCGCTCACTGCCCGGCCTCCGGCGAGCGCTTGCCGGTGATGGTGATTTTTTGGCTGGGTCGGAGCGTGTAGCTGTGTGCTCCAACGGTGGCGGTGACGATTTTTTGCTCGTAGACGTTGTACTTGTCGCAGAGTTTCGTTTCGTCGGTGACTACGGTGGTGTGTCCCACCTGGTTCAGCACGCCGGTGATGCCGCTGAATTCGACGGTTTTGCCGATGTCGGTGCCGTTGAGGCGGCGAGCTTCGATGATGGTGCTCATGCTGACACCAGGTATCCGTGGAATCCTGCGTGGTCGTCGCAGACGTCGGCGGCTGCGTACAGGAGCGAGCGTTCCCATGGGTTGCCGTTTTCGTCGAGGTTGCCCCATGCCCACCAGTGGTTCTCGTGGAAGGTGAATTCCACGAGGTCGTCGGCGTCGAGCAGGGCTTCGATGGTTTCGCCGGTGACGTTTTCGACGTGCTGGCGGATTGCCTCGTCTGCGCTGTGTGCGTCGGTGGTGCCGGTGACCAGCCACTGGTCGCCGTCTTCGCCGATGTCTCTTACGGTGATGGTCTCGTTCATGGCTGTACCTTCGCTTTCAGTGCTTCGATCTTGTCGGGACGGAAGCCGAACCATACGTCGCCGTCTTCGGTGGTCGGGTCGTAGATGTCCACGCAGGGGAAGCCGCCGGCAACGCCGAGCAGCTCGGCTCTGTCCTTCAGCTCGTCGCGGAGGGTCTCGTGAGCCTCGGGCACCACGATCTGGTAGGTGATGCCTTCCTTCGAGCTTCCGGAAGGTGTTCGTGCACGCGGTGCAGGAGATGTCCGGGGTGTAGACGGTGACGCGGACCTGCTCGGTGGCTTGGCTGGCTTCGGTCGGGTCCTGGTGGCAGTCGCACAGGCAGGCGCCGAGCTCGTCGAGTGCGTCGTCCCATGCCTTGCCGTAGCAGATGGTGTGCTTGCCGGCCCGGCAGTCCGGGTCGATCTGGGTGATGGCCATGCGTTCCTTTCACAAAGGTTTTTGGTTGTTTTTTGTGAAACAAGGTTTCACGGTGGCTGGTCAGCTGACGATGGCCAGGTGCATGGGCACGTGGGCAATCCATGACCGCTTGGTGGCCTTGAAGTCCTTGCTCGCGGAATCGTCGAGCTCCAGCTTCACGACGTGCATCAGGCCGATGAACAGCGATCCGACCATGACCAAGATTTGGCCGCCGCCAGCCGACGCGAGCGTGCAGCCGTCCCCGTAGACGGTCTCGGCTGCTTTGAACGCCGCCAGGCGCTTGGAATCGAATTCGACCGGCGGTAGCTTCGACGAGCTCGACTGCACGTAATGCGCCAGCGTGTTCCACGTTCTCTGCAGATCCTTGCGTTCCTGCACCGGCGTGGAGACGCGGTATGAGTCGCCGCCGAAAAGCTGGCCCAGGCGACGAATGTTGATCGTTGCCACGCGGATGTCTTTCCTCGGGCTGGCGCTCCACCGTGAAAGTCACGATGACTTCCAGCTGTACGTCCCAGTCCGTTTTCGACGGCGTAAACGCTGCAATGATCGTTGAAGCTATGTCCGGTGTCAGGCTGAACTCTCCGAGCTCTCCATCCCACTCGTCCTGATCCACCGAGACCCGGGCCATGCCCATGGTCAGACCGTTCTCTGCGAACAAGCAAGTCGCCGTTGTCGCGGAGCGATAAGGTCAGCGAATGGCCAAGTGTGTCTTTCTTGTCCTTGGACGCGTGCGTCTTGACGGATGCCAACGCGGCCCGGAAATAGTGCATATCAACTACGAACTGCATGGCTTCTTCCCCTTCGGTTTGGTTTGGCGTGGTCTTCTCTGGCGCCGGACCTGGTTGATGCGTTCCTTGGCGGTCATGCCGCCCAGGTGCCGTGCTGGATATTCGCCGTGAATGCGTAGTCCCTGCAGGTGAGCAATACCGGGCAGGTTCCGCAGATGCGCTGGCCGTCCACCGCAGCGGTCGGGGGCCTCGCTGGTCGGGAACCACGGGTCAGGCTCGCCCTTCTCGAACTTGTAGTCCTTGCAAGCAGCCATGTCGCGCCAGTCGATCACCTCCGAGTGCGTGGCTGGCTGGTGGCGGACGGTGCTCGCGCTACTCCTGGTCAGCACATCGGCTCCTGCTCCGGCGGGGTTCCCGCCAGGCGGAGCCGACCGCGTTTTGACCAACGCAACTCCTTCACCCGCTGCTCGGCGACCTTGATCACCTGGTCTCGGTCATGCCCGCTGAATGCGAGTAGCTTCCCAGCGTGGTCGCGTGCCGGCAGGCCGGGCGCGTCCCAGATCTTGGCGCCCCATACCTGCTCGCCCGCGGCCAAGCCCGGGCTAGAGCGGACCACGGCGCGCGGCCACTCCACCGTCTCGGGGTCCTCGTGCTCGAACGGGTCGTACATGCGGCCGCGGTCGATCACGCGCGGTGCAGGTGCGGCCGCGGCAGGGTGCACCGAGCTGCTCTTGTTGCGGTCCACGTCGGCCAGGGTGATCGAGCGGTTGCGACGCAGGGACGCGGCGCCACCGGCCGGCGGAACCGCCAGCTCGTCAGAAACCTGATTCCACGGCATTAGTCGTCCTCGCCTTCAGCCGCGGCGCAGCCGGTGCAGATCGTCGCACCGGTCGGCTCGAACGGCTCCGTACCGCAGGACTGGCACGCATCATCTGGCACCTCGACCAAATCCAGTTCTCGGTTGCGCTGAGGCTCCTTGGCGGCGGAGTACTGCATTGCTTCGACCTCGTCCAGGTCCAGCTCGTACCCAAGCTGCTCCATCAAGAACAGGTAGTACTCGCTGGTGCGAATCCACGCACCCCGGAAGTTCTTGCCTTCGTACTGCGATCGTTCGAAGCCCTTGAGCTTGCCGAGGGCTTCTTCGGCTCTGATCAGGCTGCTGAACGCGAGCATGCGGCCAAGGTTGGCCAGAGTGAAGCGGCTCAGATGGTTCGTGACACGCCCCGACCACTGCTCACGCGCTTCCACCGATCCGGGGTTCTCGGCATCAACCTCTGGAACCGGCAAGCCGATGATTTCGCCGAGTACCTCACGGCCATCCTCGTCGTAGCGGATGTTTTCAAAGATCTGCTCGGCAATGGCTTGCTTGGCAAATGCCTCGTCCGCCTTGGTGCTTTGGAATGCTTCGGTAATGAACGCGCGGCGGGTGCGGGACACGATGGACAGCATGCTGTTGAGCTTCGCCTGGGTCTGCTTTTCCAGCTTCTCGGCTTCGGACAGCTCAGGCTTGACCTTCTTCTCCTTGGCGTACCAGGTCGGCTCCGCGTCTCGGTAGGCGAAGTAGTAACGGTGTCCAGCTTTCACATGCTCCTGGTCGGACATCTCGTCCTCGACCTTGGCCCACGCGTTGCCGTAAGTCATCTCGTAGTTGCCCTCGATGGCCTCGGCCGCTTCAAGCTCCGCCTTGCGCTCGTCTCGACGGATCGAGGCTTCGGTTTCAGCGATGACACGCTCGACGGTTTCGACGCTGGCGCCGTTCGGCATATCTTCGATGCGTTCCAGCGAACGCTCGTAGAGGCCAGCGACACCGGACTGGTCTTCGAGGTCCTGCAGGCGCTGCACGGCGTCCAGGCCCAACCGACCGGAGGTGTAGGCCTTGGACAGCCCGTCATTGCGTTGGGCCACCTTGGCACGGGTCAGAACTTCCTTGCGTGACATCTTGGCCTTCTTGCCGATGGTCGTCACGTCCTGCCCAAGGTCGAAGTACCGCTGGATGCCGTGCGAGACTTCGGCATCGCTGGTGCGCTTGTGAGTCCGCCCAGTGGTCATGGCCATGTCCACGTCCGCGACCTGATCGCGGTCGGTGGCCGGCTTCACGATGCACGGGACTTCCGTGATCTGGGCCTTGAGCGAAGCAAGGTAGCGGCGGTTGCCGTCACGCACGATGTAGTCGTCCTCGATCTGCGGATGCGGGTAAACCGTCAGCGGCTGCTGCACGCCGAACTGCTTGATCTGCTCGGCCAAGAACTCAAGGTCACCCATGTCCTCGCGGATGTTGTCCTCGTTCTCGTGCAACGAGCTGATAGGCAAGACTTCGAGTCTGCCGACGAATTTAGGCAAAGAAATACACCCCTAGGTGAGAAGAAAGAATGATTGGTTGGCCGGAGCCTCCGGCCGGGGCTGGCTAGTGGCCAGCGGCGGCGCGCAATGCCTGGTGTGCCCGCAGCTCGGTACTGGCCCAGTCCACAACGGCACCGAAACAGGTGGCCGTGAATAACAACATGGTCAGCAATCCAAGCCCGTTCGGCAGCGGAAGGACGAAGTACAGTGCAAGAACCAGGACGGCGATGGCCGGGAGCCATGCGCCCCACATGCGACGCGAGTTGGCGCGGTAGATCTGCTCGGCGCTCATTAGAGTCCACCCCCAAATAGGGACTCTGCCGGCACCGGCGCAGGGATGGCCACGGCCGAGAAGTCGGCGACCTCCATGCCGTTCACGTGGATGTGCCCGGCGCCCGGCTCTCCCGCATCCGTCAGCGATCCAGCCTCCACGAACACGTTGCATCCGCGGTACTTGTTCTTCGCCCAGACCGTCACCGCGGCCACGGCCTGCTTGGTGCGGTCCGACTTCGGGTAGTCCAGCCAGGACACGTGCAGCGTCGCAGACGGCCTGCCGGAACCCTTCGGATTGATGACCACACGGCCCTCGATTCTCGGCACTGGAATCCCCTTAGCTAGTTGGACGGATCGGGCAGTTCGGGTTCGTGCAGTTAGCCGCATGATCTTCGGCTGCCTGGGCGAACACCGTCTGGAAAGGATCGCCGGAAGCGAGCTTGCGGCCGATCTCGTTGGCCGAACGCGCCATGGCCTCCATGGCCTCGACCTGAGCCTCGGCAGCCTTCGCCGTGGCGAGGTTCCGGCGGCGCAGGCCGCGGACCAAGGTGATGCCCTCGATGGCCAGCCAGTTCGCGGTGAATGCCAGCGGCACTGCTGCACCGTCGAGCACGGCGGTGATGATGTCGCTCATGCTGCTACCGCCTGGGTGGCTTCGCGCTGGAGTGCGTATTCGGCGATGGTTCGGCCGGCTGCTGCGAGGCAGGACTCCATGGTGTGGCGGGTGGTTGGCTGGGTGGTCGTGAAGTTATTTTGTGGGTTCGATACACTAGGCATTGAAATCACACCTTTCTTACTGGTTTGTTTTGGTTTCGTCGCCCTCAGCAGTCGCACCTGCTGGGGGCTTTTCGTTTTCTGCAGCTTCCTCCGTGCGGATGATTTCTCCGCCGAGGCTCACGCTTTCCTCCCATTCCTGGAATGCCAAGCCGTACGCTGCCGAGGCCTGGGCGAACGCGATCTGCGCTTCGTCCGCCTTCTCTTTCGCCGCTTTGTAGACAGCTAGGTCAAGCGGGTCATACCGGTTATCGCGGACCAGTCGGTCGGCGACGTCTCGTGCAGCCAGATCAGCAACTCCCCTAGCCTCGATCGCGTTATGACGTGCCGTCGCCACGGCTACTCGCGCCTGGTCGCACTTCAGCCCAAGGTCGTTGCTCATTACCGGCCACCAACCTTCGCCTCGAAGTCGGCGAACCACACTTCGATGTCGTCTACGTACTTCAGCACCCGCTCCACGTACTCGCGGGAGACGGTTACCTGATCGGCGAGCGCCTGGGAGTTGAGCTGGGCTTGCAGGTCTGCCTTGGCTTCGCTGACACTCATGCCACCCTCAGCTTTCCGGCCCGCCTCGCGGGTGCACTTTTAGTTGGTTCATTTTGCACTACTTCAATGGAAACTCCGGGCATAAAAATAGTTCCCCTCGGCGCTCCCAGGACATCCTCGATCGCCTCCGCCAATTTGGGAGTGCACCCCTTTCTCCGGTCATTCGGGTTCAAAAGTGCGCTGATGAACTGCCGCTCACAGCCAACGTACGTTGCGAGCTTCGACTGGTTCATATCTGGCTTGGCGCTGATGAAGGCTTTGAGAATCGCCGGATCACGCAGTTTCATCCACTTCCCCTTTGCTAGCGCTCGACGCTTATGCGTTGCCATCATCATTCATCACTCACCTTTTAGTTGTCAACCTTGATAGGAATTACTGTACATAGTTGGTAGACACAATGTCAACCAAACGATTCGCTAACTTCCCTTAGATTGCTCGCTATATCTCACTTGCGCGATTCCATTTGGTTGACATTGGCAAGGGTGAACTATCTTTAACGTGGTAGACACTGCCCGTCTACCCTCGATGGACACAATGCTTGCTCGCGACCGAAGGTGGAGACATGCACGAGTTAGGGCGCTACCTACAGCGCAAGTTAGACGACCACGGATGGACGGTTTCCGAACTGATCCGCCGCACAGGACTCTCACGCCAGACCGTGTACAACCTCATCAATGACACCCGCGAACACATGGACCAAACGCCTCAACGAAAGACCGTGAACGGACTTGCCAAGGCGCTTGGAGTCAGCCCCATCGAAATCCTGACCGTCAGCGCCCAGGCTTTGGGTGTTCCCGTGGAGGCCCTACCTCCCGAGAACAGCCTCAGCACGGCATCGGATCAGCAGATTCTCATGGAGCTCGCAGCGCGGTTGTCTCGGTCGAAAGGTCAAGGCAGTGACGAAGCAAGTAACTATCCAGACACAGGCGCTCCATCCAGCAGCGGTGCAGCGCGCCACCTCCGAGCGGTGGCGCCCGCGAGTGACGCTGGCCCTGGACAGAAGACCGGGCCGGACGACAGTATCATCGAATTCCACGGCGCCGAAGCCGAGAAATACCCAGCCCCGCCGATAGAGCAGCTGGCAGCGCATCCGAAGGTGAAGACCAGGCGCGAACAGCTCGACGAGCAAACCGGCGAGCGTGACAACACCGAATAGCACCGATCGCTAGTAGCTGTTTCAAATCGTCAAAAGACACTAAACCGCCACTAACCGTGCCACACTAGTCGTGAGTACGGGAGGAGGTGAAAGAAGAGACATGAGTTTCCCGGAAGACATCACTAGCGCCCTAACTGGCGTTACGCCGTACCAGCTTGCTGCTTGGCGGACGCGCGGAATCCTCCTGCCGGAGATTAGTCGGAATCCGATTCGATATTCGTTCCGTGACGTTATTGCGCTTCGGGCTTTCGCATTCCTGCGGTCTAAGGTTTCACTTCAGAAGCTACGTCGCGCACTGGATAGCCTCGACGAGTTCAAGTTATTCGACCATCCGTCTGCTTACCACTTTGGGTCAGATGGTAAAACCATCGTTGTTGACGACGGTAACGAAGTCATCGACTTGGTTAGGCGCAAGGGGCAGCGTGAAGCATTTACGATGGCTCAGATTTTCGAACCATTCAGGAATTTCAACGGAACTGACGTAGTAGATTTCAGGCGGCCTCGTCCCAATCTTGAGATCAATCCTCGGCGCATGGGTGGCTGGCCAACTGTTGTTGGAACTAGAGTGCCATTCGATGCGATCTCAGACCTCCTTGATGGAGGTTTTTACAGCCCTGAACATATCGTGCATTTCTACCCCTCCGTCACGGTCGACGGAGCTCGTGATGCCCTCGATTTCTCGGCCTACGTCGCACAGCAGAAGCGGGGTGCCTAATGCGTTTTCTGCTCGATGAGAACGAAACACCTATGCTTCTCCCGCCCCTGCGAGCGCTTTATCCCATGCATACCTTTGACTGGTCAGGCCAGGTATTCAGTGAAGGCATGGAAGATATCCCTTTGATCCATGCAATGGCTCGCCACTCCTACGACTGCCTTATTACCAAGGATGGCGCGCAGCTCACCAACGACAAAGAGCGGCAAGCGTTGTACGAGAATAGGATCCACTGGTTGGGCCACAAAAACGCCAAGATCAAAGGCCCAGCGATGCTCGGCCAGCTGGTATCCACATATTCTCTCGCCCTGCCTCACGTTTTCAAGATTCTGGATTCGACCAATGACACTATGGCTATCCATCTTTATCACCACAACAGACAGCCCAAGGATTGGATCAAGCCCCATAGGATCGATCCACTGAAAAGGCATTTCGCATAGCAGCAGGTCCCGACAGTTTGAGTTCTGCGGAGTCACATTAACTTCACACATTAGTTCGAACATATGTTCTATTCATGCAGAATGTTTGGAACATGCTGTGCACGCTCGCGCAGGTAGTAATTATTTGGAATCGACCTCACCCAGATTTGGTGGCCGCGACGGACGGTCGACGCATCTGGTTGGACCCAGCACTCACCACAGCGGAGCGGCGCTGCTTCCTCGCCCATGAGGCCTTCCACATCAAGCACGGCCACCAGGGATGCCAGCCGCCGGCTATTGAACGGCAAATCTGTCTGGAGGCTGCGCGGTTCCTGATCAGCTTCGAAGACCTTCAGCGCGTGGCCGGCTGGGCTCGCTGCCCGGAGGACATGGCTGAGGAGCTGGACGTGTTGCCCGAGGTCGTGATCGACCGCCTGCAGACGCTGGACGGCGACCAGATCCAGCAACTCTGGCCCGTGTCTGAGCACGTCGCTTAGCGGCTTATCCACATCTCGCAAGTACTTCTTTCCCAGCATTGTCGCGCCCGGAGACTAGAAGATATGAGCGATATACACAGGAGTTTCCACAATGAACCCGAAGATAAAACCGAGGGCGATCCTTTACCTTCGCCAGTCTGTGGCCCGCGAGGACTCCATCAGTCTGGAGCTGCAGGAGGACGCGGGGCGCCGGTACGCCGCCCAGCAGGGCTACGAGGTGATCGGCGTCGAGGCAGACCCGGGCATCTCCGGACGAACCTGGAACCGGCCAGCCGTGCAGCGTGTCCTGGCGATGATCGAGAACCGGGACGCTGATGTCATCGTGCTGTGGAAGTGGTCTCGCCTGTCCCGCTCGCGCAAGGACTGGGCCATCGCCGTGGACAAGGTCGAGGTGGCCGGCGGCCGCATCGAGTCCGCAACCGAGCAGGTGGACGTCACGACCTCCACCGGACGCTTCGCGCGCGGCATGCTGGCCGAGTTCGCGGCCTTCGAGTCGGAACGCATCGGCGACACCTGGAAGGAAGCACAGGCGCGACGCGTGGCCAGAGGACTACCCGCCAACGGGCTGCCCAGGTTCGGCTACGAATACGACCGAGCCACCGGCTACATCCCACACCCCGTGAACGGGCCGATCCTGCGCGAGTGCTACCTGCGGTTCATCCGTGGGGAATCCTTCCACCAGATCACCTTGTACCTGCGAGGCGTGGCCGAGGTGCCGCACAAGCACCGGAGCCGCACCGGCATCTGGCAACGCACCTCCGTGATCTACCTGATGGACTCACCCTTCGCGGCCGGGTTCATCCGCTACCACGACGAGCTGCACCAGGGCATCCACCAGCCGCTGATCAGCTTGGAAGAATGGGAGACCTACCAAACGCTGCGCAATCAGCGGAGGCGGGCAGGCGTGCGGCAGTCCAGCAAGAGCACCTCGGCTTTCTCCGCCCACTGCATCTGCCAAGTTTGCGGGTACACCTTCCACATCACCGGCCGCACCCAAAGCGGAGGCCTGAACCTCAAATGCTCCGGCGTCAACGGGCTGGGCCTGCACCGCGGCGGGTCCATCATTGAAGCCAAAGTCGAAGCCGCCTTCATGGAATGGCTGAAAGAGTACATCCCCAAGATCAACGCCCTGGCCGCCGAGCACAAGCACAACGCCGCGGCCGCACCCACCACCGACGCCCAAGCCACCCTCCGGCGAGCGCTGATGAAAGCCAATGACCGGCTGGACTCGCTGGGGCGGAAGTTCATGGATGACCTGATCCCGGAGGAATCGTATCGGCGCCTGCGGGACGAGCAGCTGGCCGTCGTGGACCGGCTGAATGCGCAGCTGGAGGACGAGAAGCTGCGGTTCAGGCAGGCTCCCGTGACGGTGGATCCGGTGCTGCTGGAGCTGTGGTCGGAGATGCCGACGGCGACACGGCAGCAGGTGGTGCGTGACTTGGTGTCGCGGATCGAGATCTCGGGGCCGGAGGGGCGTACGGCGCACGGGGTTCAACGCAAGATTCGGGTTGTGCCAAAATGGGCTGTAGATGACTCGACTTCGCCGGAAAGTAGCGGGTAATGAGCGATTGGGGTTTATGCCAAACGACTAACGTCTACATCCCGCTTTTTGCGGTGCGCGAACTGGATTTCTCGCTGGTTGCAGGCGGCCTCACCGCCGCAGTGGCCGGAGTGGTGGGCGTCAGCGCCCGCGTGGGCTGGGGCAGGATGATGTCCCGCGGCGTTCCCGCGCCGAAGCTGCTGCTCCTGCTCGCAGTGCTCGCCACCGCCGGAGGCCTCGGCTTCCTGATGGCCCAGCAGGCTCATTCGGCCGTGCTTCTGTGGCTTGCCGTGGTGCTTCACGGCGCGTCGGCGCTGGGCGTCTCGGTGGTGTTGATGGCCGCCCTGCTGCGCGCCATTCCAATCAGCCGGATGGGCAGCGCCAGCGGCATCGTCTCGGCAGGGCAGTTCGGCGGATTCACCATTGGCCCGCTGGCCATGGGCCTGCTGATCAGCTCCCCGGGCGGCTTCACCGCTGGCTGGATCGCCGTGGTCTGCATCTACCTCAGCTGCACCCTGCTCGGCCTGTTCCTGGTGTTCCGGCGCCGCAGGAGCTCCTAGCCCATGGATGCCAAGATGCTGAAAACGCTGGCCCACCTGCGCCGGGCACGGGATTTGATGGACCGGCACTATGCAGAGCCGCTGGACGTGCCCGCCATGGCTCAGCGCGCGCTCATGTCCCCGGCGCACTTCTCGCGCGAGTTCAAACGGGCCTACGGCGAAACTCCGCACTCCTACCTGCTGACCCGGCGCATCGAACGGGCCATGCACCTGCTGCGTGCCGGGGTGGGAGTCACGGATGCCTGCATGCAGGTGGGATGGACGTCGTTGGGCTCCTTCAGCACCCGCTTCACCGAAGTCGTCGGGGAGTCCCCCTCGGCCTACCGGGAACGCGAGCATTCGCAGACCGAACAGATCCCGTCATGCATTGCCAAGGTCCTTCTGCGGCCCGAAAGATTCTGAGCAGTTTTGGAGAAGCGTCGCGGCAGCAGGCTCCCCTAGCCTGAAACCATGACAAACATTTCAGTGCAATACATCCCGGTCACCGTGCTGGACGTGGACGAAGCCCTCGGCTTCTACCGTGACGGTTTGGGGCTGGACGTGGTCTCCGACGTATCCAACGCAGGGTTCCGCTGGGTCTCGCTGTCCGTCCCTGCCCAAGGCGGCCTGAATCTGGTGCTCTCGACGCCTGGCGCGGGCCGCTCCGACGAGGACGCGCAAGCGCTCGGTGAGCTGGTCGCCAAGGGCGCCATGGGAGGGCTGGTGCTCACCGTGCCGGATCTCGATTCGCTGTTCGACTCCTTGTCGTCAGGCGGGGCCGAAGTGCTGCAGGAACCCATGCAGCAGCCTTGGGGACCACGCGACTGCGCATTCCGGGATCCGTCGGGCAACATGATCCGCATCAATCAGGCAGCTTAGGAGCAAACATCATGACCACCACCGATCAGGAAGGCTTCAGCGCCGCGGAGAAAGCGGCCATGAAAGAACGCGCGGCGGAGGTCCGCGCCCCGAAGAAGCGCATGACCAAAGCCGAAAAAGCGGCCCAAGCCCGCCAGGACGTTGAAGTCAAGATCGCCTCCTACAGCGGAAGCGACAAGGAAATCGCCCAACGGCTGCACCACATCATCACCACAACCGCGCCACAGCTCGAGCCCAGGACCTGGTACGGGATGCCCGCTTACGCGTTGGACAGACAGATCCTGTGCTTCATCCAGGACGCGGAGAAGTTCGGGGCCCGCTACCTGACCCTCGGGTTCAACGACGCGGCCCAGCTTGATGAGGGAAGCATGTGGCCGACCGCCTACGCCATCACCTCGCTGGACGAACGGCTCGAGGCGCAGGTCGCCGCGCTGGTCGGCAAGGCCGTCGGAAACTAGCCCAGGGCCTCCAGCCGCGCCGCGGGCAGGATGCCGCTCAGTACCGCGGCCGCGGCGCTGAAACCCGCTAGCAGCGCGAGCAAGCTGAATCCGATCACGTTCGCGCCCTGGTCTTCGGCTCCGGGGATGCTGGCAGCCAGCATCATCCCCAGGCCCAAGGCCAGGACCGCGTAGCCGGCAGCCAGGAAACACACGACGATCGCTTTGGGTCCGGCATACCAGTGCCCCAGCGATGTGAAGTCGTTGCAAGTCCAAATCCCGATGCCGAACGCAGCCGCAGCGATCGCGGCAACCACCCCCAGCACCAGGGGCGTCGAGCCGTAGCCTGCCCCCTCCGGCCCGAGGTGGCGGACCAGCTGGGCTGGAAGACCCGCACGCAATAGCAGATAGAACCCTGCGTAGAGCAGCAACGCTGCGCCGGGCCCGATCAGCAATATGGAATATTTGCGAGCTGCAGACATATTCCGAGCCTACCGGCCAGCAGGCCGGTTGCCCAAGGAATGATAAAGCCCGCAGGGCGCGGACTTGGATTGCTCCAGGTCCGCGCCCCGCGGGTTGTTTCGTGCTTGCCCTAGCTTTCCAGCGCTGCCGGTGCCGGCTCGCCTTCAAGTTCACCGGGGCCGCCTTCGGCGTGGAAGACGAACTTCCGCTGCTCGTCCTCGCCTTCGACGTCCACGGTGACCTTCTGGCCGGTGACGATCTGGCCGAACAAGATCTTCTCGGAGAGCTGGTCCTCGATGTCGCGCTGGATCGTGCGGCGCAGCGGGCGGGCGCCCATGGCCGGGTCGTAGCCTCGCTGTGCCAGCAGGGTGCGGGCGGCGGCGGTCAGCTCAATGGTGATGCCGCGCTCGTCCAGACGCTTGCGCAGTCGCCCGATGAACAGGTCGACGATCTCCTCGATCTCTTCCTGGCTCAGCTGCGGGAAGACCACGATGTCGTCAACGCGGTTCAGGAACTCAGGTCGGAAGTGCTGGCGCAGCTCCTCCTGGACCTTGGCCTGCATGCGCTCGTAGCCGGTGCGGGTATCGCCCGAAGCCTGGAAACCGGTCATGACACCCTTGGAGATGTCTCGGGTACCCAGGTTCGTGGTCATGATGATGATGGTGTTCTTGAAGTCCACCACCCGGCCCTGCGAGTCGGTCAAGCGGCCGTCTTCCAGGATCTGCAGCAGCGAGTTGAACAGGTCCGCGTGGGCCTTTTCCACCTCGTCGAACAGCACCACGGAGAACGGACGACGGCGGACCTTCTCGGTCAGCTGACCGCCTTCTTCGTAGCCGACGTAGCCCGGAGGGGCACCGAACAGACGGGAAACGGTGTGCTTCTCCGAGTACTCGGACATGTCCAGGGTGATCAGCGCGTCTTCTTCACCGAAGAGGAACTCCGCCAGCGCCTTGGCCAGCTCGGTCTTGCCCACGCCGGTCGGGCCGGCGAAGATGAACGAGCCGCCCGGGCGGTTCGGGTCCTTCAGGCCTGCACGGGTGCGGCGGATTGCCTGGGAGATGGCCTTGATGGCCGAATCCTGGCCGATGACGCGCTTGTGCAGCTCGTCTTCCATGTTCAGCAGGCGTGTGGACTCTTCCTCGGTCAGCTTCACGACAGGGATGCCGGTCGAGTTCGCCAGAACCTCGGCGATCAGATCCTCGGTGACCTCGGAAATTTCGTCAAGGTCGCCGTTGCGCCAGGCCTTTTCCTTCTCGTTGCGGGCCTCGATGAGCTTGGACTCCTTGTCGCGCAGCGATGCAGCGCCCTCGAAGTCCTGCGCGTCGATGGCAGCTTCCTTCTCGAGGCGGACGGTGGCGATCTCCTCGTCCATCTCCTTCAGGGCTGGAGGAGCAGTCATGCGCTGGATGCGCAGCCGCGCGCCGGCCTCGTCGATCAGGTCCACCGCCTTGTCCGGCAGGAAGCGATCCGAGATGTAGCGGTGCGCCAGCTGGGCCGCTGCCTGCAGCGCGCCGTCGGTGATGGTCACGCGGTGGTGCGCCTCGTAGCGGTCGCGCAGTCCGCGCAGGATCTGCGTGGTCAGCTCGACGGACGGTTCCTTGACCTGGATCGGCTGGAAGCGGCGCTCGAGGGCCGCGTCCTTCTCGATGTTCTTGCGGTACTCGTCCAAGGTGGTGGCACCGATGGTCTGCAGCTCGCCACGGGCCAGCATCGGCTTGAGGATGGACGCCGCGTCGATGGCACCCTCGGCGGCACCGGCACCGACCAGGGTGTGGATCTCGTCGATGAACAGGATGATGTCGCCGCGGGTGCGGATCTCCTTCAAGACCTTCTTCAGACGTTCCTCGAAGTCGCCGCGGTAGCGGGAGCCTGCCACCAGCGAACCGAGGTCCAGGGTGTACAGCTGCTTGTCCTTGATGGTCTCGGGCACGTCGCCGCGCACGATCGACTGGGCCAGGCCCTCGACGACTGCGGTCTTGCCGACGCCCGGCTCACCGATCAGGACCGGGTTGTTCTTGGTGCGGCGGGAGAGAACCTGCATGACGCGTTCCATCTCGTGCTCGCGGCCGATAACCGGGTCGAGCTTGCCCTCGCGGGCTGCCGCGGTCAGGTTGCGGCCGAACTGGTCCAGCACTGCCGAGCCTGCCGGCACGCCTTCCTGCTGGCCGCCCGAGCTGACGCCGGCCGAGGCGGTTTCCTTGCCGCCCTGGTATCCGGAGAGCAGCTGGATGACCTGCTGGCGCACACGACCGAGGTCGGCACCGAGCTTGACCAGCACCTGGGCTGCGACGCCCTCGCCTTCGCGAATCAGCCCGAGCAGGATGTGCTCGGTACCGATGTAGTTGTGGCCCAGCTGCAGCGCTTCGCGCAGCGAGAGCTCCAAAACCTTCTTGGCGCGAGGAGTGAACGGGATGTGACCGGAAGGAGCCTGCTGGCCCTTGCCGATAATCTCCTGAACCTGCTCACGGACGGCACCCAGCGAAATATTCAGCGACTCGAGAGCCTTCGCGGCCACCCCGTCGCCTTCGTGGATTAGACCGAGCAGCAGGTGCTCGGTGCCGATGTAGTTGTGGTTGAGCATGCGCGCCTCTTCCTGGGCGAGCACGACAACTCGACGGGCACGGTCGGTAAATCTCTCAAACATCTTCGGCACACTCCTTGCTTACCAATAGTTCGATGCTACGCACCCGGGGCCAGCAATTCTCCCTTGTTCGCCACGGGGATAACCGATGCGGCCGCTTCGCGTTCGCTTCGGTTCGAGAAGATAACCGCAAGTAGATAGAAATTCATTTATTAGTACACCAAGTAAATAGCGAGAGAAATTTTCTTCAGCAAGTGATTAAAGCAGGAAGCCCGCACTTAAAAAGTACGGGCTTCCTAAAATAGAGGCTTATTCCTAGCGCTCGCATTACTTGGCGCGGTTGCGGCCACCCTTGCGCATTGCTGCATTGTAGGCGTCGACAACATCGGCATTCAGGCGCCCACGGGCGTTTACCTTGATGTTGTTTTCCTTGGCCCAGGCACGAATTGCCGGGGCTTCACTCGCTGCGGTCTGCTTCGAGGAGCGCGCTGCCTCAATATAAGGCTCCAAGGCCGCATGGAATTGCGCAGCGTGCTCATCGTTCAAATCGATCTCAAAATGCTGACCAGCGATGCTGAAGGCAATGGATTCGGTTGCTTCACTGCCATCAATATCATCAATCAGCGCAATTTGAACCTGACGTGCCATTTGAGAATTCCCTCCGGCTCTAATGTCGTTGAGTAGTGCTTGCAAGCGTTACTCCAATTTCGTAGCTCAAGTATAGACATTAATACGAAACATTTCGAATTAGAAGATCAATTCACAAGGAATTATCAGGAATAGCTTATTCGCGCGTTGAACGAGTATCCGATTCAGTTCGGTTCTCAATTAGCGCATCCGCTTCTGATTCCGCCTGCCGCTCTTTACGGTCTGCATTGGTAAGTGCTTTCATTACGTACCAAAAAAGCAATCCAAGCGCGATGCTGGGAACGAACGCCTCTACAAATGGCATGGTAATTACGCCTCCGGCTTGAGAAGTGGGAACAAGATTGTCTCGCGAATACCTACATCGGTAAACAGCATGACCAGACGGTCGATGCCCAGGCCGATGCCGCCCATTGGAGGGGCGCCGTATTCAAGTGCGCGCAGGAAGTCCTCATCCAGCTGCATGGCTTCCGGATCCCCGCCGGCGGCCATCAGCGACTGCTCGGTCAGGCGCTCGCGCTGGATGACCGGGTCGATCAGCTCGGAGAAGGCGGTGCCGCGCTCCATGCCGCCGATGATCAGGTCCCAGGCTTCGATGACACCCGGCTTGGAACGGTGCGGGCGTGCCAGCGGCTGGGCCAGCGGCGGGTAGTCGCAGACGAAGGTCGGGTCGATCAGGGTCGGCTCGACGATCTCGCCGAACAGCTCGATGACCAGCTTCTGGGCACCCCAGGCCGGGTCGAACTTCACTTCGTGCTTTTCGGCGATCTCGCGCAGCACCGAGGCCTCGGTCTCCGGGGTAATCTGAACGCCAACAGCTTCCGACAGGCCCGGGTAGACACTCAGCCAGCGCCATTCGCCGTCGAGGTTGACGGTGCCCTTGGAGGTCTCGATGGTGCGGCCGGCACCGATGGCGTCCGCCGCGTTGAGGATGATCTCCTTGATGCGGTCGGCCATGACGTACTGGTCGGCGTAGGCCTCGTAGCACTCCAGGGTGGTGAACTCCGGCGAGTGGGTCGAGTCGACGCCTTCGTTGCGGAAGATGCGTCCCACTTCGAAGACGCGGTCCACGCCGCCCACGACGCAGCGCTTGAGGTACAGCTCGGTCGCGATGCGCAGGGTCATTTCCTGGTCGAACGCGTTCAGGTGGGTCTTGAACGGGCGGGCCGAGGCGCCGCCGTGCACCAGCTGCAGCATCGGGGTTTCGACCTCGACGTATTCGTGGTTCTCCAGGGTGTTGCGCACGGCGCGGACAATGGCGGCGCGCTTGTAGACCATCTCGCGGGCTTCGTTGCGAACGATCAGGTCGGCGTAGCGCTGGCGGACGCGGGTTTCCTCATTCAGGTCGGCGTGCAGCACCGGCAGCGGGCGCAGCGCCTTGGACGCCATCTGGAAGGAGTCGGCCATGATGGACAACTCGCCGCGGCGCGATGAGATGACCTTGCCGGAAACGAAAACATGGTCGCCCAGGTCGACGAGCGACTTCCACTGGGCCAGGCGCTCTTTGCCGACGTTCGCCATCGAGAGCATGACCTGCAGGCGGACTCCGACGCCCTGCGGGCCGCCCTCCTGAAGGGTGGCGAAGCACAGCTTGCCGGTGTTGCGCATGAAGACGATGCGGCCGGCAATGCCGACGACGTCCTCGGTCTCTTGGCCCGCTTCCAGGTGCGCGTACTTTTCGCGGACCTCCTGCAGGGAATGGGTGCGGGCAACGCCAACTGGGTAGGCTTCCTCACCAAGTGCCTGCAGCTGGTTGCGCTTATCGGTGCGGACCTGACGCTGGTCGTTCGGATCAGGGGCCTGTGCGGAATTAATTTCGGAAGTCACAGTATCCCATTCTACGTGTGATTCCGGGGGTGTTGGCCTGATCATGACCAGACTTACACCTCACAGCGCGGTTAACGCGCCGGGCGCGGAAGGCCTGTGCCTTCCGCGCCCGGCAATCGGTCTACCAGATCACTACACGATCCTCCGGATCAAGCCACATGCCGTCCCCCGGCTTGGTCTCGAAGGCCTTGTGGAATGCGTCCAGGTTCTTCGGCACCTGGTTGCAGCGGAACTCCCCGGGCGCATGCGGATCGGTGGTCACCCGGATGACCGCGGTCTCCGGGCGGATCAGCGTGCGCCAGCACTCGGCCCACGAATAGAAGAAGCGCTGGTCGCCGGTGACGCCGTCGATGACCTCGTCCTCGACGATGCCGTTGGCGGCGAGCTCGAGCTTGTAGGCCTTGTAGGCGATGCCCAGCCCGCCCAGGTCGCCGATGTTCTCGCCCAGCGTCAGCGCGCCGTTGACCTGGTGGTCCGGGGCCTCGGTCGGGCTCAGCGCGTTGTACTGGTCAACCAGCTTGCCGGTGAGCTTCTCGAAGGCTGCACGGTCCTCGTCGGTCCACCAGTTGGTCAGCTGGCCGCTGCCGTCGTACTGCGAGCCCTGGTCGTCGAAGCCGTGCCCGATCTCGTGGCCGATCACCGCGCCGATGGCGCCGAAGTTGGAGGCGATGTCGCGGTCGACGTCGAAGAACGGCAGGCGCAGGATCGCGGCCGGGAAGGCGATCTCGTTCAGCAGCGGGTGGTAGTAGGCGTTGACGGTCTGCGGGTACATGAACCACAGCTCACGGTCCACCCCGTCGTCGATCTTCTTCAGCTCGCGCTTGAACTCGAATTCGTTGGCGGCTGCACGGTTGGCGATCACGTCCAGCTCGTCGGTCTGAATCGACGAGTAGTCGATCCACTGGTCCGGGTAGCCGATCTTCGGGCGGAACTTGGAGAGCTTGTCCAAAGCCTTCTGCACGGTGTCCGCGCCCATCCACGGCAGGTTGCTGATGGAGATCCGGTAGGCCTCGATCAGGCGCTGCACCAGCGCGTCCATGGCGGTCTTGGCCTCCGGCGGGAAGTTCCGGGCCACGTAGAGCTGGCCAAGGTCCTCGCCGACGGCGCCCTCGGTGAAGGCAACCCCGCGCTTCCAGCGGTCCTTGAGCTTCTCCACGCCGCCCAGCTTGGCCGAGTAGAAGGCGAAGTTCTCATTCACGAATGCGCTGGACAGGTACGGCGCGAACGAGCGCAGCACCTGCACGGTCAGCCAGTTCTTCCAGGCCTGAAGCGGCTGCTCCGCCAGCAGCCCCGAGAGCGCCTCGATGTAGCTCGGCTGCCAGACCACCACTTCGCCGAAGTACTTCTGATCGATGCCGGCGCCATCCAGCCAGGCGCGCAGGCCCGGCATGAGGCCGAACAGGTCTTCGCCGGTCAGCAGGTTGTAGCGGGCCTGCGCGTCGCGCACCTTGACCCGGTCCCAGTGGTGGGAGGCGATGGCGGTTTCCAGCTGCACCACGGATTCCGCGGCGGATTCGGCGTTCTCGATGCCTCCCAGGCCCAACAGGCGCGCAAGGTGCTCGCGGTAGTCCGCGACGGTCTGCGCGAACTGCTCCTCGCGGTAGTAGGACTCGTCCGGCAGGCCAAGCCCCGCCTGCAGGAAGGTCAGCAGGTTGCGGTCCGGGTCTCCGGCGTCGCTCATCGCGCCGATGTCGACGAAGCCGCTGATGCCCTTGCGGTAGAACGAGCCGGAGAGCTCGAGCAGTCCCTGGACGTCCTGGACCTGGGTGATGGCTTCCAGGTAGCTGGCCACCGGGGCCGCGCCGCGCTCCTCGATGATCTGCTCGTTCATGAAGGACCCGTAGAGGTGGGCGATGCGCCGGGTTGCGCCGTCGATCTCGGCACCGGACTGGTGCGCGGCGACCGCGTCTTCGATGATGGCGTGCACAGCGGCCTCGGCCTCGTCGCGCAGTTCCATGAAGGAGCCGTAAATGCCCTGGTCGCTGGGGATGGTCGCCGTCTCGAACCATTTGCCGTTGCTATGGCGGTACAGGTCGTCCTGCGGGCGAATGGCGTCGTCGCGGTACTTCAGGACATCAGGCAATTCGGTAGTCAAGGAGCTGCTCCTTCGTAGAAGATCGGGCTAAACCTATTACACACTGTAACCAGTTCTTCTGAAATAGGGTTCGGCTCCGGGAGTCCTCCACCCACGGCTTAAACAGCTGCTGCCCCGAACACCATGGTGTTCGGGGCAGCAGATACATGGGAAAGCCTGAAATCCGCAACAGTTCGCTGCGGTCAGCAGGCTTCGCGTGCCTAGAATCAGCTCCAGATATCATCGCCGCGCAGCGAGGCATCCGCGCCGCCGTCGATGTAGATGGTCTGGCCGGTGACGTGGGTGTTTTCCTCGCTGGTCAGCCAGAGCAGCAGCTTGGCGATGACAACCGCTTCCGAGTGGTAGTTCAGCGGCATTGGCACGTGGGCGTCAACGCCGGCACGGCCCTCTTCGGTCGAAAGCATCTCGCGCGTCATGTTGGTGATCACGGTGCCTGGCGCCACGGCGTTCAGCGGGATGCCGGCGCCGGCCCAGGCGGGGGTGATGCATTCGCGGCGGACCCAGCGGCTGAGGGCACGCTTGGACGACGGGTAGTTCAGGTAGCCAGTCCTCGGGCCCTGCTCTTCCAGGGACTTGCCGATGGCCAGTGCAGCGTCTTCGTCGCCCGACAGCAGGGCGTCGACAAGCTCGACCGAGTTCGGCTGCAGCGACGCCATCGAGGACACCACGGCAACGCGTGGGGCCTCGGACTGAGACAGTGCCGGCAGCAGTCCCTCGAGGTACTGGGTGACGCCGAAGAAGTTGACGGCAACGGTCAGCGCCTTGGGAGCGGAAATGCCAGCAGCTGCGATCACTGCGTCGATCTTGCCCTCGCTCAAGCGCAGCGTCTCTTCAATGGCAGCCTTGCGTCCCTCGGGGGTAGAGAGATCTGCGGTGATTTCAGCACCGCGAAGGTCCACGCCGATCACCTTCTGGCCGCGTTCGCGCAGAAGTTCTGCGGTTGCCATGCCGATTCCGGATCCTGCTCCAGTTACGATGTAAGTTCTCAAAACCTGAGTCCTCGATTCATCTCGATGTCTGTCGCTGAACCGCGGAAATGAGTTCGCGGTGAGCGCTTAAGAACAGGTTAGCGACAAAAAGGCGTTTAGCAGGAAATCAATCTTGGTCCGGAACTCCATTGTCTAAGTCAATTATCGGCCCGGAATCGGGGTTTTAAATAGCGGGAGGCCCCGACACATGACGTGTCAGGGCCTCCCGTTAACCACGTGCGGCCCCGGACTGACAAGTCCAGGACCACACGCACCAAGTTAAGTCCGGCGGTGACCTACTCTCCCACACCCTCACGAGTGCAGTACCATCGGCGCAATGGGCCTTAGCTTCCGGGTTCGGTATGGGACCGGGCGTTTCCCCCACGCTATGACCGCCGTAACAATCACGAAGCACACAAACCACTGGTAATCCGGTGGATTCGTCCTTGCAAAGTCTCTTACTTTTTGTGGTTCGAGGTTGTTGTCTCGTAACCGCATAGTGAACGCGAACAATCAGAAAAACGTATTTTGTTGACACACTGTTTTGATAGTGTGTTGTAAGCCATCGGCCTATTAGTACAGGTCAGCTACACAAGTCTTTGGTCCTTGCTTCCACATCCTGCCTATCAACCCAGTAATCTAGCTGGGGGCCTCACCCACACAAAGTGGATGGAAATCTCATCTCGAAGCAGGCTTCCCGCTTAGATGCTTTCAGCGGTTATCCCTTCCAAACGTAGCTAATCAGCGATGCACTTGGCAGTACAACTGACACACCAGAGGTTCGTCCGTCCCGGTCCTCTCGTACTAAGGACAGCCCTTCTCAAATTTCCAACGCGCGCAGCGGATAGGGACCGAACTGTCTCACGACGTTCTAAACCCAGCTCGCGTACCGCTTTAATGGGCGAACAGCCCAACCCTTGGGACCTACTCCAGCCCCAGGATGCGACGAGCCGACATCGAGGTGCCAAACCATGCCGTCGATATGGACTCTTGGGCAAGATCAGCCTGTTATCCCCGAGGTACCTTTTATCCGTTGAGCGACGGCCCTTCCACGAGGTGCCGCCGGATCACTAGTCCCGACTTTCGTCCCTGCTCGAGCTGTCACTCTCACAGTCAAGCTCCCTTGTGCACTTACACTCAACACCTGATTGCCAACCAGGCTGAGGGAACCTTTGGGCGCCTCCGTTACATTTTAGGAGGCAACCGCCCCAGTTAAACTACCCATCAGGCACTGTCCCTGAACCAGATCATGGTCCGAAGTTAGGTGACCGGTACAGCCAGAGTGGTATTTCAACGATGACTCCACCCGAACTAGCGTCCGAGCTTCACAGTCTCCCACCTATCCTACACAAGCTGCACCGAACACCAATACCAAACTATAGTAAAGGTCTCGGGGTCTTTCCGTCCTGCTGCGCGTAACGAGCATCTTTACTCGTACTGCAATTTCGCCGAGTTCATGGTTGAGACAGCGGGGAAGTCGTTACTCCATTCGTGCAGGTCGGAACTTACCCGACAAGGAATTTCGCTACCTTAGGATGGTTATAGTTACCACCGCCGTTTACTGGGGCTTAAATTCTCAGCTTCGCACACAAGTGTGCTAACCGGTCCTCTTAACCTTCCAGCACCGGGCAGGAGTCAGTCCGTATACATCGTCTTGCGACTTCGCACGGACCTGTGTTTTTAGTAAACAGTCGCTTCCCCCTGGTCTCTGCGGCCCACACCCGCATCCGGAGAGCAAGTCTCCATCACGGGGCAGGCCCCCCTTCTTCCGAAGTTACGGGGGCATTTTGCCGAGTTCCTTAACCATGATTCTCTCGATCGCCTTAGTATTCTCTACCTGATCACCTGTGTCGGTTTAGGGTACGGGCGGACTGGGACCTCGCGCCGATGCTTTTCTAGGCAGCATAGGATCACCGAATCACCCCACAAACGGGGCGCCTATCAGGTCTCAGAAACAATGAACAGCGGATTTGCCTACCGTTCTTCCTACACCCTTGGACCAGGTCAATTCCATTGCCTGGCTCGGCTACCTTCCTGCGTCACACCTGTTAATACGCTGACCTCACAACATCGGTTCCCACCACACCAACCAACAAGACACCTAAAAGGCATCAACGCTGGAATCCGTCATGGTTAGCATCCATTGCTCAGTATGGGCGGTCCTTCGCCGGTACGGGAATATCAACCCGTTGTCCATCGACTACGCCTGTCGGCCTCGCCTTAGGTCCCGACTAACCCAGGGCAGATTAGCTTGACCCTGGAACCCTTGATCATTCGGCGGACGGGTTTCTCACCCGTCATTCGCTACTCATGCCTGCATTCTCACTCGTGTGGCCTCCACCGCTGGTTTCCACCGCGACTTCACCGTCCACACGACGCTCCCCTACCCATCCAAACCACTGGACCACAAAGGCCAATGACATGTTTGAATGACGCAACTTCGGCGGTGTGCTTGAGCCCCGCTACATTATCGGCGCGGAATCACTTGACCAGTGAGCTATTACGCACTCTTTCAAGGGTGGCTGCTTCTAAGCCAACCTCCTGGTTGTCACAGCAACTCCACATCCTTTCCCACTTAGCACACGCTTAGGGGCCTTAGTTGGCGTTCTGGGCTGTTTCCCTCTCGACTATGAAGCTTATCCCCCACAGTCTCACTGCTGCGCTCTGACTTACCGGCATTCGGAGTTTGGCTAAGGTCAGTAACCTTGTAGGGCCCATCGCCTATCCAGTAGCTCTACCTCCAGCAAGAAACACGCAACGCTGCACCTAAATGCATTTCGGGGAGAACCAGCTATCACGAAGTTTGATTGGCCTTTCACCCCTACCCACAGCTCATCCCCTCCATTTTCAACTGAAGTGGGTTCGGTCCTCCACACGCTCTTACACGCGCTTCAACCTGGCCATGGGTAGATCACTTCGCTTCGGGTCTAGATCACGCCACTCACTCGCCCTATTCAGACTCGCTTTCGCTACGGCTTCCCCCCACGGGTTAACCTCGCGACGTAACACTAACTCGCAGGCTCATTCTTCAAAAGGCACGCCATCACAACCACAAGTGGCTGCTCTAACGGATTGTAAGCGCACGGTTTCAGGTACTATTTCACTCCCCTCCCGGGGTACTTTTCACCATTCCCTCACGGTACTGATTCACTATCGGTCATCAAGTAGTATTCAGGCTTACCAGGTGGTCCTGGCAGATTCACACAAGGTTTCACGGGCCCCGTGCTACTCGGGCATCCACACAAGAACGGCAGACACGCATTACACCTACGGGACTATCACCCTCTCTGGTCCGGCATTCCAACCGATTCACCTATACGCCTGCACCTCATCCCACCAGCGTAGATAGAACTGGTACATGTGGACCCCACAACCCCGATGATGCAACGCCTATCCGCTATCACACACCAACCGGTTTAGCCCCATCCGCGTTCGCTCGCCACTACTAACGGAATCACTATTGTTTTCTCTTCCTGCGGGTACTGAGATGTTTCACTTCCCCGCGTTCCCTCCACACAGCCTATACATTCAGCTGCAGGTCACACCACATAACATGGTGCGGGGTTCCCCCATTCGGAAATCCTGGCCTCAACGTCCGGTTATCGACTCCACCAGGCTTATCGCAGATTCCCACGTCCTTCATCGGCTCTTGATGCCAAGGCATCCACCGTGCGCCCTTAAAAACTTCAACACAAAACAAAGTTCTCAAAAATTGAGCTATAAAACAATCAACAAAATCACTACAAACAAGACTCAAACACCACACACACCCAGGACAGGCACGCACAGCTCATCTTGTCTGCAAGATGCTCGCGTTCACTATACAGTTCCCAAACAACAACCCCGCACCCCCAACCACAGCACCCCACACACCAGCCCCAAAAGGACCAGCCAGGACACCATGCCAGCAGACACAGGACAAACACCGAAACACCAAGCACCCAACCCACCAAACCCCACAAAGGGACCAGGCGGCCAGGAGGCTTGTTGCCTCAAAACCCAACAGTGCACCAAACATTATCTATCGCATCACACGACCCATGCGCCCTTCCAACACCACCAACCCCACAAGAGGGCCGGCACTGCGTACTAAACCACACACGCCACACAACACAAACCATGCCAACACCCGAACCCCCGAAAACAACCACACGATCGCCCTCGAAAACCCGTTTCCCGGTGTTGAGTTCATTGACATTCCACCCTCGAGCAACCCACCTGCACCACACTCGGGCACAGACATGGGCAACCAAAACTGGTTAGCTCCTTAGAAAGGAGGTGATCCAGCCGCACCTTCCGGTACGGCTACCTTGTTACGACTTAGTCCCAATCGCCAGTCCCACCTTCGACGACTCCCCCCACACAAGGTGGTTAGGCCATCGGCTTCGGGTGTTACCAACTTTCGTGACTTGACGGGCGGTGTGTACAAGGCCCGGGAACGTATTCACCGCAGCGTTGCTGATCTGCGATTACTAGCGACTCCGACTTCATGGGGTCGAGTTGCAGACCCCAATCCGAACTGAGACCGGCTTTTAGGGATTAGCTCCACCTCACAGTATCGCAACCCATTGTACCGGCCATTGTAGCATGCGTGAAGCCCAAGACATAAGGGGCATGATGATTTGACGTCATCCCCACCTTCCTCCGAGTTGACCCCGGCAGTCTCCCATGAGTCCCCGGCATAACCCGCTGGCAACATGGAACGAGGGTTGCGCTCGTTGCGGGACTTAACCCAACATCTCACGACACGAGCTGACGACAACCATGCACCACCTGTGAACCAGCCCCGAAGGGAAACCCCATCTCTGAGGCGATCTGGAACATGTCAAGCCTTGGTAAGGTTCTTCGCGTTGCATCGAATTAATCCGCATGCTCCGCCGCTTGTGCGGGCCCCCGTCAATTCCTTTGAGTTTTAGCCTTGCGGCCGTACTCCCCAGGCGGGGCACTTAATGCGTTAGCTACGGCGCGGAAAACGTGGAATGTCCCCCACACCTAGTGCCCAACGTTTACGGCATGGACTACCAGGGTATCTAATCCTGTTCGCTCCCCATGCTTTCGCTCCTCAGCGTCAGTAAATGCCCAGAGACCTGCCTTCGCCATCGGTGTTCCTCCTGATATCTGCGCATTTCACCGCTACACCAGGAATTCCAGTCTCCCCTACATCACTCTAGTCTGCCCGTACCCACCGCAGATCCGAGGTTGAGCCTCGGACTTTCACGATAGACGCGACAAACCGCCTACGAGCTCTTTACGCCCAATAAATCCGGATAACGCTTGCACCCTACGTATTACCGCGGCTGCTGGCACGTAGTTAGCCGGCGCTTCTTCTGCAGGTACCGTCACTTTCGCTTCTTCCCTACTGAAAGAGGTTTACAACCCGAAGGCCGTCATCCCTCACGCGGCGTCGCTGCATCAGGCTTGCGCCCATTGTGCAATATTCCCCACTGCTGCCTCCCGTAGGAGTCTGGGCCGTGTCTCAGTCCCAGTGTGGCCGGTCACCCTCTCAGGCCGGCTACCCGTCGTCGCCTTGGTGAGCCATTACCTCACCAACAAGCTGATAGGCCGCGAGTCCATCCCCAACCGATAAATCTTTCCACCCTCAACCATGCGGTCAAAAGTCATATCCGGTATTAGACCCAGTTTCCCGGGCTTATCCCAGAGTCAGGGGCAGGTTACTCACGTGTTACTCACCCGTTCGCCACTAATCCACCCAGCAAGCTGGGCTTCATCGTTCGACTTGCATGTGTTAAGCACGCCGCCAGCGTTCATCCTGAGCCAGGATCAAACTCTCCATAAAAAACAAAAAGCCACCACAACCCCACCGGAAAAAGACGGAGCCACACGTGGTGATGAAATCCTGGCGAATAAAAACACTCGGAACAACACACGGGGGTGCATCATCCCAAGCAAAATGTTTCGTATTCACCAAACAAAAAATAATTTGGTATCAACAAACTTGGCACACTATTGAGTTCTCAAACAACAAACACTTACCGGTTCTCCGCCACCCCTATTCCAGGAGGCGATATCGTCCAGCGTTATATTCATATTCTATAATCATTGAATTCTGAAAGTCAAATCGATTCTTTGTGATTTGAACCAGTATTCTTTGATTCCCATTCAATTCCAGCTTATCCACACATGGTGTGGAAAACCTTGATTTTCCGGGGTTTTCGCCGCCTCGTCCTGGTCGGTTGGTGTTCCGTCCGGCTCGTGGCGACAAGGAAAAACTATACACGGGTTGTCGGGGGTCTGCAAATCGGCGGGGTGCTGCGGGGCGGTGAGCGTGGACACATAAAAACGAGGCCATTTCTGGATCCCGATAATCGATGTTTTTTGTATGCCCATAGGCGCAGGAAGCAATAACGAGCCCAGTCGACTGATGGGCAGCAATCTACAGTGTGGATTCCGCCCGACCCCGGGCCGGCCCTTTCACGCTCCTGGAATCACCTTCCGGAAACTTGCGAAACGTCCTTGCCGGCGAAGGCCCATAAGACTCCCACCCCGTGCACGACAGCCTGCTGCATCTGGGGAGCCTGTATTAAGATCCCTGCTTCCAATGATTTTGATGGGGCACTCTTAGGCAGTCTCAATATTGCACCAGTACTTCGCCGCGCTCTGCCCAAACTTCAGTCACGGTGCAGAGCTCATGATCGTTCTTCCAAACGACCTTGCCAATTCTGCGCAGTTGCAATATCTCGTAGTACATCGGTTCTGCTGGCACCGGCATTCTGGCAACCCGCCAACACCTGTGAGCGCCCGGCAGCATCTATTGATCGGGTTGCTTCCGCCGCGGTTCGAAGTCAAGAGCCTCCGGTTGCCGGAGCTGCAGTTACCCGCAGGGAACCACGACTGGCTCACTCGAACGTACTTTCGATCCGTCTACTTGCAAAGGTATGGTTGGCAAGACGGAGTATGGCATGTGGCTGGAAGCGAAGCGTGCGGGCCTGCTGTGCTTCCGATAGCCGGCGCTGCCCATCGGGGCGAAAGGCTTCTAGAACCTCTGTTGCCCGTTCAGCGCCAGCTTCAGACCAAGGCGCGTAAATTAGTCTCGGCCCTACCATAGGTAGAACGCCGTGGCCTTCTGGGCAACATGCTGGACGATTTCCCCTGCAGTTTGCAGATATTCACACCGATAAGAGGTCTTTGACCGTTGCCTGCCCTCAGGCCAGCAGATCTGCCGTGATGCGGGTTCGATAGTAATGCATGAGCGAAAGAGTGTGCTAGCTCGGCGAAGGCAACGTATGGCGTGAACCTGGATTCCCGGCCAACAACAGGTGTGCATGCAAACTAGTGTTCGCCAACGCTCGATCATTCAGTTTTGTGGACACCACTCGTCCAAGGAACGCCAGTATGGGGCGAGCAACCGTTCCGCCTTCGCGCCACAGCAGGATCAACGATGAAACTGGCTACCTCTGCCCAAGACTGCTCGTTTGGCTACGAACGAGCCAAGAGAACTAGCGCCCGAAGAAGATTTCCCGAGAATAGCACCGAGCATGTAACGACTGATGCTTCAGCTGACTGCTAGCCGGCGAAAACGCAGCTCCCTTTGTGTCCCGCGTAGAGGAGATCCACTGAAAGGAAGCGCGCTCAGGTCGATGCTGTTCGCTGCCCTCAGGGCCAGCTAGTTTGCGGAAGCTGCGGCTTTATCGGTCAGGCCGAGTACCCGCGCAAACTCTTCCCAGTGCTTACGGCGGAGGTTCTTTGTCTTGCCCGCAACCGTGAGGGCCAATGTATCGTCGCCATAGATTAAAGTGCACGGAACATCGTAAATTGGTGCAATCGCGAAGCGTCCGTCTTGGCCAGCCAGCATGGATACGTTCTTTCCATGTAAGTCACCGTTGCCACTGAGCCATGCGAAGAGAAACTGAATGTAGAGGTTCCTCTTGGCAAGGAGTCGAGCGTGCCAATTCCGAGCCAGGGCTTCGGATACTTCCTCGGAGGTTACCAAGTACTTCGCGCTCGGTGGAGGGTTCAGCACCTGCGTAGCGTCATCCAATGCCAACTTCTTCGATCCAGATACACCAGCTCTGTACACTCTGCCGAAACGTTCAACCAGCAGTCCTCCAAGTTGATGCGCGTCATGGACCAGCTTGCTCTTCACGACAGGGAGTTTCAGAAACCTTGCTGCAGCGAGAGGTGCTGCTTCATTTACGATGAGATGTGGATGATCGCGTGGATCCAATTTGAGCATGTATGCATTCCCAGCCAATGACATCGGCGTAGTAAGCATCGTGGCGCTGATCTTTTCCTGAACCCCAGGAATTGAGTGCAGATCAAGCGACTTCGCCAAGGCTGTGAAGTCCAGTTCAGAAGGTTTCAAAAATTCTGCAAGTGCCGGCGGTTGCGTCAGCGCTGTTCCGGCAGGGACGATGCTGACGTTGCCCGGTGTATCCGCCCCTACGATCATGAGCAGTGTCAGCTCGTCTGACATGCTCGTCTTAGCCGCATGCTTCAGCACTGTGAGCCTGTGACCCTCAGGAAGCATCCCTGAGAAGAAGGAGGGAAGGGCACCCCGTGCGCCGGTATACGGCCCTTCGCGGGTCGGCAAAGAGGATGCAATGCGCGGTGCACCCGAAGCCAAATATGAGTCGGAGTAGGAGAACACCACGCTGCCGTCTTGACGTCGAACTAGCTTCCCGGCAATACATCCTCGTAGTAGACATCCGCCTCTTGTACTTGTTTGAGATCCTGAAGTTCGTAGGTCACTTCTCCACCATGAGCTTTATTCCCAATACGGATGCAGTTGAAACAACGGCGCTAAAAGATGGGTTGCCCTGCCCACTTTCCATCGATCTCAATGTTCGTTCAGAGATTCCCGCCAGGTCGGCAAGCTGTTCCTGAGTAAGGCCGTTCTCCTTACGCACTGATTGAATCACTGCGCCGATCTCCGACAATGAACTCATGAGAATCTCCAGACCGGCAGAATATCGCCGTAAGTAGCAGTCTAATCATCATAGCCTCAAGAGGTAAACAATTCGGTAGAATACTGCCGAATTAGCATCGCCAACTCAAGGTTCATAGATTTCGACTAGCTAATCAGCAGAATACTGCCAACATAAGCTCCGCAGCTTGAGGGGCCGAGTCCCGGTATTGGACAACTCGACACAGAGCACTAAAAGTTAACCTTGCAGCTGAACTCCGCTTAAACAGGAAAACGGGGGAACTTCTGCTCCCCCACTACCAAACTGCCTTGCCCCACGCCATCCCCACGGGGCCGGCCGCAGGACAGCACCCCAAACCGCCCAGAAGGCACCGCGCCGCCACCGAAAACCCCCGCTTAAACAACAAAACGGGGGAGCCACCGCTCCCCCACCGCACCAGCCACCCAGCCAGGCCGTCCCGGCCAGGTGGATCCACCGGTTAAACAGCAGAAGGCCCCAACACTGTTGGAGCCTCCCACCACAAGTTAAGTCCGGCGGTGACCTACTCTCCCACACCCTCACGAGTGCAGTACCATCGGCGCAATGGGCCTTAGCTTCCGGGTTCGGTATGGGACCGGGCGTTTCCCCCACGCTATGACCGCCGTAACAATCACGAAGCACACAAACCACTGGTAATCCGGTGGATTCGTCCTTGCAAAGTCTCTTACTTTTTGTGGTTCGAGGTTGTTGTCTCGTAACCGCATAGTGAACGCGAACAATCAGAAAAACGTATTTTGTTGACACACTGTTTTGATAGTGTGTTGTAAGCCATCGGCCTATTAGTACAGGTCAGCTACACAAGTCTTTGGTCCTTGCTTCCACATCCTGCCTATCAACCCAGTAATCTAGCTGGGGGCCTCACCCACACAAAGTGGATGGAAATCTCATCTCGAAGCAGGCTTCCCGCTTAGATGCTTTCAGCGGTTATCCCTTCCAAACGTAGCTAATCAGCGATGCACTTGGCAGTACAACTGACACACCAGAGGTTCGTCCGTCCCGGTCCTCTCGTACTAAGGACAGCCCTTCTCAAATTTCCAACGCGCGCAGCGGATAGGGACCGAACTGTCTCACGACGTTCTAAACCCAGCTCGCGTACCGCTTTAATGGGCGAACAGCCCAACCCTTGGGACCTACTCCAGCCCCAGGATGCGACGAGCCGACATCGAGGTGCCAAACCATGCCGTCGATATGGACTCTTGGGCAAGATCAGCCTGTTATCCCCGAGGTACCTTTTATCCGTTGAGCGACGGCCCTTCCACGAGGTGCCGCCGGATCACTAGTCCCGACTTTCGTCCCTGCTCGAGCTGTCACTCTCACAGTCAAGCTCCCTTGTGCACTTACACTCAACACCTGATTGCCAACCAGGCTGAGGGAACCTTTGGGCGCCTCCGTTACATTTTAGGAGGCAACCGCCCCAGTTAAACTACCCATCAGGCACTGTCCCTGAACCAGATCATGGTCCGAAGTTAGGTGACCGGTACAGCCAGAGTGGTATTTCAACGATGACTCCACCCGAACTAGCGTCCGAGCTTCACAGTCTCCCACCTATCCTACACAAGCTGCACCGAACACCAATACCAAACTATAGTAAAGGTCTCGGGGTCTTTCCGTCCTGCTGCGCGTAACGAGCATCTTTACTCGTACTGCAATTTCGCCGAGTTCATGGTTGAGACAGCGGGGAAGTCGTTACTCCATTCGTGCAGGTCGGAACTTACCCGACAAGGAATTTCGCTACCTTAGGATGGTTATAGTTACCACCGCCGTTTACTGGGGCTTAAATTCTCAGCTTCGCACACAAGTGTGCTAACCGGTCCTCTTAACCTTCCAGCACCGGGCAGGAGTCAGTCCGTATACATCGTCTTGCGACTTCGCACGGACCTGTGTTTTTAGTAAACAGTCGCTTCCCCCTGGTCTCTGCGGCCCACACCCGCATCCGGAGAGCAAGTCTCCATCACGGGGCAGGCCCCCCTTCTTCCGAAGTTACGGGGGCATTTTGCCGAGTTCCTTAACCATGATTCTCTCGATCGCCTTAGTATTCTCTACCTGATCACCTGTGTCGGTTTAGGGTACGGGCGGACTGGGACCTCGCGCCGATGCTTTTCTAGGCAGCATAGGATCACCGAATCACCCCACAAACGGGGCGCCTATCAGGTCTCAGAAACAATGAACAGCGGATTTGCCTACCGTTCTTCCTACACCCTTGGACCAGGTCAATTCCATTGCCTGGCTCGGCTACCTTCCTGCGTCACACCTGTTAATACGCTGACCTCACAACATCGGTTCCCACCACACCAACCAACAAGACACCTAAAAGGCATCAACGCTGGAATCCGTCATGGTTAGCATCCATTGCTCAGTATGGGCGGTCCTTCGCCGGTACGGGAATATCAACCCGTTGTCCATCGACTACGCCTGTCGGCCTCGCCTTAGGTCCCGACTAACCCAGGGCAGATTAGCTTGACCCTGGAACCCTTGATCATTCGGCGGACGGGTTTCTCACCCGTCATTCGCTACTCATGCCTGCATTCTCACTCGTGTGGCCTCCACCGCTGGTTTCCACCGCGACTTCACCGTCCACACGACGCTCCCCTACCCATCCAAACCACTGGACCACAAAGGCCAATGACATGTTTGAATGACGCAACTTCGGCGGTGTGCTTGAGCCCCGCTACATTATCGGCGCGGAATCACTTGACCAGTGAGCTATTACGCACTCTTTCAAGGGTGGCTGCTTCTAAGCCAACCTCCTGGTTGTCACAGCAACTCCACATCCTTTCCCACTTAGCACACGCTTAGGGGCCTTAGTTGGCGTTCTGGGCTGTTTCCCTCTCGACTATGAAGCTTATCCCCCACAGTCTCACTGCTGCGCTCTGACTTACCGGCATTCGGAGTTTGGCTAAGGTCAGTAACCTTGTAGGGCCCATCGCCTATCCAGTAGCTCTACCTCCAGCAAGAAACACGCAACGCTGCACCTAAATGCATTTCGGGGAGAACCAGCTATCACGAAGTTTGATTGGCCTTTCACCCCTACCCACAGCTCATCCCCTCCATTTTCAACTGAAGTGGGTTCGGTCCTCCACACGCTCTTACACGCGCTTCAACCTGGCCATGGGTAGATCACTTCGCTTCGGGTCTAGATCACGCCACTCACTCGCCCTATTCAGACTCGCTTTCGCTACGGCTTCCCCCCACGGGTTAACCTCGCGACGTAACACTAACTCGCAGGCTCATTCTTCAAAAGGCACGCCATCACAACCACAAGTGGCTGCTCTAACGGATTGTAAGCGCACGGTTTCAGGTACTATTTCACTCCCCTCCCGGGGTACTTTTCACCATTCCCTCACGGTACTGATTCACTATCGGTCATCAAGTAGTATTCAGGCTTACCAGGTGGTCCTGGCAGATTCACACAAGGTTTCACGGGCCCCGTGCTACTCGGGCATCCACACAAGAACGGCAGACACGCATTACACCTACGGGACTATCACCCTCTCTGGTCCGGCATTCCAACCGATTCACCTATACGCCTGCACCTCATCCCACCAGCGTAGATAGAACTGGTACATGTGGACCCCACAACCCCGATGATGCAACGCCTATCCGCTATCACACACCAACCGGTTTAGCCCCATCCGCGTTCGCTCGCCACTACTAACGGAATCACTATTGTTTTCTCTTCCTGCGGGTACTGAGATGTTTCACTTCCCCGCGTTCCCTCCACACAGCCTATACATTCAGCTGCAGGTCACACCACATAACATGGTGCGGGGTTCCCCCATTCGGAAATCCTGGCCTCAACGTCCGGTTATCGACTCCACCAGGCTTATCGCAGATTCCCACGTCCTTCATCGGCTCTTGATGCCAAGGCATCCACCGTGCGCCCTTAAAAACTTCAACACAAAACAAAGTTCTCAAAAATTGAGCTATAAAACAATCAACAAAATCACTACAAACAAGACTCAAACACCACACACACCCAGGACAGGCACGCACAGCTCATCTTGTCTGCAAGATGCTCGCGTTCACTATACAGTTCCCAAACAACAACCCCGCACCCCCAACCACAGCACCCCACACACCAGCCCCAAAAGGACCAGCCAGGACACCATGCCAGCAGACACAGGACAAACACCGAAACACCAAGCACCCAACCCACCAAACCCCACAAAGGGACCAGGCGGCCAGGAGGCTTGTTGCCTCAAAACCCAACAGTGCACCAAACATTATCTATCGCATCACACGACCCATGCGCCCTTCCAACACCACCAACCCCACAAGAGGGCCGGCACTGCGTACTAAACCACACACGCCACACAACACAAACCATGCCAACACCCGAACCCCCGAAAACAACCACACGATCGCCCTCGAAAACCCGTTTCCCGGTGTTGAGTTCATTGACATTCCACCCTCGAGCAACCCACCTGCACCACACTCGGGCACAGACATGGGCAACCAAAACTGGTTAGCTCCTTAGAAAGGAGGTGATCCAGCCGCACCTTCCGGTACGGCTACCTTGTTACGACTTAGTCCCAATCGCCAGTCCCACCTTCGACGACTCCCCCCACACAAGGTGGTTAGGCCATCGGCTTCGGGTGTTACCAACTTTCGTGACTTGACGGGCGGTGTGTACAAGGCCCGGGAACGTATTCACCGCAGCGTTGCTGATCTGCGATTACTAGCGACTCCGACTTCATGGGGTCGAGTTGCAGACCCCAATCCGAACTGAGACCGGCTTTTAGGGATTAGCTCCACCTCACAGTATCGCAACCCATTGTACCGGCCATTGTAGCATGCGTGAAGCCCAAGACATAAGGGGCATGATGATTTGACGTCATCCCCACCTTCCTCCGAGTTGACCCCGGCAGTCTCCCATGAGTCCCCGGCATAACCCGCTGGCAACATGGAACGAGGGTTGCGCTCGTTGCGGGACTTAACCCAACATCTCACGACACGAGCTGACGACAACCATGCACCACCTGTGAACCAGCCCCGAAGGGAAACCCCATCTCTGAGGCGATCTGGAACATGTCAAGCCTTGGTAAGGTTCTTCGCGTTGCATCGAATTAATCCGCATGCTCCGCCGCTTGTGCGGGCCCCCGTCAATTCCTTTGAGTTTTAGCCTTGCGGCCGTACTCCCCAGGCGGGGCACTTAATGCGTTAGCTACGGCGCGGAAAACGTGGAATGTCCCCCACACCTAGTGCCCAACGTTTACGGCATGGACTACCAGGGTATCTAATCCTGTTCGCTCCCCATGCTTTCGCTCCTCAGCGTCAGTAAATGCCCAGAGACCTGCCTTCGCCATCGGTGTTCCTCCTGATATCTGCGCATTTCACCGCTACACCAGGAATTCCAGTCTCCCCTACATCACTCTAGTCTGCCCGTACCCACCGCAGATCCGAGGTTGAGCCTCGGACTTTCACGATAGACGCGACAAACCGCCTACGAGCTCTTTACGCCCAATAAATCCGGATAACGCTTGCACCCTACGTATTACCGCGGCTGCTGGCACGTAGTTAGCCGGCGCTTCTTCTGCAGGTACCGTCACTTTCGCTTCTTCCCTACTGAAAGAGGTTTACAACCCGAAGGCCGTCATCCCTCACGCGGCGTCGCTGCATCAGGCTTGCGCCCATTGTGCAATATTCCCCACTGCTGCCTCCCGTAGGAGTCTGGGCCGTGTCTCAGTCCCAGTGTGGCCGGTCACCCTCTCAGGCCGGCTACCCGTCGTCGCCTTGGTGAGCCATTACCTCACCAACAAGCTGATAGGCCGCGAGTCCATCCCCAACCGATAAATCTTTCCACCCTCAACCATGCGGTCAAAAGTCATATCCGGTATTAGACCCAGTTTCCCGGGCTTATCCCAGAGTCAGGGGCAGGTTACTCACGTGTTACTCACCCGTTCGCCACTAATCCACCCAGCAAGCTGGGCTTCATCGTTCGACTTGCATGTGTTAAGCACGCCGCCAGCGTTCATCCTGAGCCAGGATCAAACTCTCCATAAAAAACAAAAAGCCACCACAACCCCACCGGAAAAAGACGGAGCCACACGTGGTGATGAAATCCTGGCGAATAAAAACACTCGGAACAACACACGGGGGTGCATCATCCCAAGCAAAATGTTTCGTATTCACCAAACAAAAAATAATTTGGTATCAACAAACTTGGCACACTATTGAGTTCTCAAACAACAAACACTCTCGACACCGCATCCCGAACCCGAAGGGTTCGAGCTGCTTCGCTCCGGAGCAACTTTTCAAGCTTACCAGACTTCGTGAGCCGATCAAAATCGATCGAAATCTTCAAGTGAAAAGTGATTGGCCACCGCGTGAACAGCTCGTGTATTTCGGGCTGTTTCCCTTGCGGCAACAGATAAAAACTATACAGGTCATTTTCGGATGTTTCAAATCGGCGGGCCGCGTTCTAGGTCACATTCATGGTGCTGATCTAGTCTGGGCGTATGAGCGACCTGCAGAAACTTCTTGGATACCGTGAACCAATCTTCAATGCTTCCATGGCAGGAGCCGCAGGTGGTGCCATGGCCGCTGCCGTCAGCGCGGCCGGCGGGGTCGGGATGATCGGGGTCTCCCCGGCGCCCACTGCCGAGTGGATCAAGGCCCAGGCATCCCACGTGTCGGAGATCGACACTCCCTGGGGTGTCGGCTTCATGGGTTGGGCGCTGGAGGCGGACCTGTCACCGCTTGAATCGTTTCTCGAGTACGGCCCCTCGCTGGTTTCAATCAGCTTCGGCGATGTCACCCGCGCCGCGGCCTTGGCCCACGAAGCGGGCGTGCTGACAGCCATGCAGGTTGGCAACGCCGCAGACCTGGAACGTGCACTGCAGGACGACATCGACATCGTCATCGCCCGGGGCGGCGAAGGCGGCGGACACGGCCGCAATAAATCCGGGACGCTGCCGCTGCTGCAACTGGCCTGCGCCCAGACGCAGAAGCCGGTGATTGCGGCTGGCGGCATCGGAACCGCTGCGGGGATCGCCGCAGTGCTTGCCGCCGGCGCCGAAGCGGCCTGGATCGGAACCCGGTTCCTGTCCACCAAGGAAGCCAGCGGACACGAGAACCTGAAAGCAGCGGTGCGCGCTTCGGGGCTGGATGACACCGTCTACACCCGGGCCTTCGACATAGCCCAGCAGCTGCCGTGGGCCCCTGAGTTCGGCGGCCGCGCCTTGGCCAATGACTTCAGCAACCGCTACGCCGATGACCTCGTGTCCCTGGAAGCCACCGAGGAACTGCGCGAACGCATGGTCCGCGCCCGCGCCGAAGCGGACGTGGCGTTGGCCCCCGTCTATGCGGGCCAAGCCGTGGAATTCGTCCAGCGCGAGGAAACCTGCGCCGAGGTGCTGGCCGAGCTGGGAGGCTTCCGCAGGATCCTGTCGGACGCCGCCCAGCGCTTCGCCTAGATCGGCTGGTTGTCGATCAGCCGCACGCCGCCCACGGTGGCGGCGACAAGGATCAGCCCCTCCCCGGTGAAGGGGGTGTCCTGGCAGTTGAACGCCAGTTCCTGCAGGTTGGCCGGATCGACCACCACGAAGTAGTCGAGCTCCACCAGCGGCTCCATCTGGAACATGCCGATGGCGTCCTCCAGGTTCAGCGGCTCGTGGCGGGCTGCCCGGCCGGCGATCAGCGATATCGCCCGGTGCAGCACCAGGGCGGCCTGCAGCTGTTCCTCGTTGAGCAGCGCATTGCGGCTGGACAGAGCCAAGCCTTTTTCGCTGCGCACGATCGGCACCGAACGCAGCTGCACCGCGTAGTCAAGGTCGGCGACCATACGCTGGATCAGCACGACCTGCTGGGCGTCCTTCTGCCCGAAGTAGGCGCGGTATTCGCCCTGGCGCGGGTCGGCCAGGTGCAGCAGCTTGGCCACCACGGCCAGCATCCCGTCGAAATGCCCCGGGCGGGAGGCGCCCTCGTACATCTCGCCCAGTGCACCGGAATTCAGCCGGATCAGCGGCAGCCCCGCATGGTAGATTTCCTGCGCCTCGGGCGCGAACACGATGTCGACGCCGGCGCCGGCGGCCAGCTGGACGTCGGAGTCCAGGGTGCGCGGGTACTTGGAGTAGTCGGCGGCGTCGTTGAACTGCAGCTCGTTCACGAAGACCGAGATGACAACGAGCTCGTTTTCCTCGCGGGCCGCCTTGAACAGCGACGCGTGCCCGTCGTGCAGGGCGCCCATGGTCGGGACAAAGCCCAGGGACCCCGGGTTTGCTTCGGCAATGGCTGCCTTCAATTCGCTGCGGGTCTTGACGATTTTTGGGGTTTTCACCCTCTTATTCTAGAACTCGCAGCAGTTCCTCAAGCGTCGGCTGGGATATCAGGCCCCGGGCGGCCGCCCGCAGCGCGGTGGCGCGCGAGAGGCTGCGGTAGCTGTCGTTGGTTTCCGCCGGATCGGATTCCAGCGCGGACAGGTGCGCCTGCACCGTTCCGACGTCCCCGCGGGACACCGGGCCGGTCAGCGCACCGGCTCCCGAGCGCAGCGCGTTGTCCAGGCTCGCGTACATCAGCGCGCGCAGCGTATTCGACGGCTCTTCGACACCGATGCGGCGCAGCATGTCCGCGGACTGCGCGGTGATGGTGTTCAGGTGGTTGGCGGCGTGGGCCAGCGCCGCGTGGTAGCTGACGCGGTCCTGCTCGGCGATGACCACCGGCTCCCCGCGCATCTCCACCACCAGCGCCTGGGCCACCGGCAGCATGATCTCGTCGGCAGTCACCGCGAAGACGCAGTCGGTCAACCGCTGCAGGTCCATGCTCATGCCGGTGAAGGTCATGGCCGGGTGGATGGCCAGCCCAAAGGCGCCGGTATCCAGCGCCGGCTGCAGGATCCCGGTGCCGTAGCGTCCGGCGGTGTGGGCAATCAGCTGCCCGCTGGTGAAGTGCCCTGCGGCGGCAAGCCCCGCCACCAGTTCGCCGAGCACGTCGTCGGGCACGGCGAACAGCACCAGTTCGCTGCGCCGCAGGATCTCTGCCGGGTCCAGGATCTCGACCCCGGGCAGCAGCGCGTCCGCGCGGTCCTTCGAATCCTGCGAGACCGCATGGATTCCGGTGATCCGGTGGCCGCTGGCGGCCAGGGCGGCGCCGAGCACCGTGCCGACCTTGCCGGCGGAGATGATGCCGATTCCCAAGCGTGGTGCGTCCACGTCCTACCTTCCGCGACGAAAAATTACCTGCCGGCGATGCGGCGGGATTGTTCCTCAAAGAACTTACCAGCGATTTGGGCATCCACCTGCTGTATGTAGCCGGTGACAGTGCCGCCGGCGCTGTAGATGCGCAGCCCCGCCAGCTGCCGGCGGCGCTCCAGCGGGCCCTGGCGCAGCATCAGGCCCTGCACCCGGTTGTGCGCGGTGAAGGCGGTGACCCGGGCGAGCCAGCCGTAGCGGGTAATCACTGTGGTGTCGGTGGCCAGGAACCCCTGGTTTTTCCACGCCCCCGGTGACAGCGGCCTGGCCCGCTGCGGGGACAGCGTGAATCCGTGCTCCTCGCCTCCGGAGTTGATCGCGGTGAACAGCACCTTGCGCTGGTTCTCCACCCCGAAGTCCGGCAACAGGATGCCCATGACCCGGGCAACCGCGTCGAAGTCCCCGACCGGCAGCACCAGCAGGTTCTGGGCCTCCTCCTGCGAGCCGACGCCCAGCGCGTTGACCTCGACGCGGTACCAGCCCAGCAGCCGCCACAGGGCCGGGGAAGTGACTTGGATGGATTGGACGCGGCCTGCGGGGATGGACTGCTGGCGGGTGTCGGCCAGGCCGCGGCTGACGCGCAGCCCGGTGTCCGTGGCCGCGGCGCTGAAGTTCCAGGAGTTGTTCAGCTCCTTGTAGAACCAGCCGCCAAAGGCCAGCAGCGCCGGGATCAAGCCGGCCACCATGCCGCCGATGCCGCTGAGCGTCATGATGCCCAGGGCCAGCGCGCTGAGCAGGCCGATGACGGTGGGCATGCGCAGGAACAGGGAGGCGAGCAGCCTGCCGTGGGGCACCTTGGCCATCAGCACACCGGTCTCCGGCGCGGCACCGGCCGGTGCGACGTCGTGGGGAGCTTGTTCCGTTTCCGGCACGTCCGGCTGCGCCTGGCCTCCCCGGGCTGCGTGCGCCCGGTCCAGGATCAGCGCGCGCAGCTGCTGCGCGTCGGCCTTGCGCAGGAAGGACAGCCGCAGCATGGATTGGCTGCCGTCGGCCACGTCGAAGTGCAGTTCGGCCAGGCCCAGGAGCCGGGCCACCAGCGGCTGCGCCACCTCGATTCCCTGCACCCTGTCGATGCGCGCCTGCTTCTGGCTGCGGAAGATCATCCCGGAGTTCACGTACACGTGGCTCGGGGTGATCATGTAGCGGGTGAAATACCAGGACAGGGCGTAGAACACGAGCACCACCAGCAGCGCTCCCGCACCGATGACCACGGTCCAGCGCAGCCTTTCGCCGCTGAGCCGCTCGGCCAGCGTCAGGTCATTGGTGTTCTGCCAGTAGATGTAGGCCAGGCCCACGATGGCCACCCAGCCGCGCACAAACGGGCTGGCCGGATGGACCCGCTGCCACTGGTCGGTCATAACATCTTCGCTTCGCCCGCGGCGCTCAGCCGTTCGCGCAGGTCTTCGCCGGTGCGCTGCCCAAGGCCGGGGATCACTGCGGTGGCGGAGCCGGAGGCGGTGTTCAAGGTGAGCTTGCACAGCCCGTACTTGCGTTCCAGCGGACCACTGGTGACTTCCACGTACTGCATGCGCCCGTAGGGGATGACCAGCTGCTTGCGCCACATCACCCCGGAGCGCACCACGAGATCCTCCTCGCGCTCCAGGTAGCCCAGCGCCCGCACTCGGCGGCGCAGCAGGCGTAGCACCAGCAGGGCGACGAGCAGCACCGCCAGCGGCGGCGCGATGGCCAGCCAGTTCGGGGTCTGCACGCCGAACAGCCGCAGGATCAGCGGCACCAGCGCGATCAGCAGGTACAGGGCGGTGTTCAGCGCCCAGCCGATCAGCTTGACGGTGAAGTATTCGGGAGCGACCGGCCGGAAGTCATTCGGTGACCGTTCCATCGGCGATTCCATCGGTATTGTCCTCCGGATCTTCGGGTGGAAGTTTGCAAAGGTGCTGCACGACATACCCGATGACCACCATGAACAGGCCGGCTCCGGCCAGCACGATGGCGCGGGTCAGGCTCGGCGAGGCGCCGGCGTTCACCCACAGGTTGACCAGCGCCGGCAGATGCCAGCCGGTGATCAGCGCGCCGGCGTAGGCCGCCGCCTGGGCCAGCACCAGGGTGCGGGCCGCGGCGATCGCGTCGAAGTGGGCCTTGCCCAGGGTCGAGCGCTTGACCCGGATGCCCAGGAACAGCACCACCGCGCACACCGCGCCGAGCGAATACAGCGCCGTGTAGTCCAGCACCGGGGTTGAATGCCCCGCCGCGACGAACAGGCGCAGCGCCACCCAGCCCAGGACCGCCCCGAGCAGGGTGCACCACACCAGCGAGAGAACCTTCAGCCGGGTCATAGCCGGATGATGTCCTTGGTGTCCGCCGCCTGCTGCGCGAGCCGGGAGACCAGCTGGCCGCCGAGCACGGCGTCCGGGTCCATCCAGCTCCACGGGGCCAGCACGAAGCCACGGATGGCGGCGCGCGGATGCGGCAGCGTCAGCCTCGGGTCCTCGAGCACCAGGTGGTCGTAGGTGATCAGGTCCAGATCCAGCGTGCGCGCCTCCCAGCGCACCTCGCGGGTGCGGTGGTGCGCGGCCTCGATGCGCTGGCACAGATCCAGCAGCTCATGCGGGGAGCGCTGCGTGCGCACCTCGATGACCTGGTTGGTGTAGTCCGGCTGGTCCGGCGGGCCGCCCACGGGCTTGGTGACAGCCAGCGGGGAGACCTTCAGGATCTGGACTTCCTCGCCGAGCTCGGCCACGGCGGCGGCCAGCGTGGCCTGCGGGTCGCCCAGGTTGGCGCCCAGCGCGATGACCGCGGTGTGCAGCGTCTGGTGGCGGACCAGGCAAATGCTCACGTCGCTGAACGGCACCGGGATCGGCGCCTGCGGCTTGTGCACCACGACCTCCACGGTGGCCACGGTCGGGTAGGCGGCCAGGATCGCCTCGGCGATCTCGCTGCCGAGCTTCTCGATCAGGTCCCAGGGACCGGCCTGGATCTGGGCGACCACCAGCTCGCTGACCTCGCCGTAGTGCACGGTGTCGGCGACGTTGTCGCTGGCCGCCGCGCGGGAGATGTCCACGTGCAGCACCACGTCGACGACGAAGCTCTGCCCGTCGCGCTTTTCGAAGTCGAAAACGCCGTGGTAGCCGATCGCGGAAATCCCGGAAATGCTAATTCGGTCCATGGGCCTTCACGACTTTCAGGGCGTCGCGCGATCCCTGCACGTCATGCACGCGCACCGCCCAGGCGCCGTCGGCGGCCGCGAGCACGGTGGTGGCCAGGGTCGCCGCGTCGCGGCCCAGCGGTTCGCGCGCAGCGCCGCCCTCGGCCAGCAGCTCGCCCAGGAAGCGCTTGCGGCTGGTGCCGACCAGCACGCGGTGGCCCAGGTCCTCGAAGGCCTGCAGGCTCTTGAGCAGCGCCCAGTTGTGCGCGGCGTCCTTGGCGAAGCCAAGCCCCGGATCCAGGATGATCTGCTCGGGCTTCACGCCGCGGGCCACGAAGTCGTCGCGCAGCGCGCGCAGCTCGGCCAGCACCTCGGCTGCCACATCCTGGTAGTTGGCCTGGGTGACCATGTTCTGCGCGGTGCCGCGGCGGTGCATCAGCACGTAGGGAACACCGGTGAGCGCGATCAGCTCCGGCATGCCTGGCTCGTAGGTCAGCCCGGAGACGTCGTTGATCAGGTGCGCGCCGGCGGCGATGGCCGCTCGGGCGGTGTCCACGTGCATGGTGTCCACGGAGACCACCGCACCGGCCTTGACCAGCGCCTCGATGACCGGCAGGATGCGCTCCTGCTCGATCTCCGGGTCCACCGCGGCGGCGCCGGGGCGGGTGGATTCCCCGCCCACGTCGATGATGTCGGCGCCGGCGTAGAGCAGCTTCAGGCCCTGCGCGATGGCTGCCTCGCGCTGCAGGTAGGCGCCTCCGTCGGAGAAGGAGTCCTCGGTGACGTTCAGGATGCCCATGACCAGGGTGCGGTCGGTCGGCAGGTCGGCAAAGGTTTTCTGCTTGATCTTGCGGATCACGGTCAACGGGCTGGTGGCCGGACCGGTGCCCGGGATTGCTCCAAGAGACATAGGGGGTTACCTTCCGAGAATCAGGCTCATTGCTTCGGCGCGGGTGGCGGTTTCCCGCAGCTGGCCGCGGACCGCGCTGGTCACGGTCTTCGCGCCCGGCTTCTGCACGCCGCGCATCGACATGCACATGTGTTCGCATTCGACGACGACGATCGCGCCGGAGGGGTTCAGGTGCTCGACCAGGGCGTCCACGATCTGCGTGGTCAGCCGTTCCTGCACCTGCGGGCGGCGGGCGAAGACCTCCACCAGCCGGGCCAGCTTGGACAGGCCGGTGACCTTGCCGCCCTTGCCCGGGATGTACCCGATGTGGGCGCGGCCGTAGAACGGCACGAGGTGGTGCTCGCAGGTCGAGTAGAACGCGATGTCCTTCACCAGCACCATCTCGTCGTGCTCGATGTCGAAGGTGGTGGACAGGTGCTCTTCGGGACGCTGGTGCAGCCCGGCGAAGAATTCCGCGTAGGCCTTGGCCACCCGCTTGGGGGTGTCCTGCAGGCCGTCGCGGTCCGGGTCCTCGCCGATGGCCAACAGGATTTCGCGCACGGCTGCCGCGATGCGCGGCTGGTCGATCAGATTTTCTTCAGTCACGCTTCGATCCTAGTCGGTCGACTGCGCTGCGCGCTCCTTGGGGCTTAACACCGGGCCTTCGGGGTGCACCGGGCGCTCGTCGTTGGATAGCCACACCACACGCTTGTCGATCTTCACCAGGTCCGAGAAGATCTCCGCGATCTCCTTCTGGTTCAGCGTCTCGCGTTCCAGCAGGGCCAGGGCCAGGCGGTCGAGCACGTGGCGGTTGGTGGTCAGCGCCCAGTAGGCGTCGTTGTGCGCGCCCTCGATGAGCTGGCGCACCTCTTCGTCGACCAGGTGGGCCATCTCGTCGGAGTACTCGCGCGCCCCGGTGCCCATCTGCTGCTCGGCGGCGGAACTGGCCAGGCGCACCGCACCGACCTTCTCGCTCATGCCGTATTCGGTGACCATCTTGCGCGCGGTGGCGGTGGCCTTCTCGATGTCGTTGCTGGCTCCGGTGGACGGGTCGTGGAACACGATCTCCTCCGCGACGCGCCCGCCCATGGCGTAGGCCATCTGGTCCAGCAGCTCGTTGCGGGTCACCGAGTACTTGTCCGACTCCGGCACGACCATCGTGTAGCCCAGGGCGCGGCCGCGCGGCAGGATGGTGATCTTGGTGACCGGCGCGGTCTGGTTCATCGCCGCGGCGACCAGCGCGTGGCCGCCCTCGTGGTAGGCGGTGACCTTGCGCTCGTGCTCGTCCATCAGGCGGGTGCGCTTCTGCGGGCCGGCCATCACGCGGTCGATGGCCTCGTCCAGCGCGCGGTCGTCGATCAGGTTGGCGTTCGAGCGGGCGGTTAGCAGCGCGGCCTCGTTGAGCACGTTGGCCAAGTCGGCGCCGGTGTAGCCCGGGGTCTTCTTGGCCACCGCGTTCAAATCCACCGTGGCATCCATCGGCTTGCCCTTGACGTGCACCTTCAGGATGTCTTCGCGGCCCTTCAGATCCGGCGCCTCCACCGGGATCTGGCGGTCGAAGCGGCCCGGGCGCAGCAGCGCCGGATCCAGCACGTCCGGACGGTTGGTCGCGGCGATCAGGATGACGTTGGTGGTGGCGTCGAAGCCGTCCATTTCCACCAGCAGCTGGTTCAGCGTCTGCTCGCGCTCGTCGTTGCCGCCGCCGATGCCGGCGCCGCGGTGGCGGCCCACCGCGTCGATCTCGTCGACGAAGATGATGGCCGGGGAGTTGTTCTTGGCCTGCTCGAACAAATCGCGAACGCGCGAGGCGCCCACTCCGACGAACATCTCGACGAAGTCCGAGCCGGAGATCGAGTAGAACGGCACCTGGGCCTCGCCGGCCACTGCCTTGGCCAGCAGGGTCTTGCCGGTGCCCGGAGGGCCGTAGAGCAGCACGCCCTTGGGGATCTTGGCGCCCACGGCCTGGAACTTCGCAGGTTCCTGCAGGAACTCCTTGATTTCGTGGAGCTCCTCCACTGCCTCGTCGGCGCCGGCGACGTCCTTGAAGGTCACCTGCGGCATGTCCTTGGTGATCAGCTTCGCCTTGGACTTGCCGAACTGCATGACCTTGGAGCCGCCGCCCTGGGAGCGGGCGAGGATGAACCAGAAGATGCCGGCGATCAGCAGGAACGGCACGATCACGCCGAGCATCGACAGCAGCCAGTTGCTTTCCACCGGCTGGTCGGTGAACTTGTCCAGCTTCGCGTCGTTGATCGCGTCGACCACCTGCACGGCGCGGGCCGAGGAGTAGAAGAAGCTGACGCTGGTGCCCTTTTCGACGCCGTCGACGGTCAGGGCGTTGCGCAGCGTCAGGTCCACGCGCTGGTCTCCGTCGAAGATCTTCGCCTGGGTCACATTGCCGCTGGACAGCTCATGCAGGCCCTGCGAAGTGTCGATCTTCGCCGTGTTGTTGCCGAAAACCATCGGCAGGAACAGGACGACTGCAACGACGCCCACGAGAACCCAAATGATCCAGCTGTTAAATAGCTTCTTTGTTTTCATTGATCCGCCGGGTCCCGCGCCCTACGCATCTCCCTCACCCGCTGTCATGGCGTCCGGGGCACGCCACCTTCGATTCTTCTCAACGCCCGGCCGGCGCGAAAAGTTCCCTACTCGTAGATGTGCGGGGCAAGGGTGCCCACGCAGTCAAGGTTGCGGTACTTCTCCGCGTAGTCCAGACCGTACCCGACGACGAATTCGTTGGGAATATCCATGCCGACGTACTTCACGTCGATCTCGACCTTGGCGGCTGCGGGCTTGCGCAGCAGCGCGCAGATCTCGACGCTGGCCGGGCCGCGCGACTCCAGGTTCGCCTTGAGCCAGGACAGGGTCAGGCCCGAATCGATGATGTCCTCGACGATGAGCACGTGCTTGCCCATGAGGTCCGAGTCCAAGTCCTTCAGGATGCGTACCACGCCGGAGGACTGGGTGCCGGAACCGTAGGAGGACACGGCCATCCAGTCCATGCTCACGTGGGAATCAAGTGCGCGCACCAGGTCGGCCATGATCATGACCGCGCCCTTCAGCACGCCGACGACGAGGATGTCGCGACCCTGGTAGTCCTTGTCGATCTGCGCTGCCAGTTCTTCGACGCGGGCCTGGATTTCTTCCTTGGTGTACAGAACGTGTGTCAGATCGGCCTTGACGGCATTGGAATCCACGAGGGTTCTCCTGATTCTAGAGGTGTGGTACCTACCTAGAGTGCCACATTTCACCGGTGGTTGCTTAGCGCGAGTCGGTGAAAACAATCACCGGGCTCCGGCGGTAGGCGCTGATTTTCCCCTCCAACTGCACTGGCCCGGCTGATTTGGACTTTTCGGTGCCGACCCCGGCCAAAGCGCACAGGGCCGCTGTTCGCTCCCGGCCGAGGTTCCTGGCGCCTGCATCGGCGGCCGCCAGGCGCAGCACCCGGGAGGCCACGGCCGGGGGCAGGGCCGCCAGCGACTTCAGGTTGGTCCCGTGCTCGGCCCAGGCCCGGCCGGCCCACTGGTCCAGCGCGTCGGCGTCCGCCGCGGCAAGCTGCGCGGTGCGCGCCAGCGCCTGCGGGATGTGTTCGCCCAGCTGTCCGCGCAGGTAGGGAAGGATCTCGCTGCGCACCAGGTTGCGGCGGTAGGAGGTGTCCGTATTGCTGGGATCCTCCCAGTACTCCAGCCCGGCGCCGGCGCAGATCTGCTCGGTGTCCTGCCTGCTCAGGTCGAGCAGCGGGCGCGCGTAGGCCCCGCGCACCGCCGGCATGCCGGCCAGCGACCGCGTGCCGGAGCCGCGCAGCAGCCCCAGCAGCACCTGTTCGGCCTGGTCGTCCCGGGTATGCCCGAGCAGGATGCGCTGCGCTCCGGTGGATTGAAGCGCCCGGTCGAAGGCTTCGTAGCGGGCGGTGCGGGCCGAGGCCTCGTCGGGGCGGGTGTCCACCCGCAGCACCAGCACCGGCTCCAGCCCGAGTTCGCGGCACTGCCCTGCCGCCCGGACCGCGACCTGGGCGCTGCCGGCCTGCAGCCCGTGGTCCACGATGACCGCCCCGAAGTCCCCGGGCAGCTGGCTGGCGGCGACCGCCAGGGCCAGCGAATCCGCCCCGCCGGAAACCGCGGCCAAGCTCAGTCCGGTGGGCGCCGCCGCGGCGACCGCGTGGCGCGCCCGGTCAATGGCGCGGCTCATCGGGTGCGGGCCAGCCAGCGTTCGGGGTGGTCCAGCTCCTTGGCGCTGGGAAACAGCTCGCGTTCGCTGAAGATCGTGTTGAAGCCTTCGTAGCCCATCTCGTCGACCAGGTGGCGCACGAACTTCGCCCCGCGCTTGTACTGCAGCGCCTTGGCCTCCATGCCCAGCAGCTTGCCAACCAGGGTGGCCAGCGCCGAACGGTTCTCCCCGCGCGCCTCGAAGCGGCGGCGGATGGTCTTGATGGTGCCGATGGACTTCACGTCGTTCATCACCACCATGGCGTGACCCTCCAGCACCGACATGATGCTGGTCAGCTCGCTGACCTCCGACTTCATGGCCTTGAGCTTGGAACCGAGGTCGTTGATCGAATGCGTGGTGCCGCGCAGCGGCTCGAACACCTCGGCCAGGGTCTGCTTCATGACCCCGGGAATCCACGGCGCATGCTCGAACTGCAGTCGGTGGGTCTGCTCATGGGTGGCGATCCACAGGTAGAAGTCCTTGGCGTTCAGGTTCAGTTCGCCGCGCAGCTGGGTGATGGTCGGGGCGTTGAGCAGCAGCCGGGGGCCGACGAACGGGTCGAACTGGCCCAGTACACGGGTGCCGAGCACCGCGAGCACCGCGCCGAGCTCGGCGCCGGCGACCAGCGGCACCGCGCCCGGGGCGTCGATACCCTCCGGGAGCATCGCCGCGAAGTTCTGGCTGACCGCCTTGGCCCAGCCGGCGCGGTCCACCACGAGGGTCTGGGATGGCGCGGTAGAGCTCAGCAGGGAGATCTTCTCCGCTTCGACCAGGCCCTGGCCGCCGGCGATGCGCAGCTCCTCGATAATCCGCGCCGCCTGCCGTCCGTCGATGGCCGGGCCGGCCGGCATCAGGGTCTTGGCGGTTCCGACAGCGACGTCCCAGTCAATGAATTGCTTCATGCGTGCTCCTGACTATGTCCGGCAGCCGCAGCCGCGGATGGCGGTGACTGCCTGGTCGATGATTGGCTTGTGCGGTGCGAGCGTTCCGTCCGGCTGGTTGGCGAAGATGGAGAAGGCCAGCAGCCTGCCGTCCTTAGTCGGCGTCATGCCGGTCAGCGTGGCCACCCCGGTCAGCGAACCGGTTTTAGCGCGGACCATTCCCAGGGTCGCGTCGCCGCCCAGCCGCTGCCTCAGCGTGCCGTTGTATCCGGCCACCGGCAGCGAGTAGACCAGCTCGCGCAGTCCAGCCTTGCCGCTGGTGGCCGCCGAGCGCAGCACCGTGGTCAACGCCGCGGGCGAAATCTGGTTGGCAGCGGCCAGCCCGCTGGCGTCGGACAGCGCCAGGCCCTGGGCGCCGTGCTCCCCTGCGGCCTTGGCTACCGCGGGCCCTGCCTGTTCCGGAGGGAGCCCCTCGGCCAGGGCCACCAGCCGGCCCAGGGTCTCGGCGATGTAGTTGTCCGAGACCAGCAGCATGTGCTTGACGACGTCGCGCAGCGGGGCCGAGCGCACCTCGGCGACCTGCTCGCCGCCCTCGTAGGCACCGCGCCCGCCCTGCGCCACCGTGACCGAGGAACCCAGCGCGGCGGCGAATACCTGGCGCGCCTGTTGCGCCGAATCCTGCTGATACGGGGAGGCGAGGTTCTCGCTCGAACGGCCCGCATAGTGCGCCAGCGGGTAGACCGGCGCGATGTTGTTCGAGGTGAACAGGGACTTGTCCCAGTCCGGGTTGGACTGCGCGGTGCCGAACAGCGAGTCGTCCAGCCACAGCTTCACGGAGTCCACACCGCGCTTTTCCAGCTCGGCGGCCGTCTTTTCGGCCAGCGTTGCGAGTCCCGCGTAGCCCTTGGTGGAGGACGGATCCGAGGCGCCGTCGCCCAGCAGCACATCTCCCCCGCCGCGCAGCACCAGGGTGTCCCCGTCCAGCCAAACACTGGTGGCCAGCTGGGTGTCGGCGCCCAGCACATCCACGGCCGCCAGGGCGGTGACCACCTTCAGGCTGGAGGCAGGGGTGCCGTTGGCGGTCGAGTTCTTGTCATAAAGCACTGTGCCGGTCGCGACATCCACCACCTGGGCGGTGAACTTCGTTCCATCACCTTGGTCCGCCAGGATCGCGTCCAGCTGGGCGGTGAACACGGCGGTGTCCGGCATGACCGCATCCGGGTTCAGGTCCTGCACGGTGACTGGGGCGTTTTCCGCAATCTGCGCGCTGGCTGGGGTGTAGAAGGCTTCAGGTTCACCGGTGAAAAAACGCGGTGCGAACAGCATGGCCAGCACCATGCCCACCACCGCAACCACGGCCGCGCCCAGTGTGATCACGCGACGGGCGGCGGTGTTCATGCGGTGACATTCCTTTCGCGGGTTTATCAAGGCAGCGCCCGGGGGCGATACGCTTAAGGGCGGATAACCCTAAGACTAGTTTAGGAGTGTGCTTTTCATGAGCCACGACGTGACCATCGAGATCCCTACCGGATCGCGCGTCAAGTACGAGATCGACCACGAGACCCACCGTCTGCGTTTGGACCGCGTGCTGTTCACCTCGATGCAGTACCCAACCCACTACGGCTACTTCGACGACACCCTGGGCGAAGACGGCGATCCGCTGGACGCCATGGTGTACATCCCGGGCGTCGACCTGATCCCGGGTGTTGTGGTTGAGGCCCGCCCGATCGGCGTGTTCAACATGACCGACGACGGCGGCGGAGATGCCAAGCTGCTGTGCGTTCCTTCGGACAAGCGCTTTGACCACATCAAGGAGCTCGAGGACATCGACGAGTGGCTGATCAAGGAGATCGAGCACTTCTTCACCCGCTACAAGGACCTGGAGCCAGGCAAGTGGGTTAAGGCTGAGGGCTGGGAGGGCCGCGAGGCCGCCGAAGCCGAGCTGGCTCGCTCCATCGAGCGCTTCAAGGCCTAAGTGCTACGAATGGCGGCAACCACTTGGTTGCCGCCATTCTTTTTCCCGATTTCTCATGCTCCCGTACTCTTAAGTTGGGCGAATCAACTTGTACATGGCCACGCCCCAACAAGACACCGAAAACTGTCATCGCCGCATGAGTCCTTGCAAGGATTTTCATAGGCGACGACACCCGGGATCAAACCCCTCGACTTCCATTGCTTCAGGCCCCTCCTCAGCAGTGTTCGAATCTGTCAAGCATGATGCGATGCCACTGAAGTTCTTACATGGGTCATTAGCAACCTAAATGCATGGCCAAACGATGGATTTCCGGAACGCCCGCTTCTATGGAACCCGATGGCATCAGGTCATGAATTGTCGCGCTAGTGACGGGCTCGGTTTCATCTTTCCGCCTTATGCGATCGTTGAAACTTTGACGTATTCCGCCACATGCCACACTGCCGGCCAGACGTCCTAGTTAGTCAAAAGTATGATTGCGCAATGCTCAACTTGAACCGTACTGTGAAAGTGATGCTAACAGATAGTATCTAATCTTCTTGTATGTATATCCCCTTGCCGAGAGGATCTTTCATAATGACTAAATTTTCATCCTGGCTTGGCTTGTCCGGCGAATCATCTCAAGATACTTTGCCGCTCTGGCACGGAGTAAGCGAGCGGACGAAATGGGGCTCGTTCCTCATCTGCTTCATCGTCTCCGTTGCAGTCTTCGCGTTATTCACTTGGTTACTCTCGCCCCTTTCCGGGTTTGCTGCCTACATTCCAGCGTTGTGCGGCTTCGGATCGCTGCTCGTGAGCACTTTGATCGCCGAGCGCATCCATGTGCGAAGTAGCCCGCCGAATAATGGCAGCAACAGGTAGACCGCCACCTCATCGAGTTTGGGCTCAAGTCAGAAAATGCACAACTGATCTTGCGGTTACACGTTATTCAAATATTACGCCTCTGTTTCTAGCATTTTAATCAATCATACTTTTATATGATTGGTTTCGAGTAGTTTTAGTATTATTCGCAAATAGATTAAGTTAATCGGTTCTAGCCGTTGCGTTGAATCAAACTCTCGTCACGCCAACCTACATCACTCTGCGCAGCCACTTCTTGAATCAAAGGAAACAGTCGAAGTGTTCAAAAAGAGTGTAACGATGCTCAGTTCAACCGCACTTGCTGCAACACTATTAGTCACTGCGCCGACTGCAAGTTTCGGCGTCGAGAAGACTGCTGAGTCGACAGACGTCACTTCCGCGCCGGTGCACGCAATTGAGGCTCCCAATACCTTCTTGTCGTGTGAAACTGTTGGAACGTCGGCGCCAGCATCAATCTCCCTGGGTAGTAACTTAGGGCCCGGAATCAGTGAATCCATTGATCCCTCTACGCTCAAAATTATCAACCATTCACGCGAAACAGCAGGTAAACAAAAGCTCCCCACCAGCGTCGCCGCCATGCGTTATATGGATAGCGGAGAAATCTTGACCCTCGACAAGAGAGGTCGAGTCATCGAAAAGCTTGCATCCGGTGCAGATGCTCCGGTCGTGGGCATCTCTGGCATAGGCGTTGCCCAACCTGCTGCTCTTCTTCACCCCGAGGTAAAAAGAATCATTGGCGCGTGCCTTGGATTCGGAGGTGCAGGAGGAATGGGTTTCGAAGCTCTTGTTCGATACCTCACCACTCCGGCAAACACCATCAAATTCGTTATCCGACGCATCGGCATCGCCGGGGCGATCAGTTGCGTCGGTGGCGTGATATGGCTGTATATCTGAGAACTGAGAACAGCCTGTTCAGGTGATTTCGTCACCCCGTGCCAACCGTTGAAATCCGCGGGCGGCTTTGCACAGAGACCGTCGTGCATTCGACTCGCAGGTCAGCAAATACAGGTAGCGCACTGGCGAATGACACCAAATAGGTTGACGAATAGCGAGCATCTTTTGCAAGGCTTTTAGCGCCATTCTGGGCGACGACTCGTGGCATTTTACCAGGCGAGATTCTTCTACACAGCTACCGGGTGGTCACTGGGGGGAACACCGCCTGCGCGACCCTCCTAGTTTTGAATCATCACGGGGTACCTCGTCAAAACTCTCGACGAATACGTATGACGTTGGCGTTCCATCATCCACGGTCGATCCCGATGTATGAAACCGTACTAAATTCCAGGCATTATTCCTGGCAAAGTCGTAGGTTCAACGTTGACTGACTCCACGTCCCGCAAGGTCCGCTCCACGGCGCGGGTTCGGGTTCCGGCGGCCTGCACGGTGTTCTGCGCGGCCGAAAGCTGCTTGCCCAGCTTGTCCCAGACATCCCCGTACTTGCGGAATTCGTCTTTCGCGGCGGCCAGTACTTGCCAGACCTCGCTGCTGCGCTTTTCGATGGCCAATGTCCGGAAGCCCATCTGCAGCGAGTTGAGCAGGCTCATCAGCGTGGTCGGACCGGTGACCAGCACGCGGTGCTCGGTCTGCAGCTTGCTGGCCAGTCCCGGACGGCGCACCACCTCGGCGAACAGGCCTTCAGTGGGAAGGTACATGATGGCGAAGTCGGTGCTGTGCGGCGGGGCGATGTACTTGCCGGAAATCAGCTTGGCCTGCTCGATGATGGCCTTGTCCAGCGCCCGGCTGGCCTGCTCGACGGCCGCCTTGTCGCCCGATTCCTGGGCGTCGAGCAGCCGCTCGTAGTCCTCCTGCGGCAACTTGGAGTCGATGGGCAGGTAGATGGTGCCATCCTCGCGCCCGGGCAGGATGACCGCGAATTCGACGGCCTCTCGGCTTCCGGGCACGATCGCGACGTTCTGCTCGTACTGGTCCCGGGTGAGGATGTCCTCCAGCTGGCGCTCGAGCTGGACCTCGCCCCAGGTGCCGCGGCTTTTGACGTTGGTCAGCACGCGCTTGAGCCCGCCGACGTCCTGCGCGAGGGACTGCATTTCGCCCAGCCCCTGCTGCACCATTTCCAGCCGCTTGCTCACCAGCTCGAAGCTCTCCCCGAGCCGCTTCTCCAGCGTGCCCTGCAGCTTCTCGTCCACGGTCTCGCGCATCTGCTCCAGCTTGGCTTCGTTGCCGGCGCGCAGCTTGTCCATCTGCTCCTGCATCAGCGTCTGCAATTGCAGGTGGCGCCGCGCGTTGCCGTCGGCCATCGCGCCGAGCTTCGCGTCGATCTCCGTGCGCACCTGCCCGAGGGTCTGGCGCAGTTCGCTGCGCTGGGCGCTCAGATCCTGCCGCAGCTCGCCGTGGGTGGACCGCACGGCCTCCCGAATCACCTGGTCATCCACGCCGCCGGTACGCCGGATCAGCAGCAGCGCAATGCATACCGTCGCAAGAATATTTAGTATGACTAGGATGAAAACGGCAATCATCATGAAAACGGACCTTCCCTGAACCGGCTGGAGAGCAACTCAATCTCTACCAGCCGCCACCGACAGTTCGGCATAATGGGTGCCATGCACATTCTGGTGACCGGATTCGAGCCCTTCGGAAACGATGATTTCAACGCCAGCGGCGCGGTGGTGTCGGCGCTTCCGACCAGCATTGCCGGGCGCCGGCTGACCACCGCGATCCTGCCTGTTTCCTTCGACCGCTCGGGCAAGGCGCTCTCCGCGCTGCTTGCCGAGCACCGACCCGATGCGCTGCTCTGCGTGGGCGAAGCCGGCGGACGTGCCGCAGTGACGCCCGAGGCCAGGGCCGCCAACGAAGACGATGCGCGGATCCCGGACAACGACGGGGCCCGGCCCCGCGCTGCAGCGATCATCTCGGACGGCCCATTGTCGCTGCCATCGAGCCTCGATGCCCAGCGCATCACCGCGTTGTTGGCCGCAGCCGGGTTCGCCGCGCAGGTTTCCCGGAATGCCGGACGTTTCGTCTGCAACCACGTCGCCTATCTGGCCTACGCGCAACCGGTCCCGGCGCTGTTCATCCACGTCCCCGCGCTGCGTCCGGGCGGAACGGAAGCGGGCGTGGGGCGGGAAACCGATCTGCGGGCGGCCTCCACCGCCGCGCCGGCCTCCGCATGGGATATGGAACAGCTGCTCGCAGCGGTTGAACTCGTGGCGGCAAGCCTGTAGCTACACGGCCACTTGCTCCCAGGCCGCGGCGATGGCGGGCAGCGCTGCTTCCAGCTGGGCGCGGTCCTGAGCGAAGGGCAGGCGCTGGTAATGCTCCAGCCCGTGGCCTTCGACCGCGAAGGTGGATCCGGGCGCCAGCAGCACCGCCTTGAGCCGTCGGGCCAGCGCAGTGGAGCGCGGCTGCGGCAGGTGGCACCACAGGCTCAGCCCGCCGGCCGGGCGGTTCGGCTCCCAGTCCGGCAGGAGGCGGCCCAGTTCCCCGATCATCCAGTCCCGGTTTTCGCGCAGCGCGGTGCGGGTGGCTTCGGACAACGTCTGCCCCGAGAAGATCAGGTTGGCCAGCACCAGCTGCTCGAGCACCGGGGCGCCCAAATCCATGCTCATCCGGGCGCGGGCCAACGCAGCGGCCAGGTGGCGCGGGGCACGCAACCAGCCCAGGCGCAGCCCTCCCCAGTGCGATTTGCTGGCGCTGCCCACGGTGACCAGGTTCGGGGAGAACGCCGCCATCGGCAGCACCTGCGGGCGGTCATCCAGCCACAGCTCGGCACAGGTCTCATCGATGATGCCCACGGCGCCTGCCCGGTCCAGCTCGGCGGCCCATCGCTGACGCCCCGCGTTATCCAGCAGCGTGCCCACCGGGTTGTGGAAATCAGGCAGGCACAGCATGGCCGCGGGCCGCACCTCGCCCAGCGCGGCGGCGATCTGCTCCAGGTCCGAGCCCTGCGGCCCGATGGGCACCGCGGCGGTCCGGGCCCCGTGGGCCTTCAACGCCAGCAGCGAGTTCGGGTAGGTCGGGGTTTCGGCCAGCACGCCCTGGCCGCGCCCGAGCACCGCGCGTCCGGCGGCGGCCACGGCGGACAGCGCCCCGGAGGTCACGATGATCTGCTCCGGTCCGGTCGGCAGCCCGCGCCGGGTGTAGTACTCCGCCAGCGCCGCGCGCAGCGGCTCGATGCCCAGCGGGTAGTAGCCCATGCCCGCTGCGTAGCGCGGAAGCTCGTGCAGCGCTGCCTCGAACTGCTCCAGCATGCCGGCCGGCGCGTTGGGTGCCGCGCAGGTCAGGTCCACGGCCTGGCTTCCGAGCAACGGGCCGAAGCCGCCCAGCGGCAGCGGTTCGGCGCCTCCGGCCACCGGCCCGCCGGGAAGCTGGGCCACGGTGCCCGAGCCGCGGCGGGATCTGGCGTACCCGCAGTCGCGCAGCTCGGCATAGGCGCGGGAGACCGTGGTGCGGCTCAGCCCCAGGGCAGCCACGGCGTCGCGTTCGCTGGGCAGCGCGGTCCCGTGCAGGATCCTGCCGTTGGCGATGAGCGAGCGCAGCGCGAGGAAGAGCCAGCGGTACGCGGACATCGAGGAGTCCGGGTCCCCCAGCATGCGGGCCAGCGCCGAGGCTGTGATGCGTCCCATGGATCCACCAGTTCAAAATTGGCTATTTTTTCCATGGCCAATTTACCGGAAGCTTGTCTACATGACCATCACGAACCTGACTCCCCGCCAGCAGCTGAGCGCCGGACGCCTCCCGCTGCGCCTGGCCAACCTCTTTGCCGGGCTCACGCTCTACGCACTGGCCATGGCGATGCTGATCCGCGCCCAGCTGGGTGTCGATCCGTGGGACGTGCTGCATCTGGGCCTGGCGAACCACGTGCCGCTGTCGCTGGGTGCCATCGTGATCCTGGTCGGGGCGCTGGTGCTGCTGGCATGGATTCCACTCAAGCAGTGGCCCGGCCTTGGCACCATCGCCAATACGCTGTATCTGGGCCTGGCGTTGGACTTCTTCCTGCGCTTCCTTCCCGCAATCGACGGCCTGGGCTGGCAGGTGCTGGCGGTTGCCGCCGCGATCCTGGTCAACGGGCTGGGCGGCGCACTGTACATCGGCAGCCACCTCGGGCCCGGGCCACGCGACGGGCTGATGACCGGACTGCACCTGCGCACCGGGCAGTCTATCCGGCTGATCCGCACCGTGCTTGAACTGTCGGTGCTGGGACTGGGCTGGGTTCTGGGCGGCCCGGTGGGAGTGGGAACCGTGGCCTATGCGCTGCTCATCGGCCCGGCCACCCAGCTGTTCTTCCGCTTCACCATCGTGCGGCTGCCGCAGCGGGCCTGACCTCCGCCATATATCTCGGATACGCGACAAACCCGGCCTCACAAGCAATACTTAAGCCATGTTTGTCGTTGCGCTCAGCCCCCGGCCCCGCTCGGTCACCGATGTCGCCGCCGCCAGCGAGGCGCTCTGGCACCAACTGGCCCAGGTATCCACGCACGCCGCGTTCACGGCCGTCAGCGGCCAACTGCTGCTGGGGGTGCCCGCGGATGCCGATGCCGCCGTCGACGCAGTCCTGCGCGCGGCCCGGCTGAACTTCTGCCATATCGGGCTGGGCGTCGGCGCGCTGTACGAACCGGTGCCCGCCGAAGCGGACCAGGTCGACGGAAGGGCCCTACGCCGGGCCCAGGGCGCTCTCGATGCGGCAGAACACCGCGGGGAACGCGTGCCGATCTGCGTCTCCACAGGCAACGCCGAGCTGGACGCCGAGCTCGAAGGGCTACTGCGCCTGCTCGGGCAGTCGATTCGCACCCGCAGCGAGTCTGAATGGGCTGTGGTCGACCTGCTGACCCCCGGGGTGCGCGGTCAACAGAAGGCGGTGGCCCAGACGCTGGGCATCACCCCGCAGGCGGTGTCCGCGGCAATTCTCCGCTCTGGCTACAACGACGAGCTCGGAGCCCGCTCCGGCATTGCCCGCCTTCTGGAATTAGCGGACAACCTTTAGCTTTTCCTGAGGAAAAGCCTGACCTATATTCGAATACAAGTTCGATTAAACGCCGTACAATTAACACATGTACGAAGCAATGCAGCAACGCCACCGCCCGCCCGTACCACCGGTCCACACCGAATGCACCGCGGTGCTCACCGCCCTGGCCACCCAGCTCGCCCGCACCCTCGAATGCGGCAGCACCGCCGACTGCGCCGCCGCCATCGAAGAACTCACCGCCCTGACCGCCGGCTACGACTACCTCAAAGCGATGCTCGCCCACCAGCTGGAAAAAGAAGTCTTCCGCACCAACGAGAACAACGGCACCCACGCCAACGACCTCACCCGCGGAGCAGCCAGCACCGTCGCCCTGGCCCGCAAACGCGACCCCCGCGGCCACCGCTCCTACCTGGCCAACGCCCGCATCCTCGCCGAAGACACCCCCTTCCTCGCCCAACGCTTCGCCCTCGGGGAACTCACCGAACCCCAGGCCATGGCCATCCTCACCCCCTTGCAGGACGTCAACGCCGCCCGCCGCACCGCCTTCGACACCCACTTCCGCGCCACCCCGGACCTGTTCGACGGCATGGGACCCAAGCAGATCAGCGAAACCGTCACCCAATACACCCTGCAGTTCGAAAGCCACACCAAGTCCTACCGCATCAAGGAAGCGGGCACCGACCGCTACCTGCGCTTCACCAAGGACCGCGACTGCATCCGCGTCAACGGCAAACTCCCCCTCGCCGCCGGCGCCGCCCTGCAACAGCACCTGCGCCAAGAATCCCGCCGGCTGCGCCAGCACGGCGACCCGCGCACCCGCACCCAACTGCAGGCGGACCTGTTCACCGCCTACCCCCTCGCCGGGCACCCCGACAAACTCCCCCTGGCCCTCAACATCAAACTGGTCATGACCGACAAGACCCTGTTCCTCGGCGACCGCACCCCCGCCTACCTCGAAGGCTACGGCTACATCCCCGCCCAGCACGCCCGAGAACTCATCGCCGGCGCGGAAATCCGCAACGAGGACTACTTCCACCACTACCCCGACGCGCACGACGACCTGGCCCTGCGCATCGAGTCCTTCCCCGACATCCAGCGGCTCTACACCGCCCCTGGCGACAGCGAGCTGATCGCCATGGACTCCACCGCCCGCGCCTTCCCGCCCGGACTCAAGGAATTCATCAAGATCCGCGACAAGCACTGCCGCACCCCCTACTGCGACGGACTGGTCGAAGAAGTCGACCACGTCATCCAGCACCACCTCGGCGGCCCGACCAACGTGCTGAACGCCGACGGACGCTGCGCGTTATGCAACAAGGCCAAGGAATCGCCGAACTGGGTCGAAGTGCCCGTCGGGGAGTTCTCCCACTCGATCCGGATCAACCCCGGCACCGGGGCGTACTACCGGTCGGTCGCCCCGCCGGTGACCGGGTACCGGCACCGGCAGTTCCCGGACCTGCTCACCCAGTCCAAATGGGTACGCGGGAAACCCTGGACCCGGGAGGAACTCGAAGACCCCCTCGAAGACCCCGACCCGTAGGCTATCGCTGCAGAAGCTCTTCGAGGACCACTGCCAAACCGTCGTCATCTACGCCGTCGGTAATCGCGTCCGCGACATCCTTGACCTCGTCCGGGGCCTGGCCCATGGCAACGCCGAGCCCTGCCCACTGGAGCATCTCGATGTCGTTGCGCCCGTCGCCCACGGCCAGAGTGTCGGCCGTGTCGAATTTCAGGATCGCGCGCAGGCGTTCCAGGCCGCTGGCCTTGGTGGTTCCCTCGGCGGCGATATCCAGCCAAGCGGTCCAGCCCACCGAGTAGGTGACGCCGGAGAGGCCAAGCCCCTGCACCGCCTGGCCGAAGTCCTCGGCGGTGGCGTCCGTGGAAAACACCACCACGCGCACTGCCTTGCTGTTGACCAGCTCCTCGAAGTCCACGACCTGGGATTCGGCGCCGAAGCTTGCGTCCGTGAAAACATCGCTGGACAGGAATTCTCCGCGTTCGTTCTCCAGCGCGTATTTGGCGTTGGGCAGCGAACGCCATAAGGCGGCCAACGCCAGCGACGGATCAAAAATTTCTCGATGGAAGACGTCGACGTCCTCGCCGGTGATTTTCGCCAGGACGCCGCCGTTGCTGGCGACGACATATCCGTGGTCGATGCCCAGTTCGCGGACGATCGGAAGGGCCGCGCCCAGCGAGCGTCCGGTGGAAATGACGACCTCGTGGCCGCGCCCGACGACGTCGCGGGCGGAACGGCGTACCCGCTCACTCATCTGTCCCCGGTGGTTGACGATGGTTCCGTCCACATCGAGGCAAATCATCAATTTTCGTGTATTCAACCGGTCATCGTTGCCGGTTCTAGTTAAAACTGTCATGTCCCCAGTGAACCATCACCTGCGAAATATTGCGATGATCCGTGGCACAGGCACAGGTGAACTTCGGGTGAAGCGCAGTGTTCCTTAAACAAGTAAACCGGCCCGAAGGCCGGTTTGCTTGTGGTTTTACTTGAGGACTTCGAGTCCGCCGAGGTACGGCTGCAACGCCTTGGGCACATTCACGGTGCCGTCCTCGTTCTGGTGGGTTTCCAGGATGGCGACGATCCAGCGGGTGGTGGCCAGCGTGCCGTTCAAGGTGGCGACCGCACGGGTCTTGCCCGGCTTGCCGTCGACGATCTCGCGTTCGCGGATGTTCAGGCGGCGCGCCTGGAAGGTGGTGCAGTTGGAGGTCGAGGTCAGCTCGCGGAAGGTCTCCTGCGTCGGCACCCAGGCCTCGCAGTCGAACTTGCGGGCCGCGCTCATGCCCAGGTCGCCGGCGGCGGTGTCGATCACGCGGTAGGCCAGCTCCATGCGGCCGAGCATGTCCTCCTCCATGGCCAGCAGCTTCTCGTGCTCAGCCTCGGCGTTCTCCACGCTGGTGTAGATGAACATCTCCAGCTTGTTGAACTGGTGCACGCGGATGATGCCGCGGGTGTCCTTGCCAGCCGAACCTGCCTCGCGACGGTAGCAGGAGGACCAGCCGGCGTATCGCAGCGGGCCCTCGGACAGGTCCATGATCTCGTTCGCGTGGTACCCCGCCAGAGCCACTTCGGAGGTGCCGACCAGGTACAGGTCGTCGCGCTCGAGCTTGTAGATCTCGTCGTCGTGCTCGACGTCGAAGCCGGTGCCCTGCATGGTTTCCGGGCGGACCAGGGTCGGTGTGATCATCGGAGTAAAGCCGTGGTCCATGGCCACGTCAAGGGCCATGTTCATCATGGCGATTTCAAGGCGTGCGCCGATGCCCTTGAGGAAGTAGAAGCGGGAGCCGGAGACTTTGGCGCCGCGCTCCATGTCGATGGCGTCGAGCTTCTCGGCGATCTGCAAGTGGTCCAGCGGCTCGAAGCCCTCTGCCTTGAAATCGCGCGGGGTGCCCACGTGCTTGATGACGGTGAAGTCGTCCTCGCCGCCGGCGGGGATGCCGTCGATGATCAGGTTCGGGATGGAACGCTGCAGCGCCACGGAAGCGGCCGCCGCGGCGTCGGCCTCGGCCTGCGCTGACTTCACGGAGGCGGCCAGTTCCTTGACCTCGGCCAGCAGCGCGGCGCGCTCCTCGCCCTTGGCTTGGCCGACCTTCTTGGAGAACGCATTCTGCTCTGAGCGCAGGCGTTCGAAGGTGGCGATGGTCTCGCGACGGGCTGCATCAGCTTCAATGAGCTGATCGATCAGCGACTCGTCGGCACCGCGGGCACGTTGCGAAGCGCGGTACAAATCCGGATTTTCGGTGAGCATTTTCAGGTCGATCACACATTAAGCGTAGCAACCATGAGTACGATGAGAGCACTATGCAGACAAATAGGGCGATCATTCTCTCTGCCGCGGCCGCGGCAGCTGCCGCCGCGGCAACCAGCTGGTACTCGGTGCGCAAACTTTCGCAGTCAAGCAAGCCGCTGAGCAGGCCTGCCGAGGAGGTGGCCCAGACAGAGCCGTCCAAGGTTGCGTTGATCGTCAATCCCTCCAAGTCAGGAGGGGATGACGCGGAAGAGGCGGTGGCCCGGGTCTGTGCTGAAGCGGGCATGGAGGCGCCGCTGGTTTTCCATACGACCCCGGAGAACGCCGGGCAGGATGCGGCCCGCAAGGCGCTGGACGCCGGATGCGACACGATTGTCGCCGCGGGCGGCGACGGCACCATCCGCGCCGCGGCCGAGGTGCTCGAAGGCACCGAATCGACGCTGGGCATCATCCCGCTGGGCACCGGAAACCTGCTGGCGCGCAACGTGGAGGTCCCGCTGGAGGACCTGCACACCGCCGCGCTGGTGGCAGTGCGCGGCACGGTGCGGCGCATCGACGTGGGGCACATGAAGCTGAACCTGCTGGACGGCACCACCGCGGACCATGCGTTCCTCGTGATCGCCGGCGTGGGCACCGACGCCGACCTGTTCGACGACACCGACGAGGAGATGAAGTCCAAGGTCGGCTGGCTGGCCTACTCGCAGGCTGGCCTGCGCCAGCTGCCGGGCCGCCGCAAGCGCGTGCACTTCAAGCTCTCGGGCGATTCCAACTGGCAGACCCGCAAGGTCCGCTCGGTGCTGTTCGCCAACGTGGGCAAGCTGCAGGGGCTGGACTTCGTGCCTGACGCGAAGCTGGATGACGGCGTGCTGGATGCCGTGGTGCTCTCCCCGCGCTCGGCCGCGGGCTGGACCTGGATCCTGCTGAAGACCGCGTTCCGCGCGAAAAACAAGATCCCGGTGATGAGCTTCTACCAGACCAGCGGGATCTCCCTGCGCTGCGCCGAACCCATGAACACGCAGATCGACGGGGATCCCACCGGCCAGGTCAACGAACTCGAAGTCTCGGTGAACGCCGGTTCGCTGCGCCTGCGCACCCCCTAGAGGCGTGCGCGCACGGCGTCGACCCACGCGCGCGCTTCGATGAACGCGTCGTCGGAGTTGTGGGTGTCGACGAACGGGGCGGCGCCCTGGGCGGCCGGGTAGGACCCCAGGAAGCTCAGCTCCGGGCACAGCCGGTGCAGGCCCGACAGCGCCGCGGCGACCCGCTCCTGCGCCACGTGGCCTTCCACGTCGACCGAGAAGAAGTACTTGCCCAGGCCCTCGCCGGTGGGGCGCGACTCGATGCGCGAGAGGTTGACCCCGCGCGCGGTGAACTGCTCCAGGATGCCCATCAGCGCGCCCGGGCGGTCCTCCGCCAGCGGCAGGATTAGCGTGGACTTGTCCACGCCGGTGGGCTGCGGGATGCGTCCCGGGCGGGTGACCACGATGAACCGGGTGACCGCGCCGAGGTTGTCCTCCACGCCGCGCACCAGCACCTGGAGGCCGCGCTCCTCGGCGACCAGCGGGCTGCAGATGGCGGCGTCGTGGTGCTGCTCGGGATCCTGCAGGCCCAGCGCGCCGGCCGCTGTGGAGGACGCCGGGGCAAAGACCGCCGCCGGGATGTTCGCCTCGGCCCACAGCCGGCACTGCGCCCAGGCGTGCCCGTGCGTCGATACCTGCCTGATCTGGCCCAGCTCGGTGATGCCCTCGCGCACCGCGAGCACGAACGTGATCGGCACCAGGATTTCGGCCACGATCTGCAGCGAGTCGCCGGTGGCGATGGAATCCAGCGTGGCCGACACCCCGCCTTCCACCGAATTCTCGATGGGCACGACGGCGGCGTCGACGTCGCCCTCGCGCACCATGGACAGGGCGGCGTTCACGTTGGCTGCGGGGATGCGTTCCGAGTCGCGCGCGCCGTCAAGCTGCAGCAGCGCGGATTCGGTGAAAGTTCCTGAGGGGCCCAGATAGGCGTATTTCATCGAACGGTCGGCTCCTGACCGTTTTCGGATTCCATTGGCAGCTTGGCCTCGATCCAGGCGTCGGATCCGCCGGCGATGTTGAAGGCGGTGTAGCCCATGCCGGTCAGCCAGGCGGCGGCCTGCGCCGAGCGCCCGCCGGTGCGGCAGATGACGTAGGTGTCCACGTCCGGGTCCAGCTCGGAAACGCGCTCCGGCAGGGTGCCCAGCGCGACGTGGGTGGCGCCCGCGGCGTGGCCGGCTTCCCACTCGAAGTCCTCGCGCACGTCCAGGATGAAGGCGTCCTTGGGTACGTTGGTGACCGTGACGGTCTCGAAGTCGCTCATGGCTGGAATTCCTCTCAGATTGGGTGTTTGCTTAAAAGACTAGTCATTCCTCCGTCGAAAGCCGACATGTTGCCCCTTAGCGCCGTGAAATTGCGCGACCAGCTGGCCGCCGGAGAAATCTCCAGCCGCGAGGCCACCGCCCACCACCTGCAGCGGATCGACGAGCAGCGCTCCTTGGGCGCTTTCGTCCACGTTTCCGAGGCCGCGCTGGATGCCGCGGCCCGGGCCGACGAGGCCTTCGTGAAAAACCGCGGGCAGCTGGGCCGGATGCACGGGATGCCCACCGCGTTCAAGGACCTGGGGGACGTAGCGGGCATGCCGACCACGCATGGCTCGGCCGCCGTGGAACACCCGGTCGCGACCCGGGATTCGGCGCTGGCCGCCCGGCTGCGCGCCGAGGGCGTCATCGTGCTGGGCAAGACCCAGGTGCCCGAGTTCGGATTGAGCAGCTATTCGGAGAACCTGATCGCCGCGCCCTCGCGCAACCCCCTCGCCCCGCAGCGCTCCTCCGGCGGTTCCTCCGGGGGGCAGGCCGCCGCGGTGGCCGCCGGGATGATTCCGGTGGGCCCGGGCTCGGACGGCGGCGGCTCGGTGCGCATCCCGGCGGCCGCCTGCGGCCTGGTGGGCCTCAAGCCCTCGCTGGGTCGGATCCCCAGCGACGTGCTGGAAGGCTACAGCGACGGCTTCGGCGCCCCCAAGCTCACGGTTTCCGGGCCGCTGGCCCACGACGCGCTGGATGCGGCCCTGCTGATAGATGCGATGCGCGGAACCGACCACTACCTGCCGCTGCTGCGCGGGCGCTACCCGGAAGAGCTGGCGAACCTGCGCATCGGCTACAGCACCCACTCGCCGTTCCAGAGCGTCTACGAGATCACCGTCTCCCCCGACGCCCAGCAGGCGTTCAGCGCCGGGCTGAAGCTGCTGGCGCAGCGCCACCAGGTCGAGCTGGCCAAACTGGCCTATGCGGAGGACTACCCCGAGGCCTTCGGCGCGGTGTGGACCAACGGGCTGAAGGACATCCCGCTGCAGGACGAATCGAGGCTTGGGGCCCTCGCGCGGGAATTCCGGCGCCGTTCGCAGCAGCGCAGCCTGCAGGCCGCAACCCAGGCGGCCACCCGGATCCGGCAGATCGCGGCGGACTTCATCCGGCAGTGGTCGGCCTACGACGTGATCGCCACCCCGGCGCTGTCAGGCGTCCCGCCGATGGTGGGGCACTATACCCAAGGATCGGCGGAGCGCGATTATATGTTGCAGTGCCAGTACTCCCCGTACAGCTCCATGGTCAACGTCTCTTCCGCGGCCGCGATCACCGTACCTACGGGTAACAGCAAAGAAGGCCTCCCACTGGGAATCCAGCTGATTTCACCGCGTTCGGACGAGGGGATGCTCCTGGCTTTAGCGTTGCAGATCTCAGTGTGAGCTTTCCGACAGAAGTAGGTACTCGCCTCCGGAAAAGCGAAAAATATTACGTATGTCTACTGCAACACCGAGCACTCAACGCCCGGCCAAGAGCTTCTTTGGCCACCCGGGCGCGCTCGCAAACCTGTTCAGCGTCGAGATGTGGGAGCGATTCTCCTTCTACGGCATGCAGGCTTTGCTGGCCTACTACATGTACTTCACGGTCGCCGACGGCGGCCTGGGACTGGACCAGGGACTGGCGCTGTCGCTGGTCGGCGCCTACGGCGGCGCAGTCTACCTGAGCACCATCCTCGGCGCCTGGATCGCCGATCGACTGTGGGGCTCGGAACGCGTGCTGTTCGTCTCCGCCCTGATGATTATGGCAGGCCACCTTGCCCTGGCATTCCTGCCGGGCGTCACCGGTCTGGCCATCGGCCTGGTGCTGGTGGCCATCGGCTCCGGCGGCCTGAAGGCGAACGCCACCGCGCTGGTCGGCTCGCTCTACGCCAAGGACGACCCGAAGTCCGACGCCGGCTTCTCCATCTTCTACATGGGCGTGAACATCGGCGGCCTGGTCGGCCCGCTGCTGACCGGCCTGCTGCACCAGAACTTCGGCTTCCACGTGGGCTTCGGCGCCGCGGCCGTGGGCATGGGCGTCGGCCTGCTGATCTACACGTTCGGCCGCAAGAACCTGCCGGACTCGGTGCGCGAGGTCCCGAACCCGCTGCCGAAGAACGAGCGCACCCGCTACGTGGTCATCTTCCTGGCAGTCATCGTGGCGATCATCGCCGCCTTCGCGACCAAGATCGTCACCCCTGACAACCTGGCCTCGACCATCGCCTACGTGGTGATCGCCGCCAGCATCGTGTACTTCGTGCTGATCCTGCGCAGCCCGCGCGTCACCGACCGCGAGCGCAAGAACGTGTACGCGTTCATTCCGTTCTACATCGCTTCGGCGGCCTTCTGGGCGCTGTTCCAGCAGCAGTTCACCTTCGTCGCCGCCTACTCGGCCGAGCGCCTTGACCGCCACCTGTTCGGCTGGGAGATGCCAGCCAGCTGGGTCCAGTCGATCAACCCGGTCTTCATCGTGCTGCTGGCCGGCGTCTTCGCCGCCATGTGGACCAAGCTGGGCACGCGCCAGCCGCGCACCGGCACCAAGTTCGGCCTGTCGCTAGTGGTGGTGGGCGCAGCCTTCCTGTGCTTCATCCCGCTGAACTCGTTGGAAATGACCCCGCTGCCGGCCATGATCGGCATCCTGCTGCTGTGCACCATCGCCGAGCTGCTGCTCTCCCCGACCGGACAGGCAGTGACCACCAAGCTGGCTCCCGCCGCCTTCGGCACCCAGATGATTGCGCTGTTCTTCCTGTCGATCTCGCTGGGCACCACCCTGTCGGGCGTGCTGGCAGGCTTCTACACCCCGGGCAACGAGGTTGCCTACTTCATCGCCATGGGCGGCACCGCCGTCGTGCTGGGCATCGCCATGCTGGCGGCCACCCCGGCCCTGAAGAAGCTCATGGGTTCGGTGCACTAAAGCTCGGACACCCAAGCGGCGCGGATTCCTCCGGGATCCGCGCCGCAGCCGTTTAACGAAGGACCAGCAGCTCGCCGATCTCGCAGTCCAAGGCCTGGCAGATGGCCACCAGGGTGCTGAAGCGGATGGCCTTGGCCCGGTCGTTCTTCAGCACAGACAGGTTCACCACCGAGACGTCGACCAGCTCGCTGAGCTGGACCAGGGTCATAGCGCGCTCGGCCAGCAATTCGGTTAGCCTGCAGTGCACCGTGCGCAGCTCCACGGATCAGACCAGCCCATCGGTCTCGGCCCGCAGCCGCTCGTTCTGCCGCGCCATCGCCATGCCGGCATTAACCAGCTCAACCACCACCAGGATGGCCAAGGCCATGAGGAACGGCGCGAAGTCGTAGTCGATGGAGAAGGCCGGGACCGGCCACGGGGAGAAACCCGGAAATTCCTGGTCTCCCGTGCTGGTGTAGCCGTCCACCCGCAGCGTTTCCTCGCCCGCCCGGTAGGCGCCGATGCCGGTGAGCGTCTGGCCGACCAGCGTCCCCAGGGCCAGCGCCGAGGCGGCGATCCGTCCGGCGCGGCGCAGCGAATCGCTGAACGGCTTGCCGGCCAGCAGCTTGCCGCACAGGGCGATGAGGGCCGCCAGCACCGCGATAACGGCCAGACCGGAAACCAGGGAGCCCGCGGCGAGCAAGCCGCGGGTTGCGGCGCCAAGGTTCGTGGCGGTCACCGTCACCGTGGTGATTTCGCTGCGCACGGCGTCGCCGTGGTCCGGGGTCACGTCGCTGACCGCGGGAAATTCAGGCCAGTACGGTTCGACCGGCACCTGGAGCGTCGATTCGCCATTCGCGATCGCCGCCACAGCGCCGACAAGCAGGGAGCCGCCGATCAGCACCACGCCAATCCAGGCGACGATCCGGGTGAAGGCGACGACTGCGCTGCTATCGGACGATTTGCGGCGCAGCACGTAGACAATCCCGAGGACTGTCACGGGCAGGACCAAGACCAGCAGCAGTGGCAATATCGCGAGCATGGCGATCCTATCGATAGTCGTTAATAACGATTATCGTTAAGTTAGCATCGCTCCGACTGCGGGTCTAGGTGTAATTCAGGTCGTTGTAGGCGTAGTCGGTGTATTCGTAGATCGCCCCGGGCATCCAGAAGACCAGCCAGATCACGAACGCGTAGAACAGGGCCGCCAGGACCAGGCCGATCCAGGAGGTGATCAGCCCGGCCAGCGACAACGCCCGTGAGTTCGGTTCGCGCCGATAGCCGAGGTGCCCGGTGATGACTCCGGCCAGCGGAACTAGAATGATTATGGCGAAGCCCAGCATCGAGAGGATGCCGAGCACCAGCGAGGCCACCGACAGCCCGGTCGATTCCGGCGGGCGCTGGTAGGGGTTTTGCGGGTATGGGTAGTAGCTCATCACTATCCATTGTCTACGACCCCGCGGACATCGCACCAACTAGGAGATACACGCAGTGGCACACGAACGAGCCGGCCAGCCGGCGCAGGAAACCGACCTGATCGACCTCAAGGCGGTCCTCGACGCCTACACGGGCATCGTGCCCTCCAGCGCGAACCCCGACCAGGCGGTCGTCTTCGGCACCTCCGGCCACCGCGGCAGCTCGCTGAACGGCACCTTCAACGAAGCGCACATCGCCGCGATCACCCAGGCCGTCGTGGACTACCGCACCGCCGCCGGCATCACCGGCCCGATGTACGTGGGCAAGGACAGCCATGCGCTCTCCGAACCGGCCTACCGCACCGCACTGGAGGTGCTGGCGGGCAACGGCGTCACGGTGCTGGCCGAGGACGGGCTGACCCCCACCCCGGCGCTGAGCCACGCCATCCTGGTGCACAACGCGCGCGGCGGCGCGCAGGCGGACGGGCTGATCATCACCCCCTCGCACAATCCCCCGGCCGACGGCGGCATCAAGTACAACCCGCCGCACGGCGGCCCGGCCGAATCCGAGATCACCGGCCCCATCGCCGCCCGCGCCAACGAGCTGCTGGCCGATGGCGGGCAGATCAAGCGCGGCACCCCGGACGCGCAGCGATTCGACTTCCGCGAGCTGTACATCGCGGACCTGGCGCAGGTCATCGACTTCAAGGCCATCGCGGACTCCGGCATCTCGATCGGCGCCGATCCGCTGGGCGGCGCCTCGGCGCACTACTGGGGCGAGATCGGACGGCGCTACGGGCTGAACCTGAGCGTCGTGAACGAGACCGTGGATCCGCGCTTCGGCTTCATGACGCTGGACAAGGACGGCAAGATCCGCATGGACTGCTCCTCCGCCCACGCCATGGCCTCGCTGGTGGCCAACCGCGAGAAGTACGACATCTCCACCGGCAACGACGCTGACGCGGACCGCCACGGCATCGTCACCCCGGACGCCGGGCTGATGAACCCGAACCACTTCCTGGCAGTGGCCATCGACTACCTGCTTACCCACCGCCCGCAATGGCCCGCCGACGCAAAGGTCGGCAAGACGCTGGTCTCCTCGGTGCTGATCGACCGCGTGGTCGCCGCCCACGGGCGCGAGCTGCTGGAGGTCCCGGTGGGCTTCAAGTACTTCGTGGAGCCGCTGGCCTCCGGCCAGGTGGGCTTCTGCGGCGAGGAGTCGGCAGGCGCCAGCTTCCTTGACTTCGCAGGCCGTGCCTTCAGCACCGACAAGGACGGGCTGATGCTGGCTCTGCTGGCCAGCGAGATCCGCGCGGTGACAGGCAAGAGTCCCAGCCAGATCCACGCCGAGCTGGTCGCCCGCCACGGCGGCAGCTTCTACGACCGCTTCGACGCCCCGGCCGGCCGCGAGCAGAAGGCGGTGCTGGGCAAGCTGAACCCGGGTATGGTCAGCGCCACCGAGCTGGCCGGCGACCCGATCACCGCCAAGGCCACGCAGGCCTCCGGCTTCGCGATCGGCGGGCTGAAGGTCTCCAGCGAGCACGCCTGGTTCGCGGCGCGCCCGTCGGGCACCGAGGATATCTACAAGATCTACGCGGAATCGACAAAATCACCCGAGCATCTGCAGCAGGTGCTGGCAGAGGCCCGGGTGATCGTGGATGCGGCGCTGAACGCCTAGTGCAGCTTTGCGGTCCAGGGGTCGATCTTCACGGCTGGCTGCTTGCGGGTAGCCAGCCAGTGGCCCAGCCACAGCAGCAGGAAGATCGGCAGGCCGATGTAGGAGGAGACCACCTGCAGCAGGTTGCCCTCGATGACCGCCTGGTAGTTCTGGCCGGCGATGACCACGATGAGGATCACGAACGCCAGGATCGGGCCCAGCGGGAACAGCGGCGCCTTGTAGGGCAGCTTGGCCAGGTCCTGGCCGCTGGCGATGTACTGCTTGCGGAACTGGTAGTGGCAGACCGCGATGCCCACCCAGGCGATGAATCCCGACAGGCCTGAGACGTTCAGCAGCCAGGTGTAGGCTGCGCCCTGCCCGATGATGGCCGTCAGGAAGCCGAACAGGCCCACCGAAGCGGTCAGCAGCATGGCGGGCATCGGCACGCCGCGGCGGTTCAGCCGCCCGAAGATCTTCGGCGCCTTGCCGTCCAGCGCCATCGAATAAAGCATGCGCGCAGAGGCATATAGCCCTGAGTTGCCCGCGGACAGGATGGCGGAGAGGATCACTGCGTTCATCAGCGCCGCGGCGAAAGCGATGCCGGCGCGCTCGAAGACCAGGGTGAACGGCGAGGTCGCAATGTCGGATGCCTCGGAGGAGAGCAGCGAGGGATCCAGGTACGGGATCAGCATGCCGATCACGAAGATCGCGCCGATGTAGAACAGCATGATGCGCCAGAAGATCGCCTTGATGGCCTTCGGGATGTCGCGCTTGGGGTTCTCCGCCTCGCCGGCTGCCACGCCGATCAGCTCGGTGCCCTGGAAGGAGAAGCCGGCGATCATGAAGACCGAGACGATGGACAGCCAGCCGCCGACGATCGGCGCCTCGCCTTCGGTCCAGTTGCTGAAGCCGGGCGAGGTTCCGCCGATGATGCCGAAGATCATCGCCACACCGCAGATCAGGAACACGATCACGGTGACGACCTTGATCATCGCCAGCCAGTACTCGCCCTCGCCAAAGGCCTTGGCGGACAGGGCGTTCAGGCCGGTGAGCAGCGCCAGGAAGAGCGCCGCCCAGATCCAGCTCGGGGAATTGGGGAACCAGTAGGACATGATGATGCCCGCGGCGACCAGCTCGGCGGCGACGGTGATCGCCCAGTTGAACCAGTAGTTCCAGCCAATGGCAAAGCCGAAATGCCGGTTCACGAAGACAGTGGCATAGGTCTGGAAGGAGCCGGCGACCGGGAGCCGCGCGCTCATTTCGCCCAGCGACTGCATCAGCAGCAGCACCATGAGGCCGATCAGGCCGTAGGCAATGAGCGCTCCCCCGGGGCCCGCGTCGGCGATGGCTCCGCCGGAGGCGACGAACAGTCCGGTTCCGATCGATCCGCCAATTGCAATCATCTGCAGGTGGCGGGCCTTGAGACCACGCTTCAGACCGTCTTGGGACGGTGCGGGCTCACTCATGCGTTACAGCTCCTGGTGCATAGAAAAATCCAACCTTTCAATCCAAGCACCCCGGCGAGCTCAAAAGCTATGAACCGCGCTACAGTAAGCGATCAATAATCTTTCGCTTAGCCCAAGAATATGGAGGATATATCGCGCTCAGAGTATCGACCACCGTAGTTTTGCTCAGTTCCGAGCGCATTTGCGAAAGACGGTCGAAGCCGTGCTTACCGTGGTAGGAGCCCATTCCGCTGGCCCCGACGCCGCCGAACGGCAGGGACGGAACGATCATCTGGGCCAGCGGCGCGTTGTGCACGATCGCGCCGGCACGCACCCGGTCGGAGAAGATCGACTGCAGCCGCGGGCTTTCGCTCATCAGGTAGGCGGCCAGCGGGGTGGGCCGCGCAGCGATGAATTCCAGGGCCTCCTCGAAGGTGGCCACTTCGATCACCGGCAGGATCGGGCCGAAGATCTCCTCCTGCATCAGCGTGCCTTCGAGGTCGACATTGCGCATGATGGTCGGCGCGATGCGCAGGGTCTGCTCGTCGTACTGCCCGCCGTGCACCACCTCGCCCTGCTCGAACATGTCCAGCAGGCGCTGGAAATGGCGGCGGCTGGCGATGCGCCCGAAGTCCGGGTGCGTCAACGGGTCCTTGCCGTAGAAGCTGTGGATGGTCTGGCCCAGGCGCTCGATCAGCGGCGCCGAGTCGCCGATGGTCAGCACGTAGTCCGGGGCCACGCAGGTCTGGCCCGCGTTCATGAACTTCGCGTAGGCCAGGCGCTTGGCGGTGGCCGGCAGCTGGTTGTCGACCACTGCCGGGGACTTGCCGCCCAGCTCCAGGGTCGTGGGGGTCAGGTGCTTGGCAGCTGCGGCGGCGACCACCTTGGCGACCTTCTCGCCTCCGGTGAAGAAGATGTGGTCCCAGCGCGCGGCCAGCAGCTCGGTGGCAGTGTCCACACCGCCCTCGATGACGGCGAACACGCGGTTGTCCAGGTATAGCGGCAGGAACTTGGCCAGTGCGCCGGAGGTCGCCGGCGCGATCTCCGAAGGCTTCAGCACCGCGGCATTGCCGGCGGCGATGGCGGCGACCAGCGGGGCGAGCATGAGCTGCAGCGGGTAATTCCACGGGCCGATGATCAGCACCAGGCCCAGCGGGCGGGGCTCGACCTTGGCCATGGCCGGCTGCAGCGCCAGCGGCACTTTGACGTTGGTGTGGTCCATCCATTCGGCCAAGTGGCGCAGAGCGAAGTCGATCTCCGCGCGGACCACGTCCACCTCGGAGAACTTCGCTTCGGTGGCGCCCTTGCCTAGGTCCTCGTTCAGCGCGGCGAGGAAGTCGTCCAGGTGCTCTTCGAGCATCTTCTCCAGCGCGCGCAGCTGCTGGACGCGGAAACGGCGCGGGTGGGTGATGCGGGTATCGGCGGAGTGGCGCAGGTTCGCCAGCGTGGCGGCGATTTTCGACGGATGCTCATCCACGGGCGGCGCGAAGTCGCCGACGGGATCGGGCAGCGGAGTGGAAGTAAACAGACCCATGAGTCGAGACTACGTCAACGGGCTGGACTTGACCTGATTGCGACCACCTTTATTTTGTATCAGCTAGTTGGTACATTCTTTTCGAAAGGCGGGACCAATGAATAATTCGTTGACTTCACAGTTCGGCAGCTTCGCGATTGCGGCCTTGGTCATCTACGTGATCCTGCGCAACCTCGCGTCCAAGGAGGGCGGAGACCGGCTGGCTCTGGCCCGCCGGCACGCCTTCTGGTGCGCGCTCATCGGATTTTTCGCCAGCACGTCGGCCGACTGGTTCAGCACCCTCGCGGCAGTCCCGTACTACGACGAATCGCCGCTTCGCATTCCCGAGGCCATCGGGGCGGCCGCGACCCCGGCGCTGTGGGTCGCGTTCATCTACATCGCAGGGCAGTTCACCTGGCCCCACAAGCTCCGGCCGAAGCGCACGGCCTCGCTGCAGCCTCGGACCTTGTCCGGGCTGGTGCCCAAGTCCCTGGTCGGAATCATGGCGGCAACCTTCGCCGCCGGCATGCTGGCGATTTACAGCGTCCGCGACGTCACGGGCTTCGCCCCCACGCCGGAGGTCATCGAGGACGACGGCGACGGCTACTACATGACCGCCGATGCCCAGGACGGGTTGCGTTCGGCCGCAGAGGTCCTGCCCTATCTGGCACTGAGCCTGGTCCTCCTGCTGGTCGCCGCCTTCGCCGCCACCATCCTCATCCTGCGGCGCAAGCCGCTGGACGGCATCAGCGAGCACGACAACCGGCTGCTGCGCATCACCTGGCTCAATCGCCTCTACCGCACGGTGACGGTGCTCCTGGCCGGCCTCGCCGGCGAAGCCCTGCACTTCAAGGCACGGTGGATCTCCGATGACGCCGACAAATCCATGGGTGGCGAAGGCATCGAGTACTGGGAACGGATGAACGACCTCGCGGGCCGGTGGGACCAGACCGCCAACTACATCGCCCTGGCGATCACCGTCGTCATGTTCTTCTGGCGCCCGCCGGTGAACTTCGAATCCCTGCGGCCGGCCGTCTCCAGCGCCTTCACCCGGCTGCGCGAGCAGCTGTTCGCGGTGCAGTATCTGAGCGCCATGGCTGCCATCCTGCTGGTCGCCGTCGGATGGCCAATGCTGCCGAGCTCCGAGACGCAGGAGATGCCGACCGCCGAACGCGCCACCGCCATCCTGGCCCTCCTCGCGGGCGCGACGCTGTTCTACCTGCTGGTCAACGCCGCCTACCTGGCGTACATGGCGATCAAGACCCGCGCGGCCGCGCGAATGCCCAAACCCGCCGCACGGCTGCCGCTGTGGACCTATGTCGTTGCCGGACTCCTGATGGCGGCCAGCCTATACTTCCTGCTCTTCCCTCCGCTGGATCCGCTGCGGGGATTTGTCGCGCCGAACCGGTGGATCATTGCCGGGCTGGCCGCGGCACTGCTCGCCGCGCATGCAGGATTCGTCCTGCTCGTCCGCTCCGTGGCGATCCCTTGGCAGGTGGGCGCAGAGGTGGAAATCTGGTATCGGCAGGTGCTTGAAATCCGCTCGCTGCGCGTAGTCGCCGGCGCGTTCGTGGCCATGCCAATGATGGGATACCAGTTGTTCGCCGAATTCTCCCTGTTCGGCCTGCTGGTCTTCTGTGCGCCGGCGGTGCTGGCGCTGCCGCGCCCGCAAGGTTCGATGCGGCCGGAGACCAGTGACGCGGGCCGCCGATGAGCGCCCAGATCACCGTTGACCTGGACTCGGCGCTGCCGCCCTATGAACAGATCCGCGCCCAGGTGGCTTCGCTGATTTCGCTGGGCGAACTGGCCGCCGGGAGCAGGCTGCCCACGGTGCGCGCGCTGGCCGCCGATCTGGGTGTGGCCGCCGGCACCGTGGCCCGCGCCTACAAGGAACTGGAGGCCGAAGGACTGATCTCCTCGCGCCGCCGGGCGGGCACCGTGGTCAATGAGCTGCCAGGGCAGCCAGCGCTGGACGAGCACCTGGTCGAGGCAGTGGACAGGGTCTGGGCGCTGGCCGCGGAGCTGGGGGTGGACGCGGCGACGGTGAAGGCGCTGGTTGCGCGGAGGACGCGATAGCTCGGTAACCCTGTCACCACCGCATCATTTCCCGAGCAGCCGGGATTCGGTTGACGGTGTCCGCCCCTCTTTGTAGGCTCAGCCTAAGCTCACCGCAATGCTTGGAATGGATAACCTGTGGATCCGGTTTCGATTTTGATCGTCTGCGTTTTGGTCATACTTTGCGCGCTGCCGTTTGCCATAGGCGCCATGCGCAGTCTCGACCGACGAGCCGACGACCTCGAAGGATCTGACCCGGAAATCTCCAGGGCACTTCGAGAAGCACGGAAGAATATCGATCGCGGCAGGAGCTACGAAGATCCGAGGCTCTAGCGGCCGGCACGGGCCGGCCAACTTCCAACGGCGTTAAGGATTTGTCCTTGCGAAGATATCTGCGTACCCTCGGGATCAGTGACACGGGGTGTCGGAGAAGCCGACTGAGATGAGACCCGTTGAACCTGAACTAGGTCAAGCTAGCGGAGGGATGTCGCATGACTCTGCCTATTGTTGCCCGCAATTACCGGGAACAATCCCCCTTGGTGTTCTGCCTGACAAACACCGTGGTTACCAACTTCACCGCCAATGTACTGCTGGCTTCCGGCGCGGCCCCGGCCATGACTGACCTGCCCGGGGAAGCCGGGCCGTTCGCCGCGGCCGCCTCGGCCGTGCTGGTCAACCTGGGCACGCCCACCACCGAGCAGCTGCGCGCCATGGAAGAAGCCGTCGACTCGGCGAGCGCCGCAGGCACCCCCTGGGTGCTGGATCCGGTGGCCGTCGGAGCGCTGCCGGTCCGCACGGAATTCGCCCGGCGCATCGTCGCCCGCCGCCCCACGCTGATCCGCGGCAACGCCTCGGAAATCATGGCGCTGGCCGGCTGGGAGTCCTCCGGCCGAGGTGTGGATTCGCTGGACAGCGTGCAGGAAGCCATCGCCGCCGGGCGTGAGCTGGCAGTGAAATACGGTTCGGTGGTCGCGATCTCCGGCGAGGCGGACGCCATCATCGACGCGCAGCGCACCGTGCTGGTGCACACCAACGGCATCGGCCTGACCCGCATCACCGGCGGAGGCTGCGCCCTGGGTGCGGTGTGCGCGGGCATGCTCGCGGTGCATGAGGACCCGTTCGAAGCCGCCGTGGCGGCCCATGGTTACTACGGCCTGGCCGCCGAAAAGGCGCTGGCCGCCAGCTCCGGGCCGGGCAGTTTTGCCGCGGCCTTCCTCGATTCCCTGGCGGCCGTTGAGCCCGCCGCACTTGAGACCCTGAACTGTGAGGAAAAGACCTATGCGTGATCTCGGAGCCTACCTGGTGGCCAACACCGCCAGCTGCAGCCCGCATAGCACCCTTGAGGTGATCGAGGCAGCCGTGGCCGGCGGGATCCAGTGGATCCAGCTGCGCGCCAAGGAGGAAAGCGCCCGCGAGTTCTTCGAGCTGACGCTTGCGGCCGCAAAGCTGACCGAGGGCAAGGCGCAGCTGCTGGTCAACGACCGCATCGACGTATTCCTGGCGGCCCGCGCCGCCGGGGCCGCGGTGGCCGGCATCCACATCGGGCAGAAGGACGTGCCGGTGTCCCTGGCCCGCCAGCTGATCGGCGAGGGCATCATCGGGCTCAGCGCCTCCACGCGGGAGCAGATCGCCCAGGCCAACCTGGATGCCGAGTTCATCGACTACCTGGGTGTTGGCGCGGTGCGCGCCACCCCGACCAAGAAGGACCACCCCACCCCGCTGGGCCTGGACGGCTTCGCGGAACGCACCGGCTGGACCGCGCTGCCCTGCGTGGCCATCGGCGCGGTGACCGCCGATGACGCCGCGGCCATCCGCGCCGGCGGCGGCGCCGGGATGGCCGTGGTGCGCCCAGTCTGCCAGGCAGATGATCCGCGCAGCGCCAGCGCCCAGCTGGTTTCCGCCTGGGAGGCGGCCAAGTGAACATCCTTTCCATCGCGGGCTCCGACCCGTCCGGCGGCGCCGGCATCCAGGCCGATCTGAAGGCCATTGCCGCCAACGGCGGCTACGGCATGGCAGTGATCACGGCGCTGACCGCGCAGAACACCCGCGGGGTCAGCGGAGTGCAGGCCATCGACGGGGATTTCGTCACCGCGCAGCTTGAAACGCTCAGCGCGGATGTGCGCATCGACGCGGTGAAGATCGGCATGCTGGCAAACCAGGAGATCATCGGCGCTGTCGCCGCCTGGCTGGATACCGTCAACGCCCCGGTGGTGCTGGACCCGGTCATGGTGGCCACCAGCGGCGATGCCCTGCTGGAGGACGCCGCCGCGCTGCACCCGCTGCTGGCCCGCGCCACCGTGATCACCCCGAACACCGCCGAGCTCGGCGCGCTGCTCGGCGAAGCCGCCGCGCAGGACTGGGAGCTCGTGCTGGAGCAGGCCCGGCGTCTGGCCTCCGCCCACGACGTGCTGGTGCTGGCCAAGGGCGGGCACCTGGCCGGGGCGCAGTGCCCCGATGCGCTGGTCTCCGCCGCCGGGGTGCTGGCCGAGTTCAGCTCCCCGCGCCTGGCTACCAAAAACACCCATGGCACCGGCTGCACCCTGTCCAGCGCGCTGGCCACCCGCTTCGCCGCCACCGGCGACTGGGCGACCGCGCTGGAACAGGCCAAGGGCTACCTGTTGCGCGCCATCGGCGCCGCTGACGAGCTGCAGGTGGGCTCCGGGCACGGGCCGGTGCACCACTTCGTCGACTTCTTCGGCGCCGCGGATCCGATGGCCGCCTGGTGGGAGGACATCGCACCGCTGCGCGCGGGCATTGACGAGCTGGAGTTCATCGTGCAGCTGGCCGACGGCAGTCTGGAGCGCGAGAAGTTCGAATACTACCTGGCGCAGGACGCCCTGTACCTGCAGCGCTACGCGCAGGTGCTGGCGCAGGCCAGCGCGCTGGCCCCTGAGCTGGATTCCCAGCGCTTCTGGGCCAAGGGCGCCGGGGAAATCCTGGAGGGCGAGCTGCAGCTGCACCGCAGCCACCTGGTGGAAGGACTGGCGAACCCGTCGGCCACCACGCTGAACTACGTGAACCACCTGTCCTCCTGCAATTCCAGCTACCCGGAGCTGATCGCCGCGATCCTGCCGTGCTACTGGCTGTACCAGGACATCGGCAAGCGGCTTGCGGCGGCCAACTACGAAGGCCACCCCTACGGCGACTGGCTTCAGACCTACGCCTCGGAGGAGTTCGACGAATCCACCGCGCAGGCCATCGGGATGGTGCGCGCCGCATGGAAACTGGCGGACCCGGCGCAGCGCGAGCGGATGCGCCAGGCGTTCCTGCGTTCCAGCGAGCACGAGCTGGCCTTTTTCGCGCAGGCCCATGCCGAGAGCGTAGAATTCTCTACGGCCTAAAACGCGTTGGGGCCGCAGAGTCTGGAGGACTGCATGAGTTGGAGCATTCACGGCAACGGCAAGACCATCACCCCCGGTGAGGTTGTTGCCCCGGATGAGCGGCTGCATTGGCCGCAGACGATCTCCATCGGCACGCAGCACATCCTGGCCATGTTCGGCTCCAGCATCCTGGTTCCCACGATCACCGGGTTCCCGGTCACCACGACCCTGCTCTTCACGGGCGTGGCGACCATCCTCTTCCTGCTGATCACCAGGAACAAGGTGCCCAGCTACCTGGGCTCCTCCTTCGCGCTGATCGCCCCGGTGGTCGCGACCACCAAGGCCCACGACATGTCCGCGGCGCTGGGCGGCATCGTGATGACCGGCGCGCTGCTGTTCCTGGTGGGCCTGGTGGTCCAGAAGACCGGCACCGGCTGGATCCACGCGCTGATGCCGCCGGTGGTCATGGGCACCATCGTCGCGCTGATCGGCCTGAACCTGGCCGGCGCCACCTTGGAACCCATGCAGAAGTTCCCGGCCACCACGTTCCTGACAGTGATCGCCACGGTGCTGGCCACCGTTGTGTTCAAGGGCCTGCTGGGGCGCCTGTCCATCCTGGTGGGGCTGGTCGCCGGCTACCTGATCGCGCTGGCCCAGGGCCAGGTGAACTTCGCCAAGGTCGGCGAAGCCGCGTGGTTCGGCCTGCCCGAATTCAACACCCCGAGCTTCCACCTGGACACCGCGCTGATGTTCCTGCCGGCGGTATTCGTGCTGATCGCAGAGAACATCGGCCACGTGCGCACCGTGGGCGTGATGACCGGCCGCGACCTGACCGCGTTCAACGGCCGCGCGCTGATGGCCGACGGCGCCGCCAGCATGGTGGCGGGCTTCGGCGGCGGCTCGGCCACCACCACCTACGCGGAGAACATCGGCGTGATGGCTGCCTCCCGCGTGTACTCCACCGCCGCCTACTGGGTGGCAGCGATCGCCGCGATGGCGCTGGCGTTCATGCCGAAGGTGGGCGCGCTGATCGGCACCATCCCCGAGGGCGTGATCGGCGGGCTGGGCATCGTGCTCTACGGCATGATTGGCATCGTGGGCGCGCGCCTGTGGATCGAGTCGAAGGTTGACTTCGGCAACCCGATCAACCTGATGACCGCCGGCACCGGCCTGATCATCGCGATCGCGGTGACCAGCGAAATCGCCTTCGGCCAGTTCAAGCTGGGCGGCATCGCCCTGGGCACCATTGCCACCCTGGTGGTCTTCCACCTGATGAGCGCCGCGGCGAAGCTGCGCGGCAACGACCTGTCCCAGACCGGAGCCTAGGTCCGCTCTTCTCCACCGCTGCGGCGGCCGGAATCCCCCATCGGGTTCCGGCCGCCGTTCCCGCTTAAGCCGCTGAGCTGAGCTTATAGTAAGGGTACTTTCCAAAAAGTGACGCGGGCCCGTAATTCCGCTACGATGAGCAACTATGACTGCGACCACATCTGATGGAAAGATCTCTGCACGCCTGATCTTCGTCGCCCTCGGGGCGGCGCTGGGCGGTTTCGTGTTCGGCTACGACTCGTCGATCGTCAACGGCACGGTCGACGCCGTGGAACATGAATTCTCGCTGAACGCGGTAGCCGTCGGCTTCACCGTGTCCTGCGCGCTGCTCGGCGCGGCACTGGGCGCCTGGGTGGCCGGCGTAGTCTCCGAACGCGTAGGCCGCGTGCGCACCATGCTCATCGCCTCGATCCTGCTGCTCGTCTCCGCGATCGGCTGCGGGCTCTGCTTCAGCGCCGTGGACCTGGTCATCTGGCGCATCGTCGGCGGCATCGGCGTGGGCTTCGCCTCGGTGATCGCCCCGGCCTACATCGCCGAGATCTCCCCGGCGGCGCACCGCGGCCGGCTGGGCTCCATGCAGCAGATGGCCATCGTGCTGGGCATCTTCGTGGCCTTCCTGGTCAGCGCGCTGCTGGTGTTCGTGATGGGCTCGGCGGACGCGGTGGGGCTGTTCGGCCTGGCCGCCTGGCGCTGGATGTACCTGTCGCTGGCCGTTCCCGCTGTGCTCTACGGCCTGATGGCGCTGCGCCTGCCCGAATCCCCGCGCTATCTGGTGGAGCGCGGGCGCTATGTCGAGGCCGCCTCGGTGCTCACCGGCGATATGGGCCTGGAACCCGGCAAGCCGACCGAGGACAAAATCGAGGAAATCCGCGCCACCGTGCATGTGGAGCGACGCCAGCAGTTCAAGGACCTGCTGGGCCGCTTCGGCTTCCACCCGCTGGTCTGGGTGGGCATCCTGCTCTCGGTCTTCCAGCAGTTCGTTGGCATCAACGTCATCTTCTACTACTCGACCACGCTATGGAAGTCGGTGGGCTTCGCCGAATCCGATTCCTTCACCATTTCTCTGATCACCTCGGTGATCAACGTGCTGGCAACGATCGTGGCGGTGCTGCTGATCGACGTGCTGGGCCGCAAGCTGCTACTGATGATCGGCTCCGGCATCATGACGCTCTCCTTGGGCGCGATGAGCCTGGCCTTCGCGCAGGCGGTCACCGTGGACGGCGCGGTCTCGCTGCCCGGCTCCTGGGGCATGGTCGCGCTGGTCGCGGCGAACCTGTTCGTGATCGGCTTCGGCGCCACCTGGGGCCCGGCGGTATGGGTGCTGCTGGGCGAGATCTTCCCGAACTCCATCCGCGCCATGGCCTTGGGCGTGGCGGCCTCCGCGCAGTGGATCGCCAACTTCGTCGTATCCACGACCTTCCCGGCGCTGGCCGAGGCGGGCCTGGCCCTGGCCTACGGCATCTACGCGTTCTTCGCGCTGCTGTCCCTGGTGTTCGTAGCCTTCCTGATCCGCGAGACCAAGGGGCGCACACTGGAGGACATGACGCTGTAGCGGCCGGCATCACGGCGCAGGCAAGGAGGCGGGAACCCAGCACAGTTCCCGCCTCCTTGGGTCGTTAAAACCTACTGCGCCGTGTAGCCGCCATCCACGGCCCAGACCGCGCCGGTGACCAAGCTCGCCTCAGGCGAAGCGAGAAACCCGATGACGTTCGCGACTTCCTGAGGGGTGCCGAGCCTGCCCAGCGGCTGCCGGCTGGTCATCCGGGAACGCACTTCCGGCGGCAGCCTCCGCAGAAGTTCGGTGTCCACGTAGCCCGGGGCTACGGCATTGACCCGGACCCCTTGCGCGGCGTAGGTCAATGCCGTGGAGCGCACCAAATTCACCACCCCGGCCTTCGCCGCCGAGTAAGCGGCGGAATTCGCCTGGCCGACCAGCCCGAGGATCGATGAGATGGCCACGATGGAGCCGGATCCCTGCGGAACCATATGGCGCAGCGCATGCTTCATGCTCAGCGCGGTACCACCGAGGTTGATGTCCAGCACCCGGTTCCAGGAGGAACTGTCCAGCTCATGCAGCGGCCCCTTGGTTTCGGCGATGCCGGCGTTGGCGACCAGTACATGCAACGGGCCGATGTCCCGTGCCGAGGCGAAGAGCCCGGCCACTGAATCTTCGTCGGAGACATCGCAGCAGACCGCCAGCGCGTGGTGTCCTTCGGCCCGGATCCCGGCAGCGACATCCTCAGCCCGGGCATCGACATCCCCGATGACCACCCGATACCCGCGCGAGGCGAGCAGCCGCGCGGTGGCGGCCCCGATGCCGGTTGCCGCCCCGGTGACCACTGCGGCATCGGGGCTCACCGCTGGCGCACCTCGCGGGTTTCACCGACCAGCTCGAGGATGTCACGCCCCATCCGGTAGCCGAACACCAGCGCGGGGCCGATGTGCGAGCCGTAGCCCGGGTAGCCTCCCCCGAACACCGACACCGCGGCGGCGCCCACCGAGTACAGGCCGTCAATGCGGCTTCCGTCCTCGCGGATGACCCGCGACCGGTCGTCCACGTCAATGCCGGCAAAGGTGCCGATGTCCCCCATCTGCACCTTCGCGGCATAGAACGGGCCCTTGGCCAGAGGGGCGAGGTTCGGGTTGGGCTTGTGCTCCATGTCCCCGCGGAAGTGGTTGTAGGCGGTGGAGCCGCGGCCGAATTCGGTATCCTTCCCGGCGAGCGCATCGCGGTTGAAGCGCTCGATGGTCTGCTCCAGGCCCTGGGGGTCCACACCGATCTTCGCCGCGAGGTCCGCGATGCTGCGTCCCTTGTGCAGGTAGCCGATCCGATGGAAGAAGCCGCGCGGCACCGGCCACGGCTTGGCGTAGCCGATGCCGTACTTGTCCATAAGCCGCTTGTCGCCGATGATCCAGGCGTAGACGTCCTGCTCGTTGGCGTGGTGGTCCAGCATCTGCCGGCCGAAGTCGTGGTAGCTCAGTGCCTCGTTGCCGAAGCGCTTGCCGTCGCGGTCAACGGTGATCATGCCCGGCAGGCCGATCTGCCGCAGGTGCGGGAAAAGCCGCTGCGCGCCGCCGCGAAGGTACTTGAAGACCGTGACCGGAGCCCAGGAGGCCACCGAGGAGACGTTGTCGTTGATCCGGCCGCCGGCGGCCATGGCCATGCGGGCCGAGGAGCCGTCATGCCCCTGGGTAGGGGTGAAGTGCTGGCCGCCGAGGGTGTCATGGGCGAAGTACTTCTGGCGCAGCTCGTCGTCGGCCGAGAACCCTCCGCCGGCCAGGACCACACCCAGCTTGGCGTTGACCAGACCGGCGTGCTTGCCGCCGAGCACCGCGCCGGTCACGGAACCGTCCGCAGCGGTGCGCAGCTGCTGCACCGGGGTGCCGGTCCAGACCCGCACCCCGGCATCCAGCGCGGAGCGGACCATGCGCACCATCAGCGCCGAGCCGTTGGTGCGCTTGATCGGCTGGCCGTGCAATGCGATGTCCTTCCAGGTCTTCAGCAGCTTGGCGGCCACGTAGGTGAAGGACTTAGGGGACTGGTTGGCGTGCAGGAACTGGGTCAGGTCCGGCCCGACCTGCGGCATGTAGCCGAAGACCGTGTAGGAGCTGAGGTAGGGCTGGATTTCCTTGCGCCGGTCGCCCAGCATGCGCACATCGGCGTCGGAGGGCAGGATCGCCCGGCCCCCCAGCTTCGCCCCGGGCAGGTCCATCTGGTAGTCCGGCGCCTTCTCCGGGTAGGAGAAGACCACGTCGGTGTCGTTCTCGAAGAAGTCGATGGCCTCCGGCACGGTATCCAGAAATCCTGCGACACCCTTGGCGTTGTAGCTGTCCGGGGCCAGCGCCCTGAGGTATTCCTCCGCTTCGGCGCGGGTGTCGCCGGTGGCGGCGGCTCCCTTGCGGTTGCCCGGAACCCAGGACCAGCCGGCAGAGAGGGCGGTGGTGCCGCCGAAGTGCGGGGACTTCTCCGCGACGATCACGTTCAGCCCGTCGTGGGCGGCGCGGATGGCGGCGGCCAGGCCGGCCACTCCGGATCCGACAATCAGCAAGTCGCAGTTGTAGGTGGTAGTCATGTGCTGGTCCTATCGTTTGGAGGCGACGGCCCGCAGGTAGGGCTCGCCGAGCTCGGCAATGTTCGTGTGGGCGGTTTCGCGGGCGGAAAAGGCTGCAATGGCGGCCAGCAGGGCACAGACGCTGCCGAAGACCGCGACCGGAACCCAGCCGAATTCGCCTTCGGTGAGCAGCAGTCCGCCGATCATTGGGCCGAAGCCCGCCACCAGGAGGCCCAGCTGGTTGCCCATGGCCATGCCGGTGTAGCGCACCGGGGTGGCGAACAGCTCGGCGAAGAACGACGGCCAGATCCCGTTGAATCCGGAGTAGAACACCGTCATGAACAAGAAGCTCGCGGCGAAGACCAGCCAGATGTTCCCGGTGCCCAGCGCCAGGAAGTACAGGTAGAGGCTCACGGTGCTACCAATCATTGCGGTCAGCATCAGCGGGCGGCGCCCGATCCGGTCCGAGAGCCGGCCGCACAGCGGCATCGCCACCATGGACAGTCCGATGGCCACCGCGTTGACGGCCAGGATGGAAGTGCGCTCGATCCCGCCGTGCTGCACCGCGTAGGACAGGCCGAAAACGGTGAAGATGGTTTGCATGACCGAGAAGATCGACATCAGCAGCACACGCAGCACGTCGGAACGCTGATAGCGCAGCACCTCGCGTGAGGGGAGCTTGCGCGGCTGGTCCTCGGCGACCTGCTCCTCGAAGGCAGGGGTTTCATCCAGCCGGGTCCGGACCCAGAAGGCCAGCGCCAGCACGAGCACCGAAAGCAGGAACGGGATGCGCCAGCCCCAGCTCATCAGCTGCTCCTGGGGCAGCGCAGTAACCGGGATGAACACCAGCGTAGAGAGCACCATGCCGGAGGCGTACCCGGTCATCACGAACGAGGTGAAGAAACCGCGGCGGCCCTCCGGAGAATGCTCAAGGGTCAAGGAGGAAGCGCCGGCCGATTCGGCACCGGCGGAGAAGCCCTGGGCCAGGCGGGCGATCACCAGCAGCACGGTGGCCCACACCCCGATCTGCTCATAGGTCGGCAGCAGGCCGATGCCCAGCGAAGCCAGGCCCATCAGCATCAGCGTGAAGAGCAGGACGTTCTTGCGTCCCAGCTTGTCGCCGAAGTGCCCCATGACCAGTCCGCCCAGCGGACGGGCGACATAGGCGACGCCGAAGGTGGCGAAGGCCGCGATGGTGGCGATGGCCGGATTGCCCGCCGGAAAAAACAGCTGCGGGAAAACCAGGGCGGCGGCGGTGCCGTAGATGAAGAAGTCGTAGTACTCCAGGGTCGATCCCAGGAAAGAGGCCAGCGCGGCCTTGACCGGGGTGCGCCGTGGCACGGATCCGCCGTGCTCGGTGGGCGACTGCGGCGCCACGTCGGGTGAGGTGCTCATGGTGCGTCCTTAGCTGTGCGAGGGGAGAAGCGAGGAATCCAGCTCGAAATCGACGTAAGCCAGGTCCAGCACATTCGGCAGGGACAGCGGCTTGATCGCTTCGTGCAGCGGGTGGGTGTTGTAGACGGCGATGTCGCCGGCACTGCGGAAGTCCGCGACGATCACGTGGTCCCAGGAGCGGTCGGTCTTCATGACATCCGGCCCGTGGACCAGATCCAGCATGCCGGGGATGTTGCCCTTCATGGCTTCCAGGCCGGCGATCCAGCGTTCGCGGATCTGCGGGGTGAATCCCTCGGAGAAGCGGAACATCACGATGTGGCGGATCATCGGGCCACCGCGCTCAAGTTCTGCGCCGAGTACTCGGACGGCTGGCCGGCGATGGCCCGTCCAGCCAGGTAGGCGAGGGTCATCAGCGGCCCGAGGGTCGCTCCGGCGCCAGGGTATCCGGCGGAGTAGGCGCTTTCGGCGGTATTGCCGGCGGCGTACAGTCCTTCAATCGGGATCCCGTCAACATCCAGCACCTGGCCGCGGCCGTCGGTGCCGATGCCGCCGCAGGTGCCGAAGGCGCCGTTGAGTACCTCCATCGCGTAGTACGGTCCGTACTGCAACGGGCCGAGCGAGGGGTTGGGCCACTGGTTCCCGGCATCGCCCCAGTAGCGGTCGTAGGCCGAGGAACCGCGGCCGAAGTCCGGGTCCTCGCCGCGCACCGCGTGCTGGTTGAAACGCTCGACGGTGGCCGCCAGGTTCCCGGCGGGGACGCCGATCTTGACTGCCAGCTCTTCCAGGGTGTCGGCCTGGACCAGGTAGTCAGGGGTCGGCTTGCCAGCGCGGTGGTCCAAGATGCCGTAGCGCTGCAGGTACGACTCGTCGAAGACGACGTGGGCAGGGGTGTTCAGCGTCTGGTTGTTCGGCGAGTCCCAGGACTGCAGCACGCGGGCCAGGTCGTTGTAGTTCTGCGCCTCGTTGGCGAAGCGCTGTCCGTGGCGGTTGACCATGATGGATCCCGGGCCCTGGCGCTCGAAGCGCAGCAGGGATCCCACCGGCTCGCCGTCGCGCAGCGTTCCGGTGACCGACATCGGGGCCCACCAGGCTTCGCGGGTGCCGCGGGTCATGGCGCCGATGCGCTGGGCCATCTTCAGCCCGTCGCCGGTGTTCGTGGGCGGGGAGCACATGGTGTACAGGCGGGAGGCCAGCAGCGAGTCGGCCAACGGCTTGTCCCATTCGAAGCCGCCGGTTCCCAGCATCACGCCGTGGGCGGCCTCGATGCGGGTGCCGTCCTGCAGGCGCACGCCGGATACGCGGCCTTCGCTGGTTTCAAGTCCGGCCACGGAGGCCTCGACGGCCAGGGTGACCCCGTTGTCCAGGCAGGCCTTGAGCAACATGGAAACCAGCGCGTGGCCCTTGGCGGCGACGCCGGCATCCTGCCGGGCGGTCAGTTCCTCCCAAGGGAACTTGGTGAAGGCGCCCCAGTCCTCGTATTCCTGCATGGTGTAGGGGTGGCGGCCGTCGGTGCGCACATGCGCGGCCAGCTTGCCGAGCGCTTCGCGGAAGTTGAACAGCTCCGGTTCGACGGTGCGTCCGCCGGACACCGCGCCGGGCAGGTCCTGGCGGTAGTCGGGGAAGTTGTCCAGGAAGATGAATTTCACGCCGAGTTCTGTTTCGGCGAATCGCAACATCGCATCTCCGTAGTCCAGCGCCGCATCCAGCAATTCGGCGCGCCCGCGGCCGCGGGCTACGGCCTGCACGTACTCGCGTCCGGCCTGCTTGGAATCCTCGATCCCCGCTTCGCGGGCATGGTGGTTGTCGACCACCCAGAGCATGCCCCCGGAAACCGCCGAGGTGCCGCCGAGCAGCTCGCTCTTTTCCAGGACGATGACCGAGCGGCCGGCCTTCGCGGCGGTGGCTGCGGTGGTCAGCGCGCCGGCTCCGGAGCCTACGACGACGACGTCGTAGCCGGGCAGCGGCTGCCGGGATTGCGGGTTCAGGATGCGCATGGAAATGATCCCCTTCGATCAGGTGCATTGCTGGGATGCAGAAGATCATGACATGGGTCACACCACGGGCTGGGCGGGGTGTTTCATTCAACGGAGCACCGCGCTCCGTTGAATGAAACACCTAGAACGCAGCAGGCGTACTGCGGCGCTGGATCTCGCGCCCGGAGGGCTCATAGCCCAGCCGGCGGGTGATGGCGCTGGAGGCGATTTTCAGGTGCGGAACAATCAGGTTCAGCGACTCCTCGCCGCGCGGCACGATGGCCGACAAGGTGGCCACCGCATGGTTCTTCTCCGTGAAGATCGGCACCGAGATGCCGCTGGATTCAGGGACGATGATGCCGCGCATGCTCACGTAGCCACGGCCGCGGATCTCGGCCAGGATGGCACGCAGCTTCTCCGGCTCGGTGACGGTGTCTTCGGTCAGCTTTTCCAGCCGCCGGGACAGGAACATCTCCTGGACCACCTCCTGCGCATAGGCCATGAACACCAGTCCGGCCGAGCAGCCGTGCACCGGCAACCGCCCCGCGATCTTGGTGATGTTCACGGTGGCGTCGTCCGCCGCCAGGCGCTCGATGTAGAGCACGTCGTTGCCCTCCAGGACGCCCAACGAGACGTGGCTGAACCCGTGGTTGATCAGGTCTTCCATGGGCGGCAGGGCAGCTTCGCGCAAAGAGGACGCCCGGGATCCGCGGGAGGCCAGCTCCCACAGCCGGTGCCCGTGGCGCAGCCGGCCCGCGGTATCGCGCACCAGCAGCCCTTCCAGCTCCAGCTCGCTGACCAGCCGGTAGACCGTGGATACCGGCAGGTCGACCGAGCGGGCGAGCTCCCGGAGGCCCAGGGCGGGGGAATCCTCGCCGAAGGCGGACAGGATCCGCACCACGCGGTGGATTACCGATTCTCCAGATGGCGAGTTCGCCATGACGCACCTGCCTCTCTGCCTGCGATCCTCAAGAATATACCGTTGAACGGAACATCGGGTTCTGCTGGCCGCACCGGCTCATAGCCTGAGTCGCATGAATGCACAGATTTCCGCCGGCCGCGCAGCCGGCAAAGTAGTCCTCATTTCGGGAGCCGCCCAAGGCATGGGTGCATCGCACGCCCGGGTGCTGGCAAGCCATGGCGCGAGCGTCGTGATCGGCGACCTGCAGGAGCAGGCCGGGCGCGAGCTTGCCGCGTCGATCAACAAGGAGACCGGGCGCCAGGCGGCGGTCTTCGCGCCGTTGAACGTCACCAGCTTGGAGGACTGGGAACTGGCGGTGCGCACCGCGGTGGAAACTTTCGGACGCCTCGACGTGCTGGTGAACAACGCGGGCATCTACACCCCCGGCTCGGTGGAAAGCGCCAGCCTCGACGACTGGCACCGCACCCTTGACATCGACCTGAACGGCACCTTCTACGGCATGCGCTCGGCGGTACCCGAACTGCGCAAGCAGGACACCTCGTCCATCATCAACATCTCGTCGATCGCCGGCCTGACCGGATTCAAGAACCGGGCGGCGTACTCGGCCTCCAAATGGGCGGTACAGGGGCTGACCAAGACCTCGGCGCTGGACTTCGGCCCGGACGGCATCCGCGTGAACTCGATCCACCCGGGCAGCGTGCAGACGCCGCTGACCGCCGGGCTCCAACGCGGTTTCGGCCAGGTGCCGGCCGGGCGTGCGGCGCAGGTCGAGGAGATCAGCTCCCTGGTGCTGTACCTGGCCAGCGACGAGTCCCGGTTCGTCTCCGGTTCCTCGATCGCCATCGATGGCGGCGAGACCGCGGGCAACAACCTGCGCCAGGATTCCTGAGTCCCGGCTACCAGGGTTTGATCGGCACCTCGGCTCCGGCCTCGGCCTGCAGCGAGAGTACGTGGTCCAAGGTTGGACGCCCCTCGCGCAACGGTCCCTGGTCGTCTAGCGGCACCGTGACGGTTTCGTCCACCGGCAGATCCAGCTGCTCGCCGCGCACCCAGACCGGACGCGAATGCGGCCCGCGCAGCGTGAAGTCGATGGACCGCTGGCGCAGCGTGATGTAGATGCGAGTGCCGTGCCAAGCCAGGCTGAAGCTCATGGAATTCCACTCCTGCGGCAGCCGGGGATCGAAGCAGAGCCTGTCGTCGTCGTCCCGCAGTCCGGCGAAGCCGTACACCAGTGCGGCCCAAACCCCGCCGGTGGAGGCGACATGGACCCCGTCGGCCGTATTGCCGTGCAGGTTCTCCAAGTCCACGTTCAGCGCATGCTCGAAGTATTCCCACGCCAAATCGCGGTATCCCACCTCGGCGGCGAGGATCGACTGCACCGTGGCAGAGAGGGTCGAGTCGCCCGTGGTGAGCGGGTCGTAGTAGTTGAAATCGGCGAGCTTCTGCTCCGCGGTGAAATCGCTGGAGCGCAGCCACAGGGCGAGCACTGTATCGGCCTGCTTGATGACCTGGAAGCGGTAGATCACCAAGGGATGGTAGTGCAGCAGCAGCGGACGCTTGTCGGCGCCGGTGTTCTCCAGATCCCATACCTCGCGGTTCAAGAAATGCTCGTCCTGCGGGTGGATCCCCACCCTTTCCGAATACGGAATATGTATGCATGAAGCTGCATGTTCCCAAGTGGAGAGCTCCTCTGGGTGCAGATTCAGACGCTTGGACAAATCTTTGAAAGCCTTGGGATGGCGCTGCGCGAACTCTCCGAGCAACTGGGCGCTGCGACGCAGGTTGAAGCGCGCCATGACATTGGTATAGAGGTTGTCGTTGACCACGGCGGTATATTCATCCGGGCCGGTCACCCCATGGATGTGGAAGCGTTCGTTCTCCCCGCTGCCACGCCAGAAGCCCAACGAAGACCACATGCGTGCGGTGCCCACCAGGATCTCCGCGCCACCGCCGATCAGGAATTCGTCGTCCTCCATCGCCGTCAGGTACCGGTTCATCGAATACACCACGTCCGCATTGATGTGGTATTGCGCGGTGCCGGCCGGGTAGTAGGCGCTGGCTTCCTCGCCGTTGATGGTGCGCCACGGGAAAAGCAACCCGTCCTCGTTCATGATCCGCGCACGGCGTTTGGCCGCCGGGATCATCGCCACACGCGCGCGCAGCGTGTTCCGGGCCCATTGCTGGTTGGTGTACGTCAGGAACGGCAGGACGTAGATCTCGGTGTCCCAGAAGTAGTGCCCCGAGTAGCCGTTGCCGCTGACCCCCTTGGCGCTGATTCCCATGCCGTCCGCGCGGGCCGAAGCCTGGGCCAGCTGGAACAGGTTCCAGCGGATTTTGCGCTGCAGGGACTTGTCCTTGCTGTCCACCACGACATCGCTGCGCTCCCAGTAGGCTGCCATGAAATCGCGCTGGGCCCGGAAGTGCGCATCAATGCCGCGCGGCACCAGGTGGTTCAGCGCGCGGTTGGCGCGCTGCAGCATCTCTTCGGCGGGGTGGCGCCGCGAGCAGTGGAAGACCGCGAACTTCGCCACGCGCACCCCCTGGCCGGCATCCAGCCGGGCGGTGGCCACCTCTTCGGCGCGTTCCTCGTTCACCGTGCGGGTGAGGTCCACCAGTGGTGCCCCGCCCCCGGTGGTGGTGACCTGGTGCTCGACCATGGCGGCTACCGACATGCCGGATCCGGCCACGTCATAGGAAATGCCCATGCGGGCCCCGTCGCGGCGGTGCCCTGCCGAGCTCAGCGGATTCACGCTGGCCTCGTCCGCGCGGCGCGGGTCGAAGGCCGGCCCCGAGGCGTCCAGCTCGCCTGGCGAGGCCACCGCACGCTGGGAGCGGTAGCCGATCAAGGAAGACTGCACGATCACGTTGGCCGGGGCGTCCAGCAGGCGCACATGCAGGTCCTGCAGGGCCAGGTGCCGGTCGGAGAAGGAGATCATGGTGCGCGCGGTGACCGCGACGCGGTGCCCCTCGGCGGTGCGCCAGAGGCTGGTGGCCACCAGCGTGCCGTCCCGGAAGTCCAGCCGCAGGTCGTCGCGCAGCATTTCGGTGCGCCCGATTTCCAGCGCCTCGTCGTTGATGAACACGCGCAGGGTGCGGAAGTCCGGGGCGCTGATCATGGTCTGTCCGGTCTCGGCCAGACCGAAGGCGCCCTCCGCGTGGCGGATCTGCCAGGTCTCGTGCAGCCCGTTGATGAAGGTCCCGCCGACCTGCTCGCCCAGCCCGATCTGCGCGGAGCGGCAGCCCAGGAAGCCGTTGCCCAGCGAGAAGACGGTGTCCTGGGCCCCGTTCTCGTCGCGCCCGGCGTCGCGGGTGATGGACCACGGGTCGTATTCCCAGGCGTCGGCCGCCTGCTCGGAGACCAGCTCGGACAAGTCGCCGACCACGAAGTGCGCGCCGGAGGCCATCAGGTCGGCCTCGTTGTCCTCGCGGGCCACGCCGACCACCATGAAGCCGCCGCGCCGGGCCGCACTGACCCCGCTGGAGGCGTCCTCGATGACCACGCATTCCTCCGGGCGCCAGCCCAAGTCGCGGGCGGTGGCCAGGAAGGTGTCGGGCTCGGGTTTCCCGGCCAGCTGGCGGGAGGCGGCCTCGGTGCCTCCCATGACCGTGGGGATCAGTTCGCCCAGGCCGGATCCTGCCAGCACTGCCTTGGCGTTGCGCGAGGAGGAAACCACCGCGACGTCCAGGCCCGCGGCCAGCACCTGCCGCAGGTAGGCCAGCGACCCGGCATAGGGTTCGATGCCGTCGCGCTCCAGCACGGCGGTGAACACGCTGTTCTTCATGTTGCCCAGGGCGCAGACACTGCCGTAGCCCGGCGCGTCGTCCGGGGTTCCCCAGGGCAGCTCGATGCCGCGCGAACCGAGCAGCGCCGCGACCCCGTCGTAGCGGGGGCGCCCGTCCAGCAGGCGGAAGTAGTCGGACTCGGTATAGGGGTCCAGCTCGGGGTGCTCGGCCGCGAGGTAGCCGGAGAAGAGCTCGTGCCAGGCCGAGCGGTGCAGCAGCGCGGTCGGCGTCAGGACGCCGTCCAGGTCGAACAGGACGGCCTTGTAGTCACGGTGCCGGTAGCTGGGGCGAAAATCGTTCACGATCGAAATCCTTCGACAGAGGGGGCGAATTGCTGGCCGTGATTCCTACGGTAGCAACTCATTGCGCACTTGACCCGGCATACTACGATTAAGAACGTGGCTCAGTGGATAGATGTGTGGAATAGCGAAGACTGGCGTGAAGCTGCCGCCGAATGGATCGACCAGGCGTGCAGCGCCTACAACATTTCGCGGGTTGGCGGCCCGGACTTCTGGCCTGCCAGCCTGCACCAGATCTCGGCGCTGGTGCAGACCGACGCGGCCGACCTGATCTTCAGCGCCAACGCGCCGGGGCTGGCCGCCGAGGCGGCGGCGACCGTGAAGGCCGGTGAACTGCTGCCGGACCGCGTGGTCATGCCGCTGGCGATCGACCGCATGGCCGGGTACATGCTCAGCCCCGACTTCGGGCACACCCTGATCGACCTGGGCAATTCGGTGGAGAACTGGGAGCTGGCGTTGGCCTCGCTCGGATCCTTCCAGGTGGCGCTCATGGGCCACGAGGAGGACTTCTTCAATGCCGGGGTGACCGTGGTGGATCCGCAGTTCCTGCCCGAGCAGTTCGAGCAGGCGCTGATGCTGCACGTCTCGCTGGACCCCGCCCACCCGCTGTACCTGGATCCCGCCCGCGCCGATGCGCTGGTCGCCCACGTCGACGCGCTCTCCCGCGCGGCCCAGGCCCTGCATGCCGGTCCGGTGCCGTTGAGCCTGGAGCACGGCGGCTTCGATTTGGCGCAGGTCGTGGTCCCGGCCGAGCCGGGCGAGCACGGACGCATCCTGAACCTGGGCGCGGCCCACTGGGCGCACCCGTTCTCCTCGCTGGCAGCCCCGCTGGCGGCAATGAGCGAGGCGTGGAACTGCAGCCTGGAGGACGAGCGGGTCATGCGCGCGCTGGCGGCCTACCTGAGCGAGTTCTCCGCCTACGGCAGCGCGGACGACCTCTACGACCTGGTGGCCCCGGCCTGCCTGGTAGCTCCGCTGTCGCAGCATGAAACCTGGCTGCGCCTGCTGCTGGACGCCGGGGACGAGCAGCTCAAGGAGAATGCCGCGCTGGTGCTGGATACGCTCGCGCTGGCCTAGGCCTGCGCGCCGAGCACCTTCACCAGCAGCGCCGCGTCGTCGCTCATGATGGCGTCGACGCCGCGGGCGGCCAGCAGCCGCATGGTCGGCTCGTCGTTGACGACCCACACGTGCACCTGCGCCCCGGCGCGCTGCACCGCGCGCACGAAGCGGGATGTGGCCACCGGGATGGCGCCCTGTTTCAGCGGGACCTGCACGGCCCAGAAATCCCTGACCAGCCGGCGCGGAACACGCCCGAACAGGTGCGCGCACAGCCAGATCAGCACCATCTGGCGCCGCCCCGGCGAGCGCCTCACCGGCTTGGAGAGCAACGCGGCGACCGCGGCGCTGCGCCGGGTGTCGAAGGACGCCAGCGCAATGGAGCCGTGCGCCCGGCGCCGCTCGATGAGCTGTGCCAGCGGGCCGATGACGTGATCGTCCTTGACGTCCAGGTTCAGCAGGGCGTGCGGGAAGGCGTCCAGCAGCGTCTCGAGGGTGCACAGCGGCTGGCCCCCGGCGCGCACCTGAGCCAGCTGCGCATCCGAGTGGTCGTTGAAGCGCCCGGCGGCGTCGGTGACCCGGTCTAGGGTCTGATCGTGGAACAGGTAGACGGTGCCGTCCGCGGAGGCATGCACGTCGGATTCCAGGTGGTCGATTCCCAGCTCCACCGCCCGCTGGAAGGCAATCAGGGTGTTCTCCTCCAGCCCGGTGCGCACCCCGCGGTGGGTGAAGGCGCGGGTCATGGCAGCAGGCCCTCGATGACCTGGGCGACGCCGTCCTCTTCCAGCGGCGGGGCCACGTGGCGGGCCGAGGCCAGGGTGAGCGGGTGCCCGGAGGCCATGGCGTAGCCGTGGCCGGCGAACCGCAGCATCTCGATGTCGTTGGGCATGTCCCCGAAGGCCATCACCTCGTGGGCCCCGATGCCCAGCCGGCGGCAGTATTCGTCCAGCGTGGTGGCCTTGTGGATGTCCACGTGCGCCATCTCCAGCAGCGAGACGTCGAAGGCGGAGTGGGTCACCGAGAGCAGGCTGCCCAGCTGCGGGGCGACCGCGGCGTAGAAGTCGTCCATCGCCATGCGCGGGGAGCGGGCCAGGAACTTCACGATGCCCTCGGCCTCGATCTCGTCGCTGGACAGGTCCAGCGGAGCCTGCACGCCGAAGTTGTGGTGGCGGTCGGCGAAGCCCTTGCCCAGGTGCAGCCCCTTGGTGGTTTCCGCCGCGAACGCCGCGTGGGGCTCGTGGTCGAGGATGATGCGCGCGGCCTGCCTGGCGGTTTCCACCGGCAGCGTGCGCGACCAGATGACCTGGTCGTGCTCCAGGTCGTAGAGCAGCGCCCCGTTGGAGCAGATGACGGTTCCCATCTCCCCGAAGGACTCGATCACCGGGGTCAGCCAGCGGAACGGGCGCCCGGTGACGAACACGATCTGGATGCCAGCGTCCCTGGCGGCGAGGAACGCCTGCCGGGTGCGGCCGCTGATCGTTCCGTCGTGGTTGACGATGGTTCCGTCCAGGTCCGAGGCAATCAGCTTGATCATCTACAGCTCCTCGCGGCGCGGCGGGTTGGCGCCTGCGCGCTGCACCGTCACCGAAGCGGCGCGCGAGGCGAAGTCCAGCGCCTGGGCCAGCTGGCCGACCTGCAGGTCCGCCAGCTTGGCGCGGTTTGCCGCGCCGAGCGTGCCGTGCTCGGCCAGCCAGCACAGCAGCGCCGCGGTGAACGTGTCGCCGGCGCCCACGGTGTCCGCGACCTCCACGGCCGAGGATTCATGGGCGGTGTCGCCGGCGCGCACCACGCCCCAGGAGCCGCGCGAGCCGGAGGTCGCCACGATCAGCGCCGGTCCCAGCGCCAGCCAGGCGCGGGCCGAATCCTGCACCGAGCGCATCGGGTAGAGCCATTTCAGGTCGATGCCGGAGACGCGGACCACGTCGGCCCGGCCGACGAACTGCTCCACCTGGGCGACGGTCTGCGCGTGGCTGGAGACCAGCGAGGGGCGCAGGTTCGGGTCGTAGCTGATGGTCGCATGGGCGCGGGCCGCGGCGAGCAGCGGCAGCAGCTCCTCGGGGCTGAACAGCGTGGCGATGGAGCCGGTGTGCACCAGCTCGGTGTCCTGCGGCAGCTCGGGGCCGATTTTCGGCATCTGCCAGTAGGCGTTGAAGGTGAAGCTGGCCCCGCCGGCCGGGTCCAGGATGCCGTGGGCCAGCACTGTAGGTTCGCTGTCCTTGCCGCCGATGTAGCGCACGTCGTTGCCGGCCAGGTAGGACTCGATCTTGCGGCCGTTCTCGTCGTCCCCCCAGCGGGAGATCAGGGTGCCCGGGTAGCCCAGCCGGGCCAGCGAAACCGCGACGTTCAGCGGAGATCCGCCCACGAATTCCTGGGCCGGGGCGATGCCTGAGGCCAGGACATCGACGAGCGCTTCGCCGATGACGGTCGGGTTCATGTTGCTCCTTTAATAGTGCGCGGGGGACAACGCCCGCACGCAGGCGTCCCACTGGCTGCTGCTCGGGTCGATCCAGGTGTAGTGGTCGCCCTCGAAGATTGTGAAGGCGTGTTCCTGCCCCAGGGCCGCGGCCCGCTGGGCGGCGCGCCGCGCGATCTTCACCGGCACGTCCGTGTCATCCCGTCCATGAAAGATTATGACACGGGCGCGCACCGGCCATAATTCCACCGGGTCGTAGGCGGCGCGCGGCAGCGGGCCGAGCAGCTCGTCCACTGCCCCGTCGCTGAGTGCCAGGGCTTGGGCCAGGCCCAGGTCCAGCAGCCCGGCCTGGCTGATCACCTGAGTGATGCGTTCGTCATGGGCGGCGAGCACGCAACCCAGCTGGCCGCCGGCCGAATGCCCGATGACCGTGATGGGGCCTTCCTCCTTGATCAGCCCCACGGCCAGCTTGGCGTCGGCCAGCATCTGCGCGGCGCTGCCCGGGCCGCGGCGGTATTCCAGGTTGTAGGCCGGGATGCCGCGCGCGGCCAGGTCCGCGGCCAGCGGCGCACCCAGGCTGGCGGTGTATTTTTCGCGCCAGTACCCGCCGTGGATGATCATCACGGCCCCGCGGGCGGTGACTGCCTCCGGTTCGTAGTACTGGAGCCACTGGTCGGGGTGGGCGCCGTAGTGCATGCCTATTTGCCCGGGAAGTTCGCCGCGCGCTTTTCCACGAAGGCGGCCCGGCCTTCCACCGAGTCCTCGGTGTGGAAGGCGCTCATGAAGGCGTCGGCTTCCTTGGCCAGGGCGTCGTGGGTGTCCAGCCCGTCCATCTGCACCATGGCGCGCTTGGCGATGGTGACGGCGGTCGGCGACACGGCGGCGATCTCCGCGATGGTCGCGATGGCCGCGGGGAGCAGCTCGTCCGGCGCGGTGACGCGGTTGGCCAGGCCGATGCGCAGCGCCTCGTCGGCCTTGATGCGCCGTCCGGTGAAGATCAGTTCGCGGGCCATGGCGCGTCCCACGCGCTGCGGCAGGCGCACCGAGCCGCCGAAGCCCGGGACCAGGCCCAGGTTGACCTCCGGCTGGCCGAAGCTGGCGCGCTCGGAAGCGTAGATGAAGTCGCAGGCCAGCGCGAGTTCGCAGCCGCCGCCCAGGGCGAAGCCGTTGACCGCGGCGATGACCGGGACCTGCAGGGATTCGAAGCGTTCGGTGACCACGTGCATCTGGCGGGCATAGGCCAGGAAGGTCGCTTCGTCCATGGAGTTCATCTGCACGATGTTCGCCCCGGCGACGAAGGATTTCTCCCCCGCGCCGGTGATGACCAGGCCGCGGTACTCGTAGCCGGTGGTTTCAAACCAGTCGAGGAACGCCTCGAGGTCGTTGACCACCTCGCGGGCCAGCGCGTTCAGGCTCTTGGGCTGGTCGATGGTGAGGATCAGGGCATGGTCCTGGACGGACAGGGTGAGGGTATCGAATTGCTTCATACCCAAACTCTCTCATGAGTTGCGGATCACGTCCTAGGAGATTGCGCGGGTGTCTAGCGGCGTTTGCGCGGCTTGGAGCCTGAGGCCCGCGCTTTGCTCTTGGCCTGCTGTTTTGCCTTCTTGGCCGCTTCCTGCGCCTTGGCCTTGGCCTTGGCCTTCGCCTGGTCGTTGACCTTCTTCGCCTGCTGCTGGTCCTGACGCACCGAGGCCTGGCGCGAGGAGTTGGCGCTGCGCCCGCGCACGATGCCGATGAATTCATCCACCAGGGCGGTGTCTTCCATGGCGGCGGGCCAGGCGATGCCGATCTGGGTCGGGTTGCCGTCCTCAATGAGGCGGTAGATGACGTCCTTGCGGTGGAAGAGCCGGGCGATGCTCTGCGGCACGCGGGCCACCTGAGCTCCGGAGGCGACGACCTCCATCGCAACGGGAATGCCGCCGACTTCCTCGGGGTAGTCGGCCAGGTCCAGCTGCGCGAAGCTCCGAACGACCGAGGCCGGGATGGATTCCTCGTAGTACTCCACGTCGTGGTCCTTGGCCGCGCAGACCACTTCCAGTTCCTCGTACAGCGGGATGACGTGGCGGGTTGCGTCCTTGGGCGAGTCACCGCGGTAGCGCACGAACACCGCGTCGGCCGTGCCGTCGGCCAGCAGCTGGAGGATGTCGCCCTCGTCGTGGCGCGCGGCCACCAGCTGGACATCCGGGTAGCGTTCGGCGAAGCGGTCCATCCATTTGCCCGGGGTGACGCCTGCGACGTAGGAAACTCGAAGTTTTTGCACGGTTAAAGCCTACTTGTCTTTGATCTTCGTCGTTTGGGTTAACCGCCGCTGGCGGGCGCCGGGGAAATCCGGCGCCCGCCAGCGGGTGAAGTCTGCTGCTTACTTGTCGGTCTTGACGACCAGCACGTCGCATGGAGCCGAGTGGGCTACCGAAGAGGCGACGGAGCCGAGCACGCGGCCCAGGCCCTTCATGCCCACGTTGCCGACGACGATCAGCGATGCGTTGCGGCCCTCGGCCTCGGAGATCAGGACGTCACCCGGCTTGCCGTGGCCTGCTGCCGCGGTGATGTTCACGCCCGGAACTGCGCTCTTGACGTCGTTGGCGACGCGCTGGGCCAGCTTGCGGGCCTGCTCGGCGTCGTCCAGGATCCAGGTGTCGGAACCGATGGAGACGACTTCGGTGTTGTCCGATGCGTGCGCGGTGACGACAACCAGTTCGGCGTCCAGCTTGACTGCGAGGCTGGCGGCGCGGCGTGCGGCGCGCTGGGCGGTTTCGGAACCGTCGACGCCGACAATGATGGTCTCAGACATATTTTCTCCTCTATGTAATGATGCTGCTTGCTGTGATGGATACCACTTTATGGGTTTTAAGCGACTTTTTCCTGCAGGAATTCCACGGCGCGCTTCCAGGCGGTGTCGGCCAGCGCAGGATCGTAGTTCCCGGCCGGATTCTCGTCGTTGTGGAAGGCGTGCTTTCCGTCGTAGTAGAAGTAGGTGACTTCGGTACCGGATTCGCGGCGGATCTGCTGTTCCTGCTCGCGCGCCTGGTCGACCGGGTAGAAGTCGTCGAAGTTCGCGTAGTGGCCTTGGACCGCGGCGCTCACGCCGCTGAAGTCGTTGGGCACGCCCTGGCCGACGCCGTAGAATGGCACGGCCGCCGCGATCTTCTCGCCCTGCTGCGCCGCCAGCTGCAGGACGAACCCGCCGCCCATGCAGAAGCCGATGGCCCCGAGCTTCGCGCTGGTGACATTGTCGCTCGCCAGCAGGTAGTCAACTGCACCGGCCAGCAGTTCGGCGCCCTTTTCCTCGGGAAGCTCGGACATCATGCGCTTTGCCTCTTCGCCGTCATGGGTGATGCTGCCGCCGAAGAGGTCCGGGGCCAGCGCCACGAAGCCCTGGGCGGCCAGGCGGTCTGCGACGTCGCGGATGTGGTCGGTCAATCCCCACCACTCCTGGATCACGATGACCCCGGGCCCCTTGCCTGATTCAGGCAGCGCGAGGTATCCGTACGCTTCGGTCCCGGAGGATTCAAATGCCACGTTCTGGTGCGGGGTTTGTACTGCCATCTCACAACCTTCGTTTCAATGAATACCGCGTTGATTTCAGTCTATAAAACGGATGGCAGAAATTGCATTGACCCTAGTCACATATCAGTGAATCAGCGGTGTGGTGACGGCTACTTCTACGTGGCGGCGCGGAGCTCAGCGGGACGCGGGCTGCGGGAGCTCGACATCACCGATGCGCTCGAGCGCGTCGATGACCAGATTCCAGAATCCTGCGTGGTCCAGGTCTACCGCCACCGAGGTATGGCAATCCTCTGCCGCAGGGGCCCGGAAATCCGCAACGGTCATGCCCAGAGTGAGTTCGCCGCGCAGCTCCACGCTGACCGGGGCCTTGACCGTGCGCACGACGTCGGGGTCGATCACATAGGCCACGGCGCACGGGTCATGCACCGGGGGCGCGTCGAATCCCTGGTTGTCGCGATAGGCCTGGGCGAAGAAATCCATCAGTTCGCGCACGAAGCGGGCCGGGCCGGTGCCGATCTGCTCGATGCGTTCGACGACCTCGGCGGTGGCCAGCGCCTGGTGGGTCAGGTCCAGTCCAACCATGACCACCGGCCACGGTTCGTTGAAGACGATGTGCGCGGCTTCCGGGTCGATCTTGATGTTGAATTCCGCCACGGCGCTCCAGTTGCCGACGTGGTAGCCGCCGCCCATGAGCACCACTTCGCGCACCCGCTGGACGATCCGTGGTTCCTTGCGCACGGCCAGGGCGATGTTGGTCAGGGCTCCGGTGGGCACCAGGGTGACCTCGCCCGGTTCGTGGGCCATGATCGTGTCGATGATCAGGTCCACGGCATGGCGCGGATCGAGCTCGATGTTCGGCACGGGCTGGGCGGGGCCGTCCATGCCCGAATCCCCGTGCACGTCGCCTGCGGTTTCGATGTCGCGCACCAGCGGGCGGGCGCAACCCGAGGCGAACGGGACGCCTGTGATCCCGGCGATGGTCCCGACGGCGAGCGCATTAGCGGTCACCTTGTCCAGGGTCTGGTTGCCCGCCACGGTGGTGACCGCCAGCAGATCGATCTTCGGGCTGCCGTGGGCCAGGAGCATCGCGACAGCATCATCATGGCCTGGATCGCAGTCGAGGATGATCTTGCGAGCGGCAGGTGCCTCATGAGTCATGGTGTGCTGTCCTTCGGGCGCCGGGCGGCGGCCGCCGGCATGGATTACGGTTCTTCCTTGATTCTCCCGGCAACCACCACGATCGTCAAACGCTTAACTATTGCCTTTCAAACGCGGGAATGCGCACTAGTATGGATCCATGAACATTGGGGAAAAATCTGCGGGCAAGCAGCCTCCGCGCCGCGTGACCGCCGCGATGGTCGCCGAGCACGCCGGGGTCTCAACCGCCACCGTGTCGTTGGTGGCCAACGGCAAGTCCGCCGGCCGCGTCTCGAAGCACAACGAGGAACGCGTCCGGGAGGCGATCCGCGAACTCGGCTACTTCGTGGACGGCATCGGCAGCTCGCTGGCCAAGGGAGTCAGCTCGCTGGTCATCCTGGTGGCGCCTGATATTTCGAACCCGTTTTTCGCCAAGGTGATCGCCGGCGTTCGCTCGGTCCTGGGCAACGACTACCAGCTGCTGCTCTCAGTGACCGATGCGGGCATCTCCCCCAGCGCCACCGAGACCCGCCGCCTGCTGGGGCTGCGCCCGGCCGGGCTGCTGGTCCATGCGCCGACCAAGGTGTTTCTGGAAGACCTGGCCGGTCCGCTTCCGCTGGTGGCCTTGGATGCGCCGGGCATCGACCCTTCGATTCCCGCGGTGAACATGGATGTGGCCCAGGGCGCCGAGGCAGTTGTGGCCCATTTCGCCAGCTTGGGGCACACCAAGGCCGCCTATCTGGACGGCAGCACCGGCACCGACACCCTGATGGTTCGCCGCGAAGCCTTCCTCGACGCCGCCGCGCACTACGGCATCGAGGTCCTGCCAGGCAATGTGGCAAGCTCAATGATCGACGTCGGCGCGGCATCCGATGAATTCAGCCGCAACTGGCCGATGTGGGAGTCCTGCGGGGTGACCGCCTTGGCCTGCGCCACGGACACCCAGGCCTTCGGCGTGCTGCACGCGGCGCGCCACCTGGGCATCCGAATCCCCCACCGCCTGGCCGTCACCGGATTCGACGACTTGCCGTACTCGGCCACCTCGAGCCCTTCGATCACCAGCGTCCAGCTCCACGCCACCGAGGTCGGCCGGCAGGCCGCGCTCAAGCTGCGCGAACTGATCGACGGCCAGGCGCCGCAGTCGCTGCAGTCGATGCTTCCAAGCTCCCTTGTGGTCCGCGGCTCCACTACCGCCGACGGCGGGCTGTAGGAGTGCGCAATTCACGGTTCTTCACCGTCGCCACCGCGGTCGTGGCCCTGCTGGTGGTGCTGGGCATGGTGGTCATGAGCAGCGGCGTGCTGGGCCTGATCTTCGATCCCGAGCCGGAGCTCGACACCTACTATCTGCTGAAGGCCGCACTGCCCGGCTGGTCCTAGACGATCAGCTTTCCGCCCTTGGCGACCTCCGGGTCGGTGCAAGAGGACAGGTCGAAGCAGCAGGGGCGGCGCTTGCCGTCCAGCAGCTTGGAGATGCTGACCTCCACGCGACGCTGTCTGGTCTGCGGATTCTTGGTCGCGCCGACCCAGCGCACCCACTCCCAGCGCGCCATCGGGGTCAGCCCTGCCCAGGTCCCGTCCAACTCCGGGGTGTCCTTCAGCGCCGCGGAAAGATCCCCCGGCACCTCGGTTTCCGGCCAGCTGCCGCAGAGCTGGGCGGTGAAGGCCAGCTTCGAGCCTGGTTCAGCGTCGATATCCACCGGTCCGCTGCCGTCGATGGACAGCCAGTGCCCCTTGCGCCCGTCCGGGTCGAGCACGACTGTGACCGTGTCGCAGGCACCCGACAGTTCCACCGCAACCTGGCCGCGACCGGGCAGCCGATCGCTGGATTCCTGGTCGAATGCGACGATTCGCCGGTCGGCGATCAGCCGCACGATTCCGGTCAGTTCAAATGCTTCGCCCTTGGCAGCCATCAGCCCATCCCTTCGGTGAATTCCCGAGACTGATTTTATGCCACCGGACCACCGTCGGGAACGCCCCGGCATTGGAACACTCCGCGTTACCAGGATTCTTTTCCCGTGGGGATCACGCGCGCGGCCCCAGGGCTCGACCGGATCAACCAACGCTTCGTGGCTTGCCTGGGCTGCCGTGCGCGGCGTGATGGGCCTACTGCTTCCCGCGGCCTTCGCGGCCAGACCCGGGCCACCATCGAAAGGACCGTAGCGCTCGACCGGGATCCGGTCACCACAATGGCCAATTTCTTCAACTACTGCACGATCCTGTCCAATATCTTCTGCGCCGTGGTGCTGCTGCTTGCCGCATGGCCGATGACCAGCCAGGGCTCGAGGCCGCGTGACACCGCACGGCCGGCCTGCTTGCCTGCGCAACGACCTATATGCACGTCACCGGCGTGGCCTACAACCTGCTGCTCAGGGGCATCATGCTGGATCAGGGCATCACCGTGCTCTGGTCGAACGAGGTCATGCACCTTTTCGGTCCGGTCGTCACGCTTCTCGATGCGCTTTTCGACCACAAGCCCCGCGCGCTGCCCTGGAAATCCGTGGCCTTGGCGCTCACCTTCCCCCTGGCCTGGCCCGGATACACCTGGATCGGCGCTCCGTTCGCGACAACCCCGGCGACAACTCCGGGGTGATATCCGTACCCTTTCCTCGACCCTCATCCGCAGGGCGGCTTCGGCCCGGTCGCGGGATACGTCACCGGCATCGCCGTGGCCATCGCGGTCCGCGCCTGCGCCGTCAATGCGCGGGGCCGCTGGCGGCACGCCCGGAAGGCGGCTTCTTGATAGCCGACACGAGGCGCCCGCCGGAGTAGTCCGCGCCGGGTGAGATCTGCACGACGCAAGAAGGTGTTTTTGCAGACGGCCTTGGGCCGCGAAACAGCTGTTCCAAGGCAAAGAAATAACCTCCGGTTCGAGATTCAGATCTCAAACCGGAGGTTATCCATTTTGTGCGCGAGGGGGGACTTGAACCCCCACGACCTTGCGATCACTGGCACCTGAAGCCAGCGCGTCTACCAATTCCGCCACTCGCGCATATTTACTTTTTCGCTGCCCACTCTCGCGGCAACAAGAATTAGCTTACACACACTTTTACCGATCACCTAATCGAAACGGTACTTTGTGGTCAGCAACACATTTGCAACTTTTTTAATGCCCGCTCCGTTGGCCTATTGCACCACGTGTTCGCCAGCAAATTTCCGGCAATTGCACAGCTGAAAACAGTAAGATCGACAATGAAGTTCCGTGTTCTGGTCGTAATGGCCACCTCAATCGGGGCTCGATAGATATCCAAAAAGGTAGGAAGGAGCGCGAGTAATGGGCTTTCTCGACAAGGTCGAACGAGGCTTGGAGAAGGTCGTCACCAGCTTCTTCCGGGGCACCAGCACCAGCGAGATCAAACCCGTAGAGCTGACCACCGCCCTGCGCAATGAGATGGATCGCGGCATTCTGCCAATTAGCGAGGGCCGCAGCCTGGCGCCGAATGACTTTGTCGTTTCCCTGAGCGAGAAGGACTTCGAGACCGCCAAGGGATGGGGCTCATCCGTCGTCAACGAGCTGGCCAAGGTTACCGCGGAACACGCAAGCACCCAGGGCTACTCGGTGCAGAGCGACATCATGATCCATTTCGTCTCCGACCCGAACTTCAAGGTCGGCGAGATGGAGATCAACGGTTCCATCAAGGATGCCAGCTCCAAACCGGCCGCCTCTGCCCCGGTTCGCGAACCGGAGCCCAAGCCATCGGGCGCCGCCGCAATCCCCCGCGAGCCAGCTTCCCCGAAGACCACCGCCCAGCCGCGCCCAACCAGCCGCCCGAAGCCCGAGCCCGCGGCACCTTCCATCCCCAAGCAGGCGATCTTGGAAGTCGACGGCGAACGTTTCGCATTGCACCATCACTCAATCGTTCTCGGCCGTTCGGCCAGCACCGACATCCCGGTGGACGACTCGGGAGTTTCGCGCCAGCACGTCCGCGTCGAGACCCGCGGACAGAATACCTATGTCGTCTCCGACCTCGGTTCCACCAACGGAACCTACGTCGATGGAAAGAAAATTTCCTCTGAAACCCGTATATTTGACGGTTCAATCATCAATATCGGACAGACGAAGATCGTCTTCCGACTGATTACCACGAACAACGGAGACCATGCATGAATGACCTCGTTCTGAGCCTGCTCCGTTTGGGCTTCCTTGTCCTGATCTGGCTGCTCGTTCTCAGCGTGGTCGGGTCGATGCGCCGCGATCTGGCCATCGGCTCGCGGTCGCGCACCGGAAAGCCGAGCGCCCGGGCGCTGAAGAAGAACCCCGAGCTGGCCGAGCCGGAACCGACCACCCGCAAACCCGCAAGCGCATTGCAGATCCTCGAGGGCCCCCTGGCCGGACGCACCATCACCCTGCAGGGGCAGCCGATCCTCTTCGGCCGTGCCCAGGATGCGACGGTGGTCCTGGAAGACGACTACGCCTCGGGACGCCACGCCCGCCTGTTCCCACAGGGCTCGCGCTGGTTCATTGAAGATCTCGGTTCCACCAACGGAACCTTCGTAGGAGACAGCCAGCTGACCCGTGCCCAGGCAGTTGAGCCGGGGCAGCGCATCCGCATTGGGAAGACTGTCTTGGAATTGAAGGCTTAGCCTATGGCTTTGAAGCTTAAATTTGCCGCCAAGTCCGACGTCGGACGAATCCGCAAGAAGAATGACGACTCCGCCTATGTGGGTCAGCACCTCGCGGTCCTGGCCGACGGCATGGGCGGCCATGTAGGAGGCGACGTCGCCTCGGCCTCCACCGTGCTGGATCTGGTGCATCTGGACCGTCCAGTGACGGCCGATCCGCAAAATGCGCTGCCGGATGAAATCCAGGCCGCCAATCTCGTCTTGAACGAACTGGTCGGCGCCAATCCCAAGCTTTCCGGCATGGGAACCACCGTGACCTCGCTGCTCCTGTCCGGCTCGACGCTGCACATGGCCCATATCGGCGACTCACGCGCCTACCGCCTGAAAAACGACGTTTTCGAGCAGATCAGCACCGACCACACCTTCGTCCAGCGCCTCGTCGAAGAGGGGCGCATCAGCCGCGCGGAAGCGGAAATCCACCCCCACAAGAACGTGCTCCTGCGCGTGTTGGGCGATTCGGATGCTTCCCCCGAGCTCGACGTCCAGCAGCTCGAGGCAAGCGTCGGCGAACGCTGGATGCTCTGCTCGGATGGCTTGACCGACGCAGTGCCATTGCCGGTCATCGAGGAAATCATCCGTTCGACCCCGGACATGGATCAGGCGGTCAACGACTTGGTCGCGATCACGCTGAAGAACGGCGCACCTGACAACGTCACCGTGGTGATGTTCGAAATCGTGGAAGACCAGGCCCCGGACGGCGATGAACCGGAAGCGCTGGAGCCAGCTCCGGATACCGGCCAGCTGGCAATCGCCGCGGAAGGCGATGTCGAGGCCAGCGCCTCGCTGCTGCGCCACGAGATCTCCCAGCGCCCGCACCTGCTGGTGGGGGCCGCCCAGCTGGCCACGCAGACCGGCCAGATCCCTGTCGTCACCCAGCACACCGGGGAACGCCGCGCAGCCGCCCTGCTCACGCACCGCTCCCCCGCGGCCAGCGGCGTGCTGGATCCCATCGAGGAATCGCTGCCGCATCGACGCTGGCTGATGCCGATCCTGTTGACCTTGACGGCCGTGCTGGTGGTGATCCTGGGGGCCTGGGGCTACATGTGGACACAGACCCAGTACTTCGTCGGCCCGGTGGACGGGAAGGTCGCCATCTACAAGGGCGTGCCGCAGGAGCTCGGCCCGATTTCCCTCTCGGAAATCGACACCGTCAGCTCGGTTCCGCTCGAGGCGCTGCCGGAGTACTCGCGCCAGCGTGTTGAGTCCACCATTCCGGCCGACAGCCGGGAGCACGCCCAGTCAATCATCCAGGAGCTTCTGGTCACCGCGAAGCAGAACTGCCCGGTCCAGGTTCCGGGCAATGCGGACAACCAATCCACGCAAACGCCGTTGCCAAGCTACTGTCAGGAGATCATGCAATGACCGAAGTGCAAACCGCACCGGTGCCTCGGCGCAATCTCGAGCTCCTGCTGCTGCTGCTGGCCCTGTGCGTGGGCGGTGCCGCCTTCTTCCTGGTCGGCAGCGCCACCGAGGACAACGACAGCAAGAACTTTTTGATCCAGATGGGGATCATGGGCGCCCTGGCCCTGATCATCCACGTACTTCTGCGGATTTTCGCCAAGTATGCCGATCCGGTAATACTTCCGATCACCGTGGCGTTGAACTCCCTGGGCCTGGCGATGATCCACCGCATCGACCTGGCCAAGGGCACGTCCCAGTCCAGCCGACAGCTGATGTGGACGGCCATCGCCATCCTGGTCGCGGCCCTGGTGCTGTGGGCGGTGAAGGACCACCGCATCCTGCGGCGTTTCACCTATATCGCGCTGCTGGCATCCATCGTCCTGCTGCTGCTACCGCTGATTCCGTTCCTGGGCGCCACGATCAACGGCGCGCGCATCTGGATCCATGTCGGCCCGTTCTCGCTGCAGCCCGGCGAGCTGGCCAAGATCACCCTGTCGATCTTCTTCGCCGGATATCTTTCGTCGAACCGCGACCTGATCCTGATGGCGGGCCGCAAGGTCGGGCCGCTGCAGCTCCCGCGCATGCGCGACATGGCTCCGATGGTCATCGCCTGGCTGCTGTCCATCGGCGTGCTGGTGGTGCAGCGCGACCTCGGCTCGGCCATCCTGTTCTTCGGCCTGTTCATCCTGATGATCTACGTGGCCACGGCCCGCATCTCCTGGGTCATCATCGGCCTGCTGATGGTGGTGGTCGGCGGCGTATTCGCCGCGCTGACCATGGGCCACGTCGAACGCCGCGTGAACGTCTGGCTCAATGCCTTCGACCCGGAGATCTACCAGGCCCGGGGCGGCAGCGCGCAGATTGTCGAGGGCCTGTTCGGCATGGCCGACGGCGGCCTGTTCGGCACCGGGCTCGGCGGGGGTTCCCCGTACCGCGTCCCGCTGGCCAACTCGGACATGATCATCGCCTCCTTCGGCGAAGAGATCGGCCTGATCGGCGTCACCGCGATCGTCTTGCTGTTCATGCTGCTGGTTTCGCGCGGCCTGCGCGCCGCGCTGGGGGCCCGCGACACCTTCGGCAAGCTGCTGGCCAGCGGCCTGGCCTTCACCCTGGGCCTGCAGTGCGTGGTCATCATCGGTGGCGTCACCCGGCTCATCCCGCTGACCGGCCTGGCCACCCCGTTCATGGCCGCCGGCGGCTCTTCGCTGCTGGCCAACTGGATCATCATCGCCCTGCTCCTGCTCATCTCGCACAATGCCCGCCGCCCCATGAGCGGCACCGTAGGACCTACCGATGAAATCGCAACTCCCTCCACCAGCAGGCTCAAGGACCGGAAGGCGGTGACCAATCAGTGAATCAGGCAATCAAGCGCGTATGGGTCGCCCTGACCGCAATGTTCCTCATCTGCCTCGGCGCGCTGAGCTACATCCAGTTCTTCAACGCCGAAACCCTCAACGACAACGCCCTGAACAAGCGGCAGCTGTTCCGCGAGTTCGATCTTCCGCGCGGCGCCATCTTGGTGGACGGCAAGCCGATCGCCGAGTCGGTGGAAACCGACGACGGCCAGTTCAACTACCAGCGCAAGTACACCGATCCCGAGCTGTATGCGCACCTGACCGGCTACTACTCGCTGGCCAACGGCACCACCCAGCTGGAGTCCGAGCTGAACGACTGGCTGACCGGCTCGAGCTCCGACCTGCTCTTCGACCGCCTGGCCGGAATGTTCACCGGCCAGAAGGCCGAGGGCGCTTCGGTGGAGCTGACCATCGACGGCAAGCTGCAGCAGGCAGCCTATGACGCGATCCCTGACGGCCTGCGCGCCAGCGTGGTGGTCACCGACCCGAAGACCGGCGAAATCCTGAGCATGGTCTCCAAGCCGACCTTCGACACCAACGACCTGGCGGTCCACTCGACCTCCGAAGCGGCCAAGAACATGAAGAAGATCAGCGAGATCGACGGGTTGAGCCCCTACGTCAACCCGGCGATCGGCGACCTGGTCTCCCCCGGCTCCTCATTCAAGATCCTGAGCACGGTTGCCGCGCTCGAGTCCGAGCACTACGACATGAACACCGTGATCAAGAACCCCGCGTCGGTGAACTACCCGGGATCCAGCAACACGATGAACAACTTCTACGAGGGCATCTGCGGACGCCGTTCCGAGGCCACCTTGGAGTTCATCTTCGCGCAGAGCTGCAACACCCCGTACATGGAGATCAGCCAGAAGCTCGGCCTGGAGAAGTTCGCGGACGTGACCGAACGCTTCGGCTTCGGCCAGCAGCTGGACATCCCGCAGTCGGTCACCCCGAGCCAGTTCCCGACCAAGGACATCACTGCGGCGCAGCTGGCCCAGATGGCCATCGGCCAATACAACAACAAGGTCACCCCGCTGCAGATGAACATGGCCGCCATGGCCATCGCGAACGACGGGGTGATCATGAAGCCGAACATGGTCAAGAAGGTCACCGCTCCGGATCTGCGGGTCATCGAGGAACCGAAGCCGGAGAAGTTCTCCACGGCGACGACCCCGGAGGTCGCGGCGGACCTGAAGTCCCTGATGAAGGGACCGGTGCAGTCGGGCACCGCCATGAACGCTGCGGTTCCGGGTGTCGACCTCCGTGCCAAGACCGGCACGGCCCAGGTGAAGACCCTGGAGGACGGCACGCCGATCGTGAACTCCTGGATCACCGGCTTCGCGCCGGCGGATGATCCGCAGGTCGCCATCACGGTGACAATCCAGCAAGTAGACTACAACACTGGCCACAACACGGCCGGGGCAATCATGAAGAAGATGGTAGAGGCGGTGTTCAACAAGTGAGGCCAATAACCGGCACCACCTTGGGCGGGCGTTACAAGTTGACCGATCGCATTGCAATCGGCGGCATGGGCGAAGTATGGAAAGCGCGGGACCAGGTTCTTGGACGCCTCGTGGCGATCAAGATCCTCAAAGAGGAATACACGAACAACGAGTCGTTCCTGACCCGCTTCCGCGTCGAGGCCCGGCACACCGCGCTGCTGAACCACTCCGGCATCGCCGGCGTCTTCGACTACGGCGAGGAGGAAGGCTCGGCCTATCTGGTCATGGAGCTCGTTCCAGGCCCGCCGCTGTCCACCATCATCGAGCGCGAGCGCAAGCTCGACGTGGACCGGACGCTGTCGCTGATTGCCCAGACCGCGCGGGCTCTGGCCGCCGCCCACGAGCACGGGCTGGTGCACCGCGACGTGAAGCCGGGCAACATCCTGGTCATGCCCTCGGGCACCGTGAAGATCACCGACTTCGGCATCGCCCGCCTTGCCGACCAGGTCCCGCTGACCGCCACCGGACAGGTCATGGGCACCGCCCAGTACCTGGCCCCGGAGCAGGCCACCGGGCAGAACGCCACCGGCAGCTCGGACATCTACGCGCTGGGCGTCATCGGCTACGAATGCCTCGCCGGGCGCCGCCCGTTCACCGGCGAATCGCAGATCGCCATCGCCCTGGCCCAGGTCAACGACGCGCCGCCGCCGCTGCCGGAGACCATCCCGGCCCCGGTGCGCCAGCTGATCATGTCGATGCTGGCCAAGAACCCCGCCGACCGCCCGGAAAACGCCACGGCGCTGGCCAAGGCTGCCGACGCCCTGCGCGCGGGAGACACCAACACCGCGACGCTGGCAGTGCCCGGCATGCTGGCTGCCGGCGTCGCCGATGACGCGACCCAGGCGCTGAACCTCGAGGACGACGCGACCCAGGCCTTCTCCGCCGCGGATTCCGCGCCGGCGATGACCAACGCCATGCCCACCGTGGTGGCCCCGGCCAACCCGGCGCAGGACGAATTCACCGTCTCCAGCGCCGGCGACGGCGAGGGGTTCGACGACGAGGACGCCGACGTCCAGGAGTACCACGAGGACCCGGAGCGCAAGCGCAGCCCGTGGGTGATCCCGCTGGTCGCGATCATCGTGCTCGCCGCGCTCATCGGCCTGGCCGCCTGGCTGATCCCCGCGTTCACCGGCAACAACGATGGCAAGAGCCCGACGACGGAAACCACGCAGAGCACCGAAGCCACCGAAACCACTGCGGAAACCACCGAATCCAGCGTGGAAACCACTGCTCCCACGCAGAGTTCCCCCACCGCTTCGCCGAGCGAGACCCAGAAGGAATTCGTCCAGGTCAGCTCCTCGCTCGTGGGCAAGGACATCGACACTGTCATCGCCGAGCTGAAGTCGCTGGGCTTGGAGGTCAACGACGTCGCCCAGGAGACCTCGGACGCCGATCCGGGCACCGTGCTCTCCGTGAGCCCTTCGGGCAGCGTCGAGGCCGGTTCGACCATCAAGGTCGTCTACGCCATGGCCGCGCAAACCGTGCAGGTTCCATCGGTGTCCGGCATGAGCTTCAGCGCCGCGCAGCAGCTGCTGCAGTCCGCAGGCTTGGCCGCGGTCAAGGGTTCGGAAACCTTCGACGAGTCCGTGGCCGGCACCGTGATCTCCCAGAGCGTCCCCGCCAAGAGCGAAGTCGCCCCCGGGACCAGCGTGAGCCTGACGGTTTCCAAGGGCCCGGAGCCGGTGTCGTCCCCGACCGCCACCCCGACCGCGACTCCAACGCAGACCTCCGATTCGACGGACGCTGCGCAGGATGAGGCGCCAGGCGGCGAGTAATGAGCGAATTTGAACCGCTGCCTGCGGGACTTCCGCGCCTGATCAACGAGCGCTATGAAATCGAGTCGCTGATCGGCCGCGGCGGCATGGCCGACGTCTACCTCGCGACCGACCACGTGCTGGCCCGCCAGGTCGCGGTCAAGGTGCTGCGCCAGGACACTGCCGGCAATCCGATGGTCGTGAACCGCTTCCGCCGCGAAGCCAAGGCCGTGGCCGGGCTCAGCCACCCGAACATCGTCGCGGTCTACGACACCGGACTGCTGCCGGCGACCGACCAGTCTGCGGAGGCGCTGCCCTTCATGGTCATGGAGTACGTCACCGGCCGCACCCTGAAGCAGGTCATCGCCGACGGAGACGTCGACGACCACCATGCGGTCGAGCTGATCCGCGGCGTCTGCTCCGCCCTGGACCACTCGCATTCCAAGAACGTGGTGCACCGCGACATCAAGCCGGCCAACGTCATGGTCACCGAGTCGGGCCATGTGAAGCTGATGGACTTCGGCATTGCGCAGGCGCTGGACAACTCCGCCACGATGACGCAGACCGCCGCGGTGGTCGGCACCGCGCAGTACTTCTCCCCCGAGCAGGCGCGTGGCGAACAGGTCGACTACCGGACGGACATCTACTCGGCCGGCTGCCTGTTCTACGAGCTACTCACCCACAAGCCGCCCTTCACCGGGGATTCGCCGGTGTCGGTGGCCTATCAGCACGTCGGCGAAGCACCGGTCCCGCCCAGCGAGGCCAACCCGGACATCAACCCGATCTACGATCCGATCGTGCTCAAGGTGCTGTCCAAGGACCGTGACGAGCGCTTCCAGTCCGCCGGCGCCTTTGCCGACGCCTTGGAGGACGCCTCCCGCGGCGTGGAATTCCACGAATCCACGGTGCCTACCTACACCATGCCGATCTACGGCACACACGACTCCACCGAGACGCTCTACGCGGCCGAACCGGCCCCGCTGACCAACGAGCACCCGGTATTCGCCACCCGGTCCGAAGCACGTGCCAACGACCAGCCCGGGCACAAGACCAACCGCGGGTTGATCGTGCTGCTGACCATCATCGCGCTACTCGCCGTGGGCATCGCCAGCTTCCTGGTGATCCGTTCAATCCAGGCGGACCAGGAGCGCAAGGCCCCGGTCGCCGTGCCGAGCGTGCTGAACATGTCCGAACAGGACGCCACCAGCCTGCTGCGCAACGCGACGTTCAATGTGAGCGTGAAACACGAATTCAGCGACGAGGTCGACGAGGGCAACGCGACCCGCACCGACCCTGTCACCGGCCAGGAGATCGCCAAGGAATCCACCGTGGATCTGTACATCTCCGACGGCTCGGAGCAGCGCACGATCCCGAAGAACCTTGAAAACCAGTCCGAAACCGCGGCGCGCGATGCGCTGCGCCAGGCCGGGCTCGAGGTCGGCGAGGTTAGCCGCGAGAACTCGGCGACAATTCCGACCGACTGGGTCATCGGCACCAGCCCGGAGCTGGGAGCAAAGGTCAAGGCCGGTTCCAAGGTCGACCTGATCCTGTCCACCGGCCAGGTCACAGTGCCCGCCGCGACCAACATGTCCCAGGATGAAGCGACCAAGGCCCTGACCGCCGAGGACTTCCAGCTCAAGGTCCAGTTCATCGATGTGGAGACCGACGACCACGAGCCAGGCACGCTCTTCGCGCAGGATCCGGCCGCTGGCACCGACGTTGAGCAAGGCAGCCTGGTCAAGATCTCGGTGGCCAAGGAGAAGCCCGAGCAGACTCCGACCCCGACGCCGACCCCTTCGCCGAGCGCTACGGTCAGCGAAGACCCCCAAGACCAGCCTTCCGCATCTGACGATGATAATGGCAAGGGAAACGGTGGAAATAACGGAAACAACAGCAACTCGTCGAATAATGGACGAGATCGAACCCGGCCTACCACCGGTCCGCAGACCGAATAACCGCCATTAAACGCATCGCGCCGGACCAAGGTCCGGCGCGATGCGTTTGACCGCTGTTTATTCGCCGCTGAATAGCGGGCTGAGTGTTGACGCCTTCTCGGCCGCCCCGGCCAGACCGACGAATTCCAGCCAATTGCCGAGCATCTGGTAGCCCTGCTCGGTCAGCACCGACTCCGGGTGGTACTGCAGGCCCCACAGCGGCGCAGCACGGTGCGCCAGCCCCATGATGACGCCTCCCTCGGTCTGGGCAATGATTTCAAGTTCGTCGGGGATGCTCTCGCGCACTGCAGCCAGCGAGTGGTAGCGGGTGGCGGTGAACGGATTCGCCACCTTGGCAAACACCGGATGCTCGTCGTGGGAGACCAGCGAGGTCTTGCCATGCATTAGTTCCTCGGCGTGGGTCACGACCCCGCCATAGGCCTCGGCTAGCGCCTGGTGGCCCAGGCAGACCCCGAGCATCGGCTTGGACTGCTCGCCGCACCACTTGATCAGCTCGATGCTCACGCCGGCGCCTGCCGGGTCGCCCGGGCCGGGGGAAACCAGCACCCCGTCATGCTGGGCGGCCAATTCGGCCGCCTGTGCGAAGGAGAGGTCGTCGTTGCGGTAGACGGTTGTCTGCGCGCCCAGCTCCTGCAAGTACCCCACCAAGGTGTAGACGAAACTGTCATAATTGTCGATCACGAGGATCTTGATGCTGCTCACTGGGTGCTTTGGCCAATCGTCGAGTCGGTGAACGGGCTGATGTACTCATTCAGCCACGGGAAGACATACATCATCAGTAATAGCACGACGGCGGCAATGAGGATCAATGATTCGATAATACGAAGCCACATAGGACCGGGCAGGTTGCGGAAAATCCAGGCGTACATTGTTCTCCCCTAGCTGGTTGCCTTGGCAACAAGATCGCGAATTGCCAATGGCGGCCCGGCATCAAGCGGCCGCCAATCGGTCAGCTCCGAGTATGCGATCATGCGCTGGCGCGTCGTGTACTTCGGGTGGCAGGTGGTCATGGTGAGAATGGAGTCCGTTGGTTCGGCACCCCACTCGTGCGGCACGGGAAGCAGGACCTCCCCATCGGAGGGATTCACGATCTCCGTCTTGGACCAAGTGTAGGTGTAATAGCCGTCCTTGGTCTGGAGGTAGATCTTGTCGCCCTCGTGGAGCTTGTCGATGTCCCAGAACACCTGGCCATGCGTCTGGCGGTGCGCCGCCACCGCGAAGTTTCCCTTTTCTCCGGGCTGCTGGGTGTTCGGGTAGTGCCCGATGCCCAGGTTGTTGATGACGTCGTCCCCCACCCCGTTGGTGACCGGATGGTAGGTTCCGTTCGATCCCCACGTCGGGAAATACATGATGCCGAAGGTCTCCCCCGACCCGAATTCGGACACCGGCGCCGGGCCGTAGTCCTTGCCGTCGTCCTTGACCTCCGGAATGACCACTTCGCCGAGGTTTTGAACCAGATTGTTCGTGACTTCCTGCTGGGCCTGGGCCGAATCGATGTTTGTCCACCACAGTTCCCACGCCACGTAGAGCATGAGCACGATGCCGAGGGTAATCAGCAGCTCACCGAAGAACCCGGCGATCCGGCTACCCACTGACTGCCGAGGGCGGGTCGCTCGGCGGCCTGTCGCGGTTGCGGCACGGTTCACGTCGATCATGCTCCTTGTTTAAGGGCGGGCATCGGTAAAGGCGCAAGCTCCTTGGCGAGGAGTCGTTCCGACTCTCTGGGCAGGACGCATTACCGTTAGTATGGAAGCTACGCAGGAAAACTGGAACGATGCGAACGTTCTCCTGCACCTAGCGTACCGGGAGGATCCAATCGTCTCCCACATGTACTACATTATGCGGAAGAAGCTAAGGGAGCATTCGAGTGCCGGAGTCAAAGCCACGACGCAAGAACAAGCCACAGTCCCAGGAGAACCAGGGATCCCATGCCGTGGATAAGCCGATGCCCGCTTGGTACAAGCCGGTGATGTTCGGCCTGATGCTTCTGGGCCTGGTGTGGATCATGGTCTACTACATTTCCCAGACCCTGTTCCCGATCCCGAACATCGGCGGCTGGAACATCGTCATCGGCTTCGGCATTGCCATGGTTGGATTCTTCATGACCACAGGCTGGAAATAGACCCACATTAGTGGCTGACGGCTTTCAGGCCGATCACGCATCCAACCAGGCCGAGAATGAAAACCATCTTCAAAATGGTCACCGGCTCCTGCCCCGTGGCCATCGAGTAGATGACGGTCAGCGATGCACCGATCCCCACCCAGACCGCGTAGGCGGTTCCGGTGGGGATTTCTTTCATTGCGTAGGCTAGTCCGCCCATGGAAAGCAGCAGTGCCACGAAGAATACGACGGTGGGGACCAGCCGCGACAATCCGTCGCTGAGCCCCAGCGCAGTCGCCCAGACGGCTTCAAAAATCCCGGAAACAATCAAGACAAGCCAGTACATCGCCAGATTCCTTCTCTGGCCGTCTTGTCGTGATCCCGGGTACGGCTCCATCGTCCGGATGCGGACCGAAGTGCCCGCTTGGCATTCAGGTTAGCAAATCCAGGCCGCTCTCGCTGGCCACCTGAAGCAGTGTGGATTCCAAGCGTCCGAGAATCTCCGAATCCACGGACCAGCGCTGAAAATACAACGGGACGTCGATGAACCACCGATCATCGAGCTCTTCGAGCCCGTGAACTTGAGCGAGTTGTTGTTCGGGGACCATCCCCCATCCCATGCCCGCCTGGATCGCGCGCAAGAACTGCCATGAATCCGGAACCATGTGCACTGCCCCGTGCCGCTGGCCCGGATCCAGCCCCAGCTGCTCCAGCAAATGGTGCTGCAACCGATCTTCGCGGTCGAAAATCATCATGGGGGCGGTTAGGAATCCATCGGAGGATCCACGGGCGAAGTGCTCCCGGGCCATCCCGGGGGTGCACGCTGCTCGATAGCGCAACGCGCCGAGCTTGCGGACAGTGCATCCTTGGGCGGCAACCGAGCTATTGGTGACCACCGCGCTGACCCGCCCGCTGCGCAAGGTGTCGAGGGATCGACTCTCATCCATGCGCAGGATCTCGACCGAAACATCGGTCCAGCGGGCCAGCTCGTCGAAAACCGGCGTAAACCAGGTCGATAGCGAGTCGGCATTCACTCCCACGGCGATCTGCTGGTGGCCTGTCAGGGAGATCTCGTAGGAGAATTCTGCGCTCAACGCCGCAATTTGCCGCGCATACCGCAACACCTTGATTCCCTGCTCCGTCGGAACCACAGGACGGCTGCGCACGACCAGCACGGCCCCCAGCCTGTTCTCCAGTGCCTTAATCCGCTGACTCACGGCAGAGGCAGTAATCCCCAGATCAATGGATGCATCATCGAAGCTTCCAGCATCCACGACGGCCAACAGCGTCTGCAGGTGTTCCACATCGAATTTCACATTAGATACCCTAATGCAGAATCAGAAACTTAAGTTCGACATCATCTTGTTGATTTTCGTAATGTCATTCCATGATCAACGCTTCCCTCCTTCTCGGACTCTCGACGGGACTATCGCTCATTGTTGCCATCGGAGCGCAGAACGCGTTTGTCCTGCGACAGGGAATTCGCCGCGAACACATCCTGCTGACGGTGGTGCTTTGCGCACTGTCCGACGTAGTACTCATTTTCGCGGGCATAACCGGCGTGGGCATGGTTGTGGAGCGAGCTCCATGGATCCTGACGATTGCCCGCATCGGCGGAGCAATCTTCCTGATTTGCTATGCTTTTTTTGCACTGCGACGCGCCATCGCTCCATCGGGCATGGATTCGTCGAGCACCTCAGCACCAACCACTGCATGGTCGGTTGCCGCGACGGCGCTGATGCTGACATGGCTCAACCCCCATGTCTACATCGACACGGTGCTTCTGCTCGGCTCCATCGGCGCATCCCAGGGCCAAGCGTCTGGCGCCTTCGCGGTGGGAGCGATGCTGGCAAGCGTGCTTTGGTTTACCGCGCTGGGGTATGCAGCGCGCTTCCTGTCCAGATTCTTCGCCAAGCCCACCGCCTGGCGGGTTCTGGATGGCCTCATCTGCATCTTCATGTCGTCATTCGCCATCATGCTCTTGGCACCACTTTTCACCAGTTAACCAACAACTATCCACACCTATCCACAGGCGTTGTGGATAGCCCGTAGTCACAACTTGTTCACAACGTTATCCACAGATGGGGACAACATGGGCATTTGTGTTTAATTTAGAGCAAAGCTCCATGTCAGAGGGTTTTTATGCAACAAATTAGTTGTGTACAAAAGTTATTAACACTGTGGATCCCTCTTGTGGAAATACCCATTTTACCGAACAAGCGGTAGCACTCACCTGTTTCGTTTAAAGATTCGAACCGCAGGTTATTAACAGGTTTCCCGTTCGTAGACGCGATATCTACAGCCGTGTTTAAAAGTTATCCACAGCTGGGGAGAAAGGTGTGAGTATCTACGATTCGGGAGGCTTATTCCCTGGGATTGCAGTCAATCCGGGCTGTTAATAACTTCGCCGACGCGGAGTTACACGGGTGTAAGTTATTAACAGTGTGGATAAGCGGTGTGGATATCTTTGCTGGCGTGTTTTCGAATCAGGCCAGAGGCCACTTAGCCGATTCGACGGCGAGATAGGTTGAAACAATCATGACCACGCTCAATGCACCCAAGAGCGAAAGCTGAATCTTCGAACGCTGTGGATTACTCCTAGGAATCAACATGATGCAAGAAGCGGCGACAATGCCGGCCACCGCGCCGCCGAGGTGGGCCTGCCATGAGATTCCCGAAACAACGAAGCCGAGGACGACGTTAAGCGCCAGAATAATCGCCATTTGGCGCAGCGCCTGCTTGTTGCCTCGCAGAACTACGAACGTAGCCAGGAAGAGGCCCGCCAAGGCGCCGGAAGCGCCCAGTGTTGCCGTCGTAGCCGGACTCAGAAGCATGACTCCCAACGAACCGCCCAATGCGCTGAGAAGGTACAGCCATGTGAATCGAAGCCTGCCAAGCCGAGGTTCGAGAAGCATGCCGAAAATGTAGACGCCGTACATGTTCATGAGAATGTGGAGGAACGATCCTGTGGAGTGCGCGAAGGCACTGGTGAGCAGGCGCCATGGTTCGTAGGCCGCGATGGCCGGGATCAGCACCAGATCCTTGGTAAAGCCGGGAATAATCCACTGCAGCAGGTAGACGAACACATTCAGCCCGATGAAAATCATCGTGACCAGGGGTGCGCCGGTGCGCAGACGGCCGCCGAATTGCGTCTTCTGCGTCGGAATATTCTGATTCGCCTGCCTCACGCATTCAACGCACTGAACACCGACGGGTGCAGGGACTTGGCACTGCGGGCAAACTGGACGCCCGCAGCGGTTGCATGAGACATACGAGACCGTCTCTGGATGCCGAAAGCAGGTTGGCTGGGAGTGGCCTTGAGGATTCACTTGCCCGTAAGACATTTGGTTTTCTACCTAGCGTTGGGTTGAACAGTCGTGGTTAAGCATCGAAGGCCCCGTCGACTCCACTAAGGGAATCGCCGGAGCCTTCGAATCGCGGGACGAAGAAGTTACAGGGTCTCGATGTCGATCGAGTTGATAACTACGTCTTCCAGTGGCTTGTCGCGGCCATCGGTGGCAACAGCATTCAGAGCGTCGACAACCTTGCGGGACTCGGCTTCGGTGACTTCACCGAAGATGGTGTGCTTGCCCTGCAGCCAGGTGGTTGGAACGGTGGTGATGAAGAACTGCGAACCGTTGGTGCCGCGGCCCATGCGGATGCCTGCGTTGGCCATGGCCAGCTTGTAAGGCTCGTTGAAGTTCAGTTCCGGGTGGATCTCATCATCGAACTGGTAGCCTGGGCCACCGAAGCCCTGGCCCAGTGGGTCGCCGCCCTGAATCATGAAGTCTGCAATGATGCGGTGGAAAATGGTTCCGCTGTACAGCGGGGTGTTGGTCTTCTTGTCACCGGATTCCGGGTGAACCCACTCCTGCTCACCGGTGGAAAGGCCGACGAAGTTGCTGACAGTCTTTGGAGCGTGGTTGCCGAAAAGATCGACAACGATGTCGCCCAAAGAGGTGTGAATCGTGGCTTTGTGCGTTGCGTTTGCGGTCATGCTCTTATTCTTCCATGAGCACGGCCCGAGCCGCGAAAAGCGGCCTACGCGGTCAGTGAAAATTTCGGGCAATTTTCGATGCACGGCGGCCAAACGCTGGCTCCGGCAGTGGCATGTGCCTAGGCTGGAGGTGTCTGTTCGACAACAGCTTGAATCAAGAGGGAGCAAACATGAGCAAGAAGAGCAATGCTGGAAAGCTACTAGCCGTAGGCCTAATTGCCGGACTCGTCGCATTGCTGGTGGCCGCTTGGAAAGCGTCCAAGCCGGTTGAGGACCCATGGGAAAACGAGCCTGCCAGCGCCGAGCCGCAGCAGCCGGTCGCGTCGCGCGAAGCGACTGTCGACGAAGTACGCGAAATTCTGAGCGAAGACCAGTAACTGGGTCACGCCGCGGTTTTAGGCGGTACTTGGCCTCTGACCACGAGAACCAGCCCCAACAGGATCACTGCAAGTCCCAGATAGGTCGCCGTCGGCACGACTTGCCCTAGTACCAGCGCCGCAAGCAGAGCGGCGCCTGGAATCTCGAGCAGGATCAGCGTGGAAACTGTCAGCGGGCCCAGCACATTGAGCAGGTGGTTCATGGCCGTGTGCCCGAGCAGCTGGGCGCAGACGGTAAGCAGGATGATTCCAAGCCATCCGGTGGCGTTGAAACCCCAGACCGGCTGGCCGGCCACCAGACAAAGCACCAGCAGAATCACCGCGGTGATGCCGTAGCAGCTGGAGGAGTACGTTGCCGTGCCCATGGTCTTGCGTGCCGTGGCACCCGCCAGTGTGTAAATGGCGGCAAGCACACCGCCAGCAAGGGCGAGCAGGTCTCCGATAATTGCATCGCAGCCCTGTCCCAGATCGAAACCGGTAATCAGCACGACTCCCAAGATCGCAATGCCCATCCCGAAGAAAACCGGCTTGCGGTACCGGACCCCGCGCGATGCCTGGAAGAGCGCGATCCATACACCTTGGATGCACACTAGGGCGGTGCCGGCGGCGACGCTGGTCAGGCGCATCGAGTACATGAAGCACACGAAATGCAGTGCCAAGGCGACACCGGCGACGCTGGTGAAGAACCATTCACGGCTCGTGATCTGCCGATAGGACTGCCGGTTCCTCTTGAGCACGGGAACTGACAGAACGGCGGCAGCTGCGCCATTGCGCCACAAAGCCATGGACAGCACGGGAACCTGGGGAAATGCAGCGATGATCGGGCCGGAGGCCGAAATCCCCAGGATTCCCAGTGCAGCAAGCAAAAATGTCACAGGCTAAGATTACCCGTTGTTGATACCGCTCTTAAATCGTTTGCCGCAATCCCGATGTAGCCTGCGAACCGGGTCCAGAAAATACATTCTTTTATATGCATATATATATGTCATAAGCTATTTTAGGCTATATTGCGCGCGTCGCTTCCTTCGCCAGAAGGCTGCGATTATGGCTCCTGACAAGTTATGCCACACGGAGAATACTGCAGCGGGAAGAGCTGCTTCGGGCGTGAAATACTGCTTCGCCAGCCCGCCGGCAAGACCGGAATTCTGCATCCCGACTTCGATGGCGATCGTCCGCCGGGAAGCCTCAGGTACCCGTAGCAATTTTCCGATGCCGTAGCCGAGCAGCAGTCCGAGACCGTTGTGCAGGACAACTGCCACGAAGATCAGCAGCCCTGCGGACAGGATCGCCTCGGAGCTGCCAGCCACGATGATGGTCACCACGATGGTGATGGCCGTGACCGAGAGCCAGGGCAGGGCCGCCAAGATCCTGAGCACTGCTTTGTTGAGAAGCATCCGAAGCACGATGCCAAGTACCACTGGAATCAAGACGACCTGGAGGACCGTTCCTGCCATGGACCGGGCGTCCACCGGCAGATACTGGCCGGCAAGCCAGAACGCGAGCAACGGAGTGAGAACGGGTGCAGCAAGAGTGGACAGCGACGTCATCGCCACGGAGAGCGCCACATTCCCCTTTGCCAGGTAGGCGACGACGTTGGAAGCGGTACCGCCTGGTGCGCAGCCAACCAGGATCAGACCGGCAGCCAGGGCAGGATCCAGGTTCAGCCCCCACGCCACCAGCCAGCCCATCGCCGGCATCACGACAAACTGGGCAGCGACGCCGCCGAGCACCGGAAGCGGATTCTTTAAAACCAGTCCGAAGTCCGGCAGGGTGAGCGTTAGCCCCATGCAGAACATGATGATCATCAGCAGTGGATTGATCCATGACGACAGCCCGGAAAAAGCATGGGGGACCAGGACTCCGGCGACGCCGCCGAGCAGGATCAGAGCAGGGAAGAGCAGCACCGCGATTCGCGAATTGCTCTCGGTCTTCGTCTGGGTCGCGTCGATGTCTCGGCGCATTGCATCGTCATTCAGCACCCTGACATCCTGCCAACTATTGGCGCTTGGTTTCAACTGGGGACAGCACCAGCCGAATATTCCTGTTCATGCGTCCTGCAATTCCAGTTCATTTCATGGCCATCTGCAGGGCCGAAGCTGTAGGTGTGAAAGTAGCAATCATCGCTGAATCCTTTCTTCCACACGTCAACGGGGTTACCAATTCGATCCTGCGGACCCTTGAGCATCTGGCTCTCAGGGGCCACGAAGCCGTCGTCATCGCCCCAGCAGGCTCGCTGGCCAACGAGTTCAGTGGGAAGGCAGTTCCCAAGCGCTACCGAGGGTTCCGCGTCATCACCGTACCTTCGATACCGCTGCCGACGTATCCCGACGTACGGCTGTCCACTGCCTCGTGGCATAGGCTGCGAAGGATCCTGCGCCGGGAGCAGGTGGAACTGGTTCATCTGGCCAGCCCGTTTCTCCTGGGCTGGAGTGCGCTGCGTGCGGCCGGCGAGCTCGGATTGCCGACCGTTGCGATATACCAAACGGAAGTTCCCACCTATGCGGCGCGCTACAAGTTCCCCTGGCTGGCCGACAGGCTCTGGGAGCATGTCAGGGCCGTCCATAGCGCTGCGGACCTGACGCTGGCCCCCAGCAGCTTTTCCATGGCCCAGCTGGATTCGCTCGGGATCCGCAACCTGGAATTGTTCCGCAGGGGAGTCGATACCGCGCTGTTCTCGCCCGGCCGGAGGAACGAGGCCTTCCGCAAAACCGTTGCACCATCCGGAGAGCGCCTCATCGGCTATGTAGGCCGCTTGTCGGCCGACAAGCAGGTCGAGGACCTTCGGGCACTCAGCGAGCTGCCTGGAGCGCGTCTGGTGGTCGTGGGTTCGGGCCCCCAGTCGCTCGAGCTGCGGGCACTGATGCCTAAAGCCCATTTCACCGGGTTCTTGTCCGGCATCCGGCTGGCCGAAATCATGGCATCCCTTGACGTCTTCGTGCACCCGGGGGAGTCGGAGACCTTCTGCCAGACCATCCAGGAAGCGATGGCCAGCCGCGTCCCGGTGGTTGCCGTGGGCAGGGGCGGCCCGCTGGATCTGGTGGATTCTTCGCGAACGGGGTGGCTGTATGAGCCAGGACAACTCGACGAGCTCGCCTACCGCGTCAGCGACCTGGTCTTCGACGATGGCAAGCGCGAGGCGTTCGCCGCTGCCGCGCTGGGAAGCGTGCAGGGAAGGAGCTGGCAGAAGATCGGCGACGAGCTGCTCGAGCACTACAAATCGGTGCTCAGGCGCCAGGGCAGCGCAACGGGCCCGGCTCTGGTTGGGAGCCGGCGCTTGGACAAGGGCCGGGGTTAACGAACAAACGACGGAAAGCTTTTGCTTTCCGTCGTTTTCTGGTGTGGAGCCTAGGAGATTCGAACTCCTGACATCCTGCTTGCAAAGCAGGCGCTCTACCAACTGAGCTAAGGCCCCAAAAGCATTAGGAAACTTTATCGGCTACCTGGTGCCAGGTATCCTTGGTTTCCGAAGAAGCCTTGACCTTCTTGATCAAAACTGCCGCTGCAGTTGCGATCGTTGCGAGAACCAGGAACTTTTTCATTACTTCCTCTTTCCCTCCAGCAAGGATTCGGTGGGCGTACCAAGACTTGAACTTGGGACCTCTTCGTTATCAGCGAAGCGCTCTAACCGCCTGAGCTATACGCCCTTGCTTTTGTTTTGTTCCCTTCGGAACGAAATAAAACTTTACCGGGGTTTTTACGAAGATACAAATCGAGCCCGGGTGTCATGCGTCACAGCATGAATCCCGGGCTCGACTTGGGTGATTCTAGTCGTCTGTGAGGGTCACTCCGGCGCCGCCAACCAGCGAGGAAGCGATGTTGTACAACACCGATCCCAGCATGGCGACCACCGAAATCACGACCACGTTGACCACGGCAAGAATGGTTGCATAGGACGCCACCTGGCCCAGGGACATCGAATCGCGCAGGTCGAAGCTGTCTTCAGCGCCAATGGCATCGCGCATCAGCTGGTTGAAGGCATCGAACGTTCCGCTCAGGTCCAGCACGGCCCAGATGCCCACCGCGGCGACCACGGTGATGACGCCGAAGGCCACCGAGAGCAGGAAGGCGATTTTCAGGACCGAGAACGGTTCAACCTTGGAAACCAGTAGGCGGGCCTTGCGGACCTTCGCCTTCGGCGCAGGACGCACCAGGCGCTCCTGACTTCCAGCGGGACGCTGCTGGCCGGTTGGGCGTGGAGCGGATGGGCGGGGCGCTCCGGCCGGACGCTGCTGTCCGGCGGCCGGGCGCTGGCCCGGTGCTGGGCGGCTGCCGGCGGTCGCAGGTCGCTTTACCTGGGTAGGCCGCGGCGCTGCGCTCTTCGGGGCACTGCCGCTGGGGCGTGGCGTCGAGGGCGTGCTCATGCGTTACCTCCGTTAGTGGTGTCATCTTCTGCGGACTCGGAAATGCTTTCCGACGTGCCTGATGACTCATTGGTGATGTTTTCCGGATCCAAGATTACGGTATCTTCCTCCGAGTTCTCTTCAAGCTCGGTTTCAGTATTCTTGGCGACCGCGATGATCGAATCCTTCTTGTCGGGCTTCGCGAAGATCACGCCCATGGTGTCGCGTCCCTTGGAAGGAACCTGCGAAACCGCGGAGCGGACCACTTTGCCCGAGCCCATGACCACCAGCACCTCGTCGGTCTCGTCGACGATCATGGCGCCGACCAGTTCGCCGCGTTCCTCGTTGAGCTTGGCCACCTTAATGCCCAAGCCGCCGCGGGATTGCACGCGGTATTCCTCGACCGTGGTGCGCTTGGCGTAGCCCTCGTCGGTCACCGTGAACATGTAGGAGCCTTCGCGGACCACGTCGGCGGCGAGCAGTTCGTCGCCGTCGCGGAACTTCATGCCGGTCACGCCGGAGGTGGCGCGGCCCATCGGGCGCAGCGCTGTGTCGGTGGCGGTGAAGCGCACCGACTGGCCCTTGCGCGAGACAAGCATCACATCATCGGATTCGCTGACCAGCTGCGCGGAGACCAGTTCGTCGTCCTCGCGCAGGTTGATGGCGATCACGCCGGCGGTGCGGTTGGTGTCGTAGTCCTCCAGGCGGGTCTTCTTCACCAGGCCGTTGCGGGTAGCCAGCATCAGGTACTGCGCATCCTGGTAGGTGCGCAGGTCAAGCACCTGGGCGATGTGTTCGTCCGGCTGGAATGCCATCACGTTGGCCACGTGCTGCCCCTTGGCATCGCGGCCGGCCTCGGCCAACTCGTAGCACTTGGTGCGGTAGACGCGGCCGTGGTTCGTGAAGAACAGCAGCCAGTTGTGCGTGGAGGTAACGAAGAAGTGTTCCACCACGTCGTCACCGCGCAGGGACGCGCCCTTGATGCCCTTGCCGCCGCGGGCCTGCGAACGGTAGTTGTCGATGCGCGTGCGCTTGACGTAGCCGCCTCGGGTGATGGTGACGACCATTTCCTCTTCGGGAATCAGGTCCTCGACGCTCATGTCGCCGTCGAAGCCCATGAGGATCTTGGTGCGGCGGTCGTCGCCATGCTTGTCCACGATCTCGGCCAGCTCTTCCGAGACGATGGTGCGCTGGCGCTGCGGATCGGCGATGATCGCCTTGAATTCGGAGATCATGCGCTCGAGCTCTGCATGGCGGTCCTGGATCTTCTGGCGTTCCAGGGCGGCCAGGCGGCGCAGCTGCATGTCGAGGATGGCGCGGGCCTGTTCCTCGTCGATGTCCAGCAGCTCCATCAGCCCGTCGCGTGCCGCCTCGGTGGTCGAGGAACGGCGGATTAGGGCGATGACCTCGTCCAATGCGTCCAGCGCCTTGAGCAGGCCGCGCAGGATATGCGCCTCTTCCTCGGCCTTGCGCAGGCGGTACTGCGTGCGTCGGACGATGACTTCAATCTGGTGGGTGACCCAGTGGCGGATGAATCCATCCAGCGGCAGGGTGCGCGGCACCCCGTCCACGATCGCCAGCATGTTGGCGGAGAAGTTGGACTGCAGCTCGGTGTGCTTGTAGAGGTTGTTCAGCACCACCTTGGCCACGGCATCGCGCTTGAGCACGATCACCAGGCGCTGGCCGGTGCGGCCCGAGGTCTCGTCGCGCATGTCCGCGATGCCGGAGATCTTGCCGTCGCGCACCAGCTCGGCGATCTTCACCGCCAGATTGTCAGGGTTGGCCATGTACGGCAGCTCGGTGACCACCAGGCAGGTGCGGCCCTGGATTTCCTCCACGTTGACCACAGCGCGCATGGTGATCGAGCCACGGCCGGTGCGGTAGGTATCGGAAATGCCCTTGGTGCCAAGGATCATGGCTCCGGTCGGGAAGTCCGGGCCCTTCACGCGCTGCATCAACGCCGCCAGCAGTTCCTCGCGCGACGCTTCCGGGTTCTGCAGGTACCACTGCACGCCCTCGGCGACCTCACGCAGGTTGTGCGGCGGGATGTTGGTGGCCATGCCCACGGCGATGCCGGAGGAGCCGTTGACCAAGAGGTTCGGGAAACGCGCCGGCAGGACGGTGGGTTCTTGGTTCTTGCCATCGTAGTTGTCCTGGAAATCAACGGTGTCCTCGTTGATGTCGCGGACCATTTCCATGGCCAGCTGGGCCATCTTGGTCTCGGTGTAACGCTGGGCGGCCGCACCGTCATTGCCCGGGGAACCGAAGTTGCCCTGGCCCAGGGCCAGCGGGTAGCGCATGACCCAGTCCTGGATCAGGCGGACCAGCGCATCGTAGATCGCGGTGTCGCCATGCGGGTGGTACTGGCCCATGACCTCGCCGACCACGCGGGCGCACTTGTTGTACGCGCGCTCGGGGCGGTAGCCGCCGTCGAACATCGCATAGATGACGCGGCGGTGCACCGGCTTCAGGCCGTCGCGCACATCCGGCAGCGCGCGGCCGACGATCACGGCCATGGCGTAGTCAAGATAGGACCGCTGCATTTCTGCCTGCAGGTCGATCTGGTCAATGCGCCCGCCCTCGTGCGCTATGACCTCGCCGTCCAGCGGTTCGTTCTCAGGGGTCTGCTCGTCGCTCAATTTCTTCCCTTACACATCAAAAAGTTCTACGGTCCGCGGGTGGTATCGCCTAGATATCCAGGAAGCGGACGTCCTTCGCGTTCTGCTGGATGAAGTTGCGGCGGGACTCGACGTCCTCGCCCATCAACACGGAGAAAATCTCGTCCGCGGCGGCGGCATCATCCATGGTGACCTGGCGCAGCGTGCGGCGGTCCGGGTCCATGGTGGTGTCCCACAGCTCGGAGTAGTCCATCTCGCCCAGGCCCTTGTAGCGCTGGATCCCGTTTTCCTTCGGCAGGCGCTTGTTGGCGGCGGCGCCGGCGACCAGGGCTGCGTCGCGTTCCTTGTCGGTGTACACGTAGTCGTGCGGGGCATTGGACCACTTGATGCGGTACAGCGGCGGGCTGGCCAGGAAGACGTAGCCCTGCTCGATCAGCGGGCGCATGAAGCGGAAGATCAGGGTCAGCAGCAGCGTGGTGATGTGCTGGCCGTCCACGTCCGCATCGGCCATCAGCACGATCTTGTGGTAGCGCAGCTTGGACATGTCGAATTCTTCGCCGATGCCGGTGCCGAAGGCGGTGATCATCGCCTGTACCTCGGCGTTGCCCAGCGCGCGGTCCAGGCGGGCGCGTTCAACGTTCAGGATCTTGCCGCGCAGCGGCAGGATCGCCTGGGTATGCGGGTTGCGTCCGCGCTTGGCCGAGCCGCCTGCGGAGTCGCCCTCCACGATGAACACTTCGCACTCGATTGGGTTCTTCGAGGAGCAGTCCGAGAGCTTGCCGGGCATGCCGAAGGATTCCATGGGGGACTTGCGGCGCGCGTTGTCGCGGGCCTTGCGCGCGGCCATGCGGGCCTGGGACGCCAGCTGCGCCTTGCGGATGATGTCCTTGGCGATGTTCGGGTTGCGGCCGAACCAGTCGCCGAGCTCGTCGTTGACCACACCCTGCACGAAGCCGCGGGCCATCGAGTTGCCCAGCTTGGTTTTGGTCTGGCCTTCGAACTGCGGCTCGGAAAGCTTCACGGAGAGCACCGCGGTCAGGCCTTCGCGCACGTCGTCGCCGGTGAGGTTGTCGTCCTTTTCGCGCAGGATCTTGTTCTCGCGCGCGTAGCGGTTGAGCAGGCTGGTTAGCGCGGCGCGGAAGCCCTCTTCGTGGGTTCCGCCCTCATGGGTGTTGATGGTGTTCGCGTAGGTGTGCACCGACTCCGCGTAGGCGGTGGTCCACTGCATGGCGATTTCCAGGCTGATGCCGCGGGTGGTGTCCTCCGCTTCGAAGGCGATGACCTCGTCGTGGACCAGCTCGACTTTCTTGGCGGCGTTCAGGTGCTTGACGTAGTCCAGCAGGCCGTCCTTGTAGAGGTAGTCGACGCGGCGCGGCTTGACGACCTGGTTCTCGATCTCCTCTTCGACCTCGGCCTCCGGCTCGGCGACCTCCGGCACGCGCTCGTCGGTGAGGGTGATGCGCAGGCCCTTGTTCAGGAACGCCATCTGCTGGAAGCGGGCGCGCAGGGTCTCGAAGTCGAAGTCGATGGTGTCGAAGATTTCCGGATCCGGATAGAACGTCTGGGTGGTGCCGGTCTGCTCGGTGGCCTCGCCCTGGGTCAGCGGAGTGGTGGTGTGCCCGCCGTTGGAGTAGCCGATGCGCCAGGCATGGCCCTGCCGGCGGACCACGGTGTCGACCTTGCGGGACAGCGCGTTGACCACGGAGATGCCCACGCCGTGCAGGCCGCCGGAAACCGCGTAGCCGCCGCCGCCGAACTTGCCGCCGGCGTGCAGGATGGTCATGACGACCTCGACGGTGGGCTTACCCTCGGTGGGGTGGATGTCCACGGGAATGCCGCGGCCGTTGTCTTCGCAGCGTACGCCGCCGTCGGCCTGCAGGGTGATGTTGATGGTGTCGCAGTAGCCGGCCAGCGCCTCATCGACGGAGTTGTCAACGACTTCATAAACCAGGTGGTGCAGGCCGCGGGGGCCGGTGGAACCGATGTACATGCCCGGGCGTTTGCGTACCGCTTCGAGTCCTTCGAGGACGGTAATATCCTGGGCGCCGTATGTGTGCTCGACTTTGGAAGTCATCGATTCAGCAGGTACTGGGATGTTGTCCGGTTCCTGCGGTGAAGCGTTTTCGGTAGACACGGGTGCTACGAACTCCTCGAATTTGGCGCGCGACCACCATGCGCGGTCCGAGCCCGGACGCGTTCAGCGATCTTGGTCTGGAGCGACCTAGACGCGGGTTAACCCACGGCACAGTCAATTCACTACCCCTAATTCTACCGCCTATAGCAAAATTATCGGGGATTCTGTGGCCTAAATCAGCCGCAGAAGGCACAGAATCGACCATCTGAGCGAGTTTGAGTGATCATCTGAGGGGGGATCCAGCCGGGAGGTGCGTTAGACCGCCATATGCCATGCCAGCATTTCTAGCCGTAGGTGTCCCGGGGGCCGCGGCCGGCCACCGATCTCGAGCCGTGGCGCCACGTCGGGGCATTCGGACCGAGCACCCGGATCACTGTCACGATGCCGGGGCCGAGCTCGGCATCGAATTTCTTCAGCAGCTGGTGGCTCAGCAGCCTCAGCTGGGTCGCCCAGGACGTGGAATCGCAGCGCACCACGACCACGGTGTCCTCGAACGACTCGGGGCGGCAGTGCTTGGCGATGTTTTCGCCGACCAGCTCGTTCCAGCGGCCGAGCACCGATCCGACGGCCACCTGGGTGCTCCAGCCCCGGGATTTGGACATCCTGGCCACCACTGCGCCGATGGACCTCGGGTCGCGAGGAGCGTCCTCGTCCGTGGTTTTCTTGGCGGACCCCAGCGTATTGCGGGAGAGCTGGCGTTTGCGCACCTTGGCCATGCGGGCCGCGTCCAGACGCGAATCGCCGCGCTCCTCGGCGAGCTTGCGCATTCGGTTGAGCAACGCCTTGGCGGCGTCGATTTCCGGATCCAAGCGATGCTCGTCGTCGAAGTTGTGGCTAGGCATCGACAACCTGCCCAGGGGAGACCTGGAAGAAATGCCCCTTCAAGGCCTCGGGAACGTCTTCCACCACGGCAGCGGTGACCAGCACCTGTTCGGCTCCGGCGACAATATGGGCCAAGCGGTTGCGGCGCGTTGCATCCAGCTCGGCGAACACGTCGTCAAGGATCAGGATCGGCCCGGAGCCCGGACGGGGGTCGTCGTCGCCGAAGACCCGGTAGGCAGCCAGACGCAGCGACAACGCAAAGGACCAGGTTTCACCGTGCGAGGCGTACCCCTTGGCCGGCGCCGCGCCGAGGGTGAGGACCAGATCGTCTCGGTGCGGTCCGAACAGGGAAATGCCGCGGTCCAGCTCGCGGGAGCGGTTCGCTTCGATCGCAGACAGCAGCAGATCCTGGATTTCCTCTTGGTCCAGGGATTCGAGGTCCCGGGCCGGCAGGCTGGCATCTTCCACTTCGCCTTCGAGCGACGAACGGTATACCGCGCTGGCTTCCTTCGCGCCGTCTGCAAGATCCGCATAGGCGGCCTGCATGTAGGGGCGCAACAGCGACAGGACGTTCAGCCTTCCGCGGATCAGCCGCGCTCCGCAGGCTGCCAGTTGCAGATCCCACGCCTGCAGCGTATTTTCCTGCGAGGCAGTCAGCTTGGACTTGCCGCGGATCGACTTGAGCAGCGCGTTGCGCTGTTTCACGATGCGTTCGTAGTCGTTTTTGGTTCCGGCCTCGACCGGGCGCAGGGCCACCAGCAGTTCATCGAGGAAACGGCGGCGGTTCGATGGGTCGCCCTTGATCAACGCAAGATCTTCCGGTGCGAACAGCACCGTGCGAACCATGCCAAGGATTTCCCGGGCACGCACCGGATTCGCCCGGTTGATGCGCGCGCGGTTGATCTTCCCGCTGGTGATCTCCACCTCGAGCTGCGTTTGCTGGTTTCCGCGATGCAACGTGCCTCGGATCAACGCGCGGTCGGCGCCGAAATTCAAGAGCGGAGCATCGTTGCTGACCCGATGGGAAGCAAGATTTGCCAGATAACCGATGGATTCGACGATGTTGGTCTTGCCCACGCCGTTCGGCCCCACCAGGACGTTGATTCCGGGAACAAGGTGCACGTCGGCTTGCGCATACGAGCGGAAGCTCGTGAGGGAAAGCTGCGAGATATACACCGGAATCCTGACAGGAAGAAGCGGTGGGCGGCAGTTGCCGCCCACCGAGAATTTGCTAGTTGGAGTTCGGCAGTCGAACTGGCATGACCAGGTAGCGGTACTGGTCCTGATCCTCTTCGTCCAGCTTTTCCTGGCCTGTCAACATGGCCGGCTTGGGTGCGCTGGTGAAGGAGAAACGAACGAAATCAGTGTTGAAGGAGTTCAGGCCCTCGGAAAGGAAGGTCGGGTTGAACGCCACCACAATGTCTTCACCCCGCAGGGCGGCGACAATGGCTTCTTCCGCCTGTGCATCCTCTCCGGTGCCGGCGTCCAAGGTCAGCTGGCCGTCGGTGAATGCCATGCGTACCGGGGTATTGCGTTCGGCAACGACGGAGACACGGCGTACGGCCTCGATCAATTCACTGGTTCGCACGGTGGCATGGATTGGGGTGTCGCTAGGGAACAGCGAACGGATCTTCGGGTATTCGCCGTTAATCAACAGCGACGTGGTGCGACGGTTCGTGCTTTCAAAGCCGATCATTTCGCCATTCTGGCTGATGGCCAGCTTGAGCTCACCTGAGCTTGAGAGGGTCTTGGCAACCTCGCTGAGGGTTTTGGCCTTGATCAGGAACGAAGTCGAGATTTCCGACTGGTTTGGAGTCCAGTTCAGCTCGCGCATGGCCAGACGGTAGCGGTCGGTGGCTAGGAAGGTGATGAGATCGTTTTCGATTTCAACCTTGATACCGGTCAGCACCGGGAGGGTGTCATCCTTCGATGCGGCCACGATGACCTGCGAAACGGCTTCGGCGAATGCCTGTCCGTCGATGGTGCCTGCGATTTCAGGCAAGGCCGGCAAGGTCGGGTATTCATCAACTGGCATGGTGGCCAGATGGAAGCGCGAACGGCCGCAGGTCAGGGAAATCTTCGAACCCTCGGTTTCGAGGGTGACCGTGGAATTCGGAAGTGAACGAGTGATCTCTGCCAGCAGCTTGCCGGAGACCAGGATAGATCCCTGCTCGGAGATGTCCGCTGGAATCTCGATGTGGGACGAAATTTCGTAATCGAATCCCTCAAGGCGAACGATGCCCTCGTGGGTAGTGATCAGAATGCCAGCCAATACAGGCGAAGGGGGCCGCTGCGCCAAGGACCGGGCGGTCCAAGATACGGCGTCTGCCAAAACATCCTTTTCAACGCTGAACTTCACGAAAAATCCGCCTTTCGAAACCCATAAGTCTTAAGTCAGGCCAAGAAGGTAGTTTCCCGCCAAGTTCTTAAGCATAGATCAGGTAGTTGCACGTTCTCTGCAAATAATTTTGCCACGTCCCTCCGACGCTGTCGCAGCGAAGGGGTCAAAGTGTGGAACAGCCAACAAAAATTTGGGTTCTGCACAGTTCCGAAGTCCTGGGCGGGGAGTGGACTCGTTATTTGGATGAATAGGTCTTAAAGGTAGAAGTGTTAATAACCCTTGTGGATACTGTGGATAACCGCCATAGCGTCAGATCTGGTGCAGATTGTGCATGTGAACAAGATGTGATTGAAGCTGACACTGAGTTCCATGCGCTTGTTGAAACTCAGTTCCATGATTTCTGTCGTCCACATGCGATGCCGTACTTATGCGCAGATCGTCACCAGATCTTCCACAGATTTATCCACACCTGTGATTTCAGCTTTTAATGCTCCCGCTGGCTCTGCTTAATACGGTTTGTCAATTCCGTCACCTGGTTGAAGATCGCGCGTCTCTCGGCCATCAATTCACGGATTTTGCGGTCAGCGTGGATCACGGTGGTGTGGTCGCGCCCGCCAAGTTCCGCACCGATCTTCGGCAAGGACATCTCGGTCAGTTCACGCAGCAGGTACATGGCGATCTGCCGCGCGGTGACCAGCGTGCGGGTACGCGACTTGCTGTTCAGTTCTTCAATGCTCAGCCCGAAGTACTCAGCGGTCTGCTTGATGATGGTCGAGGGCGTAATTTCCTGCGCGCCGTCGTCGCTGATCAGATCCTTGAGCACGGTTTCCGCTAGGGCCAGGTCGACCGGCTGATTGTTCAGCGACGCGAAGGCGGTGACACGGATGAGGGCGCCTTCGAGCTCGCGGATATTGGTTGAGATGCGCGAAGCAATGTATTCCATGACATCGCTGGGCGCGGATAGATTCTCCGCATCGGCCTTCTTGCGCAGAATCGCAATACGGGTTTCCAACTCAGGCGGTTGGATATCGGTCAGCAGGCCCCACTCGAAACGCGAACGCATGCGGTCTTCGAAGCCCTGAAGTTGCTTGGGCGGAAGGTCCGACGTGATCACAACCTGCTTGTTGTGGTTGTGCAGGGCGTTGAACGTATGGAAGAACTCTTCCTGGGTGGCGTCCTTGTTTGCCAAGAACTGGATATCGTCGATCAGCAGGATGTCGACGTTGCGGTAAGTCTGCTTGAAGCTGGCGCCTTCGTCATCGCGGATGGAGTTGATGAAGTCGTTGGTGAACTCCTCTGAATTCACGTAGCGCACACGAATGCCCTTGTAGAGGTGGCGAGCGTAATGCCCAATTGCATGCAGCAGGTGGGTTTTGCCCAGTCCGGAGTCGCCGTAGATGAACAAGGGGTTGTACGCCTTGGCCGGTGCCTCGGCTACTGCGACGGCGGCAGCATGGGCGAATCGGTTCGATGAGCCGATGACAAAAGTGTCGAAAATGTACTTCGGGTTCAGACGGCCGAATTCCTGCGAGTTCGATGGGGGAGTGGGCTGCGGTGCCGGCTGCGGGCGCGGACCTGGGGCTTCAGTCACCGCTGGTGGTGTTGCCGGAGCTGTTTGAACTTCGGGCTCTTCGGCTTCCAATTCATCGGACAACGACAGATCGACGCTGACGGCGCAGCGGATATCGTCCTGGAAGACTGCCCGCAGTGCATCATCCAGCGGCTCTCGGAGCTGGGTCTGCAGCATGTCTCGGGTCAAGTCGTTGGGCACAGCGACCAGCAGGGTGGTCCCGATCAATCCTTGAGGCTTGGCCAAGGAGACGAAGGCGCGGTGGCGGGCCTTGACTCGGTCGTCGTCCTCGATCTTCCGGATTACCTGGCGCCATGAGCTACCAATGCTATTGGTTTCGTCGCTGCTCACTAAGGGCGCCCCGCTTTCCGTCGAATTAATGCAATCTTGGTCACTTAACACCCCGTGAATGGGTGTCTAAGGTGGTGCCGAATCGGCATCATCCCCCTTGATTCTATCCGTCATCCACATGGTTATGCACAGCTCGGTGGAAAAACTCGGAGTTTTGGTTGTGGAAATCTACTTTTCCCTTGAAATCAAGCGTTTTCAAGCACAGGATGACGTGGAAGTACGCGTTTGGATGTGAACTTTCTTTCGTTGAGTCCACCAATAATCCACAAGTTTGGGGTAGATTATTCACAGGCACTGCCCTGTTAGATCAAACGGGGAGCTACAGGTGCGCCAATTTGACCTGTCGCGCAGTTTTTTCTATTGTTATTTAGTCCTATGCGTGCGTTTTGCGACCTGCTCAGTTTTAGAAGAGCCCGCCGAACCTCGCGTTTTTCAAAAAATAAATGTGCGCCATCAAGTTGTTATCCAGCTAGCTAGCAACGGGTAGGGCGTATCACTAAACGTCTTGGAGTATCACCGTGAGCAAGCGGACTTTTCAGCCAAACAACCGTCGTCGTGCCAAGAAGCACGGTTTCCGCCTTCGTATGCGTACCCGTGCGGGTCGTGCCATCCTGTCGGCACGCCGCAGCAAGGGTCGCAGCGAGCTGTCCGCATAAATTTGCGACACAGCTCTTGGCAGCGTAGTTTTCCTGGACTCGGCTAAGAGTCACGAAGAAATCTCATGTTGCCAAAGAATCAGCGACTGCGCCTAGCGCAGGACCTTACAGCCACTGTACGTTCCGGCGTCCGAAGCGGACGCCGGAACGTCGTGCTATATGCACGACCCCGGATTGATGAAGAATCGGGGGACAGGTTTGGATTCATTGTGTCCAAGGCTGTAGGTATTGCCGTTAAAAGGAACCTTGCCAAGCGGAGAATGCGCGAAATAGCCCATGAGCTTCGGCGTGCGGATGGAAATCTGGACATCGTCGTACGTGCGCTCCCTGGAGCTGCAGAAATCTCCTGGGACGAACTCCATTCGCAGGTTTCCTCGGCATTTGCCTCGGCAGTTCGAAAGACCGAGGCACGCTGATGCGCAAAGATTCAGCACCCCGCACAGGAGTGTTGTGGTTCGTCATCGACATTCCACGCAATATCCTGATCGGCTTGCTCAAGATCTACCGAAAAATCATTTCGCCGTTGTACGGCGATGTGTGCAGATATTTCCCCAGCTGTTCTGCCTATGGGCTCGAAGCAGTCACCCAGCACGGCGTCGTTAAAGGTGTCGGGCTAACCGCATGGCGGATCCTCCGGTGCAATCCGTGGTCCCACGGAGGCGTCGACCACGTTCCTGAGGGACCGAGGATTTGGCCAGAAGGTAAACTGCCGAGGATCATAGTTTTGAATCATCCTGTGATTCCCGACGATGAAGACGCCGCGGATAGCGGCCGCAAGGAGCGCGACCTCTGATGAACAACTTCCTAGACACGATATTGACTCCGTTTACGTATGCGGTGTCTTGGGTTCTGTGGGCTTTCCACGAACTGTTCACGCTCATCGGCATGAATCCCGACTCGGGTGTCACCTGGACTCTGTCCATCATCTTCCTCGTGCTGCTGATCCGTACCCTGCTGATTCCGGTATTCGTCAAGCAGATCAAGTCGCAGCGCGCTATGCAGGCCCTGCAGCCGGATTTGAAGAAGCTGCAGGCAAAATACAAGGGCAAGACCGACCAGATGTCGCGTCAGGCCATGGTGCAGGAGCAGCAGGCGCTGTTCAAGAAGCACAAGACCAACCCGCTGTCTTCCTGCCTCCCGCTACTGATCCAGATGCCGTTCTTCTTCGCGCTGTTCCGCGTGCTGAACAACGCCTCCCATGCAAGCGAGTCCGGACAGTCCGTCGGCGCCCTGTCGGTTGAGAATATCCGCAGCTTCGACGCAGCAACCATCTTCGGCGCGCCACTGTCCGAGACGTTCTTGGGCACCTTCAACTCCGGCAACACCAACTGGGCCGTCGTTATCGTCGCCGTGATCATGATCCTTGCCATGATCGCTTCCCAGTTCTTCACCCAGCGCCAGCTGATGACCAAGAACATGAGCGCAGAAGCCCTGCAGGGCCCGTTCATGCAGCAGCAGAAGATGATGCTGTACATCCTGCCACTGGTCTTCGGCATCGGCGGCATCAACTTCCCAATCGGTGTGCTGATCTACTGGACCGCCACCAACCTGTGGACCCTCGGCCAGCAGTACTGGGTCATCCACAACAACCCGACTCCGGGTTCCGAGGCAGAGCGTGAGCTCAACGCCCGACGCGCCGCCAAGGGCCTGCCACCAGTTGGCCAGAAGAAGAACGCAGAAGCTGAGCAGCCCGTCATCGAGCAGCCTAAGGGCCAGCGCGAGCAGCCGCAGCGTAAGAACCGCCGGAAGAAGAAATAGCCATGACTGCAGCCGAAAACATTGAAGTGAACGATCTGGAAAACCAGGTCGATTCCGAACAGGAAGTTCTGGACGAGGGCGACGTCGCCGCCGACTACCTTGAGGAGCTCCTGGATATCGCGGACCTCGATGGCGACATCGACATCGAAATCCGCGGTGGCCGCACGTACATCTCCATCGTGACTGAGGAAGAAGGCGCCGATCTGAGCAGCCTTGTCGGCAAGGATGGCGAAGTCCTGGACGCACTTCAGGAACTTACCCGCCTGGCTGTCCTAAACGCTACCGGAGAGCGTTCGCGGCTGGTTCTGGACATCGCCGGTTACCGTTCGGATCGAGCCGAGCAGTTGCATGCCATCGCCGACGAAGCGATTCACAAGGCCCGAGAGACCGGTGAGGACGTCCACCTGCAGCCGATGAGCGCCTATGAGCGCAAGCTGGTCCACGACGTCATTGCCGACGCTGGACTGCACTCCGAATCCGAGGGTGAGTCGGGTCGCCGGCACATCGTTGTGTCAATGCTGGACAACTAATCCGCGCCGGCCGAAAGCGTACGTGAACAACCAAAGGACCATGCAATGACTGAGGACCTCAGCCTCAACCCAGAAGAGACGCTCGCCGCCGAAAAGATCTTCGGGGACCGTCTTGATCTTGCCAAGCGCTATGTAGAGCATCTGGCTACCTCCGGCATCGAGCGCGGCCTGCTCGGCCCGCGTGAGGTGCCCCGCCTTTGGTCCCGTCACGTACTCAACTGCGCGGTCATCGAGTCGGTCATGGAGAAGGACGCCGAGGTAGCCGATGTGGGCTCCGGTGCCGGCCTGCCAGGGCTCTGCTTGGCCATCGCCCGCCCGGACCTGAACCTGACGCTGATCGAGCCCCTGGAGCGCCGCTGCATCTGGCTTTCCGAAGTCATCGATGACTTGGGCCTGACCAACGTCACCGTCATGCGTGGCCGCGCCGAGCAGATGGTAGACGTCGTCAATGCCCGGTACGTGACCGCACGCGCTGTCTCGGCGCTGACTAATCTTGCCGGACTGACGATTCCATTGCTGCACGGTGAGGGCGAGCTCATCGCCATCAAGGGCCGCTCTGCCGCCGAGGAAATCGACAAGGCTTCGAAGGCCATCCGCAAGCTGGGCGGTAAGGAAACCGAAGTTATGGTGATCGGGGAAGGACTCCTCGCCGAACCTACTACGGTGGTTCGTATCAAGGTTGGCTAGTCCAACGAGTTAGGCTTGAAACAGCTCTAGGTGCGCCAGACGCGGTTATGTTGAAGGCATTCGACATAAAAAGCTGATTGCAAACTTAAAGACTTGTTTTGAATGTTTCACGTGAAACATTGTCGATGACAGTCAGAAAGTGCGACTGCATCATTCCATGAGGAGGAGTTTAACCTTGTCTAAGACCAAGGATTCGTCGAGCAGCGCTTTTGACTTCAACGACTCTTCCTCGCCGTTAGCTAGCCAGCTGGCGAGCGAACATCGTCGACGCGAAGCTTTGGAGGCCCGTAAGGTGCCCAAGCCTGACAAGACCCGATACTTCACTATCTCAAACCAAAAAGGTGGCGTAGGAAAGACAACTACGACCGTCAACTTGGCTGCTGCATTGGCCAAGGGAGGTTTGAATGTCCTGGTGATCGACATCGATCCGCAGGGCAACGCCTCGACCGCGCTGGGCATTGAGCACCACGCCGAGGTAGACAGCATCTACGACGTTCTGATTAACGACGTACCGCTGGCAGATGTGGTAGCTACTTGCCCTGATCTGCCTTCGCTTCAGGTTGCGCCCGCTACCATCCACCTGGCAGGCGCAGAAATCGAGCTCGTTTCCCTCGTAGCCCGCGAACAGCGTCTGCAACGCGCATTAGACGACTACGCGCGTACCCGACAGCGCTTGGGACAGCCGCGTCTGGACTACGTGTTCATCGACTGCCCGCCGAGCCTCGGACTGCTGACAGTCAATGCTTTCGTTGCAGCACGCGAGGTCCTGATCCCGATCCAGTGCGAGTACTACGCCCTGGAAGGCCTGAGCCAGTTGCTGAAGAACATCGAGATGATTCAGAAACACCTGAACTCCCGACTGACAGTATCAACCATCTTGCTGACCATGTACGACGGACGAACCAACCTGGCCGCTCAAGTTGCTAACGAAGTTCGCGAGCATTTCCCCGAGCAGGTGCTCCAGGCCGTGATTCCTCGTTCAGTTCGAATTTCCGAGGCGCCAAGCTACCAGCAGACCGTGATCACATACGATCCGAACTCCACAGGAGCTCTTTCGTACTCGGAGGCAGCACAGGAAATAGCTGACCGTGGAGTCAAAGCCTAGCTCGAAGCATTTCAGCAACGAAGAGAAGGAAAACTTCTTCTTTTGGTTGTTTAAGGCGGATTATTTGTACCAAATTCCGGAAGTGATGGAAACACCCGGATTACTAGTGCAACGCGTCCCAACTCCTATCGCAGGTAACAGTAGACTAGTCGTGGGCTGAGATTCTGGACGAAAGGGCGTGCATCAAATGGCCGAGAAGAAACGTGGCTTGGGCAGGGGACTAGGTGCGCTGATTTCCAGCTCGCCAGCAGCGACGGCTCCAGAAGAAAAAACGGATGTTTCACGTGAAACAACGTCGCCGGAAACGACCCCTCCGCCGTCTAAAGCCAAACCAGCTCGCCCCGTAGACATGTTCTTCGAACCGGGGAGAAAATCCTCCTCTCCGGCGTCTACAAGCACTCCATCGCGTTCCGGCAAGAAGGCGCGAGCAACTATGCCGGGACTCACTTCCACGGTTGCGTCGACCAAGCCGAAGCCCGCGGAACCCATTGTCGAGGTTGAAACTGACGGGCTCGTCGATGTTCCTGGAGCACAGTTCGCCGAGCTTGACGTCAAGCTTATCCATCCGAACCGCAAGCAGCCGCGTACCAATTTCGACCAAGAACATATGGATGAGCTCATCCACTCGATCCGCGAAATCGGTCTCTTGCAACCTATCGTCGTGCGTCCGTCTCGTGAAAAGAACGACGCACCATATGAGCTGGTTATGGGTGAACGCCGTTGGCGGGCAACCCAGGAAGCAGGACTTTCGACAATTCCTGCGATCATTCGGGATACGCAAGATACGGATCTCCTGCGCGACGCACTTTTGGAGAACTTGCATCGTTCGCAACTCAACCCCTTGGAAGAAGCGGCTGCATACGCACAGCTACTTGAAGAGTTCAATTGCACTCAAGAAGTGCTTTCGGATCGAATCGGGCGCTCTCGATCGCAGATTTCCAATACGATCCGCCTCATGAAGCTACCGGCACTGGTGCAGCGTCGTGTTGCCGCCGGTGTGCTTTCTGCAGGTCATGCCCGCGCTCTTCTTGGGCTTTCCAATAACGAGGCGATTGAGCAGCTCGCCCAGCGCATTATTAACGAAGGCCTGTCTGTGCGCGCCACCGAAGAAGCAGTTGCCCTGAGCGATGACAAGCCAAAACCTAAGGGGCGGAAGGTACGCGAGGCGCAGCGGAATGAGAGGCTCGACTTTATCGCGACATCACTTGCAGACAGGCTCGATACAAACGTCAAGATCCAGCTGGGCAGTCGCAAAGGCAAGGTCAGTATCGAATTCGCCTCTGTCGAAGATTTGAATCGAATCATGGAAGTTCTCGATCCGAATATGAAATCCTAATAGTCCCATCCCTTCAGGGTGCATGTTTCACGTGAAACATGCACCCTGCTTGCCTTAACTGCGTTTCGCACGAGCCGTGTTTCACGTGAAACACCTCTCGACTTGTCGAAGGGACTGATTTGGGGAGACGAGACGATGGACGATTGATTTGAAATTCCTGCTTCAACACCCGGATCGATAAGAAAATGCACTACAAATCCAGGACTCAAGAGGACGCATTGCCAAGGTATCTGGGAACGCTTCCTTTGACCTTCGGAGCAGTGGACATGATGGACCGGAACCGACCCTGGTAGTTGCTACAGCGGACAATGCAATTGTCACACGCAAAACTCCGGATACTGCGGTCACAACAATCCTATTGGCCAATAGACCGCTTGGGCAATAATGCTGATCCTGAAGCTGAGGTATCGGGCGCAGTCCGGGGCTACTTGTTTCCATTGTTGATGGCTAGTGCGAACGTTATGTCATTACCCAGTTTGTTTCCGGAGACCAATCCGGCGAATCGGTCCGCACCCACGACTCGGATAGCTCGAAGAGCATGATCTTGCGAATGGTGTACTGCATTGGGGGATACCTGCGAACATGGCCACGAATAATTCTTAGATGCTGCCAAGGGCAAACAGCATCACCATAGAGTCGAACATGCTTCTCGTGCCGAGCCTGATTCACTGCACCTGTCCGAATCTGTCCTAACTATCGGAGCGGCGATGCGGGCACGTTCAGTGTCGATGGTGCAGGACTTTTTCCTTGGGGCGCTTAGTTGCATGGACTATGCTTGAGGCCTGCCATCCGGACCTAAACAGATGCTGTTCCTCGCACTGGATTTTCCGTCAAACATCAGTCCGCAGCGGGGGAATCGAAGAGCGCACTGTAGCTGGCAACAAAGTCTGTGGATCAACAACAGAGTCCTTGGATGAAGTCCCAACTGCCATTGGAGCGCCGGCCCGCATGAAAGATATTTAGCTCGGATCAGCCAAGGGAGAGTGGCTACGGTTGGCTCGTCGATTGACCAGAGCGATAAATCTGGGAATTACAGCGTCACTGGCAATGAATGTGGGTGCCCGGACCAATCTTTCACCTATGGCACCGTTGCCATGTAGTGAAGCTCGGATAAGTTGCTGCCAAGATCGTCCCTGCTGGCCGCTAGAACCGTACACAGCGCCTCTCAGGCCCGCTATATGGCTCTACCCCGCCCCTGAGGCGCTCCAGGGGCTCTCAGAGGCCTCCTGAGGCGCGCAGCATGGTGTCGCCGCCCTTATACGTCGCCCCCGGCGTTGTCGCTCAGCTGGAAGGCGCTAGGGGATCGTCTGATTCAATCAATTCTGGGTATCGCTGACGCTGTTCCAATTCACCACTAAGATGGCGCAGAACTGACTACGGAGATTCTTGGGACCGTGCCGAATATTCGACTCTTCGAGAACCACCTGCCGGATGCCGCGTTATACTCTTCCAGCGCCGCCATGCAAAAATTCCTCCCCGCCTTGCAACTGGATGTGTGGTGGAAGAAGCCGTTGCCAATGCCATAAAAGAACAAAGCGAAGCGAATACTCCAGCTTCAGGTCGAGGGGCTCCCGGGACGCCACATCGTGTCGGCTCGCGGTGTCCCGCAATAGTGCCGCCGAAGTCCTGAATGCGGCCAATGTTGCCTCAAGCGGCTGGGACGAGTGGACGGAGCTGACAGGGAGAATGGTGTACCGACAGTTCTTATTCCTTGGCCGCAACGAGCACAAGAGCGTGTTCACGTAACTGGATTAGCGCACACTCCACAAAGAAGTCGGCCAGGTTGACGCCAACTTGGAAATCCTGCCCCCGAAGAAACGGGCAAAGTCGGGGCACCCGGTGCGGCATTCCAGACGGGGCATCGAACTGGCGGGATGCGTTCTCGGTGCCGCCTGCCGGCGCGGTGACCTGGCAGGCGGCACTGAATTGGAATAGCGGTGGCTCCTAAACCTCCGATTATTCACCCTGCTTTGGGCTGCCCAGTTTCATGTTCAATTCGACGCAATCGGGCCACGGATGAAGATCAAATTGGCATCAACACAAGCGGAAATTCTAGCTGCACAACCACAACGGTCAATTTCTAGATGAGTAGAGTCTTCTGGATTCTTCCCGGAGGATAGGTCCCTACAGTGAACTACGAAGCTAGCGTCGACGCAGTAGAGAGACTGGTCCTCTCGGCCATGAGTACGTCTCCAAAACTCTCCCCGGCTAGAGGCAACCTATTCGCTGGAAACGTTCGCCCTGGATGCAGAGAAGGTCAGCCTGATCGGGTATTGATGCAACTACGACACGGGTGAACACGATCTTCAAAGTGAATCACCTACAGCAGCATCTGCCGTACTTGGTGTGTACAACACCGTGCGTAGCGGCGTTGCTCCTACATATTGAAGGAAGTTCAGGAGGAATATACCGGCAGAAGGGGGAGAGTAGTCTGGCACGATCACCTCGACGCATTCTGCACCTCATACAATTACCCGACGGGGTAATTGCAAGCGTCATTAAGCACCGCCAGCTGCTCAACGTATGCAATCTCTCGTCCGCGCCAGCGGGATCCTTTCCCACGCACGCTGGTAGTAGAGCCTGCGCCATGTTCAATTCCTGAGCAGCCAAGCGTTGCGGTGCACATCCGTAGAGACTGCTGAAGCAAAGGACCTCCAGAAGTTCATCTGTGTATTTTCGGGGTTGGATTCCTATCCGTGAACACCAAATAATCTGGTATTAACAGAACCAAGAGCTCTGATAGATTGCGATGTGTAATTCAAGGACGTCCTTTTGCTAATTTAATGCTTTTGGTCTATCAGGTGTGTTGCGATGCGCTGTATGTCGGATTTCCGCGTGCAACTTTGCCACTTCGCGAATCCGTCGATAGAGGATTACCTCTGCCCTGAAGATGGCGTTGATGCTTGCGATAGTGGCCCCGAAGAATGGAAATGATGTGCATCTTCCATTGAGCCGGAAGCATGAACGCATATTGGTTGCCACCCGATGAATGATGCCCCACCGAAGGAAATTGATTCTTCAGTTGCTGAAGGGAAACGACGAGAATCCTGGAAATGAGATGGCCGATCTTCTTCGGGCTGTCATTCAACGTGTCCGCGAATGTCCAGGCATCTGGAGGTACGAACTCTACCAAGTTCTGGCCACGAAGTTTCCGACCGCATTCAGCCAACTGAATCGCGGGGGAAGAACTGGCGCCTTGGTTTAATCCTGCCTCTGAATCGGTCAGAGCGAGTTCTACTATCGGCCACTCGAGGTTTGCTTTACGTACTGCTGCCCAACCTAAAACCAGAATGTGCAGTGCATGATTGCCGCTAAAGTGATTCCGGGTGGAGACCTATCAATTGCCCGGATCGTCGAGCGGGCATCGCCTGCTGAATTCGCCCGACTCGATAATTATCGTGCCCATGCTTCTTCGAGGAAAAGGCCATGAAGACTGCAACGTGGTGCCGATCGCATTGCTTGTACGGGTTCGTTCTTGAGTTTGGCAGTTTCTAATACGAAAGTGATGCCACCGAATCTTGATGTTGGGTCGGGGAACGACTTTAGATATGAGCTTCGGTGGCCAGGCGGGTGCTGATTTGAGATGGACTATGAACAGAAGGAACGAAGCCAGAACGGTCTAGATCGGATCTACTTGCCATGCATATTTGAACCCCAACGTATCCCGTTCGTGCTCAATAGTTTTGCCCTCAATGTTCCTTGTCGCACGCACAGGCTCGTGAAGAGCGATCTGCGACGCCTGAGTGCTTCAGCAGCTGTTCCACTGGCAATGGAGTCTGAAATGCCGGCAGAAAGGCACACAGGCAAGCTGAGGCAGCTGCTGCGGAAGTCGACCTACGTGGAGCTCTCCGTTGTTATTCCTGCGGGTAATTTCCGGATTCCATTCGATTCGGCATCATTTTTTGGTTCGGTCAAAGATAGGGGAATTCTGCTTCAAGGAGTAGACGGTACCTATGGTCCATGCGGCTGGCTTCGGCTGTGTACGGTAGGTCAAGTCCGTGGGACGAATGCTTCCACACTGAACGGTCTTGCTCACCGGAGGTCATAAGATTGGATCTTTCCGAGCGGCCACCAATGACTGTAAGCTGGTTGCCCTCTGCTATGCAAGGGATCTGCAAGCCACCATGCGGCTGGCTCCGCGACGTCTTCGCAGCTGCGGTGGTATTGGCGACTGCACCCGACGGCAAGGCGTGAGGAGGGACCCAGCAGCTTGCCGGCGGCTGCGTAGCCTTCAGGGGCCGATGGACTGCCCCTGAAACGATGTCTTTGAATGTCGGTAGCGGGACGGAGTTGGGGCTCGTGATTTTGCCTGCGCAGTACGTGAAGCTTGTGGGGCGTCCCCGGCGCGGTTTGCACATGCAGTCCGTCTCGACACCCTTCTTTAAGGGATCGGGGGAGCGGTTGACCTTCGCCGGGCCACTCCTAATCCCCGTGGCATTCACTCGCGCTGCTCGGCACTGGCCACTGTTCCGAACGCAGGCTCTCTGTCGTTGTTGGGAGCAGAGCATGTTTCACGTGAAACAACGCGGCGAAGTGCCAGTGCAGGCTAGCCCTCGGCGCGAAGTTTCACGTGGAACATCACCAGTGCTGTAGCACCGGTCTGTTTCGACTCATGTTTCACGTGAAACAGATCCACGGAAGCAGCTTCGTCGAGTGTAGGCCTCATGCACCAATAGGGTATCGTGCGCGATCATGTTTCACGTGAAACAGTACATGGGGAATGGCCTGTCGGTGGGAACGAAAAGGGGTCCGGTCAACACGCACAGATGCATTCGACCCGCTCCTGCGAACACTTGAAATATGTGAATGATGCGAAGTGCGAGCGTCAATCAGGGGAGTGGGCAGTATCCGAAGAAACGCGTATCTGCAGCCCAGTCTACGAGTCGCAGAACGCAGGACAACCTTGAACTACCTCCTGGCGGCGTAAAGCCACACGCCTGGGCTGCAGAGAGGAATGGGTGGTATTCGCGAGCATGAATGCCATGCCAATGGCTAGAAACGCCTTTCAGCAGTGAGCCGTGAATTAGTACAGCGAACGAATCCACCTACTCCAACTGCACCACTGTCGCTGCGAGTATGCCAGCGTGCTGAAGAGGAACTCAACGACGATTTCGATATTTCGCAGTGACGACTATGTTCGAGCAGCAGGTAGGAACTTGCGTCCGGTTGAATAGATTGATTGATGAAAGGTGCCGGCAAGGTGGCTATGCGGGTGCCGTTGAGCCTGGAATTGCAACGGTGTTGGCGACAGGTGCCGGAACCCCCATGGGGCGCTGGCCAGGGATGCAAGTGCGTTCGCGTTTATTGAGGAGAACAGCGAAGGACTAGCAAGTTTTCACTTCGGGGCGGCCGTGAACTCTTGGGCGGCAATTGTCTTTACCAAAAATGCTGTGTGCTGATGAAGCCTGCATTCTGCACGCGTCGCCGGGCCAGAACAAATCTTTGCCACCGCTCGACGGGCGCATCGGGCAATCTTCGGTCCGACGAGCTGCGGGGTGCCAAGTATGTGAACTCGGCGTTGAGTCATCAGGTACCGACGCAATTACGCTGAGGATTCCAGGCTTGGGCGCGCCATGAATGACTAAGCTTCGGTAGCGCATGCTCAAAGTTAACAAGTTCCGGGTCCAGAACGATTTCGTCTTGCCGACTGAAGAGTTCCCGCTTTCTTTCAATTGTGTTCCAGCGATATGGGGTGGTGCAGGTTGGCTGTCGAGGCCGGCGCAACGGCTTAGTGTGGTTGGATGAAGTCGTTAGCTGGTGTACGGGCCGGACTTGGAGCCTCGGATCATTGCCGCCGGGAATGGCGGCAGGAAGGCATTGATACGGATCGTTCACGTCGCTGGACGGGGCATCGTCTCAACGTGATGGGAATTGATAGCTCGCGGCCTCCAGTACTATCCGATCCAGCGCAATCGGCATCCTGCCGGTTCGCGACCAGAACATTGCGATTCTCGTGGATTCGGTTACCTGAGTATCGCAGCCGACGACCAGAACGTCCTGCGCAACTGGCGGATGAAGTTCTGGCCGCCTTTGGTGAAAGCCTGCCCCAACCGCTTACGGTTATGAACAGTTGGCAGGACACCAACGCGAGCTCCACGAACATTTTGGTGTCGCTGAATCAAAAACAATCGCATGAATATGTTTATCTGGAATGATGCGCAGAACGCGTCCAGGATCGAACACCATGCCGACTCTAACAAGAGGTAGGGGCAGTTGCGAACCCTTTGAACAAAAAAGTGGTGCGGCGGGAACAAATCCCGCCGCACCACTCAAGATGCCGAGTACTGGCTACAGGTAGGCTGCAAATTCCTTCTCGATGACAGCCTTAGGCTTGGCACCCAAGGAGGACGCTACGTGCTCGCCGTTCTGGAACACGAACATGGCCGGAATGGAGGTAATCCCGTACTTGGCGGAAAGTGCCTGGTTCTCGTCGATGTTCAGCTTAACGACGGTGACCTTTTCAGCGTGCTCTTCAGCGATCTGGTCCAGGATCGGGCCGAGCTGGCGGCATGGACCGCACCATTCTGCCCAGAAGTCCACGATGACCGGCTTGTCGGATTCCAGAACCTCTGCCTGGAATGTTGCTTCGGTAACTGCTTTAGCGTTGCTCATGAGATGCAACCCCTTTCTGAGGAATTAGTTTGCGGCTTCTGCCGGGGTCTTGACGTTGGCCAGGAAGTGCTCGACATCCTGCGCTGCTGCGCAGCCGGAGCCGGCAGCAGTGATGGCCTGACGGTAGGTGGAGTCGATGACGTCGCCTGCGGCGAACACGCCTGGCAGCGAAGTCTTGGAGCTGCGTCCGTCGACGGCGATGGTGCCCTCTGCAGTTAGCTCAAGCTGGTTCTTGACCAGATCCACGCGAGGGTCGTTACCGATGGCTACGAAGACGCCGGTGACGTCCAAGGTGGACTCTTCTCCGGTGTTACGGTTCTTGACAACCAGCCCGTTGACCTTGTCCTCGCCGTTGATGCCGACAACCTCGGAGTCCCAGACGAACTCGATCTTCTCGTGCGCCAGGGCACGGTCAGCCATGATCTTGGAAGCGCGCAGTTCGCTGCGGCGGTGCACGACGATGACCTTGGAAGCGAACTTGGTCAGGAACAGCGCCTCTTCCATGGCTGAGTCGCCACCGCCGATCACGGCGATGGTCTGTTCGCGGAAGAAGAAGCCATCGCAGGTAGCGCACCAGGAAACGCCGTGTCCGGACAGGCGCTTCTCGTCCGCCAGTCCCAGCTCGCGGTAAGCGGATCCGGTGGAAACGATGATGGCACGGGCACGGTACACAGTGCCGTCGGCCAGCGAGAGGGTCTTGATCTCGCCCTCGAGATTCATCTCGGTCACATCGTCGAAGAGGATCTCGGCGCCGAAGCGCTCAGCCTGCTGCTGCATGTTGTCCATCAGGTCCGGGCCCATGATGCCCTGCGGGAAGCCCGGGAAGTTCTCCACGTCCGTGGTGTTCATCAGCTCGCCACCGGCGGTTACGGAACCTGCAATCACCAGGGGATTCAGGTTTGCTCGCGCGGTGTAGATCGCAGCGGTGTAACCGGCAGGGCCGGAACCCACGATGATTACGTCGCGGATTTCATCGTTCTGTACTGAAGTCACGGGGGTAGAACCCTTTCATTCTTATAATGCGAGGTGGATAGCGAGGGCTTACCTCACTATCCACCTCAACGCATTGCTTTGGTAAAAAATTCCGCGCGTGTTACTTGGCGGAGAACTCGCCGATCTGCAGGCCGTACGGACGATCAGGATTGGCTCCCGAGGCCCGCCGAGGCAGATCGGTGACATTCAGGAAGATGTACTGGCCTTCCATGAAGTCCTTGTCCCCATCCTTGACCGGTACCGTGACCGACGGCCCGGAGAAGGAACCCTTGGCCACGGACGTGGCGCTGCCCAGATCATCCGAGCTGCCCACGAGAATTTCGTAGGCGCCACCGGTGGCGTTCAGGCCGTCCAGCGAGATCTCGGAAACAGCCGACTTCTCTTCAAGTTCGAGGATGAAAACCATGTTCGAGGCGAATCCGCCGAAGTTTCCTGTGGTGTACGAGAAGGACTTGTAGCTGCTCGAGGCGTTGCCGTCAGTCATCTTCGACAAGGTATCGTCGGTTGCCGAGTTCAATTCCTGGTTGCCCGGAACCAGTCGTGAGACGTCGGCGATGGCCGGTGCCGGCAGCGATGGCGCCTCGGATTCCTCAGGGGTCTTGGACTCACCCGGGGTGGTTGGAGCTTCGCTGGTGGTCGTGGCGCCGTTGTTTTCGGCCACGTTGTCCTTGTCGCCACCCAGGAAGTTGAAGGCGAAGACCACACCGATGACCAGGACGATCACCAGTACGGCGCCGACCAGCAGGCGGGTGCCGCGTGAGGTGCTCTCCTCGTCGTCCACCTGCTCGACGTCCTGATTCTGCACCGGGGCGTTCTTGGCCGCTGCCGGGAAGGTTGAGGCCTTGGATGCAGCAGCACCGGCTGCGACGCCGGCAGCCGCCGCTGCGGCCTTCTTCTTGGCGTCGTTCGAGGCGGCGGCAGGCTTGGGCTGCTGGGCCTTAGGCTGCTGCTTCTGCTGCTGGGGCCTGGATTCTTCAGGTTTGGTCTTGGAAGCCTGGCCCTTGGACTGTGCCGCGGCGGCCAAGGCAGCTGTCGCGGTGACGTTGGGCTCGTCCTTGTCATCCAGCCGGGTCACCTTCGGCTTGGAAGCCCCGGGCTGCGCCGGAGCCATCGGAGTGGCGGCAGTCGGAGGCACCTGGGCGTTGGGAGCGGTCTGGTCGTCGGCTTCTGCCGGCGCCTCAGCCTGCTGGTAGTCGTCCTGCTGGTAGTCCGAGTCGTCGTAGACGTCCTCGGCAGGCTGCTGGTTCTTCTTGCCGAAGCGGTTCTTGAAACCGGCGAAACCGTTGGACAGCGCGGTGCCGACCTTGCCCTGCTGCTCGGGAGCGTCCTCGTAGCGCAGGTTCTCGTAGTACTCGGCGTCGTCTTCGTAAGTCTGGGGGACGGATTGGCGTGATTCGCCGAAGATCTCGGTACCCAAGGTGTCGGTGAAGAACGGTTCCACGTACGGGGCGTCGTCCGTTTCCAGCACCAGGTCCAGCATGTCCGAGGAGCGGGCCACGTTGGCGACCAGATAGGTCTGATTCGAATCGGTGATGCCCAAATCCAGGACCTGGACGTTGGCCGTACGTTCGCCCATGGCGATTTCACGGGCGCTGGTGGCCAGCTGGGAGGAATTGTGAACCGATGCCACCATGATGCTCACCGCGCGGTTGAGCACCTGATCGATGCCGCTCAGGACCAGATCGCCTTCTGCGGACGACAAGACGGTCTCGGTGACCTGGTAACGGCCGCTGAGAACGGAGCCGACATCGATTGGCTGCGACACGTGCATCTCCAAGGGGTTGGTTTGCGGTTCGATGGCAGTGAGGCACCGCCATCTGCCATGTTACCTGCCGAGGTCCGTGGATTGGTGCCTATTCGGGCAGAATCACCGTGGTTCTTCGCGGTGTCTGCGCTACCGCTTGAGTCCCGGGATTCGGCGCAGCAGGGGGCCCAGGAACCCGTCCAGTTCAGGAACCTTGGTCTTGTAGAGCAAACCGATGAAGACCACGGCCATGACGCCGCCCACGACGACCACCGTGATGATGGCGGTGATCAGCGAGTCGTAGGCGAATCCGAAGTTGAAACCGCCCATGAGCCACAGCACCAGACAGCCCACCAGGGCTGAAACGGTGGCCATCCAGCCGATGCGCACGTAGGTGTCGATGACCCCGGTGATGCCGTAGTCGCCGTACCGGCATTTGACCAGGTAGTGCGTGCCGATCGCGCCGAGCACGTTGGTCAGGCCGTAGATGAACGCGATGGCGGAGGCGATGTGCAGCGGGTCGACCACGGCGGCCGCGGTGAACGCGAGCACCAGGCCCAGGGCGGCGGTGGCCGTCTGGATCAGCATCGGGGTGCGGGTGTCCTCGTCGGCGAAGAACACGCGCAGCATGAAGAACTGCAGGGACTTGAACGGCAGGCCCAGCGCGGTCAGCACCAGCAGCTGGCCCAGCGCACCGGCGGCCTGCGCGGCGTACTCGGAGTTGCCGGCGAACAGGCGTCCCAGCGGGCCGGCGAGCACGATGAAGACCAGCGTGCAGAAGACGATGGGAATCGCGGTCGAACGCATGCCCTGGCTGAGCAGGCCGCCGACGTCCTTGCGGCGGTTCTCGTGGAAGGCGCGGGTGAAGTCATTGAACAGCACGGTGGCGACGGTCAGCGCGAACAGCGAGTGCGGCAGCACGGTGATCAGCTGCGAGGTGTTCAGCGCGTACTCGCCGGCCACGGAGGCAGCCTGTTCGGGAGGCAGCTCGGTACGCGCCGCGGTCGCGGCGGAGACGATCTTTGAGTACAGCAGCGAGGAGACGTTGCCGATGACCATGGCGGCCAAGGTCCAGATGGCCAGCTTGCCCACGTGTCGCAGTCCCATGCCGCGCCAAGAGAAATCGAGCTTGAGCTTCAGCCCGGTCTTCTTCAGGGGCCACAGCAGCACAACCGACTGCATCACGATGCCCAACGTCGCTCCGCCGGCCAGCCAGATGGTTTTGCCGGTGGTCCAGGTATCCATCGGGTCGCCGGAGGAGTAGGCACCGAAGGTGATGATGAATGCGCCGATGACCAGCAGCTGGATGATGTTGTTGACCGCAGGGGCCCACATGAACGCCGCGAACCTGCCGTTGGCGTTGAGCACCTGACCGAGCACCGCGTACAGGCCGTAGAAGAAGACCTGCGGCAGCGACCAGTAGGCGAAGGCCGTGCCCAGCACGATCATCGGCTCGGTCCAGTTGTGGGTCAATGCCACGATCAGGGGCCTGGCGCACAGCGTGAGGATCACGGCCATCGCGCCCATGACGACCATCGTGAGGGTGATGAGCTTGGAGGTGTAGGCGGCGCCCCGGTCCGCGGCCTTGGAGGCTTTGATCAGCTGTGGGATCAGCACCACGTTGAAGATGCCGCCGGCCAGCAGCATGAAGATGATCGTCGGGATGACGTTCGCCTTCTCGAAGATGTCCGCCACCGAGGTCACCGAGCCAATGGCCATGGCCAGCAGCGCCGTGCGCACGAAGCCCAGGATTCGGGACACCAGGGTGCCCGAGGCCATCAGGGCATAGACCTTCGACCTGGAACCGCCGGAGGCGGCCGGGGTCTTGGCTGCCGGTTCGGGAACCATTTCCAAAGCTCCGGTTACCGGGTGGTCGGAGCCCTGAAAGGAATTAGGAACCTGAGACATACTTCGTTAGAACCTCGCGTGCCAGTTCTGCAATCCGGCGCTCATTGGGGAAGGACAGGCGTTTGCCCAGGGCATCGAGCGGCACCCAGGCAACATCCACGGCTTCGTGATCGGGATCGTTCTCGATGGTCAGATGCCCGCCGGTGGCTTCCAGTAGGAAATGGTGCACGGTCTTGTGCACCCGATAATTCGTCACGGTGAACCAGTAGTCAACCGAACCTAGGGGTGCGAGGATCTGCCCGGCGATGCCGGTTTCCTCCTCGATTTCGCGGATGGCCGCTTCCTCGTTGGTTTCTTCGCCTTCCGGGTGGCCCTTGGGCAGGCACCATTCAAGGCGTCCGCCACGGTTGTAGCGCGCGATGATCGCCACCGGAAAATCCGGTTTCTCGAAGTCGATGACGATGCCTCCGGAGGAGACTTCCTCGACGGTTGGCAGACTCGTGTGACCGCCAGTTGCCTGCGCGCGGGCCATTGACGCAGTCAACGGCGTGCGCTTTGGGGCAGACGGGATCGGTCGGTTCATGAATCCACTCTATCTAGAAAGTGCCCTCCTTCGCCTTATCGACGTGGGCAAGTAAGTGATCTCGCTGGCAATGTCACTGATTTTTGAAGCAAACTCGCGGGATTTCTGGCACGCTTAAGGAACTATGCATGCACTCCCCACTCATGACGCGCTGCGTCAAATCCTGCCTTCGGTCATTTTTGAGCTCGCCGACCGATTCGTCCGGGCAGGTCATGAGCTATCCCTGGTGGGCGGTCCGGTCCGCGACCTGTACCTTGGCAGGGTTTCGCCCGATCTCGACTTCACCACCAGCGCACGGCCCGAGGAAACCCTGAAGATTGTTTCCGGCTGGGCGGACAATACCTGGGATGTGGGTCGGGAATTCGGCACCATCGCCTTCAAGAAGGGCGAGCACACCCTTGAGGTCACGACCTACCGCGCTGATGCCTATGACAAGGATTCCCGCAAGCCGGTGGTGGCCTTTGGCGACAACCTGCATGATGACCTTTTCCGCCGCGACTTCACCATGAATGCCATGGCGCTGCGCCTGCCGGAGCTGGAGCTGGTTGACCCATTTGACGGCGTCTCGTCGCTGACCGACCAGCAGATCCGCACTCCCGGTTCGCCGGACATCTCCTTCTCTGACGATCCGCTGCGCATGATGCGCGCGGCACGTTTCGCCTCGCAGCTGAAGATCGAAGTGAGCCCGGAAGTACGTCAGGCCATGAGCGAAATGACCGATCGCATCGAGATCATCTCCGCCGAGCGCGTGCGCGATGAGCTGGTCAAGCTGATCAACGGAGCGGATCCCCGCGCGGGCATCGATCTGCTGGTGGATACCGGCCTTGCCGATCGTGTTCTGCCCGAGGTCTCTGCCCTGCGTCTGGAAATCGACGAACACCACCGCCACAAGGATGTGTACCAGCATTCGCTGACGGTGCTCGAGCAGGCCGTGGAACTTGAAACGGATGCGGAAGGCGCTGTGCCCGGTCCGGACTTCATTCTGCGCTTCGCCGCGCTCATGCACGACGTGGGAAAGCCGGCGACCCGGAAGTTCGAGCCTAGCGGCGCAGTATCTTTCCGCCATCACGACATGGTTGGCTCCAAGCTGGTCAAGGCGCGCATGCGCGCCCTGCGTTTCGACAAGGACACCACCAAGGCGGTGGCTCGCCTGGTCGAGCTGCACATGCGATTCTACGGCTACGGAGACGCCGGATGGACCGACTCGGCGGTGCGCCGCTACGTGACGGATGCCGGCAGTCTGCTGGAGCGGCTACACCGGCTGACCCGCTCGGACGTCACGACGCGCAACCGGAGGAAGGCAGAACGGCTCGCCTTCGCCTACGACGACCTCGAGGCGCGTATCGCTGCCATTGCCGAGCAGGAAGAGCTTGATTCGATCCGCCCGGACTTGGGCGGCGAGCAGATCATGGCTATCCTCGGAATTCGCCCGGGCCCGGTAGTAGGCCGAGCCTACAAGTTCATGCTGAACCTGCGTCTTGACGAAGGCGTGCTGGGTGAGGAAATCGCCAGCGAGCGACTGCGCCAATGGTGGGCGCAGCAGCCGGAGTCCCAACCGAGCGTTACTGAATAGTAGCGTCTGACTAGTTTGATAACGGAGAGCCTGATTCCCTGCGGGAAATCAGGCTCTCCGTGTTCCCAGCTGAAATTTGCTTAAATAAAATATTGAAATAGCTGGCGTAGGTGCATTTGCCCATGTATGCTGAATACTGTGATTGGGAAGTCTCAATGAGAATTCCGAATCGAAAAGTTATCCAAATACAGTCTCGCGTTGAACGCGATTGACTCAGAGCAGATTTTAGGAGGTGGGACACGATGAATATGAATCAGACCTTTGTGACCGATCGCCCGGTGCGATCCGGCAATGGCATTTCTGCGCCCAATGGCCATCGCTTCGTCTCCCCAACCTCCGGAACAGCGGATTCCTAAAATCATCTAGGCATCACGACACAGTTCCTGAGGTTGAAAGTCAGTAATCGACTCACACCTTAGGAACTTTTTTCATGTCTGCTCCACTTTTCGCCACGGCAGCCCAACGCGCAGTTCGGACCTCGGAACTAATCTTCGCTGGACCGGAAAGCCTGAAGGCTCGTGCAATCTCTACAACCCGTCAAGATCTTCCTTCACCTCTGACCATGCGCGAAGGGAGGGAAAGCAAATGACAAGACGCCAGGACAAGCGCAAGAACAAATACCTTGATAGCGCCGAATTCAGCCGTAACATGCGCCAGCGTGAGTTGAAGAACCACGTGCCGCTAGAAATGTACTTCCGCATTCGATAAGTACTGATAGCGCCATTACCGTTATCAGCACCATCGAACCAAGGAGTACGTTATGAACTCGCCGATCAATTCTCAGAGGCCCGCCGGCCTGCAAGCCGGCGGGCTTCCCGCATTAATGGATAGATGCGGATGGCCGTCGGAATCGGAACGAACAAGGCCCCATCTCGGATTTGAATCAAATACTGCGGCAACAACAACAGCCGGTGCTGAAATCAAGGATTTCAGCACCGGCTGTTGAATTGGCGAAGCTTAGCGCTCGACGTCTCCGCGGATGAAGGCTTCGACCTTCTGGCGCGCGCTCTCGTCGTCGTACTGCTCTGGTGGCGACTTCATGAAGTAGCTGGATGCCGACAGGATCGGTCCGCCGATACCGCGGTCCAGCGCGATCTTGGCGGCGCGCACGGCGTCGATGATGACACCAGCGGAGTTCGGGGAATCCCAGACCTCCAGCTTGTATTCGAGATTGACCGGGGCATCGCCGAAGTTGCGGCCCTCGAGGCGCACGAATGCCCACTTGCGGTCGTCAAGCCAAGCAACATAGTCCGACGGGCCGATGTGCACGTCGTCCTCGCCCAGTTCGGCCGAGGTGTTGGAGGTGACGGCCTGGGTCTTGGAGATCTTCTTGGATTCCAGGCGATCGCGCTCGAGCATGTTCTTGAAGTCCATGTTGCCGCCGACGTTGAGCTGGTAGGTGCGGTCGAGCACCACGCCGCGGTCTTCGAACAGCTTGGCCATCACACGGTGCGTGATGGTGGCGCCGATCTGGGACTTGATGTCGTCGCCCACGATCGGAACGCCTGCATCAGTGAACTTTTGGGCCCACTCCGGGGTACCCGCTATGAACACCGGCAGGGCGTTGACGAAGGCAACACCAGCGTCAATGGCGCACTGTGCGTAGAACTTCGCGGCCTGCTCGGATCCAACCGGCAGGTAGCAAACCAGCACGTCGACCTTGTCGTCCTTCAGGGTCTGGACAACATCGACCGGCTCGGATGCCGATTCTTCAATGGTCTGGCGGTAGTACTTGCCCAGGCCGTCCAGGGTGTGGCCGCGCTTGACGGTCACGCCAGTGGTGGGGACATCGGCAATCTTGATGGTGTTGTTCTCGCTGGCGAGAATTGCCTCGGACAGATCGAGGCCGACCTTCTTGGCGTCGACATCAAAGGCGCTGACGAATTGCACGTCGCCGACGTGGTATTGGCCGAACTGCACATGCATCAAACCGGGAACGGTGGAATCTGCATCGGCATTCCGGTAGTACTCGACACCTTGGATGAGTGAAGTGGCGCAGTTGCCTACGCCAACGATGGCAACGCGAATCGGGTTCGCCGACACATGAACTCCTTATTGAAATGTATAAACCTCCGGGCAACTGGGCGCGCAGAAGACGCGGCACAGAGATATGCCCCTATTGATCTTAAGTCCTCAGGACCCGGAAACATTCCCGGAATTGCCGGTAAATGCAGTAGTTGGCGCTCGAATGTCCGAATGCGGGCGTGATTCGAGCAATGCAATGATTGCCCATGACGTTAAATAACTGGCATTTTGTACAGGTGTGTAAAGCTGTTAACTGATGACAGTGACCATTTTGTTAGTGATAAATAACTGTCAGTATCAAAACGAATTTTGCTCATGACGAAGATTTGAGGTCTTGCCGGCCATCGTTGTTCAGGAATCTTCTAATTTTCTGCAGTATGCGCACTACGGGCGTGGGAAGCGCTGTGCGCAGCCGCTGACGCATCGGCTGGTTCCTGACCAACGCAAGAATTTCAGCGTCGGTCACCAGCCGGCCTTGACGAGCCTGATAAGCCAGGATCGCCATAGACTCGTGAAAACTGCCGTCCATCCGGTGGAAATAATTCTCCCTTAACCAGGCCTTGGCGGGAACCGGGAAATTGAGGGATTCGAGCTCATCCATGGTGCCGAGAATGTTCGATCCGCGGAAAACCTCATTAATCATCTGTTCGTTCACACCGAAATCCGAAAGGATCATTGTTGGCAGTCCTCGATCCAATGACTCGAGCGCGGCAGTCGACGATACTGTCACTAGCGCGCTGCAGGGCGTCAGCGCGTTGGACATTGTGCCGGTTTCGAATCTCAGGTGGGAATGAGGCCCCAGCCTGCCGGCGGCCTGAAGCTCGTCGCAGAGCTGATCATAGGGGAATGCTTCAAGATGGGTCTGCGGTTCTCCTGCGCGGGCCCGCAACTTGACCACCACTTCGAGACCTGGGTTCAGCCGTGCGGCCCGCTCGAGGGCCAGCAGGATTTTTTCGCGGTCTTCTCGGGTGTAGGGAACTTTTGCCTGCGGAGCGAAAACGACCCTCCGGATCTCTCCATGGGTCACCGGCGGGAACCCGGCCGAATGCAGGAATGGCAGCTTGCTGACCATGATGGTCGGATGGTGACCCGGCTGTTCCTCCGTCATGAACGAGAAATCCCGGGCCTCGGCGTGCGAATGGCAGATGAACGCATCCCCGGCGCGGCGGTAGTTCCATCCCTTCGCAGTAGCCGGGTAGGCGACACCGGGGAGCGCGGAGACCAAGGCGGTACGGCGCGCCTGCGCCGGCTCCGAGCGCAGGATCCGCGAATAGGCTTCGGCGACCACCGGCCCGGTGGCCGCGGCGAACACGATGTCCTCGGGGATCGAATCCGCATTCAGCTGATGCAGCGTCATGAATTGCAGGTCTCGCTGGTCCAAGCTCGTTCCGGCGAACGCCGCGGCAATCTGTTCCTCGGTAGGCATCACCGGTGTGCGAACCAGGGCAACCCGACGGTCCCACGCAGGGCCGAGCCGGTCCAGGAAGGTCACTGCCAGCTTCAGGTAGGAATCAGAATCGGCGATGGCGAGAATGGATGGATTCACGAACATGTCAAACCTTCAAAGAGCTGGAAAGGTGTTCGCGCAGCGGCACCGGGGTTGACTCAGTCCACCATGATTCCGGGACTGCTTGGGGATAGAGCTGCCGCGCGTCATTGCCCAGCAGCAGGCGCAGGGACGGGATGACTGTCGAAGGCAGTGCGCGGATTTCCTGGCCGGGACGCAGCACACGCAACCGCATCTCGATCGGAACCGTGTGCTGCTTGGGCACAACGTTCCTGATCTGGCTGATCTTCTCCAGGAATTCTGCGGTTTCGCGGCGGTGCGGAAAATACGCGACCGGACCGTCTGCGGCGATGGACTTGATCCATTGGAGATAGGGCTCCTCATGGATCAGGCCGTCGGCCGCCATGGCGGAGCCTATCAGCAGCGTCGGCTCGGTGAAGCGTTCGGCCACCGGCTGGGTCGAAAGCCATTCGAACTTATGCTGCGCAAATTTGATGCCCAGCTCGGCCATGCGGCGCTGGGTGTCGGGGGAGACCAGCAGCGCGGAGACGATCAGCAACCGGCCCTCGCGGGCCAGCTGGCGCAGCCGATGCCACATGGCCAGGCCCATGGCGGTGCGCGCGGCGGAATTCCTGGCACGAGCGCGGACCAGTGGGGCCGGTTCCTCGGCCACCAGCTGGTTGATCAATGCCAACGTGGCCAGGCCGTCGTCGATGATGACAACTTCCTTGGCTTTCACCCCGGCCAGCAGCGCGCGCTGGACCTTGCCCGAGTAGGCGTCCCCGGCGACGAAACGGTCGGTGGAGGACTTCGGCGCCGGCGGCTTCCGCGCAGCCTGCACGAATTCCACACCGGTCGGCGCCTGGGCCAACAGGGCCTGGGTCGTGGCTTCCAACGGCATACCCTGCCGCGGCACGATGCGCACCTCATGGCCCAGCAGCCCGGCCGCGTGGGTCTCCACCGCCGAGAGCAGCTGCAGCGGGGACTCCACCCAAACCGAGGCGGCGCCGAAGCGCGGGCGCGGCACCTCGGAAGTGTCGTGGCGGGACAGATTAATGGACATGGAACGGGAGAATCCTTCGCTGCGGACGGCGGCGGTCATTGGGCCAGGCGGCTCAGCGACTTGGACAAGGAATCCAGCCCCTTGGAGCCGCGGCGCAGCACGTGGCGCGAGGCCCCGCGGACCTTCGAGGGCAGGCTGCGGCGGGCCGGCAGATGGGCCCAGAGCGGCGGGAGCCCCAGCTTGGTGATCCGGCGGCGCTTGAAATGCGCCGAGAACTCGGCATAGTGCTCTTCCAGGAAGGCCGACGCCTGATCACGCAGGTGCGGGACCCGGGCCGACTGCATGCAGAAGGAAACCGCGGCCAGCAACCTCGAGAGCATGTCCTGCCCGGCCAAGTCCCCGCTGTCCCGGGGGACCGGCAGGTCCTGGACGAACAAGGCATGGATGATCGACAGCGGGATCCGGTTCGAGTTCTCGTACGGCGCCAGCGCCTGCAGCATCATGCCGGTGCCCACGGCGCGCACCTCGGTATCCAGGATGTAGCGGGCGGTGGCCAGGCCGGTGGAGAAGCAGGAGACCACCAGCTGTGGCCGGGCCAGCGCGATCACGGTTTCGGCCAGGTGGTCGGTGCGCAGCAGCCGGAATTCAAGCCCCAGGTCCGCGGCGGCCTGGGCCAGCCGGACGGCGGCAGTGGGGCTGGCCGAGGGGTGGGCCTTGAACAGCACGGTGTCCAGCCCCGCGGCGCCGACCTCGCGCAGCATCTGCAGGTGCAGCTCGAATTCCTCCTCGGAATCCAGCAGCCCCAGCGAGCCGAGGTACTGCCCGAGCACCAGCGCCGCGCCCTGCGGCAGCTCGAGTTTTGCCTGCGCGGCCAGCTGCTCGAACACGACGGCCAGCGCGGAGGCTGGCAGCACCTCGCGCAGCGGGTTCAGCTCGGCCAGCAGCGCCGGCTCGAGCCCCGGCACCAGGTCCACGTGCAGGGTGCGGGTGATGCGCTGGCGCAGCGGCATGGCCAGGCGGTTGCGGGTGGGCCCGTAGGACATCAGCCCGTCCGAGTGCACCCAGATCTCCGCGTCGAAGAAGATCCTGGCCAGCGCCTGCGACGGGTTGACCTGGATGGATTCCAGCACCAGCAGCAACGGCTCGTCGTCCAGGTCCCAGGCGTCGCGCAGCAGCCGCTCGAAGACCATCAGCTCGTCCTCGCGCGGGTTGAACTGCGCGGGGCGGCGCGGGGCCATCAGCTGCGCGTAGTCGACCACGCGGTCGAAGCGCGCGGCGAGCTGCTCGAAGCCGGGGGAGTCCTGCAAGGGTGTGGTCAGCTCCGGCACCTGGGAGCCGTTGGCCAGCACCAGGATGCGCTCGTCAGCGGCCGGGAGCAGGCCTGCATCGGCCATGGCGGCCAGGGAAGCGAGCTGGAAATAGCTGCTGGCCTCGACTAATGCGATCACTTGGCGGCTCCGATCGTTCCGGGCTGCAGGAAGGAGAGGATATGGCGGCGGCGGGCCACATCCATCTCGAGCGCTACCTGCAGGGCGGACTGCGGGTCGATCGAGGTGAAGACCTGGCGCAGCTGCTGCTTCATGGCCAGCCGCACGGCCGGCGGGTAGTGCTTGGCGCGCTTCTCGTGGTGGCAGACGATCGCGAAGAACTGGCGCAGCGCCTTGGGCAGATGGCGCTCAGCGTCCGGGTGGCTGCGCACGGCGGCCAGAATCCGCTCGTAGGCGGGGATGAACCCGAGCTGGCGTTCGTCGAATACCTGGGTCAGCGAACCGGGCAGCCCGCGGCGGTAGAACACGCTGGGGGAGGAGACCACGGCATAGCGTGTGGTGCCCAGGTGCACCTTCCACAGCCACAGCCGGTCCTCGGCGCTGCTCAGGTCCTCGTCGAAGTAGTACAGTCCTCGCTGGCGCATCAGCTCGGTGCGGTACATGCCCGCCCAGACGAACGCGTAGTCGACCATGGAGGGCGAATCGATCGGCTCGATGTCGTCCGCCGGATTCAGCGGCATGCCGCGCAACGCCTGCGGGGCGCGGTGGATGACCCGGTTGGTGCCGGTGACGCGCACGTGGTCGCTGCGCACGAAGTCTATGTGCAGCCCGGTCAGCGCGTCGGCCAGCACGGCCAGATGCTCGGGGCTGTACCAGTCGTCGGGATCCAGGAAGGTGAAATACTCGCCGGTCACCAGCTGCAGCCCGGCGTTGCGGGCCGCGGAAACCCCTGCATTCTGCGACAGCCGGACCAGCCGCAATCTGGGCAGCGAGTCGTTGAAGCTTTCCACCAGCGCGGCGGTTGCATCGGTGGAGGCATCGTCCACCACCAGCACCTCGAGGTCCCAGCGGCCCAGCTTCTGCCGGGCCAGCGAGGCCAGCGCATCGCAGATGTACGCCTCCTGGTTGTAGGCCGGGATGACCACGGAGATGCGGCCGGGGGTCAAGCTCGTCATTGCTGCTCGGCTTCCTTGTATTCGGTGCTGGTGGAGGTGGATAACACCTAAGCGGCCGGACCGGGATGGTCCGGCCGCCGGGGACTGCGGTGCGGGAACTGCCTAGCCGTCCACGCGGCGCAGGCGGGACAGCGGGGCCAGCTCGCCCGGGAAGACCTTCTTCACGCCGTCGCCCATGGCTTCTTCCAGGATGCGGATGTCGCGGATCAGCGAGGCGAAGCCCTTCGGCTCGAGGCTGGAGGCCTGGTCCGAGCCCCACATGGTGCGGTCAAGGGTGATGTGGCGTTCCACGGTCACCGCGCCCAGGGCGACGGCTGCCAGCGAGATCTGCAGGCCGCGCTCGTGGCCCGAATAGCCCACCGGCACCTGGTAGCGGTCGCGCAGGGTCTCGATCATGCGCAGGTTGGCCTCTTCCGGAGGCAGCGGGTAGGTGCTGGTGGCGTGCATCAGCACCAGGTTGCTGGTGCCCAGGGTCTCCACCGCCTTGTCGATCTGCTCGATGGTGGACATGCCGGTGGACAGGATGATCGGCTTGCCGGTTTCGCGCAGGGCGGTGAGCAGCTCGATATCGGTGACCGAGGCGGAGGCGACCTTGTGGGTCACCGCGCCCTGCTCCTCCATGAATTCGACGGACGGGACGTCCCATGGGGAGGCGAAGGCGTGCAGGCCCTGGGACGCGGCGTAGGAGATCAGCTCCTTGTACTGCGCGGCGTCGAACTCCACGCGGTAGCGGTAGTCCAGGTAGGTCATCTCGCCCCACGGGGTGGAGCGGATCTTGTCGCGCATGTCCAGCGGGGTGGAGATCTCCGGGGTGCGCTTCTGGAACTTCACCGCGTTGGCGCCGGCCTCGGCGGAGATGTCGATCAGCTGCTTGGCGATCTCCAAGTCGCCGTTGTGGTTGATGCCGATCTCGCCGATCACGTAGACCTGCTGTCCTGCGCCGAGCAGGTTCTCGCCGATGGCTACCGGCTTGATGTCAGTGGTAATCGAGGTCATGGTACTGCCTTTCAGTGGGTGAAATGTGTAAATTCTTGGGTTGCCGCACCGGTTTCGGCGCGGGCTGCGAGCACCAGCTCGGCCAGTTCCCGCACCGCTCCGTGCCCGCCGTTGCGGGCCAGGGTCAGCCGGGCTGCCTGGGCCACCTGCGGCTGGGCGTCTGCCACGGCCACCGGCCAGCCGACCAGGGACATGGCGCCCAGGTCGTTCACGTCGTTGCCGACGTAGGCCACGCGGGCCGGGTTGATGGATTCGTCGGCCAGCCAGCGGGCCAGGTATTCGGCCTTGTTCTCGATGCCGTGCGCCACCTCGACCTTCAGCTTGGCGGCGCGGGCCGCGACCACGGGGTTCGCTTCCTTGGACAGGATCAGGAACTTCACCCCGGCGGCGCGCAGCCGGGCGACGCCCATGCCGTCCGAGCGGGATACCCGCACGGCTTCGGTGCCGAACTGGTCGACGTAGGCGGTGTCTTCGGTGTGCACCCCGTCGAAATCGGTGACCACCGCGTCCACCAGCACCGGGTCAAGATGCTGCTCCTCCTGCAGGGAGGCCAGCAGCAGGTCCGCTTCGGTGTCGATGTCGATCCCGTGCTCGGCAGGGACTTGATGCACCGCTACACGTCCGAAGAAGCGGTGGTTCGCGGCCAGGAAGCCTTTCGAGTCCATGGCGTAGAACGCGCCGGTTTCGCGGAAGCGCGGTTCGCGGTCCTGCCGGCGGGGTCTCACGGACATGTCGTGGCCTACCGCTTGGGCGAGCCCAGCGGCATCCAGCGACCAGTGGAAGCCGTGGTCGGCGACGGCGGCGAAGCTGACGTCCAGTTCGCCGCGCAGCACCCGGTTGACCGCCGCGTCCAGATCCGTCGGATCGATGAACGGGCTGGTGCATTGGATGAAGACGGTGGCCTGCGGCAGGTCCGGTTCGCGTTCAAGCACGTGGACCAGGACCGATTCGCTGGTGGCGGTGTCGCCGGCGATTTCTGCCGGGCGGTCCACCACGCGGGCCCCGTAGGCCAAGGCTTCGGCCTTGATCCCGGGATGGTCGGTGCTCACCACAACATCGCTGACTGAGGCTGCGGCCTGGGCGGATTCGATGGCGCGTCCCAGCAGGGACTTACCGTGGATCCGGCGGAGGTTCTTAAGCTCGATGCCCTTGGATCCTCCCCGTGCGGGGATGATGGCCAGGACCTGCGGCTGATTGGTGTTGCTCACGAATTCGACGTTAAACACCCGAGTTAACCACCCGGGTGCGCTGAGGTAAACGCAGGGTGAAGTGCGGGTTTAATTACCTGTTGGTTCGCTGGAGGCCTTGCCGTCCCCTCTTCGGTGCCATGTCTCCGGACCTTCCGGGGGCCTGGCCGCACCGGGGAATCCGTCGGGGTATTTCGCGGCCCCGCATCGGCGCGTGGACCGCGGCGCCCGTAATTTTGTGAACCCAAGTGATGAAACATGAGCTGGCGGCGCCGTTCAAATAGGCCCAGCTACTAGGCTGGAGGGTATGCGCGAGTCTAAGCAGCCACAGTCCACCCGGGGCCCGTTGCGGATCACCGTGCCCTCGAGGGCCGACGGGTTTCTGCGCCAGTTCACCGCCGTGATCGGCGGGCCGCTGGGCAGGCACAGCGACCCCGGACGGGTGAACCCCGGATTCTTCACGGTGGAACGCGTGCTGATCCTGATGACCATCGCGGCATCGCTGCTGATGCTGCTGGCCAAGAACCCCTGCCGCGTCAACGGCTGGGGCGGCAGCAATCCCTATATCTACGCCTGCTACAGCGACTGGGTGCCGCTGTTCGGGGCCCGCGGCTTCGCTGAGAACCCGTGGGTGCCGTTCTCGGCGCAAGCGCAGTTCGAGTATCCGGTGCTGATGAGCGTGGTCGCCTCCGCGGTGGCCTGGCTGGTGCCCGAGGGGGCCGCCAACCGCTCGCTGATCTACTTCGACATGAACCTGGTCCTCGTGGCGATCCTGTGGATCGTCACCGTTGTCTGCACCCTGCGCATGGGAGGGCGCCGCCCGTGGGACGCCGCCATGGTGGCCATCGCCCCGGGCATCATCCTGGCCGGGAGCGTCAACTGGGACCTGTGGGCAGTGGCCCTGCTGGCCTTGGGCATGCTCAGCTTCGCGCGCAGGCACACGGTGCTGGCGGGCATCCTCATCGGCCTGGGCACCGCCATGAAGATCTACCCGTTCTTCGTGCTCGGCGCGGTGCTGGTGATCGCGGTGCGCACCGGCAAGCTCAAGCCCTTCTGGGTCACTGGCGGCACCGCGGCGCTGACCTGGATCCTGGTCAACCTGCCCTATGCGCTGGCCTACCCGGACTCGTTCAAGCACTTCTTCGCCTTCTCCTCCGAGCGCGGCGCCGGCTTCTCCAGCTTCTGGCACGTCTGGAACCTGCTGGCCGAGAAGTCCGAGGCGCTCCAGCCCTTCAACGCCCAGCAGATGTCCTTCTGGGGCCTGGTCCTCTTTTTCCTGTGCTGCACGGGCATCGCGGTGCTCGGCCTGGTTGCCAAGCGCACCCCGCGGCTGGGCTCGCTGGCCTTCCTGATCGTGGCCTCCTTCGTCATGGTCAACAAGGTGTATTCGCCGCAGTTCGTCGTCTGGCTGATCCCGCTGTTCGCCCTGGCGCTGCCGAGGTGGCGCGAGTTGGTGGTCTGGATGCTGGTGGAGGTCGCCCACTTCTACGGGCTCTGGTTCTACCTGGACTCCTTGGGCGCCGAGGACATCCACAAGGTGTTCCCCGAGACCGGGTACATTGTGCTGGTCCTCGCCCACATGCTGATGCTGGGGTACCTGATGTATCTGGTGGCGCGTTCGGTGCTCGACCCGCGCCGCGACCCGATCCGCGCGGTGGGGCAGGAGGACCCGCTGGCCGGCCCGTTCGCCGGCGCGCCGGACGCCTTCACCCTGCGCGGCCTGAAGCCGAGCGCCCCGCAGCACGCCGAGCACGCGGCGAACGCGCCGGCCCCGGAGACCAAAGCATGAGCGCCGTAGCGGTCATCGGCTCCGGCCCGAACGGGCTGGCCGCCGCCGCGGTTGCCGCCCGCGCGGGGCTGGACGTCACCGTATACGAGGCCAACGACACCCTCGGCGGGGCGGCGCGCACCCAGCCGCTGGACGGTTCCCAAGCCCGATTCGACCTGGGCAGCGCGGTGCACCCCATGGCCCTGCAGTCGCCAGCGATGCGCGAGCTGGGGGTGCTGGACGAGGTGGACTTCATCATCCCCGAGCTGTCCTTCGCCCACGTGCTCGATGACCGCACCGCCTACGCCTGGCGGGACCTCGAGCGCACCGCGCAGGAGCTGGGCGCCAGCGGGGAGCTGTACTCCCGGCTGCTCTCTTTCCTGGTGCAGCGGATGGACGAGCTGGGCGACACCCTGCTGAACCCGCTGCTGAAAGTCCCCCCGCACCCGGCGACGCTGGCCGCCTTCGGCGCCAGCACCCTGGGCGGCATGGGGCTCAAGGACCTGTTCTCCGCGAAGCACGAACGCGCCGCCGCGCTGTACGCCGGCTGCTCCGCCCACGTGGCAGGGGGATCGCGCGGCCCGGCTAACGCCGGCGCCGGACTGTTCCTGGCGGCCGCGGCGCACGCCAAGGGCTGGCCCATCCCGCGCGGCGGATCCCAGGCGATTACCGATGCGCTCGCCGGCCAGGTGCGGGCCCACGGCGGGCGCCTGCACACCGGGCGGCGCATCACCAGCCTCGGGCAGCTGTCCGAGGACATCGTCCTGTTCGACACTTCCGCGGAGATGGCGGGGCGGATCGCCGGGAACCGGCTGCCGCAGAAGCTCTCCGCGGCGCTGGCCAAGACCCGCAGGTCCCCGGGCAGCTGCCTGGTCCACTACGTGCTTTCCGAACCGGTGCCCTGGAAGGACCCGGTGCTCGCGCAGGCCGGAACCGTGCACCTGGGCGGGACGGCCGCGCAGGTGGGCCGGGCGGAGCGCGAAGCCAGGCGCCGCGCGCCGGGCAAGCCGTTCATGATCGTCTCCCAGCCCTCGGTCTTCGACGGATCGCGCGCGCCGCAGGGCCGGCAGGTCCTGTGGGCCTACTGCCATGTGCCGTTGGGCTCCCCGGCGGACATGAGCGGGCGGATCCGCTCGATGATCGAGGCCGCCGCCCCGGGCTTCGGCGACCTGGTCCTCGAATCCCATGTGGTCACCGCGCAGGGGCTGGAAAAGCAGAACGCCGCGCTGGTGGGCGGCGATCTGTCCGGCGGCACCATGGACCTGCTGGGCAGCGTCCGCCGGCCGCTGGTGTCCACCGACCCCTGGTACCTGCGCAGCAAGGGCCTGTACCTGGTCTCCTCGGCGGTCCCGCCCGGCCCGTCGGTCCACGGCATGGGCGGCTTCCTCGGTGCCAAGTCCATGCTGGAGCGCGAATTCGGCATTTCCCGGCGGAACGCCGTCTAGGCTTGATCCTGATGGAAGACTTCGGCTACGACCTCATTTCACTGGCCCTGCTCGCCGCACTGTGGGCCGCCTTCATCCTGCTGTACCGCAGGGAACCGCGCCGGCTGGTGCTCGCCGCGGCGCTGCTGCCGCTGGTGCTGGCCAGCTTGTCCACGCTCTCCGAACTGCTCACCAGCTTCGTGCCTGGCTTCGGCTTCCTGGTCGCGATCCTGGTGGTGCTCACGCCGCTGATGCTGGTGGTGTTCGGCGCCGCCCTGATCTACAACGGCATCCTGATGTGGCGCCGCGAAGGCGCGCGGATCCCCAACCTGCTGTCGCTGATCGCCGGGATCCTGGTGTTCGCGCTGCCGGTGGCCGCGCTCGGACTGGTGGTGATCTCCCAGTGGTGGAGCCTGTCCCTGGCATTCATCATGTTCTTCGCCTCCGTGTTCAGCGCCAGCGTCTTCGCCATGCTGCTGCTGTACTCGTGGGTGCACGCACGGTTCCCTGCCAAGGGCCGCGGGGCGGCGGTGGTGGTGCTCGGCGCCCGCACCATCGACGGCAAGGTCACCCCGCTGCTGCGCGGGCGGCTGGACAAGGGCATCGAGCTCTACGGCACGCAGGAAAACCCGAAGCCGCTGATGGTGCCCACCGGCGGGCAGGGCCGTGACGAGGTCGAGCCCGAAGGCGTGAGCATGGCCCGCTACCTGGCCGAGCAGGGCATCCCGCAGGAGCAGATCCTCATCGAGGACCGGGCCAAGGACACCATTGAGAACCTGAAGTTCTCCGACCAGCTGGTGCGCGCCCAGCGCACCGACGGCCGCCTGTGGCTGGTGACCAGCGACTACCATGCGCTGCGCGCCGGGCTGGCCTCGCGGCAGCTGGGGCTGGATGCCCGCGCCTTCGGCGGCAAGACCGCCGCCTACTACCGGCCCAGCGCGTTCCTGCGCGAATGCGTGGCGATCGTGCGCGACAACCTGAAATTCATGATCGTGCTGGCCCTGCCCTTCGCGGTGATGGTGGTCGGCGCGCTGTTCGTGGCCACCGCCGTCGCCTAGCAGCCGCACCCGCAGAACCCGCGGCCGCGCCGTTGCATGCACCTTCGGGTGCATATGACTGCACGGCCGCCGCTCGTTGATCCACCTTTCGAGGGAGGTGCAAGATCAGCATTCCGGGCGGTTCGCCCAACCGGATGATTTTCTATGCTGGAGATATGATCCAGGTACAGGAATTGACCAAGAAATACGGTGCAAAAACCGTGGTCGACAATGCGTCGTTCACGGTTCAACCGGGGATCGTCACCGGCTTCCTCGGCCCCAACGGCGCAGGCAAATCAACCACCATGCGCATGATCGTTGGACTGGCAAACCCCACGGGCGGGCAGGTGCTCGTGAACGGGAAGAATTTCAAGTCCTCCACCCACCCGTTGACCGAGGTCGGCACCCTGCTGGAGGCCAAATCGGTCCACAAGTCGCTGACCCCGCGCTCGCACCTGCGCGCCATGGCCGCCACCGCAGGCCTGCCCGCGTCCCGGGTGGACGAGGTGCTGGAGCTGACCGGCCTGGCGCCGGTGCAGCGCAAGAAGGTCGGCGGCTTCTCGCTGGGCATGGGGCAGCGGCTGGGCATCGCCACCGCCCTGCTGGGCGACCCGCAGGTGCTGATCCTCGACGAACCGGTCAACGGGCTGGACCCCGAAGGCGTGGCCTGGGTCCGCAACCTGGCCCGCCAGCAGGCAGCCGCCGGGAAAACCGTGTTCATTTCCTCGCACCTGATGAGCGAGATGGCGCAGACCGCCGACCACCTGATTGTGATCGGCCGCGGCCGCATCATGGCCGACGCCCCGATCAGCGAATTCATCGACAACGGATTGGCCCAGACGGTGGTCCGCGCCCGCGACATCGAGGTGCTGATGAACTCCCTGGCGGCCGAGGGAGTGCAGCTGCGGCGGCTTGACGCCGCCACGCTGGAGGTCACCGGACCTCAGTCCGAGGAGATCGGCCGCCGCGCGCTGGAGGCCGGGATCGTGCTCAGCGAACTGCGTCCGCTGCAGCGTACCCTGGAGGACGCGTACATGGAACTGACCCGCGACGCCATCGAGTACCGCTCGCAGGTGTCCACCGACAACGAGGCTGGGAAGTAGGAAACCATGAGCACCGAACTAGCATCCCGCGCGGCGGCGCGGGGATACGGCAGGGTCACCCTGGGCGGCGTGCTGCGCAGCGAAATGATCCGCTTTTTCTCGTTGAACTCCACCCGCATCCTGGTCCTGGTCTCGATCGCCGTGTACATCGGCATCGCCGCGATCGGCGTGTGGGGCGTGGGATCGTTCATGAGCAGCAGCCCGGAGCTCGGGCAGATCCCGGGCACCGAAAGCATGGGCACCGCTGACTTCGCCGTGGAAACGATGGCCTCCGGCCTGATGTTCTCCCAACTGATCCTCGGCGTGCTGGGTGTGCTGCTGTTCAGCGGCGAATTCACCACCGGCTCGGCCGTGAGCACCTTCCTGGCCAGCCCGCAGCGCCTGCGGGTGCTGACCGCCAAGATCATCCTGATCACCGCGCTGACCGCGGTGGTGCAGCTGGTGTCCACGCTGGCCGCCTACCTGGTCTGCCGGCCGCTGGCCGAGAACTACTCGATGACCCTGGACCTGGGCGGCGAGGCCTTCCAGCGGGTGCTCTGGTACGGGGCGCTCGCCGTGGTGATGGCCTCCCTGATCGGCCTAGCTCTGGGCCTGCTGCTGCGCAACTCCGCCGGCGGCATCACCAGCCTGGTCGCGCTGTTCTTCGTGCTGCCGATGATCGCGCAGATCCTGATGGCAGTCACCGACTGGTTCAAGGACTACGCCCGGTTCATGCCGGACCAGCTGGGGCTGTCGCTGGCCCTGCCGCTGAGCTACCCGAGCACGCTGGAAACCTGGCAGCAGCTGGTCGGGGTGGCCGGATGGATCGTGCTCCCGCTGCTGCTGGCGGGAATCCTGCTCAAGAGCCGCGACATCAAGTAGGAATTGGAAAACTAGACTGGAAACCATGAGCAACCTTTCGCAGCAGGAGTCGCTAGCCTCCTTCGACGAACTGGCCGCCAAGCGGATGGGCCGGGTACGCAGGTACCTGAGGACCCATCCGCGTTTGGTGTCCATCGGCGTCGTGGTCTTCTACCTGCTCGGAACCCTGCCCGGGGTGCTGCTGATGGCGGATATGGAGGCCAGCAACGAGCTGGCGCTGCTGCTGGTCACGCTGGCCACCGCCGGCACGCTGCTGTTCCGCCGCCGGGCGCCGATGACGGTGCTGTGCATCGTGTTCGCCCTGGAATGCATCTCGATCCTGGACGTCGGCTCGGTCTACGGGACCGAGGGCCTGGGCATGATGCTCGCCCTGTACATGGTGGCCACCAGCTACTCGGCCCGGCGCTCGATTCCGCTGGCCATCCTGGCCGGCAGCTTCCAGATGGTCCTCATGGTGCTGGTCGGCTTCCCCGACATGAGCGGCATGGAGCTCGACACCTCGGACGGGATCAGCGAATCCACGCTGGCCGTGATCATCATCGGGGTCTTGGCGGCGTTCCTCATCGGCTTCTACGTCACCGCCGCCGCCATCGGCGTGTACATCCGCAACGCCCGCATCCACGAGGCGGAGCTGAACCACTGGGCTTCGCAGGTCTCCCGGCTGGCGCAGGTGCAGGAACGCAACCGCATCGCCCGCGAGATGCACGACGTGGTGGCGCACTCGCTGTCGGTGATGATCGCGCTGGCCGAAGGCGCCCGCGTGGTGGGCCGCCGGGACCAGGACCGCGCCGAGGAGGTGCTCGCGGAGCTGTCTGGCACCGGACGCGCCGCGCTGGCGGACATGCGGCGCATGCTCGGCGTGCTGCGTGAAGGGGAGGGCGGGGAGCTGGCGCCGCAGCCCACCGGCGGCAGCATGGAGAACCTGCTCGAAGGCTTCCGCGCCGCCGGGCTGCCGCTGACCTACACCTACGTGGGGGAGCCGCTGCCGGAGGACAAGGCGTTCGCGCTGACCATCTTCCGCATCGTCCAGGAGTCGCTGACCAACTCGCTGCGCTATGCGCGCAACGTCACCGACGTCCAGGTCCGCCTGGAACACGGCAGGCACCAGGTGCGGCTGGAGATCTTGGACAACGGGGACGCCACCCGGGTGCCCAGCGTGGGCAGCGGCCGCGGGCTGCGCGGCATGCGCGAGCGCGCCGAGCTGTTCGACGGCACGGTGGACGCCGGCCCCGTGGCCAGCGGCGGATGGATTGTTAAGGCGATGTTGCAGCTGCCCGAGTGCAGCGCGAAGAATGGTAACCAGAAGGCATCAAAGGGGTAGGACATGGACGAAAACATCAAGGTACTGCTGGTCGACGACCAACCCCTGCTGCGGATGGGCTTCCGCCTGATCCTCGAAGGCGAGGCGGACATCCAGATCGCCGGCGAGGCGGCCGACGGGCTGGAAGCGCTGACCCAGACCGCGGCCCTGCACCCGGACGTGGTGCTCATGGACGTGCGCATGCCCAACATGGACGGCATCGAAGCCACCGAACGCATCGCCAAGGCGCACCCGGAAACCAAGATCATCATCCTGACGACCTTCGACCTGGACGAATACGCGTTCTCCGGGCTGCAGGCCGGCGCCAGCGCCTTCCTGCTCAAGGACGTCGCCCCGGAGGAGCTGGTCTCCGCGGTCCGCCTGGTGGCCTCCGGCGACGCCGTGGTGGCGCCGCGCGTGACCGCCAGGCTGCTTGAGACCTATGTGCGCAACGCGGGGCAGGCCCCGGCGAGCACCGCCGCCCCGCAGCGCGACCCGCTGCTGGACGACCTGACCCCGCGTGAGCAGGAGGTGCTGCGCGCGCTCGCCGAAGGCCTGTCCAACGCGGAGATCGCCCATCGCTTCTTCCTCTCGGAAGCGACGGTGAAGACCCACGTGCGGCGCATCCTGACCAAGCTGCACCTGCGCGACCGGGTGCAGGCAGTGGTCTACGCTTACGAGACCGGGCTGGTCATTCCCTCGCAGGGACTGGACTTCTAGCTACCGGCCCTTGCGCTCGGCCCGGCGCTTCTTGCGTTCGGAGGCGCGCAGCTGGATGACGCGTGCCGCGCCGATGGCTGCGACCACCAGCGCGCCGCCCAGCGCCGCGATGAACAGGGCCAGGCCCAGGCTGATCTCGCCGCGCAGCCCGAAGTACAGCACGGTGACAGGGTTCTGGTTCTGCGCGATGAAAACAATCAGCAGGATCAGCAGCAGCACGCTGATGACGGTCGCCGTCCACAACCGGGCGAGCCTGGTCGAGTGGGCGCGGTCCTCGGAGTCCTCCACGGGCAGCGGCCGCAGCCCCTCGGGATCCGGCTCCGCCGGAACATAGGGTTCGGTCTCAACGGATGCCGGGCTGGAATCCAGCGTGGTGCCCAGCCCATCAGCCTGCTCAGGGTCTACTCCGGCCTTGGTCTCCGACTGCGGCTCGAGGGAATCACGGTGCTCCGGGAAATCTTCGGGCGTGCGGTTGGTCTTTGGCATGATGTACTCGCTTTCTTGGTCGGCGTAGGCCTGATCACAGCATTTACGCCGTCCGCGATCCGCGTCAAGTCCGGTCGCGCAATTCGCGGGCATTTCCCCGCCTGGGTCGCCCGCGCACTTCGCCGGACCCAATCCGCGGCGCAGACTACTAAGCTGGAGACAACCCGGCAGATCCCGCCGGCAGCAGCACTTGATGACAATCGATCGCGAAAGAAGTGAGCATCCAGTCATGGCACAAGCCGCGGCAATGGCACACATTGCAGATTTGGCCGAATACGTAGCGACCTCCCCGTCGAGTTACCACGCCGCCGCGAGCGCGGCGAAGCGGCTGGATGCCGCCGGGTTCACGGCGCTGGACGAAGCCGAGGCATGGACCCTCGGGGCCGGCGCCTACTATGTGGTGCGCGACGGCGCGGTCATCGCCTGGGTGCAGCCCGAGGGGGCCGCTGCCACCACTGGCTTCCACATCCTCGGCGCACACACCGACTCGCCCGGCTTCAAGCTGAAGCCGAAGCCGACCACCGGATCCAACGGGTGGTGGCAGGCCGGGGTGGAGGTCTACGGCGGACCGCTGCTGAACTCGTGGCTGGACCGCGAGCTGGTGCTCGCCGGCCGTCTGGTGCTGCGCGACGGATCGGTGCATCTGGCGCAGACCGAGCCGCTGCTGCGTATCCCGCAGCTGGCCATCCACTTGGACCGACAGGTCAACGACGGACTGACTCTGGACCGCCAGACCCACACCAACCCGATTTTCGGTGCCGGAGACCTGGCTGACGCTGACATCCTGGCAGTGCTGGCCGCCTCGGCCGGCGTGGATCCGGCGCAGATCGCCGGCTACGACGTGCTGACCGCTCCGGCGCAGCGCGGCGAGGTGTTCGGCGAAGGCAAGAACTTCTTCGCCTCCTCGCGCCTGGACAACCTGTCCTCGGTGCACGCCGGCCTGATCGCGCTGACCGACTACGCGCGCAAGCCAGAGGGCCGGCGCATCGCCATGCTGGCGGCCTTCGACCACGAGGAACTGGGTTCCGAGTCGCGTTCGGGCGCCAGCGGCCCCTTCTTGGAGGAACTGCTGCAGCGCATCCAGGCCTCGTTCGGCGCCACGGTGGAAGACACCGCCCGCGCGCTGGCCAACTCCGTGTGCCTGTCGGCCGACGCCGGCCACGCCGTGCACCCGAATTACGCCGAGCGCCACGACCCGGCGAACCGCCCGCAGGTCAATGCGGGCCCGCTGCTGAAGATCAACGCCAACCAGCGGTATGCCACCGATGCCGTGGGCGCCGCCGCGTTCGCCGGCTGGTGCGCCGCCGCCGGGGTGCCGTACCAGGAATTCGTCTCCAACAACCGGGTTCCCTGCGGATCGACCATCGGCCCGCTGACCGCGACCCGTATCGGCATCCGCACCGTGGACGTGGGCGTGGCGCTGCTGTCCATGCACTCGGCCCGCGAGATGTGCGGCGTCGACGACCCGTGGTACCTGTCCAAGGTGGCCCGCGTCTTCTTCGGCGAGTAGTTGACCCAAGGCCGCGGCCGGAATCTCAGAGGGAGGACGTCCGGTCGCGGCCTTCGAATGTATCGCATATGCAGTATCAGGTATATGCAATTCGCGCGAAGTTCCACCGTTCCGAGCAGCTTTCCTGAAAACGTAGCCACGGGTCTCATGAAGCCGGAAATGCGCGATGACGTGACATTGTCGGGTAGCTGTCGGCAGAAAGTCGTGGTGTTGTCGTGTCCTCAATGGCTAGTGTGATCTGCATGAACGAATCACGCATATCGGAAATACGCCGCACCATGGGGTAGACGCAGGAACGATTCTCCACGAAAGCGGGGTCACCGTCAGAACAGTCCAATGTCTGGAAGCCGGCCAGGACGCCAGCATGGACACGCTGTCGAAAATCGCCGCCGCTCTGCAAGTGCCGGTGGGAGACTTGTTTGCCAGCGTGGAAACGCCGCAGTTCCAAGCCTCGGTCGATGGGCTGGAATACCGAGTTGCTGAGCAGCGCGACTCCTACACCAAGGGCGTGGAGCTGATCTCCCGGGGTCTGGGGATTGCGGTCCTCTTTGCTACTCCCATCCTCGCCCTGACCATGCATTGGGGATGGCACGTATGGCTGGTGATCCCGGTGTACTGGGGTGCCGGGCGGCTGGCCTTGGAAGCGGCCTTCCGCCTCAAACTGGATCCCCTTCCGCCTCAGACTGGATCCGAAGCTGGATGAACGGTGCCGCTGTCCAAGGCGGACCGCACATTCCTGGGCTGAATCGCGTTTGATGGCCCGGGGACGGCAAGCCGCAAATGGCATAATCGCTGGCATGACGATCTTCGAATCTGACGTGCTGGTCATCCAGCAGACCAAGAACCTCATGAAGAACGATTTCGCCATCTTGAACGGCGAGGGCGTGCAGGTCGCCCATGTAGAGACCGGCGGAAGCGCGCTGGGCCGCATGTTCGCCGGGTCCCGGCAGCTGACGGTGTTCGATGGACCGGACAACCCGGTACTCCAGGTGAAGGACACCATGAGCGTGGGGCGCGACCGCATGGAGATCATGGACGGCCAGGGCAACCAGATCGCGACCCTCGTCAAGCGGATCACCTTCTTCAAGACCAAGGTCACCGTGGATTTCCAAGGCGAAGAGATCGACCTGGACGGAAATCTCTGGGATTTCGAATTCCAGATCAGCGCCCGCGGCCAGGTCATCGCCACCGTTTCGCGCAGCTGGTCGGGCCTGGGCAACGCGCTGATCGGCAAGTCCACCTACGCGGTGCGGCTCGCACCGAACCTCAGCCCGGGGCACCGCCTGATGACCGTCGGCGCGGTGCTGGCCTTGGACCTGATCCGGGAGAAGCAGTCCCGCGGTTAGGCGATGCTCCTGGAGACCAGCGAATCTACGATGTACTCGGCGATGGCCAGGGAGCTGGTGGCGCCGGGAGACGGCGCATTGCGGATATGCGTGGCATGATCGCGGTAGTCGATGGCGAAGTCGTCCAGCAGCTTGCCGTCGGCGTCCATGGCCTGCGCCCGGATGCCGCGGGTGAGGCGGGTCGCCTTGGCTCCCTCCAGCGACGGAACGTACTTCGCAGCTTCCCTGAGGAAAAACTGTTCCGAGACCACGGTGCGGATCTCGCGGACAGCCGTAGGCAAGTTCCGCGACGCGAACTTCCAGAAACCAGGGTTGGCCATGACCTCCCCGAGATCCTTGAAATCCAGTCCCAGGCCGTGGTACTTCTCCCGCGACAGGGAGAGGAAGGCATTGGGTCCGACCATCATCTGGCCATCCACGCGCTTGGTCAGGTGGACGCGGAGGAAAGGGTATTTCGGATCCGGGACCGGATAGACGAGCCCGTTGAGGATGGTGCGGTAGCTTTCCTCCAACTGGAAATACTGGCCGAAAAACGGCACAACACTGGGCTGGGCGTTGGCCCCGGAACCGCGGGCCAGCCGGTCGGACTGGGATCCTGCGCACACGATGACGTGGTCTGCAAGGAACTGCCCGGTGCTGGTATGAAGGCGCACCCCGGTGGCTAGTTCCTCGATACGCTCGACGGCGCAGCCGAAACGCACTTCTCCGCCTGCCAGCCGCACTTCGTCGAGCAGGGCTTCGGTCACCGCGGCATAGCTGATGATCGCCGTACCTGGGGAGTGCAGGGCCATCCGCCCCACCGCGTTGGGTTCGATGTCTTTGATGCCATCCGGACCGAGCATCCCCACCCCGGGAACACCGTTGGCTTGCGCCCGTTCGAAGATGTTCTTCAGCCGCTGTTCCTCGTCGGCTTCCAGCGCCACCACCAATTTGCCGCATTGCTCATAGGGAAGAGACCTGGCCTGGGCAAGGTCTTGGAGCAGTTCAACGCCGCGTCGGCACAGCTTGGCCTTGAGGCCTCCCGGCTCGTAGTAGAGCCCGGCGTGGACTACCCCGGAGTTGTGCCCCGTCTGGTGCCCGGCTGCCGCCTGTTCCTTCTCCACGACGGTGACGCTCGATCCGGGATATCTGGCCAGCAGCTCCCGGGCCACCGCGGCGCCGATGATCCCGGCACCTACCACTGCAAACGACTTGGCTTGGGGCATTGCGGGTCCTAACGTCGGGCAGCGCGGAAGATCACGGGAACATCTGGAAACGCTACCGATGAACGGCTTGCGAAACAATTGAATTACGCCAGCCTTTTCAGTCATTTCAGACGCGCAGTTTCTGCGCCCGTTGATTGGCGCTCACCGGATGTTTACCCGGGGCTGATTCGATCAAGCACTATGAGTTCGTTTGCCGCCCCGATCAGAAACTTCCGGCCCGAAATCCAGGCGTTGCGCGCACTGGCGGTCCTGCTGGTGGTGGTCTACCATCTGGAACCGCGGATCCTGCCCGGCGGGTATATCGGGGTGGATATTTTCCTTGTCATCTCCGGGTTCCTCATCACTTCCCATCTGCTCCGCGAAGCCGACCGCACCGGCCGCATCGACCTGCTGTCCTTTTACGCCGGGCGGGTGCGGCGAATCCTGCCTGCGGCGCTGCTGGTGATCGTGGTGGTCGTGGCGGGAACGCTGCTGCTCCTGCCCAGCACCTTGTGGGAATCGCTCGGCATCCAGGCCGTAGCCTCCGCCCTGTCGGTGCAGAACTGGGTGCTGGCCGCGTCGTCGGTGGACTATCTCGCAGCCGAGGAAGCCCCGAGCGCGCTGCAGCACTTCTGGTCTCTGGGTGTGGAGGAGCAGTTCTATCTTTTCTGGCCGCTGCTGGTGGTGGCCGCCTTTGCCGGACCGCTTCGCCGCTGGAGAACCAGCGCCTTGTGGATCGGTTTCTCGGCCACCGCGCTGGCTTCGCTGGCCTATTCGGCCTATTTGGGTTTCTCAGGTGATCCCAGCGGATATTTTGTCACCACCACCCGGGTCTGGGAACTGGCGGCTGGCGGTCTGCTGGCCCTGGTTGCCGCACAGCGGGCGCAAACCGGACGGCGGATTCTGGAAGGAATTCCCGCCGTGCTGCGCAATGTCCTGGTGCTTTTTGCGCTGGCCGCGCTGGCCGGCGCGGCATTCACATACAGCGGGGATATCGTTTTCCCCGGTGTTGCCGCCCTGGTCCCGGTCCTCTCCACGGTGCTGATCATCGCCGCGGAGCGCACCGAAGGACTGCTGTCGCTGCACCCGGTGGTGGACAGCGGACCGATCCAGTGGGTCGGCGCAGTGTCCTATTCCCTGTACCTGTGGCACTGGCCGTTGATCGTCTTTGCCGCGCAGCTTACCGGCGGTGATCCCGGCCCGCTGGAATCCGTGGGCCTGCTTGCCCTGTCGCTGCTTTTGGCGCAGCTCAGCTTCCGCTATGTCGAGAATCCGGTGCGCCGCTGGCCGACCTTGTCGCGCGGAGCCGGCCGCACCGTGCTGGCCGGGGCAGCTGCCGTAGGTCTTGTCGCGACGCTGGGATTCGTCCCGCAGCAGGCGCAGTCCGCCCTCGCTGAGAAGCAGAACAAGCAGGCGGCCGAACTGACCAGCAACCCGCCTCCCGGTTTCGGCGCCGCCTCGCTGGCGCAGGGCATGCCGGCCTATCTGGGCGAGAACCGTCAGATTGTTCCCACGCTCAGCGAAGCCAGCGGTGATTTTCCGCAGCTCGGGGACTGCGTGCAAAAACCCCAGTCCACGCAGGCCAAGGAATGCGAATTCGGCAACCCGTCAGCAAAGACCACCATTGCGCTGGTCGGCGATTCGCACGCCACGCACTGGTACCAGGCCGTGCAGGCGCTGGCTGATGCCAACGACTGGAAGCTGGTTACCTATCTGAAGGACTCCTGCCCGTTCTCCAAGGCGCAGCGCACAGCGGAAGCCGACGGGTCGATTTCCTGCAGCGAGGCGAACAGGGAAACCGCGCGGCGTTTGGCCGAGCGCGGCGACATCGACGTGGTGCTGACTGCCAATTGGGCCGAACCGTCCTACACTTCGGACGCTGCACGGGGATTTGCCGAGGCCTGGTCGGAGCTCGAAGATGCGGGGATTGACGTCATCTCGCTGGTGGACACACCCCGTCCGGCGCTCAAAGGCTACGCCAGGGACTGCCTGGCCGAGAATCCCGAGAATCCCCAACGGTGCGTCACCCCGCGGGACAAGGCCCTGCCGCCGGGGGATGTCACCGGAGAAGCAGGGAAGCTGGAGCCGCGTGTGCAGGTCCTGGATCTCACCGATCAATTCTGCACCGAGGAAACCTGCCCGTCGCTCGTGGGCAACGTTCTGGTGTACCGGGACAAGCACCATGTCTCAGACACCTACATGCGCACCCTTGCCCCGGACTTCATCAACCGGATCCAACCGCTGATCGACCGCGACCTGGAGGGCTAATACAGGTACGGGTCGCGAGCGCGGAGCGCATTTCATGATCTGCGACACCTTGACTACTACAAGGCGGGCACCCTCGGGTAAGCTTGGAAGGTCTGTGCTACCGCACGCCCGAAACTTGGGTGTGTCCGGCTCAGGCAACGCAAGAACCTCCTGTTGCGGAAAGGCCGCGACCGTTTAGCCCAAAGGAGGTGGGTTCACATGCGTGCTTATGAACTTATGGTCCTCATCGATCCAGAGGTCGATGACCGCACCGTAGAGCCAACCATCGAGAAGTACCTCGAGGTTGTTCGCTCCCACGGTGGCACCATCGACAAGGTTGATGTCTGGGGTCGTCGCAAGATGGCTTACGAGATCAAGAAGAAGGCAGAAGCCACCTACATCGTGGTGAACTACACCGCAGATCCAGCTACTTCGGCTGAGCTTGAGCGTCAGCTCAAGATCAACGAACTGATCCTGCGCCACAAGGTCACCCGTCCGGAAGAGGCTCGCGTTTAATTACGCAAGTACTTCCGTCGTAGGACAAACGTTCAAACTTTTCTAAGGAGAGTCAATGGCAGGCGAGACTGTTATTACCGTTATCGGAAACCTGACCGCCGATCCGGAGCTGCGTTTCACGCCGTCCGGCTCAGCCGTAGCGAACTTCACGATCGCTTCGACTCCTCGCACCTTTGACCGCCAGACCAATGAATGGAAGGACGGGGAAGCCCTGTTCTTGCGTGCATCGGTATGGCGCGAGGCTGCAGAGAACGTTGCAGAAACGCTGACCAAGGGCATGCGCGTCATCGCCCAGGGTCGTTTGCGCTCGCGTTCTTACGACACCAAGGAAGGCGAACGTCGCACCGTTATGGAGCTCGAGGTCGACGAAATCGGCCCGTCGCTCCGCTTTGCGTCCGCCAAGGTAACCCGCACCCAGCGCTCCGGCGGTGGCGGCGGCGGATTTGGCGGTGGAGGCTTCTCCAACGCACCACAGCAAAATGCACCACAGCAGCCGCAGCAACAGCAGCCGCAGCAGGGTGGTGGCTGGAACGCTCCAGCCAACGACCCGTGGAGCACTGGCGGAAACAACGGTGGCGGCTGGGGCAACCCGGGCAACGACGAACCGCCTTTCTAACCACTATTTATTCACCATCCCGCAGAATAATCTGCGGGCTCCCAAACTAAAGGAGCTCCACGATGGCTAAGGCTGAAATCCGTAAGCCCAAACCAAAGTCCAACCCCTTGAAGGCCGCTGACATCACCGTCATCGACTACAAGGACACCGCATTGCTGCGCAAGTTCATCTCCGATCGCGGTAAGATCCGCGCTCGTCGTGTGACCGGCGTTTCCGTGCAGGAACAGCGCAAGATCGCACAGGCAATCAAGAACGCACGTGAAGTTGCCCTGCTGCCTTACTCCGGCGCTGGCCGAGGCTAAGGAAGAAGGGATAGCAAAATGGCAAAGATCATTCTGACTCACGAAGTATCCGGTCTCGGTGCTGCTGGCGATATTGTCGAGGTAAAGAACGGCTACGCCCGTAACTACCTGCTGCCACGCGGTTTCGCAATCGTTTGGACCCAGGGTGGTGAGAAGCAGGTTGATTCCATCAAGGCTGCTCGCGCTGCTCGCGCCGTTGCAAACCTTGAGGAAGCTCAGGCTCTTGCAGCATCGCTGAAGTCCCAGCCGGTCAAGGTTACCGTCAAGGCTGGCGCTAACGGCCGCCTGTTCGGCACCGTGAAGACCGCAGACATTGCTGCTGCTGTTGCAAACGCTGGTCTGGGCAAGATCGACAAGCGCAACATTGAGGTCAGCGACCACATCAAGTCGACTGGCAACTACACCGCAACCGTTCGCGTTCACGAGGACGTTGTTGCAAACCTGCGCCTGCAGGTTGTTGCTGCTGCAAAGAAGTAAGTCCTCCAGACCTGCTTCCTGTCCGACGGGTGGGGCACTCTCCGCGAGGGGAGCGCGCCACCCGTTGGCGTTTAATCAAAGCACTCCGAAAGAACGGCAGGGGCTCCCTCTCGTTAAGATATGGGTGTGGAACAACAGGATGAAAACAGCGCATTGTCGCGTGAACGGTGGGAACTGGATTCCTGCCCGGTGGATATCATTGCCATCGGATCCCAAGTGGTTTACGGCACGGTCGGCCTGAGCGCTTCGGTGCCGGTGTTGACGGAGCGCGGCCTGAAGGTCGCGGCGCTGCCCACCGCCATGCTCAGCAACCTGCCGCACTACCCGCAGGTGCACGCCGCCGACCTGTCGGGCCCATGGGTTGCGGACGCGCTGCATGACCTCACCGCGCTCGGCATCGCAGATGAGGTCTCCACCGTCTACACCGGGTACTTCGCCGGCCCGGCCCAGGTGGTCGCCGTAGCCAGCTGGCTTCGCATGCTGCTCGAACGCCGCCCGCAGCTGCGCGTCGTCGTCGATCCCACGCTTGGGGATTACGACGTGGGCGCCTACACCGATCCCGAGGTCGCCGCTGCCCTGCGCAAGGAGCTGCTCCCGCTGGCTACCGGGATCGTTCCCAACCTCTTTGAACTGCAGCACCTGCTTGAAAGCCCCCCGGCGCGCGAGCAACCCGTCGACCAGATCATCAAGGACGCGCGCCGTCTGCTGTCCGGACGCTGCCAATGGGTGGTTGCCAGCGGCTTGGAGGGGCAGGACAGGCAGCACGGCGAGGATCTCGTCGTGACAGCAGATGAGGTCGCCGCCATCGGCTACGAGCGCCTGGACGTGCGTGTCAAGGGAACCGGGGACGTCATGGCCGCCTCGATCGTGGCAGGGCTGCACCAAGGTCTGGGCATCGCCGACGCCGTGGAACAAGCCGGATCCGCAGTACGCCGACGGCTTGAAGCGCGCCGAATCGGCCGCATTTAGAAGCACGACGGACATCACGGATCATCCTGCCCAGCTGCCGAAGCTAGCAAGCGTTGGTTCCTCCCGTGGCCTTGTTGATAGTTCGCGTGCATCGAGAAAGCCGAATCTCTTGTGTACCGTTATCCCCGAATGATCGAAAATCTGGCTAAGGAATCCCAGAAGAGGCGTGCCAGATTTCCCAAGGATTGCGACGGATATACCTAGCTGGCGCAGCTTCGCGAAGTGGCAGGTTTGAGCACCAAGGATCTCGTCGGAAGCCTTAAGGTCAGCGCCGACCGGGTCAAGAAACTTGAATCAGGAGACCTGGACCGCGTCCAGCTGGCAACCCTGCCTCGGCATGCGGAGGCCATCGGCTGCCGCTTGGAGTTGCGCTACGTCGCCGAAGGCACCCCACGCGGCATTCAACTAAGCGGCTGGTTCGGAGGCATCCCAGCGCTGGGACATCTCACGGAGCTGGGCGAGCCAATTGGCACCTGAACAACTAAAAAACCATTGCCTGGGCTCCGGATCGTCAATCATCCGGAGCCCAGGCAATGTGAATGCACTGGTCTTTCACGAGGAATCTAGTGTGCGGTGCTTGAGCCGCCTGTTGCGTGGCGCATTTCCATGGCCGGGGCCAAGGCCATCAAGCCCGCTGCGATGCCAACGGCACCGCAAATCCATGACACCCATGTGCTCATGGCGTAGCTGGTGAACTGTCCCATCCACGGCGAGGCAAAAAGCAGTGCACCCGAAATGGCAAGTGCCCATTCCATCGAAACGAGACGCGGCATCGCAACGCTCCACACTGCGGTGACGACCATCAGCAAACCGAAGACCATCATCAGCGTCATGGATGTTGTCGTTCCATTGAGCCAGATAGATGCGATTGCGGCATACAGACCTGCCGCGACACCGACCCAGTCTTGCCACCGAGTCCATTTCTTCATTTGAATCCGACCTCCAACATGAATTTTCAGAGGGCCCCCGACGGGAGTCACCTTAAATGTAGGAGCGACCCCATGACGGGTCAACGGCAATTCGGGGACAAAACGGTAACAGCCAGATTTCCTTAGGAATTTGGCGATTTTCGCACCAAGCGAGCGTCTCGAAGCTCCAGAACTCGGGCGTGGCAACGTTCATGGGCCCATGCCCACACCGGTTCGGCACGCAGTGTACTGCCGTGCTGAACCAGGTGAAGGGAAGCCGGTCCTAGACGACCTGCATGGTCGTCAGACAGGTGGCGTCCTCGGACCCTGCCGTGGAGATGGACTGCGTCGAGGTTTTGCCGCCGGCGGTGATCGTCAGTTCACCGGTGACTCCGCTGGGCAGCCAGAGACCGACGAAGCCGTTGTCATTGGTTGCCAGCTGCATGCCGTCCAGGACCTTCGTGCCATCGTTTGTCGTGAAATCGACGATGACGTCAGCATTCTGTAGCTCCCCGAGGCAGGTGGTGAGACTGTGGAAATGGCAGTCGTGGGTTTGGCTCTCGTAGGGAGCGACGGAAAGGTAGAATTTGTCCGCAGGCAGCTGCATGGCGGCCTGGCGACCGGCTTCGTCGCTGAGCACCAGCTGCCCGGGACGGACCGAGGCCATCAGATTGGCCGGGCGTTCGGCAACCGGCAGCTGCTCCAGCTGATCGATGATCTGCGCCGCGTCCAATCCCTGCAGGCCGAACCGTTCAAGCAGTTCGCCTGAATCTGCGGTAGATTCGGCGTCGGACTGGGATGCCGGAGCAGATGTTGGGGCCGGTGCCTGCGAGCAGCCGCTGAGCACCATGGCAAGCATGGCCAACGGAGCGGCGAGCCGCACCGCCTGGCGGCTCCAGACGCTTGGTTTTTCGGTGGAGTTCATTGCTTCCTTCGGGCTTAGTGTGCGGAAAGCAGATCATTCATCTGCTCAATTTCTGCGGTTTGGGTGTCGACGATGCGCAGGGCCATGTCCTTGGCTTGGGCGTAACGTCCTTCTGAGAGCTCTTGTTCTGCCATCTCAACGGCGCCTTCGTGGTGGGTGATCATCTGCTCCAGATACAGCGTGGTGCCTTCCGCTGCCGTGGCCTGGCGCAGCTTCTCCAGATTCTCGTCGCTGACCATTCCGTCATCCTCGCCCATCGAATGGGGCTGGTCCGACGGGACGTTCCACTGTTCCTGCCAGGTTCGCAGAGTCTGGATTTCTGGGCCCTGAGCCTCCTTGATGTCCTGCGCCAGCTGCTGGATTTCCGGGGCCAGTCCCTGCTTTGACAGCAGGATGTCGCTCATCTCAATGGCCTGTTCATGGTGTATCACCATCATCGAAGCGAACATTTCGTCGGCCTCGTTCTGCGCGGCGTTCACGGATTCGTTCGAAGGCGGGGCGGCACTCATGTCGTGGGTTGAATGCTCCGCCGGGTCGTTTGGTTCTGGCGCGGAACAGCCTGCCAGGGCCAGCGCAGCCGCCGCCCCGAGGGCGCTGAGAGTCAGAGGGGTGGACTTCATGGAAGATCTCCTGTGTTGTTGTCGAGGGCGCGCAAAACGCGCCGGATTACCGGGAGGCGGCCAGGGAATCGGCGAAACGCTTCCGGCCGCCACCGGTCATCACGTGCGACTAATACACAGGCTGATTAGGCTCGGCGCGCGCAGCACGCTCCAGTTTGCCCGGGAACATCGCGGCCCGGCCCGCGACGGGGAGACCCGGCGGACCAGTACGCTGCCGCGGCGCGGCAAGAGCAGGAAAAAGAGGATGAACGCGAGGACGCATCCGGCGGCGGCCGCCTGTGCGCCCTGCTCATCGCAGTCGGTGCAGGCCAGCGCGTTCGGCTGGCCGACAAGATGCTGGGTTCTCGTGGCGACGAGTCCCGATCCCGGCGCCAGGGGTCCTGCCGCGTGCCCGTGGGCGCTCTGGGCGGGAGCCGCGGCGCCAGTACCGGCCGCATGCTCGTTGTGCAGGTTCATCCCGTGCATCAAGAGCAGGCCGAGAATCAGCAGCAGGGAGAGAAGCACTGCGCGCGGCAACAGGACCAGCGCCGCAGTGAGGCGGTGCCGGGGTGCGGCGGCTCGTGCTGTAGTCATCACTACCCAACCTAGCCACCGAGCCTGTCAATGGACTTAGAACGAGGTTGAAACTGCACCGCGCACGGTGTTCGGGAGAATACTAGTCGCACGCGGTGAATTTCCGGCGACCGGTCACCGCAAACTCTGGACAGGTCAGCGCTTTGCCCCTGCTTTATTCGGCATTGGGCCTAGAAGCTGGCCCCGGACGGTCGAAAGCGACACTAGAGTAGTAGGTTGAGATACTCGTTACAGACGTGGATCACAAAGAAGTGAGAAAGGGCTATTTTGCACCAGCGTATCCACCATCGCGCCTTCACCGAACGACTGATGAGCGCAGAACAGGCTGCCACTTTCGTTAAGCCGGGCATGACCGTGGCCATGAGCGGCTTCACCGGCGCCGGCTACCCGAAAGCCGTGCCAGGCGCTTTGGCAAAGCTCATCGGCGACGAGCATGACGCCGGCCGAGACTTCAAGATCAACGTTCTGACCGGTGCCTCCACCGCTCCGGAACTGGACGGCGTACTGGCCAAGGCCGAGGGCATGAACCTCCGCCTGCCGTACATGTCCGACCCGGAGCTCCGCCGCCGTATCAACGAGGGCAACATGGAGTACATGGACATCCACCTGTCCCATGTCGCCCAGCACGCTTGGTTCGGCTTCTACGGCAGGATCGACCTGGCCATCGTCGAGGTTGTCGGCGTCACCGCCGAGGGCGACCTGATCCCTTCCTCCTCCGTGGGCAACAACAAGACCTGGCTGGAAATGGCCGACAAGGTCATCATCGAGGTCAACTCCCAGCAGTCCGCCGCCATGGACGGCATGCACGACGTCTACTACGGCACCGCCCTGCCTCCGCACCGCAAGCCGATCGACCTGACCACCGTGCGCGACCGCATCGGCCAGAAGTACCTGAACGTCGACGTGAACAAGATCGTCGCCGTCGTGGAGACCGACGCCCCGGACCGCCTGAGCCCGTTCGCCCCGGTCGACGCCACCAGCGAGAAGATCGCAGACCACCTGCTGGGCTTCCTGGACTACGAGATCCGCGCCGGCCGCCTGAGCGAGAAGCTGCTGCCACTGCAGTCAGGCGTGGGCAACATCGCCAACGCCGTGCTCGCGGGCCTGGCCCGCGGCGGTTACAAGGGCCTGACCGCCTACACCGAGGTCATCCAGGACGGCATGCTCCAGCTGATCAAGGACGGTACCATCGAGTTCGCCTCCGCCACCAGCTTCTCGCTGTCCGAGGCAGGCATCGCCGAGTTCAACAAGAACGTCGACCACTACCGCGACCGCATCCTGCTGCGCGCCCAGGAGATCTCCAACCACCCGGAGATCATCCGCCGCTTGGGCTGCATCGCCCTGAACGGCATGATCGAAGCCGACATCTACGGCAACGTGAACTCCACCAACGTGCTCGGCTCGCACGTCATGAACGGCATCGGCGGTTCGGGCGACTTCGCCCGCAACGGCTACCTGTCGGTATTCATGTCCCCGTCCACCGCCAAGGACGGCAAGATCTCGGGCATCGTCCCGTTCGCCTCCCACGTGGACCACACCGAGCACGACACCATGATCCTGATTACCGAGCAGGGCCTGGCGGACCTGCGCGGCCTGTCGCCGAAGCAGCGTGCCCAGATGATCATCGACAATTGCGCGCATCCGGACTACCGTCCGCTGCTGCAGGACTACTTCGACCGCGCCCGCAAGGAAAGCTACGGCAAGCACACGCCGCACCTGCTGGGCGAGGCATTGTCCTGGCACGAGCGCTTCCGCACCACCGGGGACATGCGCCCAGCGCAGTAGCGCCCGAGGTCATCTCGGAGGCCGGCACTTCCCCTGACGGGGCGGTGCCGGCCGTCGGCGTTTGCAGGGTGGAAGCCCGCTATCCGGTCCCTGACGGCGGGAGGGAGATCAGCCGGTCGTCTTGCAGGCCCGGGTCGCCGCGCCCGTCGGTGTTGTTGGTCAGCACCAGCAGCCGCCCATCCGGCCCCGGGACCACGTCGCGCAGCCTGCCCAGCTCGTTGACCAGCAGCTCCCGCTGCATTTCCGGGTCGTCCAGCTGCACCGCGCGCAGCCGCTGCCCGCGCAGGTTGGCCAGGTAGAGCACGGAATCGACGATCGCGATGCCGCTGGGACTGGCCTGGTCGGTGCTCCACTGGGCGACGGGGTCGGTGAACTCCCCGGTGCCGCCGGTGCCTTCCACTTCCGGCCAGCCGTAGTTGCCGCCTGCGGTGATCTTGTTCAGCTCGTCCCAGGTGTTCTGCCCGAATTCGCTGGCGTACATGGCGCCGTCGGCGTCCCAGGCCAGCCCCTGCACGTTGCGGTGGCCGTAGCTGTACACGTAGGAATCCGGGAACGGGTTGTCCGCCGGAACGCCTCCCTCCGCGTCCATCCGCAGGATCTTGCCGCCCAAGCTGCCCAGATCCTGCGCGCTCGCCGGCCGCGCCGCATCCCCGACGCTGGCGTAGAGCATGCCGTCCGGTCCGAAGGCCAGCCGCCCGCCGTTGTGGTTGGAGGCTGAAGGCAGCCCGTCCAGCAGCGTCCTGGGCTCGGACAGCGAATAGCTTCCTACCGCCCCGGCCAGCGTGAAACGCTGGATCCGGTTGCCGTTCGGGCCGGTGGAATACGCGTAGAGCCGGTCCGGGGTCTTGAAGGCCAGGCCCAGCAGCCCGCCCTCGCCGCCGAAGTCCACATCGGGCAGCCGGCCGACCTCGCGCACGGCGCCTGAATCGAGGATCTCCAGGACGCGCCCGGAGTCCCGTTCACTGACCAGTAGCGCATCCCCGGCATCCGCCACCGACCACGGAGCGTTGAGATTCGAGGCCAGCGTTTGGAAGCTTGCGCCCTGGGTGTTTTCCGCCCCGGAGGGCGAGCCGCTGGTGGGTGCATCGCTGGTGGGAACGGGGCCGGCCGGCGCCGGGTTGTTGGGAGTCGAGCAGGAGGCCAGCGCCAGCGCCCCGGCCGCTAGCAGCCCCAGGGCGCGCAGGGAAAGCGTGGAACGCGTGCGGTGCGCCGGTGCGCCCTTCCTGGCCACCTGGACCTCCTCTCAGCCGCCGGGGGCGGCTAGCCGTGCCGGGTCGGGCGGTAGGTGAGTTCCTGGATGCTGCCATCCAGCAGCCGGGAGTCGACGAGCTCCAGGTCGTAGTCGTCCACCCCGGCGAACACCGGCGAAGCGCCGTTGCGGCCGGTGAGCACCGGGAACACGGTGACCTGGATGAAGTCCACCAGGCCGGCGGCCAGCAGCGAGTGGTTCATCGCCAGAGAACCGTGGGAGCGCAGCGGCACCGCGGATTCGGCCTTGAGCCGGGCCACCACGCTCAGTGCGTCCTCGCGTTCGAGCACCGCGTCGGGCCAGTCCAACGGCTCGGACAGGGTGGTGGAGATGACCGTGGCGGGCTGCTCGTGCATGGCGATGCCCCAGGGGTCCTCGACTTCCGGGTTGTCCGCGATCTCGTTCCAGAAGCGCTCGAAGAGCCGGAAGGTGTTGGCGCCGTAGACCATGCGGCAGGCAGGGGTGTAGAGCTGCAGCCGGCGCTCGAGCAGCTCGGGGCCCTGCTTGCCCCAGTAGCCGCCCCAGTCGCCGCCGGCGCTGCCGAAGCCGTCCAGGGAGCTGAAGACGTCGAAGGTATAGGTTGCGGGCATGGCGGACCTTCCGGCCGGTAGGCTATGCGGTGCGCCAACTCTACGCTGTTGCGGTGCGCCGCGGAACCCCGCCGGGGCCTATCCGGCGGCCTCTTCCAGCGCCTGCGCGCGCAGCACGTTCTTCTGCACCTTGCCGGTGGAGGTGCGCGGCAGATCCTGCGGGAACACGATGGTGCGCGGCACCTTGTATCCGGCCAGGCGCTCACGGGCGAAACTGATCAGCCCCTCGGCATCCAGCTGCGAGCCGCTGGCGCGGATCACGTAGGCCACCGGGCGTTCACCCCACTTTTCGTCCTGCACGCCGACCACCGCCAGATCCAGCACCTCGGGGTGTGCGGCCAGCGCCTGCTCGACCTCGATGGTGGAGATGTTCTCCCCGCCGGAGATGATGATGTCCTTGGCGCGGTCGCGGACCTGGATGTAGCCGTCGGGGTGCATCACGCCCAGGTCCCCGGTGTGGAACCAGCCGCCGGCGAAGGCCTGCTCGGTGGCCTGCGGGTCGCGGTAGTAGCCGATCATCACGTTGTTGCCGCGCAGCACGATTTCTCCCATGCTTTCCCCGTCGGCGGGCACGTCGTTCATGTCCAGGTCCACCACGCGCGCGGATTCGGCGGTGATCATGCCGACGCCCTGGCGGGAGAGCCGCTCGGCGCGCTCGGCCGGCGCCAATTCGTCCCAGGCGTCCTGGTATTCGCAGATGGTGTACGGGCCGTAGACCTCGGTCAGCCCGTAGACGTGCACCACCTCGATGCCCAGCTTCTGCAGCTTGGAGATGATGGCAGGCGAGGGCGGGGCCCCGGCGGTGGTGATGCGCAGCGGCTCGGCCAGCTCGTGGGCGCGTTCGGCGTCGGCGATGATCGAGCAGACGGTCGGGGCGCCGCACAGGTGGGTGGTGCCCAGGTTCTCGATGGCGTCCCACACCGAGTCCTCGCGCACCGCGCGCAGGCACAGATGGGTGCCGCCGGCGGCGGTGACCGCCCACGGGGTGCACCAGCCGTTGCAGTGGAACATCGGCAGGGTCCACAGGTAGCGGGTGGCGGAGTTCATGCCCTGGTGCATGGCCTCGCCCAGCGAGTTCAGGTAGCTGCCGCGGTGCGAATAGAGCACGCCCTTGGGTTTGCCGGTGGTGCCGGAGGTGTAGTTCAGCGTGATCGGCGCGCGCTCGTCCTCGACGGAATAGGGCAGCTTCACTTCGCTGGCCTCCGCCAGCAGCTCGTCGAGCACCGCGTCCACCGCCACGTCGGGGCGCCGCCCGGTGAACTGGTCGTCGGTGAGCTCGATCAGCGCCTGCAGCGTGGGGTTCTCGGCGCGCAGCATCTTGGTGTTGCCCAGCAGCTCGGTGTCGGCGAAGAGCAGCTTCGCCTCGGAGTGGTCCATGATGTACTGCAGCTCGTGGGCGGACAGCCGGGTGTTCAGGGCGATCAGCACGCCCCCGGCCAACGGCACGGCATAGTGCGCCATGAGCATCTCAGGGGTGTTGGGGGCCAGCACGGCCACGCGGTCGCCGGGGGTGATGCGCTCGCGGATGACCTGGGCGAAACGATGGATCCGGGCTTCGAGTTCCGCGTAGGTGTAGCTGCGGGTACCGTGCAGGACTGCCTGCTTGGACGGGTAGACCTCGGCGGAGCGCTCCAGGAAGCGCAGCGGGGTCAGCTCGGAGTGGTTAGCGTGAGTCATGGCCATGGGGGTGACGTCCTTTGATCTCTGTACCTGTCACGTAGCACCGCCCGCGATCCTGTGAGCTGGCGCACGTCCAACAAATATCGTGGCATGAAACGCAGGTTCAATTCAAGAAACGTAGTTTCATGTCGGTAAGCGGAGGCAATGCCGCGCCGAACGCACCACCGCGCTCTGGGCGCTATGGAAGCAATGCCGCGCCGAAAAACAAGTCTTTTCCTGCGCATGAATGCGTGTCATCCTCTATGAATGACACCTGCCCGCCCTCCGGCCGCTCCGAGCCTTCAGGCAGCGCTTGGCGCCGGCGTGGATCCGCTGGGTTACGCCCGCCAGCTGCTGCCGCTGCACCGCAGCTGGTCCGAAGGAGCGCGCATCCAGCGCGAAGTTCGCCCGGTCATCGCGCGCTCCTGGGAGCGGGCGCAGGGCCGCGGCGGCGAATCCCGCCCGTTGCCGAGCGGCGAGCTGGCAGCGCGCCAACGGGAGAATAATGAGCTGTCGATCCTCGGCGAGCTGCTGAGCGACCGGCTGCTGCCGATGGCGGGTCAGGCAGAGAACCAGCTGGTCATCGCCGACGGCGAGGGCTACATCCTCACGGTGCTCGGACCCCGCGCGGTGCGCAGGCAGAGCGATGGGATCGGATTCGTGGCTGGCGCGCGCTGGCGTGAAGCGGATGTCGGGACCAACGGCATCGGCACCGCCATGGCCGAGCGGATTCCCGTGCAGGTTTTCGGCCCGGAGCACGCCCGCGAGGAACAGCATGCCTGGGTGTGCACCTCGGCGCCGATCGTCAGCCCGGCTACCGGAATGCTCACTGCCACCGTCACACTAGCCGGTTCATTCCGCACTGCGCACCCGCACACCCTCGCGTTGGTGTCCGCGACCGCCCGCGAGGCGGAGGGTGAGCTGCTGCGCGTGCACCAGTTGAAGCTGAACGAACTGCGCGACGCAGTGGACCAGCCGGCCGATAACTACGTGCTGGTTGACGAGCAGTACGCGGTAGCTGCCAGCCGTGGTTTCGACTGCCCGGTGCGGCTTTCGGCGATCGGCGGATTGCACGAGGGAAGCGTCTGGGTGCGCGGGCTGGGCGCCATGCACGCGGCACCGGTGCCGGGCGGATGGATGTTGCGCCCCATCGCCGAGCAAACCGTCTTGGAATTGTGTCCCAGCCCGATGCCGCGCGCGGTGATCTGGGTGGGATCAGAGCGTACCGAGGTGCCGCTGAACTCCCGGCATTGGCGGATCCTGCAGCTTCTGGCCCGCCGGGAGCAGGGGGTGGATGCGGCCGGGTTGCGCCAGCTCTGGCAGGAACCGGTAACCCCGGTAACCGTGCGTGCCGAGGTCTCGCGGCTGCGGGCCAAGCTCGGCGGGATCATCGCCGCGCGCCCTTACCGGCTGACCGTTCCAGTGGTTTTACCTGGTTGAGAAGAAGTTGGGATCGTACCTGCCAGCCGCGGCCGCGATCGGATGGGTGGTCGCTTCAGGCGCGGGAGAGCCGGTTCCGACCGGCTCGCAAGTCGGCCAACGAAACTGCTGGCTATCTGGGCATGGGCCGCAACCGGGGGAACAAGATGTCTACCTGTTGGCGTTCGCAGCGGTTGATAGTGACGCGTTCCGTCTTATCGGCAACGGGTAGCAAGCAGCTACGGTGTTTTGAGGCCGCATCGCGGCGCGCGTTGGGTCCTGAGGGCGAACGCCGCGGAGCGTGGATCCGTCGTCGGCTCGGGGGCTGGTCACAGGGTTTCGCAATCATGGAAGACATTTGGTTGCAGCAGAAATCGGCGTATTTTTCCTTAGACTGCTGGGGGATCGCTTGCTTATAGGATGGTGCTGGGTAAATCCTGAAATCCTTGACCTATACCCATTGCCGAGGAGTAGGGTCGAAGGGACTTGCTATCTAGTGAACAATCCTGAAACTTATGACAAATAGACCTCGTAAAGACATCCATCTTTCCCTTACTGGCGACCAATATGACGATCTGACTAGTGCCTTAGAAACACAGAGGAACAGCTTTGAGCAGTTCGCTACCGACGCGAATAACGGATTTGGGTATCTTGATACCGCGTATTGGACTCAGCGGGTTACCGAGGTGCAACAATTGCTTGATACAGTTCGCCGGCTGGCCCTGGGGGCGAATCCGGAGGTCGTGAGGCACGAGGCGCAAGAAAACGCGACCAAGCACGCGAGTCCGGATTCCGGGACCGAGATCGGCCCGCAAGGCTAGAGGCTAAGGACGGTGGCGGGGAATACTTACCGCCAGCCAGCCTGCAAAGCTGCGAGGGGGTAGCGCATGGGGCCGGCATTCCAGCACCTCGCGGTAATTGCCATGGCAGAACCGATAACAAGTCTTGATGTCCGCAGGCATAAGTGTCGCAGTTTGCAGGCTTTTAACTGCCTTGGTGACTAACCACTGAAACGGTGTGCGTAGGTGGGGCTCTCGGTGGCAGGACGGAACGCAGGGATCGGGTGCGCCACTGAGCTCGCATCCCAGTACTTGGCTCGGAAGGTGACTAGCCCATCTTCTTCGGCGCGCTCGAACAGATCTTGGATGTGGGTCGAATCTTTCTCGACCGCGGCGTTTCGCAGGGCTGGGTTGGGGGTCGAGACGTAGAGGAACTTCAACTCATCGAGCTTGGCACTGAGCATGGCTACCAAGACCGGGCGGCCGTGCATGGAGACTAGGCCCATAACATCATTGAGAGGCTCCGTGGGAATCGACATCACTATTGGCATTCCCTGGACCCATCCGTAGTTCGTCAGGTGTTGGCGCCCCTCGCGGGAACCGAGCAGTTCACTCACGCGCTCGGCGGTTTTGGTGCGTACGATACGTCCTGGCATTGGTACTACCTCCACTGTGTTCTTGAGTCTTCCGAGTGATCCCCATCAACTTGGAACAAGTCACCATGCAAACCGGCTACCTTTCATCCTGCCTGTTTGCGGTGTTATTTCTACCCTAAAAGATTAGGCCACTGAAGGATAGTTCGGCTTTATCGCTTAATAAGCATTCGTGAATGCGCCAAGGATCTTCCGTGGCCATACCGCTTTAAGAATGGAGGAGTCCCTGGTTTGATCGACGCGCGTAGCGCCTAGTCAGTAGATACTTCAGAATATGAGAGGCTTACGGATTAGGGGTGTGGTTTTACCATTCTTACGCGGCGCAACCCTTATCAGGATTCGCGCAGGTTAGGAATGATTTCGTTCTTCGTAATCTAATTGTGATAAGACGAAATTAATTTCCGCAAGTCATGTCAATTGGTATAGGGATGGAGTGGAATTTCATGGATGGCAGCACTGTGTGACCAGAATGCCACCCGGAACGGAGTGAGCCGGCTTTTGGGATGTCTGACGCAAAGGTCTTGAATTGTCGACTCAGGAGAGACCGGCTCCACGCGCGTGAAGATCGGACTCGGCACACTGATGTGCCATAACTGCAGATCATTGTTTTGGCCATCAATGCGTACCAGAAGTACAGCGCGCCCGTGCACGGAGACTAGCCCCATGATGTCTTCCACACGTTCACAGGCGTGGGCGAAAACTACTGGCATGCCTTCCATCCATCCATATGAGGTGAGATGCCTCCTGGCTTCGGGGCATCCGAAGAGTTCTTGCATGCGCTGGGCAGCAGGGGTGTGAAGTTCTGGGATATTCATTTGTTCCTCCGCCGACGGCAGCTTGCCGAGAAAGTGGTCGTTCACGAAGTCCGCTGTGAAGTTGCGGAAAGGTTCCCCGTGTTTCGCTTTTCGGCGCTCGGTGATCATCGTGGAGTTTCTCTCTGAGGGTACCGCTTAAGTTTATAAAATGAGATACCACGCCCTGGTGAATCACCTATGCCGTCTTGCCCGTAGGGCTCCGTCCTTTCCTGTAATACTGGGCGGTGGCGACGTGACGATGCCACGCAGGCCGAAGCGAGAATATACGCGGCGTAGTTGCCATCTGTGCACCCCGTCACCGACCGTGTCCAGCGCGGCTATCACGGAATTTTTCAATGCCTCAGCTGGCAGCGCGGCAGGGGTCTTTCGGCAGACTCCATCACCGTCACCCCGTGGCCCGCGATGATTGCATGATCTGTGCCTGCGCCCTCTTCGGGCCCTGGATTTCTGGTATCAGTGCTGGCGGCGTATTTGCGATGATCAAACTCCGTCCGGGCGAGATGGTCATTCCGGCGAAGCCAGGGCTGAAATCCCGTGGGCGAGCGCCCTGATCCACGCTCTTGCGGTTTCCTGCGCGCCGTCACGTTGCTTGGGGCAGACCGTGGATCCGCCGGAGTCAGATTGGCGCCCGGCCAGGGGCGCCAGTTGGCTGTGGAAAGTAAGCCGAGACCGGCTCTGGCGGCCCCGGGGCATTCAGCATCCGCGAGTACTGCCGGTTTTTCCAAGTCCTTGAATCCTTGGCGTGGCCATCGTTTTGGCCGGAGGAGCCACGCGACTGCTGGTGTCATGATTGTGCGGCCAAACGACGAGCAGCATCGCGGTCACTGCGCGGGGCAACACTGGCCCCGCGGGCGGTGTTCGCGCTCCGCCGACGAGCAGGAAACTGCTTGATGGATCTAGGGTGCCCTGTACCCGACCCGTCGGTGCTGCGTCGTTGGCTGCATGGTTTTCTGCGCTTGAACGAGACCAACGATTTGCCATCCATGAAGCCAATGGTCGCGAACGAGAGCCCTTCGGCGCGGTTGCAACCTTTTGCAACCCTTTCGAATTGTGATCCACCTCATATTCTGGATTCCACGCGGCACAGCTGGCGCCGCACCATCCCAATGGTTCCAGGAAGAAATGAAGTGATGACGATGGCTGAGAACTCCCCGGAAGTCCAGGCGCAAGCATGGCTGTCCAAGTTGCAGCAGGCGCTGGAGGCCGACGATTCCGCCGCCGCGGCGCAGTTGTTCGGCGAGGAATCCTATTGGCGCGATCTGACCGCGCTGACCTGGAATCTGCACACCGCCGAGGGGCGCGACGGCATCCAATCCATGCTGCTGGGCATCGACTCTGGCGCCTGGCCGCGCAACCTGCAGGTCACCGGAGCTTCGGAAGCCGACGGCATCATCGAGGCGTGGTACACCTTCGAGAACAACGCGATGCAGGGCAAGGGCCTGTTCCGGCTGCGCGACTCGCTGGGCTGGACTATGCTTTCCACCGCTCAGAGCCTGCGCGATTTCCCCGAACCCTCCGGCCCGCGCCGCACACTGGGCGCGGACCACGGCGCGGCCATGGTCTCGGAGAACTGGCTTGACCGGAGAAAGAAGGCGCAGCAGTCCCTGGGCGTCACCGAGCAGCCCTACGTGCTGGTCATCGGCGGCGGCCAAGGCGGCATCGGCCTGGGAGCACGGCTCAAGCGCATGGGCGTGCCCGCGCTGATCATCGACAAGCACCCCAAGCCCGGCGACCAGTGGCGTTCGCGCTACCACTCCCTGGCCCTGCACGACCCGGTCTGGTACGACCATATGCCGTACATCGAGTTCCCCGACCACTGGCCGGTGTTCACGCCGAAGGACAAGATGGGGGACTGGCTGGAGTGCTATACCAAGCTCATGGAACTGGACTACTGGTCCCTGACCGAGGCCGTCAGCGCGCGCAAGGACCCCGAGTCCGAAGGCTGGATCGTCCAGGTTCTCCGCGACGGTCAGCCGCTGACCCTGCGCCCTACGCACCTGGTCATGGCCACCGGCATGTCAGGCATCCCGAACCTTCCGCAGTACCCGGGCCAGGAGATCTTCGCCGGGGAGCAGAACCACTCCTCGACCCACCCGGGCGGCGAGTCCTACCGTGGCAAGAACGTCGTGGTGATCGGCGCGAACAACTCCGCTCACGACATCTGCGCGGACCTGGTCCACAACGGCGCCAAGCCGGTGATGGTCCAGCGTTCCAGCACGCACATCGTGCGCTCCGAATCGCTGATGAAAACCGTGCTCGGGCCGCTGTACTCGGAGGAGGCGCTGGCCAACGGGATCGATACCGATACCGCGGACCTGATCTTCGCCTCGATCCCGTACAAGGTGCTGCCCGAATTCCACAAACCCGCCTTCGCCCAGATCAGGGAGGACGACGCGCAGTTCTACCAGTCGCTGACCGACGCCGGGTTCGACCTGGACTTCGGCGACGACGACTCGGGGCTGTTCCTGAAGTACCTGCGCCGCGGCTCAGGCTACTACATCAACATCGGCGCCTCGGAGCTGGTGGCCGACGGGTCCATCGCGCTGGCCAAGGGCGAGGTCTCGCACCTAACCGAACATTCAGTGGTGCTGGCCGACGGCACCGAGCTGCCCGCCGACGCGGTGGTCTACGCGACCGGCTACGGCTCCATGAACGGCTGGGCCGCGCAGCTGATCTCCCAGGAAGTCGCCGACGAAGTGGGCAAATGCTGGGGCCTAGGCTCGGGCACCACCAAGGATCCCGGGCCGTGGGAGGGGGAGTTGCGCAACATGTGGAAGCCGACCAGGGTCAAGAACCTGTGGTTCCACGGCGGCAACCTGCACCAGTCCCGGCACTACTCCAAGTATCTGGGGCTGCAGCTCAAGGCACGCTACGAGGGGTTGGACACTCCTGTGTACGCGCTCGCCGAAAGCTTCCACCGGCTCTGACGCGGGGATGCGTCTGGAGGGTCCTCGGCCCGCCCGGTTCGATGGTGCGACCGGGCGGGCCGAGGGCTGCGTGCCAAAGGTCTGCGGGCTTATTCGGTCAGGGCGTCCTGATTCGGAGCCTGAGCCTGATCCCGTGTCGTGTCCTCCGGTCTCGGTCGGATCTCGCTGAGCAACGTCCCGGCCACGATGACCGCCGCGCCGAGCAAGGCCAAGGCAGGCATCCGGTCACCGGCCATGCGGCCGAAGATTCCGGCCCAGACCGGTTCCCCGGCATAGATAATGGTGGCCCGGGCGGGGGAGACGGACTTCTGCGCCCAGTTCATGGTCGCCTGGATCAGGAAACTTGCGGCTCCCAGGCCAATGGCAGGGGCGGCCCAGAGCCAGGAGAACTCGGGGACGGATTCACCGGCTGCCGGCATGGCGGAGAATCCGAGGCCGCCGGCAACAAGCAGCTGGATGACGGTGACCCTGCCCAGGTTGACCTTGCCGGCGTAGAAGCCAATCAACAGGATTTCTGCGGCCATAGGCAGGGTGCTCGCCAAGGTTGCGATCTCTCCAGGGCCCAAGCCCAGGGTGACGGCACCCGGTCCAGCCAGCAGCAGTAGTCCGACAAAGGCGAGACCCGCCCCGAGCAAAACCATCGTGTGGGGGCGCTGGCGAAAGACCAGCCATTGCAACAGCGGAACCATCGGCACGTACAGCGCTGTCAGGAACGCCGAAGTGCTGCTATTGATGGTTTGAAGCCCTTGGGTCTGCAGCCCATAACCCAGGAAGATCATCACGCCGATGGCCGTTCCGGCCCATAACTCCCTGCCGGTGATCCTGCGGAGCGACTTCGAGAAAATGGCCGCGGCGACCAAGCCTGCGATGACAAATCGGACGCCGACAAAGAACATCGGTCCGCTGTGGCGCATGGCCAAGTGAATCAGCAGGAAAGTTCCGCCCCAAACGGACGTGATGGCAAGGAGGGCGGCTTCTTGCCTGCTGAGTGAAAAATTTTCCCGTATGGCAGAAATATGCACCATTCTGCACATCATATAGTGCAGAATAGTGCACATGCAAGATTCCAGTGACTCTCCGGTTCTCCGCAACGTTGGATCCAATCTCCGCGACTTCCGAAAACGCGCGGGACTGAGCCAGGCAATTCTTGCGCAGCGCTCGGGGGTCAGCCGACGCACGATCATCAACCTCGAAGCCGGCGAGGCGAATATCAGCCTGGCGGGACTCGACCAATTGGCGGAAGCGCTGGGAATTCGCTTCGTTGATCTGGTGACCGCGCCTACTGCGGCCCGTTCCGAAATCAATGAACTGGCGTGGAAGGGGAGTAGTCCGCAGAGTCGGGCGATGCTGCTGGGGTCGGCCCCCGCCAGCGAAGAGGTGCAATTGTGGACGTGGGTGCTTGCGCCCGGCGAACGATATGACGCCCAGCCCGATCCCCAAGGCTGGTCGGAAATGATCTTGGTAGTTCACGGCAAGCTGCTCATTGAGTTCGCCTCGACGGTCCTGGACCTGAACGCGGGGGAACATGCAACCTACCCCAGTTCGCAGTCCTATTCCTACGTGAATGCCGGCGCGGAACCGGTGAAGTTCGTTCGAAACGTCATTTCGTGACGGGCGGGCTGGCCGCCAGCGCGGCGGTACTTCTGGCGGAAGAATCGCTGTGGACCGCCCGGGGGTGTCCGGGGAGTCGGGTTCTGCAAGTCTGTGGGGGCTTGGGCGACGCCTGCCCTCGGCATGGCAGATGTACGAAGCCAGCGGCTTGATTGCCTTGGCCCGCTGCATTCTTTGAAATCAAACCGCACAAGTTGGCTGGAGATGCGTGCAAAATGACTGAAACTTCCGAATAAAAGGATGATCGAAACACGGAAATTACCGAAGGAGTCGAACAATTTCTTGAATATTGCGATTTGAGAAGTGAAATGTTTGACCGTGCGGCGTAACGAGCAATATGGTTTTAACCAGAATCAAGAGCGTCAGCTATAAGCCCTGGCTTGCTGGCCGGCAACCCTCTCAACGGTAGTGGGGTGCTCCAGGTGAGGATTCGGTCCCACGCAAGAACGCGTGGCACAAGTACCGCACATCGAGTGTGCAAACATCTGGCAGCGCGCAGAAGTGAACTCCACGGGCTGTTGCCGGACGTTCCCGCTCGTTGGGCACGACCCGAAGGAATCGAGCCATGTCTTTGAATCAGGATCTTGACCCGCTGACCCTGCGCAAGGTTTTCGCGCAGCACCCATCAGGCGTCGCCGCACTCTGCGCCGTCATCGACGGGGAGAAAACCGGCCTCGTCGCGTCGTCCTTTACCGTCGGAGTATCGCTGGAGCCAGCCCTGGTCATGTTCGCGGTGCAGAAAACCTCCAACACCTGGCCCAAGCTGCGTGCCGCGGAGCGTATCGGCGTCTCGGTGCTCAGCGAGCGCAACGACGGGATTTGCGGGCAGATCGCCTCAAAGCACGGCGACCGCTTTGCCGGCGTAGATACCCATGAGACTGAGCAAGCCGCACTGTTCATCCAGGAATCCACCCTCTGGCTGGAGACCTCGATCTACAACGAAGTGGAAGCCGGCGACCATTGGGTGATCTTCCTGGAGGTCCACGGTCATGACTTCTCCAACCATTCCCCGCAGATCTTCCACGATTCGCGATTTCACTCACTGCCAGTGCCCGAACTCGTTTAACTGACATCACCAGACGCTGCGGCGCGAAGAATCATCCTTCGCGCCGCAGCGTTTTTAATTCCAAACCGCGCAGCTTCGGGCCCGGATGCCCGGTATCCATGGACTGGAGTTCGCCGACCTGCGGGCTTCCACCGCTCATCACGCGATTATGACGGAGCTGCTATCCACAGCACTATCCACAGCTTTGTGGATAGCCTGTTGATTGGGGTTGATAACTTGTGAAAAACACCTTGATTCCGGGATTTTGGCTGTTGATAACGCTTTCGGAGCCTGTGTGCAGTGGAAAAAATTAACTCTCTATCCACAGCTGTGAAAACATAAATACCCAAGTCAAGTTCTAATGTCTGGCATTTAAGTGGGGTAATCCACAGGATTATCCCCACGTAGTGAACAGGGGAATCCACAGGAGGTTGTAGGTTATCCACATATTCTGTGGATATCAGGGTTTACCTCTGTTAATAACCCACCTAGTGTTGGCACTGGGAAAGACTATCCACAAGGGCTCCGGGCCCAACTGTCGGTTGGTGCTGACACGATGGACAGTTGCCGACATGGCAAAAGTGGTTTCCCGGCGGTTACATAGGGGATGGAAGTGTCTGTAATGAGCGCAGAGCCGATCTACGAAGAGCGAGCATCGGATGCGGGGCGCAAGCCGCCGCAGGATATCGAAGCCGAGATGTCGGTTCTTGGCGGCATGATGCTCTCCAAGGACGCCATTGCCGATGTCGTCGAAGTCCTTCGCGGCACCGACTTCTACCGTCCCGCCCATGAAACAATCTACGAGGCGGTCATCGACCTGTACGGCCGCGGCGAGCCCGCGGATGCCGTGACCGTGGCCGACCTGCTGACCAAGCGCAACGAGATCGCTCGCGTCGGCGGAGCCGCCTACCTGCACAATCTGATCCAGCAGGTGCCGACCGCCGCGAACGCCGGCTACTACGCGGAAATCGTGCGCGAACGCGCCGTGCTGCGCCGCCTGGTGGACGCCGGAACCCGTATCGTCCAGATGGGCTACTCGCCCGACGGCGAGGTGGATGCCATCGTCAACGAGGCGCAGGCCGAGGTCTACAAGGTCTCCGAGAACCGCGGCAGCGAAGATTACGTGCGGCTGTCCGAAATCATCGAGGGTACCGTCGACGAGATCGAGAACGCCGCCAACGCCGGCGACGGCATCACCGGCGTGCCCACCGGCTTCTACGAGTTCGACGAGCTGACCCAGGGCCTGAAGGGCGGCCAGATGATCATCATCGCGGCCCGCCCCGCCGTGGGCAAGTCGACGTTCGCGCTGGACTTCGCCCGTTCCGCGGCCATCAAGCACAACATGGCCACCGTGTTCTTCTCCCTGGAAATGGGCCGCAACGAGATCGCAATGCGCCTGCTCTCGGCGGAAGCATCCATCCAGCTGCAGGACCTGCGCAAGGGCTCGGTGGAGGACGCGCAGTGGACCAAGATCGCGACCACCATGGGCCGGCTGAACGAGGCCCCGCTGTTCATCGACGATTCGCCGAACATGTCCATGATGGAAATCCGCGCCAAGTGCCGACGCCTGAAGCAGCGCAACGAGTTGCGCATGATCATCCTCGACTATCTGCAGCTGATGAGTTCGGGCAAGCGTGTGGAATCGCGCCAGCAGGAAGTCTCCGAGTTCTCGCGTAACCTCAAGCTGCTGGCCAAGGAGCTCGACGTGCCGCTGATTGCGCTGTCGCAGCTGAACCGTGGTTCCGAGCAGCGTACCGATAAGCGGCCCATGGTCTCGGACCTTCGCGAATCGGGCTCGATCGAGCAGGACGCCGACATGGTCATCCTGCTGCACCGCGACGATGTGTACGACAAGGAGAACCGTCCGGGCGAAGCCGACGTGATCATCGCGAAGCACCGTGCAGGTCCCACCAAGACCATCACCGTGGCATTCCAGGGACATTACTCGCGCTTCAGCAACATGTCCTCGGAAGGGTAGCCCCGGCCGGCATTTCCAGGGCACCTACTGGGTTGGCTGACCGCCAACTATAGTGGGTGTCATGTTCGTCTCCCTCCAAGCGTTGCTCTGGGGAACCGTGGCCGGATCAGCGCTGCTGATCGGGGCCGTAGCGGCCTGGTGGCTGCGAATTCCCCGGGTCTGGGTCTGCGCCGTCATGGCGTTCGGCGCCGGCGTGCTGGTCAGCGCGCTGAGCTTCGAGTTGGTGCTGGAGGCCTTCACCATGGGCGGGCTGGCGGCCACGGCCGCCGGGGTCGCTGCCGGCGCCCTGCTCTACTTCGGCGCCAACGCGCTGCTGGCCAGGCGCAGCCGCAAGAGAAGCCGCACCCAGGCAGGCAGCTCCGGATCCTCCTCCGGATCAGCCATCGCCGTCGGCGCGCTGATCGACGGCATCCCGGAATCCGTGGCGCTGGGCCTGGGGCTTGTCGCGGGAGCCAGCGTGAATCCGACCATGCTGATCGCCATTTTCGTCTCCAACATTCCCGAGGGGCTGGCTAGTTCGGCGGATATGAAGGCCTCCGGGCGCAGTAGCCGGTCGATCTTCGCCCTGTGGGGCTCGATCGTGCTGGCCAGCGGTCTGGCCGCCTTCATCGGGGCGATTGCCTTGGAGGGCATGCCTGCCGAGGTGCTGGCCTTCACCACCGCCGTGGCCGCGGGAGGCATCCTCACGATGATCGCCGACACCATGATTCCCGAGGCCTACGCGGTGGACCACGACTACACCGGGCTGCTGGTCACCGCCGGATTCCTCAGCGCCTTTTCGCTGCACGCACTGGGCGGATAGCCGCCGATCCCACGGGTGGACTGAAGCCGCCGCGGTTCTGCGAGAATGATTCCATGCCCCAGAACAAAAGCTCTCGTACCGGTGCGCCCGGCGTCGAGACCATCTACGCGCCGCAGTACCTGTCCACGACTCTGGGCATGTTCATCCTGGTGTTCCTGGTCGCGTTCGAGGCCATGGCGGTGACCACGGTGATGCCGCTGGTCAGCGAGGTGCTGGACGGGAAGCGGCTGTTCGCCCTGTCCTTCGCTGCGCCCATGGCCAGCGGCATGCTGGGCATGGTGGCGGCCGGCGAAATCACCGACCGCTGGGGGCCGAAGATTCCGCTGTTCGCCTCGGTGGCGGTATTCCTGGCGGGCCTTCTGGTGTGCGGCACCGCGGGCAGCATGGAGATCCTGATTTCAGGGCGCATCCTCCAGGGCATCGGCGGCGGCGCGATCACCGTGGCGATCTACGTGCTCATCGCGCGCGCGTACCCCGGCAGCCTGCATGCGAAGATCTTCGCGCTCTTCGCCACCGCCTGGGTGTTGCCCGCGCTGATCGGCCCCTGGCTGGCCGGGCTGATTGCGACGTTCATCGGCTGGCGCTGGGTGTTCCTGGGTGTCATGGGGCTGGTTGCCCTCGCCTTCTGCGCCATCATCCCGGCGCTGGACCGGCTGCCTCGGGAGTCCCACTCCGAGCTGGGCCCGGTCTCCTGGAAACGCCTGCTGCTGGCCGGGTTGGCCGGAGCGGCTGTCATCGCGATGAACCTGCTGGGCAACAGCGGCGGCGCCTGGTCGCTGCCAGCCCTGCTCGCGGCCTTGCTGCTGGCGCTGCTGACCATCCGCCCGCTGTTGCCCAAGGGTACCTTCAGCGTGCGCCGCGGGCTGCCCGCCACCATGAGCACACGCACGCTGGTCGCCGGCGCGTTCTTCGGTGTCGAGGTGTACCTGCCCTACCTGTTGCGCGAGGACTACCAGCTGAGCCCGGACCGGGCCGGACTGGTGCTGACCGCTTCGGCGCTGAGCTGGTCGGTGGGTTCGTGGCTGCAGGGCAAGCTGGGCGACAAGCTCTCGAATTCGCACAGCATCACCCTCGGAGCCCTGGCCAGCACGGTCGCGATCTCCACGGCGCTGCTCACCGCGGTGTACCACCCGCCGGTGGCGGTGCTGATCTGCGGCTGGGCCGTGGGCGGCTTCAGCATGGGGATGATCTACCCGCGCCAGAACGTGAATATGCTCAAGCTCTCGGCCGAGCATGAACAGGGATTCAACTCCTCGGCCATGACGCTGGCCGATTCGCTGGGCACCGCCGGCGCCACGGCGCTGGGCGGCGTCATTTTCGCCACGGTGGCCGCAGGGTGGGGCTTCATCTCGGTGTTCAGCTTCTGCCTGGCCCTGGCGCTGGTCCTCATCATCGTTTCGCCGCGCACCAAGCCTGTTGCCCGGCCAGCGGCTTGACTACGCTGGGGGCATGGATACGCAGCTTCCGAAGACCAGCAAGCCCGCCGCCAGGGCTTTCGAGCAGGCCGGCATCACCAGCCTCGAGCAGGCGGGGCAGGCCGGCGCCGCAGCGCTGCTCGCGCTGCACGGCATCGGACCGAAAGCCATTCGCATTCTCCGCGAGGAGCTGGCCGCGCGCGGCCTGGAGATGAAACCCTGAAATCCCCGGTTCAGCTGCGCGGAAGGATTTCCAAGTGGCTCGGGGTCGGCTGCACCAGATGCGCCTGGTATTCCGGATGCTTCGCGACATATCCCTTGACGTACGGGCAGACTGCCACGATCTTCGCGCCGCTGGAGATGGTGTTGTCCAGCGCGAACTTCACCATGACGCTGGCCAAGCCCTGTCCGCCGTACTCCTCGTCCACGGTGGTGTGGAAGAAAATGCGCTCCACGCCGTCGGTGCCGTCGTAGTCGCGGTAGTGGGCCGCGCCGATGCGCTTGCCGTTGTCGTCCAGGGAGAAGCGCTGGCGCTCGGAGAGGAATACCGGCTTGATCTCACTCATGTTCATGTTTCCTTTGCAGATGTACTAGGACGGGTTGACGCGCGGGCGCAACTTGACGGTCGGCAGCGCTGGCGCCGGCAGCGCCGCGGGGGTGTTCGGAGGGAACGGCCCGAAGCGGTCTTCGCTGGCATCGCCGGGTTCGGCGCCGATTTCCGCCTGCCACTGGGCGCGGAAGGCCAGGACCTCCTCGTGGGACCGTCCCACGAAATTCCACCACATCAAGATGTCTTCATTCAGCGGTTCACCACCGATAACAAGGGCGAGGACTGGTTCATTCCCGGCCTTGAGGCGCAGGCACCTGCCGCCGGCCCGAACGTAGCCCAATTCGCGAGCCTCCAGCTGGTGCCCGTTGACTTCCAGGCTTCCGGAATCCAGCAGCACGCCGTGTTCGTGATGCTTCGGAACCACGATCTCGATCTCGGCGCCCGGTGCAAGGCGCAGCTCCGCGCCTGACAGCTCCGTGTGGGTCTTGACCGGCGAGGTCGAGCTCTGCGATCCGACGGCGAGACTGCCCAGGAAGACCGACAGCGACCAGCCATCGCCGTGCATCGGCTCCGGGCGGTAGTTCTCGAAGGTCGGCTCCATGTCGCGCGCGCCGTCTGGCAGCGCGGTCCACAGCTGGGCGCCATGCAGGATCGTGGTGCCCTCGGTGAGGATCTCCGAATGGCTGATGCCGTGACCTGCGGTCATCAGGTTCACTTCGCCCGGGCGGACGGTGGCCGCGAAGCCTGCCGAGTCAAGGTGGTTGATGGCCCCGGTGAACAGCCAGGAGACGGTTTGCAACCCGGTGTGCGGATGGCGCGGGACGTTCATGCCTCCGGTGATCGTGATGTCGTCGGGGCCGTAGTGGTCGAGGAAGCACCAGGCGCCGATGAGGCTGCGCTGCTTCTGGGGGAGCGTGCGGAAAACGGTCATGGCCCTCAATCCGCCCAAGGGGACCTCGCGCGGTTCGAGGATCTCAATTTCGGAGGGGGATTGACCCGCACAGCAGTCGATTTCTGCCGGCGCCTGCTCAAGGTTGCTCATAGGCACAAGGCTATGCAGTGCAACCGGGTTTCGCTACCTATTCCGCGGCGGCGTGGCGGATGAAGCCGGTCGCCGGCGAGGAAAGCCCTCGGCCGCCAAAGTCCGGCAACAGCGTACGATCAATAGGAGGACAGCATTGCGACGAGAAGAAGTAGGGGCCGTGGAGAGCATGAATCTGCAAGACGAAGAACTGCTGCAGCTGGAGAAGCAGGTGTGCTTCGGATTGGCGGTAGCCTCACGTACGGTGATCTCGGCCTACAAGCCGGTTCTCGACCCCATGGGGCTGACGCATCCGCAGTATCTGGTCATGCTGGCGCTCTGGGAATTCGCGCCGATGAGCGCGCGTGAACTGAGCGACCAGCTGCACCTGGATCCGGGAACGCTTTCCCCGCTGCTCAAGCGCCTGGAAACAGCCGGCCTGATCGTCAAGACCCGCAATCCGCAGGATGAGCGGGCCATTGTCATCACCACCACCGAGCAGGGGGCGGCGCTGCGCACCGAGGCCGTGAAGGTGCCGAAGGAAATGATGAAGCGCCTGAACCTGAGCCTGGAGGACGCGGTGGAGCTCCGCACGATCCTGGACCGGATGATTGCCGCCGGTTCGGCCGCGCCGAAGGGTTGAATCATTAATTAGTTGGTGCACCAACTAATATCGTAGACTTGGGGTTACCAGGGGATGCCGACTGCATGTCCGATAACACCGAAGAGGAAAGACCATCATGGATGAGTCACCGCTGCCCATCATCGAAGACACCACTGGCCTGGGGCTGGGTTATCGGGCACTGTGGCGCCTGAAGTACCTCGGCCTGAGCATCTTCGGCCCGGCGGAGCGCAACCTCAAGGACAGCCCCCGCGAACGCCACAAGTGGGACCGCGCCTACAAGGTGCTCAAAGCCCATGAGGCGGCCGGCACCCAGGCTGACGAGTTGACCGTTTATACCGCCAGCCGCATGGAACCGCGCCGCCGTCCGCAGCAGTAGATCTCACATCGACCCGGGCGGCCCGGACGCGATAATCTACTAGGCATGGATTCGATGACTGAACTGGTTATGTCCCGCCAATTTTCCGCACCGCGCACCGCGGTCTGGGCGGCATTCGTGGAACCGGAAATCATCTCCCAGTGGTGGGGCCCGCACGGCTGGGCCATCGAAGAGGACTCGATTGTCTTCGAGCCCATGGTCGGCGGCCGCCATGAATTGACCATGGTCCAGGTCGACAACCCGGAAGCCAAGGTCCCGCTGAAGGCGGTCATCACCGCCTTTGACGAGTACACCTGCCTAGTCAGCGACGACGGGCCGCATGAAATGACACTTGAACTGGTGATCACCACCCGTGTCGACTTCCAGGAATTCGCCGGGAAAACAAGCATCACGCTGACGCAGAGCCCGCTGCCCTACGAGGTCATCGAATCCAGCACCAAGGCCTGGAATTCCGCGTTCTCCAAGCTCGAGAACCTGCTGTCCGAGTTCTTCTAGGCCGCGCCGGATCGGACCAGGCAGGCCGTGGCGCTAGCCCCGCCCGATGTACGGCATGCCGCCGGCGGTGATGGTGAACTGGTTGATCGAGGTTCCCAGCGGAATGCCCGCGATGTAGGCCACTGCATCCGCCGCTTCGGCCAGCGGAAAGGTCGGTTCAACCAGGCGTTGGCCACTGGGCTGCAATGCTCCCTGCGTCGCCCCGAAATCATCAAGCAGGTCGCTGGCGGTATTCCCGATGTCCAGCTGGGTTGCCCGGATGCGGTACGGGCGCCCGTCGAGTTCCAAAGATTTCGTGAGGCCCGCGATCGCGTGCTTGGTCACCGAGTAGGCGACCGAATTCACCCGCGGAACCTGCGCGGAGATCGAGCCGTTGTTGATGATGCGTCCGCCGCCGTGCAGCTTGAAGTGCGCGAAGGCGGCCCTCGCCGCATTCATCGCGCCGGTGAGGTTGATGCTGCAGACCTCCTCCCATGCCTGAGGGGACAGCTCGTCGATGGGCACCGCGGGGCCGAAGACCCCGGCGTTGTTGAACAGCACGTCCACCCGGCCGAAGCGCTGCGCCGCCCGGGTGAAGAGCGCATCGACGGCATCCGGGTCCGTGACATCGGCGGGAACCACCAGGGCCTTGTCATGGCCGTCGGAGGCTTGGGCCAGCGTCGCTTCGGTGCGCCCGGCGAGCACCACATTCCATCCGCGGGCCAGCAGCAGCTGCGCGGTGGCCTTGCCGATGCCGGATCCGGCGCCGGTAATCACGATGGTGCGGGCGGCCGACGGGTTCTCAGGTGCCGAGGTCATCAATTCTCCTTGGAAGATTCAGCGGGTCATTGGTGAGGCGTCTGCTCCCATCCTAGGAACCGCGGCGGCCAGCTCCCAGAAACGCCCGGGATGTTTCGCCCGTCCGGTTAGACGGCCGTGCCCCGGGGGAAGTCCCCGGGGCACGGCTGGCGTTGAGGCGGCTAGACGCCCAGCGCGTCCTTCTCGAGCTCGTCATCGGCCAGGTGGCTGGCCTCATCATCGATCTCATTGGCGGATTCGGCGGCCAGGGCGGCCTTGTCCGCCGGAGTCTGGCCCCTGAGCTCGGCCAGCACCTCCTCAGGCACCGGATGCATGTGGCCGCGAACCGGCTTGATCTGGTCTAGGACCATGACCACGGCCAGGCTGATCAGGCCCCACAGGGCCAGGGTGATCAGGTGGGAACCGACGCCGACCGAATCGAAGTAGAGGATCGAGCGGATGGATTCTGTGGCGGCAGGCATCGGCAGGATGTCATGCAGCCATCCGAAGGCCTGCGGCACCATGTAGATCGACAGCGACGCATTGGAGGCAGGAACACCCAGGAACATCACCACTGCCAGGATCGGCAGCATGGCGAGCATGCCCATCAGGCGGCTGAAGATCGTGCTGAACAGCGCCACCGAGAAGATGGCCAGTGCTCCGGTGCCCAGCAGGGCCCAGAAGTGCCCGTGGACCGCACCGGTGAACGGGCCGGCAATCAGGTAGAGCACGGCGGACATGAAGACCGAGTAGCCTGCCAGCAGCGGCAGCAGGTTCTTCAGCCGGCGGGCGTGCGGGGCGGCGGTGTCGCCGACGATGATCACCATGAAGCCCGCCATGATCCAGCCCATGCCAAGGTACATGGCGGTCATGCCGACATTGTCACCCTCGGGCAGCGGAGCCAGTTCCTGGTGGTCAAGCGGCAGCTGCTGCGCGCCGGCCACTTGGCCGAAGACGGTGCTCAGCACCTGGACGTTGGAGTTGCCCGAGGCCTGGGCCGTGTACAGCACGGCCTGCGGGTTCTCCGCGGTGGGCAGCACAAATACGCCGGCCAGGTCCTGCTGGGAGATCAGGGACTTGGCCTCTTCGGGGTCATCCAGCACGGTGAAGTCGAACATGCCCTCCATGTCGCCTTCCAGTCCCGCGGCGGTCTGCTCGGCCTGCTCGATGGTGGAACCCACCACGGCCACCGGCATGTCGCGCACGGTCGGGGACTGCATGGCGCCGAGCATGAAGGTCAACATGACGCCGACCATGCCCAGCGGGATGGCGCCCAGGGTGATGTAGCGCCAGGCATTGCTCTTCGGGCGCGGGCCGCCGTGCAGGCCTGCCACGTTGATCTCGGTGGGAATGGTGCTCTTGCCCTTGGCGGTGCGGGCGTTGTCGATCACCTGGGTCAGCAGCAGCGCGGCTACGGCGCCGATGGTCAGGATCAGCAGGTGGATTGCCGCCCCGTCGCCGTTGAAGTACATCACCGAGCGCAGGGCCTCGCCGAGGGCGGGCATCGGCAGGAACTGGTGCAGGAAGGTGTAGAACTCGGGCAGCACGTGGATGGACATGCCCAGGTTGGAGGCCGGCTGGCCGAGCACCATGAACAGGAACATCCCCGGAATCACCGCCATCGCGCCGAACAGGCGGGTCAGCAGCAACTGACCGGCGCCCACGGCGAATACGCCGAGCGCAAGCACACCCATGACCTGCACGCTCTGCGCGCCGTCAAGCACACCCAGGATCGGTCCGGCGATCAGCGCGCCCAGCGCGGACATCAGCAGGGACCAGCCCGCCAGCAGCGGCAAGGCGCGGCGGCGGCGCAGCAGCTCGGGGGAGTTTGAGAAGGCCATCGACCACGGCATGTAGCCGGCGGTGACCATCGCGGTGGCCAGGAACATCGCGCCCATGCCGCTCGGGTCGTTCGCCGGAAGCGGGGCGACATCCTCGGCCGAGATCTTCAGGTCCTGCTCGAGCATCACCGGGGTGATCACTGCCTGGATGGAGGAGGCGGCTGATACGCCGGCACCGCCGGCGGTGTAGAAGGTGGCGTTCTTCCCGTCCAGGAAGACCGCGGCGCTGGCGTCGCGGTCGTAGACCTCGTCGCGGGCCTCGCGCTGGGAGTCGACAATGCTGATTTCCACTGCCTCGGCGTTGGCCTGCTCCAGCGCGGCGGCGAAGTCCTCGGCCTGAGCGGTGCTGGTTGCTGCGATGGCCACCGGCATGTCCCGGGCCTCCTGGTGGTGCATGGCACCGAGGTAACCCCAGATCATCATGCCGACGATCAGCAGCGGCATGATGAAAACTGCCGCGGTGCGCCCGATCTTCTCCGCCTTGGCGCGTTTGGCCGCGAGTGCCTGCGGATCGAGGGGTTCCCCCTCCGTCCTGGACTTCCGCCGGGGCGGAGCCTGGTGTCCGGGGCCGGTGGTGTGGTTGCTCAAGCTGTCGTGCTCCTCGATATTGATCTGTTTAAACTGCATTCGAAAAATGCCTTCGTTGCAGTCTATCAACTAATTTACGCCACATGGCGTAAAATTACCTGTGAAGGTCATGAGGATAGACTTGGCGACCGAAGCAAGCGGCACGGAGGAAGGGTCGTACGGGCATGAGCAGGCATAGCGACAAGGCGCGGGAGGCGCTGATGGATGCGGCGGAAGAACTCTTCGCCATCCATGGAATCGATGGCGTCTCGAACCGGAAGATCACCGAACATGCCGGCACGGCGAACCATTCGGCGATCAAGTACCATTTCGGGACCCGCGACGACCTGCTCAATGCGCTGATCCGCCGCGCCATCACCGAAGTTTCGGAATTCCGGGAGGCCCTGCCGGTCAGCGAGGACCTCGACGGCGGCCTGCGCGAAGTGGTAACCCATCGGGTGCTGCCGTGGATCTACTACCTGGCCGCCCAACCCGAGCCATTCTGCCGGGCGCAGTTCCTCTATCAGGTGCGCGGCTACCCGGGCCTGTCCGGAATCGGCGCAGAAATGCTCCGTGGTGATGAGCTGCAGGCCGATCTGGTGGGCAGGACGCGCCACGAACTGCGCGGCATTCCCGCTTCGGTGCTCCGAGCCCGCGCGGGAATCCTCGGCTATATGGTGCTCGGGATCAGCGCGGAGTTCGAGCGCCAGGTGGCCGAGGGGGAGCATGCGGCGACCTGGGAGGAGCTCGGCTACTTCCTGGTCGACTCCATCGTGGGCATGGTCGCCGCCCCGAGCACCGCGAAATCCGAGTTCCTCGATTTCGGCGGGCCATCCCGCGGATAGAAGCCGAGGACAATCCGCAGATCAACCGACGTATCGAAGGACACCATGAAAAGCAACGGAAAATCCCGAAGCGATGACCAGCCCTCGCCCCAGGAGATGGCCAGCAGGCTGAAGGAGCGCGTCTACGTGACCTTCACCGCGCTCGCGGTGCTGCTGGCCATGAACCTGCACAGCCATGACCCGAAACCCGGGGCATCGGCCGTGAGCCTGCTGGTGACCGTGGCCGCGATCCTGATGGCAGGACTGGTTGCCGACCTGATTTCCCACTCGACGGTCCACGCGTCGCTGCCCACACGCGCAGAGCTGCGCCACCAGCTGGAAGTCGCGTGGGGAGCTGGTGGAGCCATTGTCGGTCCGCTGATCCTGTTGGGTCTCAGCGCGCTCGGGGTCTTCTCCACGTCCACGGCGCTGATCGGGGGGCAGTGGATGCTCGTGGCGGCGTTGGCATTCTTTGCCTGGCTCTCTTTGCGCCGGAGCAAGCTCGGCTTCTGGCGCACCCTGTGGCTGATGCTCGTGCTCGTCCTGGTCGGCGTCGTGGTCATCGCGTTGCAGCTGCTGGCCCATTCCTAGGCGCACTCGGGTGCGATATGTCTCGGTGTCCGGAGGGTGGATCGGCGTGAATTCCTTGACCAGCACCGAACTGCAGGACATGCTGTAAGCCAAGGTGCCGGGCGGAGTCTGACCTGCTCGGGGCATTGACGGCAGTATCGCCTGCGGAATGGGGATGACATGAAGAAATTTTCACTTGCGGCCATTGCGCGCACTGAATTGCGCGAAGCAGTGAACGCCAGCAACGGTCGTGCGGCGCGCACGGTCTTCGGCGGGCACGAGCACGTCATGCGGCAAACGGTGATGGCTCTGGCGCGGGGCACCGAGCTGCAGGAGCATGAAAACCCGGGCGAGGCCACCATTCTGGTGATTTCCGGAAGGATCCGCATCAGCTCGGGCGGCGAGCAGTGGGAAGGGCGCAGCCAGGACCTGCTGGTCCTTCCCGACGGCCGCATCCAGGTCACCGCGCTGGAGGAATCGAGCATTCTCTTGAGCGTGGCCAAGAACGGGCGGTGACTTCCCGTTAAATAACGCAGAGACCATGCCCGACGCCTCAGGAGAATGGTCTCTACGCAGTTTGTGGGTGCACCTAGGTGCAGTGCTGGTTACCGGCCGAAGAGCTTGGTCCAGATGCTCGGCGCCTGCGGGGTGATGCGGATGCGCGGAGCGATGTCGGGGTCCAGGTTCTCGATCGGTTGAAAGAGCCCTGTCCGCAGTGCCTCGGTGGCCGCGACCAGACGCTGTCCCTCCGGTGAGCAGTTGAAGTTGGCTGGATTGATAGCGGTCATTGCGACCCTCCTTCAGATGGTTCAACTTCCGAATTATGGAAGTTTTATTTTGCTTTACGAAACTAGTATGGGGGTCTCACTGCACTGATGGCAATAGTCCCGGGCAAAAAAACTTATCCATGGTGCGGAAAAAACCCTAAAGTCTGACTTATCCAAGTTTTTTTGGAACACGACTTGACGGCCATGGTGTGAACTGGCTTACAGTGGTGAACAAGTTCCACGGAGCCAACATCTAGTCGAAGCCGAATTTTTCGGTGGTAAGGGTGTTCAGCTAAAGCTCCCTGGGTTAACCCTTGAGCTAGAAATGAGCTGAGCACCCGATGCACCTCAACGTATTCAATGAAGTCTCCGCCGCCGAAGCGGCCGAAATTCTGCGTCCGTGCATCGATGTTGAGCGCTGGATCAATGATCTGGTTTCTGCTCGCCCCTTCTCCTCGCTGGCTGCCCTCCACGAGTCCGCAACCCGCAGCGCCGCACCATTCAACCGCGACGAAATCGCCGCGGCCTTGGCTCATCACCCGCGCATCGGAGAACGAGCCGGCGGAAACAGCCAGGAAGCAACCCTCTCCCGCGGAGAGCAGGCGGCCCTGGACCTCAATGCGGACATCATCGAACGCCTTGCCGCGGCCAACCGGGCCTATGAACAGCGCTTCGACCGCGTCTTCCTCATCCGCGCCGCCGGGCGAAGCAGCGAGGAAATCCTCGCCGAATGCCAGCGACGACTGGAAAACACCGACGAGGCGGAGCTGGCCGAAGTAGCCGACCAGCTGCGCCAAATTGCCCTGCTGCGACTGCAGGACGCGGTCAAGAACTAACTTCCAGAGCACCTTCCCTCCAGCGACCGACTCATTAGTCAGGAGACGAACACATGGCAGATGCCAGCGCAGAGCGCAGCCACATCACCACCCACATTCTCGACACCGGGACCGGGAGGCCATCCTCCGGTGTCAAGGCCACGCTGGAAGCCAAGACGGCATCCGGCTGGCAAGAAATCGGCTCGGGGATCACCGATGCGGACGGCCGCATCAAGAACCTCGGCCCGACTCAGGTTGAAGCAGGCCACTACCGGGTTTCATTCGAAATCGGGGACTACTTCGGGAAGCAGGGAACGGAAAGCTTCTTCCCCGGGGTAACCATCGACTTCTACGTCAACAACGTCGATGAGCACTACCACGTACCTCTTCTTATCAGCCCGTTTGCATATTCCACGTACCGAGGGAGTTAGAACAATGACTACCGAAATCACCGCCCCAGCATCCACCGGCATCGTCCTTGGCGAGAACCAGTACGGCAAGGCCGAGGTCCGCCTGGTCAAGATCACCCGCGACACCGCCCGCCACCAGATCGAAGACCTGAACGTCACCAGCCAGCTGCACGGCGACTTCACCGAAGCCCACCTGGAGGGGGACAACGGCAAGGTCGTCCCGACCGACACCCAGAAGAACACCGTCTACGGCCTGGCCCGCGACGGTGTGAACAGCCCGGAGGAATTCCTGCTCCGCCTGGGCGCCCACTTCACCGGCGAGTTCGAGTGGATCACCGGCGGCCGCTGGGCGGCCCAGCAGTACTTCTGGGACCGCATCAACGACCACGACCACGCCTTCTCGAAGAACAAGAACGAGGTCCGCACCGCGGTGCTGGAAATCGCTGAAGACGGCTCCAAGAGCATCGTCGCCGGTCTGGAGGACCTGACCGTCCTGAAGTCCACCGGCTCCGAGTTCCATGGTTTCCCGGTCGACCGCTACACCACCCTGAAGGAAACCAGCGACCGCATCCTGGCCACCGACGTGACCGCCCGCTGGCGCTACACCTCGGAAGCCATCGAGGCGGGCATCGACTTCAACGCGGTCTATGCCTCGGTGCGCGAGCAGCTGCTGACGCTGTTCGCCAACACCCACTCGCTGGCGCTGCAGCACACCATGTTCGAGATGGGCAAGGCCGCGCTGGAGGCCAACGAGCAGATCGCCGAGATCAAGTTCTCGCTGCCGAACAAGCACCACTTCCTGGTGGACCTCGAGGTCTTCGGCCAGGACAACCCGAATGAAGTGTTCTTCGCCGCGGACCGTCCATACGGCCTGATCGAAGCCACCGTGACCCGTGAGGGCGGCGCAGCCAAGCACCCGATCTGGTCGAACATTCCAGCATTTATCTAATTTTGATAAGCGGCGAGGGTGTGCCGATGCGGACACATCGGCACACCCTTGGCAGCGACTGACTTAGGAGGTCAGCCATGAGCGCTACACAAGATGAATCTATCAAAGGGACGCGTCCCGAAGATGCCAAGTTACCACTAGGCAAGACTTTTGCCTACGGTTTGCAGCACGTCTTGACCATGTACGGCGGCATCATCGCGCCGCCGCTGATTATCGGCAGCGCAGCCGGTCTATCACCCGAAGAAATCGGCCTGCTCGTCGCCAGTTGCCTGTTCGTGGGCGGCCTGGCCACTATCCTGCAGACCATCGGCATCCCGTTCTTCGGCGCGCAACTCCCGCTGGTGCAGGGCACGTCCTTCGCCTCGGTGGCCACCATGGTCGCCATCGTCAACGGAGGAGGCGGCATCCAAGCGGTCTTTGGCGCGGTTCTCGTGGCGTCGCTCATCGGCTTCCTCATTGCCCCGTTCTTTGCGAGGGTCATCAGATTCTTCCCGCCGGTCGTCACCGGCACGGTCATCACGATGATCGGCATCTCCCTGACTCCCGTGGCCGCCAACTGGGCCATGGGCGGGAATGCCAAGGCGGATGACTACGGGTCGCTGGCCAACATCGGCTTGGCCGCCGGCACCCTGCTGGTAGTCATCCTGCTCTCGAAGGTCGGCAATGCCGCGATCTCCCGCATGTCCATCCTGCTGGCGATCGTCATCGGCACCGTCGCCGCCGCCCTGCTGGGAATGGCGGACTTCTCCAAGGTCGGCAACGGCTCGATCTTCGCCTTCCCGCAGCCGCTGGCCTTCGGCATGCCGATCTTCGAAATCGGCGGCATCATCTCGATGACCATTGTGGTGCTCGTAATCCTGACCGAGACCACCGCAGACATCCTGGCCGTCGGTGAAATCGCCAATACCAAGGTCGACTCCAAGCGCATCGCCGACGGCCTGCGTGCCGACATGGCCTCCTCCGCAATCGCTCCGATTTTCAACACCTTCACCCAGTCCGCCTTCGCGCAGAACGTCGGCCTGGTCGCCATCACCGGCATCACCAGCCGTTTCGTGGTCGCCGCCGGCGGCGGCATCCTGGTGGTCCTCGGCCTGCTGCCCGTCCTGGGCCGCGTGGTGGCCGCGATCCCGACCCCGGTCCTGGGCGGCGCAGGCATCGTCCTGTTCGGCACCGTGGCCGCCTCGGGCATCCGCACCCTGTCCAAGGTCAAGTACGACGGCAAGAACCTGATCATCGTGGCGGCCTCCATCGCCTTCGGCTGCGTGCCGATCGTGAAGCCGGACTTCTACGAGAGCTTCCCGGTGTGGTTCCAGACCATCTTCCACTCGGGGATCTCCTCGGCCGCCGTCATGGCGGTGCTGCTGAACCTGCTATTCAACGTCCTGCAGGCCGGCAACACTAAGGACAACTCGGTCTTTGCCGCGGCCCCGCCGCGCATGGTGAAGGAAGAGGAAGTCTGCGGCCTGATCGAAGGAGACCACTTCGAGGGCGGCAAGCTGATCGACAAGGACGGCTACGAGATTCCCGTGGTCACTTCCGAAGACTACGAGAAGATCCAGACCGGAGCGATCCAGATGCCTGCACCCAGGCTCGCCGGGAGCTCGGAGCACTGAGTCTGACCCGGGGGATCCCGAACAAAACAAGAACGATCGCGAAAAGATGGACAAGGATCCATCCTGAGCGGGCTCAACGCCCGCAGGCCATGCGCCTGCGGGCGTTCGCCCGTGTTGGCGGGAGGAATGGTTTGCAATAATGACGGATGTGAATACTGTTCAGCCCACTGAAGGGCCAGCCGCGCACCGTCCGCCGTCCATGGCCGACGTCGCGGTGGTGGCCGGGGTATCCCATCAAACCGTCTCCCGGGTGCTGAACGACCACCCCAACGTCCGCCAGGGAACCCGCGAACGCGTGTTGGAAGCCATCGAGCAGCTCAGCTACCGCCGCAACCGCGCGGCCCGCACGCTGGCCACCTCCCATTCGAGCATCGTCGGGATCCTGACGGTCGGCAGCGAGTTCTTCGGACCGCAGTCCACGGTGCTGGCCATCGAGGCGGCCGCCCGCAGCAAGGGATACTTCGTGACCGTCACCGCGCTGGACCGCTACGACGTGCGTACCTCCATGGCAGCGCTGAACCACCTGATCGACCAAGGGGTGGACGGGGTCGTCGTGGTTGCGCCGTTCGAGAAGATCACCGATGCCATCGATGCAGCGAACTTGAAGGTGCCAGTGGTCGTGGTGGCCGCGCGCACCTCCGTTCCGGACGACGACCCGGCGCGCTACGTGTACGTCGACCAGCGAGAGGGCGCCCGGCAGGCCACCCGCCACCTGCTGGCGCTGGGCCATCGGAAGATCGCCCACGTCTCGGGCCCCACCGGATGGTTCGATGCGGTTGAACGCAAGATCGGCTGGCGCGAGGAGATGTCCGCCGCGAAGGCCCCCGCCATCGAGGTTCCGGCCGAATCATGGCTGTCTCCCAGCGGCTATGAAGCCGGCCAGCGCCTTGTGGAGCAGGTGCGCGCCGGCGAGGTGACAGCGGTGTTCGCCGCCAACGACTACCTGGCCATCGGCCTGCTGCGCGCCTTCTGGGAGGGCGGCGTGAACGTGCCGCAGGACGTGTCGGTCGCCGGGTTCGACGACCTGCAGGTATCCAACTACCTGATTCCGGCGCTCACCACGGTACGCCAGCCCTTCGAAGAGGTCGGCCAGGCGGCCCTGAACGAGCTGCTCAGCCCCGACCAAGGGAATTCGCTGCCGCGCGTGACCGCCCCGACCATGGTGATCAGGGCGAGCACCGCACCGCCTCCCTCCGCATAGGTTCCAGCCGCCGCGGTCTGAGCAGAATAGCTCCGAATGTATTGCGCATCTCATTTTGTTAGCGCTAACATTAAGTCCAAGTTCCCGTCAGCCCCCGTTTTCGCTCCCGAGGGGTTGACGCTGTAAAGACGCTGCCCCGCACCGGGGCCGAGGATGGAGTACCCATGGCTGTTGTGCCGACCGAGAGCGCCGCGCGCGACTGCATTGCCGCCGGGCAGGCCGTATTGGGCATTGAATTCGGATCCACCAACATCAAGGCGAGCCTCATCGGGGCGGACCATGAGCAACTGGCCAGCGGCAGCCACGCCTGGGAAAACCAGTACGTGGAGCGCACCTGGACCTATTCGCTCGAAGCTGTCGCCTCCGGACTCCAGGAGGCAGTTGCCATGCTGCTGGCCGACGCCGAGAAGCGCCATGGCGTACGACCCCAGCAGTTCGCGGCCATCGGCATTTCCGCGATGATGCACGGCTATCTCGCCTTCGACCAGGCCGGCGAGCTGCTGGTACCGTTCCGCACCTGGCGCAACACCTCCACCGGGCAGGCCTCGGCGGCCCTGACGGAAGCCTTCGGCGTGAATATCCCGCTGCGCTGGTCGGTGGCCCACTACTACCAGGCGCTGCTGGATGGCGAGGAGCACACTTCGCGCATCGGGCACCTGACGACGCTCGCTGGCTACGTCCACCAGAAGCTGACAGGTCGCCGGGTCTTGGGGGTCGGCGACGCGTCCGGGATGTTCCCGATCGACAGCGCGACCGGCGGCTACGATGCAGCGCTGGGGCGGCGCTTCGACGAACTCGCTGCAGCCAGCGGAGCCAGCGGGCGGCTGTTCGACCTGCTTCCGCAGGTGCTGCCCGCCGGGCAGGACGCGGGGAGGCTGAGCCCCGAAGGGGCGAGGCTGCTGGATCCGTCCGGAACCCTCCAGCCAGGGGCCGCCTTCTGCCCTCCGGAGGGCGATGCCGGAACCGGCATGGTCGCCACCAATTCCACGGCCCCGCGCACCGGCAATGTCTCGGCCGGCACCTCCATTTTCGCGATGGTGGTGCTCGATGCCCCGTTGGCCTTCCCGCACCAGGAGATCGACCTCGTGGCCACCCCCGCCGGGGATCCGGTGGCCATGGTGCACTGCAACAACGGCGCCAGCGAACTGGCGGCCTGGGCAGGGGTCTTCGGCGAATTCGCGGCCGCGCTGGGTTCCCCGGCGGACTCCGAGAAGGTGTTCTCGACCTTGTTCGCCGCCGCGCTGGAAGGCTGCCGGGACGGCGGGGGACTGCTGGCCTACAACTACCTTTCCGGGGAGCCGGTCACCGGGCTTCAGGAGGGCCGTCCGCTTCTCCTGCGCACCCCGGATTCTTCGCTGAACCTGGGCAACCTGATGCGCGCCCACATCTACGGGGTCTTCGCCACCCTCAGCCTGGGCATGCGGATCCTGGCTGCCGAACACGCGGCGGTTGAAAAAATGTATGCCCACGGTGGCATTTTCCGCACTGCCGGCGTGGCCCAGCGTTTCCTGGCGGCGGCACTCGACGTCCCCGTCGCCGTGGGGAGCACCGCCGGACACGGCGGTGCCTGGGGCATCGCGGTACTCGCAGCCTACCGCCTGGCCCGCGCGGAGCAGCCGCAGCTGGAACTGTCCGACTATCTCGCGGACCGCGTTTTCGCGGGTGCCGCAGTCAACACCGTCCTGCCCGACCCAACGGACGTGGCCGGCTACGCCGCCTACCTGCGCGCCTACGTCGACGGGCTGTCCGTCGAGCGCGCCGCCATCCACGCCATCTGAAGGAGCCATCGATGAGTTCAAGCCGTACCCTCCAGGACTACCCGGAGGCCATGCGCGATCAGGTGCGGCGCGTGAGGGAGGTCGTCGCGGGCCTGCACGCCGAGCTGCCGCGCTACGAACTGGTGGTCTGGACCGCCGGCAATGTCTCCCAGCGCGTGCGCCACCCTCAGGTGGCTGACGGCAGCCAGGACCTGTTCGTCATCAAGCCCTCGGGGGTCTCCTATGACGAGCTGACCGCCGAATTAATGGTGGTCTGCACGCTGGACGGGCAGCTGCTGGACGGCACGCGGGCCCCGTCCTCGGACACCGCGGCCCATGCCTACACCTACAGGCACATGCCCCACGTGGGCGGCGTGGTGCATACGCACTCCACCTACGCGACCGCCTGGGCTGCCCGCGGGGAACCGATCCCGTGCGTGCTGACCATGATGGCCGACGAATTCGGCGGACCCATCCCGGTGGGCCCCTTCGCGGTGATCGGGGACGACTCCATCGGCCGGGGCATCGTGGACACGTTGTCCGGCTCGCGCAGCCCCGCGGTGCTGATGGCCAATCACGGGCCGTTCACCATCGGCCCGGATGCCCGCGCCGCGGTCAAGGCCGCGGTGATGTGCGAGGAGGTGGCCCGCACGGTCCACATCTCGCTCCAGCTGGGCGAACCTACGCCTCTCGACGCCAGCCATATCGACTCGCTCTACGAGCGCTACCAGCACGTCTACGGACAGTAAGGACATCATGACCAAGGCCTATGACACCAAGGAGATCTGGTTTTTCACCGGCAGCCAGGACCTCTACGGCGAGGAGACGCTGCGCCAGGTGGCGCAGCAGTCCACCGAAGTCGCCGAGGCGCTGGACGCCTCGGCCCAGGTTCCCGCCCGCATCGTGTGGAAGCCGGTGCTCAAGGACTCCGACTCCATCCGCCGCGCCATGCTCGACGCCAACTCGGATGACAATGTTCTGGGCGTGATCACCTGGATGCACACCTTCAGCCCTGCCAAGATGTGGATCACCGGCCTGAAGGCGCTGGCCAAGCCGCTGCTGCACTTGCACACGCAGGCAAATGTCGAGCTGCCCTGGGAATCGATCGACTTCGATTTCATGAACCTGAACCAGGCGGCCCACGGCGACCGCGAGTACGCCTATCTGGCCACCCGGCTGGGCGCCGCGCGCACCACCGTGGTGGGCCACGTATCCAACCCGGCCGTGGCCAAGCGTGTTGGCGCCTGGGTGCGCGGCGCCGCCGGATGGGATGCGGTGCAGGGGTTGAACCTGGTGCGATTCGGCGACAACATGCGCAATGTCGCGGTCACCGAGGGCGACAAGACCGAGGCGGAGATCCGCTTCGGGGTGTCGGTGAACAGCTGGGCGGTCAACGACCTGGTCGACGCCATGGCCGCGGTGGACCAGGCGCAGGTCGACGCGCTGGTCGCTGAATACGAGCGCGACTACGACGTCGCGCAGGAGCTGCGTGCGGGAGGCGCGCGCCATGAATCGCTGCGCTATGCCGCGGCGCAGGAGATCGCGCTGGAAACATTCCTGCGCCAGGCCAACGCCTGGGCCTTCACCACCAACTTCGAGGACCTGGGCGGGCTGCGGCAGCTGCCCGGCCTAGCGGTGCAGCGCCTGATGGCCAAGGGCTACGGCTTCGGCGCCGAAGGCGACTGGAAGACCGCAGTGCTGGTGCGCGCGGCCAAGGTCATGGGTGCAGGGCTTCCCGGCGGCGCTTCGCTCATGGAGGACTACACCTACGACCTGACCCCGGGCAGGGAACTGATTCTCGGTGCGCACATGCTGGAAATCTGCCCCTCGCTGACCACCGTAAAACCCCGCGTGGAAATCCACCCGCTGGGAATCGGCGGGCGCGAGGACCCGGTGCGCATGGTCTTCAACGCCGGCGCAACCGAGGGAGCGGTGGTCGTATCAATGGCTGACATGAGAGAACGCTTCCGCCTGACGGCAAATGTGGTGGACGTTCTCGCGCCGCCGGCCGACCTGCCGAACCTGCCGGTGGCACGGGCGGTGTGGCGTCCGCGTCCGGACTTCAATACCTCGACCGAATCCTGGTTGGCTGCCGGCGGAGCGCATCACACCGTCATGTCCACGGGTGCGGGAATTGAAGAGTTCGAAATCTTCGCCGAGATCGCGGGCACCGAGTTGCTGGTCATCGACGAGGAAACCACCCGGCGCAACTTCGCCCAGCAGATCCGGGTTAACCAGGCGTATTTCCGGCTGGCCCAAGGTTTCTGAAACTTCAGGCGGCATCCGGTATTCCCGGCTACCGGCAATCACCGCTACGCATTACGCGACAGTAACATCAGGTCACGAGATGGATGGGCTCCACGACCTGCGCGTAATGTCGTGGATCACATTCGTTGCCTCGAACCCGGAAGGATATTTTTGTAAGGAAGGGTGGCTCATATCACTTGTTAGCGCTAACATGGTGTGAGCCGGGTCCCATTTCCGGGCGAGGCGGACTTTTCAAGGAGGAAAAATGGCATGGAATAACTGGGCCCGCAAGGCTGCGGCAACCCTCGGATCCGTCGCACTGGTCACGACCCTCGCCGCATGCGGCGGCAGCGGTGCAGGCGGCGGCGCCGGAGCCGGTAGCGGAGAATCCACCGCACCGGAGGACATCCAGGTCGGCGTGGCAATGCCCACCGAAACTTCGGAACGCTGGATCGCCGACGGCGATGCCGTGAAGTCGCAGCTGGAGGAAGCCGGTTATTCGGTGGACCTGCAGTTCGCCAACGACGACATCCCGACCCAGCAGCAGCAGATCGACCAGATGATCACCAAGGGCGCGGATATCCTCGTTGTCGCCTCGATCGACGGCACGGCGCTGTCCAACCAGCTGCAGGCCGCCGCGGACCAGGACATCCCGATCATTTCCTACGACCGGCTGATCAACGGCACGGAAAACGTCGACTTCTACGTCACCTTCGACAACTACAACGTCGGCGTGCAGCAGGCGACCTCGTTGCTGACCGGCCTGGGCCTGCTGGATGCCGACGGCAACAAGACCGACAAGAAGGGTCCGCTGAACATCGAGCTGTTCGCCGGATCGCTGGACGACAACAACGCCCACTTCTTCTGGAAGGGCGCCATCGACACCCTGCAGCCGTACCTGGATGACAAGACCCTGGTGGTCAAGTCCGGGCAGACCAAGATCGAGCAGGCAGCCACCCTGCGCTGGAGCCAGGAAGAGGCCCAGAGCCGCATGGAAGACCTGCTGACCGCGCACTACGCCGGCGGCAAGACCCAGCTGGACGGCGTCCTCTCGCCATTCGACGGCATCTCCCGCGGCGTCATCACCGCCCTGAGCAACGCAGGCTACGGCAAGGACATCAAGGCCGGGCTGCCGGTCGTCAGCGGCCAGGACGCGGAAATCGCCTCGGTGAAGCTGATCGATGACGGAGTCCAGTACTCCACCATCTTCAAGGACACCCGCAAGCTGGCCAGCCAGGCCGTCGACGCGGTCAAGGCCTACGCCGGCGGCGGCGAGCCGACCGCCAACGACACCGAGTCGTACAACAACGGCGTCAAGGCAGTTCCTTCCTTCCTGCTGGAATCGGACATCGTGATTGCTGACAACATCCAGAAGCTGCTGGTTGACTCCGGTTACTACACCGCGGACGAAGTGAAGTCCGGTCAGAGCAAGTAGCGCTCCTACCGGCTGGGGGTTGGCGGGCCGGCACGGCCCGCCAACCCGACGCATCGACCAAAGATCACAGCAAGGACCTGGGTACCCATGGACACCACTATCCTGCAGATGCAGGACATCACCAAGACCTTCCCCGGCGTCAAGGCGCTGGACGGCGTCAACCTCACCGTGCAGCAGGGAGAAATCCACGCCATCTGCGGTGAAAACGGCGCCGGGAAATCCACCCTCATGAAAGTGCTCTCCGGGGTCTACCCGCACGGCAGCTACGAGGGACGGATCCTGTTCGAGGGCCAGGAGCTGAAAGCGTCGAACATCAAGGATTCCGAAGCGCAGGGCATCGTCATCATCCACCAGGAGCTGGCCCTGGTGCCCTACCTGTCCGTGGCGGAGAACATCTTCCTGGGCAACGAAACCCAGCGCGGCGGCTTCATCGACTGGAACGAAACCAACCAGCGCGCCGCCAAGCTGCTGGCCCGCGTGGGACTGGACGAACTGCCGGTCACCCCGGTCGGCCAGCTGGGCGTAGGCAAGCAGCAGCTCGTTGAAATCGCCAAGGCGCTGAGCAAGAACGTGAAACTGCTGATCCTCGACGAGCCCACCGCGGCCCTGAACGACGAGGACTCCGCCCACCTGCTGCAGCTGCTGCGCGGGCTACGCGAGCAGGGAATCACCTCGATCATCATTTCCCACAAGCTCGGGGAGATCGAAGACATCGCGAACACCACCACCATCATCCGCGACGGCCAGTCGGTGGAAGCCCTGGACATGTCGGACCCGGCCTCCACCCAGAACCGCATCATCCGCGGCATGGTCGGCCGCGAGCTCTCCGCCCGCTACCCGGACCGAACCCCGCAGATCGGGGAGGTCGTTTTCGAAGTCAAGAACTGGTCGGTGTACCACCCGACCCAGCAGGACCGGAAGGTCGTGGACAACGCCTCGCTCCAGGTGCGCGCCGGGGAAATCGTCGGCATCGCCGGGCTGATGGGGGCCGGGCGCACCGAACTGGCGATGAGCGTCTTCGGGCACAGCTACGGCCGCGCCATCACCGGCGAGGTCCACATGGACGGCCGGAAGGTGGACACCTCCACCGTCGGGAAGGCGATCAAGGCAGGCATCGCCTATGTCTCGGAGGACCGCAAGAAGTTCGGCCTGAACCTCATCGAGGACATCCGCGTGAACACCACCGCGGCAGGACTGGCAAAGATCTCCTCCAACGGATTCGTGGACGGCAACAAGGAAATCCAGATCGCCGAGCACTACCGCAAGTCCATGCGGATCAAGACCCCGAACGTCATGGCCAAGACCGGGAACCTTTCCGGCGGCAACCAGCAGAAAGTCGTGCTGGGCAAATGGCTGCACACCGCGCCGGAGCTGCTGATCCTGGACGAGCCCACCCGCGGCATCGACGTCGGGGCCAAATACGAGATCTACACGATCATCAACGAACTCGCGGCCGCCGGCAAGGCGGTGCTGGTCATCTCCTCCGAGCTGCCGGAACTGCTGGGCATCTGCGACCGCATCTACACACTCGCCTACGGCCGGATGACCGGCCAGCTGCCACGAGCCGAAGCCACCCAGGAACGCCTCATGGAGCTCATGACCATTGAGAGGGAGAGCGCCCGATGACGATCTCATCCGAGCTGAAAGACATCTTCACCAAGAACCTGCGCACCTCGGGCATCTACATCGCCTTCGTGCTGATCGTGCTGCTGTTCACCGTGCTGACCAACGGGCTGCTGCTCAGCCCGACGAACATCACCAACATCGTCCTGCAGTACTCCTACGTGCTGGTGCTCGCGCTGGGCATGATCATCGTGATCGTCGGCGGGCACATCGACCTGTCGGTGGGATCGCTGGTCGCGCTGACCGGCGCGGTGTCGGCGGTGCTGGTCATCAAGGGCGGAATGCCCTGGTGGGTCGGCATGCTCGCCGGCATCCTCACCGGCGCGCTGTGCGGGGTGTGGCAGGGTTTCTGGGTGGCGATCGTGGGGATCCCGTCCTTCATCGTGACCCTTGCCGGCATGCTGCTCTTCCGCGGCCTGACCTACGAGGTGCTGAACAACATCTCGCTCTCGCCGTTCCCCGCCGGATACCAGAAGATCGCCGGCGGCTTCCTCAACGGCCTGCTCGGCGGCTACGGCTTCGACACCTTCACCCTGGTCATCGGCGTGATCGCGGTGGCCGGCCTGGTCGTCTCGGCCTGGCGCACCCGTCAGGGGCGCGTGAAGTACGGCCAGCAGGTCGAGTCGATGGCGATGTTCCTGGGCAAGAACCTGCTCTCCGCGGCGATCATCCTGTGGTTCTTCTGGCAGATCGCCACCAGCCGCGGCATGCCGATCGTGCTGATCATCCTGGGCGTGCTCATCATCGCGTACCACGTGCTGACCACCAAGACCGTGTTCGGACGCCATGTCTACGCGATCGGCGGCAACCTGTCCGCGGCGAAGCTCTCCGGCGTGAACATCAAGAAGATCAACTTCTGGATCTTCATCAACATGGGCATGCTCGCCGGCGTGGCCGGCGTGGTGTTCTCCTCGCGCTCCAACGGCGCTCAGCCGGGCGCCGGCAACATGTTCGAGCTCGACGCGATCGCCGCCTGTTTCATCGGCGGCGCCTCGACCACCGGCGGCGTGGGCCGCGTGACCGGCGCGATCGTCGGCGGCCTGGTCATGGCGGTGCTCTCCAACGGCATGCAGCTGATGGGCGTGGGCGCCTCCGCCCAGCAGATCGTCAAGGGCATCGTGCTGCTGCTGGCAGTCGCCTTCGACATCTACAACAAGCGCCGCGTGGGCCAGGGCAGTTGAGCCCGGACGCCATGCGCACCACCGCGAACGGAAAAATCGCCACGCTGGAAGCCCACGGGTTCACCGCGCGCATCGCCAGCGTGGGCGCCGCCTTGGCCGGCCTGGAATTCCGGGGCAGGCCCTTGGTGCGCCCCTTCGACACGGATAGGGCGCGCCCGGTCTACTCCGGGGCGCTGCTGGCCCCCTGGCCCAACCGGGTGGTCGATGGGCGCTACGGCTGGCAGGGCCGCGAACACCAGCTGGCGCTGACCGAGCCGGCGCGCGGGCATGCGCTGCACGGGCTGGCGGCGAATACCGATTTCACCGTCACCGCCGAGGACGCCTCGTCCCTGCGGCTTGCGGCGCTTCTCCCGGCGCAGGAGGGATACCCCTTCGCGCTGGAGCTGGCCGTCGAATTCCGGCTGGATCAGGACGGGCTGCGCACGCTGGTGACCGCCGCCAACATCGGCCGGGACACCGCGCCGCTGGGCTGGGGGTCGCACAGCTACCTGCTCGCCCCCGGCCGGCCGGAGGACTGGGTCCTTACGCTGCCCGCCGCCGCCGTGCAGGAAACCCGCGGCGAGCGGCTGCTGCCCGGGCGGCTGGTGCCGGTGGAGCAATTCGATCACGGGGCGCTGGATTTCCGCGCGCCGCGGGCGCTGGGGCAGACCTTCATCGACCACGCCTATACCCGCCTGCAGGCGGATTCCTCCGGCCTCTTCCACGCCAGCGTCACCGACGCCCAGGGGGTCGGCGCCCAGATCACCTGGGACGAGGCCTGCCGGTGGGTCCAGGTGCATACCGCCGACCGCCCGGAGCCGGAACTGGACCGTACGGGACTGGCGCTGGAACCGATGACCTGCCCTCCTGACGCCTTCAACAGCCACCAGCACCTCATCGCGCTGGAACCCGGCGCCAGCCACCAAGCATCCTGGCTCATCGGCCCGGTCCAGCCGCGCTGAGAACCGCCACCACACCGTGCACCGTCAATGGGAGAACACGCCATGCCGCAGGGCACCGCACCTCACGAACACCACCACCGCGTCCACCACCTGGCCGACGGCCGCGAGGCGATCTTCTTCGCCGATGCCGGAAACCTGCCGCCCCGCCAGGTGCACGACCTGCGCCCGCTGGATCCGCGCGGCGAACCGGGCCAGCTGCGCTACGACCGGCTGACCGGGGACTGGGTGGCCGTCGCGGCGCACCGGCAGTCACGGACCTACCTGCCGCCGAAGGAAGAATGCCCGCTGTGCCCGAGCACCGGCGGAAGGCTGAGCGAAATCCCGGCCGAGCAGTTCGACGTCGTCGTGTTCGAAAACCGCTTCCCGTCGCTCGGGCCGCTGCTGGGGCAGATCCCGCCGGAAGCCTCCGCCGCCGTGCCCGAAGCCGCGGTCGGGCGCTGCGAGGTCGTGGTGTTCACCCCGGACCACGAAGGATCCTTCGGCTCGCTGGACGAGCGGCGCGCCCGCACCGTGGTGGAAGCCTGGGCGCAGCGCACCGCGCAGCTGACGGCCATGGAAGGAATCAAGCAGGTCTTCGTCTTCGAGAACCGCGGGCAGGACATCGGGGTGACGCTGCACCACCCGCACGGCCAGATCTACGCCTACCCGTACCTCACCCCGACCGCTCACAAGATGGCGCAGCAGGCGCAGGCGCACCTGGCGCAAACCGGCCGCACCCTGATGGGCGACATCCTGGATTTTGAACAAAAAAACGGTTCACGGATGGTCGAGCAGGGCGAGCACTTCTCGGTTTTCGTGCCCTACGCGGCCCGCTGGCCGCTGGAAGCGCACCTGGTGCCGCACCGCCACGTCGCGGATCTCGCGGCGCTGTCCGAGGAAGAAAAGGACGAGCTGGCGCTCATGTACCGCGGCCTGCTGCGGCGCTTCGACGCGCTGTACCAGACTCCGACCCCCTATATCGCCGCCTGGCACCAGGCCCCGCTGGTCGACGGCGCCCGCGAGGCGTCGCGGCTTCACCTGCAGCTGACCAGCCCGCGGCGCGCGGCTGACAAGCTCAAGTACCTGGCCGGCTCCGAAGCGGCCATGGGTGCGTTCATCAACGACGTACCTGCAGAGCAGACCGCCGCACGGCTTCGCGAGGTGGGATAGTGAGCGCCAGCAACTCCCGCCGGACCGCTGTGCGCATCCAGGCCCTGCGCGCCGGCTTCGCGAAAATCTACGGCCAGGAACCGGAGGGCGTGTGGCGCGCGCCGGGGCGCGTGAACCTGATCGGCGAGCACACCGACTACAACCTGGGTTTCGTGCTGCCCTTCGCCATCGACAAAAACGCCCTGGTGGCAGTGCGGCGCCGCGATCCGCAGGGCGCGGATCCGCAGCTGCTGCAGTTCGCCTCCACCTTCGGCGGCGAGCAGGTGACCAGCGTGCGGCTCGAAGACCTCGCCCCCGGGGCCGTGCCGGGGTGGGCCGCGTACCCGGCCTCCGTGGCCTGGGTGCTGGGGCAGCAGGAAAACGTCGAGCTGACCGGGTTCGACTTGCTGGTCGACTCGGACGTTCCGGTGGGCTCAGGGCTGTCATCCTCCCATGCGCTGGAGGTCGGGACCATCGTGGCGCTCAACGACCTGCTTGGGCTGCAGCTGGAGAAGACCGGCATGGCCCGGCTGACCCAGCGCGCGGAGAACGAGTTCGTCGGCGCCCCGACCGGCATCATGGACCAGAGCGCCTCGCTGATGTCCCATGCGGAGCACGCGCTGTTCCTCGACTGCCGCAGCCTTGAATCCACCGCGGTGCCGCTGCCGCTGGAGCACTGGAATGCGGTGGTGCTGGTCATCGACACCCGGGTGGAGCACTCGCACATCGACGGGGGCTATGCGGCCCGCCGCGCCAGCTGCGAGCAGGCAGCCGCCGCCCTGGGGGTCGCCTCGCTGCGCGAGATCAGCTCGGTGCCGGAGCTGGAAGGGCTGGATCCGTTGGTCAAGCGCCGGGCCCGGCATATCGTCACCGAAAACCGCCGGGTGCTGGATGCCGTGGCCGCGCTGCGGGACTCGGATCTGCAGGAGGTGGGCCGGCTGCTCTACGAATCCCACGAATCCATGCGGGACGACTACGAGATTTCCGCGCCCGAGCTCGACGTCGCGGTCCAGGCGGCGCGTTCCGCGGGCGCCGTCGGGGCGCGCATGACCGGAGGGGGATTCGGCGGCAGCGCCATCGCGCTGATCGACCGGGGGAAAATCCAGGAAACCAGCGAGGCGGTGTACCGGGCGTTCAGCCGGGCCGGCTTCCAGCGGCCGTCGATCTTCACCGTCAGCGCCGACGAGGGGGCGGGCAGGGCATGAGCTGGCTGGTGACCGGCGGCGCCGGATATATCGGATCCCACGTGGTCCGCGCGCTGGATGCCGCGGGGCTGGCCCCGGTGGTGGTGGACTCGCTGTCCAGCGGGCTGCGCGAATTCGTCCCGGACCACGTGCCCTTCATCCAGGCGAGCATCCTCGACGAGGACACGCTCACCGCGCTCCTGGTCGAGCACCAGGTGGCCGGCGTGATCCATCTGGCCGGCTACAAGTACGCGGGGGAGTCGGTGTCGCATCCGCTGCTGGCCTTCGAGCAGAACGCCACCGGCACCGCACGGCTGCTGGCCGCCATGGAACGGGCTGGCGTGGACCGCATGGTGTTCTCCTCTTCGGCCGCCGTCTACGGAACCCCGGGCGAAGCGCTGGTCACTGAGCAGACCGGCACCTTCCCCCAGTCCCCGTACGGGCAGAGCAAGTTGATCGGCGAGTGGCTGATCCGCGACCAGGCGGTGGCCGCCGGACTGAAGCACACCTCGCTGCGCTACTTCAACGTGGTCGGCTCGGGCAGCGAGGAGCTGTTCGATACGAGCCCGCATAACCTGTTTCCGCTGGTATTCCGCGCGCTGAACTCGGGCCAGGCCCCGAAGATCTTCGGCACCGACTACGACACCGAGGACGGCACCTGCGTGCGGGACTACGTGCACGTCGCGGACCTGGCCCTGGCGCATGTCGAGGCGGCGAAGCAGCTGGCGGCCGGATCCGGGCTGGAGCCGGTGTACAACCTGGGTTCCGGCGACGGGGCCTCGGTGCGCCAGATCATGGATGCGGTCGCAGCGGTCACCGGCATCGGATTCACCCCGCTGCTCGAGCCGCGGCGCCCTGGGGACCCCGCGCGCATCGTGGCCGACGGCACGCTGGCCGCCCGGGACCTGGGCTGGAGAATGCGCCACAGCCTGCAGGACATGGTGGACAGCGCCTGGCGGGCTTCGCGCGCCCGGTAGGCACGCGGCCCGCCCCGGGGCTTACCGGCCGGGCAAAGGCTGCGGTGGACTATTCCATCGAGGTGCTCGAAGGGTCCGGAACCATTTAGCCTCGGGCCGGTCGAGGAGGAATCGGGTCCGGGCGACCGGCGTTCAGCTTTTGCCCGGTAGCGCGTATCGCCCGTTGCATGCACCAAGCGGCGACCGCTGAGCCCAAGGCGACGAGCGCCGCGGCCGGCAGCAGGTACCCTGCGCCTTCCCAGCCGGCGAGCCCGGTCGTCATCAGACCCGCAGGAATGCAGAGGACCGCCGCAGTTGCGGCGGCTGTCGGAACCAGCCGCTGCATGACGCCCCCGGGCCTGCGCCGATGCCCGAAGGCGAGCACGGCGTAGACCCCACCGGCAACCAGCAGTCCGTACAGCGCACCGAAGGGTACGCCATACAGGAATGTGATGACGGTATACTCACGCAACTCAAGAATCACGATGCACAACACAGCGACGGCAACACCGGCAACGGTTCCGCGGGTCAAGAGCGCGAACAGCAGCTCCGAAGGATGCGTCAGGCGAAGGCGGGTCATCTGCCCAGACTAGGCCATCACGCCTCCGCGATGCGCGCTCGCCGGCAGGCTGCCTGCCTGCCGTTGCTCAGGCGGTCAGCAGCGGGTCGCCGGCGTTGACCGGCTGCCCGTCGAGGTACGTTCCCAGCACGTCGACCGTGCACAGCTGCTCGGGAGCCAGCGAGAGCGGATCTTCCGCGAAAACTGTCAGGTCCGCAGGCGCGCCGAGCACGATCCGCCCGCCAACAGCACCGGTGCTGGCGTGCACGTTCACGGTGTACCCCTCCAGGGCCTCGCGTGCGCTGAGCTTGTGGCGGGGCTGGGCCGAATCGCTGCCCGGCACCTCGGTACGCCGGCGGGTCTGGGCGTCGGCCAGGATCAGGCGCGGATCGTACGGCGCGATGGGCCAGTCGGACCCCAGGGCCAGGACCATGCCTGCGTCCTGCACATCGCGCAGGCGGAAGGCGAACGACGCGCGGTGGCCGCCCAGCCGGCGGGACCAGGCGTCGGAGCCGTCGGCGCGCACGAAGTGGGTGCAGTGGGTCGGCTGCATGCTCACCGTGGCGCCGCTGGACTTGAGCGCGGTGAAGTCTTCGTCGTTCATTTCCTCCAGGTGCTCGATCCGGTGCAGGACCCCGTTCCCAGGCAGCTCGCTGATGGCCTTGATGACGAACCCGATGCCTTGGTCGCCGATGGCGTGGGTCGTGGTGGTGATGCCGGCTGCGGCCAGCGTCCGCAGGTTCTCGACGTACCGCTGGGGCTCAGGGTACAGGGACTCCGTGGACTCGCCCTCGGTGTCCGGTTCGTAAAGCCAAGCGGTGCCGTTGTCGACGGTGCCGTCGATCATCAGCTTCACGCCCCGCACCTGCCAGCGCCTGCCGTGCTGTCCTTGCAGCTCGATCAGATGCCGCAGTTGTTCGGGAGCGTCGCTGGCCATGATCCAGGGAGCGACTCGCAATTTGATCGGCAGTTCCGTGCGTTCTTCGAGCCTGCGCAGGATCTCCAGCGAGTCGGGATCCGCCAGATCCAGCATTTCACCACCGGTCAGGCCGCTGGCGGCCATGCCGCGCAACAGGCGTTCCAGTCCGTCGACCTTGTCCTCGATGGTCAGCGGCGGCAGGGCCTCTTCCACCAGGGCCATGGCGGAGAATTCGCGGATGAAACCCGTAGGCCGGCCCTCGGAATCCACCACGATGCTGGAGGCGTCGTCAAACGTCTCCGTGCCGGTGATGCCGGCTGCTGCCAGCATGGGCTGCGAAGCCAGCGCCGAGTGTGCATCAAAGCAGGTGACGTAGCTGGCCCGGCCGGGAGCTGCCTCGTCGAGCAGCCCGCCGTGGGGTTCGGCTTCGCCGAAGACCGCTACGTTCAGTCCGTAGCCGAGCACCGGTGCATCTGCAGGCTGTGACTCGGCATGGAGGGCGAAGATCCTGCGTGCGTCGTCCAGGTCCTTGGCATCGCCCAGGAATACTCCGCGGGCGACCGACTGGCCGAATATCGGATGAATGTGCGCATCGACGAGGCCGGGAGTGATGGTTGCCGTCCCGTGGTCGATCACCTTGGTATCCGGTCCTGACCACTCCGTTGCCTCGGAGCGGGAGCCGAGGTGCGTCACTACTCCCGCGGTGATGCCCATGGCGGTGTACTGCTTTTCACCGTCCAGGCTGTGAATGGTGTCCGCGAAGATCACGGTTTCGGGCGTCTGCATCAGCTCGACTCCTAAATGAATAGTGTTAATTATCGTTGAGTCTAACCACTGGGCCCTCTACTGTCCATGATTGGATAGGAAATAACCAAGGGAGTTAGTGCATGTCTTCTACGCCGCATCGTGTTGCCGGACGCCCGGCCACGCCGATCCTCACTCAGCAACGCATCGTCGAGGCCGCCTTCTCGCTGCTCGATGAAGGTGGGGCCGAAGACTTCTCGATGGGTAAGCTCGCCCGTTCGCTGGGCGTGCGGACTCCGGCGCTTTATAACCACGTGGACAACCGGCAGCACCTGGTTAACCTCATGCGTCGCGACATGATTCGCTCCATTGACCAGAGCCTGATCGCCGAGCTCCCGTGGCCAGAAGCACTGCTCCATTTCGGCCAACTGTTCCGTGACGCCTTGCTGCGGGTTCCTGCGGCCGTCGAGCTGATCGTGGCCACGCCGATCACGGAAGAATCCGAATCAGGGCTCATCTATGAGGAGCTGGGCGGCATCCTTCGCAGGGCAGGGGTGGCCGTTCCCCGGATACTCATGATCATGATTGCCTTTGAGTCCCTCGTGGTTGGCGCAGCCTTGGACATCGTGGCTCCCGGAGCCCATGTTGCCGTAGTGCCCGAGGGGGATTCGGGGGCCCGCCAGACCCGCCATGTGGAAGTCCTGGAGCTGGGGGAGAAATTTGCGCGGCAAGCGCGCTCGACAGTCAGCGAGCAATCGTTCGACTTCGGGCTGCGCGCCATCATCGCGGCCGTTGAGCGAGAAGTGGGACAGCGCGATCACGTAGGCATGTAACACCAATGTTGCGTGGAAATTAACAATATAAATTTTCTTTTGCGGCCGAACATTCGATGTCCACCGGCCGGTTCGAGTGTCAACAATCCCCTGTTTCGCCTAGTCGGTGGCTCTTTTGCCTTGCAATTAAAGCCTTGCTCGCGATGTCAGGCGGGCTTTTCGGCGCCCTTTGCGCCGGCGGTTGCGCCAGCCCGCCCCTTGCGCCAAGTGACTCCAGTCACTACCTTTAGTGAACGTTCTTCATTTAAATCTGGCCCTTGGCTTCCAGCCCCTGCACCTCTGGCAGGTGGATTATGCCGGGTAGCGGACGGAAAGGTGCTCATCATGTCGAAATCTCCACTCAAGCCACCGGGTGGCGCAGTGCTTGCCACCGACCAGATGAACCGGGTCCTGGGCCTGCCCAATCTGGTGCTCTTCGGCATGGTCTACATGGTTCCGCTGACTATTTTCAGCACCTACGGCATCGTCACCGAGATTACCGGTGGGCGATTGCCGCTGGCGTACCTGATTACCATGGTGGCGATGATCTTCACCGCACGCTCCTATGGGCTGATGTCGCGGGCTTTCCCGGTGGGCGGGTCGGCATATGTGTACACGCAGCGATCCTTCGGCCCGAATATAGGGTTCATGGCCGGCTGGGCGCTGCTGCTGGACTACCTCTTCTTGCCGATGATCAATTACCTGCTGCTCGGGATCTACATGCATGAGTTCTTCCCGGCGATCCCACCATGGGCGTTCATGCTGGCTGGAATGGTCGTGGTGACGGTGCTGAACGTCGTTGGAATTGTCTCCGTGGCGCGGACGAACATCGTGATCATCGGCTTCCAGTTTCTCTTCATCATCCTGTTCGTCATTTTTTCGGTTGCCTACCTCAAGGAGCAGGTCTCCGTGGATCTCTGGGCACCGTTCCGGGGGAACGGAGAGCCCGGCGGCTTCGCGCCACTGGCTGCGGGAGCGGCGATCTTGTGCCTGTCGTTCCTCGGGTTCGACTCCATCACGACCTTCGCCGAAGAAGCACGCAACCCGAAACGGGACATGCCGCGGGCAATTCTGCTGACCACATTGATCTGCGGACTAATGTTCGTGGGCCTGGCTTACCTGTCTCACTTGGTATACCCCAGCCACGAATTCGAAAATGCTGACTCCGCATCGATCCAGGTGATTTTCGCGGCGGGCGGAGATTTCCTGGCCATCTTCTTCACGGCAGGATTCATCTGCGGCGCACTCGGATCCGCCCTGATTTCGCAGGCATCGGTGGCGCGTATTCTCTACAGCATGGGCCGGGACGGAGTTCTGCCGCGCAAGGTGTTCGGCTATCTGCACCCGCGATTTAAGACACCGACCTTCGTGATCCTGATCGTCTCGCTCATTTCGCTCACGTCCTTGTTCGCCAGCCTGGAAATGGTGTCGGCGATGATCAGCTTCGGCGCTTTGGTGGCATTCTCCGCAGTCAACCTTGCCGTGATCAAGTACTACTTCCTAGCCCACCGTCAGCGAGGTCTGGCGTCGACCGTGAACTACCTGTTGCTGCCGCTGGTCGGCCTATGCCTGACCATCTGGCTCTGGACCAGCCTGAGCCCGTTGTCGCTCCAGATCGGCCTGGCGTGGATTGTATTGGGTCTTGCCTACCTCGGCTACGTCACCGGCGGATTCAAGCGCAAGGCGCCAATGCTGGATCTATCCGAGTAGCGGGAGCGCATCGCCTGCCCGGGTAAGGCCAGACCGGGGATCCATGCAGCGCTCTTGAGCAGGCACTTGGCAATCGCCGGTGCCCGCTCCGCGGTGTTGTCCAGGGGTTCTGAGCGAGCGAGCCTAGAGGTCGACGGCGTTGGCCAGCACCGGAAGCTTCCTGCGGGCTTCCTCGATCAGGCCCAGGTCCAAATCCACGATCAGCAACTCGGGCGCGGGTCCTGCCTGAGCGATGACGCGGCCCAGCGGGTCGACGGCCATCGAGTAGCCCACACCCAGCGGAGCGGCACCCTTCAGCGGCCGGCCGACGCTTTCGGGATCGGCCTGGTCCACGGCGATCACGAAGGTGGTGGTGTCCAGTGCGCGGGCCTGGGCCAGCGCCTTCCACTGCTCGGCCTTGCCCTCGCCGCCGCCCCAGGACGCGGTCACGATGTTGATCTGGGCGCCGGCGCGGGCATGGCGCACAAACAGCTGCGGGAAGCGCAGGTCATAGCAGATGGCCATGCCGATGGTGGCTCCATCCAGCTCGAACTGCACCGGGGTGTCGCCAGGGGTGACGGCCTCCGACTCCAGATAGCCGAAGGCGTCGTAGAGGTGGATCTTGTCGTAGTGCGTGTCCACGCCGCGGCCCACGACCAGCAGGGTGTTGCGCACCCGGCCGCCCTCGCCGGGGGTGAACATGCCCGCCGCGATGGCGATGCCCAAGTCGCGGGCCTGCTGGCGCAGCAGCCCGGCCCAGCGGGCGTTGACCGGCTCGGCGAACTTTTCCACGGGGTTGCCGAAGGCAACCTGCATGGCTTCGGGGAAGACGATCAGCGATGCGCCAGCCTCGGCGGCCTGCTTGGCATGGTCGCGGATGATCGCCAGATTGCGCTGGGGATCGCCGGTGCTCAATACCTGTGCCAGCGCGATCTTCATGATGTTCTCGTCCCTTCGCCGGCGGCGCGTGGAGTACGCCGCATCTACGTCGACTCTACGTAGGCGGGCCAAAAAATGGCAATGCGGCCGGTCGCATGCGTCTGATACGGCCTTATGATGAATGCACGCAGTTCAAACCCGTTGCAGGGAGGTGGTACCCGATGTCCGCACGATCGACCGTGGGCGCACCCCTGTCCCGTACGACGGCCCGGCACTCCTAGCCAGGCTGCGGGTGAGCCCGAGGAATTCTTCCGAAAGGCACCCGCCATGAACTCATTCTCCTATCCGACCTCCCGCGCCAGCACGGCGTATCCCTATCTCTCCGGCCTGCCCAAAACCACCGGCGCCCGAGCCCTGGTGCTGGGCGGCGGAGGAGCCACGGGGAACGCTTGGCTGATCGGCGTGCTCGCCGGGCTGGCCTCCGAAGGCCTGGACGTCAGCGCGCCGCAATTGACGGTGGGAACTTCCGCCGGCGCCACCGCGGCCGCCCAGCTTGTCGGCTCCACCCCGGCCGAGCTCTACCAAGCGGTCATCGACGCACCGGCGCCTCCGGCGGCTGCCCCTCGACCTGCAACCGCACCGGCTGCGCCCCGAGTTCCCGACCAGCTGTCCCGCATCAGGTCCATCAGCTCCGCTTCCTCCGGACCGGGGGACATGCACCGGAGGATGGCTGCCGCCGCGCTGAATCTGCCCGGTGCCTGGGGCAGGGAGCTGAGCGCCCGGTGGAGATCCATCGTGCAATCACGCATGGCGCAGGCCGACTGGCCGCAGCGGCTGGTCTATCTCACCGCAGTGCAGGCGCAGGACGGCGAGTCGGTGGTCTTCGACAACTCCAGCCGGGTTCCGCTGGTCGATGCCGTGGCCGCCAGCTGTTCCAGCGGCCCGCCGTATTGGCTCGGGGAGCGCGCCTACATCGACGGCGGCTACCGCCGGAATGAAAACGCAGATCTGGCGCAGGGATACGACAAGGTGCTGGTGCTGTCTCCGCTGGGCGGTCGGAGCCTGCACCCGGAGAGCTGGGGCATGCAGCTGTCGGCGCAGGCGGACCAGCTTCGCGCGTCCGGAAGCAAGATCCAGATCATCGTGCCGGATGCCGCCGCCGAAGCCTACGTGGGCGTCAACGCCATGAACCAGTCCCTGCGCTCGACGGCTGCCCGCGAGGGATTCCGCCAAGGCCGGGAACAGGTCGGAGAGATCCGGGAGTTTTGGCGTTGATCCGTCGCGGTTTCCTGCTCCGTGCGGGCTGATTCTCCTCGCGGTCCCTGACGGCTGACCAGGTGTCCTTCCGGCACTCGCCATCCATCCGGATCGCGAGCGTCCGGGTTTCCGAGGCGTTGGATGGACGGGGTCATCTTGCGCGGCAAGTCGTCGATATACGAAGAGGATCAGCCGGAGGCTGCCTGCCATAGGTGCATGGAGGCATAGGAGCGCCAAGGGGACCAGCGCCGGGCGTACTCTTCGAGCAAACGGTGACTGGCGCTTTTCGAGGTCTGCGCCTCCAGAATGCCGAGCCGCACTGCTCCGGAGACCAATGCAACATCGCTGCGCATCCAAGCGTCGGGATCACCAAGCACGCGCATTGCGAGGTAGGCGGCGGTCCAAGGCCCGATTCCAGGTGTTCGGAGCAGGCTCTCCCGCGGCAGCTGGGGATTGCTCTCGAAGCCGACCTCCAGTTCACCGCTCTGAAGTGCAATGGCTGCACTTCGAAGCGTAGAGATCGAGCGGCGGGGGAGCTTCAGGACGCGATCGGGATCCAGCGGTAGATCTGCTCCGGGGTCGTGCACGGTTTCGATGATGTCCGCCGGAGCGGGAAAGATCCTGTCCAAACCGGTAAAGCTCGAAGTGTAGGCGGCTCCGGCCTGAGCTACGAGTCGGGAAAGATGGGTTCGAGCGGCCTTGACCGAAATCTGCTGGCCGATGATGGCCCGGATGACCAGCTCATGAGGGTCGACTGCGCCGGGCACCCGGATGCCCGGGGTTCGAAGGATACTCGCTTCCAGTGCCGGGTCTCTGGACAGGTTGAGATCGATGGCGCTTGAGTCGGCGTCCAGATTCAAGAGGCGCCGTATCCGGAAAATTGCGGCAGCTTGATCGCGCAAATTTTGGAGTTCAAGCTGAGCTTTCAGGACCCAGCTGGCGGATCCATAGTTACGAGCGATAAGCCTAATAGCCCCTGGCCCACTTGGGAACATGAGTGTTCGGGCATATATCAGCCTGTCTTTCTGCGAGAGATCTGTGGTCTCTACACCGGCAATCGCCCTTGCTTCCAGAAACGAGAAAATGCCTTGGGCGTCAAAGGGGTGCTGGATCGGCAAGTCGATGTTCAGAACTATGGGGGACTGTTTGCCGAAACATCGCGTCCCGAAAGGAGTCGGTGAACTTGGGTGCTTCTGGTTGCTTCCTGCACTCATGTTGTCGCCCCAATCATCCGACGAAGTTTCGAAGTCACCTTGAGTGTAACTAATTGATCGAAAGACTGATTCTGACGCGAAAGCGCCACTAGAAATTAGATTAAAATTCAGAATGAAGCACACTCGGCCGTTCTGAATTCAGCATACGCAAGAAGCTGCTCGCATTAGACGTGACCGAAATTCCGTCCATGGCACCTGCCGGTCTCGCGAACGACCTGAAATGAACAAATTTATTGATCGTAGAACGCCTCTTCTCGTGGAGCGCGTGGAAGTCTCATTCGCAGTGGAGATCCGCAAGCGGAAACTGAAACTGAACAAGTTTTTTGATCATTTTTCCGCAGACTATCGTTCGGCGCGACGGTACCCGAGCGCTCGCGATACTGCCGCCCGTGGAAGCTGTGGGTGACCCGGTGAGGTCTCATCTGAACAAATTTTTTGATCAATTTGCCGATCGGGTCTTGCCGGGCATCAAGAAAATGAATGTGGGGAGACTGCCAGGAACCATGAGAGGATGAACAAATTTTTTGTTCAACTTCGCATGGCGGCCTCAGTCCTATGGTTGCGGTGAAGGGTTGATATCGATCGAATCCAAGTTCGCGCGGTCACCCAGGGAAAGCGCGGTCATTAGAGCCTCGGCAATCTGTTCGGGGCGGACCCAGTTTTCCGCATCGTAGGTTTTCTCTTCCCAAGAGTGCAGCTGTTCCTGCATCGGCGTGGAAACGCGCCCCGGGTGGATGGAAGTGACCTTGATGCCGTTCGAAGCTTCTTCGATCCGGAGGGCGTCGGCGAATGCCTTCATGGCGAATTTGCTGGCGCTGTATGCGCCCGATCCCGCAATGGTGCGGTGCCCGAGACCTGAATTGATCATGAACACGTGGCCACGTGCCCGGCGCAAGGCAGGCAGCATGGCGCGGGTGAGCTCCACCGGAGCCAACACGTTGATCTGCATGCTCTGTGCCCAATCCTCCTGGCTAGTCTCCTCCACGGTGCCCATGCGGAGTATGCCGGCGCTGTGCACCAGAACATCGAGTGCGGGGATCTGCGCGGCAAGGTCGCCCATGCGGCCGGGGAACCCAAGGTCCGCGAGCAGCGGCGTGGCGGATCGAAAACCTTCTGCGGCGCGTTGCAGCGGCTCGAAGTCTCGCCCCACCAGAAATAGGTGATGGGTTGGCGCCAAGGCCTCGGCTATGGCGCGGCCAATGCCGCCGGTGGCTCCGGTAATCAGTGCGCTGGGTGTCATGTGGTCATCCTTGCTTGTCTGCTCGGTTCGAATCAGGGATCAGGGAACGAGCGCTACTTCGTGCTTTGCTCGGGAGCGGGGACTTCGGTGAGGTTGCCGCTGGTCTTGCGCGCTCCGTCCCATTGGGCAGCGGCGCCGGCGGTCACGACGATGACAACGCCGACAGCCTGGAAGACCGACGGGGCTTGGCCGAGGACCAGAAGTCCGATGAGCACGCCGAAGGCCGGTTCGACTGACAGCAGCGTGCCGAAGGCCGTGTGGTTCATGCGCTTGAGGGCCAGCATCTCCAGCCCGAATGCGATGACCGGGGTGATCAAGGCGATGCCGGCTGCCGCAGGCAGGACCCACCAAGCGAGGTTGCCGTTGATCACCTGGGGGAGCCCGACGGGCATGGTAGCCAGTGCGGCGATGGGGATGGTCAGCGACAGGCCGCTGATGCCGGCGAAACGGTCGCCGACACGCTGGGTGAGGACGTTGTACGAGGCCCAGCATGCGCCTGCTGCCAGCGCCAGCCCGACGCCGATGGGGTCGAAGGATCCGGACCAGGGTTCGGTCAGCAGGACGATGCCCGCCAAGGCCATCGCAGGCCAGATCAGCGCCCTGCGGTTGCCGCTCATGAGGCCGGCGACAATCAGTGGACCGAGGAACTCGATGGCTACCGCGGTGCCCAGTGGAATACGCTCCACGGCGCCCAGGAAGAACACTGTCATGAAGCCGGTGACCATGCCGAGGATAAGCAGCGAGGGGAGATCCCTGCGGCGGATGGACCGGAGCGCCGGACGGGAGATGATCCAGAGGAACACCGCTCCGAAGCAGAGGCGCAGCCATGCGGTGCCCGCCGGGCCGACTTCGCGCAGCACTCCCACCGACAGGGCGTTGGCCAGCTGGATGGACAGCATGGCCGCGATGGCCATGGTCCATGGAGGAAGGCTGGTGACGGTGAGGCGGGCCGTCATTGGGGTCTCCTTGGGCGGTTCTGGGCTGAAGCCGGGGTGTGGCTAGTCGGCTGGAGCATCGGATTCCAGCTGGCGGTGGGACGTTCCGACGCCCGGTTCGAAGACGGCCAGCGTGAAACGCAGCGGCGCATCTGAATTGTTCTCGTAGGAGTGGGGCTCATCGCCCGGGAAACAGAGTGCGTCGGACTCGGACAGCGCGTAAATTTCTGCGCCGACCTGGACCGTGAGTTCGCCTTCCAGCACCTGGAGGAGTTCTTCGGTGCCCGCGACGTGCGCGTCGCTGCCGTGGCGTTCGCCCGGCTTGAGCGTCCAGTCCCACAGTTCGATGACATTGGGGGAGCGGGTGCCGCCCAGTAGCACGCCCCGGCCGCCGTGCTTCCCGCTCCATAGCTCGGCGCCTTCGCCCCGGCGGGTGATCTTGACGGCCTTGGCGGTCGGCGGTTCGACCAGCGCGGGGAGGCCGACTCCGAGGGCGTCGCTGAGCCGAAGCAGCGTGCCGATGCTGGGATTCACGGCTCCCTGCTCGACGTTGACCAGCATGCGTCGGCTGATCCCGGCATGCTCTGCCAGCTGATCCAAGGTCCATTGGAGGCCCAACCGCTCCTGCTTGACCCGCGCGCCGATGGAATGTGCAAGGATCTGGGTATTTTCGTCCACAAATGCATAATAGTGCACTAGTGGTGCACCGTTCTACACGCCTAGCGTGCTCGATCGCTGCGGACGTGCGGCATTTCCGTGCGTCTGCCAAAATTTACATAGCAAACCTATGTAAATAAATGTATAGTGGGACTATGCAATAACGCGTGGGACCGAGTGCTCCTGCGAGTTGCAGATCCCCGAACACCGTGAAGCTGCCAAGCGGATTGCAGCGATCGCGCGGCCGGATCGTCCCCCCGGGGCATCCGTTCGGCGTGGCCGCATCGCGGGAGGACAGGCGTTTGCCACGAGTATCTACGAAGAGCGCAGACTACGCACAAAACATCGCACCAGCAAGGAATGAGAACGATCGAATGACGCAAGCCGGAAACGTACAGACATCGCTGTTGAAACAGCCTGGCTCGGTCTGGGCCATCGCCTTTGCCTGCATGGTCTCCTTCATGGGCATTGGCCTGGTCGACCCCATCCTTCCGGCCATCAGCCGAGCGCTGGAGGCAAGCCAGTCCCAAACCATGCTGCTCTTCACCAGCTACCTGTTCATCACCGGCATTGCGATGTTCTTCACCAGCTGGGTTTCCGGGCATTTGGGTGTGAAGAAGACCCTGGTTATCGGCCTGGTCCTCATCGTCGCCTTCGCCGCGCTTGCCGGTGCCAGCTCCAACGTCAACGAGATCCTGGGCTTCCGCGCCGGCTGGGGATTGGGAAATGCCCTGTTCATCTCCACCGCCTTGGCGGCTATCGTGGGCGCCGCCAGCGGCGGAAGCCGGCAGGCCATCGTCCTCTATGAAGCCGCGCTAGGTGTCGGAATGGCAGTTGGGCCGCTGGTTGGCGGCGTCTTGGGCAATCTGTCGTGGCGCGGACCGTTCTTCGGCACCGCGGTGCTCATGGCCATTGCCCTGGTGGCGATCCTCGCCTTCCTGAAGCTCCCGGCCGGGGCGCCGGCGCCGGCCAAGATCTCCATCGCTGCCAGCTTCAAGGCGCTGCGCAACCCGGCCCTGCTGGCCCTGTCCGTCACGGCAGTGTTCTACAACTTCGGTTTCTTCATCCTGCTTGCCTACACTCCCTTCCCGCTGGAGGCCGCGGCGCATGCGGCGGGGCTGGACTTCGGCGCCACCGAACTCGGGCTTGTCTTCTTCGGCTGGGGATTGGCGCTGGCGATTACCTCGGTGCTGGTGGCGCCGCCTGCGACCCGCACGTTCGGGCTGCGTCCGGTGCTGTTCACCATGCTGGGCCTGCTGGCCGTGCTGCTGGGTGCGATGGCGGTCTTCCACGAGCAACTGAAGGTCCTGATCATTCTGGTCGTCGTCGCCGGCCTGGTGCTTGGCGTCATGAACACCGCGCTGACCGAAGCGGTCATGGAAGCCACCGACTTACCGCGCAATGTCGCCAGCAGCACCTATTCCGGCGTGCGCTTCCTGGGTGGTGCGGTGGCCCCTGCTGTCGCGGGTCCGCTGGCCGCCGCACTGGGCGCTGCCGCCCCGTACTGGCTGGGTGCCGGGGCGGTAGTGGTGTCGATCCTGGTGCTGGCTCTCGCGGGGCACAAGCTAAGCCACATCGGCGCTGCCCATGAGACGCCGCAGGAGATCGCCGAGGACGTGCTGCTCGGCGAAGCCTAGTGCGTTCTGCTGGCTGACTGTCATGGATTCACGGCGTATCGGAACACTGGCGTGGAGGCCGCAGTCCGAGGACCTCGGTGGGCAGTCCACGCAGGGGCCGGCAGAAGCTGCAGACCTTTGTGCGATTCTGCCATCCCAGCACCCGGTGCCGTCGAGCACCTGAGCGCAGTTCCCACGTTGGGTGGGCGGCTCAGCCCCGGACTCGACGCGGGCCGCACCATGGAATGAGGGCCTGCCTACGTACTCTCCCGCTTGCTACTTGGCCTCATCCAACGGGTGGGGAAGCTCTGAAACGGTGCCCGCCAACGGCTTCCCCTCGCGGAGCAGCGCGCGCTTGCGCAGGTGCCAGAAGACCGCCAGGATAATGAACCACACCGGGGTCGCCAATGTGGCCCAGCGGGTGCCGTCACTGTAGAGGAACGTGCAAATTAGGAATACAAAAAATACGAGAACAACCCAGGGCGCCAAGCGGGCGACGGGTACTCGGAACTTTGATTCCTGGTGGCGTTGCGGATGCTTCTTCAGAAAAACGATGTAGCTGACGACTATCGAACCCCAAGTGAACAAAACCATCGTGGCGCACATCGTCGAGACGAACCCGAAGGCCGTTGCCACGTCGTCTCCAGCGTAAAGCAGCGGGACTGCGGTGAACAGAAGCACCGCGGTAGCGAATACGGCCCGACGTGGAACGCCGCGTGAATCGGTGAACGCGATCTTGCGTGGAGCGTGGCCGTCTTTGGCCAAGCCGAACAGCATACGCGTTCCGGAGTAGACGCCGGAGTTCGCGCTGGATGCCGCGGAGCTGAGCACCACGAGGTTGATCACCAGCGCGGCCGGGACAAATCCGGCAAGCAGGAAAGTCTGCACGAATGGGCTCTTGCCCGCTTCCAGCGCTGTCCACGGCGAAATGCTCATGATCACGGAGAGCGAGAGGACGTAGAAGACAAGAATGCGGACCACGATCGAATTGATGGCCTTGGGCAGATTCTTCCGCGGGTTTTCAGCCTCAGCGGCGGCGGTGCCCACCAGTTCAACACCGATGAACGAGAATACGCCCATCTGGAAACCGAGCACGAAGCCGCTGATCCCCATGGGGAAGAAGCCCCCTTGGTCCCAGAGGTGGGTGATTGAAGCCTGGAATCCATCATGGGTGAACCCGGTGAAGATCAATACCGCGCCAACTGCAATCAAGGCCAGGATCGCGACGATCTTGATGATCGCAAACCAGAATTCCATTTCGCCAAACCAGCGGACGGGCTGCAGGTTCAACACCAGCAGGAAAAGGGTCGCGGCGAGGGCCGGTAGCCAAAGGGGCACTTCTTCCCAGAAAAACTGGGTGTAGGCAACAATGGCGGTAATGTCGGCGACGCAGGCAACCACCCACGAAAACCAGTAGTTCCATGACACGAAGAAGCCGGCCCAAGGCCCGAGGAAATCCTTGGCAATATCGCCAAAGGTTTTGTAGTGGAGATTGGACAACAGCAGCTCGCCGAGCATGCGCATGACCAGGAAAACGAAAAAGCCGATGATCGCGTAGACGAAGATGCTCGAAGGCCCGGACACCGATACGATCTGGCCTGAACCCATGAATAGGCCGGTGCCGATAGCACCGCCAATGGCGATCAGCTGAAGATGGCGGTTTTTCAGTCCGCGCCGCATTTCTTCCGATGCCTCGGGCACCGCAGAATGGTCCTGCTGCGGTGGTTTGGGTGATTCCGGGGCCACGGAGCTCTCCTTTGGTATACGGTGCTTTCCGTTTTCATGCACATCGAACAACCCTAGTCGTGATTTGGCGGGTGATTCGATCCAGGACGTCGGCACGGTGTGGTGAAAGGCGGACCGGACAAGCGGCCATGTGACTCGACTCATGCCGGACGCCGGTTTTTCCAGTGCGGTCGATCAGGAGCGCAGGCGGCCGGCCTCGGAAGCCAGGGAAGGCGCCGATCTCGCGACAGGTGCAGGGATCACTGTTTCCCGAGCACCGGAAAGCCCTGCGAGACAGGGCTGCTGCAGATGGACACTCGCCCACACAAGCACGGCCTGCATTTTGATGAGGCAGGGTTTAGTCCTTGTCCGCAAAGCCGCCAGCAATGCTCCACGCCAGACCACCTTGGCAGAGCAGCGTCGTTGCGCTCGCCGGGGCGGAAAAATTGTACATCCCACGCGGCCAAGGCGGCCGGACCAAACACAGGTTTTCCACACCGGACGTGGAATATTTGCCGCCGAGCTTCGTATTCTTGAGCAACAGATACTTTTTAGACTCAGGAACGAAGCGTGGTCGCCGTGCAGGACAACCATCCCTACGCCCCGGGCAAACTGCGGGTGAAACGCATGCGCCCGAGGGATCCCTCGGAGATCTTCAGGTCTTCCAGTCCGCTGGAACTGTTCTTCGACCTGATTTTCGCGGTATCCGTCTCGCTGGCCTCCGCCCAGCTGGTGGCCGCCGAAACCCACGCCGATATCGCCGGCGGGCTGCGGGCCTACCTGATGGTATTTTTCGCGGTGTGGTGGGCCTGGATGAATTTCACCTGGTTCGCCAGCGCCTTCGACGCGGATGACTGGCTCTACCGGGTGCTGGCGCTAACCCAGATGGCTGGCGTGGTGATCCTGGCGGTGGGAACCACCCCGGCGATGGCCGACGGGAATTTCCACCTCATCATCGCCGGATACGTGGTGATGCGCCTGGCGCTGGTCGTGCAGTGGATCCGGGCCTCGCGCAGCCATGCCGGGCTGCGGAACACCGCCTTGCGCTACGCGGTGGGCATCGCAGTGGTGCAGGTGTTCTGGGTCTGCTATCCGCTGGCTCCCGCCGGATGGGCCGTACCGGTGTTCCTCCTGTTGGTCGCCTTGGAGCTGCTGGTGCCGTTGATCGCCGAACGGAGCGGCCAGACGCCATGGCATCCGGAGCACATCGCCGACCGTTACGGATGCTTCACGCTGATCGTGCTGGGCGAATCGGTGCTGGCCTCCACCATCGCGGCGGCCAACGCCGTCGAGAACGCCAACCAGCTGCTCCAGTTTTCGCTGCTTGGCGTGGGCGGATTCATCCTGGCCGCCGGCCTGTGGTGGGTGTACTTCTCTTCGAACGCCAGTGCCTGGCTGCGCAGGCGCCGGGCGCCGATGATCTTCGGCTACGGCCACTATTTTGTCTTCGCCGCCGCCGGCGCGTTTTCCGCCGGAGTCAAGGTGCTGCTCGACCACGAGGCCGGCAGCTCGGGGCTGAGCTCCGCCGCGGCGGTGGCCACGCTGAGCATTCCGGTGTCGGTTTTCCTCCTGGGCGTCTGGGTGCTGATCCTGCGACTGTGCCTGCGCGGCGCGTACAAGTGGCTGTTCCCCGTGGGCGCGTTGCTGATCGGCTGCGCTCCGCTGCTGGCGCAGCTGACGCCCACCGCCGAATCCGACGTGCAGATTGCGGTGATCTCGGTGCTGGGCGCCGCGGCCGTCATGGTGCTGCTGGTGGTGCTGATCGAGGCCTCCGGGGTCCGCGAACAGGAGGAGCCCGGCACGGCCCCAGCGGCCGGGTAGCGCATCAAGAACGTCCTCCGCTTTCCGGGATGGCCGCGGCCGGGTTTATGCTGTGTGACTATGCAACCCTCCGAACCTTCCATCGGCGTCGACATTGGCGGAACCAAGATCCGGGCTGCACTGGTGGACGCCCACGGCGCCGTCACCAGGCAGATCCACCGCCCCACGCCCGCCCGTGACGTGGCCGCCACCGAGCGGGCCATCGTGGAGCTCGTCCGGGAGCTGGACGACGGCGGCCTGCACTGCCCCGTGGGCGTGGGCGCCGCCGGCTGGATGAACCGCGACTCAAGCCGGGTGCTGTTCAGCCCGCACCTGTCCTGGCGCGACGAGCCGGTGCGCGATCGGCTGGAAAGCCAGCTGGGCCGGCCGGTCACCCTGGTCAACGACGCGGACGCGGCGGGATGGGCCGAATACCGCTTCGGCGCCGCCCGCGGAGTCAACGACGTGGTCTGCCTGACCCTTGGCACCGGGATCGGCGGGTCGATTATCCTCGGTGGCGAAATGTACCGCGGGAACTCGGGTATCGCCGGCGAATTCGGCCATCAAGTGATCGTGCCCGGCGGGCACCGCTGCGCCTGCGGTAACCGCGGCTGCTGGGAGCAATACGCCTCCGGCAATGCGTTGGGCCGCGACGGCGCGGAGCTGGTGCGTTCCAAGTCGCCCATCGCCCACAACTTGCGCGAGGCCTGCAACGACGACCCTGCAGCGGTGACCGGCGCGCTGGTCACCGAGCTGGCAGCAGCCGGGGACTCGGCCTGCCGCGACCTGATCGAGGAGATGGGCCAGTGGCTGGGCCTGGGCATCTCGAATCTGGTCTCAGTGCTGGATCCGGGCATGGTGGTCATCGGCGGCGGTTTGGGCTCCGCGCAGACCGAGCTGCTGGCCGTCGCCGAAGCGCACTACCGGCGCACGCTGTCCGGGCGCGGATACCGCCCCTTCGCGCAGGTCTGCCGCGCACAACTGGGGCCTTCGGCGGGACTTATCGGGGCTGCGGACCTGGCTCGGGTTGCTGCTTCAGCGGCATGAAAACGTGCCGAGACTCCGTAGCGAACTGGAACATGGGTCTCGGCGCGCGGCTTGTGCGGTTGTCAGCGACTTGTTGGCAACGGGGTTTCGCGGCGCTTGCTGGAATCTCAGGCGTTGATGGCGCAGCGCTGCAGCACGGGGAGGACGACGTGGTCGATGAGCGAGGTGATGTAGGCGCGGTCCACCGGCAGCCGTTCGACCGCCAAACGGTGGAAGACCAGTCCCGGGATGATGCCGCGGGTTCTCTCCACGGCGGCCGTCGTGGCCAGCTCGCCGCGGGCCGCCGCCTGGTCGAGGACCTGCTTCACCAATTCGGCCCGCGGTCCGGCGAGCTTGGAGATGTAGAGCTCGTGCAGCGTATCGTCCTGCGGCAGCGCCGCGAGCAGGTTCACGAAGATCGCATCGCGCTGTGGGTCTTCGGCGAACCATACGTCGGCCAGCGCAATCAGGTCGGCGCGCAGGCTCCCGGTGTCCGGTGCCTTTGCGGACCACTCAAGGGTGCTGATGGCCTCGGCCAGCAGCTGCGTGCGGGATGACCAGCGGCGGTAAATCGTGGCTTTGGACGCCCCGACGCGGGTTGCCACTGCGTCCATGGTGAATGCCGCGAATCCGCATTCGGCCAGCAGCTGCTGCGCTGCGCCCAGGATCTGCTCGTTTTTCCCCGCCTGCCGGGGGCGGCCGCGCTTGGCGGGGGCCGGTGCGCCAGTGCTGGATTCTTGGTCGTCGCTCACCCGCATCAGTCTATCCAGAGTCAGTGCGCCGTGGTTCAAGCCAGCTGCCGCGGGTCGAGCTCCACCCGGCGCAGCAGCTGCGCGTTCAGTGCGACGACGATGGTCGACAGCGACATCAGCACCGCGCCGACCGCCGGGGAGAGCGCGAAGCCGACCGGCGCCAGCACGCCCGCGGCCAGCGGCACGGAGAGCACGTTGTAGCCGGTGGCCCAAGCCAGGTTCTGCAGCATCTTGCGGTAGCTGGCGCGGGACAGGTCGATCATGGAGAGCACCGCACGCGGATCGCTGCCCGCCAGCACCACGCCGGCAGATTCCATGGCCACGTCGGTGCCGGCGCCGACGGCGATGCCGACCTCCGCTCTAGCCAGCGCCGGGGCGTCGTTGACGCCGTCGCCCACCATGGCCACCTTGTGCCCGCGCTCCTGCAGGGCGCGGACCTTGGAGTCCTTGTCCTGCGGCAGCACGTCGGCGAAGACCTCGTCGATGCCCAGGTCCGCGGCGACTGCCTCGGCCACCTGGTGGGCATCGCCGGTAATCATCGCCACCTTCACGCCGCGGGCGTGCAGTTCCCGGATAGCGGCCCGGGATTCGGGGCGCACCTGGTCCTCCAGCGCCAGCGCACCGATGATTTCCCCGTCGCGCAGCACGTGCAGGATGCCCGCTCCGCGCTGCATGAACTGCCCGGTCTGCCCGGCCAGCTCGGCCGGAGGCTGCAGCTGTTTCTCGTGCAGCAGGTTCGGGCCGCCCACCTCGATCAGCGAGCCGTCGACCTCGGCGCGCACGCCGCGGCCCGTGGCCGAGCTGAAATCGCGTCCGGCCAGGCCCAAGGACTTCGCCTCGGGATCCTCGTTCGCTGCGCGGACGATGGCGCGGGCCACTGGGTGCTCGCTGTCGGATTCAGCTGCTGCGGCCAGCGCCAGCAGCCGGGTGCGGGGCATGCCCGCGACGGCCGCGATGCCGGTCACCGCGTGGGCGCCCTCGGTGAGGGTGCCGGTCTTGTCGAATAGCACCACGTCGACGGTGCGCATGCGTTCAAGCGCCATGCGGTTCTTGATCAGCACGCCGGCCCGGGCCGCGCGCTCGGTGGAAATCGCGATGACCAGCGGAATGGCAAGGCCCAGGGCGTGCGGGCAGGCGATGACCAGGACGGTGACCGTGCGGATGACGGCATCATCCGGGGCGCCGAGCAGCATCCAGGTGATGAAGGTGATCACGCCCGCGCCCAGCGCGAACCAGAACAGCCAGGCGGCGGCACGGTCGGCCAGCGCCTGCGCCTTGGAGGAGGAGGACTGCGCCTCGGAGACCAGCCGCTGGATTCCGGCCAGCGCGGTTTCCTCGCCCACCGCCTCGACCCGGATGCGCACCGCGTTGTCGGTAGCCACGGTGCCGGCCACGACCTTGTCCCCGGCCGAACGCGCGGCGGTCTTGGATTCGCCGGTGATCATCGATTCATCGAATTCGGCGCCACCCTGCTCGATGGTGCCGTCGGCCGGAACGCGGGCGCCGGAGCGGACCAGCACCAGGTCGCCGGCGGCCAGCTCGCCCAGCGAGACGGTTTCCGTGCCGGACTCGGTGACGCGTTCGGCCTCGTCGGGCAGCAGCGCTGCCAGCGCATCCAGCGCCCCGGAGGCCTGGCCGAGCGCCCGCATTTCCATCCAGTGGCCCAGCAGCATGATGACCACCAGCAGCGCCAGCTCCCACCAGAAGTCCAGCATGAACCCGCCGATGCCCAGGCTGGTCACCCAGGAGGCCGCAAACGCCACGGTGATGGCCATGGAAATCAGCAGCATCATGCCTGGCCGGCGCGAGGAGATCTCGGAAACGCCGCCGGCCAAGAACGGCCAGCCGCCGTAGAAGTAGATGACGGTGCCGAGGACCGGTGGAATCCAGGCGGCGCCCGGGACTTCAGGCAGGTGGTAGCCGAGCATGTGCGAAACCATGGGGCTGAAGAACACCACGGGCAGCGCGAGGACCAGGCTCAGCCAGAACTTGTTCCGGAAGGCGGCGGCATGACCGCCGTGCCCGCCGTGTCCCGCGTGGCCGGAATGCGCGGAGTGATCTTCGTGCATCTGATGGCCTTGGTGCTCCCCGTGGCCTGCGGGTGTTCCGTGCCCATGGGATGCGCCGTGCTTCCGGGGCGCTGGATGCTCATGTCCGGGGTGCTGGTCGTGCTCCACGGGATGCCCTGAATGCCGTTGGGTACTCATGATGTCCTCCCTTGCTTGTAATTTCGGATGGGTCGGCAAATTCCGAGAGGTGCTCGGATCCGCCGTTCAGCATCGAGAATATACCCCCCGGGGGTATAAGTCTAGGGTGTATGCCGATCTTTCCGGAGAGGTCAAGATTCGAGATCGGCAATCCGGGCGGCGTAGGGGAGGCTGCGGCGCGCGGGGGACTGCAGTCCAGGGTGCTGCTCCGGGGGTGCTGGCAATTGGCCTCGCCATGCGGCGGAATCCAGCAGGTCGGACGGATTGCCTTCGAAGTACCATGCTGCGCGGCGGAGGCTCCGGGCTTGCGGGACGTCCGGAAACTCGGCCGGTAACGGTTCTGGAGGCGAGGGCCGCCGCCTAAGCTGACCCTAGCTGGAATCAGCTGCCTGCCAGCTGGCACCATGGGCAGGTAGGTTGCAGCATTCGCCCGAGTAGGAACGCGAGAAGACACAATGAGCATGGAAAATGCCGCCTGGCATTCCCTCTGGAAGCTGTCGGGGGACAAAGGCAAGGCCTACGCGCCGACAACACCCAAACGCGTTCTGCAATTCGCCGCAGGCTACAAGACCCGGCTGCTCATCTTCGTGCTCTTCTCCATCTGCTCGGCGGTGCTTGCCGTCATCACCCCGGTGCTCGCCGGCCGGATCGTGGATGAAATCGTCGCCCGCAGCGGCATCCGGATCATCGTCAACCTGGCGCTGGTCATCGCGCTGGTGGCGGTGCTGGACGCGATCGTTTCCGTCGTGGTCCGCTGGTTCTCCTCCAAGCTCGGCGAGGGAATCATCTACGACCTGCGCACCGCGGTGTTCGACCACGTGCAGAAGATGCCGGTGGCATTCTTCGCCAGAACCCGCACCGGGGCGCTGGTCAGCCGCCTGAACAACGACGTCATCGGCGCGCAGGCGGCCTTCGCCGGGACCCTGTCCGGGCTGGTGTCCAACACCGTGGCCCTGATCCTCACCGCGGCGGTCATGTTCACGACTTCCTGGCAGGTCACCGCCATTGCGCTCGTGCTGCTTCCGGTCTTCCTGCTGCCGGCGCGGCACTTCGGCAAGTCGGTGGCGCTGCTGCGCAAGGAATCCGCGGATCTGAACGCCTCAATGGGGACGCAGATGACCGAGCGCTTCTCGGCGCCCGGAGCGACGCTGATCAAGCTCTTCGGCCGGCCCAAGGACGAATCCCACCAGTTCGCGCTCCGCGCGGGCCGCGTGCGGGACATCGGCATCAAGGTCACCATGCGCCAGTACTACTTCGTCGCGACCCTGACCCTGGTCGCCGCACTGGCGCTGGCCTTGGTATATGGCCTTGGAGGCATGTATGCGGTGCGTGGCGACCTGGCCGCTGGCGACGTGGTGGTCCTGGGTATGCTGCTGACCCGGTTGTATGCTCCGCTGACCGCGCTGGCCAATGCCCGCGTGGAAATCACCAGTGCGCTGGTCAGCTTCGACCGCGTGTTCGAGGTGCTGGACCTCCAGCCGCTGATCACCGATGCGCCCGACGCCCGCCGCCTGGAACCCGGGCCGGTGCCCGTGAAGTTCTCCCACGTGAACTTCTCCTACCCGAGCGCTGACAAGGTCTCGCTCGCGTCCCTGGAAGAGGTCGCGGTGCTGGATACCCGCGGCGGGCAGGAAGTCCTGCATGACATCGATTTCGAGGTGAAGGCAGGGCAGACCGTCGCCCTGGTCGGCTCCTCGGGCGCCGGAAAGTCGACCATCGCCTCGCTGCTGGCCCGGCTCTACGACGTGGATTCCGGAGCCGTCGAGCTGGCGGGAACCGATATCCGCGAGCTGAAGCTCGACTCGCTGCGCGAAACCGTCTCCATGGTCACCCAAGACGGGCACTTGTTCCACGAGTCGATCCGCTCCAACCTGCTGCTCGCCCGACCCGGGGCCGACGATACGCAGATCTGGGAAGCGCTTGAACGCGCGCGGCTGAAGCCGGTCATCGCCGCACTGCCCGACGGGCTGGACACCGTGGTGGGCGAGCGCGGCTACCGGCTGTCCGGCGGCGAACGCCAGCGCATGACCATCGCCCGGCTGCTGCTTGCCGCCCCGCAGGTCGTGATCCTGGACGAGGCCACCGCCGCGCTGGACTCCGCCAACGAGGCAGCAGTCCAGGCGGCCCTGACCGAGGCGCTGGAAAACCGCACCGCGCTGATCATCGCGCACCGGCTGTCGACCATCCGCTCCGCGGACCAGATCCTGGTGGTCGAGGGCGGGCGCATCATCGAGCGCGGAACGCACAACGAGCTGCTGGGCCTGGGCGGGAAGTACACCGAACTCTACGAGACGCAGTTCGCCCAGTAGCCGCAGGCACCGTGGTGGACCGGTGCACGGTTCCTCCTAAACGCAGACGGCCGCGCCTGGCTGGGGCGGCGGCAGTGGGCGGATCCGAAGGATCCGGTGTTCACTGCTGCCTGTCCAGCCGGCGCGGCCGCGGTCTCGGAAGGTAACGAAGGCTAGGCGCTGCGGACCAGTTCGCGGGCCTTCTGCGCTGCATGGGTGGCGATGATGGTGCCGAAGACCAGCCCCTGCCCAATCGTGGCGCCGGCCCCCGGGTACACGTTGCCGAAGATGTTCGCGGCGGTATTGCCCTGGGCGTAGAGCCCCTCGATGACGTCGCCGGAATTGTCCAGCACGCGGCCTTGGGCGTCGGTCATTACGCCGCCGCAGGTGCCCAGGTCCGATAGCACGATCTTCACCGCGTAGTAGGTCTTGCCGTCCAGCGCGCGCAGGTTCGGGTTCGGATTCTGGGTCGGGTCGCCGTAGTAGCGGTCGTAGGCCGACTCGCCGCGGCCGAACTGGTCGTCGATGCCGGTTCCGGCGCCCTCGTTGAATGCCGACAGGGTCTGTTCCAGCGCCTGCGCGGGAACCTCGATCTTGTTCGCGAGCTTGCTGATCGAGGACGACTTGTGGGCGATGCCCGCCTTGTACCAGGACTCGGGCAGGGCCATGCGCGGGTAGCACTGCCCGGCGAAGATGTAGCTGTCGCGGTAGGTCTGGTCGAAGATGAGCCACATCTCGCCCACCGGATCGCCGTCCGCCTCGCGGCGCAGGATCTCCTGGCCGAAGCTCATGTAGTCGGTGGACTCGTTGATGAAGCGGCGTCCCGACCGGTCCACCATGAACGATCCGGGCAGCGAACGCTCGGCCAGCAGGATCTTGGCCGAGCCGCCGGGCTTGAGCGGCGACACGGCCGGGAACCACCAGGACTGCTGCATGCTTGCCAGCTGGGCGTTGTGCTTCTGCGCCAATTCGATGGCATCGCCGTGGTTGCCCTTGGCGCCCAGGCTCAGGTCCTCGACCAGCGAGGGGCTCTGGTGCTCCTGGCGCATCTTCATGTTGTGGTCGTAGCCGCCGGCGGCCAGCACCACGCCGTACTTGGTGCGCACGCTCACGCGTTCGCCGGACTGTTCCAGGACCGCCGCGGTGACAACGCCATCGGTGAATTCAAGGTCGACCAGCTTCGCTTCAGTCCAGACGGGAATGCCGGCATCAAGGGCCCCGGCATACATGCCGCCGGCGATGGCCTGGCCTCCGGCGCTGTAGTTGCGGCCGAGAAGCAGTCCGCCGGCGCCCTGGATCAGGCGCTTCGCGATCAGCGGGAATGCCTTGTGCGGCGCCTTGGCAATGAGGTTCATCCACTTGTAGTCGGCGCCGGTCACCGGCATTGGCATGGGCGCTGCCATGGTGGCCGGCTGGAAGCGGCCGAGCTGGTCGCCGAGCTTGTTCAGGTCGAAGGGGCGCGATTCGACCGAGCGTCCGGCGGCGCTGCCGCCCGGCTTTTCGGGGTGGTAGTCGGAGTATCCCTTGGACCAGAAGAAGTTCAGCTGGGTCATGCGTTCGAGCATCTTGACGGTTTCGTCGCCGTATTCCAGGAAGGCCTTCCAGCGCTCCGCCGGGCCCGAGCCGTCCACGACGGATTCGATGTACTTCTCGCCGCGGTCCAGGGAATCAACGGCGCCGTCGCGCTTGAGCACCGTGTTGGCGGGAATCCAGAAGGCGCCGCCCGAGCGGGCGGTGGAGCCGCCCACGTACTTGGTTTTCTCGGCCACGGCAACGTTGAGGCCGAGCTCCTTGGCGGCCAGCGCAGTGGCCAGCCCGGTGCCGGAACCGATGACCAGCAGGTCGACTTCGAGCTGATCGATTTTGACGGGTGCAAGAACGGTTTTCGATGCCATGAAGCGGTCTCCTATGAACGACGCCGGGAAGTGGGTCCTGAGTTAGATCATGCTAGCCAAGCCGCAGCCCTGTCCGTCGCGCAGTCCCGATAACAGGGATCTGCAGCCTGATGGCCGGGGAACTGTCCTATAGGGGTGCGGCGGCGCTTCCCCGGCGGGGACCTGGCTTGTTGGCCGGGGACTGGTTAACGTGCGGTAGCGCGAAGATCACGATTCCCGGCCAGGGGTTGTAAACATCGATAGATTAATGAACCATGGGCGGAACGGACCTAATCCGATATTTATGGAGGTAATCCATCCATGCCACCATCGACTCGAACAATCCGTCCTCCGACCGTTATCGCAGGAATATGCGGACTTGGACTCGTCCTGGCCTCCTGCTCCAGCGGAGTAAGTGGCGTGGAGCAGTCTGCGGAAGCCTCGAATCCTCCGCGCGTTTCTTCCAGCGCTTCGGGCACCTCGACGACGGAGGATGCCAGCCAGCCGGCGGCTGAACGGCGGCGCCAGATCGAGGGTCTGAGCTGGGCGGATGGCACGACGGTTGAGGCTTCAGTTGTTTCAGTGGGGGACGCGGTGAAGCCGCCCGGCGACGCCATCTCCGATCGCGCAGCGCACGATCTTCCCGAGGGGGAGCAACTGCTGGGCGTCTTGAGTGATGCCCGACCCGTCGTACTGAGCAAGGGCCTGCCGTACACCGTCGACGAAACAGGGAAGTACTCGCTGTACTGGGCCGATTCCAAGCGGGACGCCGCCACTGACGACACCTCCTGGTCCATCCAAGGCGATACCGTGGTGGCTACGGTCCGCGGAGTCGACGGCGGAAGCGCAACCACCCTGATGGCCTACGACGACAAGGACGGGATCCAGGAGATCAAGGACTTCCAGAAGGCCAGCGACTCGAACAGCGAGTCCCTCGTTCTGGACGGCGGCAAGGTGTACTGGAGCGAAGCGGACGCGAAGAGCCGCCGGGTGGTATCGATCCCGTTGGCCGGCGGAAGCAAAAAAGTGGAAGCAGAGAACGCGGGGGCCGTCTACCGCACCGACCGGGGTGTCGCCGTGCTCACGCAGGAAGATCCTCAATCCGAGGACACAATGAACCAGATCGGCGGCGTGCAGCTGCTCGACGGCACTGAATTGCTCCACGCCACGGAAGAGTTCGAACTGGGTGGATTCAGCGGCGATCCGTATAGCCCGAGGCCGATCATGAATGGCGGTTCCACCCTGAGCTTCAACCTTGACAGGGGCGAGAACAGCTTCAACGTGGCCGTGCTGAATTTCGAGACCAAGCAGGCTTGGCTCATCGAGATACCGGATGGCCGGATCCCCTTCGGGCAGTCAACCTCGGGATCCTACTCCTTCATTGCCTGGTCTGCGGAGCAGATGGAGGAACTGGGGTCTCTTGGCAACGAAGCGGTAGCTCTCGATGCGTCGACGGGCGAGCTGTTCGCCTTCAGCCCGGAAAACAACTTCGAGAATATTTTCGGCAACGACAAGGCCCTGGCGTGGAGCACCAAGACCAGCTCGGGCTCAGTGAGCTTTGCCAGCGAGATCCTCGAATAGCGCGCATCAAGCTCCACGCCTATTAACAAGAAACTGCCCGGGCGCCGCATGATGACATGCCGGCGGCCCGGGGCAGCAGGGCTTGAATGGCTAGTCGGCGGCGGCCACCAGTTGGCGGCCGAGCTCGCGCGCGGCTTCCTGCAGTTCCGGGACCGCATGCTGCATGAATGCCTCGTCGACGCGGGTGACGGGGCCGGAGACCGAGATGGCCATCGGAGTTGGCGCTCCGGGCACCGGGACGGCGATGCAACGCACGCCCAGCTCCTGCTCTTCCTCGTCGATGGCGTAGCCGCGCTCGCGGGTCGCCTCCACATCGGTGAACAGCTTGCCCAGGGTCGTGATGGTGTTGGCGGTCTTCGGCGGCATGCCGGCCTGGGCCACGAGGCGCTGGACGCGCTCGTCGTCCAGCACCGAGAGCACCGCCTTGCCGACGCCAGAGTTATGCAGCATGGCGCGGCGTCCCACCTCGGTGATCATGCGCATTGAGTGCGGGGACTGCACCTGGGCGATATAGGTGACCATGTCGCCGTCCAGCACGGCGATATTCGCTGATTCGCCCAGCTTGGCGACCAATTCCTTGAGCACCGGCGAGGCCAAGGCGCCCAGCTGGCGATTGGCGACCTCGCCCAAGCGGATCAGGCGAGGGCCCAGCGAGTAGCGGCGGTTGGGCAGCTGGCGCACATAGCCCACGCCCACGAGCGTGCGCAGCAAGCGGTGGATGGTCGGCAGCGGCAGCGGGGTGTCGGCGGCCAATTCGCTCAGCGCGGCTTCGCCGCCGGCTCGGGCGATGACTTCGAGCAATTCAAAGGCGCGCTCGACGGACTGGACGCCGCCGGTGGTCGACTTGCTGGTTGTCTGCGTCATATACGACTCCTCGGTGCCTCTGAATCGTGGAAGTTGTCGGCACTTAACTTCTGCGATGCGAAATCTTTTCTCTAAGAATAGCCCCATGATGAACAGAGATTCCATGATGCGAGAAAAATTAGTGTGAAAAGTTGTGTCATACTGCACAAAATGGCCTTGCGTTTTCATTTTGAGGATATTAGTATCCACTATACGGAAACTTTTACAGGAGGACCTCATGGCAGCACCTAGCCCGGGATATTCATTGACGCTTCGCGTAGAGACCCCAGCGTCGATTACCGCGACCAGCGAACTGGCTGCAGCGGTTGGCTCGGCTGGTGCCCACATCACCGCCCTCGACGTGACCGAATCGCACCACACCCACATGGTGGTCGACGTTTCGTGCAACACCATGGATGTCGCCCACGGCGAGAAGGTCCGCGACGCGCTCAACGGGCTGGACGGCGTCAACGTCCGCAACGTCTCGGACCGCACCTTCCTGATGCACCTTGGCGGCAAGCTCGAAGTCGTCCCGAAGGTCGCCCTGCGCAACCGCGACGACCTCTCCCGCGCCTACACCCCGGGTGTGGCCCGCGTCTGCATGGCCATCGCGGAGAACCCCGCCGATGCCCGCAACCTGACGGTCAAGCGCAACACCATCGCCGTGGTCACCGACGGCTCCGCCGTGCTGGGACTGGGCAACATCGGCCCGGCGGCGGCCCTTCCGGTCATGGAAGGCAAGGCCGCGTTGTTCAAGCAGTTCGCCGACGTCGACGCCTGGCCGGTCTGCCTGGACACCCAGGACACCGACGAAATCGTCAAGATCGTCAAGGCGCTGGCCCCGGTCTACGGCGGCGTGAACCTTGAAGACATCGCCGCCCCGCGCTGCTTCGAGATCGAAGCCCGGCTGCGCGAGGAACTGGACATCCCGGTCTTCCACGACGACCAGCACGGCACCGCCATCGTCACCCTGGCCGCCCTGGCCAACGCGCTGAAGGTCGTCGAGAAGAAGATCGAGGACGTGCGCATCGTGGTCTCCGGCGTGGGCGCCGCAGGCAACGCCATCATCCAGCTGCTGGCGGCCCGCGGAGCGAAGAACATCATCGCCTGCGGCCGCAACGGCGCGATCACCCGCGACGAGCAGTACTCCGACGAGCACCGCGTGTGGCTGGCGCAGAACACCAACCCCGAGAATTTCTCCGGATCGCTGAAGGAAGCCGTGGTCAACGCCGACGTCTTCATCGGCGTCTCCGCCCCGAATGTCCTGGACGAAGCCGACATCGCCGCAATGAACGAGCGAGCGATCGTCTTCGCCATGGCCAACCCGGATCCAGAGGTGGATCCGGAGGTTGCAGGTCGTCACGCGGCGGTGGTCGCCACCGGACGCAGTGACTTCCCGAACCAGATCAACAACGTCCTGGCCTTCCCGGGCTTCTTCCGCGGCCTGCTGGATGCCGGCGTCGCAGACATCACCGATGAGATGCTGCTGGCCGCCGCAGACGCGATTTCCGCCCGGGTAACCGACGATGAGCTGAACCCCGGCTTCATCATCCCTTCGGTGTTCGACCCGCAGGTCGCCACCGACGTGGCCGTCGCGGTGGAACTCGCCGCGGCAAAGGACTAACCACAACCCGGGGCTAGTCACCCCTGGCCCTTTCGGGCCGCATCACTGGAACAGAGCACAGAGGTTAAGGAGCAACCCACATGAGCATTTCACTATCCCGCATTCCGGAGTTCGACGGCGCGGCAGACATCCTCTCGGATGACGCGCTGGCATTCATCGAGAAGCTGCACCAGAAGTTCGCCGGAACCCGCAACGAGCTGCTGGCCGCCCGCGACGTGCGCCGCAAGCAGTTCTCCGATGCCAAGGCCATCGACTTCGACCCGGCCACCGAAGAGGTCCGCAACGGCGACTGGAAGGTCGCCGAGGCGCCTGCAGCGCTGCAGGACCGCCGCGTGGAGATCACCGGCCCGGCCACCCCCGCCAAGATGGCAATCAACGCACTGAACTCCGGCGCCAAGGTGTGGCTGGCGGACCTCGAGGACGCCTCCACCCCGAGCTGGAACAACGTTATCGACGCGGTGAAGAACCTGTCGGACGCCGCCCGCGGCAAGCTGGCCTTCACCGATGAGAAGACCGGAAAGTCCTACGCACTGCGCACCGATGCGCCGCTGGCCACCGTGGTGGTCCGCCCGCGCGGCTGGCACCTGCCGGAGAACAACGTGCTGATCGATGGCAAGCCGGGCGTCGGCGCGCTGGTCGACTTCGGCCTGCACTTCTTCCACAACGCGAAGGTGCTCGCCGAATCCGGCCAGGGACCGTTCTACTACCTGCCGAAGATGGAGCACTACCTGGAGGTGCGCCTGTGGAACGAGGTCTTCACCTTCGCGCAGGCCGAACTGGGCATCGAGTACGGCACGGTGCGCGCCACCATGCTCATCGAGACCATCCCTGCCGCCTTCCAGATGGACGAGTTCCTCTACGAGCTGCGCGACCACGTTTCGGGCCTGAACGCCGGGCGCTGGGACTACCTGTTCTCCATCATCAAGACCTTCCGCGAAGCCGGCGACGCGTTCATCATGCCCGACCGCGCGGATGTCTCGATGACCGCGCCGATGATGCGCGCCTACACCGAACTGCTGGTCAAGACCTGCCACAAGCGCGGCGCCTTCGCCATGGGCGGCATGGCGGCCTTCATCCCGAACCGCCGCGAACCTGAAGTCACCGCCGCGGCCTTCGAGAAGGTGCGCGCGGACAAGACCCGCGAAGCGAACGACGGCTTCGACGGCTCCTGGGTTGCCCACCCGGACCTGGTCGGCACCTGCATGGAGGTCTTCGACTCCGTGCTGGGGAGCAAGCCGAACCAGCTGGACAAGCAGCGTCCGGAGGTCGAGGTCACCGCGGAGCAGCTGCTGGACATCGCCAGCGCCCCGGGCTCGGTCACCGAGGCCGGCGTGCGCCTGAACCTCTACGTGGCAGTGGCCTACACCGCCGTGTGGCTCTCGGGCAACGGCGCCGTGGCAATCCACAACCTGATGGAGGACGCCGCCACCGCGGAAATCTCCCGCTCGCAGATCTGGCAGCAGATCCGCAACAAGGTCGTGGCCGCCGACACCGGCAACACCATCACCGCCGAACTGGTGGCAAGCATCCTGGACGAAGAGGTAGAGAAGCTGCGCGGGGAGGTCAACGACGCCGAGCGCTTCGCGAAGTACTACGAGCCGGCCGCCACGCTGATCGGCACCCTGGTCTCCGGACGCGACGAGGACTTCGCAGACTTCCTCACCACCGGCGCCTACGAACTACTGGAAAAGGAATACGTGACCAAGCCATGAGCAACGTCTTCGATGAGTCAACGCTCGCCGCGGTAGAAGCCAAGCTGGCCGCTACCGACCAGCTGCTGGAATCCGCCTACCCGGGGGATACCGGCGTCCGCCAGCCCGTGCACACCGTGTACGTGCCGGGGGACAAGTTCACCATCGGCCTGCCGGAGGCCTGGGGCTCCAACGCCCTGGCCGCCGCCGGCAACGCCGCGGGGCTGGCCAAGCTGGCAGCCAAGCTGAACCTGGCCGAACCGGAGCGCCTGGGCGAGCTGGTGGCCGCGAAGCTGGCGAGCGAACCCATCGAAGATTTGCGTCTGGACTTTGAAGACGGCTACGGCAATCGGCCGGATGCCGAGGAGGATGCAGCGGCCCTGGCCGCCGCCGACTCGGTATCCGCCGCCGTAGCCGCCGGCAAGGCCCCGGCTTATATCGGAATCCGCTTCAAGTGCTTCGAGGCCCCCACCCGGGCCCGCGGCATCCGCACCCTGGACCTGTTTATCTCGCGGCTTCTCGCCAACGGCCCCCTTCCCGAGGGGCTGCGCCTGACGCTGCCCAAGGTCACCACCGTGGACCAGGTCGAAGCCATGGTCTTCCTGGCCGAAAAGCTGGAGGAAGCGCACGGCCTGGAGAACGGGCGCATCCGCTTCGAGGTGCAGGTCGAGACCCCGCAGGTGATCATCGCCGCGGACGGCAGCCACCCGGTCGCCGCCCTGATCCACGCCGGCCAGGGACGGGTCTCCTCTCTGCACTACGGCACCTATGACTACTCGGCCTCGCTGGGGGTGGCCGCCGGCTACCAGTCCATGGAGCATCCGGTGGCCGACTTCGCCAAGGACGTCATGCAGGTCGCCGTGGCCGGCACCGGCGTGGAATTGTCCGACGGCTCCACCAACATCATCCCGGCCGGCGACCCGGAGAACGTCGCCGCCGCCTGGGCGCTGCACGCCCGCCTGGTCACCCGCCACCTCACCCGCGGCATCTACCAGGGCTGGGACATGCACGAAAACCATCTGGTGACCCGCTACCTGGCCACCTTCGCCTTCTTCCGCGAAGGGCTGGAAGCGGCCGGCACCCGCCTGCGCAACTACGTGCACAAGATCGAATCGGCCATCATGGACGAGCCCGCCACCGCCCGTGCCCTGGCGCGCTACATCCACCGCGGGGTGGCCTGCGGCGCGGTGGGCGCGCAGGAAGTCACCGATCTTGCCCAAATTACACTTGCCGAACTGGAAGCGATCGCGCTGAATCGCTCCCACGCAAACTAGGAGATTTTCCCATGACCGTTCCAGCCCAGGTGAAGAGCCCGTACTACAACACCTACGGCGGCCACCCGCCGCAGACCGACCTGCTGACCGACCGCGCGATCGTCACCGAGGCCTACACCGTGATCCCCAAGGGTGTGCTGCGCGACATCGTCACCAGCGTGTTCCCGGAGTTCACCGACACCCGCGCCTGGGTGCTGAACCGCCCGGTCGCCGGCGGCCCCACCACCTTCTCCCAGGTGATCGTGGAGATCGCCCCGGGCGGCGGCGCCGCCAAGCCGGAACCTCAGGCAGGGGTCTCCAGTTTCCTGTTCGTCGTCGGCGGCGCGCTGACCCTGACGCTCGATGGCGAAGAGCATGTGCTGGACGAGGGCGGCTTCGCCTTCGTTCCGCCGAACGCCGTCTGGTCGCTGAAGAACAACGAGTCCGAGATCGTGACCTTCCACTGGATCCGCAAGCGCTACGAGGCGCTGGACTACGTGCCGGCCCCGAAGGCAGTGGTCGGCAACGAGAAGGACATCGAGCCGGGCCACATGCCGGACACCGACGGCAAGTGGCGCACCACCCGCATGCTGGATCCGCAGGACCTGGCCTACGACTTCGGCGTGAACATCGTGACCTTCGAGCCGGGCGCATCGATCCCGTTCGCCGAAACCCACGTCATGGAGCACGGCCTGTACGTGCTGGAGGGCAAGGCAGTCTACCGCCTGAACGACGACTGGGTCGAGGTCGAAGCCGGCGACTACATGGCGCTGCGCGCCTTCTGCCCGCAGGCTTGCTACGCCGGCGGACCGAGCAATTTCCGCTACCTGCTGTACAAGGACCAGAACCGGCAGATCACGTTGTAGCTTGATCTCCACCTAGAGCTCCGGGGCCGGAGCCCGCGAGAACCCGCCGTACGTCGGCGCACCATGTCCACCTCATGTTCCAGTGATGTTTCTTTTTGCTCGGACGTGGTGAACTGGCGTACGGGTTATCGCCGGGCGCTGGCCCCGGTTTTTTGCCCTTCCGGAAGAGCGTTCTCGGCTGGCGCGCCAACAGTAGGCAGCCGAACCGAGATACGAAGCCAAACCGGGGCCGGTGCGGAAACCGTCCCGCATCGAGTCCACCCAGGGTAGGAGACGTATCCGGGATGGTTCCGCCCCTGCGTTGATGCTCGCCGCGGCGGTAATTCATAGGGTTGAAGCATGCCCAAGAAAAAGTATGTGATGGCCAGCTTGCTGGCACTGCCCCTCGCCGCGGCGTTGACCGGCTGCGATGTCGGCGAACTGATGCAGGACAAGGCCGATAAGTCGACCACCCGCAACGCGGCCACCTCTGAGCAGGCCGTCAAGGACGGCATCCTGCCGGGCTGGGTCCCGTCCGGCGGAAGCAACGTCCAACTGGTCCAGCGCAACACCGGCAGCGAACGGATCTTCGTCATGGACTATGCCGGGAAACTTCCGGGCAAGTCCTGCACCCCGGTGAAAACACCGGGCAAGCCGAGCGGCAAGGAACTTGCCGCGGCCTATGCCACGGATGAGCGGGTCAAGCGCATGGACCCGGAAGAGATTTCAGCAACGCGGACCTTGGAAGCCGACTGGTGGCCGGACGAAGCGCAGTCCCGCACCACCGACTTGTGCGGACGCTTCTGGGTCCACCAGAGCGACGGCAAGCTTTACGCCTTCGCCCCGGATGCGGTGGCTACGGTGGAAAAGATCCAACAGGAGCGCCAGCAGGAGTCGGCGGCCAGCAACTAGCGGTTCAATGCTCCGCCAGGTGCTCATCCAGCACGTTGACGATTTCGGTATACCCCTGCAGATCTGCCAGTTCGCGGGGAAGCACACCATTGCCGTCAGGAATGCCCGGGTCAGCCCCGCCGTCCAGCAGCAGCCGTACCGACTCGACCTGCTTCGGGCCGCCGTCGCCGAGCACGATGGCTTCGTGCAGCGCGGTCCAGCCCAGGTCGTTGACGTGGTTCACAGGCACCCCGGCAGCCAGCAGGATCTTGATGGTTTCGGTATAGCCGTGTTCCGAGGCGGGAATCAGCGCGGTCCCGCCGTAGCGGTTGGTGCTGGCGACGTCGGCGCCGTGCGCGATGGTGAGTTCTAGGATGTTGTCCAGGCCTTCGGCACCTGCATAGAGGAATGCCGAGTCCTCGATCGGATCCTTTGCGTTCACGTCAGCGCCGGCTTCAATCAACGCCGCGGCCAGCGAGGTGTCCTCATTCTTCACCGCGCGCACCAGCAGGGGCATCCGGTCGGCGTAGCGGGCATTGGCATCCGCTCCGCCCGCGATGGCCGCCTGCGCTGCCGCCAGATTTCCGGAGTCCACCGCCGCCTGCAGCGCTGCCGTCTGGTCTTCGGTGTCCACGGTATGCTGCCCGCTTTCGGTCGGTGGTGGGGGCTCGGTGTTCGAACAGGCGCCCAGCAGCAGCGCCGAGCCGAGTGCCGCCGGCGCCAGCCAGGGGCGCATCGCGGAGCGGTGGAACCACCCGCCGCGCGGTCCGTGTTCTTTCATGCCTCCACCTTGCCAGCATCCAGCGGTCTTGCGCATCCGCCCCACGGGTCGTCCCGGACAGAAAAACGCTCCCCGGAGCCTGGCTGTTTCCAACCAGGCACCGGGGAGCGTCATGCGCGTCTGCGACTAGTTTGCCGCGGCGACTGCTGCCGGCGGCATGAAGGCCGCCAGCGGTTCGGCGCCCTCGTGCGAGTGGCCCCAGTAGCTCTCAGCGGTGATTTCCTCGGCGGTGTAGTAGGACTCGTCGACGAGCATGCCGTCGGTGCCGTACTCGATGTCCCAGCCGCCCGGTGCACGGACGTAGAAGGAAACCATGTGGTCGTTGGTGTGGCGGCCCAGCGATGCGGTGATGTTGAAGTCCATCTGGCGCACCTTGTCGTAGGCGCGGCCCACGGTGTCCAGATCCTCGACCTCCACCATCAGGTGCACCAGGCCCGGAGCCTCGCCGTGCGGAGCCGGGCCCATGGCCAGCGAGTGGTGGCGCTGGTTGCAGCCGTAGAAGCGGAAGCGGGTGGCCGGGCGCTCCGGGCCCAGGCGGACGGCGCCGCGCGGCAGGAAGCCGAGCACCTCGGTGTAGAAGGAGGTGGTCTCCTCCATCTTGGTGGTCGGCAGCACGACGTGGCCCATGCCCTGCGCGCCGGTGATGAACTTCTGCGCGTAGCCGGTGATCAGCGGGGTGTGGTCCATACGCGGGCCGAAGAAGATCTCCACCGGGTGGCCGGCTGGATCGGTGAACGTGATGACCTGCTCCAGGCCGCGCTCGTCGTTTTCCTCTTCGGTCAGCCAGGTCACCGCGATGCCTGCGGCCTCGACGTCCTTGGCCACGGCGGCCAGGGCGAACTGGTCGCGGACCTCCCAGCCCACTGCGACAACCTGGTCTACGTCGCCCGGGAGCACAATCAGGCGGGCTTCGCGCTCGTCCATGCGCAGGTACAAGCCGTCAGGGTTCGGGCCGACGGTTTCTGCGAAGCCCAGGGCCTCGACGGTCAGTTCGCGCCAGCGGGCAATGTGCTGGGTCTGAACTTTCAGGTATCCAAGTCCACGGATGTGAGTCATTGTCTGTTCCTTGTTTGTATCTAGTGAGTTCCCGGGCGTCGCCCGGTGCTCTTGGTGATCTGGTCCTAGACTGCCGCGGGCAACCTTAAGTTCATTGGCGGGTCGGCAATCGGGCGAATGGTGAATCCCATGCTCTTATCAATCAGAATGCGCTGCTGGAAGCGTTCCGCTTCCAACCAAAGCGCTTCGTCCGAGTCAAGAACATCCTTGACGAAACCTGTACGGACCAACTGTCCATCTTTGCGCAGTTCCACGTGTTTGCCCGAGAACTGGCTCCAGCTGGCTTTGCGTGCCATTGCGTCTCCTTTCGCTTGCGGGCTGTATGGCTAGACTGCCCAGACCAGGTTGGCCGCCGGTTCCACACCGATCTCTGTAAGGATTGCTCCGTGGTAGCTGGGGCCTGGGACGTGAATCGCGTGGGCCAGGCCCATATGGGCGTCGCGCCAGAAGCGCTGCACCGGGTTGTTCAGGCGCAGGCCGTTGCCACCCGAGCGGGAGAGGATCATGTCAATCGCATTGGTGGCGCGCCATGCAGCCTGGATCTGGGTGCGGCGGGCGACGGCACGCTGCTCCAAGCTGATCTCGCCGCCGGCTGCCACGGTGTCGTACAGGCGGTTGATGCTGGCCAGCAGGGTGTCTCGGGAAGCGCTGATCTCGCCGGCCGCCTCGCTGACCGCGTACATGGTGTACGGATCCTCGACGGACTTGAAGCCGTTGATCTGCACACGCTCGCGCTGGTAGTCCATGTGGGCCTGCAGCGCGCCCTCGGCGATGCCGATGACGGCGGAGGTCAGACCTACCGGGAAGATGCTGTAGAACGGCAGGCGGTGGATCGGCTCGGTCTTGCCCGCTTTGCGGGCCACTTCGCCCGCGAACAGCTCGGCTTGGTCGAGGGCGCGGTACTCGGGAACGAAGACGTCATCGATGACGACGTCCTTGCTGCCGGTGCCCTTCAGGCCCACGACATTCCAGGAGTCATCGATAATGGTGTAGTCCTTGCGCGGAACCACCACGTGCAGGAAGCGGGGCGGCTGGACCGGCTTGCCCTCGGAGTCGCCCAGGAAGGCCCCCAGGATGACCCAGTCCGAGTGGTCGGTGCCGGTGGAGAACTGCCAGTGGCCGGAGAAGCGGTAGCCGCCCTCGACTGGGGTCGCGGTGCCCATCGGTGCATATGGCGAGGAGACCCAGACTTCGTCGCTTTCGCCCCAGATTTCTTCCTGCAGCTTCGGGGACATGAGTTCCAGTTCCCACGGGTGCACGCCGACCACGCCGGCAACCCAGCCGGCGGAGCCGTCCAGGCTTGCGAGCTTCATGACGGTTTCGGCGAATTCCACAGGGTGGGCGTGGGTTCCCCCGTACTCCACCGGAGCCAGCAGCTTCATGACGCCGGACTCGCGCATGATCTGCACGGTCTCGTCGCTGAGCTTGCCCAGTTCTTCGTTGACGGAGGCCAATGCGCGCAGCTCATCGGCACGGGTGGTGAGGACGTCGCTCACGGTGGTAATCGTCATGGAATTCTCGCTTCCTAATCAAGCTCGTCAAACTTTGCTGCTGGCTAAAATCTAGGCAAAGAATCGGCTTAACGTGACCTATGTCTCAGCCATCGGGATTGTCGATTTCGACTCGATTTCCCGGGCTGGAATGCGGCATCCCGGTCATCGGGATCCGCCCTGTTTTGGCTCGCTCCACCGCAATAAGGTTCACCAAAGACCAATTTGTATCCGCAGATCGAGGAGCCAATCAGATGACTACGGAACTTCGCAATGCGCCGGGCGGATCGCCTGCAGCCGGCGCCGACGCAATCCTGCGTGAACTGCCCACCGAGCAGGGAACGCTGCGCTACTGGGAAGCCGGCCAGGGCCGCCCCCTGGTGTTCCTGCATGGATCGGGACCGGGCGTCAGCGGATGGCAGAACTTCGGCGACGTGCTGCCGGCCTTCGCCGAGCACTTCCACTGCTACGTGATTGAATTCCCGGGCTTCGGCGTCAGTGACCCCACCGACAAGCACCCCATGCCGGCGGCCAGCCAGGCGGTCATCGACCTGCTGGACGGGCTGGGCCTGGACAAGGTCGACATCATCGGCAACTCCATGGGCGGCATGGTCGGCACCCTGTTCTCCATGAGCCACCCCGAGCGCGTGCGCCGCCTGGTGACCGTGGGCGGCCTGGGCCTGAATGCCTTCGCGCCGTTCCCCGCCGAGGGAATCAACCTGCTGATCGCCTTCACCGAGGACCCGACCCGCGAGCGGCTGATCCAGTGGCTGCGCTCCATGGTGTTCGACGAGGAAACCGTCACCGAGGAACTGATCGAGAAGCGCTGGGCCCTGGCCACCGAGCCGAAGACCTTGGAAAGCGCGCGCCGCATGTACAGCTCCGCCGCCATGAAGGCGCAGATCGCCGCCCAGGCCGAATCCGATGATCCGCCGGCATGGTCCATGCTGCACAAGGTCAAGGCCAAGACCTTGATCCTGTGGGGCCGCGATGACCGCGTCACCCCGATGGACGCCTCGCTGATCCCGATGCGCACCATCCCGGACGTGGAACTGCACGTGTTCCCGAAGTGCGGGCACTGGGCCATGATCGAGCAGAAGGCCGCCTTCGAAAGCGTTGTCGTTGAATTCCTGAACCGTGAGGAGAGCACGTCATGACCAGCATCGTCAGCACCCCGCGGATCACCGCGCTGCAAACCCGCGTCGTCGAGGTCATCAAGGAAACCCACGACGCCCACACCCTGGTGCTGGAGCCTGCGGCCGAGCAGGCCGACAGCTTCCGCTACCGCCCGGGCCAGTTCCTGACCCTGCGCATCCCCAGCGACCGCGACCAGGACGCCGCGCGCTGCTATTCGCTGTGCAGCTCCCCGGAGCAGGACGAACGCCTGAAGGTCACCATCAAGCGCACTCGCGACGGGTACGCCTCGAACTGGATCTGTGACAACGTGGAAGCCGGCCACGTGCTTGAGGTGCTCAAGCCTGCCGGAACCTTCGTCCCGTCCTCCCTGGACACCGACTTCCTGCTGTTCGCTGCAGGCAGCGGCGTGACCCCGGTGCTCTCCATCCTGAAGTCCGCGCTGATCGCCGGCACCGGGTCGATCACCCTGATCTACGCAAACCGCGACGAGCAGAACGTGATCTTCAAGGACGAGCTGGTCGCGCTGACCAAGGCCTACTCGGGCCGCCTGCACGTGATCCACTGGCTGGAGAGCGTCCAGGGCATCCCTGACCTCGCCTCGATGACCGCGCTGGCCAAGCCCTACGCGCAGCGCGAAGCGTTCATCTGCGGCCCGGGCCCGTTCATGGACTGCATCGAGACAGTGCTGCAGAACCTGGGCGCCGCCCCGGAGCGCATCCACATCGAGCGCTTCAACTCGCTGGAGGCGAACCCGTTCGCCCCGGTGGATCCGCTGGTGGTGGATGCCGATGGCGAAACGGCCGAGGTCGAGGTGGAACTGGATGGCAAGACCAGCAACGTTGCCTGGCCTGCCGGCAACAAGCTGCTCGACGTCCTGCTCAACGCGGGAATCGACGCCCCGTTCTCCTGCCGCGAGGGCGCCTGCAGCGCTTGCACCTGCATCGTGCTGGAAGGCGAAGTGGAGATGGAGCGCAACGAGGTGCTCGAACCGCAGGACCTGGAAGAGGGCCTGATCCTGGCCTGCCAGGCCAAGGCGCTGAGCCCGAAGGTGAAGATCACCTACGAAGGCTAGAACCACCATCAGATGCCCCGCCAATGGCGGGGCATCTGCTGTTTTTGGCTGAAATTCTTCTATCGGGATTCCCGCAACATTCCCCGCTGTTGTGCAGGGCATGCAAGTGGAGGGTTCCAATGACCTCGATGCCCCACGCGCTGTATGCGGTCGAAAAGAAGATTCGTGATGATGCCGGGACCCTCGGGGGTCGCATCGACACCGCAGGGTTTGACCGTGAGGAGCGGAAAGTTCGGGATGAGGGGCTTCGCGGCATAAAACTCGACGTTGCGCGGGCATCTGCAAGGAATGTCGTCGCTCGCGCCCAATTCTTGAACTCCACCCTCTCGGCCCGGGAAACAGCCGAGCTGCTTGGCCTGGCCGCGGTTAGGCGCTGCAGCGCAGCCGGGGCTCTCCTACGTGATGGCGCAACTCCCGGTGGGAATCCATCCGCAGGCAACCGAAGGGTTCTTCACATCGGAGAATACGGAACTGGTGGCAGGAGGGCAGCGCTGCACTCCGGCGCAGTGGCTCGCCAGGGGAGGGAACCGCGACCCGTCGCCAGGCAGAAGGCGGCACTGGAGCTGGTGGTATGACTTCGGGCTACAGTGAGCCCGCAGGCGCAGGCCGGGGCATCCCCCGGCAACCGCGGCAGCCGGGCCCGGTCAGGAAGCCGCGGCCCGATCTGCGAGCTTGAGGTGGCCTTGCACCGTCTCATCGCGCACCGCCGCGCGCAGGGTCTCGCAGCCCACGAACTGGTCACGCGGCAGGTTGCCCGTAGAGCGGGCGGGGCGCTCGCGGCACAGGTCCAGCGCCTCGTCGTTCCACTGGACGCTGGTCTGCTCCCACGCGCTCTTGCGCACCTGAACCTTGGCCAGGCATTCGATGCAGCGCACCTGCTGCACTGCGGCGTCTTTTTCTTGCTCGAGGTTCGACATTACGCCAGCTGCTTTCCGTTGACTCGGCGGAGGATCAGGTTGCGGGCCGAGGACCTGGTCCACAGGTCCATCGGCATGGTGGTGTCCACCTCGTATTCGAAGCGCTCGGTCATCTGCGGGGAGACATCCTGCTCGTCGACGAAGAACTGGGAATACCAGCGGTGCAGTGCCGCGACGGGGCTGCTAGCCCCGCGTGCGGCCCGGCAGCCCGTTGCGGCTGCGTCGTCCAGCTGCGCGCGCACGGCCCCGGTGATGGAGCGCAGGATCTGCGTGGCGTGCCCGGCGGCGGCGGTCTTCAATTCAGGGGCCGGAGGCTGCTCGGTGCGGACCATAACCCCGGTCATCAGCACCAGGTGCTGTTCATCGATGGGGTAGTGCGCGGTGAGCACGATGGCATCGAGATTGCGGTCTTCCATCACATAGTCCAGCTGCGCAATCATGACGGCCGGCCCGTAGTAGCTGGCCACCGAGTCCGCCAGCTGGATCGCCGCGGCGTTGGGCGCCGGATCCTTCAGCTGGTAGCTGTGGTGCAGCGGCCCCTCGAAGTACTGGGTGGCCAGCTGTCCTTCGAAAACGTTCTTGAAGTACAGCTGCTCGCCCTTGGTGACGTGGGGCGAATCGGCCAGATGCACCACGTGCTCCATGACCTGGCCGGTGCTGGCGGCCAGGGTGGTTTCCTTCCACGCCCAAGCCGACCATTCAAGGTCCTCGTCATCCTCCGCGCCAGTACCGCTGCGCAGGCGGGGGATCGCCAGGTTCTGCGGCGGCGGATTGCCCTGCGGGTCGTGCCACACGTAGAACAGGCCGTCCTGCTCAAGGCAGGAAAGCTCCTGCGGGGACTGTTCGGTCTCCAGCCGGGCCGCCAACTGGTCTTGGCCATCGGCCTGCACCCGCAGGGTTGCGCCGAAGGCGGCGAGGCGGTGCGCGCCGCCGTCGCGGAATCTGTGGGACAGGCCAAGGCAGTGCCAGCCTCGCGCGTAGCGCGCGGGAACAGCGTTCGGCGGCTGATCGCCAAGCGGCTGCGGATCGACCCGAACCATGTGCATCCCATTCCTTCGTCACACCTGACCTGGAGACGCTCCTCCGGAGACCTGGTCCCGGAGAAGGCGTAAATCTATATCTAGCCATAAATTTCCGTTTTGGAAACGGTGAATCCCGGTGTGCGGGACGTCACAAAAACCGCCGGCTTGGGTTTGTCCCGAATTGTCCTACTGGATGGGATGCGCCATCCGCGCATCCTGCCGGGTCTGATTGGGTAGCGCTCACACCCATGTGGACGACAAAGGAGAAACTATGTCCAACAATCAGGTTTGGGACGATGAATACGAGGTCGTAGTTGTCGGCTCCGGCGCTGCGGCCTTGGCCGGCGCCTACACGGCGGCACGGCGCGGCCTGAAGACCCTGCTCGTGGAAAAGACCAACCTTCTGGGCGGCGCTTCGGCCTACTCCGGCGCCTCCTGCTGGCTGCCGGGCACCCAAGTGCAGCAGCGCGCGGATGTCGAGGACTCCGGCGAGTCCGCCAAGGCCTACCTGCAGGCCGTCATGGGTGACCACGAGGTTGAACGCCGCGAGGCGTTTGTGGACACCGCCCCGGAACTGGTTGAATTCTTCGAGTCGGATCCTGCCATCGAGTTCTACTGGACCGCATTCCCGGACTACTTCAACGCCCATGAGAGCAAGCCGCTGGGCCGCTCCATGATGCCGGTGGACCTGCCGCGCGAGGAAATCGGCGAGCTCGCCGATCTGGTGCGTCCGCTGGTCGAATACGACCGCTACAACCAGCCGCATCCCGACGGACCGCTGACCGCAGGCCAGGCGCTGATTGGCCGCCTGCTGCTGGCGCTGACCAACACCGGCAACGGCACCATCCAGCTGGAGACCGAACTGGTGGACGTGGTCTCCGAGGACGGCCGCGTGACCGGCGCGATCGTCAAGAACGCCGAGGGCACCCGCCGCATCCGCGCCACCGAGGGCGTCATCCTGGGTGCCGGCGGCTTCGAAGCCAACCAGGACCTGCGTACCGTGAACGGCACCCCGGGCAGCTCGGGCTGGACCATGGCTCCGGCAGGCGCCAACATCGGCACCGCCATCCGCGCCGGCCAGAAGGCCGGCGGCGCGGTGGAGCAGCTGCACCAGGCTTGGTGGTGCCCGGGCGCCGCACAGCCGAAGGGCAACGCGGCCTTCGCGCTGGGCTTCCGCGGCGGCGTGTGGCTGGATGCCAACGGAAAGCGTTTCGCCAACGAGTGCCTGCCCTACGACCAGATGGGCCGCGTGCTGGCCGCCGCGCCTGAGCGCATCCCGTCCTGGTTCATCTTCGACTCCCGCTTCGGCGGCGAACTGCCGGGCATTATGCGCCCGTTCAACACCACCCCGCAGGAGCACCTGGACGCCGGCACCTGGGTCAAGGCCGACACCCTGGAAGAGCTAGCTGCCGCCACCGGCCTGCCGGCCGACGCGCTGCAGGCAAGCATCGAGCGCTTCAACGGCTTCACCGTCACCGGCGTGGACGAGGACTTCCACCGCGGCGAGAACCCCTACGACCAGTTCTTCGCGGATCCTGAATACGGTCCGGGCCCGACCCTGATCCCTGTGGACCAGGCGCCGTTCTACGCCGCCCGCATGGTCCTGAGCGATCTGGGCACCAAGGGCGGCCTGCGCACCGACGTGGACGCCCGCGTGCTGCGCGAGGACGGCACCGCCATTGAGGGCCTGTACGCGGTGGGCAACACCAGCGCATCCTTCTCCGGCGGCTTCTACCCGGGTCCGGGTACCCCGCTGGGTTCGGGTATGGTCTTCGCCTACCGCGCAGCCCAGACCCTGAAGGCACCGGTCCAGGCGCAGGTCGGCTAGCCTCCGGAACCGTGCAGCATGAGGGCCGGGGCCGGCGGGAACAGCATGGTGTTCCCGCCGACCCCGGCCTTCGGCATGCCTGTCGAATGCGCCACCTGGCCGGTGCAACGGCGGCGGGCGCACCAACGAAGAGGGCCGGAATCCCTGTGGATTCCGGTCCTCCTCGCGCCCGTTCAGGCGGCTGGCTGCGTTAGCCCGCCAGCGCTCCGGCGGGGCGGTGCCCACGTTCCAGCGCGGACGCCGCGTCGGCGTACATGATTTCCTTGACGGCGCCCAGCGTCTGGGGGTGGGCCGGTACGTGGGCGGAGGCCAGCTGGACAGCTCGTTCGACAAGCTGATCCACCGGTACTGCCTCGTCCACCAGTCCGGCGGCCGCGGCCTGGTCGCCGTCGAAGCGGCGCCCGGTCAGCATGGCGTCGCGCGCCTGCGCCGCGCTGAGCTTGGACTGCACCAGGGCGGCCATGCCTTCGGTGAAGGCGATGCCGATGTTCACTTCGGGGAAGCAGAAGAAGCCGCGCTCGGTGCGCATCACCCGGTAGTCGTGGGCCATGGCCAGCAGCGCCCCGCCGCCGAAGGCGTGGCCGTTGACGGCCGCCGCGGTGGGCATGGGCAGCGTCAGCACGCGCCGGTACACCGCCTGCAGCTGGCGGACGTAGTCCGGGTCGAGTTCCACCGGGCCCTCGGCCTCGGCCACGTCCAGGCCGTTGGAATAGAACTTTCCCGTGCCGGTGGTCACCAGCGAGGTGGCCGGTGAGGCGAGGACCTCATCGAGCAGGTCGTTGACTTCCTGCAGCCAGATGACGCCCTGGCGGTTCTGATCCGCACCCAGATCCAGCACGGCGGTGGTGCCAATGAGTCGCAAGCTAGGCACGGGCACCTGCCGAGGCCGGTGCGAGCGGGCGGATGCTGCGCTTGAGGATCTTGCCGGCCGCGTTGCGCGGCAGCTGGGCGGTGATTTCCACGCTGCGCGGCACCTTGTAGTTGGCCAGCCATTTGCGGCAGTGGGTGATCACGTCCTGCTCGGTGAGCTGCGAGCCCGGCAGCACCTCGACCACCGCGTGCGCGACCTCGCCCATGCGGTCGTCGGGCTGGGGGAGCACTGCGCAGGCGGAGACCCCGTCCAGCGATCCGATGGTGTTCTCCACCTCGGCCGGGTAGACGTTGAACCCGCCTACGGTGAACATGTCCTTGATGCGGTCCACGATGCTCAGGTAGCCGTCCTCGTTGAGCTTGCCCATGTCCCCGGTGTGCAGCCAGCCATCGGCGTCGATGGCCTTGGCGGTGGCTTCCGGGTCGTCCAGGTAGCCGAGCATGACGTTCTCGCCGCGGACCAGGACTTCGCCGGCGGTGCCCGCCGGGACGTTGCGTCCGGCGGTGTCCACGACACGCACCTCGAAGCCGGCGGTGGGCCGGCCTGCGGTGCTGGTGACGGTGTGCGCGCTGTCGCCCGGACGGCACATGGTGACCACCACGGCCTCGCTCAGCCCGTAGGCGGTGGTCAGCTGCTGGACCCTGGCCTCGGTGCGCAGGCGCTCAAGCAGCCGGTCCGGGACCATGGCGGAGCCGAGCACGGCCAGGCGCCAGTTGGTTTCCTCGGCGGCAGGGAAGTTCGGGTGGTCGAGGATCGACTGGTGGATGGTCGGGGCGCCGGGGATCACGCTGATCTTCTCCTCGCGCAGCAGGCGGACCGTTTCATCCAGGTCGAAGGTCGCCATGGGGTAGATGGCCGCGCCGGTGGCCAGGCAGACCAGGATGCCGACCTTGTAGCCGAAGGTGTGGGAGAACGGGCTGACCACCAGGTAGCGGTCCTCTTCGGTGATCTGCGCGTGGTCGGCCCAGGCGTAGCTGACGCCCAGGGACTGGCGGTGCGCGGAAATGACGCCCTTGCTGCGCCCGGTGGTGCCGGAGGTGAAGATGACATCCGCGATGTCCTCCGCGGTAACCTGCGCGGCGCGTTCGGCCACCAGGGCCGGGTCCGCGCCGAGGCCGGCCGCCAGGAAGTCGTCCCAGCCGGACAGCGGGAGCACCGCGGTGTCCACCGGGGCGCCGGACTCCCCAGCTGGCAGGCTGACAAGGGTTTTCAGCTTCGGCAGGCCCGGGACCACGTGGGCCTCGTCGGTGTAGCCGAGCTGTGCGGCGCCCTCGACGAGCAGCCGGGTGTAGGAGGTGTCCAGGAAGCCTTCGGCCACGAACAGGACCCGGGCCTCGGCCCGGGAGAGGATCTGGTGCGCCTCGATGCCGCGGTAGCGCGAGTTCAGCGGAACCATGGCCGCTCCCACGCTGGTGGCCGCGAGCGCGGCGATCACCCAGCGTGCGGTGTTCGGCGCCCAGATGGCGACCTTGTCCCCGTGTTTCACGCCGCTGGCGATCAGCGCCGCGGAGGTCCGGCGGACCTGCTCGGCCAGCTCGGCGAAGCTCAGGCGCACCGGCCCGTCGACCAGTGCTTCCCGGTCGGTGAAATGCTCGGCGGCGTAGGCCACCAGGGCGGGGATGGTTTGCGGTTGCTCATGGCTCTGCATGCACGTGGCTCCCTTGTCTTTTCGCAGCACCGTCCTCAACTGTTGGGACGCTCTGTATTGGCGTAATCCAGCTGGAACTTCACCCCGGGCAAGCCTGTCGGGGCGTGCGCGGGGGAAATAGTTTGAGGCTACTGAGGTTGGGAATGCAACGCGGGAGCTGTCCCGGTGGGCGGGAGTCGGGCAAACCGCGGTCCGGCTGTGCAAGCAATGCCGGCCGATGGTTCATCCAGCGGAGCTTCGGAGAGCGGACCTACTTCACCAGGCCCTTGTTTCCGTGGAGGGTGCCGGTCGGGAAACCCAAGGTGACCGGTTGCGGCGACGCGCAGCAGGATTCGGGCTCCGGCTGGCCAGTTTCGCAGCCCGAGGCGTCCTGGGCCGGGGCATCGCAGGATCCGCCGAGATCCGTGGAGCAGACCCCGGTCTCCGGCAAGGAGAGCTGGACGCTCGCGGCGGCCTGCAGGTCGCCGGCCAGATGGGCGGCGATGGACCGGATTTGTTCGTAGCCGGTGGCCATCAGGAAGGTCGGGGCGCGGCCGTAGCTCTTCATGCCGGCAATGTAGAAGTTCGGCTCCGGGTGGGACAGCACGCGCTCCCCGTGCGCGCTGACGGTGCCGCAGCTGTGGAACTCCGGATCGATCAGCGGCCCGAGTTCGCGCGGGGCTTCCACCGCGGGGTCCATCTCCAGGCGCAGCTCGGAGAGGATCGACAGATCCGGGCGGAAGCCGGTGGCCGGAACGATGTAGTCCACGTGCAGTTCCCGCCCGTCGGCGCCCACGACCAGGGTGCGCTCGCCGTTTTCCAGGCGCACGATGGAGAGGTTTTCAATGAGGTCGACCTGCCCGGTATCGACCAGGCGGCGCAGGCTGGTGCCCAGCTGCCCGCGGGCCGGGAGCTGGTCCGCCGCGCCTCCGCCGTAGAGCTTGACCGGGTTGGCGGTTCCGCGCAGTCCCCACATGATCTTCGTGTCCGCCTGGGCGCTCTTCAGCCGGCCCAAGGAAATCAGGGTGTTCGCCGCCGAATGCCCGGCGCCGAGCACCAGCAGCGTTTTGCCTGCGAAGGCGTCCCGGTCCGCGCCCAGCGGATCGGGCAGCGGCGAGGTGATGGCGCCGCGGGAGCGGGCTTCTGCCTCGCCCGGGGCTTCGAGCCCCGCGCGTCCGACGGGATTGGAGGTATTCCAGGTGCCGGAGGCGTCGATCACCGCACGGGCGGTGACGTCACGGATGCCTTCGGGGGACTGGGTGCGGACAAGGAACAGCGCCTGGTCGCGACCTGCCGTGCGGGTCTTGTCCAGGCCGATCCCGTCGTCTAAGACGCGCGAAACGCCGATGACGCGGTGCAGATAGCGGATCGAGGGTGCCAGGGCGGGGTGCGCGGCCAGCGGCAACAGATAGTGCTCCACCAGTTCGCCGCCGGTGGGCAGGGAGGTTTCCCGCGGCATGTCCCAGTCGCCCAGGCAGCTTCCCGCCGGTGTTTCCAGCAGCCGCCGGGCGGCCGCGTCGACATTGAATTTCCACGGGGAGAACAGCTTGATGTGCGCCCATTCATGCATGGACGCCCCGGCAGCTTCGCCTGCTTCGAGGACCAGGAACTGCTCTCCGCGCTCGCTGAGGTGCGCGGCGGCGGCCAGTCCGATGGGACCTGCGCCAATGATCACGATGGGATGGCTGTTGTTCACGGGGGTTCCTAACGCTGTGGGAGAAGTTCGCTGATGAGATGTTCGATGCGGGTGCGGATCTCGTCGCGGATCTTGCGCACCGGCTCGATGCCCTGGCCTGCTGGATCATCCAGCGTCCAGTCCTCGTAGCGTTTGCCGGGGAAGATGGGGCAGGTGTCCCCGCAGCCCATGGTGATGACGACGTCGGAGGCCTGCACGGCCGCCGTGGTGAGGATCTTCGGGGTTTGGGAGGAAAGGTCGATGCCCTCTTCCTGCATGGCCTGGACGGCGGCCGGGTTCACCTGGTCGGCCGGGGCCGAACCTGCCGAGCGGACTTCGATCCGGCCTTCGGCCAGGTGCTGCAGGTAGGCGGCGGCCATTTGGGAGCGTCCCGCGTTGTGGACGCAGACGAACAGCACCGAGGGCTTGGTATTCATGGGTCAGCCTTTCAGCGGCGAAGATGCGGCGGGGAAGAATTTGCGCGACCAGAGCGCCACGTAGACCAGCGCCACGAGGATCGGCACCTCGATCAGCGGGCCGACCACCCCGGCCAGGGCCTGGCCGCTGGTGGCGCCGAAGGTGGCGATGGCGACCGCAATGGCCAGCTCGAAGTTGTTGCCGGCGGCGGTGAAGGCCAGGGTGGTGGTGCGCTCGTAGCCCAGCTTCAGGGCGCGTCCGATCAGCATCCCGGCGCCGAACACCACAACGAAGTAGATCAGCAGCGGCAGGGCCATGCGGGCCACGTCCCAGGGGTTGCTGATGATCGCGTCCCCCTGCAGCGCGAAGAGCAGCACGATGGTGAACAGCAGCCCGTACAGCGCCCACGGGCCGATCTTGGGAAGGAAGGCGCCCTCGTACCAGTCGCGGCCCTTGGCCCTTTCGCCCACGGTGCGGGTGAGGAATCCTGCCAGCAGCGGGATGCCGAGGAACACCAGGACGGAGAGCGTGATCGCGCCGACGGAGAATTCCGCGCTAGTGGTCGGCAGGCCCAGCCAGGCGGGGAGGACCTGCAGGTAGAACCAGCCCAGGGCGCCGAAGGCCACGACCTGGAAGATCGCGTTGACCGCCACGAGCACGGCGGCGGCCTCGCGGTCGCCGCAGGCCAGGTCATTCCAGATCATCACCATGGCGATGCAGCGGGCCAGTCCCACGATGATCAGCCCGGTGCGGTATTCGGGCAGGTCGGGGAGGAACAGCCAGGCCAGCAGGAACATGAAGGCCGGCGCCAGCAACCAGTTGAGCACCAGCGAGGTGATCATCAGCTTCTTGTCGGCCAGCACGCGCCCGGTTTCGTTGTAGCGGACCTTGGCAAGGACCGGGTACATCATGACCAGCAGTCCCAGCGCGATGGGCAGCGAGACGCCGGCGACCTGGACGGAATCCACGATCTGGCCGAGCTGCGGGACCAGCCGGCCCAGGCCGAGGCCCAGTGTCATGGCCAGCAGGATCCAGACCGCTAGGTAGCGGTCCAGGGTGGAGAGCTTCCCCGGAGCCCGGCGCGCAGCGGGAGTTGTCGTTGGTGGCACGAAGCATCCTTAGGTAATATTGATGTTCATCGATATAGGTTTCCGGTTCGAGTATGATGACTTGCATCGAAGAATGTCAATTTAGGTAGGTGCTCCGAATGACGGCAACCCCGGTGGCGGATGACGCCGCGAGCGCGGCCTGCTGTGCCACCTGTGCCGCGCCGGCCCTGGCCGAAGCCGCGGCACGTGAAACCGCGCGGCTGCTGAAGGCGATTGCCGACCCGAACCGCCTGCGGCTGCTGTCCATCGTCAAGCACGGGCCCTCGGACGGCACGTGCGTGTGCGATCTGACCGAACCGCTGCAGCTGGGCCAGCCCACGGTCTCGCACCACCTGAAGATCCTGGTGGATTCCGGGCTGCTCGCCCGCGAGAAGCGCGGGACCTGGGCCTATTACACCCTGGTTCCGGAGTCATTGGACAAGGCCGCCGAGCTGATCTCGGAACTTTGAGCGTGAAGCCGCCCGCCGGTGTTCAGCTGCGCCCGATGGCCGCTGGGCAGTGGCCGGGCGTGGAGCGCATCTACCGCCAAGGCGTCGCAGGCGGACTGGCCACCTTCGAGAGCGCCGTCCCTTCCCGGGAGGACTTCTCGGCGCGAAAAATTGCGCAGCTGGGTCTGGCCGCGGTCCACCGGGACAGCACCGTGATCGGCTGGATTGCCGCGTCGCCGGTGTCCGCACGCCGGTCCTATCGTGGCGTGATCGAGCATTCAGTATACGTCGACGCCGCGCAGGCGGGCCTGGGCGTGGGCACCGCCCTGCCCGGAGTGCTGGGCTACCGGGAGCGCAGTGCCCAAGCGCCGGCAGGCCCCCTGTCGGGCCGGTGGATCGACACGGTCCTGTACGAGCTGCGCCTGGAGCCGGGCGCAGCAACGCACACCTAGGCCACGATTCCGTCGAGGAACAGCGCGCTGCAGTCCTTGGTCAGCTGGTCCAGCGTGTACTTCTTGGACGGGGAGAACCAGCGGGCGGTCAGCCACAGGGCGTCGCGGACCAGGCGGTGCACCACGTGGGCATCCAGGTCCTTCTTGAACACGCCGGAGGCGATGCCCTGCTCGATGACTTCCACCCAGAGCTTGGCGATGTCGCTGCTGATGGCGCGCGCACCGGTGGACTTGGGCAGCTTCTGGATGTACGCGACCTCGTTCTGGTAGATCTGCGTGGCGTACGGGAAGTCGCGGATGATTTCCAGGGTGATGCGGATCAGCTGGTTCAGCGCCTCGCGCGGTTCGGTGCCCGAATCGGTGACGCTGCGGTAGCGGCCCTGCAGCTCCTCGAGGAACTCGGTCAGGATCTCCTCGACCATTTCGTCCTTGGAAGCGAAGTGGTGGTAGAGGCTGCCCGAGAGCATGCCCACCGAGGCGGAGATTTCGCGCACCGAGGTGCCGCCGATGCCCTGCTCGGCGAAGAGCCGGGCAGCGTTGTCGAGGATGACAGTCCGTCGGGCCGGGGCGGTCTTTTCAGCCATATGTCGCTCTTTCGCAGAAGGTGCAGGTGCAGGAGGTTCCGGGTATTCGCCGCGCGCCGGGCGCTGCGGAGTCGAATTCCATCCTAACAACTAACCAAGCGCTCGTTATTGGCGTGGGGCGCGTCCCGGCCACCGGGATGCATCGCTCGGCCCGCCATGGCGCCGGGATGTAATGGTGGGCGGCGCGAAGTAACCGCCGTCGATTTCTTTCCCCGAAGGAGCAGCCCATGAGGAACTGGACCCACCACTACGCCCGGATCAACGGCATCCAGATGCACTACGTGGAAGAAGGGCAGGGCCCGCTGGTTCTCCTGCTGCATGGTTTCCCGCACACCTGGTTCAGCTGGCGGCACCAGATCACCGCGCTCGCCGAGGCCGGCTACCGCGTGGTGGCTCCGGATCTGCGCGGCATGGGCCAGACCGAGGCGCCCGAAGAGCTTGCGGCGTACCGGGCCGATGTCATCACCGCGGACCTGGTGGGCCTGCTGGACCACCTGGGGGAGGAACAAGCGGTGGTCTCCGGCATCGACTACGGCATGTTCGCCGCCTACGACCTGGCCGCCGAACACCCCGAACGCGTGCGCGCGCTGATCGGCCTGCAATACGCCGGGCTGCCGCACTACGACGCGCTGCCTTCGCTCACCGAAATCGAGCGCGGCAAGGAAGCCTTCAACCACATGGCCTACTACCACGTGGATCCGCAGGGCGCCCGCGCCGACTACGACGCGAACCCGCGCGAGATCATCTCCAAGATCTTCCACGTGCTCTCCACCGACGGCGACTTCGGCGCGGTGTACGCCAACCCGCCGGGAACCGCTTACCGCCAGGCGCTGCCGCAGCCGCCGGCCCTGCCCTGGTCCTGGCTGGATGAATGGGAACTGGAAACCTATGTCAGCGACTTCTCCCGCAGCGGCTTCGGCGGCGGCATCAACTGGTACCGCGTGGCTGACCTGAACTGGGAATACCGCAATGCCCGCGCGGCCGGACGCACCAATGTCCCGTACTACTTCCTTGGCTCGGAGACCGACCTGCAGCTGGCCGAGCAGTACGGCGACGGCATCCAGGCGCAGCTCGACGCACAGCACGAGGACGTGCGCTCGGTGCAGACCGTGCCCGGGGGCGGCTACCTGATCGCCATGGAGCGCGCAGCGCAGGTCACCGACAAGTTCCTTGAATTCCTGCACGACATGGACCGGGTGAACGCCTGAGGCTGAAGCGCACCTAGAATTGCCGCAGGGGCCGCATTGCGGTCTGCGAGGACGGCAATGAGGAGTTTGCGTGCAGTGGATTGAGGCGGCATTCGTCCGCGGCGGAACCAGCAAGGGCCTGTTTTTCGCTCAGGACTGGCTTCCGGAGGATGAATCCGACCGGAACCGGGTCTTCGCCGAGGCGCTGGGCTCCCCGGACCGCTTCGGCCGCCAGCTGGATGGCCTGGGCGGCGGGATCTCCTCGCTGTCCAAGGTCATGGTGGCTTCCCGCTCGCAGCGCGAAGGCGTGGACCTGGACTACACCTTCGGGCAGGTCGCGGTGGATACCGGTGAAACGGACTACGCCGGGAACTGCGGCAACTTGTCCTCCGGCGTGGTTCCCTTCGCCCTGGAAGCAGGGCTGGTCCAGGCCCCGGACGGTCGGCGGGAATTCACGCTGTACAACACGAACACCGCGAAAATCGTCCGGGTGGTCCTGACCGTCATTGAAGGGCGCGCCGCGGTAGGCGGGAAGCTGTCGCTGCCCGGGGTGCACGGCACCGCCGCGCCCATTGAACTGAGCTACCCCGACCCGGCGGGAAGCCGCAGCGCGGGGCTGCTGCCCACCGGCAACCCGGTGGATACGCTGCGCGTCGAGGGGCACGACTACCCTGTCACCCTGGTCGACGCCGCGCTGCCCACGGTGGTCATCGAGGCGTCCCGGCTGGGGTTGGAAGGCACCGAAAGCCCGGAGCAGATCGACGCGAACAAACCGGTGATGGAACTGCTGGAGAAGATCCGCCGGGCCGGCTCCGCGGCCATGGGGCTGTGCGCGACGTCTGAAGATGCCGCGTTGGTGATGCCGAAGATCGTGCTCGCCGCGGCTCCCGCTCCCGCGATGCTGCTGGACGGGACGCTGAGCGATGCCGCGGAGTCGGATCTGGTGATCCGGGTGATTTCCATGGGGCAGACGCACAAGGCGGTTCCGGGCACCGGGGCCATGTGCTTGGCGGCCGCGGCGCAGGTTCCCGGCAGCATCCCTGCCGCGCTGGCCAGCGGCCGGCAGGGCGAGGTCATCCGCCTGGGCACGCCGTCGGGCTCGGTGTCCGCCGCCGCGCACTTCGACAACGCGGGAAAGCTGGCGCACACCTCGCTGCTGCGCACCGCGAGGGTCTTGATGAAGGGCTTCGTGCAGCTGCCGCGGTAGGAATCCCGCGGCAGCCGCACGATGCTTTCAGAGCGGACGGTTAGCCGACGCTGCTCAGCGGCAGCAACCGCTCGCGGTCCGCCGCGTACGGCGAGTCGGCTTCCGGCAGCGCGCCGTGGTGGCTGTTCGGCTCCATGACGCAGTGCGTACGCCCGTAGACCGTATACATGCACTTGTTGCAGTGGATGCAGCGGCTGGTGACCGTGGAATCCTCGCGGATGCGGTTGACCAGGTCGGGCTCGCGCAGCAACCCGCGGCCCATGGCCACGAAGTCGAAGCCCTCGCGCATGCCGGTGTCGATGTGTTCGCGGTTGTTGATGCCGCCGAGCAGGATCAGCTTGGTGTGCTTCATGGCCGGCACGAACTGGCGCGCCGCGTCCAGCATGTACAGGTCCTTGTACGGGAAGCTGCCCAGGGCGAACTTGCCGAACAGCCGCACGCCGGTTTTCATCGGTTCCTTCACCACCGCCGCGAAGTCAGAGACCGGCACGTCGCCGCGGAACAGGTACATCTGACGGATGATCGAGGACCCCTGGGTCAGCTCGATCGCGTCAAGGTTGCGGTCCTCGTCCAGCAGCTGCGCGGTGCGGATCGAGTCGTTCAGCCAGATGCTGCCCGGCAGCCCGTCGTCCATGCTGATCTTGGCGATGACCGCGATCTTGGACCCGACCTCCGCACGCACGCGCTGGGCGATCTCGCGCACGAAGCGCGAACGGTTCTCGATGCTGCCGCCGTATTCGTCCTTGCGGCGGTTCAGCAGCGGGGAGAGGAAGGAGCTGGGCAGGTAGTTGTGCCCGAAGTGCAGCTCCACGGCGTCGAAGCCGGCTTCCACCGCGATCCGGGCGGCCGCCCCGAATTGCTCGATGACCATGGCGATTTCCTCGCGGCGGATGGCGCGGCAGTATTCCATGGAGGAGGGGTTCACGAACTTGCTCGGTCCCATGGAGGTCACGCCGGTGATCTTCTTGGAGGCGACCATGCCCGCGTGGCCCAGCTGCGCGGAGATCGCACCGCCCTCGGCGTGGATCGCGTCGGTGAGCCGCTTGAGCCCTGGCAGCGACTTCTCGCTCATCAGGATCTGGCCCGGCGCCGAGGCGCCCTCGGGGGAGACGCAGCAGTAGGCCACCGTGGTCATGCCCGCGCCGCCGCGGATGAAGTCCAGGTGGAAGTCGATCAGGTCATCGGTGACCAGGCCCTTGGGGGAGCGCCCCTCGGAGGTGGCGGCCTTGATGATGCGGTTGCGCAGCGTCACCGGGCCCAGGGTGACCGGGGCGAACGGATCGGGAATTGTCGTGGTCATGCTCATCCTTTTCGCGGCACGAGGCCGGGTGGTGGGATAGGGGATAACAAACAGAGACAAGGGGCCCCCACCATGGTGCGGACCGTGGTGGGAGCCCCTTTGCCGGGTGCGCCGCCGAAATTCCTAGAGGGCGTCGGCGACAAGCGCGTCGCCGATGACCGGCTCCACGCGGGACTTGATAGGCAGGCGGCCCTCGCGCACCGCGTCATCGATGCTCTGGCTCAATGACGAGCAGCTCAGTGCGGTGGTGCCGCACACGCTGTCCCGGGCATCGGCCGTGGCTTCGGCGAAGCGGGGGCACGAGGTCGCCGCATCGCTGACCCACTGCACACTGGTGTGCGGGATGCTGAACTTCTCCACCAGGACGGCGGTCCCGCACTGCTGGCAATCGATCTGTTTCATGAGGTGCTCCTCGCTGGCCCGTTTCCGGGCCGATAGTACTTTTCCCCTGCATCGATGCGCCGGGTGCGTGGTTAGTCGGTAAAGGCTAGGCCTTGGCCTTGGTTGGATCCTGTTCCGGAACGATGCCCTTGGCCACGTTTTCAGCGACCTCGACCTTCCAGGTCTCCAGTGCCTTGGTGGTGTCCACTTCGAACTCGAAGCGGGCGACCATGTCCTCGGTGATGTCCTCGACATCCACGAAGAACTGCTCGTACCAGCGGCGCAGCTGGTAGACCGGGCCGTCTTCGGCGGTCAGCAGCGGGTTCTCGATGCGGGTCTTGTGCTTCCAGATCTCCACGTCCTGCTTGAACTGGGTCTCGACGCCTTCGGTGAACATGTCGGCCATGGCGTTGGCCTGCTCCTGGGTGACGCCGTCGATGGTGTGCACCGAGGTGCCAAACATCAGCACGAACGAGTCCTGCGAGATCGGGTAGTGGCAGTTGACCAGCTTGGTTTCAACGGTGGTGTCGCCGGCAACGGTGTACACGGTGTCCAGCATGAAGGACGGGCCGTAGTAGGCGGCGTCGGAGATGGTCTCCGAGTCAGGCATGTCCAGCTGCACGCCGGTGTGGATGTCGTCGCGGCCGGTCGAGCGCATGTGCTGCGCGGCGACGTGGCCCTCGAAGATGTTCTTGAAGTACTGCGGCATCTGGTAGTGCACGTAGAAGAAGTGCGCCATGTCCACCACGTTGTCCACGATCTCGCGGCAGTTCGAGCCCTCGACCAGGAAGGTGTTCCAGGACCAGTCGCTCCACTCGTCGGTGCCGAAGCCCGGAATCTCCGGGATGGTCACGTCAGCCGGAGGAGGGTTGCCCTGCGGGTCGTTCCAGACGAACAGCAGGCCGTTGACCTCCATGGTTTCCCAGGCGGCGGTGCGGGCGCGCAGCGGCACGCGCTGTGCGTACGGCACGTCCTTGCACTTGCCGTCGCCGCCCCAGCGCCAGTCGTGGAACGGGCACGAGATCTCGTCGCCCTTGATTTCACCCTTGGACAGGTCGCCACCCATGTGGCGGCAGTAGGCGTCCAGCACGTTGAGCTTGCCCTTGGTGTCGGCCCAGATGACGACCTTGGTGCCGAAGACCTTGATGGTGTGCGGCTTGCCGTCGCGGAAGTCCTTGGAGCGGCCCAGGCAGTGCCAGCCGCGGGCGAAGCGGGTCGGGTTGCTGCCCGCGTCGATCAGGCGGACTTCGTCGAACTGCTCGGAATCGGTGATTTCGGTCATGTCAATGGACATGGCTTCTCCTTTGCGTTGGTGTGGTGCCGGCGATCCGTAAGGTGCCGCCGAAGGGTAGCTGCGCACCGATGGCAGGGCCATCATCGGTGAAGGCCTGTTTGGTGCAGCGAGCTGGGGGTCTTGCAGGGTTGCTCAGCGCATGAGCACTTGCCCGCCGTCCACCGGCAGGGAATGCCCGGTGATGTAGCGGGAGTTTTCCGAGCAGAGGAACACGACCGCCGGGCCGATGTCCTTCTCGGTGTCACCCATGCGCCCCAGCGGAATCGTCGCGATGTACTCGCGGGCTTCCTTTGGGTTGATGCGCTCCCAATGCTCAAGGGAGGGCGAGGTGGCCAGCGGAAGAATTGCGTTGACCCGGATGCCGTCGGCTGCCCATTCGCAGGCGGCCGTGCGAGTCAGCACGCGGATCGCTTCCTTGGCGGCCGCGTAGCCGCCGTAGCCGGTCGGGTTCCACCGCACGCCCGCGGCCGAACCCAGGTTCACGATGGCGCCGTCATTGCCCTGCATATGCGGGTGGCAGGCGCGCATCAAGCGCCAGGTGGCCAGCGGGCCGGATTCCATGCCGCGCAGGTAGTCCTGCTCCGCCAGGTCCAGCAGCTGTCCATGCACGGTGGTCTGCGCGTTGTTGACCAGGATGGACAGGGAGCCGAAATGCTCCACCACGTCCCCGACCAGCTTTTCGATCTGTTCCGGGTCGATGACGTCGCACGTGAACGCATGGGCGTCTCCGCCTTCCGCGCGGATCTGGGCGGCCGTGTCTTCCACCTTCTGCGCGGTGCGTCCGGCGAGCGCTACCCGCGCTCCTTCGAACGCCAATGCGCGGGCGATGCCGCGGCCTACGCCCTGCCCCGCTCCGGTGATCAAAGCCACCCGGCCGTCGAGTACACCCATGCCTGCTCCTATTCGTTGCCAACGCTTCAGCACTCAGTGTGCCAAGCGGATGTGACGAGGATCTCCTCTTATCCCACTGTCTGGGACTTTGCGCGGAGCGGTTTTCGGATCGGCAACATACTGATTTCACGCTCGCGCAGGGCGGCCGGCATCCGGCCCCCGATCCACGCAGTTAACTGCGTCGCGCAGGACGCTTGGCGATCCGCGCACTCCCGGGAAGGAAGCCCCGGGAACCACCGATGCACCGCGGGCGTACATCACTCACACCGCACAGAAAAGGAAGCGCCATGGCGTCCTCCGGGCAGCATGCCTCACCGAAAACGGCCAAGTTCCCTGGCTACGCGAAAATTGTCAGCGTCCTGCTGGTCGCCGAATTCGTCGGCACCTTTGAATCAGCGATGATCTTCATCGCGCTGCCCAGCATGATGCACGAGTTCAACGTCGACGCGGCTGCCATCGGCTGGGCCGCGACGGCCTTCCTGCTGGTGGCCGCCGCCTCCGCCGCGGTCTGCGGACGACTGGGCGACATGTACGGGCGCAAGAAGCTGCTGGCGATCGTGCTGGCGATCTCCGTGGTCGGCTCGATTATCAGCTTCACCTTCGGTTCGCTGGAAGGCGTGATCCTGGGCCGTGCGCTGCAGGGCGTGGCCGGGGCGACGCTGCCGCTGTGCCTGGGCCTGGCCCGCCAGGAACTGCCCAAGGAAAGGGTGCCGAACGTGATCGCGCTGATCGCCGGGTCCTCGTTCCTGGCCGGCGCCGGCGGCAACCTGATTGCCGGCGTGCTGCTGCAACTGGGCAACTGGAAGGCGCTGTTCATCGTTTCCGGCGCCATGGGCCTGATCGCCGCGCTGATGGTCATCACCATGCTGAAGACCTCCCCGGTGGCCCGCGGCGAAGTCCGCGGCATCGACTACGTCGGCGGCCTGCTCTTCGCGCCGGCCGTGGCCCTGGTGCTCTACGGCCTGACCAACGCCAGCGCCTGGGGCGTATTCAGCGGACGGACCCTGGGCTTCGTGCTCGGCGGCCTGGCAGTGGCGGCCCTCTGGGTCGCGTGGGAGCTGCGCGTTTCCAACCCGATGATCAACCTGCGCCTGCTCAAGGCCAACAAGATGGCCTTGACCCAGCTGTGCACCGCGGTGCTGGGCATCGGCCCGCTGGTGGCGGTGGGCATCCTGACCCCGCTGATCCTGCTGGCCCCGGCCACCGACCCGGCCGGCCTGGGCGTCTCGCCTGCCGTGGGCGGCCTGATCATCTTCAGCGCCGCGACGCTCAGCTTCGTCGGCTCCCCGTTCAGCGGCAAGGTCGCCGCGGCCGTGGGCGCCCGGCGTGCGCTGCTGATCGGCATCGTGATCAGCTTTATTGGCTACTCGATGATGTTCTGGGCCGACAACAACCTGCTGACCTTCATCATCAACACCTACGTGATCTCCATCGGCGTCATGTTCTCCTACACCGCGTTCCCGAACCTGGTCGCCGAATCGGTGCCGCTGGAGAACACCAGCGAGGGCATGGGCATCAACACGGTGACCCGCACGATCTTCATGGCCGTGGGCACCACGGTGCTGACCGTCGCGCTGGCCTCCTCCACCGTGGAGGGAACCATGGTCTCCACCGAGTCAGCGTTCAACACCGCCTACATCATCATCTGCGCTTCCTGCGTGATCGGCTTCCTGCTGGCGCTACGCATCAAGGATGCGCCGCGCACCGACGCCGCGGATCCGCAGGATTCCACCCTGAGCGTCCAGGGACGCTAGGCCCCGCGCGCAGCGGGTCCGGCACCACCCGGACCCGCCATATTCCACCCGCCCCGGCTTGCTCGACGCATCGAGCGGTCCGGGGCGGGGACCCGTCCGCCGGTGGCGCATCCCAAATCTCGCGCGCCGTTCCGGACTTTCTTTCAGTACGCATTACCCAGCGCCCGGTTCCCCGGGCGCTGTCGCAACCATGCACTGACAACAGCAAAGGAAACACGATGGCGTCGTTTCTAGACAAACAACAGGCCGGGGCCACCCGGTCCAGCTATGCAAAGATCATCACCGTGCTGATCGCCACGGAACTGGTCGGCACCTTTGAATCCGCGATGATCTTCATCGCCCTGCCCAGCCTAATGGCCGAGTTCCAGACGGACGCGGCCACCGCCGGCTGGGCGGCCACCTCCTTCCTGCTCGTCGCCGCGGCCTCCGCCGCGATCTGCGGCCGCCTGGGAGACATCTACGGACGCAAGAAGATGCTGGTGATCGTGCTGTGCATCTCGGTGGTCGGCTCGATCATCAGCTTCACGGCAGGCTCCATCATCGGGGTCATCATCGGCCGCGCATTCCAGGGCGCGGCGGGCGCAACGCTGCCGCTGGGCCTGGGCATCGCCCGTGCGGGCATCGAGAAGGACAAGGTCCCCGGTGCCATCGCGCTGGTCGCCGCGGTATCCTTCATCGCCGGCGCCGGCGGCAGCCTGGTCGCCGGCGTGCTGCTGGACCTGGGCAACTGGCACGGCCTGTTCATGGTCTCCGGCATCCTGGGCCTGATCGCAGCGGTCATGGCCATGACCATGCTTGACCGTTCCACCGGACTGAGCAAGGACGACCGGAGGATCGACTACATCGGAGGCTTGCTCTTCGCCCCGGCCGTGGCACTGGTGCTCTACGGCGTTTCGAACGCGGCCGCCTGGGGCATCACCAGCGCCCGCACCTTGCAGTTCGTGCTCGGCGGCCTGGCCCTCGCCGCGATCTGGATCTGGTGGGAACTGCGGGTCCAGAACCCGATGATCAACCTGCGCCTGCTGAAGACCAACAAGATGGCGTTGACCCAGCTGGCCACCGCGATCCTGAGCGTGGGCCCGCTGGTCGCCGCGCAGATCATCGGCCCGATGATCATGCTCTCCCCGGCCGGTTTCGGCGTGGGCCTGGGTCTGTCGCCGACCATGGGCGGACTGGTCATCTTCGGCGCCGCGTCCGTGGCGTTCATCTGCTCGCCGATCAGCGGGAAGATCGCCGCGAAGGTGGGTGCGCGCCGTTCGCTGCTGATCGGCGTGGTCATCTGCGTGATCGGCTACGGGGCGCTGTTCTGGGCGCAGTACAGCGTGCTGAGCTACATCATCGCGATCAACGTGGTGTTCATCGGCACCATGTTCGCCTACACCGCGTTCCCGAACCTGGTCGCCGAGTCGGTGCCGGTGGAGAACACCAGCGAGGGCATGGGCATCAACACCGTCACCCGAACCATCTTCATGGGCGTGGGCACGACCGTGACCACCATGGCGCTGGCCTCCTCCACCGTGGAGGGCGTTGGGGTTCCGTCGGAATCCGCCTACACGCTGACCTACACGATCGTCCTGGCCACCAGCCTGATCGGCTTCGTGGTTTCTTGGCTGATCCGCGACCGGAAGAACGGGAAGCGTGCCGCCGGCACCGCTGCCGCCGGTAACGAGGATCTGGTCGGAGCCGTCGAAAGCTAAGCCCAGCGGGCAGCAGGCAACACAGGCAAGAGGCCGGGGAGGGACCCAGTAATCGGTGTCCCTCCCCGGCCTCTGTGCTGTGCGCGGGGTGCGGCGCGGATCAGGCGCCGGTGCGCTTGATCAGCGCGGCCAGCGCCTGGCCGCCGCCGATGCACATGGTGACCACCGCGTGGTCCAGGTCCCGGCGCACCAGGTCCTTGGCCGCGCGCAGCAGCAGGATGGCGCCGGTGGCGCCGATCGGGTGGCCCAGGGCGATGGCGCCGCCGTAGGGGTTCACGCGTGCAGGATCCAGCTTCGCGTCCCGGATGACCGCCAGCGCCTGCGCGGCGAAGGCCTCATTGACCTCGAAGATGTCGATGTCGTGCGGGGACAGGCCAGTTTCGGCGAAGAGCTTGTGCAGGGCCAGCGTCGGGGCGTAGCCCATGTAGGCAGGGTCCAGCGCGGCGGTGGTGACATGCTCCAAGGTGGCCAGCGAGCCCAGGCCGAGCTCCTGCGCGGTCTGCTGCCTGGCCAGCAGCACCGCGGCGGCGCCGTCGTTGATGCCCGAGGCGTTGCCTGCGGTCACGCTGCCACCGGCCCGGAATGCGGGCTTCAGCAAAGACAGGCTTTCGGCGGTGGTGTCCGGGCGCGGATGCTCATCGACGCTCACCGTGGCCGGCTTGCGCCCGCCGGTGGTCACCGCGGTAATCTCCTCGGCGAAGGCGGCTAAGGCTTCGGCGGTGCCCGAGCGGCGTTGGCTTTCGGCGGCGAATTCGTCCTGCTGCTCGCGGCTGATGCCGTACTTGTCCGCCACGTTTTCAGCGGTGACGCCCATGTGCTGCCCGGAGAACGGGTCGGTGAGCATGGCTACCGTGCCATCCAGCACGGTGCGGTTGCCCAGCCGGGAGTTGCCGCGGGAGTCGTAGTCCAGGAAAGGCATGCGGGACATGGACTCGGCACCGCCGGCGAGGATGAACTGCGAGCCGCCCCAAGCCAGCTGCTGGGCGCCGGACCAGATGGCCTGCAGCCCGCTGCCGCACAGGCGGTTGACGGTGAACGCGGGAGTGGACTCGGGCAGCCCCGCGCCGAGGGCCACGCGCCGGGCAAGATACGCTTCGGGGCCGACCTGGCCCACGCAGCCCATGATGACCTCGTCGACCTGTTCCGAGGCGACCGAGCTGCGGGACAGCGCCTCGCGCGCGGCAATCTGGCCCAGCTCATGGGCCGGCACCGAATTCAGGCTCCCGCCGTAGCGGCCTACGGGGGTGCGTGCGCCGTCGAGAATGGCGATCTTTTCTGTAGACAAGTCGGCTTCCTTAGATCCTGGTAGTTAATGCAGGCCCACGGCCATGCCACATGCCTGCCACGTTACAAAAAAGTCCTAGTGGCGGGCCTGGGATGATCCCGTTCTCCGGGATCCTTCCGGCAGCGCCCGCCGCCGTTGCGCGAGCATGGAGGGCGGGGACCCCCACCGGGTCCGCGCGGCGACCCGGAAGCTTCCGGAGCAAGGATTTTCATGTTCTCCGATTTGGCGTTCTTCTCCTTCGTCCAGCTAGACGATGACTCGCTGCATGGCGCGTACAACCGCTGGCACCAGCTGGATCACCGCCCCGAGAACCTGGCCCTGCCCGGCGTGGCCTGGGGAGACCGCTGGGCCCGGGTCCGTGAAGAGGATCCGGCGCACGCCGCCGACTCGGCGTTCGCGGACACCGATTTCGTGGCGATGTACTGGTTCCGGGATCCAGTGGAGCACAGCGTCGATGCCTGGGACCGCCTGGGCGAAGCGTCATTCCAGTGGGGCCGCGGGCCCATCATTCCCGGGGTCGAACGCAAGCTGCTGGCATTCTTCCGCCCGGTCAAGGGCTACTCCGCGCCGCACGCGCTGGTCAGCCCCTACGTGCTGCCGTTCCGCCCGAACCAGGGCATGCACATCACGCTCACCCGCTACCCGGAACCGCACGGTCTGGACGCACACGACAGCTTCCGTTGGGAAGACACCGAGCTGATGCCGGAACTGCTGAAAGTCCCAGGGGTCGCCGGAGGCTGGACCTTCTCCTTCAGCCACGCGCAGAAGCACAGCACGCTGCCTTTCGCGGACACCGTCAGCCACCAGCCGGGCGAACTGCGGATCCGGCTGCTGTACCTGGACGGGGAACCGGAGAGCACCGGTGCAGCGATCCGCGGCGCCGAACAGCAACTTGCCGCCGAACCCTCGGTGCCAAAGGCCGGAGAAGTCCTCTTTTCCTCGACACTGAGCACAATCGTTCCTTGGAGGGACTGGTGAAAAACATCGAAGAGCGCCTGCAGGCGCTGGAAGACCGGGCTGAAATCCTGGACTTGATCGCAAGCTACGGCCCCTTCGCCGACTCCGGCAACGGGAAGGCCATCGAACGGCTTTGGGCCGAAGGCGGGACCTACTCCTTCGACACCACCACGCTGCAACACGAAGACCTTGCAGGGCTTGTCGAATTCGACACCCACAAGGACTTCATGGCCGCCGGGTGCGCGCACGTCGGCACTGCCCCGTCGTTGCGCATCGATGGGGACACCGCGGTGGCCACCAACCATTCGCTGGTTTTCGCCCGCCGCGGCGAGCCATGGACCGCCGAGCGCGTTAGCGCCAACCGCTGGGAGCTCACCCGCACCACCGAGGGCTGGAAGGTATCCAAACGCGAGAACCGCCTGCTGACCGGCAGCGAATGGGCGCGGCAGCTGTTCAGCAACTAATGGTGCGCCTCGGACTCTATCGTGGAATGAGGGGCACGACAAGGGACGTCACTCGACTTTAGCCGATGGAACACTCGGCGAACTCAAGGTCCTCGACGAGAAGAACAGTGATGCCTTAAATAGCAGCATCGAGTGACTTGGAAACTGGAAATCGGTGTATGCGAGTTGAGTTAGCCGAGACCGAACGAGCCTATAAAGTCTTTGGGAAATTCGGCCAGTAACGGCGCGTGACCGAACTATCAAGGCGAGCCACTGTTTGGGCCTGTCTCTGTGGATGCAATACTTCGCCTTAGCGTCAAAGTCTGAAACTGCGATGGGGCGGGTAATCGAAATAACGTGAACGAAGTGGAGACCCCCTCGGCGGCCCGCCTTGACTCGGTGAGCCTGCTTTAACGCAGAAAATCGGTGATCGAGAGTTTCGCAAGAACCTCCCAACCACCGATTACTCGTGTACGAGCTAGCTTAGGGACTTCGCTACCCCTGCCTTCCCGTGCACTATGGCCAAAGCGACCCATAACAGCACTGGGACGGCGGCGATTGTTGCCACGATTGCAAAGGGCAATTCGGTACTCGCAGTTAGGACGAATGCGGTACCTAACACTGAGAACACACTAGCCATTATTCCGACAATGAATCCTGCTTTCCGGGCTTCTCGGCTCACCTCAGCTACAGCCGTAACACCTGCAATGACAGCAGCGAGGGCCGAGAGTAAGGAAACCACGGTCAAACCATTCGCTCCGGTGAAAATTGATCCGACGGTGAAACATGCCGCCACCGTAATTTTCAGGCTTGTGGACATCCTGAACATTCCTTCATTTTGCATTGAGATCACCTTCTGAAAGAGAACGGATTACTTAGCCCAAGGTGTCGCGCACCAAGCGCCAGCTGCTGCGAGCGAGGCGGCTAGGCCTACAACTCCGCCCTTAACAGCCTGCTTGCCCAAGAACTTCACCATAGTTTGAGCCGCCTTATTCCAATCCTTGCGATTGATGTATCCCAGGATCGTTCCTTCAGAAGCGCCGAAGAGGGCCCCGAACCCGGTGAAGTTCAAGACGCACTGACCGTAGCTTGCCGTCGATGCTACTGGAAGATTTTCGGTATGAGTTTGTGGCACCTGGGCACGGAACTGGGCAATAATCTGTTGGCCTTCGGCCTCGCCAAAGTGCCCGATGATGCTCTGTTCATCTACACGGAACGACCCATCTTCGTTCTGGGTGATTCCATGGGTGAATAGGGCGTCAAGGTCCTTAGCCAATTTTTCCACTTCGGCATCCGACACCGATGCTTCAGCAAGTTTTGTACCTGCTGGATGGACCTGGGTGGGCGTTGACGCTGACGCGGGAAGTGCGGTGAAGGTCAAGCCGCAAGCCAGGAAGGCAGCAATAGAAGCGTTCACAAGCTTATTCTTCATTCTTTGTTCTCCAAATGAGCGTGAACTACCCCAACTGGTCTCTGGGGTATCTGCACTTAAACCGTATCTAACTCATTTGGCTTAAGCTAGGCCAAATCAAAGGTGCTATTGTGAACAGTCATCCTACTTAAGTAGGATGGTGGCATCTTTGAAAATGTGTTATGAAGCGTCCATCCATGTCCACTCTTGCAGCCCTAGCTGCGGCTCTTATCTCTGTATGTCGGACGTTCAGGAACGTCGACAAGTACGCCAGCGAACGGCTTCGTATCGGCGCTGAAACCGACTCCGTTGACCTACATTTGACCTGCCCGCTCCGTGCCTCCTCATGTTCGCTTGGAATTGTCGCTCCAATACCCATCTCCTGCTTGAGCCTGTGTTAGTGGCTTAATCCAGAACGCGCCAACAAATGTCCGATTACGTTTCCTGTCGGTTTCAGGCTCTAGTGGGCGCTACCAACGGAGCGCTGCTTCAATGATGAATTCTCGCTGCAAGTTCCAATGCTGGGCCGAATCGCGCTAGGGACACCGTGAACCATCGTCTCGAGGTCTGATTTGCCAGGGCAGTCAACGACGGGCATTCGTATTAAGCAGGTGATGCTTCTGGTTTTCCAGGAGCATCACAAGTATTAGCCGAGTTTCGCTAGGCGCCGCTGTACTGCTCGAAGCGCGTCAGCGGGGTTTCCCCGGACTCCGCCAGTCGCTGCAGGGTGGACAGGCGCGGGCCCAGGGCGCTGCCGAAGCGCTGGTCCCAGTGCTCGAACTCGTCGGTCGCCAGCGCGCGCCGGGCATGGTGCACCCAGTTCGGGTTGTCCAGCATCTCGCGTCCCAGCAGCACGATGTCCGCGTCCTGGTCTTCGATCATCCGGCTGGCCTGCTCCGGATCCACGATGAAGCCCACGCAGGCCACGACCGCGTCGGTTTCCGCCTTGATGGCCCGGGCGAAGTCCGCATGGAAGCCGAAGCCGCGGCGCACGCGGGTGTCGCTGGAACGGTCGGTGGTGATGCCCCCGGAAGAGGTGTCGATGACGTCCACGCCGGCGGCGTTCGCATGCCGGGAGAACTCGACGATGTCCTCGATGCCCAGGCCGCCGTCCAGCACGCCGTCCACCGAGGACACCCGGTAGGCCAGGATGATCTCGTCGCCGATAGCCTTGCGGATCGCGCGGATGACCTCCAGCGGGTAGCGGATGCGCCCGGCGGTGTCCCCGCCGTAGCCGTCGGTGCGGGTGTTGGAAATGGGGGAGAGGAAGGAATGCAGCAGGTAGCCGTGGGCGCCATGCAGCTCGATGTAGCGGAAGCCCGCCTCGGCGGCGCGGCGCGCTGCGGATGCCCACTGGGCTACCGACTCGGCGATCTCCGCCTCGCTCATCTCGGTCGGCACCGGCCAGTTCGGGCCGGCCGGCAAGGCCGAGGGGCCGACGGTCTGCCACGGCGGGTTGCCCGCCAGGGCGTCCGTCTCATCCAGCGGGGCGCCGGCATGCCACGGCTCGCGCACCGAGGCGCGGCGCCCTGCATGGCCCAGCTGGATTCCGGGGACCGAACCGTGGGCGTCGAGCAGGCTCGCGATGCGGGTCATGCCCTCCACGTGGGCGTCGTCCCACAGGCCCAGGTCGAAATGGGAGATGCGGCCGCGCGGCTCGATGGCCGTCGCCTCGACGATGACCAGCCCCGCGCCGCCCAGGGCGAAACGCCCCAGATGCGCCAGGTGGAAGTCGCTGGCGAAGCCGTCAACCGCGGCGTACATGCACATGGGCGAAACGCCGGCCCGCAACGGCAGCGTGGTGCCGCGGATGGTCAGGGGCGTAAAAAGCGCCCGGTCCTCGGTGCTTGCTGTGCGCGCATCAATAGTCATGCCAGCACTCTATCGAGCAGCCGCAGCGCCCGGGCGGCCAGTCCCACTTTCCGGCACCGGCGCGATCAGCGTTCAGTTCCGCGCGGAGAAGCCGGCAGCAGCAGGGCCAGCACCGAGGCCAGCAGGCAGCTTGCGGCGACGCCGCCGAAGGCGAGCGACAGCCCTGACTGGGTCAGGAACTGCGAGCCGCCCGCGGAGACCGCGAAGCTCGAGAGCAGGAAGGCGAACACCGCGCTGGTGGCCGCCCCGGAGAAGGTGCGGATCAGCGAATTGATGCCGTTGGCCGCCGCGGCGTCCTGCGCCGGGCTGTATCCCATAACCAGCGCCGGCATGGCCGCGAAGCTCAGCGCCGTGCCCACGCCCACCAGCGCCGCACCGACCACGATGACTGCCAGCGAACCGTGGGTGAACAGGCGGAACACGAAGGCCAGCGACATGACCAGCGCGCCGAGGGCCAGCACCTTGCGCGCGTCGATGCGGTTGAGCAGCATGCCCGCCACCGGGGAGAGCCCGGCCATGGTCAGCGAGGCAGGGATCATGACCAGTCCCGCCTCTACCGGGCTGAGCCCCAGCCCGGATCCGATGCCGGCCGGGGCCTGCACCTCGTGGGCTGTCAGCAGGTGGTTGGCGAACATCCCCGCGGTGGCGAAGAAGGTGGCGATATTGGTCAACAGCACCGGGCGGCGGAAGGCGGTGCGCAGGTCGATGACCGCACGGGCGCTGCGTAGCTGCAGTGGAACCCACAAGCAGGCAGTGAGCACCCCGAGCCCGGAAATCACCGCCAGCGGCAGCGGGTTCGTGCCCCACCAGCTGGACCTCGAGATGACGAACAGGGCGCTGGCCAGCACCACCGACAGGCCCAGCGCGCCGAGCATGTCGAACCGGCCGCCCGGATAGGATCCGGCATCGCGGACCAGCAGCAGCACGCCGCCCAGGGCAAGGACCCCGCCGATGGCGGAGAATACGAAGATCCCCGCGGTGCCGAGCCCGCTGCTGCCCAGCACCCCGGAGAGCAGCAGCCCGGTGGCCGAGCCCAGTCCGACGGTCGCGCTCATGACGGCAATTGCGGTGCCTGCGCGCCCGGCCGGCATCATGTCGCGCAGCAGGCTGATGCCGATGGGGACGATGGAGGAGGCGCAGCCCTGCAGGGCCCGGCCCGCCAGCACCCAGCCGAAGCCCGGCCCCAACGCGGCGGTCAGTGAGCCGGCCACCAGCAGTCCCAGGGTCACCAGCAGCAGGCGCCGCCGGCCGTACATGTCCGCCATGCGCGAGAGCACCGGGGTTCCCACCGCCCCGGCAAGCAGCGTGATTGTCACCAGCCACGAAGCATCCTCCGCCGAGGCCCCGAGGTCTTCGGAGAAGCTGGGCAGCGATGGGACGATCAGCGTGAACTGCATCGAGGAGAGCATGCCGCTCACGGCAAGCAGGATGGCGGTGGGCCACCGGGAGCTCTTCGGCTTGAGCCGGAGGTCCTCCGCCTCGGCGTTGCGGGTGAGGCTCATGGGAGCATCCTGCGCTCGCTGGCGGGCGGGCAAAACAAAGCGATGGATGTCATTGGGCCGCGCCGGATTCCAGGAAGGTGAGGAACACTTCCGGCAGCCGGATGGCTTTCTGATCCGGGCTGACGGTCACCAGCCAGTTGGAGGCCGTTGCCACCAGGGTCTGGTCGCTGCGCCGCCACATCTGGAAGTCGAAGCGAACCGAGCAATTCCCGATTTCCCCGACGCGCAGCTCAATGGTGATTTCCTCGAAGAGCCGCGCCGCTTGCAGGTAGTCGCAGTGGGTGGCCCGGGACACCGTCCACCAGCCGAAGCGTTCGAGCAGGGTGTCTTGGCGGAATCCGTTCAGCAGCAGCCATTCGGTCTGCAGCGCTTCCATGCGCGGGAACCAGGTGGCGTAGTAGAGGATTCCGGCGGGGTCCGTGTCCGCGTAGCTCAATCGTTGGGTGTGCTCGTGCACCGGTGTGGAAAGTTCAGTATCAAAATTGAGCGACATTGCTGGAAGTCCCGCCTGAATTCGATTTGTATGGAGCGCAAGCAAACATTACCCAGCATTTGCACGGTGCAGTTTGCCGGATCCGAGTGAACGGGAAGAATCGATCCTAGACGCTATATCCGCCGTCCACGTTCAGCTTCTGGCCGGATATAAAATTTGCCTTTTCTGAAACGAGGAAGGCGACAGCCTCTGCGATATCTGCCGCAGTGCCAAATCTTCTCAAGGGGATGTTATCCATGGTGACCTGGAGGGCGTTGCTATCCAGTTCGCCAGTATCGATCAGCCGCGCAGCCATCCCGTCACTCAGCATGCCCGGAGCAACGGAGTTTGCTCGTACACCGTAGCGGCCTTCTTCGGCAGCCAATGCGCGAATCATGGTCTCGACTCCGCCTTTGGGAATCGCCGAAAGGCCGTCCCTTTTGGGGTAACGAGCAGTGGCTGCCGAAGTTACAGCGGTGATCGATCCAGATGTGGTTCGGAGGGAAGGAAGAACTGCATGAATGATGTTGAAGAATCCAACGAGATCAGCGTTGACTTGATCGGCGAAATTTTCAGGTGAAACTTTCGAAAGGTGCACCATTGGGACGTGCGGTCCTGCGGCGTGGATGAAGTTTTCAATTGCGCCGTGCTGTGCAATGAGGTCGTCGGCTAGCTTCCTGCAAGCCTGGGGATCTTGGAGGTCAATGCGGTGCGCTGTCGCCTTGTTGCCCATTTCTTCCACGAGCGCAGAGGGGGCAGATTGCTGGAAAGTGAATGCAACCTTTTTCCCACCCCTAACCAAGCGGCGGACAATCGCTGTACCGATTCCTCCGGAGCCTCCCGCGACGAGTGATATTCCCGATTCCTTGATGCCGGCGGCAGCTTTTTGTGTCATGCCGTGCAAGCTATCAGCTTTAGACGAAGAAGTCCAAGCAAGCGATCGCTTGGTATTCGCGACGCTAGGCCTTATGCTCAATGTAGCAAGCGTTAGGTTGTTAATTATCTGATTGTTATGTAAGGAGAGCGCTATGCGTTTTGGCAAGGCAAAATCGTTGGTTGCATCCATGGCAGTGCTAGGTTTGGCGCTCACTGGCTGCGCGAATTCGGCATCTTCTGCCGAAGGTGCAGGCGACGGTGACGGTACGCTGAAGGTGCTGGTTCTGGGAGGCCTTGGCGCTGAAGGCATTCTTGCGAACAACGCGGCGACTTCGGTAACAGCCGCGGAAGCATCCGTTGCAGCTGTGAACGAAGCCGGCGGAATCTTGGGCAAGAAGCTTGAGATCGAAGTCATCGATGATCGCGCTGACCCTACCGTGGCTGTGACAAAATTGCGTGAGAAGCTTGCTGAAGGCGAAAAGCCCGTTGCAGTCATGAACTCCGGTCCGTCAACGGTAGCGGAGGCAATCTTGCCGGTTCTAACGCAGAAGCAGATTCTCTCGTTTAACATCGGGCCAACCGAAACGTCGACAGATCCATCGGTCAACCCGCTCAACTTTGATCTCTCACCGAGTGTGCAGGACTATATCGACGGTTTTGTCCCGGAAATCCAGAGGAAAAAGTATGAAAAAGTTGCTGTTCTTCATGGCTCCAGTGCGACAGGCGAGCTGTTCGGCAAACTTACCGAACAAACGTTCACCTCTTCGGGATTGAAGGTCACGGGCAACGAGGGCTATGACAACGCGGCCCTGGACATGACGCCCCAGCTGGAGAAGCTCAAGAGCAGTAATCCGGATGCATTGGTTCTTGACTCCTACGGTGCGCCACTTGCATATGTGCTGCAGGGAATCGAAAAGCTTGGCTGGGATATTCCAGTAATTGGCAACAACTCGGTATCTGCCACCAGCCTGGTAGCCACGGACCCACCCGCAGGAGTCCTAGGTACGTCCCAGGTCAAAAACCTGACAATGCAGGTCTTTGAGAGCACCAAATTCGATCCAAAGAACGAAAAGCTCAACGCGGCGGTAAAGCTGATGGCCGAGACGGGCACCATTGGCTCCTCGCTTATTCTTGCTTACAACTACGATGCGATGTGGCTGCTGAAGTCGGCTGCGGAGTCCTCGAACTCCCTTGAGGCCAAAAACATCGCCGAAGCACTTTTGGATAGCAAAGTCCAAGAAGCCGCGCAAACGCAGATTCTTCCCAAGTACGCATTTACGAGCGAATCCCACGCCCCGCATATGGAACCAGAACATCTGATCTTTATCTCCCCGTCAAAAATGGTCAACGGCCAGTTCCAGTAACGATTCAAATCGTCAGGGGCCACGCTGCAAAAATGGCGTGGCCCCTGCCTGATCCGGTTTTAGAACAGGAGCGCTCATGACAATCATTTGGTCGGGTATGGCGATTGGTGCCGTCTATGCACTGGTTGCCATCGGATACAACATTGTTTTTATTTCGCAGAAAACATTCAACTTTGCTCAAGCTTCTCTCATGATGCTCGGTGCCTTCATCACCTATGTGGGCATCGTAGTCATGCAGCTGCCATGGTGGTTGGTTGGCATCATGGCGGCCATCATTGTTGGACTTATAGCGGCCCTTGAAGAGCGGATTGCGATTCGTCCTGTGAAGGACATGCATAATCTGCTGGTGACCACTTTGGGTGCTTCGATCATTCTGCAGGGAGTCGCGCAGCTGATTTGGGGCGGAGAGCCCTACCGAGTTCCCTTCTTTGCTGGTGATCAGGTCATCAGCTTGTTTGGCGGCAACGTTTACCCCGTAGAACTTGTGCTGGTTGCAGTGGTGATTCTCCTGGTCATCGGCCTGAACCAGTTCTCCAAGCACAGCCTGATCGGCATTGCCCTTATGGGGATGAGCGAAGACCGTGAAGCTGCGCAGTTGCGCGGTGTGGATGTTCGACGTTTCGCATTCCTGGCTTTTGCCTTCACTGGTGTTCTGGCAGGATTTCTGGGACTCTTTGTCGGCCCGAAAACTTATGCGGTAGCAACGCTGGGCGCGTCACTGGCACTCAAAGGATTCGTGGTACTTGCCATCGGTGGTTTTGGATCGTTGACCGGCACTCTCGCTGGCGGACTGATCGTAGGACTCACAGAAGCGCTCGCCAGCCGATACATCGGTGCTGACTTTGCGAACCTGAGCGTATTCCTGATCTTGGTCGTGATTCTAATGGCGAAGCCTTCGGGGCTGTTTAGCCGGCAAAAAGAACGGACGGTATGACGTGTTAGCACTTTGGCTGAAAATCCGGGCACTGCCGACATGGGCGTTGCCGCTCCTTCTCGGAATCGTGCTGTTGCTATTGCCCTCCTTGGGTCTGAACTATGGAATGACCCGACAGGTCATCCTCACTTTGTTGCTGGCTCTCATCGTCTCGGGGCTGAACCTCAACTTGGGCTATGCCGGTGAGTTGGCGATGGGGCATATCGCAATGTACGCGGCGGGTGCCTACACGGCTGGCCTTATTAGTAAGGCTGGAATCACCGAGATCTGGGTCCAGCTTCTTGTCGGAGCTCTGGCTGCGTTAGTCGTTGGCCTGGTTTCGGGAGTTCCGGGCCTGCGACTCGGCGGCTGGTCCTTGGCCATGACATCATTCTTCCTGATCCTCTTGATCCCGGACGTCCTCTCGATTTTCAAGGAGTCGACCGGTGGACGCAATGGGCTGACGGGAATCGCCACTCCCACGCTTTTCGGGGAGCCGGTAACGGAAAATCAGTACTACGTTCTGGTCGTCGTAATAGCCATTCTATGGTTTGCTTTCATGCGCAACGTCGTGGTTTCCCGACACGGAACTGCATTTCAAGTGCTCAAGCAAAGCCCTGTGCTTGCCTCATCGTTAGGCATCTCCGTGTTCCGTATGAAACTTTCTGCTTATGCGCTGGGTGCAATCCCGGCAGGCTTGGCCGGCGTCCTCTTTGCCAACCTGGATATGTTCATTTCGCCAGAAGCCTTTACCTTCACCGTGGCTATGACAGTACTGGCCGCGTCCGTATTCGGAGGCTCGGCCAGTGTTTACGGTGCCTTGGTTGGTGCTGGGGTTCTCCAATTCGGCTTGAACCAAGCAACCAACTTCCAGGAATATGGGCTGATCATCACTGGTGGATTCCTGCTCTTTGGAGGAGTCCTCTTCAGCGGAGGAATCGCCGGTGTAGGGCAGAAGATTGTCCGCAAGCTGGACTACAAGGCAGCGGAGCAGGCAGGACGTTCAAAGGGCAGCTCTGCGGAGAATGCCGTTGCGGATGTGGAAGTGCTGCAAGGTGCAAATCTGTCTGTGCAAACGGTTTCAAAGGCATTTGGCGGTAACAAGGCGTTGTCTCAGGTCAGTCTCGAGGCAAAGCCCGGAGCCGTGACAGCGATCATTGGTCCGAACGGCTCTGGCAAAACCACACTGCTGAATATGATTTCTGGATACTACGAAACGGATGAAGGCGTTATCGCGCTGGACGATTTGCAGATCCAGGGGCTGCCTTCCTATAAGGTCGCTCGATCCGGCGTTTCGAGAACTTTCCAGACGCCCAATATCCCGAAGAATCTGAGTGTCATTGAAGCGGTCGAATCTGGCCGGTACTCGACGCAGAGGGCTTCGATCCTTCAAGCAGTCCTTCGCACTCCAAAATTCCGCCGTATTCGCCGCGAGGATCGTTCCGAAGCGCAACGTGTGCTTAACCTCGTGGGTCTCGGATCGCAGCTCAATGCTGATGCCGATTCGCTCCCGCTCGGCAACCGTCGGTTATTGGAAGTTGCCCGTAGTTTGATTGGCTCACCCAAGGTCATCTTGTTGGACGAGGTTGCCTCGGGGCTGGATGAAGACGAGCTTGACGTACTTGCTGATCTCATTCTGCGGCTTCGCGAGGCAGGCTTGACCGTTGTCATCGTCGAGCACAACTTCCAGCTAGTGCTGCGGCTAGCGGATGTTATTTACGTTCTTGCCCAAGGCTCGGTGATGGCTCACGGCGCACCTGCCGAGATTGAGAAGAACCCGCGGGTCATGGAAGAGTACCTGGGCATTGTTTCGGACTCTGATGGAACTAGCTTGGTAGGAGCATGAAATGACTGAAGAGAATATCCTGCTCGAAGTCGAACACCTGCAGACCGGCTACGGCGATCTGAAAGTCGTGCGTGACGTTTCCTTGACCGTTCGCAGTGGTCAGATCACGGTCCTCTTGGGACGCAACGGTGCCGGAAAAACTACTACCCTGCGAGCAATAACGGGACTGAACCGAACTTATGGCGGTGAGGTCCGGTACCTTGGAAAGAAGTTGGGTGAAACCGTTGCTCATCGACGCGTTGCACAGGGCATGTCATATGTTCAAGAAGGTAAAAGGGTCTTCCACGAACTGACGATTGAACAGAACCTGTTGCTTGGCGGTTTTTCGACGAAGTCGAAGAAGCGTGCGCTGCTGGAAGCAGTTCAGGAGATCTACGAGTTCTTCCCGATCCTCGGCGACAAGAGAAGTCTCCCAGCGTCCAGCATGTCTGGTGGGCAACAGCAGATGCTGGCCATCGGCCAAGCCTTAATGGCCAAGCCAAAACTTCTCATCCTTGACGAACCAAGCCAGGGCCTGGCTCCTGCCATCATGAAAGAAGTCATGGAGCGCGTGCACTCGCTCAAAGCCACAGGACTTGGAATTCTGCTCGTTGAGCAGGCCGTTCAGGAATCGCTGGAGATTTCTGATGAAGTTTCCGTGCTTGATATGGGTCGGACATCCCTAGCTGGCCCGGCCTCGTCAATGACCCTTGAACAACTCCAAGAAGCGTACTTCGGCACCAGTGAATCAGTGCCTGCGAAGCAGATGGCGGAGTAGATAAGAATTGCTACTCGATCCCATTGAGCCGTCGTGCCAATGGGTGATAGAACTAGAATCATGTCAACATAGAAACAAGCATTTGCTTGGTTGTCGCACATTGTCTCGCGGCAAGGAGAAAGGTGGGAAAACGATGTCAGTCGTTATTGACCTTAAGGACCGGGTAGTGCTCGTTACGGGCGGCGCCCGCGGAGTCGGTGCCGGAATCACCCAGGCATTTCTCGACGCCGGCGCCGTCGTGGAGATCTGCGGACGCAGCCTCCCGGAGGCCGGCGGAATCAGCGAGCACCCTTCGGTGCACTTCACCCAGGTGGATGTCCGCAACGCGGAGCAGGTCCAGGACTGGGTTTCCGAGGTGCACAGCCGTCGCGGCCGCATCGACGTCGCCGTCAACAATGCAGGAGGCTCGCCCTTCGGCCGCTTTGAAAAGGTCTCTGCACGCTACCTGCAGGCCATCACGGAACTGAACTTCCTCTCAGCCGCACATGTCGCCAGCGCAGTGCTGCCGGTGATGATGCGTCAGCCTGAGAAGGGCTCGGTCGTGAACATCACCTCCATCAGCGCCCGCCGCCCGAGCCCGGGCACCGCGGTGTACGGCGCGGCCAAGGCCGCGCTGGAAAGCCTGACTGGAAGCCTCGCGGTGGAGTGGGCGCCGCACATCCGCGTGAACGCAGTCAGCTGCGGCCTGGTGGCCACCGAAGGCGCCATAGACCACTACGGCGACGAGGAAAGCTTCGAGCGCGTTGCGGCAACCATCCCGCGCGGACAGCTCGCAGCGCCAAGCGAGATCGGCGCCGCCTGCGTCATGCTCGCCTCGGATATGGCATCCCACATTACCGGCGCGGTGCTGGACGTGGACGGCGGCGGAGAATGGCCGGCCTTCCTTGCGCACACCCCGAACGCCGATGAACTGAAACCACTTGAACTTGAAGTAGAAGGAGCACTCTAATGGCAGAGGCAGTTATTGTTTCAGCGGCGCGTTCGCCGATCGGCCGAGCCTACAAGGGCTCGCTGCGCGAAATGCGCGGCGACGACCTGGCCGCGCAGATGGTGCAGGCAGCGCTCAGCGCGGTGCCGGAACTGGACCCGAACACCATCAACGACCTGATGATGGGCTGCGCGCAGCCAGCCGGCGAGCAGGGCTACAACATCGCCCGCATGGTCGCCATGCAGCTGGGCCTGGACTCGGTTCCAGGCACCACCGTGCACCGCTACTGCTCGTCCTCGCTGCAGACCACCCGCATGGCTTTCCACGCCATCAAGGCCGGCGAAGGCGACGTCTTCATCTCGGCCGGCGTGGAAACCGTATCGCGCTTCGGCCTGGGCAAGTCCGACGGCATGCCGGACACCAAGAACCCTGCCTTCCTCGCGGCCATGGACCGCACGAAGGCGCTGAATGAGGATGCTTCCTCGCGCTGGAGCGACCCTCGCGCCAAGGGCGAGCTGCCGGACATCTACATCGCCATGGGGGACACCGCGGAGAATGTCGCCCAACTGCGCGGCGTCTCCCGCGAAGCCCAGGACGAATGGGCAGTGCGCAGCCAGAACCTCGCCGAAGCAGCAGGGCTTCGCGGATTCTGGGAAAAGGACATCACCCCGGTCACCCTGGGTGACGGCACCGTAGTGTCCACCGATGACGGACCGCGCGCCGGCGTGAAGCTGGAGAAGCTCGCCACCATGGCCCCGGTATTCCGCGAACACGGGACCGTGACCGCTGCGAACTGCTGCCCGCTGAACGACGGTGCCGCAGCACTGGTGATCATGAGTGATACCAAAGCCAAGGAACTGGGCCTGAAGCCCCTGGCACGCATTGTGTCCACCGGCGTGGCCGCGATGACTCCCGAGCTGATGGGCCTGGGGCCGGTCGATGCAGTCAAGCGCGCCCTGGCCAACGCCAAGATGTCGATCAAGGACATGGACATCATGGAGCTCAACGAGGCCTTCGCCGCCCAGGTGCTGCCGTCCATCGACGACATCGGCATCGACCCGAACAAGGTCAACGTCAACGGCGGCGCGATCGCCTTGGGTCACCCGTTTGGCATGACCGGCGCCCGCATGACCACCACCGCGATCCACGCGCTGCAGGAACGCGACGAGCAGTTCGCGGTGGAAACCATGTGCGTGGCCGGTGGCCAGGGCATGGCACTGGTGCTGGAGCGTTTGAACTAGTACTAGCAGCGATAGTGGGCAGTTTGGCGCACGCTTCCGGAAATAGCTCCGGGAGCGTGCGCTTTGCAATTGCCGGCAGATAATCTACGTCTCACCAAGGGTTCCGGGGCAACGGCGAGGCGTCACCGTCACGTTGCAGAGTCATCACCATATTAAAATCGAGTACTTATGGGAACCTGCCTGGAATCATGCCGCAAAATTATTGGCAGCGGTATTGTCCACTTGCGGTTGGGAATGATCGGCACACTGCATTTTCGGCCTTTATGGTTGGCGCATGTCCCTGATTCAACGTGATTTTCCCGATGGATACACTGATGCTCTGGCAACCTTGAAATCCTTGATCCATGATGCGCAACATCGTGCTCAGCGCACGGTTAATATAGCTCTGGTTGAACTCTATTGGAGCATAGGGAAGATCATCCTGGAACGTCAGGCTGATCCTCCGTGGGGAAGCAATGTGCTCGACAAGGTCACCCGAGATCTGCGCAAAGAATTTCTGAATATGAAGGGGTTTTCACGAACGAACCTATACAGCATGCGGGCTTTCGCAGCAGCGTGGATTGGTGAAAAATCAATTGTCCAGACACCGTCTGGACAATCGAGTTGGAGCCAGAATGTCGCTCTTTTGAGCGAACTTGATAAGCAGGACCTGTGGCAATGGAACGCACAACGTGCCGTTCAGCATGGTTGCTCGGCGGCAGCCCTCGAACATCAAATTCACACCAAGCAGAGATATCCATCCCCGCCCAAGAGGAGTTGTGCCTTGCTGGGAAGGGCCGGCTCTTTTCGTGACAAGGAATGTTGGGACCCTAAATAAGCCGGGCCGGGAAACTGTGAAACAGCTTCCCGGCCCGGCTTCGCGATTCTATAGGTTAGCCAACTGGCTGCGGTACCGGAACCTCGCGGTTGCGGAGCGCGCGAGGGTCGATGACCTCGCGGATCAGACGCAGCTCCTCGTCGGTTGGCAGGCGCGTTTCCGGCGCGTTGGAGGCATCCAACGCGAACCCGGTGTTGTCCGTGACTTCCTGCGGATCCACGCCCGGATGGACCGACAGCACCTTGACCCGGCCGTTCTCGTCGTAGCCGAGCACTGCGAGGTTGGTGATGATCACGCCCAGATGGTGGTGCTTCAGCCCTGCGGCCTTCGCACGGTCGTTGCCCACGCCGGAGACCATGTCTACGGACTCGACGAACAGGCGTGCGCCGTGGCGCGCGATCCAGTAGTCCACGCGGTGGTTGGCGGTGTTGCCAGGAGCGCCGCGCACGCCGATGAGCTGGCGCTTTGGCTTGTCCCAGTCGCCGATCAGCGAGATGTTCTGGTTGCCGTACTGGTCGATCTGGCTGGCGCCCATGATGCTCTGGCGGCGGCCGGTGGCCACGATGTCGAAGATGCGGCGGAACGGGGCCCAGCCCTCGATGACGCCGCCAGCAGCGGCCGGCTTGCCCAGCGGGGAGGCCTCGCTCATCATGAATGCTTCGCCGTCGCTGAGGATGATGTCCGGCGAATGGGTCAGCTTGGCCAGGCGTGCGCCAATGGATGGGACAATGCCCACCGCATGGGCGAGCAGCTCACCGGACTCGCGGTAGATGTCCGAGCAGGCTGCAACGCAGATCTCGGCAATGGTGGCGTCGTTAGACATTGGCTTTCTCCTTTTCTGCGTGGAAGCGCTCGACGGCTGCATGGAATGCCGCCTCGTCGCCTGCCAGGAATTCTGCGGTGAAGGCATCCCACGCCGCCGGGTCCTTGGCGGATGCAGCGTAGTGCTTCTGGAAGACTTCGTCGCGGCCGTAGTCGGGCTCGCAGGTGGTGAAGTGCGCACCGCGCGGGGTCTCGACGACGCCGGTGACGTACATGCGGCTGAGCATCAACGTGTGGTACGAACCTTCATCGAGCAGATTTTCGGTCGGAACGATCTTCTCGGTGCTCACGAAGGTGCGGTCGGCGGCCATTGCGTAGAGGTCGTCGAAGTACGGGTCCGGGCCCAGGAACTGGACATTGCCGGCTGCGTCGGCACGGTTGACGTGGATCAGCGCGACATCCATGCGGATGGCCGGAACCGCAACGTACTCGTCGTCCGAATACGGAGACTTGACCGTCTTCAGATGCTTGTTGGCTGGCAGGACATCGGAGCCAAGACCTGCAAGGGTTGGCAGGAAGGACAGACGTGCGGCGCCGGCGCGCAGGCCGGTCACGAACATGCCCTCATCGTATTCCTGCAGCTCCAGCTCGCCGCGTTCACGGGCTGCCGTGAACAGAGGATCCAGCGGGATGCTGTCCAGGGTGACGAAGCCGTAGATCAGCTTCTTGACCTTGCCGGCTGCGACCAGCAATCCGACGTCCGGGCCGCCCAAGGAGACCACGGTCAGGTCCTTGACGTCGGTCCGCAACAGTTCGCGGACGAAGGCCATGGGCTTGCGCCGCGAGCCCCAGCCGCCGATGCCGATGGTCATTCCAGACTTGATGGACGCTACCGCGTCACTGAGTTCCAATCGCTTGTCAGGCATTGGGTTTCCCTCATTTCTTCACCGAATAATAAACCTAGCGCTCGCTTGGTTGTAAGGCTAGCATGAATGAAATGAATTAGTCAGGGCAGTCCCATCGGTCAGCAACCGTGATGCATGTTGACTTGATTCATGGTTCATGAGGTTCGCATCAGTGTGAAGCCTGCGGTCGCAACGTAGTTGCCCCAGTTTGGCCAGCTGCGGCAAGCGCTAGCAAGGTACCAAGCGGTGCTTGAATCCCGAGTAGACATTCCAACGTTGGTTGGGTCGGCCAAGCGATCTGCAGGCCGAACGGCTGGATCGAAGGATTTGGCACGTCATCGCCCGTGAAAACGTATTGGCATGTCCCGGACGATTTCTGTCGAGCCCGAGCTGGGCATTCTGTGCGGGACGGATCCGGAATTGCGAACATAATCCGCTTTTGCCCAAGAGTGGGTTCATTTCCTGCACTGCGGTTCATTCTCTTGGGTGCTCCGTTGTATTCATCTCCGTAGATTGCATCGCTGCGTGGCTGACCACGAGAAGTAGGCCAATTGCCGAAATTATCCGGCCGACGGTTGCGTGTTTTGCCTGTGGAGAGTGCTGCCGGCGTGACGGAGAACAAACTACGATTTGCGCATGGGCAGAGTAAAAATTGCTTGGCTGGTGGCAGGAACACTGACGGTGTGTGGGCTGTTTTGGTTTTTTACGAGGCCTGCCGACTATGTAAACGGGGTGTTCCAATGGATGCACCCCGGTGCTCAGGCATTGGCGGCGGTCGCACCCATTGGCACCTTGGTAGCTGTAGGCACGGCATCATTCCTCGCTTATCGAACACTTCGCTACAGGCCCCGTGTTGACGACGCGGATCAGTGGTGGAAACGAGCGCAATACGGAATCGATCTGGTTCACGGGACTGCCGCGCAGAAGGCTGCGGGGAGTGACCTCATCAAGACGCTTCTCGGTCCTTGGCTCAAAAACGCCGAGGACGGTGCCCCGGTGAAAAAGGCAAGGAAAGCGCGCAAGCGAGCTGGAGCCTACGGATGGCGGGTGTCGGAGGATGAGAAAGAGATGCTGAATCGAATTCTTCAAAGAGCTTTGGAAGGGAGCGCACCGGACTCCCTGACCGACAAGGAGCTCGAAGAATTAGAAGCTAAGGAGAAAGAGGGTAAGAGATCGTGTGCCGCCCAGTTGGAGAACGCCGATCCAAGTGATGCGACGATAGAAACGTCAACTGCCAAAAACAAAACTTCTCAGCCGAATCATGGGTCCGGCCATAGAATGAGCATGGGAGAGGAGGTAGCAGATGAGCCTAAAAAAGAAGGCGACGGATACGGATATTCAGCTGACGACCAAGGCTCGCGTGGTTAAACTTGGGGACAATTACATTGTGCTCGGCCAGAACAATGAGCCACTGACTGCAAGGTATCCCGCTGACAGCTTTCGATACATAACGGACGGGGCGAAGTCAGCCTACCAACTGGCTACCTTGGACGGTAAGAGGCCAAGCGACGCGATTATTGCCCTGGCAAATTACGTTCCTCCCGGACCAAGAACTGCATAACGAAAAGCCCCGCCAAATGACGGGGCTTTGTCGTAGTTAGAGGCGCTGTTGCCGGGGAAAGCCGGGGCTAGGCGCGGCCTCCTGGAGGGCCCAGGATCAGCATGACGGTGAAGATCAGTGCGACGCTCACGACTGCGATCACCGCGGTCAGGATTGGGCGGCCGACCATCCAGCGGAACAGGGTGTCAATCCACTTGTCATCGTCCGGGTGATCGCTCTTGGTGGTGCGCCATTCGCCTTCCAGGCGTCCCTGCTTCTCCAAGCGGCGTTCATAGGGAATCGTCAGGTAAGGGACGATCGAGGTGGCTGCGGCAAGCACGATGGAGCGCTTGGTCCAGCGCTGGTTGATGCCGACGAGCACGCCGGTGGCAACGTAGGACAGGAACACGAAACCGTGCATGAATCCGGCAATGGAAACCGGCCAGTCGCCCACCTTCACGACGTACTTCAACAGCATGGCGATGATCAGAAGCGTCCAGGTGACAGCCTCGGCCCGGGCAACGATGCGGAATAGGGTGCGTGGTGACATAACTTGATTTCTGTCCCTCGGGATTGCGAATAAGTCGGTTCTCCGTTTAGAACCCACCAAAGTCTAACGGGTGCTCCTGTGTGCACAATTTGAACGATGGGCCGGCTATGGCTCCGGCATGAGGCAAAAAAAGACGCCATCCCGTCCGCCGAGAATCTGCGGCGGACGGGATGGCTGCTGCGAGGCCGATGCGGTTAGGCCGCGGTCAGGCCCAGCAGTTCGCCGAGACGCTGGCGGTGCGTCCGGGCTTGCCCGAAGAGCTGGCTGGTGGCATGGGCGCGCTTGAAGACCAGCTGGGCATCGTGCTCCCAGGTGATGGCGATGCCGCCATGCAGCTGCACGCACTCCGCGGCGATGTGGTCCAGCGCGTCCGAGCACCAGGCCGCGGCGGATGCCGCACGCTGCGGCAGGTCGTCGGCTCCGGTGCCGGCGGACCATGCGGCGGCCCAGGCCGCGGTGCGCGCGGTCTCCACCTGCACCAGCATGTCGGCCATGCGGTGCTTGAGCGCCTGGAAGGATCCGATGGCGCGTCCGAACTGCTCGCGCTGCTTGGAGTATTCAACCGTCATGTCCAGTCCGCGCCGGGCGGTGCCCGCCTGCCAGCAGGCCAGCGACACCAGGGCGATGTCGCGGACCTTGGCCAGGGCGGCTTCGGCGTCCAGGGCCAGTGCGCGGGCCGGCACCTGGTCCAGGGTGTAGGTGGCGAAACGCAGGGTGGTGTCCACCGCAGGGGTGGAGATCCGCCCGATCGCTTCCGGATCCAGGATCTCGAAGATGCCCGGTCCGTTCTCGGTCTGGGCCACGGCCAGCACCAGGTTGGCGCCCAATCCGTCGATCACCAGGGTTGCCTCGCCGTTCAGCACCCAGTCCTCGCCCTGCGGGGCGGCGGCAAGGTCGTTGGATGCGGGATCCCAGCGGCCCTTGGAGTCCGCCCAGGCGAGCGTGGCCAGGGTTTCGCCTTCGGCGATGCCCGGCAGCAGTCGCTCGCAGGCCTCGGTGTTCCCGGATTCGAGGATGGCCGCGGTGGCCAGCACGGCCGAGGAGAGCAGCGGGGACGGAGCCAGGTGGTAGCCGAGGGTCTCCAGGACCAGTCCGGTCTCCAGCCAGCCGCAGCCTGCCCCGCCGAATTCCTCCGGGATCGCCAGGGAGGCGACGCCGATTTCCTGGGCGAGCACCTGCCACAGCTGCGGGTCGTAGCCGAGCTCGGATTCGGCCGCGCTGCGCACTGCCAGCGGGTCGGCATGGCGGGCCAGTACCGCGTGCAGGGTCTTGGCCAGTTCGTTTTGTTCGTCGGTTAATGAGAAGTCCATGATGTCCTCTAGCTGGCAGGCGACAGGATCGCGGCGGGAGCCAGGATCGACGCGGCGATGCGTGAACGGTGGTAGCGGCCGGTGCCCCAGGCCGAAGCCAGCGCGTGCACCCGGGTGAGCCACAGGCTCAGGTCGTGCTCCTGGGTGTAGCCGATGGCGCCGTGCACCTGCAGTGCGGTGCGGGCGGCCAGGATTGCGGCGTCCGAGGCGGCGACCTTGGCGGCGGACACGCTGCGTTCGCCGGCCGGGGTGCCCAGATCCAAGGCCGCGCCCTTGAGCAGCGGGCGGGCGAAGGTCAGCGCCACGCGGACGTTGGCCAGCTGGTGCTTCAGCCCCTGATATTCGCCAATGACGCGGCCGAACTGCTCGCGCAGCTTGGCGTAGGCCACTGCCTCTTCCAGCAGGCGTTCGCCGGCGCCGAGCAGCATGGCGGCGCTGCCCAGAGTGGCGCGGTCGATGGCCAGCGCCACGGCCTGCGGATCCAGCGCGGAGGCCGGTCCGGCAGGGGCCAGCTCATGCAGGGTGCGGGCCGCGTCGATGGACTCCTGGCCTTCCCCTGCCTCGGCAGGGGTGATGGAATCCTCGGTGACGATGAACTGCTGCGAGCACAGCTGCGCATCCAGCGCGTAAGGCACGAAGCCAGGGATCGCGGCGGTGGCGATCACCGAACCGTCGGCCAGGGATTCGCGCAGGGCTGGGTCCACCAGATCCGGCAGCAATGCCGCGGATTCCAGGTAGGGGCCCGGGGCTGCGTGGTAGCCCAGGCGCTCGAAGGCGACGATCAGGTCCACCGGGGTGCCGCCCATGCCGCCGTCGGCCTCGTCGATGCACAGGCCCAGCAGGCCGAGCTCGGCAAGCTGCTCCCACAGTGCGCGGGCCGGCGCCGCATCGCCTTCCGAGGCCGCGCGGGCCACGGCGGTGCCGCCCACGGATTCGATGACCTGGTCGATGGCCTCGGCCAGCGCCCGCTGTTCCTCACTGATTACGAATTTCATGACGCCTTCCGTCCGTCGCCGCCGCGTGGCAGGCCAAGTATGCGTTCTGCAATGATGTTGCGCTGGATTTCGTTGGTGCCCGCGTAGATCGGGCCGCCCAGGGCGAAGATGTAGTCATCCACCCAGCGTCCGCCGGCCTCCGCGGAGGCGGAGCGCAGTTCCGCGGCCGGGCCGAGCAGGTCCAGGCCGGTCTGGTGGATCGCGATGTCCAGTTCGGACCAGAAGACCTTGTTCACGCTGCCCTCGGCGCCGATGTCGCCGCCTTCCTGCAGCGTGCTGACGGTGCCCCAGGTGTACAGGCGGTAGGCCTCGGACTTGATCCAGGCGTCCACCACCGCGTCCTGGGCGAATGGATCCTGCTCCTGGTTGCGCTGCCACAAGTCGATCAGGCGGTCGGTGGCGGCGCAGAAGCGGCCGGGGGAGCGCAGCGACAGGCCGCGCTCGTTGCCGGCGGTGCTCATGGCCACGCGCCAGCCGTCGCCCGGGGCGCCGAGCACATCCTCGTCCGCGACGAACACGTCGTCGAAGAACAGCTCCGCGAACCCGGTGGTGCCATCCAGCTGGGTGATCGGGCGGACCGTCAGGCCCGGCGCATCCAGCGGGAACAGGAAGTAGGTCAGGCCGCGGTGGCGCTGCGCCTCGGGATCCGAGCGGAACAGGCCGAAGCCGCGGTCGGCCCACGGGGCGCGCGAGCTCCAGGTCTTCTGGCCGTTCAGGATCCAGCCGCCGCGCTCGTCGTCGCGCTTGGCGGTGCTGCGGATGGAGGCCAGGTCGCTGCCGGCGCCCGGTTCGGACCAGGCCTGGGCCCAGATCAGGGTGCCGTCGGTCATGTCGCGCAGGAAACGCTCATGCTGCGCCACGGTGCCGTGCCCGAACAGGATCGGGGCCAGCAGCGAGATGCCGTTCTGCGCCACGCGGGTCGGGGCTCCGGCGCGGTAGTACTCCTCCTCGAAGAGCACCCACTCGATCAGCCCGGCGCCGCGGCCCCCGTATTCCTCCGGCCAGGACACGACGGACCAGCGTCCTTCGGCCAGCTTGGCTTCCCACTGACGGTGGGCGGCGAAGCCCTCCTCGGTGTCCATGGAGGGCAGCGGGGTGGCCGGCACGTTTTCGGCCAGCCAGGCGCGTGCTTCGGCAGCGAACGCGAGCTGCTCTTCTGTCAGGTCAAGATCCATTTATTTTGCCGCCTCCGCCATGTTCTTGGCTCCCATGCCGGCCAGGGAATCCTTGCCGACCTCTGCGTTGTGTGCGTGGGCTGCGTGGTGCAGCCCGAAGACCGAGTCCATGCCGGCGCGCAGGCCCTGCAGGTCCTCGGATTGGTTGACCGCCTTCTTGGCCAGGGCCAGGCCGAGGCGGGGCATGGCGCCGATGCGCTCGGCCAAATTCAGCGTGTGCTCCTCGAGCAGTTCGCGGTCAACGACGTGGTTGACCATGCCCAGCTCGTAGGCGCGGCGGGCCGTGAAGCGGTCGCCGGTGAACAGCATTTCCTTGGCCGCGCGGGGGTTGGTGACCCACGGGTGGGCGAAGTATTCCACGCCGGGAATACCCATGCGGACCACCGGGTCCGAGAAGAATGCGTCTTCGCTGGCCACGATGAAGTCGCAGGACCAGGCCAGCATCAGGCCGCCAGCGATGCAGGCGCCGTGGACCATGGCGATGACGGGCTTGGGCAGTTCGCGCCAGCGGCGGCACATGCCCAGGTAGACCTCGGATTCGCGGGCGAAGCGGGAGTCGACGCCCTCGGCGCCGACGTGGTCCCACCAGACCACTGCCTTGCGCTCGAAGCTCTGGTCGGCGTCGCGCTCCGGGGTGCCGATGTCGTGGCCTGCGCTGAAGTGCTTGCCGTTGCCCGCCAGCACGATGGCCTTGACCGCGTCGTCCTCGACGGCGCGGGTGAACGCGGCGTCCAGGGCATAGGTCATTTTCGAGTTCTGTGCGTTGCGGTACTCGGGGCGGTTCAGTCGAATGATCGCCGTGGTGCCGCGCACTTCGTAGGTTACGACGCCGTCACTGTCGTTCAGAGTCATCGCGGGCCTCCTTATCCTGTGTCGCATTTCGGCTGGGAACCCAGCCGTGAAAACTTGCTTGGGACTACAGTAACCAAACAAGTGCTTGGTTTGCTAGCATAAGCGAAGATCAACCGAGAGACCAATGGATATCGAGAGTGAGGGAGATGTCGTGGATCTGAATTATTCGGCGGAAGATGACGCGTTTCGTCAGGAATTCCGGGCTTGGCTTGAAGCAAACCTCGTCGGCAAGTTCGCCGCACTGCGCGGACTGGGCGGCTCGGGGCGCGAGCACGAAGCCTTCGAGGAACGCCTGGAGTGGAACCAGCACATGGCCGCCCACGGCTGGAGCTGCGTCAGCTGGCCCAAGGAGCACGGCGGCCGCGGGCTGAGCCTGCAGCAGCAGGTCATCTTCCACGAGGAGTACGCCCGGGCCAATGCACCGGCTCGCGTGAACCACCTGGGCGAGGAACTGCTGGGCCCGACCCTGATCGCCTTCGGCACTCCCGAGCAGCAGGCCCGGTTCCTGCCCAAGATCATCGCGGTCGAGGAACTATGGTGCCAAGGCTACTCGGAGCCGGGAGCAGGCTCCGACCTGGCCGGGGTGAAGACCAAGGCCCGGCTGGAAGACGGAAAGTGGGTTGTCGACGGCCAGAAGGTGTGGACCTCGCTGGCGCACACCGCTGACTGGTGCTTCGTCATCGCCCGCACCGAGCCGGGATCCGTGAAGCATCGCGGCCTGTCCTACCTGCTGGTTCCGATGGACCAGCCCGGCGTGGAGATCCGCCCGATCCTGCAGCTGACCGGAACCTCGGAGTTCAACGAGGTCTTCTTCGACGGCGCCACCACTGATGAGGACCTGGTGGTGGGCGAGCCCGGCGCGGGCTGGTCGGTGGCCATGGGCACCCTGGGCTTCGAACGCGGCGTCTCCACGCTCGCCCAGCAGATCGCCTTCCAGCGCGAGCTGCAGCTGATCATCGACCTGGCGCGCACCAACGGAGCGATCGAGGATCCCATTATCCAAGACCAGATCGTCAAGTCCCAGATGGGGCTGGATATGCTTCGCATGCACGGGCTGCGCACGCTCAGCGGCGAGCAGGGTATCGAGGCCTCGATCACCAAGCTGCTGTGGGCTCCATGGCACCGCTCGCTGGGCGAGCTGGCCATGGCCGTAGCCGGCGCTGGCGGGCTGACCGTCGCGCAGGCGCCGTATGAGCTCGACGAGCTGCAGGCCCTGTATCTCTTCAGCCGCGCCGATACCCTCTACGGGGGATCGGACGAAATCCAACGCAACGTAATCGCCGAGCGCGTGCTCGGCCTGCCCAAGGAGGCACGAGTATGACCATCCAGCGCATCGCACAGCCGGCGCCAGAATACGTTCCCGCCCATGGTCTGCTCGCCGGACGACGCGTTGTCGTGACCGCCGCAGCCGGAGCCGGCATTGGGGCCGCGGCGGCACGCCGCTGCCTGGAGGAAGGTGCGGACCTGGTGGTGCTGGGCGATACCCACGCCGGCCGGCTCGAGGCCTCCGCCAATGAACTCGGCGCTGAGTTCGGCGCCGAGCGTGTGCGCTTCGCCGTCTGCGACGTGACCAACGAGGAGCAGGTCCAGGCGCTGCTGGACGTCGCCGAGGAAGCCGGCGGCGTGGACGTCATGATCAACAACGCCGGGCTGGGCGGCACCGCCTCCATCCTGGACATGGAAGACGAGCAGTGGGAGAAGGTCGTGAACGTGACCCTCACCGGCACCTTCCGCTCCGTGCGCGCCGCCAGCCAGCGCATGGTGAAGAACGGCACCAAGGGCGTCATCATCAACAACGCCTCGGTGATCGGCTGGCGCGCCCAGGAAGGGCAGGCCCACTATGCCGCCGCGAAGGCAGGCGTCATGGCACTGACTCGCTCGGCAGCCATGGACGTGGCTCCGCACGGCATCCGCATCAACGCGGTCGCCCCGTCGCTGGCCATGCACCCGTTCCTGGCCAAGGTCACCTCGGACGAGCTGCTGGAGGAGCTGACCTCCCGCGAGGCCTTCGGCCGCGCCGCCGAGCCCTGGGAAATCGCCAACGTCATGGTCTTCCTGGCCAGCGACTATTCCTCGTACATGACCGGTGAAGTGGTCCCCGTCAGCAGCCAGCAGGCCTAAAGGAGAGAACAGATGACTGATGCTTACATTATTGACGCCGTGCGCACCCCGGTGGGCCGCCGCGGCGGTTCGCTGGCCGAAATCCACTCGGCCGACCTAGGCGCCCACGTGATCTCGGCGCTGGTCGAGCGCACCGGCATCGACCCCGGCGCGGTGGACGACGTGATCTTCGGATGCACCGACACCCTGGGCTCCCAGGCCGGCGACATCGCCCGCACCGCATGGCTGGTGGCCGGGCTGCCGGACCATGTGCCGGGCGTGACCATCGACCGCCAGTGCGGTTCCAGCCAGCAGGCGGTGCACTTCGCGGCGCAGGGCGTCATGTCCGGCACCGCAGATTTGATCATCGCCGGCGGTGTGCAGAACATGTCCAAGATCCCGATCTCTGCGGCCATGATCGCCGGCGCCGAGTTCGGATTCACCACGCCCTTCGCCGAGTCCCCTGGCTGGGTCGCCCGCTACGGCGACCAGGAGGTCTCGCAGTTCCGCGGGGCGGAGATGATCGCCGAGAAGTGGGACATCACCCGCGAGCGCATGGAGCAGTTCGCGCTGGAAAGCCATGAGCGCGCAGCCGCCGCCGTGGACGAGGGCCGCTTCGACTCGCAGGTTGTTCCGCTGAACGGCCTGGAGCAGGACGAGACCATCCGCCGCGGCACCACGCTGGAAAAGATGGCGACGCTGAACACGCTCACCGAGGACGGCCGGCTGACCGCCGCGGTGGCCTCGCAGATCTGCGACGGTGCCAGCGCCGTGCTGATCGCCTCTAAGAAGGCGGTGGAAGAGCACGGGCTGACCCCGCGTGCCCGCATCCACCACATGTCGGTGCGCGCCGACGACCCGGTGTGGATGCTCACCGGCCCGATCCGCGCAACGAAGTATGCGCTGGAGCGCGCAGGCATGGGCGTGGACGAGATCGACCTGTTCGAATGCAACGAGGCCTTCGCCCCGGTCGTGCTGGCTTGGATGGACGAGCTGGGTATCGACCGCGAGAAGGTCAACGTCAACGGCGGCGGCATCGCCCTGGGCCACCCGATCGGCGCCACCGGCACCCGGCTGATGACCACGCTGCTCAATGAGCTGGAACGCACCGGCGGCCGCTACGGCCTGCAGACGATGTGCGAGGGCGGCGGCCAGGCTAACGTCACGATCATCGAGCGGCTCTAGCCTTCGGCCCGCAAGCCCATTAACCAAAGATCCCCGCCGGGTAGACCCGGCGGGGATCTTTTCGATCATCACTCGCACCTTTATGAGGTACTTATAACTGTAGGACCCGGAACTGTGCCTGCCCTATGCAGGGCATCGGCACTGCCCGGGGAACTACTTGGCGTTGACCGACAACGGAACGTCGACAGGTTCCAGCTCGCCATGCGGCGGGTTCTTCGGAATGAAGCCGGCCAAGATCACGGCGGCCACGGAGAACCCGGCGCCGAGCAGCAGTGCCGTGCGGAAACCCTGCTCGGTCGGGATCATGGCGCCATGGAAGTCGGTGGACATCTGGGCCAGCACCAGGCCGATGACCGCGGCGCTGGCGGTGGTCCCCAGCGAACGCATTAGCGTGTTGAAGCCGTTGGCCGCGGCGGTTTCGCTGCGCGGCACCGAGCTCATGATGATCGATGGCATGGCTCCGTAGGCGAAGGCCACGCCGCTGTTGACCAGGGTCGCGGTGAGCAGCAGGCCCCAGGTGCTTCCCATGCCCCACAGGCCCACCACGTAGCCGACGGCCAGGATGGAGATGCCCAGCATCAGCGTGAACTTGGCGCCCAGCTTGTCGGAGAGCTTGCCGCCCACCGGCGAGAGGATCAGCATCATGAAGCCGGCCGGGGCGACCCACAGACCGGCGGCCAAAACGGACTGGCCCAAGCCGTATCCGGTGCTGGATGGCAGTTGCAGGATCTGCGGCATGAGCAGCATGCTGACGTACATGCCGAAGCCGACGAAGATCGAGGCGATGTTGGTCAGCAATACGCGGGGGATGGCCGCGGTGCGCAAGTCAACCAGGGGGTCGGTGGTCCGCAGCTCCCAGAAGCCCCAGAAGACCAGCGCCAGCAGCGACAGGCCGAAGAGGCACAGGGTCAGCGGCGAGGCCCAGCCCCAGAAAGAGCCCTTGGAGATGGCCAGCATCAGCGCCAGGATGCCCGTGGACAGGCCGATGGCGCCGAGCCAGTCGAAGCGCTGGCCGGCGGCTCCGGCCTTCATGCCCGGGATGAACTTCCAGATCAGCAATGCGACGATCAAGGTGACCACGGAGCCGCCGACGAACAATGCGCGCCAATCGGAGAATTCGATGACCGCGGCGGAAATTGGCAGCCCGATGGCGCCGCCAGCTCCCAAGGTGGCGCTGACAGTGGCGATGGCGGAGGAGAGCTGTTCCTTGGGCACGAGGTCGCGCAGCATGGCGATGCCCAGCGGGATCATGCCCGAACCGAAGCCCTGCAGGGCGCGGCCGATGATCATGATCGTGACGTTGGGGGCGAAGGCGCAGACCAATCCGCCGAGAATCAAAGGCAGAGCGAGGATCAGGATCATCCGGCGCTTGCCGAAGAGGTCACCCAGGCGTCCGGAAATCGGGACGGCCACCGCTCCGGCGAGCAGCGTGGCCGTCACGATCCAAGCGGTGTTGTCGGCGGAGGTATTGAAGATCTCGGGCAGTTGCGGGATCAGGGGCGCAACCATCGTCTGCGTCAGTGCAGAAGCGATGCCGGCAGTTGCCAGGATGCCGACGGCGGTTCCCGGACGAGTGGCGGATTTTTGGGCGCGATGCGTCAAGGGGTCCTTTCAGGGTGATGTGTAAGATACATACAGTATTCATAATACACATTCCGGGGTACGATGGAAGGCCTGAAAGGGCGTGAATACCATCAAGCGACACACTGCAGATATCGAGTACGAGCAGATGCTTCTCAGCCGCTATTTCGTGGCGCAGCATCGGCGGGGAAACGGATTGGACCGCAGCGCGTACCTGATCCTGAGCCATATCGATGCGCGCGGGCCGATGACGATCGGCGAGCTGAGCTCCGCGCTGCGTCTGGACGCCTCGACCTTGCAGCGGCAAGTGGCCGCGATTGTGCGCGACGGGTTGCTGGAGCGCGGCTTGGACCCGAACGGAAGCGCCGCCCGAAAGCTGACGATGACCTCGCATGGCCGCGACATGCTGGAAACCGACCGTGACGGATATATCCAGGACCTCGACGCCATCACTGCAGACTGGTCGGCGGAGGACGTCAACACTTTTGCCGAACTGCTGCGGCGCTACAACGGAGCCATCGAGGAGTTCCGGGACGTCAAGAATTCACGTTGACCCCCGCGGTAGCCGCGTGCGGGGCTTTTCCAGCTGCCATCTCGACCATGGCCAGACGGGCACGAAGTCTGAATGAAACCTTGGATGCATCGAAGATCGGTGTATTGAAGCGTAGTCTCGGGACGACCGTTGAACGTTTGGACCAGCGAGGAGTGAACAATGGATGGATGCGAAAGCAAAAACTACAACTTGTCACTGTCCCTGACAACGGATCAATATGACGACCTGACAACCGCGCTGGAAGCGCATCGTGACGGCTTGCGCCGCATCGCCGGCCAAGCCGCCAACGGCTTCGGTCTGGGTTCCGGATACTGGAATGGGCGGGCCGAGGAAGTCCAGGAGCTTTTGAGCTGTGTGCGCCGGCTTGCGCAAGGCGAAAATTCCTCCGGAGTCAATGATGCTTCAGGTAATTCGTCGAGGCGCTTCCCTCCGAAATGACGGGCAGTCCATATTGATAGTCGAAAGGGCGATTCGAGTTGCCAGCTGTATTCGCGGCGTCCGAGCTTTCCGGAGCAGGATTGCTTGGCACAAGAGTTGAGGCCGTTCCATCTTGATGGAACGGCCTCAATCATGCGCGGGCGGCGTACCGACGCTCCGCAATGGCCGTGTCGGACTAGATGGCGAGCCGCCGCACGTATTGCGGCATCCTGGTGCCGGCGTACCCGGAAACTCGGGACCAGATGCGCGACTGCGCTGTGCTTCCAATACTTCACCCGGCAGGTGAGCATGACTTCGAGCTCGGCTCGCGCGAACAGCGATCCGATCTGCATGGCATCCGCTTCAACGTCAACGGTTTCAATGCCTGATTGGGCCTGGCAACTCAGTAGCTTGAGCTCATCGGAAGCTGGGTCGATGATGGCCACGAGGACCGTTTTCCCGCGCATTCACACCAGGCCCATGGCATCGGTGACGGATTCCTTGGCTCCAATCATGGCAACCGGCATGTGTACTGGCTCCACCTTGTTTGTATCTTTCCGAGCGGCCACATCAGTCACGGCGCACACCTCGCCAACGCAGGTTTCGGCGTGGATTCGCGATGCTGCGCAGTGTCCATGAAATACCATGGGAAAAAGTAGTCCACTTTTCGAGGAACTTGCGCGAAGCCCCACGTGAATGTTCCGGTGGACGGTGAAGTTCGCGCCGGGGATTTCCCATGCAGAGCGCCCGGAGCTTCGCGACAAAGTCGGACTGGTTCCCTCAGCGGGCTGGTAATTGTTTTTCGAATCCAGGGTGCGCTGCACTGGCGCAAACATGTCGAATCGCCTGGCAAGAACTATCGGACTCTGCCAGAATTCGAGTGATTCCAGAGCGCGCATCCCGCGGTCCGGTCGCTGGAACTGCCGCGCGGACGCGGCGGCACGCAAAAACCGCCGTGCCGGCAGCGAAAACTCGCTGCCCGCACGGCGGGCTGCATGGCCTGAGGGACTGTCCTACGCGAGGGCGTCCTTGCTGTTCTGCACGAAGCCCGGAAGCACCGAGAGGCGTTCAACAGCGTCATCGATGATGCGGTCCACGAGCTGCTCGCAGGTCGGCAGGTCGTCGATGACGCCGACTACCTGTCCGGAAGCCAGCATGCCGGCCTGCGTATCGCCATTGACCAGACCGGCCTTGAGCAGCATCGGGGTGTTGGCGGCGAGCATCATCTGGCCCCAGCTGCGCCCGGTGCTGCGCTTCATGCGCAGTCCGTCGCGGGCCAGTCCCAGCCAGGTCTGCCCGGAAAGCTCCTTGAACTGCAGGGTGCGCCGCGCGGTGCCCAGCATTCGGCCCAGCGGCGAGCCGGATTCCAAGCTGTCGATGAACTCGGTGCGCAGCAGGCGGTGCGGCATGCCGTCGGCCTTGGTGGTCACCACGGTGCCGTCCAGCCCGAATTCGAGGTAGCGCTTCTTGATGTGCTCGGGCACGGCGCTGTCGCTGGTGAGCAGGAAGCGGGTGCCCATGCCGATGCCGGCCGCGCCGTAGGACAGCGCGGCGGCCAGGCCGCGCCCGTCGAAGAACCCGCCGGCCGCGATCACCGGGATGTCCACCGCATCCAGCACGGTGGGCAGCAGCAGGGTGGTCGGGGTGGCGCCGGTGTGGCCGCCGCCTTCGCCACCCTGGATCATCACCGCGTCGGCCCCCCAGGAGGCGACCTTTTCCGCATGGCGCGGCAGGCCGACCGAGGGGATGACCACCGCGTCGTTTTCCTTGAGCTTGTCGATCAGCTCGCGCTTGGGCGCCAGTGCGAAGGAGGCCACCTTCACGCCGTGCTTGATCAGCAGATTCACCCGGTCCATGGCGTCGGCCGCATCGGCGCGCAGATTGACGCCGAAGGGTTTGTCGGTGCGGGACTTGGTCTCCACGATGGCCTTTTCAAGCTCGTCGTAGGTCATGGTCGCCGAGGCGAGGATGCCCAGGCCGCCGGCCTCGGCGGTGGCGGTGACCAGGCTTGGCCCGGCGACCCAGCCCATGCCGGTCTGCACCACTGGGTGCTGGATTCCGGTGAGCTCGGTCAGGGAGGTGCGGATGCGGTTCGTGGTGCTCAAGGGCTGACCTCTTGTTCTCTGCGGTGGGCGGGGTCCAGGACCTCGCGAATCAGTCGAAGCTCCTGCTCGTCGGGCAGGCGGGTGGCAGGGATCGTTTCCGGCGCGTGCAGCTCGAAGCCGGTTGCGTCCAGCACCTCGTCCAGGGGAACCCCGGGGTGCAGGCTGAGCAGCGCCATGGTGCCGCCCGGCCCGCTGAAGTCGTAGACTCCGAGGTTGGTGACCACCCGGTGCACGTGGTGGAAGCGCGCCGCCCCGGGGCCGGCGGCCTTGGCGCGGTTCGCGCCGACCCCGGTCACGAAGTCGACGTCGCGCACGAAGCTGCGCGTGGACTGCCGGGCGATCCAGTAGCTGGTGGCGTGGTTGATGGTGTTGGTGGCCGCGGCCCGGGAGCCGAGCAGCTGGCGGTGCGGCTGGAAGTGGTCCCCGATGGCCGAGAAGTTGTGGTTTCCCTCCCGGTCGATCTGCGCTCCGCCCATCACCACATGGCGCTTGCCGGCGGCGATCAGCTCGAAGAGCTCGCGGTAGGGCAGGTAGCCGGCGCTGAACTCGCTTACCCCGCCCAGGGCCGGGACGTCCCCGTAGATGGTGGACTCGCCGTCGCTGAGCATGAGCGAGGGCGCGTGGGTCAGCGCGGCCAGCCGGGCGCCAAGCGTGGGAATGATGCCGGCCGGGCTGGCGAGGATGTCGTGCTGCCCGCGGAACAGGTCGCTGCAGGCTGCCACGGCGATCTCCGCGCGGGTGGCGGTGCTCAGGGTCTCAGGCATGTACGGCCTCCTTCCGCCAGATGGTCTCATTTTCCAGATACCCGGCGCGGTAGCGCTCCCACAGTGCGGGATCGGACGCCGCGCGGGCGTACTCGCGCTGCAGCTCCTCGTTGCGCGGGTACGCCGGCAGGCAGGTGGTGAAGTGGGCGCCGCCGGGGGCCTCGTAGACGTGGTCCACCATGGTGCGGTTCAGCAGCAGCGTGGAAGGGTGCGCGCCCTCGGTCAGTTCCCGGGTGCTAACCACCGATTCGGCGCTGAGGACGGTGCGCGCGGCGGCCCGGGCGAACAGGTCGTCCACGTAGGGGTCGGGGCCCAGGCACTGCCCGTTGCCCAGCGCGTCGGCGCGGTTCAGGTGGATCAGCGCCAGATCCAGCGGCACCGCAGGCATCGCCACCAGCGTTTCGCCGTCCTCGTAGGGTGAGGTGATGGTGCGGATCTGCGGGTTGACTGTCAGCACGTCCGAGCCCAGTCCGGTGCGGGTGACCTCGAAGGGCAGGCGCCGGCCGGCCGCGCGCAGCCCGGAGACCAGCATCGATTCGTCAAGTTCCGTGGTGGCGATGGCCCCGGATTGGCGGGCGGCCGCGAAGTGCGGGTCAACTGCGATGGAATCCAGGGTGACGAACCCGTGGACGACCTCGCGCACCTGCCCGGTGGCGCACAGCGTGCCGACGTCCGGGCCGCCGAAGCTGACGATGCGCAGGTCCTTGGCTCCGGAGCGCACCAGCGCGGCGACCAGGGCCATGGGCTTGCGCCGGGACCCCCAGCCACCGATGCCGATGGTCATCCCGTCCTGGAACAAGCCCTGCAGCGACTGCGCCGCGATGACCTTGCCGGTCATGCCTAGGCTCCGGTGGCGACGAAGTCGTCGCGCAGCTCGTCGGCGACGCCGCCGAGGTTCAGCTCGAAGGTGAAGCCCTGCTCGAAGCGGTAGCTGCGGTTCACGTCGATCGGGTCGATGCAGTTCAGCGCCTCCTTGGCCGCGCGGATGACGCGCGGGTCCTTGGCGGCGATCTCGTTGGCGTAGGAGAACGCGGTCTCGTCGAGCTTGTCGGCGCCGACCACCTCGGCCACGGAGCCCAGCTCCGCCAGGCGCTGGGCGCTGATGTTCTTGCTGGTGAAGTACAAGGTGCGCAGCATGTGGGCCGGGACCAGCCGGGCCAGATGGGTGGCTGCGCCCAGCGCGCCGCGGTCCACCTCCGGCACGCCGAAGTAGGCGGTGTCGCTGGCCACGATGGTGTCCGCGTTGCCCACCAGGCCCACGCCGCCGCCCAGGCAGAAGCCGTTGACCGCGGCGATGACCGGCACCGCGCACTCGTAGATGGACTTGAATGCGGCGAAGCAGCCGCGGTTGGCGCCGAGGATGGCGTTGAAGTCCTCGGTGGACTGCATTTCCTTGATGTCCACGCCGGCGTTGAAGCCGCGGCCCTCGGCGCGCAGGATGACCGCGCGGGTCTTGGCGTCCTTGGTGGCTTCGTTCATGGCGTCCGCGACGCCGAACCATCCGGCGACCGGCAGCGCGTTGACCGGCGGGTAGTTCATGGTGATGACGCGGACTCCGTTGGAGTGCATTGCTGAAGTGATCGACATTGGGACCTCCCTGTACCAAACGTTTGCTTGTTTGTTACCCTAGCACTTGCTTGGTTTCAGGTACACTGGCAATCCATAAGCACCACATCGACGAAAGGAAAAAGCCCATGACTGGCATTTTGAGCGGCCGCGTCGCCATCGTGACCGGCGCAGGCCGCGGACTCGGACGCGAACATGCACTAGAACTGGCCCGCCAGGGAGCGATGGTCGTGGTCAACGACTTCGGCACCACCCTGGGCGGCGCCATCGACCCGGCGAACCCGGCCCACGAAGTGGTCGCGGCCATCCGCGCCGAGGGCGGGCAGGCCGTGGCCAACGGAGCCGATGTGGCGAACTTCGAGCAGGCCGGCGCCATGGTGCAGCAGGCCATCGACACCTACGGCCGGCTGGACATCCTGGTCAACAACGCCGGATTCGTGCGCGACCGCATGCTGGTGAACACCACCGAAGAGGAATGGGACGCGGTCATCCGCGTGCACCTCAAGGGCCACTTCGCCCCGCTGCGCCACGCCTCCAAGTACTGGCGCGACGAGGCCAAGGCCGGGCGCACCCCGCAGGCCCGCGTCATCAACACCACCTCCGGCGCAGGCCTGAAGGGCAGCGTCGGACAGGCCAGCTACTCGGCCGCCAAGGCGGGCATCACCGGCCTGACCCTGGTCGCCGCCCACGAACTGGCCCGCTACGGCGTCAACGTGAACGCCATCGCCCCGGCCGCCCGCACCCGCATGACCGAAGACGCCTTCGGCGAGACCATGGCCGCCCCGGAAGAGGGCTTCGACGCCATGAACCCGGCCAACGTCTCCCCGGTCGTGGCCTGGCTGGCCAGCGCCGGCAGCGAAGTCACCGGCCGCGTCATCGAGGTCGAAGGCGGCCGCGTATGCATCGAGGAAGGCTGGAACCACGGCCCGCAGGTCGACTCCGGAGCCCGCTGGGAGGCCGCGGCCGTCGGCGCCCAGATCGAGCAGCTGCTGGCCCAGGCCGCCGTCCCGGAACCGGTGTACGGATCATGAGCACCGCAGCAGTGGACCCGATGACCGCCGGCGCCTGGGCCGGCCGGCATCTGGGCGAGAAGACCGTCGGCTACACCAAGGACCAGGCGATCCTGTACGCGCTCGCCGTCGGCGCCCGGCCCACCGACCTCGACCTGATCTTCGAGGACCGGCTGCGCGTGCTGCCGTCCTTCGGCCTGACCCTGGCCCAGTGGGCCCCGGACCTGCTGGCCGACCGCGGCGCCTTCGACAACCGCGCCGTGCACGGGGCCCAGGAGCTGCTGGTCTCCAAGCCGCTGCCACGCAGCGGGGAGCTGGCGCTGAACGCCCGCGTGGGCGAGGTCTGGGACAAGGGCGGCGCCGCCGTCTTCAACATCATCGTCGAATGCGACCACTTCCAGGCCACCTGGCAGATCTTCGCCCCCGGCTTCGGCGGTTTCGACGGCGATCGCGGCCCGGCCCGCGCCGCCGCCCCCGAAACCCCTGCCACGGGCACCGCCAGCATGCAGACCGCGCCGAACCAGGCCGCGCTCTACCGGCTGCTGGGGGACAAGCACCACATCCACATCGATCCGCAGGCAGCCAAGCGCATCGGGCAGGACCGCCCGATCCTGCACGGGCTGTCCTCGCTGGCCGCAACCACGCTGCCGCTGGCCGAACTGGCCGGGGCGCACCCGGCGGACCTGGTTCAATTCGGCGGACGCTTCTCCGGGGTCGTTTTCCCCGGGGACCGCATCGAGGTCAAGACCTGGGACAACGGACGATTCGAGGCCGCAGTGGCCGACCGTACGGTAATCGCCGACGGATTGGCGGTCTTCGGCTAAGCACAGCCGCAGACCGGGGCGCGGCAGCGCCACGACAGCTAGATAGAGGGAACACATGAGAGTCATCGTCTTGATGAAGGAAGTCCCGGATACCTACGGCGAACGCGCCATAGATCTGGAAACCGGGCTGCTGAAGCGCGCGGACGCCGAGCCGGTGCTCGACGAGATCACCGAGCGCGCGCTGGAGGTAGCGCTGCGCCACCGCGAAGCGCAGCCGGGCACCGAAGTGGTGCTGCTGAGCGTGGGTCCGGAAGGCAGCCTGCCGACCACCCTGCGCAAGGGCCTGGCCATGGGCGCGGACCGCGCGGTGCACGTGCAGGATCCGGCGCTGCTCGGCGCGGACCTGACGCTGACCGCCCAGGTGATCGCCGCCGCGGCCAAGCAGATCGGGTTCGACCTGGTGATCGCCGGCAACGTGTCCACGGACGGCGGAGGCGGCGCACTGCCGTCCATGCTGGCCGAACTGCTCGGCGTGGCCGGGCTGGCGGCGCTGTCCAGCGTGCAAATCGACGAGCTGACCGTCGCAGGCCAGGTCAACACCGACGTGGAGCGCTACGAAGCCAGCGCCGACCTGCCGGCCGTCATCTCCATCACCGAGGCGCTGCCCGATGCCCGCTTCCCGAACTTCAAGGGCATCATGGCGGCCAAGAAGAAGCCGTTCGAGACCTTGGACCTGCAGGCCCTGGGCGTGGCCCCGGGCGAAGAGGAAGCGCGGTCCATCGTGATCTCCGCCGCCGCCCGTCCGGCGCGCAGCGCCGGTACGCGGATCGTCGACGAAGGCGACGCCGGCGAGCAGATCGCCGAATTCCTGGCCAAGAACCAACTGATCAAGGGGCATTAAAATGAGCAGCAATTCCGGGAACCCGATCCTGGTCCTGGTGGACACCTCGCCGGAGGGGCAGCTGCGCGCAGGCGCGGGCGAACTGCTCGGCGCGGCCGCCTCGGTGGGCAGCGCCGTGGCGCTGGCCCTGGCCCCCGCCGCACAGGCCGAGCGCCTGTCGCAGGAGCTGGCTGAACTGGGCGCGACGCGCGTACTGGTCGCCGACTCCGCGGCCGCCGGCAACGCGGTCATCGCGCCCCTGGTAGATGCGCTGGCCGCCGCCTACGCACAGGTGCAGCCCGAGGCGGTGCTGGCCCCGAACTCCATCCGCGGCCGCGACACCGCCGCGCGTTTCGCCGCCCGCGCCTGCCTGGCGCTGGCAGTGGACACCGTGGGCATCGACCGCGACGAGGAAGGCATCATCGCGCACCACTCGGTGTACGGCGGCGCCTACCTGGTTGATTCGGCAGCCACCACCGGCGCCCTGGTCATCACCCTGCGTCAGGGCTCCAGCGATGCCCGCGCCACCGCGCAGCCGGCCCAGCTCGAGCTGCTGGCCGTGCAGTCCTCGGGCGCGCCGGACGCCGTGATCACCTCCCGCGAAGAAGCGGTTATCGAGTCCTCGCGCCCCGACCTGCGCGGAGCTGACATCGTGGTCTCAGGCGGACGCGGGCTGGGCTCGGGGGAGAACTTCTCCCTGGTCGAGTCGCTGGCCGACGCCCTGGGCGGTGCCATTGGCGCCTCCCGCGCCGCGGTGGACGCCGGCTACGTGCCGCAGACCATGCAGGTGGGCCAGACCGGCGTCACCGTCGCCCCGCAGCTGTACATCGCACTGGGAATCTCCGGTGCCATCCAGCACCGGGCCGGCATGCAGACCTCCAAGACCATCATCGCCATCAACAAGGACCCGGAGGCGCCGATCTTCGACGTCGCCGACTTCGGCGTGGTCGGAGACCTGTTCACGGTGGTTCCCCAGCTGGTCGAGGCTATTGAGGGGAAGCGGGCTAACTGATGGCACGGCAGGGACTACCGCGAACCCCCGGAGCCGCCCCGGCCCAGCCTCCGGCTCCGGTGCAGGAAAACGAACAGCCTCAGCAGGCCGCCGAGCCCGTTGCCGCCGCGGCCTCGGGCGGCGTGCGCCGCGGGCTGCCGCGTCCAGGCTCCGCGCAGGCGGCGGCCGACCAAGTGCCGGTGCAGCCGGCCGCTTCGGCGACAGCTAAACAGGCTGAGCGGGTCGCCGAACCGGTGGCCACGCCGCCGGCCGCGACGTCCGGACGTCGCGGGCTTCCGCGCCCGGGTGCCGCAAGCACCCCGGCCGCCGCGGAATCGGCACCCGCCGCGCCTGTTGCACCGGCTCAGGAGCAAGCGCAGGTCCCTGCCGCGCCGCAACCCGCAGCGGCGAAGACTCAGGCCCAGCCTGCCGTCAAGCCGTCTGCGGCTCCGGCCAAGCCGGCTCCGAGCGAGCCCGGCGCCCTGGCCAAGCTCTGGGCCACCGCCGGCGGCAAGACGCTGCTGCTGGCCGTGGGACTGCTGGTGCTGCTGGGCGCCGCGGTGCTTGCTGCCCGCTGGCTGGTCTCGCTGGACTCGGTGCAATCCTTCCTGGCCCGCTACCCGGGAGAGACCCACTTGCCCGAAGGAGCTCCGGTCGGGCTGCCGGCGTGGATGGGATGGCAGCACTTCTTCAACATCTTCCTGATGGTGCTGATCATCCGTTCGGGATGGCAGGTGCGCACGCAGCGCCGCCCGCCAGCCAGCTGGACCGCGAAATTCGGCAAGAACCCCAAGAAGATCAGCATCAACCTGTGGTTCCACCAATTCCTCGACATCCTCTGGCTGGTCAACGGCGCGGTGTTTGTCATCCTGCTGCTGACCACCGGCCAGTGGATGCGCGTGGTGCCGACCAGCTGGGAAGTCTTCCCGAACGCGCTCTCGGCCGCGCTGCAGTACCTGTCCCTGGACTGGCCGACCGAGAACGGCTGGGTGAATTACAACAGCCTGCAGGTGCTGGCCTACTTCGCGACCATTTTCCTGGCCGCGCCGCTGGCCGCGATCACGGGATTCCGGATGTCCGGGGCCTGGCCTACGAGGGCCGAGAAGCTGTCGCGCGCCTACCCGATCGAGGTAGCCCGGGCGATCCACCTGCCGGTGATGTTCTACTTCGTGGCATTCATCGTGGTGCACGTGGCCCTGGTCTTCTCCACCGGGGCGCTGCGCAACCTGAACCACATGTACGCGGCGCAGGACGCGGTGAACTGGACCGGATTCTGGATCTTCTTCGCTTCGCTGCTGGTCATCGTCGGCGGCTGGTTCGCCGCCCGGCCGATCCTGCTGGCCCCGCTGGCCTCGCTGTTCGGCAAGGTCGGGCGCTAGCTGCTGCACTCTGGAAGGACCGCTCCGCGCATCTTTGCGACGGGGCGGTCCTTCGTGGTTTCCCACTGGATGATAAGGAATTATTTGATCTTTGAGAGTGCGAAAGCGGGACTGGCCTTGCACGGTTCCGTTGTGCAGGGTTCACTTGATTATTGAGAGTCCATCATTTCTGGTTGGGGACCGGGCAGGATTGAGAAACGAGCAGACGTTTGGCGCAGCGCAAGACAGAACGAAAGAACCTGCAGGGCGAAGAAACCCGAACCAGAATTCTTGAAAAAACCATGCGGCTGGTCGCGGTCCACGGATACTCCGGAACCAGCCTCAGCATGGTGCGCAGAGCCTGCAACTTGTCCGCAAGCTCCATCTACTGGCACTATTCGGGCAAGGAGGAGCTGGTCGCGGCCGCACTCGAGCACGCCTACCGCTCCCAGGCCCAGCGGTTGCCGAACTGGCTGGACACCCCGCCGTCCTCCTCGCGCGCCAACGACTTGTACTCGCATCTCATGCACTCGCCCAACGGCGAAGGCGAAATGGGGTACTGGCGTGTAGGCCTGCAGCTGGCTCTGACCAAACCCGAAGAACCGGTCCCGGCTCGCGACCGCTTCCTGCAAATTCGAGGGGAAGCCATCGAATGGACGGCGGACTGGTGGGAGCGCACGCTGCCGGAAAACATGCCGCAGCGCCGTGCAGCGGCCCGGCTCATGGGGAACTTCACGGTCGCCGAGCGTGAAAGCAGCTTCCTGAAGCTGCGTGGCCCGCGGACCACCGATACCGCCCGGTTGACCCGGATCATAGCAGCCGCCCTGGACGCGGTGGCAGAACAGCTGGTGGTACTGGCCGAGGTCCACGACCTCGCTCCATCTACGCCGACCCCGCCGCAGATGGCGGTACTGGCATCCGCCGACGATGCGGAATCGGGTCGTGAGGCCTTGTTGCGGGGGGCCCAGGAGGCCATCGAACAATGGGGATATGATGGAGTAAGCATCTCCAAGGTGTGCGAACGCGCAGGACTTCCCGCCAGCTCCCTGTACTGGTCTTTCAAGGACAAGGACGAGCTGCTCTCCGCCGTGATTTCCAATACGTGTGCAGGGTGGAAGCAACTGCGTGAAAAGGACTTCGGTCTGCCCCCGGGCGAGCACTGGGCCGAACAAATGCGCACGTTCATCCTGCCGTCACTTAGGGACGCGGAGCACGGCCAGGGCGCGGTGCCGATGAGCCTGCTGCTGCTCCTGCAACGAGCCGAGCATATTCAAACGGGTCGCAGCGAGCTCGAGGAAGTCCTGCAGGAGACCTTCGAAGCGACCGTCGATTGGTTCTCCGCGCTGTTGGGCTCCGTAGCCGGGCCTCAACGACGCCATGCCCAGGACGTTGCCGTTTGTCTGTTCCGCATGCTTGACGGGATGCTCATCGGACGCCGTGTCGACGAGCAGTTCTATGATCCGCAGCTGCTGGCAACGTTGATCAGCAACGCCATCGTCCAGATTGCGCAACGGGACGCCCAAGCCGCCTGAGCCTGGGCGCCGGGAATAATTCGCCGAAGAAACCAGCCGGTATTCGGTTCGCGAGCCGAATTGTCGCGCGGGCATTTGTCCACCGGCCCCTTGCGGATGCGGTGTGCTGGCGTGCTTCTGCCGGTTGCCAGGACTGTCAGGTGCGCAGCACCGCTGCCCGAAGATGGCACTGGAAAATTGCGGCGTTCGGAACAACGGATGCGAGCCCGTGCCATGGCGAAAACGATGAAGCCCACCGTTTCCTCCGCATCGGCCAAAAACACGGGAGGCCGTTAACGAACCGCGCGCTGATCTGGCGGCGATCAGAAAGGCATCCGAGCGTGCAGCCGCCGGCGAATTTTGCTCTCGCCCATTGAACCGCTTCCTTGGGACCGCAGTGAAACGCAGTTTTCGTCCAGTTCCACTCCCCGTCAAACGCACCATGTTAGGGGACGGAGAACCAACGATATGCAGTGGGCTATTCAAGGCGTTTATACTCAATGAAACAGCGTTCATATTCCCCGCTAAGCTTACGACATGAAACGAAACGCAGACTGCTCTAGCGATCCTCCACGCGGAGCGGCTCGAGGAAACCACCACCGGTCGCGATTCTTGAGCACGACAGTGCGCAAGGACGAAGGAACATGAATCTATTGGATTACCGAGGAGATCATGATGGACCGGCGCAAAGACATCCACTTGTCGCTCACACACGACCAGTTGGACGATCTCACCAGCGGGCTGGAAGCGCACCGCGATAGCTTCACGAAGCTGGCTGCAGATGCGAAACTCGGCTTCGGGCTGGACGCCTCCTATTGGAACGGCCGGGCGGTCGACGTCCAGAGCTTGCTCGACACCGTGCATCGCCTAGCCGAGGAAGGAAACGTCGAGTCGCGCGCGGCGGACCATGAAGAATCCTAGCTGAATGGCGCCAGGAGGGGCTGTTGGCCTAGCGCGGCTGCACGGGAGCGGGTGATCTGGTGAAGTTCATGTCCGTGCGGACGAAACACGGCACCTCGTGGATTGCGGCGCTGTGAGCCCAGAAGGAAACTCGAAACGGCGAGAGCCGACTAAGCCGGTTCCTGACGCACACGTCGCCCAGGGTGGTTTCAGGCGGAAGCGGAGCAACCCTGGTGAAAATGGGGCTGGGAATGGTGACGTGCCACAGTTCCAAGTTGTCGCTTTCCGCTTCGCAGAGCGCCAGGAGAACGGCGCGTCCGTGAATAGAGACGAACCCCATCACGTCTTCCAGCAGCTCGTTGCGATCCGCCAGCACGACCGGCATGCCCTCGACCCAGCCATAGCTGGCCAGATGGCGCCTGGCTTCCGGCGAGCTGAGAAGCTCGCTGACGCGTTGGGTGGTGCGTGATCGCAGCTCAGGATAGTCCATATGTTCCTCCGCTGATGGCAGCTCTCCGAAAGGTGATTGCCCACGAAATCCCGCTGCAGTTGGTTGCCAGCTGGAATCCCCGGGTGTCGCCAATGGCGATCGGTGATCATCGTGGAGTGTTCCTCCGAGAATACGCCCATAATCCCGAATAACATATTCGACAGTCGAGTTAAATGACGGCCAATATACTCGCGAGGTCGAGAATTTTCTAACTTCAGGAACGTCGTTTCAAGCCCGGCAGAGGAATGTCCCGCAGGCTCGGAGCGTGAGCCTCCAGCAAAGAGCCGTGACGCGCACACCCCCGGCGGAAGTGCATATCCGCCGGGGGTCCGCGCAGGCTAAAGGCCGAATCAGCCTAGTCTTCGGTGCCGCTCATTTCCTCAGCGGTGCGCGCCAGCTCCTGCGCCCAATCCAGCACCTTTGCGCCGGAAACGCCCTGAGGCAGGTCCGAGGCGCGCAGCACCAGGCGGACCTTGCCCGCGGCGTCCCGGACCGGAACCATCAGCGAATCCACGTCGTAGCTGCGCTCGTCAACGAAATCCACCGGGGCGTAGCCGGAGGAGGTCTGCGCGATGATTTCGCGCAGCCTACGCTCCTGGGCCGGGGTGTACAGGCCCGAGGAGTATTCGCGTAGCACCGAGTAGACCTCGTCATCCGCGTAGTCCCCGCGCATGGTAGCCGACCAGCCGCGATCACGGGCCACCTGCAGGCGGGCACGGTAGTCCTCCGCGGTGCATTCGTCCGCCGGCAGGGCGCGAGCCAGCCAGCGTTCGATGGTTTCTTCGTCCTCCCAGGCCAGGCACATTTCGCCCATCGGCGGCATCAGCGGGATGCGTTCACCCAGGCGCTGTCCGTCATGGAATTCGCCGGTGCCGGAGACGATCACCGCCATTTCATCGCCGATAACCGCCATGATGGAAATATCCGCGTCCAGCGAGGTCGCCAGCTGCTCCATCTTCGCGCTGTGGCGCTCCGCGCGACGCACCCCGCGGATCAGGTCGGTCTCGAACGGCGCATGCAGCGACAGCGGGGCGAAGCGGCCGTAGCCGCCCTGGAAGAACAGCAACGGGGGCACCGGGGAGCAGACCTGCAATTCCTGCACCGCGCCAACCACAATGTAGTGGTCCCCTGCGTCGGTGATGGATTCGAAGGTGCAGTCGATGTAGGCGACCGCGCCGTCCAGCACCGGGGCGCCGGACGGAGCGGGGGTCCACTCGATGTCCTCGAACTTGTTCGGCGCGCGGCCGGCGAAGCGGCGGCACAGCTCTTCCTGGTCGGCGGCCAGCACGTTCACGCAGAAGGAGCTGGCGGTGCGCAGCTTCTTGAAGGTGGAGGAGGTCACCGTGGGCAGGAAGCCCACCAGCGGCGGATCCAGCGACACCGAGGTGAAGGAGCCGACGATCATGCCGACCGGTTCGCCGTCCTCGGTGATGCCGGTGATCAGCACGACGCCGGTCGGGAAGTGTCCCAGGACGTTGCGGAACGCCATCGGATCTGAGACGGGCGGGGTCTGTGCCCCCAGTGCTACTGCATTCACGGTCTTTTCCTTTCAGTACTTCGCTGGCGCAGCTACTTCTGGCCGATGAGGTCCAGCGCGACGTCCACGATCATGTCTTCCTGGCCGCCGACCATGCGGCGCTTGCCCAGTTCCATGAGGATGTCGGTGGTAGGGATGCCGTAGCGCTCGCTGGCGGCTTCGGCATGGCGCAGGAAGCTGGAGTACACCCCGGCGTAGCCCAGCGAGAGGGTTTCGCGGTCCACGCGCACCGGGCGGTCCTGCAACGGGCGGACCAGGTCGTCCGCCGCGTCCATGAGGGTTGGCAAATCGCAGCCGTGCTCGAAGCCGTACTTGTCCGCGGCGGCGATGAACGCCTCCAGCGGGGCGTTGCCCGCTCCTGCGCCCATGCCTGCCAGCGACGCGTCCACCCGGTTCGCGCCGTGCTCCACGGCGGTCAGCGAGTTCGCGATGCTCAGCGAGAGGTTCTCATGGGCGTGGATGCCGATCTCGGTGGCCGGATCCAGCACCTGGCGGAAGGCGTCGACGCGTTCGCCCACGCCCTTCGGGGTCAACGCTCCGCCGGAGTCCACCACGTACACGCAGGTCGCGCCGTAGCTTTCCATGAGCTTGGCCTGGCGGGCCAGCTCGGCCGGCTCGGTCATGTGGGACATCATCAGGAAACCGACGGTGTCCATGCCCAGCTCGCGCGCGGCGGCGATGTGCTGCGCGGAGACGTCCGCCTCGGTGCTGTGGGTCGCAATGCGCACCACGGTGGCGCCGGCCGAGTTGGCGGCCTTGAGATCCGTGATGGTGGCGATGCCCGGCAGCGCCAGGGTGGCGACCTTGGCGTTCTTCACTGCGGCGGCCACCGCGGAGATCCACTCCAGGTCGGTGTGGGCGCCGAAGCCGTAGACGCAGGAGGAGCCGTTGATGCCGTCGCCGTGGGCTACCTCAATGGAGGCGACCCCTGCCTTGTCCAGGGCGGTGGCGATGGCGACTGCCGACTCGACGCTGTACTGGTGGCGGATGGCGTGCATGCCATCGCGCAGGGTGACATCTGAGATGTAGAGCTTGCTCATGCCCGGGCCTCCTGGAGTTCTGGGTTTTCTGCGGTGGTTGAGTGGTGCTGCGCCCAGCGTTCGGCCACGGCCATGGCGGCCGAGGTCATGATGTCCAGGTTGCCCGCGTAGGCCGGCAAGTAGTGCGCCGCGCCGGTGACCTCGAGCATCACGGTGACGCGCACGCCGGTGAAGTTGCCCGATTCCGGCAGGTACAGCGGGTTCTCCTCGGTGAAGGTCTCGAACTGCACTGCCTGCTTGAGCTGGTAGCCCGGGACGTAGCCCTGCACCTTGGCGGCCATCTCCAGGATCGAGGATTCGATCCGGCCCAGGTCCGGATCGCCCTCCACCAGCGCGTAGACGGTGTTGCGCATGAGCATCGGAGGCTCGGCCGGGTTCAGGATCATGATGGCCTTGCCGCCGCCCGCGCCGCCGATGTCCACCAGCGCCTGCGAGGTGGTCTCGGTGAATTCGTCGATGTTGGCGCGGGTGCCCGGGCCTGCGGAGCGCGAGGAGACCGAGGAAACGATTTCCGCGTAGCGCACCGGGGCGACGGCGCTGATGGCCGCGACCATCGGCACGGTGGCCTGGCCGCCGCAGGTGACCATGTTCAGGTTCGAGTCATCCAGGTGGTCTTCCAGATTGACCACTGGGATGCAGGACGGGCCGACGGCGGCAGGGGTCAGGTCAAGGACGCGGACCCCGGTGTCCTTCAGCTTCTCCCAGTTGGCGCGGTGCGCGCCGGCGCTGGTCGCGTCGAAAACGATCTTGATGTCCTTGAAGTTCGGCAGCGCCAGCAGCCCGTCGATGCCCTCGGCGGTGGTGGCCACCCCGAACTTGGCCGCGCGGCGCAGGCCGTCGGATTCCGGGTCGATGCCGACCATGGCGCCCATTTCCAGGCGGGTCGAGCCGCGCATGACCTTGATCATCAAATCGGTGCCGATGTTGCCGGAGCCGATGATGGCCACCGGCCAGCGATTGTGCTGTTCCATTAGTTCTCCTCGTGCGTGATGCGGACCTGTCCCAGGCCCTGGATGGTTGCCACCGCGTTGGCTCCGGCGGGGAAGTCGACCATGGGGCCCAGCGCCCCAGTCATCAGGATTTCTCCGGCGCGCAGCGGCCGGCCGAGCGAAGCCATGCGGCGCACCAGCCAGAGCGCGGCGCGGTACGGGTGGCCCAGGCAGGCGGCGCCGGATCCGACCGAGCGGACCTTGCCGTTGACTTCCATGGCCATGCCGACGGCCGACAGGTCCAGCGCCGTGGGCAGCACCGGCACCGTGCCGGTGACGATCTGCCCGCAGGAGGCGTTGTCCGCAATCGTGTCCAGAATCGAGATATCCCAGTTCTCGATGCGGGAGCCGACGATTTCAATGGCCGGAAGCAGGTGGTCCACCGCGGAGATCAGCTCGTTGATGGTGGTGTCCGGGTGCGGCAGGTCCTTGTTCAGGACCAGCGCGATTTCCGCCTCGACCCGCGGCTGCAGCACCGCGTTGGCGGCCAGCGGCTCGCCGTCGGCCAGGCACATGTCTGCGAACAGCACCCCGAAATCAGGCTGGTTCACACCCATTTGGGCCTGGACGGCCGGCGAAGTCAGTCCGATCTTGCGGCCGACGACACGGCGCCCGGCGCTGATCGCGTGGTCCTCGTTCAGGCGCTGGACCTCGTAGGCGGCTTCGATGCCGCCGGCTGCCAGCTCGTCGCGGATGGGGCTGATGGCAACGCCGTTGAGTTCAGCCTCGCGCAGACGCAGGGCGAGATCCGCCAGTGCCGTGGACTGTGCGCGAACCGTTTGAGTGTGTGTAGTCATCCGTCCTCCAAAGTGAAACTCCAGTATCTACAGCTCGCTTCGGGGCGTGATTCTGTTGTCTCAGAGAGCGGGATAAATAAATTGAAACTAGTTCTAGTTTTTCTCTGTAGTGACGTGTACAGTGAATGAAAACGAAGACGTGGTTCACATCACATGGAAGTTTTGCAGCAGCTTCCGCGAGGTGGACACAAGCATGGCCTGCGCAGCGAAGCGCAGTAGAAGACTTGAATCCCTTTTCCCAGGAAGGTTTCCAAATGAGCGTTCTGACCTCTGCCCCAACCCTTGTCCCGACCGTTCAGGCCACCACCCAGGCACCGTCCATGGTCTCCCGGATGACGATGATCATGGAGGCCTTCGAGCCGCAGGATGCTCGCCTGCTTCTGGACGAGATCACCGTCCGTGCCGGCCTTCCGCGGTCCACAACCCACCGCATCCTCGACCAGCTGGTGCAACTCGGATGGCTGGAGCACGCACCCGACGGCTATGGCATGGGGTGGCGCTCGCTGAAGTACCGCAACAACGACTCGATCAGCAGCCGCATCCGCGCTGAAGCTGCGCCGCTGCTGCACGATCTGCAGATCCGCACCGGCAAGGTGGTGCACCTCGCGGTGCTGGAGGGCGTGAACATCCGCTATCTGGATAAGCTGGGCGGCCCGACCGCGGTGAACATCCCGTCCCGCGTGGGCGGCGTCAACCCTGCCCACGGCACCGCACTGGGCAAGTCGATGCTGGCGTGGATGGATCCGGAGGACCTGGACGAGATTTTCGCCAACGGCCTGCCCGGGGTCACCGGCAAGACGCTGACCGACTCGACCTTGCTGTACTCGGAACTCGCCCGCATTCGACGCCGTGGGGGACTGGCCTACGAATCCGGCGAGAGCTATGAGGGTATCACCTGCGTGGCAGCGGCCATCCGCGTTCGCCGCAAGCCGGTTGCCGCCTTGTCGCTCGTGGGGCGAGGCCGCGACTCCATGGAGCTGGTGGCTCCGCTGGTCCAGCAGGCTGCGCATCGAATCTCCGAAGCGCTGAGCGCTCCGGCCTCCATGACCGCCTGAATCGCACCCGGCGGCGCTCCGCTCGTTGACCGGCATCGCATGTATGCTGCCAGCCCCTGCTCCACGGAAGTCTGGCAGCATTTCCAGTCGTTCGGTATTTTGCGCGGGCAATAAGGCGATAACGGGACGCGAACCACCGTAACCTTGAAGAAAGCAAGGTGACGCTGGAAAGAGGTGGTCCCCATGGCCAAGAAAAAGAAGAAGCCGCAACGCAAGCAGGGGCATCCGGCGAAGGTCAACGCCAACGTGATGTCGCTGGCCCATGCAAAGGTCAAGCGGGGTCTCGACGCGCTGACGCCGGACTACGTGCGGTGGTACGAGCAGACCTACCAGGGCACCGGTGCGGTGGAAATGGATCTGATGGCGGTGCGCGATTCGCTGAGCTTCTACGCGGATCTCGTTGGTTTGGATTCGGTGACGGATTTCGATCCCCAGGCAATCGTGGCCATTGTCCACGGCTTGGTTGAGCGCGAGGAGCACCGCGAGGACCAGAAGCACCTCGGCATGATCCTGTCCGAGGCCTGGATTTCCTACAGCCTGTTCCTCGAGGAGTCCGGACTCTGGAAGCATCACGCCAGAGAGCTGGAGATGCTGCGCGACGGCCTGCACAGCACGCAGTTTTCGTTCAACGGGGGTCCTGGAATCGGCGGGATCTTCGAGGAAGAAGCCGAGCTGAGCACGGAAGAGCGCGAGGCTGCTGCGAAAGCGCAGTTCGATGCCATGCCGGTAGTCGCGCTCGGGCACGCGATGGCCGCGTGGGTTGCCCAATCGCCGGAACGCCGGTGGGACTCCAATGATCCGCAGCCTTTCATCCAGTCCGCCATGCAGGAGCTGGAAGCATCAATTCCCTCCGGAATTACCGGCGAACGCCGTGAGATCATCATGGGTTATGTCTTCATGAGCCTGGTTATGGCAGGGGTGCTGAGCCTCGATTTCGGCCAGCCGCAGCTCATGGAGAATGCCGAGGGATTCGCGACGGCCGAAGGTGACGTGGGCCTGGGTGCCACCTATCTGCTGGTGCGTTCGATGGTCCAGCTGCTGATCGCGACGCCGGAAGAAGGCAACGAGGAAGCCGACGAAGTTTGGGATCTGACGCTGGGCTGGCTTACCGCAGCCCAGGACGGCGAGCCCCATTTGGTGGCGGAAGATCGGTACCCGGACCGCAGCGAGGAAGTCTGGGCGAAGGCCCACGCACGAATGCGGGAAATGATTGATCTGGGAATCGTCGAATCCGGCGACTACTACACGGTGCCGCCCATGGTGCAGACCATTCTGGCAGACCTGGAAGACGAGGATCTGGGCCCCGAAGACGACGAGGAATCACTCTACGGCGACGCCGCGGACTGGGAGGAAGAAGAGCTGTTCCGCCCCGCACGCACCGAGCCGTATACCGGGAAGGTCCTGCAGCTGAAGCTCGGACTGCGGGATACCAAGCCGCCGATCTGGCGCCGGGTGCTGGTGCCCATGGACCTGCACCTCGGCGACCTGCATGACATCATCCAGGCCGCCTTCGACTGGGGCAACACCCACCTGCACATCTTCCGCACCGGACTCTACGACGGAACCAGCTACGGGGCGGACATCCCCGAGCTGGAAGTCGACGTCGATGAAACCGCGGCCCTGGTTTCGGAGGTGCTCAAGGCCGAGAAGGACAGGCTGGAGTACAGCTACGACTTCGGCGACGACTGGCGGGTGCGCATCGACGTGGAGAAGGTCCTCGACGGGGACGGGGAATTCCTGCCGCGGTGCACCGGAGGCCGGCGCTTCTCGCCGCTGGAGAACTCGGGCGGAACCGAGGGGTGGGACGCCAAAATGGACATCATCCGGGACGCTGGGCATCCGGAACACGAGGAAGTCCAGGAGTGGCTGGCCGACACGTATTTTGAGATCCCGGATCCTGCGGAGTTCACCATTGAATCGGTCAACGAACGGCTGATGGCGGAGTTCTAAGACTCCAAGCCGTCGTTGGCCCCGCAGCGCCCAACTTCCCTTGGGCCGCGTTGCGACCCGGTATTCAGGCCGGCAAAAGATCCCCTTGGACCTGCTGTCATGAAGGTCCAAGGGGATCTTTGGTTTTGGCGTCTACTGCTTGCGCTGGATGAACACCACGGTGTCTTCAAGGGTGGCCGGATTCCCATTCGGGTCGGTGATCTCGCGTTCGATGACTTCCGCCTGCAGGACGCTCCACTGATCGGAATCCAGCTGCAACGCTTCGAGCTCGGTATCCGGCTGCGGGAAGGCGGGAACCTCGCCATCGAAGGCCGGGGCAAAGGAAGGCCGTGCGGCATGGGACAGCGCCAGCAGATGCCCGCCGGGGGCCACCAGCTGCGCGGCCTTGCGCAGGATCTCAGCGCGCGCGAACTCGAACGGCGCCTGGAAGAAGCTCAGCGTCACCAGATCGAAGGTCTGGGAGGTGCTCCACTCGGACAGGTCCGCGGCGATGAAAGTGGCCCGCGGCTCGGTGAAGCCGTGCTTCGTAGCGTCCTGCCGGGCGCGTTCCACAGCGGTCGGGGAGATGTCGACGCCGGTGGCCTGCCATCCCCGCGATGCCATCCACATCACGTCGCCGCCCTCGCCGCTGCCCAGGTCCAGGGAGGTGCCCGGGGCCAACGGTGCGACCAGACGCTCAATGACCTGGTTGACCTTCCCTGACCAGACGCGCTCTGAACCGCCGTAGTGCTTCTCCCAGAACTCGACTCCGCGAAGCTCCTCGGTATCGTGATGGTGGTCCATGCCTGCATTCCCCTTAGTCCGTAGCCGATGGGTCGTCATCAACGATCCTAGGCGCAGGCGGCGGGCCGGGCGAGGCAGTTTGCGCCACCGGCAAAAACCCATACGTTGCCTACCGTGCGCTGACCTTTCCGAAGAGCCGGGCAATGGACGCCAGGATCATCGGCCGGCAGGCAGCCCAGGCGGCCGCGGTGGCCATGATGGCCACGGCGAACAGCCACAGACCGGTCCAATTGTCGGCGAACGCGGTCGGATCCGTGGAACCCTGGGCTGCGAACATGTGGTTCAGGTTGCGCAGGGCCCCAGTGGACAACACCAGCGCCACATGCACCACGATGAACAGCGCGAAGTAGAGCATGGTGGGGAAGTGCAGCGCGCGGGCCACTTCGATCGGATAGCGCTTGGTCAGCGCCGTCGCGTTCTTGGGCCAGAACGCGCTGAGGCGGAATCCGGTGGCGGCCGCCAGCGGCGCGGCGATGAATACCGTCGCGAAGTAGGCCAGCTGCTGCAACGCGTTGTAGTTCACCCAGCCGTTCTCCGTGGGCCAATCCAGCGTCATGTACTGCAGTGCGGCGGAGATGGCGTGCGGGAAAACTTCCCAGGAGGTCGGGATGATTCTCATCCAGTGCCCGGAAGCGAACAACAGGACCACGAACACCAGGCCGTTAACCAGCCAGAGCAGGTCCAGGCTCTGGTGCAGCCACAGGTTGATGCTCACCTTGGGGCTGCGTTTCGAGGACCAATAGGCAGGCGGTTTGCGCTGGTGCCGGACCTGCAACCCTGTACGGATGATCAAGACCATCAGGAACAGGTTGAAGAAGTGGTTCCAGGCCAGCCATCCCGGGATTCCCACGGGTGCCGACTCGGGCAGGTGGTATTCGCCCGGGTGGCGGGCGATGAAGCTGGAGATCGCGTCGAACCCGACGAACCAGCGGGCCAGCAGGACGACCGCGGTGGCCATGCCCAGTGCGCAGAAGGCGCCCAGCACCCCGGCCAGCACCCACTGCCTGGTGGTCAGCGGGCCGTGGCGCTTCGGCTCGGACTTCCTGGGTGCCGCCGTGGCAGCCGCGGCAGGCCTTGCTGGGGCAGTTGCCGGGGCGAGCGGCTTGCGCGGCTGTGGTGCCGCAGTCGGCTTGGCCGATGCGGCCGCCGCTGGGGCAGGCGCTGGCGCGGGCTCGGCAACCGAGGCTGCCGCCGCAACGGGCTGGGTCAACTTAGCCTGGGGTTCAGGTGCTTCGGGCTTCGCCACACGTGCCGCGGCAGGTTTGGTCGGCGTTGCCGGTGCGACGGGTTCCTGCGCAGCGGGGGCTGCGGGCTGTGCGGGTACAGTGCTCTTGGGGGCAGGAGTCGCCGGAACCGAGTGGGCCGGAGCGGCCGAGACCGGAGGCCATAGCTGGCCGCCGGGTGTCCGGGGCAGCCCGCGGCGTAGCTTCCCCGCCGGAGCGGATTCAGCGGCCGGATCGGCCGATGCCTGGACCTCAGGGGCAGATGGTTCGGAAGCTACCGTGCCAGCTGACGCGGCGACGGCCGGTTCTGCGGCGGGCGCGACTTCCGCCGGCAGGGAGGCAGCTTCGGTTGCATCGGCCAAACCGGCCGGCGCCACGGACCTTTCCGCCGGAGGCCAAGACTCCCCGCCCGGCACACGCGGCAGACCGCGACGCAGGGTGCCTGCTACTGCAGCCGCCGGGGAAGCGGACTGCACCGGTGGCGCAGGAGCCTCAACCACCGGATTCCCGGCCGCAGGACTGTCCACAGTGGAACTTTCGGCGGCGGGACCTTCGACAGCGGGAGCCGTGGCGGATGGCTGCGCGGCATCGAGCTGGCCGGGATCGGCAGGGAGCGCTTCGGAGGCCGCGGCCAGGAACTTGGCAGGAGGCCACGGTTCGCCGCCGGGAATGCGCGGCAGCCCCTGGCGCGGCAGACGAGTCGGGGTGCTCATGGCTACCGGCCCTTCGCGGCTTCCAGCGCCGCGATCAGCTGCGGAACCACCTTGAACACGTCGCCGACCACGCCGAAGTCGGCGATGTCGAAGATCGGTGCGTCGGCGTCCTTGTTGATGGCCACGATGGTCTTGGCGGTCTGCATCCCCGCCTTGTGCTGGATGGCCCCGGAAATTCCCAGCGCCACATACAGCTGCGGGGAGACCGAGACGCCGGTCTGGCCAACCTGCGCTGCATGGGGAACGAAGCCCGCATCCACTGCGGCGCGGGATGCGCCCACGGCGGCCCCCAATGCATCGGCCAGCTGCTCCACCAGCGCGAACTGCTCCGCGCTGCCCAGACCGCGGCCGCCGGAGACCACCCGGTCCGCAGAACGCAGTTCCGGGCGAGAGGAAGTCGACTCGATGGTCTCCAGGTTGGTGACCTCGATGTCCGGCTTGCCGCTGGCGGCGACCTCCAATGCGGTGGACTGCTCCGGCTGCGCGTCGGCGCGGGCCTCGATGCTGCCCACCCGCACGGTGATCACCGGAGCGCCGAAGGTTGGGGCGCTGGTGGTGGAGAAGCTTCCGCCGTAGATCGCATGCGATGCGACAACACCCTGGTCATCCCGGGAAACTCCGACGGCGTCGACGCTCAGCGAGGCCCGCGCGCGCACGGCGAAACGGGCCGCGACCTCGCGGCTGGAGTCGGTGTGGCCGGCCAGGACCGCCTGCGGCTGGACCAGAGCGGCGGCTGCCTGCAGGGCATCCACCAGCGGGACGGTCGGCCGGCCCTCCAACGGCACCGTCAGCACCTGGACGGCCCCGGAGGAGCTGGCCTGCGCCGCCAGCGCGGGCAGGGCCTGCGCCGGCCCGGACACCAGTGCCACGGGGGTTCCCACGGCCGCCGCGGCGCCCAGCAGCTCGGCATGGTTCTTGGCCAAGGCGGGACCCGGCGCGGTTTCCAGGAGAACGAGAATTGAATCGGTGGCAAAAGTTGTCATGAGTGTTCTCCGTTCACGCCAGGTTGTTCTTGACCAGGAAATCGGCCAGGGCGTTGCCCGCCTCGCCGTCATCGGTGATGACGGTGCCGGCCTCGCGTGGCGGCTTCTTGGCCACCGAGAGCATGATGGTCCTCGCTGTGTCCGCCGGCAGCGGGTCGATGCCCAGGTCCGCCAGGCCGAGGGCCTCGATCGGCTTCTTCTTGGCGGCCATGATGCCCTTGAAGTTCGGGAACCGCGCATCGGGCAGGGACTCGGTGATGGAGGCGATGGCCGGCAGGGGCACCTTGATCTGGGCGCGGACACCGTCGAATTCGCGGGATCCTTCCACAGCCTCCGGGCTGATCCGGACTTCGGAGAGTCCCGTGGCGGCCGGCAGGTCCAGCAGCTCGGCCAGCATGGCGGGAAGCACCCCGGCGGCGCCGTCGGTGGACATGTTGCCGGTCAGGACCAGATCGTAGTTCCCGCGGCGCAGCGCGGCGGCCAAGGTGTCTGCGGTGAGCAGGAGGTCGGCGCCGAGCAGCTGCTCGTCACTGATGTGCACTGCGGACGCTGCCCCCATGGCCAGGGCCTTGCGCAGGGTTGCCTGAGCGGAATCCGGGCCCATGGTCAGCACGGTGATCTCCGTTCCCGGGGTGCCGTCGGCGTACTTGAGCGCGACTTCCAGGGTGCGCTCGCCGATTTCATCGAGGACTGCCTCGGATGCCGCTCTGTCCGCCAAACCGGTTTCCAGATTCAGCAGCCGGTCCGCCCCCGTGTCGGGGACTTCCTTGATCAGAACAGCGATCTTCATCAATCTCTCCTCAGCTAATCGCCACGCGCTGCACGCAGCCCGGTGGTTGTCGGGCCGCTGTCGGGCGGTCGAGGATGCCGACCGCCAAATGAAGCATGTGTTGTAAAACACAATACTGATTAATGCCGCCTGGTGTCGGATTGCGGGTCGTGGTTCACCGTCATGTCATGGAAAAGGCGAGGTGAAGCGCGAATCGCCGGCAGGGGGAGGAGGGGCGCGCGGGGCTCGGAGCCGCTAGCTTCTTCAGGTCGCCGCGGAACGCTGTTCCAGCAGGGTGCGGATGCCGTCGAAGTGGTGTGCCATCAGCGCTTGGGCGGTCTGGACGTCCTTGGCGATGACCGCATCCAGGATGCGCCGGTGGCCGCGGGCGGTCTCGACCAGTATTTCCTGGTCGTGCGGGAAGTTGCTGATTGAATCGTGGATCGAGTGGTAGACGTCCCAGAAGACGCCCATCAGGTTGGAGAGCAGCCGGTTGTCCAGCGGTTCGAAGAGGATCTGGTGGAACTGGCGGTCCGCTTCGGTGAATCCCTCGCCGGCGGCGGCGTGCTGCTCCATCTGCTGCACGCAGTCGCCCAAGCGCTGCAGGTGGTTTTCGGTGGCGGAGGCGATGGCGATGCCGATCAGTCCGGTTTCCAGGGCTTGGCGCACGTCGACCAGTTCGCTGGCGCTCTGGCCGTTCTGGCGCAGCGACATCTGGCCGCGGAAGGACAGCGTGTCGTAGAGGGCGCTGAGATTTTCCTCGGCGACGAACATGCCGAAGCCGTGGCGGGTGTCGATGATGCCCTGAGCCTGGAGTACCTTGATCGCCTCGCGCAGGGAGTTGCGTCCGACGCCCAGCTCGGCCATGAGTTCCTGCTCGGTGGGCATGGGATCGCCCGGAGCCAGGTTGCGATCGAGAATGATCCCCGTGATGTCGTTCGTCAGAGCGCGAAGGCGAGATCTGGCGTCGGATCGCCGAGCGGCTGTACTCATATTTCGGGTTTCCTTTCCGGGGGCTTCGGTGCGGAATGTGATGCTGTTGACGAAATTGCGTGATTCCTATTACAGTCTAATCCATAGATCGGACATCCCACGTCCGACGAACAGACATTTTTCTCTCGGAGGTGGAAAACAATGCCGATCAAGGACGTGGCAAACAAATCCATGGAACGTCGAAATTTCCTCAAGATCAGCGGCATGATCGGTGCCGCGGCGGTCTTCTCGTCAACCCTCGCCGCCTGCTCCTCGGGCGACACCGGCACCAGCACCGGCGCTGATGCCAGCGGCGCGGCAGGATCCCTGGCGCTCACCGCCGGCATCTCCTACGCGCTGTCGACCGGCTTCGACCCGATGACCTCGTCGGGCGCGACCCCGTTCGCCGCCAACATGCACATCTTCGAAGGCCTGGTCGACCTCCACCCGGCAACCCGCGAGCCGTACCTGGCCCTCGCCGCGGCCGATCCGAAGCAGGTCAACGACACCACCTGGGAAGTCGAACTGCGCAAGGACGCGAAGTTCCACAACGGCGAGCCGGTGACCGTGGACGACGTGGTCTACTCCTTCGAGCGCGTGCTGGATGAGAAGAACGCTTCGCTGTTCGCCCAGTTCATCCCGTTCATCAAGTCGGTCAAGGCCAAGGGAGATTCCGCCGTGACCTTCACGCTGAACTACGCCTTCCCGCTGTTCCCGACCCGCATCTCCGTGGTCAAGGTCGTCCCGAAGGCCGTTGCCTCCAAAGATCAGGCAGGCTTCGACGCCAAGCCAATCGGCTCCGGCCCGTACAAGTTCGTCTCGGCGACCAAGGACGACAAGATCGAGTTCGCCAAGTTCGCTGACTACAACGGCAAGTACGCCGCCAAGGCCGACACCATGACCTGGTTCCTGCTCTCGGACGCCGCGGCCCGCGTGACCGCCATGGAGTCCGGCCGCGTCGCAGCCATCGAGGACGTGCCGTACCTGGACGTAGACCGCCTGAAGTCCAAGGTCAACGTCGAGTCCGTGCAGTCCTTCGGGCTGCTGTTCCTGATGTTCAACTGCGAGCAGAAGCCGTTCACCGACGTCCGCGTCCGCCAGGCCCTGCACTACGCGCTGGACACCGAATCGATCATCAAGACCGCGCTGCTGGGCAACGCCAAAGCCGCGACCTCCTACGTGCAGGACACCCATCCGCAGTACGTGAAAGCCGACACCGTCTACACCTACGACCAGGCCAAGGCCGAGTCGCTGCTCAAGGAAGCCGGCGTCACCTCGCTGAACTTCGAGCTGCTGACCACCGACACCTCCTGGGTCAAGGACATCGCCCCGCTGATGCTCGAATCCTGGAACAAGCTGCCGGGCGTCACCGTGACCATGCAGAACCTGCAGTCCGGCGCGCTGTACGCGGATAACGTGGACGCCGGCAAGTTCACCGTGGTGGCCGCCCCGGGCGACCCGTCGGTCTTCGGCAACGACCTGGACCTGCTGCTGTCCTGGTTCTACCGCGGCGACGTCTGGCCGAAGAACCGCTTCCGCTGGACCGGCACCGCCGAGTACAAGGAACTGCAGAAGAACCTGGACGCCGCGGTGAAGGCCAAGGACGAGGCCGGCGCCAAGGCCGCCTGGGCCAAGGCCATCAACCTGGTCGCCGCGCAGGTGCCGCTGTACCCGATCCTGCACCGCCAGTTGCCAACGGCCTGGGACTCGGCCAAGCTCGATGCCTTCCAGCCGCTGCCGACCACCGGAATCTCCTTCGTCGGAGTTGCACCGAAGGGCTAGCGCCTTCCTGCTTCGATGAAGGCCGCGTGCAGGGCGCCGCGTCCGGCCGCACCCGGGTGCGGCGCCCTGCACACCCGCCGAAATATTCTTCCCCAAAACCCAACGGAGTCATTGCGTGGGAAATTTCCTGAACTTGCTGCTGCGCCGCCTGGCGGCGCTGCCGGTGATGATCTTGGGCATCTCGCTGCTGGTGTTCATCATCCTCAAACTCGCCCCCGGCGATGAGGCGACCAGCGCGCTGGGCGAAGGCGCCAGCGCCGAGGCCAAAGAGGCCTACCGCGAGGAGCGCGGCCTGAACGACCCGCTATTCATCCAGTACTTCTCCTTCCTGGGCCGCCTGATCCGCTTGGACTTCGGCGTGACCACTCCGCCGGCCCAGCCGGTCTCCGAGATGATCGCCAAGGCGTTCCCGCTGACCCTGCAGCTGACCTTCCTGGGCGTCATCATCGCCGTGGTCATCTCCCTCATCTTCGGCGTCATCGGCGCGCTGTACCGCGACAAGTGGCCGGACCAGCTGGTGCGCATCTTCTCCATCGCGGCCATTGCCACCCCGTCCTTCTGGCTTGGCATCCTGCTGATCCAGTGGCTGGCCCTGGGTGAGAACCCGCTGTTCCCCTCCGGCGGCGCGGCCCCGGCCGGATCCGGTGCGGGAACCTGGCTGCAGCACATGGCGCTGCCGGCCCTCGCGCTGGCCATCCCGGTCTCCGCCTCGCTGATCCGCGTGGTGCGCACCTCGATGGTGGAGGAGCTGGACCGCGACTATGTCCGCACCGCCATCGGCAACGGAGTGCCGCGCAACGAGGTCATCAGCCGCAACGTGCTGCGCAATGCGCTGGTCACCCCGGTGACCGTGCTGGGCCTGCGCATCGGCTACCTGCTCGGCGGCGCGGTGGTCATCGAAATGATCTTCTCGCTGCCCGGCATGGGCCAGCTGATCATGAACGGCATCACCAACCAAGACACCAACCTGGTCCAGGGCGTGGTGCTGGCCATCGCGATCACCTTCGTGCTGGTGAACATCGTCGTCGACCTGCTCTACCTGCTGATCAACCCGCGTATTAGGACGGTGTAGCAAATGACCATCATGGCACCGCGCAACAAGCTCGTGGCGCGCCTGAGCGACTCGGGCGCACGCTTCAAGTCACTGACGCTGGGTTCGAAAATCGCCCTGGCCTTCCTGCTGGTCATCGGCATCATCGCGGTCATCGCGCCGCTGATCGCCCCGCACGACCCGCTGGCCACCGGAATCCCCGCCCAGCCGCCCAGCGCCGAGAACCCCGTCGGCACCGACCGTCTGGGCCGAGACATCTTCTCGCGCCTGCTCTACGGCGCCCAGTCCTCGCTGCTCGTGGGCCTCGGCTCGGTAGCGCTGGCCCTGCTGGCCGGCGGCCTGCTCGGCTCGCTGGCGGCCACCGGCTCCAAGTGGGCCAACGAGACCATCATGCGCATCATGGACATGCTCATGGCGTTCCCGGGCATCGCCCTGGCCGCCGCGCTGCTGGCTTCGCTGGGCAACACCCTGCCGGTCATCATCATCTCCATCGCCGTGATCTACACCCCGCAGATCGCCCGCGTGGTGCGCGCCAACGTGCTGGCCCAGTGGGGCGAGGACTACGTGCGCGCCGAACGCGTGATCGGCGCCGGACGCTTCTTCATCCTCATCACCCACGTGGTGCGCAACTGCGCCGCCCCCGTGCTGGTGTTCGCCACCGTGATGGTCGCCGACGCGATCATCCTCGAAGCCTCGCTCTCCTTCCTCGGAGCGGGCATCCAGGACCCGGCTCCGAGCTGGGGCAACGTGATCTCCTACGGCCGCACCCTGGTGCTCAACGGCGCCTGGTGGGCCACCACCTTCGCCGGTTTGACCATCCTGCTGACCGTGCTGGCGTTGAACATCCTGGCCGAAGGCATGACCGACGCGCTGGTCAACGTCAAGGGCTCGGCCAAGAAGAAGGCCGCCGGCGAGGAAAAGGCACAGGTCGCCAAGCAGGCAGCTGACACCGCCGAAGCCGAACGCCTGGAAGCCGAACTCGCCGCGCTGGCGGCCACCGAGGCCGCGCGCACCGACCGCCTGGTGCTCGACGCGTCCTCCGGGACCCCGCGCACCATCCTCGAGGTCAAGAACCTGTCCATCCGCTTCCCGCAACGCTACGAGGACACCCCGATCGTGCAGAACGTGTCATTCTCGGTGCGCGAGGGCGAGACCATGGCGCTGGTCGGGGAATCCGGCTGCGGCAAGTCCATCACCTCGCTGGCCATCATGGGCCTGCTGGGCCCCAGCGCCAAGTTGTCGGGCTCCATCACCTTCGAGGGCCGCGAGCTGCTGCCGGCCACCGCCGACGGCGGAACCCTGGCCGGGGACGACAAGGTCTACAAGGGCCTGCGCGGCGAGCAGATCGCCATGGTCTACCAGGATGCGCTGTCTAGCCTGAACCCCTCGATGCTCGTGGGCGACCAGCTGCGCCAGCTGACCCGCCGCGGCGGGCGCAAGAGCCCCGAGGAGCTGCTGACCCTGGTGAAGCTGGATGCGGCGCGGACCATGAAGTCCTACCCGCACGAGCTCTCCGGCGGACAGCGCCAGCGTGTGCTGATCGCCATGGCCCTCTCGCGCAGCCCCAAGCTGGTGGTCTGCGACGAGCCGACCACCGCGCTGGACGTCACCGTGCAGAAGCAGGTCGTGGACCTGCTCAACGAGCTGCGCGAGCAGCTGGGCTTCGCGATGGTCTTCGTCTCCCACGACCTGGCCCTGGTGGCCTCGCTGGCGCACCGTGTCACCGTAATGTACGCCGGACAGGTGGTCGAATCCGGGCCGATCAGCGACGTGCTGATCGCCCCGCACCATGAATACACCCGCGGCCTGCTTGGCGCGGTGCTCTCCATCGAATCGCAGGCCGACCGCCTGCACCAGATCCCCGGCACCGTCCCCAGCCCGTACGACTTCGCCGACGGCGACCGCTTTGCCGAGCGCTCCCAGCGCCCGGATGCCGACCCGGATGCGCACCTGGCCTTCGTGCCGGTGTCCGCCGGCAGCGAGCACCGCTGGGCAAGCCACCGCGGCGCGGGCGACACCCCGGTTGCAGAACAGTCAGGAGCAGCGCGATGAGTAACACCGTGCAGAGTCCGGTCATCGAACTCAAGGACATCCACGTGCACCACAAGATCCGCGGCGGCAAGCTCTTCTCGCCGCGGCTGGTCAAGGCAGTGAACGGCGTGGACTTCACGGTTAGCCGCGGCGAGACCGTGGGCATCGTGGGCGAGTCCGGCTGCGGCAAGTCCACCCTGGCCTCCGTGCTGGTCGGCCTGCAGGAGCCAACCAGCGGCACCGTCCTGTTCCAGGGCGAGCCGGTGGGCCGGCGCAACGCCGCCGCGCGCAAGAGCTTCGGACGCTCGGTCGGCGTGGTCTTCCAGGACCCGGCCACCGCGCTGAACCCGCGCATGAGCATCATGGACACGCTCACCGATCCGCTGCGCGTGCACGGCATCGGCACCGCGGCCAGCCGCCGGGCCAAGGCCCTGGAGCTGCTCTCCGTGGTGGGCCTGCCGCCCTCGGCCGCCTCCGCGCTGCCCAGCCAGGTCTCCGGCGGCCAGCGCCAGCGTGTGGCCATCGCCCGCTCGCTGGCCCTTGAGCCCGAAGTCATCGTCGCGGACGAGCCGACCAGCGCGCTGGACGTCTCAGTGCGCGCACAGGTGCTGAATCTGCTCACCGACCTGAAAGCGCAGCTGAACCTGGGCATGGTGTTCATCTCCCACGACATCCAGACCGTGCGCTACGTTTCGGACCGCATCTGCGTGATGAACGCCGGGCAGATCGTGGAAGAGGGCGACGCGGCGCAGGTCTTCGACACCCCGTCCAACGACTACACCCGCACCCTGCTCGGCGCCGCCCCCGCGCTGCTGGAGCACTAGCCGCCGGCATCCTTGCGGGCACAGAAGAATTCGACCCGGCGTCCGCCGGATCATCAGTAGAAAGAACAAGTTTCGTGGCATTTGCGAACAACCCCAAGTACACCGGCGTCATCCCGCCGGTAGTCACCCCGCGCACCGCCGAGGGCGCCATCGACGTGCCGGGCCTGCGCTCGGTCGTGGAGCACCTGGTTACCGGGGGAGTGACCGGCCTGTTCGTGCTCGGCTCCTCCGGCGAGGTCCCCTACATGACCAACGCCGAACGCGAGCTGGCGGTCTCCACCATCGCCGAGGCCAACAACGGCCGCGTGCCGCTGATCGTCGGCGCCAACGAGCAGACCACGCAGCGCGTCATCGAGGAAGGCCGCCGCATGATCGAGCTCGGCGCCCAGGCGCTGGTGGTCACCACCCCGTACTACGCGCTGTCCAACGCCGCGGAGATCGAGGCGCACTTCCGCATCATCCACGCAGCCCTGGACATCGACATCTTCGCCTACGACGTGCCGGTGCGCACCCACGTGAAGCTGCCGCTGGACGTGGCGATCCGCCTGGCCACCGACGGGGTCATTGCCGGCGTCAAGGATTCCTCGGGCGATGACGTCTCCTTCCGCCAGCTGCTGCTGGCCACCAGCCACATCGAGGGATTCTCCGTCTTCACCGGCCACGAGGTCGTCGTCGACGGCGCGCTGCTCGGCGGCGCGCACGGTGTGGTTCCGGGCCTGGGCAACGTGGATCCGGCCGGCTACCGCCGCTTGTTCGACGCCGCCGTGGCCGGCGACTGGGCGCAGGCCGCCAAGGAGCAGGACCGCCTGGCCCGCGTCTTCGACATCGTCTACACCCCTGATTCCTCCCGCGTCTCCGGCGGCGCCGCAGGCCTGGGCGCCTTCAAGACCGCCCTGGTGGAGATGGGCGTCATCGCCGGCAACACCATGAGCGCGCCGATGGCCGACCTGAACGACTCCGAGGCCGCCGCCATCCGCGAAATCCTGGCCGAGACCGGCTTGCTGGGCGCCAAGTAGGTCCGCCCGGAATGCAGCACAACCCCCGCGGCGCCGGTGCGGTGATCGCCCTGGACCTGGGCGGCACCAAGATCGCCGGCGCCGTCATGGACCCGCAAGCCGGCATCCTAGTCTCGAGCGGACTGCCCACCCCTGCCACGCAGGGCGCCGACGCGGTGCTCGACGCCATGGCCAAACTGGTCGCCGACCTGCGATCCCGGGCCCGGTGCGGCATCGACGGCCTGGGCCTGGGCGCGGCCGGGGTCATCGACCCGGCCACCGCCCGCGTGCTCTCGGCCACCGACACCATCTCCGGCTGGGCGGGCACCGACCTTGCCGGCCAGATGTTCCAGCGCACGGGTCTTGAGACCCGTGCGGTCAACGACGTGCACGCGCACGGGCTGGGCGAAGCCCGGTTCGGCGCGGGCCGCGGCGCCCGCGAGGTGCTGCTGCTGGCCGTGGGTACCGGCATCGGCGGCTCCCACCTCATTGACGGGCAGGCGCACACCGGCGCCCACCGCGTGGCCGGGCACATGGGCCACATCGACTCCCCGCTAGCCGCAGGGATCCCGTGCTCCTGCGGACGCACCGGGCACCTGGAAGCCATCGCCGCCGGGCCTGCCATCCACCGCCACTACCTGCGGCTGGGCGGAAACCCGGAGGCTGTCGATACCCGCGCGGTGGCAAAGCTGGCCGAATCCGGCGACAAACTTGCGGTGACGGCGCTGCGCACCGGGGCCCTGGCCGCGGGCAGGGCCGCTGGATCGCTGGCGAACATCCTGGACCCCGAGCTGGTCATCATCTCCGGCGGCATGGCGCACGCCGGGCCCGCCTGGTGGCAGTGGCTGCGCGAAGGCTACGCGGCTTGCGCGATCGACTCGCTGCAGGGCACGCAGCTGGTGCCCGCGCAGCTGGGCACTACCGCGGCGTTCTACGGCGCCGCCAGCCTGTTCTGGACCCCTGAAAGGACAACTCCCTGATGCTGCTGACCCCAGCCCAACTTGAAAGCCTGCGGGGCAAACTCATCGTTTCCGCGCAGGCCTACCCCGGCGAGCCCATGCGGCTGCCGCAGACCATGGCTCAGGTGGCCGCCTCGGCGGTCATCGGCGGCGCGGCCGCGGTGCGCGTGCAGGGGCTCGCGGACATCCAGTTTACCCGTTCCGCGGTGGAAGTCCCGGTCATCGGCCTGTTCAAGGACGGCCACGAGGGCGTGTTCATCACGCCCACCGTGCACCATGCGCTGGCCGTGGCGCAGGCCGGGGCGCACATCGTGGCGCTGGACGGCACCCGCCGCGAACGCCCCGATAGCAAGAGTCTGGAGCAGACCATCCGCGCCGTGCACCAGGACAGCGGCGCGCTGGTCATGGCCGACTGCGGCTCGCTGGGCGACGCGCTGGCCGCGGCAGAGGCCGGAGCCGACCTGATCGGCACCACGTTGGCCGGCTACACCGGCGAACGCGCGAAGACCGACGGGCCGGACCTGGAACTGATCGGGCAGATCGCCGCGGCCGGGCTGGAGCGCCCGCTGGTGGCCGAAGGCCGCATCCACACCCCCGCGCAGGCCCGCGCGGCCGTTGACGCCGGCGCCTTCGCGGTGGTCGTGGGCACCGCCATCACGCATCCGGCGACCATCACCTCCTGGTTCGGGGACGCACTGGCGGCCGACTGACCGGGCCAACAACGCGTTTCCAGCAAACCTATCCGCGCGCTGCGCCGAGACCTTCGGCGCAGCGCGCGGATAGTCGTGCTAAGTGAATATATCGATTTTGACTAGTCTTTAAATATTCAAAATGTTGATAATTTAACTACCAAACGTAACGCGCACCACATAAGCTGGGTATGACATCCCACGTCGTACATCCGATGAAATACGGAACCCCCATTTCACCCCGAGTGAGAGGAACCAGCTCCCGATGAAATTTCCTGATCGTCATCGCCGCCGATCCATTGCCCTGGCCGTGGCAGTCTCGTTGGCGGTACCGCTGTCGCTGATGCCCGCCGCCAATGCCGCGGGATCGCTCAGCGACGCAGACCCTACCGCGGCGCCCGGCCAGTTCGCCGAGGCCAACCTCGCGCAGGATCGCACCGACGCGAACTTCTTCTACCGCATCCCCGCCCTGGTCCACCTGGGTGACGGCGTCGTGCTGGCCTCCTGGGACGCGCGCCCGGGCAGCGCGGCCGATGCGCCCAACCCCAACTCCATCGTCCAGCGCCGCAGCGTCGACAATGGCAAGTCCTGGGGTCCCATGACCACCGTGGCCGCTGGCTTCCCCGGCAGCGCCACCGAAGGCAAATACGGCTACTCGGATCCGAGCTACGTGTTCGACGAGGAATCCGGCAAGGTCTTCAACTTCTTCGTCTACTCCAAGGACCAGGGCTTCCACGGCAGCACCTGGGGCCATGATGACGGCAATCGTCAGGTGATCAGCGCAGCCGTGGTCGAATCCACGGACGGCGGCGAGACCTGGAGCGCTCCGCGGTTGATCACCGACGTGGCCAAACCAGGGGATGGGCCGGTGCCCGGCGCGGTGCGCAGCACCTTCGCCACCTCGGGCGCCGGCATCCAGGTCACCCGCGGAGACTACAAGGGCCGGCTGATCCAGCAGTACGCCGGCGACGTGGTGCAGGCCAACGGCTCGCAGACCTACCAGGCGTACTCCGTGTACTCGGACGACCACGGGGCCACCTGGCAGCGCGGCGAGTTCACCGGAACCTCCATGGACGAAAACAAGGTTGTCGAGCTCTCCGACGGCAGGATCATGCTCAACTCGCGGGACTCGGCGGGCGGCGGCTTCCGCAAGGTCGCCATCTCCGAGGACGGCGGGCACAGCTACTCCGCCGTGGTCCAGGACCGCCAGCTGCCGGATCCGACCAACAACGCGCACCTGACCAAGATGTTCCCGGAGGCCCAGGCCGGCAGCGACGACGCCAGGAAACTGCTGTACACCGGCGCCAACTCGCAGACCGGCCGCGAAAACGTCTCGGCCCGGGTGTCCTGCGACGACGGCAAGACCTGGCCGGGACTGCGCACCATCCGGCGCGGATTCTCCGCCTATTCGGTGGCAACCGCCATGGATGACGGCCGGTACGGCGTCTTCTACGAGGGCAGCTACACCAACTCCATGGACTTCGCCTCCATCGACGAGGACTGGCTGAACTACGTGTGCGCTCCGATGTCCGCCCCGAAGTTCACCGCCGACGCCGGACAGACTGCCGCCATGGACGTCACGATCACCAACCAGGAAAACCACCCGGTGGGCGGCACCCTGCAGGTGCAGGGCAACAGCCAGGTCTCCTCCGGGCAGCTGTCCATCGACCCGATCCCGGCCAAGGAGCAGCGCACGGTCCAGCTTCCGGTCACCGCCACCGCGGTGGCCAACGGACGCCAGCAGCTGCAGCTGCAGTTCACCGACTCCAGCGGCAAGATGTCCCAGGCCCTCGTGGACGCGGAGATCACCGGCAAGGAAGTGACCGGCCTGGACATCAAGGGCCAACGCGCCGATGCAGGCCGCGACCTCGCCGCGTCCCCGTACCAGACGGGGGAGAAGCTGCCGTACACGTTCACCGTGAAGAATGCCGGCAACGTCAACCAGTGGGTGGTCCCGACCGAGGGCAACTTCGCGCCGTTCGCGGCCCGGCCCGTCGGGCAGCCGAGCGATGCGGGCAACTGCCGCTACTCGAATCTCGCGGCCGGCGCGTCCTACAGTTGCGCCACCCCGCGCCACACGGTGACCGAGGCCGACCTCTCCGACGGCTTCTTCGTCCCGAAGACCACGTGGACCGCCGGCAAGCTCAACGACTACACCACGGTGCTCAACGACTACGTGATCACCGCAGACGAGGTCGACGTGCTGGAACGGCGCCCGGCGCTGGCCGCCGAGGCCGCCGACCCGGTGGTCAACGACCTGGACGCCGACGGCTACGCGTCTGCCGGCGACACCGTCACCTACACGGCGAGCGTGCACAACAACGGCAACGTCCGGCTGACCAGCCTGCATGGCGCCAGCTGGGAGGCTCAGGAGCTTGCCGCAGGCGAGCGCGCCACGGTGGAGATTACCCGTACGCTGAGCACCTCGGATATCGAAGCGGGCTTGCTGGAAGCCGGAACCGAAACCCTGGAAGGAGCCAACGGCTTGCGCCTGGCCACGGCGGAGCTGAAGCTGCCCGCGCTGCAGCTGAACGTGGCACCGAAGGACGACGCGACCGTCAAGCCTGGCAAGGCCGTGCTGTCCGATGACAACGGGCACGACACCGGCCTGAAGGACGGCGATTTCACCGTCACCATGAACCTGTGGTCCGGGTCCAACGCCTCGCAGTTCATCCTGTTGGAAGGCGGCCGGGAGATCGCCCGCAAGAACCTGGTTCCCGCCTCTCCTGCGGCGCAGCAGGCCCGGGTGGGGATCGAAGGTAGGAAGAACGGCACCTACGAATACCAGGGTGTGCTGGTGAATGCGGCAGGAAGCACCAAGACCGCGGTGCTCAAGGTCAAGGTCACGGACGCGAACCCCGGCACCCCGGTGCTCAGCGCCAAGGCGGGATCCTCGCGAGGGGAGCTGACGCTGACCACCGACATGTGGTGGGGCACCAATGCCACGAGCTACCAGCTGTTCGAGAACGGAAAGCTGGTCGACTCGCAGGAACTGGTCGCCGCAACCCCCGCGGCCCAGCGTGTGGTGACCGTTCTCAGCGACCGCAAGCCCGGGACCTACGAGTATCAGGTGAAGCTGGGTAATGACGCCGGCGAATCGAGCAGCAAGATTCGCAGCGTGCGCGTGAAGTAGCAAAACGTCGGGGCCCATCCATGGTGAACATGGATGGGCCCCGACTTCGTGTTCCGGCCTATTTGGCCAGCAGGGCTTCGCGGACTGCGACCTCGAAGGCGCGGACATGCTCGGCCGCCAGTTCGGAGGCTTCGCGCTCATCGCCATCGATGATGGCCGCGAGCAATTGCAGGTGTTCCTTGATATGGACGTTCAAATGCGGCAACTGGTCCGCCACAGTGCACCAGATCCGCGTGCCCAGGTTGTTATAGCGGATCAGTGAATCCTCAAGATGCGGGTTGCCGCAGGCGCGGTAGATGCTGCGGTGCACCCGGGAATCGAAGGTGAGCAGCTCCTTGATGGATCCCGAGTCCCCATCCAGAGTCTCGATATCCCGAGCGACCTCGCGCAGCGTCTCCCGGGTGGCATCGGTGGCGACTCGTGCTGCGCGGGCCGCTGCCATAGGCTCAAGGACCTGTCGGATCTCCGAAATGTAGGCGAGATCGCTGATCTCCACACGCGTGGCAAAGGTGCCGCGCTTGGGATAGCTGACCACGAGCTTGTCCAGTTCGAGGCGTTTGAGCGCCTCGCGCAGCGGGGTGCGGCCGATCTCCAGCTCCGCCATCAAGGCTTCCTCGCGAATCGGATCCCCGGGAACAATGTCCAGGGTCAATAATTTCTGGCAAAGCTGCCCATAGGCGAATTCCGCTAGTGACGTGCCCGGTTGGCGGGTTGCGGCGGTGGTGGTTTCGCCCATCCTGAAATCTCCCTCAGTCCATCTGAAAAAAGTCTTGACCAACAAATTTTATGTGATTTAGACTACTTCACAATCCTAATATATTAGTTGGATACTTTTCGCGTACTTCGAATGAGAGTTGCCATGAGCCCCCTGAACCTGACAGTACAAGATTCCGCATCCGTCGCCGAGCTGCCAGCCGGGCTCGATACGGAATTCGTGCTCACCGCTTCCTGCCTGGACCAGGTGGGAATCGTCGCCGGAGTGGCCGAATTCCTCTCCTCCCGGGGGTTCAACATCAAGGAACACCAACAGTTCGACAACCGCGGCGCCGGGCGAGTCCATATCCGCACGGCCTTCACCACGCCGCAGCCCATCAACCGCGATGCGCTCCAGCAGGAGTTCTCTGCCGTAGCCCAGCGGTTCTCCATGACGTACCAGCTCAACGGCTCCAAGCCGACCCGGCTGCTGCTGATGGTTTCCAAGAGCGGGCATTGCCTCAACGACCTCATCTTCCGCTGGCGCCAGGGAAACCTGAATGCAGAGATCGCGTTGGTGGTCTCCAACCATGACGATCTTCGACAGATGGCAGAGGGTGCGGGAATTCCCTATATCCACGTACCGCTGTCCAAGGACAGCAAGCCCCAGTCCGAAGCCCGGCTGCTGGAGCTGATCGAGCAGTACGACATCGACCTGGTGGTCTTGGCCCGCTACATGCAGATCTTCTCGGACGAGCTCACCGCCAAGCTCGAAGGCCGGGCCATCAACATCCACCATTCCTTCCTTCCCGGCTTCAAGGGCGCCCGCCCTTACCAGCAGGCCCACGACCGGGGCGTGAAGATGATCGGCGCGACCGCCCACTACGTCACCGCGGATCTAGACGAGGGCCCGATCATCGAGCAGGAAGTGATCCGCGTGGACCACACCCATGACGCCCGTGCCCTCGCGCAGGTGGGGCAGACCGCCGAATCCCAGGCGCTGTCCCGTGCAGTGAAATGGCACTGCGAAAACCGCGTCATGCTCGACGGTTCCAGCACCGTCGTTTTCCGTTAGCCAGCACCCTCAGAACCTCGTAGACCAACAGGAGAAATCGTGTCCACTCAGCAGCACATCGTCATCATCGGCGCAGGCATTGTCGGCACCAACTTGGCCGACGAACTCGTCCAGCGCGGCCACACCAACATCACCGTGCTGGAGCAGGGTCCGCTGGACCTGCCCGGAGGCTCCACGTCCCATGCACCGGGCCTGGTCTTCCAGACCAACCCTTCGCGCTCCATGACCAAATTCGCCACCTACACCGCGCGGAAGCTCGCAGCCCTGGACTGCTTCAACCCAGTGGGCGGCTTGGAGGTCGCCACCACCGAAACGCGTCTGCGCGACTTGCGCCGCCGCCACGGCTACGCCAAGTCCGCCGGACTGGAAGCGCAGCTGCTCAGCGCCGAGCAATGCCTGGAAATGTATCCGCTGCTTAATGGCCAACTGGTGCTCGGCGGGCTGTACCTGCCCGGCGACGGGCTGGCCCTGGCCGCGAAGGCAGTGCAGAAGCTCGTCGCCAGCACTTCCGAAGCCGGGGTGGCCTACCGCGACCGCACCGAGGTCATCGGCATCGAGCAGGAGAACGGCAGGGTTACCGGCGTCTGGCTGGGAGAGGAATTCCTGGCCGCCGACATCGTGGTCTCCTGCGCGGGCTTCTGGGGAGTGGAAGTGGGCAAATTCCTGGACATCTCCGTTCCGCTGCTACCGCTGGCACACCAGTACGTAAAGACCACCAAGGTCAAGGGTCTTGAAGGACGCAACGAGCAGCCCAACGGCGCCAGCCTGCCGATCCTGCGCCACCAAGACCAGGACCTCTACTTCCGCGAGCACGGGGACAGCTACGGCATCGGTTCCTACGCCCACAAGCCCATGCCCTCCCCGGTGGACGCGCTGCCCAAGATCAAGGCCGAGGACTACACATCGCAGCGCATGCCCTCCAGCCTGGACTTCACCATGGAGGACTTCCTGCCTGCATGGGAAGCGTCCAAGGGAATCCTGCCGGACCTGGCCGAAACCGACATCGCCCACGGATTCAACGGCATCTTCTCCTTCACCCCGGACGGCGGCTCGCTGGTCGGGCAGTCGCCCAAGGTCCAGGGCTTCTACTTGGCCGAGGCCGTCTGGGTGACCCACTCCGCGGGCATCGCCCGTGCGGTGGCCGAGCTGATCGTGGACGGGCGCAGCTCCATCGAACTGGGCGAAGCGGATGTCAACCGCTTCGAGGACATCCAGCTGGCCCCGAGTTTCGTCAGCGAAACCTCGCAGCAGAACTTCGTGGAGATCTACGATGTGCGCCATCCGCTGGAACCCCGACTGGCCCTGCGCGACCTGCGCGTTTCTCCGTTCCATGCCCGCCAGCGCGAACAGCGTGCATTCTTCCTGGAGGGCGGCGGCTGGGAACGCCCGTACTGGTACGAATCAAACGCCGTCTACCTCAAGGACCTGCCCGAGCAATGGCAGGACCCGCAGCGAGACACCTGGGCGGCCAAGTTCCATTCGCCCATCGCGGCCGTGGAAGCCTGGAAGACCCGCACCGCGGTGGCAATGTACGATATGACGCCGCTCAAGCGCTTTGAAATCTCCGGTCCGGGCGCCGCGGCGTTGCTGCACCGCCTGAGCACCGGTAATGCCAAGAAGTCAGTCGGCTCGGTCACCTACACCCTGCTGTTGGACGAAGCCGGCGGCATCCGCAGCGACATCACCATCGCCCGACTGGAGGAAGACCTCTTCCAGGTAGGCGCGAACGGCAACATCGACCTCGCCTACTTCACCGTGGAAGCCAAGGCCCAGAACGAAGGGCGAATCCCGGGCGGCTGGGTCCAGATCCGCGACATCACCGGCGGCACCTGCTGCATAGGCTTGTGGGGCCCGCACGCCCGTAAGGTCATCGAGAAGCTCTCCGACGACGACTTCAGCAACGAGGGCCTGAAGTATTTCCGCTTGGCCAAGGCCCACATCGCTGGCGTACCGGTCAGCGCCTGGCGCCTGTCCTACGTGGGCGAGCTCGGCTGGGAAATCTACACCACGGCGGACAACGGCCAACGCCTGTGGGATGTGCTCTTTGAAGCGGGCCGGGAGTTCGGCATCATTCCCGCCGGCCGTGCGGCCTTCGCCTCGCTGCGGCTGGAGAAGGGCTACCGTTCCTGGGGCGCCGACATGACCACCGAGCACAACCCGTATGAAGCGGGACTGGACTTCGCCATCGCCAAGAAGAAGGAAGAGGACTTCGTGGGCAAGGCAGCGCTGCAGCGGATCGCCCAGCAGCCGGTGACCCGGAAGCTGCGCTGCCTGGTCGTCAACACCCCGCACGAGGTCGTCTTGGGCAAGGAGCCGGTGTACGCCGGGGAAGAAGTCGTAGGTTACGTCACCAGCGCCGCCTACGGCTACACGATCGGCCGTCCGATTGCCTACTCCTACCTGCCGGCGTCCTTCGACTTCGGCGACACGGTGCACATCGACTACTTCGGCCAGCGCATCGCCGCCACCGTGACCGAAGACCCGCTGTACGATCCGCAGATGAAGCGCTTGCGCGGCATTCAGGAAGCCCCGGCAACCGACGCCAAGGTCTCGGTGTAGCGGACAGATGATTGCCCGTCTCACCATAGAGGACTACTTGCACCGGCTCGCCTCCCGGGAACCAACTCCCGGGGGCGGGGCCGCCGCAGGGCTGCACCTGGCCCAGGCGGCGGCCCTGCTGGGCATGGTTGCGCGCTTCACCACCGGGCAACGCTACCGGGAGGTCGAATCCCGCGCCGAGGGTATCGCCGAGGCCTCCGACCGCCTGCGCGAACGCTCCATCCAGCTCGCCGAACGCGACGAACTGGTGTTCGCCGCGGTGATCAGCGCCTACCGGCTGCCCCGGGAAGATCCGGAACAGCAGCAGGAGCGCACCCGTTCCATCGAGCAGGCCACCATCCTGGCCGCCGATCCGCAGCTTGACGTCCTGGATATCGGCACGCAGATCATTTCCCTGGCCGAACAGCTGCTGGAATTCGGCAACCAAATGGTGCTCAGCGACGTGGCGGCTTCGGCCGACGCGGCCCGTGCCGGGCTCGGAACCGCCGTCGTGACCATGGAAATCAATGCCCGATCGCTGCACACCACTGAGGTCGTGGAACGGCTCGGCGCAGCCGTACAGCAAGCCGAACAGGCTATGTGCCGCGCCGACCGGATCTCGGCAGCCGTCCGCAAGGCGCTGGCCGCATGAGCGCCAAGATGCTCCACGGACTGCCGGTAGCCCGTGCGCTGCGCGAACGAACCGGACGCAACGTCGCCCGGCTCCGCGCGGAGGGCGTCGAGCCGCGAGTCGCCGTCGTGGTGGCCACCGACAACGAATCCACCGGGTGGTACGTGAGGTCCATCGCCCAGCAAGCGGCCAAGGCCTCGATCCGGTGCGACGTGCTCGACCTGGGACCGCATGCGGAACCGGGGGAACTGGCCCAGACGCTGCGCGGACTCGCCGCTGACGAAGAAGTGCACGGGATCATCCTGCAGACCCCGCTGCCTGCCGGCGTGGACGTGGGCGAGCTGGTGGCCCTGATCCCGCCGGTCAAGGATCTCGACGGTGCGAACCCGCTCAGCTTCGGGCGCCTGTCCGCCGGGCTGCCGGCTTTTGCGGCCGCCACGGCGCAGGCGGTGATCGAGGTGCTGGACCACTACGAAGTGCCGTTGTCAGGAGAGCATGCGGTGGTTGTCGGGCGTTCCATGGTGGTGGGCAAGCCGCTGGCGCAGCTGCTGCTGCACCGCGATGCAACCGTGAGCGTGTGCCATTCGCAGACGCCGCAACTGGCCGAGCACACTCTCAGGGCCTCCGTGGTCGTGGCCGCCGCCGGCCGGGCCGGGCTGCTGGACGGCGGGAACGTGCGGTCAGGCAGCGTCGTGGTGGATGTCGGCACCAACGTGGATCGGCAGGGCAACCTGATAGGCGATGTAGAGTCCAGCAGCGTGCAGGGTATCGCCAGGGCCCTGACCCCGGTTCCCGGAGGGGTGGGCACCGTGACCACTGCGCTGCTGTTGCTGCGCACCACGCGAGCGGCGCTTGAAAGCGTCGTGGAGCGCCAATGATTTCCCGCCAGCGCGAAGTGGCACCTGGCCGCCGCTGAAACGGACGTTCTTTCCGCAGCACACCGGTTGCGGGAAGCGCGTCCGTGTCAGCGTGCGGTGCGCCGGGCAGGAAGCGCGAAAGACCGTTGAGATCTCCTTGGAAGGCGCAGATCGAGGCGGTCTTTTTCGCGCGCCTGCGAGGCAAGGTGGAGTGCGAGGGTGCGGCGCTTCGCCCGTGCCGGCGCACCGATGAGGGACGGGGCGTCACTGGATCCAACGGCGGTGGAAAACAGGAAGCTCCACCGCCTCCTCGGAGAAAGACCCGCCATGTCCCGGCAAATCGGCCGCGGCAAACTCTCCGCCGCCACCAGTCCTCAGCGAGCGGCTTCGCCCTGCGCGGGAAGTCAATATAGCCCGGCCGACGAATGCTTCCCCCGGTGGAGTGTGCCAGATCGGGAGGCGGCTCCGGCCCCCGGGCAGCAAGAAGCCCCGGCCTGGCTTGATGCCGGGCCGGGGCTTCGCCTGATGAATACCTTAGTGGTCAATCACCAGATCGGTGTCTGCCGTCGAACAGCACGGCAGGAACTTCCCCGCAGAAATCTCACGGGCGCGGATGCCGCCTTGGTGGTTCATCGTCACTTCGCCGGTGACCTTCACGATCTTGCAGGATCCGCACATGCCTTCCTGGCAGTTGGCGCCAATGCGCACTCCAGCCCGGCGGGCGACGTCCAGGATCTGCTCACCCGGGGATATGCGCACGTTGAGACCGGTCTTCAGGAATGCCATGTTCAAGGTTCCCTCTCCCACCGATTCGAAGGACGACGCATCGGGCGGCACTGCAATCGGCCTGCGTTCCGCTCCAATGCCTGCGGAGTCGGGGGCGCTCGCCGCGTCCTCGATCAGCTGTCCGTTCTCATCCAGGGCAGGCTCATAGATTCCCAATTCAACTGGCTGCTGCTCGAAAAACTCCTCGGAGTTCTCCTGCAGCTCCTCCGAGTACTCCACGGCAAGCTCGCCGGCAAAAGCCACTTCCTGCTCGTACTCCAGCAGCGTCTTGCGATCGCCAGAGAAGAACTCCATGTGAATCGACGTGTCATCCACGCCTACCTGCCGCAGCAGGTCGGCTGCATGGTTCAAGTACCCCTCGGGGCCACAGGCGTAGACCTGGCGGCCGTTGGCGTCAGGCGCGACCTGCTCAAGCATCTGCGCGGTCAGGCGCCCATGCATCCAGCCCCAGTCGCCCGGCACCGAACGTTCACCCAGCGAGTAGTAGACCTTGAGCCGTTCATCGACGGCCGCAAGGTATTCCAGCTCCGTGGAGAAGCCGAAGCCACCCGGCTCGGCGCCGTGGTAGAGCACCACCACGTCGGCTTTTCCCGGCAACGCATGGATGGTGCGCACCATGGACATGATCGGGGTGATTCCGGCTCCGGCGGCCAAGAACAGGAAACGCGCTCGCCGTTCGATATCCGGCAAATGGAATGCCCCGACCGGGCCCAAGACATCGAGCACGGTGCTCGGCTGCACGTTCTCGTGTACCCACGGAGACACCTGCCCCTTGGGATCCCTTTTAACTGTGATGCTGAAGGTCCACGGGGCGGTGGGCGCGCTGGAGATGGAATAGCTGCGGTCCACCGGATCTTCGCCGTCCCCGTTGACCGGAAAGGCGAAGTTCAGGTACTGGCCGGCGCGAAATGCCAGCGGCGCCCCATCGGTGCGGCGGAAGACGAAGGTCTTCATGCCGCCCGCCTCCGGAATGGTTTGAACGCATTCAGCCGTGAACTCTTGCGGATGCCACGGGTTCAGCGCCCTGGCGGCTCCGCTTCCTTGCTCCGAGGAACGCAGGACCGCGTTCCACGGCATCTCCAAACCGCCGATGCGCTGGATTGCCGCCGCCTGGATGCTTGTGGTGGTTACGGTCATGCCAGGTGCTCCTGCATGCGCTGCACGTACCAGTTGATGAATGCTTCCACCTGGTATTCGCTCTTCATGTAGGGGCCGGGTTCGTAGGCGGGGCTGCCCGCGCCGGTTTGGCAGAGTTCAACGAAGGCCTTGTCCTGCAGATTGGTCTGCTTCCAGGTGTAGGTCAGCTGCTCCAGATCGTAGTCGTCGCCTTCCACCGCATCGTCAGCGACCAGCCACGTGGTGCGGACCAGGGTCTGGTGCTCGTTGATCGGGAAAACGCCGAAGGTAATCACGTGGTCGCCGAGGAAGTGGAACCAGCTGTTCGGCTGCAGGTGCATGGAACAACGGCCCAGACGGAAGTCGCGCAGATCGCCGAGCAGCTTCTTGGACAGGCGGCGGCCGTCGGGGGAGAAGGATTCGCCGTGGCCGTCCAGTGGTTCGCGTGAAATGCGGAGGCCGGCGATGCGGGTGTCCAGTTCTTCGACGACCTCGTAAGGCAGTCCGTAGCGACGGCAGCGTTCCTCCAGCGACGACTCGGCTTCCTTGTTGCGGTCCCAGACCTCTTCCAAATGCGGAGGCACGAGCTCATCGGTCAGCCCCCAGGTCGGGAACAGTGAGCAGGCAAGCTCCGGGTGGCCGTCGCAGTGGTAGCACTCGCGGTTGTTCTCCATCACCAGCTTCCAGTTGCCCTCTTCGACGATATTTTGCTGGTAGGCGATCTTGGCCCGGGACAGGTCGTGCGGTGCGAGATAGGGGGTGAAGATCTTGGCCGTTTCGTCGAAGTCCGTGGGCGGTTCCTCGGCAACGCAGACGAAGACCAGTCCGGCGTAGATCCGGCTGTGGGCACGTTTGAGCGCGAAGCAACTCTTGTCGAAGGAAGTCTCGCCCGGAGCCGAGGCATGGATGAGCTCGCCGTCCGGGGCGTAGGTCCATGAATGGTAACCGCAGACCATGTTGCCGGTAGATCCGGATTTCTCCGTGAGCACCCGGGCACCGCGATGGCGGCAGACATTGTGCAGGACATTGACCCCGCCGCCGTCGGTGCGTGAAACGATCAGGGATGTCGGACCGTAGTCGATGGTGACGTAGTCGCCGGGTTCAGGGATTTCGGCAACGCTTGCCGCATACAGCCAGTGCTGCCCGAAGATGCCTTCCATGTCCAGCTTGAAGATGGTCGGATCGGTATAGAACGGAGCGTCCAGTGAAAAACCGATGCGCCGGTTGTCGAAAAGTTCCTTGATTTCCTCCAGTTGCTGTGTCGGAAGGGATGAAGCGAGCTTTCCCTTGGAAAATCGTGACGCAGGGGTCGAAACAGACATGTCGTTGCTCCTCGGCAAATATGAGATGAGAGCCGCTGCTCAGGACGGACAATCTGGGGATTGTTACTGCAGGTTGCGTAGATCACATTAGATGGTGCGAGATTTCAATAAAAGCGCAAATACTTGAGGTTGATCGTGCAGAATTACCGCATGATTGATCATCGGCTCATCACCTTGAGAACTTTTGCCAGCTGCGGGACGATTGCAGCGACGGCGGAGTTGACGGGATACTCTCCTTCGGCGATTTCGGCGCAGTTCCGCGAACTGCAAAAGGAACTTGGATTCGACCTGCTGGCACGAGACGGCAGGAGCTTGAGGCTTACAGCCGCGGGGCGGCTGCTGATCCAGGGAACCGACCGGATGCTGGCCGACTGGGAGCAGTTGCGCGCAGCCGCGCTGAATGCGGATGACCAGGTGCAGTCGTGCCTGGGGCTTGGAGGTTTTTCGACCTCCGCGGCCCACTTGCTCGCGCCACTGGCGGCTAACCTGCGCACCGGCCAGCCGGACGTCGAGGTGGAGGTCATCGAAGCCAGCCCGGCTCGTTGCCTCGACCTGCTGATTGCCGAGCGGATCGATCTGGCGGTGATCGTGGCAATGCAGGCGGGGCACGGCATGGATGAAGATGGGCGCTTTGAGTTGGTTTCGCTCCTTGACGATCCGCTGGACGTGGTGGTTCCCGCTTCGCATCCGATGGCTGGGCAGCGATCTGTGAGGCTCGAGGAGCTTGCCAGGGAGCCGTGGATTACCGATGCGCCGGGTTCCGTGTACCGCGCATTGTTCGTGTCCGCCTTTACCGCCATCGGCTACACGCCGAAGATCGCCCACGAGTCCCTTGAATGGGACACCATGCTCGCATTCGTCGGCGCGGGACTGGGCGTTGGGCTGTTGCCGCGACTGGCAAGCCTGAATGGCGGCTTCGGGGTGTCCAGATTACGCCTGGTGGGAGCGAGCTGCCCGACCCGCAGGATCGTGGCGGCGGTGCGCAGCGGTTCGCGGAAATCCCCGCTCATCCGCTCCTCGCTGGCCTTCCTGCAGGCCGAAGCGAAACGCATTTCGGCGGAGCGTTTGGCCGAGGATTTTTAGCGCACGAGGCTTCCCTGCTTGGCTGGGCTTTTTCTCGCTCACCCCTTGACAGGTCGTTGTGAGCGGCGACACACTATGGGTAGTCGACGGCAAATATCCAACTAATATTTTAGAGCTAGGTGGTTTCCACATGAGCAATAAAGCGGTCAGTTATGCAGGTGCCGGGAAAGTTGAAGTCATTGACACGGCCTATCCGGAGTTCGTGCTCCGGGACGGCCCGGGAGTCCACCCGGACAACATCGGGCGCCAGGTCAACCACGGCGTCATCCTCAAAACCATCGCCACGAACATCTGCGGGTCGGACCAGCATATGGTCCGCGGACGAACCACCGCTCCAGAAGGCCTGGTGCTTGGCCACGAAATCACCGGCGAAGTCGTTGAAGTGGGCCGCGACGTCGAGTTCCTTAAAGTCGGGGACATCGTCTCGGTGCCCTTCAACATCTCCTGCGGACGCTGCCGCAATTGCAAGACGGGGCAGACCGGAATCTGCCTGAACGTCAATCCCGACCGACCAGGCTCCGCCTATGGGTACGTCGACATGGGAGGTTGGGTCGGCGGCCAGGCCGAATACGTGCTGGTTCCCTATGCGGACTGGAATGCGCTGAAATTCCCGGACCGTGACCAAGCCATGGAAAAGATCCTCGACTTGGCCATGCTTTCGGACATCTTCCCCACAGGATTCCACGGCGCCGTCGGCGCTGGGGTGACCCTAGGGTCCACGGTCTATGTAGCTGGCGCGGGGCCGGTCGGCCTGGCTGCTGCCACCTCGGCCCAGCTGCTGGGTGCAGCGGTGGTGATCGTGGGCGACCTGAACGCCGACCGTCTGGCTCAGGCCCGCAGCTTCGGCTGCGAGACGGTCGACGTGTCGCTGGGGGAGCCAGCCGCGCAGATCGAGCAGATCCTGGGCGTGCCTGAAGTCGACTGCGGCATCGACGCAGTGGGCTTCGAAGCCCGCGGCCACGGCCACGATGCCGGCATCGAGCAGCCGGCAACGGTGCTCAACTCGCTGATGGAGATCACCCGTGCCGGCGGAAGCCTGGGCATCCCCGGCCTGTATGTCACCGGAGATCCAGGGGCTGCGGAGGAAGCTGCCCGCGTCGGGTCGCTGTCCATGCGCTTCGGCTTGGGTTTCGCCAAATCCCATACCTTCGTGACCGGCCAATGCCCCGTGATGAAATACAACCGTGGCCTCATGCAGGCGATCCTGCACGACAAGGTCTCAATCGCAAAGAACGTGAATACCGGGACCATCGCGTTGAGCGATGCACCCGCAGGCTATGCGGCATTCGATGCCGGAGCAGCCCAGAAGTTCGTGCTTGATCCGCACGGCATGATCAGCGCCTAGCGCGGCTTATCCGGGCCGGGCGCCGGGCAGCCGAAACTTTTCGCTGCCTGGCGCCTGTCCAAAACCATTTCCTCAATCAGTGGTACCGATCGCGGCTGCCCCCGCAGTGTCCTGCAGGCACCAGTCCGCTTGTCCCTCCCCCGGACGTTCTGCCGCTGAAGCACTAATCGCAATGTTCAACCACACCCGTTGGCTGGCGGTCGAATTCGCAGGGCTGCCGCCGCGACCCGTGCGCTCATGTGCCGGGGTGGCAGGGAAAGTAGAGCACAATGAAAAAGAGCGACCATACGATCAGAGACCTCGTCGGGGAACTGCATGAAGTTCGCCGGTCCCGTCCGAGCAAACCGCATGCCTCCGGAACCGACTTCTGGGTATTTGGCATCGCAGCCTGCGTTGCCCTGGGATTCATCATCTGGGGCATCGCCACGCCAAGTGGATTGGGCAGCGCTGCCAGTGCGGCCCTGGACTGGGTCATCACCGACGCGGGATGGCTATTCGTCATCGCGGCGGCCACCTTTGCGACCTTTGTCCTCATCGTTGCAGCCAAGAGTTTCGGACGCATCCCGTTGGGCAGGGACGGCGAGAAACCGCAATTCAGCACGGTGTCGTGGATATCCATGATGTTCGCCGCCGGCATGGGGATCGGGCTGGTGTTCTACGGTGTGGGAGAACCGTTGTTCTTCTACATGTCGCCCCCGCCGGGCACGGTCGACGGGGAAACCACCGCCGCAGTGAGCACCGCCATGGGCACCACGCTATTCCACTGGACGTTGTTCCCCTGGGCGATGTACGCAATTGTCGGGCTGGGCATGGCCTACGGCAGCTACCGGCTGGGACGCCCGCAGCTGTTCTCCTCGATGTTCTGCTCTATTTTCGGCGAGCGGGCTACCAACGGCTGGGGTGGCCGTGTCATCAACATCCTCGCAATCCTGGCCACGCTGTTCGGGTCGGCCTGTTCGCTGGGACTCGGCGCCCTGCAAATCGGCGGAGGCATCCAGTCCACGGGTGTCCTGGGAACTGTCGGCACCGGTGTGCTGGTGGTCATCATCGCGATCCTGACGACCTTGTTCGTTGCTTCTGCCATTTCCGGGATTGAACGCGGCATCCAATGGCTGTCCAACATCAACATGGTGCTGGCAGTGATTATCGCGTTGATCGTCTTCATCGGCGGCCCGACCCTGTTCATCCTGAACCTGATTCCGAACGCCATCGGCTCATTCCTAGGCGACCTGCCGCAGATGGCTTCGCGCACCGCCGCCGGAGACGACACGATGGCCAGCTGGCTGTCTTCGTGGACCGTGTTCTACTGGGCCTGGTGGATTTCCTGGTCGCCGTTCGTCGGCATGTTTATGGCCCGGATTTCCCGCGGCCGCACCATCCGCCAGTTCGTGACAGGGGTGCTGCTGGTTCCCTCGAGCGTCACGCTGCTGTGGTTCTCCATCTTCGGCGGTGGCGCCATCGGGATCCAGGAACGTGCCACGCAGGCCGGGGATGTCGGAGCCAAGTTGGTGACCATGGTTGACGGCGTTCCGGACATGGACTTCGACGGTGTGCTGTTCGATCTGCTTGGAAGCCTGCCGCTACCGGGCTGGATAGCCGTGGTCCTGTCGGTGGTCATGGTGCTGCTCATCGCCATCTTCTTCGTCACCGGCGCGGACTCCGCCTCGATCGTGATGGGCGCGCTGAGCGAACGTGGCGCCGAGGAACCCAGCAAGAAGTCCGTGATCTTTTGGGGTGTGGCCACTGGCGTGGTGGCAGCGGTGATGCTGCTGGCTGGCGGCAGCGATCCATCGGCCGCGCTGAATGGATTGAAAAACATCACCATCGTGTCAGCGCTGCCGTTTGTACTGGTCATGCTCCTGTTATGCGTGGCCATCTGGAAGGACTTGAGCCGCGATCCGCTGATCCTGCAGGACCGCGTGGCCCGCGAGGTGCTTGAGCAGTCGATTGTCCAGGGGCTGGAGCGGCATGATGGCGGCGAGTTCAGCCTGATGACCCGCGAGGTTCCGGTGGTGGAGCGCAAGAGCGGACCTGTCGAAACCCTCGACGAATCCGACAGCGAGCTCGAAGAGCTGCTCACCTCGCAGGCTCCGCCTTCCGGCGAGGCAGTTCCGGACGGCCAACGCTAGCTGTACTGCCGGAGCTTCGGCAGGCAAAGCCGCCCCGTAGATTCCCCGGTCGCGTTGCGATTGGGGCGCCTGCGGGGCGGTTTCCCATGCTGCGGCGCTGCCCGCTGGCCGACAAAGTCGCTGGCCGGTGAATGGCCGCACCCCGGTATGGGGAATTGTTGGAGACTACAATTGCCGAACAAGCGGCGGCAGCCGCCAGCGGCGGATGATTGTTGCGTTGCCTGCAGCGCGGTGGGGAATGGGCACTTTAACCCTGTGTCTGGTATCCCAGGCGGGCGCTGATCTGCTTCGCGGTGCGCACCGTCTGGGTGCACAGCTCGTCCAGGTCCGTCGCCGAGACGCGGTAGTACGGGGCGGCGATCATGGCCGCCGCCACGACGTCCCCGCGGTGGTCGAAGACCGGCGCGGCGACGCTGACCTCGTCGCGGGAGGTTTCGCCGTAGTTGATGGAGTAGCCCCGGCGCCGCACGGCCTCCAGCCGCGGGAGGTAGTCCTCCACAGCCATGACCTGGGGCAACTCGATCCTGCCGCCGTCGAGCAGGGAGCGCACCGTCTCCGCGGGCTGGTGGGCCAGGAACATCTGCACCGAGGCGCTCAGCCCGGTGCGGTAGCGGCTTCCCAGCACGGAGGTGTGCTTCACGAGCCGGGTGGAGGGCAGCTGTTCCACCGAGACGGATTCGCTGCCATCCCAGATGCTCAGGATGGCGCTCTCCCCGCTGGCGTCGCGCAGCTCCTCCAGCAGCGGATAGGAGACCTGGCGGACATCCAGATTGGCCAGCAGCGGGCCGGCGATCGCGATCAGCGCCAGTCCCAGCTTGTACTTGCGGGTCTGCTCGTTGCGCTCGACGATGCGTTCCTGCTCCAGGGTGGCCAGGATGCGCGAGACGCTGGACTTGTGCAGCCCCACCTCGGCGGCGATGTCCGTGACGCCCAGGACCGGGCGTTCCACGCTGAAGCAGCGCAGCACGTCGATGACATTGACGATCACCGAGGCGCCGCGCGACTCGCCGGACTGGTCGGCGCGGGCGTTCTGTCGCTCGTCATGTTCTACCGCTGTCATCTGAACTCCTTGGATCATTTCGTCCTTTAAAAGATACTAGCCGGGCGGCAGGTGCGCCCGGCTAGCTTGGGTTGTTTCAGCTCAGCGGCTTGCGGCTGGTTTCCACGGAGCAGGCCACCGCGACCAGGGAGATCACCGCGGCGCCCATCAGGTACCAGCCCGGGGCCAGCAGGTTGCCGGAGGTGGCAATGAGCAGGGTGGCCACGAACGGTGCGGTGCCACCGAACAGGGCGTTGGACAGGTTGAAGGAGACGGCGAATCCGGAGTAGCGGACCTTGGTCGGGAACATCTCGGCTAGGAAGCTGGGCAGGGTTCCGTCGTTCAGCGTCAGCATCGCGCCGAGCAGGATCTGCACCAGCACGATGACCAGGAAATTGCCGGTCTCCAGCAGCATGAAGGCCGGGACGATGAACACGATGAACAGGATCGACGCGGAGATCAGCACGCGCTTGCGGCCGAACTTGTCGGAGAGCATGCCGGTCAGGAAGATGAATCCGATATAGGTGGCCAGTGCCACGGTGGTGGCCAGGTACGAGCGGGTCGCATCCAGTCCCAGCTCCTCGGAGAGGTAGGTCGGCATGTAGGAGAGGATCACGTAGAAGCCCACGGCGTTCAGCAGCACTGCACCGGCCGCTTGGAGCAGCTGGCGCCAGTGGTTGCGGAACAGGTCGCGCACCGGGGAGCTGTCCTGCGACGGTTCCTCGGAGGCTTCGAGGAACGCCGGTGAATCCTCGAGCTTGGTCCGGATGTAGCGGCCGATCAGGCCCATCGGGGCGGCCAGCAGGAACGGGATGCGCCAGCCCCAGCTTTCCATCTGGTCGGCGCTCAGCGCCCCGGTGAGCACCGCAGCCATCAGCGAACCGAGCAGGAGCCCGGTGGCGGTGCTGGCGGGGACTACCGCGGCGTACAGGCCGCGCTTGTTGGCTGGAGCGTATTCCACCAGGAACGCCGAGGCCCCGGCGTATTCTCCGGCGGCAGAGAAGCCCTGCACCAGGCGCAGCGCCAGCAGCATCAGCGGCGCGGCCACGCCGATGGCGGCATAGCCCGGAAGCAGCGCGATGCAGAAGGTGGCGCCGGTCATCAGCAGGATCGACCAGGACAGGGCGGTGCGGCGGCCGATCTTGTCGCCCAGGTGGCCCCAGATGAAACCGCCCAGCGGGCGTACCAGGAACGAGATGGCGAAGACGCCGAAGGTCATCATCAGGGCAAGCTGGCGGTCTTCGCTCGGGAAGAAGACTGCGGAAATGGTGACGGCCAGGTATCCGTAGGCCGCGTAGTCGAACCATTCGACGAAGTTTCCGATGAAGCTGGCCGCGACAACCTTGCGGCGAACACCTGGGTCGATCTGCGCCGTGCCTGCGCCGGGTGCTGCCGGAAGCAGCCGGGTCTGCGAGCCTTGGGACTGGTCATGCTCGGTCATGGTCCACCGCCGTCGGTTGGAGGGAATTCGGGCAGTTGCAATCAACGCAACCGTGTTGCTTAATGCTAGATGTGCTCCAGTTCACAGTCAAGGGGCTCGGGGAAAGTTTTCAGCCGGCCCTCGGTGGAACCGCCGCACGGGGCTCCGGGGGGGTGGCGCTGACTTGGGGTTCAAGCACAACGGCAGGTGCACATCGCGATTGCCTCATGCGACGTGCACCTGCCGAAGTTGCGGTTCTATTGAGGGCGCTCAGTCCAGGGGTTTGCGGCTGGTTTCAACCGAGCAAGCCACTGCGATCAGCGAGATCACTGCCGCGCCCATCAGGTACCAACCCGGAGCCAGCAGGTTCCCGGAGGTGGCGACGAGCAGGGTCGCGACAAAGGGCGCGGTCCCGCCGAATAGCGCATTGGACAGGTTGAAGGATACGGCGAATCCGGAGTAGCGGACCTTGGTGGGGAACATTTCAGCCAGATAGCTCGGCAAGGTTCCGTCGTTCAGGGTCAGCATCGCGCCAAGCAGAATTTGCACCAGGACGATGACCAGGAAATTCCCGGTGTTCAGGAGCATGAATGCGGGAACCGTTGCGATGACGAACGCGATGGACGCGCTGATCAGCACGCGCTTGCGCCCGAACCTGTCCGAAAGCATGCCAGTGAGGAAAATGAAGCCGATATAGGTCACCAGCGCCACGGTGGTGGCCACATAGGAGGCGGTTGCATCCAGGCCGAGTTCCTGGGACAGGTATGTGGGCATGTAGGAAAGGATCACGTAGAAACCGACAGCGTTCAGCAATACCGCGCCCGCAGCCAGCAGTAGGCGACGCCAGTGGTCGCGGAAGAGGGACTTGACCGGTGCCTTGATGACTTCGTCTTCCTGGGAGAGCTCGCGGAAGACCGGCGAATCCTCCAGTTTGGTGCGGATGTAGCGGCCGATCAGACCCATTGGAGCGGCCAGCAGGAACGGGATGCGCCAGCCCCAGGACTGCATGTCCTCGGCGGTTAGCAGGCCGGTGAGCAGCGCCGCCATGAGCGAACCCAGCAGCAGGCCGGTGGCGGTGCTGGCCGGCACGACGGCCGCGTACAGGCCTCGCTTGTTGGCCGGGGCGTATTCCACCAGGAAGGCCGAAGCGCCGGCGTATTCGCCAGAAGCGGAGAAGCCCTGGACCAGACGCAGAAGCAGCAGCAATAGAGGAGCCGCGAGGCCGATGGTGGCGTAGCCGGGAAGCAGGGCGATGCAGAAGGTCGCGCCCGACATGAGCAGGATGGACCAGGAAAGCGCTTCGCGTCGGCCGATCTTGTCTCCGATATGCCCCCAGACGAAGCCGCCCAGCGGGCGGACCAGGAAGGAAATTGCGAAGAGGGCGAAGGTCAGCAGCAGCGCGGTTTCCGGTGCGGATTCGGGGAAGAACACCACCGAGATGGTGACAGCCAGGTATCCGTAGGCCGCGTAGTCGAACCATTCGACGAAGTTGCCGATGAAGCTGGCTGCTACGACCTTGCGGCGGGTTGCCGAGCCGACCCCTTCGGGGTTTGGCCGGTTCTGGCCGCTGAGTGTTGGCCCCAAATCGATTTTGGGAGCAATCCCTTTTCCTGATGATGAGTTTTCGTTCGTCATTGGGTGTACCACCATGTTTGTTTTGCGCCGCAGCGGCTGCGGCGTGGAGGTGTTTAATAAACGGATGGCGCAAGTTCATCGCCATTGAGTGTTAGCAGGCTGAGTTGCCGCGGTGAAATCCCTGGCGGGCGGCGTGGCCGGCCCTGCAGCGGTGCGGCCTGGCTGGCCGCTGGCATTCTCGGCAGGCTGGGGCCTGCAATGCCCTGTGGATGCTGAAAAGCTATTTTCTTCGGAGCGGAGTCTGCTCCGCTGCGGTTCAAGATAAAAGCGGCGAAAGCCGCGTTCGGGGCCCGGGCGAGCGCAGGAATCGCTCATCCGGGCCCCGGGGCGGATCGGCCTAGGCGTCGATGATGTTGTTTTCCGGACCGAAGCCGAACTTGGTGATGTTCTCAACGGTGTTGTCTTCGTTGATCACCAGGATGTCGTGCTCGCGGTAGCCGCCGGCGCCCGGCTCGCCGTCCATGATGGTGATCATCGGCTCCATGGAGACGACCATGCCCGGCTCCAGCACGGTATCGATGTCCTCGCGCAGCTCAAGACCTGCTTCGCGGCCGTAGTAGTGCGACAGGACGCCGAAGGAGTGGCCGTAGCCGAAGGTGCGGTTCGGCAGCAGGCCGTGGGCGATGTAGATTTCGTTTAGCTCCGCGGCGATGTCCTTGCAGACCGCGCCCGGCTTGATCAGTTCCAGGCCGCGCTTGTGGACCTCGACGTTGACGTTCCACAGTTCCAGGCTGCGGGCATCCGGCTCGCCGAGGAACAAGGTGCGCTCCAGGGCAGTGTAGTAGCCCGAGGTCATCGGGAAGCAGTTCAGCGACAGGATGTCTCCGCGCTGCAGCTTGCGGGTGGTGGCCCAGTTGTGGGCGCCGTCGGTGTTGATTCCGGACTGGAACCAGACCCAAGTGTCGCGCACTTCGCGGTGCGGGAAGGTCTTGGCGATCTCGTGCACCATAGCCTCGGTGCCGATCAGCGCGACCTCGTACTCGGAGATGCCTTCGCGGATCGCCGCCTTGATAGCCTCGCCGCCCAGGTCTCCGATGCGGGCGCCGTGCTTGATGACCTCGATTTCCTCGGCGGACTTGATCATGCGCTGGCGCATGGCGTCCTGCGAAACGTCGAGCAGGGTGGCGCCTGCGAAGGTGTCCTGGATCTTCTGACGGGTCAGGCCTGGCAGGAAGTCGTCCTCGACGCCGATGCGCGAGGCCTTCACTCCGTCGCGCTTCAGGGCTTCCTGCAGGCCGTAGTAGAAGTTGTCGCGCTTCCAATCGGTGTACACGATGTTCTCACCGTAACTGGTGCGCCATGGCATACCGGCGTCGATGTTCGCGGTGACGGTGGTTGAGTTCTTTGCGGTGACCACCAGCGCGTAGTTGCGGCCGAAGGTCGTGTAGAGGAAGTCCGAGTAGTACTTGATGCCGTGGTAGCTGGTCAGGATGACTGCGTCCAGGGACTTCGCTGCCATGATCTGGCGCAGTCCGGCCAAGCGGCGCTCGAACTCCGCGTCCGAGAAGGTCAGCTGTTCCTTGGTGCCGTTATGCAGGGTCTTCAGGCGGGCCAATTCGGAGACGTTGGTGGCGATGTTCGAGGAAGTGGTCATTGCTTGACTCCTTTTGGAAGTTGTTTGAGGTGTTTAGAAAGCTGGGAACAATTAAGTTGCATTCATTGCAACACCGTTGCACTCAGCGTATTTGTGCTTCAGGTCACTGTCAAGTGGGTGCCTGAAGAATCTTTTGGATGCAGGCCAAGGACCGTTCCGTGGCGGATGCCGAATGTTGAGCATCCGCCACGCGGCGCCTTGTAAGCGCTGCGAAATCAGTGCCGGCGAATCTAGGATTCGCCGATGTCATCGGTGATTTTCTTGCTGATTGCGCCCGTCCCGTTGGGGTCGGGCACGAATAGCAGCGACGGATCCGGGTTGTTGATGTCCTTTTCCAGCTGCTTAATTGCCCTGTCGCGTTTAAGCAGCCGCCGGATCAGGTTCACGATCATCAGCAGGATCACGAAGGAGAACGGGAACGCGCCGATAATGGTGCCGGTCTGGACCGTGTCCACCACTGCGGTGCCGCCCAGCGTCAGCAGCACGGTGGCAACCGTGGCGATGCTGACCACCAGGACCACACGGAATACCGGCCCGGACTTGTTCGGCGCGGAAACGAACTCGCTCAGAGCGTAGATTCCCGAATCGAGGGAGGTCACGTAGTACGTGGCCACCAGGATCGTGGAGACCACCAGCAGGATGGCGCCGACGAACGGGATGTGCTCCAGCATGGCGAACAGGCCGGCTGACGTATCCGTGGCTACCGCCTCGCTGATGCCTCGATTGCTCTGGTCGTCGTAGTAGATCGCGGCAGAGCCGATGACGCCGATCCAGGTCATCACAATCAGCGTCGGGATGACCGTCACGCCGATGACGAACTCGCGGATGGTGCGGCCGCGGGAAATGCGGGCAATGAATCCGGCAACGAAGGGCGAGAAGGCGATGACCCAGCACCAGATGAAGACAGTCCACCAGCCGTTCCAGCTGTCCTGCCAGGATTCCAGCGACTGCGCGGTGATTCCCGCGTCGGTCCACAGGCTCATGTTGACGAAGTTCGCCATGAAGCCGCCAAAGGTCTGGGACAAGGTGGAAACGATGTACAGGGTCGGACCGAAAATGAAGACAGCGCCGACCAGCACGATGCTGAGGATCGAGTTCAGGCTGGAGATCCGCGCCATGCCCTTGTTGATGCCCACGATGGCCGAGATGGCGGTAATGCCGGTGAACACCGCGATGACCATCATCCACATCATCGGAGATGCCTCGATGCCCAGGAACGAGGTGAGGCCGGAGCTGAACTGCATTGTGGCGAAACCGAAGGACGTCGCCAGCCCGAGGACGGTGGCGATGATCGCCAGCAGCTCCACCACCACTCCGGCCCCGCGCTGGGACCATTTCGGCAGGATGTCGACTGTGGCTTCGCGGAAGGTCAAGGTCTTGCCGAGATTGTGGTGTGAGTACGCCAGGCAGACCGCGACCACGCAGTACATGGCCCAAGCAGTCAGGCCCCAGTGGAAGTAGGTCCAGATGATCCCGCCCTCGGACGCCCCCTCGGGTCCTGCGGGGATCACCGGGTTCTCGTTGCGCAGCATGATTGGCTCGGCGACCGACCAGAAGATCAGGCCGATGCCCTGTCCGCAGGCGAAGAGCATGGAGTACCACGCGAATTTGCTGTGCCGGGGTTTGGCCTTGGGGCCGCCCAGGCGCACCTTGCCCACCTTGCTGGAAGCCAGCCAGATACACACCACGAGCGCGAACGCCGAATACAGGATGAACAACCAGGTGAACTGCCCGGTGACAAAGGTGCGCAGGTCCGAAATGACCGCAGAGGCGCCGTCGGGGTTGAGCAGGACCCAGATGATCACCGCCACGATGAGGATGGGCGGGATGATGCGGATCAGCAGCCGGTCCAGCGGCGGGATATGCCGGCCCATGAAGCGCGGCAGCTCCACCGGCGGGTTCTTTGCCTTGTCGGTGCGCATCGGCACGTGATCGGTAGACATGCTAGTCCACCTCGATCATCTGGTTTGAAAGGTTGAGCTCCTGGCCCAGTGAAGCGCCCAGGGCCGAGGTCACCGCATCCAGCAGCAGCTGGCCGCGGGCGGCGGTGGCGTTTTTCGCGCTGGAAAGGCACCCGCTGGCCGGAGTGCGTGCAGGATCCTCCGGGAACACGTCGTAGGAGGTGAGCGTCGCAGGGGGATGATCCACCACGCGGTCCATTTGCACCAGCTCGGGATGCAGCAGCAGCATCAGCGAGGTTTCCAGCACGCCTCCGTGCTCGATGTCCCAGCCCAGGAACCCCTCGGGGAACACCTGCTCCAGGGTCTGCTCGTCCACGAAATCCCAGTAGGACATCAGCACCGCCCGCGAGGTTGAACCGGCCTGCAATGCGCCAGCCACGGCCTTGTCGAGGCCCTCGTAGAGGAACTGGTAGTTCTCGAAGTGCCCGTTGAGCACCACGACGTTCTTGAAGCCCTGGGCCATGAAGGACGCGGCGATCTCCTCGATTTTGCCGATCAAGGTGCCGGCGCCCAGGCTGGTGGTACCCACCCGGTGGTTTCCTCCGCCGGAGCGCGGCTGCGACTTATAGCCGTAGCTGAAGACCGGGGCTACCAGCGCGCCGATACGCTGGGCAACCTGTCCGGCGATGGCCTTGGACAGCATGGCGTCGACTCCCAGGGGCATGTGCGGGCCGTGCTGTTCGGTGGCTCCGGTGGGGATGATGACAGTGGAATCCATGCGCGATACGTAGGATGCGTAACTCTGGGCATCGATTTCTTCTAGGAAAACAGAAGGCAACGTTCTCTCCTTGACTAGCAGGTGGTGGGGTGCGGGGAAGTCCTCGGTTACTCGCCGCCGCCATGGCCCTGGATCAAGCTGTCTGGATCCGGGCCCGACGGCCGCGGCCGGTGCGCCGCGAGCGGCAAAGCGGTTTCCGGCTTACCCGCCACCGAGTCTGAGTTGCAGGTTGGCGTCATCCTCGCGGATGGAATGCCGGGATGCTGTCGTTCGCAGACTTTTCATGTCTCCTCGATTCGTGCGAAAAAGAAGTGAGGGAAGTGCGTTGACTCAAAGCATAGGGAGCGTAGTGTGATGGCTGATACATGCAAAATGTCGTCATATACGAGGTTCTGAGTGACAAAGAGTCACTTGTGCTCCAATATTTGAGAGTTACTGTGCAGTACTCGCGCCGTCGGGAGGAAGCCATGCTCGTTACCCTGTCTGAAATCATGGCCGACCCGTTGATGCGGTCGGCCCGGCCGCGGCTTTTGGCAGCGGGCACGGTGGAGAGCGAGGTGTACGTTCGCTGGGTGCATACCAGTGAAGTGGTGCAGCTTGCCGGGCTTATCCACGGCGCGGAGCTCTTGCTGACTACCGGCGAGTCGGTGCTGAAGCTTCCCTTCGAGCAGCAGCGGCAATATCTGGCGATGCTGGCTGAATGCCGTGTCGCAGCGCTCGTGATTGAACGCGTCGGGCCGGAAAAGCAGTTGGCGCAGGAGTTCGTGGAGGCGGCGGCAGAGCTGGAACTGCCGCTGTACCAGCTGCAGGAGACGGTGCCCTTTGTGGCTCTGGCTGAAAAGATCAATACCAGGATTGTTTCCGAGCAGGCTTCGGCGCTGCAGCAGGCCGATGCCATTTCCCAGCAGCTGGCCCAGCATCTGGCGGTGGCCGGTCCGGCCCTGGTGCCGCTGCTGGAGATGATCGACAACCAGCTGCGTCTGGGTGCGGAGATCGTCAATCAGGAAGGAGCGGTGATCGCCGCCTCGCAGCGGGCGGTGCTGCATAGGCTGCAGGAAGAGAAGTCTGGACAGTTCGATGTCTCGGTGAACCTGTATATCGGCGGCGATGCCGCGGCGCGGCTGGTGCTGCATGCGCAGGCGCAACATCATCAGCAGCGCTTGGAGCTGGTGGCGGACAGGCTTGGGAGCATTGTGACGCTGGCATTCTCCCAGCACTACAAACCCAGCGCCCAGCAGGCTGCCACGTTGGCGCTGCTGCAGTCGATCGTGAACGCGGGAGGCGAGAACTACGTGGTGCACCGGGCCGCGGAGGCGCAGATCGCCGCGGGGGCGCCGTTGTGCATGCTGGTGCTGCAAGGCGTGGACGTGTCGCGGGATCGTGCGGAACTTGCACGCCACCTGCGCGCCGGCGGCCAGCGGGTGTTCACCTATGTGCAGGGCCACCGCTTGTATGCACTGTGCATCCTGGATCCAGTCGCGCCCCGTCGTTCCCGGGCCGAACTGGTCCAGCGCCTGCGCGCGGCGTTGCGCGGCGAACAGCTGGAATGCTGTGTCGGCCCCATTGCGTTGGATGTTTCCCGCGCGCGCTGGTCGCTGACGCAGGCGGAGTCCATCGAGTCCTGGGGCGCGGCCAGCGGGGACGAAGGCACGGTGCGGGATGCGCTGGACTACGCCCTGCAGCGCCTGGTGGCGCAGCTGGATGAACCCGAGAAGTTGCGGGAATTCATCGCAGAGCAGATCGGGGAGCTCCTTGACGCGGACCGCGACAAGGACGGGCAGTTGCTCAAGACGCTTGAAGCCTGGTTGGCCAGCGGCTGCCACGCCACGGAGACTGCGGCGCGGTTATACGTGGAGCGCCAGACGCTGCACAAGCGCCTGGCGAAGATCTTCGCGCTGATCGGGGGAGACCCGCGCGTCAATGGCAGGGTACTGCCCGTGCATCTGGCGGCGTGGCTGGCGCTGCGGGATTAAAAGCAGTGCAGCGCGCTAAAGCACGCTGCGGATGGTTTTTTCGAAACCGATGACGTGCTTGGCTGCCAGCTGTTCCGCCTCGTCGGCGTCCCCGTCCAGAATGAGCTTGATCAGCGTTGCATGCTCGGCAATGTGCCCGTGGAGATCTGGCAGCCGGTCAAGCACCATGCACCAGATGCGGGTCGCCAGGTTGTCCAGGCGCACCAGCGTCTCCTGCAGATGCTGGTTCTGCGCCGCGCGGTAGATCAGCCGGTGCACTTCGAGGTCGTATTCCATCAATTCGCGCCGGTCGCCGCTCAGGTCCAAGGACAGGATCGCGCTCATGGTGCGTTCGAGTTCCCCGCGATAGGCGCCCCCGCGATGTTCGGCCGCACGGCGCGAGGCCAAGGGCTCGAGCACCAGGCGCATCTCGGAGATCGCGGCCAGCTCGGTGATGTCGACGCCCGTGGCAAAAGTCCCGCGCCGGGGGTAGGAAACCACCAGATGGTCGACCTCCAGACGCTTGAGCGCTTCGCGGATCGGCGTGCGGCCCATGTCCAGATCGACCGCCAGCTGCGCCTCGTTGATCGGGTCGCCGGGAGCGATATCCATCATGATCAGCCGGTCGCGCAAAATGCGATACGAGCGTTCCGCCATGGATTCGGTGCCAGTGATTACTCCGGTCAAGCTTGTCATTTCACGCTCCCTTGTTGATGTCTATTCTGCCGCGGGCAGGGCCGGTAAAGAAATCTTCGTCCCACCCATTGACGGGGTGTGGCTTACATCATACGCTAAGACGCAGACATTGATATATCAGTTGTCGGCAATTCATACTTTTAGGGAGAATGTGGTGCTTCAAACTCAAACGCTTGCTGCTGAATCGCTGACCCAGTCCCTGGTCGAGCTGGATCCGGAGGTCGCGCAGCGGATCGATGCCGAGCTGGCCCGCCAGCAGCGCGGCCTGGAAATGATCGCCTCGGAAAACCACACGGCCCAGGCCGTGATGCAGGCGCAGGGTTCGGTGCTGACCAACAAGTACGCCGAGGGCTACCCGGGCCGCCGCTACTACGGCGGCTGCGAAGAGGTCGACGTCATCGAGACCCTGGCCATCGAGCGCGTCAAGGAACTGTTCGGCGCGAAGTTCGCCAACGTCCAGCCGCACTCCGGGGCCCAGGCCAACGCCTCGGTCTACCACGCGCTGGTGCGTCCGGGCGATACCGTGCTGGGCTTGAACCTGGCCCACGGCGGGCATTTGACCCACGGCATGAAGATCAACTTCTCCGGCCGCCTGTTCAACATCGTCCCGTACGGCGTGGACGAGGAGACGAACCTGGTGGACATGGACGAGGTCGAGCGCCTGGCCATCGAGCACCAGCCGAAGATGATCGTGGCCGGCTGGTCGGCCTACCCTCGCCAGCTGGACTTCGTCCGCTTCCGCGAAATCGCGGACAAGGTCGGGGCGTACCTGTTCGTGGACATGGCGCACTTCGCCGGCCTGGTCGCCACCGGGCTGCACCCGTCGCCGGTGCCGCATGCGCATGTGGTCACCTCGACCACGCACAAGACCCTGGCAGGCCCTCGCGGCGGCATCATCCTGTCGAATGATGCGGAGATCGCCAAGAAGCTGAACTCGGCGGTGTTCCCTGGCCAGCAGGGCGGCCCGCTGGAGCATGTGATCGCGGGCAAGGCGGTGGCGTTCAAGATCGCCGCCTCGCCGGAGTTCAAGGAGCGCCAGCAGCGCACCCTGGCCGGTTCGCGGATTTTGGCGCAGCGGTTGACCCAGGCCGATGTGGCCGCCAAGGGCATCAGCGTGTTGACCGGCGGCACGGATGTGCACCTGGTGCTGGTGGACCTGCGCCACAGCGAGCTGGATGGGCAGCAGGCCGAGGATCTGCTGGCGAAGGTGGAGATCACGGTGAACCGCAATTCGGTGCCGTTTGACCCGCGTCCGCCGATGACTACCAGCGGGTTGCGGATCGGCACCCCGGCATTGGCGACCCGCGGGTTCTCCGAGGAGGCGTTTGCCGAGGTTGCGGAGATCATCGCGCAGACCCTGATTGCCGGGGCCGAGGGCAACACCGGGGTGTTGCCGGAGTTGAAGGCCCGGGTTCTGGAGCTGGCCGCAGCCCACCCACTGTACCCAAACCTGAAAAAGATCGGAGAATAGCCATGGCTGATTTGCTGCCTGAGCACCCGGAATTCCTCTGGGCCAACCCGGAGCCGAAGAAGTCCTATGATGTCGTCATCGTCGGCGGCGGCGGCCATGGCCTGGCCACCGCCTACTACCTGGCCAAGAACCACGGCATCACCAACGTCGCCGTCCTGGAAAAGGGCTGGCTGGCCGGCGGGAACATGGCCCGCAACACCACCATCATCCGCTCGAACTACCTGTGGGACGAATCCGCGGGCATTTACGAGAAGTCCCTGAAGCTGTGGGAGCAGCTGCCCGAGGAACTGGACTACGACTTCCTGTTCTCCCAGCGCGGCGTGCTGAACCTCGCCCACACCCTGGGAGATGTGCGCGAATCAGTGCGCCGCGTGGAGGCCAACAAGTTCAACGGAGTCGACGCCGAGTGGCTCACCCCGGAACAGGTCAAGGAAGTCTGCCCGATCATCAACATCGGCGACGACATCCGCTACCCGGTCATGGGCGCCACCTACCAGCCGCGCGCCGGCATCGCCAAGCACGACCACGTGGCCTGGGCCTTCGCCCGCAAGGCCAACGAAATGGGCGTGGACATCATCCAGAACTGCGAAGTCACCGGCTTCCTGAAGGACGGCGAGAAGGTCACCGGCGTGAAGACCACGCGCGGCACCATCCACGCCGGCAAGGTCGCCCTGGCCGGTGCCGGGCACTCCTCGGTGCTGGCGGAACTGGCGGGCTTCGAACTGCCCATCCAGTCCCACCCGCTGCAGGCCCTGGTCTCCGAGCTGTTCGAACCGGTCCACCCGACGGTGGTCATGTCCAACCACATCCACGTCTACGTCTCCCAGGCCCACAAGGGCGAACTGGTCATGGGCGCGGGCATCGACAGCTACAACGGCTATGGCCAGCGCGGCGCGTTCCACGTGATCGAGGAACAGATGGCCGCCGCGGTGGAGCTGTTCCCGATCTTCGCCCGGGCGCACGTGCTGCGCACCTGGGGCGGCATCGTGGACACCACCATGGACGCCTCGCCAATCATTTCCAAGACGCCGATCCAGAACCTCTACGTCAACTGCGGCTGGGGTACCGGCGGCTTCAAGGGAACCCCGGGCGCCGGTTTCACCCTGGCGCACACCATTGCCAACGACGAGGCCCACGCGTTGAACGCACCGTTCAGCCTGGAACGTTTTGAAACCGGCCACCTGATCGACGAACACGGCGCAGCAGCCGTGGCCCACTAGGAGCAGCCACCATGATGCTGATTGAATGCCCGAACTGCGGGCCGCGCAACGAAACCGAATTCTCCTACGGCGGCCAGGCCCATGTGGCCTACCCCGAGGACCCGAACGCCCTGAGCGACAAGGAATGGTCCCGCTACCTGTTCTACCGCGAGAACTCCAAGGGGATCTTCGCCGAACGCTGGGTCCACTCCGGCGGATGCCGCAAGTGGTTCAACGCCCTGCGCGATACCGCAACCTATGAATTCAAGGCAGTCTACCGGGCCGGGGAACCGCGTCCGGAACTGAACACCCAGGGAGGATCCCGATGAGCCAGAACACGTCCTACCGGCTGCCGGCCGAGCAGTCCCCGGCCGCCCGGATCGACCGCGGAGAAGCCCTGGTCCTGACGGTCGACGGAAAGCAGCTGGAAGCCTTCCGTGGCGACACCGTAGCCAGCGCCATGCTCGCCAACGGCCAGCGCGCCTGCGGCAACTCGATGTACCTGGACCGCCCGCGCGGTATCTTCTCCGCCGGCGTCGAGGAGCCCAACGCCCTGGTGACCGTGGAGGCCCGCCACGAGCAGGACATCAACGAGTCGATGCTCGCCGCCACCACCGTTCCGGTGACCGCCAACCTGAGCGCCACGCTGCTGCGCGGCCTGGGCGTGCTGGACCCGAGCACCGATCCGGCCTACTACGACCACGTGCACGTGCACACCGATGTGCTGGTGGTAGGCGCCGGCCCTGCCGGCCTGGCCGCCGCCCGCGAGGCGTCCCGCTCCGGGGCCCGTGTGCTGCTGCTGGATGAGCGCGCCGAAGCCGGAGGCTCGCTGCGCGATGCCGCCGGCGAGCAGATCGACGGCCAGGATGCCGCAGCGTGGATCGATGCGACCGTCGCCGAGCTGGCAGCGGCCGAGGAAACCACCCACCTGCAGCGCACCACAGTGCTCGGCTCCTACGACGCGAACTACGTGGTCGCCGTGCAGCGTCGCACCGTGCACCTGGATAGGCCTTCCGGCGCCGGCGTCTCGCGTGAACGCATCTGGCACATCCGCGCTAACCAGGTGGTGCTGGCCACCGGCGCCCACGAGCGCCCGATCGTGTTCGAGAACAACGACCGCCCGGGCATCATGCTCGCCGGCGCCGTGCGCAGCTACCTGAACCGCTACGGCGTGCGCGCCGGGGCGCAGATCGTCGTGGCTACCACCAACGACTCCGCCTACCCGCTGGTTGCGGACCTCGCCGCCAGCGGTGGAGTAGTCGCCGTCATCGATGCCCGTACCACGGTGTCCGCCGCGGCGGCGGAAGCAGTGGGCGCCGGGGTTCGTGTCATCACTGGCTCCGTCGTCGTGGACACCGAAGCCAACGAGTCAGGCGAACTGTCGGCAGTGATCGTCGCCGAGCTGGGCGAGGACCGCGACCTGGGCGAGCCGCAGCGCTTCGAGGCCGACGTGCTGGCAGTGGCCGGCGGCTTCAACCCGGTGGTGCACCTGCACTCACAGCGCCAGGGCAAGCTGGTGTGGGACACCTCGATCCACGCCTTCGTCCCTGACGCGGCAGTGGCCAACCAGCACCTGGCCGGCGCGCTGACCGGCCTGTTCGACACCGCCAGCGCGCTGTCCACCGGCGCCGCGGTGGGGGCCGCGGCGGCCACCGCCGCGGGCTTCGAGCGCATCGCCCAGGTGCCGCAGGCGCTGCCGGTGCCGGCCGGGGAAACCCGCCCGGTTTGGCTGGTGCCCTCGCTGAACGGCGACCAGGCAACGAACTACACCACCCACTTCGTCGACCTGCAGCGCGACCAGACCGTCTCCGACGTGCTGCGTGCCACCGGCGCAGGCCTGGAATCGGTGGAGCATATCAAGCGGTACACCTCGATCTCCACCGCCAATGACCAAGGCAAGACCTCTGGCGTCGCGGCCATCGGCGTGATCGCCGCGGTGCTGGGCATCGAGAACCCGGCCGAGATCGGCACCACCACCTTCCGCGCCCCGTACACCCCGGTCGCCTTCGCCGCCCTGGCCGGCCGGACCCGCGGTGAGCTGCTGGACCCGGCGCGCATCACCCCGATGCACTCCTGGCACCTGGCGCAGGGCGCGAAGTTCGAGGACGTGGGCCAGTGGAAGCGCGCCTGGTACTTCCCGCAGGACGGGGAAGACATGGACGCGGCGGTCTACCGCGAATGCGCAGCGGTGCGCGAGTCGGTGGGCATGCTCGACGCCACCACCCTGGGCAAGATCGAGATCCGCGGCGCGGATGCAGCCGAGTTCCTGAACCGCATCTACACCAACGGCTACACCAAGCTGAAGGTCGGCATGGCCCGCTACGGCGTGATGTGCAAGGCCGACGGCATGGTCTTCGACGACGGCGTGACCCTGCGCCTGGCCGAGGACCGCTTCCTGATGCACACCACCACCGGCGGCGCCGCCGGCGTGCTGGACTGGCTGGAGGAATGGCTGCAGACCGAATGGCCGGAGCTGGATGTCACCTGCACCTCGGTGACCGAGCAGCTGGCCACCGTGGCGGTGGTCGGTCCGCGGTCGCGCGATGTGGTGGCCAAGCTGGTGACCGGGCTGGACGTCTCCAACGACGCGTTCAAGTTCATGTCCTTCCAGGACGTGACCCTGGATTCGGGCATCGAGGCGCGCATCAGCCGCATCTCCTTCTCCGGCGAACTGGCCTACGAGATCGCGATCCCGTCCTGGCACGGCCTGCGCGTCTGGGAAGACGTGTACGCCGCCGGGCAGGAATTCAACATCACGCCGTACGGCACCGAAACCATGCACGTGCTGCGCGCCGAAAAGGGATTCATCATCGTCGGCCAGGACACCGACGGCACGGTAACCCCGCAGGACGCCGGCATGGAATGGGTGGTCTCCAAGCTCAAGGACTTCGTGGGCAAGCGCTCCTTCTCGCGGGAAGACAATCTGCGCGAGGATCGCAAGCACCTGGTCTCCGTGCTGCCGGTGGACACCGCGCTGCGGCTGGCCGAGGGCGCCGCCCTGGTCGCCGACGGCGCGGTGGAAACCGAGGGCTGCACCCCGATGGAAGGCTGGGTCACCAGCTCCTACAACTCGCCGGCGCTGGGCCGCACCTTCGGCCTGGCACTGATTAAGAACGGGCGCAGCCGCATCGGCGAAGTGCTCAAGACCCCGGTCAACGGCCAGCTGGTCGATGTCCTCGTCTCCGATCTCGTACTTTTCGACCCGGAAGGGAGCCGCCGCGATGGCTAGCAACACCCTGATTGAATCAACCTCCGTGCGCCGTTCCCCGGCCGAGCACCTGGCCGAAGCCATGGCCCAGGGCTCCACCGCCGGCACGGTCCAGCTGCGGGAAATCGCCTTCGCCACCCAGGTCGGCGTGCGCGCGGTGCCTGGCAGCGGCGGATTCGCCGCGCTGGCAGAAGCCGTCGGCACCGGGCTGCCGCAGCAGGTCGGGGAGGTCGCAGGCTCCGTGGAGGGCACCGCGGTGCTCTGGCTCGGACCGGACGAGTTCCTGGCCATCGCGCCGGAAGGCGCGGAACTTGCCGCAGAGCTGGTTGCGGCGCTGGGGGACGAGCCCGGCCAGGTGGTCGACCTGTCGGCCAACCGCAGTGTGCTTGAACTGTCCGGACCGGCCGCGCCGCTGGTGCTGCGCAAGAGCTGCCCGGCGGACCTGCACCCGCGCGCCTTCGGCGTCAACCGCGCCATCACCACCACGCTGGCGAACATCCCGGTGCTGCTGTGGCGCACCGGCGAGCAGTCCTGGTACATCCTGCCGCGCGCCTCGTTCACCGAGCACACCGTGCACTGGCTGATCGACGCGATGAGCGAATTCGCCTCGGAGCCGGTCGCCTAGCGCGGCGTAGTCCTCCATTCCGGGCGCTGGCTGGTTTGCGGCCTGACCGGTTCCCGCCACGTCCAGTGCCGGGAACCGGTCGGTGGCGACCGGCGCCGGCGTTGCTCAGCCGGGATGGGCTGCGCCTCGCCGCCGCATTGGGAGGTCCGGCGGCGGAGCGTTGAGCGGTCCCTGCCCGGCGGGTTGATGGTTCCCGCCGGGCACCGGGGCTTCACCGGTTCAGCCCGCCGAGGGGGAGTAGCCTGGGAGCACCCCGGGCGAAGAAACCAGACACAAACTTTTTCGCGGAGCACGCCCCGAGTGCGTGTTCCGCCCCAGACACCTGAATGGAAGTGGATCATGAGCGAACAGGTTCGGCACGTCTTGACCCTTCAGTGCCCTGAAGGCATCGGCATCGTGCACGCGGTGACCGGTTTCCTGGTCCGGCACCAGCGCACCATCGTGGAGCTCAAGCAGTACGACGACATGAGCGCCGGACGCCTGTTCCTGCGCGTGGATTTCGCCGGCGACTCCGCCCCGGATCTGTTGGACGCCCTGCGCAGCGAGTTCTCCGAGGTCGCCGCGAAATTCGACATGGACTGGCAGCTGCGCGAGCGCGGCCAGAAGACCAAGGTGCTGATCATGGTCTCCAAGTTCGAGCACTGCCTGCAGGACCTGCTTTTCCGCATGCACTCGGGGGACCTGCCCATCGAGGTGGTCGGGGTTGCTTCCAACCACCCGGACCACCGCTCGCTGGTGGAATGGTACGGAATCGGCTTCCACCACATCCCGATCAGCAAGGACACCAAGCCGCGGGCCGAGGCCGCGCTGCTTGAACTGATCGATCAGACCGGCGCCGAGCTGGTGGTGCTGGCCCGCTACATGCAGGTGCTCTCCGACCACTTGGCCAGCGAGCTGACCGGAAAGACCATCAACATCCACCATTCGTTCCTGCCATCCTTCAAGGGCGCCAAGCCTTACCACCAGGCGTGGGAACGCGGCGTGAAAACGGTGGGCGCCACCGCGCACTACGTGAATTCGGAACTCGACGAGGGCCCGATCATCGCCCAGCAGGTGGTGGAGGTGGACCACACCTACGGCCCGCAGGACCTGGTGGCCGCCGGCCGCGACTCGGAATGCAAGGCGCTGTCCAACGCGGTGCGCTGGCATTGCGAGGGACGGGTGTTCCTCTACGGCAACCGCACCGTGGTGCTGCGCTAGCATCCGGGTCGCAGGAGGCCAGCCGTTGCCCGTAGGCTTAATGGCAAACCTCCACATAAGCGAAGGACGGCTCATGGCCAGCAAGAAGCGTCAAGGCAAAAAGAACTCCGGCGCAGGAAACCCTGCCAAGGCGGCCCAGCGCGGCCGCAGCGTGCACAAGATCCAGGCCGAGCTGTCGGTTGACGCGCTGCGCGGCCAGTACGTCGCCTGGGTCGCCGCCCAGGTTCCTGCCTTCTCTCCGGCGGACGCAGCCCAGGCCGCGGAGATCCAGTTGGACGTCATCCGCACCATCGGCGGGGAGTACGCCGAAACCGCGCGCAGCTCCAACCTGTTCGACCTGGACCCGGAGCTCTTCGGCCAGGTTCTGGCCGACTTCCTGGTCAACCTGCCGGACAACGTGGCGCCCGAGCCGATCTTCTCCACCTGGCTGGACTTCTTCAGCTTCGCGGAAGACAGCGAGCTGTGGCAGGGCGGCGCGGAGAATCTCGAGGAAGTGCGCGAGATGCTGGAAGACGCCTTGGACGGCTTCGCTGAAGGCGACGCGGAAATCTGCGTCTTGCTGCGCGCCACCCCGCTTTTCGACGCCGTGAAGAACTTCGCGGTGGCCATTGGCGACGGCATCGCGACCAACGACTTCACCGATTCCTCCAGCTCCTCGCGGGCCCAGGTCTTCGAGGCCATGGGCATCGACGCGCAGTCCGTGGAGGCGGACGCCCCGGCCCCGTTGCGCTTCAACTACATCTGGAACGCGGCGATGATGTCCGTGGTGACCACCACCGAGACCAGCATCGTGCGCGACGAGGAAGCCTTCGCCGAATTCCTGGACGGCGAGCAGGCCGACAGCGCCCAGCTGCTCTTCGAGATGGCTGTCGCCTGCGTGCAGGCGCACCTGAACCCGACCATGGACAGCAGCCTGCGCGACGAGGCCCACTACCTGGTGGTGCGCAACCTGCTGGTCACCGCGTCCACCGGCCGCGACGGGGACCTGGAGGGCCTGCGCCGCAATGTCGGCGCGAAGATCTACGATTCGGTGCTGCCCGAGGCCACCGAGGCGATGGCCTCGCTGGCAGGTTTCGGCCTGCTGCAGCGCGACGGGGAAACCTACAGCATCGACGAACGCCTGGTCCCGGTGGTCTCCGCCGGCATCAGCGAGGTGGAAGCCTTCTTCGAGGAAGCCGTCTAGTCATCCCCGCGTGAAAACGCGATCGCGATGAGCCTGCGCAGCACCGACTCGTCGATGTCCTCCAGCTTCTTCACGTAGACGCAGCCTGCTCCCTCGGTATACGTGCCGAGTTCCGGGAGCAGCGCTGCGCCTGCGGGCAGGTCCTTGAGCCCGTAGATGGACAGCGCCGTTTTGCGCGGCGAGAATCCGGTTTTGGGCCAGATGCCGGTGGTGCGCGCATTGACGGGGGAAACATACCGGTACTGGCCGTAGCCCACGATTGACGGCCCCCACATCACCGGGTCGGCCCCGGTGGTTTCGGCGAAGATCCGGGCCAGCTGCTCGCCGTCGGTCCGTCGTTTGGCCGGGGTGGCGGCGGCGAGGAACTCCTCGACGCTGGCATCGGTGGGCTGGGTCTTGGGTGCACTGGCCATGGCGGGCTCCTGGTTCTAGCGGGCTTCGGCGGCCGGCGACGGCTCGTCCGAAAGGAAGATGGAGGACAGCTTGCGGTACTGCCCGGTGGTCATCGCCAGCAGCGCGACCAGGATCATGATCAGGCCGCCGACCAGGAAGATCAGCGCGATCCCGCGCGCCTGCCCCTGGCCGACCAGCCAGCCGAAGGCGGCGTCGCCCTCGGCGCTTTTCATGAACGGGATGATCAGGTACTGGGCCAGCGGGGCGACCAGGAACGCGGTGATCGGGGCCGCGGAGGCCTCCATCATCTGGGCGAAGCCGAACACGCGGCCCTGCCGCCGGAACGGCACGACCTTCTGGATCACTGTCTGCTCGGCCGCCTCGCAGGCAGGAATCAGGCACATGTACAGCCAGATGCCCGCGATATACAGCCACACCCATTCGCGCACCGTGAAGACCGCGCCCAGGAAGCCCATGCAGGCGACCAGGATCAGCAGCGTGCGGATCGGATTCCTGCCCAGGCCGAACTTAGCCACCAGCGCGCCGCCGACGATGAAGCCGGTCGAGGCCAGGCCGAAGGTGATGCCCCAGGCCTCCACCGACATCACGGTCAGCCCGTAGGGATCCATCAGCGCCATGTAGATGCCGCCGATCAGGTTGTTGAACATCGAGAAGATGATCAGCGCCAGCAGCCCCGGGATCGCCATCACCGTGGTGAAGCCCAGCCTCAGGTGCGCGGTCTTCCCGCCCGAAACCCCGGGGTCGGCCTGCGGCTTGTCCTCAGGGATGGAGATGGTGGCCAGATGCAGCATTGTCAGCACCACCAGCGCGATGGAGATGACCAGCGTCCAGCCCATGCCCAGCAAGCCGATCGACAGCCCGGAGAACACGCTGGTGACGATGAACGCCAGTCCCTGCACGGTGCCGACCAGGCCGTTGGCGTTCGCGTGCCGTTCCACCGGGATCAGCAGCGTCACCGTGGTGGACAACGCGATGCCCCGCATCTGCTCCACGATGGCGCCGAGCAGGATCACGATGCAGAACAGCCAGAATTCCCAGCCGCCGATGTCCAGGATTCGCTCGGTGGGCAGCCACAGGTAGAGCAGCCCCGCCAGCGTGAACATCACCGCGGTCACGGCGGCGGAAAAGACGAATACGATTTTCTTGCGGTGCTGGTCCACGATGGTGCCGAAAACCATGGAGAACAGCGCAATCAGCAGCATGAAGGCGCCGCCGATGATGCCGGTGGCCATGACGTTCTCGGTTTCCAGGTACACCCAGAAGGTCAGCGCGAACCACAGGTAGCTCGTGGTCAGGTTGGCCACGGCGGTATTGATCAGGATATGCAGGAATGTGCGCATTCCATGCTCCGGAACCTGCGGGTTCGAATCATGAACATCGCTTCCCTGCGGGATCTCGCTCATGTCGATTCCTCGGGTCGGTGCAGCGTATATCGGTAGTGAAAAGGATACGGACACCCACCCACAGAGTCAGCAGGCGCTGCGCGAATCCCTGCCTGCTCCAACGGTTGCCGCAACCTGTCTGATCCTGTGCTGACCTGTACGGCAGGAAGCGGCAGTTGGCCGCTGTCGGCGAATTCAGACGCGAAAAAAATTCTTCTGCATGCCGCCGGAGGCAGGACCTAGAATTGCAGGCGGGGCGTGGCGCATCTAAGCCTGCCCCGTGGACATCCACCGGCCACCTGAAGGAGCCAGCCAATGATTTTCGGTAAAAAGGGCGACGACGCGGTCCTCGCCAAGCTCGCCTCGGCGCCGGAACCTTACCGCGGGATCGCCGAACGCCTTCACGCCATCATCCGCGAGACCGCGCCCGGCCTGGAGCCCGTCGTCCGCTGGGGCCTGCCGTTCTATGTCAAGGACGGCAAGGACGTCTGCTACATCAAGCCGGACAAGGACTACCTGGTCTTCGGCTTCGGCGAGGTAGCGAACCCCGCCTTCGAACAGGGCGCACACATGCACCCAGTAGCCTGGACGCTCACCTCGCTGGACGATGCCACGGAGCAGCGCATCCGGGAGCTGGTGGCCAAGGCGGCCGGCTAGCTCCGACCCCGATGACGGGAAGCGTCGGTGGACAGGCACTGGGTCCGCCGCTGCTTGGCTGGACACGGGCCGCGCGTTAGGGTGTGGAATGTGACGCCGGACACCACGGCGCCGCTGCCGCCCATCCGCTGAAGACCCAGGGAGTACACGCATGAAGGCCTATGCCAAGGGCGAGAACGAACCAGCGCTGCTCGATAAGACCATCGGCGCGACGCTTCAGGACACCGCTTCCCGCTTCGGGGCGCGCGAGGCGCTTGTCGACGCCGCCGCCGGCCGGCGCTGGACCTGGGCGGAACTGGACGCCGACGTCAACCGCCTGGCCAAGGGGCTGCTCGCCGCCGGGCTGCACGCGGGGGACCGGCTGGGCATCTGGGCGCCGAACTGCGCCGAATGGGTGCTCACCCAGTTCGCCACCGCCAAGCTCGGCGTCATCCTGGTCAACGTCAACCCGGCCTACCGCACCCACGAATACGCCTATGCCGTGAACCACAGCCGGATGCGCATGCTCATCACGCTCACTCAGTTCAAGACCAGCGACTACCGGGGCATGGTGCAGGCCACCGCGGCCGACACCCCGAGCCTCGAGCGCGTGGTCTACCTGGACACCGGGGACTGGGACGAGCTGCTGGCGCAGGGAGAATCCGTAACGGACCAGGCGCTCGCCGAGCGGCTGGCAGCCACCTCACCGGGGGACGCCATCAACATCCAGTACACCTCCGGCACCACCGGCTACCCCAAGGGTGCGGTGCTCAGCCACCACAACATCCTGAACAACGGCTACCAGGTCACCGGCATGATCGACCTGACCGAAGAAGACCGGCTGTGCATTCCGGTGCCCTTCTACCACTGCTTCGGCATGGTCATGGGAAACCTGGGCTGCGTGGCCCGAGGCACCGCCATGGTCATTCCGGCGCCCGGCTTCGAGCCGGAAGCCACCTTGAGGGTGGTCGCCGAGGAGCAGTGCACGGGCCTGTACGGGGTACCCACCATGTTCATCGCCATGCAGAACCATCCGAACTTCGCCGACTACGACCTCTCGCTGTTGCGCACCGGCATCATGGCCGGATCCATCTGCCCGGTTCAGGTCATGCGCCGTTGCGTGGAAGACATGGGCATGAGCGCGGTGTCCATCGCCTACGGCATGACCGAGACCAGCCCCGTCTCCTGCCAGACGCGCAGCGACGACGACTTCGAGCACCGCACCAGCACCATCGGCCGCGTCCATCCGCACGTGGAAATCAAGGTCATCGATCCGGTGAGCGGCGAGACTCTGGAACGCGGCGAAACCGGAGAATACTGCACCCGCGGCTACTCCGTGATGCTCGGCTACTGGGACGACGATGAGAAAACCCGCGCCGCCATCGACGCCGAGGGCTGGATGCACACCGGGGACCTGGCGGTCATGCGCGAGGATGGCTACTGCACCATCGTCGGGCGCATCAAGGACATGGTCATCCGCGGCGGGGAGAACATCTACCCGGCGGAGATCGAGGAATTCCTCTACAAGCACCCGGACATCGAGGACGTCTCGGTCATCGGAGTGCCGGACCCGAAATTCGGCGAGGCCATCTGCGCCTGCATCCGGATGAAAACCGGGCGCGAACCGTTGGATGCCGAGCAGCTTCGCGCCTACTGCGAAGGGCATCTGGCACACTACAAGATCCCCGCCTACGTGCGCATCCTGGAGGAATTCCCGACCACCGTGACCGGCAAGATCCGCAAGAACCAGTTGCGCGAGGACGCCGCGCAGCAGCTTCGTCTTTCCTAGGCGCGCAAAGCTGCGGATTCCCGGTGCACCGCACGGCGAGTCCTGTACGAACTCCGAGGTGATGGGATAGGTTTTAGCTGGGGTCCCACAGCTGAATATTTTGCCTATTTCCGAAAGATAGTTATGCACAAGCATTTCGGTCGTCTCGTGGGTATCGCCGTCATCGTCATCGTCGTGCTGGCAGCGCTGCTGCTCTGGTGGGTGCTGAGCGCCAGCGGGACGACTCCGCAGATGTGGCACCCGGTCAAGGTGCAGCTCGGCGGCATCTGGTCCACGTTCTACAGCACCCAGTTGCCCGACCTGTCGATCCTCATTGGCGCGGTGCTCATCGCCCTGGTCCTCATCCTGTTCGTCGTGGTCGGCGAACGCGTGGTCACCCTGCGCTACCGCCGCACCCCGATCCAGAAGTCCTCCCGGCCGCTGGCGCCCAAGCGCATCATGGACCGCACCCGCGGCGTGTACGCCGGGCCGGTTACCGTCACCGTGCTGATTCCCGCGCACAATGAGGAAACCTCGCTGGGGCACACCATCAACGCGCTGAAGCAGCAGAGCTTCCTGCCCGCCCGGATCCTGGTGGTCGCGGACAACTGCACCGACGGCACCGTGGACGTCGCCCGAGCGCACGGCGTCGACGTGTTCGAATCCGTGGACAACAAGCACAAGAAGGGTGGCGCGCTGAACCAGGCGCTGGCGCAGATCCTGCCCGGCATGGGCGACAACGACTGCGTCATGGTCATGGATGCCGACAGCCAGATCGGCACCGACTTCCTGGCCACCGCCCGCGACCGCTTCACCGCCGACCGCGCGCTGATGTCCGTGGGCGGGCTGTTCCACGGCGAAGAGGGCCACGGGGTGCTGGGCCAGTTCCAGCGCAACGAATACGCCCGCTACCAGCGCGAGATCGCCCGCCGCGACGGCCGCGTTTTCGTGCTCACCGGGACCGCCTCGGTCTTCCGCGCCACCGCGCTGCGCGAGGTGGCCGCCGCCCGCGGCACCACGATCCCGGGCAAGCATGGCGAGGTCTACGACACCGCGGCGCTGACCGAGGACAACGAGCTGACCATCGCGCTGAAGTCCCTGGGCGCGCTGATCACCTCCCCGAACGAGTGCACCGTGGTCACCGAGCTGATGCCCAACTGGAAGATGCTCTGGGCGCAGCGCCTGCGCTGGCAGCGCGGGGCGCTGGAGAACCTGGGCGCCTACGGAGTCACCCCGCAGACCGTGCGCTACTGGTCGCAGCAGATCGGCATCGGCTACGGGGTCATCGCCCTGTTCAGCTACTTCTTCCTGATGGTGCTGATGCTTGTTTCCATGGACACCTGGGTGTGGTTCCCGTTCTGGATGCTGCTCGGCCTGGTCTTCGCGGTTGAACGCGTGGTCACCGCCTGGAGCGGCGGCTGGAAGGCCCGGCTCCTGGCGGCGCTGGTGCTGCCGGAGCTGGTCTACGACGCCTTCCTGGACCTGGCGTTCCTCAAGGGCGTTTGGGACATCGCATTTGCCAAGAGCGCCGACTGGAAGCACGTCGAGCACGCACCGGCCCGAAAGGAAGCCTAGTCATGATGGAATTAGCGATGTATGTCCCGCGAGGCATACTGCTTCCCGAGTCGGTGCTCTACGCGCAGTGGTTCAGCGTGCTGGCGTCGTTCGTCGCGATCAACACGGTGATCTACCTGATCCTGGGCATCACCAAGATCCTGCCGCCGATCCGCTTCGGCGGCTCCAGGGGGCGCGAGCGGCGCTCAGAAACCCGGAGTATCGATCCCGACGCGCCGGTTTAAATCGCGCATGGCATCTGCAAGCTCCGCGGCGGGCAGGCCCCGGCTGTAGTAGAACCCCTGGGCGTAGCTGAAGCCCAGCCGGTCGACCAGCTCGATGTGCTCCGGGGTCTCGATGCCCTCGGCCAGGGTCCGGGCCCCGGTCTCCCGGGCGGCCTCCAGCAGGTTGGCGACCATGCCGCGTACCTCGGCGGAGGACTCGTAGTTGATGATCATGCTGCGATCCAGCTTCACGATGTCGGGATGCAGGCATTCGATGCGCTCGCGGTTCGCGTAGGCGACGCCCGCGTCGTCGATCAGCAGCAGGCACCCGAGGGTATCGGCGTACTGCCGGGCGCGGCCGGAGCTGCAGGGCTCGGATTCCTCATTCAGCTCCAGCCCCCAAACCAACCGCCCATCAAGCTTCATCGCGGAAGCGGCGAAGGCCTCGATGGTCGGGCCCGAGGCATTGAGCGTGACCAGGTACTCGTCTGGCAGCTGGCGGCTGGCGTCGAGGATTCCCTGGATGGCCTCCAGCTCCAGCTCGACGATCCGGCCCTCGGCGCGGGCTTCGCTGAAATGCTCTTGAGGGCCGCGGCCGTCGTCGAATCGGGTCAGTGCCTCGAAACCCAGTAGAGTTTTGTTTCGAAGATCAATGAGGGGCTGGAAAACGAACTTCACTATTTGCCTAACGGGTGAGGGACCGTACGTTGCGTCTGGCCAAGGTCAGCCGGAGCTTACGCCCGAAGCAGATTTTACACATCCGGCCGATCCGATGCGGTCCGTTTTTGAACAATTTGTAGACAATGGGGTGGCGGGGCTTGGAAAAACAGGTAGAGAGCCGAAGTCAGGCGGGTATTTCATGGCGCTCCAGGCTGCTTCCTGCGCGAGTCCGCGCCATCACCAGTATGGAGATCGCGGTGACCGGCATGGTCGCCTGCTTCCTGTCCGTCTTCTACGGCCTGAACCTGTTCAGGACCTTCCCTTCGGAAGCGCTGCAGCTGGTGGCCGTAGGGCGGTTTGTCGGGGCCCTGGGTGTCGCGACGCTGGTGGTGATCCTGCGCGACGCGTTCCCGCTGTGGCTCGCCTATCTCGGCGCCGTGGCGGAACTGACGGCCTTCGTTTACTTTGTGGGTTTCACCGTCGACCACGAGCAGTTCGTCTTCAGGCTCCAGGAATTCCCGCTGATCGCGCTGTACATGGCGTGGCTCTTCCCTTCGGTGATCTCCCGGATGACCATTTATCCCATCCTCGTCTTCACCCTCACCTATTCGCTGCTGTTCGGCCCGGCGGTGGGCACCGAGCACCAGAACGGCCTGCTTAACGTCCTGAGCCTGGTGTTCTTCACCGTGGTCGGCATGTTTGTCGGCAGCTTCGTGAAACGCAAATTCAAGCAGCAGACGGAAATCGACGTGCTCACCGGCGCCTACAACCGCCGGGCGCTGGGCCGGATGGGCGATGCCGCCCTGGCCCAGGGGCGCCGGCAGAACCAGCCGGTCAGCGTCGCGTTGGTGGACATGGACGGTTTCAAGCAGATCAACGATCAGTTCGGCCACGCGGCCGGCGACGAGGTGCTGCGCGGGCTGGTCCGGCACTTGAAGCGCGCGACCCGCAAGAACGATGTGATCACCCGGCTGGGCGGCGACGAATTCGTGCTCCTGCTGCCCCAGACCGGATTCGACCAAGCCCAGCAGCTCATGGAACGCGTCCACGAATCCTCCGAGCACAGCTGGAGTTTTGGTGTGGCCACCGCGGAACCGGACGACAACCTGAGCATGGTCATCCTGCGCGCGGACCGCGCCATGTATATCTCCAAGCGCGAGCGGGCGGAGCAGCGCGACTAATCCAGGTTGCCGCTGAGCCGGTCGCGGAACCTGGCGCTGGGCTCGTTCAGCCCGCGGACCTCGACGCTCTTGCCGTAGCTGGCGTACTTGGCGGCTACGGAATCCAGCGCGGCCACGGTCGAGGCGTCCCATACGTGCGAGGCGCCCAGGTCGATCACTACCTGCTGCGGATCCTGCGCGTAGTCGAACTGCGTGTACAGGTCGTTGGACGAGGCGAAAAACAATTCCCCGGTCACCGTGTAGATAGCGGTGTCCCCGTCCACCCTGCGGTCGACCGTCACAAAATGCGCCACCCGGTTGGCGAACAGCACCATTGCCGTGAGGATGCCGGCGCCCACCCCGATGGCCAGGTTGCTGGTCGCCACGGTCAGCACCACGGTGACGAGCATGACGAAGGTTTCGCTCTTGGGCATCATCCGCAGCGTGGAAGGCCGTATGCTGTGCCAGTTGAAAGTCGCGGCGGAGACCACCACCATCACCGCGACCAGCGCGGCCATGGGGATCTGCGCCACCACGTCGCCGAACGCCACCGCCAGCACCAGCATGAACACCCCCGCGAACAGCGTGGAAATGCGCGTGCGCCCGCCGGAAACCTTCACCCCGATCATGGTCTGGCCGATCATCGCACAGCCGCAGATCCCGCCGAAGAAGCCGGTCACCACGTTGGCGGCCCCCTGCGCCCAGGACTCGCGCGTCTTGTTCGACGGCGTGTCGGTGATGTCGTCGACAAGCTTCGCCGTCAGCAGCGACTCCAGCAGGCCGACGAACGCCACCGCCACCGCGAACGGCGCGATGATCCGCAGGGTTTCCATGTCGATCGGGACAGAGGGCAGCGTGAAGACCGGCAGCGACTCGGGCAGTTCGCCCTGGTCGCCCACCGTGGGCACCGTGATCTTCGCGAACACCGTCACCGCCGTGAGCACCGCAATGGCGATCAGCGGCGCCGGAACCGCGTTGGTCAGCTTCGGGAACAGGTACACGATCGCGATCCCGACTGCCACCAGTGGATACACGGCCCACGGCACATCGACCAGCTCGGGCATCTGTGCCAGGAAGATCGAGATGGCCAGGCCGTTCACGAAGCCGATCATCACCTGCCGCGGTATGAACCGCAGCAGCTTGGCCACGCCCAGCGCGGCCAGCAGGATCTGGATGATTCCGGCCAGGATCACGGCCGGGAACAGGTACTCCACGCCGTGGGTCCTCACCAATGGAGCGACCACCAAGGCCACCGCTCCAGCCGCCGCGGTAATCATTGCCGGCCGTCCGCCAGTGAAGGCGATGACAACTGACATGGTGAACGAGGCGAAAATGCCGACCCGCGGATCCACCCCGGCGATCACGGTGAACGCGATGACCTCCGGAATCAGCGCCAGCGAGACCACCAGCCCGGCGAGCAGCTCGGTTTTCAGCAATCGGGGAGACTTGAGGGTTCGCCACACCGACTGCCGTTCTAAGGGGGTCAATGCCGCCGTTGCCATGGTGGACCTGTTCTTTGGCTCGCCGAATTCCGTACCTATGTATTCTAGTTGCCCGGCAGGTTCCAGCACTGCGCTTGGCTGTTAGATTACTGCCATGGCCATATTGAAGGATCCCACCAAACGCACCATCAATATCTGTGAAGCCGCGGGGAAGCAGCGGTACCGCACTAACGCGATCGCGCTCAAGGCCGCGCTGAGGCATTCCACGGTAGCTGGCAAGCAGCTGGGCACCTACGCATGCGAACAGTGCAAAGGCTGGCATATCGAAGGCCAGGGCGGTTAAAGAAAAGTTCCCGTTGGGAGGAAATCCAACGGGAACTTCATGATCATCACTCGCACCTTTATGAGGTACTTCAATTCTAGGAATGCACCCTGTGCCGGAGCTTTGGAATTCCGAGCCGCTAGCTAAGCATTTCTGCGGTGTCCACGCAGCTGGCCGGACGTTAAACTCAAAACCCCCACCGAAATCATTTCGTTGGAGGGTTCTCGATCATCACTCGCACCTTTTGAGTTACCTTCACTGCACTTCCGGTTCCTATGCCGGGCCTGGACACCATCTGGAGAATGCCGGCGCATCGGTGATGCGGCGCTCGAAGGTTTCTTAAAAATACTGGCTCCGTTGCCGTGCGCAACGGAGCCAGACTTACATCATCACTCGCACCTTTGAGGAAGGTAACTTCCATTTTAGGGAGCAAGGCTATGCCTCGGCTTTGCCCGAGCCCGGCGCAGGCAAAGAGTCTGCATCAGCCATGGGACGCAGGAAAGTGAAAACTCCCGCCGGCTGAAGCCGGCGGGAGTTTACGATCATCACTCGCACCTCAAGGAGGTGTCTACGACATTACTGCCCGACTCTGTGCAGAAGCTTGGCTCAGCCTCCACGTTGTCAAAAGACGCGTGGTCAGATGGTGGGTAGACTACCAAGCATGGCGCAGAAGGCAACAGGAAAACTCACCCACACGGTGGCGCTGCGTGTTGTCCAAACCATCGCCCCGCGCGTCGACTACCCGCTGAACATCATGGACGAGCGCGGGATCATCATCGCTTCGTCCGACCCTAAACGGTTGGGGAACCCGCATCCGGACGCGCTCAGGGCCCTGTCGGAGAACCGCACAATTGTCACCGCCCAGGCCGACCCGGTGTCCGGGCAGCTGCCGGGCGTCAACGTGCCACTTTATGCGGACGGCGTCGTGCAGGGTGTCGTGGGGGTGACAGGGGCACCGCAGGAGGTTGCGTCGCTGGCCCAGCTGATTTCGCTGACCGTGCAGCTGCTGCTTACCCAGCACGAGGAGCATGTCCGAAGCACGGTGCGCGCCACCCAGATTAGTGACATGCTCTCCGGACTTGTGTCGGGATCCGCGAGCGACGAAGCCTTGGCTGAGCAGCTCGAGCAGCTGGGCTTGAGCGCGCCATGGTCGCTGAGCCTGCTGCTCGACGAGGACGGGCCTGAGCAGTACGAAGCAGCATTGACGATTAACAATGCCCGATGGGTGCTGTCCTCCGGTCCAATCGAGGATCCTGCTTCTGCCCGCGCGATCCTCGGGCCCCCTCGGACACAGCCCAGCGACCTTCTGGTCGACGCCGAGAACCTGCGGACCCTGGGCGCGGTGCCCGCGCTGGTTCCGGCTGCCGGACTTCGCGAGCTCTGGAACGAGGACATGGCGCTGTCGGCGGCCAGAGCACCGGAAGCGTACTGCCGTTCGCTGGCCCGGCGCACGGCCCAGATCAGTGCGGAGCATGCGTTCACGCTGCTGGCGCTGGCCGCCAGTTCGACGCAGTCCGAAGCCATCGCAAGGCTCACGGTCCACCGCAATACGCTGATCCAACGAATGGACCGGATCAAGCAGGTCACCGGCAGCGACCCGCGGGTTCCCGGCGAGCTGATGGCCTTGCTCAACTCCATCTACGCCCGGGTCCGGCTGGGCGAAATGCACATATTCCAGTATTCGAAGCAGCTGAAGTATGGGCTTCGGCCTATAGGACTTGTGGAGGAATCTCCATAGGGTTAATGCATGACCTCAACACCGAACTCTTCGCCGGCCACTGGGTTGCAAATCGCCGTGGTGCCGGATTCCTTCAAAGGCAGCGCTCGCGCCAGCGAGGTCGCCGAAGCCATCAGGACCGGATTCCTCGCAGGTGCCGGCAGCCTGGGCCGTGAAATCTCCGTGACCGCGGTGCCCTTCGCCGACGGAGGCGAGGGAACCCTGGAAGCGCTGATCGACGCGTGGGGCACCGAACCGGTTCCGGTGCAAACCGCTGATGCCTTAGGCAGACCGGTGCAATCACGGCTGGGGCTGTCTGCCGACGGGAAGATCGCGGTGGTCGAAGCAGCCGAAGCAGCCGGCCTGCCGCAGGTTGCCGATGCGCCGCGCCAGCCGCTGTCGGCCACCACCTACGGGCTCGGCGCGCTGGTATCCAAGGCGCTGGACCTCGGGGCCGAGCAAATCATCCTCTGCCTGGGCGGCTCCGCGACCACCGACGGCGGCACCGGTTTGCTTTCCGCTCTGGGCGCCAAGTTCCTCGACGCCGACGGCAACCAGCTGCAATCGGGAGGCGGCCCGTTGAACGAGCTGCACAGCATCGATGTCAGCGGGCTGGATCCGCGCGCCGCCGGGGTAGTGTGGCAGATCGCTTGCGATGTCACCAACCCGCTATTGGGCGAGAACGGCGCCGCAGCGATCTTCGGGCCGCAAAAGGGTGCTTCCCTGAAGGATGTCGCAACCCTCGACGCCGGGCTGGGCCGGCTGGCCGATGTGCTGGAAACCGCCACCGGCCGGGTGCTGCGCGACCGAGAAGGCATGGGCGCCGCCGGAGGCCTGGCCTTCAGCCTGGGCAGCTACTTCGCGGTCGACCTGGTCCCCGGGTGGGAGCTGGTCGCCCGGGTGCTGGACGCCCACCGCATCATGGGCGGCGCGGATCTGGTCATCACCGGCGAGGGCCGGCTGGACTCGCAGTCCCTGCAGGGCAAGGTGGTATCCGGGGTACTGCAGGCCGCCGGGGGAGACGTTATCGTGATCGCCGGATCGGTCAGCCTGGAAGACCAGGTTTTGGCCGACGCCGGAATCCTCGCGGCCTACTCGATCGCTCCGGGCCCGGCGAGTTTGGCCGAGCTGTCCGCCGACGCGCTGAAGCTGCTGGAGCGCACCGCGTTCAGCGTCGCACGGACCTACCTGCGCTGAAGCGCTCGCTGTCGCTTTGCGCAAAACCCTTGCCACCGTCGAGGACCGATGCCTAGCGTGGGAGGCAGCGCGGCAACCGCCGCGCCCCCGTCGGCGAAAGGGCCAGCATGGCAACCGTGAAAGTCGGAGAAGAGAACACCACCGATATCGAGCTGTACTACGAGGACCACGGCTCCGGGCAGCCGGTGGTGCTGATCCACGGCTACCCGCTGGACGGATCCTCCTGGGAGCTGCAGACCGCGACGCTGCTCGGCGCCGGCTACCGCGTCATCACCTACGACCGCCGCGGCTTCGGCAAGAGCTCCAAGGCGGCCGTCGGCTACGACTACGACACCTTCGCCGCCGACCTGCACACGCTGCTGGAAACGCTTGACGTGAAGGACGCAGTGCTGGTGGGCTTCTCCATGGGCACCGGCGAGGTAGCCCGCTACCTTTCCACCTACGGCTCGGCCCGCGTCGCGAAGGCCGCCTTCCTCGGCTCGCTGGAACCGTTCATCCTGCAGACCGATGACAACCCCGAGGGTGTGCCGCAGGATGCGCTGGACCCGATGGCCGAGGCCGCCAAAACCGACCGCTACGCGTTCTTCAGCAGCTTCTTCGAGAACTTCTTCAACACCGAGACCTTCCTGGGCAACCGGCTGAGCGAAGAGGCGCTGGCCGCGAACAAGGCCCTGGCCTATGCCGCCTCGCCCTACGCCTCGGTCGCGGCCCAGTACACCTGGACCACCGACTTCCGCGCCGACATCCCGAAGATCGACGTGCCCGCGCTGATCGTGCACGGCACCGCCGACCGGATCCTGCCCGTGGACGTCACCGGCCGGCGCTTCGCCGAGGCGCTGCCCGCCGCCGAGTACCACGAGGTGGATGGCGCCCCGCACGGGCTGCTGTGGACCCACGCCAAGGAGGTCAACGACCTGCTGCTCGGCTTCCTCTCCCGCTAGCCGCAAGGCCCGCCGGGCCCGGGCACTGCGTGCGCCAATATGACGTCGTGCGACGGCTGGATGCTGCCGCGCGCCGTCGCGATCTGGGCCCGGCGCGGGTTCCAAACTCCCAATATGACGCAGTTTTGCGGTGCGTTCCGCCGCGTGACGGGGCGGTTCCCTCCGGCTTCGGCGGCGTGCTTGAATCGGTGCACACCATCCAGAGCGGCTGAGAGACCTGGCTCCGCGACGCCGCAGCAAGCCTGTAATCCGCAGGGAGTGCTAACGCCAGGTTCGATGGAGCCCGGGCCGCGTCCCGGTATCCCTCGGAAGTCCAATTCCAAGGAGCCCGATCATGACCGTCACCGCATTGCCCCGCGTCCCGTACACCGGCACCGCCAGCGAGGCCGAACTGGAGCGCTGGCGCGCCGTCGCCCGCCAGGTTGCCGGCACCCTGGCCGCCGACGCGCTGGCCCGCGACCGCGCCAACAAGCAGCCCTTCGCCGAGGTGAAGCTGCTGCGCGAGGCAGGGCTGCTGGAGCTGCTGGTCCCGGCCGAGTTCGGCGGCGCCGGCGGGCACTTCGAGACCGCCTTCGAGGTCATCCGCATCCTGGCCGCCGCCGACGGGTCGATCTCCCAGCTGCTGGCCTACCACTACATCAACCAGTCCTCCATCGCGTTCTACGCCCCGGCAGAGGCGCAGGCCGACTGGTGGCGGCGCACCGTGGAGGGAAGCTGGCTGTGGGGCGACTCGGTCAACCCGGTGGACCCGAACCTGGTGCTGACCCGCGAGGGCGATGGCTACCGGCTGAACGGGGCCAAGCGCTTCTCCACCGGCTCCGGGGTGGGCGAGGTCATCGTCGTCAACGCGGAGGTCGAAGGCAGCGGCGAGCTGCTGGCCTTCGTGGTCCCGCGCGAGGCCGAAGGACTGCGCATCGTCGACGACTGGGACTATCTGGGCCAGCGGCTGAGCGCCTCGAACTCGCTGGTGTACCGCAACGTGCGCATCGAGCCGTCCGACGTGCTGGGCCCGGTCACCGACGAGCCGGTGGCCACCCTGCTCACCCCGGGCATCCAGCTGGCCTTCGCGAACTTCTACCTGGGCATCGCGGAGGGCGCGCTGGCGCGGGGCCGGCAGATCCTGCTGGGGCGCACCAACGCCTGGTTCCTCTCGCAGGCCGAAACCTATTCGCAGGACGTCGTCTTCCAGCGCACCGTGGGGGAGCTGAAGGCCCGCACTGCCGCGGTGGCCGCGCTGGCGGAGAAGCTGGGCCGCCGCTTCGATCAGGTGCTGGGCGGGGCAGTCAGCCAGCCGCAGCGCGCCGAGTTGGCGGTGGCGATCGCGGAGCTGAAGGTCGTGGCCAGCGAGGCCGGCGTGGAGGTCGCCAACCGCATCTTCGAGGTCACCGGATCCTCCTCCACCAAGAGCAACGTCGGGCTTGACCTGTTCTGGCGCAACGTGCGCACGCACTCGCTGCACGACCCGGTGGACTACAAGAAGATCGAGGTCGGCGCCTACTTCCTGCGCGGCGAATCGCAGCCGCTCTCGCTGTACACCTAGACACTGGACGCCTACGCCACCCTGCCTGCAACACCGATTGGAACACCAGATGATCGCCCTGTCCACATCCCGTCTGGCCGGGCTGCGCGAACGCTTCGCCCCGCACTTCCAGGCCATCGCCGACGGCGCCGCCGAGCGCGACCGCACCGGCGCCCTGCCCTACCGCGAGGTCGCCGACCTCGCCGCCGCCGGCTTCGGCGCGATCCGCGTGCCCGTCTCCCACGGCGGAGCCGGCGCCACCCTGCCCGAACTGTTCGAGCTGCTCACCGAGCTGGCCGCGGCCGACTCCAACATCGCCCAGGCGCTGCGCGCGCACTTCGCGTTCGTGGAGGACCGGCTGGTCGCCGCCCCGGGCCCCGGCCGCGACACCTGGCTGGCCCGCTTCGCCGCCGGCGAGCTGGTCGGCAACTCCTGGACCGAGGTCGGCGCCGTGAAGGTGGGCGAGGTGATCACCAAGGTCAGCCCGGACGGGGCCGGCGGCTTCAGCATCACCGGCGCCAAGTACTACTCCACCGGCTCGATCTTCGCCGACTGGCTGGACACCTACGCGCAGCGCACCGACACCAAAACCCGCGTCATCGCCGCCGTCCGCCGCCACCAGCCGGGTGTGGCCCTGGCCGAGGACTGGGACGGCTTCGGCCAGCGCACCACCGGCACCGGCACCTCCACGTTCACCGGCGCGGCGGTGGAGGAGCTGATCGAGTTCGACACCCGCTTCAAGTACCAGACCGCGTTCTACCAGCAGGTGCTGCTGGCGGTGCTCGCCGGCTCCGCCAAGGCCGCCGAACGCGAGTTCGCCGCGCAGCTGGCGGCCCGCAAGCGCACCTTCAGCCACGCCGCGGCCAACATCGCCGGGCAGGATCCGCAGCTGCTGCAGGTCATCGGCGAGGTCTCCGCGGCCGCCTTCGCCGCGGCGGCCACCGTGGAACGCGTCTCCCACGCCCTGCAGGGCGCCTACGAGTCGGCGATCGCGCTGCACTCCGGCGGCTCGATCCAGGAGGACGAGGCCGCCAACGACGCGGCCGAGCTCGCCTCCGCCCAGGGTCAGGTGGTGCTGACCCCGCTGGTGCTCACCGCGCTCACCCACGCCTTCGACGCGCTGGCCGCCTCCGCCACCAGCGTGTCCAAGAACCTCGACCGCCACTGGCGCAACGCCCGCACCGCCGGCAACCACAATCCGTGGGTGTTCAAGGCGCGGCTGATCGGCGACCTCGCGGTCAACGGCACGCAGCTGCCGCGCGTCTGGGCAATCGGCGCCTCGAAGTAATCCACAATCCGCAGCTGCGGCGGCCGGCCCTCCCGGCGCCCGCCGCACGCTGGGGACATGCAGACCTCCACAAGCACCGAAGCGGTCGGGAAACTGGCCGAGGCCCGCAGCCTCATCGCCGCGGCCTGGGCGGACGTGGCCGACGCGGACCTCCCCGCCGGCCACGCCGCCTACTTCGCGCTGCTTGTCGAACAGCTGGGCCAGGAGTTCGCCCGCGCCCAGCTCTTCGCCGCCGACCTGCTGCGCCGCACCGGCGCCCACCAGCTGGACGCCGACTCCTTTCAGGTAATCGCTGACGCCAGCGAGCACCCCTCCGCCGAGGACCTCGCCCGCGCTGCCGGGCGCACCACCATGGGCCGCACCCCCTACAAGAACACCGCCGGGCTGCTGCACAACTGGCTGGGCATCCCGCTGGGCACCGCCCGCGACCGCCTGGCCCAGACCGACTGCCTCATCGCCCAGGTCACCACCGCCGGCCACCGCGCGCAGCCGCTGCTGCCTCAGCTGGCCGCCGAATTCACCGCCCCGCGCTCCGACCCGCGCCTGGTGCTTTCCGCCTCCCGCCTGATCCACGGCGCCCAGAAGGACTTCGGCCCCGGCCCCGCCGGGGAGCGGGCCCGCGCCGGCATCCAGGCCGAGGCCGTCGCGCTGATCCGCGAACAACCCGCAACCGCCCGCAAGCACGTCGCCGACCTGATCCACCAGCTCAAATCCGGCAAGCGGCCGCTGGGCGCGCTGCTCTCGGAGATCGGCCTGTTCAAGCTCGGCCGCCGCAAGGGGCTGGAAAACTACCTGCTGCGCATGCTGCCCTCGCAGGCCGAGGTCCTCGACGCGCACCTGCGCAAGGTGGACAACCCCAAAACCGAGGCCGGCAACCGCGAGGACCTCCACCGCCAGGCCGCCGAGGATCTCGCCGCCGAAAACGGCGACCCGGACGACTGGGACAACTCCGAGACCATGCCCGACTGGGCGCAGGACCCGGAAGCCGCCGCTGCCGAGGCGGAGGACCCGGACCACGAAGACCCGGGCCCCGACGACCCCGACGACCCCGATGCCGCCGAATCCACGCAGTCGCAGCCGGAACCCGGCGGAGAAGCTGCCGGGGATGAACCGCCGGCGGCCTCCGCGGCCGCCGAGCTGCTGGTCCCGTTCGAGGACATGCGTCCCGAACTTCGCCACCTGATGGGCCTGCTCGCGACGCTCAAATCCACCGGTACCGGAAAGCGCCAAGGTGCCGCCGCCGAGGTCGGCATCATCATCGACTACGACAAGATGGTCGAAACGGGGCAGGACTTCGCGGTGACCATCACGGGCAAGCCGATTTCCGCAGGCGAAGCCAGGGCCGCGGTCTGCAATGCCGGCATCTACCCGGTGGTGCTGAACGGGCGCGACCGGATCCTCAACCTCGGTCGCTCGCAGCGGCTGTTTTCCAAGAGCCAGGCCAAGGCCCTGCGCACCGCACGACGCGGCTGCGCCTTCCCGGGGTGCACCATGCCCGCCGAACGCTGCGAACTCGACCATTTGGACGCATGGGAAAAGGGAGGCCGGACGGACATCGACCGCGGCGACCTCTACTGCACGGTGCACCACATCGGGCGCCACTGCGGCTTGTTCCATGCAGTCAAGGTCGAAGGCAGCAGGCCCATGGTGCTGCTGCCCAAGAGCGTGGACCCCGAGCAGCGGCTTCACATCAACACGCACTTCCTCACGCCTGCCGAGTCGAAACGCGCCTTGGCCTGGGCCGCCGAAGCGACCCAGCTCTGGAAATCCGGAAAGCTGAAAGTGACCATCGCCGAGGCCTGAGCGCATCTCGGGCGATCGAAACTGCGAGCCGTAAAATCGTCGGGTTCAAAGGTTGTTTTCGGGCGTACAGTGAAAGAACGGGTATTCGGTTTTTCACATCAAAGGAGATGTCCAGCCATGCAAGCTGACGTCAAATTCAAAATGCCGTTTAACTTCGTCCAGGTGTTGATCGCCGCCTTTGGCGCCATGGCCCTGAGCGTGCTCACGTTCTTCATCGCGGAGGCCGCCGGGGCATCCATGAAATTCTCCGACGGGATGTTCCGAAACCTCGATTTCATCCACGTCATCCGGTTCACCGTGCCTCCGATCGTGGTGCTCGGCTTCTTGACCTTCCTCATCGCACGCGGCCGTCCGGGCTTCTGCCGCGTCGCCCAGGTGATCGGGCTTGCCCTACTGCTCCTCTCGGCCGTGACGCAACTGTTCTTCGCCGAAGATGCAGGAAGCGCGGTTGCGGTCGCCGTCATGCACGTGATCGTCGGCGCCAGCTGGTACATCGCGGTGAACAACTCCAACAGGAGGGCCAACGAGCGAGCCATGGCAGGGTGATTGGGCTTGGCACGTTCTGGGGGCGTGTCAATTTGCGGATATTTCTGTGCGGGACGGGTGTTGTAGAAGTCACCCGGCCCAAGGGTTTTGGCTGGATGTGTTCGACTATAGAATCGTTGAGAACTGTCAACGATATCTTAGGGAACGTCAATGGCCCCGCAGGGAACCCCAAATAGCCCATTCAACTTCATCCAGGTAGCGATCGCCGCGCTCGGCGCTGGGTACCTCAACGTCATCATCTTTTTCATCGGCGGCTCGGCCGGAGCCTCCATGCAGATCGGTGAAACTTCGCACGATGTCGTGCACTTCGCCCAGGTTCTGGGTTACACCTGGGCTTCGGTGATTGTCCTTGGCTTCGTGGTGTTCCTGCTCGGCCGCGCCAAGAAGGGCATCACCAAGGTGGCCCAGTGGATCGGCCTGATCATCGCCGTGGCGTCGATCGCCTTCCCGATCATGAATTCCGCCGACGTCGCCACCGCCATCACCCTGAGCCTCATCCACATCATGACCGGTGTGGCGTGGTTCTTCGCCGTGCACTACGGAAACAAGAAGCTGCATGCCGAAGCGCAGGCACTCGCCATCGCCTAATTCAGGCCGCAAGAAATATCGGCATCGGAGGCTAACTCCGGTGCCGATATTTTTGCATCCGGGGTACCTACGGCTTGCCGTGGACCAGATAGACCAGCATCGCGATGATCTTGTGCACAACCACGATGGAGAAGACTCCGGCCAGCAGGAAGAAGCCGATGCCCGCCATGGATAGCACGGTTAGTCCCCATGAGTTGACGGTGATTGCACCAATCAGCAAGAAGTAAGGCTGGGCACTCATGGAAGCAATGCCAAGAACCCAGAGCACGATGGCGAACCAGAAAAAGACCAGCGTGTCATAGCCGGGCTTGCGAGTGGAAGACATGAATTACTTTTTTGGATCTCTGCACCGCATGGCCTGTCCAGGCAGTGCAGCTTCAACGCTAGGCGCGGGCATCTTCGGTAGCCAAACTCTTTTCACCGCATGTCAGCGGACGTTTCTGGACTCGCTGTCCCGGTGTGCTTAACAGGCCGTCACTTTTCACCTTCCACGACGGCCCGGGCTTGGCGTAGCAGCGGCTCGTCGACCATCTGCCCTTCGAATGTGAAGACCCCGGCGTGCTGCGCGGCGGCATCGAGAAGGCGCCGCGCCCTTGCCACCTGTTGTTCGGACGGGGCGAAGGCATCGCGGATGACCTGCATCTGGCTGGGATGGATGCTGGCCTTGGCGGTGAAGCCGCTGGCAGCGGCGTCGGCGGCCTCGACCCGCAGCCCGTCCAGGTCCGCGATGTCCAGGTAGACCGAGTCGATGGATCCCTTGCCGTGCGCTGCGGCCTGCAGCAGCACCTGCGCGCGGGCGAAGCGGGAGACGTCCCGGTAGCTGCCGTCGGGGTGGCGCGATGAGGTGCCGCCCAGCGAGGCGGTCAGGTCCTCGGCGCCCCACATGAGCGCGGAGACGTTGGCGGCCGCCGCAATCTGCGCGGCGGCGTTGATGCCGCGGGCGGTTTCGCACAGCGCGATGACCTCGAAGGGATCCAGCTTCAGCACCTGCTCGGCGGATTCGCACTTGGGCAGCATGATCCGGGTGTACCCGGCCTGCTTGACCGCGCGCAGATCGGCGACGATGTAGTTGGTGTCGAACGGGTTCACGCGCACGATGGTGCGTTCGGGGTCCAGCGAGCTCTCAAGCACCGCCTGCCGGGCGGACTCCTTGTGCTCCGGGGCGACGGCGTCCTCCAGGTCCAGGATGACGGTGTCGGCGCGGTCGGCGGCCTTGGCGTAGCGGTCGGGCCGGTCGGCCGGGCAGAACAGGATCGCAGGTCCGAGTTTCATTGCTCCTCCTTGCTCAGTGCCGCCTCGTGGGCGGCCTTGGTCCACATCAGGCAGGTGCGGGTGGCGGTCGCGACGACCACCCCGTCCTGGTTGCGCCCGGTGTGCCGCATGGTGGCGATGCCCTGGCCGGGGCGGGATTTCGAGGGGCGGACCTCGACGATTTCGGTTTCGGTGTACAGGGTGTCCCCGTGGAACACCGGGTGGGGGAAGCTGACCGCGTCCAGCCCCAGCTGGCCGATGATGGTGCCCTCGGTCAGCTGCGGCACCGACTGGCCGATCATGGTGCCCAGCGTGAACAGCGAGTTGACCAGCGGCTTGCCGAAGGGCTGCGTGGCAGCCCAGGCAGCGTCCAGATGCAGCCCCTGGTTGTTCATGGTCAGCGTCGTGAACAGCACGTTGTCCGACTCGGTGATCGTGCGGCCGGGCCGGTGCTCGTAGAGCTCGCCCACGTTCAGTTCGTCCAGGTACAGCCCGCGCTGCACGATGCGGTTAGCCATTTTCGTCCTTTCGCGTATGCTCATCATCGGCGCTCGGCTCGATGGTGGCAAGGGTCTGCTTGGTGGTGACCAGGTCGCCGGGCTTCAGCGCGGGCATGCGCACGATCCCGTCGGCCGGCGAGGCCAGCTGGTGCTCCATCTTCATCGCCTCCACGATCAGCAGCACCTGCCCGGCGGCGACCGCGTCGCCGTCGGCCGCCTTCACCGCGATCACGGTGCCGGGCATGGGGGAGGTGACATGCGGGCAGACGGTCGCGTCGGCTTGGGCCTGGCGGATCTGCTCGCGCCGGCCCAGGCGGCGCACCGCGGTGCTCCAGCCCTCGGAACCCAGCCAGAGGGTGTCGCCCTCGCGCGCCCAGGAGATGTCGGCCAGCTGCCCGTCCAGCTGCACGCCGTTGGGGGTGTCGAGCAGCTCGTGGGCCTCGCCGTCCACCACCGCTGTGCCGGCGGACAGCGACACCTCGTGCACCCGGTCCCCGGCCTCCAGCTGCATCCGCCGCGGTGCCGGGGCGCCGGGCCGCCAGCCGTCGGCCGCCCAGGGGCCGGTGCCGGGCGCCGGGCTGAGCAGGTGCGCGGCGAGCGCGAGCTGCGCCGGACCGGGCCGGCGGAACTCGAAGCTGCGGCGCTCGATCAGCGTGGTGTCCAGCTTGCCGGCGACGACGTCGGGGTCGGCCAGCAGCAGGCGCAGGTACTCGATGTTGGTTTTCACGCCCAGCACCACGGTGTGCGCCAGCGCCCGGTCCAGGGCGCGCAGCGCGGCGGCGCGGTCGGGCCCGTCGGCGATCACCTTGGCGAGCATCGGGTCGTAGTGCGGGCTGATCTGCTGGCCCTCGCGCAGCGCGGCGTCCACGCGCACGGCGCCGGGCAGCCGCAGCTTTTCCACGGTGCCGACGGAGGGCAGGAACCCGGCGGCCGGGTCCTCCGCGTAGAGCCGCGCCTCGATCGCGTGCCCCTGCAGGCCGACCTCCTCCTGGTTGAAGTCCAGCCGCTGGCCGGCGGCGATGCGCACCTGCCAGGCGACCAGGTCCAGCTTCTGCCCGCGCACGCGCACCACCTGCTCGGTGACCGGGTGCTCGACCTGCAGCCGGGTGTTCATCTCCATGAAGTAGAACTCGTCCGGGTTCGCGTCGCTGAGCAGGAACTCGACGGTGCCGGCCCCGACGTAGCCCACCGAGGCGGCGGCCGCGACCGCCGCGGCGCCCAGCTTCTGCCGCAGCCCGGGGCCAACCAGCGGGGAGGGCGCCTCCTCGATGACCTTCTGGTGCCGGCGCTGCAGCGAGCATTCGCGTTCGCCCAGGTGCAGGACGGTGCCGTGGGCGTCGGCCAGGACCTGCACCTCGATGTGCCGGGGGCTGGGGACCAGGCGCTCCAGGAACAGGGTGTCGTCGCCGAACGCCGAGGCAGCGGTGCGCCGGGCGCTGGCCAGCGCCTCGGGCAGGGCCTCGGGGGAGTGGACCGCCACCATGCCCTTGCCGCCGCCGCCGGCCGAGGGCTTGATCAGCAGCGGGTAGCCGACGCCCGCCGCGGCGGCGGACAGCGCGGCGTCGTCGAGCCCGGGTTCGGCGATGCCCGGGGTGGTCGGCACCCGGTGGGCGGCGACGTGGTTCTTCGCGCGGATCTTGTCGCCCATCAGGTTGATGGCGTGAACCGGCGGGCCGATGAAGGTGATGCCGACGGCCTCAAGGGCGCGGGCGAAGTCCACGTTCTCCGAGAGGAAGCCGTAGCCCGGGTGCACCGCCTGCGCGCCCACGGCCCGGCAGGCGGACAGGATCGCGTCGATGTCGAGGTAGCTCTGGGCGGCCGGGGCGGGGCCCAGGCGCACCGCCACGTCGGCGGCCGCCACGTGCGGGGAGCCGGCATCGGCGTCGGAGTAGACGGCGGCCGAGCGGATGCCCAGCGCGCGCAGGGTGCGGATCACGCGCACGGCGATCTCCCCGCGGTTGGCGACAAGTACTGTGTTGAACATGGTCACATCCTGAACAGGCCGAAGGTGGTGTCCGGCAGCTGCCCGGCGCAGGCGTCCAGCGCCAGGCCGAGCACGCGGCGGGTGTCGGCCGGGGCGATGACCCCGTCGTCCCACAGCCGGGCGGTGGAGTACCAGGGGCTGCCCTGGGTTTCGTACTGCTCGCGGATCGGCGCCTTGAAGGCCTCCTCGTCCTGGGCGGGCCAGTCCTGCCCGGCGGCTTCCAGCCCGTCGCGCTTGACGGTCGCCAGCACGCTGGAGGCCTGCGCCCCGCCCATCACGGAGATGCGCGCGGCCGGCCACATCCACAGGAAGCGCGGGGAGTAGGCGCGACCGCACATGGAGTAGTTGCCGGCGCCGAAGGAGCCGCCGATGACCACGGTGAACTTGGGCACCCGGGCGGTGGCCACCGCGGTGACCATCTTCGCCCCGTGCTTGGCGATGCCGTCCGCCTCGTAGTCGCGGCCCACCATGAACCCTGCGAGGTTCTGCAGGAACACCAGCGGGATGCCGCGCTGGTCGCACAGCTGGATGAAGTGCGCGCCCTTGAGCGCCGACTCGGAGAACAGCACCCCGTTGTTCGCGATGATGCCCACGCGGTGCCCGTACAGGGTCGCGAACCCGGTGACCAGGGTGGTGCCGTACTCGGCCTTGAACTCGTGGAACCCGCTGCCGTCCACCAGCCGGGCGATCACCTCGCGCACCTCGTAGGGGGTGTTGACGTCCACCGGGACGATGCCCGCCAGCTCGGCCGCGTCGTAGAGCGGCTCGGCGTACACGGCGCTCCGGGGCTCCGGCTCGGGCAGGGTGCAGATGATGTCGCGCAGGATCTGCAGAGCGTGCTCGTCGTTCTCCGCCAGGTGGTCCACCACCCCGGAGGTCTTGGCGTGCAGCTCGCCGCCGCCGAGCTCCTGTGCGGTGACCACCTCGCCGATCGCGGCCTTCACCAGCGGCGGGCCACCCAGGAAGATGGTGCCCTGGTTGCGCACGATCACCGTCTCGTCGCTCATCGCCGGCACGTAGGCGCCGCCGGCGGTGCAGGAGCCGAGCACCGCCGCCAGCTGCGGGATCTTGGCCGCGGAGAGGTTCGCCTGGTTGTAGAAGATGCGCCCGAAGTGCTCGCGGTCCGGGAACACCTCGTCCTGCATCGGCAGGAAGGCGCCGCCCGAATCCACCAGGTACACGCAGGGCAGCCTGTTCTCCAGCGCGATCTCCTGCGCGCGCAGGTGCTTCTTCACGGTCATCGGGAAGTAGGTGCCGCCCTTGACGGTGGGGTCGTTCGCCACCACCATCACGTGCCGGCCGTGCACCAGCCCGATGCCGGCGATCATTCCCGCGCCCGGGCTGGCCCCGTCGTACATGTCCTCCGCGGCCAGCGGCGCGACCTCCAGGAAGGGCGAGCCGTCATCCAGCAGCCGGTCCACCCGGTCGCGGGGCAGCAGCTTGCCGCGCTCCACGTGGCGTTGGCGCGACTTCTCCGAGCCGCCGCGCGCGGCCCGGGCCAGGCGCTCATGGAGCTCGTCGACCAGCGGCTTGTACTCGCCGCGGCGGCGGGCGAAATCCTCGGAATCCGCGTCAACGTGCGTGGGCAGGGTCTTCATCGTGCTCCTTCGGGGTCGTGCGGTTCGCTGTCCAGCCGGGCGGGAACCGGCAGCTCTTCGGGGACGGCCGGGTCGGCCGCCAGGATGCGCAGGGCCATCTGGATGAAGTTCAGCTGCACCTGGGCCAGCGGCAGCCGCCCGCCGGGGCGGTACCAGTGCGCCACGCCGGTGCCCATCTCCATGATGGCCAGCCGTGCCATGCCCGCATCCGGGGCGTGGAACAGGCCCGCGCGCTCGCCGTCGGCCAGCGCGTCGGTGAACAGCTGCTCGTATTCGTCGCGCAGGGCCTGCATGGCAGCGCGGTGCTCGCCGGACAGCGAACGCATCTCGTATTCGGCCACGCGCGCAGTCTGCGGGTTGGTGGCAGTGAAGCCGACGTGGAAGGCGACCAGCGCGGCCAGCCGTTGCGCGGGGTCGGCGTCCTCGATGGCGTCCTGCGCGCCGTCGATCATCGCGTCCAGGCAGTTGCGGATCACGCCCAGCAGCAGCTCCTGCTTGCCGCCGACGTAGTGGTAGAGGGTCGCCGAATTCAGCCCGACCGCGGCGCCCAGCTCCCGGATCCCGGTGGCCGCGAACCCCTGCCGCGCAAAGCAGGACACCGCCGCCTTGTGGATCTGTCCCAGTTGCATGCCGCTCCCAATCGATCGATTGACCCCCAGTACACCGCACGCCGCCACGTGATGTCAATCACTTGATTGGGTTTTGCTGTTGAAGCGACGATTCTTGACAGCGAATATGCTGGAGCCCATGGAACAACGTTGGCGGTGGCCGTACCGCGGCTGGCTTCGGGAGGGCGAATGAACCGGATCGACGTGCGGTGGAACGTGCGCGAACAATGCGCAGAACTCGTGGTCGACGGGCGCAGCCTGGAGGAGATCGACGACCCGGAGCGCGCCTGGGGGGGTGTCGCCCTTTGCCCGGAGATTTCTGCGCAGGCCGCTGAAGGAGACGCTTGCGACCTACCGCGCGGACTTCAGTCGTCGTGATGACCGGATGAGCGGGAGCGAAATCGAACTCCACGTCTGCTGCGCCTGCGGCGATCTGGGATGCGGTAATCTGGCGGTCGATCTGGACCTCGGCCCGGAGCAAGTGACATGGTCGCGGCCGCACTGGGCGGCTGATGACGACGAGCCCGAGGAACCAGAGGAGTCTGTGCCCGGGGATCCGCTGGAACTCATGCCGCAGGAGCTGGTCTTCGCGCGCGCCGAGTACGACCGGGCACTGGCGAAGATCGAGGCCTATCTGTCACGGCCCGGGTGGCGCCAGATACCCAAGGACGACCTGGAAAACATCGTGCTGCGCCGAATTTTTGCCTGGGTTTCCGGCCGCGAAGGGCGTCGCTGGCAGGAATAGCGCGAAGGGCGCCGGAACCCTCGAGGTCCCGGCGCCCTGTCAGTCGCTTAGCCGCGCAGCCACGCGGTGGTGGCAGCCGGCAGCCTGCCGTCCACCAGCTCCCCGCTAGCCAGCAAGGGCGCGGAGGGTAGTTGCTGCGGCTCGGCGCTGAAGTTGGTGATGCAGATCCAGCCGTTCGGGCGGCTGAATGCCAGCACCCCCGGTGCGGAGGGCAGCCAGGCCAGCGATTCGCCGCTTTGCAGCTCGCGGCGCAGCGCCAGTGCGGAACGGTAGAGCTCCAGGGTGCTGCCGGGCACCCCGTCTTGGGCGGCGACCGACAGGCCTGCGAACACGGCCGGCTGCGGCAGGTGCGTCCCGCCGCCGCCAAAGCCCAGCGAGCTTCCGGTAGTTGCCCATGGCAGCGGTACGCGGCAGCCGTCGCGCCCCAGGTCCACGTCGCGGTTGCGGAAGAAGGTGGGATCCTGACGCTGCTCGTCGGCGATCTCGTGCACCTCCGGCAGGCCGAGCTCCTCGCCCTGGTAGAGGTAGGCGCTGCCGGGCAAAGCCAGCTGCAGCAAGGTGGCGGCGCGGGCGCGGCGCAGGCCCAGCGCGGTGTCCGCCACCGAGGCATCGGCGCCCCGGAACAGCCACTTGCGGGCGGCCTCCGGATCGCCGGCGGGTTCCAGTGCGTAGCGGGTGGCATGGCGGACCACGTCGTGGTTCGAATAAACCCAGGTGGTGGAGGACCCTGCAGCCGCGGCCTGGTCGAGGTTGAAGGTGATGATGTTCTTGAAGGCCTCGGGGAGGAAGTCGGCCTGCAGCAGGTCGAAGTTGAACGCCTGGCCCAGCGAGGTGGAGCGGGCATAGGCCGGGCGGCGTTCCGCGTCGGTCCAGGCCTCGGCCACGGCGATGCGTGGTGGGGTGTACTCATTGAACAGCGCGCGCCATTCGGCGTAGATCTCGTGCACCTCGTCGCGATCCCAGATCGGGTGGCTTCCGTCCCACGGCATGGCGTCCAGCTGCGCCTTGGTGGGCAGGTCGCGCTCGGCGATGTCCTTGGTCAGCGCGTGGGCGACGTCCACGCGGAAGCCGTCCACCCCGCGGTCCGACCAGAAGCGCAGAGTGGTGAGGAAGTCCTCCCGGACCTCAGGGTTCGCCCAGTTGAAGTCCGGCTGTTCGGGGGCGAACAGGTGCAGGTACCACTGACCGTCGCCCACCGGTGCCCACGCGGGGCCGCCGAAGACCGATTCCCAGTCCGCTGGCGGTAGTTCCCCGTTGGCCCCCAGCCCGTCGCGGAAGATGTAGCGTTCGCGTTCCGGCGAGCCCTTGGGGGAGGCCAGCGCGGCCTGGAACCACTTGTGGCGGTTGGAGGAGTGGTTCGGCACGATGTCCACGATCACCTTGATGCCGGCTTGGTGCAGGGCGGCGGCCATCGCGTCGAAGTCCTCCAAGGAGCCCAGCCGCGGGTCGACGTTGCGGTAGTCGTCAACGTCGTAGCCGCCGTCGGCCAGTGCCGAGGGGTAGAAGGGGGAGAGCCAGACCGCGTCGATGCCCAGCTCCTTGAGGTAGGGCACGCGCGAGGTGATGCCAGGCAGGTCGCCCAGGGAATCGGCGTTGGAGTCCGCGAAGCTGCGCGGGTAGATCTGGTAGACGGCGGCCTGGCGCCACCAACTGGCGTCGATGGTGGAGTGCTTTTCGGTTTCCTGCATGGTCATGGGTTTTCCTTTACTTGATTGCGCCCTGGGTCAGGCCTGACATGACCCAGCGCTGGGTGAAGAGGTAGGCGATGATGCTCGGAGCCATCGCCAGCAGGTAGGAGGCGAACGAGACGTGGTAGTTGTTGGAGAACTGGGTCTGGAATAGCTGCTGGACCACCGGCAGGGTCTGGTTGGCCTGTTCCGCGATGATCAGCGAGGGCATCATGAAGTCGTTCCAGGAGCCTAGGAAGGCGAAGATCGCGACGGTCGCGCTCATCGGGGCGATCAGCGGGAAGATGATGCGCCAGAACGCGGTCCAGGTGCTGGCCCCGTCCATGCGGGCGCTTTCCTCCAGCTCGGCGGGCAGCCCGCGCATGAATGCGGTGAACAGCAGCACGTTGAAGGACAGCCCGAACATCACGTGCAGGATCGCCACGCCGAAGGGGTTGTCCAGGCCAGCCAGGCCGGTGAGCTTGACCTGGGACAGGGCCAGCACCGGGAAGGGCAGGAACATCGCGCCGAGCAGGTAGTAGAAGCTATAGCGGTAGAACTTGCGGTTCCAGTTGCGGTGGATCGCGTAGGAGGCCATGGAGGCCACCAGCACCCCGCCGCAGACGGAGATCAGCGTGATGAACAAGGAAATGGTGAATGCCCGCGGGAAGTTCACCAGCTCCCAGGCCGCGGTGAAGCCCTCCACGGAGAACGGGTCGGGCCAGGAGAAGGCTTTGCCGTCCACTGCCTGCCCGGCGGACTTGAACGCCATGGAGACGGTGACGAACAGCGGCATCAACACACTGAAGGCGCAGGCGGCCAGTATGGCGGTGGCTGGCCAGTTGGTCTTCTCGCGGCCGATGCGGGCGCGGGAGGGACGGGTCAACCGCTGTTGCAGGGTACTCACTTGGACTCCTTGGAGGTCAGGCGCAGCTGGATGAGCGCGATCAGCAGCGAGATGAGGAAGAAGACGGTGGCGTTGGCCATTTGGTAGGCGTAGTCGCCGCGTTCGAACCCGGTGAAGATCGTCATCGCGATGGAGCGGGTGGCAACACCCGGGCCGCCATTGGTCAGGCCGACGATGATGTCATACGCGGCGAGGAAGTTCTTGAACCCCAGGATCATGTTGATGCCGATATACCCGGCCATTAACGGCAAGGTGACGTGGCGCAGCTGGCCCACGGCACCGGCGCCGTCCAGCGCGGAGGCCTCGTAGAGGTCGTAGGGGATCGCCATGAGCCCGGCGATGTATATCAGCATGGCCGAGGGGATCGCCTGCCAAGCGGTGACGATGACGATCGAGATCCATGCCAGATCCGGGTTGGCCAGGATCGAGCTGCCCAGCGTTTCCAGTCCCATCGCCTGGCCGGCGGCGGGCAGCGTGTTGGAGAACAGGAAGTTGAACACGTAGGCGATTACGATGCCGGAGATCACCATGGGCATGACGAACACGGTGCGCAGCACCACTCGGGCGCGGATCTGCGCGGTCAGCCCTAGTGCCAGTAGGAAGGCCAGGGCGTTGGTCAACAGCACCGTGATCAGCGAGAAGCCGATGGTGAAGGCGTAAGCGCCGAGCACAGCGGGATCCGTGACCAGAGCCGCGTAGTTGCGCAGCCCCACCATCTCGAACTCGCCGAAGCCCACCGAATCGGTGAAGCTGAAGAAGATGCCCATGATCGCCGGCACGGTAATCGCCAGCGTGAAGCAGGCCAGAGCGGGCAGCAGGAACAGCAGGTGCATGCTGGGCCGGCGTCGCGGACGGGCCGGGCGGGGCGGGCGGGGCGCTGCGGCCGGAGGCGCGCTGACCGGGGATTCAATTAGTGCCATGGTGCGTTCCTAACTGCGTCGGGCCAGCCGGGCCCAGTCGGCGTCGAGGGTGGCCAGGGTCTGGTGCACGTTGCCGCCGGTGGCCACCGACTGCATGTAGTTCTCGAAGGGGATGGTGCGCGGGATGGCGGTGGACACGCCCTGGTAGATGCGGCCGGCATCAATGTACGGTTGCATCTGCGCCAGGCGCTCGTCGGTAGCCGGCGGGGAGTCGCTGCGCACCCCGAAGCCCAGGGCAAGCTCGTTGTAGGCGTTCTGGATTTCGGGCTGGCACAGGAACTCCAACAGGGCCCGGGCCTCCTGCTGGTGCTCGGACTGCTCCGGGATCCATAGGGCCAAATCGATGTTGGCGCGGACCTTCAGGTCCGCCGGGTCCTCGGTCATCGGCAGCGGGAACGTGCCGATGGACGCGTCCGGGTTGCTCTTGGCGATTTCCGGCAGCGCCCAGGGGCCCTGTAGGTACATCGCTGCCTTGCCCTGGGCGAAGGCGAGGTTGCCATCGCCGTAACCGCGGCTGGTCGCATCCTCGTTGGAGTATCGGGCCAACTGCTGCATCCGGGTGAGCGGTTCGGCGAAGAAGGCGGAAAAGGAGAGCTCTGAGCCCGGGGTGAAATCCGCCCCGGCCTCGCGCAACGCGGCGAACAACGCACCGATGTCCACCGCGCCACCCAGCGAATAGTCGGCCAAGCCCTGGCTGGCGGTCCACGCGTCCTTAAAGGTGGAATAGATCGGGGTGATGCCCAGGTCCTTGAGCTGCTCGCACAGCTCGACGAGCTCCGAGTACCGTTGTGGGATCGGCAGATTGTGCTGCGCGAAGATCTCCTTGTTGTAGAGCACCGCGGCGCCCATCATCGAATACGGCAGCACCGAGGTGCGACCCGGGTAGTCCGGGTACAGGGCCAGCAACTCCGCGATGAACGGCGCGTTCATCTTCACCTGCGGCAGGTCAGACAGGTCGCTGAGCGCGCCGCGCTCCTGGAAGCGGGCCATCTCGAAGTTGTAGTTCAGACAGCCCAGATCCGGCGGATCCTGGCGGGCGAACGCCGCCGAGAGCCCCGCGGTGACTTCGTGGACCGCGGTGATCGAGTCCTGAGAGGTGTTGAACTGCTCCAGCAGCGTGCGGAAGTGCGTGACGACCTCCGGCTTGGACTGGTTGAAGCGGATGGTGGAGCGCGCTTGGGCCGGACTGCACCCGGGTAATCCGGCCAGCGCCACGGTGCTGGCCAGCGCGCCGAGGAAGGTGCGGCGGCCGAAATGCCTTGGTATGCTCATGGGCTCCTCCGGGTGGGGTGATGTGGTTCACATGCTGATCGGATATAAATTTAGCATCTAAATAAAGTCGAGTCTATACTCGAGATTGTGAATTCCAGCGATGCACCAATAGCCCAGCAACCCGGCGCCCACCAGCTGCGCCGGAGCAACTCGCGAAAGATCCTGCATGCCGCCTGGGACCAGGGTCCGGTAACCGCCAGCGAGCTGATTGAAGCCACCGGGCTCACCCGCGCCACCGTGCTGAACCAGGCCAAGGAGCTCGTCGCCGCCGGATGGCTGCGCGAAGCCGCCGACACCCGCAGTGCTGGCGAGTACTCCAAGGGACGCCCTGCCCTGCGCTATGAACTGGACGACAGTTCTGGGCTGATCGCTGGCCTGGACGCCGGCCAGCATCGCATCACCCTGGCCCTGGCCGACCTCACCGGCGCTGAACTGCTGCGCGAGGAGGTCCGCACCGATCCGGAGGTCGGCGCCGAACAACGCATCACAGCGGTCATCGGGTTGCTGCAGCGCACCCTGGGCAGTCTGGGAGTGCAGCGCTTCGCCGCCCTGGTCATCGCCGTGCCCGCCCCCGTGGACTCCGCTGGGCGCTCGCCGGAACACCCTGAAGGCTTCTGGCAGCGGATGAACCCGAATTGGATTACAGCGCTGGAGCCCTACGCCCAGCTGCTGGCGGTGGACAACGACGCGAACCTGGCCGCGGTCGCGGAAATGCGCGCCGGCGCCAGTGGCTCCTTCGCTGCGCTGATGGTCGGAGAACGCTTGGGCGCGGGCATTGTCGTGGACGGTGCCCTGCTGCGCGGAGGCCAGGGTTTTGCCGGGGAAATGCGCGCGCTGTCCTACGTTAGTGGGGTCGGCAACGCGCTGGGCCTGGGATACCTGGCCCGCAAGGAAGCACGGGAGGCACTGGAAAATGGGCGCGTGAGCACCCTGCGCCGCGAGGGCCTGGACGCGCGGCAGGTTTTCCGCGTGGCCGCCGCAGGGGACTTGCTGGCCGGGGAAATCCTGGAGTCACTGGGCGAACGGCTGGCCCGGATCGCTGCGGTGACCGCCGGATTCCTGGGGCTGGAAAGGATCGTTTTGTGCGGGGCCATGGCCGAATACCTGGACCCGGTGCTGTGCATCGCGCACCGCGAGCTGGCCAAGGATCCCGAGCTGGCCGCTGTGCAGCTGGCGGCCTCCAGTCTGGGCGCGGATGTCGCCCTCAAGGGCGCGCTGGCCAACGCCCTGGACCTGGTGCGTCGCGCCGCCCCCTTTGCCAAGTGAACGCACCGGCCGCGCCCACCCGTGAGAACCGCCGTGCCCGCGGGGCCGTCGCCGCGCTGTTTTTGACCAACGGGGCATTGTTCGCCAACATGGCGCCGCGGTTGCCCGAGTTCAAGGCGCAGCTGGGGCTGGACGCCGGGGCCTACGGACTGCTGGTCGCCGCCTGGCCGACCGGGGCGATCATCGCCGGGCTGGCCGCCGGATCGCTGATCCGGAGGTTCGGATCGGCCGCGGTCGCGGTGTTCGGCACGCTGGCCACCGGGCTGGCGGTGCTGGGCGCAGGCTCGGCAGGAAGCCTGGTCCTGGTGGCGGTGGCCTTCGTCGTCGGCGGGGCCATGGACGCGATCACCGACGTCGCGCAGAACGCGCACGGCCTGCAGGTACAGCGGCGCTACGGCCGACCGATCCTGAACTCCTTCCACGCGCTGTGGTCCGTCGGCGCGGTGCTCGGCGGCCTGATGGCGGCCGGAGCCATGGCGCTGGGCCTGCCGCTGGCCGCGCACTTCACGATTTCCGCGCTGCTTTTCGCCGCCGTGGCGCTGACCGCGTTCAAGTTCTGCCTGCCGGCGCGCGGGCCCGTCGAACCGGTCGGGGAGCAGGCCGCCGACGCCGGGCCGGTGCGGGTCTTCACCCGCGCCCGCATCGTGGTGGCGATCGCGGCGCTGGTGCTGATCGCCTCGGCCGGGATCATGGTGGAGGACGCGGGCAACTCGTGGGCCACGCTGTACCTGGGGTCCCTGGGCGCGCCGTCCGCGCTGGCCGCCGCGGGCTATATCGCGCTGGTCGGGGCCCAATTCATCGGCCGCATCCTGGGTGATGGTCTGGTGCACCGCTTCGGCCAGCGGCTCGTCGCGCAGCTCGGTGCGGTGCTGGTGGCCGGCGGCATGGGCCTGGCGCTGGCCTTCCCGAGTATCCCCGGAAGCCTGCTGGGTTTCGCTGCCGCCGGATTCGGGGTGGCCATGCTGGTGCCGGCGGCCATGGATCAGGCCGACAAGATCCCGGGCCTGGCCCCGGGCACGGGCCTGAGCGTGGTCTCCTGGCTGATGCGCCTGGGTTTCCTGCTCTCCCCGCCGCTGGTGGGCTTCATCGCGCAGGCCTTCTCGCTGCGCGCTGGCCTGCTGGTGGTGCCGGCCGCCGGGGTGATCGTGCTCTTGTGCTCGCCGGTGCTGAATGCGCGCCGATCGAAGGGCCGACGGTAGTGGCAGATACCGTTGGCTGTTGTGGCAACATGACTTGAAGTATGTGACCTGGACTCACGGACGAAGCGACTCGAGGCGTTGGGTAAATCGGTAAGGGTCTCGTCATGGTGTAAGCCCTCGATGCTTTGATACTGGTCCATGCTCAGTTCACGCACCTGTGCAAGGAACCCGACAAGGTGACGTCGTGTATCTTCGGTGCTCGGGTATAGGGAAATATAGTGAAGTATAGTGAAAAGTTATACATGTATATATTTTCTTATACTAGGGATGTGAATGATGGAAGCGGAGCTCAATCCTTATCATCCGGGCGCGGGGATGGTGCCTAGGGTTTTGGCTGGTCGCAGCGGTGACATCGATGCTTTTGACGCTCTCATCGCACGAGCAAAACGTTTCTCACCCGTACGTCCCATTATTTTCAGTGGGTTGCGCGGCGTTGGCAAGACGGTCCTGCTTAATCGAGTTCGAAGTCTCGCTGAGCATCACCGTTTTCATGTTGTTCAATTCGAGGCTAGGCCTGGCGATGCAGGTGGCAAGGCTGCACGCAGGGAATTGACCGCAGGCTTTGTGAAAATCTCCGCACGCTTTCGCTCTCAGATATCGAAAGACTTGGTCAAACGCATGCTTGGAACCGTTTCTTCGTTTTCCGTGAGCCTTGGCATTGAAGGGGTCTCTCTGGGAATTGAACGCGACGTAACGCGTGCGTCAAGCGGATTAATCGATCTTGACCTCCAGGACACCATCGAAGACATTTCGCGTTTGCTTCGAAACGAGCGAAGCGCATTGATGATCTTCATTGATGAGATGCAAGAGTTGGACAGTGAGCTCTTGGAATCGCTACTCACCGCCCAGCATTTTGCCTTGCAAAGAGAGCTTCCGTTCTATGTCATAGGCGCTGGACTTCCTAACCTGCCAACAAAGCTGACTGATTCAAGAAGCTATGCCGAAAGGCTCTTCGAATATCGGGGGATTGGAAAGCTCGATGACGCAGCAGCACGAGAATCCTTAGCAGGACCAGCTCGCCAGATGGGGCAAACTTATACCGATGAGGCGCTCGACATATTGGTAGCCGAAGCAGGGAACTACCCTTATTTCTTGCAAGAATTCGGTAGTGCAATGTGGACGGTGGCAACGGCATCGCCGTTCACATCGCAGAACGCCGAAGCTGCTACTGCTCTAGGTCGGGCGAAACTTGATTCTGGTTTCTTTCCTGCTCGTTGGGAACGGGCAACCCCGGCGGAACGAGACTATATGAAGGCAATGGCCTTGGATGGTGACGCAGGTTCACGGAGCTCCGACGTTGCCAGCCGGCTCTCGAAAACCCCGCAAGCGCTGGCGCCAGTCAGGGCTTCGCTAATAACCAAGGGTATTATCTATTCGCCGCAACGAAGCTTCATCGCCTACACCGTTCCGGGGATGGCTAACTTTATTGAACGCTATCGCAGACTCCTCGAGGATTGATCGTCAGTAGTACACCGCCAGCGGTCCCTCCGGCCCGGCGATCACGCGCACCGGGGTCTCGAAGACGTCGGTGAGGATCTCGTCATCCATGATGCGCTCCGGGGTGCCGAACTCGACGACCTTGCCCTGCTTCATGGCGCAGATGTAGTCAGCGTAGTGCCCGGCGAAGTTGATGTCGTGCAGCACGATCACGATGGTGCGGTTCAGCTCCGCGGCGGCGCGCTTGAGGTGGCGCATCATGATGACCGAGTGCTTCATGTCCAGGTTATTCAGCGGCTCGTCCAGCAGCACGGTGTCGGTGTCCTGCGCCAGCACCATCGCCACGTAGGCGCGCTGGCGCTGCCCGCCGGAAAGCTCGTCCAGGTAGCGGCCTTCCAGCTCGGAGAGGTCCAGGAAGTCGATCGAGCGGGAGATGATCTCCTCGTCCGCCATGGTCAGCCGGCCCTTGGAGTGCGGGTAGCGGCCGAAGCCCACCAGCTGGCGCACGGTCAAGCGGGTGACGAAGTGGTTCTCCTGACGCAGGATCGAGACGATCTTCGCCAGGTCCTTGGAATTGGTCTTGGAGACGTCGTAGCCGGCGACCTCGATGTTGCCCGAGTCGATGCCCAGCAGGCGTCCGACCATGGTCAGCATGGTGGACTTGCCGGCGCCGTTCGGGCCGACCAGCGCGGTGATGCCGCCGGCGGGGATCTGCAGGGTGACCGGGCCGATCGAGACCTCGGAGGAGTACTTCTTCTGGACGTCGTTGAGGGTAATCACAGCCGGCCCTTTCGCAGGATGAAGATGAGGAATGTAATGCCGCCGACGGCTTCGATGATGATGCCGACCACGCCCTGGGCGTAGAAGACGTTTTTCATGATGAAGTAGGACCCAGCCAGCACCACGAAGCCGGCCAGGAAGGCCATCGGGTAGATGAAGCGGTGATCGTAGGTGTCGGCCAGCTGGTAGGCCAGGGTCGCGACCAGGAAGCCCAGGAAGGTCAGCGGGCCGACCAGGGCGGTGCTCACAGCCATCAGGATGGAGACGAAGAACAGGGTGACCATGACTTCGCGGCGATGGTTGATGCCCAGGTTGATGGTGGTTTCCTTGCCCAGGGCCAGGATGTTCAGCTTCTTGGAGCTTGCCACCAGGTAGCCGCCGGCGACGATGAGCAGCGGGATGGCCAGCGGCATGTAGCTCATGTCGGCATTGGTCATGGAGCCGAACAGGCGTGCGGTGAGCACGTCGAACTCGCTCGGGGTGAGCATGCGCTGCATGAATGTCGCCACCGAGCCGAGCCCGGTGCCGATGATGATGCCCACCAGCAGCATGATCTGGATATTGCCCAGCTTCCCGGACAGCAGCCAGCCGTACAGCGCCACGGACAGGGCCACCATGATCGCCACCTGCAGCGCGAACTGGCCGACGCCGGTGAAGAAGGTGATGCCGGCGACGCCGAGGAAGAACACCGCGCCGGTCTGCACCACGCGGTACAGCGCCTCGAAGCCCATGATGGACGGGGTGAGCAGGCGGTTGTTGGTGACGGTCTGGAAGGAGACGGTGGCGATCGCCTGGCAGGCGGCGACCACTGCCATGGTCAGGATGCTTCCGGCGCGCATCTTCGCGATGATCCAGAAACCCTCGGAGCCCACCGGCATGGGGTTGTCCCAGGCCAGCAGCCCCGCGCCGAAGACCAACGCGAGGGCGATCATGATCCCCAGGGTGATCCAGTAGCGCTTGCGCACCTTGGAGGTGGGCATCGCGCCGGAGGCCCGGGAGGAGTTGTGGCCGGCAAGTTCCGGCAGTGAAATCAGATTAGCCACGTTTGCGCTGCCTTAGAAGCATGATGATGAAGACGACGGCGCCGACCACACCCAGGATCAGCGACACCGGGATCTCGAACGGCATGATGATGGTGCGGCCCACGAGGTCGCACACGGTGGTGATCGCGATGCCCAGCAGGCACACCCACGGCAGGTTGCTGCGCAGGTCGTCGCCGCGCACCATGGACACGAGGTTCGGCACGATCAGCCCCAGGAACGGCAGGTTGCCGATCACCACGGTCACCACGCCGGTGGCCACCGCGATCAGCGCGGTGCCCAGCAGCATGACGTTGCGGTAGTTCAGCCCCACGTTGGTTGCGATCTCCTCGCCCAGGCCCGCCACGGTGAAGCGGTCAGCGACGATGAAGATCGCCACGGCCACGGCGGCCACGATCCACAGCACCTCGTACTGCCCGCGGATCACCGAGGTGAACGAGCCTGCCAGCCAGATGCCCAGGGACTGCAGCTTGTCGGTGGTCAGCGCCAGGAACGTGGAAAACGCCCCGACCACCGAGCCAAGCATGATGCCCACGATGGGCACGGTCAGCGAGGCCTTCAGCGAGACGCGGCGCAGGAAGAGGAAAAAGAGCATGGTGCCGGCGAAGGCGAAGACGATCGCCACTGCCATCTTGGAGAGGATGGAGGCCTGCGGGAAGAGCACCAGCATCACCAGCAAACCCAGGCCCGCCCATTCGGTGGTGCCGGTGGTGGTCGGCTCGACGAACCGGTTCTGCGTCAGCAGCTGCATGACCAGCCCGCTCATCGCCATCGCCGCGCCGGCCAGCACCAGGGCGATGGTGCGCGGGATGCGGGTGATGGCGAACATCTCGGCGCCGTCCTGCGCGCCGAAGACGTCGTACACGCCGGTGAACAGGGAGAACGCCAGGAGGACGAGCACACCGATGATGCCCAGGAGCAGCTGCCAGCTCAAGAGCCTGCCCTTGGTGCGAGGTGTGGACAACGTGGTAGTCATGAAGCCGCCGATGAAAGTGTGGTGGTGGTGCAAAGTGGCGGGACCGTCGCCGGGCCCGCCACTTCTACGCTGTGATGCGCGGTTGGATTACTTCGCCGCTTCCAGGGCGTCGGCGAATTCGTTGAGGAACTCGGTGTAGGTCTGGATGCCTTCGTTGGTGTAGGTGTCCGCCGGCATGACGACGACGTTGCCTTCCTTGGCGGCGGTGACGTTCTTCAGCGCCTCGGAGTTCTCCAGCAGTTCCTTGGCCGGCTTGTAGCCCTCGGCGTCGGCCTCCACGGCTGCGTCGCGGTCCATCAGGATGATCCAGTCCGGGTTGGACTTTGCGATGGCCTCGACCGAGACGTCGTCGCCTTCGTGGTCGGTGGAAGCTTCGTCCAGCTTCAGCGCCGGGGTCAGGCCCAGCACGTCGAACAGCGGGCCGACGGTGCGGCCGGTGCCCGGCGCGGAGTAGCCGAACTCGCCGCCGGAGGTGATCAGGCCCATGACGGTGTCTTCAGGGTTGTAGGCGTCGGTGACGCGTTTCTCGGCGGCCTGGAGGTCCGCGACCAGCTTGGCCGCTTCGTCCTGCTTGCCGAAGATCTCGCCCAGCACGGTGGTCTGGCGCTCCAGCTCGGCGTCCAGCGGCTCGCCGTCGCGTGGGTCGAGGTTCACCAAGGTGGCCTTCGGGGCCAGTTCCTTGAGCTTGTCGGCGTGCTGGGTGAAGCGCTGGCCGTTGATAATCAGGTCGGGCTGGACCTCGACGACTGCTTCCAGGTTCGGCTCGCGGTGGCTGCCCAGGTCGACGATCTTCTCGTCCTTGGTGTAGGCGATGGTGTCCGGCATCAGCGCAACGGCGCCAGCCTTCAGCTCCACGCCCCAGTCGGAGAGGGTCTCGAAGGTGCGGTTGTCGGTGGCGACGACGGAGGCCGGCGGGGTGGCGATGTTCTTCTCGCCCTCGTTGTCCGTGATGGTCACGGTCTTGGCTACGGCGTCGGTGTCGCCGGAAGCGGCCGAGGTGGTCGAGCCGCAGGCGGTCAGGGACAGGGCTGCGATGCTCAGCAAGGCTGCTGCGCGAAGCTTCATGGAGGCCATGGTTTCCTTCGTGTCGAAGCAACCGTAAAGGTTGCTGGAACAAGTGATCTAAGTATTAGCTTAGCCTTAGCTGCAGGAAATACGTTAAGCCGTTGTCCTGTTGTGTGGGACACATAAAATAGGCCTGCATTGGCTAATTTCGGGCGAAAACCCCGGTTTTCCGGGCATTAATAGACGCACCTAAGATTCATGGTTGATAATTGCAACCGAAAAAAGTTAGCTATTTGTGACTTGCCGTGGCGACCAATGGGCCGAATTCTGGCTCAGGCCGGCTGAAACGCCATGGAATAAGCTTCTTGGTATGGAAGATTCTCTGAATAAAGTCGCCTGGCCCGTAGCCACCGAACGCCTGACCCTGCGCAGGCTCGAATCCGAGGATCTGGAGGCCACCTGGCGGTATCGCCAGCTTCCGGAAGTGACCCGATGGATCACCTCCGCTCCCGGAACCCTCGAGGAGTACCGCGTGTATTTCCACGAGGAGGGCCGCATCGAGCGCGATGTGGCAGTCGAGGTCACCGAGGACGACGGCAGCAAGGTGTTGATCGGCACGGTCATGCTCAAGGTGCATGATGCCTGGGGACAGAGCGAAATCCTTGACCAGACCCGCCACGTCGAAGCGGAGATCGGCTGGAGCTTCGACCCTGCCTACGGAGGCAAGGGCTACGCCACCGAGGCCGTCCGGGCGGTGCTGGAGCTGAGCTTCGGCGCGCTGGGGCTGCGCCGCGTTGTCGCGGAGAGCTTCGCGGCCAACGACCCGTCTTGGAAACTCATGGAACGGGTCGGCATGCGCCGCGAGTCCTACAACCGCCGCAACGGGCTGCACCGCAGCGGCGAGTGGATGGACGGCGTGGTCTACGCGATGCTGGCCGACGAGTGGGGAGAACTGGTCACCGCCTAGGGTAGGTCACCTGGCATTCCGGGCCGATCACCGCGCCCGGGCTGAGTTCGGCTTCCGTAGCCGACTCGACGATATGCAGCACCCTGGCACCGCGGGCCATCAGGTGGTCGGCGATGATGCGCCGGTGGCAGCGCCACCATACGGCCTCGGAGCACATCAGCGCCATGCGCTCGGAGCCTGCCTGCGCCACCAGATCCCGCGTGGCGGCGTCGAATTCCCGTCCCAGCGCATGATCCGCGTAGTTGTGGAAGCTGCGGTTCTCCCACCAGGCATTGGTCTCGAACGGCACCGTTGTGCTCACCGGGCGCCGTCCCTCCAAGGCCGGATCGGCGCGCAGCCCGATGCCGTATTCCGCCAGCGAGGCGCCCAGGGCGTCGGCGTTGAACTGCGGGTATCTGTTCGAACCGCGAAGCTTGCGCACGTCGATGACGGTCTGCACCTCGTTGGCGCGCAGCAGTTCGATGAACTGCTCGATGCTGCGTGTCGAATGGCCGATGGTCAGGATCGTTGGTTCGGCCATGATCTAGTCGTCGAGCAGCCGAAGCGCCTGGCCCTTGTGCGCCGCGATGTGATCGGTCTTGTCGCTCTTGATCTCGTATTGCGGATCCTCCGAGGACGCCCGGTGGGTGTGCCCCTTGTAGTCGAAGTCCCGGTGGTGGACCTTGACGATGCGGCCCGAGACGCGTCCTGCCTCGGAATTCCACGAAACGTGGTCGCCGACCTTGAATGTGCGTGCCATGGGAACCTCCTTGGTGGTTACGGCCATTGAATCAGCCGGGCGCGGAGGCAGCAACCGTTCATGAGGATTGCCCAGATGCAGTCCGTACAGGAGCCGGGAGTTCGGCCCGAGGTGCGCCGCGCACCACCAGGTCCATGGAATAGTGGGCCGAATCGCGAGGTTATGCGAAGTGGAGACCAAGCAGGAAGGAAGGTTTATGACCGAATCACCACGAGTAGTCATCATTGGCGGCCACGGCAAGATCGCATTGCTGGCCGCCCCCAAATTGAAGGCCAAGGGGTTCGCGGTGGACGCGCTGATCCGGAACCCGGAACATGCCTCGGATGTCGAGGCCGCATCGGCCAACCCCGTGGTGCTCGACATCGAACGTGCGGGGATGGACGAGCTGGCCGAGGTGTTCAACGGTGCGCAGGCCATCGTCTTTTCGGCAGGCGCTGGCGGAGGCAACCCCCGGCGCACCAACGCCGTGGACTTCGAAGCTGCAACGCGGGCGATCCGCGCGGCCCAGCAAAGCGGCGTAAAGCGATTTGTCATGGTGTCCTACTCGCGCGCCCTGGTCGATGTCGACAACCTCGACCCTGCGCATTCCTTCTACCCTTATGCCCGCGCCAAGCACGATGCGGACCAAGCGTTGCGCGACTCGGATTTGGACTACACGATTCTCGGCCCCGGAACGCTGACCTTGGGTCCGGCGACGGGCAAGGTCGATGTCGCCGACGCGTCGGGCAAGATCGATGGCAGCGACCCGGCCTCGGCCGATACCTCGCGCGAGAACGTCGCCGAGGCGATCGCGCTGGTGATCGGCAAGGGCCTGCTCATTCGCCAGACGGCGAACTTCTTCGACGGGCAGACGCCGATGGAGGAAGCCTGGAGCTAGCGCCCTTGCAGCCAGGTAGAGCTGATAAACTCCTAGGCCTCCTCGCGAAGCCGCAGGAAAACCCTCCGTCCGCTGCTGTGCTTCTCGAATTTTCATGATGAGCGACGAGACACCTTAATAAAAACGAGTCTGGGTGGGCTTTATGCCCACCCAGACTCATTTGGTAATTGCTAGATGCGTTTAGCGCGTCTGAATCTCGGTAGCCTGAGGACCCTTAGGGCCAGCTTCAAGCTTGTATTCAACGGCTTGGCCTTCTTCAAGGTTTTTGAAGCCGAAGCTCTGGATCGCACTGTAGTGTGCGAAAACGTCGGCGGATCCGTCTGAAGGAGCGATAAAGCCAAAGCCCTTTTCCGAGTTGAACCATTTAACAGTGCCAGTAGCCATGTGTATTCCTAAATCTTTGCCAGCGGTGAGACCGGGGTTTAAGCATGTGCCGCCTGGGCAGCACGCAGTAAGTCTGGGATGCATCAAATGATTTTTCATCGAGCCCAAGTGGGCTCTTCGACCAGAACATCGAATTCTGAGTCCGGGTATACAGAAACTTCGATCCAGATGCATGTGTGAGCGGTCGGATAGGTCCTATAGAAACCAGGTGTCCAACCGAATGCCCGACATAAGAAGTCGGGACGAATATTTCAAGAGACGCGACTCGCTCATATGGAAGTTTCTTCCGAGGAGGCGCTTATTAAAAATCCAAAAAAGAGGCGATACAACTTTTGCTTAGCGGCATAGCATCCACGAGTGAGCCTACCATGCTTAGCACGGTTGACTCATTCAGGTCGGCGGTTAGGCGGATTCGGTGAGCATGCCTGGAGCCATCTTCAGCGTTTCACCTGCTGAACGAATGCTGTTTACGAGAGCCGGTACCCGGAAATCATGGGGCACTCGAACGGGTCGCGGCCCGAAAGCCCGACCTTGTTCAAGTAAGAGATGACCTGGGCGTAGGACTCGCGGACGCTGGCCACGGTGTAGGGGATCCGGTGCTCGGCGCAGTAGCTGCGCACGATCCTTGAAACCCCTGCCAGATTGGCGCGCGGCATCGAGGGGAACAAGTGGTGCTCCACCTGGTAGTTCAACCCGCCGTAGACGTGCGAAAGCACGCTGTTGCCGAAGCTGGAGCGAGCCAACACGTTGCGTCCCGTGAGCACCTGGCGCGAGAAGAAGTCGATGCGGGCGTCCGCGGGCACCAGCGGCATGCCCTTGTGGTTGGGCGCGAACGAGGCGCCCATGTAGATGCCGAAGACAGCCAGCTGCACGCCGAGGAAGGCGAAGGCCATGCCCATCGGCAAGAGGAAGAAGACGGCGCCCAGGTACAGGGCAATGCGCAGGCCGATCGAGATCAGTTCGCGGCGGCGGTGCTTCACCCGCCGGCCGACGAACAGGTACTTGATCGACTGCAGATGCAGGTTCAGCCCTTCCAAGGTCAGCAGCGGGAAGAACAGGTAGCCTTGGCGCTGGGTGATCCACTTGAGCAGGCCGCGCTGGCGCTTCGCGTCGGCCGGCTGGAACGAGATAGTGTCCCATTCGATGTCCGGGTCCTTGCCGATGGTGTTCGGAGTTGCATGGTGTTTGCTGTGCTTGTTCATCCACCGCTGGTAGCTGATGCCGACCACGAAGTTGGCCAGGAAGCGGCCGAGCTTGTCGTTGGTTTTGCCGGAAGCCAGGATCTGGCGGTGCGCCGCTTCGTGGGCCAGGAAGGCGAACTGGGTGAGCAAGAGGCCAAGCGCGGCGGCCATGAGCAGCTGGAACCAGCTCTCGCCCAGCAGCAGCATGCCTGCCACGGTGCCCGCCAGCAACGCGGCAAGCACGATGCCGATGCCCAGGTAATGCCCGGGCCGGCGCCGGATCAGCCCGGCATCGCCGACCAGTTTCTTGACGTGGAAAAAGCTTTGAGGATCACCGGGTTTCACGGTGGGAGCTGGAGATACCAGCAGAGAACTACGAGGCAAATAATGTCCTTGTTTGAAAGTGCTCGCTATGTCGTGGAGGTGTGCTACCAGACCGAGCCTGTAGTTCAAAGTCTACGCGGACCTACGCTGATCCCAGCGACAGTTCCGTAGTCTTCATTCTTCCTTGGGAAATGTACCGGACCGAAGCGGTCAGCCACTGACCGGATTACACATCCACAGAAGGTGCTATCGCTTGCTTCTCTTCTCATGCCAGCCCATGGGCGATCTTCTGGTTCTTCGGATTCTATTCAGCGTTGAGTGCGAGGGATGCTGCTATGCGAGTGAGGGCTTCCTCATCGCTGGTTTGGAGCAGCTCAGCCATCATTCCGACCATCGCTTCTCCGAGTCGTGCAAGGATAGCGACGGCTTGAGCGTTACCGCCTTCGAGCTCGGAAGCGATGATCAGGAATGCTTCTCGGTCTTGGCGAACGAGGGAGGTGAGTAAGGCGATGCCTAATGCTGCTTCAGGGCTGTTGCCCATGCGATATTCCTGTCAGTGAAGATGAAATCGGATGATTCTTCAGTACTTGCGGCGTAACGTCAGCAGCTACTCGAGCCTAACAGGGTATTGAAGACTACAAATCCTCGTGCCTCTCCGAGATGTACCTGTGCGTTACCTCCGCGGTGCAGCCGATTAACTACTTTCAGGTCTAGAGTTCCACAAGTGAGCGAACCAAAGAAACCACCGCCTACCGGAGACCTCTCGGGGCGTAAGTTCAGCTACCGTGGAGCCACCTACGATGTGTTGCGCTTCAATCCAAACAGGAACGCTAAAACGGTCTACTACTCACCTTTTAAGCAAGTTTCAGCAACTCTGCCGATATTGGGAGCCAATGTATGTTTGGAAGCAAGAGCGACCAAACGGGCCCAGGGATTGGTTTATGTCCTTACGACAGACGACAAGGATGAGTTCTTTGGCATCTGGTGCTTCGCCGAGGACGTCATCTACCATGAATGAATCCACGCCAGCACTGCATCACTCCTGTAAGAGATCGAGACAGAGGTAGGGCATCGCTGCATTCTGAAGTTTGCAATGGAGCTGCCAGTCGTCTTGAGGCCGCCATTCGGGTCTCTCGGACCGGCTTGAGAAGAACCATGACACGAATGGCGGACCTGATCGTTCCATCAATCATTCGAGCCTTGTTTTCGCCGGTGCAAATGAACAGCTCATGAAGCCGCGGCCATGACGTGACTTCTTGCGCTCCGCTATTCAACGAAGGCCAGCTGGCAGAACTCGGCCTTGGTCCTGATATCCAAGTTCGTGACTAGCTCGGATAGCTAGTCCCGTGCCTTGGGAAGTTCGTAGTATGCATTCGAAGGGTCCTCGATCTGCACTGCTCATTGGTAGCTGAGATGGAGCGGCACTTCAAGACCGGGAGACCTGTGCTGGTTCGGTCAGGCGATGATACAGCCAACGTCGACGCCTTTTCGCTCTACTGGGCGGCCCGAGAAGACAGTGATGGGCGCAATCCCCGCGGAATGTAGGAATTGATATCCAGCAAACTTCTAGCTGCACACATAATTGGCCATATCTACCGTTCAATTCGCGGATCGCTCCGATTGGAGGGATTGCCCGGTGGGGTTAGGTTGGACTTGGAAACCCGCACATCGTGACAATTGCGCGTTGATTTCTTTTATCTGTTAGTGCTGACGTGAAGAGATCCCCGCTGCATCAGCAGCGGGGATCTCCATGTCATCACTCGCACCTTCATGAGGTACTTACGAGTCTAGGACGGGATTCTGTGCGGCAACTAGGCTGGGACTCCCTGTTTGCTAGGCGCGCGTCCCGGCGTCGGCCGGCTGACGGGTGATGGGCCAGCCGGTGATCTGCTTGGGACGCGGCGGGGCGTAGGTGCGTACCTTGGAGGTGCTCAGCCCCATGCGGACAAGTGATTCGGCGATGGTGACCGCGGCGCGGACTCCGTCGACGATCGGCACGCCCGTGGCCGCAGCGACCTGCTCCTCCAGCTCGGCCATGCCGCCGCAGCCCAGGCAGATGACCTCGGCCTTGTCCTGCTCCACGGCGGCGCGGGATTGCTCGACGATGGCTTCCACCGCGCGCTGCGGGTCGGATTCCAGCTCCAGCACCCCCAGCCCGCTGGCGCGCACCGAGGCCAGCCGGTCGGTGAGCCCGGCCAGCTTCAGCCGGTCCTCGATCAGCGGCACCGCGCGGTCCAGGGTGGTGACCACAGAGTACTTGTGGCCCAGGAATTGGGCGGTGGACGCGGCGGCCTCCGTGATGTCCACCACCGGAACGTCCAGCAGCTCCTGCAGGCCCTCGCGCCCGTGCTCGCCGTAGCCGGCCTGGATGACCGCGTCGAAGGGCTCGGTGTAGTTCGCGACCTTGTCCATGACGGCCAGCGCGGCCAGGTAGCTTTCGAAGTTGCCCTCGCAGCTGTCGGCGCCAAAGTCAGGGGTCAGCTCCACGATTTCGGTGCCGGGGGAGGCGACCTGGCGGGCGGAGTCGCCGATGGCGTGGGTCATGGATGCGGTGGTGTTCACGTTCAGTACAAGAATGCGCATGGTCGGCTCCTAGTGCTTCGGGGTGACGGCGATGGCTTCGCCGTCCAGGTCGACGAGGTTCTGGTGGCGCTTGGCCAAGGCCAGGTAGGTCAGCGCGCCGGCGCCCGATCCCAGGAACCAGGCGAAGGCGCCGAGAACGTGCAGGGCCGGGACGAACGCGAGCAGCAACGCGATCACGGAGCTGATGGCCAGGGCGGCAATCGCGCGGAAGTTGAAGCCGCGGGTGAAGTAGTAGGTGCCGTCCGGCTCGGAGCGGTACAGGTCCATGACGTTGATGCGCGCACGGCGCACCAGCCAGTAGTCCGCCATGATGATGCCGAACAGTGGGCCGAGCAGCGCGCCCAGGCCGCCCAGGAAGTAGTTGATGATCTCGGGTGAGTTGTACAGGTTCCACGGCAGGATGGCCAGGCCGATCGCGCCGGAGATCAGCGCCGCCTTCCGGAAGTCCAGGTGCTTGGGGAACAGGTTGGTCAGCGCGTAGGTCGGGGCGACGAAGTTCGCCATCAGATTCACCGCGATGGTCAGCACCAGCAGCGCGCCGGAGGCCAGCAGCAGCAGGAAGGTGTTCGGGATCGCCTCGACCACGTCGGACGGCGAGCTGATGATGTCCCCGTTGATGGAGAACTGCGTGCCGGTCAGAACCACGACGATGGCGCCGAAGAACAGCATGTTCAGCGGGATGCCGAAGAAGTTGCCGCGCACGATTGCCTTCTTGGAGACCGCGCCGCGGGTGAAGTCGCAGAAGTTCAGCACGAAGGTGCCGTAGATGGAGACCCACAGGGCGGCGGCGCCGAACATGCCGACCCACATGTCCAGCCCGGACTTGGGGGTGCTGGTGTGCATGGAGACGTTGAATCCGGATTCGAAGAGCATCCAGATCGCCAGCGCCAGGAAGGTGACAAGGATGATCGGGCCGGCGAATGCCTCGTACTTGCGGATCATCTCCATGCCGTAGCTGACGATGACCAGCTGGATGCCCCACAGGGCCACGAAGCAGATCCAGCCCAGCGTGTTCAGGCCGAGGAAGCTGGTCTCGGTCAGGCCTGCGGCGCCGGGCGCCAGGGCGATGACCATGACGGACAGCACCTGGGAGGCCAGAAAGGTCTGGATGCCGAACCAGGCGATGGCAACAGCCCCGCGCAGCAGCGCAGGGATCTGGGCGCCGTTGATGCCGAAGGCGATGCGGCTCATGACCGGGAACGGGACGCCGGTCTTCTCGCCCATGAACCCCGAGAGGGTCAGCAGCGCGAAGAGCAGGACCGCGCCGATGCCCAGCGCGCCCAGGATCTGCCAGCCGCTCATGCCCAGGGCGAAGAGCCCGATGGCGAAGGCGTAGTTGCCCAGCGAGTGAACGTCGTTGGCCCACAGGGTGAAGATGCTGTAGGCGCTCCAGGTGCGTCCGGACCGGGTGGTCGGGGCGAGATCCTGGTTGTAGAGCGAGGGGCTGAGCTCATAGGGGTTGGCGGGATCGATTCCCGACCGGTTGTGCCCGGTTTCTGCCGCAAGGGCAGGCGAAGCTTGAGGCGTATTCTGCGCCATGATGGACATCCTTTAACAGGGGCCGCGGCCGGAAGGCGGGAAGTGCCTGGATGATGGCGGGGCGGCGGGATCTACTGGTAGGCGTGCGCGGCGGGTCTGAACGCGTGGGTTCGACGGCGGCGGGAGGGGCGCTACGGGTAGATCGGCATGCCGAAGTTCGAATAGAACTCTGCCGGCGTGCCGGAGAACGGCAGGACCGGAAGCGAAGTTTCGCCGACCGGGTTCATGCTGTGCTCCGTGCTGAAGTGATTCTGCATGGCTGCTCCTGAGTATTGAATCTGACTCCGAGATATGTGCCAATCGTGCTTGGTGAATTAACTGTATGTGATGGGTCACATTACCGCAATAAAAAATACAGATTCCGCAATGCGAGATAACTGGACGCGGGTGAAATATTTCGTTTCGCACTAGTGGGGCGCGGGGGCGCGGCGCCCTGATGCAAGAAATTCATCAGGTCGGGCTGAGGGGTGCCATCGGCCCCCTCGTGCTGCGGGCCAAATTTGGAAAAATCTCGGAGAAATTTGTTCGCCTCGTGGAAAAAAATCAGTTTTTTCGCGCGTCGGCCCGGGCGGTTCGGAGGTGCACGGAGACTTATTTAGCGCCGGCTGCCCGCGATGTTTCGCGGGGTTCCGGGTAGCGCTTGACAGTGACGCGGATCTCGCCCTACAGTTTTCATAAAGCAAAACCCAAATTCCATAAAGCGGAATCTTGGGGCACGGTCTCGAAGGGAAAAACCAGTGTCGTACACTCTGAACTGCTCGATCCTGCTCACCGAACTCCCAGTCCTGGAGCGCGCCGACGCAGCCAAGGCTGCCGGCTTCGACAGCGTCGAGTTCTGGTGGCCCTTCGCAGAGGCCGTGCCGACCGATAAGCAGGTCGACGAATTCGTTGCTTCCATCAAGAACGCCGGCGTGCAGCTGGACGGACTGAACTTCTTCGCCGGCGACATGCCTGCCGGCGACCGCGGCCTGGTCTCCTGGAAGGGACGCTGCGGCGAGTTCAAGGACAATGTGGAAGTGGTCGCCGCCATCGGCGAAGCCACCGGCTGCACCTCCTTCAACGCCCTGTACGGCAACCGCCTGGACGGCTTCACCGCGGCGGAGCAGGACGAGCTGGCAGTGAAGAACCTGCTCGCCGCCACCTCGGGAGTCGCCAAGATCGGCGGCACCGTGCTGATCGAGCCGGTCTCCGGCACCGAGGCCTACCCGCTGAAGACCGCCACGGACGCACTCGCTGTGGTGGACGCGGTCAAGGCGGCAGGCGGCCAGAACATAGCCCTGCTGGCCGACTTCTACCACCTGGCGGTCAACGGCGACGACGTGGCAGCCGTCATCGAGGCGCACGCCAAGGACTTCGGCCACATCCAGATCGCCGACGCCCCGGGCCGCGGAGCTCCGGGCACCGGCAACCTGCCGCTGCTGGACTGGATCAGCCGCTCCCGCGAGCTGGGCTACGCGGGCAAGGTCTCCCTGGAATACAAGCAGGACGCCGCCACCGCCTTCGACTGGCTGAAGACCGCTTCCGCCAGCGACTAAGCACCCATCGCACCACCGCAAATTTTTTGGAGTAGAAACATGTCGCAGAACGTAGCATTCATCGGCCTGGGAATCATGGGCCTGCCAATGGCGAAGAACCTGGTCAACGCCGGCTTCACCGTCACCGGCTTCAACCGCAGCCAGGGGGCCATCGACGCCCTGGTCGCCGCCGGCGGCAAGGGCGCCGGATCCGTCGCCGAGGCCGTGGAGGACGCTGACGTGGTGATCACCATGGTGCCGGACTCCCCGGACGTGGAAGCCGTTGTCTCCGGCAAGGACGGCGTCTTCGCCAACGCGAAGGCCGGCGCACTGTGGATCGACACCTCCTCGATCCGCCCTGACGTCTCGGCCAGCCTGGCCGCAGACGCCCGCGCCGCGGGTCTGCGTCCGCTGGATGCCCCGGTCTCCGGTGGCGAAGCCGGCGCGATCGGCGGCGTGCTGTCCATCATGGTCGGCGGCGAGCAGGCTGACTTCGATGCCGCCGCGGCGGTGCTGGACGCGGTGGGCAAGACCATCGTGCTGGTCGGCCCGTCGGGCTCCGGCCAGACCGTGAAGGCCGCCAACCAGCTGATCGTCGCCGCTAACATCCAGGCGCTGAGCGAGGCAGTGGTCTTCCTCGAGGCCTACGGCGTGGATACCGACGCGGCCATCAAGGTCCTCGGCGGCGGCCTGGCCGGCTCGGCTGTGCTCGACCAGAAGGCCCAGAAGATCCTGGACCGCGAATTCGCCCCGGGTTTCCGCCTGGCCCTGCACAACAAGGACATGGGCATCGTCACCTCCGCCGCCCGCGAGGCCGGCGTGGTGCTTCCGCTCGGCGCACTCGTCGCCCAGCTGGTGACCTCCACCGTGGCCAGCGGCGACGGTGCGCTGGACCACTCGGGCCTCTTCCGCGGCGTACAGCGCCTGTCGGGCAAGGTCGAGGAAACCGTCGGCGCCTAGCCGACCGAAAAACTTCCTGCGGCGGACTCGCCGGGCACCTTCAATCCCTCGGATATCCGGCCGCGCGCCGATCCCACAGATGCTGCTGACTTGCTGCCGGTGATGACACGGCACCGCACGAGAAAACATCAGCGGCGCGCACTGAGCTCTGTTCCAGTTCAGTGCCGGATTCCGATGCTCAAGGGCGCGAAGTCATGGTGACTCATGCGCCCGGGTGTCCGCCGCAGGACACTACCTCTCCCTCTCTCCAAGACCCGCCGCCGGCGTTCCCGCTCAGTTCCGCCGGCACCGGGCACCCGAAAATTCCTAGGAAGTGAAACCCATGGCAAAAATGCGCGCTGTAGACGCCATTGTGCTGATTCTGGAAAAGGAAGGCGCTACCGAGGCCTTCGGCCTGCCAGGCGCAGCCATCAACCCGCTGTACTCGGCGATGAAGCAGCATGGCGGCATCCGCCACACCCTGCACCGCCACGTCGAGGGCGCCAGCCACGCGGCTGACGGCTACTCGCGGGCCACCGGCAAGATCGGTTTGTGCCTGGGCACCTCCGGCCCTGCCGGCACCGACATGATCACCGGCCTGTACGCCGCGATCGCCGACTCCATCCCTATGCTGTGCATCACCGGACAGGCGCCGACCAGCGTGCTGCACAAGGAAGACTTCCAGGCAGTGGATATCGAGTCCATTGCCAAGCCGGTCACCAAGTACGCCTCCACCATCCTGGAGCCGGGCCTGGTTCCGGGGACCTTCGCCAAGGCCTTCCAAGTCATGCGCTCCTCGCGCCCCGGCCCGGTACTGCTGGACCTGCCGATCAACGTGCAGCTGGCGGAAATCGACTTCGACATCGACGCCTACGAGCCGCTGCCGGTTGAGAAGCCCAAGGCCACCCGCGGCCAGGCGGAGAAGATCGTCGACCTGCTGACCAGCGGCACCAAGCCGATCATCATCGCCGGCGGCGGCGTGATCAACGCCAATGCGTCCGGGAAGCTGGTCGAGCTGGCCGAAGAGCTGAACATCCCGGTGTCCCCGACCCTGATGGGCTGGGGCGCCATCCCGGATGACCACCGCCTGCAGTCGGGCATGGTCGGCATCCAGACCCACACCAAGTACGGCAACGCCACTTTCCTGGAGTCCGACGTGGTGCTGGGCCTGGGCAACCGCTGGGCCAACCGGCACACCGGAGCGCTGGACACCTACCGCGCGGGGCGCAAGTTCATCCATGTGGACATCGAGTCCACCCAGATCGGACGCGTGTTCTCCCCGGACCTGGGCATCGCTTCGGACGCCGGCGCGGCGATCGACGCGATCCTGGAGGTCGTGCGCGAGCGCAAGGCCGCCGGATCGCTCCCGGACTACTCGCAGTGGGCCGATGCGGCCACCGCCCGCAAGGGCACCGGCCACCGCAAGACCAACTTCGAGAACATCCCGATCAAGCCGCAGCGCGTGTACCAGGAGATGAACGCGGCCTTCGGCCAGGACACCACCTATGTGTCCACCATCGGCCTGAGCCAGATCGCCGGCGCGCAGATGCTGCACGTCTATGGTCCGCGCAAGTGGATCAACGCCGGACAGGCCGGCCCGCTGGGCTGGACCGGACCGGCCGCCCTGGGCGTCGTGCGCGGCAAGCCGGGCGAGCGCGTGGTCGCCCTTTCCGGAGACTACGACTTCCAGTTCATGATCGAGGAGCTCGCCGTGGGCGCGCAGTTCAAGCTGCCGTACGTGCACGTGGTCGTGAACAACTCCTACCTGGGCCTGATCCGCCAGTCGCAGCGACCGTTCGAGATGGACTACCACGTCTCGCTGGGCTTCGACAACATCAATTCCCCCGAGACCAACGGCTACGGCGTGGACCACGTCAAAGTCGCCGAGGGCCTGGGCTGCAAGGCAGTGCGCGTTCAGGACCCTGCCAAGCTGGCCGAGGGCTTCGCCCAGGCCAAGGACCTGGCCGACGAGCACCAGGTGCCGGTGGTGGTGGAAGTGATCCTGGAAAAGGTCACCAACATCGCGATGGGCGCGCAGCTGGATGCCGTCAATGAATTCGAGGACCTGGCATTGGAGCCTGGCGATGCGCCAACCGCGTTGGTGCCGCTGGGCGGCAGTGTCACCGTGGATGCCTGAAGGCCAGTCGTCACTGCCTAGTCACCACGAAGTTTGGCGCGGGACACCGGTTCACCAAAAGGGTGTGTCCCGCGCCACAACCAATTAGACTCGTTTAGAGCCTGAATCACGAAGTACAGATTTCAAACGAGTAGGAACGCCTCATGAGCATCAACGAAGCTGTTGAACACGACGCACGTTCATCCGCACAGGCCCAGTACGATCTGGTGCTGCGCGGAGAACGCATCTTGACCACCGCGGGGATTTCCGCGCGGGAAATCGGCGTGCGCGACGGCAAGATCGTCGCGATCGAACCCCTGGGCAACAACCTGCAGGGCGAACGCGTGATCGACGTTGGAGCCGATGAGGTGCTGCTCCCGGGCCTGGTCGATACCCACGTGCACGTGAACGAGCCGGGCCGCACCGAGTGGGAGGGCTTCGAGTCCGCCACCAAGGCCGCCGCCGCGGGCGGTGTCACCACCATCATCGACATGCCGCTGAACACCATCCCGCCGACGGTGAATCTGGAAGCGCTGGAGATCAAGAAGGCCGCGGCGCAGCCGAAGGCCTACGTGAACATCGGCTTCTGGGGCGGGGCGATCCCCGGCAACAAGGAGAACCTCCGCGAGCTGCACGACGCCGGCGTCTTCGGCTTCAAGTGCTTCCTGCTGCACTCGGGCGTCGACGAGTTTCCGTCGCTGACCGTGGACGAGATGGAAGAGGACATGGAGGTCCTGAAGTCTTTCGACTCGCTGATGATCGTGCACGCCGAGGACTCCAGCGCCATCGACCACGCCCCGGAAGCCCAGGGCGACCAGTACGACCGTTTCCTGAAGTCGCGTCCGCGCGGCGCGGAGAACGTGGCGATCGCCCAGGTGATCGAGCGCGCCCGCTGGACCGGGGTACGCGCCCACGTGCTGCACCTGTCCAGCTCGGATGCGCTGGCGATGATCAAGACCGCGAAGTCGGACGGCGTGAAGATCACTGTGGAAACCTGCCCGCACTACCTGACGCTGCTGGCCGAGGAGATCCCGAACGGCGCCACCGCCTACAAGTGCTGCCCGCCGATCCGCGAGGCCTCCAATCGTGAGCTGCTGTGGAAGGGCCTGGAAGAAGGCATCATCGACTGCATCGTCTCGGACCATTCGCCCTCGACCATCGACCTGAAGGACGTGGAGAACGGCGACTTCGGCGTGGCCTGGGGCGGCGTCGCCTCGCTGCAGCTGGGCCTGCCGCTCATCTGGACCGAAGCGCAGAAGCGTGGCATCGCCCTGGAACAGGTTGTGCAGTGGATGGCGGTGAAGCCTGCCGAGCTGGCGGGCCTGAAGCACAAGGGCTCCATCGCCCTGGGCAATGATGCGGACTTCGCGCTGTTCGCCCCGGAGGACGCCTTCGTGGTGGACGTGGAGAAGCTGCACCACAAGAACCCGATCTCGCCGTACCACGGCAAGACCCTGGCCGGCGTGGTGCGCCGCTCGATCATCGCCGGCAACGACGTGGACTTCGCGACCCCCCGCGGGAAGCTGATCCGCCGCGGCGAAGCCTAGAACCGCAGAGAGTCGCAACACCCCAGGATGCCGCCGGTGGCCGGCGGCATCCTGGGGTGTTTTTGCTGGAAACCGGCTGGAATTCCGGGCCGCGTTCTCGCACCCGGAAATCCGCCCCGCTACGGTGGAGGAAAAGGAAGGAACGGCACATGGCGGCAAAAGAGGAGATTGAACACCACCGACGCACCGTGGATCGCATGTCGCGGCCGGGCGAGGCGCTGGCGCAGGACTCGGAGAACATCACGGTGTCCAATCCCGAATGGTTCTACCAAGACGGGGGCGACACCATGAAGCCCAAGCCGGAGCGCCGCAAGCTGCACGAACGGCTGAAATCCGACTATCGCCGCAAATGGCCCAGGGCCAAACAGGAGCGGCGTGCTGTCATCCTGGCTGGCGCTCCGGGGGCGGGGAAGAGCACCTTGCTCAAGGAGCTGCTCGGCGAGCATCTGGAGGATTATCTGGTGCTGGACGCCGATGAATTCAAGGAGCTTCTGCTGCGCCAAGCGCAGGCTGACGGCAGCTATGAAGCGACGATCAAGCCCGATGAGGTCAAGCGGCGTGAGACGGCGGGGGAAGAGTTCTTCCCGTTGGAGCTGGCGACCTTGGTGCATGAGGAATCCTCCCAGCTCTCCACCCAGTTGCGCAGCCAGTGCATTGCCGAGGGAGTGAATATCGTGGTGGACAAGGTGCTGCACTCGGCGGATGGAGCGAAGCAGCTGATGGCCGAGCTGGACGAGGCAGGCTACCGTGTCGAGATCGTGGAGGTGCGCGTGCCGTTCGAGGTCTCGCAGCAACGCATCACCCAGCGCTGGGAGGAAGCCTACGAGGCCTCGCTGCACGGCGAGGATGACTTGGGCGCCCGCTGGGTTCCCTACCAGTTTGCGCGCAAGGTCTTCGACGCCCCGGGGGACAAGTCCAAGCCCGAGATCATTGCCGAGAAACTGGCCTTCCAGTCGCCTGCGGTGCTGCGCTACCGCGCGTACCGCACTGCCGACAGCGACACGGCAGATGCTGATGACTTCGGCTCACTGGAAGTGGACATGTCCAGATCCGGTTACGGAGCGGAACTGGCAGCCACGCCGCAACCCTAGCCGCGCGCCACTCTTCCTGAGTATTTCGGCAATGCCATTGATGCGCTTCACCGGATCCTGCTTCAATGTCGGCAAAAGGACACGAGCAGTCGAAGATCTCGCGGAGGTTTGGAAATGGTCAAGTCAACCGGGGCATCTGGTCACCCGTTTGAAGGTCGCCCGGACGTGGATGAAGGAACGGCCACGGATACGCGGCGCAAGTACAAGAATGCCCCTGAACCGGAGGACGACTCGAAACCGGATTCGCCGGTCCAGCTTCACGGCAATTCGTGGAAGTACATTTTCAAGCGTTCGCTGAGCGAGTTCTCCCGCAACAAGTGCACGGACCTGGCCGCCTCACTGACCTACTTCGCGATGCTCTCCATCTTCCCCGGCCTGCTGGCTTTGGTCTCGCTGCTGGGATTGGTGGGTCAAGCCGAAACCACCACCAAGACCATGATCGATATTCTCGATCGGTTTGCCAGCGACCAAGTGGTTGAGACGCTCCGGCAACCGATTGAGCAACTGTCCGCGGCGCCGTCGGCAGGACTGGCTTTTGCCGTCGGTTTGATCGGTGCGCTGTGGAGCGCCTCGGGCTATGTGGGGGCATTTGGCCGTTCCATCAACCAGATCTACGACGTGCAAGAGGGCCGCCCGGCGTACAAGCTGAAGCCGATCATGCTGCTGGTGACCTTGGTCTTGCTCCTGTGCGCGGCGTTGCTGATCATCTTGCTCGTCGTCTCGGGACCAGTGGCCCAGACCATCGGAGATGTCGTCGGGCTCGGGGAAACCACGATCATGGTCTGGAATATCGCCAAATGGCCGGTGATTGTGCTGGCGGCGGTGCTCATGATCGCCTTGCTCTACTACGGCACGCCGAACGTGCGGCAACCAAAATTCCGCTGGATCAGCCTCGGATCGGCTATTGCACTGCTGATCCTGGCCATTGCCACCCTTGGATTCTTCTTCTACGTCGCCAACTTCTCGAACTACAACAAAACCTACGGCGCCATTGGCGGCGTAATCGTGCTCCTGTTGTGGATCTGGATCGGCAATCTGTCGTTGCTCTTCGGCGTCGTGTTCGATTCGGAAGTGGAGCGCGCCCGGCAGCTTCAGTCCGGGATTGCCGCAGAGAGCTCAATCCAGCTTCCTCCGCGGGACATCAAGGCCAGCGAGAAGCAGCTGTCCAAGGAGGAGAAGGACATCCGCGAGGGCAAGCAGCTGCGGATCGCTGCAGAGCTGGAACGCGAGGAAGACCTGGACGAGGCCTCCGACGGCTCGAAGCCGGATACCGGCACCCCCCGGGAGTGAGCGCCGATGGATCTTCCCGTCACAGCGCGTGGCCGAAACCTGTCCGCCGGAGTGTTCCTGGGGCTCGGAAGCGTAGCGTTCCTGGACGAAGTGGTCTTCCACCAGCTCTTGCACTGGCACCACTTTTACGACAGGTCCAGCAGTTCCATGGGCCTGGTGTCCGACGGGCTGTTTCACGCGTTCAGTTGGTTTGCGACCGTCGCGGGCTTGCTGCTGATGGTGGGGCTGGTCCGCGATGCCAAGTTCGCCAAGCTGACATTTGCCGCCGGCATGCTCACCGGAGCGGGATTCTTCCAGCTGTATGACGGCTTGGTCCAGCATAAGCTGCTGGGCCTGCACCAGATCAGGTATGGAGTTCCGCTGCTTCCCTATGATGTGGTGTGGAACGTGGTCGCCGCCGTGATGCTCGCAGCCGGGATTGCCCTCTGGGCCATGACGAGTCGAATGCAGCGCAGGCACGAATCGTGACTAAGGCCGTGGATCAAACGTGGGCCACGGATCCCGCGCAGCTCATCTGGGTGGCGGCAGTTATGTCGGCCATGGTGCTCTACGGGCTGGCGCATAAAAAGCTTCGGGAACAGGGGAGCACTTGGCCAGCGCACCGTACGGTATCCTGGTTTGCCGGTTGCCTGCTGGTGTTGGTTTCCGTGTATGGTCCTCTGGCCCAGCTTGCGCACCATGATTTCCCCGTGCACATGGTCGTCCACGTGTTACTGGGAATGTTGGCCCCCTTGATGCTGGTGCTTGCAGCGCCGGTCACGCTGACCCTGCGGGCGTTGCCGCATGCCACCGCCCGACGGCTTGGACGGCTTCTTTCCGGCAAAGCGGCTGGTTTCGTGGCGAACCCCTTCGTGGCGGCGATCTTGAATGTCGGCGGACTCTGGTTGATCTATAGATCGCCGCTGTTCGTACTGATGCACCACAACCTGCTGGTGGGTGCCTTCATCCAGTTGCACGTGCTGTTGGCGGGTTATCTGTTCTCCTATGCAATTCTCGGCGGGCCGGATCCCGCGCCACACCGGCGAAGCCCCGGAGAACGCGCGGCTGTGATGGTCATGGCCATTGCTGCCCATAACATCTTGGCCAAAAGCCTCTACGCGATGCCTCCTGCAGGCCTGCAAGTAACCGACGCCCAGACGGGCGCACAGATCATGTACTACGCCGGCATGCCCGTCGAGATCGCTCTCCTCATTGGCCTCTGCCTCCCGTGGATTCTGGGGAACCGGGCGAAGTCACATCGCAGGAAGACCGCTGGCCAGCTCTGAGATAGGCATTCATGCCCCCTGAAGCATCAAAAGGACAACCCTCCTGCATTCAACAGGCTACGGAAACTCGCGCCGGACAGCTTGTCGTCCAGAGAGGTCGCGACGATGGATGTCCCGACGTATTTCGTCAAGCAGCCTTCAGTGCATGCACCCGGAACCACATCCGGCTCCGATACCTCCGGACGAGTCAGACGAGGATTTGTATGCGCAGCCGGTGCAGATCTTGATGCAGCGGGCCGAGGGACTTGCGGGCCAGCCCATGACTTCGTGAGCATTCCCGGGGAGCCGGCGCAGAAATACGACGTGAAGCTGCGATTCAAGCCTGCGGAGGTCATCTGGCCGGACCCGACGAAGGATTGCCGGATGACGAAATACAGCCTCAGCGGAATGTCGATTTTCTGTGTCGGCGAAGCCGTCCTGCGGGTGAACATGCCCCATGTGCACGGCGGCCAGGCGATCCGGTTCCTGATGCCGTCCAACCCCGACTTCTACAGGGAGTTCGAGCTGGACGACCAGTACGATGGCCACATGAGCGAACTGCCCGAGCTGAACCTAGAAGCCGCAGAGAAAATGTGGCTCGCGTACCTGTCCGCCCGCTCCATCGCGCCCGAGGACGCGCCGGGCTATGTGGTCGAATGCTACGGCGACAGCGCCGAGCTGGCCGACGAGCTACTGCATGAGGTCATGTACGGAACCAAGCGTGCCACCTCCTCGCTGGCCAAGGAATATAAGCAGCATGGCGAACCCGAACCCAAGGCGGGGGACCGCTGGATAGTGTGCGACGGTTCGGGCGAACCGCGGATCATCCAGCGCGTGGTTTCTGTGCAGCGCTCCAGCTTCTTCGACGTGCCCGCCGAGTTCGCCGCCGCCGAAGGCGAAGGGGATCTCTCGCTTGAATATTGGCGCCGGGTGCACAATGAGTTCTGGACGCGCACCCAGGCGGAGCTCGGCTGCGAATGGTCGCCGGAACAGACCACTCAGCCGGGCGAAGAGCTGCTGCTGGAGCGTGATGAGATCTGCTGGCCGCCGGAATTCGCGGATTCGTCCTCGTCGTGAGGCAGCTGGCCTACTGGATCGGGCTGTAGAGCAGCGCGCCGACCACGGCGATGACCAGGATGACCAGGGTGGACAGCAGTGCCAGCACCAGTGCGCGTCCGCCGGACTTCACGATCGACTTCAGGTGCACTCCCAGGCCCAGCGCGAACATGGCGGCAGCCAGCAGGATGGTCTGCGCGGTGGAAGCCAGCGACAGGAACGACGCGGGCAGGATGCCGGTGGTGCGGATCAGCATGGCGACCAGGAACAGCGCCACGAACAGCGGGACCAGCGGCGGCTTCTTGCCGCCCTCGACGTTGTGCTTGCGACTCATGTAGAGGGACAGCCCGGCCATGATCGGGGCGAGCATGACCACGCGGGCCAGCTTCACCGTGACTGCCACGCTCAGTGCGGTGGCGCCCACGGCGCCGCCGGCGGCGACCACCTGGGCCACCTCGTGGGTGGAGGCGCCGATGAGCACGCCGATGTTCGTCTCGCTCAGGCCCAGCAGCACGCCCAGCGCAGGGGTCAGCGGGATCATCAGGGTACCGAAGAGCACCACTAGGCCGATGGCGGTGGCCACCTGGTCCTGCTTGGCCCGGGTGGCGCCCTCGGCGCCGGCCACGGCGGCCGCGCCGCAGATGGAGAATCCGGCGGCGATCAGCAGACGTTGGGGTAGCTCAATGCCCATGCGTCCGCCGATCCATACGGTAGCCAGGAAGGTGACGCCCACACAAAGGACCACGATGACCAGCACGCCCGGGCCGAGGGCCAGGATGGCGCCCAGCGAGAGCTGGAACCCCAGCAGCACGATGCCGGTACGCAGCAGCTTTTTCCCGGAGAAGGTGACGCCGGGGCCGAAGACCGCCGGCACGGGCGCCAGGTTGCGCCACAGTGCGCCGAGCAGGATCGCGATCAGCAGCGCGCTCATGCCCGGCACCAGCCGGGCCGCGGCAAGCGACACGCCGCCCATTGCCAGGCACAGAATGATACCGGGAAGGAAGCCGCCGATCCGTGTCATGACGGAAGGTTTCGGCTGCGCATCATCGCGTGCCGGGGCGGGGGCGGGGTCCGCCGACATATTTGTTCGCTCGGGTTTATCAAGTGCCATGTAATTGACTTTGCCATGATTCGGCTCCTGCCGGTGATGCCTATATCGCTATCACGGTCATATCGCACTCATATGGGATGTTAATTGCAGGCGGCGGGCACCGAGGAATAGTCTCAATGCCCGCCGGTCCCGCAAGCTCTGGACGGATCAGACGCGGATCGCGTCCACTATCCGCACGCGTGCCGGCATCACACCTGTCAGCGCGCCTACCGCAACGGAAACCCCCATGCCCAGCAGGGGGCACTGACCAGGAAGCCCGGCATTTCGTCCAGGCCGGTGGCCAGCACCGAATTGATCAGCCTCGGGTTGCTGACGATTGCCATGGAGATCAGCACCCCGAGCCTGCCGGCCACCGCGGTGGCCGGCACTATCAGCACGTTCTCGGCCGATCCGGCATCGATGTCCATGCACATGGACAGACGTTCGAAGACCACCCCATGCTCGGGGACGTCGCAGGAGATTTCGCTGCCCGACCCACCGCCGGGCTGCCCTCCGTCGTCCAAGGAGCCCATGCCCGGCTCGATGCCCTGGATCGTGGAGTCGGATTCCAGCTCGGAGCCCGGCGCCGCCTCAAGGGTTTCCTAGGCGGAGTCCACTACGGACAGGTTCTTGCAATCGAATGGTTCGGTACCTCCCTCGATGGAGATCTCGGCGCTCTGGGTGCGTTCCGTGAGCCGGTAGCGGTCCAACGGGTTGATGGTGCCGACTGCCTAGAAGTTCTCCGGCTGCATCTTGCCCAGGGCTGTGCCCTTGGTGACCTCGTCCTCGAGCGCGATGGCGAGTTTGCCGACCTTGCCCGTGGCTGTGGCGCGCACGTCGTGGTACGTCACCACGGCTTTGGCCGGCGTCTGGTGTTGTTCGTCCGCGGACTTCGAGCCGTTGTCAGCGGACCTGGCGGTGTCCGTGGCCTCGGGCTGGATTTCGGCGCGGATCTGGAAGATCCGGGCGCCCTTGCTCACGTTGTCGCCGGGCTTGACGAAGGCCCATTTCACGACGCCGTCCACCGGGGCGTTGAGCGTTTGGGCTTCATCGAGCTTGATGGTCCCGGTAATGGCCAGGGTGTTCTCCACCGTGGCCTTGCCGACCGTGACGGTTTCCGCCGGCACTTCACCAGTGGGATCCAGCTGATCGTCGTTGGCCGAACTGCTGCCGGTGAAGGCGAGGCTGACAAGACTGACGGCGATCACCGAACCGGTCAGCAGCCAGGAAATGGGCAGGACAAAGCGCCTGAAGCCGCGGCGTTGGCTCATTAGACACTAGTTTCCATTCTTCGATGAATAGCGCAACTGCCAAGCGATACCAACGAACGAAATGCCCAACTTCAATCTTATAAGTTGGATTATTACCGCTTGGGTCAAAGCTAAATAGAGAACTCGCCCTCAGCGAATGTTCGGAATGTGAGTCGGGTGCGTTGCCGTGACGTCGAGTACCCGGTTCCCGGTGGCCTGCTCAGTTGCGCCAGACAGACCCTACGACATATTCGCGCGGGAGTGGCCGCCTGCCACCGCAGCCTGCCTGCCCTGCCGGGGCATGCACGATAGCCGCCAAGCGCTCAGGCACTGGGAGATCTGGGAGCTGCCGCTGTTGCCGTGCGCGCCTGAAGCGTGAGCTCCACCCGGGCGCCGCCGTGGTTGGACAGTTTCATCGTGGCGCCCAGGGCCTGCGCCTGTCCGCTGGCGATGGTCAGCCCCAACCCGATGCCGCCACCCTTGGAGACGAAGCGTTCAGGACCGGTGTCGAGGATGCTGCGCGGAAAACCCGGCCCGTGGTCCAGCACGCTGACGCTCGTGCCCCGGGTGCCGACCAGGATTGCCCCGGAGCCATGGGTCGACGCGTTGCTGACGAGGTTTTCCAGAATGCGCTCAAGACGCTTGGGTTCCACCAGCACCGTGCTGCCGCCGGATTGCAGCTGAAGCTCGAGATGTGCGCACTGCTCGGGCCGCCGTTCGCAGATGCGCCCGATGATGTCGGCAACGCAGGAATCAAGGTCCAGCTCCGAGAGCTGGGCGGTTTCAACGCCTGACTCCAGCCGCGAGACCTGGAGCAGGTCCTCGACGAGGTTGCGCAGCTTGGCGACCCGGTCCTGGACAAGCTGCGTGGGACGCGATTCGGGAAGCAGGCTGGCGGCGGTGACCAGCCCGGTCAACGGGGTGCGCAGCTCATGGGCGAGATCAGCGGAGAAACGCTGCTCGGCCGCGAGCTTCGCGTTCAGCTTCTGGGCCATGGCGTCCACTGCCTCGGCGAACTGGTCGACTTCGTCCTTGCCTCCGAAGGGTTTGCCGATCGCGTCTTCCACCAGCACCCGGCGCTCGCCGGAGGCGATGGCGCGCGCCGCCTGGGAGCCCTTGGACAGCCTTTGGACGAGGCGGGAAACGATGAGCGTGCCCAATGCCGAGACCAGAACCAGCGTCGCGACACCTGCCCAGAGCAGGGCGGTGTCAACGCTGTGCCGCATCTGCTGGCTGTTGGCCCAGGACACCGACAGGGACAGGACTGCCGGCTGCGTGCCCAGGCTGACCGGGGCTGCCGCGTAGATGATGTCCTGGCCGTCGAGCCTCGCACGGTAGGTGATGTACTGGCCTGCCTTGGCGGCATCCCGGGCCTCGGCCGGCAGCTGCGGATCGTTGACCTTGGCTCCCAGGATGCTGATTCCCGTCTCATCCAGGATCCGCACCGCCTGCTTCAGCGAGCCGGTGGCCTCGTCGCGCAGCCGCTGTTCCTCGGAAATCGTGATCATCTGGCGCACCAGCAGCGCCGAGATCACCAAGGTCAGCAGGACCGACAGGATGGTCATCCCGGTAATTTTCCACCGCAGGCTCATGGCGCTTGATCCTGCAGCCGGTAGCCGAAGCCGCGGACTGTCTCGATGCGCGATGCTCCGATCTTCCGGCGCAGCCGCTGGACATGGACATCGATGACGCGGTGGTCGGCATCCCAGGTGTAGCCCCAGACCTCGGAGAGGATATCGCTGCGCGAGACGACCACCCCCGGATCCTCGCTGAGCATCAGCAGGATCTTCATCTCGGTGGGAGTCAGGTGGATCTCCCGCGCATCCAGCGTCACCACCAGCCGGTGCGGATCGATGTCCAGCCCCTTCGCGTCCGGCACCGGTTCTCCATGGGCAACGGTGTTGGCCTGCGGCATCGCGGTGCGCCGCAGCACCGCCCGCAACCGGGCGTCGAGCACCTGCAGGTCGAACGGCTTGGCCAGATAGTCGTCCGCCCCGGCGTCCAGCCCGGTGACCATGTCCAGGCCTTCGCCGCGGGCCGAGAGCATGATCACCGGTATGTTGCTGAAGCCGCGCATCTGGCGGCAGACCTGGGTTCCGTTCATGGTCGGCAGCATGACATCCAGCAGTACCGCGTCCACCGGGTCTTCTTTCTGCAGGCGTCGGAAGAGCTCAAGGCCTTCCAAGCCGTCCTCGGCCCCGAGGACGTGATAGCCCAGGCGCTCAAGTCCGATGCTCGTTGCCTCCCGGATGACCGCGTCGTCCTCGATCATCAGCACGCGGACGCCATCGGCCCTCACTGCTCCGTCCCCTGATCCTCGGCCGGATCGACCGGGCTGGCGAAGGAGTCGCCTTGGATGAACTGCCCATCCTGGTAGCGGAACATGCGTACCGACCAGCCCGAGGGGCAGCACATGGGGTCATCGGGTTTGTAGACAGCTTCCTGTGCGACAAGGCTGCCTTCCTTGCCCGCGCTCAGGTACACGTCCGAGCCTCCGACGGCGAGCGCGACCTCCGGTGTGCCCTTGGCATCACGGATGGCGAAGGAAGCGAAGCTGTAGGCGTCCCCGGCGGTGCTCACGGAGTAGATCTGGAACTTTTCGCCTGCAGTTTCGTAGGCGGGCAGCGCGACCAGGCATTTGTCGCATTCGGTCAGGTACTCGCGGATGTCCGCTTCGGAGTTCTCCCGGGTGCTCACGGCGTCCAGGTCGGTGGCCAGCAGGACCTGCCTGACCTGCGCGGGAGAGAAAGGCTGTTCCCAGGCCCTTTCATCGTTGATTGATGGTGCGGAGGACTGCGCGGCAGGCGTGGTCGGGAGCGCCGGAGATTCGATCCGCAGCGGATCGTTGGTGCTGCAGGCACTGGTTCCACAACATAGCAGCAGTGCGCAGAGCATGCCGAGTGCACGCCGTAAAGCCACGGAATCCCTTTCGATTGTCTGCCGGAAGTGTGCGGAGCGCTGACCGGCACTGCCAATTATGCCCGCGGCAGTCCGTGAAAACGCCTGAAACTGCCGTCGAGCAATCTGTCGATTGTGTAACAAAACCGATGGATTGCCGATAGGTGGTCGGGAGCTGGCAGTCGGTGCGTGTTGGAAGCATCTTAACCGTGAATCATCAAGTCTCCCTCGCAGCTCCACCACCGGGTGCAGCCACGCCCGTCCGCGAAACACCGACCCGCAATTTCGCCCTGGACGGACTGCGCGGCATCGCGGTGCTTGCCGTGCTCGTTTACCATTTCTGGCCTGCGGCCTTGTCCGGAGGTTTCCTCGGAGTGGACCTGTTTTTCGTCCTGAGCGGGTACCTCATTACCGGCGGCCTGCTTCGGAGCACGGAAGCCGGACGATTCCCCGACCTGCGCGCCTTCTGGAGCCGACGAGCCAGGCGCCTGCTGCCGGCCATGGTTCTGGTGCTGGTGGTTTCAACGGCGCTGGCACTGCTGGCTGCGGGGCAGCTTCCAGCCGGGCTGCGCTGGCAGTGGGCCGGCGCGTTGACCTACACCAGCAACTGGATGCAGATTGCCCACGGCAACAGCTATTTCGCGTCGATGGAACCGGCGTATTTCCAGCACTTCTGGTCACTTGCAGTTGAGGAGCAGTTCTACCTGCTGTGGCCGCTGGTGTTGGCCGCGCTGGCGTGGCTGCTGCGAAGCCGCCGGGCCTTGATGTGCGGAATCCTGGTCCTGGCCATTGCCTCCGCGGCGAGTATGGCCTGGGGCTTCGACCCGTCCAAGGATTCAAGCGTGCTGTATTTCGGAACCTGGACGCACGGTTTCGGCTTGTTGCTCGGATCCGCGGGCGCCGCAGCCAGCGCGAGCAGAAAACCTGCGGACGCGACGGTGCCGCGCCGGAAGCTGATGTTCATCCAGCTGTCCCAGGTCCTGATGCTCCTGGCCATGCTGGGCGGATTCTTTTTCCTTCCGGACACTTCTGCCGCGGCTTATCAGGGCGGCATGGCGCTGTTCAGCCTGCTCGGAACGCTGCTGGTCCTCACGCTGACGATATCCGGGACCTCCACACGGGCGATGCTGGGCCTGAAAGGCTTGCGCTGGTTGGGCAACCGGAGTTACGGGCTGTACCTGTGGCACTGGCCGCTGCTGCTGCTGGCTCAAACGGTATTCCCGCCCCAGGCGGCCACGGCAGCGGTGCTGTGCACAATCCCGCTGGTGGTTCTGGCCGCCGAACTGTCCTGGCGGTTCGTCGAGGAGCCGATTCTGCGTTACGGTTTCAAAACCGCCGTGGCTGGCTGGTCCGGGCGCATCGCCGAGCGGGTCAAACGGGTGTGGAACGGAACGGCGGGAAGCTTCGCCTCGGTGCTGCCGCTGCTGGCCTTGGTGCTGGTCCCGGCATGCGCTGTGTCCGTGCTCCTTGCGTCTCCGGAGCAAAGCCAGCTGGAACAGCAGCTGACCCAAGCCCAAGATGTTTTGGCGGAACAGCAAGAATCCGCCCGGGTTCCGGAATCAAACGACGCGACGCCTCCTGGCGCAACTGCCCATGAATCGACGAATGATTCGCGAGAACCTGCGCGCAGCCCACGGAACCTCACTGGAAGCGATGTCACGGCGTTGGGGGATTCGGTGATGCTCGCCTCCTCGCAGCAGCTGTTGAAGAGGCTGCCGGGGATTTCTATTGATGCCTCGGTCGGAGCGCAGATCTGGGACGCGCCTGCACAATTGCGGGAGTTGAAAAGCGCTGGTAAGTTGCGCCAAGTGGTGGTGCTTGGCCTTGGAACCAATGGGGACCTGCCGGCGGGAACCCTGGACGAAGTCCGGCGGATCCTCGGACCGAAGCGCGAACTGCTGCTGGTCACGGCGTACGCTCCGCGACAGTGGATCGGCAGCGTCAACGGCAAACTCCACGCGGCCGCCGAAGCCGATTCCAGAACCCATCTGATCGACTGGGCCGGAACCGCGGAGGGTATTGACGACATTGCCCGGGACAAGATCCATCCCGGACCGCATGGCAGCGCCGCCTACGGAAAACTGCTCGCTCAGGCGGTAGCGAGGCTCTGAGACCGCAGTGCGCTGGCCTGTTGCGGCGTCATACGCCGCCCGGAACAGGGTGCTCGCGCGTAGGCTGGGAAATGTAGCATTCAACCCCGGAATCTGCCGGGTCACGAAAGGTGAGACATGTCGATTGTTGTCATTAATGCCCTGTCGATTCCCGGCGAAGCAGGACCGGAGCTGGAAAAGCGCTTCGCAGCCCGCAAGCACTCGGTTGACCAGGAGCCTGGCTTCGAAGGTTTCCAGCTGCTGCGTCCGGTGAATGGCGAGGACCGCTACTTCGTCTACACCCAGTGGGCCACCCGCGATGACTTCGAGAACTGGCGCAACAAGCGTTCCGAAGCTGCCCACGCGTCCAACGACGGCAAGAAGCCGGTAGCCAGCGGTGCGGACCTGATGGAGTTCGAGGTCGTGGAACTGTAGGCACGGCATCCCCTGACTGCGCCCCGGCATCTGATGGTGCTGGGGCGTTTGCCATCACGAGCACGTAATCCTTGGCGCGGGCTGGGTTGGTTTGCATGGGAGGTGACGTGGGAACGGCCCGTGGATAACCTTGGAGCAACCGCGGGGCCATTGCTGCTCCGCGCAGGGTGGCAGTACGGGTCGTTGGGCGAGGGAGATGCGCGTGAAGCTGATAGTTGTCGGGGCGGGGCTCGCCGGATTGCAGGCAGCCCGCGTGGCGCTCGAGCAGGGGCACGACGTCACCGTGCTTGAAGCGGCTGAGACGGTCGGTGGTCGGGTGGCCACCGACATCATTGACGGGTTCCGCTGCGACCGCGGTTTCCAGCTGCTCAACCCCAGCTATCCGGAAGCCAGACGCACTGCGTCCCTGCGAAGTTTGGATTTGCATCCTTTCGGCAAAGGGGTAGCGGTCCGCGGCGAATCCTCGCTGGAGGTTCTGGCCGATCCCTTGCACCACCCCGTACGCGCCGCGCATCTGTTCGGCGGATCCGTGGGGGCACAGGATCTGGCGGCTGCCTGGCGCTGGGTCCGCCTGGCCGGCAACTCTTCGCTGACGCTGCGCGAATCCATTGAGCGGTCAGGGTTCTCCGCCCGGTTCCGGAAGGTCGTCGAGAAATTCTTCTCCGGCGTCGTTGCCGATTCCCAGTTGCAGGTGCCAGCCGCGCTGGCCCGCACGCTCTCGTGGTACTTCGCCATTGGGCGTCCTGCGCTTCCGGCCCAGGGGATGGCGGCTCTTGCCCACCAGCTCGCCGAACCCCTGCGCGAGCGCATCCAGCTGTCTGCACCCGTGGATTCCGTTGCCGTGGATGCGGCCGGCCAGGTGCAGGTGCGCTGCGAGTCGGGTCGCGACCTCGTGGCGGACCACGTGATCATTGCCGCCGGTCCACGCCACAGCGCCAGGCTCTCCGGACAACCGGAACCACCCACGAATTCGCTGAGCACCTGGTGGTTTGCCACGCCGCACCGTCCCTCGGAACTTCCGTTCCTGCACGTGGACGTCCGGGAGGGCGCGGCACTCGCGCATGCCGCGGTGATCTCCAATGTTGCGCCCTCCTACGCCCCGGCAGGTTGGCACCTGGTGGAGGCGACGGCCGTGGGGGACCACGGGCTGGATGACGAGGCGGCGCTGGACCAGGCCGCCGACCTGCTCGGCGAGACCCGCAGGGACTGGCGGTTGCTGGTCCGCCACGACATTCCCGACGCACTGCCGTCCGTGGCCCCGGGACAGGAACCGCTGGATACCAAGCTTCTCGGGATCACTTTGGCCGGGGACTTTGCCCAGCCCTCGATCCAGGGCGCCCTGGCCAGCGGCAGACTCGCGGCAGGGATAGCGGTTCGCCGCTAGACCCGGAGCACAGCCTTCACTGCGCCCCGTTGGCGCGTTCCAGCTCCCCGGCAGGGAACGAAGTTTTGAGATTCCTGTGAGCGGGCAGGGGATCTGGCAAACTCTTCGGAATTCGGTCTTTTCGGGGCCCACAGACCCCGCATAATTAATATTCACATGATGTGGATCGGAGGAAGATACTCCGATCGGAAGGGAACGATGGACGCTTCAGGCGACAGTAGATGTCACAGGCCTAACCCTCTGCCCGGTAGGAATGCCGTTCAGACGCATTGCGGCAGGGGGTGTAAATAATGGAGTGGATATCGTTGCTGCTGGCCATCGTCCTGATCGCGGGATGCGGCCTGTTCGTGGCCGCAGAATTCTCCCTGATCACGGTTAACCGCAATCAGGTCAAGCAGGCCGCGGAATCCGGTGACCGCCGCGCGTCCGGCGTGCTGAAGGGCATGAGCACCCTGTCCACGCAGCTGTCCGGAGCCCAGCTTGGAATCACCCTGACCAACCTGGGTATCGGCTTTCTGGCCGAGCCGGCCATCGCCGCCCTGGTGGTGGGGCCGCTGCAGGACGCCGGGCTGGATCCGACGCTTGCGCGTTCGGTCTCCGTGGCCATCGCCCTGGTGCTGGCCACCATCCTGACCATGGTCTTCGGCGAGCTGGTTCCCAAGAACCTCGCCATCGCCAAGCCTTTCGCTACCGCCAAGGCAGTGGTGGGCTTCCAGCGCGGATTCAGCGCCGTGACCAAGCCGCTACTGGTGTTCTTCAACGGCAACGCCAACTGGATCGTGCGCCGCTTCGGTATCGAACCGCAGGAAGAGCTGGCCTCGACGCGCTCCTCCGAGGAACTGGTGGCGCTCGTGGGCCACTCGGCCCGCGAAGGCGTGCTGCCCTCGCAGACCGCGGAACTGATGCGCCGCACCGTGGCCTTCGGCAACCGCCGCGGCCACGACGCCATGACCCCGCGCTCGCGCATGGTCAGCATCGCCGCCGAGCAGAGCGTGCAGGAAGTGCTTGCGCTGGCCGCCGACACCGGCCACTCGCGATTCCCGATCCTCAGCGACGACGGCCGCCAGGTCGACGGCCTGGTGCGCATCCGCACCCTGCTGGCCGTGCCCTACGAGCAGCGGGAGACCACCGCGGTGGGCACCCTGGCCGAGGAAGCCACGCTGGTTCCCGACACCGTGGAACTGGATGAGCTGATGGACCAGCTGCGCCGCGAGGACCTGCAGATGGCAGTGCTGATCGACGAAACCGGAGACGTGGCCGGGCTGCTGACCCTTGAGGACCTGGTGGAGGAAATCGTCGGAGAAGTGCGCGACGAGCACGACCCGGAAGACGGCACCGTGCAGGTGCTAGGCGAGAACTCGTGGATCCTCGATGCGGCATTGCGGCCGGACGAAGCCAATGAACTGGTCGGCTGCCAGATCCCGCGCGACGCTGACTACGAAACCCTGGCAGGCCTGGTGACCCTGCAGCTGGGCAAGCTCGGCGAAGTCGGAGACCAGGCGACGCTGGTGGTCCCTGGCCTCCCGGGGCAGCCCGAGAAGGAACTGCACTTTACGGTCATTGAAATGGACGGCTCGCGGATCGCCACGGTGGAACTGACCGCGGTGGAACTGGATGAACAGGAGCAGAACCGATGAGCGATTTAACCGGAATCATCCTGACAGTCCTGCTGCTGGCCGCCAACTTTTACTTTGTCGGCGCGGAGTTCGCGCTGATCTCCGCCCGCCGCAGCATCATCGAGCCCAAGGCTCAGGCCGGCAGCCGCAGCGCCAAGATGACGCTGTGGGCCATCGAGAACGTCTCCCTCGTGATGGCCGGCGCGCAGCTGGGCATCACCGTCTGCTCCCTGGCGCTGGGCTACGTGACCAAGCCCCTGGTGAAGTACGCGGTGGCCGGGCCGTTCGAGGCCATGGGCATCCCGGTGTCGTGGATCGATCCGCTGTCCTATGCCATCGCCCTGATCCTGGTGACCTACCTGCACGTGGTGCTGGCTGAAATGGTGCCGAAGAACATGGCGCTGGCCGGACCGGAGCGCATGGCGCTGATCCTCGGCCCGAGCATGGTCGTGCTGGTGAAGATCCTGCGCCCGGTGCTGTGGACCATGAACGCGCTGGGCAACCTGTTCCTGCGCTTGATGGGTGTGACCCCGAAGAACGAGGTGGCCAGCGCGTTCACCCGCAACGAGGTGGCGGACATGGTGGCCGAGTCGCGCTCCGGTGGACTGCTTGACCACCATGACGAGCAGCTGCTGATGGGTGCGCTGAACTTCGACGCGCACAGCATCGAGTCGGTGGCCATCGACTTCGGCAAAGTCCGCACCCTGCCGCGCAGCAGCACGGTGGCCGAAGTGGAGCAGGCCGCCTCGCAGGGCTTCTCCCGCTTCCCGCTGATCGAGGACGGCAAGCCGGTGGGCTACGTGCACATCAAGGACGTGCTGGGACGCGGGGCCGCCGAGCGCTCCCGGAAGCTGGAGCAGGCTGCGGTGCGCGCCTTGCCCGAGTTCACCGCGCAGCAGCCGGTGCGCACCGCCCTGCAGCAGATGCAGAGCAGCGGCGCCCACCTGGCGCTGGTGAAGGACGCTGGCACCGGCCAGGTCACCGGCATCGTGACACTTGAGGACATGCTCGCCGAGCTGGTCGGCCAGATCCGCGACCAGACCACGGTGGCGAGCTGGGAAGCCTAGCGATATGGCCCAGCGTATTCCCATCCGGCGGACTTCCGGTAGTGCGAACTGTTGATGAAGCAGGTGCCTGCGCTTCGGCCACTGTTGCCGCGCATAACCGGCGCGTCTCCAGCCTGAGCGCACTTGGCCGAGCGCTGGGAAACCATCAAAGTAACTCTTGAACGAGAAATGCCGGGCGTCTGGGAAATACGGCCGCGGGGGAGTGCGCCGGTTGTGATGGGGCTGATTTTGCGGTGTTTGACCCCATTTCGGGCAATGGTGACGAAGGTCATTCTGAAATGGGCTGATTTCCGTGAACTGTAAAAGCGGTGACCTACACATCCCTAGTAGACGAAAATCCTTCCGGTCATCCATGGCCACCACAGGCCACCCCTAGGGAAAGGGCAGATCGTGTTCGCACTCTGCAGCAACTGCAACAGCAAGATCCAGCACGACACCACCGCATTCAACCTCTACGTCCGCACCGGCACCGGGCTCGACAACTGCCGCACAGCCGGCTCTGCACCCGCAATCCTCGGGATTGTCATCAGCGAAACCGACGGAGGCACTATCCGCGCCATCGGAGCCAACTCGACCGAAGAAGCACTGGAAGCATTCGACCGGTACAGGCTCCACGTGTACGGAGACCGCCTCCCCAGCTTTGGGGTCGAGGCCTACACGCTCCGCAAGGACTTCGTGCAGACCAGCCCGGAGGAAACCGCCGAGCAGGTCAAGCTCGTCATTGTTCCGGACGCGATTGACCTCGATGGCTACACGCCGGTAGTTACCTTCGGCGAAATCAACTAGCTCTAGGAACTGCAAGGCCCGGGCGAGGAATCGTAAATTCCTCGCCCGGGCCTTGCTCGTGGATCGCGACGTCGCATAGTCGGCCAGTTTCAATCTTGGCTAGCCTAGACGCAGCGCTCTTCTAAAACGGTGCGGCTGGACTCAGCCTCAGCCTTCGTCATCCAAAGATCGTATTTGTGCTTGACTTCGATCTGACGCGTCACATAGTCGCACCAGAAGCCCCTGTTAGGGGGAAGCCATGTAGCCGCGTCTCCATCTCCCTTGGACCCGTTGGTGGGGCCGTCAACCGCCAGCAAATTGAGGGGGTCGTTCGCGAACTCGACGCGCTGCTCAGCAGAAAGCTTCTGCGCTCCCTTTTGCCATGCATCTGAGAGTGCCACGACATGGTCAATCTGCACATCGTTGCTCGTGCCTTGGCCTCGCTGGAATTCGATGGTGTCACCGGTGTAAGGATCATCCAAAGAACCAGTCAGCACGACGCAATCCCGGGTGCCGGCCTTGTGCGATGTCACCGTCAAGTCCCGGTTCAGGATGTCATTTCGAGTGTCGCAACCATTGTGGTCGGTGTCGTCCCAGCCGCTGCCGAACATGCTGCGCTCGTACCCTGTTTTCGGGGCGCGCCCCTTAATGGGGATTTCTTCGAGCATCGTACTGGCCGTTGTCCCGCCTGTTGAAGGGCTTTTGGATTCTGCGCTTGGTGTCAAAGAAGGCTGTTTGGTCGCCGCTGGCGTGGTGGCCGTAGCCGTCGGCGACTCGGTCGTGATAGTGATCGGCGGAGCTTCCGACCGGATCACGATGGGAGGCGCCGACGGCGTCGCTGTCGCCGAAGGCTCTGCAGCCTGGGTAGTCGCCGGCGTGGCACCGCATCCAGAAAGCAACAGAGCCAGAGCCGCTAGCCAGGCTACCGCGGCGTTGTTTAGTTTTCGCAAGCTACGCCGTCCCCATCACGGTCGAGCTTGCGCGAATAACCCGGGTCACCACTGTAAATCGGTGCGGCACCCGCCGCCTTAACTGCGCTGCAGTTGGCGTAGTATGTGCTGCTTGGAGCCTTGGCCGGTGGGGGAGTGTAGGCCTCACGTTCTGCTTTTTCCTGCGCGGCTTTCTTGTCGGCAGCCTTTTTCTCAGCTTCGGCTTTTTCTGCTGCTTTCTTCTCCGCAGCGGCCTTGGCATCGGCTTCTTTTTTCTCAGCCGCGGCTTTCTCCTCGGCAACCTTCTTTTCTTCGGCCTTCTTGGCGGCAAGGATCGCCTTGTCGTGATCGTCCTGAGTAGTCCAAACGAAGACCTTCGACGCGTTTTCGTCGCAGTAGAGCTTGTCGGCTCCCTGTTCCATGACGAGCTCGTCGCCGTCGCATTCCTCACCAACGAAGTCTGCAATGGCCGTGGGTGAAGGGGACTCTGACGGGGAAGGGGTGGGCGACTCGCTGCTTGTCACGATTGGCGAGGGTGGCGGTGACGCGACCGTGGGCGCGGTCTCTGCCGGGCCCATTATGGCGCCCGTGATGGCCATCAGGATTACCATCGCGGCAGTGAGCCCGCCGGCCTTGCCTTTTCCTTGCATGCCGAGCCAAGGGACGCGTCCCTTTACGAGTCCGATAATTCCTAGAATCAGGCCTACGAAGGCAATGATTGCGAACAGCTCAGGGATTAGGAAAAGCAGTGCGATGAGTACTGCAAAAACCCCTAGAATGATCCACCATACTTTGCGGCCCGGCTTTTTCGGCGGCTCAGAATTGCCGGGTGAAAAGGGTGACCCAAGTTCAGACATACTAAATTCCTCAAACGTGCGAATGAATACCGAAGATAATTCTGTGGTTCCGCACCGATAAAGGCAATTCGCGTCCTTCGTAAGGATGTAACGACTCGAAATTGATACTCAAAAACATGCGATGAGACTATGATCAGTGCCGGGCTAACCGCTCCCCAGGTTTGCATCAGTCCAGAGCGATTGGATGGCTAATTTTCGAACCGATTCGCGGCTGGATGAACGCCGGAACCAAGGCCGCGCGTTTTGCCTGTTCAGGGGTTTTCCGGGTAGGTCCCGTCGCCGAGGTCCGGATTGGCCAGAACCTGCAGCGGGTCGTTGAGGAACACTCTGCGTCCATCCAGGCGCAGCCGTCGCAGTCCTTCCAAGGCCATCCGGCGGGCCACCGTGGTGAAGGAATAGACCCGGGAGATGTCCACCAGCACCGCGGTGCGCGAGGTGGAGGCGGCCATCAAATCCAGCAGTTCGGAGGCGGCGGTGAACTGCACGTTGCCCTGCAGGACAAAGATCTCGCGGGTGGCTTCCTGATGGACGTCCACCACGTCCAGCTGGCCGCTGCTGGGTGCGAACAGGTGCAGGCCCATGTCGGTGGACAGCCGCTCGAAGGCCCGGCCCGCGCGCTGGCTGTTGCCGTGGGCGTCGAGCCGTGGCGAGAACGCTCCGATGCCCACCTGGTCGGGAAGCACCCCGACCAGTCCTCCGGCCACGCCGCTCTTGGCGGGGATTCCCACCCGGGTGAGCCAATCGCCGGCCCCGTCGTACATGCCGGCCACCGCCATGACCGACATGACCTGCTGGGCGATGCCCTCGCTCAGCACCCGTTCGCGGGTGCGTGGCTGGACGCCGCCGTTGGCCAGAGTCGCCGACATGAGCGACAGGTCCTCTACGGTGATCAGGATGGAGCACTGGCGGGTGTATCCCGAGACCACCTCATGCGCGTCGGTGCCGAGAATCCCGTAGCTGCGCAGCATATGGGCCGTGGCGAGGTTGCGGTCAGCCGTCTCCATTTCCGAGGCGTATACGCTCTCGTCGATGCGCAGTTCGCGTCCGGCCAGTTGAGAGAACAGTTCCAGCACGCGGGCCACGCGGTCCTCGGTGCTGGCATCCTCGGCGACCAGCAGGCCGTGGGTCATGATGGCTCCGGCATTGATCATCGGGTTCTTCGGCCGGTGAGTCCCTTCTTCCAGTGATAGTTCGTTGAAGGCCTCGCCCGAGGCTTCGACCCCGACGGACCGCAGCACCCGGTCCAGGCCCCGGTCCATGATGGCCGCCGCGTAGGCGAACGGCTTGGAGATGGATTGGATGGTGAATTCTTCGAGGTGGTCCCCGGCGGAATAGGTGCTTCCGGTAGCCGTGGTGACGGAGAGGGCGAAGAGATCCGGGTTGGCCTGCGCCAGTTCGGGAATGTACTGGGCGGTGTTTCCGCTGGTGTCGTTCCGGAGGCTGTCGAGCACCTCGTCGAGGTAGTCAGGAATCGGGGTTTTCATGGATTGTTCCTCGTCGCTGTTGTTCCACGTCACTGGTGCGTTGGCGCCCTGCCGGACGATTATTGGCTCGCACTTCCAACCTAGGTGTTCGCGCGCAGGTCTGTACAGCGGAACATGATGAAGGCGTCCATCCGGCCACAACTCCGGATGGACGCCTTCAGGCATTTTCTACTTCCCCTACCGCGCCTGGCGGTGGATCGACTTGTAGCTCAGGTAGGCCGCCAGGCCTTCCGGCCCGTACTCGGTGCCAAGCCCCGAATCGTGCCGCCCGCCGAAGGGGGCAGCATGGTTGGAGGCGAAAAAGTTCACCCCGACGCTGCCGGTGTCCATACGCTCGGCCACCGACAGGGCGCGGCCCTCGTCCGCGCCGAAGACCAGCCCGCCCAATCCGAATTCGGTGTTGTTGGCTAGGGCGATGGCTTGGTCCTCGGAAGAATACTTCAGCACCGTGATGACCGGACCGAAAATTTCCTCGCGTGAGATCGCCATGTCCGGGGTGACGTCAGCGAAGACCGTGGGCTGGATGAAGAACCCGTCCGCCAGGTCTCCGCCCAGCTGCGCCGTGGCGCCGCCGGTGACCGCGCGGGCGCCTTCGGCATGCCCTGTCTCCAGGTAGCCCAGCACCGTCTGGTACTGGCTGCGGTTGGCCGAGGGCCCGAAGACCGTGGCAGGATCCAGCGGGTCGCCCTGCGGGGCCTCGGCGATGGTGGAGGCCACCACGTCCACCACTTCGTCATAGCGTTCGGCCGGGGCCAGGATGCGGGTGGAGATGTAGCAGGTCTGCCCGGTGTTGCGCATGCAGGAACGGATCAGCCGCGAGCCGAGCAGGTCCAGGTCCGCATCCGGCAGCACCAGCGCGCTGGACTTGCCGCCCAGTTCCAGGGTGACCGGGCGCAGCAGCTCGCCGCAGGCCGCGGCGATGGTGCGGCCCACCGGGGTGGACCCGGTGAACGCCACCTTGGAGACCAGCGGATGGCGCACCAGCTCATCGCCCAGCCGGCCCGGACCGGTGACCAGGTTGGCCACGCCCGCAGGGACTCCGGCGGCGTCCAGCGCATCCATGATGATGCGGAAGGACAGCGGGGTGGGGGAGGCAGGCTTCATGACCACGGTGCAGCCCGCCAGCAATGCCGGGGCCAGCTTGATGACCATCAGGTTGATCGGGAAGTTCCACGGGGCGATCAGCGCGCAGACGCCCACCGGGTCGCGGCGCACCAGGGACTCTCCGGCCCCATTGGGGAACGGACGCAGGTCCTCCTTTTCCAACAGCGGGGCCAGCGAGGCGAAGTACCGGAAGATGCCCGCGGCATTCGCCGCGGCCCCGCCGGTTTCGGAGACCGGCGAGCCGTTTTCCAGCGTATTGGTCAGCGACAGTTCGGCGGCCCGGAGCTCGATTTCCGCGGCGATGCGCAGCAGCAGCTCGGCCCGCTCGGAAGGGGAAGTTCCCTTCCACGGCGCCGCATGCAGCGCGTGGTGGGCGGCGCGGACCGCGGTGTCCACGTCCTGTGCGTCGCCGGAGGGGACCGAACCCCACACGGCGCCGGTGGCGGGGTCGGTGACCTCGATGCGTCCGGTGCCCTGCGAGCGCGTCCACCCGCCGTCGATGAAGTGCGTGTCCACATGGCGGTAGGGCAGCATCAGTTCCTCGCGCCGGGCCGCGGCTCCGGACAGCGTGCTCATCGCAGCACCGCCGTGCGCAGCAGGGCCCGGGAGCGGGCCAGGTCCGCGGTGGCCATCTCCACCGCTGCCTGTGTGATCAGCTCCGGGATGATCTCGGTTTCCAGCCGGTCGGTGTACATGGCGGGGTTCTGCCCGAACCAGCCCGAGGCCAGCGCGATGCCGGCGTGGTCGAAGCGCCACAGCCGGTCCGCGTCGCGCATCAGCGCGTCCTCCAAGGTGTAGGCCTGCGGGCGGGTGTCGTGCCCGTCGATGATCTTGCAGACCTCGTCGATGAACTGCGCGTCGTAGCCCAGGGCGGGCAGCACGCGGCGGGCCACCAGGCAGCCCTCGCGTTCGTGCTCGTAGCGGATGTCCGCGGTGCGCCAGTCGCCGCGGAAGCCGTCGGAGATGATCTTCTCCTGGTCCACGTGCGCCCAGCCGGTGTCGTGCAGCAGCGTGGCGACCAGCACCAGGGTGCGGTCCGCTTCCGGGTGCGCGTCGCACAGCCGGCGGGCGAAGGACAGGGAGATGGGCAGGTGGATGTCGTTGCCGCGGGCGCGGGTCTCGGGGACCACCGCCGCCCACAGGGCCTCCAGCTGGCCGTCCGCGTGGTTGTCCAGGGCGATGGGGCCGGTGTTGATGGGGCCCGTGGCCGGCAGCGGCCGGGCGTCGTTCAGGGTTGTCATGGTGTCCTCAGGCCTATCAAGTCGTGGGAAATCGGCATTGTGGGGAAAACAAGTGTTAGGCAATCAGCGTCTTGAGCATGGTGCCGGGGTCGGCGGCCGCGGCCGGGTCGATGTTCTTCCCGGCGGCCAGGGCCGACTTGACTGCCATGAAGTCCAGCGGCGCGTTCACGCAGTCCGCGGCGATGACCTGCCCGCCGCGGTAGTACAGCACGGTGAACTTGCCCTTCTCCGGGACCTCGCGCTTGACCGTTGAATCGAAGCCCATGGACAGGCCCGCGATCTGCAGTTTCATGTCAGCTTGGTTGGACCAGAACCACGGGATGCCGGCGTAGGCTTCGCGCTGGCCCATCAGAGCGTAGGCGGCGACCTTGGCGTGCTCCACCGCGTTGTTCACGGATTCCAGCCGGATGCGCTCGCCGTCCGGGGCGCCGGGGACCGGGTTGGGCATGTTCGCCACGTCCCCGACCACCAGGGTGTGCCCGTCGGAGGCGATGGCCGCCTCGTCGACCACGATGCCGTTGCTGATGTCCAGGCCCATCTGCTCGCCGAGCTGCGTGTTGGGGATGACCCCGATGCCCACCAGCACGATCTGCGCGGGGATGATTTCCCCGGATTCCAGGTGCACGGAGGAGACCGCGCCGTCCCCGGCGATGCGCGAAACCCTGGCATTCAGGTGGATGTCCAGGCCGCGGGCGCGGTGCTGCTCAAGGAAGTAGGCGCTGGTGTCCTCGCCGACGGCGCGGCCCACCAGGCGCGGGCCGTATTCGATGACGGTGACCTTTTTGCCCATGGCCTGCAGGGAGCTGGCCGCCTCCAGGCCGATGAACCCGCCGCCGATGACCACCACGTCGGTGGCGGCCGGGGCCAGCTCCTTGAGCTTCAGCGCGTCGTCGGCGTTGCGCAGGTAGACGACGCCGTCCAGCTCGCTGCCCGGGACCTCGAACACCCGCGGCCGGGCGCCGACGGTCAGCGCCAGCCTGGTGTAGGGGTACCGCGCCCCGCTGCGGCCGGTGGCCACACCGGAGCCGTCCGGGTTGGAGGCGATGTCTTCGATGCGTTCGCCCTTGACCAGGGTGACGTTGTGCTCGATCCAGTAGTCATTGGAGCGGAAGATCAGCGATTCGCTGCCCACCTTGTCTTGCAGGAATTCCTTGGACAACGCCGGGCGTTGGTAGGGGCGGTGGTCCTCGTCCCCGAGCAGCGTGATGTGCCCGGTGTAGCCCAGGGCGCGCAGCGAGATGGCCAGCTGCACCCCGGACTGCGAGGCGCCGATGATCAGCAGCCCGGTGGCGGTGCCCGCCGCGGGGGCCGGGGCGCCGCCGGTGGAGGGGAGTGTTGCGGTGTTCATGGCTAGACCTGGGTTTCCGGGGTGGCGACGTTGAGGGTCTGACCCTCGCACATCTTGATTTGGCAGGACAGGCGGGAATTCTCCTCGCGGTCCACGGCGGTGCCGTAGAGCATCTCGTCTTCCATCTCGCCCATCGGATCCAGCGACTCGAAGTCTTCCGGGGCCACGAACACGTGGCAGGTGGCGCAGGACAGGGAGCCGCCGCATTCGCCCACGATCCCGGCCACGCCGTTGCGGACCGCCGTTTCCATGACGGAGTCGCCGGCGGCGGCGTCCACGGTGCGGGTCTGGCCTTCGAAGTCGGTGAAGTTGATAGTCGCCATGATGGTTCCTCCTGAACGGTTAGGCGTAAAGCTGGGTTAGATGAACTGGCGTCCGCCGTCGACGACGAGCGTCTGACCGGTGATGAACGAGGAGTCCTCGCTGGCCAGGAACAGCGCGGCGCCCACGATGTCCTCTGGCTGGCTGGCGCGCTTGAGCGCCCCCCGGTCCACCCCGTAGCTGGAGGCGTTCTCCATGAGCCCCAGGCTGGCCTCGGTCAGCGTGAAGCCCGGGGCGATGGTGTTCACGGTGATTTCCCGGCGTCCCAGCTCCTTGGCCATGACGCGGGTGAGCGCAATGACCCCGCCCTTGGAAGCCACGTAGTGGGCCCACTGCTCGGAGCCGGAGTAGACGGTGGCGCTGGCCAGGTTGATGACCCGGGAGCCCGCCGCGAGATACGGGGAGACGGCCCGGGAGACCATCCACGGGCCCTTGAGGTTCACATTCATGACCTGGTCCCACTCGTCCGGGTTGATCTCCTCGAACGGGGTGCGGGTGACGGTGGCGTAGATGGCGGCGTTGTTGATCAGCACCGCGAGGGTGCCGCCGGCGAACTCCGCCGCGTCCTTGGCCAGCGCGTTGGTGGATGCGGTGTCGGTGACATCCACCGTGAAGGCCGCCGCCTCGGCTCCGGCCTGGCGCACCAGGCGGACCGTTTCCTGCGTGCCGGCCGCGTCGATGTCCGCGGCGGCGATGGCGTAGCCGCGGGCCGCGAAGCCCAGGGCGAAGGCCCGTCCCAGGCCGCCGGCGGCGCCGGTGATGAGCACCGTAGGAGAGCTGTTCATGGAATGTGCCTTTCAAGTGGTGGAGAACTGTGGTGTTGCGGGTGCCGGCCGGGGATCGGGGGGGGGGGGGGGGGGAAAGGAACCGGCCGGCACCCTTGCGGTTCCGGAAGCTTGGGGGAACCTCCGGAACCGGTCCGTGGCGCCCGGGGATCAGGCGTGCGAGTGGCTGTGGGCTCCCGGCCCGGTCAGGGCCGGCTCGGCGCCCAGGATTTCCACGGTGCCCTTGGTGCCGTCAACCCGCAGCAGGTCTCCGGTCTTGATGGTGGTGGAGGCGCTGCCGGTGCCGGTGACCGCCGGCAGGTCGTATTCGCGGCAGACGATGGCCGCATGGGACATCATGCCGCCGATATCCGTGACGGTGGCCTTGATCTTGCCGAAGATCGGGCCCCAGCTCGGCGCGGTGACCGGAGCCACCAGGATTTCGCCGGGCTGCACCTGGGTGAGCTCGTCCGCGTGCATGATCACGCGGGCCGGTCCTTCCACCTGGCCCGGGGAGGCCGCCATGCCCTTGAGCGTGCTACCGTCCTGGGTCTCGTCCGCGCCCAGCCACTGCTGCACCTGCTCGGTGGTGATGCCCCAGAGCATGCGGGTGAACGGTTCGGTGATCGACTCCGGCGGGGTGTTCAGCGCCGGGGCCGGGCGGGCGGTCTTCAGCGCGTCCACAATACCCTTGCGGTGGGCGATCTTCTCCGGGAGCACCACCGCGCCGATCGGCGCGCCGGAGCCGACGCCCCAGCTGGTGACCAGGTCGAAGAGCACGTCGCGGACCTCGTTGCGGCTCAGGTAGAGCATGTCCTCGGCCTCGGCGAAGAGCCCGGCGTCGGCGAGCATGCGGCCGAGCTCGCGGACCTTGCGCCAGAAGACGCCCATGGTCCAGTGCTCGATGTAGAAGTTGTGGTTCTCCACGTACGGGTAGGCGGTGGCCGCCAGCGTGCGCTTGGCGTCGAAGACCGCGGCGACCTCCGGATCCAGCAGCTCGCGGTATTCCTCCACGATGCGTTCCTTCTCCGCGATGAGCTTTTCGGTGGGGCGCAGGATCTGCGCGCCGCCGCGGGCGCGGCGGATGTAGTCCGCGATGAAGCCCAGCGGGATCTCCTGGTTCACGTTCCAGTACTTGTCGTGGGCGTAGAAGCCGTTGCCGATGGTGAAGTTGAACCACGGGTCCTGGGCCTGCTCCCACTGCGCCATCCAGCGCTCGCCGCCGGCGGCTGCGGCGATGGACGCCAGGGTGGCGGCCGGGTCATCGGTGTTGGCGAAGTGCTCGTCCAAATCCAGCTCGATGGCCAGCAGCGCCAGCGCCTTGAGCTCGTCGTCCGGGCGGAACAGCTCCATGTCCACGCCCTGCACCATGGTGGCGATGGACTGGTCCGGGATGTTCGGGAAGACTTCCTTGCAGAAGTTGAAGAAGTCCAGGTAGGCGATGTAGCCCAGGTTCAGGAACTCGAAGTGGTACTGCCAGTTCTGGTAGGCCAGCTGGATCAGCCGGTCGTAGTTCTCCAGCAGGACTTCCGAGCCGTCCTTGCCCACGCCGTTCTCGATGTCCTCGAAGGGGACCTTCTCGGGCAGCGGCGCGAAGAACAGCGCCTCCATGTCCGCAATGGTGCCCTTGACCTTCACATGCCAGTTGGCCAGCTTGCTCTCCCAGTTGGCGAAGTAGTGGCCGATGCGCGCCTCGAAGTCCGGCACGCGGGCGGCGATCTGCTCTTCCTGGACCGGGATGGGCGACATGTACAGGTAGCCCAGGTGGATGCGGAAGTCGATGCCGTTGGCGTTGGGGATCATCAGGTGCCTGGCGTTGTACTGGCCCAGGCACTTCACGGCGAATTCGCCGCCGATGGTTTCGAAGGGCTTGAAGACGGTGGGCCAGTGCTGCGAATCGCAGAACCAGAACTTGGCGTCTTCCTGCTCCTTCAGTGCGTCCTGGAACACCAGGTAGTAGGGGTAGATCTCTTCCCATCCTTCGGCGCCGGCGGGCACCGGCAGGTCGGATGGCTTGGGGAAGGACTTCATTGTCATGGTCTTGCACCCTTTCAGGGAAAGTCGGCGTGTTTGCGAGCGGCCGAACGACGGGGTGATGCGAGGTTGGATGGCGTGTGGTGTGGAAGTGCGTTCAGCCGGCTAGCTGACGATCTTCGACAGGGAGGCGGTGATCGAGGAGACGCCGCCGAAGCCCAGCGAGGAGGCGTAGCCTCCGGCGGAGGCCTTGGGCGCCGCGGGCTTGGAGGAGTGCACGGTTTCCGGGCGGGCCTGGAGCAGCAGCAGGTTCTCCCCGTCCGGCAGGTCGGCGTCGATGGCCCACTCGATGTCCTGCGGGGACTTGTAATGCTTCTCCGCCCGCTTGGCCAGCTGGGCCACGGCGGACAGCTCGTCGTTGCTCAGGCAGCGCACCGTGCGGCGCTCTTCCGGGACATCCCTTTCCACCAGGGTGTTGGTGGCCGGGTCGGGGATCATTTCGGCATGCTTGTCGCCGATGTGCTCGGTGATTACCGCCAGGGTGACCTTGTCCAGCTGGATGTTGTCCGGCGTGACGGTTCCGGAGACCACCATCTCGCCCACGCCCCATGAGGCGTCCACGGTGATCTTGGAGCGGTCGCCATTGGTGGGATCCAGGGTCATGGCCACGCCGGCGGTCTTGGCGTTGACCATCTTCTGCACCACCACGGCCATGCACAGCCCGTCATCCGGGATGTTGTTTTTCAGCCGGTAGAGCATGGCGCGGCTGGTGTACAGCGAGGCCCAGCAGGCGCGGATGTGCTCGCCGACCGAATCGAACCCGGTCAGCCACAGGTAGGTGTCCTGCTGTCCGGCGAAGGAAGCATCGGGCAGGTCCTCTGCGGTGGCGGAGGAGCGCACGGCCAGCGGGGCCTCGGAATCGAAGCGGGCCTGCAAGGCGTCGTATGCGGCCCGGGTGACCTCACGCAGGTCGGCGGGAACCGGGCGGGAAGTGATCAGCTCGCGGATGGCGGCGCTGGCGGCGTCCACCGCGGCGATGTCCTCCGGGTCCAGGCCGTCCAGCTGGGCTTTGATGCTGTCTTCCAGTCCGGCGCCCATGAAGGCGCGGAAGGCGGCGGTGTTCACCACGAATCCGGGAGGGACCGGCATGCCGGCGGCGGTCATGGTGACCAGCGAGGCGCCCTTGCCGCCCAGGCTGTCCAAGGTGGGTTCCTTGCCGCCGTCGAAGAATTCAATGAAGTCGTTGTTGCTCATCGTTAAGCCTCAGATCGGGAAGTGGAGTCGGCATTCAGCTCGACATTGACGAAGTCGGGAACGCGGAAGGACAGGTTCTTCCGGAAGGTGATGGCACCGCCGTCGACCAGTTCAAGGTTCGGCAGCGCGGCGGCCAGTTCTTCCAGCGCGATCTTGGCCTGGAGCTTGGCCAGCATGTTGCCCAGGCAGTAGTGGATGCCGAAGCCGAAGGACAGGTGGTCGCGGGCGTTGGGCCGGGTGATGTCGAAGTCCTCGCCGTTCTCGAAGCGGGATTCGTCGCGGTTGGCCGAGCCCATGAGCAGCAGCAGTTCCGCACCCTGCGGGATCTGCACGCCGCCCACCTCGGTGTCCGCCAGCGCCTTGCGGCGCCATCCCACGATGGAGCCCGAGTAGCGCAGCACCTCGTCGATGGCCTTGGGGATCTGCTTGGGATCCGCCACGACGGCTTCCCAGGCTTCGCGGTGCTCCAGCAGCACGCGCACGCAGTTGGAGATCAGCGTGGTGGTGGTTTCATGGCCTGCGAAGAGCAGCGAGTAGAGCAGCGAAGCGATCTCGTGGTCGGTGATGTCAGCGCCGTCCTTCTGGGCCTGGACCAGGTCCGCGGTGAGGCTGTCGCCGCCGGCGGCGTGGGCCTGGGCCACCTGGGCCTGGCAGCGGTTCCAGTACTCGACCAGGTTGTGCGCGTGGGGGATCTGCTCCTCGTCGCTGAGGTCTCCCCAGGTCATGGCAGCGCGGGAGTCGCTCCAGCGCTTGTAGGTGTCCACCATGCCCACGTCCTCGCCGATCAAGGTGAGGATGGTGATGGTCGGCAGCGCGTAGGCCAGGTCCGCCACGATGTCCGAGTGGTTGGTGCCGTTGGCGAGCATCGCGGAGATGGAGTCCTTGACGTTCTGCCGGATCATCGGCTCCAGGGCCTTGAAACGGCGCGGGGTGAAGGCCTTTTGCGCCACGGCCCGGATGCGGGTGTGCTCCGGCGGGCGGCGGGCCGACAGGCCCGAGTAGGTGGTGAATCCTCCCTCGGTCATGATCTGCGTGGCCTGCGGGCCGCGCTTGCGCACCGGGGCCTGGGCGTTTTCAGAGGAGAAGGTCTCCCAGTTTTCGAAGACCGACTTCACGTCATCATAGCGCGTGATGACATACAGCCCGGTGCGCTCGTCGAACATCACCGGCTGTTCGCTGCGCATCCGTGCGTAGGCGGGGAAGGGGTTCTCCATTGCGAACGGCTCGTACCCGTGGTGGTCTGCCGGGGTTTGCGCTCCGAAACCCATTGGGCATCCGCCGGAGACGGCTGGGGTGCTGGTCATGGAATCTGCTCCTTGGGGAAGTCGACGAGTCACGGTGTGACCCGTGCAACATTGATCGACACCCAGTGTTGTCCATGGCGCAGTCGGAAGGGAAGCAATCCCTTCCACTCAGTGGAATCCTAGTTTTTGGAGATGTTCAGCCTTCGGTATCGGGCACGTTCATGTCAGGCCCGGAAATGATGCCCAGCAGCGTCTCCAGCGGAATATGCGAGGTGGCGGCCTCAATTCGTTTGGAGATTCCATAGAGCACCGGCAAATGGCGTTCCATGTTCGCAGCGTGCGAGGTGGGAATGACCAGTCCGATGGAGCAGCCCAAACGGCCGGTGTGGTAGACCGGAACGGCGATCGAGCAGGTTCCCAGCCGCACCTCTTCGCGGGTGATCGCGTAGCCGTTGTGCTTGGCCCGATTCAGCTCGTTGCGCAGCTGCACGGGATTGGTCCGGGTGTGAGGGGTGAGGGCCTCCAACGGCTGGGCAAGGTAGGCGTCCATGACCCAGGGTTCCGAGAATGCAAGGATGGCCTTGCCCACGGCGGTGGCGTGCAGCGGCAGACGCCCGCCGACCCGGGAGGCCCTGGCAACCCTCTTGCTGCCGTAGACGCGGTCGATGTACAGCGCCATGTTTCCGTCGCGGATGGCCAGCTGGCTGGTTTCCCCGGTCAGGGAGAACAGGTCCTGGACGAAAGGGCGCGCGGTATCGCGCAGTTGCCGGCCGGTGTTCTGGGCGATGGCCCACAGCCGCAGGCCCAGCTGGACGCCGCCGTTGCCGGTGCGGCTGAGGATCCCTGCGTCGACCAGCTCGCCGACCAGGCGGTGCGTGGTGGACAGCGGAAGATCTGCCGACTTGGAGATTTCGGTCAGGTTCAAGGACCTGCGAGTGGTTTCGAAGGCGGAGAGAATCGCCAAGATCTTGGACGTGACGCTGCGTCCCGGTTGTGAGCTTCCTCCGGCCATGGATCCTCCGAGGCAATGGTAGTGAATCGGGGTCGGGCCAACCCGACGGCGACAACTCAGAATACCTGTCCTGTCGCGGACGCGACATCCCGGAATTCGGTCTGCGCAGCATGCAGCAGGATTGCTGGGCAGGCCATGGCACCTTGGTTGCCTGCGGATCAAATGAATGCGGCGCGGAGCGCTGCGGGACCACCGGCGGCGCGGCGGCCAAGTGCCAGCCATGAATTCCAGACCTGCAGGTGGGAAGGGCTTGAGCCGCGAACTGGGGAAATGAAACACGAATCCACAAAGCACGTGTGAGGAAGCATTTTCCTGCCCGCTTAACAAATCCGCTAAATTCGAACGCGGGCTGAGGAGAAAATTCTGGTCATGTAATGTTTTTCATGGTCATCGAAAAGGTTGAACCTGATTTCGGGAAAGCCGATTGAATTCAATGTCCGATTTTTTCTTGGATTCAGGTGGTTGATTGTTCGGGAATCATGGCCATTCCAAACAACAGCCGATGCCATCGCCGCTGACCGGTCCATAACTATCGGACATCATCTGAATTCATAGCCGGTCGCAAGACCGTAGAGTAGCCAAACGCCAAGCATTGGAGCATTCGGCATGAACAAGCAGAAGATCACTACGCAGGTAAATTCCTTCAGCAACGGAGTGAGGGTCGCCTTCGGAATCAGCGGCATTGTCGCCTTGGTTTTGGGCCTCCTGATCCTGATTGCGCCCATGAAAACCGCATCGATTATCACCGCAATTGTTGCGCTCTACGCACTGGTCTCAGGCGTAATCTACCTGGGGATCGGAATTTTTTCGCGGACCCAGAGCACCCCGAAACGCATTCTGAACTGTGTATTGGGTGCCATGTTCCTGGCCGCGGGCATCCTGGCCTTCACCGATTTGGACAACAGCACCGTGCTGCTGGCAAGTTTTGTCGCCATCATGATCGGCATCGTCTGGGTGGCCGAAGGAGTCGTGGCGCTGACAACCTTGAGCCGATCGCCAAACCGGCTGGTCAGCGGCGGCTATGCAGTGCTTTGCGTGATTGCCGGAGTGTTGGTCCTCTTCGGACCGTTTACCTTTGCTTCCATCCTGTGGCTCATCCTCGGCATTTCGCTCATGGTGCTGGGAGCGATCCAGGCCCTTCGAGCCTTCAGCTTCAAGGGCAACGTGGTTATTATCGGCCAGAACTAGATTCTGCAATGGCCGGGTCTGCCGGCGGGAATGGCCGTGCACCGCGCACCGAGGCCTACGACTCAGGGTGGAGATGGAGCAGTCCGGATCTACCCCGGTCGGGCGAACCAAAGAACGCGGACGATCAGTAGGCTGGAAACGTCCGCACCGCATCGAACGCACTGACATCACCGCCCGAGGAGCACGAAGAATGCCTGTACCATCAACCGCCATCCGTGGATCTTTCGCCAAGAAACTGGCTCTGGGCGGAGTCGCCATGGCGCTGGCCCTGGGAACCGCCGGGTGCGGCGCCGTTGAGGATTTCGACAAGGCCACCTCGGACTCCTGGGCGGTGACCTTTGAAATTACGGTCTCCGGAGGCGACGCCAGCAAGATCACCGATATCAAGTACCTTGAATCGGAAAAGCGCGGTGAAGCCGGTACGGAACTGACCTTGCCCTCCGGGGAAACGACGCTTGATGCCAAGGAGAACGCAGTCTGGAGCCTTGAAAGCATTGTGACTGCGCAGAAGGACGCGGCCATTTCCGCCATGCCGGGAAAAGAGGCCACGGCCACCTGCCGCATCCTGCTTGACGGCGTCAAGGAGATCGCTGCTGAAACCTCGGCTCCCGGCGAACGTGTGGAATGCGCGGCCACAACCCCGGCATTTTCCAAATAGCTGCCGAAGGTCAGTCGGAAAGCGCCAGTCTCTGCTCAAAGAGATTGGCGCTTTCCACTGCCGCGAAGGCGCTGGCCATGAATCGCGCGGCATCCGTGAAGAGATGATCACTCACCCGGGACTCGACCAGTTGGAAAGCTTCGGAACGGGTGAGGCCGAACCAGTCCATCACGGTGTCCACACCGTGCGGGGTCAGCCTCCAGAGCTTGTCGGCATCCTTCACCAAGGAATCCTCCAGACTGGTTGATTCCTTGCGCGAGTCATGCCCGTCAATAATGAACACGATGCGCTCGCTGCGTTCGGCATCGAATCCTTCGTCGTGCAGCAGTTCTGCGGCAAGTTCCGCGCCGGACTTTTCATGCTGCAACACCAGTTCCTTGTTGCCGGCTCCCGGGGCGATGGCGGACAAGACCAGCTGCGGATCCACCTGTGACCAGCCAATGTCGTGGAGCAGGATTGCCGGCAGCACCACCAGCGGATCCGCCTGCGGATGATGCTTGAGCAGCGACTGGGCGAGTGACAGCGAATAAAGGGTGTGGGCGTCATTGCTGCGCACCGAAAGATAGGTCTTGGCTTTCTCCCACAACCGGGCCAGCAGGGGAAACTGTTCAAAGACGTCCGTTTCCTTGGGCGGAATGGAAGCGCCGACGTCGTGGCCATAGTGGTTGGCCAAAGGCCGCAGCTTGGTCATGGGGCTCATGTTGCCACCAGGACCCCGTCACGGGAAGCCATGTCTTCCATCCAGTGGATGCCCGCTTTCCGGGAACCGGGAATGCAGGGGACGGCTCGGGCGGTCGAAGCGCCGTTGCGGCGCCTAATCCAACCCGTGCCTCGTGCGCACCGCAATGCGAAGTGACGTCCTGGGGCCGGTCAGTCGATGAGACAGTCCGCAATCAGCTGGTAGGCATTCAAGCGGTCTTCGGGATCGTTGACCAGCGTATTGAGCATCAGCTCATCGGCCCCGTGGGACTCGGCCAAGGCCAGGAGCTGAGCGCGCACCGTGGCAGGGGTTCCGACAATCAGTGCTTGGCTGCGTTCTTGGGCACGGGCCCGTTCCTGGGCGCTCCACTGGTAGCTCGCGGCAGCTGCCGTTGAGGGGATCGGGCCGTCGTGCCCGAAATCCTTGCGTACGCGCCAGAGCAGCAGGGCCTCGGCCAGTTCATGGGCTCGCTCCTCGGTGCCGGCAGTGACGAAGCGGACCGCCAAGACGGTGTGCGGCGTATGCCCGGACTGCGCGGCCGCTTCCCGGTAGGCGCTGGTTGCCGCTTCCCCTCCGACAGGACGCAGGAAGTGGCCATGGACGTACCCGGCGCCCAGTGTTCCCGGCAGCGGCGCGGAGGAACCTCCGGCGCCCAGCACCCAGATTCCGCCCACCGGTTCGCCCTCTGGCTGCGGGTGGTTCGCGCCGAATTCTTGCACGAGGGATGCGATTTTCGCGGCGTAGTTCGGATCATTCAGCGCGGCGCGTCCCAGACCGGTATCCACCCTGCCCGGATGAACTTCAGAAAGAAGTCCCATCGTTTCGGAGACCTTCTGCGCCGGGTAGTACGGCAGGAGGATTGCTCCGGTGCCGACCCTGATCGTGCTGGTGCGTTCAAGCGCCAGCGCAGTCATCATTTCCGGCGCGGCACTGGCAAATGATTGGGAGTTGTGGTGTTCGGCAAACCAGATGCGGTGGTATCCCAGCCTGTCTGCATCGTGAGCCAAGGCCAGGCCGCTGGCTAGCGCGGCAGAGCGGGTGGGCGCGTGCTCGGTGAGTGGAACTTGGTCGAGGATAGACAGTTTCATGCGGCGCGATGTCCTGCCTTTTTCCTTGTGGTGCTCGACAGCCGCATGATGGTGTCCTTTCATTGTTGAACGATTCGTGGATGAGCTTACCCGTGATGCCCAGAGGCCACCGCATCCGCCGCATGGAGGCGCTAATCGGAAACCCGCCCTCACGCCATGACGGCACCTACTGCCGTAGGGATGATAGCTTGAAGAATAATCGAGGAAACCCGGCAGGCTTGGCTTTCCCCGGCTGCCGGAATATTGGATGACAGACAGGCTGGACACGATGTCAGGGACGACGGAAATCGATATGAGCGATCTCGCGATTGCCTCACGCGCGGTGCTCAAGCCAATTTCGCAGATCGCCGAAGCCGCGGGGATCCCGGAAGAAGCAGTCGAGTCCTATGGCAGGTACAAGGCCAAGATCGACCCGTCGCATCTTCCTGCCCGCAGCGCCGAGCTCGGCAAGGTGGTGCTGGTCAGCGGAATTTCCCCGACTCCCGCCGGTGAAGGGAAATCCACCGTCGTGGTGGGCTTAGGTGATGCGTTGTCCGCCGCCGGAGCCAAGACGCTCATTGCACTGCGCGAACCTTCCCTGGGGCCGATCTTCGGCATGAAGGGCGGGGCCACCGGCGGCGGGTATTCGCAGGTGCTGCCGATGGACGAGATCAACATGCACTTCACCGGCGACTTCCATGCGATCACCAGCGCCAACAACCTGCTGATGGCACTGATCGACAACCACCTGCACCGCGGCAATGCCCTGGGGATCGACCCGCGGCGGATCACCTTCAAGCGCGTCATCGACATGAACGACCGCGCCCTGCGCAATATCGTCATCGGCCTGGGCGGCCCGACCGAGGGCGTTCCGCGCGAGGCAGGTTTCGAGATCACCGTGGCCTCGGAGGTCATGGCGGTGTTCTGCCTGGCCACCGGGCTGGAAGACCTGCGCACCCGGCTGGGACGCATGACCATCGGGTACACCTATGAGAAGAAGCCGGTGACCGTGGACGACCTGGGCGCGGCCGGCGCCATGACGATGCTGCTCAAGGACGCCATCAAGCCGAACCTGGTGCAGACCATCGGCGGCACCCCGGCGTTCATCCACGGCGGGCCGTTCGCCAATATCGCCCACGGCTGTAACTCGGCCATCGCCACCAACACCGCCCGCTCGCTGGCCGATGTCGTGGTCACCGAAGCAGGGTTCGGCGCGGACCTGGGCGCGGAGAAATTCATGGACATCAAGGCCCGCTACGCCGGGTGCGAGCCATCCGCCGTGGTGATCGTGGCGACCATCCGCGCCTTGAAAATGCACGGGGGAGTAGCCAAAGACCAGCTTAAGGGCGAGAACGTGCAGGCGGTGCGCGACGGCATGGTGAACCTGGCCCGGCACGCCTCCAACGTCAGGAAGTTCGGGATCCATCCGGTCATCGCCGTCAACAAGTTCACCGACGACACCGTGGACGAGCTGGCTGTGGTCACCGAGTGGGCCGCGGAAAACAACATTGAATGTGCCGTGGCGGATGTCTGGGGCCAAGGCGGCGCCGGAGCCGGGGACCTGGCCGCGGCGGTGCTGCGCGCCATCGAAGCACCGAGCGACTTCGCCCCGCTGTATGAGTTGGAGAAGCCGGTGGAGGAGAAGATCCTCACCGTGGTGAAGGAGATCTACGGAGGGGCGGAAGTGGACTACACTCCCGCTGCGAAGCGGGTGCTGGAACAGATCCATGCCAACGGCTGGGACAACCTGCCGGTGTGCATGGCCAAGACGCAATACTCCTTCTCGGATGACCCTACGCTGCTGGGCGCGCCCGAGGGCTTCACGCTGCTGGTGCGCGACCTCATTCCGAAGACCGGGGCCGGTTTCATTGTGGCGATCACCGGCGCAATCATGACCATGCCCGGCCTGCCTAAGGTGCCCGCCGCGATGCACATGGACGTGGACGAGAACGGAAACGCGGTCGGCCTGTCCTAAACCGATGCTGGCAAAGCCCACCCTGCGGAGGGTGGGCTGCCATCCTGCACCAGCTGGCCGTGCCGGTGTAGCACCTTATCGCCTGTTGATCGAAGCGCGGAGCTTGAATACCGAGGGTGAGCCGATGACTGTGTGCTGTGCCCATCAGGATGCATTGCAGGCTTGATCAAGTGCTGGAGGCTAAGGGACTTCGTGGGGATACCAAGTCTCCGCTAGGCGTGCCAGTCATCAACTCGTTGACTACCTGACGGCTTGCCTCCCGACTTAGCCTTCCGAAACTTCCACTCCAGCACCCTGGTATCTGTGGCGATCCGTTCACTGAAGGCACCTTGACCAGTGGTTCGGTTGCCGCCAATAGCTAGCTAGCGCGTAGAGAGTCGAGCGCCACTCCCGCCATTCCCGCCGTTCCCGTTTGCGGATTCCGGGCCCGGCGTGCAGGCATCCAACACTTCATGGATGGATCACTTCTCTGAAGTACCGCGGCGGCGAGCCCGTGCAGGCCGCCGCGGTTTCCATTCGCGCATTCAAAATCCAGCGGGTTGGCCGAGAACTGGCCTCCGGGGCCCTTCGGATTCCCGCACGCCACGCAGAATCTGCGGCAGCCGGCGCCGGACTAATCGGTGGAGTCGCGCTCGATAATGCCGGTACGCGGATTCACCTGAGGCCTCTGGTAGGCCAGTTCTCCGCCATTGCGCCCGCCAAAAGGACGTCCGTGATCGGCATACTCTTCCCGGTAGAAAACCAGCCGCCAGCCTCCAAGCTCGATTCTCGCCCCGCTTCGCAGGACGTACTCTTGACCAGCATTCAACCCTGCGCTTCCCCCAACCCTATGGACGGCTTGGAGGACGTATTCGTCGAGGTCGTCCCTGACGATTCGTGCATGGACAGGTTCCAGACCTTCTAATATCAGTCCGCTATCCTGGGCACTGCCAATAACCACGACGTCGTCAACGAGGTTGACCACTTTCGGCGCCTTCCCATCCCACGACTCGCTGTCCTTGACGAAGATGAGCCTCGGCCTGCCGCCACGATCGGCATAATGCGTGGTGGTAGGCCGCATGCGCTGGTTCCTCTGGAAGGTGGGAAACAGCGGAAACAGGGTGCTCGGAATGCCCAGACTTCCATTCCTTCGATCCTTCTGCAGCAGCCCTTTGACGTTTTTCAACGAACCAATCCGTACGGCGTTCGATTTCATCGCGATGCGACCGGTCAAATTGGGCTTGATATCACCGAGCGTGACGATATTCCCCTTCGGCCCATCGATCACAATCTGGATTCCAGAGCTCTTGAGGCGATGCGCAAGCTGGTCTAGTGCAGGGCGGCTGGCACCTCTAGAGACTCGGAATATTGAGTCTGAATCGGCTTTGATATGGATGATCCGGCCTTCGGCCGTGATAGTTCCATGTACTTGTTCCGAGTCATCAGTGCCCTCGAGTGGCTGGTCGACCGTGAAATTCAGGTCAATGTCGAAGCGCATCAGGCTACCCGTTCACTCGCGGTACTGATCTGAACCCAGTGAGTGGTCATCGCTCGTAGTGACCCTCAGGGTGCCGTTGAACTTCCATGTAGCCCGGGGTGCATCTGGACCGATGTCCCTCGGTACTTCAACCATCATGTCCACAAGTGTGTAGTTCACAGCTGCACCACGCCCGGTCAGGTAGGACCACAATTGTTGGCCGAGATCCGACCAATCGGCAATCTGCAAATCCTCCACTGGCAAATCTTTATTCGTATTAAAATTGTCCACTCTACCCACATTCCTCTGCTATCGAGAATGATTATAAAAACTGGATGAAGCTGCGGGATGCAGGCTCAGTGTGACATAGATTACCCTCTACTTGCGCCCGGGTAAATAACTAATTCTAAATTCAAGGCTGCCAGTCTCGCTGGTACTTTTGTCGGGCGCCCTGCAGGGTGAGGCGGGTTGCGTCTTGGTGCATATTCGCAAGTCAAATTAGAAATTAGTGAGTTATCGGGATGTTGTCACGTGGGTTAGGTTGGGGTTGGCGGCCGCATGATGGAGTAGGAATTAGATATTTCTCGAAAATTATCTTGAAAAGCGAGATTCGTGAATTAAGGTGTTTCTGGTAGCTGAATTCACGATAAGTGAGATATTAGGAAAAAAGTTATTTGATTGCGAGTTTTGGCGTTCAAGGATTCGGATCGCTTCCTGCGAGGACATGTTATGAATCTTTGAAAGTCGAACTATCCTCCATCCCGGACAACTTGCCTTTCAGCCGGGCACCCCAGTCAATGAACCATTGGGGAAACTCTCGCGGAAGAGAAGTGCCGTTTGTAGCTACGGCGAACCTGAACCGCTGGGTATCGACGAAAACCTAAACAACGTGATGCCCGGAGTGCATGCACTGGCCATTGAAGCCCGAGTACACAAACTGCTGATATCAAGTGTCAAGTCTCGGACCAACACGGCAGCGCTGGAGTTACTTAGCGGATATATTCGCCGGTAGCTTCGCCGTAGGGGACGAGCGTGGTCCGCTTGATATTCGTGCGTAGGTGGACTTGTTCCACCGCGGCAGGCATCTGCGCGCCCTTTCTTGGCTCGCGTCCACCTTCTGGCCTAAAGATGAAGAAAACCAAAGGGGATTGCTCCACGGTATGGAAATGACCACCCAACTTTTCATTGACGAGAAGTATCTATCGAGTCGCAGAACGCTAGCCTTTCGTTAACGGGATGATCTGTGATTGCCGCTGCATCAATGGTGCATTACACAGTGGACCTGGGGTAGGCCAACAAACATGAGGAGCGACGCTTTGGAAAAGATCCGCCTGTTAATCGACAATGACACAGGAATCGATGATGCGTTGGCACTGGCGTACCTTTGCGCCTGTGACCACGTGGACATTGTTGCGGTCACCAGCACACCGGGCAATGTGAACGCTGACCAAGTTGCTGCCAACAACCGCGCACTGTTGACCCTCTGTGGCAATCCGGAAGTGCCGGTGCTGATCGGCGCGCGGAAGCCTTTGGAAATTCCGCTAGTCACCACGGAGGAGACCCATGGGCTCCAAGGCGTCGGTTATGCGACGTTGCCAGACGCCGGAGTGGGGGAGGGCGAAGACCGAGACGCTGTGGACTTCTGGATCGACGCTGCCCAGGCGAACCCTGGCGAACTCACGGTGCTGTTGTGCGCACCATTGACCAATTTCGCCTTGGCGCTGCGTCGAGAACCTCGCTTGCCATGGTTGCTACGCAAGGTCGTGATCATGGGTGGGGCGTTCTACTACCAAGGAAATACAACCCCAACCGCGGAATGGAATACGCATGTGGACCCGCATGCCGCGAAGGAAGTCTTTGCAGCCTACACCGCGGCCGCGGAGGCGGGGCTTCCCGAAGGACAGCTGCCGATTGTGTGTGCATTGGAAACAACCGAGCGATTTGAGATGCGACCGGGATTCGTCAACGACCTGGCCTTGAGCGCCGAGCTTGACGAAGAACATGTTCGGGAAACAGATCCAGAGGGTACCCGGAGTAAAGCGGAAAACCCGTTGCTCCGGTATGTCTCCGATGCTTTGCGATTCTATTTTGAGTTCCATAGAAACTACGACCAAGGCTACATCGCCCACGTTCACGATTACTTCGCAGCAGGTGTTGCCGCAGGTACGTTGGAGTATCAAACCAAGCTTGCGACGGTGGATGTGGAAACCGAGTCCACGTTACTTTTTGGAACAACGGTCGCTGACTTCCGCGGACTGTGGGGAAAACCTGCAAACGCGAAGGTGATCACGGAAAATAATCCGGCACGGGGGTTCGACGAGTTGCGCGAGAAGCTGGCGGCATTGGCCCGCGGAATGTAAAGAGAATCTTCGAGAAGACACTTCGTGGGCTAAACTCATGAACCGGGCCAAGGTGACATAGGTCCGGTAATCGGGCGTCCAGCAGTATCTGCGGGACGCGACCCATGCACTGCATCTGAGGATTCTCTTCACCATGTCACCCAATTTGCTCCTTGCCGACGAATCGACCGGCAGCAGGCTCCGTCGTAACCTCTTGGCTATCGCAGGCACACTCCTGCTCATTACGACCTACACAGTCCTCGTGATTTCCCAACCGACAGATCTCACCGGTGGGCTGGGCCAGGGCGTAGCCCTGGCAACGTTTGCCGCGTACTTGCTTTCTGCCTTGTTGCTCCTGGCAGCTGTCCTTCGGGACTTGCCTGTATCGACATTGACTTTGATTCCTGTGGCGCTCGCGTTGAATATCCTCTTGGGGCAGTTTGTCGGCTCGGTGATGGTGCCCCTGTATCTGGACTCGATCGGCACGGTACTGGTCGGATTCCTGGCCGGGCGTCGCGCCGGTGCGGCAACAGGAGTCCTGGGAACCTTGATCTGGTCTCTGTTTGCCCCGACGGTGCTTCCGTTCGCGGCAGGAGCGGCGCTCATTGGCTTCCTTGCAGGCACGGCGGCTCGTTTCGGTGCTGTTCGACGTGTATATCTGGCTCCTATTGCGGGTCTTGTCTCCGGTGTTCTCGTAGGGGCGATCTCTGCACCTGTGGCGGCATTTGTCTTCGGCGGGACCTCGGGTGTGGGCACCGGTGCTGTTGTGACGGTATTCCGTTCCATGGGCGACTCATTGTTGTCAGCGGTCACCAAGCAAGCGTTGCTCTCCGATCCTGGGGACAAGGCAATCGTTTTCCTCATTGCTGCGTTGCTCGTTTATGCCCTTCCCAACAGGATGTCCCAGAGCTATGAGTTCGTGCGTCGCTACCACGTGCTTGGAAAGCGCGGCGGAGAACGAGGCTAAGGGCATGAACCGGTTCCAACGGCTGCATCCGTTCACAGTTCTTGCGGTGGCTGCTGCCGTGGTGACCACTACTACGGCTGCTGGGCTCTGGTGGCTTAGCTGCACGGTGATTGCCTGCGCGTTGATTGTGGCCTGGAGCGCTGGCAAGAGCAAAAAACTTATTGGTCTATCGAGCGCGATCGTACTGCCAACTTTTGCCTCGCAGCTGATGATCCACGGGCTCGCCTCCAACGCGAGCTTCGGGCTGACACAAGCTGGCTTGCAGACAGCCGGAGAGCTGGGCCTGCGCACGGCTGTGCTGGTCGTGGTCGGGCTGCTGTGCGCCTTGGTCATTGACCGCCATCAATTGGTAGCGGCGATTGACCTATCGAAAGCACCTGCGCAACTTGGATATCTGGTGGCAGCGACACTCTTTCTGCTTCCCCAACTTGCTGAGCGGCAGCGAGTCATCAGTGAAGCGCAGATGCTACGACAGGTGAAGTTTCGTCGTGGGCTACGAGGTTGGTTCCAGAAGGTTCGTCTGCAGACCGTTCCCCTGGTGCTTTCATCTTTGGAAGAAACGGCTAATCGGGCACCGCATTTGGCCGCCCGGGGCTTCCCTGCCGCCCAGAGGATGACTCGTTTGCGGGAAGTTCCAGACTCCAAGGCACAACGTGGGCTCCGCCGTGTTTCAGTGATTTGCTTTTTGCTATTGCCTGCTCTGCTGCTTGTTCCAAGCTGGATGGATTTCGCATGACCGGTGAATTGAGCATTGGAAACTTGAAAACGGGGTTAGGCCTCGACATTGATCTTAGGTACTTCAGGTATGCACATGCTGAGGCCGACGTCCTCCAAGACATCAAGCTGAACATTAGCCCTGGGACCGTCACAGTTATTAGTGGTGGTTCAGGGTCAGGGAAATCTACGTTAGGTGCAATCCTGGCCGGAATATTGCCTAGAACTGGTTTGGACCAGTTTGAAGGCGCAATAACCGTTGGTGGCAGGCGCATTGAATTCTCAGAGGACAAAAGGCCTCGAATCGATCCTTCTGGCTGGGCTCAGCACATTTCGTTCCTGCCGCAGGATGTCAATGACTATCTATCAGGAATCAGGGCAACTGTTGCTGAAGAGATGGCGTTCGCGCTGGAGAATCGCGGAGAGCCACGAGAGGACATGCTGACTCGTATACTTGCAGTCGCTGGCATGCTGGATATCAAACATCTGCTCGCTCAGGACGTTGGCAAACTATCTGGTGGGCAAGCACGAATCGTTGCTTTGGGCGCTCTCATGGTCGATAACCCGCCAGTACTGGTCTTGGACGAGCCATTTTCAGGATTGGATAAGAATGCCCGAAAAATGGTGATATCCGCCATCCAGAAGTTGAAATTGCTGGGCAAAGCGATTGTCATCTTGGCCCGGAACTATGTACATGGCGCGGATCTTGCCGATAAAGTCCTTAGGATGGAACGCGGGGAACTATCATCGTTCGAGCGGAAATCTCTCTCATCGAATCAAGAACCAAATCTGGACAAGAAGCCACCTCAATCCACTGGGAGAAATTGCTCGCGGGTGCTTCTGGAGTTTGCCGGAACAAACCTCGGTTACGGATCATCAACACCACCGACCATTAGTGGATTCAACCTCAAGATCTATGCGGGCGAATGCGTGGCGTTATTGGGACCCAACGGTGTAGGAAAAACGACGATTCTCAAAGCTGCTGCTGGATTGATCAAACCCACAGCAGGAACAGTGCGCACGAGCGCAAAGCCGGGTCTCCTGCTGCAGAACCCGAATGACCAACTTTTCAAACGAACAGTGTTCAAAGAAGTCGGCTACGGACTTCGATCTGGCGCTAAATCTCAACAGCAGGTGGCAGCGGTGCTTGACCGGCTGGATCTGCGGGACAAAGCAGAAACGCACCCATACGAACTGTCCATGTCGGAACGCAAACTAGTGGCTCTTGCTAGTGTTCTTGTGCATGAACCGGAGATCTTGCTACTGGACGAACCAACAGAGGGATTGGACGAATACGGAATAAGGGTTCTTCGCGAAATACTCGAAGTATGCACGTCAAAGGGCCATGGCATCTTGTTCACGAGCCACGACGATTCGTTCACCGCTCAAGCGGCTAGCCGAACAGTGCAACTGAACACCAACGAAAATGCGAGATAGATCAATCCAACCCTCTCCGCCCCCATTCAGTATGAAGTCCTGAATCCTGCAGGAAATCTTCTTGGACGGTCTGGCGAGATCTCTTGAAGATGCAGGTGAGCTCTGCTCAGCTTTGGTGGGAGTTCATCGCCGCGAACGGCGAGTTCCAACGCGAAAGGCCGATGGTCAGGAGGGTGCCGACCACGGCGAAACCGCAGGTGATCCACCATGTCGAGTTCCATCCACCGGTGAGCGTTGCAATGCCGGCTAGCAACATGGGGCCGGTGAAATTGCCTATGTTGAAGATCTGCTGGATCAGACCCATGGACGCTGGTGCGGAACCGCCTGCAGGGGCCAGATCTACGGCTACGCGAGTCATGGTGGTGGGAATTGTTGCCCCGCTGATGGAGAACAAACCGACGGCGATCATCTGGATCCACAGCAGATGCGGCGGGTAGGTGAAGACGAACGTAACGGTTGAGGTTGCTGCCATCAGGACAAAGCCCACCAAGAGCATGGTCCTGCCGTTGGCACCCCTGTGCAGCAGAGAGCCGCTAATGATTGCCCCGACCGCATTGAGCCCGCCGACTACCGCGGTGATCAGTCCGCCGGTGACGGGGGAGAGGCCGAAACCTTCATAGATGGTCGGAAGGAATCCTACGACCGCCATCCACTGCACTGTATAGCAACCGAAGATCAATCCGCTGACCCAGACTCGTCCAGATTTCGCGGTGATGCCGATCCGGCGTGCGGCCTCGCGCATACCAGCGGAACCCGCAGGAGCGTCAGGACCCACGAACTTCAACACCAGCGGAATCGGCAACAACGTCAGCGCAGCTAGAATCCACCACCAGGTGCTCCATGAAATGTGCTGCAGGACAAGCGCAGTGCTGAAGACCCCGAGGAACGTCGCCATACCCATGTAGGCAGCCCACCAGCCGACAGCCATGTTCAGGTTCTTCCACGGCGCGTGCAGGCGGACCAACCCTGGGCCCATCACGGTCGTCATGATGACACCGGCTCCCTCGATGATACGGGTCGCCAGAAGTTCGTAAGCGTCTTGGGACGCGCCACCGAGCGCGGAGCCCAGGACGAGTAGCAACAGCCCGAGCAAGAGCGTTCGCCGCTGGGAAATCACTTCTGAAAGCAGCGAAACGGCCAGACCGCCGAGCATGCCGGCCACTTGGACCACACCCAGCAGGATTCCTGCGAACAGCAGGGAGAAGCCCAGTTGCTCCTGGATCATGGGCAGGGCCGGAGCGAGTTTCCAAATATGGAGACCTGCAACCACACCGGAAGTCACGATGATGACCCAGGCGGCATTGGTGCGCTGTTGGACTTGTTGCGATGCTGCGGACACCGAATGGACTCCTTCTTCGTGCGGGTCCGCCATCAGCTTTATGATGTGAAGACCCCATGGGATTCTTCCACGCATTGATAACTATCCCCAACGTTGTGTCGTTGAACGGGAAATAATGCGGTGCGATACGAAAGCAACGGTTATTCGTTTTCAATTCAATTTCAGAGGAGGATAAAGCTGCTGAGCATTCAACGAAACCCATTCGGCGTTCTCCAGCCGCAGAGAGGCCTAGACCAAGGTGACGGACTTGCTAGATCAGAAGACGGCCATATTCGAGCAATGGTGGGCTGAGCTCTCAAGCGGTTCTGGGTTTGTAGGAAGAGAAGAATTCTCATGTTTCCGCGACCTGCGCCATTTGAAATCTATAAATGGGGGTTGTCCAAGATAGATTGATGTATTGAAACTACGAGTGAGTTGGGAGAAAATGTCTAACAATCATGTGCAGCGGGCAATGACTTTATTAAGTTCGGGTTTGGACGAGTTCATTACCGGCTCTTCAGAAATAAGAGTGTAACCGCCTAAACCCAACACCCCGGATCCCGGGCATGTCGCCAAAGCACGAAAAAGTCGAGGATTTCGCGAAGAATGGAAGTTACCACACAAACATTCTCGAATGACCTCGACGTTGCACAATCCTATCTTCAAGCTACTAGACCTCACGACCTTCGCCGGCCTGGACCCGCTGGGCCTGACCGCGATCGGGCAGCATCTGGGCGCAGCGAAAGCCGAGATCCTCTGCCAAGTCACCCGGCAGCGGGTCCAGCGCGAACAGCATGGCCGGTGAGCACGCGAAAGGTGACCCCTGTATCAGTGCCGGCGCCCCTGATCACGGGGCTTTCCTAGCCACTGACAAGCAGAAAGCCAAGCTCGAAAACCTGTTCAAGGCGCCGGAGTATGAGCCGGTGCATCTGGTCTGGAGCGTGTATCAAAAGATGGTCGATGCCTACCGGTAGCCGAAACTCGGCATCGGCCGGTGGGCCTTGGAGCAACTGATCAACGAAGCAGGCACGAAGTTGGCACGAAGATGCAGAAGGGGCTGCCGGAACTGAAGAAGCTCGGCGGCACCTTGCGTCGCAGGAAAACGGATATCCTCGATTACTTTGACCATGCAGGTAGCTCCAACGACCCAACTGACGCGCTAAACGGCCGCTTGGAACACCTTCGGGGTATCGCGTCGGGGTTCCGGAATTCGGCGCACTATATCGCATGGTCACTGTTGGGGCCGGCGGTTTCAGACCCCGTTTACCCCCTGAATCCTGAAGAGCCTTACACGGCTCCGAGCATCGAAGCCGCGGGCATGGCCCTGGATGATTTCGCAGGGCCCGAACTGGGGCGGAAGTATCCGTCGGCGGTGGCCACATGGCGCAACACGTGGGAACGCTTCACCCCGTTCCTGGCATTTCCGCCCGAGCTGCGCAAGGTCATTTACACGACGAATGCGATTGAGTCGATGAACTACCAGCTGTGCAAGGTCACCAAGTCCCGTGGGCATTTTCCGTCGGATGCGGCGGCGATGAAGATGCTCTGGCTGGCGATCTGCACTATTGAGGACAAGCAGGCCCGGGAGCGGTTCAAGAACGCGCAAAGAAGGGGCGGATCCCGCGGGCCGGTGCTGGGGCGCATCTGGTGGAAGGAGCCGGAACGAACGGCTGGAAGCAGGCTTTGCAGCAGCTGGCGATGGCGTACCCGGAGCGGATTGAACCGTATTTGAAGTGATTGTTACGAAGCCCTGAATAACCCTTGTGACTAGAGGGCTTACACAAACAATCTGACAAGCTCTACCTCTGCTAAACAGTTGCAGAGAAATACGATTACGTCATCGGAATCGATACTCACGCGCGAACCCACACCTACGCCATCATCAACACCCACACCGGCAGCAGGGAAGCTTGCCAAACCTTCCCCGTCAGTACCCCGGGGATGAACAGAACCGTCGCCTGGATCCAGCGCAACACCCAAGGGCAATGCATCGCCGCAGTCGAAGGAACCCGATCCTACTGGGCGACGATCACCCACGCCCTGACCGAGCACCAGGTAGCAGTTGTCGAGGCGAAACCGCCACGGAGAAAAGACCAGGCCGGCCGAGGAAAATCCGACACTATCGACGCGACCACCGCGGCCATGAGCCTGTTACCGAAAGACATTACCAAGCTGTTGCAGCCCCGTGATGAAGGCGCTAGAGCGGCGTTGAGCATCATCTCGGCCAGTCGCGCACGGATTGATGTCCACCGAACTGCGAACCGCAACGCGCTCTCAGCGCTGCTGCGTACCTACGATCTGGGAATGGATGCCCGTAAGCCTTTGAGCGTCCGCCAGATCAAGCAGGTCAGCAGGTGGAGAGAGCATGAGGCTGACACGATCGATCAAAAGTTCGCCCGGGACGAAGCGAAGTTCTTGGCGACAAGCATCATGGCTGGTGATCAGATGCTGAAGGAGAACAGTCGAGCGATGTCTGAGCTCGATGAGCAGCTGGCTCCGGAACTGCAGCAGGTCTTTGGCTTGGGGCCTGTGACCACAGCATGGATTCTCATGGTCTATTCCCACCATGGGCGTGTTCATTCTGAAGCCGCGTTTGCCGCTCTGGCTGGCGTTGCTCCGTTACAAGCTTCCTCCGGAAACCACGAACGTCACCGGTTGAACCGTCATGGAGACCGGCAGCTGAACAAGGCGTTGGACGTGGTCGCGCGGACGAGGATGGGACATGATGAGGCGACGAAACGCTATGTTGAGAAACGTACGGCTGACGGTTTGAGTCCGAAGGAAATCAAACGGATTTTCAAGCGCTATATCGCTCGGAGCATCTATCGTCAGTTGCAGGTGATTATGGCTTGACCAAGGTCATAGAAGGGTTGTGGACACTGAATCTCATGGCTTCGTAGACAACCGATCTCATGGCTTCGTGTGTCCTGTCTCATCACTTTGTGGACACACGAACTCATAACTTCGTGGACACCATGTCTCAACAGTTCGTGGACAAATCAAGCCCGCTTTCTGGCACTGTCGAAATCATGACAACTGCCCTTCCGCCGCGCGTGCGATCCATGATCATCAACTTCGACCCCACGCAACCAGATGCCCTGAGCATCAGCGAATGCTGCAAGATGAGCTGGTCAAGTTTCTGAGACACAATCTTTGATTTTTCCTAAATACCCTCAAGCCGCAAGGGCCAAAGAATTCCTTTCCCAATACGAGTCCAGCACTGTCTGGGGACTGACCCCTCCATTGGCCGTATGAGGCCGTTTCCGGTTGTACCAAACCTCGATGTACTCCATCACCGCGGTCCGCGCCGCCACCCTACTGGTGAACGCCCGGTGATGGAACATTTCGTTCTTGATCGTCGAGAAGGTCGACTCGGCGACGGCATTATCCCAACACACCCCGGTGCGGCCCATCGACTGCCGAACCCCCTGCCCGGCGCACCACCCCTGGAACGCATCCGAGGTGTACTGTGTGCCTCGGTCTGAGTGGAAAACGCTGCCAGGACGGATGAAACCCCGGGATACAGCCATTTCCATCGCGTCGATGACTAACTGCGTTTGCATGTTCTCCGCCATCGACCAACCCACGATCTGACGCGAGTACAAATCGATCACCGTCGCCAGATACAACCAGCCCTCCCCGGTTCGCAGGTAAGTAATGTCGCCAACCAACTTCGCCCCAGGACGCGAGGAACGGAAGTCGCGCCGGCCGAGCTTATCGACCATATGGTTCTTGATATGTGCCGTCCGAGCCTGATGATCACGCACAGTCGTGGTCTTGAACGCGCTCATCCGCTTAGCCTGGATACCCAGGTCTTTCATGATCGACAGGATTGTGGATTTCGGAATCTCTTCGTCCTGGTTATTGCGGATCAAGTTCACCAACTGGCCGGCGCCAGCAACCTGATTGGACGCCTCGTATTCGTCCTGAACCAGTTTCGTCCGGTGCGCCCGCAAAACTTTGGCTTCGCTCAGCTGTTCGGAGGGGTTCAGCCACCGATAGTAAGTAGCTCTGGAAACGCTGAGTTTCTGGCACATCCACTTCACCGGATACTGGCCGGTATGGGATTTGATGAAGTCGAAGATTGCGCTTATTTCTTGCTGTTTGACGCGAAATAGGCGCTGACATCTTTTAAAAATTCGTTCTCCCGTTTCACCTCCAGCAGTTCCTTGCGCAGTTTCTCGTATTGAGCCCACTCCACCGGGCTTCGTTCTTCGGTTTCCGCTTCAGGGTGCTCAGCGCGATAGGCGCGGACCCAGTTGCCCAGGGTTCCTTCGTTGATGCCTAAGGATGCTGCGACCTCGATGAGGCTCTTCTGGGACGAGATCACCAATTCGACCGCTTCGGCGCGGAATTCCGGGGTGAACTTCTGACGTTTGGTCATGCACTCATTCTCCTACGAACGCGTGTCTCACAACATCATGACAGCTCAAGACTCAAAAAATCTCCCGAAGTATTTTCTATCGACTTCGGCACAGAGCAATCAACGAATCGGCTGCGGCTCTCCACCCGCAATCCAGAGCACCAAGAGAACCAGCCAGGAAATACGGCCCAGAAGTGATCAACGAGCTGGTGAAGATCCGCCAGAAACTCACAAAGGATGGGTGGGACTACGGACCCAAAACCATTCACTACGAAGCAACGATCAACGAAGACACTTTCCCAGGCGGCAAGATTCCGTCAATTGCTACAATCGGCCGCTTACTGGCCGGCGTGGGTCACGTGGACCGCAACCCTCGCAAGCGACCCAAATCTTCCTACGTTCCCTTCGCACGGTCAACGGCCATGGCCCTGTGGCAACTTGATGCCTTTAAATACCGAACAGCCAAGAACCAGCTCATCACCGTGTACCAGCTCAGACAGACCCGGAAAGCGTACTTCTTCGTGGCGTCCTTGCCGTATTCCGGGCTGGTGTTCTGCAAAGCGTTTAGCACGATGAAGCAGGAGTCCTGGAATCAGGCGCACGTGAACGCGCTGTCCTTCTATGGTGGGGTTCCCCAGCTGATCGTTCCGGATAACGCGCACACCGCTACGCGTAGGCGTCGAGGCAAGGACTCCGAGGTTGTCGTGACCGCAGCGTACCGCCAGCTGGCAGAGCATTACCAGTGCGCCATCGTGCCAGCCAGAAAGAATCGCCCCCGCGACAAGGCACATGTTGAGCGGATGGTCCAGGCGGTGGAAACCCGGATCATCGGCTATCTGGCCTCCCAGACATGGTCGTGCTTGGACGAGCTCAATGATGCGGTGCATGAGCGGCTGGTGGATCTGAATGACCGGTTGCGCCGGGTCAACGGGAGCACCCGGCGTGAGCTCTTCGAGGCGGAGGAAGCCGCGTTGCTGGCGCCATTGCCGGATGATCCGTTCGAATCGGTGGAATACAAGCAGTTGAAGGTGGGCAGGAATTACCACGTCACTAGCGACTACCAGCATTATTCGGTGCCCTATGAGCTGGCTGGGAAGATCCTCTCGGTGCGGATGACCGCGCGCACGGTGAGCATGTTTGATGGGCAGGTTTAGGTCTGCGAGCATGCGCGCAAGACCGGGCGGCGGGGGCAGTATTCCACCGAGCTGGCCCACGCTCCTGAGCATCATCAGCAGGTGCAGGGATTATGGTCCAGGGAATGGTTCGTCGCCGGGGCTAGGGCGTTCGGTCCGGCCACGGTCCAGGTGATCACGCAGATCCTGGATCGCAGCAAGATCGAGGCTCAAGCCTTTCTGGCCTGCCGCAATATCCTTTCGGAGCTGGGCAAGAAGAAGACGCTGCTGGAGCAGGCATGCCAGGAGCTGCTGAACGTGAACGGTTATCCCACCTACACCTCGATTAAACGGATCATGGCGACGCTGGCCCTAGCCAGGGAGCAGGCCGCCGCCGTGCCGCCGGCGCCGCAGAACGTGAAGGATCTGAGCGGGGTGCAGGACCTGCCAGGGGTTTTCGTGCGCGATGCCCAGCTCTACCGGGGGTTCGGTGGGCATGATGCTTAACAGCGAAGATCACCAGAAAATCAAGGAGCTTCGCCTGACGGTGTTTGCCCAGAAGTTCTTCGAGCTGGTGCAGGATGAAGCCAATGACAAGCTACTGCCGGAGGAAGTGTTCATGGCCGCGGTGGAGCATTCCTTAGATGCACGCCGGTCGAACCGGGTCGACCGATTGATCAAGCAAGCTCGCTTTCCGCTGCCGCAGGCCTCGATTGCCGAACTGCATTACGGGCCGGGACGGAAGATCGATGAGGCGCGGATGAAACGCTACGCCATGCATCAGTGGCGGCACGATCCGACGAATTTGCTAATCATCGCGCCCAGCGGCGGCGGGAAAACCTATGTTGCGTGCGCTATCGGCATAGCCGCCTGCCACAGCGAGCATTCGGTGATCTATACACGGATGGACGTGCTGGCCAGGAAGTTGCTGATCGCGCGCGAGAACGGTCGGGACCATGACGCGTTGTTGGAGAGATTACGGGAGGCTGACCTGTTGATCGTCGATGGCTTCCTCACGGTGGGTTTGGACCAGAACATCGCCAGTGATGTTTACGGCGTGCTGGCGGATCGGGAGCACCGGCTGCCAACGGTGATCGCCAGCCAGACCGACCCGTCGTATTGGGTGCAAGTGATGCCAGACCGGGTGGCCGGGGATTCCATCGTGAACAGGTTGGCGAACAACACCAGGTGGCTGCTGTTGGGAGATGCCGACATGCGCAAGTTGAAGCATGAAAAGGCGCGGGAGTCGGCTGACTTCTGGGAATAGGTTTGCCGTCCGTTCCCTGATAGCTCGTCCCGAGCCTTCTCCCTCATAGCGTAGTGGCTCAGAGCCCCTCACGGGGTTCTGAGCCGTTACGGAGCGCCGCTTCCAGCGCTACCAACTGCCCGGAATCGCACTATCAGGTAGCCGGGGTCCGTCCTACCAGGTCGCCGGAATACAACTACCAAGTGACGCTATTTGGCAAGCAGATGCAAACGGCTGACATTTGGCCAGCTTTCTGGATTCCTTTGACTTCCTCAGGGCAATGAAGGCAAGCTCTTTCTTACTACCGAGTCGCTCAGATAGACAGGTGAGGATGGATCATGGTTGTTGAGGTAGTACGGGATCCTGACGACTAACCGGAGAATACTTATTGAGTAATATCGGTAAGAAACTTACAAATTCGAGCACAATTGATTCAAGCAGATCAGACGCATTTTCTGGTAAGTCACGTGCTTGGTGAAAAAGGAAGTTCCTGACCATATAAAAGTGAGAATCTAGTGTATCTCCTTGCTCAATATTTACGGATTCGAGAAAGTTATTGCACGCTTCTCCGAGAGGTTTTATATCGACATTATCTTCAACATATTTATTGATTAATTTGCCAATTCGAATATTTTCTTTGCTGACTTCTTGTAGTTTGCGAATGTATTTTCGATAATTTGCGGAATCTCTTGCGTCCGTAGAAACACTTATCTCACCCAAGATAGATTCGACTTCCAACCGGTAGACTTGCTCGATGAGCAATTCAATTATTTGATACAAGAAGAAGAACTTTAGAATTGGGTTCTTGTTGTAGGCTACTGCGGACGTTAGCAGCTTGGATACTACATGCGTCTCGGCAAATTTCTTTGAGACAGGTCGAATCTTAATCGCATTAGATTGCTCCAACTTTGGGGGATTCCAAGCGATTTTTGTGCTGCTGCCGTGTCGGTCGTATATGTACCCATGCTCAACTAGACTAGGAATGTATCTATCAATAGAAAATTCACCATTGGGTACATTGCTTAGGCATATTACAAGAAAGCACAGATCCTCGTGAAATAGTTCAGAAAAATTTATTTCTTGTTCTCCGTGAGGAACAGAAATAAGTCCCCTGAACTCTTCGTCGGAAAGTCCATGGTTAATTGCTTGGTAGGCGTAACTGACGAAAAGTCGCTTTTGAGCAAAATCATGGTCGATAGATCCCAGTGATGCTGAAGGAATACACATTCCAACGCGTTCTTTTTTATCCTGATCGAAAACTTCTCGAATATCGTTCTCTGCGATGGCCCGATAGAATAGTGGAACTACTTTATATTTGTGAGATAAGGTAGGTTTGAATAGATCGAGGGGTGTAGTCACCTCGAGAAAATTAGTTGTATCCTGATCGTTTTCGGTTACCGTGAAGTTATGTGTACCATTGTGGATTTTACCAATCCATCTAATTTTTTCATCTTTCATGGAAATCTAGAAATTCTGCGCTTGGTATTTGCGAAGCGCGGTTTTTGCTGCAAGTTGCAGATTCAAGTAACTTTCCGAATCTGGGTTGAATAAATCTCTGAAGTAGAAGCTGAAAAAAGTTCGTTGGGCATTGCCAATTTTCTTGGCGTTTGACTTTAGCCATGAAAGAGAGCGATTGATTTCTTCGAGATAGGTGTCGCCCCCGGGTTCGATGCGTGGGATAACGTCGAAGACGGATTCAAGTCCCGCGATGATCTCAAAGTCGATAAGCTTTCCCAATGCAGCTCCGAGGCCCGACATCGCCTGCGGTTTCTTGAATACCTGCATCGAGCTCTTACCAAATGGGGCAGAGTCGAGTTCAAGATACTCTTCTGACAAGTAACCCGCGGTTTCCTCGGAGGCAATTTTTTCGATTAGTGCGTTTACTATTCGCACAAACTGTTCGAATAGTTCTGAAGTCTCATCCTCGCGAGAGAGTTTTTCTAGACTATTGATGTTCTCAAGAATATCCGCTTTATCGATATGGTTGGGTCCCTTTAAGCAGTCCAGCAGCTATGCGATAGCTAACTGATTCTCTCTAACCCACTCATCCCAAAACCGGGACGGCGTCAACCCATCCAAAGACCCATGGGGACGCTCATGATTGTAAATGTCTTTCCATTCATCAGCCAAATACTTCGCTTCCACCATAGTGTCCATAATTTCCCCGGAAAGCTGTTCACGCCGGAACTGCGCATTGAACGACTCGATAAAACCGTTCTGCCAAGGTGAGCCCGGATCGATAAACGCAGTGGACACCCCCACAGTGTTGCACCAATCCACCAGCGCGTCAGCAGTGAACTCAGGCCCGTTATCACACCGCACAAACGTTGGCTGGATCCCAGTTTCAGCAATGATGTCCTCCAAAACAGCCACCACATCAGCAGCTTTAAAAGACCTGCGGGGAATGATCGCCAAAGCGGTCCGCGTGTACTCATCAATGACATTGAAGAACCGGATATGACGGCCACAAGAAGTGACATCCGACTGGAAATCAAAGCTCAGTACATGCATCGGGTACTCGGCGGTCAACCGCTTCTGTTCCCCAGCGTCTGGGCCGGTGCGCCGCTTCTTTCGACGCTTGGGCTTACAGACCAAGCCTTCTTCTCGCCATAATCGTCGGATGCGCTTGCTGTTCAAGACAGTGTCATTCCATCGTTCGGTGGCCAGCAAGTGCCAGCGGGCTTTGCGCCACCCCCACGTTGGATGCTTAGACGCGACAGCCCTCAAGTCGGCTCGTAGCTGCGCTTCGTCAAAGCTCATCGGTGTTTTTTTCTTACGTAGTGCCGAGCGGTTCTGGCCCAGAACGTGGCAAGCGAAGCGTTCGGACGCCCCGAATTTTTCCATCGCCATCCGTACAGCACGGCGGCGTGGTTCGGGGCTTAGAATTTTCCCTTGGCAACCTCAGTAAGGATGTCGTTGGCGAGCATCTGATCAGCGAGCAGCTTCTTGAGGCGCGCGTTTTCCTTCTCTAGCTCCTTGGTACGTTTGCTGGCTTCAGCGTTTTTCTCGGACCCGTACTGGTTGATCCAGCGGTACCAAGTAGCTTCGGTGATCTGAAGTTCCTTGATGACCTCGATCATCGGGTGTCCGTCGTTGAGCATCTTTTGTCCTTGACGGACTTTAGCGATGACCTGGTCTGGTGTGTGTCTGCGTGCCATTGTTTCTGTGATTCCTCCTGTGTCCATTGTCGGACACGAGTACTCGCATAGTCACTGGACTACTTTCCGGGGACCCAACCAGATAGGCAGCTCATCGCGATCAAGGTAAGCATTGAAGCCGTCGATAACGTCTTTAAAGTTATACTTTCCAGGACCATTGGCTGTAGTTCCATCTGCCTCGCGAACTAGTTGAATTCCTTCTATATCTTTATCCAAATAACCCAAATATAGCATTTCAATTTGTTGACGTAATGACATCGGGGTTTGACCGGTATTAAGTGTCAACATTCTGTAAAGAATTCCTAGTCGGTTGATTCCGATATATATTTCTATACGAATGGTCGCGCTGAGCACCTCCTTCAGGCCCTGTTCATCTTCACTGCGCCGAAGTTCCTTTAGAAGGTCAAGAATTGTGTACGTTCTTTGTAGCCCATCAAGAATGATCAGGTCTTGTGCATTTTCCTTTATGTACTCACTGAGTTCTGAGTCATCGATGCGAGATGCATCGGTTGCTGAGTTGGTCAAAGCCAATACGACTGGTGGAATTATACAACCGCGTTTGAGGTCTTCTCGGAGCAATGAATATACGGTTTTTGATGATCCCACGCGTTTTCGTTGGTACACATTATTAGTCAATACGCCGGCGACTAGTTCTTCGTAGTCGCCGATTTTGATTTCAAGAAGAATGTTCCACGCATTAATGCGTCCGTCATGCAGTTTCGATGATACCTTCATTGTGTTTCTTTCTGTTGCGACGCTGTTGAATGGTCGGTTGCGTGGTTGAGCAGTTTTCTCTAGACTTGGCTTAATATGGGCTTGTTTTATTCTAGTCATAACTGATCGCTCCTGGTCTTGTGTTACGTGTTACAGTGCGTTCATGGCGCGAGACTTTATTTCTGGTTTAGCTACTTTAGTTTTACATAGAGGTGTAATTGAGCATCTGAACCTGGCTGTTTCTCCTTTGGGCCAATGGCCGTTGAGTTCCCCACCTTCCGGGGCTCAGCGGTCTTTCTGCATTTCCGGCACGCTCGAATCGGCTGAATAGCGCCGATCTTCGGGCATCGAGGTCCACTTCTTCGACATATGATTGATTCAGTTTTGATGATCTAAGTGCAATCCTGGAGTTCTAGTCTCGCGGTTCCCCTGCTCACGCCACTACAGCAGCGTCCTGCCGTTCACTGTGCACCAGTCCGCCAGCGAGCGCGTAGCCCCGGTATCCACCGCTTTTCGTATTGTCATGGGCAGGCCTGGAACGCGAAGACAAGACAAACACAACCGCAGTTATATGACCCAACACCGCTTCCTTGCCGGCGAGGATAACTGTCTATGAACCGGTGGTCTAACTCAGCCCTGGAAGACAGGGGTCTGGTTCATCTCGGTAACGTAATTAGAATGTTGTCCGCTCCCGGAGGAATCTTGACTCGTCAAAGTATTGTTCCGAAGTGACTCTTCCCGGGCTGTTACTGGCAACTCGTGGCAGCTCGTATCGCGATGTCAGAGAACTTGGAGCCGCCGCTCTTCGTCAGGCTGTAAGTGAGTCAGCAGAGATCCACCACAGACCAGAAGGAAATCCCTCATGAGTACAGTCGGCGTCACCCGCGAAGAAATCAGGGAATACGTCCACCAATACAACCTGCAGCCCCACAGCACCCTGATCGAATGGCTGCAACAGCAGCCCTTCTCCTGGGCCACGTTCTACCGATGGAACAAGGTGGTCTTCGAAGGAGACCTCGACCGCAACCTCGTTCCACGAGATCATGGAAGCATGAACACCAGCCCGAGCCAGCGATCGGCTTTCGAAAAAGCCCGTGCCAATGAACAAACAGCACATGAAGCAGAGCTTAAAGCATCGCGTGAACCCGTCCGCCAGCTCGAGGGACCAACGAGGCCCTTTGAAAAGCTATCGGGCTCTTGCACAAGCTGAACGAGCGAGTGCCCGCCATTTCGATGACCGAGGGGCGCAAGAATTCATCGCTTCGGAAAACGAACTGATCCGAACACTGGCTAGCCTGACCGGTTCTCAACGCCAAGCCCTCAAAATCACCGGGGTCTCCCGTTCGACCTGGCATTACCGGCTGAACCCACGTCCCAGAAAAGCGCCCCCGATCCACCAGAGTCAGCCCGGCTGACCGGGAATGCATCGAAGAGCGCATTCTTGTCGACTGGGCTGAGGGACTCGGTGGACCATTCTTTCGCCACGGCCTGGGATGAGGGCTTCATGCTCGTTTCTCGGCGCGCATGGTGGTGTATCGCTGCAGCGCTCGAAGTACAGATGCTCCGTCCGAAGGCGCTATGCGAGTCCGAACCGGGTATCTTTACTAGGAATCCGTGACTAAATCTGTGAACTGCATGTAACAGCCATGGAAACCAAGTTCCATGGTACGGCTGGCCTACCGCTGCAGATAATATCTCTCTACGTAGCTAATGTGTGTGCGGAATTTCTTCAAGTAGAACTCGAACTACGAAGCGTTGCTGGCCACCGGGTAAACAGCCGGTGGCCAGCAATGTGATACATCAATGCTCTGTGTTGGTGTTTTGAGAAGGCAAAGGTCGAGCTACAGCTGCTTGACCGATGCCAGCGCATCATGGTGTCGCTTGGCGCGCGCGCCCGGGTTCCAGATCGCGTAGATTGTCGCGGCCAGGACCGGCGTGATGAAGACGCCGAGGTTCGCGCCCCATGCGCTACCGGATTGGACCATGGCGATGCCCACGGCGGCGGAGATGACCCAGGCGCTGACGCCGGCGGCGTTGAATGCCGGGAACGTGCGGTCTGGCAGGTTCGGGCTGTCCGGCTGGAGCGAGAACTTCTTCTCATAGCGGATATGAACCAGGGCAATGGCAACCCAGCCGGTGACCAGCGCGCCCTGCCAGGACAGCGCCAGCAACAGGTACTGGACTACTGGCAGCAGCATGAGCAGGTAGATGATGACCGCACCGATGAATACCCACGCCAGGCTCGGCAGCTTCAGGCCCAGAGCCCGGGAACCGAATTCCTTCAGGTTGGAGATGCCCAGGGCGTAGTTCGCGGTGTTGATGCGGGTCTGGGAAACGAAGATGACCAGCAGGCCCAGCGGTCCCATGAGCTGCACCAGTGCGCCGGCGACTCCGGTTTCGGTGGCTTCTGCACCCGGGATGGTGAAGGTCAGGTAGATGCCGATCAGCGAGTTGGCGCCGAAGGCCAGGGTGTAGAAGAGCCAGCCGAAGGTGTATCGCTGGTGGACCTTGACGTCCTTGGCGCGTCCCAGCGAGGCGAAGTCCACGGTGTACATCATCAGGATCCATACGCCCATGAAAGCGGCGCAGGTGGCCAGCCAGCCGGGGCCGCCGGCGGTGAAGGGCAGGGGGCCGGTGGAGTGGGTCAGCCAGGAGCTGCCGCCGGGGTGGGCGATGGAAGCCCAGATGACCGCGGTGAGCAGGCCGCCCCAATAGATCGGCAGCAGCCAGCCGTTGATCTTGTCCAGCCAGCGCTGGATGCCTCCGGCAATCAGCGGGAGCGTGTAGAGCACCACGAGCGCGTACCAGAGCTGGATCGGTCCGCCGAACTGCGCCTGGAAGGCGTAGCCCAGGATGGCTCCTTCGAAGACCGCATAGTAGATGGCGGTGGCGGCGAAGATCAGGGTGGCCAGGACCGCGCCCTTGCGGCCCAGCAGCGTGCGGGAGAACTGCGCGACGGTCAGCCCGCTGCGCAGCGCGTAGCCGGCCAGGATCCGGTTGATGGCGCCGTAGATGACAATGGTGATGGCTAGGCCGATGAGTGTATCGATGGTGCCGTAGGCCTGGGCGAGCGATGCCCCGATGTAGATGAAGAACATGGCCGATACCAGGCCGTACCAGGCCATGGACAGCGAGCCTGCGCTCATCTTCTCCCCGGTGGGCTGCTCCACCTCGGGTAGATCGGTGGACGAGTTTGTTGACATGGAACTTCTCCTTTGGATATGGCGCGAGCCATCACATCCCGAAGCGAGTGCGCGGGTATGGCCTGGGCCTGATGTGGGTGATGCAAGGAAGAACTGCCGGGGCCGCGGGGAACCAAGAATGTCCGGGCGGGGTGGCCGGGTGAAGCGTGTCGAACGGTGTGCCGCGAGTGTCGGCGGGTGTTTGAGGCGGTGCGGGGAATGATCTTAGTGGGATCTTCCCCGCACCGCCTCGGCTGCACCTAATGGTGCAATGGGTGGTGCAATGTTGCGGATTCAGTTGAGGCTAGGCGTCCCAGTGGGCGGCCGAGCGGCGCTGCATCAGCTGGCGGTACTGGGTGGTGGAGTTCCCCAGCAGTTCGCCGGTGCCCCAGTGCAGGATCACGCCGTGGCGGCGGATGACATCCAGCATGTCCACGGTGCCTTCGCGGTAGCGGGCGGCCACCGCTTCGGCGTCCTCTTCCAGCCAGCCGCGGCGGCTGGCGCGGATCTGGGTGCGCAGCGCCTCGGTGTCCTCGGCCAGGATGCGGTAGTCGTCCAGTTCGGCGTCGACTTCCTCGATGACCACGCCGTAGTCGGCCGCGGCGCGGTCGATGGAGACATAGCCGTCAATGATGTCCTCCAGCACTTCCTCCGGGGTGCGCTCCAGCGGGTCGCCGAAGCCTCCGCCGCCGGCGGACGGGCGGGTGAACACGTCCCCTGGCTGGATCGGGACCGAGGAGAAGATGGAGCCCAGGAAGCGCTCGTCCTCGGTGCCCTGGTTCAGCCACACGCCGTGCGGGATGGAAGGCAGGCCGCCCTCGATGCCCCAGGTGATGGAGCGCGAACGGTCGCAGCAGTAGCTCATGACGGTGGAGTGCGCATCGGTGAGCATGCCGCCCTTTTCGATGCCCAGTCCGCCGCGGAAGCGTCCCGGTCCGGCCGAGTCGATGGCGATCTCGTGCTTGGTGGTCAGCACGGGGGACAGGCGCTCCTGGCCTTCCACCGGCTGCACCGCCAGGCCCGGGCCGAAGACCGGCGCGGTGGCGGACGAGCCGTCCTTGGAGGAGCGTCCGCCCCAGCCTCCGGCCATCCAGTCGTACCACATGAAGTAGTTCTCCTCGCTGGTGCGGGCATCGCGGCCGCCCACCAGCAGGTATTCCAGGTTGAACGCGCAGGCCATGGCGCGCTCCGGCATGATCTGGCTCCACAGCTCGAAGATGCCGTTCATGATCTTCTCGTACGGGCCGGAGCAGAAGCCGGTCACCGCGTGCGGCCAGCCGGCGTTCACCACCGAGCCCTCCTCGCCGATCTCCGCCTGCACCGCGGCGTAGAAGCCGGAGTTCAGCGGCACCTCGGGGAAGAAGGTCTTGGTTCCCGCATAGATGGCCGAGTGGCTGGTGCCGTAGCCGGAGTTCAGGAAGGTCGCCACCGCCGGGGCGGATTCGGACAGGTCGTAGTGGATGCCCGTGCCGTCCAGGGTCAGCTTGATCTTGATCGGCACCAGGCCTTCGCCCTTGCCCGGGTCCACGTCCAGGTAGTCGGTGGTCTCCCAGGTGCCGCGCGGCAGGTCCTCCAGCTGGCGCAGCACGATGCGCTCCACGTAGTCCTGGGTTTCCTGCATCGCGGTGACCACGGTGTCCTTGCCGTACTTCTCCACCAGGCGCAGGATCTCGCGCTCGCAGACCGCGGTGGCCTCCGACTGCGCGTGCAGGTCTCCCATGGCCTGTTCCGGGGCGCGGGTGTTGGAGACCAGCAGCTGCGCCACGTCGTGCAGGAACACGTGCTTGGAGTAGACGCGCACCGGGGTGATGCGCAGGCCCTCGCCGAAGTGCTCCTTGGCGTTCACATCGAAGGAACCCGGCACGTTGCCGCCGATATCAGCCCAGTGCCCCTTGTTCTGGGCGAAGCCGATGATTTCCCCCTGGGAGAAGATCGGGCGGATAAAGGAGACGTCGTTGAAGTGGGTGCCGCCGCGGTACGGGTCGTTGATCGCGAAGACGTCCCCGTCGTGGATGTCGGTGCCGAACTGTTCCAGCACCGCCTTGCACTGGAAGTGCAAGGTGCCCACGTGCACCGCGATGTCGCCCGAGCCCTGCATCACCGTGTTGCCCGCCGCGTCGCACAGGGCGGAGGAGAAATCGCGGGAGTAGATGACGAACGAGTAGCAGGTGCGCAGGATCTGTTCGCTCATCAGGTCCACGGAGGTGGCGAACGCGTTCTTCAGCACCTCGAAGGTGACCGGGTCCAGCGCTGGGCCGGAACTGCGGACAGCTGGGGTCTGGATAATCTGAGTCACTTTAACCCTCCGAAGAATTCTCTAGGTTGTGCAGGTGGATGCGGATGTTGCCCCAGCCGTCGATTTCGGCGGTGGTGTGCGGCGGGACCACGGTGGTGGAGTCCAGCTGGTCGATGATCGCAGGGCCTTCGAAGGTGGCGCCGGCCGGAAGCAGGCTGCGCTCGTAGACCGGGGTGTCCACCCAGCCGTCGGCGCCGAAGTACACCTCGCGGCGGGAGGCCGGTGCGCCCGGATCCGCGGTGAGCTCGGTGGCAGGCACGAAGCCCGGCTTCGGGGTCTTGCCGATGGCGCTCAGGCCCAGCTGGTAGATCTCCACCGGCTGGTCTTCCTGGCTGAAGGCGAATTCCTTCTCATGCTGCTGGTGGAAGGTCTGAACCGCCTGCTGCAGGGCGCCCGGGCCCTGGCCCATCGGCACCGCCAGCGAACGCCACTGGCCGGCGTAGCGCATGGAGATCTCGCGCTGCAGCATGGCGTCCTCGTCCGCCACGCCCTCGTGGCGCAGGCGGGCGGTGGCTTCCTTTTCCAGGGCGGCGAATTCGGCTTCCACGTCCTTCGGGTCGACCTGGTTGGCCGGGGCGTTGTACATCAGCGAGAGGTCGTGGCGGATGTCCACCAGCAGGCAGCCCAGCGCCGAGGTGACACCCGGGTTGGCGGGGACCACCACGGTCGGGATGGACAGCTCGCGGGCCACTTCCGCGCCGTGCAGGGCTCCGGCGCCGCCGAAGGCGATCAGGGCGAAGTCGCGCGGGTCGTAGCCGCGGCGGATGGAGACCAGGCGGACAGCGTCGGCCATGTTGGCGTTGGCGACCTGGACGATTGCGTGCGCCGCCTGCTCGGTGCTCATGCCCAGCGGCTTGCCGATGACCCGGTCGATGGCTTCCAGCGACAGCGAGCGGTCCAGCTCGCGGGCGCCGCCGGCCAGGGTGGTGCCCAGGCGGTTCATCGCGACGTTGGCGTCGCAGTTGGTCGGCGCCTCGCCACCGGTGTTGTAGCAGGCGGGGCCCGGGGCCGCGCCCGCGGACTGGGGTCCGTTGCGCAGCGAGCCGGCGATGTCCAGGTGGGCCAGCGAGCCGCCGCCGGCGCCGATGGTCAGCACCTCGATGGATGGGAAGACGATCGGGTGGCCGTATTCGACCTGCCATTCCTTGGTGATGCGCAGCTCGCCGCCGGAGACCAGGCAGATGTCGGTGGAGGTGCCTCCCATGTCCAGGCCCACCGCGTTCTCGAAGCCGCACTGGGCGGCGACGTGCTTGGCGGCGATGGCGCCGGCCGCGATGCCGGAGGCCGCCAGGCGGACCGGGTAGCGCTTGACCATGCGCGGGGTCATGGAGCCGCCGCCGGAGTGCAGCAGCAGCAGGTCGCCGGCGTAGCCGCCGGCCTTCAGCTCAGTGGCCAGGCGGTCCACGTAGCCGGTGACCAGCGGGGCGAGCACCGCGTTGGAGACGGTGGTGTTGAAGCGGTCGTGCTCGAAGATCTCGGGCAGGATTTCCGCGGAGGCGGAGATCGCGGTGTCCGGCAGCTCCTCCTCGAGGATCTCGCGCATGCGGATCTCGTTGGCCGGGTTGGCGTAGGAGTTCAGGAAGCAGACCGCCACGGTGGTGACCCCGCGCTTGCGCAGCAAGGCGGCGAGCTGGCGGGCCTCGGTCTCATCCAGTTCGGTAATGATATTGCCGGCGTAGTCGGTGCGCTCGGTGACCTCGAAGCGGTCGCGGCGGCGGATGTACGGGCCGGAGACGTCATTGTAGGCGTCCCACAAATCGTCCTTGGTGCCGTCGCCGATTTCAATGGCGTCGCGGAAGCCGCGGGTGGTGACCATGGCGGCCTTCGGGAAGCGGCGGGTGATCAGCGCGTTGGTGGCAACGGTGGTGCCGTGCGAGAACAGCGAGACGTCGGCCAGGTTGACCTCGGCGCGGCGCACGCCGCTCATCACCGCTTCCATCGGATCATGCGGGGTGGAGGGAACCTTGGTGACGCGCATGCTCTGGGTTTCATCATCAAAGATGCAGACGTCGGTGAAGGTTCCTCCAACATCTACGGCGACTCTTAGGTTGGCCATGATCTCTCCTCGTGGTGACGCTTGGAACTTGTGGTATCCACTGTGATGTGTGACCCACATCTCTGTCATTGGTGGAATTCAAAGCTCGGCGCGCGTAGATTGTAGTTTCTACAACGGCCCCGGAGTTCCGCGGGAATCAGGGCCGGCCGGGACAAGAAAGTTGGTGCGGTGGGCGAGCGCGAGCCATTGACGGTGCAGGAATTGCTTCACGTGAGGTCACTGGGATTGCACGCGGAAGTGCTGCCGCACCCCGAAATCGAGGTCAGCGGGGCGCACACCTCCGAGATCCACGACCCCGGGCGCTGGTTCGATCCGGGAAACATCATGCTCACCACCGGGCTGCGCCTGCAAGGCGAGCAGGACCTGGAGGCGGCCGCCGCGGGCCTGGCCGCCGCGCTGCGCCGGGCGCGGGTCTCCGCGTTGTGCTTCGGGCTGGGCATCTACTTCGAGGCGGTTCCCGTGGAACTCATCGAGGCCTGCCAGCGGGCGGACGTGAACCTGCTGACCGTGGCCCGGGACGTGCCGTTCAGCCACGTGGAGAAGTACGTCAATGCGCTGGGCCCGGTGGCCGAGGACTACGGCATGAAGCGCGCCATGTGGTTGACCAACGACCTGCTCGATTCCATCGCCTCCGACCAGCCGATCGCCTCGCTGATCCAGCGCGTGGCGGCCAACTGCCGCGGCGCGGCGATGCTCTACGAGGACACCGGCAAGCTGGTCGAGTCCAGCGGCGACGGCCCGGTGCACCTGGTGCTGCAGGCCATCACCAACCACGGGGTGCACTACGAGAAGATCAGCATCGGCCGCTGGCAGGTCATGTACCGCACCATCGTGATGCGCGGGCGCGGCTACCACCTGGCCATTGCCAGCCGGAACGAGCAGGTGCTGGGCGAGGTGGGGGACATCCTGCTGGACACCACGCAGAAGATGCTCGGCGCCATCAAGGGGCTGCAGCACCTGGATGCCTCGCGGCGCCGCCACGAGAATTCGCAGCTGGTCACCAGCCTGCAGGACGGCATCGAGGTCTCCCGCGAACTGCGCTACTGGGAGCTGCTGCAGCCCTTCGGCTTCGAGGCCTACCAGCCGGTGCGCAGCGTCGCGGCCGTGGTGCTGCATGAGGGCAGCCTGGGCCCGCGCCGGGTGGAAACCCTGCTCAGCTCCGCGCAACGCGCCGGGGTGCCGCTGCTGTTCGCGGAAAACGGGCGCAGCAATGACATCCGCGCGGGATTCAACGCGCTGATCCCTGACACCAAACAGGCGGTCGGGTGGCTGGCGGAGCAGCGGGAGAACTTGGCCATCGGCCTGGGCGAGGCCTCCGGGTCGCTCTCGCGGATCCCGGAGCTGCTGCGCGGGGCGGAGCTCGCGGCCAAGGTGGCGCTGCGCGACACCGAGCACGAACCGGGCACCGAAGGCCTGCTGCTGCGAGCGGACGACCTGGACCCGGCCACCTGGATGCTGGCCCGCGTGGACAGCCCGCTGGATCGGCAGCGGCTGGTGCGTTTCATCGCCCCGCTGCGCGAAGAGCCGGAGCTGGAGGAGACGCTTATCGCCTATCTGGCGCTGGACCAGGACATTTCACGGGCGGCGGCGGCGCTCTTCGTGCACCAGAACACCGTGCGCTACCGGATCAAGAAGGCCGCCGAGCTGCTCGGCGGCAGCATGGCCGAGGTGCGCTTGGTGGCAAGCCTGTACCTGTCCTATGAGCGGCAGATTACCGAGACCCGCAATCGGCAGCGCACGGACAAGTATAAGTAAACCTGCAAGTTGGTTCCTTCCGACCGGCTCCTAATCCTTGGAGGTTATGGGCGGATTCCCTGAAGCAAGGGAAGTAATGAAGGGTTGTGAAGGTACGCCAGCGATCATTGGGCCCCTGCATGCGTAGCTTAGAGACAATTCTGGTACTAGGTCATCTGAGGGTGCGAACCATATTGCTGAAGGTAGATATTCCTGTAGGACTATCCGGCATCGCACAGGGAGCGCTGCCGCCGTGCGAGCCTTGTGACGATGGGTGAAAGTTCATGCGAACTAAAGATCCGCAGGGTCCGTCCAGACCGGGGTGTTGGACAGTTGAAGGATCACGATTAGTGCGCAAGTTAGAAGTGCTCGGAAAGCCATTTGGGTGTGGGTGCATCCCAGGGTGGCCGTCTAGCAGATCCATGCCATGGCCCTCTCCGATTTCGTGGCCCGCTACCGAAATCGGAGTTAGGGATTTCGCAGCGCCAGAAGCAGATCACCTCGGCATGCTGCCAGCTCCAGAAACCTGTTGTTCCCACCAAAGCCCGCAATTCCGCGGCCACTCGCTCGTTTTCTGGATGTCCACATCACGCGTCTACCAAGTACGCGTTGTGTTCGAGGAACTTCTTGATGTCTTTCAAAACCCCAAGGTTGGCAGTGGTCGTGCCGGTTCGAGCACCACGGCCATGGTGCGCTTTCGCCACCGTCCTTTGCCCTCGGGTCGGTGCGTTCATGGTCCTGTTTATGGGGCGGCCACTCGACGCGTTCGGGTGAGCTTGCAGGGTGTTGGCCCACATCTATCCAGTTGTCACAACTTCCAGCGAGCATTGGCAAAGGACGGCTCTACCACGACGCGGATGTGGTGGTGGAGCCGCCCTGATTTTTTGACAGGTCCCGGATTCCCCGGGACTAGGAGGAGGTTGGCACCTGTGCGGCGCGGGCATCGCGCGCACTCATCTTGCGGTGCAGGCCCCAGACGCCGCCAATGGTGACCAGCGCGATGATCGCGTAGAACCCGGCCACGCCCCACGGACCCAGCGAGCCGAGGACCGCCTGGGCGATCAGCGGGGTCGAGCCGCCGATCAGCGAAGCGCACAGGCCGTTGGCCAAGGCCACGCCGGTGAAGCGCACGTTGACCGGGAAGGCCTGGGACAGGAAGGAGGAGAGCATGGCGTAGTAGCCGGTGCCGCCGAGGATCGAGACGCCCAGCACCAGGGAGATGGCCACGGCGTTGGCGCTCATGATGGCCAGGAACAGCGGCACGATGATCAGCAGGTTCAGGAAGAGGCCCCAGAGCATGACCGGCACCCCGCCGATGCGTTCGGCGATCTTGGCCGCAATGGGCTGCCAGATGAACTGCAAGATGGCCATGGCCAGCAGGATGTTCAGGATGACCTGGCGGTTCATGCCCATGCCGCCGTTTTCCACGGACGTGGTGGTCCAGGACAGCAGGAAGGTGTTGTTGAAGAAGGCAATCGCGATGCCCAGTACCGAGGCGGCCACGCCCAACCAGACGTAGGAGGAAGCGGTCTTGAAGACCTGCACCAGCGGCACCTTGACCACTTCGTGGGCGGCGCGGGACTCGGTGAAGTCGGCGGACTCCTCGACCTTGGCGCGGATCACCAGGCCCACGATGACCAGCACCGCGGAGAAGAGGAACGGCACGCGCCAGCCCCAGGACAGGAAGGCCGCGTCATCGAGCGTACCCACCAGCAGGAACATCAGCGTGGCCATGATGGCGCCGGCGGGGGAGCCCTGCTGGACCCAGGCGCCGGCCATGCCGCGCTTCTTCTCGCTGGCGGACTCCGTGGCCATCAGCGTGGCACCGGCCCATTCGCCGCCCACCGCCAGGCCCTGCAGCGCACGCAGCACGACCAGGGCGACTGGGGCGAAGACCCCGATGGTTGCATAGCCCGGAAGCAGGCCGATCAGCGTAGTGGCGCTGCCCATGAGGAACAGGGTGGCCACCAAGACGTTCTTGCGCCCAAAACGGTCGCCCAGGTGTCCGAAGAGCACCCCGCCCAGCGGACGGGCCAGGAAGCCGACCCAGAAGGTCGCGAAGGAGGCCATGATGCCGGCGCCCGGGGCGATGTCCGGGTAGAACACCTTTCCGAAGACCAGTGCTGCGGCGGTGCCGAAAATGAAGAAGTCGTACCACTCGATGGCGGTGCCCACGAAGGCGCCGGCGGTGGCCCGGGTTTGACGCTGTTGGGGCGTCAGGGAGCGAGATGTTTTCATGCGGTTGTCCTTGGGTGATGCGCGTTCTTGTTCAAGTGAGCCGCGCCATAGATTTGCGTCACTTTCAGTATTGCCGGGCCGTGCTGTCTGCGTCTAAGACCAGATAGGAAGTGAAATCATGCCGTTTGGTTATGGATTGTCGGATTCTCGATTGCACTGGTCGCCATGTTGCTATCTTCTTAAGCATGAACATTCGCCGACTGCAGTATTTCATCGCCGTTGTCGAGCACGGTACCGTGACGGCCGCCGCGGAGGTCCTCCATATCGCCCAACCGGCCCTGAGCCGACAGCTGAAGACCCTGGAGCGCGAATTGCGCATCGAGCTTTTCCAGTCTGCGGGCAACCGGCTCGTGCTGACCAACAGCGGGAGGGCCTTCGTCCCCATGGCGCGCAAGCTGCTGGCCGAATCCCGTGACTTGGACGCGGCCGTTCAGGTTCTGCGTACGGGCCAGGTTCAGCGTCTCTCTTGCGCGGCAACGACGGCCTCTCTGCGTGGATTCTTGTCGAACTTCATTGCCGAGCTCGGGCCGGACCAGCCGACAATTGTGGCCCGGGAAACGGGGCACTTCGAGCTGGAATCGGCCCTGCTCGATGACCTCGACTTCATCATCACCCCGACTATTCCCACTGGCGATCTGGCAACCGTCATGCTGGGAGATGTGCCGATCCGCGCCCAAGTGCCAGCAGGGCACCGCTGGCTGGGGGAAAGCCGCCGAGGGATCGAACTCTCGGAGCTGGTTGACCAGCCGCTGATCCTCTCTCCGGAACACTCGGTCAGTCGCCGGATTTTTTCTGAAGCGCTCGAACGCCAAGGGCTGCGGATTGAGCGCGCAGAGGTGTGCGACGACGGGTTGGTTTCCCACGCCTTGGTCGCCTCCGGCCGCGGCATCGCGGTCAATACCGAATATCCTGCCTTCGGGGTGCGCGGAATACCCCTTTTCGAGCAACTAGGCGTGCCAGATGCCAGTCCGTTGACGCTTCACATGTACATGGCCTGGCGTCGAGGCCACTACGCGGAAGCGAAGCTTCGCGAACTGGCCTCAGGGCTGATGGAAATGGTGGGAGGGCGGCAGGAGTCCTGGGATGTTCCAGGGCGCGATGCATAACTTTTGAGCATGTTAAATAGATCTTTTATGCATTAGACAGCATGGACTTTGCGTGCGGATACTTGAGGCAGATCACTTCAAGCTCGACGCAGGAGGACCCATGTTCGACGTGCTCTACACCAACGGAACCATCCACACTCAAGACCCGCGACGTCCGATGGCAAAGGCACTGGGGGTGCATCAAGGACGCATCATCTGCCTGGATGACCAAGTGGAGACCCGCCACTTCGCGCAGGTGGTCGACCTCGGCGGCGCGTCAGTCGTTCCCGGCTTCAACGACGCCCACCTGCATCTGACCTTCATCGGGGATGCCCTGCGCCAGGTCGACCTTCGTCCGCAAGCAGTGAAGACCATGGACGAGTTGCTGGCCGCTGTGGATTCCGCGGCTCGTGAGGCCTCCGATGGTGCCTGGGTCATCGGCACTGGCTACGACCAGAACTTCCTTGGCGATGCACACCCCACCGCGCTGGCGCTGGACGCGGTCAGCCACGGCCACCCGGTCTTCCTGTGGCACGTATCACGCCACATGGCCGTGGCCAACACCCACGCCTTCGAGCGCTCCGGCTACCCGGAACGCCGCAACGTGCCGGTGCCCGACGGCGGCGCGGTGCCCAAGGATTCCGCCGGCCTGGCCCTGGGCCTGCTCCAGGAAACCGCCCGCAGCCTGGTGCTGGACCACATCCCGGCCAAAACGATTGAGGACGTGGCCGAGCTGGTTGCGGCCGGCTCGCAGGAAATGCTCAAGCTGGGCGTCACCTCCATCACCGAGCCCGGCGTGGGTGCCCCGGACCACATCGGGCAGAGCACCGTGGATTTGGCCGGCTACCAGCTGGCCCGCGAGCGCGGCCAGCTGGGCGTGCGCGCCACCCTGATGCCCTACCTGACCACCCTGCACCCGCTGGACACCGACAAGGTTGACGGACACACCCGTTACGGCCTGGATTTGGGCCTGCGCAGTGGCTTGGGCGACGACTTCTTGCGACTGGGCCCCACCAAGGTGCTCTCCGACGGTTCGCTGATCGGGCGCAGCGCATTCATGTGCTGCGACTACGCCATCGACGAAGGCAACCGCGGGCTGCTGCAGTTTCCCGAGGACACGCTGCGCGAAAAGCTGATCGGCGCCCACCTGGCCGGCTGGCAGCTGGCCGTGCACGCCATCGGCGACGCCGCGCTGGACGTGGTGATGGACATTGTCGCCGAGGCGCAGTCGCTGCTTCCGCGCACCGACGCCCGCCACCGCATCGAGCACGCCTCGATGGCCTCCGACGCGCAGATCGCCCGCATGGTCCAGCTGGGACTGGTCCCGGTCCCGCAGGGCCGGTTCATCCACGAGCTGGGCGACGGGGTGGCCACCGCGCTGGGAGCCGAACGCCAGCCGCTGGCCTACCGAGTGAAGTCCTTCCTGGACGCCGGCCTGGTCATCCCCGGCTCCACCGACGCCCCGGTGGTCAGCGCGGATCCGATCCTGAACATCGCCTCGCTGGTGCAGCGCACCACGCAGGGCGGTGCCCCCTTCACCGATTCAGAGAAGCTCACCGTGGCCCAGGCGGTGCATGCCTACACCGTGGGCAGCGCCTACGCGGTGCACGAGGAGCACTACAAGGGCAAGCTGGTCCCCGGACAGCTGGCAGACTTCGTAGTGCTCTCCCAGGACCTCTACGAGATCGACGCCGAGCAGATTGCCGAAACCCGCGTGCAAGCCACCGTGGTGGGCGGGGCGCTGGTTTATGGCGACCTCTAGCTCGGCCGCGGCCGCACCGGCCGCCCCCGCACATCCCACCGATTCCATCCCCGCACACCGCACAGCAGCACACAGGAGCAACCCCATGAGCAACTCCCCGAGCAACCCCACCCACGCCGGACAGGCTATCGTCGACTCGCTGGCCCTCCACGGGGTCGACCGCGTCTTCACCGTCCCGGGCGAGTCCTACCTGGCCGTGCTCGACGGCCTGCACGGGGCGAACATCGAGAACGTGATCGCCCGCCAGGAAGGCGGCGCCTCCTACATGGCCGAGGCCTACGGCAAGTTCACCGGACGTCCCGGCGTGGCCATGGTCACCCGCGGCCCCGGCGCCTCCAACGCCTACGTGGGCATCCACACCGCCTGGCAGGACGGCACCCCGATGGTGCTGTTCGTGGGCCTGATCCCGGTGGCGGACCGCATGCGCGAATCCTTCCAGGAATTCGACCCCTACGCCTGGTTCGGCACCCAAACCAAGCGCGTCTTCGTGCTCGACGAGCCGAACCGCGCCTCCGATGTCGTGGCCGAGGCCTTCTTCGCCGCCTCCTCGGGGCGCCCCGGCCCGGTGGTCGTGGGCCTGCCCGAAGACGTAATCACCAAGGAATTCACCGCCGCGCTCACCGCGCCGATCCCGGTTGCCGAGGGCGCAGTGGACGCCGCGCAGCTCGAGGCGATCACCCAGGCGCTGGACGGCGCGCAGCGTCCGCTGCTGATGGTCGGCGGGCAGCGCTGGAGCGCACAGGCCGCCGCCCAGGTCACCGCCTTCGCCGAGAAGAACAACATCCCGGTGGTGCAGGACTGGCACGCCGCGGACCGCATCCCGTTCGGCTCCCCGGTCAACATGGGCTCGCTGGGCTACGGACGCTCGGCCGCCGCGGCCACCATGCTCGCCGACGCCGACGTGCTGGTAAGCATCGGTTGCGTGCTGGGTGATGTCTCCTCCGACGGCTACACCCTGCGCCAGGACCCGGACGCCGTGAACTACGTGATCAGCCCGGACACCACGCTGCGCGGACGCTCGGGCAACCTCAGCGCCCACGTGCTGGCCTCCCCGGTGGCCTTCGCCGCCGCGCTGGAAGGCATCGAGCTGGGCGCCGGTGAACGCTGGGAGGATTGGCGCGCCGCCGGCCGCGAGGCCCAGGTGAAGGTTTCCACCATCCCGGGCGACGAGCAGCTTCCGGCCACCGCCCCGGGCACCGCCCGCATGTCCGTGGTGATGCGCGAACTGATCTCGCGCCTGCCCGATGACGTGGTGAACTCCGTGGGCGCCGGCAACCACACCGCCTGGGCCCAGTGGTACATGCCGACCAACGTCTTCCCTTCGGCGCTGTCCACCCGCAACGGCTCCATGGGCTACTCCATCCCGGCCGCCGTGGTGGCCGCCAAGCAGGCCCCGGCGCGCCTGTCGGTGGCCGTGTGCGGCGACGGCGAGTTCCTGATGAACGGCCAGGAGTTCGCCACCGCGGCGCAGTTCGGCGCCCCGATCCTGGCCGTGGTCATGGACAACCGCCAGTTTGCCACGATCCGCGACCACCAGGAGCACCACTTCCCGGGCCGCGTCTCCGGCACCCAGCTGCAGAACCCTGACTTCGCCGCCTTTGCCCGTGCCTTCGGCGGGCATGGCGAATACGTTGACGACGATGCCCAGGCCGCCGAGGCCGTGCAGCGTGCGCTGGCCGCCGTGGCCGAAGGCCGCCCGGCCCTGATCCACGTGGTCACCGACCAGGCCATCGCCCTGCCCTAGCGCAGTCCGGTCCGCCGAGAACATCCCAACTTTTCCAAGGAGCACGTCAATGAGCACCTATGCAGTCACCAATCCCGCCACCGGACGTGTGGAGGCCAGCTACGATACGGCCACCGATGCGCAGGTCGCCCAGGCCGTCGCGCAGGCCGATGCGGCCTTCCGCACCTGGTCGAAGTCCGCCATCCAGGACCGCGTGGACCTGCTGAACCGCGTCGCGGACCTGTATGCCGAACGCCGCGAGCAGCTGGCCGCGATCATCACCCGCGAGATGGGCAAGCCGATCTTCCAGTCTGGAATTGAGATCGATATCGTTGTCTCGATCTACCGCTACTACGCGGCGAACGGCCCGAAATTCCTGGAAGACGAGGAACTGGAAGTCGCCGCCGGGGGCAGGGCTGTCATCCGCAAGGAGGCGGTCGGCGCGCTGCTGGGCATCATGCCGTGGAACTTCCCGTACTACCAGGTGGCCCGCTTCGCCGCGCCGAACCTGATGAACGGCAACACCATCGTGCTCAAGCATGCCCCGCAGTGCCCGGAATCCGCGCTGGCCATGGAACAGATCTTCCTGGACGCAGGAGCCCCACAGGGCGCTTACGTCAACATCTTCGCGACCAATGAGCAGGTGGCCGACGTGATCGCCGACCCCCGCATCCAAGGTGTCTCGCTGACAGGTTCGGAACGGGCCGGTGGCGCGGTGGCGGAGATCGCCGGACGCAACCTGAAGAAGGTGGTGCTGGAACTGGGCGGCTCGGATCCGTTCCTGGTGCTGGATGATGCCGACGTCCCGGTGGCCGCGAAGCAGGGCCTATTCGGCCGCTTCGGCAATACCGGCCAGGCTTGCAATGCTGCCAAGCGCTTTATCGTCGACGAGTCTGTGTACTCCGAGTTCGCCGCGAACTTCGCCGACGCGGTGGCCGGGATCATCGTGGGCGACCCCACTGACCCGAACACCTTCATGGGCCCGCTGTCCTCGATTGCGGCCCGCGATTTGCTCGCTGCACAGGTGCAGGACGCCATCGACAAAGGCGCTACGGTTCTCGCCGGCGGAGCCAAGATCGAAAGCACAGGCGCATACTACGCTCCGACTATCTTGGCCGACGTCACCCCGGACATGCGTGCGTATTCGGAAGAGCTGTTCGGCCCGGTGGCAGTGCTCTACAAGGTCTCCGGCGACGACGCCGCGGTTCAGTTGGCCAACAGCTCGGACTACGGGCTGGGCGCCTCGGTGCAGACCCAGGATCCTGCGCGTGCGCAGGCCATTGCCGCCCGCCTGGAAACCGGCATGGTTTCCATCAACGAGCCGTCCGGCACCGCCGCGGAGCTGCCCTTCGGCGGCGTGAAGCGCTCTGGAGTGGGTCGTGAGCTGGGCAAGTTCGGGATGGCCGAATTCGTGAACCACAAGCTGGTGAAATTTCCAGGCTAGCGCGCACGATCATGCGCCCGCGGTTGCCTAGAGATAGTTCCGCTCCCGCCTACTTCCCGAATTCCTTGGAAGTAGGCGGGGGTCTGCAGTAGAGAGGCATGTGGCACGTTCCCTTGCTATACATGCTCGTTGGCGTAGGCTCATATATGTCCTTTCTGAACTTGAGGTCTAGCTGGGCCACTCCTAAACTTGGTACTTTCCCGACTGTGCAGTGTTGAACGCTCCAACAGACGTGACTCTTATTGCTTCATGTCGAGGTTGCATTCAATCTCTTGACTAGTCGACTCACGCGTCACTAGTCGGCGCGCGCGAATTTAAAGGTCAACCACTCCAGAATCGCCCGGGTGGGCCTGCTCTCCGGTCAGCTTGTGCTTGACCCAGCTAGCGGCCAGGCTGACCGGCCCTCCCGGATTTTCCCAGTACTCGGCGGATTCGGAACTCACATGCAGCAGCGCGACATTCGGCGATTTGGCTCCGCCGCGGGCGAATGCCTCGACCGCAGGGTTCCAAAGTTCCTCCTTCTTGCCGACATCGCGCACGATCTCAGCGATGCCGCGGACGGAGACCCAGCTCGTCTTGTCGGAGAACGAGATGTTGATGTTGCGATCCTTCGCCACTTCCTGGGCGATTTCGGATTCTGTCGCGATGAAGAACCAGAGGTCGCCGTCGTCGGTGACTTGAACTGCTGTCAAGGGCCGGCTGAGCAGGTTCTCTCCCGACCGGGTGGTCAGCATGCCCACCTTGATGTCCTCGATGATCTTGACGACTTTTTCTACGTCATTGGTGCTCATGTGTTCCTCCAAAAAGAAGTATTGGATTTGCTTGGGCTGTTTTAGTTGGTTGGGATGCGGTTTGAGACGAGATGCCAACTTGTGAGTTTCAGTTAAAACCCTGGCAACCCCCTTGCGGCAGGAGCGTCAGGCGTAAGGTCGAACCCACGTGGAGCCAATGAACCTACAGAAATTGCCGATGAACCGCCGACCTCGCAAGCACCTGCATCTGAATCTCAACGATGACCAATTCGACGATCTCATCAGCGCCCTCGAGAACCACCGGGATTGCTTCCAACGCTTGAGCGAGGAAGCGGCGAACGGTTTTGGCCTTGGCATCCCCTATTGGGATGGACGGGTGAATGAGATCCAAGAGCTGATCGACGCGGTCCGGCATTGTGCTCGTGGCGATGGGGCGGAATAACCCGTTGCGGGTGTTCCTCCGTCCCTGCGGGATTCCAGGCTCCCGATGACATCACTTGTATGCCTGCCCCACAGAACGTTCTTCGGCGGCCCGGCCGCTGGGCGACCGATTACTGGTCTTTGCCCAGCAGCCAAGCGCCGGAATACGTACCGTGCAAAATCCTCGTCAACTATTGAAATGCTGGGCGTAGCTCTTCACTTCGGGTGCACCGTGGAAAACGGGGACTGGGTGCGTGACCGTGCTGCATTCCCAGTACTTCGAGCGAAAAGTCACCAAGCCCTGCAACTCGGCGCGCTCGAAGAGATCCGAAATCGGGGTTGAATCTTTTTCGCATCCCACGGTCTCCAAGGCCGGATTAGGCGTAGCCACATAGAGGAATTTCAGCTCGTCCGTCCGGGGATCGAGCATTGCGACCAGAACTGAGCGGCCATGCATGCTTACTAGTCCCATCACGTCGTTGACGGATTCCGTTGACACCGTCATCACGATTGGCATGCCCTGGGCCCATCCGTACTCGGACAAGTGCTTGCGGCCTTCACGTGACCCGAGAAGTTCCGAGACTCGCTCGGCCGTTTTCGTCCTGACTATACGTCCTGGCATCTGTTTGACCTCCACCTTGTTCGTAACTGTCCGGGTGATCCCGTTGTTCTTGGAACTTCGTGCAGCTCTGGCTTGAGGTTGCGAACTGCACGAAATCCACTGCATTTACGTCACTTAAGGAGTTCTATCTTAATTGGACCTGGTTGTCTCGAAACATGAAGGAAAGTCCAGTTCGCCAGGGAGTGAGCTCAGAAATTTCCATGTCAGATTGCGCTTTTGATGAATTATTATCACCGTGGATAGTTAAAAACGGCCTAGTCAATTAATGAAATATGGTTATATTTCAGCAAGCGACCACTTGAATTACCAAGTGCCCAGCAAAGCAAGACTTCTCGGGGAACTTTGAGGTTTTGTGTAGCCGGGGTCACTTTAGTTGCACTTGCATGTTTTGCCGCCCGGGGATTCGAGGGCATCGAATCGCGCCGTGTGCGGCTGCCTGACCCGATGTCGCCATGCAGGTCATTCCGGCAGTTGCGGAACTGCCGCGCGCGGCGGTCAATGGGGTTTCGGTGCGGGAAGGCAGTTGGCGGAACTCAGGGGCCACTCAGGAAGCGCTGGCCTGCGGCGGTCTGCGCGCACACTGGTGGCATGGAAAAACCGGAATCCGTATCCACGCAGCAGCTGACGGTCGCGCAATGGACCGAGAAGCTTTCGCAGACCACCGGAGTGCCTGGCGGGGGAGCGGGAAGCGGAGTGATGCTGTCCGTGGCAGCGGCGTTGATCTGCATGGCCGCCGGCTACAGCGAGGATGCCGAGGCTGAGGGAGAAGCGGGGCGCATTAGGCGACGAGGGCAAATCTTGCGCAACGAATCCCTCCAGCTGGCGGATGAGGACGCTGCTTGCTCTGCATCCTTCGGCGCGGCTTTCCATGCTCCGGCAGGCGCCGCCCGGTCGGCGGCGATTTGTGGTGCGGCACTGCAAGCTGCCCGGTCCTCGGCCGCCATCGGGAAGCGGGCCGCGGCGGCGGTTGATGACATCCGATGGCTGGCCGAATATGGAAACCAGGCCCTGGTTGCCGACGTGGTCGTCGCCTTGGGAGCGCTGCGGGCCTCGATCTCCGGGTGCCGTGCCAACGTCTGCTTTGATTTGTCGACGCTGCAAGCGCACCGGCACTCTGGGCGACCCGAGGGTGAAGACGCGCCTCTGCATGGCACCCTTGAACAGTTGGACCGCGCGCTGGCGAGCATCGATAAACTGTCCGCCGACATCGACGCCCGGATCAGGGACCGCCTGTCAGGCGACTAGCCCTTGTGGCGGGCTTTCATATGGTCGTAGGCTTCAAGGGCCTGGGCTCGCGAGGATTTCAGATCCACAATGGGCTCGTGGGCCACCGGGGCGAACCGCGCCACGTAGGATCCCTGCGGATCAAATTTCTTCGCCTGAAGCTCGGGGTTGAACACCCGGAAATATGGGGCAGCATCTGCGCCGCTGCCGGCAACCCACTGCCAATTGGCGCTGTTGCTGGCCAGGTCGGCGTCCACCAGGGTGTCCCAGAACCACTGCTCGCCGACCTTCCAGTGCACTCCTAGATTCTTGACCAGCAGGCTGGCCGTCACCATGCGGACGCGGTTATGCATCCAGCCGGTTTCCCAGAGCTGCCGCATGCCCGCGTCGACCAGGCGGAAGCCTGTCTCGCCGTGCTGCCAGGCGGCAACGTGGGCCGCGGCCTGCGGATCGTCGTCCGGCCACGCCCAGTCGAAGGCGTCGAATTCGCCGCGCAGGTTCTGCGTGGGCAGTGAAGGGTGGTGGTAGAGCAAATGCCAGCAGAAATCGCGCCACGCCAGCTGGCGCCGGACCGCGGCGACGCCCTCGGACGCGCCAGGATTCGACGCTGACTGCCGGCCCAGAGCTTCCCAGGCCTGGTGCGGACTGAGGTGCCCCCAGCGCAGGGCGGGGGACAGCGCGCTGGTCCCGTCCAGGTCCGGCCGGTCATGATGCTGCGGGTAGTCGGCGGCGATGGATTCGGCGACCTCCTCCAATCTTGAGTGCGCCTCGGCTTCTCCAGGGACCCACCTTGCGGCCAGCCCACCGGACCAGTCGGGGTTGGTGGGAAGCAGGTCCCAGCTCTCCAGGTCCTCGCTGTCTGGAAGGCTGTTCACGGTTTCCTGCGGTTCAGGGACTGGCAGGACCGGGCGCAGCTCGGCATCGCGCAGCTTGTTGTAGAACGGGGTGAAGACCTTGTAGGAGTTGCCCTCCTGGGTCTGGAGTTGCCAAGGCTCGTGCAGCAATGAGCCTGCGTAGCTGTGCGCTTCGCGTCCCGCGCCGCGAAGCTTCGCCTTGGCCAGCGCATCGACCTCTCGTTCGGCTTCCGAGTATCGGCGGGTCCAATGGATGCCCTGCGCTCCGCAGTCCTCGGCCAGCGTGTTGATGATTTCCGCTGCCTGTCCGCTACGCAGAACCAGTGGAACACCCAGCTCGGCCAGTGATTCGCGGAGGCTGAGCAAAGCGTGGTGGAGCCACCAGCGCGCGGCGCCGCCAAGCGCCCGCAGTCCGGGGGATTGCTCGTCGAAGACGTAGACGGCGATGGCCGGACCTGCAGCCATGGCGGCGGTCAGCGCCGGATGGTCTGCGGTGCGCAGGTCGTCGCGGAACCAGACAAGCTGGAGCGGGGCGGTTGTGCGGGGCATGCAGTTCCTTTGGCTTGGGAATAATGCTAGCTTAGCTAACTTTTAGCCCGGCAAAAGTCCACTATGGTGCGGAGTATCAGATGGCGACTGTGCGGACGCAAAAGGATGGGTGCGGGAACCTTCGGTTCCTGCGCCCATCCTCGGCCGAATTCAGGAGGGCCGCCTGGGCCCAAGGGCTTTAGATACCCAGCTCATCACGCAGGCGGGCCACGTGGCCCTTGGCATCCACGCTGTACTCCACATGACTGATCTTCCCTTCAGGGTCCACCACTGCCGTTGAGCGCAGCGTGCCCACGAAGGTCTTGTCCCCAAAGGTCTTTTCGCCGAAAGATCCGTAGGCTTTCGCCACGGCATTGTCCGGATCGGAGAGCAGCGGGAAGTTCAAGGACTCATCCGAAGCGAACTGGCTATTGGCTTCCGGCTCGTCGGGAGAGATGCCCAAAACCGAATAACCAGCAGCGTGCAGCGAATTCAGGTTGTCGCGGAAGTCGCAGGCTTCGGTTGTGCAGCCCGGGGTTGCCGCCTTTGGGTAGAAGTAGACGATGACATTCTTGCCAGCGTAGTCGGAAAGCGAAACAACCTCGGATTCGGTGTTGCGCAGGGAGAATGCGGGGGCCTGCTGGCCCACGGCCAGGGGAGCGGAATGTTCAGCCACGATCTCAACTTTCGTATTACGGTAATTTCTTTTCATTCTAGGTGTTTCCGGTCTCCCCTGCTAGGGGGAAGCCCGAAAAGAACTCGAGCGCTTCAGCAATAGTGCACAGCACCTCAAGGGCATGTAGGGACTGCCGCACCGAGTTCGTTTTGTGGAAATTTTCAGATTGCCTGGGGGCTCCATGCCGCTGACTTACACTGAGTGGCAACGACAGAGAGGAGCCCCAGTGGAATCGACACCAGTTATGTTTTCGCGTGGCGATAGGGCTGATGCCGCAGATCAAGAGGGCACATGGTGGGCCAGCGCGCCTCATCTGCTGGATGTGGCCGCCGGGTGCAAAGGCCACGCCACCCCCATCCTGCATGCGCTGAAACAGATCGAAGGAGAGCTGCCGGTGCCGGGCAACGGCTCGACGCGGCAGTTGTGGGAATTTTTCGCCTCGGTCGCGGCCCTGGATCTCGTCGCAGCGCGCACGCTCGAACCGCATTTTGATGCCGCCGCAATACTGCACCAGGCTGACATGCCGTGGCCCCAAGCGACCACGTGGGGTGTTTTTGCCGCGGAGGCACCTGGCCAGCGGCTCGAAGCCAGCCGTTTCTCAGGGCAATGGACGCTGACTGGAATCAAGCCTTGGTGTTCCCTGGCGGGAGAATTGACTCATGCCTTGATCAGCGCGCACACCTCGCAGGGCCGGCAATTGTTCATGATCGAGCTGGGTGGGCCGGAAACGGAACTTGCCGATAGCAGCTGGGTCAGCCGGGGATTGCAAGATGTCCCGAGCGGATCGCTTCGGTGCATGGATACTCCGGCGCAACCGGTGGGGGAAGCCGGCTGGTATCTTGAACGCTCCGGCTTCGCCGTGGGAGGCGTTGGCGTCGCGGCGTGCTGGTTCGGCGGGGCCGTCGGGTTGTTCCGGCACCTGCTGGGCACGGCGCGCACGCGCGAACCAGACCAGCTGGCCTTGGCTTGGCTGGGGGAGGCCGACAGGCTCCTCGCCTCCGGGGCCGCCATGCTCGAACGCGCTGCGGAGCTTGCGGATCGAGAACAGCTCGGCCCGCGTCAAGCCGCGCAGACCAGAGGAGAAATCGCCCGGATCTGTGAACGCATGATCCACATCAGCGGCCATGCCACTGGGCCCGGGCCGTTGGCCTTGGATGAAGAGCATGCCCGCCGGGTTGCAGATCTCTCGATATACATTCGCCAGCACCATGCCACACGCGATGATGCCGCGCTGGGACGGATGCTTCTGGAGGACCGGAGTAAGGAACAAGAACCATGGTGACGTTCAGCCATCTGCAGCAAGGAACCTCTGCCCAAGCTTGGCGTGACTGCGGAATCGAGGATCTGGAGGTTCTGCCGTTGGACCAGGTCTTCGAATCAGCGCAACGGCTGCTGGTTCTCGCAGCCCACCCCGACGACGAAACGCTCGGCGCCAGCGGTTTGATGCAGGAAGCCCTGCGGCGCAACATCACCGTGGAGGTGCTCCTCTGCACCGACGGGGAAGCTTCCCATCCTGGCTCCTCGACCCACTCCGCACAGCAGCTGGCCCGCTTGCGTGCAGGGGAAGTCTCCCAAGCCATGATGCAGCTTGGCCGGGACAGCGGCACCGGCCCCGGGATCACGGTTCGCAGGCTGGGTCTTCCCGACGGACAGCTGGCCGCACATCGCGCAGAACTCCACGAAGCCCTGCTTGACCGTGCACAGGAAGCACCGTGCGTGCTGGCCAGCACCTACCGGGCAGATGCCCATACGGATCATGATGTCCTCGGACTCGTCGCCGCGGGCATCGCGCAGCAACTGTCGCTCTTCCACCTGGAGTTCCCCATTTGGTACTGGCATTGGGCCTCACCGCTCGAGGACGGCCGATGGTGGCATTGGAACAGGCTCGAACTGGATTCGGCAGCGCTGGATGCCAAGCGAAAAGCCTTATCCGCGCACCAGTCGCAAACGCAGCCCCTGTCCGACCAGCCCGGGGACGAGGCAATGCTCAGTGCCGAAGTCATGGAGCACTTCCTGCAGTCCCAGGAGATCTTCCGGCTGACCCGTTCCGGAGAGAAAGATACCGCCATGACCTCTTCGGTTTTCGAAGATCTCTATCTGGATCAACCTGATCCGTGGAACTACAGGGACAGCGGGTACGAGGAAAGGAAACGCGGAATACTGCTCAGCTCCCTGCCCCGGAAGCACTACGGCACGGTGCTGGAACTTGGGTGCTCCATTGGAATCCAAACCTCGGCATTGGCTGAACGCTGTACGTCTCTGGTGGCGATTGACTCAAGCCGAACCGCGCTGGAGCAAGCGCAGCGCGAAACCGCGCGCTTCGAGCACGTGCGATTGGAACAGCGTCTGCTTCCCGAGCAATGGCCGGAACTCGCCCATGGCACGGTCGATCTGGTCGTCATCAGCGAGATCGGCTACTTCTTGGCCGCCGACGAGCTTGAAGAACTCCTAGGCCTGTGCGAATCTGTCTTGGCCCCCGGCGGTGAACTGCTGCTCTGCCACTGGCTCCACCCCATCGAGGGATGGCCTCTGGACGGGCAGGCTGTTCACCGGATTGCCCACCGCCGGCGGTGGGACCGTCTGGTGATGCATGAAGAGCGGGACTTCTTGCTGGAAATCCTTCGCAAACCCGGGCAGTTGGATGGCTAGAAGACTGCGGACAATACTGGTTGTCATTCCCGCCCATAACGAAGAGCGGTACATCCTCGACTGCCTGGAAGCCGTGGACCGGTCGAAGTTGAACCTGCAAGCGGTTTGCCCAGGCATCGCCGTGCACACCATGGTGGTGCTGGACACCTGCACGGACAGCACTGCGCAGCGTGCCAGCGACTTCGCGGCCACACACCCGGGCTATTTTGCCCACCACGTGAACTTCGGTAATGTCGGAGCGACCCGCGCCTTCGGTATTGCCCGAGGGCTCAACCGACTGCCGGGGCCGCACGGGACATCAGAAACCTGGATTGCCTGCACCGATGCCGACACGAGGGTTCCAGAGAACTGGCTGAAGGAATTCGCCGTGGCCTATCTCGGGGGAGCTGATGCGGTGACCGGCACTGTGGAACCCGACCGGGTCGAATTGGCCCCGCAACTGTACCGGCAGTGGCGGGAACGCTACGTGCTGGCGCCCCACCATCCGCATATCCACGGGGCAAACCTCGGGGTCAGCGCCACGGCGTACTTGCAGGTCGGGGGTTTCAAGACCTTGGCAGCCCATGAGGACGTTGAGCTCGTGGCCAGACTCAGGCGTCGCGGATACCGCGTGGTCGCCACGGACCAATTGCATGCGGTCACCTCAGGCCGCTTGGAAGGGCGGCTGAAATCCGGTTTCGCGGATTATCTTTCCGCGCTCGCCGGCGAAACTGGAACCTGCGCTGACAACTCCTTGGATACCATCAGAGCCGGTTGAAGCGGCAGCGGGATTTCATTGGCTGCGAACAGAGATGATGATTTGCTTCAAGCGCTGTCTCTTCCTGCCCGAACATGGAACGCTGGATGTGGAACATCGCGCAGAAATCCGAGCGCAGCCGAACGTCAGCAAGGAGCATCATGAGCCAGTACGCAGTGACCAACCCCGCGACCGGAGTTGTCGAGGCAACCTACCCTACTGCCACCGATGAACAGATCCAAGAAGCGCTGGCCACCGCAGATGCCGCCTATGCGGACTGGTCCCGCACCACGCTGGACGAACGCGTGGCGCTGCTGGAGAAAGTCGCGGACATCTACGAGGAGCGCGCCGAGGAGCTGGCCGCCATCATCACCCGTGAAATGGGCAAGCCCATCAGCCAGTCCTTGGGCGAGATCGGGCTGGTCGTTTCCATCTACCGCTATTACGCCAAGAACGGGCCGAAGTTCCTGGAAGACGAGGAACTGGAGGTCGCCAGCGGCGGCACCGCAGTAGTCCGCAAGGAAGCGGTGGGCGTGCTGCTGGGCATCATGCCGTGGAACTTCCCGTACTACCAGGTGGCCCGGCTCGCGGCTCCGAACCTGATGATCGGCAACACGATCCTGCTCAAGCACGCCCCGCAGTGCCCGGAATCGGCCCTGGCCATGGAGCAGATCTTCAAGGACGCAGGTGCCGCCCAGGGGCTGTACGTGAACATTTTCGCCACGAATGACCAGGTTGCAGACGTCATTGCCGACCGCCGCGTCCAGGGCGTCTCGCTGACCGGCTCCGAGCGTGCAGGCTCTGCGGTGGCGGAAATTGCCGGCCGCAACCTGAAGAAAGTCGTGCTGGAGCTCGGCGGCTCCGATCCCTTCGTGGTGCTTCCGGACGCGGACATCAACCGCACCGCGAAGCTCGGGATGCGGGCGCGCTTCGGCAATACCGGCCAAGCCTGCAACGCGGCCAAGCGCTTCATTGTTGATTCCTCGGTCTACGACCAGTTCGCCCAGGCCCTGACCGAGCAGGTCGCCGGCATCAAGTCCGGGGACCCCACGCAGAAGGAAACCTTCCTCGGCCCGCTGTCCTCGGCCTCTGCGCAGTCGGGGCTGGCTTCCCAGGTGGAAGACGCCATTTCCAAGGGTGCGACAGTGCTGGCTGGCGGCAAGCCGGTGGCTGGCGACGGCGCCTACTTCGAACCGACCATCCTTGCCGATGTGACCCCGGATATGCGTGCGTTCTCCGAGGAGCTGTTCGGCCCGGTGGCAGTGCTGTACAAGGTGGACGGGGAAGAAGAAGCCATCGCCTTGGCCAACAACAGCGACTACGGGCTGGGTGCGTCCGTCCACACCCAGGATCTGGAGCGTGCGCACCGCATCGCCGCGCAGCTTCAGGCGGGCATGGTTTCCATCAATGAGCCCTCCGGCTCGGCCGCAGAGCTGCCGTTCGGCGGCGTGAAGCGCTCGGGCATCGGACGCGAGCTAGGCAAGTACGGCATGGAAGAATTCATCAACCGCAAGCTCGTGAAGGTCTCCAGCCGCTGACCCGGACTGTGCATCTTAAGCGCATGGCGGCGCTCCCGGAGGGGAACGCCGCCATGAGTCTGCCGCCGCTAGTGCGAGCGGACCTTGGCTTCCAAGCCGCGCGTCCAGCGCTTGGTGACTGCCTGGATTACCGCAGCGCTGGCTCCGGAGATCACGGCAAAGGAGAGCACCTTGCCCAGCTTTTCCTGTTGTTGCTGCTCGGGGTTGGTCAGCGTGGGAGGGAGGTCGCCGGTAGTTTTCTTCCACACCGTGCTGACCAGCTTGGTTCCGACCCACCCGGCAGCCAGGGAAACCACCGTACCGAAGAGCTTGACCAGAATTTTCATTGTTCATACCTTCCGTTGACGTGCATTGCTCGTTGGATTACTTCATGAGGCTGCCGGGGTGTTCCCAGCGCACCTCAGCGGGCTCCTTGTCATCTCGCCAACCGCGCCAGACCGGATGCCGCAGCCGCCCGTCCTTTGTCAGTTCGCTGTAACGGACCTCCGCCACATATTTCGGGGTTACCCAGTGCGCATCGCGCTGGAACTGCGCCGGGATGTGCTTGACCGGTGGGGTCTTGCGCGCGATCTTCTCCAGACGTTCGCGGATCTCCTTCAACTGCAGATCCGAGAACCCCGTGCCGACCCGACCGATGAACTCCAACTCATCGCCGGCGGGGACGGCCAGCAGCAGCGAGCCGATACTTGACGCGCGGTTTCCCTGTCCCTTGGTCCATCCGATAACCAGGGCCTCCTGATCCAGCAGGTGCTTGATCTTCACCCAGCTGCCGCTGCGCCGGCCCGGTTCATAGTCGCCGGTGCATTCCTTGGCCAGCACCCCTTCCAATCCCAGCTCGAGGCTTGTCTTCAACGCGGCCTTCAAGGTGGGTCCGGTATGAGCAGGAGGTACCTTAATGTACTGTCCGTCGGAGACCGCATGTTCAAGGTATTTGCGGCGATCCACATATTGTTCACCGATCAGGTTCTCGGGCTTTCCGCCCTTGCTCCGGGGAAGCTGCAGGGCATCGAAAAGCATGAAGTTGAGCTTAATGGCCTGCGCTTGCCGGAGCCGGTTCTTGCGCCGATGCGAGATGCGCTGCTGCAACAGGGAAAAGCTCGGGCGCGCTGAACCGTCCAGGGCGACGATTTCGCCGTCCACGATCGCGCCCTCGGGTGCAAGCACCGCAAGTTCCTGTAGCTCGGGAAAATCTTCGGTCATGTCGTTGCCGTTGCGGCTGAGCAGTTTCACCTTCCCGTTCTCGACCTTGGCCAAGGCGCGGTACCCGTCCCATTTCATTTCGAAGCACCAGTCGTCGCCTTCGATGATGTCCTCCGGCACCCCGGAGCTGGCCAGCATGGGTTTGGGAACCTCGTCCAGCAGGCTGGATTCAGGGATGTCTTCCGGAACCGTCGAATCCTCGGAAGGCTGCTCCTTGGTGAGCTGCAGCAGCCAATTGTCCTGGTCTCCCATGCCGCGAGCCTGGATCAGCACGAAGCGGCGCGGAATGCCGCCGAGCCCTCCGTCTTCGCGTCCGGACAGCACCGCGATGATCTCCTTGCCATCCCGCCATTTCTCAATGGTGCATTCACCGGCATCCCAGATCGACACCTCTCCGGCGCCATACTGGCCCTTGGGAATCGTTCCTTCGAAGGTTCCGTAGTCCAAGGGGTGGTCTTCGGTCATTACAGCCAGCCGCTGGATTCCCCTCTGGAGCGGGGGCCCCTTCGGGACGGCCCAGGAGACCAGGACCCCCTCGTGTTCCAGCCTGAAATCCCAGTGCAGCCTGCGGGCATGGTGCTCTTGGATCACGAAAGACACGGGTTTTGCCGAATCCGGAGCCGCAGCCCGCGCGGTTTTCCCGACCGCGGGCGGGTGGGGCACGGGTTCTGGAGTGAGCTTTGCATCGCGCTTGGAGCGGTAGACCGCGAGCCGATCCGTGCCCTGCGCAGCCGAAGGCGCCAGGGCCGCCAAGGGATCAAGGCCGTCGGACAGCCGGTCCAATACTTCGTGGAAGTCTAGGTGCTCCAGACCGGGGGACTCGATTTCTTCCCATGTGCGAGGCGCGGCCACCATGGGACGCGAACGCCCGCGCAGCGAATACGGGCATACCGTGGTTTTCGCGGCGTTATTCTGGCTCCAATCCACCAGCACCTTGTTCTCGCGCAGGGATTTCTTCATATTTGCCACCACAAGCCGGGGGTGCTTGCGTTCCAGCGAGGCGGCGAGTTCCTTGGCCACCTCATTGACCTGGTCGGAGGTTGCCGTGCCGTCAAGACCGGCGTAAAGGTGGATTCCCTTGGATCCGGAGGTCACCGGAAAAGGCCGCAGGTCCATGCCTTCAAGGATTTCGCGGCATAGCAAAGCCACTTCGGCGCACTGGGCCAAGCCTGCGCCGGGACCGGGATCCAGATCCAGCACGAGCCGGTCGGGATGCTGTTGTTCCAGGCTCGCATTGAAACGCCATTGGGGAACGTGGATCTCCAACGCTGCGACTTGCCCGAACCATGCCAGTACTGCCGCATCGTTGGCCAGGGGATATGTATTGGAATGGGTTTTGTGCTCCAGACGGGCTGTGGGAATCCAGCTTGGGGCCGAATCCTCCAGATCCTTGCGGAAGAACACGGTTCCCGGGTTCTGTGCCGTGCCGATCCCGTCCACCCAGCGTTTTCTGGTTGCCGGGCGCCATGCCGCATGCGGCAGCAGCGCCGGGGCCACCCGCTGCAGGTAGTCGATGACTTCGCCCTTGGTCGTCCCGGTTTCCGGGTACAGCACCTTATCCAGATTGCTGACCTTCAGGGTGCGGCCATCAACGGTGACCGTTTGTTCCCTGCGAGCCATATCCACCCCTTTCCGTAGGCTTTGACCAACACTCTCCCTGCCTGTGCCCGGCAAATCCACCTTTCCTAGGGACTTTTGCGATTGGGCTGCAGGGGCACCATCGATGACCTTGAAACGGGCTGGCAAGCATGGTTTCGCTCTATGCCTGTGGCGGAAGCGGTGCTTCACTGGGCCTATGAGAGCTATATGGACTGGATCAATCGCCTTCGGGCTGGTCAATGTACCGGTGAAAGCCTACGGCGCGACCGAGGACCACGATATTTCCCTGCACCAGGTCCACTCCGCGGACGGCGGCCGGATCAAATACGAACGCCGCTGCGAGATCTGCGGCAAGAAGATCAAATACAAGGACATCGACAAGGCCTACGATGACGGCGAGCGCACCGTGGTGCTGACGGACGAAGATATGGACGCGTTGCCCGCGGAGAGAAGCCGCGAGATCGAGGTAGTGCAGTTCATCCCGGCTGACCAATTGGACCCGCTGATGCTGGAGAAAAGCTACTATCTCCAGCCCGATTCCAAATCGCCCAAAGCCTATGAGCTGCTGCGGCGGACCTTGGAGGATACCGACAAGTTGGCCGTGGTGCGTTTCGCCTTGCGCCAGAAGACCCGGCTGGGCGTGCTGCGGGTGCGGTCGAAGGCCATGGTGCTCCAGTCGATCATGTGGGCCGATGAATTGCGGGATGCCGGGTTTGCCGAACCGGAGAAGACCGCCCGGATCAGCGCGCAGGAGTTGAAGATGTCCGCCACGCTGGTGGAATCCTACAGCGGGGACTTCACGCCCGAGGACTTCAGCGACGACTACCAGATCCAGCTGCAGCAGCTGATCGATGCCAAAATCGAGCAGGGTGAAGACCTTGATACCGAAGCGACTTTCGGAGCGGCCTCCTCGCAGGATGGCGAGGAAGGTGTCCTTGATCTGATGGAAGCGCTCAAGCGCAGCATTGCAGGCAACGGCAAGTCCGCCGGCAAGGGATCTGCGGGCAAGCCATCCGGGCGTGCTTCCGGGACCAGGACACCCAAGAAATCCACGGCTTCCGCCAACAAAGCCGGGAAATCCGGGACAGCGAAAAAGAAGAAAGCCTCCTCCTCGGCGAGCAAGAAGAAGGCTTCCTCGGACGCCGAGAAGTCCGCCTGAGTCGGCTTTAGGGCTGCAGGACCACCTTGATGCAGCCGTCCTGCTTCTTCTGGAAGGTGCTGTACATCTCGGGCCCTTCGGACAGGGGCTTGGTATGCGTTACCAAGTCATCCAGGCCGATCGGATCCTTGGAGTCCTCGGTCAGCGGCAGCAGCTCATCGGTCCACGACCTCACGTTGCACTGTCCTTGGCGGATCTGGATCTGCTTGTCGAACAGCTTGACCATCGGCATCGGTGTAGCCGCACCGGCGTATACGCCGCTGATGGAGATCGTGCCTCCGCGCCGCACCGCGTCCGTGGCGGCGGTCAGCACGATATTGCGATCCATGGAGGCTGTTTGCATGACCTGCTGGGCGGCAGGATCCGGCAGCAGGCCGGTGGCTTGCTGGAGCAAGGCCGCGGTAGGGGAGCCATGCGCTTCCATCCCCACGGCATCGAGCACCGCGTCCGGGCCGCGGGAGGTCAGATCCCGCAGGGCAGTGGCTGTCTCCTTGGTGAAGTCCAGGGTCTCAATGCCATGGCGGGCAGCCATGGCGCGGCGCTCGGGGACCGGATCGATGCCGAGGACGCGATACCCCAGATGCCTGCCGATGCGTGCCGCGAGCTGGCCTACCGGGCCCAAGCCGAAGACGGCCAACGATCCTTCCTCGGGGACGTCGGCATACCGTACGCCTTGCCATGCGGTAGGCAGGATGTCGGAGAGGAACAGATAGCGGTGGTCCGGCAGGTCCGAACCCACCTTGATCGCACCATAGTCCCCGTGCGGGACCCGGAGGTATTCAGCCTGCCCGCCGGGAACCTGGCCATACAGTTCCGAGTAGCCGAGGAACGCCGCGCCTTTGCCATGGCTGCGCACCTGGGTGGTTTCGCACTGCGATTGCAGCCCACGAGTGCACATCCAGCAGTGCCCGCAGGAGATGTTGAACGGGATGACAACCCGGTCTCCGGGTTGCACGGAGGTGACTGCGGAGCCGACCTCTTGGACGATGCCCATGGTTTCATGCCCCAGGACGTCGCCTGCGTGCATGAAAGGACCCAAGAGCTCATACAAATGCAGGTCGGAACCGCAAATCGCGGTTGAGGTGACTTTGATGACGATGTCGGTCGGTTCCTGGATCCGGGGATCCGGGACCTCGCTGACCTCGACTTTCCGCTTGCCCTGCCAAGTGAGTGCCTTCATTTTCCCTCCAGTCTTCGTTGTTTCCGAGTGCGTCCCAATGCTTGGTGCGCTGATGTCAGTCCGTGTTGAACTGGGCGGTCTCTTCCTGGTCCGGATCCTGCTCCTTGGCTTTTTCCCTCCGGGAGCGCTGCTGCGATGCGGACTGCGTATCCTCCTGCTCGGGCAGCTGCTGATCCTGCGATGGTTCGTTGGCATCTTGCGAAGGCTCTGAGTGGTTCATAGATGTATTCCTTACCTGGAAATGGGGCGGGGAGCATTGCGATCCTGACCATTCCACATGCGTTGCGGGTCTTCAAGAGATTGCGCATAAGCGTTTGCTGGGAATGCCGAACCCCGGAATTCCGCGGATTTCCAGCATTTGTTGGTCCGGGAACCTGCAAGCAAGCTGGACACAGCTTGGAAGGGCTTTCGTGACTGCCTACGGTGATGCGAAAGGCCGGATTCCAAGTGATAGGGAGGGATTTTGCGTGGAAGATCATCGGGAGGCGCAGCCCAGACCTTCCAGGGTGGTTGGACTTATTGCCGACCCGGGGATCGCCCAGGGCATGGCGAACAAGGTCCACCAGAAGCTGGAGAAGAAGCTCAACAGCGACGCGGAGCGGCAGTTCAACTGGGAAATCATGATCGATCCGCTCAGCCTTCCCCTGAGCGAGTCGGGAAGCGTGATCTTGAACGAGAATGTCCCTCGATTGAGGGAGAAATACACGTGGGACTACATCATCTACCTCACCGACGCACCCCACTACGAACAGGGGCGGCCGGTGCGATCGGTGCTCAGCCCGGAACAGGGCACGGCGACGCTGAGCCTGCCCAGTCTCGGACTGGTGACCGCGGGGAGCGTTGCCCGAGCGCTTGAGGAGGTTCTGGCCGAGCTTGCCACCGGGAATCTGCCGGAGCCGTCCCCGTCTCCCCTCGGTAAAGCCCTGAGCGTGCGCGGCAGCATGCGCAGCGACGAGGACACCCCCTCGCGCATCGACAGCATCGAGGGTTTTCGCGGCCGGGTGCTGCTGACCATGGGGATGATCCGCATCAACCGGCCGTGGCGCTTGGTGCCGCAATTGTCTTCCGCGATGGCCGGCGCAGCGGCGACCGGTGCCTTCGGCGTCTTCTACACGAGCATTTGGTCGATGGCCGACTACCTGGCCAGTTCGAGGCTTGCGTTCATCACGCTCGCCAGCATCCTCATGCTTTCGCTGTGGTTGCTTTTCCATAACAGGCTGTGGGAAAAACCGCGCGGACACCGGCGCAAGGAGCGCTTGCTCATCTACAACGTAGCTACGGTGCTCACGGTGGCCTCGGCCGCAGCCGCCATGTACCTCCTGCTGTTCCTGGCGCTGCTCGTGGCGTCGCTGGTGGTTATCGACCAGGAGTTCCTCGCCTCCCAGCTGGGCCACGAGGTGTCGATGTCCGAATACCTGAACCTTGCCTGGCTCGCGGCGTCGCTCGGCACGTTGGGCGGTGCCATCGGTTCGAGCTTCGATGACGTGCAATCTGTGCAGCGAGCGACCTTCAGCCAACGCGAATACGAGCGTCGCAATCTCAGCTTGGATGACGCGGACGAGTTGTAGGACGCGCAAAACGGTGCGGGTGCCAGCTCATTGGCTGGCACCCGCACCTTGTCTTCAGCCGGTATGGGCTACGGCTGGTTCTTGCCGCCGTTGACGTGCACGGTGGACCCGACCACATAGGAGGCGTCGTCGCTGGCGAGGAAAACGTACGCCGGGGCGACCTCGACCGGCTGGCCAGCGCGCCCCAGCCAGGTGTCGTGCCCGAACTCGGGCAGCGCCTCGATGGGCTGGCCGTCCGAAGGCTGCAAAGGGGTCCAGATGGGCCCGGGAGCCACTGCGTTGACCCTGATGCCGCGCGATGCGGCCTGTTCGGCCAGCGACTTCGTGAAGTTGCTGATGGCCGCCTTAGTGGCCGCGTAGTCCATGAGGTGCGCCGAGGGATCGAACGCCTGGATGGAGGTCGTGTTGATGATCGCGCCTCCCTCGCCGATCACCTGCAGCGCGGCCCGGCTGAGGGCGAACATCGCAAAGATATTCACGTCGAAGGTGGCCTCGACCTGGTCATCGCTCAATTCCTCCAGCGAGTCCACGCTGATCTGCTTGCCCGCGTTGTTCACCAGGATGTCCAGTCCGCCCAGCGCGGAAGCGGCTTCGTGGACCAGCTTGTCGCGGTATTCGCGGTCGCGCAGGTCGCCGGGCAGATGATGCACCTGGACCCCGGCGTCCTCCAGAACCGAGGCAATGGTCACGGCATCGCTTTTCTCTGCCGGCAAATAAGCAAGGGCCACATCGGCGCCTTCACGGGCGAAGGCGATGGCCACGGCGGCGCCGATCCCGGAATCGCCGCCGGTGATCAGCGCGCGCTTGCCCTCCAGCCGGCCGCGACCCTGATAGCTGCGCTCGCCGTGATCGGCCTGCGGCTTCAGCTTGCTGTCCAGCCCCGGCTCGGGCTGGCGCTGCTCGGGAGGACTGATGCGCTCCTTGTTCACGGGTTCAGTGTGTTCTGGCTGAGATTTCTCGGTCATGAAGATTCCTTCCAGAGTTCCAAGACACCCGGACCTGTCCAGGCCGGGCGTCGCGCGGTACAAGCCCAGTGTTCGACCAGGCGCACCGTCGATAAACCTTTGCAGAGGGTTTAGCGGTGGGAACCAGCATTTTCACGGATTCGACTCAGCAACCGCCGATGCTGGCGGGATTTGTGCTAGGGGTCGAAGTCTGGGTTTTCCCGCAAAGCGGGAACCAGTTCCTTTCGGTCCTTGGCCCAGGCGGCTAGCGTGGGCTGAACAGCCGGATGCCATCCGCATCGCATCCGGGGATCGAGGCTCGGAAACGGAGGATTTTCATGGCCGAGAAATCTAGCAGTCGCATCAAGGACGAAGAACTGTACGAAGAGCTCCGCGAAGAAGGCAATTCCAAGCAGAAGTCCGCACGTATCGCCAACGCGGCGGCCAGGGATGGACGCAAGGCTGTTGGAAAGCGCGGCGGCAAGTCGGGCAGCTACGAGGACTGGAGCGTCAGCGAACTGATGGAAAAAGCCCGTGAAGTCGGTATCAATGGGCGCTCCAAGATGCGCAAGAGCGAGCTCATCGAAGCCCTGCGCAATTCGTAGTCTCTCAAGGAGATCAAGATGACCCAGAAACGAAGCCGGGACGAATCGGCACGCACTACTCAACCGGACCAGGAAACAGAGCCCCGGGAGCACACCGAGGACGAGCAGGTAGCCCAGCGGGGCCGGATTTCCCAGACCACCTCGACCTCGGAAAGCCACGACGAGGATGACGAACGATTCGACGCAGGGTAACTAGCAGGTATCAAGGATCAACAAGGAGGTCCCCATGTCCTACGGTCAAGCAGCACCACGCAAGAAACGGCCAGGAATCTGGCTGATGCTCATCGGCGGATTGCTAGCGGTGGGATTCGCCATCTTCGCACTTCTCGCCTCTCCCGACAGTTCACCCGGTCCCTTGTGGATCGTTGTGGGCTGGGGTGTCCTGGTTTTCCTTTACGGACTGTACCGGGCCGTGAAGGGACCAAGCAGCCTGGACCACCGGCGCGGTGGAACGGACGCCAACGGGCGCTAGCAAGGTTTTCCGGGAGAAATGCGCAATGGCCGCCTCCGGCAAGGAGGCGGCCACCTGCTGGGTGAGCGGCAAGCAGTTAGGGCTCGGAAATTTCCGAGACCATCTCGCCGGTGCGGTGCTCGTCGGCGTGCCGGGCGATGTCGGCCTGCGACAGCATTCCCACGAGCTTGTGGCCGTCGATCACGGGCCGGCGGCGAACCTGATGCTGTTGCGTAATTCGGGTTGGCTCTTCGAGGGTATCGTCCGCGCCGATGGTGATCGGCTTGCCTTGGGCATGCTCCGCGACCTTGGCCTTGGACGTTTCCACGCCGCTGGCCACCGCACCCACGACGATTCGGGCCCTTTCCCCGCTGTCTGCATTGCCGCTGGCGCTCAAGCGTTCCCAGCGACCTCAAAGGCCCGGTGGCAAGCATCCTGACAGGTCCCGATTAATCCTGTACTCACGTTGGCGCCAAGTGATAATCGGTAGAACCGAGGACGTTGCCAACCGGCGACGGCAACCGAAAGGAGCAGCACCATGGGTTTTCTGGACAAGGCCAAGGATGCCATCAGCCACGCCGCCGAGCGCATCAAGGACCCGGACAAGGACGTAGTTGAGAACAACTGGCCGGCAGGTGAAACACCCGAGGACCTGGGGATCGGAGAAGAGGCTGTCACCGATCCAGAGCTGGATCTCGATCCCATCCAGGGCACCGATCCGGAGCTGGATAACTCAACTGACGACCAGTACGACAAGGACTAGGCAGCACAACTTAGCGCGCAGGCCATCGAGCGGAAGGAAGTCGAACAATGCAGAACTGCAATACTTGCGGAGCACCGGCGCAACGCCCTATCAGCGTGGACTTCGAAGGCAAGTCGGGAATCTATGACAGCTTCGAGTGCGCCATTCATGATGTGGCCGAGCGTTGCTCGCACTGCGACTGCGTGATCCTGGGCCATGCCGTATATGCGGGAGAAGCGCCGTACTGCTGCGAACACTGCTCGGGACGCAGCTGAGCCATGGACACGACGGGATCCCTTCAAAGCCCGGCGCTGTTGCTGATCGACATGCAGGAGGGATTTTTTGAAACCGAGGACTTGGCGCAGCACCGCGCTCGGCTGGCGTCCGCGTGCAACAAGCTCGCCGCCGCGGCGCGCAAGGCCGGGCTGCCGGTCATTGCGGTGCGCACCGTGCACAAGAAAGACAAGTCCACCTGGACGTTGAAGATGCTGGAGGACGACCAAGGTTACCTTTTCGAGGGGACCGGCCAAGCGCGGATTCTTCCAGAGCTGGATCTGGCGGGAAGCATCGAGCTGATCAAGCGGCGCGACAGCGCCTTCTGGGCCACGGAGCTGCTGACGCTGCTCTTGCAGCACCGGGTTGCCTCCCTCATCCTGGCCGGGGTCTCCTCGGAAACCTGCATTGCCGCCACCGCGACCGACGCCTTCAGCGCCAATTTGCCGGTGTTTCTTGCCCGAGACGCCCTGGCTTCCGCGGACCCGGACTTCGAGGATGTGACCTTGAAGTTCCTGGAGGAGCACTACCGCCAGCGGATCCTCAGCAGTGAACAACTGATAGCACAGCTCCCTGGCGGTGCCGCCGCCACGAAGAATTAAGGAGAAGGACATGACCTTGAATAATGCCGAATTCGACGAGGTGCGACGCGACGAGGACGCGGATGAGCCATTCGACGGCCGCGACAGCCAGCCCGCCGCAGGTTCCTCGGACGCCCCGCAGTCGCTGGACGCCGAGGATCCGTTGCGCGGGCCGGACCGGATCCTGGATGAAAGCGACGCTGACCCCTTGCAGCTGAACCCGGAAACGCTGCTTCCCGAGCCGCTGGATGAAGATCGCGCGGTCGAGCCCGACGACGAAGCCGATGACGCAGCGGATATCGGTCTTGACGACGAGCGCCGGGTGAACCTCCCGGACCAGCGTGAAAGTCCCGACCAGCTCTGAACATGACCTCAAGCGGCCGCGGGCCTTGCGGATGGCAATCCATCCGCAAGGCCCGCGGCTTTCCTCGACGTTCCGCGAGGCCGCCGCCCGTGGCTGCGACGCGGCCTAGGAGGGGCGCTTCGCAGACCGGGAGGTGATCCAGCGGGTTGCGAAATACAGGACCGCACCCAAGGCGAGCAACGCGAGCCCGCGTAGCCAGATCCCGCCATCCTGCTGGACGAGCAGCACAGCGCAGGAAGCCAGCGCGAGATACGGAATGATGATCGGGGCCCGGAAATGCCGGTGCTCCACGCGGTCCCGCCGCAGCACGATGACGGCAAGATTGGTGCTGGTGAACACGAAGAGCAGCAGCAGCACGACGGTCTTGGCCAAGGTCGCCAGATCACCGGTCAGCGTCAATAGCATGGCGATCGCCGTGGTTCCGATGATCGCCACCCACGGGGTGCGGCGATGCGGCAGGACGCGCCCCAGGACAGGCGGCAGCAGTCCCTGCTCCGCCATCCCGAACGCCAGCCGGCTGGACATGATCATGGTCAGCAAAGCGCCATTGGCCACCGCCACCAGGGCTACCAGGCTGAACAGCCAGCTGGGGATCCCGACCCCAGTGGCCTGCACGACATCCAGCAGGGGGCTGGAAGATCCTGCAAGCTCCTTGGGATCCATGGCGATCGAGGTGAGCACGCCAAGCGCCAAGTAGACCACTCCGGCGGTGAGCAGTGCGGCAAACAGCGCCCGGGGGTAGACCCGCGGCACGTCTACGACTTCCTCCGCGACGTTGGCGGAGACCTCGAATCCGACAAAAGAGTAGTAGGCCAACAGCGAGCCCGCGAAGATCGCGGCAACCGGCGTGGTGTCTTCGGGGAACTGGGCCAGACGTGACGCGTCCCCGTTGCCGCCGCCCAGGAATATGGCCGCCACGACGATCACCAGCAGCAATCCCGACAGCTCGATTGCCGTCATCCCGACATTCGCCCGCACCGATTCCTTGATGCCGCGGGCATTCAGCAGCGCGACTAAACCCAGGAATGCTATTGCAACAGGAATGGTGGGTGCATCGAAGAACACCGAAAGATAATCCCCGGCAAACGCAATGCTCAAACCCGCCGCACTGGTGACGCCGGCCGCCAGCATGGAGAAGCCGACAAGGAAGGACACCACAGGTTTCTTGAAGGCCCGCTCGGCGAAAATGGCCGCACCGCCTGCCTTGGGATATTTCGTGACCAGCTCCGCATAGGAGGTGGCCGTGAGCAGCGCCAGGATCAAGGCGACGAGCAACGGGGCCCAAATGGCTCCGCCTGCTTCCGCGGCCACCTCGCCCACCAGCGCGTACACGCCGGCTCCCAGGATGTCGCCGAGGATGAACAGGTACAGCAGGGGGCCGGTGATGCCCTTCTTCAACTTGCTTTCGGTATTGACGCTCATGGCTTGGCCTCCGCTTCCTTGGTGAAGAAGGAGACCTTTCCGCTGGACTCCAGGATGGCGAGCCTGATCGAGCTGTATTCCTCGATCCCCGCCTGGCGTGCCAGCATGCTCAACTCGTCGAGGCCGATGCGTTCCCCGCTCAATGCCCGCCGGTCGATCACGCCGTCACGCACGAGCACGATGGGCCGGCCCAGGGTGAGTTTTCCGATCCTGGGCCAGCGCATATTGGCATAGGACAGGACCACTGCCAGGACGATCATGGTGAGGGCGGCCAATAGGCTCCCGGTCAGCGACCGGTCTTCCATGGTGATGCCCTGCTGCACCAGGTCCCCGAGGACGACGAACAGGATCAACTCGAACGAGCTCAGCTCGCCCAGGGTGGAACGGCCTGCGGCACGGGTCACCAGCCACAGGACCACGAAGGCGATGGCGGCGCGAATGACAATTTCCATTAGGGAACCCTCCAGGTGGTGAACGGTACGTTGACGGTGGAAGCGCCGACTTCGACCTCGAGGTTCCCGTCGGTGCGCAAGTCCCACTGGTCAGAGGCCCGGCCTGTGATGCGAACCAGCATTTGCGTGGCCCCGGGTTGGGGAGCAACCTCGAATTCCACCGCACCGGCCGCGTCGGAACTTTGCGATTCCGGGTCCGGGAAGACCGCCAAGTCCTCGAAGAACAACAGGTAGTCCTCGGCGAGGCGCAGCTTACAGGTATCGGGCAGCGGTTCGTCGGAACTGACAAGTATTTCCAGCTCGACCTCATTGCCTGCCCGCGCCACCAACGGGTGGCGCACGTGGACTTGCATACGGTCCTCGGACTGGTCGGTGCTGGATTCCACATCGAACGCTCCAAGCGCCGCGGCCGCGACGATGGCTGCGACGATGAGGATGATGATCCGGCTCACGATGCGTCGCGTGCGGTGAGCAGTCTCGTCAATGACATCGTCCAACGTTGAATCAGAGACCTTGGCGTTGTGAATATTAGTCATCAAAACTCCTTGTGCCCATATTTGCCGAGATTAGCCGCGGCCGGTGCCGCTCTCCACGGAAGACGGATGTTCACAGCAGTTATCCAGTACGCCGCAACCGTCCGTTGTTTCTGGCAGTCTGCGCAGGTCCATTGAACTTCGCCCCCTCGGGTGGGAAGGTTGCCGGAGAAAGGAGAAACGCATGCCTGCACAGGACGTAATTGCCCAAGACCAGCTCAACGAATACCTCCAGGGGATGCCGCAGTGGCGCCAGATCCCCGGAGCCATTGCCGCGGTTTTCGAGACCAAGACCTCCGCGGCCGCGATCGAGCTTTTCAGCGATATCGCAAGCGCCGCAGAGATGGACAACCACCACCCCGACGTGGACTGGCGCTACAACCGCGTGTTCGTGACAACCGCCTCCCATGACGCCGGCGGCCAGATCACCACCCGCGACATTGCGCTGGCCAGCAAGATCTCCGAGCGGGCCGCGGCCCTCGGGGCCAAACCCCGCGTCGACCTGATCCGCGCAGTGGAGATTGCCATCGACACCGACAAGCCCCAGGAGATCGCGGAGCAATGGGCCGCCGGGCTTGGGTACAAGTCGCTGGAGGACGGCAGCATCGCCGATCCCCACGGTCGCGGCCCGGCGATCTGGTTCCAGAAAACCGACACTCCCAATACGAACCGGCTGCACTTGGACGTGTGGGTTCCGTATTCGGAAAGCGGTCCGGTGCTCACGAAGCTGGAAGAAGTTGGCGCCCACTCCGACGGCGATGCCGCGCCGTCCTTCACCGTCATCACCGACGCCCAGGGCAATCGCTTCTGCATCTGCACCGAGGCCGACCGCTAGCACCGAGCGAACTGCAGTCAAAGGTGGACTTGTCCACCAGAGTCGATGGCTGATCCGGTGTCCGTACCTGTGAAGGCATGGGCACCGGATCTGCTGTATCCGGCGCCGCGGCCATACTGTCGGTAGCTGCGGGTTAGGCTGGATTCCAAGTTCAAGAGCTGCGACGCAAAGTACCTGGCTGGTCGCACGGCAACCCTCCTCATCGAGCGGGGTGCCCCAGGGGAAGAACCGACCCGGACAAAAGTCCCGGGTAAGTCGGTGGGCCAGTCCGGCACAATAGGTGCTCGGCCGGCTCCCTGAGCAGGAGCGAACAACAATGCAGAACCCAGAATTCTCGATCAATCACCCAGAAGGCACCCTGCAGGAACGGCTGTGGAACAGCGTGGTCATGGACTACCCATTTTTCGGAGAACGTCCGGTCGAGCAGTCGGCTTACCGGCAGGCAACCCGCAGCGGGGAATTCGCCAGCGGCAAGCTCAGCGAGACGCCGGAACACCTGCAGAACTACATCCTCCGCTGGATCGCCGCAGGCTTCACACCTGAACTGTATTGGGCCGTCAGTTTGGGAATCAGGGAAGCAGCAGCGCACGCACGTCGGCGTTGCAAGAGTCCGGAGGACCTGCTTCGCCTCGAAGATCGGATGAGACGGCTGGGCATCTTGGCGCCCAACCCGAGGGCAGGGCAGCTCTACAAGGAACTGCAACGCGATGAGCGGGGTGGGGCGGTTCTGGTGGACAGCTGCTACCCGGCGCATGTTGTGCAGCTGGAACCGGAAGAATGGGCGGAGTTTCCGCAACGGTTGCTCTTCGGTCGGCCATCTGCCGCGCTTCAGCAGTTTATTTACGGTGACCCGCTCCATCAAGGGACCACCAACTGAATCGCCCCACGGCAGGAACGCCTTCAAGCGGCAACGATGCGGTGCGCTGGCGCAGCAGGGGGATATTCCTCCCCGGCAAGGAGGAAGGCGCGGCCTACAACCCCCTGCTGCCGCCGTCCTGTTCAGCTTCCGGATCTTGTTCAAATCCGCTGGGCGCTTCGTAGCTCCCTGCCACCCCGGGGAACCATCCGAAGGATGCGTCTTCGCTGAATTCTTCCGGCTCGTCAAGATCCGGATCGTTGGTTCCCCCGAGGAAGTTTCGCGTGAGAGTGGCCGCATCGCTCATAAGCTCCGCGGCGGCTTCGAGCAGATGGGCGTCACCAGGAGCCTGGCCCGCGACTGCCGCGTTGAGGATGGATCGGCGAACCAATTCCCTGATGAACGAGGCAGTCGTTCCATCGACAAGGTGCGCAACCTGTTGCACGGTGTCGGAGCTGGGCTTCAGCTTGGCTGCATACAGTTCCAGCAGGGCAATACGTCCTTCGAGATCAGGGCGTGGAATCTCCACCGCAAGATCGATGCGCCCGGGGCGCTGCACCAAGGCGCGCTCAAGGGAATCCACGCGGTTCGTGGTGAGCAGGAAGGTGACGTCCGCGTCCGGTTCCAGGCCGTCCATGGCGTCGAGGACTTCGAAAAGCAGCGGCTGGGGGCCGTGGCTGAAGCTGCGGTCTTCGGCGATCAGGTCGCAGTCTTCCAGCACGACGATCGATGGCTGCAGCGCATGCGCCATGGCGGCGGCTGGGGAGATGTAGGCCAACGAATCGCCGTTGAGCAGGATGACAGTGTGGTCTTCAGCCGCCGAGGACAGATACCTGACGGTATGGGTTTTCCCGGTGCCCGGCGGGCCGAAGAGCAGGACTCCGCGTTTGAGATGCGCACCGAGCGCAGTCAGGACATCGCGGTGGGTTCGGACGCCGAGGACTTGTTCCTCAATGCGTTCACGCAGGCCGTCGGGCAGCACGAGCTGTTCGCGCGGGAAGGGTTCGCGCCGGTGGAAGGCGACTCCGGCGTTCGATTCCTGGTACTCGTTACCCTTGAACGAGATGACCTGGCCGTTGAAGATGCTCGAGGTGCGCAACCCGTTGCGAAATTCCTTGAGGAATGCGTCGGTCACCTGTTCGTCGGGGGACAGGATCTCCAATGCAGCTTCGGGCTTCCCGTACTCCGGATTGGCCTTCCGGATCAAAACTGCCAGCGGGCTGGAGTGGTAATGCAAGAGGTGGATTCCCAGTGTCAGGAATCGACGCTGCTGGTCCGGGCCCACGGCAAGTGAAGCGTAGGAAGGCTCACCCACAATACCCATGTGGTTCTCCGGCATCAGCAGATCGGCCAGATCCGCATGGTACCTTTGCTGCCCGGCGATACCGACGATCTTGGCGGAGGGATCACTGCCGGCAATGCGGTCGAGAACGATATTCGCATCCGCGAGCCGGTGGGAGCCGAAAGCCTCGGTGATCAGCGGAAGCGAGCTAGGCGAAACTTTCAGATGTTTTTCCAACACGGGTGCCAGCTGAGCACCATTGGGCTTCTGGCCGAATTCTTCAGCGAGGTCCGCCAGCTTGTTGAAGGACATCATAAAGGCACGTAATTCTGCATCCATGAGCAGAGCCTAGCAGTGAAAGTCTCCTAGTGGGTACGAAAATTACAGGCAGTCAGCCGGCCGGCTCGGAGTGCTTGGCCAGAGCGGGTGCCTGCGCCTAGCGCACCGAGTCGCGGCGAATCGTGGCCCCATAGTCATCCAGAATCTTCAGGATTCGGTCGTGCTGCCAGACGCGGTTTCTGCGCAAACCAGACTTCTCTTTCAGGACCCCGCGATCGCTCAAGGTTGCGATGGCGCGATGAGCGACTGCGTCGGTAACGCTCAGGGCGTTCTTCAAGTAGCTGGCGTTGACGACGGGTTGCGCTATCAGCAGCGGTAGTACCTTGAACGCAGTCGAATTCGACCGGAGTCCATCCAGCTGCCTGTGTGAATCTTCCAATGCATCTGCCAGAGCCAGCAACAGCACTTGCCCCGTTGTCGCTGCGTAGATCGAAGCATCGATGAAGATCTTGATGATTCCGTAGGCGTTTCCCTGCCGATAGGCGGTGAGTGCATCGAAATAACCGGTGGTATCCCGCAGGATGCCTGCTGAAATGGGCGCGGTCGAATGAGTGGTCACCTTGCGATGGCGGAGCATTGCGTGGGCAAGGGCCCGTCCAGTTCTGCCGTTCCCGTCGACAAAGGGATGGATGCTCTCGAAATGGGCGTGCGCGATGGCAACCTGGATGAGGGCAGGCAGGTCTTGACGGTGAATGAACGTTTCAAGATCAGCCAATGCCCCCGCGATCAGTTCATGCTGGGGCGCGATATAGCTGGCGCCACGGGGGCCGGCGGAATCTTTGCCACCGATCCATACGAGTTCTTGCCGGAATTTTCCTGCTTCTTCGACAAGGTCGTCTTGATGCCGCAACAATTCGTGATGCATGGACAAGATGCTGGTGACGTTGAGTTCTTCCGAGAGCTGTAATGCGGCTTCCATTGCGCGTACGTTGCCGATTACCGTGCGAGCATTGGATTTTTCACTTTCGTTGATTTCCCAGAGCGCAAGTTGCCGGGCGGAGGTGGAAAGCTGCTCGATCTGGCTGCTGGAGGCACTTTCCGTGCGCAAGAGAATGCTCGACATGGGTCCGAGCGCAGGGTTCTCTTGCCCCAGCAATAAGAACGCATAGGCATCGAAGAGACGCAATGCATCGTTTGCTTCCTCGAGTTCGGACATCAGGGATGATGAAAAATCGGGTGACCAGTTGGCGATCGATGGAACCACTGCCGATTGGTATTCGCCTGTCTGCCTGGAGACTTGTGCATTTGAAAAGATTTGGGGTTGTTGCGGCCGCCAGTGATGTGTTTCCGAGCCAAGCGCAGGAATCTCCACGAAGCTGTTGCTCTCTTTGGACTCCATGGTTTCGCACTTCCTAAGTGATAGTTACTGATCCACCTTACTATCACTTAACCGCTAAGTGATAGTAAGGAAATTCCTTACTATCACTTAGTTCCATGCGTTCGCGGCCGCTGGCTACTTCTTCAGCGAGACCTGGTCGATGGACCAGAATGCCGAATTGGTGCCGGTGTAGCGGAAGGAGACCTGTGCTTTCTTCGCTTTCTTCGGAACATCGATGGCGATGCTCTCCACGCCGTTGTAGTTCTTGTCGTAGGACTTCACCAATACCGGCTCGCCCCCGTCGAAGCTGACGAAGACTTCGCCGGACTGCGGGCCGTCGATCTTGTAGTTCGAAGCGAAGCTCAGGGTGGCGCTCTGGCCGCCCTTGACCTTGTACTCCGGACTGATCAGGGTGGAGTCGAACTGGCCGGGATCGTGCGCCTTGTCGTCCCACTCGTCCGAGTCGGCAACGGCGAAGACGTTGCGGTTGTGGACGCTGGTTTCGCGGCCCTGGTTCAGATCCGTGTTGGTCCAGAACTCGTCGGTGGTGAAGGACCAGCCGCGCCACTCGCGCACGCCGCCATTGGGCATGGCAGAGTTGTCGATGGTCCAACCGCTCGGTGCGGTCGTGGTCCAGCCCTTGGTCTGGGCGCTGAGCTTGGCCTCGTCCTTGGCCTTCTTCAGGTGCGGGCGCAGGGTATCGAAGTCGTCGGCGGCGATGGAGTTGATGTTCTTGCCGTCGAGGTTCCACTCGTCCTCGACGCGCACGCCCTGGTGCTTCAGCACGGTAGGGGCGATGTCGGTGATCTTGACATCGTGGCGCTCGGTGCCGGCCTTGAACTGCTTGCCGTTGGCAATGACGAAGGTCGCGCGCTCGCGGATGCTGCTGCCTCCGTGGCCGCCGCCCGGGGTGTGGCCATGGTCGGAGGTGACCATGACGACCCAGTCTTCCTTGTGGTAGGTCTTGCGTTGCTCGATGGCTTCTAGCATCTGGCCAATCTGCTGGTCGGCGGTCTTGTGGCCGCGGGTGTAGGCGATCGAGTCGCTGCCGTTGCTGTGCCCGGCGCCGTCGATCTCGTCCAGATGCACGAAGGTGCTGTCCGGGTTGCCGTTCAACAGATAGTCCACGGCCTTGGCGGTGGTGCCTGCATCATTGCCGCCGCGCAGCTTGAGGTCCGCTCCCTTGGCGAAGACCTTGTCTGGAATCGGGGACCAGGTGCCGACCACGAGGGTCGAGCTCTGGGCGCGGGCATTCTCGATGCGGGTCAGGTAATCCGGGTACTGGTCGTAGTTCGGGTTGGAGAAGGAATTGTCCGGCACCTTGTGCTTGTCGGGCCAGACACCGGTGGCGATGCTGGACCAGCCTGCACCCGAGACGGTTGGGGCCATCGGGTTCGCGTACAGGTTCGATTCCGAAACCATGCCTTCGCTGATCAGCTTGGCCATGTTCGGGGTGTTCTTCTTGTTGATCTGCGCCATGGCGGCGCCGTCCAGGCCGATGACGAGAGTCTTCTTCTTGTTGACACCCGGCGGCAGGCCTTCGTAGACCGGGGTCGACTTCTTTGCCGCCGCCGGGGCAGGCTCCGGTGCAGGCGAAGGCGAGGCAGTGGCCGCGGTGGGAATGACAACTGCCAGGGCAAGTACCGAAGCGGTGATTGCAGCACGGACGCGCGCGGATGACTTCACTGTGATGTTCTCCAGATTTTATGAAAATGGGGATTTGACCGCCGGCATCCCGGCGAGCCAAAACCATAGTGAAGCCACTTCAAGCTCGGTGACAACGTGAAATGGGGCTTGTTCTAACAAGTTCCGTTTAAGTTAAGACCTTGTCCATTCAAGGCGCTTTGAATCTACCTGCCGTTTCCCGATTGTCCTTGTGAGCGGTGGTTAACCTTATATGAACAGGTTGCCTACCAGCAGCCTTGGAGCAGTGCTTGGAGGTAGGGGGTGCAGATGGCCAGCCATGCGGCGCCGAGCAGCGCGAAGCAGAGCGTCAGTGCGAGCGCGGGCCGAAAATTCGTCTTCCCAGCGTGCGCGCCGACTAGCTGCTGGATGCGTCCGGATCCTGCAGCGTTAAGCACTGCCACGCCTTGCCGTTCAGCTGGCATGGAGGGAGCGGAACCGCCACCCATTTTCAGCAGTGCCGAAGCCAAGGTGGCGGTGTCGACCTCACGCTGGGCGGCGTTGTCAGCGGCGATCTCCTGCAGTTCCGCAATGCTTTGAAGCGTGGCTGAAACCAGCGGGATGCGACGTACCAGCAGCGGCAATGCCTCGAGGATCTGGCTGGTGAGATGGTGCCGCTGGGACAGGTGCGCTTTTTCATGGGCAAGCACCCCGGCAAGTTCGTTCTCGTTGAGCTGATGCAACGTCTGCGTGGAGAGGACTATTCCACCCCTGCGTGCAGGAAAGGTGAAGGCCAGCGGGCGGGAATCCGGGACGACGAGCACCGTGGCTCCGGCAATGGTTCGGGGCTCTCCCTGGGCGTGTAGATCCCGAGATAACTGTTCGGTGCTGCGCTCGGTGCGGACCAAGCGCACCAAACCGATGGCGATCAAGCCAGCCAAGGCCAGCAGCGAGAAAGAAATGGTCAGCAACGCCGGCGGGGCCCAAGGCAGCTGGGCGGATGCGAACGGGTTGGTTGCCTGCAGGCAGCTAACGCAGATCTGCGAAGCTCGGTCCGAGAGGATCTGCGGGCCGGTGCCTGCCCAGACCAGCAGCGGCGCCAGTGACAGGGCGGCGGCGATCCAGAGGAATATTCCGGTTCCCAGCAGCCCGACGGCGATCCGGGGTCGGCGCCTGAACGACGGTCCGGCGGCGTGAACGAGCTTCGGTCCCCATGCGCCAAGCGCAATCAGACCGGCGGCCAGGACCAGGGCGATGACCAGCGCCGTCATGCGTCGGTCCCCGGCTGGGGCGAGTCGAGGAATCCCCGGAGCAGCTCGATTTCCTCGGCGGACATCGACTGAACGAAAAAGCGCATGGAGGCTGCACGATCCCCGCCGGTCTCCAGCGCATGGGACATCACGCTCGCCGCATGCTCTTCACGGCCTACAACGGCCCGGTAGCTCACGGATTTGCCCTGGCCACGCAGCGGCGCGACCAGTTCCTTGCGTTCAAGGTTTCCCAGCACGGTGGCGATCGTGGTGTACGCCAGGTCGCGTTCAAGGTGATTGATGATCTGTCGAATGGTGCACGAGCCTGCCTGCCACAGGACGTTCAGAACCTGGGATTCAAGTGGTCCCAGCCGCTGGGGCTCGCTAGTCATTGCGCTCCGATCCGAGAGACTTTCACGTTGTCCTGAGGGTTGACGATAGCACCCATTGATCGGTGCGACTGGCCGCCGTTTCTTTACTATGACACATAGTCGACTATGCTTCATAGTAAATTATGGCAGATGCAGGCTTCGCGGGACCTAGACATCAAGGAGAGCTCATGGAAAACCAGACTGAGGCAAAGCCGAAACGCCGGTGGGCCGGCCTGGTCCTGGCCTTGGTGGCCATCGCCGCACTGGTCTTCGTGGCCTTGAATCTGGGAAATATCAATTCCGACGGACAAGCCGCACCGAATGACCAGTCGGCCGTCCAGCAGCCGGGGGAGCAGACCGGCGCAACGGAGGAGATGCCGGACCTGACCCAGTTCGAGCTGCGTGCAGCTGACGATTTGCTGGCCGCCGGACCGGTAGACGCGCCGGTGGGGATCGTGGTCTTCTCCGACTACCAGTGCAAGTTCTGCGCCAAGTGGTCGACCGAAACCCTCCCGCAGGTTCTGGACTACGCCAAGGACGGCAAGGTCCGCATCGAATGGCGCGACGTCAACATCTTCGGCGAGGATTCCGAACGGGCATCGCTGGCTTCCTACGCCGCGGCCAAACAGGGCAAGTTCTGGGAATACCACGACGAACTGTTTGCCGGAAGCGCCATCCGCAAGGGCGCGGATCTGAGCGAAAAGTCGCTGACCGGGCTCGCAGCCGAACTCGGCCTGGACACGGAACAATTCGCCAAGGACCTGAAGTCGGAACAAGCCGCAACCGTGATCGAGGGCAATGCGCAGCTCGGGTTGCAGCTGGGCGTCTACTCGACCCCTGCATTCCTGATTGACGGTGAGCCGGTCATGGGTGCCCAGCCCAAGGACGTGTTCATCGACAAGATCGAGTCCGCGCTGGCTGCCCAGGACGCCAACTAATGGATATCGGCCTGCTCTCGGCGTTCCTCGGGGGGATGCTGGCGCTGCTCAGCCCATGCAGTGCGCTGTTGCTGCCGGCGTTCTTCGCTTCCACCGTCGGCAGCGGGCCGCGCCTGTATATTCACGGGCTTGTTTTCTACCTCGGCCTCGCAGTGGTGCTGGTTCCCGCAGGCCTGGGCATGGGCGCGGTGGGGCTGTTCCTCGCGACCCAACGAGATCTGATTGTCCTCATTGTCTCGCTGATGCTCATCATCATGGGTGTCCTGTACTTTTTCGGCGTCGGTTTCGACCTGGCCCGCTGGATTCCGGGCATGTCCAAGCTCCAGCATCGGGCCAGCGGGGGCAAGGGCATGCTGAAGACGTTGGCCTTGGGCGCTGTCGGCGGCGTCTCCGGTTTTTGCGCAGGACCGATCCTCGGGGCAATGCTCACCCTCGCCGCGGTCCAGGGCGATGCGGTTTCCGGTGGCGTGCTGCTGGCCGTTTATGGTGCGGGCATGGTGGTGCCGATGTTCATCCTGGCGCGGATCTGGAACCGGCTCGACGCGGGCGGCCGCAGCAAATTACGCGGACGCACCGTGAAGATCTTCGGGCGTGAACTGCACGTGATCTCGATGGCCACCGGCATCCTGCTGATTGTGGTCGGGGTGGTCTTCTGGCTGACCAATGGCCTGATATCCGCTCCCCAGCTGGTGCCGCTCGAGGTGCAGGACTGGCTGCAGCAAAACAGCGCCGCGCTGTCGAGCCCGCTGGTGGATGTCGCGGCCTTGGCGGTCCTGGCCGCCGTCGTGTTCTGGCTGTGGTTTCGACGCGGCACGAGCCCTGAACGGGAGACTGCCCAGCAGGCGGATTCCGCGCCCGACGACGCCGCATGGGAAGGCCGACAGGGGTAATTCCCGTGGCCCAACTCACGGCAAATTCTGGTGTGATTTTTCCCGGAATTCCGCGGGATTTCACTAATTGGTGAAAATCAATCGCAAGGATGACTTCACATGTCGATTGCGGGGGTTAGACTAGCAATCGCTCTTATTTCGCCATGCCCCTAACCCGGAGGGAGATGGCGTCATGGAGCCCGATGCTAGCGAGGACAAACCCGATGCTTCTGAAGCTCATCCTGAAACATTCAAAACCTTATTCGGCATGGATTACAGCGGTCGTAATCCTGCAGTTGGCCACCACCATGGCCACGCTTTACCTTCCAAGCCTTAACGCCAAGATCATCGACGTCGGCGTGGTCAACGCAGATATCGACTACATCTGGCGCACCGGCGGCCTGATGCTGATCGTGGCCTTGGTCCAGGTGGCCACCGCCGTGGCCGCCGTGTACTTCGGCGCCAAGACCTCGATGAGTATCGGACGCGATATCCGCCAAGCGGTGTTCGAGAAGGTCTCCACGTTCTCCGCCCAGGACGTCAACAAGTTCGGTGCGGCAACCCTGATCACCCGCGGCACCAACGACGTGCAGCAGATCCAGATGCTGACCTTGATGGCGTTGAACTTCATGATCAATGCACCGATCATGTCAGTGGGCGGCGTCATCATGGCGATCCGGGAAGATCCGGGGCTGTCCTGGCTGGTCTGGGTCTCGGTGCCGGTGGTGCTGATTGTCGTCGGCCTGCTGGTCATCAAGCTCATGCCGTTGTTCCGCGACATGCAGGTTCGCATCGACGGGATCAACGGCGTGCTGCGCGAGCAGATCACCGGCATCCGCGTGGTGCGCGCCTTCGTCCGCGAGAAGCATGAAACCGAACGCTACGCCGACGCCAACCAGAAGCTGACCGACCTCGGCGTGAAGGTCGGAAACCTGTTTGTGCTGATGTTCCCGGCGATCACCATGATCCTGCACCTGTCCACCGCCGCGGTGCTGTGGTTCGGCGGACACCGCGTAGACAACGGCGACGTGGAAATCGGCGCGCTGACCGCATTCCTGCAGTACCTGCTCCAGATCCTGATGGCCGTCATGATGGGTACCTTCATGGCCATGATGGTTCCTCGCGCCATGGTTTCGGCAGACCGCATCAGCGAAGTGCTGGATACCGATCCGAGCATGCGCGACGCCCAGGAACACAACACCCTGCTGCCTGAGCCGGGCACCGTCGAGTTCCGCAACGTGACCTTCGGATACCCGGGTGCCGAAGCGCCGGTGCTGTCCAACATCTCCTTCACCGCGAAGCCGGGACAGACCACCGCGATCATCGGATCCACCGGCTCCGGGAAAACCACCTTGCTGAACCTGATTCCGCGGCTCTACGACACCACCGAGGGCGAAATCCTGGTGGGCGGCATGCCGCTGAAGCAGCTGGGACGCGAGACCATCTCGCAGAACATCTCCGCGGTGCCGCAGCGCCCGTACCTGTTCTCCGGAACCATCGCCAGCAACCTGCGCTTTGGCGCGCAGGACGCCAGCGAGGACGACCTGTGGGATGCGCTGCGCGTGGCCCAGGCCGAGGACTTCGTGCTCGAACGCGAAGGCCAGCTGGAATCCGGCGTATCCCAGGGCGGAACCAACGTTTCCGGCGGCCAGCGCCAGCGCCTGTGCATCGCCCGCGCCCTGGCCGCCAAGCCGAAGACCTATCTCTTCGACGACTCGTTCTCCGCGTTGGACGTCAACACCGATGCCAAGCTGCGCGCGGCACTGGTCGAGCCGACCAAGGACGCGGCGGTCATCATCGTCGCCCAGCGCGTCTCCACAATCACCGGCGCGGACCAGATCCTGGTCCTCGACCACGGCGAGATCGTCGCGCGGGGAACCCACGAGGAACTGCTTGAATCCTCGGAAACCTATCAGGAAATCGTGACGTCCCAGCTCAGCGTGGAGGAGGTGGCCTAAATGGCGAAGAAGCAGAACAAGAGCGGATCCGCTGCCAACAGCACCGACACCATGGCGGACCTGGACGCCGAGCTGGCGGCAGTCGATGAGTTCGACGCCGCAGCCGGCTCGGACGACTGGAGCGGCGGCGCGCCGGTCCGCAAGGCGCAGCACTTCTGGCCGTCGGCCAAGCGCCTGATCGGGCTGATGTCTCCGTACAAGCTCGGCATGGTGGTCGTGTTCGCGCTGATCGCGGTGTACGTCGTGCTCTCCGTGGTTGCCCCGCGAGTACTCGGCAAGGCCATGGACGTGATCTTCGCCGGCATGATCGGCAAGAACATCCCGGCCGGGACTCCAGCTGATGTGATCATCCAGCAGCTGCGCGACTCCGGCCAAGGGACCCAGGCTGACATGCTGTCCAAGGTGGACTTCGTGCCTGGCCAAGGCATCGACTTCACCCAGCTGTCGCAGTACATCCTGATCGTGCTGTCCATGTACTTCATCGCCTCGGTCTTCTCCTGGGCCTCGGGCTGGTTGCTGAACCGCCTGGTGATGCGCGTGGTCTACAAGCTGCGCAAGGATGTGGAGGACAAGCTCAACCGGCTGCCGCTGAACTACTTCGACACCCGCCAGCGCGGCGACCTGCTTTCGCGCGTGACCAACGACGTGGACAATATCCAGAATGCGTTGCAGCAGGCGTTGAGCCAACTGGTGCAGTCTGTCATGACCGTGATCGGCATCGTGATCATGATGTTCGTGGTCTCCTGGCAGATGGCGCTGATCGCCCTGGTGGCGCTGCCGCTGTCCGCCGCGGCCGCCGGCATCATCGGCAGCCGGGCGCAGAAGTTGTTCACCGCGCAGTGGAAGAACACCGGCGCGCTGAACGGCCAGATCGAGGAGTCCTTCTCCGGCCACGAGCTGATGAAGGTCTTCGGCCGCGAGGACGACATGGTCGACCGCTTCACCGCACGCAACGAGGAGCTGTACAAGGCGAGCTTCGGCGCCCAGTTTGTCTCCGGCATGATCATGCCGGTCATGAACTTCGTGTCCTACCTGGCCTATGTCGGCATCGCTGTGGTCGGCGGCCTGCGTGTGGCTTCGGGCAGCATGAGCCTGGGCGACGCCACCGCGTTCATCCAGTACTCGCGCGAGTTCACCCAGCCGCTGGGCCAGATCGCCGGCGTGGCGAACATGCTGCAGTCCGGCGTGGCTTCGGCCGAGCGCACCTTCGAGCTGCTGGACGCCGAGGAGCAGGAGCCGGACCAGGCGTCTGCCACGCTGCCAGAACGCACCGACGGGCACGTTGCTTTCGAGAACGTGACCTTCTCCTACACCCCGGAAAAGCCGCTGATTGAGAACCTGTCCTTCGAGGCCGACCCGGGGCACACTGTCGCCATCGTGGGGCCGACGGGCGCAGGCAAGACCACGCTGGTGAACCTGGTGATGCGTTTCTACGAGCTGAACTCCGGGCGCATCCTCCTGGACGACCGCGACGTGACCGAGCTTTCCCGCGCGGACCTTCGCTCGAAGGTCGGCATGGTGCTCCAGGACGCGTGGCTGTTCGGCGGATCCATCATGGAGAACATCCGCTACGGCCGGCTGGACGCGACGGACGAGGAGGTCATCCAGGCCGCCAAGGCGACCTTCGTGGACCGCTTCGTGCGCGCGTTGCCCGACGGGTACGACACAGTGATCGACGAGGAAGGCACGAATGTCTCGGCCGGCGAGAAGCAGCTGATCACGATCGCCCGCGCGTTCGTGGCCAACCCGTCGCTGCTGATCCTGGACGAGGCAACCAGCTCCGTGGATACGCGCACCGAGCTGCTGGTGCAGCAGGCCATGGCTGCGCTGCGCAGCGACCGCACCAGCTTCGTGATCGCCCACCGCCTCTCCACGATCCGTGACGCCGACACCATCTTGGTGATGGAAGCCGGCCGCATCGTGGAGCAGGGCAACCACGAGCAACTGTTGGCGGCCAAGGGCGCGTACTACAACCTGTACCAGTCGCAGTTCGCCGGCCCGGCCGGGGACGTCGACGCCAACCCGGACGCGTTGGCGATCCCCGCCACCGGAGGAATTCCAGTGGTCGGCGCGCCGGCTCCGGAAGCCGGCCAAGGCCTGGATTCGTAGCAACCCGGCATAAATGGAAGCCGTGGTTGCGGAGGATTTTCGTCCTCCGCAACCACGGCTTCCGCTATTCCTCCGGGTGCTTGGACTCAAATCCCGGCAGGGAAAATGGTTGACATAAAAATTTTTTCGAGGGCGCGCAGTGATCAAAATTTTTGTTCACTTTTCCTCGCTCAGGGTGTTGCCTGACTCACAAACGTAAACTAGAGTCTAGTTTCAGTTATTAGCAATAGGTAATCCCGATCACACTGATTCCGGGGTTATGCAGTTCCCTGATTGGAGCACCGGAAATGGCCTTATCCTTGACCGAGGAACAGATTGATCTCGCGTCGGCAGTGGTTGACTTTACCCGCCGCAGCGTAGACACGATGACCACTCGGGACGAGCACGAGAAGTTGGCTACCGGTGCACTGCCAAGCTTCTGGACCGAAATGCTGGAGACCGGTCTGCACGCCCTGCACATCCCTGAGGAGCTCGGCGGCCAGGGCGGAACGCTGGTGGAAACCGCCATCGTCATCGAGGAATTCGGCCACCGCTATGTCTCCGGCCCTTTCCTGCCGACCATGCTGGCCAGCGCCGCCGTCACCCTGGCCGAACCAAACGGCTACAACCAGCCAATCCTCGCGGACTTCGCCGAAGGCGCCACCGGAACCCTGGTGCTGGCCTCCGAACAGCTCAGGGTCGTGCAGATCGCCGAAGGCTGGGCCGTGGCCGGCCAGCTGCAGGTCATCGGCGCACTTGCCGCCAAGTACCTGGTGCTGGGATTCACCGTCGCGGATACCGCGCGCTACGCGGTGATCGAAGCTCAGGCCGCCGGGGTCTCCCTGGTTCCGGCCGAAGGCACCGACCTGGGCCGCGACGCAGCCACCCTGGTTCTGGACAACGTGGTCATTCCCGCCGACGCGGTGCTGGGCAACGCCACTGCCAGCAAGATCGCCGCGCTGCACGCAGGCTTCACCGGATCGGAAGCCGCCGGCATCATGCGCTGGGCCAGCGAGGAAAGCACCGAATACGCCAAGATCCGCGAACAGTTCAACACCCCGATCGGATCCTTCCAGGCCATCAAGCACAAGTGCGCCAACCTGGCGATCGCCGCCGAAATGGCCACCTCCGCCGCCTGGTCCGCCGTCGTGTCGGTCGGCCAGGACGAAGCCCAGCAGCACTTGGCCGCCGCCGGCGCGCTGGAAGCAGCGATTGTCCCATCTATTGAAGCAGTTACCGAAGCGATCACCATCCTCGGCGGCATCGGCTTCACCTGGGAGCACGACACCCACCTGTACTGGCGCCGCGCCATCAGCCTGAACGCGCTGAACGCGCCGCTGTCCGGCGAACTGGCGGCGGCCGGCGAAGCCGCGCTGCACACCGAACGCAAGATCGAGGTGGAGCTGGACGAGCCGGACCCCGAATTCCGCACCCGCATCGCCGCCCTGCTGGACACCGCGGCAGGCCTGCGCAACGAGCACGAAGCAGGACGCTGGTACTCCCGCGGCTCGCGCCGCAGCTTCCTGGCAGAGAACGGCCTGGCCGCTCCGCACTGGCCGGCCCCCTACGGACTGGGCGCCAGCCCGGCCGAACAGGTCATCATCTCCCAGGAATACGCCCGCCGCGACATGCTGCAGCCATCCTCGGTCATCGGCGAATGGGCCATGCCCACGATCCTCGCCTACGGCTCCGAAGAGATCAAGGAGAAGTTCGCGCTGCCCACGCTGAAGGGCGAACTGATCTGGTGCCAGCTGTTCTCCGAGCCCGGAGCCGGCAGCGACCTGGCAGGCCTGTCCACCCGCGCCGTCAAGGTCGACGGCGGCTGGAAGCTGACCGGCCAGAAGGTCTGGACCTCCGGAGCCCACGAAGCCCACTGGGGCATCTGCCTGGCCCGCACCGACGCCGAGGTCGCCAAGCATAAGGGCCTGAGCTACTTCTTGGTGGACATGTCAGCTCCCGGCCTGGACGTGCGCCCGCTGCGCCAGTCCAACGGAGAAGCCGAATTCAACGAGGTCTTCCTTGACGACGTGTTCGTCGCGGACGACTACCTGCTGGGGGAGCCTGGCCAGGGCTGGCGCATCACCGCCACCACCTTGCAGAACGAGCGCACCCAGATTTCCTCCGGCGTCTCGGTCGGCACCGAGGACGGGCTGCGCGAACTGATCTCCGGCGACAATTTCGTTGGAACCCGCGAGAACGCGCTGGAGGTGCTGGGCCGCGCCGCCGCGATCAGCACCGCCATCGGCGCGATGAACCTGCGCGAAACCCTGCGCCAGGTCAATGGCCTGCAGCCGGGGGCCGGCTCCTCGCTGGCCAAGGTGGCCCACGGCCGCCTGGCCCGCCAAGCCGCCGGGGACCTGCTGAAGCTTGCCGGCCCCGCGGCGCTCTTCGCCCACGCGCCGGCCGCCGCCGTCAATTCGCAGCTGACCATTCCGGCGGCGCTGATCGGCGGAGGCACCATCGAAATCCAGCTCAACGTGATTGCCGAGCGGATCCTGGGGCTGCCGCGCAGCTAACCCGCCCTTGCAGTACCCAGAGCTCGACCCTCCAGTATTCCTCCGGGCCCCCAGCCCGAAATGCGCCCGCCGCCGATGACGGAGCGCGCCGTGAAAGGACAACTAAGGCATGACCGCTGTGACCAATGAAATTCACACCGCAGGCCCCGTCACCCCGGGCCGTTTGCGGGAACTGCTTGAACCGCGCTCGATCGTGATCATCGGGGCGAACAGCAAGTCCACCTGGTCCCACTTCGCCCACTCCAATCTCTTGGCCGCCGGCTTCGCCGGCGAGCTGTACCTGGTCAACCGCCGCGCCGAGGAATGCCACGGCCAGGCCTCCTACGCCAGCATCGCGGATCTTCCCGAAGCCCCGGAACTGGCCATCGTGCTCACCGGCACCAACTCTCTGCCTCAGATCCAGGAACAGTGCATCGAGCGCGGCATCCGCAATCTGATCGTGCTGGCCTCCGGGCTGGGCGAAGCAGGGGAAGAAGGCCAAGCGCTGCAGCAGCAGCTGGTGGACCGCGCCCGCGAAGCCGACCAGCTGATCCTGGGCCCGAACAACCTGGGATTCATCAACGCGCATGCAAAGGTCGCGTCCTTCGCCCATATGACCGAGCTGCCGCTGGTGGCCGGCGGGGTGGGCGTGGCAAGCCAGTCCGGCGCACTGGCCATCTACCTGCTGCCGTACATGGCAAGCCGCGGGGTGGGCACCTCGATTTCCGTAACCGTGGGCAACGAAGCCATGATCTCCGCCATCGACGTCATGTCGCTGCTGGTGGATGACGAGAACACCAAGGTCATCGCCGCCTACCTGGAACAGGTCACCGACACCGAGCAGTTCCTGGACGTGGCCCGCCGCGCCCGCGAGGCCGGCAAGCCGATCGTGCTGTTCAAGGCCGGCGCCTCCGAGGCCTCCGCCAAGGCCGCCGCCGCGCACACCGGCTCGCTGGCCGGGGACGACAAGATCTTCGACGCGGTCTGCAAGCAGTTCGGCGTGATCCGCGTGGCGAACATCGAGGATCTGGTGGCCACCGCAGGCATCCTCGAATCCTACGGCGCGCTGCCCGGCCCGCGCTTCGGCGTGGTCACCGGCTCCGGCGCGATGTGCGCGCTGGTCGCGGACAAGGCCGAGGCCGCCGGCCTGCAGCTGCCCGCCCCCGCAGAGTCCACCGTGCGCCAGCTGCGCGAAGACGGCCTGCCTGAATTCGCCGCGGTGAACAACCCGATGGACACCACCGGCTACATTTCCGTGGACCCATCCATCCTCACCAAGGCCGGGGACGCGTTCATCAACGACGAGAACTTCGACTTCGTGGTGCTGAACACCTCCTGGCCTAACAACCAGTTCATGGTGGACCTGGGCAAGCCGACCCAGGAGGGCCTGCACCGCCAGCTCAAGGGCTCGGCCAAGCCGGTGGTGGCCATGAGCTTCCTGCCCACCGAGGTCAACGAGTTCGCGCGCAGCTTCGCCGCCGAGCACGGTCTGCCGCACGCCTCGGACTCCTTCGACCGCGGCATCGAAGCCGCCGGGCACAGCGTCTGGTGGGGGCAGCGCACCGCGCAGCTGTCCGCCGAGCCGAAGCTGGAGGCTCCGGCCGCCATCGCCAAGCCAGAAGGCGCCGAGCACTGGACCGAAATCGAGACCGGTGACTTCCTGCGCGAACAGGGTGTGCCCTACGTGCCGGGACGTGTTGTCACCTCCGCCGCGGACGCCGTGGCTACCGCACAGGAGATCGGCTACCCGGTGGTGCTGAAGGTCGCCAGCGAGGACATCGCCCACAAGACCGAGGTCGGGGGCGTGCGCCTGATGCTCAAGGACGCCACCGAGGTGTCCGAGGCCTATGAATTCATCGTGGATTCCGTGGCCAGGCTGGCTCCGGACGCGCAGGTCCAGGGTGTGGCGGTCTCGCCGATGCGCCCTGCCGGCAACGAGCTGCTGGTCGGCATCATCACCGACCCGCAGTGGGGTAAGGTGCTGGCCGTCGGCTTCGGCGGCGTGCTGGTGGAGATCCTGAAGGATTCCGCGCTGCGCCTGCTGCCGGTCAGCCCGGAGGAGATCCGCCGCATGCTCGAATCGCTGCGCGGCATCGACCTGCTCAAGGGCTTCCGCGGCAGCGAGCCCACCGATCTGGACAAGCTCGCGCAGGTGATCTTCCAGATCACCCAGGTCGCCCAGGGGCTGGGTGAGGATCTTGAAGAACTTGAAATCAATCCGCTGCGGGTTGCCGGAAACCAGATTGAGGCGCTGGACGCCCTGATCCGCTGGAAGGACCGGTAAATGAATACCGGTGATAGGCAATTCGCCCAAAACTTGGTGATACCGTGGGAATCCACGGCACACACCACTTACGAGGCACATCATGGCAGGAACCATTTCCACGGAGCAGGCAGAGCTTCCGGCCTACCAGGTCGTCAGGCGCCAGCGCATCATCGATGCGGGCAAGGACCTGCTGCGGGTGCAGGACTACGACTCGATCCAGATCCGCGACGTGGCCTCCGAAGCGAACGTCGCGCTGGGCACGCTGTACCGGTACTTCAATTCCAAGGAACACCTGTACGCGAACGTGGTCTACGACTGGGCGTTGCCCTTCGCCCAGCGGACGGCGGCTCCGGATGCCGGGCTGAGCACCACGGAAGTGATCTCCCGCAGGCTGCGCAATGCCTTGAGCAGCTTCGAGAAGCACCCGTACTTCTACAAGGCGATCCTGCAGCTGCGCAGCAGCACCGCGGAGGACGTCGCCCCGGTCATGGCCCGGCTCGGCGAGGTGCTGGAAGCACCGATCCGCGAGGCAATGAGCGCTCTGGACGATGCGGAAGCCGCGGACATCACCGTGATGGTGTGGGCGCTGCTGCTGGACGTCGTCTCGCGGGTGATTCTGAAGGACAAGACCATGGAACAGGCCTACGGGGTGCTCGACCGCTTCGTGGCGCTGATCCAGCACCGTCTGGAGCAGGCCGAAGCCTAGGCCGCAGCCCTTTCCCTTCCAGTTCCATCTCCCGTCTCGGGGGTGTCTCATGAGCGCCCTCGAACTGGACCATGTCGCCTTCGCCGTGCCTTCCTGGCATTCCGCCGGAGACAGCGTGCACCGCGCGCTCGGCGCCCGCTGGGTCTCGGGATTCCACCAGGGTGCCTTCAGCCCCTGCCAGCTGGAACTGGCCGAGGGCATGCGCCTGGAACTGCTGCAGCCTCCCGCAGACGGCGGCGGTTTCGTCGCCGAGCACCTGGCCCGCAGCCACGGCGCAGCCAACCCGCACCACATCACCTTCAAGGTGGCGGACATCCATGCCTCGATGACCCTCGCCCGCGCGGCCGGGGTGCGCACCATCCTGGAAAACCTGGACAACCAGTGGTGGAAGGAGCTGTTCCTCCACCCCAAGGACACCGGACTGGGTTTCCTGGTTCAGCTGGTGCAGACCGAGCTGACCCTGGACGGACAGGACGAGATCACCGCGCCCGGTGCGGTCGACTGCCCCTGGGACGAACAACCCCGGGCACAGAATCCGCCGCAGCGGCTGGACTTCATCGCCGGCCGCATCCGTTCCGCGGCCCAGGCCCGGCTGGTGCTGGGCACGGTGCTCGGCGCCCAGGTGATGAACCTGGAAGACGACCCGCAGACCCTCATGTTCTCCTGGCCGCTGGGCTCCAGCCTGGTGCTCCAGGTCGACGAGCAGGCCGAACCGGGACTGCAGGCCCTGTCCTTCACCGACCCCGCGCTGCCCGCACCGATCATGGACGCCGGCCAGCTGCAGGCGCTGCGCGAATCCGGGAGCAGGTTCGAGGCCCTGGGCCTGGACATCCTCGCCGGCCAGCACGCGCCCGCCGCCTGACACACGAACTTCACCATCAAAGAATTAGCACTAAGGAGTCACCCCATGGGACTGAGAGGCGAAGCCGCCATCCTCGGCTACTGCGAACTTCCACCGCAGCGAAAGCTCACCCGCGAACCGTCGTTCAACCTGGAGCAGTGGGCCCGGCTGTCCAAGGCCGCGCTGGATGACGCCGGACTGTCCGCCACGGACGTCAACGGCGTGATCACCCCGCTGATCGGGGAGGCGGACATGTTCGTTCCATCCACCGTCACCGAATACCTGGGCATCGACGCGAACTTCGCGGAGATCGTCGATCTGGGTGGCGCGGGATCCGCGGCCGGCATCTGGCGCGCCGCGGCCGCCGTGGAGCTGGGCCTGTGCGACGCGGTGCTGGTGACCTTCCCCGGCACCCACCACTTCCCGATGGACGACCGCAAGCCGTTCGTGATGGACGACAAGATGCACTTCGGGGCTTCCTCCAACGCCTTCGGCTCCCCACAGGCCGAGTTCGAGATCCCCTACGGCAACCTGGGCCAGAACGGCCCCTACGGGCAGATCGCCAAGCGCTACGGCTACGAGTTCGGCTACGACGAGCGGGCCATGGCCAAGATCGCCGTGGACCAGCGCACCAACGCCTGTGCCACCCCGGAGGCGGTGTTCCACGGCCAGCCGATCACCGTGGCCGACGTGTTGAACTCGCCGATGATCGCCGACCCGCTGCACATGCTTGAAATCGTCATGCCCTGCCAGGGCGGCGCGGCAGTGGTGGTGGGCAACGCGGATCTGGCCCGCAAGTCCAAGAACCGCCCGGTGTGGATCACCGGCTTCGGTGAACGCGTGCCCTACAAGACCCCGACCTACGCCCGCGACCTGATGACCTCGCCGATGGTGCACGCCGCCGAGCAGGCGTTCTCCATGGCAGGCATCACCCGCTCCGAGGTGGACATGGTCTCCATCTACGACTGCTACTCCATCACCGTGCTGATGAGCCTGGAAGACGCGGGCTTCGCGGAAAAGGGCAAGGGCATGGACTTCGTGACCAACCACGATCTGACCTTCCGCGGGGACTTCCCGATGAACACCGCCGGCGGGCAGCTGTCCTTCGGCCAGGCCGGTGTGGCAGGCGGCATGCACCACGTCATCGACGGGGCGCGCCAGATCATGGGCCGCGCCAACGCCGCCCAGGTGGCCGACTGCAACCGCGCGTTCGTCAGCGGCAACGGCGGCATCATGAGCGAGCAGACCGCGCTGATCCTGCAGGGCGACTAGAAAGGGAAAACCAGAAAATGACCACCTACACCCCGGAAACCCTGTCCCGGCCGCTGCCGGTTCCGACCCCGTTGACCCGCCCGTTCTGGGACGCCCTTGCCGAGCGCAAGATCCGCATCCAGTACTCGCCGTCCCTGGGGGAGTACATCTTCTACCCGCGCCCGCTGGCCCCGCGCACCCTGGCCGACGACCTTGAATGGCGCGAGATCTCCGGCGCCGGCACGCTGTACACCTACACCGTGGCCACCCGCCCGCCAGCCGCCCATTTCGCCTCGGCCGGGGAAATGATCCTGGCCATCGTCCAGTGGGACGAGGGACCGAAGTTCTCCACCGAAATCGTCAACGCCGACCCGGCGCAGCTGGAGATCGGCATGCGCGTCCGCCCGGTCTTCTGCGACCACCCCGAGGGAGACATCACCATGCTTCGCTACGAACCGGAGACCAACTCATGAGCGTCGAAACTGGCATCCAGCTGCCTGCCCCGTCCCTGCGCATCGGTGCGCAGGTGATCCTTCAGGGCGACACCACCCACGAGCACATCGACCCTGCCACCGGGAAGGTCAACGGCCTGGTGCCCATGGCCTCCACGGAACAGATCGACCAGGCCGTGCAGTCAGCCCACTCCGCCTTCCTGGAATGGCGCGCGTTGCCCGCCAGCCAGCGCTCGCGCAAGCTGATGAAGCTCGCCGAGCTCATGGAGGAGAACACCGAGCTGCTGGCCGCCGCAGGCATGGCGGACAACGGCGCCCCGCGCATCACCGCGGGGAACATGGTCGGCGCCGCAGTGGAATGGACCCGCTACTACGCAGGCTGGGCGGACAAGCTGCCGCTGGGCCGCATCACCAGCAACGGCGGGGCCGGCGGATCCTTCGGCCACACGCTGCGCCAGCCCTACGGCGTCATCGGCGCCATCATCACCTGGAACGCGCCGCTGATGTCCCTGGCCATGAAGGTCCCGGCGGCCCTGGCCGCCGGCAACACCGTGGTCATCAAGCCCAGCGAGCTGACCCCGTTCACCCCGACCGTCTTCGCGGACCTGGCCCGCGAGGCGGGGATCCCGGACGGCGTGATCAACATCGTTCCCGGCGGCCCGCAGGCCGGCGCCGCACTGGTCGAGCACCGCCTGGTCAAGAAGATCACCTTCACCGGGGGTCCGGCCACCGCGCAAATCATCGCCGCCTCCTGCGCCAAGACCTTCAAGCCGATGATCCTGGAACTGGGCGGCAAGTCCGCCAACCTGGTCTTCGAAGACGCCGATCTGGACAAGGCCGCCGGCCACGCGGCATTCTTCGCCTTCGGCATGATGAGCGGCCAGGCCTGCGCGCTGCCGACCCGCCTGCTGGTGCAGGAATCGGTGTACGAGCAGTTCATTGAAAAGGTCGCGCAGGCCGCGGCGCAGTTCCCCATCGGGGATCCGGCCGGCGAATACACCATGTGCGGACCGGTCATCAACCAGGCCGCGATCGACCGCATCGACTCGATGCTCGGCGACGCGCTGGAAGAAGGTGGACGCCTGGTCACCGGCGGGCAGCGCCTGGGCGGGGATCTGGCCGAGGGCTTCTACTACCCGCCGACCATCGTGGCCGACGTGGAGCCGGATGGATCGCTAGCGCAGAACGAGGTGTTCGGCCCGGTGCTGGCGGTGATTCCGTTCCGCGATGAAGCGCATGCGCTGGAAATCGCGAACGGCACGGATTACGGACTTTCGGGGTACATCTGGACCTCTGATCTGGGACGCGGGCTGCGGCTGGCCGAGTCGATGGAGACCGGCGAGATCGCAGTCAACGGCGCCTTCAATGCCACGGCCGAACGCCCCTTCGGCGGCATCGGCCACTCAGGCATCGGAAACGAAGGCGGACTTGAAGGTCTGGAAGAGTTCTTCTGGACCAAGTCGGTGGGTATCGCAACCCACTAAAACAGCTGCCCGCTCGGCCAAGAACATCACCGCATGGCCTTGCCCGGGCGTCCTGTCCGGAGGGTGCCTAGGTGACCCCTCAGAGCGCCGAAACGGCGCGGTAAGGCAGGACAAAGATGTCTCAGGCTAGACCCCCAAAGCTGAGTGCGACGCGTGCATCGGCTCCGGGATTCGTGGCGGTAGTCGCGGTCTTGGTGCTGACAGAGATTGTTTCAGCGTTCGAGCTTTCAATGATGTACGTAACCCTCCCGACGCTCATGGCGGACTTCCACGTGGATGCGAATGCCGTGGCCTGGGTGGTCACCATCTACCTTCTGGTGTCCGCGTCGGCGGCGCTGCTCGGCGGACGCTTCGGCGACCTGTACGGCAGGCGCCGGGTCATGGTGGTGGTGCTGGCCCTGGCCGCCATCGGCTCGCTGATCTCCCTGGTCGGCAGCAGCCTTGAAATGATCATCCTCGGCCGCGGCATCCAAGGTGCGGCCGGTGCCGTCATGGGCCTGGCCTTCGGCCTGGCCCGCGAGCACCTCGACGAGAAGCACCTGCCCGTGGGCGTCTCCATGATCGGCGCCTCCGCGCTGATCGCCGGCGCCGGCGGCGCCCTGATTGCCGGCCTGATGATCGACTCCTTCTCCTGGCATGGAATCTTCCTATTCGCCGGCGTGCTGGCAGTGCTGGCGGTCATCGCCGTGCTCGTGGTGCTTCCGAAGGACAAGCCCCGCGAAACCACTTCTGGCCGGCTGGATGTCGCCGGCGCGCTGCTGCTGCCGCTGGGTGCTTCCGGCATCCTGCTGGGCCTGTCCAACAGCGCCAAGGCCGGCTGGGCCTCGCTGGGCGGCGGCGGACTGCTGATCGCCGGTCTGGTAATCGTCGCCGTATGGGTCTGGTGGGAACTGCATTCCCAACGCCCGATCGTGAACCTGAAGATGTTCAAGAACCGCCAGATCGCCTTGGTCATGACCGCCACCTTCCTGGCTGCGGTCGGGCCTATCGGCGGCATGTCGGTGCCAAGCCAGTACGTGCTGCAGTACCCGGTGGAAATGGGCTTCGGCCTGGGCTTCTCCGCCGCGGCCGCAGGCCTGTTCAGCGGGGGCACCGCGCTGCTTGGCTACTTCTTCTCCCCGCTGGGCGGCAAGCTCGCCCAGGTGTTCAACGCGCGCTTCGTGTTCATCACCGGCTTGCTGCTGATGCTCGCCGCTGTCGCAACAATCATGTTCACCCTGGGCAACATGCTGGTCTTCCTGGTGGCCATGTCGGTCAACGCGGTGGGCATCGCCCTGACCTTCGGCGCCCTGCCGAACGTGCTGATTGAGGCGGTTCCCGAGACGCATACCTCGGAGAGCGCCGGAACCAACACCATGGTCCGCAATATCGGCCAGTCCGTGGCCACCGCCGTGGGCGCCTACCTGCTGGCCCGCCATCAGGACCCGGTCACCACCGCGGTGGGAGAGCAGGGCGTCTTCGAGGCCTTCGGATTCGTCGCGGTCTTTGGCCTCGCCGCGCTGGTGATCGCATTCATGCTCAGCCGCACCCCGAAGGTTTGGGTACCGCAGGATGCCGCCATGGTGATGCCGGTCAAGGCCGAACCGGCTGGCGACTTGATTTAGGGCAACACGCCAAAGGGCGCAGCACTCCCCGGAGCCCGCCGGGGAGTGCTGCGCCCTTTGGCGTGTGAACTGTCCCTGCGGACATCCTGCGCAAACTCCGCTCGAATCGTCGCTGGGCAAGAATCATTTCCAAGAAAAAGCTGACTCACGTTCGCGTGCCCGCGCGGACAAGGCGCGGGATGCAGCAAGGAAGCATCCCGCCAGCGGCGTTGCCTTCTTGCGCATTTGGATTCCTGATGTCGTGCGATTACGCCATTGCCGGGAACGCACCAGTATCTCGTCCCACGGCGGAACAGCTTAAGAATTATCCAGGGCATCTCAGTGCCCCCGCGCGGAGGCACCTGCGGGTTCTGGTCGGCAAAGGGCTCCTCCCGCCCAGCGGAAGGGTACGGGATGCGTAGGAGCCCAGGGCCGCTGGGACAAACCGGGGCTTCCCCTGAACCGGGTGCACCGATATCACGACGCCCGGTTGCCGAGGCCCGGTGGACAGCGGGGAACTATGCTCCAGGAACATCGACGCCTCGGAGCCGGTGGTGAAGCAGCTGCCTGCATTCCGTGAAGCTTGAACTCCAGTGCCGCTGCTTTGCCGGATGGCAACGGATGCGGCTTCTACTATTCACTGTGGGGTCATAAGCGCGCGCATGCAAGCCGCGCCGGCTGTGCGCTCATGCCGGGCATCGGCAGCCGTCGAGGGCGAGGCATGCGCCTGCACAGGTTTGTCCGCATTTCCCGAAAAACACTCCCCGAGGCATCTTGCGTACCGCCACGAGGCCGTGTTATAAAATCTACATCGTCAGACATAGATCTGACGGGATATGAATTGCACCATCACCGAGTATCAGCTTCGAAAGGAATGAGTTTCGATGATGCAAACCGACGTTCTTCGCGATTTCGACCGCTTGGTCCAACGCGCTTTCAACACCCAGCTCAGCTCCGAGCCAGTCCACGCCATGCCGATGGAGGCGTGGCGGGACGAGGAAGGGTTCCACGCGGAGTTCGACCTTCCCGGCATGGAGGCCCAGCAAATCGAGATGGTTGTGGAAAAAAGCATTCTCACGATTCGTGCCGAACGCGCCAAGCCCGAAGGCCGTCAATATATCGCGGGCTCCGAGCGCCTTTGGGGCCAGTTCAGCCGAGAGCTGGTGCTTGGCGACCATCTCGATCCGGCATCCATCCAAGCTCGTTACGCAGACGGTGTCCTGCGCCTTGACATCGCGGTGGCTGAGGCCGCGAAGCCGCGTCGCATCGAGATTTCAACGGCGGCAAAGGGCGAGGCTCCCAAGGAACTAGCGAGTTGACCCTAGCCACAGCAATTGGGACGAGAGCCGAGGCGAGCGGCCATCGCAGTGCCGCTGGCCTGATTCATGAACCGCTGGTTGTCGATGGCGCGTTGTTCTCGGTAATGTGCGGGCTTGGATTGGCCGCTGAGGCATGTCGAGATCAGGCACTTTCCCCACACGGGTCCATTTCGCCGCGGTAAGCTTCGAGGCTCGGTATGCGCTGCCAAGAAGCACAAGGTGCTTCGCAGTTGCGCGAAACAGCGAAGCGGAGAGATATGCAGTGGCGGCCTTATTCACGATTTCCGCTGTCGTAGCGGGAAATTTCTGGTAGGGCCTAAGTAGTTGTTCGAAGTGTGTGCCTGGCAAAGCCGTCAGGCCCACCCCGGGATGCAAGGAAGGTCTGAAATGTCAGGGTCGTTATTGAACATCCACCTCGACGATGATCAAATCGCCGAGCTGAATGCTGCGCTTTGCGCTTATCGCGATCACTTTGTTGAGCTGATTGAGTCGAATGACGGGTACGAGGGATTCCGGGCTCGGGAGAATGATGCGTTCTGGCGCGGGAAAGTCGCATCGCTCCAAGATCTCATCGACCAGATCAATCGATCGTTATACGGGATCCAACCCCATGCGCCCAGCGTATCGGAGCAGACCCTGCCCGCTCAACAGGGGACGCCGATGCTCCTGTCGTGACTCGCTCGCGTCGCGCACCAGGGCCGGCATCCTGTGAGGGATGCCGGCCCTGGCGCTAATCGGTTTTCGTCAGGCTTGGTCCTTGTAGTCCTGGACGCTGCTCTTGGCTTCTTGCTTCAGATGCTCGGATTCGCTCACGGCCTCCGATTTCACCCGATCCACGGACTGCTGAGCGGTGTCCTTGAGGTCATCCACTACGGCCGACACCGGCTCTTTCATGTCTTCAGCCACCTGCTTGGCCGCATCGGTAAGCTCAGTCGTCAACGGCTCGGCCTTGTCCTTCAAGCGTTGAACCATCTCTTCCTCCTGGCGGCTTCCCGGAATAAGGGACGAGGCGAGCAGCCCCGCACCGAAAGCGATGAGCCCGGCGGCCAGGGGGTTGCCGCGGGTCTGCTCTGCGACCTTCTGCGGTGCTTCATGGACTGCGTCGCTGGCATCGTGCGCTGCTTGCTGGGTTCGTTCGCTCACGTCTTCACTCCGTCCCATGACTGTTTCCTTGACCCTGCTCACCGAATCCTTGATTCTGGCGGTTTGCCGGTGTGCGATGTGGCTGGGGCTGACCTTGTCGACAATCGCATCGACATCGTTGCGCAGCTCATCGCGGGTCTGCGCGATGTCTGCTCGAAGTTCATTTGAATCCTTGCTCATCGGGTTTCCTCTTTCGGATTGAAAGCTGACGGGATCTTCTTCACTGTTTGGGCGGTCTTCGGCATGCCCTTGACCGACTTGAGCTGCTTGCGCGCCACGACCGCGAGAATCGCGGCAATGACTGCCCAGATCACCGCGACGATCACCGCGGACCAGCCATGGCCAGTCCACTGGCCGATTCCTACCCATGCGGCTACGGAGAGGAAAAGCAGGACGAAATGCGCTGCGATCCCGGCTCCGGCGTACATCCCGGCGCCCTTGCCCGCATTGCTCGCGGACTCCTTCAGCTCTGTCTTGGCCAGCTCCACTTCCTGCCGGACCAGGACCGAAACGTTCTGCGTCAGGTCGCTGAAGAGGGTTCCCAGAGTGTTTGGTTCTTCCATCCGGGGGTCATGGGGGCGGGTATCGGGGTTCTCTGGATGCGGTTCGTAGTCTGGAGCAGAATGACTCATCGGTGCCTCCTACCGGTAGTCTTCAGGGCGCGGGTTCAGCCCTGGGTATTTCTGAAGTGGATTGTCGTTCAGCTCGTCCTCGGTCGTGCCGGTGCGAAGCGCCGATGGATCGGCCTGGCCCAGCGGTGGCGGCGTGACACGGGGGGCGGTCTTCAGCGGTTCGGCGTGCGGTCGCTCGGAAGGATAGCTGGTGCCCGCCGGGGCATCGGCGGTTGCCTCTGGCGACTGCCGCTGACGTTCTTTCGAGGCGCTGGCGTTGCGCGTGATTCGACCCGCCAGCAAGCCAGCGCCCAGGGCGATACCCAGGAACGCGCCGGGGCGTTTGCGGGCGAAATCCTTGACCTCGTCCACCAGATCGCCGGGTTCGCGTTGGTCCAACCAGTCCGCGACGCGGCCACTGTGATGGGACGCCTGATCCACCAGCGTCGCCGCGGTGCCGGTGGCCTGCGATTGGTCGAGCATTGAGCGGAACTCGTTGCTGATATCTCGAAGGTTCTCGGCAACCTTGCGTTGCTGCAGCGAAGTTTGCTCGCGCAAATCCGCGCCGAGCTCTTCAAAGAGGTGGGCAGCTTGTTCCTTGGCTTGGCCAGCGACCATGGTCGCTTCCTGCTTCGCGGTGTCCATGACTTCGGCTGCCGAATGCTGGCCCTCGGCGGCAAGGTCCTTGGTCGCCTCGCCGGCCTGGGCTAGCTTGGATTCGTCCTGCCCGCCGTGGGCAGCGCCGACGCGCGGTGCAGAGTCGGTTTCCACGTGCTCAGGGAGGAACTGGTCATTCACTGGAGGAACTGGCGGAGCCGGGGCCACCCGTGGCTGGGGAGGGACTCCCGTCCCGCTGGCCGGCTCGGACAGATCGGGAGACGGGCTGGTGTTGGGAAAATTCTCGTTGCTCATGTCACGCCTTTCTCTAGGGACGTACGTGAAGTCGGATGCGCATCCCGACGTTCGGTTGCCATGGATCTATACAGAGCGACCCTGTATGCCCCTGAGCTTAGGAGTGGGCCTTCGGGCAAGGAGGCATCTTCGAGAATCAAGAGGTTTCTCTCAGGTTCGAGGGGTGTTCATTGTCAGCAATGCCAAAAGCTGGCCTATGGCTCTGCTATGGGCCGGCAGCTTCCCGTTCTTGATCTGGGCAATCCCTGAGGCAAGGACCCAAAGCAGATTTTGCGCGGGGAAGCCCTAGACGAAAATTAGAATCTAGTTATAGTCTTGGTGAGGATAAGTGACCCGCATCATAGGATTGCGGGATGGAAGGGCAAGATCATGGCAATTTTTACTCAGAATATCGGCAAGGTCACCGTAGGAGAACCCGTCACTTGGGACAGCGATGCAGCCCTGCTCTATGCGCTGAGCATCGGCGCCGGGCGTCCCGACGCAACCGAAGGCATCGAATACACAACCGAGAATTCCTTTGGAGTCCGCCAAAAGGTCTTCCCGACCTTCCCTGTCGTCCTCGGCGGCAGCGGCGGTTCCATGGATCACCTCGGAGACTTCAAGCTGCACCAGATCCTGCACGGCGGCCAGTCGCTCGTACTGCACCGGCAACTCGCCCCGCAGGGTTCCCTCACCCCGCGCAGCTACATGAGCGCCGTCTACGACCAAGGCAAGAACGCGATCATCGAGCTGACCACCGATCTGGTGGACCCTGAAGACCAGCTGGTCGCCACGACAGTGATCTCCATGATCATCCGCGGCGAAACCGGCTATGGGCCGCGACCGGAAGGAGCTGGCGGTTGGACCGCTCCGGCGACCGAACCTGACGCAGTCATCATGCAGGCGACCAGCGTCGACCAGGCGCTGCTGTACCGCCTGAACGGCGACCGCAACCCGCTGCACTCCGACCCCGTGATGGCCAGCAAGGTCGGCTTCCCTCGCCCGGTGCTGCATGGCCTGTGCACCTACGGCATGGCGGCCCTTGCGCTGGTGCGCAACTCGCGGCTGCTGGCCGAACGAGGCCTGGGCTCAATCAACGCCCGCTTCGCCGCTCCGGTCTTCCCGGGGCAAATGCTGGAAACCCGCATCTGGAACACCAGCGACGGCGCCCTGTTCCAGGTGCTCGCCGACGGGAAGATCGTGCTGGACCGCGGAGTCGCCACGGCCGCGGCAGTCGCGGAAGGTTCCGTTGAGCTCAAGGACGCTGCCGTGAAGTAGCCGGCAATTGATCGACCCATGCGCCGCACCGGGCTGCCGAATAGGCCAGCCGGGTGCGGCGAATTATTTTGCAGGCAAACGGCGACTCAGTGTCATTCCCGCGCACCGGATATGATCGGGTTTAGCGTCCACAGCTAAGGAATCAAGAACGTGAAGACTGAGCAACGCCCCATGAAGCCGTCCGGAGAGAAGCAGGGCAGCCGCGAAAAGATCCTCGATGTCGCCACCGATCTGTTTGTCGAGCACGGCTATGCAGGAACCCCGCTCAGCGCCATCGCCGCGCAACTGGATTTCACAAAGGCCGCGCTGTACTACCACTTCAAGAGCAAGGTCGATATCCTCTCCGGAATCCTCTCGCCCCTGTTGGATGCCATTGACGAGCTGCTGGAGCGGGCTCCCGAGCGCTTCCCCGACGCGCAGCAGCGCTGGGAATTCCTCTACACCTATTCGCAAGTCCTGCTCTCTCACTCGCGCGCGGTGGAAGTGCTGGCCATCAACAGCAGCAATACCTGGCTGCCGGATGAGATCAAGGAACGGATCGAGTACCACCGCCGCCGCACCATGGAATTGGCAATGCTCCCGGACATGAGCGACGAGGACCAGGTCAAGGCCATCCTGATCATGGACATGCTGCACCGGGAGATCGTTTTCACCGATGACCGCATGGTGGTTCCGGGGATGACGCCCGAACGCCGCCGCGAGATCGTCTACGCGTTCATCCACGAGGTGCTCGACGCGACCAGCTCCGCCCACTGACTCCATGCCAGGGCTGCGTTGCGCGTCCGGGTTCCCGCTGGAATGAAACTGCCGAACCGCTGGCCGGCGCGCGGACTATGAGTCCAGGGCGCCGCGCTTGATCGACCAGCGGGAACCAGCGGCAGGCGTTCGTCCGAGGAGCAATACGGACCACCTTCCGAAGGCTCGAATCGACGGGTTTATTACGAGGAGAGCCCCCGTCGATTGCTTGATTTCGGCAGTTTTCTGCCACCGATCTTCCCCCGGAAAAATTTCCGGGGGATTTTTCGTCCCAGTGGCCGGGACTGCTGGATTTTCACAGGAGCCATTGGCTGCTCGCTACCGAAGCTCCGCGATGCAGCGGGAATGAAAAATCATCATTTCTTGCTGCGGACGGCATTCGTGGCCGGTCGAGGGCGGCTTCACCGGCCCACTGCGCCACCAGGTCCTTGTGTCGTCCGGCGCCCAGCGCCGCTTGGGTCGCCTGCATCCGCTGGATCCCCCGTTGAACTGCAATAAGATTCCAATTCTTGTTCAGCCAGGATCAATTGCCACTTTGCGACGCGGAGCCTGGCTAACAGATTCGCGGATGACGGTTCGGCGCCGGTGGGCTCTGGTTCGGTGGAAAGAAACGCATTTCTTCGCAGCAGGGGTCGTTGCGCCCCGCGAAGAGGGCTTTGCGAAAAGAAATATTTATCCCTAGGGAATTCCTCCGGGTAGCCGAACAAAGTTCAGCGCGCAAGGCGTTGACTACTTGCCGGCCGGTAAGTAATCTGAATCACATTCCACCGTTATTTTCGGTAAACGCCTAGTCAAAGACGAAAGGCAACGTAATGCATTTACGTTCTTCCACGGAGATCCAGTCTCTCCGCGAGGAGCTTCGCTCCTATTTCGCAACGCTCCTCACCGACGAGGTGCGCGCGGGCTTGAAGCAAGAAGGTGAGGCCGGGGGCCCGGTCCACTCCGCAGTGCAGCGACAGATGGGCCAGGACGGATGGCTCGGCATCGGATGGCCCGTCGAGTACGGAGGCCAAGGCCGCGGCCCAGCCGCGCAGTTCGTCTTCTACGACGAGGCCTACCGCGCCGACGCCCCGATCCCGATGATCACCATGACCACCGTGGGCCCGACCCTGATGAGCCACGGCAGCCAGGAGCAGAAGGACTACTTCCTTCCCAAGATCCTGGCCGGCGAGCTGGTCGTGTCCATCGGCTACACCGAGCCGGAGGCGGGCACCGACCTGGCCTCGCTGACCACCCGCGCGGTCCGCGACGGCGACGAGTACGTCATCAACGGCTCCAAGGTCTTCACCTCCGGCGGCGACGGCGCGGACTGGATCTGGCTGGCCGCCCGCACCGACCCGGATGCCCCGAAGCACAAGGGCATCTCGCTGATCCTGGTGCCGACCACCGACCCCGGCTTCTCCGCCACCCCGATCCACACCGTGGGCGGCTTCAGCACCACCGCCACCTACTACGACAACATCCGCGTTCCGGTCTCCAACGTCGTGGGCAAGGAAAACGAAGGCTGGAAGCTGATCACCACCCAGCTGAACCACGAACGCGTGGGCCTGGCCGCCTTCAGCGGCATCTGCGAAGCCCAGCTGGACGAGGTCCGCGAATGGCTCAAGGACCAGGTCACCGCCGACGGCACCCCGCTGGGCGACGAGCCCTGGGTCCGCTCGCTGCTGGCCACCTCCACCGCCCGGCTGCGCGCCATGCGCCTGCTGAACTGGAAGCTCGTGGAGACCACCGCCCAGGGATCGCTGGATCCGGGTTCGGCTTCCGCCGCCAAGGTCTTCGCCACCGAAACCGTGATCGACGTGTACCGGTCGCTGCTGGAGATCGTGGGCGGCACCGCCACCCGCATCTCGGACGCCCCATGGAACTTCGACACCGGACGCCTGGCCCTGATGAACCTGGGCGCCCAGATCAACACCTTCGGCGGGGGAGTCGCCGAAATCCAGCGCGAAATCGTCGCCTGGACCACCCTCGGCATGGCAAGGAGCGCACGTTGAGCACCGCGAGCATTAACAACACCATCGAGGCCCCGAGCATGGAGTTCTCGCTGGACGAGGAGCAGCAGGGCCTGACCGACCTGGCCGCGCAGATCTTCTCCTCGCTGAGCACCGACGAGCTGTACACCGCCGGCGAAAAGGCCGGCGCCGCCTTCGACGAGGCCCTGTGGGGCCAGGTCGTTGAATCAGGACTGATCGACGCACTGCTGCCGATGGACGAGGAGGAGCCGGGACTGGGCATGGCCGGGCTGGCGCTTGTCGCCCGTGAACAGGGCCGCACCCTGGGCCGCATCCCGTTCATAACCACCGCAGTCGCCGCCTTGGCCATCGCCGAATTCGGCGGCCACGAGCAGCTGCTCGAAGGCATTTCCGAAGGGTCGGTGCGCATCGCCGCGCTGCAGCCGGAGGTGCGCCGCCGCGTCAACGGCACCGCCGCCGGCACCGGCTGGGTGCTGGACGGCCGCATCGAGCTGGGCTACCTGGTCCCTTCGGCCACCCACCTGATGGTGCAGTTCCACACCGCATCCGGCCAGCTGACCGCGCTCATCGAGGCTGACCGCGCAGGCATCGCGGTGGACGAGTACCGCGGCCTGTCCCGCCAGCAGCACGCGGAGCTGTCCTTCACCGGCGTGCAGATCGAGGCAGCCGACCTGATCGGCGCCGACCAGCCGGCCGGCGCGGTCTCCGCCTGGATCCGCCCGCGCCTGCTCACCGCAGCCGCCGCGCTGATCTCCGGCGTGGGAGCCGAGGCGCTGCGCCGCACCGCCGCCTACACCAACGAGCGCAAGCAGTTCGGGCGCGCCATCGCCACCAACCAGGGGGTGGCCCTGCGCGCGGCGGACGCGTTCATCGACACTGAAACAACCTGGCTGTCCACCATCGACGCCGCCTGGCAGCTGGACAACGACGGCGACGGCGCGGAAGCTGCCTTCGGCGCGTCCTGGCTGGCCCGCGAGGCCGGCTTCCGCGTGGTCCACACCACCCAGCACCTGCATGGCGGCATGGGCGCCGACCTGGACAACCACATCCACCGCTTCTTCCTGTGGATGCGTGAACTCGACGTGCTCTGGGGCACCGCAGGGCAGGTATCCGAAGAACTCGCAGCAGCAATCCTGGACGGAGACACCGCGTGAGCACGCCAGCAGCAGCGGGCAAGGCCCGCACCCACGCCGGACAGAGCGTGGCGGCAGTACTGGCGATCCTGGTGATCGCGGAGGTCGTCGCGGCCTTCGAAACCTCCATGGCGGTGCAGCTGCTGTACACGCCGGGCGAGTTCTTCACCTCCGACCTCTCCCAGCTGGTCTGGGTGGTCACCTCCTACTCGCTGGTCGCGGCGCTGGCCACCAGCTTCGTCGGACGCCTGGGCGACCAGTTCGGCCGCCGCAAGATCCTGGTCTGGGTGCTGCTGCTCTCGGCACTGGGCTCGGTCATCAGCGCGATCGCCCCGACCTTCGGCATCCTGGTTGCCGGCCGCGCCTTGCAGGGCGTGTCCGGCGCGGTGCTGCCGCTGGCCATCGGCATGGTGCGCTCCACCTTCCCGGAGCACAAGATCGGCACCGGCATCGCGGTAGTCTCCACCTCCGCGCTGATCGCCGGCGCGGGCGGCATGCTCGGCGGCGGACTGTTCCTCGACTACGCAACCTGGCACTGGATCTTCTGGACCGCGGCGATCTTCGCCTGCGCGGCCGCGGCGCTGGTGCACTTCGGCATCACCCGCGAACCGAAGTCCTCGCTGGCCTCCGCGGTGCACGTGGACTGGGCGGGCGGCCTGATGTTCGGCATCGGCATCGCCGGCGCGCTGTACGGCCTGACCCTGAGCAAGTCCCTGGGCTTCACCAACCCGCAGGTGCTGCTCTTCCTGGTCGGCGGACTGGTGCTGCTGGCGCTGTGGGTCCGCTGGGAGCTGCGCACCCGCGAGCCGATGATCGACGTGCGGATGTTCGCCCAGCGCAAGTTCGCCCTGGGCATGCTGGCCACCGCGCTGATCGCTATCGGCCCGATCGGCACCACGAATATCCTCACCGTGACCCTGTACCGCAATCCGAACAGCATCCCGCAGGCGGACGGCAGCGTCATGGAGCTGCCGGTGGGCCTGGGGCTGAGCGCCTCCGTGACCGGCCTGCTCGGCTTCATCACCGCCGCCGCGGCGTTTGCGATCTCGCCGCTGATCGGCCGGATCTCCAGCCGCTTCGGGGCCCGCATGGGCCTGATGATCGGCTCGCTGCTGACCATCACCGGCCTGCTGATCGTGTGCATCGACCCGACCAGCATCGCGGTGGTCATCACCGGCATGGTCGTGGTGATCTTCGGAACCGGCTTCCTCTACTCGGGCATGCCGACCGTGATCGTCGAATGCGTGCTGCCCGAGCAGACCAGCACCGCCACGGGCGTCAATGCAGTGACCCGCACGGCCTTCCAGGCGGTTGCCGCCTCGGTCGTGGGCCTGTTGCTCGTGTTCTCGCCCGTTGCAGCAGGCGAGAACACGTTCGTCTCGATGACCGGCTTCCTGCTCGTCGTGGGTGTGCTCATCGCCACCTGCCTGCTGACCATCGTCGTGGTCCTTTTCATTCCAGCGACGAAGCTGGCAGGCGCGGCCAGCGGCAAGCCACAGGTCTCCAACCTCACCCTTAAGGATTGACAATGAACACCGTTCTCGAAACGAAACTTCAAACTACCAGAGATCTACTTGACCTGCGAGCCGAGGACCACCACCCCGGCCTGCTCTTCGAAGGGCGCATCTGGACCTGGGCGGAAGTCGTGGCAGAATGCAAGGTCCGCGCGCATCTGCTGCTCTCGCTGCACGACGAAGGCAAGCCCTTCCACGTGGGCGTGATGCTTGAAAACGACCCCGAATACATCTTCGCCATCGGCGGCGCGGCCTACGCCGGCGCCACCGTGGTGGGCATCAACCTCACCCGCCGCGGCGAGGAGCTGGCCCGCGACATCGCGTACACCGACGTGGAGATCCTGCTGACCACCCGCGAGCTGGAAGGCTACTTCAACGGGGTGGACTCCGGGGTGCCGGCCGCGCAGACCCGCTACATCGAGAGCGCGGAGTACGCCCGCGAGCTGGATTCGCTGCGCCACCTGCCGCGCCCGGAGGCGCCGGCGGCCGGGGACCCGGATACCACGCTGCTGCTGCTGTTCACCTCCGGCTCCACCGGGGACCCGAAGGCAGTCATCTGCACCACCGGGCGGCTGTTCCGCACTGCGGAATTCCAGCACATGGGTCTGGGCCGCCAAGATGTCAGCTACAACTCCATGCCGCTGTTCCACGGCAACGGCATCTTCGCCTGCTGGGCCAACCCGCTGTACACCGGCGGCACCTTCGCGCTGGCCCGCAAGTTCTCCGCCTCCGGCTTCCTGCCGGATCTGATGCGCTACAAGGCCACCTACTTCAACTACGTGGGACGCGCGCTGTCCTACGTGCTGGCCCAGCCGGAGAAGGCCGCGGAGGCCGACACCTACCTGCGCTCCTGCTTCGGCACCGAGGCCAGCGAGTTCGACCTGGCCGAGTTCCACCGCCGCTACGGCGTCTGGCCCACCGAAAGCTACGGGGCCTCCGAGGGCGGGCTGACCCTGAAGCGTTCGGACGACAGCCCGGTGGGCGCGCTGGGCACAGCCCCCGAGGGCATGGACGCCGCGGTGGTCAACCCGGACACCATGGAGCAGTGCCCGCGGGCGATCTTCTCCGAGAACGGGCACATCCTGAACGCGGACGAGGCCATCGGCGAACTGGTGAACCTCACCGGCGCGGCCCTGTTCGAGGGCTACTACAAGAACCCGGAAGCCGTGGCCGAGCGCGTGCGCGGCACCGCGTTCCTCACCGGCGATTTGGCCTACCGCGACGAGGCGGGCTACTTCTACTTCGCCGGCCGCACCTCGGACCGGCTGCGCGTGGACAGCGAGAACTTCTCCGCCGCCCCGGTGGAGCGTGTGCTCTCCCGCTACCCGGGGGTCACCCTGGCCGCCGTCTACCCGGTGCCCGACGCCCGCACCGGCGACCAGGTCATGGCCACGCTGCAGTTCGATGACCCGCAGTCCTTCGACCCGGTCGACTTCGCGCGGTTCCTGGAGTCCCAGCCGGACTTGGGCACCAAGTGGGCCCCGCGCTTCCTCTCGGTGGTCTCCGACGTGCCGGTGACCGCCACCCAGAAGATCAACAAGCCCAGCCTGCGCCGCGAGGCCTGGCTGGTCAACGAGAACGTTTTCCACCGCCCGGGGCGGGAGATCGCCTTCGAGGTGCTGGACGAATCCGCCCTGGCGCAGCTGGAAGCCCTGTTCGAGCAGAACGGCCGCGCCCACCTGCTGCCGCTGAAGCCCGCCGAAACCACCATTAAGGAGACAGTATGAGCCAGGATCCCAATGTCCTGATCGGCGAGATGATCGCCGCCGGCAACGAGAGGATCAGCGTCGCCCGCGACGAGGTCAACCGGCCCATGATCCACCACCTGTGCGACGCGATGGAGGAAACCAACCCGATCTACCTGGATCCGGAGGCCGCCCGCGCCGCCGGCCACCCGGACGTCGTGGCCCCGCCCTCGGCGCTGCAGGTCTGGAACATGATCAACCCCTCGGACCCGGAGATCGAATCCGACGTGGACCGCGCCTATGCCCACCTGGCCGAGTGCGGCTACCCGAAGGTCGTGGCAGTGAACTGCGACCAGGAATACGACCGCTACCTGGTCCCGGGCGACCTGCTGACCGCCAGCGAGAAGGTCGAATCCTTCGTCGGCCCCAAGCAGACGGGCCTGGGCGAAGGCTACTTCATCACCACCTTGACCACCTACACCGACCAGCAGGGCGACCGCGTGGGCACCATGCGCTTCCGCACCCTGTGGTACAACCCTGAAAAGAGGAACTCGTAATGAGCGAAACGCTGACCGAGACCCCGGCCACGGCCAAGAGCCAGGCCCTGCGTCCCCGCCCGGCCATCAACCTGGACAACGCCTTCTTCTTCGAGTCCCTGAACGAGCGCGGCGAGCTGAGCATCCAGCACTGCGACGACTGCAACGAGCTGCGCCACCCGCCGGTGCCGATGTGCCCCGAGTGCAACTCGCTGCACTGGTCGCCGAAGACCATGTCGGGCCGCGGGATCCTGCACAGCTACGTGGTCATGTACCACCCGATCGTCCCGCCGTTCGAGCCGGGCTACATCGTGGCAGTGGTGGAGCTTGAAGAGGGCGTCCGCGTGGTCATGAACCTAGAGGGCGTGGCCCGCGAAGACGTGCAGATCGGCATGCCGCTGCACATCGCCGCAGAGCGCATGGACGCCGAGCTGGTCCTCCCGGTAGCCCGTCCGGCAGGGGGCGCCGCATGAGCACCGTCGACACCGCCGCCCGCGCCGGGCAGCAGACCGCCGAGCAGGTGCAGGCCGGGGAGGCGCTGCCCGAGCTGCGCATCCCGATCACCGCCACGCTGATCGTCACCGGGGCCATCGCCACCCGCGACTTCCAGAAGGTGCACCACGACAAGGACGTCGCCCAGGCCGCCGGCACCCCGAACGTCTTCATGAACATCCTGACCACCAATGCGCTGGTCAACCGCTACGTGGGCGAATGGGCCGGCCCGGCCGCCCGCGTGGGCCGCATCAACATCCGCCTGGGTGCCACCAACTTCCCGGGCGACGAGATGGTCTTCACCGGCACCGTGGACTCCGTGGACGGGGAAAACGTCGTGGTGAAGGTGGTTGGCACCAACTCCCTGGGCCCGCACGTGACGGGCACCGTAGACATCGTGATCCCATCGAAAGGGGAATCGGCATGAGCAACCTGCTGAATAAGGCAGTCATCGTAGGCATCGGCGCCACCGAGTTCTCCAAGAATTCCGGCCGCTCCGAGCTGCAGCTGGCCCAGGAGGCCGCCCTGGCCGCCTGCCGCGACGCCGGGGTGAACCCGCAGGACGTGGACGGCATGGTCACCTACTCCATGGACACCAACCCAGCCATCGAGGTCGCCCGCGGCCTGGGCTGCAAGGAGCTGAACTTCTTCAGCCACGTGGACTACGGGGGAGGCGCCGCCGCCGGCACCATCCTGCACGCCGCCATGGCGGTGGCCACCGGCGTGGCCAAGACCGTGGTCTGCTACCGCGCCTTCAACGAGCGCTCCGGCGCCCGCTTCGGGCAGGCGATGAGCACCGCGGGCATGGCCCCGGACGCCCGCGCCGCCGCCTACGCCTGGACCCTGCCCTTCGGTCTGATGACCCCGGCCTCCTGGGTGGGCATGTTCGCCCAGCGCTACATGCACCTGACTGGCGCCACCTCGGAGGACTTCGGCCGCGTGGCGGTGGCCGACCGCAAGCACGCGGCCACCAACCCGAAGGCCTGGTTCTACGAGAAGCCGATCACCCTGGAAGACCACCAGAACTCGCGCTGGATCGTCGATCCGCTGCACCTGCTGGACTGCTGCCAGGAATCCGACGGCGGCCAGGCGTTCGTCATCACCACCCCGGAGCGCGCCAAGGACCTGCCGGGCAAGGCAGTGACCATCCGCGCCGCCGCCCAGGGCGCTGCCTACGACCAGCACACCATGGTCAGCTACTACCGCAAGGACGGCGACCGCCCGCTGCCGGAGATGGGCAACGTGGCACGCCAGCTGTGGAACGACACCGGCCTGCGCCCGGAGGACATCGACACCGCGGTGCTCTACGACCATTTCACCCCGTTCGTGCTGGCCCAGCTGGAGGAATTCGGCTTCTGCGGCCGCGGCGAGGCCAAGGACTTCATCAAGAACGGCGCCATCGAGCTGGGCGGCCGCCTGCCGATCAACACCAACGGCGGCCAGCTGGGCGAGGCCTATATCCACGGCATGAACGGCATCGCCGAGGGTGTGCGCCAGCTGCGCGGCACCGCGGTGAACCAGGTGGAAAACGCCCGGAACGTGCTGGTCACCGCCGGCACCGGCGTACCGACGAGCGCATTGATCCTGGGCAATGACTAGGCAGGTGGCCCTGCCGGACGGCGGGGAGAAGGTCCGCGCGGCCGGCGGGGAGAAGCTGCTGGAAGCCGCCGGTCAGGTGCGCGAGCTGCTGGATGCCATGGTCCGGCTGGATGTGCGCACCCCGGCCGCCCCTGAACTGGTCGAGCGCCTGGACGAGGTGCTTGGGCTGCTGCGCGGGGAAATTGCTCCGGAGAGCGCGATGGTTCCCGACCTCTTCAAGGACCGCAAGGGCGATTACATGGACCGCTCGCCGGTCTCCGGGGTGCTGAACCCGATCGCCCCGCCGGTGTCGTTGCGCATGGACGGGGAGAACGGCGTGCGCACCTCCACCCGGCTGGGCCTGCCCTACCAGGGTCCTCCGGGCCGGGTGCACGGAGGCTGGGTGGCCACGCTGCTGGACCACCTGATGGGCTTCGCCGCTGGAACCGTGGACCAGTGGATCTTCACCCGGTCGCTGACCGTGGACTACGACCACGCGGTCCCGCTGTTCGAAGAGCTGGAGTTGACCGCGTGGGTCGAGGAAATCGACGGCCGCAAGATCTGGGTCAGGGGCCAGATCGAGGCCGGCGGCAAGGTCGTGGCCCAGGCCCGCGGGCTGTGGCTGCCGCCGCGCAACCGCCCGGCGCCGCAGGACTGAGCAGCCGGGCAGGGCGGGGTGCGGGCGAAGCGGAACTTCGTCCACGCCCTGCCCTAGACAAAAACTAGAATCTAGTTATAGTATTTCAGAAACGTGACCCGCGCCACGCGAAAGCCCGGCGGCGCACGGGCAGCGCCCGCGGCCACACCGTGAACGCACCCAACCCGGCGGAGGAGCCGGGCGGTGCGGAACCGAACCAAGAAAAGAGCAAACCATGAAGATTGCAGTGCTGATCAAGCAGGTGCCGGACACCGAAGAAGGCCGCCACCTCACCTCCGACGGGCGCGCAGACCGCGACGCCAGCGACCGCGTGATCGACGAGATCACCGAACGTGCGCTGGAAGCCGCGCTGAAGCAGAAGGACGCTGACAAGTCGGTGGAGATCACCGTAGTGACCATGGGCCCGGCCGCCGCCAATGAAGCGCTGCGCAAGGCACTGAGCATGGGAGCCGACAAGGCGGTGCACGTCCAGGACGACGCACTGGCCGGATCCGACGCGCTGGCCACCGCCCGGGCGCTGGCCCAGGCGCTCTCGGGCCTGCAGGCCGACCTGATCGTCGCAGGCAACGAGTCCACCGACGGCCGCGGCGGCGTGGTCCCCGCCATGGTCGCCGAACTGCTGAACCTTCCGTTCCTCGGCCCGCTGGGCACCCTGGAGATCTCCGGCGGCACCGTGCGCGGCACCCGCTCGGACGCCTCGGGCACCACCGCGCTGCGCGCTTCCATCCCGGCAGTCATCTCCGTGGCCGAGGCCATGGGCGAGGCCCGCTTCCCGAAGTTCAAGGGCATCCTGGCCGCCAAGCGCAAGCCTGTCGCCGTGCAGAGCGCCGCAGAACTGGGCCTGGGCGCGCCGGATCACGCCGCGGGCAACCTGGTGCTGGCCTCCGCCGCCCGCCCCGCCCGCACCGCCGGCGTCAAAATCATCGACGAGGGACAGGCCGCGCAGGAACTTGCCGCGTACCTGGCCGCCGAGAAGCTGATCTAAGGAACGAATGACATGACTAACATCCTGGTACACATCGAACTGGGCGAAGACGGCACCCCGACCGCCAGCGGCGCGCACCTGCTGGCCCTGGCCTCCAAGCTGGGCACCCCGGTGGCCGTCGCCACCGCAGCCGACTCCGCCGCCACTGCCGCCGCCATCGGCGGGCAGGGCGCCGAGCAAGTATTCATCGGCGAAACCGCCCAGGCCGCCGCCCACCCGGCGGCCAGCGCCGTCGCCGCCCTGCAGGCTGCCATCGAGGCCTACGCCCCGGCCGCCGTGCTCGCTTCCAACAGCGCCGTGGCCCGCGAGGTCATCGGCCGCCTGTCGGCGCGCACCGGCAACCCGGTGGTGCTCGAAGCCGTTGAGCTTGAGCAGCGCGACGGCCGCATCGCCGCCTCGCACTCGGTCTTCGGCGGCACCTACGTCACCGAATCCACCGCGGGCGCCGGCATCCCGCTGGTCACCGTGGCCTCCAGCGGTGCCGAGCCGCTGCCTGCAGCAACCCCGCAGCTGGCCACCGCCGCCATCGAGGTGGCCACCGCCGCCTCGGCTGAAATCGAATCCGTGACCCCGCTGGCCGCCGCGTCCTCCCGCCCGGAGCTGCGCGCCGCCAAGATCGTGGTCTCCGGCGGCCGCGGCCTGGCCTCGAAGGAGAACTTCTCGCTGGTCGAGGCGCTCGCCGACTCGCTGGGCGCAGGCCTGGGCGCTTCGCGCGCCGCCGTGGACTCCGGCTACATCCCGCAGAGCCACCAGGTAGGCCAGACCGGCGTCAGCGTCTCACCCGACCTCTATGTTGCAGTGGGCATCTCCGGCGCCATCCAGCACCTGGCCGGCATGCAGACCGCCAAGCGCATCGTGGCTATCAACAAGGACGAGGACGCGCCGATCTTCGACATCGCCGACTTCGGCATCGTGGGAGACCTGTTCGAGATCCTCCCGCAGCTCACGCAGCTGCTGGAGGCCAAGCAGCCAGTCACCGCCGGCTAGATCAGGGGGTCATTTCCATGTCGCTGACAACCAAGGAGGGTGCCCGCACCGCCGACAAGGCGGCGGGAAACCCGGCCCTGAAGAAGATCTGGATCGCCGTCGGCGTGGTGGTTGTCCTGGCTCTGCTGGTGCTGGCCGCCCGCTGGTGGCGCGGAACCGCGGCGGGGGAGCAGTTCCTGGTCGCCTATCCGGGGCACTCCGCGCTGCCGCAGAACGCGCCCACCGGCATCCCGGCCTGGCTGGGCTGGCAGCACTTCCTGAACGCCTTCTTCATGGTGCTGATCATCCGCTCCGGCTGGCTGATCCGCACCACCGCCCGGCCGAAGGCCTACTGGACCCGGAACAACACCGGGCTGTTCAAAACCAAAACCAAGCCCAAGAAGATCAGCCTGGAAATCTGGCTGCACCTGAGCCTGGACGTGCTGTGGATCGTCAATGGCGTGGTGTTCATCGTGCTGCTGTTCGCCACCGGCGCGTGGATGCGCATCGTGCCGACCAGCTGGGACATCTTCCCGAACGCGCTCAGCGCCGGCGTGCAGTACCTGTCGCTGGACTGGCCTGCCGAGAACGGCTGGCTGAACTACAACGCGCTGCAGGTTTTGGCCTACTTCGCGATCGTGTTCCTGGCCGCCCCGGTCTCCGCCATCACCGGGCTGCGCATGTCCCCGGCTTGGCCTGCCAAGCTGGACAAGGCATTGCCCATGGAAGCGGCCCGCAAGGTGCACTTCCCGGCCATGCTGTTCTTTGTCGGCTTCCTGGTGATGCACGTGCTGCTGGTGCTGCTCACCGGAGCGCGGGCGAACCTGAACCACATGTTCGCCGCCCGCAGCGACGACGGCTGGCTGGGCGTCATCATGTTCGTGGTGGCCGTCGCGGTCACTGCCGGAGCTTGGTTCGCCTGCAAGCCGGTGGTCATCCGGGCCCTGGCGGGAATGTCGGGCAAGATCTCCAAGTAGCTGCCCGCCCCGGGCCGTGCGCTCGCTCGCCGGAACCGGCGCACCGCAGGATTGCGATCCCGCGGTGCGCCGGTTTTCGCATGCCCCGACGTGGTGACCCGCGGCGCGTGGTGCAATGGACAGGTGATGTTAAGGCAGTTGGAATACTTCGTGGCGCTGGCCAGGGAACAGCATTTCGCGCGGGCCGCCGAGGAATGCAATATTTCCCAGCCGGCGCTCTCCGAATCCATCAGGAAACTTGAAACCGGTCTCGGGGTGCCGCTGGTGCGACGCGGCCACGCGTTCCAGGGGCTGACCCCGGAAGGCGAGACGGTGCTGCGCTGGGCCCAACGCCTGCTGGCGGACCGCGATGCGCTGACCCAGGAGGTGGCGGCGCTGCAGTCCGGACTGACCGGCACGCTGCGCCTGGGTGTGGTGCCCGCCGCGTCCTCCACGGTGGCCCAGCTCTGTGACGCCTTCGCCCGCGCCAACCCGAAGGCCCGGGTCCATGTCCAAGGCAGCCTGCGCTCCACCGAGATCATTGCCCAGATCCGCAGCTTCGAACTCGATGCGGGGCTGGTCTATGCGGACCCGGCGGAACTCGGCGGACTGCTCGCGCTGCCGCTGTACCGCGAGGAGCACGTGCTGCTCACCAAGGAGGGCATGTTCGCCAGTGCGGGGGAGCCGACCGCCGTGGACGAGGTGCTCTCGCTGCCGCTGTGCCTGCTGGATTCCTCCATGCGCGGCCGCCAGTTGCTGGACGAGGTGCTGGCCTCCCATGGGCGCAGCGCCGAGCCGCGCATCGAGTGCGACTCGATGATCACGCTGCTGGCGCAGGTGGCCACCGGCCGCTGGGCGAGCGTGGTCCCGAAGCAGTGGCTCGCGCCCCTGGGCGAGTTGCCCGGCGTGGTCCAAACGCCCCTTGTCAGTCCGCGGATCACCAGCCAGATCAGCTTGGTCATCCCCGAGCACCAGCCGCTGCCGCTCTTATTACGCGCATTACTCTCTGCGACGGGCGACGTATATCCGTCCGTCACAAACGATTTTGACTTGGCTTGATATGTTTTTCCGATTGAACCATCAAAAATAATACTTGGACATGATCAAACTCTCGATGCAACTCTGAAAAGGCAGAACCGTTCCTTTCCGCAGGAAGCTGCGCGAACCAGAGGAGCGATCATGGCCAACTTCCAGAATGCGCCAACCGAGCCGGCCAGCGCCCCGACATCCCGAATCCCAACCCCGGCGCTGGCCGCCGCGGCGTGGCAGCGCCTGGTGCTCTCCCACAGCCCCGAGATCCGCCCCGCCCTGCGCGTGGGCTTCGGGCTGGCGATCCCCGGTGCGGCACTGATGCTCCTGGGGCACGTGGACCTCATGGTCTACGCGGTCTTCGGTTCGGTGGTCGGGATGTACGGACGCAGCCCGCACCGGCTGCAGCGCCTCAAGGACCAGGTCCTGGCTGGAACCATGATGCTATGCGCCGGAATTTCAGGCATCGTCATCGCGCCGTGGGGGCCGGACGGCTGGGCATTGGTCGCCGGGGGCATCTTCTGGGCCTGCGCCAGCTCGCTGACCACCGACCGCTACGGCCTGAAGCCCGGCGGCTCGTTTTTCCCGGTCTTCGCCTTCGGGGCGCTGGCCAGCCTCCCGGTGGGGCAATCGCCGTCCACGGCGGGGCTGGCTGCATTTGTGCTCACCGCGCTGTTCTGCATCGTTCTGGGGCAGACCGCCCGCTTCGGTGCCGCGGCCCGGGGATTTCCCGGACACGAGCCGATCGGCTGGCCCGACGCGCTGCGCCGCTCGGCCTGCTACGCCAGCGTGGTGCTGCTGGCCGGCACCTTGGCCATCGGCCTGCAACTGGAGCACCTGCAATGGGTCATGGCCGGAGCGGTGGTGCCGCTGGCGGCCGGCAACGCCCGCGGAAGGCTGCGCAGGGGTGTGCACCGCGTGGCAGGCACCGTGGCGGGGCTGGTTGTCCTGCTGGGCATCTACTATCTGCAGCTGCCGGAGCTGGCCCTGGGCGTGGTGATCATCGCGCTGATGTTCCCCGCCGAGGGCTACATGACGCGCAACTACGGGCTGGCGCTGAGCTTCTTCACCCCGCTGATAATGCTGATGCTGGAGCTCGCCGACCCGAGCGTCAACGCGGACGTGCTGTGGGAACGCGCCGCGGGGAACCTGCTGGGCGTGCTGGCAGGAATCCTCGGAGCGCTGCTCTTCGATCGCAAACCCCGCTGACGATGCCCCGGATTCGGCCTGGACGTAGCATGATTAACTATGTCAGGCGTCGAATCGGCAATCTCGCTCGCACCGGGAACGGCTTTGCGCAGGACACCAGTCAAGCCCGCGCCTCTTGGAAGATTCCACTGCCGTGAAAACAGATTTCAGATCATCTCGACGATTCGCTGTGTCAACCGCCGGCGTGCTGCTGGCCGGTTCGCTGGCCCTGGGCGGTTTGGTGCCGGCCAGCGCGGCGCAGCCGCTCCCGGCTGCCGCGCCTGCCGCGGCACCCGGAACACTGCAGGCGGCCGCCGCCAAGCGGGTGACCCAGATCAAGACCACCAGCAACCTGAACATGCGCTCCGGTTCCAGCACCGCCTCCCGCGTGATCCTGACCATCCCGAAGAACAAGACAGTAGCGGTCAAGTCCCAAGCCTCCAACGGCTGGTACCAGGTCACGTACGACAAGAAGACCGGGTGGATCTCGAATAAATACGTCAAGGTCACCAAAACCGCCGCCACCGGCGGAACGACGAGCAGTGCGAAGCGCGTGAAGCTGTGGGTCACCCCGAAATCCACGATGAACATCCGCAAGGGCGCGGGAACCGGGCATGCGGTCGTCGGCAAGCTCAGCAAGGGGCAACCGGCCTACGCAAGCTCCAAGACCGCCAACGGCTGGTACAAGATTTCCACCCAGGGCAAAACCGGATGGGTCTCCGGCGCCTACGTCACCACCTGCTCCAAGGGCTGCGCCATTGACGCAGGCCCGTACACCACCAACCGCGCTGGCCTGTCGGACCGCTACTTCACCAAGTCTTCCGGCGCAGACCTGCATGCTTCGGTCAACGGCAAGAAGCGCATCGGCGACATCCCGAAGAATTCGATCGTCTACCGGGACGCCGCATGGGAAAAGAAGGCCGGCCCGGTCTCCGGCTGGTACTACGTGCGCACCCAGGGAGCGGACGGCTGGATGCAGGCTTCGGCGCTGAAACGCAGCACCAGCGCCAAAACCAGCAACACGAGCAAGATCACCCGCAGCAAGGTGCAAAAGCAGGCCAACGGGAAGCTGCCCGAGTCGATGCTGGTGGCCCTGAGCTGGGACAAGGAAAAAACCCTCATCGCCGCCCCGGCCGCCGCGGATCTGGGGCGGCTGAATTCGGCCTTCAAGAAGAAGTTCGGGAAGAACCTGGACATCGATCTGGCCTACCGCACCCTGGACACGCAGAAATTCCTCTACCAGGAGCTCGGCTCCTACATCGCGGCCAAGCCGGGGACCTCGAACCACGGCTGGGGATTGGCCATCGACGTCCCGGAGACCTACAACTACTCGTTCAAGGGCAAGTACTACAAGTGGCTGAAGGCCAATTCGAAGAAGTACAACTGGATCCACCGGAAAAATCTGGAAGAATTCCGGTCCAACGGAGGCCGAAATCCGTACGCCGAAGCATGGCACTTCGAATACGTCGGCAAATAATTCCCATGTCATGACAGGCAACAAATCTTTCTTGAGAATGAATGTCGGAAATCTTTTCAATAGAGAGATCTCCCAGTAGCCTTAGGGCACGGCTCACGCTGTCGTGGAACTCGCTTCATCTTTTGAGGAATGGAACAAGACATGTCAGATACGTCCGCGCCGACAACCGGCGCCAAGATTGCTGCCGAATTCCTGGGGACCTTCGTTCTCGTCTTCGGCGGCTGCGGCTCGGCGATTTTCGCAGCCAAGGTGATTTCCGATGAAACGGTCAATATGGGCATCGGCTTCCTGGGTGTTGCCCTGGCCTTCGGCTTGACCGTGCTGATCATGGCGTACGCCGTGGGCCACATCTCGGGCGGCCACTTCAACCCGGCCGTCACCATGGGTACCGCCGTCGCGGGCCGCACCGCATGGAAGGACGTCCCGACCTACATCATCACCCAGATCGTCGCGGCTTCGGCCGCCGGCGCGGTGCTGTACTGGATCGCCAGCGGCAAGGACGGCTTCGACGCCGTCGAATCAGGTTTCGCCAGCAACGGCTACGGCGACCGTTCACCGGACGGATACTCCATGCTGGCCGCGCTGGTGGCCGAGATCGTGCTGACCGCCATCTTCCTGTACGTGATCCTGGGATCCACCGACCGCCGTGCTCCGAAGGGCTTCGCCCCGCTGGCCATCGGCCTGTCGCTGACCCTGATCCACCTGGTCGCCATCCCGATCACCAACACCTCGGTCAACCCGGCCCGCTCGCTGGGCGTCGCCTGGTTCGCCGGCGGCGAGGCGCTGGGCCAGGTCTGGCTGTTCATCGTGGCGCCGCTCATCGGCGCCATCATCGCCGGCGCCAGCTACAAGATGCTTGAGCCATCCGTGAAGGCCGCAACCCGCGAGGGCTTCGACCCGAAGTAAACCGGCCATAGCCCAGGCGGCCTCATGGGGCCTTGGAATATTTCACACCTGTGTGGATCTTCCAAGGCCCTTTGCCGTCTGTGACGACGGGCTTCACCAGGGCATTCAGGGTGAGGGCGCTCAGCGCGAGCCGAGGCTGGGAGCCTGCCGGCGGTGGAAAGACCTAGTTCAGCACGGCTTTCACCGGGGCGGGAATGTCCAGTGCGGCCACCAGGTCCTTGCTGTGGTGGTGCTTCGGGCTGGACAGGAAATCGTCGAGCCGTCGGTGTTCCACCAGCCGCCCCTCGTAGAACACCGCGACATTGTCGCTGACGTAGCGGATTACGCCCATGTCATGGGAGATCACTACCAAGGACAGACCCAGGCGGGTGCGCAGCCCCAGCAAGAGATCGAGAATATGGCGCTGCGCTACCGAATCCAACGCCGATGTCGATTCATCGCAGACAAGCACCTGCGGCTTGGCCAGCAATGCCCGGGCGATGGCCGCGCGTTGCAGCTGGCCGCCGGAGCACTGGCCTGGTTTTCGATCCAGTAGTTCGACCTGCAGCCCCACCTGGTCCAGCGCCGCATCTATCTCCGCCGAGGCTTGGTCGGCAGGCAGCCGGTGCACGGCAGCAAGCAAGCTCGTACGCAACGGCAGCCTCGGATCAAAGGAAGAGAAGGGCTCCTGAGCGATCAGCTGGACGGCGGCAGATTTCCCGTCGCGTTCGGGGCTCAGGATCTGCCCTTCCGTGGGTTTTTCCAAGCCTGCGAGCAATCTGGCGAAAGTGCTCTTCCCCGAGCCCGAACGCCCGACGACGCCCAGGACTTCGCCACCATGCAAGCTCACGGTGGTGGCCTGCAGCGCGGCGGGCCCCTTGGCCTTGCGTGTGTAATTCTTTCCCGCGCCCACAACTTGAAGCAGGGAACCGGCGGCAAATTCCCTTGGCGCGTGCGCGGCCGGCAACACGGCCTCGATCAATTCACGCCGCTTGGCGTGGCTGTCCTTGGCGAAAAGCTGGGATGTCAGGCAATGGTCGACAATCGCCCCATCGCTGACCACCAGCACGCGGTCGGCGATGTGCTGGATGCTGGCAATGTCGTGGGTGATCAATAGGACGCCTAGGCCGCGTTCAAGCTGCTTGCTGCGCAGCAGCTGCAGCGTTTCCGCTTTCAGAATGGAGTCCAGCGAGGAGGTCGGTTCGTCGGCGAGGATGAATTCCGGGTCGGCTGCCAGGGCGATGGCAAGCATGGCCCGCTGCGCCATTCCGCCCGAGAGCTGGTCCGGGCGCTTGCCGGCGATATCGGCGGCGGGAGAGAGCCCGACCTCTTCCAACAGGGACTGGACTTTTGCCTCGTGTTTCTTGGCCTTGCCCGGGCCGAAGACTCCCAGTGCTTCCAAGAGGTGGGAGCGAATGCTCATGCGCGGATTCAGCACCCGCTTGGGCTGTTGGAAGAGCATGCCGATGCGCCGCCCGCGCACCGTATCCATGGCCTTTCCTTCCAGCTGGTCGATGCGTTCGCCATCCAGCAGTATCTGTCCCTCGGCCTGCAGCTGCGGCGGGAGCAACCCGATAATTGCCTTGGTCAGCAACGTCTTTCCAGACCCGGAACGGCCCACCACGGCTACCAGCTCGCCGGAGCGGATAGCCCCGGACATGGCGGTGAGCAGGGTTTTCCCGCTGCTGCGCACCGACAGATCGATGAATTCAAGCGATTCAGTCATTGGCTTCCGCCTCGGTCTCGGTGGCCAGCACGTCCTGCCCGTTCAGCGCACGGGTGATGCGGTTGCCCAACAGGGTGACGCAGAAGCTCACCAGGAAGATCGCGGCGCCGGGAGCGACCAGGCCCCAGGGAGCACGCAACGCGTGCGGCTGCGCCTCGGCCAGCATGGAGCCCCAATCCGACTGCGGGGGCTGGACACCGATGCCCAGGTAGGACAGCGAACCCAGCAGCACCAGCAACAGGCCGAAACGCAGGGCCGTCTGGGCCAGTACCGGACCCGCCAGATAGGGCAGAACATGGTGGCGGAGAACGAACCAGCGCGAGGCGCCAGCATGCCTGGAAGCCTCGACATGGTGGGTCGACAGGGCCTGGGCCGCCATGGAACGCACCAGGCGGGCGGTAGGCGTCCATGCCACCACTCCCACGGAAAGCACCATGGTGGAAAATCCCGGCCCCATCACGGCGATGATCAGCAGCGCAATCACGATCTCCGGCAGCGCCAACAGCAGGTCGTTGGCGCGCAGGAACAGTTCATCCAGCCAGCCTCCGCGCAGCGCGCTGAGCAGGCCGAGAACGGTGCCCACCAGCAGCGAAAACAGCGTGGTGATGAACGCTACCGACAAGGAGAAGCGTCCGCCGTGCAGGACGCGGCTGAAGGTGTCGCGGCCCAGGGCGTCGGTGCCCAGCACGTGCGCCCAGCTGGGCTGCTGCAACCTGTCCGCCAGGGACTGGGCATCCGGGTCGTAGGGGGAAATCCACGGAGCCAGCAGGGTCATGAGCAGCACCAGCAGCAAGATGGCCGCCGGCCAGCTGACGAAGATCGAACGCTGCATTTTCCTAGCCACGGCTGGCTCCTATCCGTACCCTTGGATCTGACCGGCGGTGCAGGAGGTCGATGATGCCGGTAGCCAGCACCGCGCAGGCCACCGCTACCACCACCCCGCCTTGGGCTACCGGGATGTCCGCGTCGACAATGGCGTCGAAGATCAGCCGGCCCATGCCCGGGATGGCGAAAATGACCTCGACGATGACCGAGCCGCCCAGCAGGCCGGCGAACCACACACCCACCATGGTCCACAGCGGCAGCAGCCCGTGCGGGATGACATGGCGAACCAGGGTGCGGGTGGCGCCCAACCCGCGGGCGCGGGCAGCCAGCACATGTTCGGAGTCCAGCGCCTGCAGGATGCCCGAGCGCACGGCGATGGTGAAGAAGCTGATGGGGCGCAGCGAGAGGACCAGCACCGGCAGCACCATGGAGGCGGGGGAGTCGAAGCCCGCCGAAGGCAGCCAGGACAGGCGCACGGCGAAGAGCAGCACCAGCAACGGCGCCAACGCGTATTCCGGGATGGCGATCAGGGCATGGGTGGCCGAGGTGATCACCCGATCCGGCCATCCTTCGGCCCGCACCGCGGCGACAACTCCCAGCATGATGGAGACCAGCACCGCCACCAGCAAGGCGGTTCCGGCCAGCGAGAGGGTAACGCCGATGGCGGGCAGCACCAGGTCGGCGACCGGAGTGCCGCTGATATAGGAGATTCCCATGTCTCCGCGGAAGAAGCGGCCGAGCCAGCGGCCGAATTGCAGCAACAGCGGGTCGTAGAGCCCGAACTGCTCGGCATAGGCCTGCACGGTGGCCTCGTCCATGGCGCCGACGTCCATGCGGGCGCGCAACATGGATCGCACCGGATCCCCGGGGGAGACGAAGGGAACCAAAAAGACCGCGAAGGATGAAAGCAGGACGGCTGCGCCGAGCCCGAGGACCCGGCGCAGCGCGGTGGCGAAGTGCACCAATTTACTTGGTCTTCGCCAGGTCCTTGGTCAGCACGTATCGGGTCAGCGGGTCCTGGACGTACCCCTGAACGGTGCTGCCGAGCGCGTCGATGGCCTGCTCGTTGACCAGCCAGACATTGGCTGCGTCCGCGGCCAGGACGTCGCCTGCCTGGCGGTAGAGATCATGGCGCGTGGCCTGGTCGGTTTCCGGCAGCGCCTTCTCGATCAGTGCGTCGAAGTCCTTGTTGCAGTAGTGGCTCAGGTTGTAGCCGCCGTCGCAGGTGTAGTCGGACTGCAGGAAGCCGATGGGATCGGCAATGTCGATCATGCGGTTGCGCTGGCTGAGGATCATGTCGTAGTTGCCTGCCAGCACCTCGGGCTCCACCGAGCCGTAGGATTTCGTGACAACATTTGCCTGCAGGCCAATCTGCTTGAACTGCTCCTGGATGATGGCGCCCACCGCTGCGAACTCCGCGCGCTCGGTGATGGCGATGATTTCCAGCGGCTTGTCCTGCTGGTAGCCGGAGTCGGCCACCAGCTTCTTGGCCTCTTCGAGATTCACCTGCGGAACCTGCAGGTCCGGGTTGGCCCAGCTCTCGCTCGGAGCAAAGGGGCCGGTGGCTGGCTGCGCGGCGCCTTCGTAGACGCTGGCGGCGATGGCCGGCAGATCCAGCGCCATGGTGGCGGCCTGGCGCAGCTTCAAGTTGTCGAAAGGCGCCCGCGAGTTGTTCAGGTAGAGGGTTGCGGTGCGCGGGGAATCGGCCTTGAGCACCTTCACCGAGTTGTCGGCTTCGAGGGTGGCCAGGCTGGTGGCGGGGATGGACATGGAGATGTCTGCCTCGCCGGTCTGCACCTGGGTGGCGCGGGTAGGACCTTCGGTGATGTAGCGGATTTCGCCGCCGGCGAGCTGGACGTCACCGCCCCAGTAGTTCTCGTTGCGGTCCAGGCTCAGGGACTGCCCGGCCTTTTCGGAGACCGGGATGAACGGGCCGGTGCAGTGGCCGAAGGGGTCGATGCCGTCGGCACCGTAGGCCGCAGGCGCCAGAATGCCGGCGTTCACACTGGCCATGCGGTAGGGCAGCAGCGGATCGGCGGCAGGGGTGGTGACGCGCAGGGTGTCGGCGTCAACTGCACTCACCTTGGAGATGGTCTTGGGATTGACGGCACGGGCCGGAGCGGTCGCCTTGAGCACGTGGTTCAGCGAAGCGGCAGCGGCCTTGGCGTCCAGGGCGGTGCCATCTTGGAACTTGACGTTCTGACGCAGGGTGAAATCCCAGGCGGTGTCCGAGGACTGCTTCCATGACTCGGCGAGCATCGGCTCGATATTTTGCGTGGTGGAGTCGTACTTGACCAAGGTCTCCAAGCAGCCGGCGATGGAAAGCACATAGGCGTCATCGCTTTCCAAGGCCCAGTTCGAAACCGGGGCCCGGAAATTAGCTACCACCGCGCGGGCCTCTCGGTCCACAGACGGTGCCGAAGTAGGGCTCGGGGTGGAAGCGCTGCAGGCAGTCAAGGCGAGGGCAGTAGCCGCAAATACTGCGGTTGCGCTCAGTCGTCCAAGGTTCATGGAAGTCCTTCGGCATTACGTGATGAATTAGCTTCTAATGCAATAGAGCCTTGGTAAGCGTATCCTAATCGCCTGGAATATTTGGCGGTGTGACCGCGAGCGAGGCTCCTGGGAAAACATGCTTCCATCACGGGTTCGCTCAAAAATCACATTGAGTAGGGGGGAGTTGCTATGGAATTTGGAAGTTCTGTACACCGTTGACCGAGTGTGCTGCAGTTCACGTCCTGTCTGGCGCTGTGCCCACGCCGCGGGCAATGCCGGCGGCCCGCCAGGAAGCCAGCAGCAAAGGCAGGATCAGCACCATCCACGGCAGGAAGCCTGGCACTACCAGCTGGCCCGCCTGGGTCGCCAACCATCCGATGAGGACATTTCCCAGCAGCACCGCCAGACCTCCGCAGCTGGCGAGCAATCCGAAGTAGGAACCGGTCGGCCGTTCGCCGGCAAATTGGGGAACCAGCGAGAGCGCTGTCGGATGCACGCTCATATGCCCCAACGTCAGCAAGGTGATGGCACAGAGAATCCGCAGCAACCCCGCGTCTGGTTCGAAGGCCGAGGCTGGAACAAATGCGAGCACGCCGAATCCCAAGGCGCTGAGCAAATATCCGCAGCGCAAGGTGGCCTCGGCGCCGATGCGAGCGGCAACCCATGAAACTGGAAGCTGGAGGGCCAAGGTCAGGATGGAAATCCACGCGAAGAGCACCCCCAGCCACTGGGCCGGATGATTCAGCCGTTCGAGCTCGAGCGGGATGGCGAGGTAGAGCTGATTGTAAGCCAGAAGGTCTGCCGCGTGCAGTCCGCAGAATGCCAGGAACCTCCGGTCCTTGAGGCACTGCCGCAGGCTTCCGCTGCGAGGAGGCGGCACGGGGACATAATTGGCGGATTGGTTCGGGACGTCGGTGGTTGCCGGCTTGCGCAGGGCCACGGCAAGGAAGATGCCGATGGCGACAAAAAAGGCAGATCCAAAACCGGCAACCGTCGAAAAACCCCATCCCCACAGAGCGGCACCGACCAGCGGTCCGGTGACGGCGCCTATTTCGCCGGTGATGCTCAACCAGGCAAAGTGCGTAGCGCCTTTGGCTTCGGCGGCCCGCTGCTGATCGAGTGCCTTCTGGGCATTCGCCACCAGAATATTCAGACCCGGGGAGAAAAGTGCCCCGCCGAATCCGGTGCACAAGGTCCCCAGGATGAACAGCCAGAGTATTGGGCTGCTACCCCAGAGGGAAGCCGCCAACATGAGGAAGCCCGAAGCGCGCACCGCGCAGCCAATCAAAATCATGATCCGGGCGCCGAAGCGGTCCGCGAGGCTGCCGCCGGCTAAAAAGAGGCCTTGCTGGGCAAAGGTCCTGATACCGAGAATCAGCCCTACCGCGGCAGAGGCAAGCAAGAAGTCCTTGGCCAGAACTACCGCGAGAAAGGGAACTACTGCGTAGAAACCGATATTGAAGAGTGTTTGGGTGCCAAGAAGCACCGAAACCTCGAAACGGGAGGAGCTGGTTTTCATGGACCTCGATAACAGTGATCTCTCCTGCAACGCAGGCTTCTTAGATTCTAGCCAAATGACGCGCCAAGGGTATTTTCTGGCTTGCCACATCCAGTGCGGGACTCGGGCTCGGGATTGTGGGTGGAAACGATTAATTGCAGGGTCCTGATTCTTCGGAACTCTTCGGTGGGCACGATCTCATTCGCACGTGCCTGCGTGGATTCCTGATGGCTCGGATGTGCCATCCGCGGCCTATCGGGATCACGGCGGCCTGCTCGAACACGGCGGATCCACAGCAGGGGCGGATAGGCTAGGAAACATGCACCAGCTGCCTGACTACCCGAACTATCCTGTTGTTCCCCGACGCAGACAGCGTGTATTCGACGCAGGGCGGTTCACCCGCGGCGATCTGTTCACCGTGCTGGCCTACATCGTGTTCTTCGTGCTCGGCGGGGCGAGCCTGATCGGGCTGATCCCCGGCTACATCGGTGCCTTCGAAACCGAGCAGCAGGCGCTCTTCGGCATCAACCTGATCCTCTACGTGTCATTCTTCGTGCTGGCGATGATCCAGTGCGGGCCGCAGTTCTTCGACTCGTTCAAGACCATGCGGTACTACCCGTGGGCCAAGTGGCTGATGCTGCCCGGAGGCTGGATCATCACCATCTTCTCCACCGCGATCGTATCGCTGTTCGTAGGACAGATGGCCACGAGCGAGAACCAGGCGATGCTCGAAGAGATGTCCAACGCGGTGCCGCTGCCGGTCATGCTGGTGGTGACGGCGCTGTTCGGTCCGTTCGTGGAGGAATACCTGTTCAGGCATCTGCTGATCGGCAAGCTCTCGCGCAAGCTCAATGTCTGGGTCTGCGCGGTCATTTCCGTGGTGGCTTTCGCCAGCATCCACTTCGTCGGTTCCGGCATCGGGAATTGGACCGAGATCCTTCCCTACATCATGCTGGGCGTGATGATGTCGGTGGCCTATATCCTGTCCGGGAAATCAATGGCCTACTCCTACATGCTGCATGTCATCAATAACGCCATCGCGTTGCTGATGGTCTACCTGGTCTACCCGCTGCTGCCGCAGGGAATCTAGCTCTTGATGTTCAGCGGCCACGAACCCGGCACCCCCGCCTATCGGGGCATGCTGCTGGCGCTCTTTGCCGGCGGTGTCGCCACCTTCTCCCAGCTGTACGCGGTGCAGGGGCTGCTCCCGGTTATCGCCGAGTACTTTGCGGTCTCCTCCTCGGACGCGGCGCTCACGGTCTCGGCCGCGACCCTCGGCCTTGCGCTGGCAGTCACCCCCTGGGCCATCATTTCCGACGGCATCGGGCGCCGCAGGGTCATCGCCATCGCGTTGGTGGCCTCGGTGGTCCTGGGGCTGCTCAGCTCCGCGGCTCCGAGCTTTCAGTGGCTGGTGGCCATCCGCTTCCTCGAAGGGATCGCGCTGGCCGGGGTGCCCGGCAGCGCCCTGGCCTATCTGGTGGACGAGGTCAGCGCGAAAACCGTGGCGGTGGCCAGCGGCACCTATATTTCCGGCACGACCCTCGGAGGCTTGGCCGGGCGCCTGCTGGCCGGATTCGCGGGCGAACCTGCCGGGTGGCGCTGGGGCGTCGCGGCGGTCAGCCTGATGGCTGCGCTGGCGACACTCTTCTTCCTGGCCAAGGCGCCCGTGGCCCGGGGCTTCACACCGATCCGCAACCGGAACCTGCGGTCCATCGGAGCGAAGTTCGCCCAAGCGCTGCGGGGACGGATGGTGCTGCTCTACGCGCAGGGCTTCCTGCTCATGGGCGGCTTCGTCGCCGTGTACAACTACCTGGCATTCCGGCTTGAAGCCCCGCCGTTCCTGATCCCAACCTCGCTGGCCGCCCTGGTGTTCCTGGCCTATCTCTCCGGCACCTACACCTCGGTGGCCAGCGGGAAGCTGGTCATCAAGTTCGGCAGGAAAAACACCCTGCTGGGCAGCATCTTCACCAGCGTCCTCGGCCTGATCGCCACGCTGAGCGGGAGTCTGGTCGTGATCATCGCCGGGCTGCTGGTCTTCACCGCGGGTTTCTTCGCCGCCCATGCGGTGGCCAGCGGCTGGGTGCCGGTTCTCGCGTCGCAGGCCCGAGCGCAGGCAGCCAGCCTGTACAACCTCTTCTATTACATCGGATCCTCGCTGCTCGGCTGGCTGATCGGCATCCCATTCATGGGCCACGGCTGGCCGTTGGTTGTGCTCTGCGTCGGCGGACTGCAGCTGGCGGCAATGCTCCTGGCCTCCTTCCTGAGGCCCGCGAGATCGCGCTGACCAGCAGGAATCCATTATATTCCATGAAAAGAATATAAAATTCTTCCCGCTCAGGTCAGGTGGTCGAAGTGCCCGCCAACCCAGCGCGCGTAGCGTTCGGCTGAAAACTGGACGATGCGGTGGGCATCGCGCGGCACCACGCTGGAGAAGTTGTTGTACAGCCGGTCGAACTCCAGCTCGCCGACCTTGGCCGCCAGCCGGCGCACCACCGCGGCGGAAAGCGGGATGCGGTTGGGGTAGCTGCGCAGGAACGTCACGTTGCCATCGGCCACGGGGAAAATCGCGTCTCCCGCCAGCAGGACGCCCCGGCCTCCGGCTCCCGCCGGCCACAGGGCCACCGTGCTTCCGGGGAAGTGCCCGCCGACCTGGTGCAGCCAGACTCCAGGCAGCACTTCGAAGGGTTCGTCCCATTCGACAACTGCGTTCGAGGAATACTGGACCCACCCGGCGTCCTTGCGGGCCACATAGATCGGCGGGTCGCCCAGGGCTTGGCTGTACTGCTGCTGCACCCCGTACATGTGCGGGTGGCTGGCGACGATGGCCCGCAGCGGACCGCGCTCCGAGATCCGCCGGACCGCCTCGTCGGTGATGATTCCCGGGACGTCGAAAAGCAGCGACCCCGCTGCCGTTTCCAGCAGCAGGCCACTCTGGCCGATACCCACCTCCGGCGCCGTCACCGCGGTCAGTCCCGGTTCCAGCGTGGTGAACTCCAGGTCGCGGCCCGCCGCGACGAGTTCCTCGGTGCTCACCCAGCGCTGGGTTCCGCCCGGGATGTACTGGCGTTCATCGGCGCAGATGGGGCATTGGCCGGTGGGCTTGGAACCGGGCGGGAACTCGACGGCGCATCCTGCGCATTGCCAATGCGGTGCGGAATCGCTGGAAGCAGCGGTTGCTGGATGATCTCGGATCACCGGGTTGCCTTTCGCCGGGGGCAGGGTTTGATGCTCCCCAGTATGCCCAGCGGTGGACACCAGTGGAATAGCGGTGCCGCGCCATTTGTGCGCCGGGGCGACGTCGAATGGAGATTGGGGGTGGGGCTTCGTAGAGTTGAGCAGGTGAGCTCACCTACGCCCGTTGAACCCAACCGCAGCATATCCCGCCAGATCCTGGCACTGGCAGTGCCCGCCTTGGGCGCGCTGATCGCCGAACCGCTGTTCCTGATTGCCGACTCGGCCATCGTGGGACACCTGGGTGTCGCCGAGCTGGCCGGCGCCGCGCTGGGCACCACGGTGCTGCAAACCGCGGTGGGCCTGATGATTTTCCTGGCCTACGCCACCACCCCCGCCGTGGCGCGGGCGCTCGGTGCGGGGCAGCCGGCCCGGGCCATGGCCGCGGGCCGCGACGGCATGTGGTTCGCCGTTGCGCTGGGTGTGCTGCTGACGATTGCCGGGTATCTCGGCGCCGAGGCGGTGGTCCGCGGCATGGGCGCCGAAGGGGCGACCGCGCAGTTCGCCGTCGACTACATCCGCTATTCGCTGCCCGGGCTGACCGCCATGCTGCTGGTCTTCGCGGCCACCGGCATCCTGCGCGGCATGCAGGACACCAAAACGCCGTTGGTGGTCGCCACCGCGGGCTTCGGCCTGAACATCGTGCTGAACTTCGCCCTGGTCTACGGCGCGGACCTGTCCGTGGCCGGCGCCGCGCTGGGCACCTCCATCGCCCAGTGGATCATGGCGCTGGTGTACCTGTGGATGATCATGCCGAGGATCCGCCGGGAAAACGTGCCCCTGGCCCCGAGCTGGTCCGGCTTCATCTCCACCGGGCAGGTCGGCTCGTGGCTGATGCTGCGCAACCTGACCATGCGCGCCGCCCTGCTGCTCACCGTGGTGGTGGCGACCAGTGCCGGGGAGCAGACCCTGGCCGCCCACCAGCTGGTCTTCACGGTCTTCTCGTTCCTGGCCTTCGCGCTGGACGCGCTGGCCATCGCCGCGCAGGCGATGATCGGCAAGGAGCTGGGCCGCGGGGACGCGCAGCAGGTGCGCAAGCTGACCGGGATCATGAGCCGCTGGGGCATCTACTTCGGCCTCGCCACCGGGGTATTCCTGCTGGCGACCTCATGGGTGTTCCCGATGGTCTTCACCACAGACGAGCAGATCCGCTCGCTGACCACCGTCGGGCTGTGGGTGCTGGCGCTCGCGCAGCCTTTGTGCGGGCTGGTCTTCGTGCTGGACGGCGTGCTGATCGGCGCGGGGGACGCCCGCTACCTGGGACTGGTCGGCGCGCTGAACCTCGCCGTCTACGCGCCGATGCTCTGGGCGGTGCACCGCTTTGCCCAAGGCCCGCACAGCGCGCTGGTCTGGATCTGGATCGCCTTCTCGCTGGGCTACATGGCGTCGCGCGGCGTGACGCTGTTCGTGCGTTCGCGCGGCACCGCATGGATGCGCCTGGGCGCCTGATCCCGCGGTTTCAGATCTGGGCAGGTCCCAGCATGGCAGAGCGGATCGAAGCCAGGTGCGAGCGCATGGCCTGCGCCGCGCCGTCGGCATCGGCCCGGGCCAGCGCGGCCAGGATCGCGCGGTGCTCGGCGATTTCTTCCGACTGGGACATGTAGGGCTGCATGGCCGGCAGGACGTAGTGGGCGCGGGCTGTCTGCGCGAAGCAGGTGTCCAGCGCCGCGAGGATCCGGGAGTTGCGCGCCGCATGGCTCAGTTCGCTGTGGAAGAGCCGGGCGGCATGCATCGAGGCGATCGGGTCGCTGACCGCGAGCCGCTCCTGGTCGTCCAGGAGCCCCTGCAGGCTCTGGATCAACTGGGCGCTGTGCATCCGGGCCACCTGGCTGCACACATGCGGTTCGAGCAGCAGGCGCATTTCGAGCACTTCGTAGACGTCGTTCATCGAGATGGCGCGGACCAGATAGCCCTTCTTCGGCAGGATCTGCAGCAGTCCCTCGCTGGTCAGCTGGCGCAGCGATTCGCGCACCGGGGTCTTGGAAACGTTGAATTCCTGGGCGAGCGCGGGTTCGATGAGCATGGAGCCGGGAGCCAGGACGCCGCTGTTGATACGCTCGCGCAAGGTGACGGTCAGTCGCTCGGAGATAGAACCTGCCATGAGTCCCCATTTTTCTCGGTGCCCGCAGCGACCGGAATTTTTGTAATGTTTGGGATCCAGTTCACTTTTGATCCCGAGAACACCTTAGTCTGGATTGAAATATATTTCAGGAATCTCACAGCTGAAATCCGGACGAAGGAGACCACTTCCGTGACCACACTTCAGCACGCTGCAAGCGCCCAGACGCAGCGAAACCGCCGCAGGGCACTTTTCGCTTCGGTGTTCGGAACCGCCATCGAGTGGTACGACTATGCGCTGTACGGCGCCGCCGCCTCCGTGGTGATCGGCCCACTCTTCTTCTCCGGGGCCGGCGAATCCGCCGCGTCCATTGCGGCCTTTGCCACTTTCGCCGTGGGCTTCGTCGCCCGCCCGCTGGGCGGTGTGGTCATCGGGCACCTGGGCGACCGCTACGGGCGCCGCCCGGCGATGCTGCTGTCGATCATCCTGATGGGCGTCGCGACCGTGGGCATCGGGCTGCTGCCCACTGCGCAGACCTGGGGCGCCTGGGCCGTGGGGCTGCTGGTGTTCTTCCGCCTGGTCCAGGGATTCGGCGCGGGCGCAGAGCTGACCGGCGCCATGACGCTGGTCGCCGAATACGCCGAACCCAAGAAGCGCGGCTTCTACACCTCGTTGGTCCTCTCGACCCCTCCGCTGGGCATCGCGCTGGCCACCATCTGCTTCTTCGCGGTGTCGCTTCCCGGCGAAGAGGTGCTGCTGGGCTGGGCCTGGCGCATCCCGTTCCTGATCTCAGCCCTGCTGTTCGTGGTGGCCATCTACATCCGCAACAAGCTCGAGGAAACCCCTGAATACGCCAAGACGATGGCCGCGGCGAAGGCGAACGCCGACAGCGCCAAGCTGCCGGTGCGCGAGGTCTTCGAATCCCACACCCCGCGGGTCGTCCTTGGGTTCTTCGCCATCACCGGGCACAACGCGGTCAACTACATCATCGCGGTCTTCTCGATCAGTCTGATGGTCTCCTCCGGCATGGATCGCTCGTCGGCCCTCCTGGCAGTCACCCTCGGCTCGCTGGTCTCGGTGCTGCTGACCCCGGTGGGCGGCTGGCTGGCCGACCGTTTCGGGGCCTCCAAGGTGCTGGCGGCCGGCAACATCTCCGGTGTGCTGCTGGCCTTCCCGATCTTCTGGATGTTCTCAACCGACCAGTTCGTGCTCGGCCTGCTGGCCGTGGCCGCCGGCTACGCCTTGATCATCCCGTGCACCTCCGGTGCGCAGGGCGCGTTCCTGACCGAACTCTTCCCGGTCAAGGTGCGCTTCTCCGGCATCGCCATCGCCCGTGAGCTGAACGGGGCACTGGTTGCCGGGCTCTCCCCGCTGATCGCCGCGGCGCTGCTGGAACTGGGCAACGGCTCGATCACCCTGCCCGCCACCTACCTGGCCGCCTGCTGCCTGTCTTCGGTCATCGCCATCTACCTGGGGACCCGCGCGGCCAAACGCCAGCTGTACTAGGCTGGCGCCCGCGCGCCACCATTGCCAACCACGAGTACTACCTAAGGAACAACGACATGGGAAACCTCAAGCGCCAACTGCCGGATCTGGGTGAACTGGTGAGCCTGATGAGGTTCAAGGTTCCATCCACCGACCGCCGCGCGGTCCGCTTGGCAGCGGCCGCCGACCTCTGGGACCTGCGCAAGATCGCCAAGCGCCGCACGCCCACCGCGGCCTTCGACTACGTGGATGGCGCCGCCGGTCGTGAGATCACCGCGGACCGGGCACGCCGGGTCTTCGACTCGGTGGAACTGCTGCCGCGCATCCTGCACGGCACCGCACATTCGGACCTGTCCACCACCATCGCCGGCGGGCACTCGGCCCTGCCCTTCGGCATCGCTCCGACCGGCTTTACCCGGTTCATGCACTCCGAAGGCGAAATCGGTGGTTCGCGCGCGGCGATGAAGGCGGGGATCCCCTTCAGCCTCTCCACCATGGGCACCCGCTCCATCGAGGAGGTCGCCCAGGCGGCCCCTGAGGGGCGCAAGTGGTTCCAGCTCTACCTGTGGAAGGACCGCGAGAAGTCGAAAGCGCTCGTCGAGCGCGCCGCCGCCGAAGGATTCGACACCCTGCTGGTCACCGTGGACACCCCGGTGGCGGGGCAGCGCTTCCGCGACACCCGCAACGGCATGAAGATTCCGCCGGAGCTGACCCTGAAAACCGTGCTGGATGCCTCCTACCGCCCAGAGTGGTGGTTCAACTTCCTGACCACCGATTCGCTGAAATTCGCCTCGCTATCCGATACCTCGGCGGACCTGCCGACCATCATCAACTCGATGTTCGACTCTTCCTTGGACTTCGAGGACCTGAAGTGGATCCGCGAGCTGTGGAAAGGCAAGCTCTTCGTCAAGGGAGTGCTCACCGCCGAGGACGCCGCCAAGGCGAAAGCCGCCGGCGCGGACGGCCTGGTTGTTTCCAACCACGGCGGACGCCAGCTGGACCGGGCGCCGATCGCTTTCGAAGCCCTGGGCGAGGTGCGCGCAGAAGTCGGCGAGGAGATGGAGATCATCATGGACTCCGGCATCATGTCCGGTGCCGATATCGTGGCCAGCCTGTGCGCCGGAGCGGATTTTGTACTCATCGGACGCGCCTACCTGTACGGCCTGATGGCCGGCGGCGAACAGGGTGTCACCCGCGCCATTGAGATGCTGGCCAAGGAAGTAGAGGTCAACATGCAGTTGATGGGAGCTGCAAGCATCAAGGACCTCACCCCCGAATTGATTCGCCGGCGCACCACCGTCGGCTAGCGGGCATTGCCTCGGCGTCGCCGGCCCGCGAACCTCCCCTTGGAAGGACGGTTCGCGGGCCGGTGTGATTAAGCCCGGCCAAAGTGGCGGATAGTTCTATCGGCGGTAGAATGGAAAGCGTGCCAGCACCAAAAACCACTCAAGTTCAAGCCCAAGATGTCTTCCGCCCCGTATTGCTGCGTGGCCTGACTGCGGCGATCTACGCGCTGCTGTCCATCTTCTGGGTGGGCGCCGACGAGAAGGTCTTGTCCTACTCGACGGCGGCGTTCCTTGTGGTCACCGGCGTGTTCATGTGGCAGTACGTCACCGTGGACAGCGCTCCCGAGAAGTCGCGCGGCCCCTACGCGCTGGGCGCCGGCCTGATGCTGATGGCAGGCATCGCCACCATCTTCGCCACCACCACCATGTGGATCGGCCTCCTGGCCGCCTTCGCCTTCCTGGTCACCGGCCTGGTCGAGCTGTACGTCTTCTTCACCCTGCGCGCCCAGTTCCCGCCATTCCGCAACCAGCTGGTCACCGGCGTGGTCGGATTGATTCTGGCCGCTGCGACGATTTTTGGTTTCAACATGGACGCCCACGCAATGTTCGGCGTCATTGGCGGCGGCGCCATCGTGCTCGCCGTGTTCGTCCTGATCGCCGGTTTCGGCCATCGACATGAAATGAAAGCCCCCGAGGCCGCTGACGGCCTGGAAACCGGCGGCACCTCGAATCCCGGCACCGACGGGACCAACTAGCCTTGACGACCTCAGCAAAAGTAGAAACGGAGTTCCCGGTGGGAAACAACCCGAAGAAGAAGCAGCCGTGGAGCCAGTCCATCAAGGGCCCGCTGAGCTTCTCTTTGATTTTGGCCCTCGTCGCCGGCGGCGTCGGCATGATCACCTCGACCGGTGGATCGCAGAACGAGATCCGACTGGATGTCGGACTGGCCTGCTTCGGCATCGCCTTTGTCGCCAGCCTGCTGGTCATTTCCGTCTTGACCATGGCGTCGAAGGAAAACGACCCGGAATTGGGCAAGGGCACCGGGGTGAATCGATCCTCGGCCAACCCGGATAAGAAGTTTAAAAAAGACTGATAATAAACTTGACCAAGCGTCGCGACGCGCTGGGACTGTCCGTCTGAGGAAGTCCCGGCGCTTTGTCGTTTGGTGGAGCCGAGCGTGCCCCAGCGCACGTGCAGTGCACTAACTAAGGAATCAAGTGAGCAGTACCAGCAAGAGCACGTCCGAAGACGGCACCCCACTGGGGCGCCAGTTGATGCGACGCAAGTCCATTGCCGCAATGACCAGAGACGCGGCGGACAACGCAGGCATGGGTCAGCTCAAACGCACCTTTGGCGTCTTCCAACTGGTCATGATCTCCGTGGGAGCGACCCTCGGCACCGGCATCCTGGTGATCCTGGGAGATGCGGTGCCCAAGGCCGGTCCTGCCACCTGGATCGCATTCGTGATCGCCGGGATCACCGCACTGCTCTCGGCCGTGTCCTACGCTGAGATGGCAGGCATGGTCCCGGTCTCGGGATCCAGCTATTCCTATTCCTACGTGACGCTCGGCGAGGGCATCGCCTGGATTTGCGGCTGGTGCCTGGTGCTCGAATACGCGGTCTCCGCCGCGGCGGTCGCGGTCGGCGCCGGAGCCTACGTCAACCAGACGCTGGAGATCTTCGGCCTGTCCCTGCCCGACTACCTCTCCGCCGGTGCAGCCGATGGCGGGCTGGTCAACCTGCCGGCCCTGCTGGTTGTCGTGCTTGCGACCTTCCTGCTGGTGCGCGGCGCCCGCGAGTCGGCCTTGGCCAACACCGTCATGGTGATGATCAAGATCGCCATCCTGATCTTCTTCGTGATCGTCGCCTTCACCGCCTTCGACTCGGGAAACTTCGAACCACTGCTGCCCATGGGCATCGCCGGTGTCAGCGGCGCCGCCTCGATGGTGTTCTTCTCCTACATCGGCTTCGACGCCGCTTCCACCGCAGGCGAGGAAGCGAAGAACCCGCAGCGCGACCTGCCGCGCGCCATCCTGATCGCCATGGCCCTGGTGACCGCCATCTACGTGCTGGTGGCCGTGGCCGCAGTGGGCGCGCGCAACTGGGAATGGTTCGGCGAATCCGAAGCCGCCCTGGTGCAGATCGTCTCCGAGATCACCGGCCGGCCGTGGCTTGCGTTCTTCTTCGCGCTCGCCTCGGTGGTCGCGATCGTCTCGGTGGTGCTGACCGTGCTCTACGGCCAGACCCGCATCCTGCTGTCCATGGCCCGCGACGGGCTGATCCCGCGCTTCTTCGGCAAGGTGTCCGCCGAAACCCGCACCCCGGTGGTCGGCACCCTCGTGACCGGTTCGGTGGTCGCGGTGACCGCGGCGCTGATTCCGCTGGGCCAGCTGGCCGAAGCGACCAGCATCGGCACACTGTTCGCCTTCGCCCTGGTGGGCGTCTCGGTCATGTACCTGCGCCGCACCCAGCCGGACGCCCCGCGCACCTTCCGGGTGCCTCTGTACCCGGTGGTTCCGTTGCTGGGCATTGCGGCCTGCCTCTACCTGATGTTCAACCTGGCCGGCATTACCTGGGTGGTCTTCGGCATCTGGATGCTCATCGGCGCGCTGATCTACCTGGCCTACGGACGCCGCCATTCGCGGCTCGGCGGACTGACCGAGGTCGACTACAAGGCGGAACACCGCCTGAAGTAACACGCAGGGGCCGCCCCCGCGCTTCGGGGCAACTGCGGCTAGGCTGTCAGGTGTCGGATACCTACGATTCCTTGCCCGGGAGGACCCCATGCATCAAGATCCAGTCAGCACCGCAGACCTCTACGACCAGCACGGGGACGACCTGCAGTCGATCTCTGTCCAGTTCCAGGATTTCGGCGGCAGGCTGTCATTCCACGGCCCGGCCCGCACCATCAAATGCCATGAGGACAACGGGCTGATCAAGGAAACCCTGAGCTTCCCGGGCAACGGCGCGGTGCTCGTGGTGGACGGCGGAGGGTCGCTGCGTTTTGCGCTGCTGGGCGACATGATCGCCAAGAACGCCGAGGCGAACGACTGGGCGGGCATCATCATCCACGGCGCAGTGCGCGACCGCGCCGAACTGGCCGGCCTGCAGCTGGGCATCAAGGCGATCGGGAGCAACCCGCGCAAGACCGTGAAGCGCGGCCACGGCACCGTGGACGAGACCATCAGCATCGGGGACGTGAAGATCCGCCCCGGAGCCATGGTCTACGCCGACATCGACGGAATCCTCGTCCAGCACTAGGACGTGGCCGGGCCGATCAGTGGTCGTCGTTGGCCGGGAGCCACTCGTTCTTGAACTCCTCGATGGTCATCGAATCCAGGTCCTCGCGGATCTGGACGATCAGCCGTTCGGCTTCCTCTAGGCTTGAGGTATGCAGGCTGAGCAGCACGGAATCATCCAACCGGGAATGCACAACTACCTGCGGTTCATTGGCTTCGAATTCGGCGTCGCCCAAGGTGGCGGAGGCCAGGGCCACGACCCAGCGTCCTGCGGCCCGCAACGGGCCGGTCTTGACGGCTTCCAAGCGTGCCTCGAAGCCGGAGGATGCATGTGTTTCTTCGGTCATGACCTGTCCTTTCGACATGACACTCGGCGTGCCGGGTATGTCTTCATCTTAGAGTTCGGCATCGCCAAAGGCGAATAGGGATCCCCAAATTTCGAAGTTATTTGCCGACGGAAGCCTTGCGGGCGCGGTAGGCCCGCACGTGCTCCCGGTTGGCGCAGTTTCCCGCATCGCAGTACAGCTTTGAACGGTTCCGCGAGAGATCCAGCAAGGCGTTCTTGCAGTCGGTGGAAGCGCAGATGCGCAGGCGTTCCAGCCCGCCGGCGAGAATGACCTCGGCCAAGGCCATGGCGGCATTCACCGCGAAACGGTCGTAGAGCGGGCTGCTCGTGGTGGTCGCATGCAGCTTGTAGCCGCGCTTCGGGGACTTGATCAGCTGCGGCTGGGCGTTAGCGGTACGCAGGATCTGGTTGACGCGGAACACCGCATCTTCCTCGGAGGCCGTCCAGATGCTCTTGAGCTGCGAGCGCAGTTGCCGGATGGAACGCAGCTCCGCTTGGTTGTGGGCGCGGTCCGCGGTGAAATGCTGCGAGTCCAGGAATTCGTCCAGGTCCGCCACGCTGGAAAGCATGTCAACGATCTGCACCTCGGTGTTCAAGAGGTTCACGATGACCTTCAACGAGGCTTCGATATCGGGCGTAAAAGTCATAATTCAGTCCTGAACGAGCTAGCGGATTGACTGTGCTTCAAGCCTAACCGTATCGTCTGGAACATATGTCCCATCTCCGCCGGATCGACATCGAGCCGGCGGAAGTTCTTTGAAAGCACCGCACACTTGATGACTCACCCTGAGGAACCGCTGGATTCCCCTGCCCTGCGCACGGCTGCCCCGCGCGTTTCCAACTCCGCCCGCGGAGTCTGGATTGCGCTGGCGTCCTCGGCGGCGTTCGGCATTTCCGGAACTTTCGCCCGCGGGCTCTTCGAAGCTGGATGGTCGCCGGTCGCCGCGGTGACCGCGCGCATGGCGGGCGCGGCACTGGTGCTGGCGATCCCGGCCATGCTGGCCATGCGCGGCCGCTGGACCCTGCTGCGCACCAACTGGGTGTCGATCTTGCTGTTCGGCCTTTTCGGCGTGGGCGCCTGCCAGTTGTGCTACTTCCTGGCGGTGCAGCGACTGGATGTCGGCGTGGCACTGCTGCTGGAGTACCTGGCTCCGGTGCTGATCGTGCTGGTGCTGTGGGTGCGCCACAAGAAGCGCCCGTCGGTGGCCACGATTGCCGGGACCCTGCTCGCCCTGGGCGGCCTGGTGGCGGTGCTGGACCTGACCGGCACTTCGGACATCGACCCGATCGGCGTCTTGTGGGGGCTGGGCGCGGCGGTTGGGCTGACCGTGTACTTCTTCATCAGCGCCCGGGTGGATGGAGCGCTGCCGCCGATCATGCTCTCCGCCGGAGGCATGGCGATCGGCGCCCTGTCCATGGTCGCGGTGGCCGCCTTCGGCATCCTGCCCATGGAGTTCTCCACCGGCACCGGTTCATTCGCCGGCTACGAGACCCCGTGGTGGCTTGCGCTCATCGGCCTGATCCTGATCTCCACGGTCTTCTCCTACACCACCGGCGTGATGGCGGCGCGGGCGCTGGGTTCGAAGGTCGCCAGCTTCATCTCGCTGACCGAGGTGCTGTTCGCGGTGCTGTGGGCCTGGCTGCTGCTCTCCGAGCTTCCCGGCCCGGTGCAGCTGCTGGGCGGGCTGCTGATTGTCGGCGGCGTGGTGCTGGTTCGCGTCGACGAGCTGCGCAGCGCCCGGCTGTAGCCCGAACCGTCAGCGGGAGGCGTCGTCGACCGCCAGCCCCTCGAGCTTTGCGGCTTCCTCGGAAATCCGGGCGGCCAGGTCGAAGTCCCGCTTCGCGATGCCGTGGACGCTGCGCAGCGAGATCCCCACGTGGACGGACTCGTAGCGCCAGTCGACGGTCGGGTGGTGGTTGAGCTGTTCGGCGGCCAGCCCGATGACCGCGATGAATTCCAGCGCGGTGGCGGTTGTGTCGAACCGATAGCTGACAGCCAGTGTGCTTTCGCCCAGTTCCCAATCCTGCAGTTCATCCATCAATTGCCACACCTGCACGCGTGGCAACGGCCCGGTTTCCGTCATGGCGATCCTTCCGAAAACAATGTCGCTGCTCCAAGGAGCCGCGACGCCCCTTTTTCGGGTCATCGTGGCATGGGTCCACCCCGGAAGCCAACAGGTGTCAGACATTGCACAGGACGAAGCGGGTGCACCGGGATTCGGGTGCCGGAAAACCACGGCTGCTGCCGCCGTCCGGGGCCGGCGCGCCGGGCCTGACTGAGGATGAGTACAAATGAGTGACGAATATTCTCTCATGAGATCGACGGCTGGCCAATTCTGGTGTCGTTCCATGGCCAATACATCGGCCCGCTCATCGATTCTTTTCTACCGCTGGTCGCTTGGTGGCGAATAATCCGTGACTTTGGCCGATTGGGGTGTATCAGTCACGGGATGATTCTTGGCGGTGTTCCAACGCCATCACATGCTTGACTGAGCCATCACATGCTTGACTGAAAGGGACGAAGTTGTCCACAACACGTACAAATAAGGATCCGGGACAGGTGTCCCTGGCCAAGACCTTGGGCAACTGGGATGCCCTGGCCCTTGGCTTCGGCGCAATGATCGGATTCGGCTGGGTGGTCCTCACCGGCGGCTGGCTTTCGAGCGCCGGAACCCTGGGAACCATCGTCGCTGTGCTGGTCGGCGGCGGCATTATGGCCGTGGTCGGCCTGACCTACGCCGAGCTGACCGCTTCCATGCCCAAGGCCGGCGGCGAGCACAACTTCATCCTGCGTGCGCTTGGCCCGCGTCCATCCTTCATCGGCTCCTGGGCGATCACCGGCGGCTATGTCACGATCGTGGCCTTCGAAGCCGTGGCGTTCCCGCGCACCGTTGAATACATCTTCCCCGGCATGAGCCAGATCCCGCTGTGGACCATTGCAGGTTTCGAGGTCCACTTGACCTGGGCGCTGGTCGGCGTCCTGGCCGGCATCCTGATCACCTGGATCAACATCCGCGGCGTGAAGCAGGCCGGCGTGGTCCAGACCTTCACCGTGATCTTCCTGCTGGCCATCGGCCTGCTGATGATCTTCGGCTCGGTCACCGGCGGCGAAACCGCCAACATGGAGCCATGGTTCACCCCGGGCATGAAGGGCTTCTTCACGGTGCTGATGGCCGTGCCGTTCCTGTTCATCGGCTTCGACGTGATCCCGCAGTCCGCTGAAGAGGTCAAGATCCCTTCGCGGCAGATCGGCAAGCTCGTGGTCATTGCTGTCATCATGGCGACCCTGTGGTACGTCATGGTGGTGCTGACCACCGCCTCGGCGATGCCGGCCGCGGATCTGGCGAACGCCAACATCGCCACCGCCGACGCCTTCGGCGCGCTGTTCAACTCGGATTTGATGGCCAAGATCCTGATCGCCGGCGGCATCGCGGGCATTCTGACCTCCTGGAACTCCCTGCTGCTGGGCGCGTCCCGTCTCGTGTTCTCGCTGGCCCGCTCCGGCATGCTGCCCGACTGGTTCGCCCGCCTACACCCGAAGTACAAGACCCCGCACAATGCGCTGCTGTTCATCGGCGGCATCTCGCTGGTTGCCCCGTTCTTCGGCGAACGCATGCTGGGCTGGCTGGTGGACTCGGGTGCCCCGAGCATCATCATCGCCTACTTCCTGGTGTCCGTGACCTTCCTGCTGCTGCGCCGCCGGGAACCGCAGATGGACCGCCCGCTGCGCGTGGGCGGCGAAGGCCGCTTTGGCGAGGTCATCGGCTGGGCCTCGGTGCTGCTGACCTTCGGCCTGTTCAGCCTCTACATGCCCGGCATGCCGGCGCAGCTGACCTGGCAGCCGTGGCTGATCTTCGCGATCTGGTGGGCCATGGGCGCGCTGTTCTTCTTCAAGGTCCCCGGCGGCATCCCCGCTGGTGTCGACGCCGAAGAAAAGGTGCTCGAAGTCGTCAGGGCACGACGCAAGAAGTAGCGTTTGTCTGGCACTGCGTGCAGGGCGCGTCCGTTCGCGGACGCGCCCTGCACGTATTTCATGCGCAGTTCCCGGCGCTCGGGTGTGCGCGGCTCCTAGCGCTTGACCTCGTAGCACAGACGCATGACCCCGCCGCTGAGCTCCTGGGCGCAGAGCAGTTCCAGATTGGTGCGGGCGAGGCCCGGGGCGAAGTAGGGGGTCCCGCCGCCCAACACTATCGGGAACAGGTTGATCCGGTATTCGTCGATCAGTCCCAGCCGCGCCGCCTGGGCGGCCAGGTCCGCCCCGCCGATGGCGATCTCCGTGTCGCCTCCCTGCGCCTTCAGCGACTGGATCTCCTCGCCCAGGGACCTGGTGGCCAGCCGGGCGTTGCCCTGCACTTCATTCAGCGTGCGGGAGAACACGACCTTGGGCAGAGGGTTCCACAGTGCGATCCAGTCCAGATCCAGCTTTGTGCTTTCCGGGTTATCCGCGGCGGTCTCCCAGTACAGCATGACCTCGTAGAGCTTGCGCCCCATGAGCTGGACACCGAGATTCTTCGCCTCGTCGATGGAGGCCTGGTAGATGTCGTCACCCGGAACGCTCCAGTCGATTCCGCCATCCGGACCGGTGATGAATCTGTCCATGGACATGGACATTGAATAGGTAACCTTGCGCATTGCCGCCGCCTCTTTCGAAGTTGCTTCCACGGTACGCACCGCTGGGCGCGCTGGAAAGGGCCTGCAGCGCACTGCCAGCATGGGACCCGTCCTGCGCTGGAAGCCAACCCGCGTGCGCTGCAGGCCAATCCCTAAATCCCGAATCCGTAGCAGACTAGGTTCGATATGTGTGACACGGCCAACACCTGGAGCCGACATCGGCGCTGGCCTGCACGGGAGAAAAGGGGAATTGTGGAGAACAAAACCGTCATTGTCGTAGGCGCAGGTTCGGCCGGATCGGTGGTCGCGCGCCGGCTCGTGGACGCCGGAGCCAGCGTCACCCTGTTCGAGGCAGGCAACGAGGACACCAACCCCGCCATCCACGACCTCTCGCGCATGGGGGAGCTGTGGCACAGCGAGGACGACTGGGACTACTACACCGCGCCCATGAACGGCACCGCCAGCAAGCCGATGCACCTGCCGCGCGGCAAGGTCATGGGTGGCTCGCATGCGCTGAACGCCACCATCTGGGTGCGCTGCGCCCCGCAGGACTTCGACCACTGGGCCAGCGTGAGCAGCCCCGACTGGGCCTGGGAGAACGTCCTGCCGGTTTACAAGGACATCGAGAACTTCTCCGGAGGCGCCAGCGAGCTGCGCGGCGGCGCGGGCCTGCTTCCCGTGGTCGACAAGTACCCGCTGGACGAGATCCACCAGTCGATCATCGAGGCCGCAGTGCAATCCGGCGTCGAGCACAACCAGGACTACAACGGCCAATCCCTGGAAGGCGTCTCCCAGGAGCAGGTGAACATCGTCGACGGCGAACGCATCAACACTTGGAAGGCCTACCTGAAGCCGGTGCGCGAGAAGCTGCGGATCATCACCGGCGCACAGGTTCACTCGCTGCTGGTCGAGGACGGCGCGGCGGTGGGCGTGCGCTACCGCAGCGGCGGGCAGCTGCACGAGCTGCGCGCGGACGAGGTGGTGCTCAGCGCCGGCGCGCTGGGCTCCCCGCAGATCCTGTTGCGTTCGGGCATCGGCCCCTCGGCGGAGTTGGAGGCCGCCGGCGTCGCTCCGCTGCTGGATGCCCCGCAGGTCGGCAAGAACCTGCACGACCACCTGCTGGCCCCGGTGATCGGGCAGACCACTGCCAAGGACATCCCGGCGCCGCGCACCGGCATCTCGGTGTCGCAGACCCACCTGTTCGCCAAGTCGCGGGAGGATCTGGACGTGCCCGACACCCAGCCGATCTTCTTCTCCGTGCCGATGTACTCGCCGGGCATGGAACCGGTTCAAGGCACGGCATTCACCCTGCACTCGGGCATCATTGCCCCTCACAGCCGCGGCGAGCTGACGCTGTCCGGGCCGTCGCTGGACGACCCGGTGCGCATCGACCTCAACGCGCTGGATGACCGGCGGGACATGGACGCGTTCCTGTTCTCCATCAAGCAGTGCCGCGACATCATGGCGCAGCCGGCGCTGGCTGGGGACTGGGGAGCGGTGGAGGTCTATCCGGGCGCCGAGGTGCAGGACGACGCGGCGCTGGAGGACTACATCCGCAACAACGTGGTGACCTACCACCACCAGGTGGGCACCTGCCGTATGGGCGTCGACGCGCAGGCGGTGGTGGATCCGCGGCTGAAGCTCAACGGGCTGAAGGGCCTGCGGGTCATCGACGCGTCCATTATGCCGCGCATCACCACCGGCAACACCAACGCCCCGGCGGTGCTGATCGGTGAGCTCGGCGCGAAGTTCCTGCTGGAAGACCTGGCCGCGAGCCGGTAGCCGCCGGCCTGTTCTCCCGTGCTGACGCCAAGGGCCTCGCACCGTCATCCCGTGACGTTGCGAGGCCCTCGATGGTTGCCCAAAGGCGCTAGCTGTCGATGCTTTCCTTGGCCTTCTCGGCCTGGGCTGCGCCGGCTGACACGGTGCTGCGGTAGGCGGCCGCCTCGCGGCGCTCGTGGGCGACCTTGCCGGCGTGGGCCAGGCGCAGCGCCTCGTGCTTCGGATCGCGGCGGACCCCTAGGTAGCCGATGCCCAGCCCGATGAACCAGAGCGGGGTGGCGATCAGCGCGACCAGCGTGTCGGCCTGGGTGGTCAACGCCCACAGGATGAAGACGAAGAATGCCAGCACGACGTACGGCATGAACCGTCCGCCGGGCATCTTGAAGGCGCTGGCGTCATGCAGCTGCGGGCGGCGGGCCCGATAAGCCAGGTAGCTGAGCAGGATGATCGACCAGACGAACATGAAGCAGAGGGCTGAAATGGTGGTCACCAGCGTGAACACCGCCATCACCGAGTCGCCGCTGTAGAGCAGCGCGACGCCTGCCAGCAGGAACATGCATGAGAACATCAGCGCGTTGCGCGGCACCTTGCGGGAGGAGAGCCGCTCGAACTTCTTCGGGGCGTCGCCTTCCAATGCCAGGCCGCGCAGCATGCGCGAGGTCGAGTAGATGCCCGAGTTGGCGCTGGAGGTGGCGGAGGTGAGCACCACGAAGTTGATGATGCCCGCGGCGCCGGCCAGCCCGGCCAGGGTAAACATGCCGACGAACGGGGATTCCTCGGCGGAGAACAGCGTCCACGGCTCGACCATCATCAACACCAGCAGCGCGCCGACGTAGAAGAACAGGATGCGCAGCGGGATCGAGTTGATCGCCTTGGGCAGGGTCTTCTCCGGGTCCTTGGTCTCGGCCGCGGTGGTGCCGACCAGTTCGATGCCCACGAAGGCGAACACGGCGATCTGGAAGCCGGCCACGAAGCCCATGGCGCCGTTCGGGAACATGCCGCCATGTGCCCAGAGGTTGGAGAAGGAAGAGCTGATGCCGTTGTGCTGGAAGCCTGTGATGACCATGGCCAGACCCACCACGATCAGCGCGCCGATGGCGATGATCTTGACCAGGGCGAACCAGAATTCGGTTTCACCGAAGGCCTTCACGGTGCTCAGGTTCAGCACCAGCAGCAGGGCGATGCAGGCCAGGCCCGGGATCCACAGGGGCAGGTCGCCCCACCAGAAGGCGACGTAGTGCGCGATGGCCACGACATCCGCGATGCCGGTGACAACCCAGCAGAACCAGTAAGTCCAGCCGGTGAAGAAGGCGGCCCAGGGGCCGAGCAGGTCGCCGGCGAAGTCGGCGAAGGTCTTGTAGTTGAGGTTGCTCAGCAGCAGCTCGCCCATGGCGCGCATGACGAAGAAGAGCATGAAGCCGATGATCATGTACACGAAGATGACCGAGGGGCCGGCGACGGCGATGGTCTTGCCGGAGCCCATGAACAGGCCGGTGCCGATGGCGCCGCCGATTGCGATGAGCTGGATATGGCGATTGGAGAGTCCGCGTTCGAGCTTGGGGGCAGAGCTGGTTGAGCTCATTCAGGCGCCTTCCGGGAGTGGGGGATCCCGCACCCGACGCAATCCGGGACAAGCTGGTGGGCCTGTCCGCGGACAGCGCTACCTTCGAACACGCGCATCGTGGTGTTCTCCTGTTTTCGGCCGCATAAGGCTCAAGCGCTCAAAGCAAGTGCCTGCCGCGACCACGGGGGAGCATCATGGGCGTGCCCGCGAGTGCGGCACTGTTCTGATGTTCCTCCCCAATCTGTTTGCGTACCTGAGAGTTTTCACTTCGCGCCGAATACTGGGCGAAGCCTGCTCCTTCGGTGAGCGCGACCTTCATCGCGCTACTTTCCAGATGTGCCTGTTCGTGGCGGTACGGGGGCCTGAGAGTTTCCCGGGGAGGAATTGCTCCTACGGCGCCCGCCCTTGGTTCAGGACGGGGCTCTCCCGCCACGCATCAATGGCTGTTTGGTGACTGCCATCACAGTATGCCTTGGAAACGTGAAGCGATGCAAATTGAATCTGCCGGAAAATCGTCGTAAAGCCTCAAAAGGTCCTTTCGAAAATCCTTATTGACAAGTGCGTTTCAATTCCGTCTTGTGGCTTAAAGTTTGAAACGGCGCAACGCTTAATATGAGACCCCAGGTTCCCGCCCCTGGGTCGCGTTCGGGGAGGCAATCTGTCCCGCTATGAAATCATTTCATTGTGAAATGATATTCTCGGTGGGTGAATGAACAGAAACCGCCCCAATTCCAATGGAACTCCTTGAGTTATCTGGCGACCCGGGTTGGGCGCGTGGGTACCACGGCGCTCGGTGCGCTCATGGACGCCGAGGGGCTGACGCGCCACCACTTCACGATCATCAGCGCACTGGAAGAGTCCGGCGCGATGTACCAGAACGACCTGGCCGACCGGGCCAATATCAACCGCGGCCATATGGTCGCCTACCTCGACCGGCTGGAAGCGCACGGTACGCTGCAGCGCACCGTGGACCCGGCGGATCGCCGCCGCCGGCTCATCGAGCTGACCGCTGAAGGGCGTCGTTTTGCGGACCGTGCCGTCGAAGCGGCCCGCGAAGGCGAGGAGAAGATCTACAGCGTGCTGGATGCGGCCCAGCGCGACCAGCTGCGCGGCCTGCTGCAGCTGGTAGTCGCCAGCGAGGAGGAAGCTCGCCCGTGATTGCCCACGCACAACAGATCTGGAAGCACAGCGTTGCCGTCGCCCCGCGCATGCCGGCGTTGCGGCCCGCGGCCCGGGCCACGTTCTGCCTGGCGGTGCCGCTGCTCATCCTCGCCAGCCTGGGACGGATGGATTGGGCGATGTATGCAGGGTTCGGCGCCTTCTGCGCAGTCTTCGGCCGCTACGACAACTACGCGGTCCGCTTCTGGCAGCAGCTCAGCTGCGGCGCGGTGCAGGTAGCATCCATGCTGCTGGGCACGCTGTTCTCCTTTCTCCAGACGCCGTTCATCGTCGATGCACTTGTCTTGGCCGTGATCGCCTTCGGCTCCAATCTGGTGTCGCGCGGGGTGCGCTGGCTTCCGCCGGGACCGATCTTTGCGGTGTTCGCCGGCGGTGCCTGCCTCTCGGTTCCGGCAAGCGGCGAAAGCTTCATCGGGGTGCTGCTGGTCGGTGCGGGCACCGCATTGTTCAGCCTGCTGGTCATGCTCGGGCTGTCGGCCCGACGCGGCCGACTGGCGGCCGCGCTGAAGGCGGAACCCACCTGGGCGCCGACCGAGAAATCGGTCCATGAATCCGTGCGCATGGGCATCGCCGTCTTGTTGGCCGGTGTCGTGGCCTATCTTCTTGGGGGAGACCACTGGTACTGGGCGAGCCTTGGCGCAATTTCCGGGGTGATGGGGGCAACCGTCCACAGCCGGGTTGCCCGGGCCCTGCAACGCTGCGTCGGAACCTGCATCGGCGTGCTGCTGACCTGGGCCGTGTTCGTCTTCGAACCCAATCTCTGGGTGCTGCTTGCGGTGGCGCTGGTCGGCCAGTTCTGCATCGAGGTCGTCATCCTGCGCAATTACGCGGTGGGCATGGTCTTCATGACTATGGTCGCGCTGCTCATGGTGCACCTCGCCAGCCCCGAGGATCCCATGGTGCTGCTGGTTGACCGGGTCACCATGACGGTGCTCGGGGCGGCCACCGGTGCGGCGCTGAGCGTGGCGATCGGCATCGTCCTCCGAATGCGCAGCGGCGAAGTCCAAGCACTGAGCACGACTACCAACTCATGATGTTGGTTGCGCATCAGGTCATTTTAACTGTCGCTAAGCCCCGTTTGCTAAACAAGCTAGAAGAAAATTCATGCATTCATTGGGACTCGTCTGCATAGTTTTTATCCTTTCCAAGAAGGATGCTTCGTTATTTTGGGGCCCAAGTGGCGCTTAGGTACATGGCACGCGATCTGTCGCAAGTTGAATCGTTAGAATCTGCAAGCTAGAGGGCGTTTGAGTAGATGGAGAATGATCTATGGTTGGCTTTGTTCTAGTCCAAGCCGGGTGATCATGCGTGTTTGAATTAACCCCATGACATTGAATTTTCATGCTGGCGACGTCTGGTCGCAAATTACCGCGGTAGTCGAGAGTGCAGGAAGAACTTATGCTGCAATTTCTTTTATTGGACAGGACGCTCCTGACCTACTTCCGCTAGGAGAATCTGACGTCCTTCTGGTCAACGCGAAAGATAGCTGTGTCCGTTCCCATGCAACCAACCCGTACGCTCTGGAAGAATTCACTAAACGTGGTGTTGTTGTGTACAGCTCGGATCGACTCCATGCGAAAGTGATTGCGACCGATCAGCATGCAGTTGTCGGATCAGCCAACGCTTCGGCTAATTCAACACGCTCCTCTGAAGCTGTAGTAATTACCAAAGGGCTGCAAGATCGAAAACAGATTAGAGATTTCGTTAAACGTGAAATCGCGGAGAACGGTTTTAAGCTCAATCAAGAAAAACTCAATGAGCTAAAGAGAATCTTTGACGAAGCGCCGCAGCCCGAAACGGGGATTCCAGGGGTCAATAACCCCGCACCACAAGTAACTGGATTTCCCTGGGCATTGGGCCCCGTTTATCTCGTGGAAGATGTGGGATCTGATCTTACGGATGATGAGGAATCGGCGCTGCTCGAAGGCAGGTCAAGAGAAACAGGTTTTAGCCTGAGTGTTGCGCAGAGCAACGAGTTAGGTGAGCCTTTTGAGGTGGGGGACATCGTAATTTTCTGTGACGAGTCTACTGTCAGGGCACCCATGTACGTTGACAGCGCTGAAATCGCGATGGATTCAGACCCTTCTCGCAAGGGTCAGATAATGCAGCAGAAGATCAAGCACAGACGGTCGTACGCCAGATCCGGAATGAAAAATCGCTACGATTTTGAGAATCATTCGTTTCGTGAACTGATGGAGGAACTGGAGGAAAGTTCGGGCTTCATGGAGCTCAAAGGTGCCCAGCGCGACAATCTGCTCAGGGTCTGGTTTCCGGAGCTGGCGCATGAAGACGTCGCTTTGAATGGCTGATCGGTTACGTCTATAAACTACCTGTGTCCGTCTAAACCTTGCACGGCCTTGCGGCTATGGGCCTGTTCGAGGAGTAGACGTAGTCAAATGAACAACAAGTTCGCCTGAAAATGCAAAAAGCCGCCGGACGGGAATCCAGTTCAGGAATCCCACCCGGCGGCTTTGGCCTTGGCTGCTATTACTATTTCTTGCCGAAGTTGCGCAGCCGCAGCGAGTTCAGCACCACCAGCACCGAGCTGGCGGCCATGGCCGCGCCGGCGATCATCGGGTTCAGCAGGCCCAGCGCCGCGATCGGGATGCCCGCGGTGTTGTAGGCGAAGGCCCAGAACAGGTTCATCTTGATCGTGGACAGCGTCTTCTCCGACAGCGCGATGGCCTGGGCGACCTGATGCAGGTCGTTGCCCATCAGAGTAATGTCCGCAGCCTCGATGGCCACATCCGTGCCCGAGCCCATGGCGATGCCCAGGTCCGCCTGTGCCAGAGCCGGGGCGTCGTTGACGCCGTCGCCCACCATGGCCACGACCTTGCCTTCGGCCTGCAGGCCGGAGATCGCCTTGACCTTGTCCGCCGGGAAGACCCCGGCGAAGACGTCCTCGGGCTTGATGCCCACCTGCGCGGCCACCTTGGCCGCCACGGACTTGTTGTCCCCGGTCAGCAGCACCACGCGCAGCCCGCGCTGCTGCAGCTCGGAGATCGCCTTGGTGCTAGTCTCCTTGACCTTGTCGGCCACGGAGATCACTGCTTGGAACTGGTGGTCCACCGAGACCAGGATGGCGGTGGCTCCGGCCTGCTCGGCCTCCGCCAGCATGTCCAGCGCTGCCTGGTCCAGTTCGGTGCCCTGGGACTGCAGCCAGCTGTAGCGTCCCACAACCACGGTGCGGCCGTCGATCACGCCCTTCACGCCGCCGCCGGGATCGGAATCGAAGTCCGACACCTGGGCCAGCGGGCCGAGCTGCGCGGCCGCGGCGGCGATGGCCTGGGCAATCGGGTGCTCGGAATGGTGCTCCACGGCGCCGGCCAGGGCCAGTGCCTCATCCGGGTGCACGCCGTGGACGGCACGGGTGCCGACGTGGGTCATCACGCCGGTAGTGACGGTGCCGGTCTTGTCCAGCACGATGGTGTCCAGCTTGCGGGTGTCCTCCAGGACCTGCGGTCCGCGGATCAGGATGCCCAGCTGGGCGCCGCGGCCGGTGCCGACCAGCAGTCCGATCGGGGTGGCCAAGCCCAGGGCGCACGGGCAGGCGATGACCAGAACTGCCACCGAGGCGGTGAACGCCGCGTAGCTGTCGCCGGTGGCCAACCACCAGACCAGGAAGGTGAGCACCGCGATACCCAGCACGATCGGCACGAAGACCGCGGAAATGCGGTCTGCCAGCCGGGCGATCGGGGCCTTGCCTGACTGCGCCTCTGAGACCAGACGGCCCATCTGGGCCAAGGTGGTGTCGGCGCCCACGCGGGTGGCGCGGATGACCAGGCGGCCGGAGGTGTTCAGCGTGGCTCCGGTGACCTCGTCGCCTTCGGCCACCTTCTGCGGCACGGATTCACCGGTGAGCAGCGAGGTGTCGATGGCGCTGGCCCCGTCGACCACCACGCCGTCAGTGGCGATCTTCTCGCCGGGACGGACCACGAACTGGTCTCCCACCTGCACCTGGTCGGCCGGGATCTTCACCTCGGCGCCGTCGCGCAGCACGACGGCTTCCTTGGCGCCGAGATTCAGCAGGGATTTGAGCGCATCGCTGGCCGAGGACTTGGCCCGGTGCTCAAGGTAGCGTCCGAGCAGCAGCAGCGTGGCGACCACGCCGGCGGTCTCGAAGTACAGCGCATGCTCGCTCATCTTCATGCCCACATGGGCGGTCATCATCGGATCGAGGATCAGCTGGATAGCGGAGAACAGGTAGGCGGCCAGCACGCCCAGGGACACCAGGGTGTCCATGGTGGAGGCCAGATGCCGGGCGTTGACGGCGGCGGCCTTGTGGAACGGCCAAGCGCCGTAGAGCACGACAGGGGTGGCCAGCGCGAACGTGACCCAGCCCCAGTGCGGGAACTGCGCTGCGGGGATCATGGAGATGACGAACAGCGGGATCGTGAAGATCGCGGAGACGACCAGGCGGCGCAGCAGGTGGTTGGGGACCAAGTGCTCGTGCCCTCCGCCGGAGCCTTCGTCGTGCCCCGAATGCTCCGGGGTGTTCCCGGGGGAGCGGGGCTCCGGGTGCAGCGGGGCCTTGAGATTCGCCGAGTAGCCGGCGGCCTTGACGGTTTCGATCAGCGTCTCGTCGGTGACCTCGGCCGGGACCTGGACCTTGGCGCTTTCCAGCGGAAGGTTGACCACGGCGCTCACGCCGGGCAGCTTGCCGAGCTTGCGTTCCACGCGATTCACGCAGGACGCGCAGGTCATGCCCTGGATCTCAAGGTCGACAGTGCGCAGGTCCAGGGGAGAGGGGGTGTCGGTTTCGGAAGTCATGGGGGTAACCCTGTACTTTCCTGCCCGAGATCGGGCAATTACGCGTTGATTGCCTCGACGGTGTATCCGGCTTCGTCGATGGCGTTCTTGATGGTCTCTTCGCTCAAGGCCGCAGAGGAGCTGACGGTGGCGGTGGAGATGCCCGTGGCGTTCAGGATGACTTCGACGTCGTTGACGCCGTCGATCTCCTTGAGCTCTTCGGTCACCGATGCCACGCAGTGGCCGCAGGTCATGCCAGAAATCTGGATCTCGGTGCGGGCGATGGCCGGCGCGGCGTCCGGGCGGGGCACGATCTGCAGCAGGTCGTTGCCGTTCTCGGCCTTGTTGGAGGAGCATCCGCAGTTGCAGTTGTGGCTCATGATCTTGCTCTCTTTCGGGTATCCGGGGACAGCGCCCCGGGAATGGGAAAAATCCATTGAACTAGCGCACCAGGCGGGCGATGGCCGCGGAAGCCTCGGTCACCTTGTCGTTGACGTAGCTTTCATCGCCGGTCTCGATGGAGGTCTTGGCGGCGTCCACCACGCAGTGGCCGATGTGGTCCTCGACCAATTGCACACTGACCTTGTGCAATGCGGCATTGATGGCGGAAACCTGGGTGAGGATGTCGATGCAGTACTTGTCCTCGTCGATCATCTTCGCCACGCCGCGCACCTGTCCCTCGATGCGCTTCAAGCGCCGGGCCAGGGCATCCTTGTCCGCGTGGTAACCGTGGTGCTGGGCGTCTGCAGCAGGGGCTGGTGTCGTGTTCATATTTAGATAATACCCCTCAGGGGTATGAAGTCAAATACCCTCCAGGGGTATGATTGGTCACGTAATTCCCAGCTTGGTCGCGATAGGATTTCATTCGTGAGCCACAACGAACTTCACGTGCGTCCTATTTCCAGCACCGAACACTCATCCTTCCTCGCTACCGCCCAAGACGTCAGCTTCCTGCAGCGTCCCGAATGGGCGCGCGTCAAGGGCGGCTGGCGCGGCGAATCGCTGGGCTGGTTCGACAACGACTCGCTGGTCGGCACTGCGCTGGTGCTTCACCGCAGCGCGCCGGTCATCAAGAAGACCCTCGCCTATGTACCGGACGGGCCGGTCATCGACTTCGAAGCCTACGGGGCCGACGCGGTGCTGAAGCCGCTGGCCGCCTACCTGAAGAACCGCGGCTCCTTCCAGCTGAAGATGGGCCCGGGACGTGCGGTGCGCACCTGGGGCGCCGCCGCCGTGCGCAAGAACCTGGGCAAGGAAGGCTTCGCCCAGCTCTCCGACCTCGATGTGCAGTCGCAGTCCGACAGTGCGCTCGCGCTGAACGACGCGCTGGGCGCCCTGGGCTTCACCAAGGAAGACGTCGGCCTGGACTTCGCCGCCGGCCAGCCCGAGTACGTGGCCCGCGTGGCCCTGCAGGATGCCGAGGGCAACCAGCTGGACACCGAGAAGGTCATGGCTTCCTATTCCTCCACAACCCGCAACGAAACCCGCAAGGCGCTGAAGAGCACCCTGCAGGTCGAGGTGGGCGAGTGCAAGGACATGGCGCGATTCCATGCCCTGTACAACCACACCGCCGACCGCCAGGATTTCACCGGCCGCCCGCTGAGCTACTTCGAGAAGATGCACACCGTGCTCAACGAGGCAGTTCCCGGCTCCTGCACCCTGTACATCGCCAGCAACGAGGGCGTGGACCTGGCAGCGTCCATCATGATCCGCTCCTCCAACCTGGCCTGGTACCTCTACGGCGCCTCGTCCTCCGAGCAGCGCAAGCTCTTCGCGCCGAAGGCCATCATGCACCATATGATCAGCGACTCCATCGAGGCCGGTTGCCGCTACCTGGACCAGGGCGGCGTGAGCGCAACCCTGGACAAGGACCACCACCTTTCGGGGCTGACCAAGTTCAAGACCAACACCGGCTGCGATATCGTGCAGACCAACGGCGAATGGGACCTGGCGCTGAACAAGCCGTTGGCGTGGGCCTTTGAAAAGTACATGAACTGGCGCAAGAAGTAGGAACCGCAACCCCCATGGCAATTGATCCAACCCAGCGCTTCGTCCCGGTGATCCTGGGCGGAGACATCGGCACCTACACGCTCGCCCGCGAATTCTACGAGGCCTACCAGGTCCGCTCCGTTGTGCTGCCGGCCGCCGGCAACGGCGTCATCGAGCACTCGGTGGCCATCGACCTGCGCCCCATCGGCTCCATGGCCGACGAAGGACGCGTCGTGGAGACGCTGCTGGAACTCGCCGCGGAGCTGAAGGCCTCCGGGGACCAGCCGCTGATGCTCTTCGGCTCGCTGGATTTCCACATCATGCTCATCGCCAAGCACCGTGCGGCGCTCGAAGAGCACTACGTGATCCCGTACCCGGAACTCGAGGTCATCGAGGCCGCGGCGCTGAAGGAGAACTTCTACGCGCTCGCCGACCGGCTGGGCATCGCCCACCCGCGCACCGCCGTGTACCGCCCGGGAGCCGACCTCGAAGCCCTCGCCGGCAACCTCACCTTCCCGCTGATCGGCAAGCCGTCCAGCTCGGGAGACTGGATCGCCGCGAAGTTCGAGGGCAAGCAGAAGATCCACACGATCCAGGACTTCGCGCAGCTGGCCGAGCTGGTGTCCAAGATCGATGCCAGCGGCTACACCTCGGGCTACATCCTGCAGGAATACGTACCCGGCGGCGACGACGCGATGCGCCTGTGCACCTACTTCGCCACGAAGGAGGGCAAGGTCATTTTCGCCGGCTACGGCGAGGTGGTCATCGAGGAGCACGCGCCGTTGGTGTTGGGCAACTCCGCCGCCATCGTCACCGGCCGCAACGACCAGATGGCCGCCGACGGGGCGCGCATGCTGGAGGAACTGGGCTGGCGCGGCATTGCCATGATCGACGCCAAGTACGACCACCGCGACGGGCAGATCAAGTTCTTCGAGATCAATCCGCGCCTGGGCCGCAACCACTTCTACCTCACCGCCGCCGGGGTGAACCCCGCCCGCTTCTACGTCACCGAATTCCTGGGCGCCGAGTTCGACTCGGCCAGCGTGGAAACCACCGCCGTGGTGGAAACCGAGGCGGGAGTGCTGCAACTGAGCCGCGAGCACCTGTTCACCGTGCTGCCGCACCACCTGCTGCGCCGCTTCCTGGACAGCGGTACCGGACGCAAGGCGGCCGTGCTGCTGAAATCCGGCAAGGTCTCCAACCCGCTGAAGTTCGCCCCGGAAAAGCACCCGCGCCGCCGGGTCTACCTGGTGCTAAATGCGGTCAACCACTACGTGAAGTACAAGAAGTTCCCTCCGCGCAGCATCTAGGGTGCCCGGCTGCCGGGGCGTTCGCCCGATCCGCTGGACTCCCCGGGCTTCGACCAGCCCTCGGCGGCCTGCACCCAGGGGCCCAGATCGACCCGTGCCCCGTCGAGGATATCCAAGGACGTCGGACGTTCCTGATGCATCGGGGTCAAGACCACTGGTTCCAGGTTTGGCAGTGCGGCCACGCTCAGGTCGGTGGTCTCATCGGGATCCTGGCTGGTGGACATGGCTTTCCAATTCAGGGTGGAGATGGCGTATTCCCCGGAAGGAACCACGATCCGCTCCGCGCTCACATGGGTTTCCGGGCGGGTGACCGCATCATCCTGCACGTCGCCGTCGGCATTCAGGAACGTGATCTGCGCATAGCCCTGCAGGGAGCAGGCGCTTGCGGAAACATTGTGCGCGTAGAGAGACAGGAATCGTGAACCGAGCGCCGCATCCGGGCTGCTCAACGAGAGCTTGAGGTCGTCCTGGGTGCAGGTCGGGGCGTTCGCATCGCCAGGCCAGGCCGTGACGCCCTCGGGCAGCACCGGCGGCTTGGCCATGAGATGATCGGGCAGCTCCCGGCCGATCCAGCCGTCGAAGATCGTTCCGACGTCCGGGCTGGACAGGGTATAGGCTGTCGGCTCCGACAGGGGTTCATGCGCGTCGAGCCACCGCTTGATGTCGGCCGTCTGCTCGGAGTCGTCCGCAGCGCTCGAATACACGGACAACGAGCCCGAACCGAAAATGGCGTTCGCAACGTTCGGCTGCTGCGCGGCTTCGACTGCCAGTTGCACCTGCTCCAGCTTGAATTCCCCGTTGGGGGTTTAGCGAATCGAGCCGTCGGGGAGTTCAAGCGTGGGTTCGTAGTCCAGCCTCCGCGCGAGCTGCGCCAATTCAAGCAGTGCTTCGGTGTTCGGGGCGGACACCGATCCGTTGCCCACTTGCGTTGCTCCTTGCTGCCAGAAGCTGAAAGCCTGCGCCGTCTCTTGCCTCGGACGGTCTCCCAGCATCAACTGCAGCGGGTAGGTTTCCATGCCGGGAACCTGGGATTCCTGCGGGATACCGGCTACGATGCTGACTGCATGCTGGAGTTCGACATTGCCAACCACGACGGCCTGGGCCTGTTCGGCAGCGCGGGCCGCAAGTTCTGCCGCCTGCTGTGGGCTGAGCGTTTCAGGCAGGCGGAACGTCCACAGGACCAGCACCGGCCCCGAGCCGTTGGCGGCGGACGACCCCGCATCGTAATCCACCTCGGTGTCCAGGACATTGTCCAGCTCACCGATCTCGCCCAGCGCGGTGCACACCGGTTCGGGTGCGTCGCAGCGATCCCACGGGTCCCACAGCGCCACTGCCGCCGCCGTGACGGCAAGAGCTGCCAGCACGGCGATCAGCAATCTGCGTTTCATAAGGCTCAAGCTACCAAACGCCGTTCACGGCCCGCGGCCACCATGCCGCAAGCGAGTAAAGTCGGGGGTGGATGAGAAGACGTACGACGAAGGAGAATCACATGACTTTGAAAGAGCGCCTGCACGAGGACAGCATCACCCACCTGAAGGCGGGCAACGAGATGGAGAAAACCACGCTGCGCAATATCATCAGCACCATCGGGACCCGTGAGAAGTCCGGGAAGAACCCCACCGAGCTGAGCGACCAGGACGTGGAGAACTTGCTGCGCAAGGAGGTCGCCAACCGCGAGGAAACCGCCGCGCTCGCCGCCAGGGACGGGCGCGCAGATTTGGCCGAACGGGAACTGGCCGAGGCGGCTTTCATCTCCACCTACCTGCCGAAGATGCTCGACGAGACCGAAGCCCAGGGCATTGTGGACCGGATCATGGCCGAGCTCGCGGCCGACCACGAGCTGACCATGAAGGACATGGGCAACGCCATGAAGCTGGTCGGTGCCGAGATCGCCGGCCGCTTCGACGGCAAGGCCGTTTCGCAGATGGTGCGCGCGAAACTCGGCTAGCCAACGGCGTTGCCTGTGGGCGGCGCGGGGACCAAGCGGCGCCGGATAGGCCGGGAGCGCCCGGCCCGATAGTCTGTGCCTACTATGTCTGATTTTTCCCCGCCCCGCCTTGCGCTGCCCAAAGGATTCGGCGTCCTGCTGGTCCTGGCCATCATCTTGGCGTCGATCAACTTGCGCCCTGCAGTCACCTCGCTCGGGACGCTGCTGGATCCGGCCATCGAGGACCTGCAGATGAACGGGTTCATCGCAGGCATGATCACCGGAGTCCCTCCGCTGTGCTTCGCGCTGCTGGGACCGCTGGCCCCGCGCCTGACAGGCAAGCGCGGGCCGGAACTGGTCGTGATCGCCGCCATGGGCGCCATCCTCGCCGGAATCCTGCTTCGGTCGGCCGCGCCGGAAACCTGGACATTCCTCCTGTGCACCGCGTTGGCGCTGGCCGGAATCGCGGTGGGCAACATCCTGATGCCGGTGCTGGTCAAGCGGTGGTTCCCGCACAAGATCGGCGTGGTCACCGGGGCATACACCACGGCGGTGGCGCTGGGCGCCTCGGCTGTGGCAGGAGTGGGCGTCCCGGTCAATGACATGCTCGGCGGCCACTGGCGCATCGGTTTGGCGGTGTGGGCGCTGCCCGCGCTGCTGGCCCTGGCGGTCTGGCTTGTTGTCTACCTCGGCTTGCGCTCCCAGATCGCCGCGCAGCATGGCGAATTCGGACGGAACCATGTCCAGGCCGCAACCATAGGCCCCATGTACAAAAATCCGACGGCCTGGTGGGTTGCCTTGTTCTTCGCCGGGCAGTCCTCGGTCGCCTATATCTTCATGGGTTGGGCTCCGAAGATCTTCGCCGATTTGGGCATGGATCCCATCGAAGCCGGTGCGCTGCTGGCGATCCTGCTAGGCGTGGGTGTCCCGTTGTCATTTGTGATGCCAGCGCTGGCCGCGCGGTTCACCCACCAAGGGCCGTTGGTGATCATCAACGGCGTGGCCGGGCTGATCGCGGTGGCCGGCATGCTCACTTTCCCGCTGGAAGGCGCCTATCTCTGGGTGATCCTGTTGGGCATCTGCGGATCGAATTTCCCGCTCGCCCTGACCATGATCGGGCTGAAAGCCCACAGCGCCGCCGGGGTAGCGAAGCTTTCGGCCTTCGGACAGTCGGCCGGCTACTTGATCGCGTTCCCCGGTCCGTTCGCCGTCGGGGCGCTGTATGAGGTCACCGGGTCATGGACCTCCCCCATCTGGCTTATCGCGGCGTTGATCGTGTTCCAGACCTACACCGGAATCATGGCCGGGCGCCCGCGCTATATCGAAGACCAGCAGCGCACGCAGGTGCGTTGATACCAATTTGCCGTTGGCATCTCGTGCAACGCGTTTAGCGGCCCATGAAACGGTTGCACCCAAGCAAACGAGTGCGAGCTGCTTGGCGTACCTCCAGCTCGCTGTCAGCCTAGCCCGAACGGGTAGCGTCGACCATGCCTAGAAAATCTAGGCAGAAATCTATATAGTTTTTTTATGGCCACCATGAGTATTACAGACGCATCCCGTGCGGGAATTTCGGCATTGGTAACCGCTGCTGAAGAAGGCAAAGATACGTCTTTGTCACGCCACGGAAAGGTTGTGGCTGAAATCGTGTCAGCTAGGGAGATCGCGCAATTACGCCGTGATCGCGAAACCCTTCGGGATGCTGCTCTGGTAATGGCGCGCTTCGCAACAGATAGCGGGGTGCGTACCGATCTGGATCAAGCCATGGAGTTCTTCAACTTGAATCGTGCGGAGCTCGAAGCGGAGAACGCTCGCGAAGCCGATCCTGAGAATTCGTGAATCAGCCCGGGGAACGGTTGTGCATCGTCCGGTTGACCGAAGACGCGGTAGCTGACCTCTATCGACTGCATAGGAAAGATCCCAGGATCGTACGCGCCGTTTTCAAGAAGATGCTCCTATTGGAAAAGTCACCCGATGCGGGGGAGCCCTTGCTTGGTGCCCTGATTGGTTTTCGTAAACTCGTCGTGGGAGACAGGGACTGGAGAATTGTTTGGCGCGTCACCGAAGATGCGTCCGGCGTACCAGTGCTCGATATTTCTGAAGTGTGGGCAGTCGGTGTCCGCTCGGACGGAGAAGTGCATGACGAGCTGACCCGGCGGGTCGCACGCATGGGCGATGATCCTCGGGTTCAGCCACTCAAAGACGTCATTGTTCAAATGGGCAGACTCTATGAATCGATCGAAGCTACGCCCGAACCCCAGCAAGGAACTGGTCTCCCGGAATGGATGGAAACCGCATTGAAGGAACAGTTGCATCTTTCGAAGCAAGCCATCTCGCTACTTACCGAACATCAAGCGCAGCAAAAGCTGATGGAGCACTGGTCCCAGAATCGAGGCAACTAGCCAGCGTGTCGAACATGGTGCTCAAGAATTCCAGTTGCTGTTGGCTAACGGACCGGGAACCCGGACCCGTCTGAGATCGGCGGGCAAGCAATTTGACGGCCTCGCAAGCGGAATGAGCGGATCCACGATTTAGCCGGCAATGGCATCCGGAGCCTCATTGGGCCCGTCCACGTGTTTGCCGATTCCCAAGTCCGCCCGTCGCCCGGCCGCTTGCCCGGCGAGCACGGCTCCCATGCTGCCCCTGCTCGCCCGGTTTCTGGAAGCGCGCAGGTACGGGTAGTTATCGCTGACAAACTCGTCGACCTGGTGTTTGCGGTCCACCAAGACCAAGTCGGTTCCCGTTCCGGCTTGGGCGCTTTCCTCCTGGTAGAGCCCCTGGATCCTCATGGCGACCTGCACGTAGAAGCTGCGCTGGAATTCCCGCCGCTCGATCTGCTTTGCCGAATCGGTCCAAAGCGCTGACTGGAATTTCCCCTCGGTATCCCACCAATGGGTCATGGCAAGGGTTGCCTGGATGACCAGCGACGAAAAGAGCGTCTTTACGGTTGCCACATCGGATTCGTGGCCGATGATGTAGAGCCTGCATGAATTCGAGTAGTTGGTCTGGAGGAGCGTGACGGTGCGGAACGCTCGCCCAACTTGCGACAGGCCGTCGCGCTGTCCCAGCCGATAGACGCCGTGCATCTCGAAGTGTTCCTCGATGATGGCTTCCTGCTTCTTGCCCTGGTGCGCGGATTGCGCATCGAGTTCCGCCCTGCCGATGCCGTAGCGCACCATCAGCCGCTCGGCATGTTCCTGGAAGGCCTGAGCCTCGTGCGGGTAGCTGGTGTTTTCGGCCTTGTTCAGCAGGAGCGTGATGCGCTCCTTCAGGCGCTGGAGCTTGTGTTCTGAATTCTTCATGATGCTTTCCTTGGCGGTGGCGAGCAGGCTTCGGATGAAGCCGGCGGGGCGTTCTCAGGCCCAGTGTGGCACGACGGAGGAAAGTCGGCTGACAGGGATGTGGATAACTACTTTGTACCAGTTGAAACGGACATAAATCGGCTCTAGCCGGTTTGCGGAACCGCGCGTAGAGTGAAGGCACCCAACTGGTCCTGTGGTTTTTGGTTCAGGGACCCCAAGTGAACTCCGAGAGGTTGTCATGGGAGATTTTCGGACATACACCATGGAAGAACGCGCCACCTACCTTGCTCCGCCCTGCGAACGCTGCGGGCAGCACCGCCATGTGGTCTGGGAAAAGGTCGAAGGCACCAACGGCTACAAGCCGCGCGATGCCGGTTGCTCCAACGAAGCCTGCACCGCCTAGCTCGAGGAGCTGCGGCAATGGCAAGAGCCGGGAAAACTGTTCACGCAGTTTTCCCGGCTCTTGCCGTCTGAGCGGAATCGTCCTAGATCCGCAGGCCCAGCGTGGAGGAGATACGCACGGAGGCTTCGGCGAGCACCGAGGCGATATGCTGTTCGTCCAGATCGCGCGGGGGATAGATGACCGCGATGGCGGCCGGCTTGCCCTGTGGCAGCAACAGCGGCACGGCGATCGACGTCAGTCCCGGGATCACCTCGTCGTGGCTGAATTCGAAGTCCTTGGCAGGGTATTGCTCGGGATGGAGCTGGGAACGGATGACGCGTCCCGGAGCCCCGTTGTCGATGGGGTGCCGGGTGCCCGGGCGCTGGGCCACGGTGGCATCGGCCAGCCGGGGTTCGGCGGTGCTCAGTGTGACGGCGGCTTCGCCGTCGAAAACCACCAGCAGGGCGGTCATCTGCAGCTGGTCCGACACCGTGGCTAGATGCGGGGCGGCGGCGGCTTGCAGGGACTTGGCAACGTTGCGGGCCAGGGCGCCCAGCCGGGCGCCGAGCTCCAGGTCTCCGGAGGGCATACGCTCGACGAACCCGTACTGCTCGAAGGTCTTCACCAAGCGGTAGGCCATCGATCGGTGGATGCCCAGTGCCTCGGCGAGTTCGGGAACGCTGAGCGGCCGCGTGGATTCACCGATCAGGGTCAGTGCTTCCAGCCCGCGTCCCAGGGTCTGGGATCCGCCTTCAATGCTGCCCTTGGAGGTTTTGGTCATTGAACAATCTTTTCATTGCGGGCGTGGAGCACCGCATTTTCACGTATCGGAAGTGACGCAGGTCGACAACGCTTGTGACCTACGTCTTGAAGACAGCGTACTTGAAAGCTACTCTTGTATCTATAGTTACAACCGTGTCGCAAATATAGAGACAAAGATGTTTGTGTGACACCTCGAGGAGCCAAATAATGCAGATTCACCACAGGGGCTACGTCTCCGGAGATCCACGCGTCAAGCCTGCCGAGGGCTATGGCATTGACCGTTCCATGGAAATCCCTGATGAGATGGATGTGCTGATTGTCGGCACCGGCCCGGCCGCCGCAGTGGTCACCGCCCAGCTGTCCCGCTTCCCAAGCATCAACGCCCGCGCCATCGAGCTGCGTCCGGGCCGTCTGGACGTCGGCCAGGCTGACGGCATCCAGGCTCGTTCGGTGGAGACCTTCCAAGCCTTCGGTTTCGCCAACGAGGTTGTCGAGGAGGCCTACCGCAACGTTGAAATGTGCTTCTGGACCCCCGATCCGGAGAATCCAGCCAACATCAAGCGCCACTCCCGCGCGGCCGATGACTCCACCGGCATGAGCGAATTCCCGCATATCTACGTGAACCAGTCGCGCATCCTGGACTACTTCCTGCGTGACGCCGAGCGCGCCCCGGGCAAGATCGTCCCGGACTACGGAGTCGAGTTCCTCGACTGCGACATCGACCCGGAAGCCGAGTACCCGGTCACCGCGCGCATCAAGTACTGCGCCGGCGAGCGTTCCGGCGAGGAGCGCACCGTCAAGGCCAAGTACCTGGTCGGCGGCGACGGCGCCCGCAGCTCCGTGCGCCGCTCCCTGGGCCACAAGCTGCACGGCGACGCCTCGATGCACGCCTGGGGCGTCATGGACGTCATGGTCAACACCGACTTCCCGGACATCCAGGTCAAGTGCTCCATCCAGTCCCACGACGCGGGCAACATCCTGCTCATCCCTCGCGAGGGCGGCTACCTGGTGCGCTTCTACGTGGACCTGGGCGAACTGACTGCCGAGGACGCCGGCGCCATCCGCAAAACCCCGGTGGAAGAGATCGTTGCGACCGCAAACCGCATCATCCACCCGTACACCATGGACGTGAAGAACGTCGCCTGGTTCTCCGTGTACGAGGTGGCCCACCGCATCACCGACGGCTTCGACGACGTCTCCGAGGACGAGCGCGGCTCCCGCACCCCGCACGCCTTCATCATGGGCGACGCCTGCCACACCCACTCGGCCAAGGCCGGCCAGGGCATGAACGTTTCCATCCAGGACGGCTTCAACCTCGGTTGGAAGCTGGCCGCGGTGCTCGAAGGCCGCGCCCCGGAATCCCTGCTGGATTCCTACGCCGAAGAGCGCAAGGTCATCGCCCAGAACCTGATCGACTTCGACAAGGAATGGTCCACCCTGATGGCCAAGTCCGTGGACGACTGGGAAGATCCGGACGAGCTGGAGAAGTACTACACCAAGACCATGGAGTTCCCCGCCGGCTTCATGACCCAGTACACCAAATCCTCCATCACCACCGGCACCGAGCACCAGGCGCTGGCCGCGGGCTTCCCCGTGGGCAAGCGCTTCAAATCCGCCGAGGTCATCCGCCGCTCGGATAACCGCTGGCGCCACCTGGGCCACCTGCACGAGGCGGACGGCCGCTGGCGCGTCTACGCCTTTGCCGACCAGGCCGCCCCGGCGCTGGAAGGCACCGCCATGGCTGACTTCGCCGCCTGGTGGAGCCAGGATGAAGCCTCGCCGCGCAACCTGTACACCCCGGCCGGGGGCGATGAGGATGCTGTCTTCGACCTCAAGGCGGTCTACCAGCAGGACTACACCGAGGTGGAGCTGCACGACGTGCCCAAGGCGTTCCAGCCGGTCAAGGTTCCCTTCGGCCTGCACGACATCAACCAGGTGTTCTGCGCCGGCCACGGCCGCGACATCTTCCGCGACCGCGAGATCAGCACCGACGGCGCCATCGTGGTGGTCCGCCCGGACCAGTACGTGGCAGGCATCTTCCCGCTGACCGCCCGCGCGGAGATCGCTGACTTCTTCGCCGGGAACATGGTTCCGGTCAAGAACAGCATCAAGGCCTAGCCTGGCCGTTTGAACACAGATCGGCGGCAGCCGGCGGTCCCTCGGGGCCGCCGGTTGCCGCCGTGTTGCGTGCGGGAGCCTGTTCCGGGGGGGGTGGGTTTGGTAGCGTCGGGGCATGAGCGGATTTCTCGACTACCAACCGGTGCGGCGCGTGGCCGAGCATTCGCTGGCTCCGATGCCGCGCGGGGCCTGGCCTGCCACCATCCCTGCCGTGGAGCAGCTGCTCGACGACGGCCTTGAGCTGGCGCCGCTGACGGTGCTGGTGGGGGAGAACGGCTCGGGGAAGTCCACCATCGTGGAAGCCATCGCCGCCGCCTACGAGCTGAATGCGGAGGGCGGCACCACCAACGCACGCCACCAGACCCAGCCCACCGAATCGCAGCTCTCCGAGCACCTGCAGCTGGTGCGCAGCGCCGGGGCCTCGCGGGCGGGGGTGTTCCTGCGCGCCGAAACCATGCACGGGCACTTCGCCTACCTGGATTCCATCGGCTCCGGAGGACTGCACAACTTCCAGAGCCACGGCGAATCCTTCATTGAATTCTTCACCGACCGCTCCCGGGTCAACGGCTTGTGGATCTTCGACGAAGCGGAGTCGGCCCTGTCCTTCAACGGCTGCCTGATGCTGCTCTCGCACATCAGCGACCTGCTCCGAGCAGGATCCCAGGTCATCATGTCCACCCACTCGCCGATCCTCGCCTCCCTGCCCCAGGCAAGGCTCTACGAGATCGGCGAGTGGGGGCTGCGCGAAAGCACCTATGACGACCTGGAGATGGTGCGGAACTGGCGGTCGTTCCTCGATGCTCCGGGCCGCTACCTGCGGCACTTCGAGAACTGAGTCAGTCGGAAGCCGCCTCAACCGACGCGGCTGCCCCGGCCAGGACCAGGTCTTCCCAGGCCATGCCCGAGCTCTTGAAGACCACCGGTCCGTTGCCGCGCAGCAGCTCGGGCTCCCGGACCGCGCGGGCCATCGTCAGCAGCTGCTGCGCAGACAGCTCGCCCTCGGCGATGGCCATGACGACGTCCCCGCATTCGCGCAGCGCGGTGGCGATATCCTCGACCACCACGGTGGAGCGTCCCAGCAGCGCGGCGGGCAGCTCTCGGGCGTCCGGCTCGTGGGATCCCACGGCCACCACCACGGCGCAGGGGTTGATCAGCTGCGCATCGAACAGCGGCTGGCGGGCGGTGGTGGTGCAGATGACCAGCCCGGCTGCTGCGGTGGCTTCCTCGGCCCTGGCGCTGCCGGCTGCTGCCACCTCAATGTCCTCCAAGTGCGCGTAGTTCTGCGTCGACCGCACCACGGCGGTCACCGACTCGATCTCCCGGCGGCCTTCCAGTACCGCGCGCAGGGTCAACAGGTGGGACATGCCCTGCTGCCCTGCGCCGTAGAGCACCACGCGCAGCGGGCCTTCGCGCTCAAGCAGGGCATCCTGAATGGCGGCCAGCGAACTGCGGCGGTTCGCACATTGGTCAGCGCCACCCCGTCGATCAACTGGCGCGGGGTCAGCGTTTCGGAGTCGAAGAGGATGTAGGTTCCCTGGATGCGCGGCAGGTTGCGCGCGGGATTTCCCGGGGCCACGGAGAGCACCTTGATGCCGGCGATGTCTCCGGCTTCCGAGGGCATGAGCAGGAACTCGCCGGAGCTCAACTTGCTGCTGATCCGCTGGTGGTCTGCGGCGGGGTCGAAGCCCGCGCGCAGGGTGTCGCGCAGCGCGCGCACGGCGCGGACCGGGCTGACGCGGTCGTAGAATTCGCCGGCGGTGAGAAACGGGATCGACTGGCTCATCGCAGCATGAATCCCGGAGTCAGTTCATCGCGCGGGTCCACGATGAAGGTATGCTCGCCGGTCTGGTAGGCGGTGCCGGTGACCTGCGGGATGACGGCGGAATCCCCGTCGACCTGCTGGTGCTCCAGGACCACGGCCTGGAACTGCGATCCGACAATCGAGCCATGCTGCAGCAGCTGGCCTTTGGTCAGGAAGCCGCGGTTGGTGAGCGTGGCGACGCGGGCGCGGGTTCCCGACCCGCAGGGGGAGCGGTCCACCTCCCCGTCGGCGAAGACCGTGGCGTTGCGCTGGATCACCTCGCCCCCGGTCGAGAGGTCCTCGAACACGATGGTCCCGTAGATGCCGCTGAGCCGTGCATCGCTCGGGTGCTGTGCGTGCGCTGAATCGTTCAGGGCCCACTTGATTTCGCGGCCGATCGCGATGATCTCGCCATAGTTTTCGGGCGTGACGCTCAGGCCGACCGAAGCCGCATCAAGCTGCGCGTAGATGGCCCCGCTGAAGCTGACGTCCACGGCGACTTCTCCGCGTGCGGTCTGCACGGCGACGTCCTTGGAAATGACGTAGCTGGCCACGTTGATGAAGTCCGCGTGAGTGACCGCGCCGTCTGCATCGGTGTGGACGCGGGAGATGACCCGACCGGACGGCACGTCGATGACCACATCGGTCACGCCGGAAGGATCCGGCTGCACGATGCCGTGTTCCAAAGCCCAGACCCCCAGTGCGATGGTGCCGTGGCCGCAGGCGGTGGAGAACCCGTCCTTGTGCCAGAAGAGCACGCCGAAGTGCGCCCCGTCGTCGTTCGGGGCGGTGACGAAGCCGCCGTACATGTCTGCATGCCCGCGCGGCTCGAAGCACAGGATCTGGCGGATCCGCTCCACCTGGGGTGAATTCATGGCGAAGACCCGTTTGGAGGGAACATCTGGACCTTCAAGGGCCACGGGCAGATCGGTCACGATGCGGAACGGCTCGCCCGCGGTGTGGTAGTCAATGCTTGTGTACTTTTCGGTTGGCATTCAGGCGCTCCGTCGGGGTCTGGATGAAATGGAATCGTGCGTGATCTCTGATTCCAGTACAGGAAGACCAGTGCTATATAATATATTACTTATCCTGTGGCGTCGCGGGGAGCGGCCAATCCCTTGACAGGGTGGGCGGCATCGCTGAAACAATTCGCAGATTCGGGAACCATCCATGCTTCCCCTAAGGTTAAAGAGGTAGACGAAGGGATGGCACGTGGCCAAGAAACAATCAATTTGGGCTCGAATTTTCGGTATCGGCAAGGCGAACGCTAACGCGGCAATCGACGCGCTGGAAGACCCCAAGAAGATGCTGGACCAGACCGTCCGCGACTACACGAACAACATTGCCGAAGCTGAGCAGGCGGTGGCCCAGACCATCGGCAACCTGCGCATGGCCGAGGAAGACCTGGCCAAGGCGCGGAACGAAGTGAAAGAGTGGGGTTCCAAGGCCCTGGCCGCCTCGAACAAGGCCGAGGAATTCGCCGCCGCAGGCGATGCCACCAACCAGCAGAAGTTCAACCAGCTGGCTACTGTAGCGATCCAACGCCAGATGGCCGCGGAGAAGAAGGCCGGTGCGCTGGCTTCCACCGTGGGAACCCAAAGCGAGGTCGTTGACAAGCTCAAGGCTGGCCTGAACACCATGCAGACCAAGCGCCAGGAGCTGGTTTCCAAGCGCGACGAGCTGGTGGCCCGCGCCCGCAACGCCAAGACCCAGAACCAGATGATGGACACCATCAAGGCTCTGGATATCAACGACCCGAGCAGCGAGATCAGCCGCTTCGAGCAGAAGATCCGCCAGGACGAAGCGAAAGTCCGCGGTGCGGCCGAGCTCGCGGCGTCCTCCCTGGATTCCCAGTTCGCGCAGCTCGAGGATCTGGGTGCCGCCACTGAAGTCGACGCGCGCTTGGCCGCGATGAAGGCTGCCAATGCCCCGGCCGCCGAGATCCTGGAAGAAGCGGACGGCACGGCGCAGCTGGAGGCCTCCGCCCCTGAAATGTCGGAAATCGAGGCGCGGCTGGCTGCCATGAAGAAGAACCAGGCCTAAAACCTCACCGAACGCACGAAAACCCGGGCAACGGGTCTGCATATCGTGCGGGGTGTCCCGGCGGACGCAGGCAATGATGCTCGGTGGTTCAATCGTTTCGAAGGGAAATCGAGAAGCAGGGCTCCACGGTGCGCGCCGTTGGAGGTGACGGTCGCCGTGCCCGAGCGCTGATTTCGCCGAATATCCCGCGTGCTGCTCGCAAACGTGGGTTTGCCGCATTCAGAGTGCCCGGCATTAAGGATGAGTCGCTGGAATTCGATTGGGCCATGGTTGAACAGATCCGTCCGCAGATCGACCAGCCGGATCCAGCGTGGCCGAGCGTCTTCGCGGGTATTGCCATCCCCACGCTTGCTATCGGAGGCGGGCCGCAAAGCTTCGTCCCCTCCGAACACGTTGAACAACTCGGCCGCATCATGCCTGACTGCCCTGTGGGATCCCTGGACACCGGACATCTGGTGCATGCCACCGACCCGGAAGGGTTCGTACGGCTCGTCCGCGTGCATCTCGACCACGTTTAACGCTGCAAGGGACCCGCCAAGGGGAGTGCACCGGCTTCTGCCGGCGCACTCCCTGGCTGCTTCTTTTTTCTATTCGCCGCTGGCTTCAGTTCCCGGGGTCAGCACCGCGGAGCCAGCCGATACTTCCACGCTGATCTGATGCTTGGAGCTGCTGGAATTATCCAGGTTGTTCTTCAAGGATCCCGCTGACGCATCCGACACCACGTGGTAGCTGGTGTCCGGGACAACCAAGTCCATCCAGCCGGCGCTGACCCGGGCATTGACGGAGCTTGGCGCGGTCCCGTCGAGCTCGGCCGACATGCGCCCGGCCGAAACTTCCAGGGTCGCGGTGTCCACGTCGCTGAGCACCAGGCCGGCGAATCCTGCACCGAGCTTTGCATCCACCGTATGCGCCGATCCCAGCATATTCAGTTCGCCTGCGCTGACGTCCAGCCCGAGATCGTTGAAGTTGCCGTTGGCCCGGAATTCGCCGGCTCCGAGCTCGAACTTCGCATCCAGGGTCCCGTTGTTCAGTTCTTCCGGCAGCGTCAGCTTGATCTCATTGTCGGCCTTGGTGCAGCCGAAGAAGCAGAAGTCGTTCCAGCCCGCCGGTGGGCGGACTTGCAACGTCGATCCCGACCGGTTCAGCGCCCAAGCGCTTCCCGAGGTGCTGCGGACCTCCAGCACCGCTTCGGTCGTGTCGGTGAACTGCAGCTCGAAGCTGCCGGAGTTCGCCTGGATATCCAGCGCCGTAATGCCTTTGGCATCAGCGGTCTGCACGACGTGGCTGCTGTTCAGCGTGGCCATCGCGCTGCGTGCCGCACCGATTCCGACGGTCAGCAGCGCCAGCACGCCGATCACGGCCAGGATGATGTTCAGCGCCGTGGCGGACCCCCGCGGCGCGGGTTCCTGCGGGGGCAGGGGGTTCAGGGTCTGGGTGCTCATGGGTTCGTCCTGTCTGTGCGGTTGGTGCCCAGGGTTTCGATGTGGGCCAGGGCGGCCAGCACACGCCGGTTGCCCATTCCGTCGGCTTCCAGTCCGAGCTTCTGGAAGATGGAGGTGATGTATTTTTCGACGCTGGCCTCGGAGAGGAACAGCAGCGCGGCGATGGCCTGGTTGGACTTGCCCTCGGCCAAGGCTGCGAGCACGGTTCGTTCACGGTCGGTCAGCTGCTGCATTTTTGAATCATGGTTTCGCCGGGTCAACAGCTGTGCCACCACTTCCTGGTCCAGTACGGTGCCGCCGGAGGCGATCTGCTCCAGGGAGGCGATGAAGTCCGCGACATCCGCCACCCGGTCCTTGAGCAGGTAGCCCAGGGCGCCGGACTGCGTGGCGATCAGATCCGAGGCGTAACGCTCCTCCACGTATTGGGAAAGCACCAGCAGCGGGAGGTTGGGGTAGCGGCCGCGGACTGCCAGCGCCGCCCGGATGCCCTCGTCCGTGTAGGTGGGCGGAAGCCTGACGTCCAGGATGCAGATCTGCGGGAAGTTCTCCGGTTCCGCAGTCTGAAGGAAGCCCATGAGTCCGGTGGTGTCCGGCAGGTCGGCCACGACCTCGTGGCCCGAGTGGGCCAGCAGGCGGACCAGGCCCTCGCGCAACAGGACCGAGTCTTCGCAGATCAAGACGCGCATGGCACGTTCACCTCCAGCGCGGTGGGACCGCCCTGCGGGCTGTCCAGCGTAATGGTTCCCCCTGCCGCGACCACGCGGTTCGAGATGCCGTCCAGTCCGCCGCCCGGGATGATGCGGGCGCCGCCGGTGCCGTTGTCCTCGATGCGGGCCCACAGCATCGGCTGCTCCTGTCCGATGGCGCGTTCGCGCACCGTGACCCGGCAGTTCGAGGCCCGCGAGTGCTTGGCCGCGTTGGTCAACGCTTCGGCGATGGCGAAATACACCGCCGCCTCCGCATGCCGGGCGTAACGCCCGGTGAGCTGGACATCGAGCTGTACAGGGATGTGCGAGCGTCCGGCGATGGCGGACAGCGCCGCGTCCAGCCCGCGGTCATCGAGCACCGAGGCGTAGATGCCCCGGGTCAGTTGCCGCAGCTCGGTGATGGCCGACTTGGTGGAGGCATGCGCCTCGGCCACCAGGGCCTTGGCCTGCTCGGGGTTGCTGTCGATCTGCTGGTGCGCCAGGCCGAGGGTCATGGCCACGGAGACCAAGCGGGGCTGGACCCCGTCGTGCAGGTCGCGTTCGATGCGGGTGCGCTCAAGCTCCGCGGCGCGCATCGCGCCTTCGCGCTGCACCGCGGTGGTGCGCACGCGTTCGGTCAGTTCGGTTTCCCGAGCGGTGGATCCGATGATTCCCACGGTGACCGCGCGGTGCATGAAGATCATGGCCACGGCCAGCGCCGCGCCGAGCAACGCGACGACCAGCATCCAGGGAGCCTGGCCGGCGGGGATATCCATGCCGAAGGGACCGGGGACGATTTCAGCCTGGGTCAGCGGGGCGAAAGCGGTGACGCACAGTCGGATCATCCATTCCAATCCACTGAGCATGGTGGCGCCGGCGAAGCATGAAATCACGAAGCTACCGAAGGCCGCCCACATCCGGCCACTGGCCAGATTGTGTCCCAGCGAGCGGACATAGGCTCCGAATCCGGGGTGCTGGCGGGGGCGCCAAACCAGCGGCTCGACCCGGAGGTCGTAGAGGTCGGAAACCCGACGAATCTCGAACCGTGCCAGGCCGAAGAGCGCGTAGAGCAAACCTGTCAGCACAAGGAGCCCGAAGCCGAGCAGGAACGTCAGCCCAACGCCCGCGGCAAACCAGGCAATGACCAGCGGGAGGACAACCACGCCGAGGGTTCCGAGGGCTGCCAGATGCAACAGCGTCAAGCCAAGTCGCAACGGGGGACGAGCAGGAAGCACGCCCGATTGGGTCTGCAGTGTTGAAGTCATGACTCAATCCTATTGAGCAGGGTTTTGCTGCAACACCGAGGGAACCGGAGAACATTGGTAGGGAAAACCCGAATGCGTGCCGGCCGAAGATGACAGACTGATGCCATGCACAATCTGGTGGCAGCAGTATTCGTTGAACAGGTGGCCCCCGACCAGTACTTCCGGCGCGAGGACTGGCCGCTGCACATCACCCTGCTGCGTTTCGACCTGCCCGAGGCTCCAGGAGTCCTGGACCGCTTTGCCGAACAGCTGTCGGAGGCCGCCCGTCCCGCGCTGGGCGTCGGGCTGGAAGTCGCCGGACAGGCCTGGTTCGGCCGCCAGGAGAACCTGCTGGTGTCGCTGGTGGAGCCCGATCCGGCCCTGCAGCTGCTGCACGAGCGGCTGTGCGAAATCGTGCTGGAAAACCGGGGGCGCATTGCCTCGGTCCGCTTCACCGGCCCGGGCTATCGTCCGCACATCACCCATCACCACGGGCGCAGCCGCGCGCAAGGGGATGCCGTTGCGCTGGAACGGATCGCTCTGGTGGACATGGCCCCGGGCGCAGACCACGCGTGGCGCCAGGTGCTGCATCTGGTGCAGCAGAACAGCTGAGCAGGGCACGGTAGGCGCCCCCGCACCGTTCCTGCGTACTTCGCGGCGGGGAATTAATCTGGTGTTAGCGCCGGCTCCACCAACCGGCCAAGCGCCGAACCTAGATTGGCTCCCATGGGCAGGTTATTTGTTGCGGTGGGCGATTCATTCACCGAAGGGGTAGGGGACTGGGAACCCCGGCTGCCCAACGGGGTTCGCGGCTGGGCGGACCGCGTGGCCAAACAGCTGTCCAAGGCGGACCCCAGCTGGCGATACGCCAACCTGGCCATTCGAAGCCGGCGGCTGGATCGGATCATTAACGAGCAGATCGACGCCGCCATCGCGTTGAAGCCGGACGTCATCAGCTTCTACGCCGGCGGCAACGACATCCTGGAACTGCGGCAGGACATGGACCGTTTGCTTGACCGCTACGAAGCGGCGGTGGACCGCCTGGCCTCATCCGGGGCGCAGATCTTGCTGTTCACCGGATTCGATATCCCGGTGCATCCTGCGTTGGTCCCGTTCAAGCACCGGAACTGGAAGTTCAACGACAGGGTCCGGCAGCTGGCCCGCAAGCATCCGGATACCGTGACCTTAGTCGACTACTGGGCCTGGGACATCTACCACGACCAGCGCATGTGGGACACCGACAAGCTGCACATGAACCGTGCGGGGCACCGCTACATGGCCATCAGGATCCTGGAGATCCTCGGATCCCAGCACCAGCTCGAATTCCAACCGCTGGAAGACATAAGGTGTTTGAGCCAGGTCCAGCTTCTACAGCGGGACATCGAATGGATACGCCAGTGGGTGCTGCCGATGTTCGGCAGACGGCTGCGTGGAATCACCTTGGGCGACAGCCTCGAACCGCGCTGGGAAACACCGATCTATCCGGCGAAGGGCATGAAAAAACAGTTCCGCAGACGCCAACGGGCGGCTGCGGAACTGCTGCACGGCGATGCCGAAGGGTCTGTGCGCTGACTAGGTTCCCGGATTCTCCATGGCTTCGGGGCTCATCCACGCGATTTCCCAGACATGGCCATCGGGATCCTGCACCGCGGCCTGGTACATCCCGGGGAACGGCTCATCTGCGGGCCGGTAGATGGCCCCGCCGCCGGCCTGAGCATTGGCGACGAACTCATCGACTTCTTCGCGGGTATCCGCCGACAACGCGTTGAGGCATTCGCGATGGCCCGGGCCTAAGGCAGGCTTGTCCTCGCCCACCAGGAAGCTCGAAAAGAACTCTTCTTGCAGCACCATCACCAGAATGTTCTCTGCGATGATCCATGAGGTGGCATTCTCGTCCGAGAAGGTGTCGTTCTTGGTGAAGCCCAAGGCTGCGTAGAACTTGTCGGCCCGCGTCAGGTCCGAGGTTGGAAGGTTGACGAATATCATCCGGCTCATGGGAGTCTCTCTTCGATATTGGATGGGATCAAGGCAATTCCGTCACAGTACTCTTCCGCATGACAGGCCCATGTGCAATGGTTTTGGCGAATTTCCCGGGCGAGCGGGAAACCATGAATTTGGCATGTCGATCCCGGTCCTCAAAGTGGCCAGGCACGAGACTGGGATCATGTGGAAAACCAGCATCTCACCAGGGGCGGCGTTGGTTGTTGCCGCGCTCTTCGCCAGCATCGGAATCTGGCGTGCGCTCGATGCACAGCCTTGGCAGGGCGGAGTAATGTTTGCGTTGGCGGCGGTCTGGATGGCGGTAGCCATGCGCCAAGCCCGGAAAACGGATCGTTAGCCGGTTCCCGGGCGACAATTCGGGCAATGGAAAACGCCGCGGCCCCGGCGCTGGTGGAGCGCGGAAGCCACGGCGGATTCGTGGACCAACAACCTGGAAATGGCTGCGGGTATCGTGCGGAAACCTAGATGAGAGCCTTGGTGATTTCCAGCGGGATACGATCGCGGGTGTAGGTGATCTGGTCGTAGCCGTGGGGTTCGGGCTTGCCGTCCGAGCCCATGTTCACGAACACCAGCTTTTCGATGGTCAGGATCGATTCCTGGGTGAAGATGTTGCGGACCTCTGCACGCAGGGTGATCGAGGTGCGTCCGAAATCGATGGCGGTCAGGCCCATCTCGATCAGGTCGCCTTCCTTGGCGGAAGCGATGAAGTTGATTTCAGACATGAACTTGGTGACCACGTGTTTGTTGCCGAGCTGGATGATCGAGTAGATCGCCGCTTCCTCGTCGATCCAGCGCAGCAGGCTGCCGCCGAAGAGCGTGCCGTTTGCGTTCAAGTCTTCTGGGCGAACCCACTTGCGCGTATGAAAAGTAATACCCTTAGCCATACTCAAAATGCTAGGTCAGGTCGGGGGCTGTTCGCTGTAAGTTGCTGCACAATGTAGGTGAAAACACACGCATTTGCGGCGTGCGGCAAGACGATGGAGACGCGGACCACCTGGGGGAAACGCCGCGGGCGTCATGCCGGGAATGCCAAAGTACGTCGAACGCGCCGGCTGGAGGTCTTCAGGGTGCCGCGTGCCAACAACCTGAGCTGTTGATAGTCTCTGAACGAAGCCAGAATTCGATTTCTTCGACGAAGAGCAAGGTGATCATGACCTATACCTCGGACGGGAATGAGAGCATTCCTACCGATTTTGATGACGTTGTCCAGCAGGTATCCACCGGTACTCTCGCCCATCAACGCATCGACGAGCTGCTGCTCGAAGCACATGAACGTTATTCGGACGTTGACGAGGGCCTGCTCGCCCACTACATACCAGTCCTGGGGCAGGTCGAGCCGGAAACCTTCGCCATTTCCATGTCGCACGTCGGCGGCACCGTGCACGGGGTGGGCGATTGCCACCACCAATTCTCCATCCAGTCCATCTCCAAGATGTTCGTTTACGCCCTGGTGCTGCAAGAGCACGGGCACGAAGTTGTCCATGAGAAGATCGGCGTCAACAATACCGGCATGCCATTCAATTCGGTGATGGCGGTCGAGCTGAACAACGGGCACCCGATGAATCCGATGGTGAACGCCGGGGCCATCGCGACGACCGAAATGATCGCAGGCAAGAGCGCCGCCAAGAAATGGGAGAACGTGCGCGAAGGGCTTTCGGCTTTTGCAGGCCGCCCGCTGACGCTGGACGACGAAGTGTACGAATCCGAATCCGAGGCAAACGAACGCAACAAGGCGCTGGGGCGGCTGCTCAAGAGCTACGGTCAGCTGGACGGAGACCCGAACAACGCGGTGGACATCTACACCAAGCAGTGTTCGCTGAACGTCACGGCGCACGATTTGGCGGTCATGGGTGCGACCCTGGCCGACGGCGGCATCAACCCCGTGACCGGCCAGCAGGTGGTCAGCGCGGATGTCTGCCGTGACACCTTGGCCACCGTCGCCACCAACGGGCTGTATGAGCGTTCCGGGGACTGGCTGTTCGAGATCGGTATCCCCGCCAAGTCCGGGGTTTCGGGAGGCATTGTCGCGGTGGCTCCGGGCAAGGGCGCCATCGGCGCGTTTTCGCCGCGCCTCGACATGGCGGGCAACTCCGTCCGCGGCCAGCTGGCCATCGGCCACCTTTCCCGTGCGCTGGGTCTGAACCTCTTCGCCTCGGCGCCTGACTCCGCCAGGTAGCCGCCACGATTCCGCATGGCTGATCGGCCATGTACCCTGGCCGGTCGGCCAGTCTTTTTTGTCGACCCGCAGCCCGTGCTTGGCCAACTGGAAAAACGACTGGCGTAATCTTTTGCGGCATCCATCGGCATTCCCATACGGGCTAGTCAAGGTGGCTTTATATGCCTGTTTGGAAGTTCTCGAAATAGCCGGTTGGCGAACGGGTGGGCTGTCGATGCCATGGTGCTTTGGGTGGTGACCGAGTGCATGTTGTGCCCGTGTGGGAATCCGGATTCACTCGAAAGTAAGTGCGCGGGGAGCGCTCGGAAATTTTGAGGATTTGAATCATGAAGAAGACAACCAAGGCGACCATTGCCGCAGCCGCCGCCGGCGTCCTGCTGGTGACCGGAGCGGGAACCGCCGCGCTGTGGCAACAGACCGAAACCGTCGACGCGGGAACCGTGGAAACCGGCCACCTGACGCTCACCGTGGACGACAACGGCGTCTGGACCGACATCAGCGACGGCGGAGCAGGCGTGCCGTTCGATCCGACCACCGAGCAAATCGTTCCCGGCGACGTAGTGGCCTACACGCAGACCGTGCGGATTGACGCTAAGGGCAAGAACATCGAAGGCGCGCTGTCGGTGGGCACGCTTCAGGCGCTGCCGCCGGAGCTGCAGGACGAAATCGATCTCGGCCTTGAAATCGATGCCACGGCCGAAGGCCTGACCCAGGCCGGCAACGTGATTTCCTTTGCGGAGCAGGGTGTATACCAGGTGCCGGTTAAAATCACCGTGACCTTCCCAGCCGGAACTGCTGCATCCACGCCAACCGACACCATGGACAAGCCAATCGATCTGGACGCACTGACGCTGACGCTGGACCAGGTTCGCAGCTAGCGGTTGGTGGACTCACGAACCGGCATGCCGAAATCCCTGAAGTTCGCAGCGGCGGCGGCCGTGGTGCTGGTGCTGGGACTCAGCACCCAGACCACGGTCGCTGCTTGGCGTGCCGAAGGGCAGATCGATGCCGGGCAAGTCCGGACCGGTTCGCTGAGCCTGCTGGCGGGCAACGGCAGCTCGGCGGCGAAGGACTACGTCTTCGCCGAGCTTAATTCCCAGAATCTGCTGCCGGGGTCATTCGTGCAGGCTCCGTTGACCATCTCCAACGCCGGAACGACGCCGCTGGTTTACGGGCTGGCGGGAATCACCACGGGAACCGCATCGGGCAGCGCCAAGGACCAGGCGCTGGCGGATGCAGGAACCATCAGCATCTATGCGGCAGTGCCGCCTGCAAGCTGCACGGGAACGCAGCAGATCAGCGGACAGCTGCTCTATTCGGGCCCGCTTAACGCGAGCGCGGCCTTCGCCAGCCCGCGCGAGCTTTCGGCCGCAGGAACCCCGTCGGCCTCCGAAGCGCTGTGCGTCAGGCTCAGCCTTCCGGCCGGCACCTCGCAGGCCGCGGCCGGAGGCAGGATGGCGCCCACCCTCAGCTTCACGGGACAGCAGAAATGACGGTGCTGACGCGGGCGCAACGGCGTCGGGAAGAACAGAAAACCGGGCCGTTCTGGTGGGCCGGCCAGGTCTTGTCCTGGCTGGCGCTCTTCATCGTGCTCTGCCTGCTTGCCGTCATGGTGGTCATTCCCCGGCTCGGCGGGGCCACCGCCTACACCGTGCTGACCGGATCCATGCGGCCGGACTTCCCTCCGGGCCGGCTGGTCGTGGTCAAACCGGTTCCGGTTGAAGCCATCGAGGTGGGAGACGTGCTCACCTACCAGCTTGAATCCGGGGAACCCGGCGTGGTGACCCATCGCGTTGTCTCGGTGGCCTCGTCGCTTTCCGGCGAGCGGCAGTTCGTGCTGCGCGGGGACGCCAACAACACCGACGATGCGCCGATCGTCGCGGAACAGGTGCGCGGCAAGCTCTGGTATTCGCTGCCATGGCTCGGCTACCTGAATTCAGCGCTCAGCGCTTCGCAGCGGACCTGGCTGACTTGGCTGGCCATCGGGGGACTGCTGTCCTATTCGCTGGTGATGTTCACCGGGGCATGGCGGGAGCACCGCGGGAAGAAGGCGTCATGAAGTTCGCGGCGCCAACCAGGGCCATGCTGTCAGTGGTGCTCGCGGGCAGCCTGCTGGGCGCGGGGACCCCCGGAGCGCACGGGGACGGAGATGACCCGCGGGGCCTGAGCTACAGCGTGGACGGCGGCGAATTCCGGGAAAGCCCGGGCGAACTGTTCGGCGGAGAAATCCGGCTCGTTCCCGGAGACCGGCTGACCGGAGAGCTCTCCATCCGCAATGACCGGCCCCATCCCATCGAAGTCACGGTAAAACCAGTGGTTTCGGCCCCCGCCGCCGGGCTGAAGTTCGCGGTGGCGGGAAACCCCACGATGCGGCTGGATCCGCAGCAGCGCGCAAACTTCGCCTTGGAGGCAAGCCTGCCGGTTTCTGCCGGAAATTCCTCGCAGGACCGGGAGCGGTCGCTGAGCCTGGACATCAGCGCGATCGAGGTCGCCGGCGGGATCCCGCAGGAACCCGAATCGCCGGAGGCCCCGCAGCCGCCGGGCAGTCCCCATTCTCCTGACGTGGAAGGGGAGCGTCCGCCGGACGAGCTGGGATCCACCGGCTTCAGCGGCTGGGCGATCCCGCTGGCGCTAGGCATGGCCGGGGCCGGCGCAACGCTATATCTACGTTCGAAGCAACACGGCGCCCAGGCGCAGGCACCCCAAGGAGCATCTCAATGAGCAGACGATCGGTACAGGTCAAGGCGATCCTGTCGATGGGAATCCTGGTAGGCCTCGGCTCGGTGTCCACCTTGGCGGCCTGGACCGGAACCGCCACGGCGACCACCAGCATCACCGCCGCAAAGGTATCGCTCGGGGTCGGAGCAACGGCCTCCAGCGCGACCTCCGAAAGCTACACCGTGCCGGTCTCCTCGGTGAACTGGTACCCGGGAGCCAGCGCCGCAGCGGTAGTTGTCGTGAAGAACACCAGCACGGTCGAGCTGCCGTATTCCATCAGGGGCAGCATCACCGACAGCGGCGGCGTCGAATTGGGCAAGGCCATGCAGGTACAGGTGAAGACCGGATCCACGGTCAGCGGCACCGCACCGAGCGCGACTTGTTCCGGCACAGCGGCCATCGTAGATAAGAAAGCTGGATCAGCTTTCGGCGGGTCAGTTGAAGTATCGACACTGGCCGCAGGCGCTTCGGAAACACTCTGCGTGCAGTACTCGCTGCCCGTGACCGCGGCCAACAACCTGCAAGGCGCCACCACGAAGCTGGACCTGGTCTTCACCGGAACGGTGGGGTCATAAGGTGGGAAACCAGGAACGGATCAAATCCGATGCACGCAACGGCAACCCGCTCCAGCGCCTTGCGCTGAATGCCGGGGCGATCCTCGGATCCTTGTGCCTGCTCATGACGCTTGCGGCTGTGCTGTTTGGGGTGAAACCGCTGGTTTTTGCCAGCGGCTCGATGGGACCCGGCATCCCCACCGGATCGTTGGGACTGGCTGTTCCCACCCCGATTGTGGAAGTTGCCATAGGCGACGTGGTTTCGGTGGTCACCAGCAACGAAGTTCGGGTGACGCACCGGGTAGCCGACAAGACCGAAGCAGGCCTGATCCTCAAGGGGGATGCCAATCCCGTCGCGGACCTGCAACCGTATGCGGTGGACAGCGCCGACAAGCTTCTGGTCAGCTTTCCGGGCTTGGGGTACCTGGTGACGTGGCTGTCCCAGCCATGGGCGTATTTCCTGGGCGGGTTGTTGTGCGCCTACCTGCTCTATCTCGCATTCTCGCGTAGCCCGCAGCCAGCAGTTGGTGAATCCGTCCCGAGAAGTTCTACCCAGAAACGCAATTCGGAGACTGATGCCGATACTTGTGCAGGATCCCCTGGGCGGGGGGACTTGCCTCGTGCTGGCATATCCCGCCTTTTGTGCATGGTGCTTGTTCTTTCGACGGCGGTCGCTTCGTTGCAACTTCGCCCTGCGGTCGAATCGACGCAGGCTGCTTTCACTTCCACGGCGAAAGCCGGGGGTACGTTGCACGGCGCCGTTATGCAACCGGCCAAGAATCTTTCATGCAAAGATAAATCCTCGCTATCCGGTAACAATGTCATCAACTTCGCATGGCAAGCTCCAGCAGCCCAGGGTTCGAAATTAACGGGATACAAGGTATCTGTCCAAATCAACGACAGTGAAGAGAAATTCTCCGACCCCCTGCCTGTGTCTACCACCACATACTCTGTCGATATTTCCCCTTCGGGCGGGTTGCTGTCGCTCCTGATAGACCTTCTGGGCAACCTCTTTGGGTCGAAATTTGACGTGAACTTCCGCGTGTATGCGATGTATGACAACGGATGGACCGCCGCTCCCATCGTCCATTCGAAAGCGAAGGGCTCTATCGGATTACTTGGAGTGGTCAGATCGCTGCACTGCTCGTGAGTACTATCGAGCACGATGCAACGATCCGTGCCGGCAGGCTAACTGGAACGAATATTGCCTAAGCCGAGGAGAATCAGCTCAAGTCCCTTGTGAAAGGTCAGTCGCGCTCGCTGTTCCAGCTGGAGACCGGCGTCCAGCGCCTCCTTGAATTCATGCCCCGAAGAATCATTAGCTTCCCAGACAATTTCCGGCGCAGCCGCATCAAGCGCCGAGCCGAGCACGAATGAATCGATGATGGTGATCGCGTGCAATCGGTCCGCCGGCGGGAACCCCGCCTGCGCGAGAGTTTGCGCCAACGCATCGTAGACCCGCAAGGTGGTGCGGTCCCGCACGGTATGGCTGGTCAGCAACGGGATCAGCCGCGGGTGTTTTGAATACGATTCCCAGTAGGACGTGGCGATTTGCCTTACGGTTTCCTGCCAGTCCCCGGAATCGCCGTCCGGCAGGCTGATCGCCGACATGGCGCGGCCGCGCATCAGCTCGATGATCTCGTCCTTGCCCGCCACGTGGTTGTAGAGTGAGGACGCCGTCACTGACAGGGCCTTGGCCAGTTGCGGGAGCGTGAACTCGCCGTGCTTGTCGACCAGTTCCAACGCCGCGGAGGCAATCGCATCCGGGCTGAGCTTGGGCTTGGAGGGGCGTGCCATGGCGTCTACTGCCTTCCTGTCGGGGCCTTCCACCCGAGCATATCCGAGTTAAACGAAAATCATTCGTTACCCCTTGCGTGTGACGCGGGGCACTGCTTATCCTGTAAACGAATCACATTCGTTTTAGCGATGGAGCATAGCCATGAAAGAAATACTCGCTCTCACCCCGCCGGCCTCTCCGGCCCGCGTGGACGCCGCCGAGCGCGGGGAACTGACGGTCGCGCTGGTCCAGCACCACTGGCACGAAGACCCGCAGGCACTGCGCGACGAACTGGAAGACGGCATCCGCCGCGCGGCCTCCCGAGGGGCCAAGATCGTGTACCTGCCGGAGCTGACGCTGAGCAAGTACCCGGCCTTCGTGGTGCCGAACCCGGACGCTGCCGACGAGTCCGCCGAGGACCTGGAGAGCGGGCCGACCGTCGCCTTCGCCCGCGACATGGCCGCGCGCTACTCCATTCATGTGCACATTTCGCTGTTCCGCAAGGCCCCGGCCGAGGACGGCCTGGGACTGAACACCGCCGTGGTCGTGTCGCCGCAAGGCGAAATCGTCGCGCTGACCAACAAACTGCACATTCCGCGCACCGCCGGCTACTACGAGGACAAGTACTTCCGCGAAGGCCCGAGCGAGGATCCCTACCCGGTGCACCGCCTCGAGGAGCTGAATGGCCTGGCCATGGGCTTGCCCACCTGCTGGGACGAATGGTTCAGCGAGCCGCCGCGCATCTACTCGCTGGCCGGCGCGGACCTGGTGGCCTACCCGACGGCTATCGGCTCCGAACCGGACCACCCGGACTTCGACACCGAACCGCTGTGGCGCCAGACCATCATCGGCAACGGCATCGCCAACGGGCTGTTCATGGTGGTCCCCAACCGCTGGGGCGACGAAGGCGCACTGACCTTCTACGGTTCCTCCTTCATCTCGGATCCGTATGGCCGCATCCTGGCGCGCGCTCCGCGCGACGAATCCGCCGTCCTGGTGGCAACCCTGGATTTGGACGCCCGCCGCGACTGGCTGACGCTCTTCCCGTTCCTGCGCACCCGCCGCCCGGAAACCTACGGCGCGCTGACCGAAGCCCGTGCCGAGTCCGGTCTGGGAGAGATGGGGAGCTCCCATGTCTGAGTTCCTCATGCCCGCGGAAACCGATCCGCACGAACGCATCTACATGGCCTTCCCCTCCGGCGGCTACACCCTGGGCGACACCGCCGAGGAGGCCGAAGCCGCGCGCAGCACCTGGGCCGCGGTGGCCAAGGCCGTCGCCCGCTTCACCCCGGTGACCATGGTCGTGGACCCGCAGGCCGAATCGGACGCCCGCCGCCACCTGGGCGAGGAGGTCAGCTACGCGCTGCGCGAGCTGGACGACGCCTGGATGCGGGACATCGGGCCGACCTTCGTGCGCGACGCCTCCGGCGAACTGGCCGCCATCGACTGGAACTTCAACGGCTGGGGTGCCCAGTCCTGGGCCTCCTGGGGCAAGGACTCGAAGATCGCCGCCCAGGTCGCGCAGCTGGAGCAGACCGCCCGGGTGCAGTCCTCGATCACCAACGAGGGTGGCGGAATCCACGTGGACGGCGAGGGCACCATGCTCGCCACCCGCAGCGTCCAGCTGGACCCGGGACGCAACCCGGAAGCCAGCGCCGCGGACATCGAGGCCGAGTTCGCCAAGCAGCTCGGCGCGCAGAAGGTCATCTGGCTGGAGCGCGGGCTGACCCGGGACAACGAGGAGTTCGGCACCCGCGGCCACGTGGACATCGTCGCCTGCTTCGCAGAACCCGGTGTGGTGCTCTACCACGACCAGCAAGACCCGGCCCATCCGGACCATGCGATTTCCGCCGAGGTGCGCAGCCTCCTGGAGGCGGCCACCGACGCCAAGGGTCGCAAGCTGCGCCTGGTCCCCGTCCCGGCGCCCAAGACGCTGAAGGACGAGGAAGGCTGGGTGGACTACTCCTACATCAACCACCTGGTCACCAACGGGGGAGTCATCGCCTGCTGCTTCAACGATGAAAACGATGCGCAGGCCGCGCGGATCCTCGCCCAGGCCTACCCGGGCCGCGAGGTCGTCGCGGTGGACGCCACCGAGCTGTATGCCCGCGGCGGAGGAATCCACTGCATCACCCAGCAGGTTCCGAAGCGATAGAACACCCCGCCCGGTAAAGGATCCAGTGCGATGAAAGACAAGACGAAACCCAGCCGGCTGAGCACCAGCCCGGTCACCGAAACAGGCAAGGGCCTGACTGCAGGCCAGATCGGCCTGTTCACGGCCATCGTGATCGGCGTATCCACCATTGCGCCCAGCTACGTGGTGGCCAGCACGCTCGGCCCCACCGCCGAAGCGGTGGGCACGCACCTGCCGGCCATCTTCATCGTCGGGTTCATCCCGATGTTCCTGGTGGCCCTGGGCTACCGCGAGCTCAACCGGGCCATGCCGGACAACGGCACCACCTTCACCTGGGTGTGGAAGGCCTTCGGGCCGCGTGCCGGGTGGATGGGCGGCTGGGGCATGCTCGCGGCGAACATCATCGTGCTCTCCAACCTGGCCGGGGTGGCGGTGGACTTCTTCTACCTCTTCCTCGCCCAGGCCACCGGGCAGGAACAGCTGGCCGAGCTGGCGTCCAACCCGTGGATCAACGTGGCCACCTGCTTGGTGTTCATGCTGGGCGCCACCTGGATCTCGGTGCGCGGGCTGCACGCCGCCTCGCTGGTGCAGTACCTGCTGGTCGGCTTCCAGGTGGTGGTGCTGCTTTGGTTCACCATCGCGGCCCTGGACAAGGCGGCCCCGGCGGTGCAGTTCTCCGCCGAGTGGTTCAACCCGCTGGGCATCGATTCCTTCTCCGCCATGGCGGTGGGACTGAGCCTGTCCATTTTCGCCTTCTGGGGCTGGGACGTCTGCCTGTCCATGAACGAGGAAACCAAGAACGGCGAGCGCACCTCCGGTCTGGCCGCCGGGTTCACCGCGGTGATCGTGCTGGCCGTGTACCTGCTGACCTCCGTGGCGGCCACGGTGTTCGCCGGGGTGGGGGATTCAGGTCTGGGCCTGGCGAATCCGGAGAACATCGGCAACGTGTTCGCGGCCCTGGCCGGCCCGGTCATGGGGCCGGCAGCCATCCTGCTGTCGCTGGCGACCCTGGCGTCCTGCGCGGCTTCGCTGCAGTCCACCATGATTTCCCCGGCCCGCTCGATGCTGGCCATGGGGCACCACGGGGCGCTGCCGCAGGCGTTCACCCGGATCCACCCGAAGTTCGGCACTCCTGCCTTCTCCACCATCGTGGCGGCGGTGGTCTCCACCGGCTTCTACGCGATGATGCGTTTTGTCTCCACCAACGTCTTGAACGACACCATCCTGGCGCTGGGCATGATGATCTGCTTCTACTACGGGGTCACTGCATTCGCCTGCGTCTGGTTCTTCCGCCACACGCTTCTCGCCTCGGCGCGCAACTTCCTCATCCGCGGGCTGGCTCCGCTGCTGGGCGGGCTGGCGCTGGTGGCGGTGTTCCTGCAGACCACCGTGGACTCGCTGGACCCGGAGTACGGTTCCGGGACGCACGTGGCGGGCATGGGCCTGGTGTTCGTGGTCGGGGTGGGAATCCTGGTGCTCGGCGCGGTGTTCCTGATCGGGGCCCGCAAGTGCCGTGCGGCGTTCTACGAATCCCGTCCGGAAACCAGGTACGTGAAGCAGGAAACTTCCTAGCTCCCGCAGCGCGCAGCCCGGCCCTTCCGCAGGGCCGGGCTGCGCGTGCGCTGGGGCTAGGACACTCCGGCCCGGCTCCGGCGTTCGAGGAACACCGAGGTGTCGATTAGACGGCTGGCCGCGAACCGCGGGATCGTTCCGGCCGCCCCGGTGGCCAGCTGGGCCAGGTGCTCGCCGATGGCGGGCACGAACTTGAAGCCGTGGCCGCTGAACCCTGCGCCCACGGTGACCGGCCCCAGCCGGTCGAGGATGAAATGCTCGTCCTCCGTGTTGGCGTAGGTGCAGGACACCGGCTCGAAGCTGTCAGGATCGGTGCCCGGAAGCCAGCGGCGGGCATAGGCCTGCAGGGCGTCGAGCTGCTCGGCGACCGGCCGGTGCGGGCGGCGGTCCGGATCGATGACTTCGCCCGATCCGTGCCAGCCGACCTTGATGCCCTCGCCCGGGGTGTGCATGCCGTACACCGGAGCGAAAATCCTCAGGCCGTCGTGGTCTCCCGGGGCGAGGGTGTGGTTGAAGCCGGGCCAGTGGGCGGATTCCCCGCGCCGGGCGAAGTGCACCGGGTGCTCCTCGGTGACGTGCAGGCGCGGCAGCTCGAAGCCCGGTCCCAGCAGCGTGCGGGTCCACGCACCAGCGGTGAGGATGACATGGCGTGCGGACAGCGTGGCGGTGCGCCGGCCGTCATCCACGTGGATCTTGACCAGCTCATCCGAGACGACCTCCAGCTGGAGCACCCGGTGCCGGTGGCGGATCTCGGCTCCGGCGGCGGCTGCCAGCCGCTGCAGGGTGGCCACGGCCAGGTCGGCATTCAGCTGCCCGCCGCTGGGAATATGCAAAGCCTGCGTCTGGAACCTCATGCCGGCAAAGCGCTCGCCGGCCTCGGCTGCGTCCAGCAGTTCGCTTTGGATGCCGGCGGCCGTAAGCGTCCTGTGGATCGAGTGCTGGCCGGGTTCGTCGCCGTGATTGACCAGCCCGGTCCGGTTCAGTAGCTTGACCTTGCCGGCCTGCGAAAGGTCTTCCCACAGTTGGTTCGCGCGGCGCAGGAGCCCGACATAGGCAGGATCCGCGTAGGCGGGGTTGAAGTTGCGTGTGCTGCCGTGGGACGCGCCCTCATGGTGTCCGGGGGCGAAACGCTCCAGCAACAGGACCTGGTGTCCCTGGCCGGCAAGGGAGAAAGCGGCGGCCGAGCCCATGGCTCCGCCCCCGATGACCAGGAAATCGACGTCGGTGCTCATCTCTTCAGCCTAGGCCCGGTGACTCGCCGGGCCGACGCCGGGGTCGTAATATTGCGGGTCGGACGGCGCCGTTACCGGATTGGTGCGGAGGCCGGGAATGGTTCAAGTCAGGCCTTGTTGACGTGTATCGTCGAATACAGAGGTCGAGTGTGCATTTTCGGGGACTGGTCTTCCCGCACCTTCCCAAGAACGCCGCGCCTCGGCAAACCATGACAAGCAACCAGGAGCGGAGTCCGCGTGGAGCAAACAGTGCAACTCGGTGCGTTGATCGGCTTGGCGGCAGCGGTGTTCGCCGGGGCATCCACGCAACGCATCTCCGGTATGGGTTTTGCGCTGGTAGCCTCTCCATTCCTGGTCTTGGTGCTCGGGCCGTTCGAAGGCATCATGCTGGTGAACTTCCTCGGAGCGTGCAGCAGCTTGCTGATCTTCGCCCAGGTCTTCCGGCAGGTCGAATACAAGAAGATCGCGCTGCTGCTGGTGCCCGCGGTGATCATGACCTTCCCCGGTGCGTGGGTGGCCACGCTGCTCGGCGGTCCTTGGCTGACCATCGGCATCTCGATCATGGTGATCCTCGCGCTGGGCGCCAGCTTCCTGGTCCGCAATCTGCCGGCCGCGCAAAGCAAGGGGCTGGCCATCGGCGCCGGCGCCATCTCCGGATTCATGTCGGTCACCGCCGGCGTCTCCGGCCCGGCCATCGCCGGCTACGCGGTGGCCAGCCGCTGGCCGCAGGCGAAATTCGCGATTTCCGTGCAGCTCTACTTCCTGGTCCTTGCGGTGTCCTCGCTGGTCGCCAAGGGCGGCATGCCGCAGCTTGACTGGATCCAGTGGACCGCCTGCCTGGTGGCCATGGTGCTGGGTATCGTGCTGGGCAATTTCCTGGCACCGAAGATCCCGGCGAAAGTCAGCCGTGCCTTCGTGGTGCTAGTCGCGCTTGCCGGAGCGGTCGGCCTGCTGGTCAACGGCATCACGGAACTGGTCTAACGGCCTGCCCGGCACTGCCTGAATTGTCCATGGAACAATGGATGTCGTGCCTCTCCACTTCCCCGAACCGACGAATCCCAAGCGCGTGACCGAACTCGAAATCGAGCGGAACGCGCTGTGGTCGGGACTGTTCTGCGCGCTGTTCGGGATGGCCACGGCCTTGATCATCTTCGCCGGCGAGCGCCCCGCGCTGTTCGGCGGACTGTCGGTGGGTTCCGTGGCTTCGGTGACCGGCGGCGTCTCGGCGGGGCTGTCCAGCGCCTATGCGTTCCGGAGCCTGCTGCGCCAGCGTGAACCGTGGCTGCGCCGCATCCCGGCCTGGCGCCAGTATGTTGCCGCCCTCGGCCTGGTACTGGTCCACGTGGCCAGCACCGTGATGATGATCCTGGTGGCCACGCACCTGTTCCAGCAAGCGTTCATCGGCCTGCGCCTCGATGTGCTGGCCGGGTCGCTGGCCGTCAGCGGCATCACCGGGCTGAGCGCCTATTTGGCGCTGGTGGCTACGGCGCGCACCAGCGCCGAGAACCTGTCGGTGGTCCTGGGCATCTACATGGCCGCCGGCGTGCTGATCAGCATGCTGCTGGCCGAGGACCAAGGCTGGTGGCAGGGGATGTTCTCCCGGCTGGGGACCTCGCAATCCGGCATGGGCTCCTTCTGGACGTTCAACACGACCATGATCATCTCCGGACTGGTGCTGATCTCGTTCACCGAGTTCCTGACCAGGGACCTGGACGTGCTGTCGCGGACCTACCGCTGCCGTCCGAACCTCGAACGCTACCCGCTGATTCGCAAGCTGCGCCCGCGCCCCCGGGTGGTGGGCTGGTGCCTGGTCGCGGTGTCCGTGGGAATCATCGGCGTGGGCAGCGTCCCGATGAACCTGTCCCTCGGGGTGCATTCGGCGTTCGTCCAGCTGGCCTCCGCCGCCATGATCATCCTGCTGCTGGGAACGATGGTCCTGCTGCCGGGGTATCCGGCGGTCTTCCACATGATGTCCCTCTCTGCCGTGGGTGCGCTGTGGGTGGCGTTCCTGCTCTGGGATTCATGGTCCTACTACAACCTGACCGGTTTCGAGCTGTCGGCCGTGGCGATCCTTTTCACGTGGATCTCCGTGTTCATCCGCACCACCGCGGCGATGATCCGCGATCGGCAGCAGCCGCGCAGCACGCATGGCCCGGGCACACGCAGCGTCCACCGCGATCCGGCGCCAAGGACTGAAAAGCCTGCCGTCTGAAATGTGCCGCGCTGCTCGGCCGGTAGCCGCGCATGGGCCCGGTTCGTAGTGCCCCGTTCCGGGCAGTGTTCCTGCACTTCCCTGACATGCATCCTTGACGTTTCCTTGGAATTATCCAGCGGCGAGACCAGCGGACAACATTTTCTGTAGCGTAATGGGTGTCGTTTCAACCGAATAACTGAGGAGGGCAAGATGGGTCTCGGAGACAAGATTCAGAACAAGTCAGAAGAAGTTGTTGGCAAGGCCAAGGAAGCCACGGGCAAGGCGACGAACGACAGGTCGTTGCAGGCCGAAGGCGTCAAGGATCAGGCTGCCGCGAATGCCAAGCAGGCTGGCGAAAAGGCCAAGGACGCGTTCAAGGACGCAACCGACAACAAGTAGAAGTCATTCACGCCAGTGGCCCCGTCGTTGCGACGGGGCCACTGGCCTGTCCAAGGGCCGCTCCTCCAGTTTCGTGCAAGCCATTGTCCGTACGGCCTAATCTTGCTCCCGCGGGTCCATTCGGGCCAGTTGCAGTCGCACGGGACCACGGACATTGTGCGCATCGACGTCATGCCCTTTCTGGGTCACCCGAATCGCGCCGTCTGCGGCCAGGGAAGCGGCCACCTGCCGGACGCGTTCCATCCGGGGCCGCCAGCGTTCGCCACCGCCGCCGACGATGCGTGCGACATCGCTGGGGCAGATCGAGGACCCCTGCCTCTTACGCAGCAGGGTGAAGATCGCCGCCCGGATGCGTTCATCCAGCTTGTCCTCGCGGGCTTCTTCCCACCACGGCTGTCCGCGCTCGCCCAGAGCCAGCTTCGCCTCGTGGACCCTGGCGCGGGCTTCTTCGTCCCCGCGTCCTATCTCACGGCGGGCGTTCATCAGTTCGTCGACGAGCTCCTGTCGGAGCTTCGGCGGGATCCCGGGATCGCTCGCACGCCACTTCCGGCCGGAAATGACCAGATATCTGCCGTCTTCCGTTCGCTCCACTGCGTCTTCATTGCTCATGGTTGCCTTTATTCCGCCTCACCCATAACTTGTTCCCATGCTGCCTGCGGTGCATGCATGACGGGGTTTCAGGGTAGGACATTTCACGCTGCCGTTGCGAGGGGTTCCAGACGGCTGCCAGCCGTCGTGGCACGCGACGACGAGTGGAGAGCTGGCACGTGCTCCCGCGGCGCTGGCGGCCGATCCTGGTTTCCTGACAGTTGCGCGCGATGGTTTACACCGGTCGCGCGCAGGTCCTAGGCTCGGGTCATGCCAGTGATGATCAGAACGATCCAGACCGCCGTACCTTCGACAGTCTTGAAGCAGGACGACGTCAGGGACGTCTTCGCCGCACAGCCCGACCTCAGCCGGCTGGGACAGCGGCTGGTGGCGACCTCCTTCAACTCCGCGGACATCGACACCCGCTACAGCTGCGTTTCGGAATTCAACACCGAGCTGCCCGAACCGGCTGAACCGATGTTCTATGACCGTTCTTCCGGCCTGCTCAAGTCGCCGAGCACCGCCGAGCGGAACCGGGTCTACGTGGAGCACGCAGGCGAACTGTTCATCGAGGCCGCGCGGCGGGCGCTGGACGCCTGCCCGGGGCTCGAACCTGCGGATATCACCCACGTGATCACGGTGTCCTGCACCGGCTTCTACAACCCCGGCCCGGACTACCAGATCGTGCGCAGCCTCGGGCTGAATCCCTCGACCGTCCGCCACCATCTGGGATTCATGGGCTGCTATGCAGCATTCCCAGCGCTGCGCGCGGCCCGGGATTTCTGCCTGGCCGACGAGAACGCCACCGTGCTGGTGGTCTGCGTGGAGCTTTGCACGTTGCACGTGCACAGCTCCAACGACCCGGACACCATCATGGGCTCGGCCATCTTCGCCGATGGCGCCGCCGCCGCGGTGGTGGCCCGGGGCGGCGAGGGGCTGCAGATCGACGACCTGAAGACCACGCTGACCCCGGTGGGCGAGGAATCGATGGCCTGGAACATCGGGGACCACGGGTTCGAAATGGTGCTGGGAACCTACGTCCCGCACATCATCGACGACCACATCACCGACGCGCTCACGCCGCTGCTGGACGCCGACGCGGAGGGACCGCTGGAGATCGGGCAGATCACTCACTGGGGCATCCACCCGGGAGGCCGCGCCATCCTGGACCGGATCCAGAACCGGCTGCAGCTCTCCGAAACGCAGCTGCACCCGGCCCGCCGGATCCTCAAGGACTACGGCAACATGTCCAGCTCCACCGTGCTGTTCGTGCTCAAGGAAATCCTCGAAGCCGGCAGCACCGGCGCCGGAGAACGCGTCTGCGCCATGGCCTTCGGCCCCGGGCTCACGGTGGAAACCGGCCTGTTCACGGTGGCGACGGTTTCCGGAACCAGCTGATGCGGCGGCGTCCCGACGAGCTGGAGGCCATGGACCATCCGGACTGCGACCCCGTGCTGCTGAACCGGACCTACGCCCAGTTCCCGCTGGTAAACAGGGCGGTCGGCGGATGGAAGGGGATCTACGCGCAGCAGATCGCCCCGCTGCTGGCCTCCGGCGAACCGGCCCGCCTGCTGGACATCGGCTGCGGCGGGGGAGACATCGCCCTGCAGCTGGCCCGCTGGGCACTGCGCGACGGCTACGAGCTGGGCGTGCTGGGCATCGACCCGGATGAGCGGGCCATCGCCTTCGCCCGGCAGGCCGCGGCGAAAAGCGCCCTGCCGGCCGGGAAGATCGAATTCTTGCGCTGCACCAGCGCGGACCTGGTGCGCGGCGGAGAGGTCTTCGACGTGGTCATCTCCAATCATCTGTTGCACCACCTGGACGATGCCCAGCTGCGCGGGATCCTGGCCGACACCGAAGCCCTGGCCACCGGGCTGGGGCTGCACGCGGACATCCGGCGCTCCCGAATCGCTTCGCTGCTGTTCGGCGCGGCGACGCTGCCACTGGCAAGGACCTCGCTGATCCGCCGCGACGGGCTGGCCTCCATCCGCCGCAGCTACACCCCGGTGGAACTTGTCCGCCGAGTGCCTGCCGGATGGCAGGTGCATACCGCCAAGCCGTTCAGGAACCTGCTGGCCTACCGGCCGGCCTGGGCATGACCGCAAGGGCAAAGGGGGCGAAAATCATGGATGGCGCGGCGATCATCGGCGGCGGGCCGGTGGGGCTGGGTCTGGCGGTGCTCCTGGCCCAGCAGGGGTGGACCGTGCGGGTCTTCGAGCGCCGCCGCGGAATCTCCGCGCACTCCCGGGCCATCGGCCTGCACCCTCCGGCCCAGCGGGTGCTGGCCCGCGCCGGGCTGGCGGCGCAGCTCGCAGAGCAGGGCACCGCAATCCGCCGGGGAGTGGGAATCAGCAACGGCCGGCAGATCGCCGAGCTGGACTTCTCCTCGCTGCCCGGCCCCTACCCCTACGTGCTGGCGCTGCCGGAACACCAGACCATGACGCTGCTGCGGAACCGGCTGCGCGAACTGGACCCGCAGGCCCTGGCCGAAGGCCATGAATTCCATGGCATCGAGGGACAGTCGCGCGAATCCATCCGCTTCACCGTGGCCGGGCCCGGGGGAGTGCAGACCCGGGAAGCCTCCTGGCTGATCGGCGCCGACGGGGTGCAGTCGGCGGTGCGCGCCGAGCTCGGAGCGGGGTTTCGCGGCAGGCAGCTGCCGGACCGCTACCTCATGGGCGACTTCCCCGAATCCACCGGCTGGTCGCAGACCGCCGCGCTGTTCATCGAGTCGCAGGGCATCGTCGAGTCCTTCCCGCTGCCGCAAGGCCTGCGCCGCTGGGTGGCCAGACTCGGACGCGGGCAGTCGGTGGACACGGACCTGCCGACGCTGATCCGCGCACGCACCGGCCACCGGGTGGACGCCCAAGCCTGCACCATGCGCAGCAGCTTCGCCACCGCCAACCGCAGGGCAACCAGCATGGTGCAAGGCCGGGCGGTGCTGCTGGGCGATGCCGCGCACCAGATCAGCCCCATCGGCGGGCAGGGCATGTGCCTGGGCCTGATCGGTGCGGCGCAGCTCGCGGAGCTGTTGGCCTCCGGCGCCGGCCCGGAGGACGGGCAGCTGCAGCAGTTCCAGGCGCGGCAGCTGAAAGCCGCCCGGCAGGCTGGCCTGAAAGCGCACCTGAACATGGCGCTGGGCCGGCCGGTGGCGCCGTGGCTGCTGCCGGCGCGCAACCAGCTGTTCAGCGCCGTGGCGGGGAACCGCACGGTGCGCGATACGGTGGCCCGCAGCTTCACCATGACCTGAATGCCGCGCGTGCCCAAACTCACCGCCTGTACCCAGCTGATACGTGAAACAATGGATGGTGATGACTTCGAGCAACCCCACCACACTTTCCGCTGACGAGCGCAAGGCCCTGCGCCAGGAGCAGGCCGCCGCCCAGCGTGCCCAGCAGCTGCGTATCTCCACCTCCCGCGCCCAGGCCGAAGGCCGTGCGCAGGTCATTCCGACCGCCGAGGGATGGAAGCAGGAGATGGGCGCCGACGGCCGCCCCGAACTGCAGTTCGCCACCAAGCGCCGCGTCTCCCAGCCGCCGACCCACCTGGCTGACCTCACCCTGGCCGAGCGCCAGGAGAAGCTGAAGGAACTGGGGCTGCCGGCATTCCGCGCCAAGCAGCTCTCGGTGCACTACTTCCAGCACTACACCACCGACCCTGCCAAGATGAGCGACCTGCCCAAGGACCGCCGCGAGGAACTGGTCGACGCGATGTTCCCGAAGCTGCTGACCGAGGTCAAGCGGCTGACCACCGACGACGGCAAGACCATCAAGTTCCTGTGGCGCCTGTTCGACGGCTCGCTGGTCGAGTCCGTGCTGATGCGCTACCCGAACCGCATCACCCTGTGCATCTCCTCGCAGTGCGGCTGCGGCATGAACTGCCCGTTCTGCGCCACCGGCCAGGCAGGCCTGACCCGCAACATGTCCACCGCAGAGATCCTGGACCAGATCGTCCAGGCCAACCGCGTCATCGCCGAAGGCGGACTGGGCGGCCAGAAGCACCCCGACGAGCGCGTGGGCAACATCGTGTTCATGGGCATGGGCGAACCGCTGGCCAACTACAAGCGCGTCATGAACGCCGTGCACCGGATGGTCGCCGAAGCCCCGGAGGGCCTGGGCATGAGCGCTCGCGGCATCACCGTCTCCACCGTCGGCCTGGTTCCTGCCATCCGCAAGCTGGCCAACGAGGACGTGCCGGTCACCTTCGCGCTATCGCTGCACGCACCGGATGACGAGCTGCGCGACGAGCTGATCCCGGTGAACTCGCGCTGGAAGGTCGACGAGGCGCTGGATGCCGCCTACGACTACTACGTGAAGACCGGACGCCGCGTCTCCATCGAGTACGCGCTGATCAAGGACATGAACGATCACGAGTGGCGCGCCGAAATGCTGGCGAAGAAGCTCAACGCCCGCGGCCGCGGCTGGGTGCACGTGAACCCGATCCCGCTGAACCCGGTGCCGGGCTCCATCTGGACCCGCAGCGAGCCGGACATCACCTCGAAGTTCGTGCGCCGCCTGGACGAGCTGGGTGTGCCGACCACCCTGCGCGATACCCGCGGCAAGGAAATCGACGGCGCCTGCGGCCAGCTGGCCGCCGACGGCGACAAGTAGCCACCGCTACCCCGGGCAGAGAAGCCTATACTTTGGCTAAGACCTAAGTAGAGGGAGGACTGCTCATGAGCACGATTCGGCTTCCGAGGATTGCCGTCTCCCGGGACCTGGCCAAGGACCTGGTCTGGGCCGACGAGGTGAAAGCCGACGAGCCGGTGGTGCTCGACGGGCGCTGGATGGTCGTGAACAACGAGGACTTCGCCAGCCAGCTCGCCACCGAGCTGCGCAACCGGAACATCGTGCACTTCGAGGTGCTCGGCGGCAGCCCCGAATGGCAGGACGCCATTCGGGCCGCCGGGGCCACCCATGACGTGCAGATCAACGTGCAGTCGCTGGACTAGGCGTCGATCCAGCGGATGTTCTTCCCCGAGCGCTCCAGCACGGTGTCCCAGAGCTTCTGCTCCTCATAACCCTGCTGCCTGCCCGAGTTGTTGAAGAACAACTCCGCGTACGTCTCCCAGCGGGCGTACTCTTCCCGCAGTTCGTTGTTGTCGATGCGGCTGGCCGCGGTGCGGAATTCTCCCTGCAACGCGGCCTGGGCCAGCGCCGGAAAGGGATCGGGACCTCCGGAGCCCGACTGCAGGTAGTCCAGATGCGCCGTCCATTTGCTGCGAAGCTCCAAGGCCACATCCTGGACCGCGATCAGCGCGGCCAGCTGCGCGGTGTTGCGGCGTTCGGCGCGCTGCGCCCTGCGGTTGCCCAGCACCGTCACCCAGGTAATGGCCAGGCCCGTGAGCAGGCCGAGGAGCGCGGTGGTCCACGGGGTCAGGCTCAGCGAGGAAATGTTCTCCCGCATGAAATCGCATAGCTGGACCAGGTCCTTGGAATCCAGTTGCCCGCACGTTTGAATCTGCATCACGCCACCTCGCCGCCGCCTATCCAGATCATGCCGGTATTCTATGCGCGAATCCAGCAGGCCAGTAGGGCAACGGGCAAGCATCCTGATGGGTTGCTATCGAATGCGGCAGTCTCGCCGCCGCCGTCACGTAACCTGCAGCTTTTGTTGCTACATCGCAATATATTGTCCTGAAGGGCACGAACAGGGACTTGAGGGTCTTGTCCCATAGTCGGTGGCTGAGCGCCCGAAGCGAACTAGGAGGTTGCAAACGCCGGGCGGTATGGTTCAGATATGGCTGTCTCAGATCCTCTTTTCCTTGATAAATCCAATCCGGAGTTGTGGAACTCGATTGGGAAGTTCGCCAATCAGCTGACCAAGTCCTACCAGGACGCAGGCATCAGCGACCGGCTGGCCGAACTGGTGAACCTGCGGGTCTCGCAGATCAACGGCTGCGCCTACTGCCTTGACCTCCATGCCCGCAAGGCCATCGACGCAGGGGAGACGATGCAGCGTATCAACTTGCTGTCCACGTGGAACGAATGCGGCGGACTGTTCGACGAGGAAGAGTGCGCGGCGCTGGCCATCGCCGAAGCAGCAACCAACCTGCCCACCCCCGAGGAACGCATTGCAGCTGTGGCCTCGGCCCGTCTGGTGTTCTCCGATGAGCAGGTGGCGGCCATCCAGTGGATCGCCGTGGCGATGAACGCGTGCAATCGCATCTCGGTGCTCTCCCGGCATCCGGTCAAGGAACGCAGCCTGGCTGAAGGCGCAAAGTAGTGAAGGTGTCGAAGCGCGGAGAAGTCCCGCCGTTCGAAGTCATGCAGATCGTCGAGGAAGTCGCGCACCTGCGTGCCGCCGGCCGCGACGTGATCTCATTGTGCGTCGGGGAACCCGGCGGGGGAGCGCCCGCCGCGGTCAATGAGCTCGCCGCGCAGCTGCATGCGCAGAACGCGGATTTCGGCTACACCCCGACCGCCGGCCTGGCCGAGACCCGCGAGGCCTTGGCCGCGCACTACCTGGCCCGCTACGGCGTCCAGATCCCGGCGCGGAACTTCGTCATGACCACCGGATCCTCCGGGGCGTTCCAGCTGGCCTTCCTTGCGGCCTTCGACGCCGGGGACGTGGTGGCTCTGGCCCGTCCAGGCTATCCTGCCTACGCCAACATCCTCGGAGCCTTGGGCCTGCAGGTGGTGGACCTCCCCACCGGGGAAGCCGAACGTTTCCAGCCGACCGTGCAGCTGCTGGAGCAGGCCCTGGCCGAGCACGGAAGGCTCGACGGCCTGGTCATCGCCTCGCCGAACAACCCGACCGGCACCATGTTCAGCGCCGAGGAACTCGAAGAGCTGTGCAGCTGGTGCGACGCCCATGGCGTGCGGCTGGTCAGCGACGAGATCTACCATGGCATCGAATTCGTCCCGGAGCGCAAGGGGCGCACCTCCTGGGAGTTCTCCCGCTCCTCGATCGTGGTTTCATCCTTCTCCAAGTACTGGGGCATGACAGGGTGGCGCCTGGGCTGGATGATCGTCCCCGACGACATGTTGGCCGCGGTGGACGCCCTGGCCTCGAACCTCGCCTTGTGCGCGCCGGCTCCGGCCCAGCGTGCGGTCATCGCCGCCTTCGAGCCGTCGAGCCTTGCCGAGGCGGAGCAGCGGGTCGCCGAGTTCGCGAAGACCCGCGACCTGGTGCTGGCCAACTACAGAAAGCTGGGCATCGAGCAGGCAGCGCCGGCCGACGGCGCGTTCTATCTCTACGGGCGGCTCAGCGAGCGTGTGCTCGACCGCTTCGGCACCGCCGGAGAGTACTGCCGGCAGGTGCTGGAACATGCACAGGTGGCGCTGACCCCGGGCGGCGACTTCGACCCGTTCGAGGGGCACCTGTTCATCAGGCTGTCGTTCGCCGCCGGTTACGAACGGGTGGCCGAGGCGCTGGAGCGGGTGGAAGCGTTTTTGCGCCAGACGCTGTCCGGGGTATAGGACTCGTGGATCGGTGGTGAGAAACTTGGGTGATCTGCACCGCCGGTTCCGCACGAACCTTGTGGTCAATTTCGATGTTGAGCTTCTTGAAACCAACCATCCTGCGACAGTCGTGACGCCAAGCGGCCGATGACATATTAGGCGCTTTCAGGACCGCCGCGTCCTAATCCGCCTGCCTTTGGGCATCCACTATGGCGATGCGTGTGCACGACGTCGGAGTTCGGGCCGGGGAACGCCTGCTGTTCCACATAATGCGGGCCGTATTCTCCCTTATCAGGATGGGTAGATCTTGTTGTGTCCGGTGTGGCAAAACCCCGGAAACGTGCACACTCCGATAGCTGAAATCTGCGCCTTTCGAGCTGCTTGATGAGGCTTGGTGGTGCGTTTTTGGGTGCATTTTTACTATGGGTTGAGCATGCATCCCAGAGTACAATCGAATCATGAAAGCAGCAGTGTCACCTGATCAGCGTCCGGGACTTCGCGCGTACGAGGATTCCGTCGGTCTTCCGTTTCATGAGCTCATTTCGCAGTTGCGGGAGATATTGGGTGTGCGCCTGGTTGCCTATATCGGTGGGGTGAAGTCCTCCAGATCGGTATCGGCTTGGGCAGATGGCTCATCCGTTCCCGGCGAAGTCGACCAAGAACGACTTCGTCATGCTTTTCATGCCGCGGCACTTCTGCGGGATCGCTACGACGCTATAACTGTGCAGTCCTGGTTCAAGGGGATGAATCCCGGCTTGAATGATGACGCACCCGCCCAGGTCCTGCACGAGTCTGACCCGATAGTTGGTTCTCGGGACGTGATCGTCGCCGCTAAATCATTCGCTTACGGCCGATGATGAATCCCGAACATGGAAACAGCGTGGACCTTGAAATAGAGTGCCCAGATGAACCCCTCCATGTTTGGCGCGTCGGATTCTCACCCGAACTTTGGGCTTGGACGCCTTGGACGTTCGCCGGTGACGACGGACTTTTCAGTGGACGTTGGGATGACCAGCTTGGCGAGTTTCGTACCATCTACACTGCCGAAAGCCTTCTTGGATGCTTCCTCGAGCTGCTTGCCCTCTTCCGTCCCAGTCCCGAGCTGGTCGCCGGGCTTGACCAGATTATCGACGACGACGGCAGCATTGGCAGCTACCCCGAGGCTCCCCAATGCGCCATTGGCTACTCATGGTTGGAAGACCGGCGGTACGGTTCTGCACGCCAAAGCGGCAAATACTGCTACGTCACCCACTCACGCAGTATTGCCGCGTTGAGCATCCACTACCCCTTCGACCGACATGATATTTCCCTCGCCGACGTCGATACTGCCCTGTTGAAGGACGCCCGAGACCGCGTGCTCACTAGATCCATCGCCAGATGGCTTTACGACCTGCACGAAGAGACAGCGGGCGAGCCTGTCGTCGATGGTGTGAGGTTTAATTCCCGCCACGGTGATGAGATCCGTGTCTGGGCGGTGTTCCAACGTGCCGATGACTTGGCTGTCAGTCCTCGGATCCAACCTGTGATGGAGCCTCTCTCGGTGCCGCCCGACCTTCCCGAGCTGCAAGAGGCATTTGCCCGCTTTGGTCTGCAATGGCATGAAGGCTGATTGCCCAGAACGTGCGCACGGCACCACGCGTCCAGCAAAAGGAACGGTGTGCCGTGGCGGCTTCGGTGAATCGGAAAGGCCAATAAGCCGAATCCCTGATTCAAGCTTCTGAGTCATTGCGCATGATCCCAAATTCGTTCCTGCAGGTTCGAACTCCTTAGGACTGGAACTCGCGGTATGCGAAGAAGCGGGCACGGAATGATCCGTGCCCGCCTCTCTTCACGCATGGTCAATACGGTTTTGTGATGATTCAACTGGTCAGCGGACCGCCGACCTCGTCCACCATGGCGAAGAGCCTGCGCAGCACCGCTGGGTCGTTGATCCCGTCGTGCTCGTGCTCATTGGTGACCCAGGCCTGCAGGCCGCCGACCTTTTTCGCGGTGTCCAGCGACAGGCCGGCATCCACATACATGTCGTCGTAGTAGACGGCGGCGGCCATCGGAACCCGGTTCGCCGCGATCTTCTGAAGGTCGTAGATCTTCCGGTGGGTGCCGCGCGCTGCCAGCACCTCGACTGCCGGGATATACGGGCGCAGCAGCCGGGTCTCCTCGAAAGTCCAGCGGAACATCATTTCGCCGGTGAACAGCAAGGTGGGCGCATCCGTGGCGAAATCCGCGTGCTGCTCCAGCTCCGCCTGGGCGGCGAAGGCGCTGGGGCCGTTGGCTCCGTTGCCGTAGATGTCCTCCTGCAGCACCGCGAACAACGGGTTCCCGGCAAAGCTGGTGCGCGCCTGGACCTCCTGCAGCAGGCAGTCGCTGAGCTGGGTGCCGTCGCCGGATTGCTCCAGCAGCCAGTGCAGGCGTTCGAAGCCCGGACCCATGCCGAAGTCGATGCCCAGCGACTGCAGCCGGCGGACCGTGAAGCGGTCGCCGTCGGGCAGCAGCACCTCGCGTTCGGCCAGCGTGCGGGCCAGATTGGCGGCACGGGCGCGGTCCTGCGGGTACATGCGGTAGAACTGCTCGTTCTTGGCGCGTACCCGGTGGATGGTGCGGGCGTAGACCCCGGCGGCGCTCGGCTCAAGGCTCGGCAGCCCGCCGGTGATGAAGCAGGCGGTCAGCGCGTTATCGAAGTAGCTCAGGTAGCTCAGGGTCAGGAACCCGCCGTAGCTCTGGCCCAGCGTGGCCCATTTGCGGCCTTGGTAGCCGCGGCGGCGGATCGCCTCAGCATCGGCCACGATGGAGTCCGCGCGGAAGTTCTCCAGGTACGCCGCGCCGCTGTCGCCGTCCGGGAATCCGGAGATCACCTGGGCGGTGACCGGGGTGGACCGGCCGGTGCCGCGCTGGTCCATGAGGATCACGCGGTAGCGTTCAAGCGCCGTATCCAACCGGTCGGAACCGCCCACCGGGCGCGGTCCCTGCCCGCCGGGCCCGCCCTGCAGGTAGACCATCAGCGGCAGCTGCTGCCCGTCCAGGTGCGCACGCACCATTTCGCGGTAGAACAACTCGATGGCGGGGCCGCCCGGATTGTTCCAGTCCAGCGGCACCTGAAGCACGTAGTCGCGGAAGCGGCGTCCGCCGGCTACGTAGGTTTCCAGCAGCCGCGGGGCCGCATCCAGGTTCTGCACGGCCTGTGCCAGCGCGGTCATTTGGCGCCCTCCAGCAGTCCCAGCGAATCGAAGACCGGGGCTCCGGCCTGGATGACGGTGCGGCCCTTGGCCTCGGACACCAGGAAGTCCACATCCTGGCGCGGATCGCCGTCAAGCACCAGCAGGTCCGCGGCCTTGCCGGCGGCCAGCGAACCGATGGACTCGTTGCCGATCAGCTGCGCGTTCACGCTGGTGGCCGAGCGCAGCAGGTCTTCCACGGTGGAAGCCGCCGCCTGCAGGGCCAGCCCGTTGAGCTGCTCGTCGCCCAGCTCGCCCATCAAATCGCTGCCGAAGCCGACCTTGACCCCGGCATCCAGTGCATGGCGCACCGCCTGTTGCCCGCGCTCGAGCACAATCCGGTTCTTCTCCTGGGACACCGCAGCCAGGCCAAGTTCCTCGCCGCGCGAATCCATGGCCGCATAGGCGGCCAGGGTGGGGACCAGGAAGGCGTCGTGCTGCGCCATGAGCTTGGCGGTGTCGGCATCCAGCAGGTTGCCGTGCTCGATGCTGCGCACCCCGTTGTGAACCGAGTGGCGGATCGCCGGCACCGAGTAAGCGTGCGCGCAGACATAGGAGCCGCGGCGGGCCGCCTCGGAGGTGATGGTGCGGATTTCCTCGGGGGAGTATTGCGGGATTTCCAGCGGGTCGGTCAGCGAGATGACCCCGCCGCTGGTCATGATCTTGATGGCGTGTGCCCCGGTGCGGAAGGCATTGCGCACTGCCACGCGCAGGTTGTCGGGCCCGTCGACAATTTGGCACATGTGCCCGTGGCTGAAGCAGGTGTCCAGGTGCGCCTCGCGCGGGTCGCCGTGCCCGCCGGTCTGGCTGAAGGCGGGACCGGTGAAGTAGTAGCGCGGCGAGTCGAACAGCTTCTCCTCGATGGCGCGGGCCAGGCCCAAATCGCCTCCGGCCACATCGCGCACCGTGGTGAAGCCGCGGCGCAGCGCGGCTGCCAGGCGGTGGGAGCCGGCCAGCGCGGAGTAGGACAGCGGGCCCAGCTCGTTGTCCAGGCCCTGCAGGGCCACGGCGTAGGCGTGGAAGTGCGCGTCGATCAGCCCGGGCAGCACGGTGCGCCCGGCGGCGTCGACCAGGGTTCCCTCGCGCTGGGCGCCCACAGCGGTGATGGTCCCGTCGACCAGGGTGATGTTCGCCGGCTCGTCCAGGAAGCGTTCGCCGTCGAAAACCGTGGCGTTGCACAGGGTCAGGGTGCTCATGCGCGCACCGCCAGGTTCATCGCCTGGGCCATCCACTGCTCCAGGCCGGTGGCGTCCAGCGGCAGTTCGCCGGAGAGGTTCTCGTAGCCGGTGGCGGTGATCAGCAGGTCGTCCTCGATGCGTACGCCCAGGCCGCGCAGCTCCGGCGGGACCATGGCGTCGTGGGCGTGGAAGTAGAGGCCAGGTTCCACGGTCAGCACCATGTTTTCCTCCAACAGCGCGCCCTGGTAGTCCTCGTAGTGCGAGTGCGAGCAGTCATGCACGTCCAGGCCCAGGTGGTGGCCCACACCGCACACCAGCCAACGGCGGTGCTGCTGGCCGATGGGGGACAGCGCCTCGTCCACCGAGACCGGCAGCAGGTCCCAGTCGTGCAGGCCCTTGGCGATTTCCTCCATGCAGGCGAAGTGGAAGTCGCTGTACGGCTTGCCCGGAGCCAGCGCGGCCAGTCCGGCGCGGTGGGACTTCTCCACCAGGTTGTGGACCTGGCGCTGGGCGTCGGTGAAGGCTCCGGCCACCGGGAAGGTGCGGGTGACATCTGCGGTGTAGCAGGAGCGTTCCTCCACACCCATGTCCAGCAGCAGCAGCTGGTCTTCGCGAACCGGGCCGTCGCAGCGGGTCCAGTGCAGGGTGGGCGCGTGGATGCCGGCGCCGATGATGGTGGCGTAGCCCGGGCCGTTGCCGTAGGTGCGGGCGGCGCGGTCGAAGGTGCCCTGCAGCCAGCGCTCGCCGCCGGAGGTGATGGCCTGCGGGATCTCGGCCAGCACCTGGCGGAAACCGTCAATGGTGTGGTCCACCGAAGCGCGCAGCTCGGCGATTTCCCACGCGTCCTTGACCATGCGCAGCTGGGAGAGGACCCGCTTCAAGACGGGGGAATCCTGGGCGTTCAGCTTGTCCAGCTCGCTGGAGTCCACGGCGCCGGCGGCCTGGAACCGGCCCGCACGCACGGCGGACTCGAGTTCCTGGATCGGGCGAACCGGGATGCCCAACGCGCGCTGCCAGTCAAGCGGCTTGTGGCTAGGGCCGACCCAGAGTTCGCCGTGGATGGCATTGGAAAAGAAGTCAGCGGTGCCCGGCGCGTAGGGGACTGGCAGGAACAGTTCGAAGTCATGTCCGTCGCTGGTCGGGTGGCCCAGCAGCACGGCGGACTCGATCTGGGCGTTGACCAGGTACATGAAATCGGAGTGGGCGCGGAACTCGTGGAAGTTGTCGTTGGCCCGCACCGGTGCGTGGCCGGCGAACACCATGATGCCCTGGCCGGCGAAGGCCGCCGAGAGGTTCTCGCGGTGGTTGGCTGCGGCCTGCGACGCCGCGGCATCGACAGGGGCAGGCAATTGGGGTGATTCCCAGCCCTTGGCCATGAAGTCCACGAAGGGCTGGCTGTTCGCCAGCCGGGGAATGACATTCTCCCCGCTGCTTGGTACCGGCATTGACTTGGGGAGTTTCTCACTCATCGACGTGGTGCTCCTGTGAAACGAGAACTGTTGGGATGGCAGGGCTTAGCGCCCCGGTCATTCAAGCTTTTCACGGATCCGCCGCGCCTACGACATAAAACGGTGTCGTAAAACCGACACGTCGTTAATCAGTCTCTGCTGATTCAGTCTGCGGATTCGCGGTCCACGATCAGGTGCTTGGCGCTGATGGCGCCGAGCTGGAACCTGCTGGCTGCGCCGAATCCGCGCTGCAGGGTCTGGATTTTGCGCTGCACCGTGCGCACGCTGACTCCCAGCGCACGGGCCACCGACTCGTCCTTCTGCCCGGCGGCCAGCAGTCGCAGGATCTGGATCTCGTCATCCTCCAGCAGCGTTCCGGACTCGAACTTCCGGTTGCTGACCTGCAGGGCGGTTTCCCAGACCTTGGTGAATGAATCGTTGATGAAATCTGCCAGCACCGGGGAGGTGAGCTGCACGGCCAGATGCGATGCGGCGGAGGCTTCCGAAGTGTGGATGATGAACTCCTCGCGGTCGCGGATCAGCAGCCGCGTCGAGACATTCGTGGAGACCCGGGCTTCCTCGCCTTGGCGGACCGAGTTCAGCATGGCCCGGGTGAGGTCTCCGCGCTCGAATACCGAGGGGTCGTAGACCACCCGGAAGCGCACCCCGCGGGCCAGCGCGGCGGGCTGGGACTTCGATTGGGACTCTGCATGCGCGGGTCTGCCGCCTCGGTCCAGCGCATCGATCGAATGCACCGCCCGGTCCTGGAAGTCGTTGAAGGTGTCTACCAGATCCTGGCGCGAGTAGATCAGTCGCATGGACAGGCCGTCCCGATGCACGTGGGCTCCGTCCGTTGGTACCCCGGTGCGGCGCATGTCGTCGGCCAATGCGGCCAGCTGCTGCGAAATCGAGGTGAGCGTATCGGCATCCATGCGTGTACGACCTTAGTGATGTGTGACGGGGTGCAGTCCGTGCCCCGGACAAGGCAGCACGGGGACAGTTGAATCATGGCACATTTCATCGGACAGGATCCCGGATGCCGATGGGCGTTAGCCGTTCTCCACAGTTCGCCAGGCAGTTGCGAAGCCTTGCGGATCGTGACTGACAGTGGGAGCAGGCAGCCGCAACGGGCCGCCGGAACTGCATCCCAGAGTTGAGGAGAAAACCATGCCGTCACTGCCGGATCCCGTCGACCGTGAATGCCTGCCGTGCTATCTATATCGAGTCGCAGGCGCCGAACCTTGTGCCGCGAACCTGCGCGCGCTGATGCACTACCGCGATTATTCGGCCCCGCGGGCTACCGCCCTGGAGCGGAAGATCAAGCTGCTGGGCGGCTTCTGCGACTGCGAGGTGCTGCTGAACGTTTTCCGGCCCATTACCGATGAGGCTGCGCGCGCGGTGGACGAGGGCCTGGACATGGTCTGCAAAGGAACACGCCGCGGCAGCATTCAACCCTGCGAACAGTGGATGATGCGCCGCGGCGTGCAGTGGGGCGGAGGCCAGTTCCACTCCCGGAGTGCTTAGATTATCTAGTCTTCCAAGCTCCCGTTGAAAGTGGATTTGTTCTTCTTCCCGGACATGAAAGCCTTCAGCAGTTCCACGCCGATCGGAATCACGGAGATGAAAACAATCAGGATGAAGATGAGGTCGATGTTCTCTTCGATCCAGCTGAACTGTCCGAGCCAGAAGCCCAGCAAGGTGACGCCGACACCCCACAACAGAGCGCCAATCAGATTGTAGAAGACGAAGGTCTTGTGGTTCATCTTGGCAACACCGGCGATCACCGGAACGAAGGTGCGGACCACGGGAACGAAGCGGGCCAGGATGACCGCGCGGCCGCCGAAACGCTCGAAGAAGCTGTGGGCGTGCTCGACATTCTTCTGCGAGAAGAAGCGTGAATCCGGCTTCTTGAAAATCGCGGGACCGGTCTTTTTCCCGATCATGTAACCGGTTTGGTCGCCTGCGAAGGCGCAGACGAAAATGCACAGGGCAAACAGCCACAGCGGGACATGGATGGTGCCGGTGGCGATGAGCATGCCCACGGTGAAGAGCATTGAGTCGCCGGGCAGGAAGAAACCGACCAGCAGGCCGGTTTCCGCGAAAACGATGCCGCAAACGATCAGGACGACCCATGGCGCCAAAGCCGGGTCGTTAAGGAAGACCGCGGGATTCAGCCAGTCTGGCAGGAAAGCCGCACCCATGGTGGGCGACCCAAGTTCGGTCACTATCGAAAGAAATGAAGAATGATCTAGCACGAGAAAAGCCTACGGGATTTCGCTGTGAGTTTGCCCGTGCATAGATGCAGATCACTGCGGTAAATCGATGTGGGAATGGCATTTTGGCCGGGCTGACCGGTAAAGACTTCGATGCCGGGATCTTGCTGTACTGTGCGGGCGCGGTGACGAATGAACCCGCCGGAGTAGCCAAGCTCACATCCGCTGACGCGTCCCCGAAACGACAGTTGAAATGCGGCAACTAAATTCTCGCTGCCGACCCATGACAACGGTCATGTTCAAGTCATGACATTCTGCTCTTCGCCGGCGGGCCTTTTCCGCGAAAAATTGAACTATGGAAACGCTGAACCGAACCGAAGCAGTATCGCTGACGGGTCTGCGCAAGACCTTCACGACACCACGCACCAAGGTCGAAGCCGTGCGCGGAGTCGACCTGAGCATCCAAGCCGGCCAAATCGTTGCCCTGCTCGGCCCTAACGGCGCAGGCAAGACCACCACCGTGGACATGATCCTGGGTCTGACCCAGCCGAGTTCCGGCTCGGTCGAGGTCCTGGGCCTAAGCCCGCACCGGGCAGTGACCTCCGGCAGGGTTTCGGCGGTGCTCCAGACCGGAGGGCTGTTGCGCGACCTGACCGTTCGCGAAACCATCACGGTGATTGCCACCATGCACGGGCAGGCCGGCCGTGTTACGCAAGTCATGGACCGTACCGGGCTGACCGCCATCGCCAAGCGGAGGGTCGGAAAGTGCTCCGGCGGCGAGCAGCAGCGCATCAAATTCGCGTTGGCCCTGCTCCCGGACCCCGACGTGCTGATCCTCGACGAGCCCACCGCCGGCATGGATGTGATGGCCCGCCGCGACTTCTGGGAAAACATGCGCTCGGAGGCATCCAGCGGACGCACCATCATTTTTGCCACCCACTATCTGGAAGAAGCGCAGAACTTCGCTGAGCGCACCGTGCTGATGAGCCACGGGCGCATCGTGGCGGACGGGGCGACCGAGGAACTGCGCAAGCTGATTTCCGGACGCACCGTCAGCGCCACGCTGCCCACCGAGCAGGCGATCTCCCAGGCGGAAGCCTTCGACGCCTCGGTGAGCATTGCCGAACGCAATGGACAGCGCATCTCCTTCAAATGCGCCGATTCCGACCGCTTCGCCCAAACCCTGTTGACCGATCTGGGCGCCTGGGACCTTGAAATCTCTGCGCCAAGCCTGGAAGACGCATTCATCCAACTGACCGAGGACGCCCAATGATTGCCACCTATATCCGCGTTGAATTCGCCCGGCACTTCCGCGACGGCTACAACCTGGTCTTCGCGCTGCTGCTGCCGGCAGCCATGTACTTCCTGTTCGGCAACATCCCCAGCTACACGGATGCCGAGGTCGGCAGCGGCAACGTCAAGTTCTACCTGATGGTTTCCATGGCAGCCTACGGCGCGGCCGTCAGCACCGTGGCCATTGCCGGCACGGTGGCCACCGAAACCATGCAGGGCTGGGGCCGGCAGATCGCCTTGACCCGGATGACACCGGCTTCCTTCGTCACCAGCAAGATGACTGTCGCGGCCACGGTGGCGGCAGCCTCGGCGGCGCTGGTCTTCGCCCTGGGCGCAGTTACCGGAGCGCGGGTCACCGACGGCTGGATGTGGGTGGTCAGCTACTTGATCATCCTGGCCGGAGCGATGATCTTCGCCTGCTACGGCATCGGCGTGGGCATGCTGTTCAAGTCGGAATCCGCGCTGGGGCTGGCCTCGGGCCTGATGGTGTTCTTCGCCTTCTTCGGCAACGTGTTCATGCCTCTGGAAGGCGGCATGCTCGACGCAGCCCGTTTCACCCCGATGTTCGGCTATGTGGCCTTAGCCCGCTACCCGATGCTGCACTCAATTCCCGCAGGAGGCGACATGGCGCCGGATCCATTGTGGATTCCAGTGACTAGTGTGGTTGCATGGGCAATCATCTTCGCGCTCTTCGCGGTCTTCGCAACCCGGAAGGCCAAGGCGCGCCAGTGAATAATTCAGGGAGCAATCCCACGGCAATGAGCCAGGCCGGCTGCGAAGTCGACGAAGGCACTGCCTTTTGGGACAAGTGGGGCTGGCTGGTTGCCGGGGTCTGGATCATCTTCCTGATCTTCCCGATCCTGGACCTGCTGCTGGAAGACTATTCGCTGCCCACCAGGATCATCGGACTGATCCTGGTGGTCGTCTTCGCGGTGGTCTACCTCAGGGCCTACGCGGAATTCAGCAGGGTGGTCGGCGAGGGCGGAACCAGGCACCCGCGGGCCTATGCCTACTTCGCCATCCTGTGGGTCATCGTGCTGGCGGGGATGCCGGTCATCGGGCTGACAGTCATGGGGATCTTCCCGTTCCTGACCTCCTACTCCGCCTTCCTGCTCACCAAGCGCTACACGATCGCCACCTATGTCGCCGTCGCCGTGCTGTGTTTCGCCCTGCCGATCATCTACGGGGAATTCATCGACCTGCTGTTCCTGATCGGCCTGAACCTGGTGCTGATGGTCGTGTACGCCATCACGGTCGCCGCGATCACCCGCTCGGTGGTCTCGGAACAGATCCGCGCCGACTACCTGGTGGTGGCGGAACAGGAACGCATGGCCCGCGACGTGCACGACGGCATTGGCCATTCGCTGACCGCGCTGAACCTCAAGGCCCAGCTGGCGTTGCGGCTCATGGACGCCGGCAGCTACAAGGAAGCCCGCCGGGAGCTTGAGCAGCTCAGCGACCTGGCAGTCACCGCGCTGGATTCGGTCCGCACCACGGTGCACGGGCTCAACCGGCAGAACCTTGAGGCCGAATTGCAAGAACTGCACCAGGCCTGCACCGACAACGGACTGGAATTCACGGTGCTGGGCACGGTGGAGGACGTCCCCGTGGCCTGGCGGTCGCACATTGCGTGGATCCTGCGCGAGGCGGTCACCAACGTGCTGCGCCACGCCCACGCCGGATCCGTCGCGGTGCGGCTGGGCACCGCAGGGGTCAGCGTGGACGACGACGGCGACGGCATCCAGGGCGGTGAGAGCGGCCACGGCATCCGCGGCATGCAGGAACGCGCCCGGCTGTTCGGCGCCAGTTGTACAGTGGGAGCATCCAGGCTGGGAGGAACCAGCCTGCAGGTGGCATTCGGCGCGGGAAGCGGGGACACATGATTAAGGTGCTGATCGCGGATGACCAGCACCTGGTGCGCGGCGCACTGGCCGCCCTGCTCAATCTTGAGGACGACCTCCAGGTGGTCGCCGAATGCGCCGACGGCGACGAAGTCGCGCAGGCGCTGGATGACAGCGGGGCGCAGGTCGCGCTGCTGGACGTGCAGATGCCCCGGTTGGACGGGCTGCGCACCGCGCAGCTGTTGCGCGACAGCCATCCCGAGGTCAAGATCCTGATCGTGACCACCTTCGACCGCCCCGGATACTTCCGCCAGGCCTTCGAAGCCGGGGCCAGCGGATTCCTGGTCAAGGATTCCCCGCCGGCGGAACTGGTCGCCGCCATCCGCCGGGTGCATTCGGGCGGGAAGGTCGTCGACCCGCAGCGCGCCATGCTCAGCGTGGAAACCCGCTCCAACCCGCTGACCGAGAGGGAACGGGAAATCCTCGCGCTGGCCGCCGGCGGGGGACCTGTGTCGCAGATCGCCGCCTCCCTGCACCTGTCGGCCGGAACGGTGCGCAACCACCTGTCCAACGCCATCGGCAAAACCAATACCTCGAACCGGATCGAGGCGGCCCGCAGCGCGCGGGAAATGGGCTGGATCTAGCGGGTGGCGAAGTGGGTGATGACCCCGATCATCCACACCGAGGACGCCAGCAGCACGCAGCCCAGCTCGATCACGATGCCCAGCCCCATGGCCTTCAGCGCCGCCCAGGACGAGGCCAGGGCACCGGAGGTTTCGCCGCGGCGGAGCGCCTCGCCGATGAACAAGCCCACCGCGAAGCCCACGAACAAGCCGACCACCGGGATCAGGAAGGCCCCTGCGATCGCGCCGATCAGGGCCGTGAGGATGGACCCCTTCGGGATTGCGTGTTGCTTGAGCTTGCGACCGGTGAGCACCGCTGATGCGGACCAGCCGAGAAACGCGATGGCGATGCCCAACCCCGCGGCCCACCAGGAGGCGCCGCTGCCCAGCAGCCAGCCCCAGGCCAGCAGCGTTCCGATGGCCAGCAGTGATCCCGGAAGAATCGGGAAGATGGTTCCCAGCGCTGAAACCACCAGCAGCAGGCCGGCAAGAATCGTGTAAAGAATTTGTAGATCCACATGCCTAGTGTGGCACGGTGAGCAAGACGGCAGCGCAGACCGGAAAACAGGAGGTCCTCATGTCCGGGGAAAACAAGGCACGGGTCGGCGTGCAGATCCAGGGCTCCACCGCCGTGGTGCTGCTGGAAAACGAGCGCCAGTTCAACGCCCTGACCAAGGACATGTGCCTGCAGCTGCTGGGCGCCTTCGCCGTGCTGTCCGCGGATCCGGCGGTGTCCGCGATCGTGATCCGCGGTGCCGGCGGGAACTTCTGCGCCGGGATCGCCATCGACCAGATGGACCAGGTGCTCTTCGACAAGGACGCCGACGGGCAGCTGCTGAACCACTTCGATCTGGTGGACCGGGCGATCACCGGCTGCCCCAAGACCACGATCGCGGTGGTGGAGGGCAACTGCTTCGGCGGGGCCTGGCAGTTGGCCTCGGCCTGCGAGATCCAGCTGGCGGCCGATGACGTGAAGCTGGCGATCACCCCGGCGAAGATCGGGCTGGTGTTCCCGCGTCCGGGCATCGAGCGGCTGGTGCGCACGGTGGGCGAAAGCCGGGCCAAGTACCTGCTGTATTCCGGAGCCCGCATCGCGGCGGCCGAAGCGCTGGACTGGGGCATGTTCACCCGGATGCACCCGGCCGCGCAGCTGGACGGGGAAGTCGAATCGCTGCTGCAGGCGCTGCAGGGCAACTCCCCGTACTCCATCGCGCGGACCCGCGAGGCCATCGCCGCCCATGGGCAGGAGCCGGCCGCAGCTGACTACGAATCCTGGTGGGCGCGGCTCTGGGAAGAGAACGGGGAGAATCCCGAGCTCGCCGAGGGGCGGCGGGCGTTCCTCGAGCGCCGCGCGCCGCGCTACGGCGATGCCTAGGAGGGCTGCCCTGACTGTTCGGCGTACTGCGCTACCAGCTCGCGCTTGAGGATCTTCCCGCTGGGGCCCAGCGGGAATTCCTGCACGATCTCGATGTGGCGCGGGAACTTGTAGGCCGCCATCTGCTCGCTGGCCCAGGCTCCGATGGACTCGGCGTCCAAGGTGGAGCCTGCTTCCAGGGTGATGGCGGCGGCGATCTCCTGGCCATGGGTTTCATGCGGCACGCCGTACACCGCCGCATTGGAGATCTCCGGATGGCTGATGAGCACCTCCTCGACCTCGCGCGGGTAGACGTTGTAGCCGTTGCGCAGGATCATGTCCTTGGTCCGGTCCAGGATGCGCACGTAATCGTCCTCGTCCTTGGTGCCCAAATCCCCGGTGCGGAACCAGCCGTCGACCATCGCCTCGGCCGTGGCCTCGGGACGGTTCAGGTAGCCGGCGAACAGGTTGTGCCCGCGGACCACCAGCTCGCCGATCTCCCCGCGCGGCAGCAGCCTGATCTCGTCCAGGTACGCCGGGTCCGCGATCTCCACCTCGACGCCCCACACCGGGGTGCCGATGGTCCCCGGCCGCGGGGTGCGCCCCACGTGGTTGAAGCAGGCCACCGGCGAGGTCTCGGTCAGCCCGTAGCCCTCGTAGATGGGCGCGCCGAAACGCTCCTCGAAGGCGGTGAGCACCGACACCGGCAGCGAAGCCCCGCCCGAGACGCCGAAGCGCAGGCGGGATGGCTTGCCCTCGCGCTGCTTGCCCGCCTCCAGCATGGCGACGTACATCGTGGGAACTCCGAAGAACAGGTCGATGTCTTCATCCAGCACCAGGTCCAGCGCGCCGACGGCGGTGAACTTGGGCAGCAGCATGATCTCGGCGCCAACGCGCAGCCCGGTGTTCAGCACCGTGGTCTGCCCGAAGGTGTGGAACAGCGGCAAGCCGCCGAAGACCTTGTCGCCGCGGCGCATGTCGATGGTGTCCAGCAGCAGGGTGTTCGCCTGCTCCAGCAGCGCCACGTGGGTACCCAGCGCGCCCTTGGGCTTGCCGGTGGTGCCGGAGGTGTAGAGGATCGTGGCGATGTCCTCGGGGCGGCGCGGCAAGTAGGTGTCGATGGGGGTGGCCGCCGCGGCGAGGTCCTCCAGACGGATGCTTCCCAGCTCTTCAGGAGCCAGCACGCTGATCGTCTCGACGCCGCTGAGCTCTGCGCCGGCGGCGCCCTCGCCCAGCAGCGGAGCCGCGCACACCAGCAGGCGTACTCCGGAATCCTCCAGCACATAGGCGATCTCGTGGCGTTTAAGCAGCGCGTGGATCGGCACGACAACCGCGCCGAGTGCCAGCACCGCGTAGTAGACGCGGGCGAAGTCCGTCACGTTCGGAATCAGCACCGCGACCCGGTCGCCTTCGCCGATGCCGCGCTCCCGCAAAGCCCCTGCGTAGGCGCGGGTTTCGTCCCAGAGCTGCCGGTAGCTGGTGCTCTGCCCGTTGACGGTGATCGCGTTCAACTCGCCATGGCGGGCGGCGCCCTCGGCGGGGATTGCTGCAACGGACATGGTGGCGTTTGGCGAGGAAGAAAGCATGGAAAGGCTCCCGGAGATCAGCGCGAAATGCGAGTGTGTGCTGTGTCACAACCTAACATAATGGAACTGGAAACCGGGAGCAGGTACCCGGTGCCAAGCTTCTGGAGCCTGAAAGTCATATCGTTGCCGCGAGGCGGCCCGAAGCCTAGACTCGCCCTAGCAACTGGATCATGTTTGAAATGGGGAAATGATGCAGGAACTTGGGCAGCCCGGCGCGGAACCGTGCCGGGTAGATTTACTGACCGGTGATATGAAACGAAGCGTCGACTTCTATGGGCGGCTTTTCGGATGGAAAACGAGCGGCGGGAATTCCGGCACGGAAGACTCGATCGACATGTACTTGGGGGACGAACTCGTAGCCGGATTCCTGAACAACGATTCAGGCTCCGAATGCAGCGATGCCTGGGTCACCTACCTGAATGTGGCAGACGCCCACGCGGCCAGCTACTCGGCCGGGATGTACGGCGGCTGCGTTTTCCTGCAGCCGCTGGAAATCCAGGGGCAGGGCACCTTGGCCATGATCGGCGACCCCACCGGTATCGGTGTGGGGCTCTGGCAGTCCTCCACTGTCAGGGGGCTGACCAAGGCCTCCGGGCGACACGGGACCCGGATCTGGAATGAATTGCACACCACCAAATTCGAGAAGGTCACCCACTTCTACCGCGATGCGCTGGAATGGGATCTGCTCAGCTTGTCTGACACCGACGAGTTCCGGTACCAGAGCTACGGGCAGGGGCCGAACGCCAAAGCGGGCATCTTCGACATTTCCGGCCAACCGGATCCGAAGCCCGGGTGGCGGACCTACTTCGCGGTGACGGATACGGACAAGGCGCTCGCGCTAGCGAAGAATCTGGGGGCGAAAGTCCTCAAGCAGGCGCAGGATTCGCCCTTCGGGAGGATGGCGGTGCTCGCCGATCCCACCGGGGCGGAGTTCTCCATCATCCAAACCGTACCGGCCTGAGTTATCCGGAACGCTTCCAGGTGTACGGGGTTGTGGTCGTCACCTTGACCATGCCCTGGCGCTCCAGGATCGGGCGGGAGTACTCGGTGGAATCGCTGTGCGCAAAAATGTGCCCGGCGGCCCTCGCCGACCAGGCGCGGGCGTCGGTCAACGCCCGGTAGATTCCGCGGCCTCGGTAGGCGGGGAGCACGCCGCCGCCCCACAGGCCGACCACCTCCGTGCCGGCTACGGGCTCCAGCCTGCCGGCACCGACCATGCGGGCCCCGGCCCAGGCCACCCACAGCTCGAGGCCGTTGGCGAGGTCCATGCGCGCGGCCAGCTCCCGGGCCAGGCCCGGGGAAGGCGGCTGGCCGAATGCCTCGGCGGACATGGCGCACATCTGCTCAACCTCCAAGGGGGTGCTGATTCGGCGGACCTGCACACCCTGCGGAGCAGGAAGGCCGCTGATCAGGTGTTCAAGCCGGCCGAGCATCACTGATTCCGGCTGTCCGGCGCTGAATCCGCAGGACAGCAGGGCCTCGTGCAGTCCCGGGGCGTGGTCGTGGCCGCGGGTCTTGAACTCCACCTCGGTGATTCCGGAGCGCGCCGTGAAATACTCCAGCGCCGGGCCAACCAACGCGGACAGCGGTGCCGGTTCGCCGCCGGTGAACCGCGGCGAGGTGATGAAGCCCTGGCCGCCGGGGAAGACCGCCAGATACAGCGGACCCAGCCGGCCAACCCGGAGGGCGCCCTGCATCTCCGCGTCGGTGCGCAGCTGCGAATCGTAGATATCCAAGAGCCTGCCGGCGGGGTTGGTCATGTGAAAATTCTAGGGCCAACCGGCCCGGCGCGCGGCGCTTTGCCCTGAGCCGCAGGTCGGTGGCACACTCGGACGAGGCAGCCAACGTACAAACAGGGAGCACCATGGGACGCAAGATCATCCGGCGCCGTGTCATCCGGGCCATGTCGGATGGGACCACCCGGGTGCGCGAGGAGAAGCTGGCCGGCGAAGAGCCGCTGGAAATCCGCTTCGGGCACACCTCCTTCACGACCTCGATGCGCACCCCCGGGGACGACTTCGACCTCGTGGCAGGGTTCCTGTTGGCAGAGGGAATCGTCACCAAGTCCGAGCACCTGGTGGCGATGCGCTACTGCCTGGGCACCGACGAGGACGGAAACCAGACATATAACGTCATAGAGGTGCAGCTGGGTTTCGGCGCCGTACCCCCGGACTTGAGCGCCTCGCGCAACGTGGTGACCAGTTCGGCCTGCGGCATCTGCGGCACCAACTCGATCGACGAGGTGCGCAAGAAATCCACCTTCGAGCTGCGCGAGGACTGCGGCCACGTGGATCTGGACGTGCTGCTGTCCATGCCCGACACGCTGCGCGAGTCGCAGAAGCTGTTCTCTTCCACCGGCGGCGTGCACGCGGCAGGCCTGTTCTCCACCCGCGGGGATCTGCTGATCCTGCGCGAGGATGTGGGCCGCCACAACGCGGTGGACAAGGTAATCGGGGCGGCCCTGCGCGAAGGTCGCATGCCGCTGTCCGACACCGTGCTGCAGGTCTCCGGCCGCGCCTCCTTCGAGCTGGTGCAGAAGGCGGCCATGGCCGGCATCCCCGTGCTCACCGCGGTGAGCGCGCCCTCCTCCCTGGCCGTGGACCTGGCCCAGGATGCGGGGCTGACGCTGGCCGCCTTCTCGCGCGGGCACAGCGTAAATCTTTATACGCATGCGCATCGCGTCGTGAACGCGTAGCGTAGTAGGTGTGTGGCTGGCGCCACAGCGCATTCGGCAGGAATTCAGACGGAGGAACGACATGCATCGCCCGGCTCCCAAGGAAGACATCAACGAAGACGAGCTGAAGGTCACCGAGCCCGAGCATTCGGCCGCGGGCCTCAAGGCCGTCATGGTGTCCATGGAACGCGGCTTCGCCGAAGCGGGCCCGTCGCGGACCCTGCGCTCCATGCTGCGCATCAACCAGCGCGGCGGCTTCGACTGCCCGGGCTGCGCCTGGCCGGAATCGATCACCGGCGCCCGCAAACCCGCGGAATTCTGCGAGAACGGCGCCAAGGCGATCGCCGAGGAGGCCAGCGCCCGCACGGTGACCCCCGAGTGGTTCGCCCAGCACCCGATCTCCGTGCTGCAGGACAAAACCGAGTACTGGCTCGGCTCCCAGGGCCGCATCACCAACCCGATGATCATCCACGCGGGGGAGACCCACTACCGCCCGATCAGCTGGCCCGAAGCGTTCTCCACGATCGCCGAGCACGTCAACGCCACCACCCCGGACCGCTGCGTGTTCTACACCTCCGGGCGCACGGCGAACGAAACCGCGTTCATGTACCAGCTGCTGGCCCGCTCGCTGGGCACCAACAACCTGCCTGACTGCTCCAACATGTGCCACGAATCCTCGGGCACCGCGCTGAACCCGACCATCGGCATCGGCAAGGGGACCGTCTCGCTGGAGGACTTCGAGCATGCCGAGGCGATCTTCGTGGTCGGCCAGAACCCCGGCACCAACCACCCGCGCATGCTCTCCGCGCTGGCCGACGCCCGCAAGCGCGGGGCGCGCATCGTGGCGGTCAACCCGCTGCCTGAAGCAGGATTCTTCGGATTCAAGGATCCGCAGACGGTCAAGGGCATGCTGGGCAAGGCGGAGCCGATCTGCACCGACTTCCTGCAGATCAAGGTCGGCGGCGACCTGGCCCTGTTCCAGGCCTTCGGCCACCTGCTGCTGCAGTTCGAGGGCGAGAACCCGGGCTCCGTGGTGGACCACGAGTTCATCGCCTCGGTGACCGACGGGTTCGAGGCCTACCAGCAGGCCCGCTCCTCCATCGACTGGGACGCCACCGAAAAGGCCACCGGGCTGACCCGCGCCGAAATCACGGATGTCGCCCGGCTGCTGGCCAAGTCCAAGGCGACCATCATCTGCTGGGCGCTGGGCCTGACCCAGCAGCCGCACTCGGTGCCGACGCTGAAGGAAATCATCAACCTGCTGCTGCTCCAGGGCAACTTCGGCAAACCCGGCGCCGGCGCCTGCCCGGTGCGCGGCCACTCCAACGTGCAGGGCGACCGCACCATGGGCATCTGGGAGAAGCCAACCGAGAAGCTGCTGGCCTCGCTGGATGAGGAATTCGGCATCGAGTCGCCACGCAAGCACGGCTACGACTCCACCGAGGCGCTGCACGCCTTCGAGAAGGACGAGATCGATGTGTTCGTCTCCATGGGCGGCAACTTCGCGCTGGCCAACTCGGAGACCGAAGCGCTGGAAGCCGGCATGCAGCGCGCCAAGCTGACCGTGCACATCTCCACCAAACCCAACCGCTCGCACGTGGTGCACGGGCAGACCTCGCTGATCCTGCCCACCCTGGGCCGCACCGACAAGGACGACAAGCACCCCGGCGGCGCCCAGTTCCTGTCGGTGGAGGACTCCATGTCGGTCATCCACTCCACCCAGGGCCGGCTGAACCCGGTGTCCGACCACCTGCTCTCCGAGCCGGTGATCGTCGCGCGCATGGCCCAGGCCATCCTGGGCGACGACCATGCGGTGGACTGGCGTGCGATGGCCGAGGACTACGACGTGGTCCGCGACCACATCTCCCGGGTGCTGCCCGGCTTCGAGGACTTCAACCGCCGGGTGCGCGAGAAAAACGGGTTCGTGCTGCCCAACCCGCCGCGCGATTCGCGCTCCTTCGCCACCGACATCGGCAAGGGCCGCTTCACGGTCTCCGAATTCGAGGCGCTCGAAGCCCCGGAAGGCCACCTGATCCTGCAGACCATGCGCTCGCACGACCAGTACAACACCACGTTCTACGGGCTGGATGACCGCTACCGCGGGATCAAGGACGGGCGCCGCGTCATCCTGATCCATCCCGAGGACCTTCAGGAAGCCGGTTTCAAGGACCGCGACCTGGTGGATGTCATTTCCACCTTCCGCGGGACCGAACGCCGGGCGAACCGCTTCCGGCTGGTGTCCTACCCGACGGCCAAGGGCTGCGTCGCCGCCTACTTCCCGGAGGCCAACGCGCTGGTGCACCGCGATCTGGTGGCCCGCGAGTCCAACACCCCGGGATTCAAGGCAATGATGGTGCGCTTTGTGGAGCACACCAAGGATCCGGGTCCGACATTGGACAGCTGAGCGCTAAACAACAGCCCACGGACGGGATTCGAACTGAATTCCGTCCGTGGGCTGTGCTCGTTCCCGCGGAAAACGGGCCGCGCGGGCAGGGACTGGATGATGCAAAGTGCATCACGTCAAGCGCTTGCCCCCGGAAGAGGCTGTATTGTTGCGACACAATATAAGGTGTCCGGCTCCCGGGTCAGAGGAGCCGCTACAGTCCATCGATGAGGATCTTCCTATGAGCGCGGCCCGCAGCAACGCAGCCACCAGCACCCGACCCGAAGACGAACGCCTGCCCCCGGGGCGCACCATCGCCTACGGTTTCCAGCACGTCTTGACCATGTACGGCGGAATTATCGCGCCGCCGCTGGTGATGGGCGGAGCCGCTGGCATGGACACCGCGCAAATCGGCGTGCTCGTGGCCAGCTGCCTGTTCATCGGAGGCCTGGCAACGATCCTGCAGACCCTGGGCATCCCGTTCTTCGGCGCCCAGCTGCCGCTGGTGCAGGGCACCTCCTTCTCCGGCGTGGCCACCATGATCGCCATCCTCAACGGCGGCGGAGGCATGCCTGCGGTATTCGGTGCGGTGCTGGCGGCCGGCGCCATCGGCATCGTCATCGCCCCGTTCTTCGCCAAGCTGCTCAGATTCTTCCCGCCGGTGGTCACCGGCGTGGTCATCACCATCATCGGCATGTCGCTGTTCCCGGTCACCGCCGACTGGGCCATGGGCGGCGCCACCGCGGGCGAGGACTACGGGTCGCTGAAGAACATCGCGCTGGCCGCCATCACTCTGGTGATCCTGCTGGTCCTGTCGAAGTCCGGAGTCCCTGCGCTCTCGCGCCTGTCGATCCTGCTGTCCATCGTGCTGGGCACCGTCGTGGCCGCCTTCATGGGGCTGGCCGATTTCTCCACCGTGCTGGACGGGGACATCTTCGCGTTCCCGACGCCTTTCGCCTTCGGCCTGCCGGTTTTCGAACTCGGCGCGATCATCTCCATGATGATCGTGATCCTGGTGACCTACACCGAAACCACCGCCGACATGCTCGCGGTTGCCGAGGTCACCGGCTCCAAGGTCGATGCCAAGCGCATCGCCAACGGCCTGCGCGCCGACATGCTTTCCTCCACCGTCGCCCCGGTGTTCAACACCTTCACCCAGTCAGCCTTCGCGCAGAACGTGGGCCTGGTGGCGATCACCGGCGTCAAGAGCCGCTTCGTGGTGGCCGCCGGCGGCGGCATCCTGGTGATCCTGGGCCTGCTGCCGGTGCTCGGGCGCGTCGTGGCTTCCATTCCGACCCCGGTGCTCGGCGGCGCCGGCATCGTGCTGTTCGGATCCGTGGCGGCAGCCGGCATCCGCACCCTGGCCAAGGCCAAGGACGACAACATGAACATGCTGATCATCGCGACTTCGCTGGCCTTCGGCTGCATCCCGATGGTAAAGCCCGACTTCTACGAGCACTTCCCGACCTGGGTCGGCACCATCTTCCAGTCAAGCATTTCCTCGGCCACCATCATGGCTGTGCTGCTGAACATCATCTTCAACGAACTGACCTGGCGCAAGAAGGAGGATTCGGGCCGCACCGTCTACAAGTACCAGCTGACCGGCTTGCAGGACGGCGACCGGCTGATCGGCGGCAAGCTCTATGACAGCAAGGGCCTGGAAATCAAGGTGATCTCCGAGGAGCAGGGCGAAGCGGGCGACAGGCCCATGCCGCTCTGATTCGGTGAGAATTCTGCAGAACGCGTGAACCGCATCCGGTTCGCGCGTTCTTTTTTCCGTGGCTATACGGCGGAATCCCGCGCAGTGCGAAGCACTCTATGCGCTTGGGTGTGAGCTGGAGCACACTAAGTGTGGTAGTTTCAATAATTGAATGAAGTTCGGTGCAACAACCACGGGAGGCGCGTCATGGGCGGGTCCTTGGCTTGGGGGAAGGGCCAGATCGCCCACGGGTGTTAACCGCGGGCCGCGGCTGCATGGTGCTCAGTTCCGCTCCGGGCGGGAATTTCTCCCGCCCCGAGGCTGAGTCCGCCAGCTCCCGGCCGAGCATGCACAAATCGTTCAACTTCTTTCACTATGCGCCCGCGCAGGGCGCAGGAGGTGAGGCGCTGTGGCTTCGGAAGCTGCGGGAACGCCCGGGTGCACCGTCACCGTCAACCAGCAAGCCCGCGAATTCACCGGGCCGCCGCATACCAACGCCTTGGACTTCTTGCGCGGGCTCGGGCTGACCTCGTGCAAGGAAGGCTGCGCCGAAGGCGAATGCGGCGCCTGCGCCATCCTGGTGGCGCGTCCCGACGGAGAGCGCCCGCGCTGGATCGCGGTGAATGCGTGCCTGCTGCCGGCCGCCGCCTTGGACGGCCAGCACGTGCTGACCGCCGAGGGGCTGGGCACCGTTCGAGAGCCGCACCCGGTGCAACGCGAAATGGCCGAGCGCGGCGGATCCCAATGCGGCTACTGCACCCCCGGGTTCATCTGCGCCATGGCCGCTGAATACTACCGCCCGGAACGCGCCGAGGAGCAGGTCGCCGAGGCCCCGGGCCACCATGCCGGAGGGCCCAACGGCTTCGACCTGCATGCGCTGTCGGGAAACCTGTGCCGCTGCACCGGCTACCGGCCCATCAGGGATGCCGCCTTCGCGCTCGGGATGCCAGAACCCGAGGACCAGCTGGCCCAAGCGCCGGCGACGGCCCCCGCGGCCACCGACTACGGCAGGGCGGATACCCCGGCAGGAGATCCCGGACGCTACCGCCGGCCCGCCACGCTGGCCGAAGCGCTGCGGATCCTGGCCGAAGAACCGGGAACCCGGGTGGTGGCCGGGGCGACCGACTGGGGCGTCGAGGTGAACATGAAGTTCGCGCGGGCCCAGTCGGTGCTGGCCATCGACCGGCTTCAGGAGCTGCGCCGGGTGGTGCAGACCGATGACTGCCTGGAACTGGGGGCCGCCTGCACGCTGAGCGAACTTGAGCGCGTGCTGGCCGGGAGGGTTCCGCTGTTGTCGCTGCTCTGGGCGAACTTCGCCTCCCGGCTGATCCGCAACTCGGCGACGCTCGGAGGGAATCTCGGCACCGGTTCGCCCATCGGGGATTCGCCACCGGTTTTGCTGGCCCTGGACGCGCAGCTGGTGCTGGCCTGCAGTGCCGGGGAGCGCGTGGTGCCGCTGGATGAATACTTCACCGGCTACCGGCAGACCGTGCGCCGGCCCGAGGAACTGATCACCGCGGTCCGCATCCCGCTGCCGCTGGCTGGGCTGGTGTCCTTCCAGAAGGTCGCCAAGCGCCGCTTCGACGATATTTCAAGCACCGCCGTCGCGCTGGCCTTCGAGGTCGACGCCGGGCTGATCTCCCGCGCGCGGATCGGGCTGGGCGGGGTGGCGGCGATCCCGCTGCGGGCTACCGCCGCCGAACAGGCACTGGTCGGACAGGCCTGGAGCGAGGAAACCATGAGGGGTGCCGGCGGGATCCTGGCCGCCGAGGGGACGCCCCTGGACGACCACCGCGCCAGCGCCGCCTACCGGCAGGCGATGCTGGGCTCCGCGCTTGAGCGGTTCTTCGCGCAGCAGGACAGCGGAGCGGGGGCAGGAGCATGAGCATCCAGCACAACCAGCGCCCGCAGGGTTCAGTGGTGGGGCGGGCCATCCCGCATGAATCGGCCTACGCCCATGTCACCGGCCAAGCGCACTATACCGAAGACCTGGCAGGGGCCCTGACCGGGGTGCTGCACGCCTATCCCGTGCAGTCGACGCACGCCCATGCCAAGCTGCTGAGGCTCGACACCTCCGCCGCGCTGCAGGTTCCGGGAGTGCGGCTGGTGCTGACCGCCCAGGACATCCCCGGGGTCAATGACCAGGGCGCGAAGCACGACGAGCCGATGCTCCCGGTGGACGAGGTCATGTTCCACGGCCAGCCGGTGGCCTGGGTGCTGGGCGAGGACCTGGAAGCTGCCAAGGCCGGGGCCGCCGCGGTGGAGGTGGACTATGAGCCGCTGGACGCGCTGGTGACCCTGGGCGAGGCCATCGCCGCCAACAGCTTCCACGGCATCCAGCCGGTGATCGACAAGGGCGAGGCAGCCGCGGGCCTGGCCGCCGCGCCCCACGTGTTCTCCGGGGAATTCGAATTCGCCGGCCAGGAGCACTTCTACCTGGAAACCCAGAGCTCGCTGGCGCAGGTCGAATCCGATGGGCAGATCATGGTGCATGCATCCACCCAGCACCCCAGCGAAACCCAGGACATCGTAGCCCACGTGCTGGGGGTCGACGCCCACCGGGTGACCGTGCAGGCGCTGCGCATGGGCGGGGCGTTCGGCGGCAAGGAAATGCAACCGCACGGTTATGCAGCGGTCGCCGCCCTCGGAGCGGTGCTCACCGGCAGGCCGGTGCGGGTGCGGCTTGAACGAGCCCGGGATCTGACCATGACGGGCAAGCGCCACGGCTTCCACGCCTCCTGGAAGATCGGTTTCGACGAGCATGGGAAGATTGTGGCCCTGGCCGCGCAGCTGACCAGCGACGGCGGGTGGAGCCTGGATCTCTCCGAGCCGGTGCTGACCCGCGCCATGTGCCACATCGACAACGCCTACTGGATCCCCAACATCCAGGTGCGCGGCCGGGTGGCCAAATGCCACAAGACCTCGCAGACCGCCTTCCGCGGCTTCGGCGGGCCGCAGGGCATGCTGGTGATCGAGAACATCCTGGGTGAGGTGGCCCCGAAGCTGGGGCTCAGCGCGCAGGAGCTGCGCCGCCGCAACCTCTACGTCCAGGGGCAGGACACCCCGTACTACCAGCCGGTGCGCCATGCCGAACGGCTGCACCGGGTCTGGGACCAGGTGCTTGACTCCGCGCAGTTCGAGGTTCGGCAGCGGGATATCGAGGCCTTCAATGCCGCGCACCCGCACGCAAAACGCGCCCTGGCCATCACCCCGGTGAAGTTCGGTATCTCCTTCAACTTCACCGCCTTCAATCAGGCCGGCGCCCTGGTGCTGGTCTACAAGGACGGGTCGGTACTGGTCACCCACGGCGGCACGGAAATGGGCCAAGGGGTGCACACCAAGGTGCTGCAGGTGGCCGCCACGGCTCTGGGCCTGCCGCTGTCCTTCCTGCGCCTGGCTCCGACCCGGACGGACAAGGTGCCCAACACTTCAGCCACTGCGGCGAGCACCGGCAGCGACCTGAACGGCGCCGCCGTGAAGGACGCCTGCGAGCAGATCCTGGCCAGGCTGTCCGTGCTGGCCGCCGGGGAACTGGAGGCCGAAGCTTCGGAGGTGGTCTTCGCCGACGGGGCGGCCCATGCCCGCGGGCGGTCCGTGGACTGGAAAACACTGGTGTCCAAGGCCTACTTCAGCAGGATCCAGCTCTCGGCCGCGGGATACTACAGCACGCCGGGACTGCACTGGGATCTGTCAGCCATGCGCGGGGAGCCGTTCAAGTACTTCGCCTACGGGGCGGCCGTCTCGGAGGTGCAGGTCAGCCGTTTCGACGGGTCCTACCAGCTGCGCCGCGTGGACATCGTGCACGACGTGGGTGATTCGCTTTCGCCGCTGGTGGACCGCGGTCAGATCGAGGGCGGTTTCATCCAGGGCGTCGGCTGGCTCACCTTGGAGGACCTGCGCTGGGAAACCAAGGGTCCGCATCGCGGCCGGCTGGCCACCGCCAGCGCCAGCACCTACAAGCTGCCCAGCTTCTCCGAGATGCCGCCGGTGTTCAACGTCGAGTTCCTGGACGACGCGCACGAGGACGGCGTGGTCTACGGCTCCAAGGCGGTCGGCGAGCCGCCGTTGATGCTGGCCTTCAGCGTGCGCGAGGCGCTGCGCCAAGCGGTTGCCGCCTTCGGCCCGGCCGGGCACAGCGTGAAGCTGGCGTCCCCGGCCACCCCGGAAGCGGTGTTCTGGGCGGTGCAGGACGCCCGGGAGGCCCGGGAAGGCACCGGCCATGTGGATTGAGGAGCTGGCCCGGCTGCGCGCGCAGCGCACCGCGGCGGTGCTGGCCACCGTGGTGTCGGTGCGCGGCCACGCCCCGCGGGAAGCCGGGGCCAAATTCGTGGTCACCGACCGCGAGCTGCTGGGCACCATCGGCGGCGGGAACATGGAGATGCTGGTGGCCGCCCGCGCCAGGCAGATGCTCGCCTCCTCGGCAAGGTCGCCGGAACAGCTGGTGCTGCGGCTGAACGACAAGGCCGAGGCGGACTTCGGCAGGCAGTGCTGCGGGGGAGAAGCGGTGGTGCTGCTCGAACCGGTGCCGGCGCGGCCGGTCATCGCCGTTTTCGGCATCGGCCATGTGGGCCTGGAACTGGCGCACATCCTGGCCCGCCACGACGTGGAACTGGTGCTCTGCGACGCGCGCGCCGAGCAGCTCGCGCAGCTGGATGCGCTGGCGGCCTCTGCCCCGCCGGCGATGATCCGCCGGCAGCACGCGGTGCTCGGCGAACAGGTCATGGCCGAGCTGCCCGACGGGTCGCTGGTGCTGATCATGACCCACGACCACGCGGAGGACTTCCACCTGTGCGACGCGGCGCTGCGCCGCCCGGGCCTTGGCTATGTGGGGCTGATCGGCTCGGCCGCCAAATATGCGCGCTTCACCATGAAGCTGGCCGATTCCGGCCACGAGCGGCAGGATATCGCGCGGATCACCTGCCCCATCGGGCTGCCGGGCATTCCCGGCAAGCAGCCCGCGGCCATCGCGGTGTCCGTGGCCGCGGACCTGCTGGCCCGGCTTGCCCTAGATGCCGCGCCCCGGAGTCAGGATGTTCTTCCGATCTAGCGCGTACTTGATCATCTGCTGGGTGTGCAAGGTGGCCTCGTCCAGCTGCCAGGGCAGCTCGGCCTGCTTGACCAGGCCGATGCCGTGCTCGCCGCTGATGGTTCCGCCCAGCTTGAGGGCCAGCCTGGTGATGTCGCCGATGACGACCTCCGCGGCGGCGTAGCCCTCCGGGGTGTCCTCGGCCTCGACCGTCGGGTGCAGGTTGCCGTCGCCTGCATGGGCCACCACGGAGATGGTGCGCCCGTGGGCTTCGGCGATCCGCTCGATGCCGTGGAACACCTCCGCCAGTTCCCCGACGGGCACCGCGACGTCGCAGGAGACCCGCAGCCCCTGGGCGTTCAACGCGGGATTGGCCAGGCGGCGGGCTTCCAGCAGGCTGTCGCCCTGCGCAATCACCACCTGCGCGGCGCCGTAGCCGCGGCACAGTTCTGCGGTGTCGTTGGCGGCCTGTTCCGCCTGCAGCCCGGTGAACTGGCCGATCAGCAGGGCGCAGCCGTCCGAGGGCAGCCCGGAGGGCTTGTAGGCCTCGATGATCTGCACGCTGCGGGCATCGAGCAGCTCCAGCACCTCGGGGGTCTGCGCGCCGTTCACGATCGCCGTCACCGCGCGCCCGGCGTCCTCGATGGAGGTGAAGCTGGCGCGGAAGGTGCGCGGGGTGCCCGGGGCGATCGCCTTGAGCCTGACCGTGGCGGCGGTGATGACCCCCAGGGTCCCCTCCGATCCGACGAACAGGCTGGTCAGGTCCAGGCCCACGACGTTCTTCAGGGTGCGGGCGCCGGTGTGCAGGATGCTGCCGTCGGCCAGCACCACTTCCAGGGCCGCCACCGAGTCGCGGGTGACCCCGTGGCTGATGCAGCGCAGCCCGCCGGCGTTCGTGGCGATGTTCCCGCCGATGCTGGAGATCTCGGCGCTGGCCGGATCCGGGGCGAAGAACAGCCCGAGCTCCGCGGCCGCCCGGTTCAGCTCCGCGTTGATGACGCCGGCTTGGACCTCTGCCAGCCGGTTGACCGGGTCGATCCGCACGATCTTGTTCATCCGCTCCAGCGACACCACCAGCCCGCCGGCATAGGCCAGCGCCCCGCCGCTCAGACCGGTTCCGGTGCCGCGCACCGAGACCTTCACCCCGTACCGGTTGGCCCAGCGCAGCGCGGCGGAGACCTCCTGCGTGGATTCGGGGAACACCGCAGCCAGCGCGGGGCCCTGGGGCTCGTAGCGCGACTCGTCCCGCGAAACGCGGTCCAGCTCGGAGCCTCCGGCTATGAACCGGTCGCCGAAGAGGTCCTGGAGTTCATTGGTCGCAGGGGCGGTCGGGGTGCTTGCGTGCATGGGGTCCTTCGATCTGGTGCGAGTGAGTGAGCTACGCAACTTACTTTATATTATAAAATCTGCGGGTCAAGGAAACGGGCCGATCCCCGCCGGTGCGATAGTCTTCAGGGGCGGGAGCAAATATCTTCCGCGATACTCGAGGCCAGCGGCGCGACGACGGAAGCGGGGGATGGTGCCTACTTCGGAGCCACGGCGGCGCGGTGCGCAAAGTAAGGCGGACACCGCATACGCCCACATCAAGGAGCAGATCGAGCGGGGAGCTTTCGAGCCCTACCAGCGGGTGCTGGCAGCTCCCATCGCGGCCGAGCTCGGGGTGAGCGGGGTGCCGGTGCGCGAAGCCATCCAGCGCCTGGCCGCCGAGGGGCTGCTGCAGATCGTGCACAACGTCGGGGCCCGCGTCGCGGTCATCGACGACCACGCCTACCGGGCCGGCATGGAAGCGCTCGCCGTCCTCGACGGCACGGCCACGTCGCTGGCCGCCGGCCAGCTGGGCGCGGCCGACCTCGACAGGGCCGAGGCAATCAACCGCAGCATCTTGTCAATGCTCGATGACTTCGATCCCGCACTCTTCGAGGAGCTCAACGCGCAATTCCATGAGGTGCTGTATTCGGCCTGCCCCAATGACAGGATCCTGGAACTGGCCCGGTCCGAATGGAAGAAGTTCTCCAGCATCCGCGGGCCCCGCGCCGCCGTGGACCGGGACCGCGCACGCGAATCCGCCGAAGAGCACGGGGAACTGCTGGATCTCATCCGGGGCTCGGCGCCCGGCGCGCAGATCGAGCAGGCCGCCCGCCGGCATGTGCTGAAATCCCTCGAAGCCAGGACCGGGCACCGCAGCCGGCTGCTGTAGCCGCTGCGCGGATCGCCAGCGTGAGCGCCGACCGGCACCTGGTTCCGGACTAGACTCGGGACATGGAACATCGTGAACTTGGAAGAACACAGCGCCGCGTTTCAGCCATCGGCCTGGGCACCTGGCAGCTCGGCGCGGACTGGGGCTCGGTGGACGAGAACGACGCGCTGGCCGTGCTGGACGCCGCCCACGCAGGGGGTGTGGACTTCTTCGACACCGCCGACGTCTACGGGGACGGACGCAGCGAGCAGCTGATCGGCCGCTGGCTCAAGGCCAACCCGGAGGCGGGCGTCACCGTCGCCACCAAGATGGGCCGCCGTGTGGAGCAGGTACCCGAGGCCTACACGCTTGAAGCATTCCGCGCCTGGAACGACCGCTCGCGCGAGAACCTCGGAATGGACACCCTGGACCTGGTGCAGCTGCACTGCCCGCCCACCGCCGTCTACTCCAACGACGCCGTCTACGATGCGCTGGACACCCTGGTCGCCGAGGGGCGCATCGCCAATTACGGCGTGTCGGTGGAAACCGTGGACGAAGCGCTGACCGCCATCGCGCGGCCGAACGTGGCCACGGTGCAAATCATCGTCAACGCCTTCCGGCACAAGCCCATCGAGCAGGTGCTGCCCGCCGCGCGCGAGGCAGGCGTGGGCGTCATCGCCCGCGTCCCGTTGGCCAGCGGCCTGCTGGCCAACCGCTACACCGAGGACACCCGGTTCGCGGCCGACGACCACCGGAACTTCAACCGCGACGGGTCAGCCTTCGACGTGGGCGAGACCTTCTCCGGGGTCGACTACGCCACCGGGCTGCAGGCCGCACGGGAATTCGCGGAACTGGCCGCCGCCGAGGCGCCCGGCGCCTCCAGCGCCCAGGTCGCCCTGGCCTGGCTGGCCGCGCAGGACGGGATCAGCACCGTCATCCCCGGAGCCCGCTCCACGGCGCAGGCACTGGCCAACGCCGCCGCAGGGTCGTTGCGGATCTCCGGGGAATTCTCCGCTTCCGTGCGCGATCTCTACGACCGGAAGCTGCGCGCCCAGATCCACCCGCGCTGGTGAAGGCTCAGGCGATGCGGTAGCCGCGCTTGATGACCGTGGTGATCAGCTGCGGATCGGGCAGGTTCTTGCGCAGCCGGCTGAGCGTCATGTCCAGCGCATGGCGTGAAGGCAGGGTGCTCAGCGAGGTGGCCAGCTCATCGCGGGAGACCACATTGCCGCCGGCCTGGAGCAGGCAGCGCAGGATCTCGGCGTGCAGCGGGGTGAGCGTGCAGTCCTCGTCATTCAGCGACAGCGTACGCCCGCGCAGCTGGCACAGGCCGCGGGAGGTATCCACGCTCAGCGTGCCCTGGTCGGCCAGGGCGGTGGCCAGCTGCAGCACCATGGCGCCCATGCGGTGGCGCTGCGGAACCAGCGGGCTGCGCACCCCGGCCTGGATCAGGGGTTCGGCGGTCACCGGCCCCACCGTCGCGGCCAGCACGCGTTCGTTGAATGAGCGGATCAGCGTGGGCAGCATGCCGCGGGAGGCCGCGGCGGTCAGCAAGGAGTGCACGCTGGGGGCGCTGGTGAAGGTCACCGCGTCGAAGCGGCCGGCGCAGATGCCGTCCAGCAGGGTGAGGATGTGCGGGGCGCCGCTGCTCTCCAGCCAGCGGTAGGGTTCGATCTTCAGCACGTGCGCGGCGCCGAGCGCCCTGATGTCGCGGGCCAGCGGGCGGTCGTTGTCCGCGTGCATCTGCACCGCCACGCTGGCCCCCTGCACCTCGCCGTGCAGCAGCTGCAGCAGCGCTTCGCTGGTTCCTGCCGCGGCGCTTCCAGCCACCGGCAGGCCCAGCGCCCGCACCGCGCCGAGCGCCTTGGCCCCGCGGGTGAAGATCCGGCAGGTCTCCAGCGCCCGTCCCAGCTGGTCGCCCAGGCCGGCGGCCTCCGCCGTGTCGAACCAGCGGCGCAGCCCGTAGGCGGTGGTCACCACCAGCACTGAGGGGCGTTCGGCGATGACCCTGCGTGTTTGGCCGAGCAAGAACTGCTCGTCCTCCAGCGGAGCGAGCCGCAGCAGCGGGGTGTGGGCGGTTTCGGCCCCGCGGCGTTCCAGGGCCTCGATGAGTTCGTTGGAGCGCCGGTCACTGGTCACCGCGATGCGGAATCCTGCCAGCTGCTGCGCGCCGTTCATGCGGTGGCTCCCAGGCTCAGCGGCGGCATCGCGTCCAGGGCCAGCGGCAGCGCCGCGACCTGTCCGATGACGATCACCGCGGGGTTCGCGCAGCCGGCCGCCCGGGACGCCGCGGCCAGCGTGGACAAGGTGGCGTGGGTGGTGCGCTGGGTGCCGGTGGTTCCCGACTCGATGACGGCGCAGGGCGTGTCGGCCGCCAGCCCGCAGCGGCGCAGCCCCGCCGCGGTATGCTCCAGGGTTCCCATGCCCATCAGCACCACGATGGTTCCGCCCAGGCCTGCCAGCTGGCGCAGCTGGTGCTCCTCCAGGGGATCATGGCCCGAGATCACGGTGAAGGCGCGGGTGACCCCGCGAGCGGTGACCGGGATGCCGGCCGCGGCCGGCACCGTGATGCAGGAGGACAGCCCGGGAACCACCTCGACCGGGATCCCGGCGGCGCTGGCGGTGCGCAGTTCCTCGAATCCGCGGCCGAACACGTAGGGATCCCCGCCCTTGAGCCGCACCACGTGGCGGCCGCGCAGCGCCTCCTGCAGCATCAGGTCCTCAATGCGCTCCTGGGCGATCTTGTGGTGCCCGGGCCGCTTGCCCACGTCGACGACGCGGGCCTGCGGCGCGAGGCGGTCCAGGAATTCACCGGGCGCCAGCCGGTCGCAGAAAACCACGTCCGCGCTGGCCAGCGCGGCGGCCGCGCGCAGCGTCAGCAGGTCCAGGGCGCCGGGTCCTCCGCCGACCAGGGTGATGCGGCCGCCCATTGCGCCGGGGTCCAGCTCGACCACCGGAATGCCTTGGGCCACAGCCTGTTGGCGCAGCGCGGCGAATTTCAGGGACTGCCCGGAACACAGGGCCAGGATGTCTGCCTGTCCCAGCAGTGCCGCGGCCCCCAACGGCGTGCTGGCCTGCAGCAGGGTGTCGACGAACTGCGCCTGCAGGTACCGCGCGGCGCGGGCGGAGGTTCCCGGAGCCGCCGCCAGCAGGACCGTGCAGCCGCCCAGCTCGATGTGCGCCCCGATCATTTTTCACTCTCCCGGGCCAACAGGGCGGTGCGGCCCTCGGCGTGGAGGCACACGGTGCCCAGAGTTGCTGCAAGACTGCGTGGATGATTCTGTGACATGGGGATACGCTCCAGGGTGCTCGCTGTTTCGGCTTGATTCACATGCTATCCAGGTCTTTTTGCCTGGAAATTTCGCAATTGTTTCACCGGCAATAACTTGTCGATTCATTCGTTTCTCAGTTGGCTGCCGGGCGCACGGGGATGCTCGCGCCCAGGTCCACCGGGTGGCGCTGGCCGCGTTCGCTGGCGTATTCCAGCTCGGTGTCGGAGATCTGGGGTGCGTTCACGAAGGAACGGAAGCGCTTGAGCTTCTGGGGATCGGCCAGCGTGGCCGCCCATTCGTCCTGGTAGCTGGAGACATGGCGTTCCATAGCCTGCTCGAGCTCCGCTCCCAGCCCGAGCGAGTCCTCGACCACCACGCTGTGCACGGTGTCCATGCCGCCGGGCAGTTCCTGGATCCAGTGGGCGGTGCGCTGCAGGCGTTCGGCGCTGCGGATGTAGTACATCAGGAATCGGTCGATGTACCGCAGCAGCGTGCGGTCATCCACCCCGCCGGCCAGCAGCTGGGCGTGGGCCGGGTTGGCTCCGCCGTTGCCGCCCACGTACAGGTTCCACCCTTCCGCGGTGGCGATGACTCCGACGTCCTTGGCACGGGCCTCCGCGCATTCGCGGGCGCAGCCGGAGACACCCATCTTGAACTTGTGCGGGGCGCGCAGCCCGCGGTAGCGCAGCTCGATGTCGATGCCCATGCCCACCGAGTCCAGCATGCCGTAGCGGCACCAGGTGGAGCCGACGCAGGTTTTCACGTTGCGCAGGGACTTGCCGTAGGCCTGGCCGGATTCGAACCCGGCGTCGACCAGCTCGCGCCAGATCTGAGGCAGCTGCTCCAGCCGGGCGCCGAACATGTCGATGCGCAGCCCGCCGGTCAGCTTGGTGTACAGCCCGTATTTCTGCGCCACCCGGGCAATGACGCCCAGCTTTTCAGGGGTGATTTCGCCGCCGGGGATGCGCGGAACCACCGAGTAGGTGCCGTCCTTTTGCATGTTGGCCATGACGCGGTCGTTGGTGTCCTGCGCCCCGGCCAGCCCGGCGTCCATCGGGTGCACGTTGGTCTGGCTGGCCAGGATGGAGGCGATGGTCGGCTTGCAGATGTCGCAGCCGGTGCCGGTGCCGAAGCGTGCCATGATCTGCGGGTAGGTGCCCAGCCCGGCCACGCGCACGGCCTCGAAGAGCTGCGGGCGGGAGAGGCTGAAGTGCTCGCACAGGGCCGTGGAGACTTCCATGCCGTTCTTCGCCATTTCCGTTTCCAGCAGCTTCTTGAGCATCGGCACGCAGGAACCGCACTGGGTGCCAGCCATGGTGCAGGACTTCAGCCCGGACACCGTGGAGGCCGGGCCGCAGCCGGCGCAGGCCCCGCCCACCGCGCCGCGGATCGACCCGGCGTCCACGTTGTTGCAGGAGCACACCACCGCGTCATCGGGCAGCTCGGTATCCGGTGCCGGCCCGCCGGCGGCGCTGAGATAGGCGCCGGGCTCTGCCGGAAGCTCCCTGCCCAGCAGCGGCCGCAGCGACTGGTAGGGGCTCGCGTCGCCCACGAAGATGCCGCCGAGCAGGGTGGAGGCATCCTCGGAGACCACCAGTTTCTGGTAAAGCCCGCGGGCGGCATCCGCGTAGACCACCTCCAGCGAGCCCTCGGTGCGGGCGAAGGCGTCGCCGAAGGAGGCGACGTCCACCCCGGAGAGCTTGAGCTTGGTGGCGGTGTCGAATCCGCTGAATTCCCCCTCGCCGCCGGTCAGCCGGTCAGCGGCGACCTCCGCCATCGTGTTGGCCGGGGCGACCAGCCCGACGCACAAACCGCCGAAATTGGCGACCTCGCCGATGGCCCAGACATGCTCCACCCCGGTGGCGCAGCTTCCGTCGATGACGATGCCGCCGCGTGGGCCGAGGCTGAAGTGCGCGCCGCCGTCGGTCTGGGTTTCGTTGTGGGTGCGGGCCAGTTCGTCGCGCGGGCGCACGCCGATGGACACGATCACCATGTCAGCCGCGATGACCTTGCCGTCTGCCATGTGCACGCCGGTCACCTGCCCGTTCTCGGAGAGGATCTTTTCCGGGTACACCCCGCCGTGCACCGTGAGGTCCTTCTGGGCGATCAGGCGCCCCAGCGCCTGTCCGGCGCCCTGGTCCAGCTGGGTTCCCATGAGCCAGTGCCCGCCGTCGATGATCAGCGCTTGCGCGCCCAGGGCCTGCACCCCGGCTGCGGCTTCCAGCCCCAGCAGGCCCCCGCCGATGGTGGCAACCACCGGGGTGCGTCCCAGCGTTGCGGCCAGGGTGCGCACCTGCTTGGCGATGCCCCGCACGTCCTCCAGAGTGCGGTAGACATGGGTCAGTTCGGCGCCGGGGATCGGCAGGGTTGCGGCGTTGGAGCCGGTGGCCAGCACCAGCTCGTCGTAGCCGAATTCGCGCCCGTCCTCGGTGCGCACCACGCGGGCGGCGCTGTCCAAGGCCACCGCGCGGGCCCCGGTTTCAAGGGTGAGGTGCTCCTGCTCCCATAGTTCCGCCTCGCCCAGGGTCAGGTCCACGCCGGGATCCGTCAGCGCCTTGGACAGGGCCACCCTGTCGTAGGGCAGGTGGGCCTCTTCGGTGAGCACTGTCAGTCGGGTGCCTGCCGGCCGGCGGGTGGCCATGGCTTCGGCAAAGCGGTGCGCGGCCGGACCGCCGCCGATCACGAGGATGTGTCGCTGTTCGCTGGAGGTATTCATGATGCCCTTTCGCTGGCGGACCCACGGGGTGTGGAGCGTCTGGCACCAGCCTAGGAACCTGTTTTTGCCCCGCAGTTACCCCGATGTTTCGCCGGGCGCAATTTTCTCCAGCAGGAACGATCACCCGCAGTGAGCGCGTCGAAACATGTTCGTAGCACGGGTTTGCCCTAGGGCTGTGAATCGGGCTTTACCGACCGGCAACCGTGCGGGGCGGCGGCTGAAACATGACGCTTCTAGGCTCGAAGCATCGGAACACCAGCGAAAGGACCCACCGATGACCACGCAACTGATTGATGCACCTGCCGCACTGGCCGAACTCTGCTTCGCGGACGATCTGGAAACTGGGTGGGGCGAGGCCGCCTGGATGGAAGGGCGGCAGATCGCGGTGTACCGCACCGAGCACTTCGGCTTCTACGCCAGCTCCCACCGCTGCCCTTCCACCGGGGCCAAGGTCATGGCCCGCGGCATCCTGGGGGATGCCACCGTGGACGGCCACCGCGTGGCCACCATCGCCTGCCCGCTGCACAAGGAGATCTACCGCTTGGACACCGGAGATTGCCTGAGCGCGCAGGGCACCGCGCTGCAGGTGTTCGGGGTGCAGGAACTCGACGGTCGGCTATGGATCGAGGCTTCGAAATGAGCAGGCACGCTGACATCAAGGGCGAGGACGTGGCTGACCTTGAACACAGCGCATGGTTCGGCTGGTACGAGGTGAACACGGATCCACTGGCCAGCAGCCCCAGATGACCAGTCACGCTCCAACAAGTCCAGCTTCAAGTCAATACGCAGATCGACGCAACACAGCACACGCCGCTAGGAAAACCTGGCGGCGTGTGCTGGCTTAATGTGCTGGTTCAATGACCGGGCCGGGCTTCGGCGGGAACCGGCAGGCTCCCGCCGCCGGGCTAGATCCGGGCCGGGAGCCTGAGCATTTCCTCGATACGCTCCTTGCAGCCGCCGCAGCCGGTGCCGGCACGGCAGTTCGCGCCCACCTCTTGGACGGTGGAACAACCAGCCTGGACCGCCTGGGCCACCTGGCCGTAGGTGGCGCCCGAGCAGCGGCACAACTGGTCGTCGGCCCCGGCGGGTGCCTGCGCATCCTCGAATGGCGCATCCAGCCGCAACAACAGTGAAGGGTCAACCGGCAGCGCGCTGCCGCGCTCAAAACCCAAGGCCAGCTCGGCCCCGGTGCGCGGCAGGCCCAGGGTCAGGAAACCGGTGGGTACGCCGTGGCGCGCCACGATCTTCAGATAGCGTCCGGAGGCTGGATCCGCATACACGGTGACCTGCTGTGCGGGGTCGTCGAAGAATCCGGCCTGCACCGTGCCGGCAGCAGTGAGTTCCAGCCCCTGCCCCTTGAGCATCAGGATCTCGCCGCCCTGGGCCTGGGGACCTTGCATGCACCCCAGGTCCGGGGCGGGAGCGGAAGGGTGCGGCGCCGGATGGCTGAGCAGGTAGTCCGCCAGCCAACCGGCCTGCGCCCAGCCCGGGGCAAGCAATCCCGCGGGACGACGCCCGGCCACCTCGGCGCAGTCGCCCACGGCGAAGAGGCGCCCGCTGGAATCCGCCATCAGCTGCTCGTTAACCGCGATCCCGCTCCCGACGGCCAAGCCGCAGCCTTCGGCCAGTTCGGTGCGGGGACGCACCCCGGTGGACACCAGCAGGGCATCGGCATGCAGCAGCCCGTGGGTTTCGGTGGCCAGCGCATGGAAGCGTCCGTTCTGCTTTTGCACGCCGGTGGCGCGCACCCCGGAGAACACCTGAACCCCGGCTGCTTCCAGCTGCCGGATGAGCAGGGTGCCGCCGTCGGCATCCACCACGCGTCCCAGCGGCGCCGGGCCGTGGTGCACCAGCACCGGCCGGTACCCGGCGGATGCCATGGCCAGCGCCGCCTCCAAACCCAGGATGCCACCGCCGAGCACCAGCACCCTTCCATCTTCTCGAAGCACCGATTGCAGCTGCAGCGCATCATCTAGGGTGCGCAATACCAGCACGCCGGAAGGCAGCTCGGTGTCCGCATGCGGGTCGAAATTCAGCCCGGCCAGCGAGGGGATCACCGGGCGGGCGCCGGTGGCGAAGACCAGCCGGTCGTAGGGGACCGGGCCGTCGGCGGTGTGCACCACGCGCCGGGCCCGGTCCACCCCGGTGGCGGCCGTGCCCAGCCGCAAGTCCACACCCGCCGCGCGCAGCCGGGGTTCGTCGGCCATGCCCAGGTGCTCGGGCTTGGCAGCCCCGATGGCGACTTCGGCCAGCAGCACGCGGTTGTAGGCGGCGCGCTCTTCCGCGCCCAGCACCGTCAGATCAAGTTCCTTCGACCTGACCGCGGGCAGCAGGCCCTCGACCAGGCTTGAGGCCACGGGCCCGAAGCCGATGACTACCAGTCGTTCACTCATCTCGCTCCGATCGGGACAGCAGCACCGACGCGTGCTTGAACTCGGGCATTGAACTGTCCGGGTCCACCGCGTCGCCGGTGAGCAGGTTGGCGTTCTGGGTTTCGGGGAAGTGGAAGGGCAGGAACACGGTGTCCAGCCGGATTCCCGCATCCAGGCGGGCCCTCGCCTCGACGCGTCCGTGCGTGTTTTCCAGCAGCACGTCCTGCCCGTCGCTGATGCCGCGGGCCAGCGCGGTGTCCGGATGGATCACCGCCAGGGCGGCCGGCGCGGCCCGGTGCAGCTCGGCCACCCGGCGGGTCTGCGCCCCGGATTGGTAGTGTTCCAGCAGCCGCCCGGTGACCAGCGAAATGCTCCCGGGCTTCCTGCCGGCGTGAACGCCGGCAGCCGGTTGCGGGTAGACCGGTTCCAGCCGCGCCTTGCCGTCGGGGCGGGCGAAGCGCTGAAGGAACAGCCGCGGGGTGCCCGAGCGTTCGCCGGGCAGCTGGCTGATCGGTGTGCCGGCGGGACAGGGCCAATAGACCGCCGCACCCGCATCGAGGCTGTTGTAGTCCACCCCAGAGTAGTCGGCGATGCCTCCGGCCGAGGCCCGGCCCAGTTCCGCGAAGACCTCCCGCGGGTCCGCGCTGAAGGAGGCCGGGGCCTGCAGCCGGTCGGCCAGTTCGGCCAGCAGCCACAGCTCGCTGCGCGCCCCGGCCGGGGCGGCCAAGGCGGCGCGGCGGCGCAGCACCCTGCCCTCCAGGTTCGTCATGGTGCCTTCTTCCTCGGCCCACTGCAGCACCGGCAGCACCAGGTCCGCCTGCGCGGCGGTCTCCGAGAGGAAGAAGTCGGACACGACCAGGTAGTCCAGCCGGCGCAGCGCCGCGGCGGTGCGGTTGGCATTGGGGGAGGAGATGACCGGGTTGGAGCCGTGCATCAGCAGCATCCGGGCCCCGCCAGGTTCTCCCAGGGTTGCCAGCAGCTGCGCCGCCGGGATGCCCGGCCCGGGGATGATGTCAGGATCCACGCCCCAGACGCCCGCCACATGCCTGCGTGCCGCCGGGTCGGTGATCTTGCGGTAGCCGGGCAGCTGGTCGGCCTTCTGCCCATGTTCGCGCCCGCCCTGCCCGTTGCCCTGTCCGGTGATGGTGCCAAAACCCCCGGCCAGGGTTCCTGGCAATCCCAGCAGCAGGGCCAGATTGATCGCAGCGGACACCGTGGCGGTGCCGTTGGCATGCTGTTCCACCCCGCGCCCGGTGAGGATGTACACGGGTTTGCCGCCGGCATGGGCTGCTTGGGCCGCGGAAGCCAGAGCGCGCGCGGTCTGCCGGATCACGCTGGCCGGGACTCCGGTGAGCGACTGCACCCGTTCGGGCCACCAGGTGGCCAGCGAGATGCGCAGCGATTCCAGGCCCCAGGTTCGGGCCGCCAGATACTCGGTGTCGGCCAGCTCTTCGGCCAGCAGCACGTGGGCCAGGCCCAGCAGCAGCTGCAGGTCCGTGCCGGGCGCCGGCTGCAGGTGCGTGTCGGCAAGTTCCGCGGTGGCCGAACGGCGCGGGTCCACGACGATCAGCCCGCCGTGCTCCCGTGCGGATTCAAGGTGTCGCACGAACGGTGGCATCGTGTCGGCGACATTGGAGCCCAGCAGCATGATGGTGCCGGCGCGGTCCAGGTCAGCCAGCGGGAAGGGCAGCCCGCGGTCCAGTCCGAAGGCCTTGTTGCCGGCCGCCGCGGCCGAAGACATGCAGAACCGCCCGTTGTAGTCGATGCGCGAGGTGCCCAGCGCCAGCCGGGCGAACTTGCCCAGCTGGTAGGCCTTTTCATTGGTCAGCGACCCGGAGCCGAACACCGCCACCGCGTCCTTCCCGTGGACCTGCTGCACCGCGCGCACCTGGTGCACCACCAGTTCCAGGGCCCGTTCCCAGCTCACCGGGTGCAGCACCCCGTCGGCGCCGCGTTCCAGTGGGGAATTGAGCCGTTCCGGGTGGTCCAGCAGCTGCGCGGCGCTGTAGCCCTTGCGGCACAGCGCCCCGGCATTGGTTTCGAAATTCCGCCCTTTCAGTCCCACCGGGGTGGTGCCTGGCTCAAGGGTGATCCCGCACTGCAGCGCGCAGTAGGGGCAGTGCGTTGCGACCCCCATTTCAGGCCTTTCCCTGGAAGCCGGAACCGCGGCGCACATAGCAGAACCATGTCACGGCCAGCAGCAAGACGTAGAGCCCCACGAAGACCCCGAAGGCAGGCACATAGGATCCGAGCTTCGACAGTGACAGGCCCAGCACCTGCGGGATCAGGAATCCGCCGTAGGCGCCGATGGCGGAAATCAGGCCCAGGGCCGCAGCGGAGCTGCGCGCCTGCTCGGCCGGGGTGCGGCCGCTGCGTCGTCCCGCGAGGGCGAAGACCGCCGGGATCATGCGGTAGGTGGAGCCGTTGCCGAGGCCGGCGGCCGTGAACAGGGCGAGGAACAAACCAAGGAAGGCCAGGAAGTCCACCTGTCCCAGGCTCAGCATCAGCGCGAGGGTCAGTGCGGCCATCACCGCGAAGGCCGCCAGGGTGATGCGGGCCCCGCCGAAGCGGTCGGCCAGCTGTCCTCCGTAGGGGCGGGCCAGCGATCCGACCAGCGGTCCGAGGAAGGCGAGGGAGATGACCGCGGTGCCCAGCTGCAGCGAGGAGTACTCGGTGAAGGTATCTGCCAGCAGCTTGGGGAATACCGCGCAGAAACCGATGAACGAGCCGAAGGTGCCGATGTAGAGCCCGGCGATGATCCACAGGTGCTTCTCGCGCAGGCAGGCCAGCGCACCGCGCACGTCGCTGCGGGCGTTGGAGAGATTGTGCATGTACTTGGCCGCGCCGGCCGCTGCGGCCAGGATCAGCGGGATCCAGATCAGGCCGGCCATGGGAAGCTGCAGTGTTCCCGCAGCGAAGATCGTGATTGCGATCGGTACCAGCAGCTGGGCGATGGCCGCACCCAGGTTGCCTCCGGCCGCGTTAAGCCCGAGCGCCCAGCCTTTCTGGGCCGCGGGATAGAAGTAGGTGATGTTGGCCATCGAGGAGGCGAAGTTGCCGCCGCCGAAACCCGAAAGCCCGGCCAGGGTCAGCATGATCCAGAAAGGCGTCTCGGGGTTCGCCGTGGCCAGCGCCAGTCCGGTGACCGGGATCAGGAGCAGCAGCGCGGAGATGATGGTCCAGTTCCGCCCGCCGAAGCGGGCGACCATAAACGTGTACGGGATGCGCAGGGTGGCACCTACCAGGCTGGGCATGGAGATCAGCCAGAATAGCTGGCTCGTGCTGTAATCGAATCCGGCGGCCGGCAGGTACACGGCGAGGATCGCGCACAATTGCCAGACAGCGAAGCCGAGGAATTCCGCGAAGATCGACCAGCGCAGGTTTATCCCGGCCGTGCGCCGGCCCACGGACTGCCAGAAGTCAGGATTCTCCGCGTCCCAGTTGTGGACCCAACGACCCCGGGTGATTTCCAGCTGGTCAACGGCGGGACGTAGTTGGCGGGATTGCGTGCTCATGCGACTCGATGCCTTTCACTTGTGGATGCTGTTGAGCATTCCAGAGCGAGGTTTCAGCGGCATGCGTTTGTTGTTGCCTCGGTGGCAATTCGGGGTCACTTCTCCAAGGCCGTGGCGAGAGGGGCCGGTAACCTGTTGGAAACGAGAGCGGACTGAACGTTCCACAGGGGAAGTTGAAGGATCCGGACCGTAGGCTTGATGCATGTGGGAATCGGATATCTCAAAATATCGGGATGTGTATGAGGCCGAGTTGGCGCTGCTTTCCTCTGAGGTGCGACATGACAGCCAGCTGACAGAGTCCTACCTCGCACCCGACTTCGCCGAGATCGGCAGGTCAGGTCGTCGGTGGGTGCGCAAGGACCTCGTGGCCGCGCTGCAGTCGGAGCCTGCGGGCATTTTGCCGCAGACTTCTGAATGGCTTTTCAACCCCGTAGGTCCCGGACTGGTGCTGGTGACCTATCGGATTCAGAAGCACGCGACGGCCAGCAGGCATTCCTCGTTATGGGAGCTGGAGGGGCCCGTACTGAGATATCACCAGGGCACTCCCATCGCCAAGGAATGATCCAGTTGATTCATTGGAGTCCAAGCATTGCGTAATTGTCCGTTAACGGTGCCGCTGTTCCACCGCGTCCATTAACGAAGCTGGTCCCGTCACCATAGGGTGACGGGACCAAGCCGGAAAGGTAAAACGACTACTTCTTCAGGTGATCCACCAGCTGGGAAGCAATGCCGTTGTAGGTGCCAGGGGTCAGCGACTGCAGGCGCTGCTCGGCTTCGGCCGACAGGCCCAGCTCTCCGACGAATTCCTTCAGGCGGGTCGCGTCCACGCGATGGCCGCGGGTCAGGTCCTTCAGGCGCTCGTACGGGTTGTCCATGCCCTCGACACCGGCGATGGCCTCGGCACGCATGACCATCTGGATGGCCTCGGCGAGGACCTCCCAGTTGTGGTCCAAGTCGTCGGCCAGCACTGCCTCGGCAACGTCCAGGCGGTCAAGGCCCTTGGCGACGTTGGAGATGGCCAGCACCGAGTGGCCGATAGCCGAACCGATGTTGCGCTGCGAGGAGGAATCGGTCAGGTCGCGCTGCCAGCGGCTGGTGACCAGGGTTGCGCCCAGGGTGTCCAGCAGGCCGTTGGAGATTTCCAGGTTCGCTTCGGCGTTCTCGAAGCGGATCGGGTTGACCTTGTGCGGCATGGTCGAGGAGCCGGTGGCACCGGCCACCGGGATCTGCGCGAAGTAGCCGATGGAGATGTAGCTCCACACGTCGGTGCACAGGTTGTGCAGGATGCGGTTGAAGCGGGCGATGTCCGCGTACACCTCTGCTTGCCAGTCGTGCGACTCGATCTGGGTGGTCAGCGGGTTCCAGGTCAGTCCCAGGTGCTCGACGAAGCCCTGGGAGATCTGCTGCCAGTCGGCGTTTGGAACCGAAGCGTAGTGGGCGGCGTAGGTGCCGGTGGCGCCGTTGATCTTGCCCAGGTACTCGGTCTTCTCGACGCGGTCCAGCTGGCGGGTCAGGCGCCATGCAAGCACGGCCAGTTCCTTGCCCAGGGTGGTCGGGGTGGCTGGCTGGCCGTGGGTGCGCGAGAGCATCGGCACGTCGCGGGACTCCTCGGCCATCTTGGTCAGCTGCGCGACCAGGTCGCGGGCTGCCGGTAGCCAGACCTGCTGCACGCCACCCTGCACGCCCAGCGCGTAGGACAGGTTGTTGATGTCTTCAGAGGTGCAGCCGAAGTGGACCAGCGGCTTGAGCTGGGCAATGCCGATGCCTTCAAGGCGATTGGCGATGTAGTACTCGACGGCCTTCACGTCGTGGACGGTCACTGCCTCGATCTCGGCCAGTTCCTGCACGGAATCGGCGTTGAAGTCGGTGACGATCTTTCGCAGCGCAGCCTTCTGCTCAGCGGTGAGCGGCGAGGTGCCCGGAAGCACGGAGTTGTCGGTCAGGTGGATCAGCCATTCAACTTCAACGTGAATGCGATCGCGGTTCAAAGCCGCCTCGGACAGGTAGTCCACCAGCGGGGCGACGGCCGCGCGGTAGCGTCCGTCGAGGGCGGTCAACGCCAGGGGTTCATTAGCAAGGGAAGTGCGCGCAATCTCAACCATGCTCTTATTCTTTCATCCCTTGGCACCGCGGCATACTTTTTACGCTCGGGCCTAATCCACATTCCGCGGGCCAGCGCCTGCCCGGGACGGCGGATACGGGCATCCTGAAGGCTCACGGGCCTGCCGTGCAGAGGACGGCCCACGAGGCGGGAGTAGCGCGATGATGTTTCAGGCAACGCTGGATTCGGTGGCATTCCAGCTTTCCGATGCCAAGGACACCACCCGGTTCGCTATTGGCCAGTTGTCCCAGATCAGCGGGCTGACTTGGAGATCTGAAGCGGGCAGGGCTTTCGCTGCGCAGGTAGGGGAGCTGAGCGGACGGCTCCAGGTGCTGGCCGGGGTGCTGGTGGATGCCGAGGCCTATCTGGCAGTGGCCACGAACGAAATCCATGCGTTGGAAGCCCAGATCAACGAGCAGCGGATGGCGTCCTGAGCATGGGATATGACGTCAATTACAACGCCGTGGATTACGCGGATTCCCGAGCCATCTGCGTCGATGTCTATACCCGGCTGCAGCAGATGGAATTGAACCTGCTGCGCGCCGCGCAGCAGGCTGCGCAGTGCCAGGATGACGTCAACCTCCAATGCAGCATCGCGGGAGTGGCGGCCCGTGGCTACAATCTTGCGCTGCTCGCGGAGCACCTGCGCAACGGCTACCTGCATGCGACCGAGGCAGTTATCGCCGGGCGGCGCCTGGATGAACGGGTGCGTGCGGCCATCGAGAATTACGAGTCAGCAGAGCAAATGACGGAGAAAATGCTGCTCGCGGCGAATTGGCTGCATGTCGTGACGAGATTTCTCCAAGAGACATCCGGCAACGGCAACAGGCCCCCGACGCAGCAGATGGAAACCATGCTGCAATTGCTGATGCTCGCCAACCCGTGGAATATCTTGCGGCCCGAAGTCGGCATGGATGCACTGGTCACCGAAACCACCAAGCAGCTGGGCGAAGCGATCGGCACCATGGACCCCGACGGCCGGCTGGAACTGACAGGGGAGCAGCCGCCCGAGCAGCTGCAGGCCAAGGGAAATCTGGACGACTACGCCACCTTGCACCGTTTGCTATACGACGGCGGGGCCGAGGAACAGGGCAAATTCGTCATCGCGCAGCTTGATTCGAAGACCTTTGTTCTGGTGCTGCCGGGAACCCAGGACGGTTTCGGGGGGAGCCAATCCCTTCGATTCGCTGGGCATCGTCGACGGATTCGGCCGCGATTCGGAAAACTTTGCCGAACCGATTGCCCAGGCCCTGGAATACTCGGGGGCGGGACCCGGTGACGAGGTGATTCTCACCGGCTACTCCCAGGGCGGCATCCATGTTGCCAACCTGTTGAAGAACAAGTTGATGCGCAAGAAATTCACCATGACCCGTGCGCTGACCCTGGGTTCGCCGATTGGCGGCATTCCGGTGCCATCAGAAGTGAGAACCCTGTCGGTGGAAGATTCCAAGGACATGGTTCCCGGAACCGATGGAAGGCCGAACAGGACCTCGCCCCGGCAGATGACGGTGACCTTTGACGGGCCGCGCAAGGACGTCGAGGACGCCCTGCCCCAGGGCGGCGTTTTCGGTCCTCCGCATTCCCTGCCGAACTACGAAGACCACCTGCGCGAACTTCAACGAAATCCAGCACCAGAGGTGCGCAAGCAATTGGAAGCATTCATGCTGCCTCCCGGTCCGTTGACATTCCGCCGGTTCAAGCTGGAACGGAAATCCCTACCAAAACAAAAACCGCGCGGCCAGGAGCCGCGCGGCAGTGGAAAACGGCGCAAGCCGCTGGACCACGAGATCGCCCCGCCGCACTGAACGACGGGACGACGGACGGGTGCTACCGGCGGTCGCTGCTGACGAACAATCCGAGCACCGCGGAGACGATGGAGATGATGATGGTGCCCGCGATCGCGTCCCACCAGAAGTGGTCGATGATCAGCTCCGCCGGGATGAACCGGGTGAGCCAGCCGGTCAGCGCAAGCATCAGCGCATTCACGACGATGGTGAACAATCCCAAGGTCAGGCAGGTGATGGGCAGCGACAGCAGGCTGACGATCGGGCGGACCAGCGCGTTGACCAAACCGAAGATCAGGCCGACCACCAGGTATGACACCACGAGGCCCAAGGTGTCATCGCCAACGGCGTCGATATGGATTCCGGGCACAATCCAGACGGCAACTGCTAGTGCCAGCGCATTTACGATGACTCGAATCAGGAAACTCATGATAAAACCTTCGCACATAAAGCTGGGTCGTAGATGAAAACTAAATCACCTTTCCGCACTTCCGGGGCTACGCTGGGATTTATGACTGAGAATTCTGTGCCCCAAGACCAGGTGCAGCCGCGATCGATCGTTGCCCGCCTGCCCAAGTACGCCGCCGGAAAACCGCCGGTACAGATTCAGGGGCTGAGCTCCTTCAAACTCTCCTCCAACGAGATTCCCTTCGGCCCGCTGCCGCAGGTGCGCCAGGCGGTCCTCGACCAGGATGCGCTGAACCGTTATCCGGACCCGCTGAGCACCAAGCTGCGCGAGGCATTGGCGGACTACCTCGACGTCCCGGCCGATGACATCGTCACCGGCGCGGGCTCGCTCGGTGCGCTGGTCCAGATCCTGAACACCTTCGCCGGGCAGAACGAGGACGGCATCCAGGACGAGGTCATTTTCGCCTGGCGTTCCTTCGAGGCCTATCCGATCCTCGTGCAGACTGCCGGCGCGCTTCCCGTGCCGGTTCCGGTGCTTGCCGACGGGCGGCATGACCTTGAAGCCATGATCGAGGCCATCAACGAGAACACCTCGGTGATCCTGCTGTGCACTCCTAACAACCCGACCGGCCCGATCCTCACGCAGGCCGAGGTTGACGACTTCATTTCCCGGGTGCCGCGCAATGTGCTGATTGTGCTGGACGAGGCCTACATCGAGTTCGTGCGCGATCCGCAGTCCGTGGATGGGGTGAAGACCTACAAGGCCAACCAGAACGTGGTCCTGCTGCGCACCTTCTCCAAGGCCCATGGCCTGGCGAACCTGCGTGTGGGCTACTCGGTGGCCCATCCGGAAATCACCAACAACCTGCGGGTCATCGCAACCCCGTTTGCGGTCTCCTCGGTGGCCCAGGACGCGGCGATCGCCTCGCTGAAACATATCGATGCGGTGTACGAACGGGTGGATTCACTCGTCGCTGAGCGCGAACGCGTGGTGGCTGCGCTGGTGGAGCAGGGATGGAAGTTCCCGGCCACGCAGGCGAACTTCGTCTGGCTGCCACTGGGCGAGAAGACCACGCAGTTCGTTGAACGTGCTGAAGCCAGGGCATTGTCGGTGCGCGGCTTCGCTCACGAAGGCGTGCGCATCTCGATTGCGGAACCGGAAGCCAACGACCGATTCATCAAGCTTTGTGCAGAGTCTCTCGATTTGGCGCAGAGCTGAGCGGCGCTGTTTTCTCGCGTTTTTACAGGCAAACGCTATAGGCTTGGAAATTAGACAAGCCGCTATATGTCCCGTGCGGAATGTATTCCGTGTGGGGCATATTTATGACCGGAGGAAGATTTATGACGCCTGCTGCGACCGAGGTCGGGCCGAAGGATCCGGTGCAGATCCTGACCCCCGATGGCCAGCGCCTGCCCCACGAGATCTATGACGCCTATTTGGGCGACGTGGACGAGGACATGCTGCGCGGCTTCTACCGCGACATGGCGTTGACCCGCCGGTTCGACCAAGAGGCGACCGCCCTTCAACGCCAGGGCCAGCTGTGCCTCTGGGTTCCGCTGCGCGGCCAGGAAGCGGCGCAGATCGGTTCGGGACGCGCTACGCGCCCCAGCGACTACATCTTCCCGACCTACCGCGAACACGGCGTCGCGCTGACCCGCAACGTCTCCTTCTCCGAGATGTTGCGCCTGTTCCGCGGCATCTCCGGCGGCGGATGGGACCCGCGGGAAAACAACTTCCACATGTACACCATGGTGCTCGCAGCCCAGCTGCCGCACGCGGCCGGCTACGGCATGGCGCTGAGCATGGAGCAGCGCGGCTGGGACGAGGAAAAGCTCGCCGCCGAAGGCAACGCGGTAGTCGCCTACTTCGGCGATGGCTCGTCCACTGAGGGCGAGACCCACGAGTCGATGGTCTTCGCCAACTCCTTCAACGCCCCGGTGGTCTACTTCTGCCAGAACAACCAGTGGGCCATCTCGGTGCCTTTCGAGGTCCAGTCCAAGGTGCCGCTGGTCGAGCGTGCCGCAGGCTACGGCATGCCTGGCATCCGCGTGGACGGCAACGACGTGCTGGCAGTGCTGGCAGTGACCCGCTGGGCGCTGGAACACGCCCGCAGCGGCAAGGGCCCGGTGTTCATCGAAGCTGACACCTACCGGCTGGGTGCGCACACCACGGCGGACGATCCCACCAAGTACCGCATGACCGAGGAAGAAGCCGCCTGGGCGCCGCTCGATCCGCTGATCCGCCTGGAGACCTACCTGCGCGAGAACAACATCGTGGACAACGCCTTCTTCGAGCAGCTGGCCAAGGACGCGGACCAGATGGCCGCCACCGTGCGCGAGGACGCCATGGCCTTCCCGGTGCCGCCGCTGGCCAAGTCCTTCGAGCAGGTGTACGCCGAGGCGCACCCGCTGATCCAGGAAGAACTGGCCTGGCACCTGCAGTACGAAGCAGGATTCGCAGATTCGGGAGAGAACGCATGAGCACCATGACACTGGCCAAGGCCATCACCTCCGGCCTGGACAAGGTGCTGGAGTCCAACGACAAGGCGCTGCTGATGGGCGAGGACATCGGCAAGCTCGGCGGCGTGTACCGCGTGACCGACGGACTGCAGAACAAATACGGCGCGCACCGCGTGATCGACTCGCCGCTGGGCGAGGCCGGCATCGTGGGCAGCGCGGTGGGCATGGCCCTGCGCGGCTTCTGCCCGCTGGTGGAGATCCAGTTCGACGGCTTCGTGTTCCCGGCCTACAGCCAGATCACCACGCAGCTTGCCAAGATGCACGCCCGTTCCGAGGGCCGGCTGACCGTCCCGGTGGTCATCCGCATCCCGTACGGCGGCGGCATCGGCTCCATCGAGCACCACTCCGAATCACCCGAAGCCCTGTTCGCGCACACCGCGGGCCTGCGGATCATCACCCCGTCCAACGCGAACGACGCCTACTGGATGATCCAGCAGGCGGCGGCGTGCCAGGACCCGGTGATCTACTTCGAACCCAAGCGCCGCTACTGGCTCAAGGGCGAGGTGGACACCGAGACCCCGGCCCTTGACGCATTCAAGGCGCAGGTGGTGCGCAGCGGCGACGACGCCACCATCGTGGCCTACGGCCCGCTGGTGCCGGTGGCGCTGGCCGCGGCGGAGGCCGCCCGCGAGGAGGGCCGCTCCATCGAGGTCATCGACCTGCGCTCGCTCTCGCCGATCGACTTCGACACCATCACCGAGTCCGTGCAGAAGACCGGCCGGCTGATCGTCACCCATGAGGCGCCGACCTTCGGCGGGCTGGGCGGGGAGATCGCCGCGCGCATCTCCGAGCGCGCCTTCCTGTCATTGGAAGCCCCGGTGCTGCGCGTGGGTGGATTCCACATGCCGTACCCGATCTCCAAGGTTGAATCGCAGTACCTGCCGGACATCGACAAGCTGCTCGAAGCCCTCGACCGTTCCTTCGCCTACTAGGAGCCGAAACATGACCGTCTTTAACCTGCCCGATGTGGGCGAAGGCCTGACCGAAGCCGACATCGCCTCGTGGAAGGTCGCCGTGGGCGACACCGTCGAGGTCAACCAGGTCTTCGTGGAAATCGAAACCGCCAAGTCCCTGGTGGAGCTGCCCAGCCCGTTCGCCGGGGTGGTCACCGCCCTGCACGCCGCCGAGGGCGAGACCGTGCTGGTGGACAACCCGCTGATCACCATCGACCAGGAGGGCAACAAGCCGGCCCCGATCGGAACCCCGGAACCGGCCGAGGCGCTGGCCACTGCGGCGCCCGTGGCCAGCGAGGAGCCCGGCCCGCTGGTGGGCTCGGGCCCGACCGCAGACTCCTCGGTGCGCCGCGCGCGCACCAACCGCCCGGCGCCCTCCGCTCCGCCGGCGGCGGCCCGTCCGGCCGTGCGCGCTTCGGCCATTGCCGACACCATCTCCCGCCGCGCCGCCTCGCTGGGAAGCGCGGTGACCCGCGAGGTCGACCGCGCCAAGCCTGCCATGGCAAGCTTCGTCGACCGCGTGCTCGCCAAGCCGCCGGTGCGCCGCCTGGCCAAGGAACTGGGCATCGACATCAACGATGTCGTGGGCACCGGAACCCAGGGCGAAATCACCCGCGAGGACGTCAACAGCTACCAGGCCCAGCGCGAGGCCGAGCACGCGGCGGCGCCGACCTACTGGGCCCATGGCCAGCTGGCCGACGCCCGCGTGGACCGCACCGCGGTGCGCGGCGTGCGCAAGGCCACCGCCAAGGCCATGGTGGACTCCGCCTTCACCGCCCCGCACGTGTCGATCTTCGTGGACGTGGATGCAAGCCGCACGATGGAGTACGTGGCCCGCCTGAAGAAGTCCCGCGACTTCGAGGGCATCAAGGTCTCCCCGCTGCTGGTGCTGGCCCGCGCCGTGATCTGGGCCGCGGCCCGCAACCCGAGCGTGAACGCCAGCTGGGTGGAAACCCCGCAGGGCGCCGAGATCCACCAGAAGCGCTTCATGAACCTGGGCATCGCGGCCGCCACCCCGCGCGGCCTGCTGGTGCCGAACATCAAGGACGCCCAGAACCTGAACATGAAGGAACTGGCGGTCGCGTTGAACGAGCTGGCCACCACCGCCCGCGCCGGCAAGACCTCCCCGGAGGACATGCGCGGCGGCACCCTGTCGATCACCAACATCGGTGCGCTGGGCATCGACACCGGCACCCCGATCATCAACCCGGGAGAGGTCGCGATCGTCGCCTTCGGTACGATCCGCCAGAAGCCGTGGGTAGTGGACGGGGAAGTCGTCCCGCGCTGGATCACCACGCTGGGCGGATCCTTCGACCACCGCGTGGTGGACGGGGACCTGTCGGCCCGCTTCATGGCCGACGTCGCCTCGATCCTGCAGGAACCTGCGATGCTGCTGGACTAGCAGCGGCAAGCGCGAAGCACCCGCCCGATGGCGGGTGCTTCGCGCTTGCATGGGGCAGTTCGGGCTCCGGGGCCTTTTCCCAGAGACTGCTATCCCAGCAACTCGGGCAGTTCGCCGGGCTCCTGGCCCAGCACGTTCTCGGCCAGGAATCCGGTGACCACCTGGTACCAGATCTTCGCGTGCTGCGGGGCGAGCACCCAGTGGTTCTCGTCCGGGAAGTACAAGAAACGGTGGGCGGTGGTACCGTCCGCCTGCTGCGGCAGACCCGAGGAAGACAGCAGCTCGTACCACAGGCGCAGTCCTTCGCCGATCGGCACCCGGTAGTCCTTGTCGCCGTGGATGACCAGCATCGGGGTGACGATCTTGTCCACCGAATGATGCGGCGAATTCGCCTCGATCATCTCCGGGCTCATCTCGCGGGTCCAGTAGAACGAGGCGTCGGTGGTCTTCCCGAAGCCGTCCAGTGCCCAGAGGCTGGCGTGGGTGACGATCGCCTTGAAGCGGTCGGTATGACCTGCCACCCAGTTGGCCATGTAGCCGCCGAAGGATCCGCCCATGGCCGCAGTGCGGGTTTCGTCGATGTCGGCGCGCGCCTCGGCCGCGTCGGTGATCGCCATCAGGTCCGTGTACGGCGCCTGGCCCCAGTTGCCCCAGCCGCGCTGGATGAAGTCCTGGCCGTAGCCGGTGGACAGGGCAGGATCCGGCAGCAGCACCGCGTAGCCCTGCGCGACCAGCAGCCAAGGGTTCCAGCGCCAGCTCCACGCATTCCAGGAGTTCAGCGGTCCGCCGTGGATCCACAGCAGCAACGGAGCCTTGTTCTGGGCGCTGGCGCCTTCGGGCAGCGCCAGCCAGGCGCGGACCGTTGCCCCGTCGACCTCGGTGCTGACCTCTTCCAGGGTGCCCGGCAGCTGCGGACGCGGTGCGGGGGAGGGCAGCTCGGTGACCTGGACGTAGTCGCCGGCTTCCAGGTCGCCGATGTGGGTCAGGTCCAGTGCGACCGGCTCGGCAGGGTGCTCATAGCTTGCGCGCAGCGCATAGGCGGCACGGGAATCCGGGCTCACCAGCACGTTGGTGAAGGCGCCGGAGTCGGTGAGCCGGGTGACGCGGTCGTTTTCCAGACGCAGGTGGAAGACCGGGCCGTGCCCGTCCTCGTCGGCAACCAGCAGCAGCGACATGCTGTTGGGGACCCACACGATCTCCGTGGCCCAGCGGTCCCAGCCCACGGCGATCTGGTAGGACTCGCCGCTGGCCAGGTGCATGACGAACAGCTCGCAGGCCGGAGCGGAATCAGGAGTCGAGCGGCGCCAGCGCGCGTAGGCGAGCTTGGCTGAATTCGGGCTGATCTTGCCCATGGCGTATTCGTAGGTCTCGTCCGGGGCCAGCAGCATTTCCCGGGCGCCGGTATGCATGTCGATGCGCATCAGGCCGACGGCCTGGTCGCCGCGACCTTCCGGGACGATCCATTCGGTGATCAGGAAGTCGCCATTGGGCGCGACATCGCAGGCTGCCTCCACGAGGCTGGCGCCGATCCCGGGTGTCAGGTCGGCCAGCTCGCTGTGCTCTTGCCCGGCAGGCAGGCTGGTTGCGTACAGGTGCGGGGTGGCCGGACCCAGGTCGTGGCCCCAGTAGCGCACCGGGTAGCCGGTGTGCAGGATGGCGGAGACCTTCTTCTCCTTGCGGGCCGCGCGCAGCTTGGCCTCGTGCTCCAAGCCGGTGGCCCGGCTGAGCGCCGAGGAACGCACCAGCACGGTCTGCGGAGACTTGGCGCAGGTGGCCAGCGATTCGACCCCCGCCGGATGGGTGATGACCGAGCGGGCTTCGCCGCCGGCGGCCGGCAGCAGCCAGCCTTCGGCCACGGCGTCGTCCTTGGAAGAGCGCTTGGCGGTGAACAGCAGGTCGCCGTCTGCGGTGAAGACGGGGCTCGACTCCCCGTGCTCCGAGTAGGTCAGCCGGCGGGCCGGGTTCTTGCCGGCCGGATCGATTTCCCACAGCGCGTTGGTGTATTTGGTGGCGTCCTCGCTCAGGGTGCTCAGAGTGGTGACCAGCCGACGCCCGTCGGGGGAGAGCGCCATGCCGCTGATCCGCGGCATGGCGACGTAGGAGTCCAATTCCTGAAATGAATGCTTAGAGTGTTTCACCTCACACATCATGCCACTATCTGTGCCCTTTGCACTACTGGAAACCCAGATCATGTCGGAGGCCAACTACCCTTGATCGGCGCGGCCGATGCGCAGGGACGACCGATGGCCCGGGAAGAATCCCGGGCCATCGGTGGTGGAACAGCTGCGAAGCGGCTAGACCTTTTCGGAGTGCGCCTCGGCGTTCAGCCGGGCGGAAGCCAGCTGGTTGATGCGGCCGCGGCACAGGTACCAGCCGCCGATCAGTATCGGAATGATGACAACCAGCGAAGCGATGGTCCAGGTGCCCACGGGGTTGTCGAAGGCCATCATGACCAGCACCGCGGCAAGGAACGCCAGCGTCACCCAGCCGGAGACCGGAGCGAATGGCATGCGGAAGCTCGGGCGCTGCATTTCGCCGGCGCGGACCTTTTTCACCAGCGCCATTTGGCACAGCACGATCATGCCCCAGGAAGCGATGATGCCGACGGCGGCGAAGTTCAGCACGATCTCGAATGCCGCGGCCGGAACCACAGCGTTCAGCACCACGCCGAGCACTGCCACCGCAGCGGTGATCACGATGCCGCCGTACGGGACGCCGGAACGGTTCATGCGTCCGGCGAAGCGCGGAGCCGAGCCGTTCAGAGACATCGAGCGCATGATGCGGCCGGTGGAATACAGGCCGGCATTCAGCGAGGACAAAGCCGCGGTGAGCACCACCAGGTTCATCACCACGTCCATGCCCTTCACCCCGATGGAGCCGAAGAACGTCACGAACGGCGACTCCCCGGCCGAGTAGGCGGTGTACGGCAGCAGCAGCGAGAGCAGCACCAGCGAACCGACGTAGAACACTGCGATGCGGATGATCACGGTGTTGATCGCCTTGGGCATGACCTTTTCCGGGTTGGCGGTTTCGCCGGCCGCGGTGCCGATCAGCTCAATGGACGCGTAGGAGAAAACCACACCCTGCATCAGCACCAGCACCGGCAGCAGCCCGTTGGGCAGCAGCCCGCCGTTTTCGGAGATGATCGAGAAGCCGACCTCGTGGCCGTCGACCGGGGTGCCGAAGAAGACGAAGTAGCAGCCGATGATCAGGAAGGAGACCAGCGCGACCACCTTGATCAGGGCAAACCAGAACTCCATCTCGCCGAAGACCTTGACCGAGATCAGGTTCATGGTCAGCACCAGGGCCAGGGCGGCCAGCGCCCACAGCCACTGCGGGACCGAACCGATCCATTCCACGTACTTGCCGAAGAACGCCATGTACAGCGCGACGGCGGTGATGTCCACGATGGCGGTCATGACCCAGTTCAGCCAGTACAGCCAGCCGGTGGCGAAGGCCGCCTTCTCGCCGTAGAACTCGCGGGCGTAGGACACAAACGATCCGGTGGACGGCCGGTGCATGACCAGCTCGCCCAGCGCACGCAGGATCAGGAAGGCGAAGAAGCCGCAGACCGCGTAGCTGATGACGATGCCGGGACCGGCCTGGGCCAGGCGCCCTCCGGCGCCCATGAACAGGCCGGTGCCGATGGCGCCGCCAATGGCGATCATCTGCATCTGCCGTGGGGACAAGCCCTTGTGGTAGTCGGAGTCGCCGGCAGTCAGCGCCGCCTCGGGGGTGGTTTTCTCCATAGGGTTCCTTTTTAGTCGGAGAGGTTGGCCAAACGCTCTGGGGAGAGCAGCTCGTTCAGGTCTTCGGCGGACAGCAGGCCGCGTTCAAGCACCAGCTCGGCCACGCCGCGGCCGGTGTGCAGCGCCTCCATGGCGATGGCGGTGGATGCGGAGTAGCCCAGGCGCGGGTTCAGCGCGGTGACCAGGCCGATGGAGTTCTCCACCTCGCGGCGCAGCGCGTCCTCGTCCACGGTGATGCCGTCGATGCAGCGGGTGGCCAAGGTCAGGCAGCCGTTGGTCAGGTGCTTGAGCGACAGGCCGATCGAATGCGCGATCACCGGTTCGAAGGCGTTCAGCTGCAGCTGGCCGCCCTCGGCCGCCATGGTCACGGTCAAATCGTGGCCCACCACCTGGTATGCGATCTGGTTCACGACCTCCGGAATCACCGGGTTGACCTTGCCGGGCATGATCGAGGAGCCGGACTGCACAGCCGGCAGGTGCAGGTCGTTCAGGCCCGCGCGCGGACCGGAGGAGAGCAGGCGCAGGTCGTTGCAGATCTTGGAGATCTTCAGCGCCACGCGCTTGAGCACGCCTGACAGGTGCACGAAGGCTCCCACGTCGCTGGTGGCCTCGATCAAATCCGGGCTGGTGGTCAGCGGCAGGCCGGTCAGCTCGCGCAGGTGGCGGCACGCGGCCTCGGCATAGCCGGCCGGGGCGTTCAGCCCGGTGCCGATCGCGGTGGCGCCCAGATTGATCTCGGTAACCAGCGACAGCGATTCGGCCAGGCGGGCCCGGTCCTCGCCCAGGGTGACGGCCCAGCCGCCGAACTCCTGGCCCACGGTCATCGGCACCGCGTCCTGCAGCTGGGTGCGGCCCATCTTGACCACGGTGCGGAATTCCTCGGCCTTGGCCAGGCAGGAATCCTGCAGCACCTTCATGGCTTCCAGCAGCGGCTGGGTGGCGAAGTGGGTGGCGATATTGACAGCAGTCGGGTACGCGTCATTGGTCGACTGCGAGAGGTTCACGTGGTCGTTCGGGTGCAGGTACTGGTACTCGCCCTTGGCGTGGCCCATGATTTCCAGCGCCAGGTTGGCGATGACCTCGTTGGCGTTCATGTTGGTGCTGGTGCCGGCGCCGCCCTGGATCGGGTCGATGATGAACTGCTCGTGCAGCTCGCCGGCCACGATGCGCTCGCAGGCGGCGTCGATGGCCGCGGCGCGCTCGGCGTCCAGCAGCCCCAGCTCGTGGTTCGCGCGGGCCGCTGCCTGCTTCACACGCGCCAGTGCGCGGATCAGGTACGGGTTGCCGGAGAGCTGGGTCCCGGTGATGTCGAAGTTGTGCTTGGCGCGCAGGGTGTGCACGCCCCAATAGGCCTCGGCTGGGATGTCGAGGTCGCCGATCAGATCATGCTCTACGCGGGTGGCGGCGAGCTGAGACTGGATCATGGGGATATTTCTCCTGTGATGGATGGGTGTTTCTAGAGTGCGGCCAGGCGGCCGACGGGCTTTCCCCCGCCCAGGGCGGGGCTTGAAAGCAGATCTTCGGGCACGCGAACGTGCGCTGCGAGCAGGGCCGCGGTAACCGGCATGCGGGCGCGGTCGCCGCCGTCGGCGATCTTCACTGCCAGCGCGGTGCCGTCGGGCAGGGCGACGGCCTGGATGCCCTCGAACCCGTCCTTGGCGATGGCGCCGGGAACCTCGCGCATCAGCGCGGTGACGTCGCGGCCCTCGCCGGCCACCAGCTCCGGGTAGGCGCGCATGGCGGCAGCGACGCGGCCCTCCGGGGTACCCTGCGCGGCGGAGGCGAGCCGGGCGAAGCCGCGGGCCAGCGCCGGCAGTGAGAGCAGGTAGACCGGGGTGCCGCAGCCGTCGGTGCTCTGCCCGGTGATGTCCTCGCCGGTGAGCTCCTCGACGGTTTCGCGCAGCAGCTGCAGCAGCGGGTGGCCTTCGCAGAGGTAGCTTTTCAGATCCCAGCCCTTGAGCTTGCACAGCGCCAGCAGCGCCGCGTGCTTGCCGGAGCAGTTCTGCGCCAGCTGGGTGGCTGAGCCGCCGGCGGCCAGCCAAGCGGCCTGCTCGGCGGTGCCGTAGGGCAAGTCGGTGGAGTTGCCCAGGGCCTGGAGGGACAGCCCGGCCGCTTCGAGGGTGGAGCGGGCGACGTCCTGGTGGCGCTGCGAGCCCGAGTGGCTGGCGGCAGCCAGGGCGATCTGCTCGTCGCTCAACTCCAGGCCGGCACGCAGCAGGCCCACGGCGAACAGCGGCTTGAGCGCCGAGCGCGGATAGTACAGCGCCTGGGTGTCGCCGCGGCTTTCAAGCACCGAGCCGTCGGGGCCCAGCACCACGGCCGAGCCGTAGTGGATGGATTCGATGGCGTCCCCGCGGGTGGCAGCTACCAGGGGGACGTGCTGCGTCAGGCCGTGGGCGGCCAGCGCATGCAGGTCCGGCAGTTGGGTTTCGATGCGGGTCACTTGCTGCTCCTGACGATGGTGGTGATGGCGTGGTGCACGGCGCTGAGGTGTCCGTTCATGGCTTGCGCGGCGGCGTCCGGATCCTGGTCGGCGATGGCCTGGACGATGAGGCGGTGCTCCTCGTTGGACGGGCCGGTGCGGCCGGCAACCAGGTTGACGGTCTCGGACTGGCGCGACATGGCTTCGCGGATATCGCTGACGATTTTGGTGAACACCGAGTTGTCGCTGGCCAAGGCGATGGCGGCGTGGAACGCCGCGTCCAGCTCGACCCAGGCTGCCGGATCGTCTTCGTGCTCCATCTGGTCCAGCAGCCCGCGCAGCCGTTCGAGGTCTTCGGCGGTGCGCCGGCTGGCGGCCAGGGACGCGGCGGGGATCTCGATGTGCGGGCGGGCCTCATGCAGGTCGTCCGAGGAGAAGGTGCCTAGCTTGAGCTCGCGGGTGGGGCGGTGGGAGATCACGAAGGTGCCGCGCCCGGTCTCCGTGCGGGTGAGTCCCAGGGTGGCGCAGGACCGCAGGGCTTCGCGGATGACCGATCGGCTCACGCCGTAGTCCGCGGCGAGGCTCGCCTCGGATCCCAGCTTGGTGCCGAGCGGGATTTCCTGGGCTTCGATGGCCGCGCGCAGGGAGAGGAAAACTGCTTCCGCAGCGGAGCGGCGTTCAATGGGTTGCTGTCCGGGTGTCCAGCTGTCTGACAGGTTCACGAGTACGAGTCTTGCAGTGTAGAGCTCGTGAGTCAAGGAGCCGCTCTTGGCGGGCTGCTGAATACCCGAGGGGCGATGTTGCGCTTGGGGGACTGCAGCATCGCCGACGTGGATCGGTACTTGGGGGACACCGGTCCTCGTCCCTCACGTTCGAGGCGCTCGGGCATCTACAGCTTAGTATCTTCGAGCAGCTTTTGGGATACCCGTACGGATGTTCTATCCGGAGGAAACGGGTCCACCGCCCTGACTTGCGTTTTGTCCGATGAGCATTGATGGACATCACACCGCACGTCGAAGACCGGTGTTGCAATGCCGTGACCATAAGCTAAGTGCTCCGTACCGCGTTCCGGACAGACGCCGGTGAGGATCTTCGCGCCGCGGAGAGAGCTGGGCAAATCAAACGAAGGGCGAGACAAGTGAAGCACTCTCGCTGGGGACCGCGCCTGAGGACTTCCTGACCGCTTCTTGTGCCACCCGTGCTGGCAGAGCAGTGTTGGCTGTGAACACCTAGAGGAAAGGAAAAGCCGATGGCTGATTTGTCCAGTAAAAAGGTTCTCGTTCTGGTCTCCAATCGTGGCGCTGAGCAAGACGAATTGACCAGTCCGGTCGAATCGCTTCGGTCTGCCGGAGCAAACGTCAAGGTCGCTGCTCCCAGGAAGGAGAAGATCCAAACCTTGGTGGGAGATTGGGACCAGGGCAAGATTCTCGAAGCTGACATGGCTTTGGAGACCGTGGACGAGCAGGAATTCGACCTGCTGCTGATCCCTGGGGGAACGCTCAATGCGGATAATCTGCGTCTTGACGACGAGGCGCAGCGCATTGTCCAGTCCTTCGCCGCCACCGGACGGCCGGTGGCTTCGATCTGCCACGGTCCGTGGCTGCTTGTGGAAACCGGGCTTGTCCGGGACAAGACGTTGACTTCGTATAAGTCAATTAAGACAGACGTGGTCAACGCTGGCGGACAGTGGGTGGACGAGGAAGTTTTCCGGTGCTCGGCGCAAAATTTCGTTCTCATCACTTCGCGCAACCCTGGAGATCTGGAAGCGTTCAATGCCGCGATCATCGAGGAGCTCGGTGCTTAATCGGCCCTGGACAACTAACGCGAGCAAGGTATAGAAATCCCGAAGGAACTTTTCAATGAAGAACAACAAGTTCGACAAACAAAGCGAAACAGAGAAGGACGCCGCGGGTGAGGCAGCAAGTCAGGAAAAGGCGGCTTCCTCTAACCCCGACCCTCTGGAACAGACGATCACTGGCTTGGAACCGGGTGGCGGAGTGCCGCCCGGAGAAACACCGCCGGCAGAAGGATCGATGAGCGGGGACCAAGGGCACGAAGAGTAGACACTTCGGGGACTGCGACCTTCCATCAGCTTCGGACACCTCACGGTCCGGTTGCCAGGAGAAAACGCTTCCCCGAACGCAGGGGTGTTTCTCCTGCGGAAGTCCGTTGTGTCTCTGAGTGGAAGTGACGAGGCAGACTTCGAGATTGCAGACTGCGCCTCGGGGCAAGTCAAGACTTGCCCCGAGGCTCAGTCTGCCAAGGGATGCGTTCGAGCTCTCCAGACCAGATGCGATTATGGGCAGTGCCGGTTCAAGGGCTTTCGATTGCTTCCTTCGACTTGGCGATCGCAAACCCCCAGGCATCAGACGCAGTCGTCTTCGGCGGCAAGGATATCTCCTGAGGATTGGTACGGATGTCGAGCAGATACGGTCCATCGCTGGCAAGCGCTGCATCAATGGAAGCCGCGATGTCTTCGGGCTTCGTGACCAGCTGGGAATTAATGCCCATTGCACGTGCGACTTGGGAGAGATCGGGATTGTCCAGCTCCGTGCCGAATTCCTCGAGACCGCCCTGTTCCTGCTCAAGCTTGACCATTCCCAGACGGCCGTTGTTGTAGACGATGAACTTCACCGGGAGCTTGTAGGTCACGGCTGTCCGCAGATCTCCGAGCAGCATCATCAGTCCGCCGTCGCCGCAGTTGGCGATGACCTGCCGCGAACGATCCAACGCCTGCGCCCCTAGAGCTTGAGGCATGGCGTTGGCCATGGAGCCCAAATTGAAGGACCCAAGCAGGCGCCGTTCGCCCCGCATCTCTATGAACCGCGACAACCAAACCGTCGACATTCCCGTGTCGACGGTGAATATCGCGTCGCGGGCTGCTTTCTGGTCCAGCTGGGCAGCGACTGCTTCCGGACGAATGAACTCCTCCGGGTTCTCCACCAGGCTACGGACTTTTCCCACCAGACCGCGGTCGCGATCCGGGTCGGTGATCCTGCCCTGGCGTTCCAACCAGCGCTCGTATTGCTTGCGGATCGATGCCAGATGCTTGTCCGCGCGTCCGGCTGGTAGTTTCGGCAATAGTTGTTTCAAGGACGGCTCGACATGCCCGACCATCGCGTGCGAAACCTGGGTGCGACGGCCAATGTGCTCGGCACGCATATCCAGCTGGATGACCGTCTTCCCGCTGGGGTACCAGTCCCTGTACGGAAAATCGGTTCCGATCATGAATACTACATCTGCTTCGTCCAATGCAGCGGCCGCTGCGGGGTTGCCGATCAGGCCGGTCTGCCCTACCTGATAGTTGTTCTCCGATTCCAAGCTTTCCTTGGCCTTGAGCGTCAGCACCATGGGAGCTTGCAAGCGTTCGGCAAGTTCGAGGATCTCGGCGCGTGCTTCGCGCGCACCCATCCCGACCAGCAAGGTGACTTTCTGGGCATCCTGCAATACCTGGGCGGCCTCATCAATCTGTCGCAGCGGCGCAGCGGCTTGCGCCGCCTGCGGGGTGAACTTGGCCGGGCGGACGTTCTTTTCGAGCTTCATGCCGCCCACGTTCCCCGGCACGGTCAGCACGGCCACACCGCGGTTCGAGATGGCGGCGTTGACAGCCTGTTCCAGAAGCTGCGGCATTTGGTCGGCCGAGGTGACTGTCTGCGCGAAGACCGCTACGTCGCTGAATAGAAGATCGTTGTTGACCTCTTGGAAGAAACTGCTGCCAATTTCCGAGGTAGGCACTTGGCCGCAAATGGCCAAGACCGGGGCATGGGACTTCTTGGCATCATAGAGACCGTTGAGCAGATGGATCGATCCCGGGCCCACCGTTCCCATGCACAGCCCAAGACGCCCTGTCAGCTGGGCTTGCGCACCGGCTGCAAACGCAGCGGCTTCCTCGTGTCGTACGCCAACCCACTCCATGGAAGGTTCTTCACGGATTGCGTCGGTCAGCGGGTTAAGAGCATCGCCGACAACACCCCAGGCGTGGGTGACGCCGTATTCCGCGAGGGACTCGACAATAGCTTTACTGACTGTCTTCATGTCTTTCCTTTCCGCAACAAGGACAACGTGGACAATGGATAGCCGCAGTCTTGGACAGATTCGGAAAACTCCGATTCTTGTCTGCTTCCCGACGGACCGAAGACCTCTCTTCCAGGGAAGCTGTGCTTTATCCACCAATTTCATCGTGGCACAACGATCCGCGGGTCGCAGGTGCGTTCAGCCTTTCCACATACTGGCCGGGCGAAAGCTGCGGAAGGTACAAAAAAGCCTGCCGCCGATGGCGACAGGCTTTCTGATTTAGGCGTCGATTATGGAATGGTGATGACCTGGCCGGCGTAGGCCAGACCGCCGCCGAAGGCGAACAACAGGGCCTTGGACCCCGAAGGCAGCGGCTCGTCCGAAGCCATCAGCTTGGACAGCGCCAGCGGCACCGAAGCGGCCGAGGTGTTGCCGGAGTAGACGATGTCGGTGGCTACGCGGGCATTCGGCGCACCGATCTTCTCGGCCAGCGGCTCGATGATCCGCAAGTTGGCCTGGTGCAGGATGATGCCGTCGATTTCCTCGGGCTGCAGTCCGGCGCGCTCGATGATCTGCGAGGCAATCTTCGGCAGCTGGGTCACGGTCCAGCGGTAGACGCTCTGGCCGTTCTGCGCGAACTTCATGTCGTTCTCGGCTTCGATGCGCACGGCATCCGACAGCGAAGGCACCGAACCCCATACCGCAGGGGAAATCGCATTCTCCTCGGAAGCTGTCACGACAAACGCGCCGGCTCCGTCGGCGGTCAGCACGCAGGTGGTGCGGTCGGTGAAGTCGGTGTAATCGGTCAGCATTTCCGCGCCGATGACCAGGACGTTGGTCGCGGTGCCTGCGGCGATGGCACCCTGGGCCAGACCCACAGCGTGCGTGAAGCCCGAGCAGGCAGCATTGATGTCCATCGTGGCTGGACCCTGGTTCATCTCAAGGGCGTTGGCGACGCGGGCGGCCATGTTCGGCGAACGGTCGGTCGCGGTGCACGTCGCCAGCACGATCATGTCGATGTCCTGGGCGGTGATGCCCTCGGCATTGTCCAGCGCCATTTTGGCGGCCTTGACGGCCATGGAATCGACGGTCTCGACTCCGGTGCCCCAACGGCGTTCCTCGATGCCTACGCGGCGCACAATCCATTCGTCGCTGGTCTCCACGAGCTTTTCCAGCTCGGTGTTTGGCACGATGCGCTCTGGCTGGAAGTGGCCAAAAGCGACGACTTTGCTGCCGGTCATGGATGTTGCTCCTTGGTGGATTAAATGCTGCCTCCATTAAGGTTAGTCGTTTTGCACGCTACTTGCCGTTCACATGCTCAAGATGGCATATATTTTGCGAAAATTCGCGGAAAATCGGCGCTTCTCGTTCGTTATACGAGAATCCAAGCATTCCGGGTCTCTTCATATGTCGTCGACGTGGAGTTCACCCGGATGTCAGCGGCGGCCGCTGCAATGGAGAGAAAGCAGTACGGAGGGAGGGGAGAAAAATGGATCAACTGACAATTGTGCACCTGAGCGACACCCATCTCACCGGGAATGCCCGGCTGCTGTACGGGACAATCGATCCGTGGCGCCGGCTGGCCCGGGCACTTGGCGCCGCGGAGCAGCTGAAACCCGACGCGCTGGTGCTGACCGGGGACGTGGCCGACCGCGGGGCCGCGATCCACTCGGATGCGGCCAGGATCCTCGCCGAGGCGCAGTACCTGCTGGGCTGCCCGATCATCACGATTCCCGGGAACCACGATCCCGCCGGATCGATCGGTCCGCTGTTCAGCACCACGAGGTTGTCCACCGGACCGCATCCGGCCAATACCGTACATGACATTGACGGGTTGCGCATCATCGGACTGGACAGCGGCGGATTCCAGCAGGCCCAAGGCCGGATCGATGCCTCCCAGCGGGCCTGGCTCGATCGGCTGCTGTCCGTCGCCGCACCCAAGGGAACGGTTGTGCTGCTCCACCATCCGCCACTGGAATCCTTCTCCGCCGCCCTGGCCGGGCGCGGGCTGGAGAATCCCGAAGCATTGGCAGCACTGGTCGCGGGAAGCGACGTGCGCGCGATCCTGTGCGGGCACTACCACCAGAGTGGAGCCAGCCAGCTGCTGAACACCCCGGTGTTCATGGCGCCGGCAACCTCCTACAACATGAACCCCTTCGCCCCGACGGAGGTCGTCCAGGAGGACTGCGCTTGGTTCTCGGTGCTGCGCATCAGTGCCCAATGCGTGGTGTCGGTGCCTGCGTCCACCGAGCAGATGCGCCCGTCGCAGGAACGAACCGAAACCTATCTCGCCCTGCGGGGCCGCTGAACCTACGACAAACCGCGTTGCCCCGAAAGCGCCCACGAAGGAAGAACAATGACTGCAACAACGATCGTCTTGATCCGCCATGGCCAAACCGAATGGAACCGCGCGCAGCGGCTGCACGGCCGCAGAGACTTGCCGTTGAATGCCACCGGCATCGCCCAGGCCCACTCGCTGGCGGCCGAATTGTCCTGCGATGGTCCGTGGGATGCCGTCTATTCGTCGCCGTTGTTCCGGGCCTGCCAAAGCGCGCAGATCCTGGCCGATGCGCTGGGGATCGCCAAGGTCCAGGAGAACCCGGAACTGATGGAACGCGACTTCGGCGAGTCCGAGGGCCGCCTGGTGAAGGGCCTGGATGATGAACAGCGCCGCCTGCTCATGGAGGTGGGCGAACCCGAGGACCATCTGGTGCAGCGCGGGGTGAACGCCCTGTTCAAGATTTCAGTGCAGCATCCGCAGCAGCGGGTGCTGGTGGTCAGCCACGGGGCCTGGATCGGCTCGGTGCTGACCGCGCTGAGCGGTGAAGCGCATCCGCCGCTGGCCAATGCGCAGATGATCGAGCTCGATCCTGCGCTGTTGGGCAACTTTGTCGCGCGAGAGCCGTTGTGGCACTAGCTGCCGGACTCAACGGGTTCGGGTTCTCGAACTCGGTTCGGATCGTTCTTTGCCGCTCTGCATGAATGCTCTGCAGGCTTTGCTATCGTGCTGGCTGGCTTTGTTTCAAGAGTTCCACCAAGCGTTCGGTGTCCCCGTCGGTCCACTGGCCAGAGGGAAGGATCTGCGGCCATGCTCGGACCGGCACCTGCCCGAATTCGTGTCCCTGGCCATCGGGTATCCCGGAGGCCACCTGGTCCAGCAATAGCTGGAGACCGGTCACCACGGGAATCCAAACCATTGCCGATGGAATATTCCCCGGCCGCTGGCCGGCACGCAGCCAGTCCGGCTTGGAAATGAAGACTTCGACATCTCCCCAGCTGATGGGGTCGTTGGAATGCTGGAGATAGCCGATCCGGCTCTCGCCCCACGTGCCAGAACCCGGCCAGTGGACCCCGTCGGCGGAGAACCTGACAATGTCCCCGTTTTCGTAGACAGGGAGGACCGCGGGGCTGCCCGGATCGCGTTCATCGGTGAAGCGCTGCCAGAGCCGGTTGCCGGCGGCTGGGCCGACAAAGAGCGCACCATCGGTGCGCGTCGCGAAATCCTGGGCGCCGCTGAAGGCAGCCTCCGCACCGAAGGACCCCAGCGATTCCCCGCTGACCACCAGTTTTGGGCGTTCCTTGGTCGGCAGCTGCACCCAGTGCCGATACACGGCGTCGAACAGCAGGCGTCCGGCGTCTTGTGCCCGTGAGGAGTCCATGAGGAATGACATCCAGCTGGGAAGGTAGGAATACTGCATGCTGACCGTCGCTGTATCGCCGCCCCACATGTACTCCAGCGCCTGGATCTGGTTCTCGTTCACCCAGCCGCGTCCCGTGCCGGTGGCCACGTTGAGCACCGCGCGGTTGAATGCGCCGGTGCGCCGCAGCTCCTCAACCGCCAGCGCGGCCTGGGCCGCGAGCTCCGTGTTGCCGTCCTTTCCGGCCCCGGCATAGACACGGATGGGCTGTTTGGCATCCTTGCCGGAGAACGCCGCCACCGACGAGCTGTTGGGGGTGTTGGAAATGAATAGGCGCCCTTGGCGTCCCAAATCGGCCCAGCTGACCGAAGACCCGGGCCCCGCAGACAGTTCGGGATTATGGGGCGGTTGCAGGTCGGTGAGGAATTCGTCATTGATCGACAGGAACAGGTTGTCCAACGATCCGGCGACGCGCTGCACCACTGCCCGGTTGCCGACCATCGCCAACCCCAGCACCATGGCCGCCACGACGATGACCGCCGCGACGCGCCGTGGCAATACCTTGTCCACGATTTCAATGAGTGCCAGGGAAATCTTGCGAATGAATCGGCAGATGATCAGCAGCAGCGCCAGGAGAACCACACCCACCAGCACGACGTACACCAGCGACCACGCAGATTGGTGCGGCATCGCCAACTGCTCTCGCTGGTCGTTCTGCCAGAGATGGTAGAACACCAGCCCGGCGGCCGACAGCACCACGCCGAGCACTGCGGCGGCCTTCCCTGCGGTACGCGGGGCAGGATTCGCTTGCGGCGCTTCGGAATGAATCTCCGGCGACGAGGCATCCTGCTGCCCAGCGGCCCGGGGTTCCTGCGACGCGCTCTTCGAAGAGACCAAGAGCCACCGGATCAGCGCTCCTGCCGCATATCCCAGCAGCGCGGCCAGGGCGCAGAGCACTCCCTGGAATACCGCGGTGCGCGGCAGCATGGACGGGGTTAGCGAAAGCAGCGCCAGTGCCAGCGCGCCCAACGCAGGGATCCAGTGCATGCGCCAGGGTTTGAGAACCGCCAGCCGCTCGGCCATGTGGTGCCTCCGTAGGTCCGGGCCGGCCTGCGGTGTTGCCGTCCAGCTCCTGGAATTGAAGTCTAGGGGGCTTCGGCGTATTTCGTGCGAGTATGACTTGTGATGCACGAAATCCGGCGGACGGGTCTCATCTCCCGCCGCCGGCATTCGTTGATTTTTAGGGGCTACAGCGAGCGCAGCAGCACCGCGGTGCCCTGGCCGCCGCCGCCGCAGATGCCCACGGCACCCAGCGAACCGGCCGGCAATTCCTGCAGCTGGCGTGCCAGGGTTCCCACGATGCGGGCGCCGGAGGCGCCGATCGGGTGGCCCAGTGCAATCGCGCCGCCGTGCGGGTTCACGATCTGAGGATCGATGCCCAGCGCCGCGGTGGACTGCACCGCCACGGCAGCGAAGGCCTCGTTGATTTCCACCACCTTCAGGTCCTCGGCCTTGGCACCGGCGCGCTGCAGCGCGGCGAGGATGGCATTGGACGGCTGCTCGTGCAGGGTGCGGTCAGGTCCGGCGACGAACGCGTGGGAGACGATCTCCGCCATCGGGGTCAGGCCCAGACGCTCGACTGCGGCGTCGCTGGCCAGCACCACGGCCGCGGCACCGTCGGTGATCTGCGAGGAGTTGCCGGCGGTGATGGTGCCATCCTTGGCGAAGGCCGGGCGCAGCCCGCCCAGGGACTCGATGGTGGTGGACTCGCGCACGCCGTCGTCCTCGGAATACACGGTGTCGCCCTTGCGGGTGGAGATGGTGAACGGAGCGATCTCCCCGGCCAGGAACTCGCGGGAGGCGGCGGCGCGCTGGTGCGATGCGGCGGCCACGGCGTCCTGGGACTCGCGGGTCATGGACAGCTTGGCATTGTGCTCCTCGGTGGAGGCGCCCATGGAGCGCTGCTCGGCGGCATCGGTCAAGCCGTCGTACTCCAGGGTGTCGATCAGCTCGATCGCGCCGTACTTGGTGCCGGCGCGGGCGCGCTGCACGTGCGGGGCCAGCGACATGGACTCCTGGCCGATGGCCAGCACCACGTCCACCTCGCCGCTGGCAATCAGGCGCTCGCCGGCCACCACGGCCTCGGCGCCGGAGAGGCACACCGCGTTGACCGCGATGGCCGGGACGTTCAGCGGGACGCCGGCTCCGACGGCGGACTGGCGGGCAGGATTCTGGCCTGCGCCGCCCTGCAGCACCTGGCCGGCGACGACGCGCTGGATCTCGGAAGGGTCAACGCCGGCGCGCTCCATCGCCGCCTTGGCGGCGTGGGCTCCCAGCGCGGTTCCCGGCACGGAGGCCAGGGCCCCGTTGAACTTCATAAACGGGGTGCGGGCGTAGCCTACGATCTTGACGGTCATTCTTACTGGTCCTCCTGGATGTCCACGGCGAATGGCGCCGCGGTGATTTCTTGAATGCTTGCTGCACTCTCGCCCGGGGCGCAGGCCCGCAGGATGAGTGCCCCGTCTTCGATGTCGAAGACGGCGCGGTCGGTGATGATGCGGTTGACGACCCCGACGCCGGTCAGCGGCAGGTCGCACTTTTCAACGATTTTGCTGGTGCCGTCCTTGGCCACGTGGTCGGTGAGCACGATGACGCGCGGGGTGCCGGCCACCAGGTCCATGGCTCCGCCCATGCCCTTCACGAGCTTGCCGGGGATGGTCCAGTTGGCCAGGTCGCCGTTGGCGGCGACCTGCAGCGCGCCGAGGATGGCGGTGGCCACGTGCCCGCCGCGGATCATCCCGAAGCTGGTGGCCGAGTCGAAGAAGCTGCCGCCGGGCAGGATGGTCACGGTCTGCTTGCCGGCATTGATCAGGTCTGCGTCTTCTTCTCCCTCGTAGGGGAACGGCCCCATGCCCAGCAGCCCGTTCTCGCTTTGCAGCTTGACCGAGACGCCCTCGGGCAGGTGGTTAGCCACCATGGTCGGAATGCCGATGCCCAAGTTCACGTACTGGCCGTCGGTCAGCTCGCTGGCGGCGATGGCCGCCATTTCGTCGCGGGTCCACATGGCTAGCCCTCCTGCCTGCTGCGCACGGTGCGCTGTTCGATGTCCTTGGTGCTGTCGGCTTGGACGAGCGTCTGCACGAAGATGCCCGGGGTTTCCACCAGCGACGGGTCGAGGAAGTCTTCGCGGATATGCTCGGCTTCGGCGAAGGTGTGGCGGCCGGACATGGCCGCCAGGGGATTGAAGTTCTTGGAGGTCATGCGGTAGCGCAGGTTGCCTTCGGCATCCGCCTCGTAGGCCTTGACCAAGGCGATGTCAGCGAAGATGCCGCGTTCAAGGATGGCCGGCTTGCCGTTGAACTCCATGACTTCCTTGCCCTCGGCCACCGGGGTGCCGACGCCGGTGGGGGTGAAGAAGGCCGGGATGCCCACGCCGCCGGCGCGCAGTCGTTCGGCCAGTGTGCCCTGGGGGCAGAATTCGACCTCCAGATCCCCGTCGAGGAACTGCTGGGCGAAGAGCTTGTTCTCCCCGACGTAGGAGGCGAGGACCTTGGAGACCTGCTTGTTCTCCAGCAAAAGGCCAAGGCCCTTGCCGTCGACTCCCATGTTGTTGGAGACGATGGTCAGGTTCGTCGCGCCCGAGTCCCGCAGCGCCTTGATGAGCCGGGTGGGATTCCCGCTCAGGCCAAAGCCTCCCACGGCGATGGTCATGCCGTCCTTGACGACTTCGGCCAGTGCGGCTGCCGCGTCGTCGCGATACTTCGTTGTCATCGATTCCTCCATGCCGTCCACGATGTGGAGTGCAGTTCTGATTACCTCTAAACCTACGTAGTCGCAGGTAGGCATTCAATAGGCGGTGCCGCATTGGAGCGGTATTGCTCAGATGATGGGGGATCATGGACACTGCGTTCATAATATGGACGAATATTGCCGCAGATCAAACCACGTCGAATTCGTTGCCCTCCGGATCCTGCACGGCGATCGCGTAATGGCCCATGGACGGCTCGTCGTGGATGCCCAGGATGGCCGCTCCGCGGGAGGCCAAGCGCTCGGCGGTGGCACGCACACGCTCGACGCGGGTCTCCAGCGGAACATCCCGTCCACCGCCGACTTGCAGGTCGAAGTGCCAGCGGTTCTTCATGGTTTTCGACTCGGGAACCTGCTGGAACCAGATGCGAGGCCCTCGGCCGGTGGGATCGATGATGGATTCGGGGAGGTCGCCAGAGCCGGGAGACAGTTCCTCGTCCGGCACTCCCAGGTCCTGCCAGTAGGCGCGCCAGCTGGCGTGGCCGGCCGGCGGAGGTTCTTGCACGTAGCCCAGCGCCTCGGCCCAGAACTCCACCATGAGCTGCGGGTGCGCGCAGTCGATGGTCAGCTGCATGGTCATCTCCGGTGTCGTCTCCATGCCAGCAGTATGGCGGAGACGCGGTGCGCGGACGCGGGCTTGGCGGCTGCCATCCAGGAGGCTGATGCGCCGCCCCAAGTTCCGGCCATGGACGCCAATCGTCCATAATGTGGGCATGAGTACAACACCTTCCGGGGCACAGGTTGTCGGACGCCTGGCAGCCGTATTGCGCACCGTGAGCACCTCCATGCCGCAGGGCATCACCACCACGGAGGCCGCACGGCAGGCGGGGCTGCCGAGGCCCACGGTGCACCGGTTGCTGACCGCATTGGTGGCCGAAGGCTTTTGCGACCACGACAACGCCACCGGACATTGGCTGCTGGGCCCGGAGCTCTACCTGATGGGCGCGGTGGCCGCCGAACGCTACGACATCAGCGAACTGGCCCGGGTGCATGTCGCGGCGCTCGCGGAGGCGACCGGCGAGAGCGCGTTCCTCTCCGCCCGGCGCGGGGATGAGACGGTCTGCTTGCTGCGCCAGGACGGGGCTTTTCCCATCCGCTCCTTCGTCCTCTACGAGGGGCGGCGCTTCCCGCTGGGTGTTGCCTCGGCGGGGATCGCGATCCTCGCGTTCCTGTCCGAATCCACGGTGGAGAACTATCTGCAGTCCCACGATCTGGTACCCGAATACGGGCAGGCCCATTCGGCCGAGGCACTGCGCGCCAAGGTCGCCGAAACCAGGACGCTGGGATATTCGGTGAACCCGGGGCTGATCGTCGAGGGCAGCTGGGGCATGGGAGCGGCGGTCTTCGACGCCACGGGCCAGCCGGCCTGGGCGCTGAGCCTGACCGGCATCCAGAGCCGTTTCGAGGAGGCCCGCCGCAAGGAGCTGGGGCAACTGCTGCTGCACCACGCGCATGAACTGTCCACGCAGCTGCGCCGCAGTCCTGGAGCGATCACCCGGTAGACCTCCGGTTCCCGGCATCCGGCGACTCACATGATCACAACTTCCTGCGGTAGTCTGTGCTCCGGACGTGTTCGCGGCGAAGACGTCGGCTCGAGCTCTGGAAGGTATTTGTGGGCAATATTCCGTCAGGCATCAACACGCCTGAGATCTTGGTGGACGTGGAAAAGCTGGAGCGGAATATCGCCCGGGTGGCCCAGCGGGTATCCAGCCAGGGGCTGAAGCTGCGCCCCCACGCCAAGACCCACAAGATGCTGGAGGTCGCCGACCGCCAGCTCACCGCGGGGGCCGCGGGCCTGACCGTCGCCACCGTCGGCGAGGCGCTGAACTTCGCCTTGCACGGGGTGCCGAAGCTGTTCATCGCTTACCCCCTGTGGATCAACGAATCCCAGGCCGAGCGCATCCTTGAACTGATGAAGCGGGCCAAGCTGAGCATCGGCACCGACTCGGTCGCCGCCGTGCAGCAGATGGCGAAAATGCTGGGGGAGAAGGCGCCCAAGGTCAAGCTCATGATCGAGATCGACAGCGGCCACCACCGCAGCGGCGTCGCCCCGGCTCAGGCCGTGGAGATCGCCGACGCCGCCCGCGACGCCGGACTGCGCGTGCATGGCGTGTTCACCTTCCCCGGCCACAGCTACGCCCCGAACGCCATCGACGAGGCAGTCAACCAGGAGCACAAGGCGCTCGCCGAGGCAGCCTGCCTGCTGCGCAAGGCCGGGCACCAGGTCAAGCGGATCAGCGGAGGCTCCACTCCCACCGCAGAACTGAGCGACAACTCGGTGCTGACCGAGGTCCGCCCCGGGGTCTACGTCTTCGGCGACGCCCAGCAGTTCGAGCTGGGGCGCACCGGATGGAACGACATCGCGCTGAGCGTGGCCTCCACCGTCATCAGCCGCCACGAGGGCTCCGCGGACATCCCGCGGCGCATCGTGGTGGACGCCGGCAGCAAGGTTCTCGGCTCGGACCGCCCGGCCTGGGCCAGCGGCTACGGCCGGGTCATGGAATGCCCCGAAGCCTCGATCACCGCGCTGTCCGAACACCATGCAACCATCGACTGGCCCGAGGAACGGGAACTGCCCGGCTACGGCGAGCAGCTGCGCATTATCCCGAACCACGTCTGCGTGGCGGTGAACCTGGTGGACTCCGTGCTGGCGATCCACCCGGATGGCGCCGTCGAGCGCTGGGACGTCAACGCGCGCGGGCTGAACTACTAAGGGCCCAAGGCTGACTTCTTAAAGCCAGCGGCTCAGGGCGCCGGCTCCAGCTGCTGGGTGGCGTGCGGGTCCCATAGCTGCGCCTTGGACAGCGCCTGCGGCAGCTCGTGGCCGCAGGCCTCGTCGAGCAGGTCGGGGTCGCCGACCACCACCAGCAGGCTGCGGGCGCGGGAGAAGCCGACGTAGAGCATCTCCGCGGCGCGGCCCATGTCCTTGAAGCCGTTCACGCACAGGATCACCACGCTGCGCTCCAGGCCCTTGAAGCCGAGCACGTGCCCGTAGAACTCGCCGTCGCGGCGGTGGAACTCGGGCCAGTACTCGCTGTCCACGGTGCCGTCCTCGAAATGCCCCTGGTGGACGGGGTGGCGTTTGTTCGTGGTCAGCAGCGCGATCTGGTTGTTCGCCCAGCCCTCGTCAAGCAGCGCGTCCACGCAGTCCGAGGCGGTGTCGATGCTGTCCTCGGTGCTGCTTGCCACGAAGCGCACCGGGATCCCGTCGCCGCCGCGCAGCTTGCTGGCCTGGTCGATGAATCCCTTGAAGGTCTGCGCGATGCTGCGCGTGTTGCGCAGGTTGTCGTCGACATGGATGGGAACCAGCGCGGCGGCCGGGCCGAAGCTTTCGCCCACTGCCTCGCCGTCCCAGCGGCGGTAGACATCCTGCCGGCTGTCCATGAAGGCGTAGACCCGGCCGCCGGTGGGATCCACAGTGCAGGAAAGCAGCGCCTCCCACCAGTCCGGGGCGAAGTCCTGGGCTTCGTCCACGATCACCGCATCCAGCTTCAGCCCGGCGTCCAGCCCCGGGCCGATCTCGCGCAGCATCGCGGGCATGGCCACGTCGAAGTATTCCTGTCCGCTACCGTCGGGCACCCCCAGGCTGCGCGCGTATTCGTGGAATTCGCCGGTGTGCACCGGTTTGTTCTGCCGCCAAGTGCCGACCTCGGATTTCAGGTAGTGGCCCAGGCCCTTGTTGTAGCAGAACAGGCCAACCCGCAGCCCCTGCTTGGACAGCTCGCGCGCCTTGGCCAGGGCCATCCAGGTCTTGCCGCTGCCGGCGCCGCCGATGAAGCGCACCCGCGGCAGCGAGCGGGTGGCCGAGAGCAGGATCTGCTGGCGGGCGGTCAGGGTCTCCTGGACCTGCTCGTTGCCCAGCGCCTGGGCGTAGTCGACCTCGGCCTGGTCCCCGCCCAGCGGGCCGGTGGAGGAGGTCAGGTGCTTGACCATGCGTTCGGCGAAGTCCAGGGTCAGCCCGGCCAGGCCTCCGCCCTGGTTCTCGATGGCGCCGCGCACGTGCTGGGCGATCTGCGGCATCTGGCCGCGGTCGATGATCAGCTCGCGGGGGAATCCCACCGAGGTGTAGTCAGCAGGCCACGGGGTGTAGGGCAGGACCACGATGTGCGCCATGCGGCTGGTGACGCGGGTGCCCATCAGCGGGTAGAGCACCTCCTTCAAGGCGTGGGCGGAGCTTTGCACCTGCGCCATGGGGCTCTGCTTGAGCCGGTGTTTTCCCTTGGCATCCGACTGGTACCAGCAGCCCTCCGAGCTGGAGACCAGGCCGCCCTTGACCTCGATGGCGGCGATGCCCACCTCGGGCCAGAGCACCAGCAGGTCGATCTCGTGCTCGGCGCTGCCATCGCGCAGCTGCACCGAGTGGAAGAGCAGGGCATCCTCGGGCAGCGCGTCGCGCAGCGCCTCGAACACCGCCTTCTCCGCTCCGCCCTTGTCCGTGAACTGCGGATCCTGCGGATAACACCGTGCCATTGATTCCCCCGTGTGATGTTCTGCGGCGCGAATACGGCCGTCCTACGGGAAGTTTAGGCAGATCAGTGGAGATTTGTCATTCAGATGTCGCCGCGGCGGGCTCCGGGTCCGCTTCGGGTTCCGGCAGCGGCAGCAGCGTGATGGCCACCCAGCCGATCCCGACCCCGATAAGCACCGCCAGGATCGGCGCGCCGGTGACGAAGAGGATGATGATCAGGAACGCCGCGACCGGCTTGCCCCAGCCTGCGACCACAGCGGCCGCCAGGCCCGTCCCCGTGGCCCGCAGCAACGCTATGAAGCTAGGTGAGGTCGACGACGGCTGGGTGGTTCCGGCCAACGCAATCGATGGGCTGCATTCCTCGGACAAGTCGCTGCTGATGGCCATTGATCGCGACGGTGTGGTGCTGGCGGCTGTCCGGGCTATGGCAAGCCAAACGATTCATTCACCATCGAGTCGGCGTGGGGCCGGACGGCGAGACCACCTGCAAAGACGCCTCCGCGAACCTGCCGGCCTACCCGTACGCCTTGGAAGCGATGACCAAACTTATCGAAGAGCAGAGCATGAAGCGCGAGGAAATCGCCGTCACCACCGCACCGATGGGAAACGAATTCGCGGTGATCTCAGGCACCTGCAGCGGCGGCCGAATAGATTGGGCTGAAGACCAAGACCAACACCGCCACCCCCGGGGCGCCTTACCCGCGCTGATCTCCGACCCGGGTGCCCGCAAGGGAAGCAATCTGTTCTACACCAGCTGGTACGTGTCGAGTGGGAACCCGATGGGGACGTTCTCGATCCTGCGCACCGATAACCTCTCGAACTACGGCAACCGGTCGGTCCCTGAATTAGATGGCATCGTCAACAAGCCGCTGGGCGCGATGGATTCTTGGAGCGTTTCATTAGGGCAGTAGAAGCGCAGAAAACCACCTACGCGCACATTCCCTGGCTGCCGTGGTAGTCGTCGCCAAGCAGCATCGGGCACCGATAGGAAATGGATTAGCAACAGCCTCCGGATCCGCACGAATCCGGCAGGCTGCTACTTTCAATGCGAGTCGGATTGCGGGTCACTGCCAGTAGCGGACGATGATAGAGGGCCCGACTTCGCGTTGAACGTCTTTGGCCAGTCGATGGCCGGTCTGTGTCCACCGCCGAACGTCGAATCCCATGCGCCAGCCGTGATCCCAATGCATGTGCTCCTGGAATTGGGTATTCCACTGCGAAAGCCGGGCGCAGAGGGTGTCGGACAGGCCGTAGTCCTCCGGGACCTGCATGCCGCATTCCCACAGCGGCCATTCGGCACCGTAATCGCAAAAGATCCGGAGGAGCCTTTGGTCCTCGCAGGGTATTTGGTTACTCATCTCCAAAGCCTACGCTGGCCGACCGTGACTAGGAGTGACAGAATGCTCCCGGTCAGGGGGATGCTGAGGCAAGATGCTTGGCGCTCTCGACGATCACCCTTGCGCCGGCCACGCCCTGACCGAAAAGCAGCGCGAGGCCATCGGCTGGGATATGCTGCACAAGCTGCCCGAGTTGACCGTCCTGGAAATGGCCAAGAAGAAGCCGCTGCCGTTCCCTCCGGAACCGGCGGCTTGGCTAGGGGTTAAGATGATGACTTGGGCCATGTTGCGCGCTGATCGCCGCGAAGGCAAGCGGGGACTGCTCCTGCGAACCATGGATGCTATTGGAATGGGATTTGATTCATGAGCGAAAACACCACCGTCTTCGAGATCGGGGCGAACACCCGCAGCGTCGACGCACTGTCCGTTGAACTGGCCCACGAGCCGGTGCCTGCGGAGCAGTCGCTGGCCGGGGACCCGACCACCGCCGCCGAATCGCTGGGCGAGATCTTCGGCGCCGAGTTCGGCCTGTGGGAGATGAGCGCCGGCACGATGAGCGATGTCGAGGCCGAAGAATTGTTCATCGTGCTGTCGGGCACCGCGAGCGTCACGATCCATCCGGTCAATGGCTTCGAGGAACAGACCGTGAACCTGGTTCCGGGCAGCATCTGCCACCTGCGCGAGGGAATGAACACCACCTGGGTGCTTGAGGCACCGCTGCGCAAGATGTACCTGGCGAAGTAACCTCCGCCAGACCCGCAGCAGGCGGTGAAATGAACAAAAATTTTGTTCATTTCACCGCCTGCTGCTTTTTCGGCATTCCCAAACGCGGCCGACGGATCTAGCCTGAAATCCCTGCCGGTGTTGAGGAGCGGGAAAATGTCAGTGAACAAGGAAACGGTCCAAAAATACATCGACGGATTCAACAAGAACGACCATACCCAGATCCTGGCCTGTCTGACCGAGGACATCGTCTGGACCGTCTTCGGGCATTTCCGACTCACCGGCAAACAAGCCGATGACGCCGCCATAGAGAACGAGGACTTCACCGGATATCCGGTGCTGCGCATCGTGCGCCTGGTCGAGGAGGACGACACAGCCATGGCGGAGATCCACGGTGAAACCCACCGAGCCAATGGAGAGCAGTTGCGCAGGGCCATGGGAGAGGTCTTCGTCATGCGCTAAGGGCTGATCTGCGAGCGCCGTGCGTTCGTGATCAACCTTGAGGAGAACGACTACAAATGGCTCTTGAAATGCTGTGCAGGAGTAGGACGCGCACTTCATTCGCTGCGGACTACTGCGGACAATGAGATGCCCGGGCCGTCGGAGGAGACAACAGCCCGGTCAGACTCATGGGGTGCTCTAGGCGTTAGCCGCCACCACCTGCGGCCACCATGAAGGCTGGGTCCACAAATCAAGCTCGGCTTCCAGTGCGAAGCCCAGGGCGAAGACCATGACTCATAGTAGGTGCGTCCCCCGATCTGCACGCCGGTGGACACTTCTTCGGGCACGACACCGGAATTGCGCAGGGCGTTTGCCGCCGCACGGGTATCCGCCCAGATTGATGGTCGGCTCGACCTCGACGGTGCGCTGCACCACGGCATCCAGCAGTTCAACAGGAGACAGTTCCTTGATGCGGAAGGGCTCGGCGGCCATGGCTGCGGTCAGATGGTGCAGTCGAATTCGCGGGGAAAAGCGGAGAATCAAGTCCTTTCTGCCTGAGGCTAGGCTCCCATCGACTTCCAGGACAGCGATATTGTCAATCCTGTTGAGTTGTTGCTGAAACATGCCGAGGGTGGGGCGACCAAAAAGTGCCCCACCACGGCAGTTGGGGGTCTACGATGGTGGGGCACATGCGGGGAAGATCAGGCGCGGGGCTTGCGCTCCCGACGTTCCTGGAGCAGCGCCTGGCGCAGCTCGGTATCGGCAGCCACGTTCGCTGCCGTGCCGGCCAGCGCGACCGCGGCGTCAAGCACCGCCTGGTCGGCGCCGGCCGAGCAGGTTTCCGCGGCGAACGCGGCGGTGTGCGGCATGCCGACCGCGTCCAGCACGGCAATCACCGGGTGGATTGCCGGCAGGTACTGGGACACGTTGCCCATGTCGGTGGAGCCTCCGCCGGTGCTGCCTGCCGGAAGCTGCAGCAGGTTCCTGCCGGTGGCACGAAGGGAGTTGTTCCAGCGGGAAAGGATGCGCTCGTCCTGCAGCACCGGAAGGTAGGCGGGGCAGGACTGCTCCCAGTCCATCTCGCAGCCGCTGGCCAGCGCCGCGCCGTGGCAGGCGCGCAGCACCTTGTCCTTGACCTCCTGCTGCAGCGCGGCGTCGTGGGCGCGGACCTCGATCTCCAGGCTGGCCTGCGCCTGGATCACGTTGGTCACGGCCTTGGTGGGTAGTACCACCGCGTTGATTCGGATGCCGTCGGGCAGCTGCTGGCGCAGCAGGCCGATGGCCACCTGGGCGATGGTCGCGGCATTGGAGGCGTTAACCCCGTGCGAGGGGGCGGCCGCTGCATGGGAGGCGGCGCCGGTGAAGTGCACCTTGAAGCGGTCGCAGCCCTGCGAGGAGGTGCCGGTGCAGTCGATGTCCATGCCCGGGGTCGGGTGCACCATGATGGCGAAGTCCACGTCGTCGAAGGCCCCGGCGCGCAGCATCAGTTCCTTGCCGCCGCCGTCTTCCTCGGCCGGGGTGCCCAGCAGCACCACACGCAGGTCCAGCTCCTCGGCCACCTGCGCCAGCGCCAGCGCGGCTCCGACGGCGCCGGAGGCGATGATGTTGTGCCCGCAGGCGTGCCCGATGCCAGGCAGCGCATCGTATTCCGCGCAGATGCCCACCGTCAGCGAACCGCTGCCGAATTCAGCGCGCAGGCTGGTCTCCAGATCGAAGCCGCCGAGCTGCACATTGAAGCCAGCCTGTTCCAGCGGGGCAGCGACGCGGGCCACGGAGCGGTGTTCGTTGAACGCGATTTCCGGGTCGGCATGCAGGGCCGCGGACAGGCCCAGCAGAGTTTGGCTGTGTGTTGCCACGGCCTGCTGCAGGCGCTGTGCGGTGGATGAAGCGGGGGCCAGTTCCATGGGTTATTCTCCTTCGGCCGCTGCGGCCGCTACGGGGGTCGACTCCGCCGGGGCGCCAGCGGGCGTGGGGGTGTCGCGGAAGCGCAGGGCCAGCAGGGCCACTCCCAGGGACAGCACGGCGCAGATGATCCAGACGGCCATGTAGGTGCTGTCGGCCGACACCGTGCTCGAGGTGCCGTCCACCGTGACGGTCACCAGTGCCGAGGACATCACCAGGGCGAACACGGCGCCGGAGACCGAGCCGGAGGCGGTGCGGGTCGTGTTGTACAGCGCGGAGGCGATAGCCACCGAATCAGCCGGGGACTTGCGCACCACGATGGCCGGCAGCAGGCCGAGGATCAGGCCGTTGCCGAAGGCGCCGATGGCCATGGACACCATGAAGGCCGTGGCGTTGTCCGCCATCAGGATCATGCCGCCGAAGGACAATGCGGAGAGCACCGAGCCGGCGATGATCGCGGCACGCGCACCGATCTTCGAGCCGATGCGGTCGGCTTGGGTGGTGCCGATGAACGTCATCAGCGCCAGCACCAGGAACAGCAGGCCGATGGCCGAGCTGCCCAGCCCCAGGCCGAAACCGTAGGTGTTCGGGTCGGTCATGATGAACAGCGACCCGGCGGTCTGCGAACCGAACATCTGGGCGCCGAAGAACGCCGCGGCGACAATCGGCAGGCCGATGCCGGTGCCGGTGAGCACCTTCAGGTCGATCAGCGGGTAGGCCACGCGGCCTTCCACGCGCACCCAGAGCACCAGCAAGACCAGGCCGCCGATAATGGTGCCCCACGTGGCGGCCGAATCCCAGCCCCAGGTCGCGGCGTTGGAAATGCCCAACAGGGCGGACAGCAGGCCCGCGGTCAGCAGCACGGCGCCGGCCCAGTCGATCGTTCCGGCCGTGCGGGTGCTGGACTCGGGAACCAGCCAGGCCACCACCGGGATGCACAACACCAGGAACAGCGCCGGCGCCAGCAGCACCAGGGTCAAGTCGTCAAAAGCGGACAGCAGTACGCCGGAGAACATGGCGCCCAGCGCGCCGCCCAGGGTCAAAGCGCCCACGAGCTTGCCGATGCTGCGCCCGGCCGACCCCTCGTCGCGGCTGCGCACAATCGCGAATTCCAGCGGGAGGAAGGCGCCCAGCGGGGCCTGCAGCGCGCGGCCAACCAGCAGCCAGGTGAAGCTCGGAGCAAAAGCCACCAGCAACGAACCGGCCGCGACCAGGCAGACCGTGATCAGCAGCATCTTCTTGTGCCCGTACAGGTCCCCGAGCTTGCCGATGATGGGCACGAACGCAACAGTCATCAGCAAGTAGATGACCATGACCCAGTTCAGGGCCGCGGCTTCCACACCGAAATCCGAGCCGATACGGGAGAGCAGGGGAGGGAACCAGCCTTGCAGCAGGCCGGAACCGAATTCCATGACGATCAGGAAGCCGACGGCTCCGCCGGCCACCTTCCTGGTGGTGCGAGTTGTTGATGACATCTGATGATCCGATACTTCAATGAAGGCAGCGAGTTGTTCGAGCCGAGATAAAGCTATAAATACCTGCCGAGTTTCTAAGCACTATGCTTGAAAGTAGACGATATAGGAGTCATGTTGCAGGATTATTCGGTTGATGCCCTCGATCTGCGGATTATTAACGCCCTGCAAATCCGCCCGCGAGCCCCGTGGACCCAGCTTGCCCCGATCCTCGGCGCGGATGCCGCGACGCTGAACCGGCGCTGGCAGCAGCTGGCCGACCATGGCCTCGCCTGGATCACCACCTTCGACTGGAACGCCTGGGAAGCGGCGGCGCTGGTGGAGATCAACTGCCACTCTGGAGCCAACACCCAGGTCGCGCTCGCGCTGGCCGAATCCCCGGAAGCCATCGCGGTCGACCTGACCGCCGGCGGTCGCGACATCGTGGCAACCGTCGCGGCGCGTGATTCGCACGCGCTGGGAAAGTACCTGCTCGACGAGCTGCCCAAGGTACCCTCCGTGGCCTCGGTGCGCAGCCACCCCATCGCCCGCACCCTCATCGACGGAAGATCATGGCGGGTGCGCGCACTGGACGCCCACGAAAGCGCGCGCATTGCGGGCCTTCCGCTGCCTGCCACCAGCCGTTCCGCGACCCGCAACCCGGAGCTCGAACGGGCAATGCTGGCCCTGCTGAATCGGGACGGCCGAGCCAGCGCCACCAGGATCGCCTCCGAACTGGACCAGAACCCGCGGCATATCCGTGAGCTGCTGGCCTTGATGCAACGCAGCGGATCGCTTATCCAACGTACGGATTTGGCCAGGTCACGCTCGGGATGGCCGGTCAGCGCCTGGCATTTCATGCGCGTCCCGGCCACCAAGCTGGAGGGAATCGCCGGCAGGCTGGAAAACCTCCCTGAGGTCCGTCTGGTGTCCCACACCGTGGGGCCGCACGATGTGATCATGGACGTCTGGCTCAAGGACCTGGGCGAAGTGCAGCGGCTGGAGCAGGCCCTGGAAATCCGCCTGTCCGGTTTGGCCATCAGCGACCGGTCGGTGGTACTGCGCACCGTCAAGCAGATGGGCCAGATTCTCGACGACCAGGGCCGCTCGATGGGGCGCAGTCGTCTTTAGCGCGGGACCTCGGGCAGCTGCAGATCGCTCAGGGCTCCGTGCGCAGCACCCGCAGCAGGCAGCGTTCGGCAGGATCCAGGTGATGTCGGGTCTTCAGCTGCCGGTACGAACGGCGCAGCCGGTCCAGCCGCTCGGGTTCCTCGCACAACAGCAGGACCCTTGGGTCGATATAGGATTCCCGGGCGATCGTCGGCGTATTGCCGAGCTTCGCGGCCGCTGTTTCCACCGCGTGCTTGGCCAGCTGCTCCGGTGCCTGGGCGGCGGCGCCCGGGACCTCGAGCAGCGCCTGCAGTGCGCAGCTCGTGCCGCCCCAGGTCCTGAAGTCCTTGGCCGTGAAAGGCCCGTCCATGGCCTGACGCAGGTAGCTGTTCACCCGATCGGCATCCATGCGGTGCGCATGGTTGTTCTCATCGAGAAATCGGAAGAGCTCGTGGCCTGGCATGTTCTTCAATTCCTCGAGGATGCGCATCAACTTGGGATTGCTCACGCGAATGGACTGGGGCTGCCCCGATTTTCCGGTGAACTCCAGCTTCAAGGATGCGCGGGCCGGCTTGACGTGCTTGCGGCGCAGGGTCGTGGCTCCGAAGGAGACGCCTGCACCGGAGCGGGCCGGCGTTCCGACCCGCAGCAGATGCTCGTCGATGAGCGCGATGACCGCCGCCGCAACCTTCTGCTCGTTGGCCGAACGCCGGCGGAGGTCCTTGCGCACTTGGGCGCGCAGTTGCGGCAGGGCGGTACCGAACTCCAGCATCCGGGCGAATTTCGCTTCGTCTTGACGAGCCCTGAACACCGGGTTGTAGATCGACTGGGTGCGTCCTGCCGCATCCACACCGACGGCCTGCACCTTGGCCCGCGTGCTGCGTGCAATCCGCACCTGCTTCCACGCCGGTGGAATGGCCAATCCCTTGATGCGGTCCAGCTCCTGCTGGTCCGTAATCCTCTGCGAGTCCAGCTCGTAGTAGAAGCCGCGGCCTGCACCCTTGCGGATGATCGGGAGCCGATCCTTGCGTGTCATGCGCCCCGTCCTCAATGTTGTTCCTGCACTTGGCACTACCCTAGGAAAATCACGGATGCCGGCGGTACCCGGCTCGGCGAATTCCAAGGCGGGACGGGGACTGCGTCCGCTGCCGGAGTTTCCGGCGGATGCGGGACAAGGCATGATGGGAGCATGGAGAATTCATCCGCACCTGCCTGGACCGCCAACTACCAGCCCGGCGTTCCCGCCGAAATCAAGCTGCCCACCGAATCGCTGAGCCACATGTTCGAACACTCGGTGCTCGAAGCCGGGTCCAGCCCGGCCACCGAGTTCTTCGGCCGGCGGATGAGCTACAAGGAACTCGGAGAGCAGGTCCAGCGGGCCGCCGAAGGGCTGCGGAATCTCGGCGTGCGCGCCGGGGACCGGGTGGCGCTGATCCTGCCCAACTGCCCGCAGCACGTCATCGCGTTCTATGCGGTGCTCCGTCTGGGAGCCGTGGTGGTCGAGCACAACCCGCTGTACACCTCGCGCGAACTGCGCCACCAGTTCGAGGACCACCAGGCGCGCGTGGTCATCGCCTGGGACAAGGTGGTCGAGCATGTCCAGGAATTCCCGAAGGACATCCAGATCGACGCGATCGTCGCGGTGAACCTGCTGGAGGCCTTCCCTGCCGTCAAGCGCCTGGCGCTGCACCTTCCGGTGAAGAAGCTGCGCGACACCAGGAACTCGCTGACCACCCGCACCCGCGGCACCCTCGCCTTCAAGGAGCTGCTCAAGGCCTCGCCGCTGGATTCGGCGCATCCGTACCCGCAGGTCCAGGACCTCGCGGTCATCCAGTACACCTCGGGCACCACCGGGCGTCCCAAGGGCGCCATGCTCACCCACTTCAACCTGTACTCCAACGCCCTGCAGGGCGAAGCCTGGATGCACGGGGCGCAGGAGCGCAAGGAAATCCTCTATGCGATCCTGCCGATGTTCCATGCCTTCGGGATGACCCTGTACCTGACCTTCGGCATCAAGAAGCAGGGCCTGCTGGTGCTCTTCCCGAAGTTCGACCCGGACATGATCCTGGACGCGTGGAAGAAGTCCCCGGCCAGCGTGTACTGCGCGGTGCCGCCGATCTACGAGCGCACCGCTCTGGCCGCCAAGGAACGCGGCATGTCCTTGGCCAGCGCCAAGTACTGCATTTCCGGCGCGATGAACCTCCCGGACCACGTGGTGGAGCTGTGGGAATCGATGTCCGGGGGCCTGCTGGTCGAGGGCTACGGAATGACCGAGTCCTCGCCGGTGGCCATGGGCAACCCGTTCCATCCGAGCCGCCATGCCGGCACCATCGGGGTGCCGTTCCCTTCCACCTTGATGAAGGTTGTCGACGTGGACGACCCGAGCCGCGAAGTGGCGCAGGGCGAGCCTGGCGAGCTGCTGATCAAGGGGCCGCAGGTCTTCCGGGGCTACTGGAACAACCCGGAGGAAACCGCGAAAACCCTGACGGCGGACGGCTGGCTGCACACCGGCGACGTGGTCGCGGTGGACGAGGCGGGCTTCGCCACAATGGTGGACCGCGCCAAGGAACTGATCATCACCGGCGGTTTCAACGTGTCGCCGACCGAGGTTGAAATCGCGCTGCGCCAGCATGCGGACGTCGCCGACGCCGCCGCCTTCGGAAAGCCGCTGGCCCGCGGTGGCGAGATGGTGGTTGCCGCCGTCCAGCTGGAAGAGGGCGCGGCCCTGGACGAGGACGCGCTGCGCGAGCACTGCCGCGAGCTGCTGGCCGCCTACAAGGTTCCCAAGCGCATCCTCGCCATCGACGAGATGCCACGCTCGATGCTGGGCAAGATCCTGCGCAAGCAGGTCAAGGACGGTCTGGTCGATTCCATCTGAGGCAGGCCCATCGAGGGGATAGCCAAGAGCAGCAACCCTGCGGTCCTGCTGCGCTATCCCTCCAGCAGCCGCAGGCTGGTTTGGCAGCTCAGCGCTTACGGATCTTGACCTTGAAGTATTCTTCGGCCCACTGCTCGCTCTCCAGCTGGCTGTCATCGCCATCCAGCCAGCTGTGGATCAGCTGGACCAGCCGTTGTGCCGATATTACGGTGCACACGCGATGCAGGCCGGGTCGGGAGTAGTTCCACCACTCGAAGGTGAATTCCTGACCGGACTCCCAGTAGGTTTGCACGAATTCCGGGTGCTCCACTCCCGGCTGGGGCTTGGCAATGGTCAGGAACGGGGTTCGCAGGTGGGGCAATCGATTGATCCAATAGCCCAAGTGCTCGGCGGTGATGCTGTCCCAGCGGTACGAGGAAGAACTGATGTCCAACCCTCGATAGATCGTCGTTCCATCAGCGCTGGTGGAGGTGTGCATGGTTGTTTCGATCCGAGCTGTGGGGGAAGGGTATTCAGCAGATGAGGCTTTCCGGAGCAATGTGCGCAACGAATTCAGCATGTGGAATATGGCTCCTTGTCAGCTCGCTGAGCTGTTCTTCGATGTCGTCAATCCAGTCTCGGTGGATTTCGGGGGTGTATCCGGGCTCGGAATGGGCATGCACGCTAAGCTGTGGCGCGGTGCCCTGCATCCAGACTCCCACATGGTCATCCAGGTCGGAACGCTGCACCAAATCGATCAGGCGTCTTGCGACGTCCAGCTGTTCCTGATCTGTGCGCAGGGCCGTGACGCAGAATTTGATTGCGATTGAATCGTTCATCGTTCGATCTCCTTTCCTGATTGGCCGAAGCCAAGCAGCTAGAACTCATGTCTCTCCTATGGCTAGCTCCACATGCCGCCGCGCAAGTGGGCGGCCGGAAACCCGCTAGCGAAGCCGCGGCATTGCCGAGAGCAGTGACTTGGTGTACTCATGCTGAGGGTCCCCGAAGATCTGCGCGGTATCTGCCTGCTCCACGATCCGCCCCCGGGTCATCACCGCGACCCGGTCGCTCATGTGCTCGATGACCGACAGGTCGTGGGAAATGAACAGGTAGCTGGTTCCCGTTTCCTGCTGGATGCGGTCCAGCAGGTCAAGCACCGTCGCCTGGATCGACACGTCCAGGGCGGATACCGGCTCGTCGAGCACCAGCACCGCGGGTTTGGGAGCCAACGCCCGGGCGATGGCCAGGCGCTGGCGCTGGCCGCCGGACAACTCGCGCGGGTTGCGCGAGGCGAGCGCGGGATCAAGTTCCACCTGCTCCAGCAGCTGCTCCACCCCATCGCGGTATCCGCCGTCCGCGCGCTTGGACTTGCCCTCGCTCAGGGCATCGGTAAGCAGCTGGCCTGCCGTGTAGCGGGGGTCGAAGGAGCCCAGCGGGTTCTGGTAGATCGCGCCCATGGCACGGCGCAGCTCCCGGCGCTCGGATTCCTTGCCCGGGGCGAAGTCCCGGCCCAGCAGCTGGACCTGCCCGGAGTCGGGTTTTTGCAGTCCCAGCACGATGCGTGCGGTGGTGGTTTTCCCGGACCCGGATTCTCCCACGATGCCCAGCGTGGTGCCGCGGGGCAGCTCGAAGGACACCGAGTCCACGGCCTGGTGGCTGCCGAAGGACTTACCCAGATTGTGCGCGCGCAACGCCAGCGTCGGGTCCTCGGCATTGACGGCAGCGGCCGCGGGCGCGGCGTGAGCCGAGGAAGCGGAGAGCGGGACAAAGCGCGGGATTCCAGAGGGAACCGCCCGCAGCAGCGTGCGCGTGTACTCGTGCTGCGGATCTTCCAGCACCCGGGCGGCGGGCCCGTGCTCCACGATCTTCCCGCGGCGCATCACCGCGATCTCATCGGCAAGGTGAGCGACCTGGGCCAGGTCGTGGCTGATCATCAGCACCGCGCGGCCCTGTTCCTTCAGCTCGCGCAGCTGCTCCAGCACCAGGGCGGCCAGTTTCGAATCCAGCGCGGTGGTCGCCTCATCGGCAATGACCACCTGCGGGTTGCCGATCAGCGCCTGGGCGATCAGCGCGCGTTGGCGCATGCCGCCGGACAGTTCGGTGGAACGCTGCCGCGCGCGCAGTTCGGGATCCGGCAGGTGCACCCGCTCTAAGATCTCGATGACCCTGGCGTGGCGCTCGGCGCGGGAGTTCGAGCCGTGGACCTTCAACGCGTCGCCGATTTCCCGGCCCACCGGGCGCAACGGGTCCAGCGCCGTCAGCGCGTCCTGCAGGATCATGGACACCGCGTTGCCGCGAATGCCCTGCCATTCCCGGTCGCGCAGCGCCAGGCCGTCGTGGCCGCAGATCCGCAGCGTCTTGGCGGTGACGGTTCCGCCGGACAGCCCCAGCAGGCTGCGCGCGGTCACTGACTTGCCCGACCCGGACTCGCCGACAAGCGCCAGGGCGCGTCCCGCGGACAGGGTGAAGGAGACGTCCTGCACCGCACCGTCGGCGCCGAAGCTGACCGAGAGGTTGGATACGGTGATCAGCGGTGCGGAATCACGGGTGCTCATATGGTTCTGGCCTTTCCGCCCAGGGCTCGGCCGATCAGGGTGGCGCCGGCGGCCACTACCACGATGGCCAGACCCGGGAACAAGCTCATCCACCACGCCAGGTGCAGGTAGGTGCGCCCCGCCGAGAGCATCGCGCCCCATTCGGGTGCCGGCGGGGGAGTTCCCAGCCCCAGGAAGGACAACGCCGCGGCCCAGATGACGGCCTGGCCGATACCCAGGGTGACCAGGGCGAGCAGCGGCTTGAGTGCGTTGGGCACCAGGTGGTTGCGGATCTTCAGCCAGGTGCCGCGGCCCAGCACGGTGGCAGCTTCGAGCATTTCGGAATTCTTCAGCGTACGGATCTGGCTGCGCACCAGCCGCGCGTAGCCCGGTGCGGTGGACAAGCCCACCGCAATGATGGCAGGTCCCACGCCGGGGCCGGTGAACGCGATGATCAGCAGCGCCAGCAGCAGCGAGGGGATGGAGTACAGTGCTTCGAGCACCCGCAGGATGATGCCGTCCAGCCAGCGCGGCGCCATGGCGGCCAGGGTGCCCAGCACGATGGCCAGACCCATACCCACGGCGGTGGCGGCCAGACCGATGAACAGCGAGTCTCCGGCGCCGTGGATGACGCGGGTGTAGATGTCCCGCCCGGATTCGTCGGTGCCGAACACGTGCCCGGAGCCCGGAGCCTGGAATGCCTGCGCCGGGTTGATGGCCAGCGGGTCGCCCGGAGCGATCAGCTGCGGGGCCAAGGCGGTCAGCGCCCAGAACGCGATGAACAGCCAGGCGAGGATCTTTGACGGCCGGCTCATGAGGCGGCTCCCGCCGGGTCGATGGCGCGCTCCACTGCTTCGGTGAGTGCCATGACCAGGATGTAGACCAGCGCGGAGAACAGCGCCAGGCCGGTGACCATGGGGATGTCGCGGGCCAGCACCGCGGAGAGCAGCGAGCGTCCCAGCCCGGGGCGGGCGAAGATCACCTCGACCACCACCGCGCCGGACAGCAGGGAGGAAAACGCCCATCCTGTCAGGTTCAGCGCCGGCAGCGAGGCATGGCGCAGACCGTGGCGCCAGAAGACCGCCAGCCGGCTTTCGCCGCGGGCCCGGGCCGCCAGCGCGAACTGGCTGGACATCGCAGTGGCCAGGGAGTCGCGCATCAGCTGGGTGAGGAATCCGGCTAGCGGCAGCGCCAGGGTCAGCACCGGCAGCACCAGTCCGGCGCTGGTGCCGTTGTCCACTGCAGGCAGCCAGCCCAGGGCGGAGGAGAAAACCATGATCAGCACCGCGCCGAGCCAGAAGTGCGGGACGGCGGCTGCTACGATCTCCACCATGCTGCCAAGCCAGGCGCCGAAGCGGTTGGCCCGCATGGCCAGCGCGGCGAAGAGCAGCGCCAGCAGCCAGGCGGCTGCCAGCGCCAGCAGGGCCAGGGTGATGGTCTTGGGCAGCACCTCGGCCATCACGTCGAGCACCGGGCGCTTGAGTGCGTAGGAGGTGCCGAAGTCCAGCTGGGCCAGCTTGCCCAGGAACATCAGGTACTGCACGGGCACCGGTTGGTCCAGGCCGAACTCGGCGCGGGCGGCGGCCAGCGCCTCGGCCGAGGCCTGGGAGCCGGGCCCGCCCATGATGGCTTCGGCCGGGTCGCCGGGGATCAGGCGGATGCCGATGAAGATGGCGGTGGCCACCAGCCACAGCACCACCAGCGCCCCGCCGATCTTCCGGACGGCCCAGCCGAGTGTTCCCATTCGCGTGCTACTCGGCCAGGAACACGTCGGTGTAGACCGGGGATGACACCGAAGTGGTGGCTCCCATGTTCTTGACCTGCGCACCGTACAGGAAGTGGTTCTGCTGGTCGTACAGCGGCAGCACGTAGTAGCCTTCCAGCACCATCTTCTGCGCCTGGGCGTAGAGGTCCGCGCGCTGCGCCTCGTCGTTGGTCTGCTCGGCGTCGGTCAGCAGCTTGTCCAGTGCAGGGTTCTTGACCTGGGCGTTGTTGGCGAAGTAGCCGGAGGGAGCCGGGACGGTGGAGTCGGAGTGGTAGAGGATGCGCAGCACGGACGGGCCGACCTTGGTGTACGGGGCGGAGACCAGGTCGTAGTTGTGCTCGGCCAGCGCGCCGTACCAGCTGGACAGGTCCAGCAGCTGAATCTTCACTTCGAAGCCCACGGCCTTCGCCGAAGCCTGGAACTGCTCGAAGAGCGACTGCTCGGCCGGGACCGACTGGTTGGTGGATACCGGGAAGACCACTGACAGGCGCTTGCCGTCCTTGGAGCGGTAGCCGGCCGAGTCGCGCTCGGTCCAGCCTGCCTCGTCGAGCAGGGAGTTGGCCTTGGCCGGATCCGTGGTGAACAGCGATTGATCGGAGATGCCCAGTGGTTCCACGCTGGAGAGCAGCGAGTAGCTGCGCTTGGCGGTGTCGAAGAACAGCGAGGTGATGCCGGCGTTGACGTCCACCGAGCGGATGAACGCCTCGCGCACCTTGGCATCGTTGAACGGGGCCTTGGAGCTGTTCAGCTCGATGCGGTTGGAGGCGCCCGGACGCGAGGCGTCCAGATGGCCCAGCGGGCCGCCCTGCGCGGCGGTGGCGATGGTGTCAGGCTGGGCGTTGTCGATCACGTCGACCTCGCCGGAGGCCAGCGCCGCGTAGCGGGTGGCGGCTTCGGGGATGAAGCGCCAGGTGATGCCGTCTAGGTAGGCGGTGGGCTGCGTGCGGGAAGCATCGGCCACCGGCGGCACGTAGTCCTCGTTGCGCACCAGGTTCACGGCCTGCTGGTGCTCCCAGGATTCGACCTTGAACGGTCCGGTGCCCACCGGGGAGGCGCAGTTGGTGGCCTGGTCGCGCTCCAGCGCGGTGGGGGATTGGATGGCGGTCCACGGCATGGACAGCGATTCGAGCAGCGCGTTGTCCGGGGCGGAGAGCTTCAGCTCGGCGGTGCGCTCGTCGACGACCTTGATCTGGTCCACCTTGCCCACGGCCAGGTAGCCGGTGGAGGAGGCGGTGTCCGGGTCCTGCAGGTGCTCGATATTGGCCTTGATGGCCTCGGCGGTCAGCTTGGTGCCGTCGGTGAAGCTGATGCCCTCGCGCAGGGTGATGGTGCGGGTCAGCCCGTCCTCGGAGACCTCGGTGGATTCGGCCAGCCATGGGATGATCTTGCCTTCGGAGTCCTTGGTGAACAGGGACTCCAAGTATTGGCTGGCCACCAGGGCCTGCGGGTAGTTTCCGCCGACGTGAGGGTCCAGGCAGCTTGGCTCCGCGTCGCCGGAGGCGTAGACCAGGGTGCCGCCGGCCACCGGGGTGGCGTCCTGGGTGGACTCGGTTCCCGCTGTGGAGGAGCATCCGGCCAGGACGATCGATGCGATGCCGAGGGCCGCGGCGCTGGAGAGCAGGCGGCGGGCGCGCTGGTTTCTTTGCATGGGCTGAAACTTACCTCATTAAGTGGATGGGAGATGACCATCTACCACCCTAGCCACCCGGGCCTATCGGCGACACTTCTGGTGACGGGTGAACCGGCCAATGCGATCCAGTTCACACCCCGGGGCGGCAGGCGGTCGCGGCCGCGAACTACTTTTCGCTGGCCACGGTCATGCGGCGGTTAGCATGCGCCGGGGTCTCGATCTCGTCCAAGATCGCCACGGCGAAGTCCTGAGTGGAGACGAAGTCGCCGGCCGGCGAATCGGTGCCCAGGGTGTAGCTGCCGGTGCGGGAGCCCGGGGCGATCACCGGTGCCGGGGCGGCCACGGTCCAGGTGATGCCGGAGACCGAGGTGAACATGTCGTAGACCTCCGCGCAGGTCAGGGCCTCGGCCTTGTACTCTTCCGGGAAGCCGTCGGTGTCGACCAGACGCACGCCGTCGACCTCGGTCGCGCCGGCGCCGCCGACCACGATCAGCCGGGCGTCGGTCAGGGTCTCGGTGATTTCCTCGAAGGCGTCCAGGTAGTCCTGGTGGTCCCCGCCGGTGCGCGATGGCGGCACGGCAATGACGATGACGTCGTTTTCCTTGCCCAGCTGGCGGTAGGTCGAGGTGTTGCCAAGGTCGGCGGCCACGGCGGTGGCTCCGTCAACTTCCTTGCCCGAGCGGGTGACCGCGGTGAGCTCGTGGCCGCGGGTGGCGGCCTCGGCGATGATCTGGCTGCCGACCATGCCGGTGGCTCCGTAGACTGCGATCTTCATGGAGAGTCCTTTCGTTGCTGGTGAATTCAGCTCAATGGTATCTTTTAGATACTGGCTACTACAACGAAACTAGGTTTCCCCATGGAAAGCGACCGGGATTTCAACGTGTTCGTGCAGGGCTGCCCCTCGCGTGAAATCATGCAGCGACTGGGCGACAAGTGGACTCCGCTGGTGCTGCTCGCGCTCGCCGGAGGGCCGCAACGTTTCTCCGCGTTACGCCAACGCATCGGTTCGGTGACCCCCAAGGTGCTGACCAGCACGCTGCGCACCCTCGAGCGCGACGGCCTGCTGCTGCGCACCGTCACCGCCCAGGTGCCGGTGCGCGTGGACTACGAACTCAGCGACCTGGGCCGCAGCCTGCTGGGTCCCATGGAGACCATCCGGCTCTGGTCGCAGGAACATGTGCCCAGCGTCCTGCGCGCCCGCGAGGAGTTCGACCGCACCCGGGACGATGCCACCCTGTAGCCCAGGATCGCCGCAATTTCGGCCCCGCAGCCCAATTCATAAGTAAAACTATGGTTCTTGGTAGATAAAAACAGTTTTACGAATGTAACCGTCCTCACGATGATTGAAAGAGTCAGCAGTCAGATCGTGAAAGGGCGAATCCCGTGTCCGAACATCTCTCCCCCCGCGTTGTCACCCTGGGGACCGCCGGCGGACCGCGCTGGTGGACCGGCGAGAACGCCGGACGCCGCTCGGGCATCGCCACCGCGGTGGTCGTCGGCTCCGCGGTATACCTGGTCGACGCAGGAACCGGCGTGGGCAACCAACTGATGAAGGCGGGGTTCACCCCCGGGGACCTGCGCGGCATCTTCCTCACCCACCTGCACTCGGACCACACCATCGACCTGGCGTCGCTGGCGATCTTCGGCCTGTTCACCATGGCCCGCGGCAAGCAGCCGGTGCGGATCATCGGCCCCGGCGACCGCGGCGAGCTTCCACCGGTCTCGCCGCGCGCCGTCGTGGCCCCGCAGCCGCTGTTCCCGGCAAACCCCACCCCCGGCACCGCGTCGATGTTCTCCGCGCTGATGCAGGCCTATGCCACGGACCTGAACGACCGCGTGATCGATGCCCTGCGTCCCTCGCCGCTGGACTACTTCCAGGCCAGTGACATCAAGATCCCTGCCGCCGGGGGATACCACCCGAACCAGAACCCGACCCCGCAGGACTTCGAGCCCTTCGAGATCTACCGGGACGAGCTGGTCACGGTGACCGCCACGCTGGTCGAGCACCCGCCGATCGCTCCGGCTTTCGCCTTCCGCTTCGACACGGCCGAAGGCTCGGTGACCATCTCCGGGGACACCGCGCCCTGCGAGAACCTGGTGCGGCTGGCCCGCGGCACCGACCTGCTGCTGCACGAAGCCATCGACTTCGATTGGGTCGAGCGCGCCTACGGCTCGCTGGGCACCGAGGAGGCCGAGGCCTCCATGGACCACCACCGCCGGTCCCACACCTCGGCGCTGCAGGCGATCGACATCGCCGAACGCGCCGGCGCGGCCACCCTCGCGCTGCACCACCTGGTTCCCGGAACCACCCCGGATTCGGTCTGGCATGCACACGCCGGCCAGTTCTCCGGCAGATTCCTCATCCCCAATGATCTGGACGTCATCTCCTTCGCCCGCAAGACCTCTGAAATGGCAGTAGCATGAGTAACACTGTGAAGCACGAGCAAGACCCGGGCCTGCGAGTTCCCAGCCTTTCGTCGCCTGAAATGCGGCGCATCCTGGCTTCGAGCTTTTTGGGCAGCGCCATCGAATTCTACGATTTCATCTTGTATGCCACCGCGGCGTCGCTGGTGTTCAACAAGATCTTCTTCACCAACCTCACCCCGGGCGTCGCGATCTTCGCCTCCTTCGCCACGCTGGCCGTGGGCTACCTGGCCCGCCCGCTGGGCGGCATCGTGTTCGGCCACTTCGGCGACAAGATCGGCCGCAAGGGCGTGCTGATCACCTCGATGGCCATGATGGGCGGCGCTTCGACCCTCATCGGCCTGCTTCCTCCCACCGCGCAGGTGGGCATGCTCGCCCCCATCGCGCTGATCATCCTTCGTGTGGTGCAAGGCCTGGCGGTCGGCGGCGAATGGGGCGGAGCGATGCTCATGGCCCTGGAGCACGCGCCGAAGGAGCGCCGCGGCTTCGCGGCGAGCTTCGCCAACATGGGCGGCCCGGCCGGCGCGGTCCTGGCCACCCTGGCAGTCTCCGCGGTCTCGCTGCTGCCCAACGAGCAGTTCCTGGCCTGGGGCTGGCGCATTCCGTTCATCCTGAGCATCGCGCTGGTCGGCATCGGCCTGGTCATCCGCCTGAAGGTCACTGAGTCCCCGCTATTCCTGTCCCTGGAGCAGAAGGCCGAGGAGCGCAAGACCCCGATCCGCGAAGTGCTCACCCGCTACCCGAAGTCCGTCGTCCGCGGCACCTTGGTGGGCATGAGCTCCTACACCGTGCAGGGCCTGATGACCGTCTGGGCCATCTCCTTCGTGGTCGACGACCTGGGCATGGACCGCACCAGCGTGCTGAACATCAAGGCGATTGGCGCCGCGCTGACCGTGGTGGGCATCTGGTTCGCCGCCCGCTACTCGGACAAGTACGGCCGCCGCCCGGTCATGATGGTCGGCATCCTGGCCGGTGCGCTGCTGGCCCTGCCGATCATGTTCATGCTGGAACTGGGGCAGCTGTGGATCTTCGCCATTGCCCTGTTCATCGCCAACGGCATTATCCAGGCCAGCATCTTCGGACCCTTCGGCGCATTCACCGCCGAGCTGTTCCCGACCCGCATCCGCTACACCGGAGCCTCGCTGGTCTACCAGCTCTCCTCCACCGTGGGCGCCGGCTTCACCCCGATGATCGTTGCGGGCCTGGTGCTGGTCGCCGGAGGCAACCTGTGGCTGGTCGGCGTGGTCTGGGCCGCGACATTCATCATCGCCGCGCTGGCCATGCGTGGCATGAAGGAAGGCAAGGACTCCGACCTGGAAGCGCAGGACATCTAGGGGCGCGGCGCCCCGTCAAGGGACATCGCCGCCAGCACCCCGAATCAGCCGGGTCGTTCAGGAATTCTCCTGGGCGGCCCGGCTGTCGCGTTCGGCGCCGACCTGTTCGCAGAAATCCAGGAATGCCCGAAGCCGCAGGCTGGGGCGCTTGGTCGCGGTGTAGGCCACGCAGATGTCGCTGTAGCCCACCGGTCCGTCGATCTCCAGCATCGCCAGCGGCAGCCCGTCGTAGCTCACGTTCACCGGCGGGCGCTGCACCAGCACGGTGTAGCCCAGCCCGCGGGCCACCATGCTGCGCACCGCCTCGAAGCTCTGCGAGCTCCAGCGGATCTTCGGATCCAAGCCAGATAAACGCAGGTTCACCAGCTGGTTGTCGCGCACCGTAGGCAGATCCAGGGAGACGAAGTCGTCCTCGGCCAGTTCGGCCAGCTTCACCGAACCGCGCTCGGCGAAGCGATGCGAGGCGGCGACCAGCACGTAGGGGCGCCCGGACATCACCACCCGGTGCTCCACGTCCTCCAGCAGGTGCCGGGTGTGGGTCAGCACGACATCCAGGTGTCCCTGCAGCATGCGTTGCTGCAGCTGCGCGGCATCGCCCTCGATGATCTTCACCTGCAACCCCGGGTTCGGTGCGGTGAACCGCTCGCAGATCACCGGGACCCAGAAGGCGGCCAGCGAGGAATAGCAGCCGATGACCAGCGGGCCGGCGAGCGCCGACTGGCGCTCCATGATCTGGCCTTGGATCTCCTCGGCATGGCGCACCAGCGAGCGGGCATCGTGGAGGAACTCGGTGCCCACCGCGGTGAGCACCACGCCGCGGGCCCGGCTGCGCACCAGCAGCTGGCTGCCGACCACGCGTTCAAGTTCCGCCATGGACTGGCTCATCGCGGCCTGGGAGATGTGGCAGGCCACGGCCGCCGCGGACAGCGAGCCGGCCTCGGCGACCGCGACGAAGTACTGCAGCTGGCGCAGCGTGTAGTTGACCATCTCAGAGCCCCGCCGCCACCAGCACGATGGCGCTGCCGCCCAGGGCGAGCATCGCGCCGGTCATCACCAGCACCGCCACCACGTCCGCGTGGATGCGTTCGTTCTTCACGCCGTGGGCCATCCTCGAATAGCGGCGGCGCTGCGAGAGGTAGATGCCGCCGGCGGCGCAGACCGCGATGCCCACCAGGACCAGCACCCCGGTGCCGTAGTGCGGAGCCCAGCGCAGGAACACGCCGCTGACCACGAGGAATGACACCAGCGTGCGCGCCCAGGCCATGACGGTGCGTTCGGGCTGAAGGCCCGGGTCGGTGACCGGGAAATCCTGTTTCATTCCGCTACTTTCCCACCAGGACCATGGCGAGCGCGGCAATGGCCCCGGCAATCGCGCCCAGGCTGAGCAGCGGCACGATGGCGGGCAGCGGCAGCGGCTTCCCGGTGCGCATGCTGCGTTCGACCCGGACCCAGCGCACGCCGGCGCCCAGGGCGATGAGCATGCCCACCCCGATGACGAAAAACGCCAGCACGGTGCGCACCGGCCCCGGGAACGCCCCGACGGTGAACGCCTCCAGGGCGATGCCTCCGGCCAGGAATGCCAGCGAGGTGCGGATCCAGGCCAGAAAGGTGCGTTCGTTGGCCAGCGTGAACCGCGGATCGGGCTCGCTGCCTTCGGGCAACAGCGCCCGGGCGAGTTTGCTGCGGTCATTCTGGGTCATGGGCATCCTTGCGCGCGGCGGCCTCCGACCGGAAAACGCCGGTGCTGGCCGCGGAAAATCTTCAGATCCGACCCCGTGCCGACACTGGCCGCCGCGGGGTTTACTGCTCTTCCAAGACTACGTCCAAAACCCCTTCGAAATCATGTTTGCGACGGCTTGCCGGGCCGTGGAATTCCGCGGAATTCCCGTGTGTTCGGCGGTGCGCGAAACCGTGGGCGCCAGCCCGCGCCGAGGACCCGAATCGGTGTAGTGTGAGTCACATATGTAGCGGTCGGGCGTCCACACCGATGACGCCTGCTTGAGTCAGGAGCCAAACATGCTCGAACTTACTGAAGACCAGAAAGCGCTCGCGGAAATGGTCCGCGATTTCGCCACCACCCGGATCGCCCCGAATGCACTGGACTGGGATGAGCGCCAGCATTTCCCCGTCGACGTGCTGGCCGAAGCAGGCCAGCTGGGCATGGGCGGAATCTACGCCGGCGAGGAGTTCGGCGGTTCGGCGCTGACCCGCAGCGACGCGATCCTGGTGTTCGAGGAACTGGCCAAGGCCTGCCCGACGATTTCAGCGTACATTTCCATCCACAACATGGTGGTGTGGATGATCGACAGTTTTGGAACCACCGAGCAGCGCGCCCACTGGTTGCCCGAGATGACCACCATGCAGAACCTTGGCTCCTATTGCCTGACCGAACCCGGGATCGGTTCGGACGCCGCGGCGCTGACCACCCGCGCGCGCCGGGACGGGGATGAGTACGTGCTCAGCGGGGTCAAGCAGTTCATTTCAGGAGCCGGCACCTCGGCTCTCTACATCGTCATGGCGCGCACCGAGGACACCGGCTCGCGCGGCATCAGCGCCTTCCTGGTTCCGGGGGACAGCGCAGGGCTGAGCTTCGGCCCGAACGAGAAGAAGATGGGCTGGAAGGCGCAGCCCACCCGGCAGGTCATCATGGACGGCGTGCGCATCCCGGCCGGCAACCTGCTCGGCGCCGAAGGCCAGGGATTCTCCATGGCCATGCAGGCGCTGAACGGCGGACGGCTGAATATCGCTGCCTGTTCGCTGGGCGGCGGGCAGCATGCACTGGAGCAGTCCGCGGCATACCTCAAGGAACGCCAGGCTTTCGGCGGGCCGCTGACCCGCCAGGAGGCGCTGGTCTTCAAGCTGGCCGAGATGGACATGGGGCTGGAAGCCGCCAGGTCGCTGCTGCGCAGGGCCGCCGCCGCGCTGGACGCGAAGGCGCCTGACCGGGTCAGGCTGTGCGCCATGGCCAAGAAGGTCGCCACGGATGCAGGTTTCGAGGCCGCGAACAGCGCCATCCAGCTGCACGGCGGCTACGGCTACCTCAGCGACTACGGTCTGGAGAAGATCGTCCGCGACCTGCGGGTGCACCAGATTCTGGAAGGCACCAACGAGATCATGTCGCTGATCGTGGGCCGCGGCCTGGTCGACAAGTAGCTGCCGGGCGCCCGCGGCTCAGTCGTGCCGCGGGCGCAGCTCGACATCGAGAACCGGGGTGGAGGTATTGGTGTCCTTCCCGGTGGGATGCACCGGGATGATCTCCCGGTCGAAACTCCGCAACGCAGCGATGGACCCCAGCTCCATGGCATCCAGCAAGGTGCGCTGGGTGGGGCGCATCATCTTGATTTCCTTGCGCTCCAGCGCCGCGAACAGCGCTTCGGGATGGATCCAATTGGAGATCGCCGCTTCGGAGGTCTGGTGGCGTGGTTCCTGGTCCTCGCGCAGCACCGCGATGAAGAAGTAGGTATCGAAGCGCTTGGGATAGCCCACCGGGGTGACCCAGTTCGCCCAGGGAAGCAGCTGTTCGGGATCCAGCAGCAGACCGGTTTCCTCGAATACCTCGCGGCGGGCGGCCGCCAGCATTTCCCCGGCGTGGAAGGAGGCCTGCTGCTCACCCTCGTCCCAGACGGTGGAGTGCTTCCAGCGCTGAGCCTGTTCGGCGAGCAGCCGCGCATCGAGGGCTCCGCTGCGCACCAGCTGAGCGTCCTGCGCGTCGACCCGGCCTCCGGGGTAGACGACCATACCCGCGGCAAAGTCCATGGTGCTGACCCGGTGCTGGATGAACACCTCGAACCCGGTGTCCGCTGCGCGTAGCAACAGCACGCTGGCGGCGCGTCGGATGGGAACTTCTACGGCCGGATCTAAAATGGGCTTCGTCGTCATGAACCCCAGTATGTCCTGTATTTGCCGTGCTGAGCCAACGGTATGCACGTTCAGGCGTCATCGAGCCCGGCTATCGCTGCAGGATTCCTTGCCAGTACGCTGCTGCTTGCATAGAGTGTGACGCACGCCGGGGCCTCTGCGTTCCCGGCGTACCTCGGGGCCTCGGTGGCCTGACGTCTGCTGAAAGAAGGAACTCGCGTGAAGGGTCCGCAGCTCTATGTCCTTTTCCCCGGTACGGCGCGGGAAGCCTTGAATTTCTATGCAGGGGTGTTCGGCGGCGAGCTGGCCCTGTACTCCTATGCGGAGTTCAACCGGAGCGACGGGCCGCCCACGGCGATCGCCCATGGAATGCTCAGCGGGAACGTGACGCTGGGTGCGGCCGATGCGGCGCCGGACGAGAACCCGGTGCAGATCCAGGGCGCCATGCTCTCCTTGCTGGGCGCTGCGGAACCACCCGTGCTGCACGGGTGGTTCGAGGCGCTGGCCGAGGGAGGCCGGGTCCTCGACCCGCTGGCCGCCAAGCCCTGGGGCGCCTGCGACGGCCAGGTCCTCGACCGCTTCGGCCTGACATGGCTGATCGGCTACGAACAACCATCCCAGTGAGCGGCGGGACTACTGCGGCGGGAAGGCGAGGGTTCCGAGCACCGAAACAACCGTGATGACTATCGTGGCCAGCAGTCCCAGCAGCAACGACTTGCCGCCGGTTTTCACGATGCTGCGCAGGTGGACTCCGAGCCCCAAAGCGAACATGGCTGACGAGAGCAGCAGGGTCTGCAGCATCTGGCCCGCGTCAAGGGCCCAGACGGGAACAATTCCGCTGCTGCGCAGCAGCATTGCCGCGATGAATCCGAGCACGAACAGCGGCACCAGCGGCGGGTTCTTGCCGCCGGTTACCGCGTGGCGGCGGCGCATGAACATGCCCACGCCGGCGATGATCGGCGCCAGAAGCACCACGCGGGCGAGCTTGACGGTCACCGCCACCTCGAGGGCGGCCGCTCCCACCGACCCGCCGGCCGCCACGACGTGCGCGACCTCGTGGGTCGAGGCGCCCACCAGCATGCCGATGCTGCGCTCATCCATTTGCAGCAGCGCGCCGAGCGCAGGCATGGCAGGGATCATGAGGGTTCCGAAGAGCACCACCAGTCCGACGGCCGTGGCGACTTCGCTCTGCTTGGCCCGCACCACGTTCTCTGCCCCAGCCACCGCGGCCGCGCCGCAGATGGAGAACCCGGCGGCGATCAGCAGCCGTTGCGGCAGATCCATGCCCAGCCGGGAGCCGATCCACAAGGTGGCGAAGAAGGTCACTCCGACGGAGAGGAAAACCACCAGCAGCACCCCGGGGCCCAGCCCCAGGATGGTACCCAGGGACAGCTGCAGACCGAGCAGGACGATGCCCAGGCGCAGCAGCTTTTTGCCGGAGACGGCGATGCCCGGATCCAGGGCCGTGGGAACCGGAACGATGTTTCGCCACAGCGCGCCGAGCACGATGGCCAGCAGCAGTGCGCTGACTCCGTCGAGGAATCGGCTGATGACCATGCACAGGGCCCCGGCCAGTAGGCAGACCGCCAGTCCGGGGAACAGGGTGCGCAGCGTTGCGCGGGTTGATGTCGGGGAAGATGTCTGTGTCTGGTCTGTCGATTGCATGTTTTCAGTCTTCTCCCGTCACGGTTTCGGCGGTATTCGTCCCGTGGCTATTGGAGGCATATGCTTTTGATATGGATCAAGACCCGTCATCACTGAACAGCATTGCGCACTGGATCCAGTTCTCCTCGCTTTCCCTGCTGGTCGGCATCGCCGACCACGGCAGCCTCAGCGCCGGAGCCCGGGCAGCCGGCATCGCCCAGCCGAATGCCTCGCGCGCCTTGAAAACCCTCGAACGCCGGCTCGGATACCAGCTGGTGGATCGCAAGACCACGGGGTCGACTCTGACTCCGGAAGGCGTGCTCACCGTTCAGTGGGCGCGCGAAGTGCTCGAATGCCTGCAGACCTTCGCCGCCGGCGCGCGGTCCCTGGCAGACCCGGGCCAGAGCGAGCTGGGTTTCGGGGCCAGCATGACCGTGGCGGAGTACCTGGCGCCCAGCTGGATCGGGGCGCTGCACCGCAAGATGCCGTTGGTGAAGCCGAGGATGCGGATCATGAACTCGCAGGACGTGATCCAGTCGGTCCGGGAGGGCGAGCTGGAATTCGGTTTCGTCGAGACGCCGCACATCCCCATGGGGCTCAGAAGTCAGCAGGTCTACAGCGATGAAATGCTGATCGTCACCGCGCCGGACCACCCGTGGGCGCAACGAGGCGGCGCACTGACCCTGCACGAGCTGCAGAACACCGCGTTGATTGAGCGAGAGGCGGGTTCCGGGACCCGGGCCTTCCTCGACTACATTTCCCATGCCGACCGCCCCAAGCCGCTGGCCGAGTTCAACAGCAACGCCACCATCTGCCAATGCGCGGCCGCCGGCATGGGCCCGGCGGTGCTCAGCCAGCTGGCCGTGGAAAGCCAGCTGAAGCTCGGGACGCTGGTGGAGATCCCCTTCGACGGCCCGGCGCTGGTCCGCGAGCTGCGGGCGATCTGGTCGGTGGACCACGTCCCCGGCGCCGCCGAGCAGGCGCTGCTGGAAATCGCCGCGGAATCCGCGTCCTAACCCTCCAAGAGGGAGGCTGACCTCGGATAACCTCGGCCGCAGCCGCTGTTCGATGGAAGCAAGCCCGTGCAGTGACGGGCGCATGCTGCGGGGTCCGCTGTGCAACAATGCACGCTTGGTGTGCGCAATCGGCCCCTCGAACAAGACTGGTAAACCTTTCAAAGCAGTGTGAGCTGCGACATACTCGGGTGCTACGGGACGGGTCCAATGGGGGACCTGCGGCATCGGAAGGATTGGCAGTGGCATCGGAAATTTCTGATAAAACCGAACGCAAGGGGCTGCGACGGGTCGTCGCGGCATCGATGGCGGGCACTATCGTCGAGTGGTACGAATTCTTCCTCTACGCGACCGCGGCCACCTTGGTGTTCAACAAGGTCTTCTTCCCCGACTCGGGCAACGACCTGGACAACATCATCAAGGCATTCCTCACCTATGCGGTGGGATTCATCGCCCGGCCGATCGGCGGCATCGTCTTCGGCCACTTCGGCGACAAGTACGGTCGCAAGCACCTGCTCCAGGTGGCCATCATCCTGGTCGGCGTGACCACGTTCCTCATGGGCTGCCTGCCCACCTACGACATGATCGGCTACGCGGCCCCGATCCTGTTGATCGTCCTGCGCTTCCTGCAGGGCTTCGCCGTCGGCGGCGAGTGGGGCGGCGCCGTGCTCCTGGTGGCCGAGCACGCGCCCAACCGCGAGCGAGGATTCTGGGCTTCTTGGCCGCAGGCAGCGGTGCCGATCGGCAACCTGCTGGCGACCATTGTGCTGCTGGTGCTGTCCTTCACCCTCAGCGACGAGGCATTCCTCGCATGGGGCTGGCGCGTGGGTTTCTGGCTCTCTGTAGTGATCGTGGGCGTTGGCTACTACATCCGCACGAAGGTCTCCGACGCGCCGATCTTCCACGAGGCCAAGGCCGAAATGGAAGCCAATGCCGCGGCAGGCTACGGCGTGGCCGAAGTGTTCAAGCGCTACCCACGCGGGGTGTTCACCGCCATGGGCCTGCGCTTCGCGGAAAACATCCTCTATTACATGGTGGTGACCTTCTCCATCACCTACATGAGCGTGCAGCTGGACATGCAGACCTCCAACATCCTCACCCTGATGCTGCTGGCCCACGTCTTCCACGCCATCGTGGTTCCGCTGGTTGGACGCTTCACCGATACCCTGGGCCGCCGCCCGGTCTACGCCGCCGGCGCCGGATTGATGATCGTTTGGGCTGTGGTCGCCTTCCCGATGTTCAACACCCGCAACGACGCGATCATCCTGCTGGCCATCGTTGCAGGACTCGCAGTGCATGCGCTGATGTACGCGGGGCAGCCGGCGATCATGGCTGAGATGTTCCCGACCCGCATGCGCTACTCCGGGGTGTCGCTCGGCTACCAGGTCACCTCCATCGTCGCCGGGTCGATGGCTCCGATCATCGCGGCGGCCCTGCTGCGGGCGTCCGGAAGCTGGGTGCCGGTAGCCGGATACATCGTCTTCGCCGCGCTAGTGACGCTGGTTGCCGTCTACTTCCTTCGTGAATCCAAGGGAGTGGACCTCGGCGACATCGACGAGCAGGACCGCATCAGCAACGGCCTGTCCACCGAGGTGCTGGACTCCGAAAGCAAGCTGACGCGCTAGCTGTCAGGCCGCTACTGCCAGAGTGCCGCATCCCGCACCGGGGAGCGGCACTCTGGCAGTTAAACGGCACCGGCCCGGCTGTGGTGTCCCTTCAGGAATTGGCCGCGGAGGACACCGGGGCGAAGGGCGCCAAATGCCAGTCCCCGCGCTCGGCGGCCTCGTGCAGCGCCGTGGCGGTCAGCTGCACCGCCGGATTGCGCAGCGCTTCCTCACGCCCGACCAGCCAGTATTCCGATTCGTAGGTGAACTGGTCGTGGAGCACCGGAACCAGTGCCTCGTAGTGCCGGCTGAGGAATGTCGGCAGCAGGCCGATGCCGCCATGGCCCATGGTCGCCGAGTACTGCACTGCGATGCTGTTGGACGAGATGGCTCGGCGCATGGGCGGCAGCCCGCTGGTGGCATCGTCGAGCTTGTCCACCGTCAGCGCGGTGTCGATGTAGTAGTTCAGCGCATGCTCGCGCAGGTCTTCCAGTTTCCCGGGGGTCCCATGCAGGTCCAGGTACCTTTTAGTGGCGTAGAGCCGCAGCTCGTATTTCAGCAGCAGATGGGAGACCGCGCGTCGCACCTGGGGCTGGCCGATGACGATTTCCAGGTCCATGCCGGTGCGGCCCTGGCGTGCCCGCGTGGTTTCCGAGACCAGGTCGAACAGTAGCTGCGGGTGGATCTCGTGCAGCTTCGCGAGGGTCGGCGCGGCCAGATGGGCGCTGAAGGCGTCCGGTGCGGCGACGCGCACGTGGCCGGTCACCTGTCCAGGCTCGTCAGCGGAGCCGATGGCGGCGACGGCCCGTTCGATGGCCTCGGCCGAGGCCATGGCGCGCCGCCCGAGGTCGGTCAGTTCCCACCCCTGCGCCGAGCGGGTCAGCAGCCGTCCGCCCATGGCCTGCTCCAGCGAGGCGATGCGCCGGGAAATCGTGGAGTGGTTCACCCCGAGCACGTTGGCGGCCGCCGTGTACCTGCCCAGCCGGGCGACGGTCAGGAAGGCGATCAGGGACTCGAGATGGTGGTAATCGATGGGACGCTGCATGCTCCCAGTGTGCGCCAGCGCACAGCGGTGTTGCAATTTTCTCGGGTCTTTGTGCATTGAGGAAGTGATGTGGCGCACCTACGCTGGCCATATCCGGGATTACCCGAAGTATCAAGCACCTGTCGGCGCGTGGAAGGAACAGCACAATGAGCGTATATGCATGGATCGGACTGGGGAACATGGGTGGACCCATGTCGGCGAACCTGGTCGCCGCCGGGCACGAGGTGCGCGGCGTCGACCTGAACGAGCAGGCCCGCGCCGCGGCGGCGGGAGCCGGTGTGCTCCTCGTCGATTCCGTGGCCAAGGCACTGGAGGGGGCGGATGCGGTGATCACCATGCTGCCCAAGGGCCAGCACGTCCGCGCGGTTTACGAGGGCCCCGAAGGCATCTGGGCCCATGCCGCCGACTCGATGATGCTGCTTGACTGTTCCACCGTGGACATCGAGACCTCCCGCTACATCCACGAGCAATCCGCGGCCCGCGGCCTGAAGTTCGTCGACGCCCCGGTTTCCGGAGGCATCTCGGGAGCGGCGGCCGGATCTCTGGCCATCATGCTGGGCGGGGCGCCGGAACTCATGGAACGGGCCAGCGAACTGGTGGCGCCGATATCAGCGCGAGCCATCGTCGCCGGCGGCCCGTCCATGGGCATCGCGGCGAAGATCTGCAACAACATGATGCTGTTCATCGACCTCATGGCCAGCGCCGAGGGATCGCAGCTGGCCGAGAAGCTGGGGCTCGATCCGCAAGTGTTCTGGGAGATCGTGTCGGTATCCTCAGGCCGTTCGTGGGCGCAGCAGACCTGGTACCCGGTTCCCGGCATCGTCGAGACCGCCGCGGCGAACAACAACTTTGACGCGACCTTCCGCGTGGACCTGGCGCGCAAGGACGTAGGGCTGGCGCTGGATGCGGGAACCACGTCAGGCATCTCGCTTCCCGCCGCGGAACTGGTCAGCAAGCACTTCGACGAGCTGATCTCCGAAGGACTGGAAGACAAGGACTGCTCGCTGATCGTTAAGAACCTGGTGCCCGGCGGGCAGGTGCGCGGCTACGGAGCGGCAGAGCATGCAAGCCGGTGACACCCGGCGCACCGTGCGCCGGGCGGTAGTCACCGGCGGCGCGGGAGGCATCGGGCTGGCCTGCGCCCGCGAGCTCTCCGCCCAGGGAGTCCGCGTCGTGGTGGCGGACCTGGACGAGCAGGCGGCGCGGAATGCGGCGGCCGAGGTCGGAGGGGAAGCCTGGGTGGTGGACCTGTCCGACACCTCGGGGCTGGAGGAGCTGTCCCTCGATGCCGACATCCTGGTCAACAATGCCGGGGTGCAGCGGGTGGGACCGATCCATGAATACCAACCCGATCATTGGCGCCTGATCCACCGATTGATGCTCGAAGCGCCGTTCCTGCTGATCCGCGCGGCGCTGCCGGGGATGTATGAGCGGGGGTTTGGGCGCATCATCAACATCTCCTCCGCCCATGGCCTGCGCGCCAGCGCGTTCAAGAGCGCCTACGTGTCGGCCAAGCACGGACTGGAGGGCCTGTCGAAGGCGACCGCGCTGGAAGGAGCGGAGCGCGGGGTGACGAGCAACTGCATCAATCCCGGATATGTGCGCACCCCGCTGGTCGAAGCGCAGATCGCCGACCAGGCGAGGGCCCACGGCATCGACGAATCCGAAGTGATGGAAAAGATCATGCTGACCGAGATGGCGGTCAAGCGGCTCATCGAGCCGGAGGAAGTCGCTTCGCTGGCCGGTTGGCTTGCGGGGGACAGTGCTGCGATGGCCACCGGAGCCAGCTACGCCATCGACGGAGGCTGGACGGCGCAATAGCCATTGAACCCGCCGCGGCAAACAGCGGGCAGGTGCCGGGAATGGACTTCCCGGCGCCTGCCCGCTGTCGTTTCTCGGCCGTATTCATGCCTTTGCTACGTGGTGCCCCAGCTGGCTGGTCGGCACGCGGTAGGTTTCGCGGGCGGTCAGCGCGGAGATCGAGGCGATCAGGGCGATGGCCGCGGTGAACAGGCTGATCTGCACCCAGCCGCCGGGCTGCAGTCCGCCCAGGGCGGCGACGATGGACGGGGCGAAGCCAGCCATCAGGAAGCCCAGCTGGGTGCCGATGGCCAGGCCGGAGAAGCGCACCTGGGAGGAGAACATCTCCGCGTAGAAGCTCGGCCATACGGCGTTGGCCGCCGCGTAGGCGCAGGAGAAGACCAGCAGCGAGAGCCCGAACTGCAGCAGCGTGTTGCTGGTTTCCATGGATCGCAGGTAGAAGGGCATGACCGCGGCGGAAGCCAGCGCGCCGTAGATGAAGACCGGTTTGCGGCCGATCTTGTCGGCCAGCATGCCGAAGAGCGGTTGGGTGAGCAGCGCTCCGATATTGCCTGCCACGACCAGCCACAGGGTGATGGACTCGTCCATGTTGCCAATGGTCTTGCCGTAGGAGATGGCCAGGGTTCCATACACGGTGGACACCGCGGCGATGAACGCGCACAGCACCACGCGCAGCACGTCCTTCCAATGGAAGCGCAGCAGCACCGCCAGCGGCAGCTTGGCGATCTCGTTGTTCTTCTTGGCCTTCTCGAATTCAGGGGTCTCATGCAGCGAGCGGCGGATGAAGAAGGTGACCACAACAACCACGGCGGACAGCCAAAACGGGATGCGCCAGCCGATGCCGAACTTGATCTCGTCCGGCAGTGCCACTACCGGAATGAAGATCAAGGCCGCCAGGATCTGGCCGCCCTGGGTGCCGGTCAGGGTCCAGGAGGTGAAGAAGCTGCGCCGGTGATCCGGGGCGTGCTCCAGGGACATGGAGGAGGCTCCGGCCTGCTCGCCGGCGGCGGACAGGCCCTGCATCAGGCGGGCGACCACCAGCAGGATCGGGGCCAGCCAGCCGACCTGGTCGAAGGTGGGCAGGCAGCCGATGGCGAAGGTCGAGGCTCCCATGAGCACCAGGGTGAACATCAAGACCTTCTGGCGTCCGATCCGGTCGCCGAAGTGGCCCAGGATGATCGCGCCGATGGGGCGGGCGATGTAGGCGAAGCCGAAGGTCGCCAGGGACATGACCGCGGCGTTGGTGTCGGCGTCGGGGAAGAAGATGTGCGGGAAGATCAGGGCTGCGGCGGAGCCGAAGATGAAGAAGTCGTAGTATTCGACGGCGCTGCCCATGAAGCTGGCCAGCGCGGCCTTGACCGGCGTGCGCTGCCCGGCTCCGTTGTCTTCAGATGCCGACGGCTTCGGTGTCGTGGTCATCGGGTTACTCCCTAGATGATGGCGATGTTCTGGCCTCATTCCTACAAATGTTCGCTATGCGACCACTTGTTCGGAATGTGTTCATTGGTTTAGAGTAGATGCAAATCACAGACGAAGCAATACCTGTTGCATCGATGACTGAATGCGAGGACCTGCGATGAGTACAACTGCCGAATCCTATTTGGTGGGCTTGATCGGCGACGGGGTGATGCCGTCGCTGACTCCCGGAATGCACGAGCGGGAGGCTGATGCGCAGGGCCTGCGCTACCTGTACCGTCCCATCGACCTCACCGTGCTGGAGCGCCCGGGCAGCGATGTGGGCGCTCTATTAAAGGCCGGTGAGCAGCTCGGATTCAATGCCTTCAACATCACCCATCCGTGCAAGCAGCTGGTCCTGGAGCACCTTGATGAGATCTCCCAGAACGCGCGGGACATCGGCGCGGTGAATACGGTGGTCATCCGCGACGGGAAGTTCCACGGCTACAACACCGACGCCTCAGGATTCGGCCGCGGCTTCGCCGAAGGGCTGCCCGGAGCCAACCAGCAACAGGTCCTGCAGCTGGGAGCCGGCGGCGCCGGATCCGCCGTGGCCTACGCGCTGCTGGCGTCCGGAACCGAGCAGCTGTTCCTGGTGGACCCGGACGCGCAGCGCGCTGGGCAGCGGGCCGCGGAATTGAACCGGCTTTTCCCTGAAGCCACGGTCACCGCGGCGTCCCCTGACCAGGTTCCCGAGCTGCTGCCTGCGGCGGACGGGCTGCTGAACGCCACCCCGATCGGCATGCACCACCACCCGGGCCTGCCGCTGGATTTGGCCGGGCTCGAATCCCGCCACTGGGTAGCCGACTGCATCTACCGCCCGGTCGACACCGAACTGATCCTCGCAGCCCGCGACCGCGGCTGCCGGGTGCTTGACGGCGGGCACATGGCGGTGGGCCAGGCCGTGGACTCCTTCGAGATCTTCACCGGCATCAAGCCCGATGCCGCGCGCATGCGCGCACACCTGCTGGAAATGCTGGAGGCGGGCCTGTAATGCGCACCTCCATTGCCACCGTGTGCCTCTCGGGCACGCTGGAAGAGAAGATGCTCGCCTGCGCCAAGGCCGGATTCGACGGCATCGAGATCTTCGAGCAGGACCTTCTGGTCAGCCCGATGTCCCCGGAGGAGGTCCGGGCGCTGGCCGCGCGACTGGGGCTCACCTTGGACCTGTTCCAGCCCTTCCGCGACTTCGAAGGCGTCGAGCCGCAGCTGCTGCAGGCGAATCTGCACCGGGCGGAGGCGAAGTTCAAGCTCATGACGCGCCTGGGCATGGACATGATGCTGCTGTGCTCCAATGTCGGCACCGCCACGATCAACGACGACGAGCTGTTCGTCTCCCAGATCCGCCAGCTCGCGGACCTGGCCGCCGGATACGGGATCCGCATCGCCTACGAGGCGCTGGCCTGGGGCACATACGTGAACACCTACCAGCACTCCTGGGAGATCGCCCGCCAGGTGGACCGCGAGAACGTGGGCATCTGCCTGGACAGCTTCCACATCCTCTCGCGCGGGGACGACCCCGAGGCGATCGCGCAGATCCCGGGGGAGAAGATCTTCTTCGTGCAGCTGGCCGACGCCCCGGTGCTGTCCATGGACATCCTGTCCTGGTCGCGGCACTACCGGGTGTTCCCGGGGCAGGGCGGATTCAAGCTGGACGAGTTCCTCGGCGCCATCGCCCGCTCGGGCTATGCCGGCATCATTTCGCTGGAAATCTTCAACGACGTCTTCCGCCAGTCGAATGTCGAGCGCACCGCGGTGGACGGGCTGCGCTCGCTGAACCTGCTGCAGTCCCAAACCGCCGCGCTGCTCGATGCGCAGGGCATCGGCTCCGCTCTTGCACTGCAGGCGCTGCCCGGCGGGCAGAAGGCCAACGGTTTCGACTTCACCGAAATCCGCACCGAGGACCCCGAACCGGTGGCCCGGCTGCTGGCCCAGCTGGGCTTCGAATTCCGCGGCCAGCACCGGCGCAAGCCGGTGCAGCTGTTCAGCGCCGGCGGGGCGCGGATCATCATCAACTCGCAACGCAGCCGCGGGGTCACCGCCGCGGTGTCAGGCTTCGGGGTGCAGGTCCCGGACCCCGCCGCGGCCGGCGAGCGCGCCGTGCAGCTGCTGGCCCGCCCGGTCCCGCGCCAGCACCTGCGCAACGAGGCGGACCTGCCCGGCTTCAACGCCCCGGACAACACCGAGGTCTTCTTCGGAGCCACCGGGGACGCCGGGGGCTGGGAAGCCGAATTCGGGGTCCACGAGTCCGGAGCCGCGGCGGAGCACCCCGCGCTGATCCAGTGCATCGACCACCTGAACCTCGCCCAGCCCTGGCAGTCATTCGACGAATCCGTGCTGTTCTACACCAGCGTGCTGAATCTCCAGGCGCTGCCCGGCACCGAGGTTCCCAGCCCCATGGGGCTGGTCCGCTCGCAGGTGCTGGCCACCGGGGACCATGCGGTCAGGTTGGCGCTGAACATCGTTCCGCACGGGCTGGAAGAGGCCATCGACCGGAACCACGAGTACCCCGAGCACATCGCGGTGCGCACTGGGGACATCATCACCCTGGCCCGCAACGCGGTGGCCGACGGCATGGAATTCCTGCACATCCCGGCCAACTACTACGAGGACCTCGCCGCGCGCTTCGACCTGGGGCCGAAGCTGCTCCAGACTTTGCAGGAGCTGAACCTGCTGTACGACCGGGACGAGCACGGGGAGTTCCTGCATTTCTACACCGAGACCATTGGAAACATGTTCTTTGAAGTAGTTGAGCGCCGCGATGGTTACGATGGGTACGGGGCGCCCAATGCCCCAATCCGGCTGGCCGCGCAATTCGAGCGCAACCGCTGGAGCAGACACTAGCCACGGGGAGAATCGACTGTGACGCAGCGGCCGGACTACTTTGTTAAATCCACGGAGAAGACCCTGGCCGTCCTGCTCGCCTTCAACGGCGGAAACCCGGAGATGACCGTCAGCCAGGTCGCCGCCGCCACCGAACAGACCCGCGCCTCCGCCCGCCGCTTCCTGCTGACCCTCACCGACCTGGGCTACCTGGAAGCCAACGGAGCGAACTTCCGCCTGACCCCGCGCGTGCTGGACCTGGGAGCCTCCTACCTTTCCGGGCTGACGCTGCCCAAGGCCGCCACCTTGCACCTGGAAAGCCTGGCCCGCGAGCTGGAGGAAAGTGCCGCACTGTGCGTCTTGGAAGGCCAGGACATCCTGTACATCGAGCGGGTGTCCTCGCCGCGGCTGTATTCGATGAACGTGTCCATCGGCAACCGGCTTCCTGCCTGGGTCACCTCCATGGGCCGTGTGCTGATCGCCGAGCTGGGCGACGCAGAGCAGAAGGAGTTCCTGGCGCAGATCGACCTGCAGCGCTACACCGAGCACACCGTGGCGAACCTGGAGCAGCTGCGCGCGGAGCTGGCCCGGGTGAAGGAGCAGGGCTGGTCGCTGGTGAACCAGGAACTGGACGAGGGCCTGCGCGGGCTGGCCGTGCCGGTGTACCGGGGCGACCAGCTGCTGGGCGCGCTGAACATTTCGGTGCAGCGCGGGCGCGCGGACCTGCAGAGCATCACCGAGCAGCTGGTGCCGCGCCTGCGCCGGGCCGCGCAGGACATCGCCGACGACTTCGGGGGACGGCTGGCCTGACAAGCCGCCCGGTTGCGCCGCGACGGCGTAGGCTGTCCTGCATGAGCACAGGTAAGGCGGCCGTGGCGCCGCACGAGCACCCGGCATTCGCCAACGACAAGTCCGCCCAGTGGCTGGGCGCCGAGGTGCTGCGCGCTGACTACGGCGACGTGGTGATCAAGATGCGGCTGCGCGATGACATGCTCAACGGCTACGGCATCGCGCAGGGCGGCATGATCGTCGCCTTCGCGGATACCGCCTTCGCCCTGGTCTGCAACGACCCCCACAGCGATGCAAGCACCATCACCGTGGCCTCCGGGGTGGACGTGAACTTCATGAATCCGGGATTCTCCGGGGATACCATCACCGTCACCGCCAAGCTGGTGGGCCATGCCGGGCGCAGCGGGCTGTTCGACATCGAGGTTACCCGCGACAACCAGGACGGCAACACCACTCACCTGATCCATATGCGCGGGCGTTCGCGCACCATCCCCAACCGCAGCTAGGTCCGGGCGATCGCCTGCCCAACCCGGAGTCCGACAGGGCCCTGCGCCCGAGCCATTGCGGCCCTCGGCCGCTACGAGCCGGCCGGCGCTGAAGCAGTCGGGGCGGTGCCAGGTTGCTGCCCATCGGGCAGTGCAGGAGGACGCCCGGTAGGCATGCCTCCTGGGGCCTCTCCGCCGCCTAGAGCACCGCCGCCTCCCGGGGCTCCTCCGCCGGTAGCCTCGGTGTTCGTATCCACATTGACCGTAAGGCGCACGGTGTAGCCGGCGCTTGTATCTCCGGTGATGGTCGCCAGCTGGGTGGCCCCCGAATCATCGCCGAAGACATTGTCCGAGTCCAGACTCACGCCCTGCAGGTTCTTCACCGACTGCTCGTAGCCGGTGGTGGCGTACACCGCGGTACAGGTTTCCTGCGGCAAGGCGACCTGCGAGGTGGCGATCGCCGTGGTGTGGTCGGTAATCGACCCGGTATCCGGGTACACCTCGAAGTGGATGTGCGGCCAGCGCCCGGCATAACATGCAGGGAAGATGCTGGTGTAGCGCACCTGGCCGTCGGCATCGGCCACCTGGACCCCGCGCAGGTAGTTCTCATTTTCCAGGCCGCTGGAGTACATGGAGTATTCCCCGGACCGGTCGCAGTGCCACACGTACACTGCCACACCCTCGAAGGGCTGGTTGTTGTTGGCCATATCCACGATCTTCAGTTCGAGGGTCATCGGGATGCCCTCGGCCGTGGTGGTGCTGGTGCCGAAGCTGGAGCGGATGTCGCTGCGGACGATTCCGCTTTGCTCCAGCACATCGGGCCCATTGGACCCGTCGCCCGGGTACGGGCCGGCGGTCTCGTCAGGGATCTCTGCAGCGGTGGACGGGGAAGGGGAACCCTGGGTGCCGGTGGGGGAACAGGCCGCCAGGGCGAACGCGAGCGTGCCCACTCCCATCCCGGCCAGGACCTTGCGCCGCTCGATCAGGGTGCCGACGTCGAAGGACAGACCCTGGTCCTCAAGATCTTCTTCGGGCCGGGGCAACTGTCGGTGTCCGAACCAGCGTGGTGGGGGATTCATAGCGCGCTCCTTGAAGCAGGTGACATGGGATTGATTGCCGTGTTCACTACCGTAGACGCACGGATCATGGCCCATCACAGGAGGCACTGTGGGTTTTCTGAGAAGGGCCGGCGGCTAGCTTCCCTTGGAGGCGATGGCCTGCTCGAGCAGCAGCGAGAGACGGCGCACGCCCTCGGCGATGGTTTCCTCGTCCACCGAGCAGAACGCCAGCCGCAGCTTGTTGCTGGCCTCTCCCGAAGGGCTGAACGCCGCCCCCGGAATGAAGATGACCCCGGCCTTCACACCCTGTTGCAGCAGCTCATAGGTGTCGATGCCCTCGGGCAGCGTCAGCCAGATGAAGAATCCGCCCTCCGGATGGGTATGGGTGATCCCCGCCGGCAAATGCTCGCCCAGCGCGGCCAGCATGGCGTCGCGGCGCGAACGATACAAATCGTTGTACTTGGCAATCTGGCCCTTCCAGTCATGCTCGTCCAAGTAGGCGCTGATGATCATCTGGTTCAACGTCGGAGGGCACAGCGCCACGGCCTCGCCGGCCAGATAGAAGCGCCGGAACAGGTTGGTGGGCACCGCAGCCCAGCCGATGCGCAGGCCCGGGGCGAAGATCTTGGAGAAGGAACCCATGTAGATGACGTTCTGCGCATCCAGACTGCGCAGCGTCGGGGCAGCCTCGCCCTCGTAGCGCAGCATGCCGTACGGGTTGTCCTCGAGGATCAGGATGCCGGCCTCGCGGCAGATCTCGACGATTTCGCTCCGGCGCTCGGCGGCCAGCGTGATTCCCGAGGGGTTGTTGAAGTTCGGAATGGTGTAGAGGAACTTGATGCGCTCGCCGGCGGTGCGCAGCTCGGCGATGCGGGCGCGCAGCGCGTCGGGGATGAGCCCGTTCTCATCGGTGCCCACCGGGCGGGCCTTGACCTGGTAGGCCTCGAAGGTGTTCAGCGCGCCCACATAGGTGGGATCTTCGCACAGGACGGTGTCGCCAGGGTCGCAGAAAACCTTGCAGGCCATGTCCTGGGCTGACTGCGAGCCGTTGGTGACCACCACGTCCTCGATACCCACGTTCGTGATGCCCTCGGCGGCCATGACTTCGATGATCTGCGCGCGCAGCTCGGGGGTTCCCAGACCGGAGCCGTATTGCAGGGCCACCGGCCCCTGCTCGACGATGATGCGCTGGGCCAGCTCGCCGACTTTCTGAAGCGGCAGCAGCTGCAGGTACGGGTTGCCGCCGGCCAGCGAAACCAGCGAAGGATCCAGCGACAGCTCGAACACGTCGCGGACCGCCGACTGCTTGATTCCGGCGGCGCGCCGGGAGAAGAGCGCTTCCTGCACGTCCTGGATGGAACGCTGATCGGTTGACATGGGTCCTCCTGGATCGGCCGGCCCCACGGTAGCGGGAGCGCGGCGACTGCGACGTTCAGTGGCGCAGAAAAGTTTTCAAATAGAATACTTTGGTATTCCAACAGGAAAACAGGTGCTTGGCAAGATCCTGGGCCCCGAAAACCGCAATTTCCCTGTCAGTCCGCCTTGGATGACGGGTTCTCGCGGGAGTCAAGCCAAGCCTGGATGGCGCTGGGGCGGATGCGGCGATGCGTGCCCCGGTATTCCACCGGAATGATTCCGGAGTCCGCGAGCTTGCGAAGATAGCTGTTGGAAATCCCCGCCATCTGGGCCGCCTGCGAGGTGTTCAGCAGCAGTTCGGCGGTGCCGATGGTGACCGAGTCCCCGGCGGCGAAGCGCGAGAGCACTTCGATCAACGCGTCGTGGGCATCCTTCGGGATCTGTAGGGCGGTGCCGTTGACGAATACCGTCGTGTCGCTGGATTCGGCCAGCGCGCGGCGCAGCCTCGCGGTGGTTTTTTCATCGAGTGCCTCGAATGTGCGCACCTTGCCCAGCGCGGAAGTCGGAGTTGCCATAGGTCTCATTTTGCCTGAGAACCGCCCTGGCCGCACGGTTGGTGACCGAGGCCTTCCAGATGCCGATTATGAAACTTTATGACGGTGATGCGACGAATGGGGGTTGTCTAGCGACCAGCGGTTCCCGTATGGTGGAAATCGTAGGTCTAAAGAAAGTACTGACCAGCCATCTTCCGGCACACCGTGGGGGAACGCTTCGCCTTACCAGGCTGCTTCGCTCGGGGAACTGTGCACATGGACGCTTGATACCTGCCTTAACTGCGCAGCCTCAAGATCCATTGCGGTCGGATGAATGGTCATGCGCGTTCCTACGCTATTCCACAAGCTTCGTGGGTACTGCGTTTTCGTCATTCAGAACTTTCTTGAAAGTAGAGCTATTCAATGTCTGTTGAATCCACTAAAGACCTGTCCACCATCACCGACACCGAAATCTTCGACTCCCACCTCGGCGGCAAGCTGAGCGTCCAGTCCAAGATGCCGCTGACCTCCAAGCGCGATCTGTCCATTGCCTACACCCCGGGTGTCGCCAAGGTATCGCAGGCCATCGCGGATGATCCGGCAAAACACGCCACCCACACCTGGGCCTCCCGCTTGGTCGCCGTGGTCTCCGACGGCACCGCGGTGCTGGGCCTTGGCGACATCGGCGCCGCCGCCTCGCTTCCGGTTATGGAAGGAAAGAGCGCCCTGTTCAAGGAATTCGGCGGCCTGGATTCCATCCCGTTGGTGCTGGATACCAAGAACGTCGACGAAATCGTCGAGACGATCGTCCGCCTGCAGCCAAGCTTCGGCGCAGTGAACCTGGAAGACATCTCCGCCCCACGCTGCTTCGAGATCGAGCGCCGACTGATCGAGGAACTCGACGTTCCGGTCATGCACGATGACCAGCATGGAACCGCCGTGGTGGTCCTCGCGGCCCTGATCGGTGCAGCACGCCAGGTCAAGCGGGACATCAGCTCCATGAAGGTTGTCGTCTCCGGTGCCGGTTCGGCCGGCGTCGCCGTGACCAACCTGCTGCTGTCCGCCGGCGTCGACGACGTGATCGTGCTCGACTCGCGCGGCACCATCCACCGCGAGCGCAACGACCTGAACCAGTTCAAAGCAGACCTGGCCGCCCGCACCAACCGCGACGACGTGATGGGCGGACTGGCCGAGGCGCTGGACGGCGCGGACGTCGTGGTCGGCCTGTCTTCCTCGACCTTCCCGGAGGAAGCGCTGGCCAAGATGAACAAGGACGCGATCATCTTCGCCCTCTCCAACCCGACCCCGGAAGTCATGCCGGATGTCGCCGCCAAGTACGCGGCAGTGGTCGCCACCGGCCGCAGCGACTTCCCGAACCAGATCAACAACGTGCTCGCATTCCCGGGCATCTTCCGCGGCGCGCTGGATTCTGGCGCCAAGAAGATCACCGAGGAAATGAAGGTCGCAGCCGCCCACGCCATCGCCGAACTGGCCGGCGACGACCTGGCCGCCGACTACATCATTCCTTCGGCGCTGGACGACCGTGTGATGCCGGCCGTTGCTGCAGCCGTTGGCGTCGCTGCCAAGGCGTCGGGCGCGCTGTAAAGATTCCCCTGCGAGGGAGCTCATAGGCGGCAGTTGGAGAGCTGCCGCCACCGGAATTCGCCGTTCCGAATCATTCGATTCGGGGCGGCGTTTTTCGTTGCCGCGGGATTCACCGCGATGATCCGGAATGGGCGGCATCCGTTGTCCACATGTCGCACCGCACCGCGCTGGTCCCCCGGAAGCGCGCTGAGACTGGGAATATCTCGGCTCACTACCTAGGGAGGACACTTATGGAAACGTCCGGAGGAACCTTAAGTTTCATAAGCAGCACACCCGATGAAGATTTCATGTACAGGATCGCGCGGGAACTGGACGAGGCGGGATTCGCGGTGGTGGCGTACCTTCCCGACGACGGCCGGACCTTCGCGGCATTTTCCATCGGGCTCAGCAGCTACGGGCATCCGGAACTCGTGGTCACCGCGGACTGCGAAGAGTCCGCGCGCTGTTTCCTGCTCCACCTGATCGAGCAGGTGCTCCGTCGCGGCAAGGCCTTCCGGGAAGGGATCACGTCGACGCCGTTCTTCCCCTCGCTGGAGGTCGTGGACATCACCGACCCCTTGGCTGGGCTGCGCATCTACGATGAATTGCTCGACGCCGAGGATTTGCGGGTGTTCGGAGTACGACCGAAACACGCACTCGATAGCGCCCCTGCCGACAGCACTTCGGTGCGCTGAACACGGAGAGGAAATGACATGTGCGATATGTGCAATGGCATAACCAGGGAACAAATCAATGCCAAAACGAACCGCCACATCCAGGAATACGGCAGATCCATTGTCTACGTCGAAGCAGATGCAACCAGCGGTTCCTACGGTTACACAGTTGGGCTGAGCAAGGTTGGCCATCCAGAATTCCTGGTTCGGGGCATGGGCCCGGAGGACACCATGCAGATGCTCAACGGCTTCTCGGAAAGCGTTTTGTCGCGCGGCGAGAAGTTCGGGCAGGGGCACACCGCAAATTGGAAGGATGGCAGCCTGCTGTTCTTCAGCACGGTGTCCGGCCGCCTCCATCTGCTGATTCCGGCAGCCTACTCGCGGTACGCGCAGCGGACCCGGCTGCTGGAGATCAGCTTCGTCGGGGAGGACGTTCCGTACAGCGTGCTCGCCGCGCGAAAGAACTAAGCTGGAGGCCGGACGGGAACTGCTCCGGGGGTACGGTTTGGGCTTACCACTACGAGACTGATGGCCCTGCGCTACCAGAATGGAACAGGCCCGGGCAGCGAGTACCGGGATTCGGTTGCTGCGCTCCTGTTCGGAGCGACTCTTCGCCGGGGCTCCGGCCGGATTTGCAGCCGGGATTAGCGGAATGAGGCATGCACGGTACCCAGCCTGCTGATTTGGGCGGACGCTGCGGCAGCATTGCCCAGCGACACCGGTACGTTCATGGAGCCGCTGAGCACGACGTCGCCCGGCTTCAATCCCGAACCCAGCGCTGCGAGGTGGCGGGCCAACCATGCGACGGATTCGAGCGGGTTGCCCAGGACGGAGTCGGTGGAGCCGGGATGCTGCGCCCCGCCGACTGTCAGCAGGCTCGTCGCGTCGGCGATATCGGCAGGTAGCCGAACCGGTTCGCCAACCACTGCCGCGGCCGCATTCGTGTTGTCGGCGATGAGCAGCGGGAGACTTGCAGCTCCTCCGGACCAGCGGCTGTCGATGATTTCCAACGCAGGGGCCACGGACTCGGTGGCCTCGATGACGTCTTGCACCGAAGTGGCGGGGTCGTCGAGCGGCGAACCGATGGTGAACGCGATTTCCGCCTCCACCATCGGATTGCTGAGCTGTTGTGTCTCGACGAAACTACCGGAGGGCGACAGCGTGCTTTCCAAAACGTATCCGTGGACCGGGGATTCGTACCTGTATGAGGCGCGCGCGGACGCTGCGGTCAGGCCGATTTTGTAGCCCGCGACGCGGTCGCCGTCAGCTAGTGCAAGTTCGCGGCCCAAGGCAGCGATTTCGCAGGCGAGCTCGAGATCCAGGGCTTCGAATCCGGCAGGCGTGAGTGGTGAGCCGCAGCGTGTGGCGTGGCGCAGATCGCGGGCGACGGCATGAATGTTTGACGCTTCCATATCTTCCTCCGATAGGACGAACAATCCACTGGCTGCGGAGCTTTAGCAGCCTGTTGGATCTTTCGTTGGGGCACTGAGGGGACCGTTGGGTTTACGGATCCGGCGAGGCGTCTTCGTCGGGATTTTTCCGAGCTACAGTACCAGCATGGCAAATCGCATAGTGGAAAATAAATTTCATTACACGAAAAAGTCATATTTCGGTGAGAGGTCGAAGGCCCTCTCGGCGGCCCAAGCCGCAGCGAAAGAACGAGAGGGCCGCTGGAACCAGAACTGGTTCCAACGGCCCTCTCCGTATGGGGGATCGTCCCTGGCTCACCTCGCCTAGTGCGACAAGCGCGAGCCCTTGGCCTCGAGATAGGCGGCTGCATCGCGCTTCTCCTGGGCGATGCGCACCTCGTGGTCCCGGCGCAGCTGCTGGTGCTTCGGATTCTTGCGCAGCAGCAGGTATCCGAGACCGACCAGCGCGAACCAGATCGGGGCCGCGTACATCCCCAACAGGGTGTCCGGGTCCTGGGTGAAGGCCCATAGCAGGAACACGAAGAAGGCCAAAACTACCCACGGCATGAACGTGCCGCCGGGGACCTTGAAGATCGACTCGTCGTGGGCCTGCGGGCGGCGCTTGCGGTAGACGATGTAGCTGATCAGGATGATGCTCCAGACGAAGATGAAGCACAGCGAGGAAATCGTGGTGACGATGGTGAAGCCCTTGGACTCGCCCAGTCCGAAGACCAGCAAGACGATCGCGCTGAGCAGCACCACGCCGGAGAGGAACAGCGCGTTGCGCGGAACCTGGCGGCTGGTCAGCTTGGAGAACGGCTTGGGGGCGTTGCCGTCTGTGGACAGGCCGAACACCATGCGCGAGGTGGAATAGATGCCGGAGTTCGCGGAGGACATGGCAGAGGTCAGCACCACCATGTTGACGATGTGCGCAGCGGCGCCCAACCCGGCCAGGGAGAACAGCATCACGAACGGGGAGTTGTCCGCATCGAAGCGGTCCCACGGAACCACGGACATCAGCACAGCCAGCGAGCCGACGTAGAACAGCAGTACGCGGACCGGAATGGCATTAACGGCCTTGGGGAGGTTGTGCTCGGGGTTCTTGGTTTCCGCCGCCGCCGTGCCCACCAGCTCGATGCCCACGAACGCGAAGACCGCGATTTGGAAGCCCATGATGAAGCCCATGAGCCCGCCTCCGAAGAAGCCACCACCCACGTTGAACAGGTTAAGGAAGGAAGCCCGGGCGCCGTCGTGCTCGAAGCCGGTGAACACCATGACCAGGCCGATCACGATCAGCAGCACGATGGCCGCGATCTTGATCAGCGCGAACCAGAATTCGGTTTCGCCGAATCCCCGCACCGAGGGGAGGTTCAGCGCGATAAGCGCCACGATGACAACCAGTGCAGGAATCCAGGTCGGGATCAGCGGCAGCCAGAAGGTTACGTAGACCGAGGCAATCACGATCACGTCGGCCACGCCGGTGACGATCCAGCAGAACCAGTAGGTCCAGCCGGTGAAGAACGCGGCCCAGGGACCGAGGATGTCTCCAGCGAAGTCGGAGAAGTTGCGGTAGCTGCTGCGGCTGAGCAGCAGTTCGCCCATGGCCCGCATGACGAAGTACAGCATGAAGCCGATGATCATGTAGACGAGGATGACCGATGGGCCGGCCACTGAGATGGTTTTGCCGGAGCCCATGAACAGGCCGGTGCCGATGGCACCGCCAATCGCAAGCAGCTGGATATGTCGGTTGGACAGGGCGCGTTGGAGCTCCGGTCCGTTCTCGCTGGCAGTATCCGTGGATTCGTGCGCCACGTGGTGCCCCTTTCGTGCATCGCCCCGCGGGACGCCGGTCGTACTGGTGCGAGCTCATACGAGCCCAGTGAGTGACATTACAGCATCCGAATCTCGTTCAATAGTCGAATTTCCGCGGGAAGTGCAATGCCAGAGGTGGGAATAGAGTTAATTGTGTTCGAGCTCATTAGTGCCGATGACGGGTCAATGAGTAGTCTTGGATCATGGCATTTCGAAATCGTCGAGCAGCGGCTCTCCCGGCAAAGTTGTCCCGATCCTGGCTATTGGTTAATGCGGCCAAGGACGAAGATTTTGCCCCGGCCCTGGCCTCGGAAGCGGACTCAGTCATCTTCGACATGGAAGCCGCGGTGCCCGATGACAAGAAGGCAGAAGCCCGTGACAAGGTGGTCCACGCGCTTTCCAACGGCATGACCGCCTGGGTGCGTGTCAACGGCATCGACACCGACTACTGGTCCGATGACTTGGCAGCTCTGTCGGCCACTCCCGGCCTGCGCGGCGTCATGCTGGCCATGACCGAAAAACCTGAACAGGTCACCTACACCGCGATGCGCCTTCGTGCCGGAACCCCGGTGCTGGCGCTGATCGAATCAGCAGTCGGCATCGAGAATGCTACTGCCATCGCCTCGGCTCCCGGCACCTTCCGCCTGGCCTTCGGCGTGAACGACTTCCGCAAGGACACCGGCGTCTCCGACGACCCGCTGGCCCTGGCCTACGCCCGCGGCAAGCTCGTGGTCGCATCCCGCGTGGGCAAGCTGCCTGGCGCCATCGACGGCCCGCCTCCTGCAGGCTCCGACGGAGCCAAGGTCACCGAGGAGACCCTGGTGACCGCATCGATGGGCATGACCGGAAAGCTGTCGCTTTCGCGCGACCACGTGGACGGCATCAACGCAGGGCTTGCACCGAGCGAGGACGAGCTGTCCTGGGCCATGGAGCTGCTCGAAGCCCACGCGGCGGGCGCCTCGGTGGGCGACGGTTCCTACCTGCCACGACTGGCCCGAGCACAGAAAATCGCCGATCTGGCCGATTCCTACGGCCTGTGGAACGCCTAGGCATCTGATACCCAGCAACATTGCATCCCTCCCGGCGGCTCGCCGGGAGGGATGCTTTTTGGTGTGCTGGTGGCCTGGGCCGCCGACTGGGTTGGACTGCGTTTCGGAGAATAAAACAGCGCCCTCCCTGATCCGTGAATCAGGGAGGGCGCAGGGACGGAGTCCGCGTTTCGAATTAGCGGATTGGATCCGGTTCCTGGACGTCGCCGCCGTACTTGTGCGACGAGCCCACGACATCGCCGGACTTCCACTCGGCCCAGCCTGGGCGGCCTGCCATGAAGTCCTCGATCTGGGCCTTGTCGGCTTCCAGCTTCGGGTCGTTCTTGAGGTACCACTTGGTTTCGCGGGCGATGAGTCCGGACATGATCAACAGGCCGATGAGGTTCGGCAGAGCCATCAGGCCATTCATCATGTCGGAGAAGTTCCATACCGCGGTCAGCTCGGTGGTGCAGCCGACGAACACGATCAGCGAGAAGACCACGCGGAACGGCATGACGGCGCGGCGGCCGATGAGGCGTTCGATATTGCGCTCACCGTAGTAGGACCAGCCGAGGATGGTCGAGAAGGCGAACATGACGAGGCCGAGGGTCACGATCCAGTGGCCCCACTGGCCCGGCAAGCCGTAGCTGAATGCCTGGCCGGTCATCAGTGCTGCGGAGATCTGCTCCCCGGTTTCCGGATCGGTCATGTTCCACACCCCGGTAGTGATGATGACCAGGCCGGTGCAGGTGACCACGATGATGGTATCGATGAAGGTCTGGGTCATGGAGACCAAGCCCTGGCGTACCGGGTGGGTGGTCTGCGCAGCCGCTGCTGCGATAGCTGCCGAACCCATGCCCGACTCGTTCGAGAAGATACCGCGGGCCACACCGAACTGCACGGCGATGATGATGGCCGAACCGGCGAAGCCGCCGACTGCCGAGGTGCCGGTGAAAGCATCGGTGAAGATCTGCGCGAAAGCGGCGGGAATTCCACCGACGTTGACGATCAGGATGTACAGCGCTGCGGCAACGTAGAAGATGATCATGACCGGGACGAAGCCGGCGGTGACCTTGCCGATGGACTTGATGCCGCCGACCAGCACGGCCATGGCCAGCACAGTCAGGACCAGGCCGGTGACCCACGGAGCCACGTTGAAGGAGTTTTCCATGTTGGCGGAAATCGAGTTGCCCTGGGTCATGTTGCCGATGCCGAAGCAGGCAAGAGTTGCCGCAATGGCGAAGAACAAAGCCAGGAACTTGCCGAACGGGCCCTTGATGCCGCGTTCAAGATAGTACTGCGGACCACCGGACTTTTCGCCGGCAGCGTCGGTGCCGCGGTAGCGGACGCCGAGGAATGCTTCGGAGTATTTCGAGGCCATGCCCAGCAGGCCGGTGACCCACATCCAGAACAGGGCGCCGGGGCCGCCAATGCCGATGGCGGTGGCAACACCAACGATGTTGCCGGTGCCGACGGTTGCGGCCAGCGCCGTGGTCAGGGCCTGGAACTGCGAGATGTCGCCTTCGGCTCCCGCGTCCTTGCGCTTGAGCAATCCCAAGCGCAGGGAGGCCCCAAGCTTGACTAGCTGCAGGCCGCCCAGGCGGATGGTCAGGTATAAACCGGTACCCAGCAAAAGCGGGATGAGGACAAACGGTCCCCAAATTACCGAGGAGATGTCACCAAGTGTGGTGGCCAAGGCATCCATAGAAAAGTTCCTTCGTGCGAGTGAAGAGTATGCAGTCCGTTGATGTAGACGGATTGCTTGCTGTGACACACTTTATAGGAAGCTGAGACGGATGTCACAAACGGTAACCTTGGCCAGGGTTCCCCGATGTGCCGCCTTGTCAGGTGAGGGTCGGATGCGCGGGTTGGACTATGGGATTTCGCAGGGATCCAGCCGAATTATCGACATTCAAGCAGGCGAAAACTGCCTGAGATCGGATTCTTCTGCGGTAAAAATAAGATCCCAGTGAAGAAAATTCCGATCCAGCAACGTGCGCCAGAGGCGTGGGAATTTTCGCTGAACGGCAATAACTGGCACGTTTATGTCGAAAATTCTCGTCTCTGGACAACTCCGCTCCCGCATTCGACGTGATGAATGCGGGAGCGGAATCGTCCGTGGAGCGCGCTATTCCGGGGTGGCCGCCTTGAAGGTCACCCGGGAGGTGCCAAGCCCCTCGATGCTGGTTTCCAGGACATCGCCGGCCTTGAGCCAGGGGTGGCGGTTGTGCTCGTTGCGCCGGCCCAGGGCAACACCCGCGGGGGTGCCGGTGAGGATGACGTCGCCAGGCTGCAGCTCGTTCATGACCGACAGATAGGCAACAAGTTCCGCCGCGGAGAAGATCAAGTCGTCAATGGTGCTGTCCTGGACGGTCTCGCCGTTCACGACGCTGGTGATGCGCGCGTCGGGCTTGAGCTCGTCTGGGGTCACGAGCCAGGGGCCCAACGGAGTGGTTCTGTCCCAGACCTTGCCCTGCAGCCATTCGGAGGTGCGTCCTTGGTAGCCGCGCAGCGACACGTCGCTGCTGACCGCGTATCCCGCGATATGCTCTTCTGCCTGCTCGGCGGCGATGCGTCGCCCGGGCTTGCCGATGATGATGGCCAGCTCGGCTTCGTAGTCCAGGCGGTGGTCCTCCGGTGGAACTTCGATGTCGTCGTTTGCGCCGCACAGCGTGGAAGCGAACTTCGCGAACACCGAAGGGTACTCCGGCAGCTCCTTGCCAACCTCCGCTGCGTGCGCCTTGTAGTTGAGCCCGATGCAGTACACCTTGCTGGGATTCGGGATGACCGGTGCGTAGTCGGCTTCACCCTCGGCGATCGAATCGCCGACCAAGGCGCGGGCCAGAACTTCCTGCTGGGTGGCATCGTTCAGGCGCAGAAAGCGCTGCACGGTGTCCAGATTTTCCAGGTAGTAAATCCGGTCGTCCTCGATGACTGCTGCGGTCGTATGGCCGGGGTCGCTGGCCAGGCGAAGGGTAGCTAGTTTCATATACCTATCGAACTACATTTCCCGCGACTGCGCACCCGTAATCCGGACATTCGAAACAAGACCTTCCTCAATAAATACAACCTAGTCAAATGCTGTATACGGGAAACCCAACTAGTTTCGCCCTGAAAGCGGGACTAAAGTGGGAAGAAACTGAGGCTGGCTCAGCACTCGGTTGCACTGCTAAATACGAAACTAAAGTGAAGTAGGTTTTAATGTGGGAGATTTCATTGGCGAGCGATCTCGCCAAATACTTTTCGCCTCCTGGCAGCACTTCTCGCTGGTCGCGCAGTGCCTGATCCTGGCGACGTTCATCGCGGTTTTGATCGCCGTTCTGGTGTATCGGAACAAAGCATTAGCGGGAATTGCCAACGGAGTCAGTGCCGTCGGCCTGACCGTTCCATCCTTTGCGCTCATCGGTCTGTTGATCGTGCCTTTCGGCTTCGGCGTGACGCCCGCCGTTATCGTGGTGACATTCTTTGCCGCCCTGCCCATCCTGCGCAATGCGATCGTGGGCCTGAACAATATTGAGCCGACCATCCTCGAATCCGCTCGCGGGATTGGCATGAGCCGGCTCAAGACGCTCGTATCCGTTGAAATCCCCATCGCCTGGCCGGTCATCCTCACCGGCGTGCGCATCTCAGCCCAGATGGTGATGGGTGTGGCCGCGGTCGTTTCATACGCCTTGGGCCCTGGACTCGGCGGATTCATCTTCTCCGGACTCTCCCGGCTTGGCGGCGCCAATGCGCTTGAGTCGGTGGTCGTCGGAGTAGTCGGCGTCGTCATCCTGGCACTCATTCTTGACCTGATCTTGCTCGGCATCGGCCGACTGACTACCCCGCGAGGTATCCGTGTCTGATTCAAAAAATTCCGCATCCGGCGTCTCGGAGCACACCGTCTCCGGCGCTTCCATCATGCTCGAAGAAGTAACCAAGACCTACCCCGGGCAGAAGAAGTCCGCCGTGGGTGGCCTGACCCTTGAGATCCCGGCGGGATCCATCGTCATGTTCGTCGGCCCTTCGGGTTGCGGCAAGACCACGACGCTGAAGATGATCAACCGCCTGATCGAGCCGACCAGCGGGCAGATCGTCATCAACGGCGAAGACGTCACCACGATGAACGGCGACGAGCTGCGCCGCCGCATCGGCTACGTGATCCAGGCCGGCGGCCTGTTCCCGCATATGACCGTGGCGGCCAACATTGCCATGGTTCCCAAGATGCTCGGCTGGGACAAGGCGAAGATCGCAGCCCGCGTCGACGAGCTGCTCGAACTGGTCTCGCTGGATCCCGAGCTGTACCGCGACCGCTTCCCCAAGGAGCTCTCCGGCGGGCAGCAGCAGCGCGTGGGCGTGGCCCGCGCGCTGGCCGCCGATCCTCCGGTGCTGCTCATGGACGAGCCCTTCGGCGCGGTGGACCCGATCACCCGCCAACGCCTGCAGGACGAGCTGCTGAACATCCAGTCCGAGGTGCAGAAGACCATTGTCTGCGTGACCCACGATTTCGACGAAGCGGTGAAGCTGGGGGACTGGATCGCCATCTTCAACGAGGGCGCGCAGCTGGAGCAGTACGATTCTCCTGAACGCATCCTGGCCAACCCGGCCAGCGAATTCGTGGAGAACTTCATCGGCTCCGGCGCAGGGCTGAAGCAGCTCACGTTGACCCGTGTGAACGAGGTGGATCTGGTGGATGCAATTACCACCACCCCGGGCAAGCGGGCCTCGGATGTGCTCTCGCAGCTGCAGGGCGCAGGGCGGAAACTGGCCGTGGTGCTCGACTCCAGGGGCCGTCCGCTGCGCCAACTTGGCCGCCGCCAGCTCTCCCGCATGGAGATCATCGAGGGCACCTATGACCCTGGTCTTCCGGTGGTTGGCGAGCAGGCCACGCTGAACGACGCACTGGACACCATGTTGGTGGCCAGTGCCGAATACGCCCTGGTGACCGGCCGCCGCGATGTCTTCAAGGGCATCATTACGGTGCAGACGGTGATGGAGGCGATCGCCGCGGCGAATTCCGCGTCCGACGATCACCACGAAGCTCCGGTGGGCTTGAATTCCGGCGCCATCAACGTGGTGGATATCGAGGTCGAGCCCGCGGAGCGCGGTGGGGAGCCGGCATGAGCAAAGAGACCAAGGGGCTGATTTATCAGCTGGTGGCGATCGGCGCGGCATTCGCCGCGCTGGTCATCTGGCTTGTGACCGCTGACCTGACCGAGACCGAACGCCAGACCCTGGATCCGGCAACGATCTGGAAATATACGCAGGAGCATCTGCAGATCACGCTGATTTCCACCGTGATCGTGCTGCTGATTGCCATCCCGCTGGGGATCCTGCTCACCCGCCCGTCGCTGCGCAAGGCGGCTCCCGCCGTCCGGGCCATAGCGAACTTCGGCCAAGCCGCACCGGCCATCGGCGTGATCGTCCTGCTGGCCTTCTGGCTGGGATTCGGTCCGAAAACCGCCGTGATCTCGCTGGTGATCTACGCCATCCTGCCGGTGCTGTCCAATACCATCGTTGGCCTGCAACAGGTCGACCAGCGGCTGGTGGAAGCCGGACGCGGCATCGGCATGAGCCAGCTGGCCGTCTTGTTCAAGGTCGAGCTGCCGCTGGCCGTACCCGTGATGCTGTCCGGAATCCGCACCGCCTTGGTGCTTCTCGTGGGCACCGCGACGCTGGCGACGTTCATCAACGGCGGCGGCCTGGGCATCTTGATCACCACTGGCGTGAACCTGAACCTGAACGTCGTGCTGATTGCCGGCTCGCTGCTGGTGGCGCTGCTGGCTTTGACCGTCGACTGGATAGGTCGCCTGGTTGAACAGCTGGCACGACCGAAGGGACTTTCATGAAAAGAACATCGAAACTCATCGCTTTGTCCTTCGCCGCGTTGATCGGCCTGACCGGTTGCGGACTGAGCCCTTCCACCGGCACTGTGCCGGAATCGGCGCCGGGAAGCATCCAGCCCATCCCGGACCTTCCGGAGGATGCCAAGGCCACCGTGACCTCGAAGTCCTTCACCGAGCAGCTGCTGCTTGGCAAGATCACCGTGATTGCTCTGGAAGTCGCAGGGTTCAACGTCACCGACCTGACCAACGTGCCCGGCTCGCAGCCCGCACGCCAGTTGCTGCTCTCCGGCGATGCCAGCGCGCTCTGGGAATATACCGGCACCGCCTGGCTGACCTATCTCGGTCACGAAGAACCGGTTGCCGGTGAGCAGAAGCAGTGGCAGGCCGTGCATGATGAGGACGTGGCGAACAATATCGTATGGGGAAACCCGGCACCGCTGAACAACACCTATGCGATGGCCATGAACCGTGAGACTGCGGACCGTCTGGGCATCACCAAATTGTCGCAGCTCAAAGAGCTGGACAAGAAGGAACTGAGCTTCTGCGTTGACCCCGAGTTCAACTCCCGCCGCGACGGCTTGACCCCGATGCTCAAGCATTATGACATCGACCGCGGCAAGGGCGTCTCTGAAGACAACATCGGCCTGTACGATGTCGGTGCGATCTACCAGGCCACAGCCGACGGGGCCTGCAACTTCGGCGAAGTCTTCACGACCGACGGCCGCATCAAGGCGCTGGATCTGACGGTGCTGGAAGACGACCTGAAGTACTTCCCGAGCTATAACGCCGCTCCGGCGTTCAACGGTGATTTCATCCGCGAGTTCCCGCAGGCAATGGACATCATGGAGCAGATCGCTCCGCTGCTGACTGATGAAGCTCTCATGGATATGAACTACCAGGTGGACGTCGTTGGACGCGAACCTTCGGATGTCGCCTTCGAATGGATGGTCGACCAAGGGCTGGTGACCAAGCCATAGGGCTGGGCGCCATCCAACGCACCGGAGGTGTGTTCCGGGAACAGCACGTTCCCTGAACACACCTCTTGTGTATTAATCATTGATAGCGTCCAAGGCCACCGCAACGAGGGTTCAGACTTGGTTTCGGGTTTCAAGTTGTCCATCAACCTCGTCTGCGGCTTCGGTGCTCGCGGCCGTGGTGGTGGACCCCTCCTGCCAGATTTCTTCCAGGTCGGCAGCGAGTTCATCTTCCTGTTCCGCGATAACGGGTTTCCTGGGTCTCGATACTCACGCGACCCGCCTGTCCATGAATCCTGTTTGGCGCAACATGGCTGGCAAAAAAGTTTGAAAAATGAATGGACTAGTCAACAGCGTTTTTTATGGTTTGCGTGTCGAAGTTTGACAACATTTCACCGATAAGTGGTTGACGGTTCAACTTGATTGGTGCAATACTGATATCAGCAAAACAAATTGAAGCATCAACTAATCCAGTAGGTGCTGACGGAAGGAATTGATCATGACTGCAGCAGCAACTTCGCCATTGACCGCAGGTACCTGGAACCTGGACGCCTCGCACTCCGAGGTGGGCTTCTCGGTTCGCCACGCAGGCATCTCCAAGGTCCGCGGCAGCTTCACCGAATTCGATGCAACCCTGACCATCGGCGAGAGCCTGGCTGATTCCTCGGTGGAGGCCACCGTCCAGATCGCTTCGGTTTCCACCAAGGATGCCAATCGAGACGCCCACTTGAAGAGTGCCGACTTCTTCGATGCCGAGCAGTTCCCGACCATGACCTTCAAGTCGACCGGAACCAAGGGCGACGCAGACGAGTTCGTGCTCATCGGCGACCTGACCATCCGCGGCGTCACCAAGCAGGTTGAGCTGGAAACCGAACTGGGCGGCCAGGCTGTGGATGCCTTCGGCGCCACCCGCGTAGGCTTCTCTGCCTCGACCACCATCTCCCGCAAGGAATTCGGCATCACCTGGAATGCCGCTCTGGAAGCCGGCGGCGTACTGGTCAGCGACAAGGTCAAGATCGAGATCGACGCCTCGTTCGTCCTGCCGACCGCAGAATAGTTTTCCCGACTGCCGCCTTGGGGAAGGCGGTACAGGGCCGATACCGGCAAAACCTCCGAATCACGCACTGCGTGGGTCGGAGGTTTTGTCGTTAGATCGGGTTGCGCGGGCCGAATGAGATCAGTAGTCGAAACCTCCGGCGACGGGGAAGGATACGAAGACCGCGAGAATTATGAAGATTATGTACAAGAACCCCAGCGCTCCAAAGATGGTGCCAATCCACCCGGTGACCTTGCCGACGGTGGCTGAAGTGTTGAATTCGCGCTCCGCCCTGTTCGCCTTAACAATTGCGATAGGGCCGAGGACGATCCCCACGACGAACAGGGAAATGATGCCCAGGATCATGGAGGTCTGGGCCAGCTGCGCACCTTCCGGATGCACCATGGGATAGCCGTATCCCGGCTGGTTGCCGAACTGCTGCTGGTTCTGGCCTTGGTACTGCGGCGGCTGGTACGCGGAATTCGGCTGCGACCAGTTCTGGTTGCCGCCCGAAGAATAGGGATTGTTGGGTTCGTTATTTGGCGTGGTCATCTGGCCGTTGCCTTTCCTCAAAGCGATTGATAAGTCTATTGAACCAAGAAATTTCGCGGATGCACCGTACAGACGCGGGGAAAGACGCCACGAGCCGGAGAAGTTCATCACGCACAGCTAGGCGGGATTCGCGGCCCTCCACCTGGCATGCGCCAGCGTGGCGATAATTGCCAGTGCGATCCCGAGCCAAAGCCCATAGCCGAAAATCTGCGCGTAGCCGGCAGCGGCCGCAAGATCCGCGGTCAGGTAGGTCATTGTGGAGGCTCCGAAAAACAGGGAGAACACGAACAGCGAGACGGTTGTCGCACGAGCCTCAGGGGCAATGTCGGTGGCCCAGCCCTGCATGGATGAATGCATGATCGCGTTCGCCGCACCGAGGAAAAACCCGGCGAAAGTGAAGGAGGCGGGGGAGGGGATGAATGCTGAGGGAACGAAGCTCAGGAACAGCACCGCCCCGCCGATACCGATTAGCCAGGTGCGCGAGAACCGGGCCACCAGCCGCCGCATCAGTCGGGCCCCGAGGATCACGCCCAGCGCGAAGCCGCAGCCGAGCAGACCGGAGAGCCCGACGCCTACCCCTGACTGCTGCAAGGCGGGAACAATATAGGTCAGCAACCCCATTAGCAGCGCGCCTTCAACGAAAACTATCGCGTAAAGCAACAGGTTGGTCGGCCGCACTGCGGCCACGAGCTTCATCGTGGCGTGTGCGCGGGCCGGCTCCTGCACCCCGCGCAGCGACACAAGCGCGGCAACCGCGCCCAGTGCGGGAAGGATGAAGACCACCCGCCAATCGAGATAGGCGGCCAGCAGTCCCGCGGCCAGGGTCGCCAGCGTGGTGCCCAGGGACGAATAGATCTGCAGGTCCGACAGGCCACGGGCACGTTCAATGCCCTTGCGCGTATCGCCGAGCAGGGTCAGCAGCGTGGGATACATGGCCCCGAACATCAGGCCGGTGAAGGACCGGGCCAGCAGCAACGGCAGGTAGGCGGTGAATAGCACGCTGGCAATGGAGCCGAGCGCGGCGCCGACCAGCGAGCAGCGCAGTACCGTGAGCCTGCCGAACTTGTCGCTGACCAATCCCCAGAAGGGCTGGCCCACCGCGTAGAGCAAGGCATAGGCGGCAATCAGCTCAACGGCCTGGGCGAAGGAGAGCTCGGTTCCGGCCGACAGCATGAGCAGCATCGGTGCGGTGCCGTAGCGGTCGAAGAAGGACAGGAAGCCGATGAACCGCAGGGCGGCGTCAGGCAGTCCGCGCGGGGCCGCCCGCTGTGTGTCCTTGGTGCCCACGTGCCGGTCCTCCATCGTGCTGCGCTTGGTGCCGCGAAAAGCTTCTCGTCAATCAAAACAGATAGCCCGCGGGCATAAAAATTCGCAGCCGGTTCCCTGGAGGTTAGGAGTGGGAACCGGCTGCGATGGCCTTGTACGATTCGGCTACAGACCGCGCACCAGCAAAACGTCCAGCACACGCGGGCCGTGCACGCCCTCGACGCGTTCGAGCTCGATGTCGCTGGTGGCCGACGGGCCGGAAATCCACGTCAACGGCCGGGTCACGGTCAGGCGGGGCATGGCCTCGGGCAGCAGCTGCACGATCGTGGAGACCGGCACGATGCACACGTGGTGATCGGGAACCAGCGAAATCGCGCGGCGGCCCTGGTCCGGCTCGCCGTCAAGGATGATGGTGCCGGATTCGGCGATGGACACCGCCGAGGAGGTCACCACCGCGCTGGTCTCGTCCAGCTCGGCGACACTCAGCCGGGCGCCCGGCTCGTCGATGCGCCGGGCGATGCCCTGCGGCAGCGCGGACAGCCAGCCGGTGTCCAGCCCATGCGGGTAGACCACCGAGGATGCCTGGCCCAGCTTCGCGGCCACGAGGGCGGGGATCTGCGCGGCGTCGATGACGTCCACGCCGGCCTTGTAGTCGACCAAGCGGTCGACGAGCATCTCGATGAGTTGCTCTTCGCTCATCTCCGAGCTGGTGCGGTACTCGCGCGGGATGTCTTCGGCGGCCGGGGCGTCGGCCAGGGCCGAACGGATGCGTCCGAGGATTTCTTCTTTGGCGCTCACTTGGATTCCTTCTCGTCGCTCCACCAGTCGCGGAAGGACTTGTTTGGCGGGGCAGGGATGTCGCGGGACTGGGTCCAGCCGGCGGCGATGCCCGGAAGCTTCTTGATCTTCTTGCTCTTGCCGGCGGCCAGACGGCCCAGCGGCAGCGCCTTCTCCAGCAGGCCGATGTTCTTGCCCTTGCCCAGCGCCCAGGAGCCGCCCTTCATGAGCAGGTCCATCTGGGTCGGGATCTTGTGCTTGCCGCGGTTCGCGTCCACGTCGTCCCCGCGCAGGTGCACCAGGATCTCCGGGATGTTGATCTTCACCGGGCAGGCTTCGTAGCAGGCGCCGCACAGCGAGGAGGCATACGGCAGCGAGCCGTTGTCCTCGGCCTCGATGCCGGTCATCAGCGGCGAGAGGATCGCGCCGATCGGACCAGGGTAGGTCGAGCCGTAGGCGTGGCCGCCGGTGCGCTCGTAGACCGGGCAGACGTTCATGCAGGCCGAACAGCGGATGCAGTTCAGCGCGGAGCGCCCGAACTTGTCCGCGAGCACGCGGGAGCGGCCGTTGTCCAGCAGCACGATGTGCACGTTCTGCGGTCCGTCGTCTTCGCTCACGCCGGTCCACAGCGAGGTGTACGGGTTCATGCGCTCGCCGGTGGAGGAGCGCGGCAGCAGCTGCATGAACACCTCGATGTCCTCCCACTTCGGGAGAACCTTCTCGATGCCCATGACGGTGATCAGGGTTTCGGGAAGGGTCAGGCACATGCGGCCGTTGCCCTCAGACTCCACGACGCCCAGGGTTCCGGTGTCAGCCAGCGCGAAGTTCGCGCCGGAGATGGCGACCTTGGCGGCCAGGAACTTCTTGCGCAGGTGCTTGCGGGCGGCCTCCGCGAGCCGGGCCGGCTCGTCGGTCAGGTCGGGATCCACGACCGGCATCTCCTTCAGGAAGATGTCGCGCACCTCGGTGCGGTTCTTGTGGATGGCCGGGACCAGGATGTGGCTCGGCTTGTCGTGGCCCAGCTGGACGATCAGCTCGGCCAGGTCGGTCTCGAAGGCTTCGATGCCCTGGGTTTCCAGGTGCTCGTTCAGGCCGATTTCCTGCGTCGCCATGGACTTGACCTTGACGACCTCGGTGGAGCCGGTGTCCTTGATCAGGTCGGTGACGATCTTGTTCGCCCCATCCGCGTCGCGGGCCCAGTGGACCACGCCGCCGCGGGCGGTGAAGTTCTTCTCGAATTCCAGCAGGCGCTCTTCAAGATTGATCATCGAGGAGTTCTTGATGGCGCTGCCGGCATCGCGCAGCTGCTCCCAGTCGGGCAGTTCGCCGACCACGCGCAGGCGCTTGTCGCGGATGGTGTGCGTCGCGTGGCGCAGGTTCTTGCGCATCTGGGTGTTGCCCAGTTCGCGGTGCGCGGCCTGGGGGAACGGCTCCTGCTCGAACAGGTTGCCCTGTCCCGGGGCCGGCATGCCGAGGAATACCTGGCTCACAGTTTCACCGTCTCTTCCATGGTGCTGGCCAGGATGTCGGCCAGGTGCAGGGTCTTTGGCTTAGCGCCGGTACGGGACAGGCCGCCGCCGATGTGCATCAGGCAGGAAGCGTCGCCGCCCGAGCAGGCCGAAGCGCCGGTGGAGCAGATGTTCTTCACCTTGTCCTCGAGCATGGCGGAGGAAACGTCGGCGTTCTTGATCGAGAAGGTGCCGCCGAAGCCGCAGCACTGGTCGGCCTCCGGAAGCTCGTTCACGGTGATGCCGCCGACGGTCTTGAGCAGGTCGAGCTGGCGGTCGCCGAGCTGCAGCGAGCGCATGCCGTGGCAGGACGGGTGGTAGGTGATGGTCTCGGGGAAGTAGCTGCCCAGCTGCTTCGCGGCATCGGTGATTCCCAGGACGTCGACCAGCAGCTGCGAGAGCTCGTAGGTGCGCTTGCCAACGGCCACTGCGCGTTCCTTCAGCTCCGGCTTGCCCAAGCGCTCGGCGAGGTAGGGGTGCTGGTGCTTGACCGAGGCGACGCAGGAGCCGGAAGGGGCCACGGCAACGTCGTAGTCGTCGGTGTCAAAGGCATTGATATGGTTTTCAACCACCGGCAGGGCTTCGGGCATGTATCCGGAATTCATGTGCATTTGCCCACAGCAGGCCTGCGCCTTGGGGAAAATGACCTCATGACCCAAGCGTTCCAGGATTTTCACCGTGGACTTGGCTGTTTCGGGGTACATGGCATCGACGATGCATGTGGCAAAGAGAGCGATCCGCATACTAAATATCTCTTTCGAAGTGTGGTCTGACCATACTACGTCGGAACTTTCTCGATAGTCAAGACTTGTTGTGATGGCTCTCACCTCGTACACTTGGTGGTCGGACCACGTATGGTCAGACCATCACAAGTAAGGACGCCCACACCGTGTTTACCCCCACAACAGATCCCATAGCTGGCAGCGTTGCCATCTCGGCTCTGGTCGCTCTCGTGCCATTGCTGACATTTTTCATCCTCCTTGCGGTTATTAAAACGAAGGCCCACGTGGCGGGTCTCGGCTCGTTGGCCGTCGCAATCCTGGTTGCCATCTTCGGTTGGCATATGCCGGTGGGCATGGCGCTGAACTCCGGCGTCATGGGCATGGTGTTCGGTGCCTTCCCGATCGTCTGGATCGTCGTCATGGCGATCTTCCTCTACCAGGTCACTGTGGTCTCAGGACGCTTCGACGACCTGCGCCGCGTCTTCGACGTAATTGGCGGCGGCGATGTCCGCATCCAGGCAGTGCTGATCGCCTTCTGCTTCGGCGGCCTGCTTGAAGCGCTGGCCGGGTTCGGCGCACCGGTGGCCATCACCGCCACCATGCTGCTGGCCCTGGGCCTGTCCCCGCTGCGCGCCGCCTGCGCCGTGCTGATCGCCAACACCGCCCCGGTCGCCTTCGGCGCCGTGGCCATCCCGATCACCACCGCCGGTGCGCTGACCGGCATCCCGTCAGCCGAGATCGGCGCCGTGGTGGGCCACCAGTCGCCAATCCTGGCACTGTTCGTTCCTTCCATCCTGGTTCTGGTCATCGACGGCTGGCGCGGCATGCGCCAGACCCTGCCGGCCACCTTGTTCATCGGTTTCTCCTTCGCCGTGGCCCAGTGGCTGTGCGCCACCTATTTCTCCTACGAGCTGACCGACATCGTCGCCTCGCTGGTCGGCCTGGCCGCCGCCGTGATCCTGCTTCGCTTCTGGACCCCTAAGGGCGCCGACGAGGCCCGCGGCCGCATCCTGACCGCCGAGGCCGCCGCGCTGCCGATCGAGCACGGCAAGAAGCTGAACCCTTCCAACACCTGGATGGCGCTGTTCCCCTACCTGCTGGTCATCCTGATCTTCGGCGTGGCCAAGCTCTGGAAGCTGGGCGTGGACATTCCCGCATGGCTTGCCAGCACCGACATCAAGTTCGGCTGGCCGGGACTGCATGGAGCTGTGGTCAACGCCAACGGCGAGGCAGTGTCCTCCACCATCTACAACTTCTCCTGGCTGTCCTCCCCGGGCACCCTGCTGCTGATCACCGGCACCATCGTGGCGCTGGTCTACTCGATGAACGACGGCGGCGGCAAGTACAAGATGACCTTCGGCCGCGGCATGGCCGAAGTCTGGCACACCGTCTACAACATGCGCTACGCCGCGCTGACCATCCTGTCGGTGCTGGGCCTGGCCTACGTGATGAACCTGTCCGGCCAGACCATCACCGTGGGCACCTGGCTTGCCGGCACCGGAGCGTTCTTCGCCTTCCTGTCGCCAATCCTGGGCTGGATCGGCACCGCGGTGACCGGTTCGGACACCTCGGCCAACGCGCTGTTCGCCAAGCTGCAGCAGACCGCCGGCATGAACGCCGGCATCGACCCGACCCTGCTGGTCGCCGCCAACACCTCCGGCGGCGTGGTCGGCAAGCTGATCTCCCCGCAGAACCTGGCCATCGCCGCCACCGCGGTGAAGATGGAAGGCCAAGAGTCGGTCATCCTGAAGAAGGTCGCCGGCTGGTCCGTGGGCATGCTGCTGGTGCTGTGCGTGCTGGTTTACCTGCAGTCCACCCCGGTCCTCTCCTGGATGCTGCCGTAGCCCGAATCCGGGCTAAAATTGGGTCTTGATGTCAGTAAATCCAGCTCCACGTGCCTACCAGGTAGTTCTCACCGCAATTGAGAACGACCTGCGGTCAGGAGTCCTCACATTGGGCGACCAACTCCCCGGTGAGCGGGCGCTGGCCGAGCAGCACGGTATCTCCCGCGCTTCGGTGCGCGACGCGATCCGCATCCTCGACGTGATGGGGATCGTGCGGACCTCTACCGGTTCGGGCCCGAACTCCGGCGCGGTGATCATTTCCGAGCCTTCGGCCGGGATCTCCCAGGCGCTGCGACTGCACGTGGCGGCCAAGGGGATCAATGTGCGTGAGATCGTGGAATCACGCATCCTGCTGGAAACCTGGGCCGCGCAGATGCACCCGCGGGACACCGTGTACGCGCAGCAGGTCCTGGACCGCACCGCCGTGCTGATCATGCGCATGGACGACCCGCAGCTTTCGCGCGACGAGTTCCACCGCATCGATGCGGAGTTCCACGTGCTGCTGGCTTCCACGGCAGGCAATGCGGTGGTCGAGTCCATGATGGAGTCGCTGCGCAACTCGATCAGCGACTACGTGGCCGCGTCGATCCCGGATGACGAGTCCTGGCAGCCGATCGTGCGCACGCTGCGCCGCCAGCACAAGGCGATCCACCACGCGTTCGCCACGGACCAGCGCGAGCGCGCGGCCCAGCTGCTCGAAGAACACATCAACTGGTTCTACTCGCAAACCCGATAGCAAGACCAAAGCCGAGGCCTTCGATCCAAGAATGGATTGAAGGCCTCGGCTTTTTGCGTCTGGATGTCACTGGGCAAGACTAGGAATCAGTCGGCCAATGGTTCCGACACCCAATGGGGATGCTCACCGAAGCTCAGTTCGCAGTTGCGGCAGGAATACCTCGGCACCGGAGGGTTCGGAATGGCGCAGCCGCCAACGACGTATTCCTCTTCATCGGGCGGGAAGGCCGGCATACCCCAGAAATATTCCTTCGGATTCCGGGCTCCGCAGCCCGGGCAGGCAACGAGCATTCTCTGGAGATGCTTGAGCGTGGGTGCGTGCATAAGCCGGTGGCAATCGGCGCATAGCAACGCTGCGTCATCAACATGGTCCTGGATGTCCCAATGCAGATCGACATGACGATCGCGGAAGAAGTGAACCGTACTCCTGCCCTTGATATTAGTCTGGCAGCCGTCGCAGTAGTCGGTTTCTGAATCATGTCGCTGCGCGAGGGCCAAGGCATGCACCGTGGCTGTAGCTTCCGACTCGCTATCGACCCTGCAGGCTCCCGCATCGAGGTACAACGGGCGCGGATTTTCAACGAGCCCGGTCAACGCTTTGAGAACGCGCTCCGCGAGCTGGGGATTGAGCGCCTGCGAGGAACGAGGCAGCCCGGAATCGCACAGCTGTTCGAGGTCCAGCAACGAAATCGGCTGGGCGAATGTTGCCTCACGGCGGACATCATAGGTTCGCCCTTCTAATGAATTCACAGTTTCCAATGCCATAACCAACGGCGGCGTCGTGGCAAGGACGGTAAGTACCATGGTGCCTGCCGAAATTTCTTCCCCGATATTCCAGACGCGTTGATCCATCCTGGACACATCGAGGTAGGCTGCGGCACCGATCGCGTCAGGCTCCCAGCAGAAGTACAACTTCTTTTCGGATCCCAGCGTGAAGGGCATCTCGGCACCGATTTCGTTGCGCTGGCGGTTCAGCAGCGCGTTTGGCGGGAAATGGGGCCTAGGCTGTTCCTCGAATGGCTCATGCTGGTGAATCATGTCGATTAGTTCCTGACGAGTCATATCCATGCAGGCCCAAGCCTGCTCGGGTGACGTCAACTGGCCGTAGCGGGAAATCAGTTGTGTGCGGTCGAAAGAGCGGTAGTCGGTCATTAGGTCAGGACCCCCGGTGCGATGAGCTAATTGTTGACTAGAATCTATCCGGTTCTTCCGACAAATTGGCGACCAACTACCAGATGATCAGCGGAAGCTTGCTGAATCCACTGCCGGGGAAGTGGGCGCGGACCGGCGGATCGTTCTCGATGGACACCAGCCGGTGGACGCGCAAGATCAGTTCTTCGATCAATACCCGCAGTTCCAGCCGTGCCAGGGGCGCACCGGGGCAGTTGTGGATCCCTGCCCCGTAAAGCGAGTTCAGGCTCGGATGCCGGTCGAGGAGGATGTCGTCGGGATCTCCGAAAGCGCTTTCGTCGCGGTTGGCCGACGCCCCCATGGTGCTCACACGTTTGCCGGCAGGAATACGTACCCTGGAAATCTCTACATCCTTTATAGCGACCAGCCGGTCGGAAACTAGCGGTGCAGGGGAGCACAGTATCCGTCGGTAACGGCATCGACCAGGCGTGAAGCAGACTCGCAGGGATGCCGAGTCTGGTCGAAATTGTGGTTAGTTCGCTTACTGTCCAATTGCTCAGCAGGCTGACCAGTTCCTTCATCGGTCATCTTGCGGTCGTAGACCCACTCATTCATCAGACAGGTGGTCAGATCCTTTGACGCGTTTCCCCAGCACAGCGCCAGTTCCTCAGCGGGATGTAGCCGCCGATCTCGATGGCGTTTTGCTTCATGGCCGTGCGGTTCTGCTCTCCGGTCGCAACACTGCCGAGACGCCTCGGGATCCTTGGGTCCCACTGGACAATTTTCGGCGCAGACATGGCAGCTTCTTCCGGTCCTTAGCCTTCGCAGTCAGCCTATGAGTGCCACGCCGTGGAAACAAGGCTCTGTGTAAAGCATGGCGTCGCCCGTGAAGCGGGCAACGCCATGCTGATCAGCTAGTTGTTGGAAACCAGCGAGATCTTTGTGCTCACCGGCACCGGATTGGCGAACAGATCCAGAACCGGGCAGTGGGCGTCGACTGCCTGGCGCAGTTCATCGTAGCGCTCCGCGGTTTCCGGGCCGGTGATCTGCACATCGAGATCCACCGAGGTGAAGCCGGGGCGGATCGACTTGTCGATGCCGAACAGGCCGCGTACATCTAAATTCCCGTTGGCCACGATCTTGACGTCGTCAACCTGAATGTTTAGACGCTCGGCGTACAGGCGGTAGACAACCACCTGGCAGGAAATCAGGGCACCGAGCGCATATTCGACAGGGCTTGCTGCCAGGTCATCGCCGCCCAGTGCCGCTGGCTCGTCCACGGTGAAGGTGTGCTTGCCGGAGACGATGTTGCTGGCCACCGAGCCAAAGCCCTCGCCCTGGACGGTGAAGGTCAGCTTGGCGCTGTCCGGGGCGGTGGAGATGCGTTCGCCCCAGCCGGTGCCAGCCTGCTGCAGGCGGACGGAGCGGTCTTCGGCAACGGAAAGGGTGGAAGCTGCGGTAGACATGAGGAATTGATCCCCTTTCTGGCGCAAGGGGCGCCATCGCTTACGAATCTGTCTTTCAGGTCCGTCGAATCATCACCTGGAGCACCCCGCACAATGACGCGAATAGGGTTGCCGTCCAACCAGCCAGGGCTTGTGTGGTTAGAACTCGTGATTCAGTAGTTACTTTTCTACCGGGTTTCTTCGTGGTTGGTAAATAGCTTTCTTCATGTTTCGTCACAGGAAGAACTGTCCATTGCGTCGATAGAATTGATCACGAACTCCGCGCAGTTACGGCGCGGCCTCCTACCCGAGAAGTTGTGAGCATGGAATACCAGCTGACCCCCGTCGCCGCTCAAACCCTGGTCACCGAAGGCGAGTACAGCCAAGGGTGGCTGATGGCCAATTCCGGGCAGGTGACCATTTCAGACCGTCGGCAGATGCCCGGTCGTTCGATCGTTTCCGGCTGGGTTCTCCGGGCCTTCGTCGTGGTCCAGCTTTCCATCGAGGGCACGAGCATCAGCTTCAGCAGCCGTTGCGATGCGCATCCGGAAGAATATTCCTGCGCGGATGTCGCAGCGTTGCTCGTGGAAGCAACCCAGATCGGCAGCGGCGGCTTCGCAGTTTCGGATGTAGTCAGGGCAGAAGACACCTGGAAAGCTCCGCAGGCTCCGCAATGGGAACGGACCCTGAAGCGGCTGCTTCCGCAGGTGCCTGCCGGTGCTGAGCACGAAAACGACCTTGAAGAGGAACCACTGGGACTGATCCTCAAAGTCATCCCCGCCACTCGATTTGGCCGGCCGACCTTGAACCTCAACGCGCGTCCGGCCCGCAGGGGAACCCGCAGCCCCTGGGTCCAGACCGGAGTATCTTGGCGTAAGCTGCCATTTGACGACAGGTTCGCCAAGGAGCAGCGCCGCGCCGCCAACGAATTGGTCATGCTCAACGAACGATCCCAGCATGACCAATATGGCCATGTCTGGGATGCGACCGACTGGATCATCCTGAACAACTTGCCCGGAAAAGACCTGCGCGAAGCCTTCGACCTGATCCATGAAACCGGAATTCACATTGTCAACGGCAACGCCAGCAACCGCAGCGAGGTGTCTTTTGCGGATCTTTCCGGTTCAGCCTTTCTCGACTTGCGGCGAAACGACAGCGGCCTGACCATTGAAGGCATTTTCCGCGGTCCGAACGGCGAAACGGATAACGTCTTGGCATTGGGCAACCCGCCGTCCATGATTGCCTTTGCCGACAAACCGCTGGACAAGGCGAAAAATCTTTCACTGGCACCGCTGGAAGACGCGGTAGGGCCGGAGCTGAGGGATCTCATCAGCGCCGGCGCAATGATGGTTCCGACCAAAGACATCGAGGACTTCGAAAGTGGGTACCTGAACTCCCTTCGGCAGGTGGCACCGGTGCGCAGCGAAGATGCCAGCTACAGGGTTCCCCAGCCGGCACGCCCGGTGCTCCAGCTTCAGCTGACTGAAACTGGAACTGGTTTGACCATGAGCTTTGCGTGGAAATATCCGCCCAAATCGCCACGCCAGAAGTCGGTTGAACGCGAGATCATCAGCTCGGTGAACGACAAGCTCGGCGGGGACCAACCACTGGGCCAGACGACCAAGAACGGTGTCTTCCCAGAACAAGAACTCTCCAAGAGCCAAGCCATTGAATTCGTCATGTACCTCCTTCCGTTGCTTGAGGAACACCCGGATATCCTCATCACCGGCCACGAGCAGTTGCCGAGCTATTCACTGAATTCCGAACCGGCCAAGGTGAGCATCGAAGCGGGGGAGAGCACCGGAGACTGGTTCGACCTGGCCGTCGAGGTGTCCATCAACGGGATGAAGGTGCCGTTCGCCGAATTGCTTTCCGCATTAACCATGGGGGACGAATACTTGGTCCTTGAGGACATGACGGTGATTCCGATTGACGGACCGGAATTCCACCAGCTGCGCCAGCTGGTCCAGGAAGCCGGGGAACTGGGCACCGTGTCCGGCAACAGCATCCGAATCCACCGCTTGAGCATCGACTGGTGGCAGGAATTGGTGGACTTGGGCATCATCGAAGCCCAGGAAAACCAGTGGCTCCAGACCATGTCTGAACTGACCAACGGCGAGCAGCTGGAGAAGATCGACCTCCCCGACTCGTTCACGGCGCAACTGCGACCGTACCAGGAGCAAGGCGCCGCCTGGCTGAACTTCCTGCGCACGCATTCGCTGGGCGGGGTGCTGGCGGACGACATGGGCTTGGGTAAGACCGTCCAGCTGCTGGCAGGCCTCGAACAGGCCCGCACCCAGAACCCGGAGCAGAAGTTCCTGGTGATCGCTCCGACCTCTGTGGTTGGCAACTGGGTTAACGAAGCGCATCGTTTCACCCCGCAGATGCGGGTCCAGTCCATCACCTCCACGGCGAAAAAGGCAGGGAAGAGCATTGTCGAGCAAATCGGCGATGCCCAACTGGTGGTCACCAGCTACGCCATTTTCCGGTTGTCATTCGAAGAATTCGAGGAGGCAGGGTTCTCCGTGCTGATTCTCGATGAGGCGCAGCAGCTGAAGAACCACACGTCCAAGGGATACAAGCAGGCGCGCCAGCTGCCGGTTCCGTGCAAGCTGGTGGTGACCGGTACCCCGATGGAGAATAACCTGATGGAGCTGTGGGCCCTGGTCTCGCTGGCTGCGCCCGGTCTGCTTGGCGGCCAGAAGGCATTCAAGGACAACTACCAGAAGCAGATTTCCGACGGCGACTCGGAACGGCTGGAACGGCTCAAGAAGCGGTTGCGCCCGTTTGTGCTGCGCCGTACCAAGGAACAGGTAGTTCCGGAGCTTCCCGCCAAGACCGAGCAAGTACTGGAAGTCGAGCTGGAACCGGCGCACCGCAAGGCCTATGACCGCCGTTTCCAGCGGGTGCGCCAGGAAGTGCTGGGACTGGTGGATGACGTGGATTCCAACCGGTTCAAGATCCTGCAGTCATTGACCCTGCTCCGGCAACTGGCGCTTGACCCTTCCCTGGTTGATGAGGGAAATGCTCCCAGCGCCAAGTTGGAGATGTTGCGCGAGCTCATGGCGGACGCAGTCGCCGAGGGGCACAAGATCTTGGTCTTCAGCCAGTTCACCAGCTTCTTGGGCAAGGCGAAAGACATTGCGGTGGAACTCGGAATCGACCACGGTTACCTGGACGGCGCGACCAGCGGTCCCAAGCGCAAGGACATGATTGACGGGTTCACCGACGGGCAATTCCCGGTCTTCTTCATATCGCTGAAGTCCGGCGGCTTCGGCATCAATCTGACCACCGCCGACTACTGCATCTTGCTGGATCCCTGGTGGAACCCGGCGGCCGAAGCGCAGGCCATCGACCGTGCGCACCGCATCGGCCAGACCAAGCCGGTGTACGTCTACAGGCTGGTTGCCAAGGACACCATCGAATCCAAGGTGCTGGCCCTGCAGGCAAAAAAGACAGCACTATTCAACGACGTACTGGGCGAGCAGACGGATGCGGCACAGTCCTCGGTGCTGAGCGCGGATGACTTCCTGGCTTTGATGCAGTAGGTCGTTTTGCTGCTGTACAGCGAAAGGCGGATTTCTGATCAAAAAATTTGATCAGAAATCCGCCTTTCGCGTGTTCAGGGTCCGGAGCGCCTACACGATGTCGTCAAAGGTCGAGTTGAGCCGGTGCATGAGAATGCCGAATTCTTCCAGATCGTCGTGGTTCCAGTCGCTGAGGTGGTTTCGTAATTGCTGGCGCAGCATGTCGCCACTGGAACTCCATTTCTCGCGGGCCTCATCGGTGGCGGAGACCAGCTGAGCCCGGCCGTCCCGCGGATCCGGAACCCGGGAGACCAGCCCGATGGACTGCAGGTGCTGCACTAACCGCGACACTGTGGCCTTGTCGAGGCGGAGCTTTTCGGCGAGCACACCCTGCTGCTGGGCGTCTTCGCGGATGACGACTGCGAGAAGCCGGTAACCCTGGTCCTGGAGTTCAGGATGGATGATTTTGGCGCGGCGAACCAGCATCTGGCGCGCACGAAACAACAGGGCGGTGAATTCGTCTTCCACCTTTTGCATCAGCTGTTCTTCTTGCATGTTTTCTATTCTAAGATTTTTTGCGGTTCCATGACGTGATTGGGCACAATTCGCTCAAAGAACTAATCGCGCGCCATTCGTAAATTGCATTCGGCCGATTCTGTTCTTTCGCCAATTGCCGGGTTTTCCACGGAGCCATTGAGGCCCAGAACTCCGACCAGGCTGAAAAACCGTCCGTCATCACGGCCGCATGTCACGGGGAATCGATCCGCAGGTTGAACATAGCCTATGAATGACGACAGGGAGATCTAATCATCATGTTCCACACGCAACTGGCGGTCGACGGCGGTCAAACCGAAATAAAACTCAGGATTATCGACAAGGGCTACGTCGCGGAACGTCGCCTGCCTGGGGTCCAGACGCATCTGCCGGTACTGCCGCAGTTGGCGGCCGCTATCGGGCACGCAGCAAGTATCCGCGGTACCGGATTCGACGTCGTTTCCATCGGCACCACCGGGCTGACCAAGGCCGAGCATGACGCCGGGGCGCTCAGGGCGATGCTGCAGCCAGGCGTGGCCTCGGGTCTCAACCTTGCCCATGACTCAGTTTCCAGTTATCTGGGCGCGCTGGGAGACCGGCCCGGGGCGGTCGTTGCCGCCGGAACCGGCGTGGTCACCCTCGCCGTCGGAACCAACAACACGGCCCGCGTGGACGGCTGGGGCAACATCATGGGGGATGCCGGCAGCGCCTACTGGATGGGGCAGCAGGCATTATCCGCGGTGATGCGCGCGCACGATGGCCGCGGACCGCAGACAGCGTTGACCGGCCCGGTCCAAGAACGTTGGCCGGAGCTAGAAGAAGCCTACATCCAGCTCCAGGCCGCGCCCGACAAGATCGCCGTGGTGGCCTCCTTCGGGAAGGAAGTCTCCCGCTACGCCCAGACCGATCCGGTCGCTGCCCTGATCTGCGATCTCGCGGGCAAAGAGCTGGCCCATTCGGCGGCCGCCGCATTGCGCCGGACAGGCCAAGCCGATGCCTCGCAGGCAAGTGTTGCCTGCCTCGGAGGAGTATTCGCCGGTGCCCGGGTACGCTCGGCCTTCACGGCAGAGCTGGCCTCGCTGGTTCCCGGAGCGCGGCTGGTCGAACCGGCCGGCAACGGGCTGGACGGCATCCGGCTGATGGGCGGGCTGACGGCGAACCATCCGCTGAGATCCATGATTTCTTCTGTTTGAACCATCCAGAGGGCTTAGAGGTGACACCGCTAATATGTGCATCGCCTAATTAGGTGACAAGATAGGTTCAGAACTATTTGCGCACCAAAGGAGTCATTGTGAGTTACCGTGTCGGTCCAGCAGACCAGTTGCCAGAAGGCGAAGCGTTGCTGGTAGAGGCAAAAGACAGTGGAGCCATCGAGGACATCGCGGTGTTCCACGCCGAAGACGGTAACTTCTATGCGCTGCAGGACGAATGCACCCACGAAGTCGCGTCGCTCTCCGAAGGCTGGATCGACGGCTGCGAAGTAGAGTGCCCGTTGCACTCCTCCAGCTTCGACCTGCGCACCGGCAAGGTGCTGTGCATGCCAGCCACCAAGGACGCCCGCACCTATAAGGTCAACGTGGTGGACGGCAACCTGGAGCTCGACATCTAGATGTCCTCCGTACACATCATCGGGGCAGGAGTCGCCGGCTACACCCTGGCCCGTGAACTGGTCAGCCGGAACTATGCGGGAACCATCAGCATCAGCGATACGCAGGGGCTTCCCTACGACCGACCGCCGTTGAGCAAGGCCCTGCAAGTCGAGCCCTTCGCGCCGGTCTCCTGGTACCGCGAGAACCGTATCAACCTGGTCCAGGAAGAAATCACGGAACTGCAGGTGCCGACGGCCGAGGACGACTGGGTAGTCTTGGCCACTGGCACCATCCCGCGCACCCTGGACGTGCCCGGCGCGGAATTCGCGCGCAGCCTGCACACCGCGGCCGACGCCCAGCATCTGGCCCTCGAGCTGGAAGACGGGATGTTCGGCCAGCGTGTGCTGGTCATCGGGGCAGGCCTGGTCGGCGCCGAATTCGCCTCCACCGCCCGGATGTTCGGTGCCCAGGTCACTCTGGTCTCCAGCTCCAACGCCCCGCTGGCGCACGTGCTGGGCGAGGATCTGGCCGAGCAGCTGCATGCGGAGCACCAGTCCCACGGCGTCACCACGATCACCGGCACGGTGACCGAGCTGGGCCCCGGCTACGCTATCGTCTCCGGCGAGCGCCACGACGCGGACATCATTGTCTCGGCCATCGGCGTCGAAGCGGATACCGCGCTCGCCGAACGCTCAGGCCTGGACGTGGAGAACGGAATCCTGGTCGATGCCGGACAGCGCTCGACAAGCCATCGGCAGGTGCTGGCCCTGGGCGACGCGGCCCGCGAAGCAGGGCGCCCCCGTGCGGTGCACTGGGAAGCAGCGATGGAGGACGCGGCCATTGCCGCCTCCACCATTCTCGGCACCCCGGTGCCCGGCCGGTCGGTCCCGTGGTTCTGGTCCGACCGCCACGATGCCCACGTGGAAACCGTGGGGGACTTCTCCAAGGTTGCCAGCGTCGTGAAGCGGCACAACCGCCGCCGCAAGATCCAAACGGTATTCGGCCTGGACGAATCCGGCACGCTGGTGGCGGCTTCCATGATCGATGGGGGACTGATGTCCAAGGCAGTGCGCAAGCTGATCACCCGCGGCATCACCCCCGGCATTGAACAGCTGGAGGACCCGCAGATCGGTCCCCGCGAGTTAGGACGACCCGCCCCATGAGCGCTGGAGCCCCGGGAAGCATCCCTGCCGCATTGCAGGTTCCCACCCGGCGCGTAGGCGCCGCCTGGATCACCGCCCTGGTGATCGTGCATATCGGCATCAACGTCGGTTTCTTCGCGCCCATCCAGGTGCTGCTGGGACTGCATGCCCAGCAGCTGGATGCCAGCCAGAAGAATGCGATCCTCTCGCTGGTCACCGGCGTGGGCGCGGCCGTCTCGCTGGTGGCCAATCCGCTGTTCGGAGCGCTGAGCGACCGCAGCACCTCGAAGTTCGGCCGGCGCATCCCTTGGGTCTTCTTCGGCACGCTCGCCGGTGCGCTCTCGCTGTTGCTGATGTCCACGGCCCAGACGGTGAGCCTGCTGGTGCTTGGTTGGGCGCTGATGCAGGCGGCCGGCAATGCCGCGCTGGCCGCGATCTTCGCTGCCATTCCGGACAAGGTCCCGGTGGAGCAGCGCGGCATGGTGGGCGGCCTGGTGGCGCTGGGCCAGACCTGCGGTTCGCTGATCGGCGCGGTCATCGGCATGTATGCCGCGCAGGATCTGGTCTTCGGCTATGCCATCGTCGCGGTGGCAGTGGCGCTGTGCTCCATCCCGTACGTCATGATGCGCCAGGATGTTCCGCTGCCCAAGGGCGCGCTGCCGGCGCTGAAAGCGGGCGAATTCCTCAAGAGCTTCTGGATCAACCCGGTCAAGCACAAGGACTTCGGCTGGGCGTGGCTGACCCGTTTCATGCTGTATCTCGGCTGCCAGTTGTGCCTGGTGTACCTTTTGTTCTTCCTGCAGGACCAGCTGGGCCATCCGGACCCGGCCCAGGGCGTGCTGGTGCTGACCGCTATCTACGCATTCTGCGTGATCTTCTCCTCGGTGATCTCCGGAAAGATCTCCGACCGCGACGGCAAGCGCAAGAAATTCGTGATCATTTCCTCGGTCATCGTGGCCCTTGCCGCCGGGGTGCTGGCCTTCGCCTCCAACTTCACGACCGCCGTCATCGCCGCGGTGCTGCTGGGCATTGGGTTCGGCGCCTACCTGGCCGTCGACTTCGCTCTGCTGACCCAGGTGCTGCCGCACGCCGATTCGCGCGGCAAGGACCTGGGCATGATCAACATTGCCAACTCGCTGCCGCAGGTGGTTGCACCGCTGGTGGCCTGGCTGTCGGTGACCTGGTTCGGCGGCTACCCGACCCTGTTCCTCATTTCGGCCGTGATCAGCCTGGTCGGCGCAGCGCTGGTCCGCCAGATCAAGAGCGTTCCGTAAGCATGTCCGAAACCATCTCATGGCTCACCAACGACGCACCATTTGCCATCACCTTCGTATTCTTCTTCTGCCTGGCGTTCGCCCGCGGGAATGCCACCTATTGGGTCGGTCGCGGCATCGCCAAGGGCGTGGAGCATACGAGGTTTGAGCGGCACCTGCATGGTCGGGCCTACCAGCGCGCCCAGCGCTTCATCGCCCGGTGGGGCATGCTGGCGATTCCACTGAGCTTCCTGACGGTGGGCATCCAGTCCGCGGTGAATACGTCGGCAGGCGTCAGCCGGATGCCAGTGCGCCGTTACCTGCCGGCGGTGGCGGTGGGCGCCATGGCCTGGGCGCTGCTCTACACCACGATCGGCTTGGCGGTATTCTATGCGTGGTTGGCCCTGGACTGGCCGTGGCTCGTCGGCGGGGCGCTGGTGATCGCGCTGGCCGCCGTAGTCATTCTCCGGATGCGCAAGCGCCGCATAGCGCACGACGCCCCGGACAATATCCCGCCGCAGTAGCGCCGGCAGCGGCCCTCCGCAAGATCAATGGAAGCACCACGACTCATTGAAAGCAGGTGTGCAAACGATGCTCAATGGAACCAACGCCTCGGGCGGCCCCACGGCGCAGCTTGATGAACTAGACCGCAAGCTGCTGGAGCTGCTCTCCAAGAACTCCCGGCGGACGAACAACTCGCTGGCCGAAGAGCTGGGCATCGCTGCATCGACGTGCCTGGCACGGCTCAACGCCCTGCGCGATTCCGGAGTGATTTCCCGGTTCACCATCGAGGTGGACCCGCAGGTGCTCGGCAGGGAGCTCGAAGCCCTGATCTTCGTGCGCATCCGCCCGGGAGCCCGCCACCTGATGGCGAATTTCGCCACGCAGATGCGCGACAAACCCGGGGTGCGCCAGCTTTTCTTCCTGGGCGGCGCTGACGACTTCGTGCTGCACGTGGCCGTGCGCAACTCGTCAGATGTACGCCAGTTCGTACTGGACAACTTGTCAGCCAATCCAGCCGTGGCGACCACGCAGACCTCGCTGGTCTTCGAGCACAGCCATGGTACCGGCGAGTTCTAGCGGATCCAAGCGGCGGAACCAAGTGACAATTACGCGCCGATTCGATACCCCAATTCAGTAATTCGAATAAATCTGCTAAACTTGTTGTTCTTCTGTACAGGAGAATGAAGCGTCCGGGAAGTTTGAATTGAACACAGCTCCTAGCTGGGATCGCGGGCTGCGGAATCCTCAACTTGAAGACAAAGGGGGTCGAGAAGACAATGAACGTGGAAACCACAATGCTCACTGCCCTGGTCACCCTGGCGGTGCTGGCAATCGTAACGGTCGTCATGGTGCGTAAATACAACCGCAACCATCACGCGGAAATTCGTCAGGGTCTGCTCAAGCAGGCGCATGACTACGACATCGCATCACCCGATGACATGACGAACAATGAATTGACGGTGCAGATCCGCGCGGCCAAGCGCGCGCGCAAGCATCGGAACATCAAAACCGCATAGCGGCTTCGGATTACGATCCGAATGAAAAGCGGAGGCAGGATCCTGCCTCCGCTTTTTTGCGCCCTGTCCGTTAACGCCGAAACAAATGCCCTCGGCACCAACGAATCCGCGCACGCGGGGATGCCCGAGCTACCTCGTTGTCGCTGGTCACCCACCCGACAGCGGGGGATCGGCCGCGGGAAAATTGACCTCTTGGCAAGCCGGTGAAGCAGGTGTACTGTTTTCCATTCGTAAGGCTTTTCTACAACATGTAGACGGCAGGCACTACGAATTCGGATTCTATGAGTAAACTCCAGCGAAAGCACCGTTTTCATGTTTCCGGATCAACCGTGGTGGCGCGGCCGGCCCGCATGGTGGCTACGGGATTCGCCATCACGATCCTGATCGGCGGGTTGCTTCTCGCGTCCCCTCTTTCCTCTTCCACCGGGCAGTGGACGCCTTTCATCGATGCGCTGTTCACCGCAACTTCAGCAGTCTGCGTCACGGGCCTCGCGGTGCTCGATACCGCGACGCACTTCAGCGTTTTCGGGAAAATCGTGATCATCGCCTTGATCCAGGCCGGCGGTCTGGGCATCATGCTCGTCGCGTCCCTGTTCTCGCTGAGCATCTTGGGAAAACTCAGCCTGCGCGCAAAAATCACTGCGCAGACCGAGGCCAAGGCCGTCGAAGGCCCAAACGTGAAGAACGCCGCCCTGTCGATCGTGAAGGTGACGTTCACGATCGAGGGCATCATCGCGGTGCTGCTGGCTGCCCGATTCATCCTCGGGTACGGCTATTCGTTCGGGGAAGGTCTGGCCTACGGAGGGTTCCACGCGATCTCCGCTTTCAACAATGCAGGATTCGCACTCTTTTCCGACAACTTGGTGGGGTTCGCATCCGACCCGTGGATCTGCATTCCTATTGCCGCGGCGATCATCCTCGGCGGCCTGGGATTCCCCGTAATCCTGCAGATCCGCCGATACGCGCGGAACAGGCTGAAATGGTCCATGAATACGAAGATCGTGCTGGTAGGCACCGTTGCCTTGCTGCTGTTGGGCACCGTATTCATCACCGCCATGGAGTGGGCCAACCCGGACACATTGGGGCCTATGTCCGTCCAGGACAAGCTGCTGGCTGGATTCTTCCAATCCGTGCAGACGCGTACCGCAGGGTTCAACTCGATCAATATCGGGGACATGCATTCGGCCACCTGGCTGGGCATGGATCTGCTCATGTTCATCGGCGCTGGCCCGGCAGGCACCGGTGGCGGCATCAAGATCACGACCTTCGCGGTCCTGTTCTTCATCATCCTCACCGAACTACGCGGGGAAGCCGCAGTGAACATCTTCGGCAAGCGGCTGTCCCGTTCGGTGCACCGCCAGGCGATCACGGTGGCGCTCGTCGCGGTGGCCGCGGTCTTCACGGGAACTATGGCGCTGCTGGTGATCACCGAATTCACTCTGGATGAATGCCTGTTCGAAGCGACCTCGGCGTTCGCCACGGTGGGGCTGTCGACCGGCATCACCCCCGAGCTGCCCGCGACCGGCGAAGCGGTGCTGATCGCGCTGATGTACCTGGGACGCGTCGGCGTCCTGTCGCTCGGATCGGCGCTCGCCCTGCGCGACAAGAAGGCAGTATTCGAACTTCCAAAGGAAAGGCCAGCAATTGGTTAACTTCTCCGGCGGCCGCGGTGCGGCCAAGAAAATCGCCCATGCAAACTCCGTCGCAGTCATCGGCTTGGGACGTTTCGGAGCTTCGCTGGCTCTGGAGCTGATGAGCTCGGGAACCAGCGTGCTGGGAATCGACCTGGACGAAGGTATCGTCCAGTCCCTCAATGGGGAACTCACCCAAGTGGTCCGGGCCGACGCCACCAAGCGCGAAGCTCTTGAACAGCTCTCGCTCAACGAATTCGACAGGGTTGTGGTGGCCATCGGAAACCACCTCCAGGCGTCGATCCTCACCTGTTCAAAGCTGTTGAGCATGGACATTCCCCATGTCTGGGCCAAGGCGCTGGATGACCAGCACGGCCTGATTCTCGAACAGCTCGGCGTGCACCACATCATCTACCCGGAGAAGGACATGGGCCGAAGGGTAGCCCACCTGGTGCGCGGATCGATGATGGACTACCTCGAAATCGATCGTGGATTCGCCATGGTGAAAATGACGACGCCAAAGGTGCTGCAGGGGCTGAAACTCGGCGACAGCAACCTGCGCAAGCACTACGGGGTAACAGTGGCGGCCCGCACCAATGACGAGGGCCGCTGGCAGCATGCCGATGCCCAGACGGTGCTCAAGCCCGGTGACCGCATCCTGGTGCTCGGCCCCATTTCGGATACCGAAGCCTTCGGCCAGCTGCCCGATTGAACGGATTCCCACAGGCGCCTGAACGCCGCCCGGAAGCCCATCCAGGTGTGACGTAGGCGCGTTTAACGCTGAAATCATGCCGTTTGCATCACAGGTCCATGTGTGTTTGTGAACAAATAGACAAGTATTTAACAGGTAGCGAAAATTCGTGGGGTTTACTGGAAGTACGGTGTTTGAATTTACTTAGGAGAGCGGTTATCGATGGGCACGATCCCACTTGGCGAAGATATTCTGTTGGCACGACATGGCTCGAACATTGTCAAGCTCCGCCAGGACCGCAAGCACCGTTCGACCGTCGCCTACCTGCGTGGCGGAGAGATCGACACCGCATCGAACATCCTGATGGCGGCACCGGCAGTAGCCCCTGCCATCTCCCAGACTGCATCGGCGCCGACCCAGCCTGCAGCGGAGAAGCCTGCAACCCCGGCGGCAAGCATCAGCGCCGGCGCAGCCCGGTACCTGAACAACGAGAGCGCCATCAGCCGCGACGAGGTCCGCTCGCTGGCCAAGATCTCGTTGGGCTTCAGCGCGATCATGGGCACCGTCTTCGGCGGCCTGCTGCTGGCCCTGTACAAGGTCGGCGGCCCCGAAGCCTTTGACTCCATCGCGACGATGACCACGATGCAGTAATCGCATAACTTTCACCGTGCGAAGCGGGGTCCCTTTGGGCCCCGCTTCTGCCATTCACGTGCAGATTTCATCCATTGCGGGTCCGTCATTGTCCAGCCCTTGTCAAGTCTCGTATTTCAGCGAATCAGGGCATAGGATTGCCGCAACGCGAGGGATGGGAGTGCATCATGCGCTTTGTTTTGGAAGTCAATTTCGACACCGAGAATATGCAGCTGAAGCCGTTGGAGGAGCTGCAGAAGATTCTGCGTGACTGGTCCACCAAGATCACCATGTATCCGCTCGTTCCCGGCGCCCAGGAAGACGTCTTCGACTCCGACAACGAAGAAGTCGGGGAGTGGGCGATCCTGGACGACTAGTCCCGGCGCTTGGAGAATCTCCCGATCACATAGCCCGCCGCCAAAGTGATGAGCAGGATCGCCCACAACGGAGCGGCGGTGTGGAACAGGAAGAATTCGACGCGCACGATATTCAGGTTCTGCAAGATGAACACCAAGGCCACGATGACCAGCGCCACCGAGGTCCACTGCTTGCCGGTGATACGTGCCAGCCATGACTTCTTCTGCGGCCCGTCGGCGTCGTGGGCTTGAGTCATTTTTCGCTCCCTGCCGCCAGGAGGCCTGCGACCATGGCCTGCAGGCCGCGCTGGAACGAGTCGTCGCTGGTGTTCCGCCCGGTGGCGCGCTGATCGGACACTGCTTGTGTGAAGTTCGGGGTGGCATCCTTGTGGTCCCGCGCGTCGAAGATGTCGTGCGGGGCGGCGGTATCCATGGCCGAGCCGAAAATGAATGATTCCAGCGCCACGATGGTGGGGATGATTGCCTCGTCCTTCAACCCGTAGTCGCGCAAAGCCTCGGCGACCCGTTCATACATCTTCAAGGTGCGCGGGGAATCGGACACCGGGAGCACCGCAATGACCGGAACTAGGGGAATGTGCTGGGCGAAGACATTCCGGTAGCTCGTGGCCCATTCAACCAGCGCCTCGGAGATCGCCAGGGTGTCGAAGACCGAGGTGTCCACATCGGTCATCACCAGTTCCTGGACCCACTGCAACAGGTCGTGCTTAGAGGACACGTGGTTGTATAGGGCCGAGGCGGCAACGCCCAGGGATTTGGCCAGGCGCTGCATCGTCAGGGCCTCGTAGCCGTCGGCGGAAGCCAGCTCCAGCGCGTGGCTGGTGATGCGTTCCCGGGTGAGCACGGCTCTGCGCGGTCTGCCCGCACGGCGAGGCGCCTCTTCGCTCATTGATGATCCCCTAGCTGACGTGGGTTACTTCACAAGATCGTGTTCGTACCCTATGCTATAGGAAAGATAAATGAACTGAATTCATTTTATAGTTCTAGGAGAGCAGTTATGAAACATCTCGAACGTGATGTCGTTGTCATTGGTGCAGGTCCTTCCGGCCTGACCGCCGCCTACGAGCTGGTCAAGGCCGGCAAGTCCGTAGCGGTGCTCGAAGCCCGCGACCGCGTGGGCGGCCGCACCTGGACCGACACCATGGACGGCGCCACTATCGAGATCGGCGGCCAGTGGATCAGCCCGGACCAGACCGGCCTGTACTCGCTGATCGAGGAACTGGGCATCGAGACCTTCGAGCGCTACAAGCAGGGCAAGAGCGTCTACCGCACCGAGGCCGGCGAAGCCATCATCTACGAAGGCGAGGACTTCCCGGTTGGCGAAGCCACCGTGGCCGAGATGGACAAGCTCATCGCGATCATGAACGAGCTGGCCGCCGGCATGAACCCGGACAAGCCGTGGGAGCACCCGCAGGCCGAGGAGCTGGACAAGATCTCCTTCCACCACTTCCTGCGCGAGAACTCCTCCGACGAGGTGGCCTGCAACAACATCGGCTTGTTCATCGCAGGCGGCATGCTGACCAAGCCGGCCCACACCTTCTCCGCGCTGCAGGCAGTGCTCATGGCCTCCTCCGCAGGCTCCTTCGACAACCTGGTCGACGAAGACTTCATCCTGGACCGCCGCATGAAGACCTCCATGCAGGGCGTGTCCATCGCCGTGGCCGAACGCCTGCCGGAAGACACCCTGTTCCTGGAGAACCCGGTGCTCAAGCTCGAATGGTCCGAAGACGGCGTGGTGGCCCACGGTGCCGACGTCACCGTGAAGGCCAAGAAGGCCGTGCTGGCAGTTCCGCCGAACCTGTACAACCGCATCAGCTACTTCCCGCCGCTGCCTCGCTGGCAGCACGTCACCCACCAGCACCAGTCCATGGGCCTGGTCATCAAGGTGCACGCGGTCTACGACACCCCGTTCTGGCGTGAAGAGGGCCTGTCCGGCACCTGCTTCGGCCCGAACCACCTGGTCCAGGAAATCTACGACAACACCTTCGACGGCGAATCCACCGGCACCCTCGTCGGCTTCATCTCGGATCTGGAAGCCGACAAGATCTGGGCCATGGACACCGACGCCGAGCGCAAGGAAGCCATCCTGAAGGCCATGGCCGAGTTCCTGGGCGAGAAGACCCTGGATCCGAAGGTCTTCTACCTCTCCGACTTCGGCTCCGAAGAGTGGACCCGCGGCGCCTACGCCACCAGCTACGATTTGGGCGGCCTGTACCGCTTCGGCCCGAGCCAGAACGAGAACGTTGGCCCGATCTACTTCTCCTCCTCGGACCTGGCCGGCGAAGGCTACCAGCACGTTGACGGTGCAGTACGCATGGGCCGCCGCAACGCGGCCCGCATTCTCGCGGAACTCGACGGAACCTCCTACGACGAGTCCTACGACGGCGTGGCTACCCTGACCGCTCCGGCCGACTCGAAGATCACCGTCTAAGACGATGAAACTGCTCGTAGGTTACACCGCCGACGAACGCGGCGCGGAGGCCATTGAGTTGGCCAGCGCAGTGGTGGCCGGAACGAAGGATGCATTCGTGCAGATTGCCATCGTTCTTCCTGCCGCCGCACCCTTTACCGCCGTCTACCCGGGCGGAGACCATGGTTATGAAACCATTCTCTCCGCCCAGGTGGACCGGTGGGCCGCCGAAGCACTGGCGCTGGTTCCCGAGGGAATCGGCGCCAGCGTTGTGGCGCGCTCCGTGTCGTCCATCGCTGAAGGACTGATCGAACTCGGCGAAGAGTTCGAAGTCCACGGAATCGTGCTCGGAGGGCGCAAGCGCCATCTGGGCGGCTTCTTCATGCCCGGGGCCATCGCCAACGCCCTGCTGCACTCCTCGCCGCTGCCGGTCTTCATGACCTCACCGGCCTCTTTGGAGAACCTGCGCGAAGCAGGCGGGCAGATCACCCGGCTGACCGCGTTCGTCGGAGACCGCCCCGGGGCCGAGGAGATCATCTCCCTGGCCGCCCGCGTCGCCAACGCGCGCAATATCAAGCTGCGTGTGGCAAATTTCGTGGCCCACGCCGACGTGTCCGAAGGCTCCGCCGGAATCGACGACCACGTGCGCGGGATCCGCGAATACCTCGATGAACTGGTGAAGGAACTGGGCATCGAGGCGAGCGTCGAGGTCATCGCCAGCGGCAGCATCGACACCGCGATCAACGAGCTGTCCTGGCAGCCCGGAGATCTGGCCCTGCTCGGCTCGGCCCGCCTGGCGGCGCATCGCCGCCTGTTCATCGGCCCGAAGGCGCATCGCATCCTCGGCCACCTCAACGTCCCCATGGGCGTCATTCCCCACTTGCCATCAACACGGTAGAAAGCCGATCAAAAATTCGTATCCCTTGGATCCTCTCCAAAACGCACTCACCGTCGACCGCCCTGCCGCATACCTGACACAGCGTCCAGGGCGGCGCGCACTGCCGCGGCTCAACGGTGAGCACACTCCCAAAGGTTTTTGACAATGTCACAAGAAATGAGGCGGGATAGCCTTCCCGAAACGAACGATTCGGGACTTCATGAAAAAGGTCTGTCCAAGGGCACCGTCGGTGTCCTGGGCCTGATCGTTATCGGCATCTCCTGCATTGCCCCGGCGTACACCTTGACCGCCGGGCTCGGCGCGACCGTAGCCGAGGTGGGCACCAGCCTTCCGGCCATCCTGATCGCCGGCTTCATCCCCATGCTTCTCGTGGCCCTGGGCTACCGGGAACTGAACAACGCCATGCCCGACTCGGGCACCTCCTTCACCTGGGCGACCCGGGCCTTCGGGCCCATGATCGGCTGGATGGGCGGCTGGGGCCTGATCGCCGCCACGGTGATCGTGCTCTCCAACCTGGCCGCGGTGGCGGTGGACTTCTTCTACATCCTCATCGCACAGCTCACCGGCCAGGAATGGATCGCGGCGCTGACCAAGAACCTGTGGATCAACATCCCGACCACGCTGGTGTTCATCGCCATCGCCGCCTACATCTCCTACCGGGGCATGAACGCCACCAAGGTCTTCCAGTACGTGCTGGTGGGCTTCCAGGTAGGTGTGCTGCTGCTGTTCGCGATCATGTCCTTCACTGCTGATGCGCCGTTCGACCGCACCCCAATCACCTGGGACATGTTCAACCCGATGGGCGTGGAATCCTTCACCGCCTTCGCCGCCGGCATCTCGTTGTCCATCTTCGTATTCTGGGGCTGGGACGTCACCCTGACCATGAACGAGGAAACCACCGATCCGAACAAGGTCCCGGGCCGCGGCGCCACCTGGACGGTGCTGATCATCATCGCGCTGTACCTGGCCGTCGCCACCGCCGTGCTGTACTTCGCCGGCGTCGGAACCACCGGCCTGGGCGCCGGCAACCCGGACAACCAGGAATCCATCTTCGCCGTGCTGGCTGGACCGGTCATGGGCCCGTTGGCCATCTTGATGTCGCTGGCCATCATGTCCTCCTCCGCGGCGTCGCTGCAGTCGACCATGGTCTCCCCGGCGCGCACCATCCTGGCCATGGGCTACTACAAGGCGCTGCCGAGCAGCTTCGCCAAGATCTCCCCGCGCTACATGTCGCCCTCGGTGGCCACCGTGGTCTCGGCGGCCGCAGCCGCTGCATTCTACGTGGTCACCCGCCTGCTGTCGGAAAACGCCCTGTGGGACACCATCACCGCCCTCGGGCTGATGATCTGCTTCTACTACGGACTGACCGCGCTGGCCTGCGTCTGGTACTTCCGCGGCGAGCTGTTCGCCAACGCCCGGAACTTCTTCTTCAAGTTCCTGGCTCCGCTGGTGGGCGGCGTCATCCTGCTGGTGATGTTCTTCGTCACCGCGGTCGATTCCATGAACCCGGAGTACGGTTCGGGCTCGGAGATCGGCGGCATCGGCATGGTCTTCATCCTCGGTGTCGGCGTGCTGCTGCTGGGCGTGCTGGTCATGCTCTACAGCCGTGTCCGCCACCCGGCGTTCTTCAAGGGCGAGACGATCAAGACCGGCAAAAACCTGACCCTCTGAGAATCCCGGCGCCCCAGCGTCACTGTTGCACATTGAACCACCCAAAGCACGCTTTGGGTGGTTCAATTGTTTTCATGACTACACCTTCGGTTCTCTTCATTTGCTCACGCAATGCCGGCAAGTCGCAGATGGCCGCGGCACTGATGGATTACGTGTCAGACGGCAAGGTCACCAGCTATTCGGCCGGCACCAACCCCGGTGCCTCGATCAATCACGAAGCGGTCGCCTCGCTGGCCGAGTGCGGCGCGGACATGGCCCAGGGCGAACCCAAGCCCATCGATCCGTCGCTGGCCGCCTCGGTGGACCGGGTGGTTATCCTCGGCACCGACGCCAATCCGAGCTTCGATCCGCAGGTGAAGACCGAACGCTGGGTCACCTACGAGCCGAGCGAAGACGGCATCACCGGCGCCGAACGGATGAACATGATCCGCGATGAAATCGCCGACCGGGTACGCAGCCTTTTCCACGAATTGGAGAAGTAGGCATCGCACTTTCCAAGACCGCACGCCGCACCACCTCGTGGTGGCTTCCCGGCATCTGCCTGATCCTCACCGGCTGGTGCGCCAACCAGTATGTCTCCCTGATCAGCTGGTACCAGCAGCAACGGCTGCTGAGCGAATTCGAAGCCATGCTGGTCATGGGCAGCTATCTGCTCGGCATGATCCCTGCACTGATGTTCGGCGGCCCGCTGACTGACCGCTTCGGGCGAAAGCCCTTCACGCTGGCGGCCCTGGCATTCTCGGTGCTCGGATCCCTGGCCCTGATGGGCGGCTGGTACACCGAAGCGGGCCTGTACCTCGGACGCGTCTTCACCGGGCTGGGCATGGGGCTCGCCATGGTGGCAGTCACCAGCTGGGTCAAGCTGATCAGCCCCGGGCCGGCAGGCGCCACCCGGGCGGCGCTGTGCACCTCGGCCGGCTTCGCCATCGGCCCGGCGATCTCCGGCGCGATTGTCGGATCCAGCCAAAGCCCGGAACTCGCCTACGCTGTCCACGCGGTCGCCACGCTGGCCTGGTTGCTGCTGATGCTCACCGCCAAGGAGGAACAGCCAGCCGTCCTGCGCCAGGTGGATCCGGCGGATGCTGCCCCTGCCGCGCACCAGATGCGGACCAGCATGGCGAACATGAAGCGGTTCACCCGGCTGGTGCTGCCCGCAGCCCCCTGGGTCTTCGGGATGGCAGCCACGGGGTTCGCGGTGGTCCCCGCCCTGACCGCCGAACCGGGCCAATCCAGCCTGCTGTATTCCACGATCGCCGTGGTGGTCACGATGGGCATGGGCGCAGCAATCCAGCCGCTGATCCGCCGTTTCAACGATGTCAGCCGGGTCGGCCTGCTGCTCTGGGGGCTGGGCGTCGCCTTGGCGGGCCTGTTGCTGATGCTGGTGGTTTCGCTGACCGGCTCCGAAGCCGTGGGCATGGCGGCATCGGTCGTGTCTGGCGCCGCGAACGGAATCCTGCTGGTCGCAGGGCTGAGCCAGGTGCTGGATCTGGCAGGTCCCGCGGATCTGGGCAAGCTGACCGGACGGTTCTACATGTGCTGCTTCATCGGCTTCACGTTCCCCACGCTGTTCGCCCTGTGGCGGCCGATGGCCCACCCGGCGCTGTTCATCGGGCTGCTCGCCATCTGCTGCGCCGCCTCCATGGTCCAGGTATTCAGGGCCCGGAAATACCTGCCCGGACGAATCCCCCAGCATGTAACAGACTAACGGCCAGGCACGCGGTGCCTGGCCGTTGTGAAAGATGCGGGCTTAGTGCTTTTCGCCGCTCAACTTCTTGAGCAGCTCGGTGGTGCGGAACGGAATGACGTCGCGCAGGATCATTGACGTCGAGGTGCGGGTGATGCCCGGGCAGAGGCGAATTTCCTCGCTGACCCGGTACAAGTCGTCGGGGTCCGTGGCGGCTACGCGGATCAGCAGGTCGGTATCGCCGGCAGGAGCCACGCACTCGAGGACTTCTGGGATTTGCCGCAGTCCCGCGATCGCCTCGTTCAGGCGGGCCTGGTCCAGCTCCGCGCTGACGAACGCGCTGACGCCGCGGCCCATGGCCGCCGGCAGAATACGCGCAGTATTCGGACGCAGGGCGCCGGAGTTCGCCAGCCGCTCCAAACGGGACTGCACGGTGCCTCGGGCCAGTCCAAGCTGCTGGGCGAGCATCATGATGGGAACACGCGGATCGGCATCGAGGGCCAGAAGGATACGTCGGTCGGTTTCATCGAGCTGATACGTATCCGAATTCATCTGTGGTCTCCTATGACGGCGTGTGCGTGAAGATCGCGAGTGCTACAAATAGATTTTAGTCAAAATGACCAGTATCTCCCAAGCGTGTTGCACGGACTGACCGGTTTGTTGCGTGCGCGGTGCTCGCAGGGGCAGCAACGGCATAAATTGTGGCGTAGGGAACACGTTATGCACAGGTTGCGTCGAATCAGATCTAACTTCAGCAAATGACAGTAATCTGATGCCATGAGGTTCTTGCGATTAGAAGACGTTGCCGAGGAGCTGAACGTCAAGCTTCCGCAGATCCGCGCGTTGATCAAGAGTGGAGAGCTGCCAGCCATCCAAATCGGAGGCAGGGGAGTGTGGCGCGTGGAACGCGAAAAGCTGGAGGAATACATCCAGACTCGCTATGCCCAAGCGCGCGAGGAAATCGAGAGGGAATCATAGCGGGCGCTCCGGCAGAGTCTTCGAGACGTATGCCGAAGCACCTGATTGCTAGTGCTCCTCTTCATTCATGAACGAATGCAGGGCATCGCGGACGAACGGTGCGTGCCCCTGATAGTTCTTGGCGAAGCGTTCATCAGCGACGTACATGTCGGCAAGTCCCAGCACGTACGCGCGCAACTGCGCCGGGTCGCCGGAAGCGGCCGGGGTGCCCGGTATGGACGCCAGCCACTGCACGTGCCGGGAAGCCAGCAGGCGTGCGGCGTCGCTGTCGGCGGAGATTCCGTCTTCGCCAGCCTGTACCCACGCGTGGTTCAGCTCCTTGACCTGTTCCATCATGTCGGCTCGCTCGGCGCCGCTCTTCGAGCGCCACCATTGATCGGAACGCTCGTAGGCTTCCGAGCCCCACCGGGCGACGACTTCTTCCTTGTATTGCTCGTTGAACCCTTCGAAGGCCGAATCGAGATTCACTGTTTCCCCTTTCGATAGTGCGCTAATGCTGTGGCGCAGGGCCTTGATCTGACGGTCTATGTTTTCCCGCTGCCGATCCAGGTCTTTGACATGGATTTCCAGCGCCTGGATCTGTTCCGTTTTGGAATCGAGCACCTCGGAGATGGTGTCCAGCCGCAGGCCCAATTGGCGCAGCAGCAGGATCCGTTGCAAGCGGACCAGCTCGTGCTGGCCATAATGCCGGTAGCCGTTGTCAGCCACGAATGCCGGACGAAGCAGGCCGATGTGGTCGTAGTGCCGCAAGGTTCTGCTGGTCACCCCGGTCGACTTGGCTACCTCGGAGATGCTGTAACTCGTGTCCGGGTGTTTCTCTCGGCGAATCTTATCCATATGGAAACGCTATAGGTTGACGTTGCGTCAAGGTCAACACCGTTCGGAACGCCCCTTCCGGGAGGGTTTTCGAGCAGTGCCGGCAAAGTGACGGATCGACGCAAACGAGATGGGCCGAGATTGATCATATTGATCAACCATGATGATGCGTATTGCGCACCCTGACTGGTCTGTAGTTGAATAAACGTAGTTGAAGTCGTCAAGAGCTACCGCCGAGAACGACTTTCACCGGCACGTTCCAGACCAAAGTCATCTGTAACGTTGTCGTGCGCTTCGACCACCCGTATCGAACCATGGTGAATAGAATTCGCGAGCGGCTCGCAGGTATTCCACCCTTGAGGGAATACCTCCGAGCCGCTCGTTTGTCTTGCCATTCCTGCTCCGGGGCTCGCGAAACGCTGGCCTGAAGCCGTACAGGTTGCCCTGAGCTCTGGAAGAATGAGTCCAGAAGAACACTGGGGGACTCGAAGGAGCAATGTTGAGATCAACCGCAGGCGTCTGGCAAAGCTGGTGGATGCAGCTGGTGGCCGGGCTGCTGATCGTGGCGTTCGCCGTCCTTCCGTGGCTGTGGATCGGCTACGAAGACCAAGCAATTCTTCCCTACACTTCGAACGACGCACTCGGATTGCTGCTCGTCTTCTCCATGGCGACCCTGCTCAGCGCATTCTTCGCCCGCAGGGTTGGGCACGGCGGTACTAAATTCGCCGTGGTGACCGATGTCGGCGTGGTGCTCGGGTTTATCGCGCTGGCATTCCAAGCGACGTACGTGGTCGAACCGGGACTATTCGACGGGGAGATCTCTGCGGACTCGGTGCGCCACCTGTATTTCCTTGGCACCCTGTTTGCCGTGTTCCAAGCGCTGTACTACCTGATCGTCAAGCTCAAGCTCATTGCAGCGGCCCCGTTGGTTGCGCTGATCGCCGTGGGCATCAGCTACTGGCTGCAGGTCGTGGCTTCCCTCGTTTCCGGAGCGCAGTCCTACGCGCAATATCTCTGGTATGCCGGGCCGGTAGTCCTCGGCCTGGTGCTGGGAGTCCTGGGGTTCCTGAAGGCCGCCAATTTGCTGATCTGGATTCTCTCGCTCGTGATCCAGTGGATCACGCCCGCGCTGTTCGAGAGTGTCGCCGCGGTCGGCCAAGGCACGGAGCGCGGTGTCGGGAGCATTCTCGGCGCGCTCGTGAGCGGCACTTCCGATGCCCTAGTTAAGCAAGAATGGCAGATCCCTGTTCTGGTCAGCCTCGCTACTGCCATGCTGACGAGCGTCGTCTTGTTGATTGTCCACAAGGTCAGGGGACGAAGGTACTAGCCGATCTCGTCGGATGATTATCTCCCTGCGCACCATGAATTACGGAAGGAACTAGCCATGAGCCAGAATACGTCGGATGCGAGCGATTCGGTGCTGATCGCCCGGACAATCCAGGACTATGCCGAACGGAATCCGATCAAGCCCGGCAAGTACGCCGCCAAGCGCATTTTCGCGGGGGAGAAGGCCCAGATCACCGAAATCGCCTTCGATGCAGGGGTGGAGCTTCCGGACCACATGGCGCGCACACCGATCATCGTCCAAGTGATCAGCGGCGAAGTTGATTTCACCGTTGGCGGCGCAACCTCCACGTTGGGCATCGGAGGCTCCATTTTCGTTGAAGCCAACGTCCTGCATGCGGTTTACGCCGCGCAGCAGGCGCGCATTACGGTCACGTTCCTGAGCAGCTAGGGTCAGGGACCCTGCAACCGGTGTTGGTGAGAGGCCCCGCGCGCTTTGAATAGAATGATTCCATGAGTGAGTTGCGCGAACGCGATCCGGATGAACTGGTTCAAGCGATCATCCTGCGGATCGACAAGGAAGATCCGTCCACCGAGGACGAGGGCCTCTCAGCAGTTGCCCGCGCAGCTGTCATCGCCTACCTCCGCTCGCCGCATGAACCTGAATGGCAGACCTGGTCGGAGCAGGCATTTGCCAAATCGGTGCGGCGCGCCAATCCCAAGATGTTCTCCAAGGTGCTGGAGGTGTTCACCGAAGCGATGGTGAGCCAGGTCGGCAAGGCCCAAGCCGTGGGCCTGCCGCCGTTGCCGGCGAACGACCTGCCGAAACTCATCGCCAAACTACAGGTGTCCGGCACGCAACTGCCCAAGAGCAACGAGGTGCTGGTCGCGGAGGTCAATATCGGCATCAGAAAATCACTGCAGATGTCCACCGGCAAGGCTGCGGCGCAGAGCGCGCACGCGCTGTTCGCCTGGCTGACCGAGGAACAAGGCGAGCGCATCGAACGCTGGTTGTCCGCCCATGCGCCGGTCGGGATCCAGCACCTGTCCGATGAAGACTTCGAGCGGCTCCGCGTACAAGCCGCGGGGCCGGTGATCCAGGATGCAGGGCGAACGGAAATCGAGCCCGGTTCGGAAACCGCGTTTGTATACATCAAAACAACTAAGTGAATTTCGAGTGTGCAAATACTGTATTTTCTCTGGGTATGTCATTCTAGGAGTGGCAGCCGTAACTGGAGGACTACCGACGGGCAGCTGTCGTCCAGTTTCCGACCTCACCGATCAGTGAGGATCTGACCGAAAGAACCCAGATGCCCCGTCGCACTCGCGCGCTAGGCCTTGCCTTGGCGCTGTCACTATGCCTGAGCCCCGTGATCCCGGCCGCCGCCGCGCCGAGCATCATTTCCGCCCAGGAAGTAGCACTTGCCGCCGCGGTCAAAACCGTCAGCAAGAAAACCATCCAGAACCTGAACCTGCGGCAGAGCGCCAGCGCTTCGTCCAAATCGCTGCTGGTGATTCCGAAGAACGCCACCGTCAAGGTCAGCGCCACGAGCAACGGATGGTCGAAAACCAGCTACGGCAACAAAACCGGCTGGGTCTCGGCAAAGTTCCTCACCAACGTTCCAGCAACTTCCACCTCGAAGACCAAGACCTACCGCTACCTGAGCTCCTACCAGGTGCTGCGGCAGAGCCCGTCGTCCAAGGCGAAGTCGCTCGGAGCGCTGCAGCGCCGGACCAAGGTCGAGCGCCTGGGTACCTCAGGCTCCTGGACCAAGATCAAGTCCGGCAGCAAGACCGGATTCGTGCCCACGAACCAGCTCAAGAGCAGCGCGCCGGCTGTTGCCTACCGCTGGGCCAAGACCAAGCAGCCGATCTACAAGAGCACCTCGACCAGCTCCGCCAAGGTCGCCATCCTCGCCGCCGGCGCAAAGGTCCAGTGGCTGCGCAACTACGGCAGCTGGAGCTCGGTGTCGGTCTCGGGCAAGACCGGATGGATCCAGAGCAAGCATCTGGGCGCCACCGCACCGCTGAAGGTGATTGGTTCGCGCTGGAGCATCGATACCACCATTGTCCGCGCGACCCCGTCGTCCAAGGCGAAGTCGCTGGGAAGCATCCCGGCTGGCCAGAAACTGAGCCTGTACTCGACCAGCGGCTCGTGGGCCAAGGTCAAGACCTCCAAGGGAATCGGTTGGGTGCCGGTCTCCTCGGTGGTGGCCACCGCCTACAAGCCGATCTCCAGCAAGTCCTACTGGGCCGGGGCGAATCTCGCCTTGAAGTCGGCGAACTCCTCTGGCAGCAAGAGTATGGGCAGCATCGCCAAGGGGCAGAAGGTCACCGCCATCGGCACCTCCAACGGCTGGACCCGGATCAAGTCCTCCAAGGGCACCGGCTGGGTGCCGTCGAAGAACCTGCTGGCCAAGGCCCCGGTGGTCGAAAAGGTCATCGGCTCGCGCTGGACCACCGACAAGACCGTCGTCCGCGCCACCGCCTCGACCAAGGCCAAGTCCCTGGGTACCGCTTACGCCGGCCAGAAGATGAGCCTGTATTCGACCAGCGGCTCGTGGTCGAAGGTCAAGACCGCCAAGGGCGCCGGATGGGTTCCCACCTCCTCGCTCGTCACCACGGCCTACACGCCGATCTCCAGCAAGTCCTACTGGGCCACCTCCGGCACCACGCTGCGCGCGTCGAACACCGGCAGCTCGAAGTCGCTGGGCTCCCTGGCAAAGGGCCAGAAGGTCACCGCCATCGGCTCCGCCAACGGCTGGACCCGCGTCAAGTCCTCCAAGGGGACCGGCTGGGTTCCGACAAAACACCTGAGCTCCAAGGCCCCGGTCGTGGACAAGGTCATCGGCACCCGCTGGAGCATGGACGCAACGGCGGTGCGCACCACGGCCTCGTCCTCCGCGAAGTCGCTGGGCACCATACCTGCCGGCCAGAAGCTCAGCCTCTACGCAACCAGCGGCTCGTGGTCGAAGGTCAAGACCTCCAAGGGCACCGGATGGGTTCCAACCTCCACGCTGACGAACTCGGCCTACGCCGTGATCGCCAGCAAGCCGTACTGGGCCACCACCAACGTGAACCAGCGCGTCGGAAACTCGGTGAACACCAAGTCATTGGGTGTGCTGTCCACGAATGAAAAGGTCACCGCCCTGGGTTCGGCCAACGGCTGGATCCGCGTGAAGAGCCGGCTCGGAACCGGCTGGGTGTCGGGAGCCTACCTCTCGGCATCCAAGCCGAGCCTGCCGCTGCCATCGGACCCGCCAGCCACTCCCAACGCCAGCTACCGCTGGACCACCGCCAGCGTCAACCTGCGCACCGGTGCGGGCACCCAGTACGCGTCCAAGGGCGTCGTGGCGCTGGGCGAAAAGGTCACCTACCTGAAGACCTCGAACGGCTGGGCCAACGTGGTCACCAGCCTGGGCAGCGGATGGATCAAGGACGACTACCTGAGCACCAAGGCCACCGTTTCGGTGCAGCCCGACACCCAGAAGGTCATCAACGCGGTCAAGGACCGCTTCGCAGACAGCATCAGCGCCATCTATACGTTGCGCAGCGGCTCGATCGGGCACAGCAGCGGCAAGGCCGCCGATTTGATGATCCGCAACTACAAGACCGCAACGGGTGTGGCCAACGGCGACAAGATCGCGCAGTTCCTGCTCGACAACCGCGACCAGTTGGGTGTCTCCTACCTGATCTGGCAGGACGAGATCTGGCTTCCAACCACCGGATGGACTGCCTACTCCACCTCCGGCAAGTACGGAAACCAGTTCACCGGCAACTGGAACGACACCACCCGCCACATGGACCACGTCCATGTCGAGGTCTACGGCAACGCCGCGAACAACAAGCCGCTGGACCTCAGCGCCCTGCGTTAGCGGGCCTCGCAGCCCGCACGCTGGGGATGGAACGTGAACAGGCCCCGGAACGACGCCGCTTCAGCCGCGCGTTCCGGGGCCTGTTTTTCTTCTCTGGCTCCCTTGCCCGGGTGGCCTCGGTTCGCGTGGAGGGTTGCCCGTCAGCGCAGTCGAATTGAATGTTTGACCCCTCAAACATTATCCTATGAGGGGGTGGAACGTGAGCCCCCTCTTTCGCGGCAACGAGGCCGTGCGAGCGCAGGGAAAAGGATTCGAGGGTTGTTGGTGAAAACTCACTCGCGCCGGCGGCGGGGCCAGGGCCTGCTGCGGCGCCTCGGGATTGTGCCGCTGATGCTGCTGTTTCTCGCGGGCTGCTCCGGCGGCACCGCCGCCGAACCGCAGCCAGTGGAGCCCGATGACCGACCGGTGGTCTTGACGACGTTCACGGTGCTGGCAGATATCGCGCAGAACGTGGCAGGGGAGCACCTGCGGGTGGAATCGGTGACCCGGCTGGGCGCCGAGATCCACGGCTACGAACCGACACCGGACGACCTGCGCCGGGCCTCGCGCGCTGACCTGATCCTTGACAACGGGCTGAACCTCGAAGCGTGGTTCGCGCAATTCGTGGCCGACAACCCCGCCCCGCACGTCACGGTCAGTGACGGCGTCGAGGTCATCGACATCGCGGACGAGGAAGGCTCGGGGAAACCGAACCCGCACGCCTGGATGAGTCCGCTGAACGTGCAGAAATACGCCGGGCGCATTGCCGAGGCGTTCAGCGAGCTGGACCCGGAACACGCCTCTGACTACCGCGCCAACGCCGCGCAGTACCAGAGCAAGCTCCAGGCCGTGCATGACGAGCTGGCCGCCTCGCTCGCGCAGATCCCCGAATCCCACCGGACCCTGGTGACCTGCGAAGGCGCCTTCAGCTATCTGGCCCGCGATGTCGGGCTGACGGAGAAGTACCTGTGGGCGGTCAATGCGGAATCGCAGGCCACTCCGCGCAAGGTGGCCGCGGCCATCGACGCCGTGCGCGAACGGCAGGTGCCAGCGGTGTTCTGCGAATCCACGGTGTCGGACGCCGCCATGCAGCGGGTGGTGGAGTCCACCGACGCCGTCTACGGCGGGACGCTCTACGTCGACTCGCTGTCGGCCGCCGACGGGCCCGTGCCGACCTACCTCGACTTGATCACCCACGACACCCGCACCATCGCCCGCGCATTGAAGGGAGAGTTGCCATGAGCAGCCAAGCGGAGCATCCATGGGCCATCGACGTCCAGAACGCCACCGTCCACTACGGCCCGGTCCAGGCGCTCGACCACGCCACCGTGCAGCTGGGACGGGGTATGGTCTGCGGGCTGGTGGGCATGAACGGCTCCGGCAAGTCCACGCTTTTCAAGACGATCATGGGCCAGATCAAGCCGGATACCGGCAGCGTCCAGATCAATGGACAGGATCCGCAGCAGGCACGGAAGAAGGGCATGATCGGCTACGTCCCGCAGAACGAGGCGGTGGACTGGGACTTTCCCATCTCCGTGCGGGAGGTGGTGATGACCGGCCGCTACGGGCACATGGGCTTCACCCGCCGTCCGCGCAAGGCCGACCAGCGGGCGGTCGACGAAGCGCTGGATCGCGTCGAGCTGACAGCCTACGCCGGGCGGCAGATCGGCCAGCTCTCCGGCGGGCAGAAGAAACGCGCGTTCGTGGCCCGCGGCATCGCCCAGGAAGCCAGCATCATGCTGCTTGACGAGCCGTTCGCCGGCGTGGACAAGCGCAGCGAGGCGACCATCACCAAGCTGCTGCGGGACGTCGCGGACGACGGCGGAACGGTGCTGGTCTCCACCCATGACCTGCACGCGCTGCCCCAGCTGGCCGACGAAGCCATCCTGCTGATGCGCAGGGTGCTCATGCACGGGGACCCCACCCGCGTGCTGCAACCCGAAAACCTGGCCATGGCCTTCGGCCTGGACCCGATGAAACGAGGCGGACAGTGAACCTGATTGAACTGCTGGTCGAACCGCTGACCTACACCTTCATGCTCCGCGCGTTGGCCGTCACGATCATCGCCGCGGTGCTGTGCGCCATCCTGTCCTGCTGGCTGGTGCTCATCGGCTGGTCGCTGATGGGCGACGCCGTCTCCCATGCGGTGCTCCCAGGCGTCGTGCTGGCCTACATCGTCGGGGCTCCCTTCGCGCTGGGCGCCCTGGTGTTCGGCTTCCTCGCCGTCGCCCTGATCGGAGGAGTGCGCGATACCTCCAGGCTCAAGGAGGACGCCGCCATCGGCATCGTGTTCACCACGCTGTTCTCCTTCGGCCTGGTGCTGATCTCTGTGACGCCGAGCCAAGTGGATCTGAACCACATCATCTTCGGCAACCTGCTGGGCGTTTCAGCTGCGGACCTGTGGCAGGTGCTGATTATCGGTGCCATCACCTTCATGATCCTGATCCTCAAGCGCAAGGACTTCACCCTCTATGCGTTCGACCCCACCCATGCGCACGCTCTGGGCATGAACCCGAAGCTCATGGGCGCAGTGCTGCTGGGCCTGCTGGCCATGACCTCGGTGGTGGCGCTGCAGGCAGTCGGGGTGATCCTGGTGGTCGCCATGCTCATCATCCCGGGTGCCACCGCGTACCTGCTCACCGACCGCTTCGGCACCATGCTGGTGATCGCTCCCGTGCTGGCCGCGTCCGGCGGGGTGCTCGGCGTCTACGTGAGCTACTACCTGGACGCCTCCACCGGCGGCATGGTGGTGCTGGCGCAGGGTCTGATCTTTGTTGCGGTCTACCTCTTCAGCCCGCGCCAGGGCCTGGTCGCCTCGCGGCTGGCGATCCTGCGCCGGCGCAAGGCGCTGTCGACGGCCGGCTAGTTCGGCAAACGCACTGCGGGTGTCTACTCCCGCCCAGCACAACGCAGCACCGCCCCCGAACTCGTTCCAGTTCGGGGGCGGCGCTGCGTTGTTCCGGCAGGTGCCGACGGTTAGACGGCCAGCTTGCGGCGGATGAAACCGGAGGCCTGGTCGACCACGATGATCAGGATCAGCACGATGATGATGTGGGTCAGCATGGTGTCGAACTGGAAGGACTTGATGGCCTGGTTGATCAGCAGGCCGATGCCGCCGGCGCCGACGAGGCCCAGGACCAGCGAGGAGCGGACGTTGACGTCAAAGCGGTAGAGCAGCAGGCCGACGAACTGCGGGATGACCAGCGGCAGCGAGCCGTGGGTGATCTGCTGCAGGCGCGAGGCGCCCGCGGTGGCCAGCGCGTCCTGCGGGCCCTGGTCGGTTTCCTCCATGGACTCCGCCCAGAGCTTGCCCATCACGCCGGTGTTGTGGCAGATCAGCGCCAGCACGCCGGCGAACGGGCCCAGGCCCACGGCGGTCACGAAGATCAGCGCGAACACGATGTCCGGCACCGCGCGGAAGAAGGAGAGGATGGCGCGGGAGATCTGGTAGGCCACCGGGTGCGGGGAGGTGGTGCGCGAAGCCAGCACCGCCAGCAGCAGCGCGCTCGGGATGGACAGCGTGGTGCCCAGCAGGCCGATCCACAGGGTCACCAGCGTGGCGTCCAGGCCGGGCTTGATGACTTCTTCCCAGTCGAGGTTCGGCGGGAAGGCGCCGGAGACGAAGCGGGCCATGCCCTGCCAGCCGTCGACCAGCAGCGTCGGGTCGAAGTCGGTGCCGGCCACCGCGAGCAGGTGCAGCACCACGATCACGGCGGTGGCCGTGCCCCACAGCATGGCCTTGCGCCCGCGGTGCGGGTCGGCGGGAACTGGCAGCTTGGCCGGGGCCGGCGTGCGGACGGAAGCGGACTCCAAGGCGGTGTCCAGCGGGCGGGGAGGAGTCTGGATGCTCATGCCGCGTTCCTTTCGGGGGAGTAGAGGGTGTCGAGCACATTCTGGTTCAGGGAGGCGACCGGGCCGTCGAAGGTGATGCGCCCGTGCATTAGGCCGATCGCGCGGTCAGCGTGGCGCAGCGCCAAATCCGGCTGGTGCAGCACCGCGGCCACCGCCAGGTTCTCGTTGTGGGCCAGCTCGGCGAGCAGCTCCATGACGTGCTCGGCGGCGTTCGGATCCAGCGCGGAGACCGGCTCGTCGGCCAGCAGCACGCTGGCGCGCTGGCACAGGGCCCGGGCCACTGCAACGCGCTGCTGCTGTCCGCCGGAGAGGCGTCCCACGCGGTCCAGCGCACGGTCTGCCATGCCTACGCGTTCCAGGCAGCCCATGGCTTCCTCACGCAGTTCGCGGGAGAAGAACAGCGGGGAGACCGAGGCCAGCGAGTTGACGCGCGCCAGCGCTCCGGCGCAGACGTTGTCCAGCGCGGTGCGGCGCGGGACCAGATGGATCTTCTGGAAGACCATGGCGGCCTTGCTGCGGGCCAGCTGCAGCTGGCGTCCGCTGAACTCGGAGAGCTGGGCGCCCTCCAGCTCTATGCGCCCGGCATCCGGTTCGGCCAGCCCTGCCACGCATTTGAGCGTGGTTGACTTGCCCGAGCCGTTGGCGCCGAGGAAGGCAACCAGCTCGCCGCGCTTGACCTCGAAGTCCACGTCGTCCAGGACGCGGCGCCCGTTGTAGGACTTGGCCAGCGAGCTGACCTTCAGTGCTGCCTGTTCCATTTAGATGTCCTTCTCGGTCAGGCCCATTTCGGAGGCCAGGTCGAACAACGGCTTGTAGGTTTCCTTGGTGACTTCCAGCAGCGGTCCGGCCGGGTCCACGTCCAGGAACTTGCCGACCTGCTCGATGTCTTCCTTCGGCAGGTTCAGCAGGGCGTCCTTGACTGCCTTCTTCAGTTCCGGATCGGCGTCCGGGCGCACGGTGATCGGGTCGTTCGGGATCGGCTCGGAGGTCCAGACCTGGCGGAAGTCCTCCGGGTTGAAGGTGCCTTCGGCCTTGGCGGTGGCCAGCGTCTGGGTGTTGATCTGGGCCGCATCCACGGTCCCGTTGACCAGGGCCAGCAGCGCCTCGGGGTGGCCGCCGGCGTAGTTGATGTTCAGCTCGTCTTCCGGAATGCCCGCGGTCTTCAGCGCGTAGCGCGGGAGCACGTCGCCGGAGGTGGAACCGACCCCGCCCAGGGCCAGGTCCTTGCCGCGCAGGTCGTCCACGGTCTTGATGTCGGAGTCCTTCGGGACCCAGATGCCCGCGGTGTAGGTGCTCAGCTTGCCGTCGGCGGTGCCGAAGGAGACCATCGGCTCGGCGCCTGCCTGCTCGCTGGCGAACACGTAGCCGACCGGGCCGAACTGGCCCAGGTCCAGCTTGCCGTTGCGCATGGCCAGGACTTCTGCGGAGTAGTCCTCCACAACCTGGACCTCGACCTCGCAGCCGAGTTCGCGTTCCATGGCGTCGGCCAGCACTCCGTAGGCCGGTTCCAGCTTGGCCGGATCCTCGAACGGCTCGATGCCGAAGTTGATCGGGCCGTCGGCGCAGTAGGCCGGGGCGCCGGAGGCCTCGGTACTGGTGCTGCCGTTGGCCTCGGAAGCGCCGCAGGCGGTGGTGGCCAGCAGACCGACGGCGACAACTGCCAGGGGAAGTGCGCGGGAAAGCTTCATGGGGATGCTCCTGTATAAGAAAAGTCTGTTGCGAGTGGGGTGGTGCTTAGCGGGCCGCGGCAGCCAGCGGCTGTCGGGCGGTGAGACGGTCGGTGACATTGCGGTCCGCCAGGCCGAAGGACAGGGTCATGCCCACGCCTGCGGTCACCGAGACCACGGTGACGCCGGGGACGACGTCCGCGATCAGCAGCGGGCCGACTTCGCTGGAGGCGTAGACGCCCTGCCAGCGCTCTTCGATTTCCAGTGGGGTGTTCAGGATCTTCTCGATGCTCTGCAGCAGTGAGGTCGAAGTGGTCTCCTTCAGGAACGGGGGTTGGGTCAGGTCGTAGGTGTGCGAGTCGCCCAGCAGCAGCGAGCCGTCCGGCCGCTGGGTGAACATGACGTTGGCTTCCACCTCCAGCAGGTGGGGCTGGTTCTCGCGGACTTCCGCGCGCAGCTTGGCGGCGGAGGGGACCTCGGTGAACGCCTCGTAGCGCAGCATCGAGGTGGCGGTCAGCACCGCCGGGCCGAGGTCCAGCGGCTGGTCCGGGGTCGAACGTGCCATTTGCAGGGCGCAGCGGCGGACCTTGTGGTCTTCGGCCAGCTGCGGGAAGAGGTAGTCGACGTCATGGCCGACGCAGACGAACACCTGGTCCGCCTCGATGGGGCCGCGGCTGGTCTCGATGCGGGCGCGGCGGGCGGAGCCGGCGCCGAAGCCCAGTGCCGCGGTGTTCCACAGCACCGATCCGCGCTCCTGAGCATCCAGCCAGGCGGCCAGCTTCGCCACGGTGGTGCGCGGGTCGACGCGCAGGTCGTCGCGCAGCCGGGCGCCGCCGGCGATTCCCTCGGTGGTGTCTCGGCCGAGCACGCCGGCGACCTCGTCGGCGGAGAGCAGGGTGATCTGCCCGGACTCGCGCACCGCGGCCAGCTCGCTGAGCACCTGCAGCTCGGTGTAGGTCGCGGCCACCACGACGGCCCCGGCCTCGGCGGCCCAGAAGCCTGCGCGCCGGGAGTAGTCGAGCCATAGCGGACGGCCCGCCTGCGCGATGTCGTAGAGGTCGCCGGACTGCGCGGTGATGCAGGCGTGCCCGAAGTTGCGCACCGAAGCGCCGACGGAGCGGTGGTCGCGGTCGATGACGGTGACGGTGTAGCCGGCGTCCAGTGCGCGGGCTGCGTGGGCCAGGCCGATGATGCCTGCGCCGACCACCAGGACGTCGGTCTGGATCGGCTGGGAAGCGGTGGGGAGGGAAGTGTTTTCGTTCATCACGGAATTGATCATCCGTGGCCTGGCCGGGCGATTTCAAGCCAGATTGGCACTTGTTCAGACAAGTTTCCCGAGTGTTCAACTTGGTTAATTTTCGTTAACCTAAGCTTCACCCCGAAGCCGGAAAAACCACTGATTTCACGCCGGATCCACTTGTATGATCAAGTGGTGATCCAGAAAAAGAACCAACCCAAGCACCAGGTGCTGGCCGCGGATCTGCGTGAGCGGATCGCCTGCGGGCAATGGCTGGAAGGGGACCCGATTCCCAGCGAGACGGAGCTGTGCGCCCTGGCGAACGCTTCACGGGGCACCGTGCGCCACGCCCTGGCTACGCTGCGTTCCGAAGGTTTGATCGCAGGCGGCCAGGGCAAGCCCCCGGTCGTTGCCCATGCGGTGCGCTCGCAGTCCTTCAGCACCTTCATGTCCTTCACCGAATGGGCGCATTCGGTGGGACGCGTTCCCGGCCAGCGCACGCTGGAACTGGCGCGCCGCCCCGCCGGGGACGAAGCGGCCGGGCAGCTGGGGCTCGCCCCGGGCACGATGATCGTCCAGGTGCTGCGCCTGCGCCTGCTGGACGGCACCCCGGCAATGATCGAACGCACCAGCTTCGCCCCCGACGCCGGACGGCTGCTTTTCGACTTCGACACGGATTCCGGGTCGATCTTCAACTACCTGCGCGGGCAGGGTGTGGACCTGAGCCGCGGCAAGCACATCATCGATGCGGTGGCCGCCGACGGCGAGGACAGCAGGCTGTTGGAAGTGCCTGCCGGTACGCCGCTGCTGCGCGAACGGCGCATCACCTCATCCGGGTCAGGCGAGGTCAAGGAATATTCCGATGACCGCTACCTGCCCCACCTTGCAAATTTCACCATAGAAAACACCAGCGAGGAACGCGCGGCATTCACCCGCGCGCCAAGCATGGCTTTCCAGAGCTTCTAACCCAACCCAAGGAGAAACACCGTGATTGAACTGATCGTTTGCGACATGGCCGGAACCACCATCGATGAGCACGCCGATGTCTACCGTGCGCTGGAGAACAGCGTGCGCGAAACCGGGGCGGAGGTCACTGCGCAGAACCTGCAGACCTGGATGGGCGCCGAGAAGCGCGAAGCCATCACCGCGTTGATCACCCTGGGCGGCGGCGTGCCCGAGAAGCAGCTGGTCGACGCCACCTTCGAGCGTTTCCGCGAGCTGCTGTTCTCCTACTACGAGCAGAATCCGCCGGTCGCGCTGCCGGGTGTTGTCGAAGCCTTCCGGAAGCTCTCCGCCCAGGGCGTCAAGATCGCCTTGACTACCGGGTTCTCCCGCGACGTCGCATCGGTGATCCTGCCGCAGCTGGGCTGGGCCGCAGGCGAGGGCGAACTGCTGGACGCAGTGGTCACCGCGGACGAAGTGGCCGCCGGCCGTCCGGCACCGTACATGATCCACCGCGTGATGGAACTGACTGGAATCCGCGACGTGCGCAAGGTAATCGCCGCCGGCGACACCGTCAACGACCTGCAGGCAGCCAAGAACGCCGGCGTCATCGCCGTGGGCGTGCTGACCGGCGAGCTGGGGCGCGAGGACCTCGAGGTCCACGAGCACGATGTGATCCTGGACGGCGTGGCCCAGCTTCCGCAGTTCATCGCCCAGCTGGAGGTCAAGGCCTAGACTTCGCCAGCCGGAGCGCGGCGGCCGGGGAACCATCTGCGGTTCCCCGGCCGCCGCTCCGCTAAGCTCGACCGATCACCGAGACCCAGACGGCGCTGGTGGCCCGCTGGCCCAGGCGCAGCGGGGCCCCGGTCTTGGGGGAGGCCACCTCGACGGTGTCGGAGAAGGCGTCTCCCGGCTGGATGGACAGCCGTGCGCCAACGGTGATCCCGTGGTCGGAGAAGTACTGCAGCAGCTGGGAATCGTCATCCGAGATCCGCTCGACCTGCACCTGCGAACCATCGGTGATTTCCGTGAGCGAGACCGCCTTCGGGATGCTGATCTGCCCTTCCGCGGTGGGGATGGGATCCCCGTGGGGGTCGCGGGATGGATGGCCGAGCAGCTCGTCGATCCGCGCGATCATGAAGTCGGAGACCGCGTGCTCCAGCTGTTCTGCCTCGTCGTGGACCTGGTCCCAGCGGTAGCCGAGCATCTGCACCAGGAAGGTCTCGATCAGGCGGTGCCTGCGCACCATGGTCACCGCGTAGTCGCGCCCCAGATCGGTGAGGTTCACCGCGCCGTAGGGGGCGTGGTCCAGCAGCCCCTGCTGGCGCAGCTTGGACAGGGCCCCGGAGACCGTCGAGAGCTTCATGCCCGCCTTGCCGGCGATGACGCTGGCGGTCACCGGCTCCTGGGACCACTCGGCCAGGCCGTAGATGATTTTGAGATAGTTCTGCGCGCTGTCCGAAAGCTGATTTACCGACACGCTTCCCATGATAGTCAACGCTCGGCCGTCACGGCCAAGATCCTAGGGCAGCCATTCGCGCGGTCCGGTTCGACACCGCCGCGGACCGGTCATAGGCTTGAGTGTCACATGCTGCATCCTGGCGGCGAATTTTTCTGGTGGCGGGGCCCACGACGGCCCCCGGGAACGGCTGAAAGAGCAAGGCAACCATGCAACATCCACAGGTCACGATCGTCGGTTCAAGCAATGTGGACATCACCGCGCTGATGGCTCGACTGCCCGGGCCGGGGGAAACGGTACTGGCGGATTCCTACCAGCTCACCCCCGGCGGCAAGGGAGCCAACCAGGCGCTCGCCGCCCGGCTGGCCGGCGCGACCACGGAATTCATCGGTGCCGTCGGCCGTGATGCCCATGCCGAGGTGGCGCTGAGCCAACTGGCAGAGGCCGGTGTGCTGCTGGACCGCGTGGCCCGCACGACCCACCCGACCGGGGTGGCCATCATCCAGGTCGACGCTGCCGCGGAGAACTCCATCGCCGTGGTGCCAGGGGCCAATGCCCAGGTCACCGGCGATGCCGTATCCTCCCTCGGCGAGCTGCGCGGAATCCTCGTGCTCCAGGGTGAAATCCCTGCCAGCGGCATCACCGCGGCCATGGATGCCGCCAGCGACCGCGTGGTGCTGAACCTTGCACCGGTCATCGAGCTGCCGCGCGAGTACCTGCTGGCCGCGGACCCGCTGGTAGTCAACGAGCACGAGGCGGCGCTGGTGCTGGCACTGCTTGACGGCACCAGCGAAGTAAGCACCGAGAGCGAACCGGTGATTGCCCGGAAACTGATCGACCACGGGGTCTCCTCCGTGGTGGTGACCCTCGGCGCCCAGGGGTGCCTGGTTGCGCAGGGACAAGGGATTGAGCAGCTTGCCGCAGTCAAGGCGGATGCGGTCGACACCACCGGAGCCGGAGATGCCTTCACCGGTGCGCTCGCCGCCAGGATTTCCCAAGGCGACGACCTGGTGAAAGCGGCCGAATTCGCTGGCAAGTTCGCCGCGCTGACGGTGCAAGCCCATGGCGCGCAGTCCTCATACCCGCGCAGCCTGGAGAACCTCTAGGCTTGGCACCGACGTGAAGCGGAGGGTGTTATCAGGACGCTGACAGGTGAGCCCCGTAGGCTCGAAGGGTGAATCCCCAACCCGAGCCGCAGCCGCTTCCTCGCGACCAGCTGGCCAAGGCCGCCCCCGAATCCGCGCTGCTGCTGGGCGCCGGCCGGGCGATCCTGCTGCAGCTGGCGCATCCGCAGATCGGCCGGGCCATCGCGGAGCATTCGGACTTCGCCTCCAACCCGCTCTCCCGGCTGCTGCACACCCTGGGCTACATCTACGCGCTGAGCAACGGTACCGCCGAGCAGCAGCGCACCATCATCGACTATGTGGATGAGGCGCACCGTCCCGTGCACGGGACGCGGGACAAAACCACCGGCGCGCCCGCCTACTCGGCGCTGGATCCGCGGCTGCAGCTGTGGGTTGCCGCCACGCTGTTCGACTCGGCTCGGGTGATCGGCGCGCAGGTCCTTCCCGAGTGGGATAAGAACGCGAGCGCGGAGTTGTACCTGCAGTACGCCCGGCTGGGTGATGCGCTGCAGATGCCCACCGACTTCTGGCCGCGCAGCGAAGCCCGGTTCAACGACTATTTCGCCGGGATCACGGCGGACCTCCAGGTGACGGAGCAGATCCGCACGCTGGCCGATGAGCTGTTTGCCGGTTCCCGCGCACCGTGGTGGATCAGGGTGGCGCTGCCGCTGATGCGCGACGTGACCATCGCGCAGCTGCCGCCCCCGGTGCGCGAGCAGTTCGGATACGAGCTGACCCGCAAGGTCGAGCTGCGCAACCGGATGATGGTGCGAGCCGCCTGGGCGGCCTCCCGCGTCCTCCCCAAGGCCATTCGGCACCTGCCCATGAAGCTCATGCTGCGCCATGTGGACCGCATGGCGGCCAGCATGAAGACTCGGTCTCAGCCCTCGTCGTAGGATTCCGGCATGCTGCCGCGGGGAGTGAGCAGCCGTGGCAGCAGTACCAGCAGGAACAATGTTGCGAGCATCAGGCCGCCCCCGACATACACCGAGACCGGCCATCCGACCAGCACCTGGATAACGAACCAGACGCTGCCCGCCACGAGCAGTCCGGCACTGATACCCACGACCTTGACCACGCGGTGGCCCAGCAGCACGGTCGTCGCTTTCAGGCGCTGGCCGAAGAGGTAGCGGTGGACCAGCACCGGCACCAGCATCAGCACGATCAGCAAGGCTGAGAACACGAGCAGTATGACGTAGAGGATTTCCTCCACATCGGTGAGCATGGTGAATCGCGCCTGGAACGGCAGGATCACCAGGAACGCGGCCAGAATCTGAACCCCGGTCTGCATGACGCGGGTTTCTTGGAGGATTTCGTTCCATTGGCGATGCGGAGCCTCGGGGGAGTCATCCGGATGGACGTTATTGGACATTGCTTCTCCTTCTCTCGCACCCGAGCATTTTGAGATCGGCCACCTAGCGTTTGATTCTACTCAGCGACTGTTTGCCGCGGCGGGATCCGCACCGCAGGCTTCGGAATTACGATCGTTGCCGGCGGCAGGAAGTTCTAAAGAATAGAACATATGTACTAATAAATAGAGTAGAGTCTAGATATGTTCGAATTGCTTCGCGGAGTGCTGGGGAAGGGATTCGGCGCGGACGGGCTGGCGGAAAGCCCGGCAGGCTGCGGAATCCACCGGGCCTGGATCTGAGCAGAGCGGAAGGGAGCGGGGAGCCTCATGAGCGCAGCAGGCAATGAGATCGGATTCAACGATGTGGGCGGCGGCCCGCCCGGAGATTCCTCGTGGGTGTGGGCCATGCCGGCCACCGGCATGAGGTGGTGCGAGTGCGGCGAGGGGCACGAGCTGAACCGGGAAATCATCTGGAGCATCTCGCGCCAGCTAGGCCTGGAGCGCCGCCGCGAGCTGAGCTACGCGGAGCTCTTCGAGCTGGTCATGGAAGTCTGGCGCTACGACGAGGTGTGCAGCTTCTTCAGGATGGCCGTCGATGACGCCATCGACCGCGTGTACGGCCGGCATGCCAGGCGGTATCCGATGGTCAGCGCCCTGGACATCATCGGCTACTTCTCCAAGCGCTGGCAGGGTTGCCCCGAATTCGACTGCGACGGTTCGTAGGCTCCCGGAACGCGCAGCAGGCCGCCGGCTGATGCCGGCGGCCTGCTTGGTGCCTGAAGCGATCCCCGGGAGTCAGCGCCCGGTGACCAGCGCGAACGGCGGAGTCTGGACGTCATCGCCCACGGCCACCGCCGGGTCGTCGCCCAGGTGGATGATCTTGTTGTCCGCGTCGACGTGCACCACGCTAGGTACGTAGCTGCGGGCTTCTGCGTCTTCCATCTGCGCGTAGCTGATCAAGATGACCAGATCGCCCGGGTGGACCAGATGCGCCGCCGCGCCGTTGATGCCGATGACGCCACTGCCCGGCTCGCCGGCAATGGTGTAGGTTTCCAGCCGAGCGCCGTTAGTGATGTCCACGATGCTGACCAGTTCGCCCGGGAGGATGTCCGAGGCCGCAAGCAGCTCGGAATCAACCGTGACCGACCCGACATAGTGCAGGTCCGCCTGGGTGACCGTGGCCCGGTGGATCTTGGATTTGAACATGGTCCGTTGCATACGATGTTTCTTTCGTGGTTTGGATGCCGTTTCCCGACAATCAAGTTTACGCTCAATCCGGGCCGTTCGGGCGGAAATGTCGGGAAACCAACAGCTTCGGCTATCCCCGGGAAAGATAAGGCTGCAGCGCCTCGTGCACGGCACCGGATTCCAGCAGCTCGCACGCGGCCTCCAATTCAGCCGACAGGAAGCGGTCTTCGCCGGGGCCGGCGACCTTGGTGCGCAGCAGTTCCAAGACGGCACCGGTGGCCGGGCCAGGCTGCAGCGGCGCGCGCAGATCCAGCGCGCGGCCGGCGATGAGCATCTCCACGGCCAGGATGCGGCGCAGGTTCGCGACCGCGGTGCGCAGCTTGCGTGCCGCGTGCCACCCCAGGGACACGTGGTCTTCCTGCATGGCCGAGGAAGGAATCGAGTCTACGCTGGCCGGCACGGCCAGCCGCTTGTTCTCGGCAACCAACCCGGCCTGCGTGTACTGGGCGATCATCATGCCCGAATCCACTCCCGGGTCATCGGCCAGGAACGCCGGCAGCTCCCGCGAGCGGGCTGGATCCAGCATGCGGTCGGTGCGGCGCTCGGCAATCGAGCCCAAGTCAGCGACTGCAATGGCCAGGAAGTCCAGCACGTAGGCCACCGGGGCGCCGTGGAAGTTGCCGTTGGAGGTCACCTCGCCGCTGGGCAGCACCACCGGGTTGTCGATGGCCGCGGCCAGTTCTCGGGTTGCGACCATGCGGGCATGCGCGATCGTGTCGCGCACCGCGCCGTTGACCTGAGGGGAGCAGCGCAGCGAGTAGGCATCCTGCACCCGCCCGTCGCCTTCCTTGTGCGAGGCGACCACGGGGGAGTCGGAGAGGAAAGCGAACATGTTTGCAGAGCTGCGCGCCTGTCCCGGATGCGGGCGCAGCGGCTCGTGCAGCTCGGGGCGGAAGACCTGGTCGGTGCCCATCTGGGCCTCGACGCTCATGGCTGCGGTGGCATCGGCGATGTCCGCCAGTTCGTCCAGGTCCGCCAGCGCCATGAGCAGCTGACCGAGCATGCCATCGGTGCCGTTGACCAGCGCCAGGCCTTCCTTCTCAGCCAGCTGGACCGGGGTGATGCCGGCTTCGGCGAGCAACTCGGGGACCGGGCGCAGGTTGCCCTGGGCATCGGTGGCCTCGCCCTCGCCCATGAGCACCAGGGCGCAGTGGGACAGCGGAGCGAGGTCGCCCGAGCAGCCCAGCGAGCCGTATTCGCGCACGAGAGGGGTGATGCCGGCGTTGAGCAGGTCGATCATGGTCTGCAGCACGACCGGGCGCACGCCGGTGCGTCCCGAAGCCAGAGTCTTGGCGCGCAGGAACATCAGTGCGCGCACGACCTCGCGCTCCACCGGAGCGCCCATTCCGGCGGCGTGCGAGCGGATCAGCGAACGCTGCAGCTTGGCGCGGTCCTCGGGCGCGATATGGCGAGTGGCCAGGGCGCCGAAGCCGGTGGAAATTCCGTAGACGGGGGTATCCGAAGAAGCCAGGGCATCAATGTGGGCGCGGACGTTGGCCAGCTCGTCGAGGACCTCGCGGGAGATCTCGATGCGGGCGTCGTGGCGGGCCACGGCGATGACATCGGCGGCGGTGGCGCCGAAGCGCTGCAGGGTGACAGTGGTCGAAAGCTTCACGGTCATGGGAATCCAATCGGTGGGAGGAGTGTTCTTGTTTCCCATTGTTCGCCAGTTTCAGCGGCGCAAGGCCGCGAATCCACCCGTACTGTCTGAAATGCCGGACAAGCCGTCTAGAAGGCCAGCTCCACGCCGTCCAGCGCGTTGCGGCCCAGCGAGTTGCTCTGGCCGCTGTCGGTGACGTGGGTGTCGCCGCTGCGCCATGCCACCACGTTGCCGACGCCGCTGACCTCCACCTGGCGCAGGCTCTTGATCGCAACAATGTTCCCCGCCCCGCTGATGGCAACGGAACGGGCGTTGTTGGCCACGATCATATTGCCAGTGCCGGTGATCGCAACATCCTTGCAGTCTCCGACGAGCAGCAGAATCTGGCCGTCCTCGGAAATATCGGTATCCTGCGAGCATTTCTTCTTCTGCGCGTGTTCCAGAATCTTGTCGAATCCCGCTTGGAAGCTGTCGCCGGCGGTTTCCTTGGGCACGGTGCCCAGGCTGCCTTCGGTGCTGGTGGGATCCTTGGGCAGCGGGGTCGCGGTGCCCTGGATGGAGGCTGTCGCGGTGGGAACGGCCGAGGCGGTCGGCGCGGGGCTTTCCTCCTGCGGCTGGATGCTCACGCAGCCGGCCAGCGGGATCGCCAGCATGAGCGCGGCGAGGGTCGAAACGGTGCGTTTGGTACGTGGCGCTGGCATGCTGTTCCTTGTTCGGTTGAATGGTCGTTTCTTCCATCTTGGCCGATTCGCTGGCTCATGTCCTGTTCCATTGCACGGAAGCTTCCAGCCCGTGGCTTGGGGCAGCGGTCTTGCCTACGGGAACCGATAGGACCAATGGCTCCTGTTTCCTAGGTGAGGCCCCGGGGTTTACGGTGCATCCGGGACAATTCGGAGGCAAGGGACTATGCTGTTTGCACCATGGGGAAGCCCGTGGCCGAACGCAGCAATGCAGGGGAGGACATTTGGACAGGTACCCAATCACCGCTCACTGAATCTGCCCACGTACGGCGGGCAGCACCAACGAAGGAGAAGCCATGCCGCACAAGAAGCACTTGGGAATCGGGCTGGTCGTCGGCGGAGCGCTGGTGGCAGCACTATTCCTCTCGTTTATCTATGTGGTGCCCCACGGATCTTCCGCGGATGTTGCACCCCTTTGGCTCGGAGCGATCTGGGCAATGCTGACCATGCTCTGGGGAATCTTCCGGCTGGCCGCCGGACCCAGCAAGCTGGACCATCTTCACGGCGGAACCGATGCCGGCTCCTAGACGCGGAGCACGAAGCGCGGCGCGTCCGACCCGGACGCCCCATACAACTGAATGAAGGGTGGCGGAGTTTTCCGCCACCCTTTCTTCATGAATCCTGAATGTCTCCCGTGTGCTTCCAGGCCGGGCTTCAGTGCTGAAGGCAATGAGGGTAGCGTGCGGAATGTAAGCTGGGGAAACCCGGCAGGATTGACCCTTGAGTCTGCAAAGGAGATCATGTATGTCGAGCAAGAAGAGTACGCCTGCAAGCAAGACTTCGCTGGAGAATGCGGAACATGGATTTGTGGCAACGGAGGTGCTGCGTGATTCGCTGCAGCTTGTTCTGGTGAACATGCTGGACCTGCAGTTGGTCGGCAAGCAGATCCACTGGAACGTCGTGGGACCGAATTTCCGCGACCTGCACCTGAACATCGATGAAGTGGTGGCCATTGCCCGCCGAGGTTCGGACGAAATCGCCGAACGTATGCGCGCCTTGCACGCCACTCCCGACGGCCTCGCGTCCACCATTGCCAAGTACACGCGCATCGAGCAGCCGGTCAACACCGAGGTGCTGACCACTGACGGCGTGGACATCATGGTCAAGGCTGTCCAAGCCACCGTGGATGTCATGCGCGAAGTCCATGACCCGGTGGATGAGGATGACCCGACCACCGCAGACATCCTGCACCAGTACATCGCAGAGCTGGAGCAGCAGGCGTGGTTCCTGAGTGCTGAAACGCGCCGCCCCTAGCGCGCAGCGACCCGGAGGAATATGCCGGGAAACCAGACCAGCGGGCCGGTCGAATCGTGTGGTATTCGGCCGGCCCGCTGCTGTCTACGGGGGAGCATGGACCGGACCGCTACTGCTTGCGGTGCCCATGCAGCCGGGCAGTCAGCTGGGCCGCGGTGGCGCGGATGGGCTCTAGCAGTTTTTCCCACTGGTCTTCCGGTATCCGGTCGCCCAGGAACGTCACCGCGACGGCAGCCACCGGCCATCCGCTCGCGTCGCGGATCTCCACCGCGAGCGAATTGAAATCGGCGGTGAGGTCCCCGCGTTCAATCGCGTAACCGCGTTGCGCGCTCTGGTCCAATTCGCGCCTCAGCTGTGCATAGCTTGAAATCGTGCTCTGCGTCTCGCGGCCCGAAAAACTCGCAGGGGTCGGATACAACGCCCGCACCTGGGACTTGGGCAGGGCGGCTAGGATGGCGCGTCCGGAGGCGACCAAGTGCGAGGGCAAGCGCACGCCGACATCGGTCACCAGCGAGGGCCGGCCCTTGGCTCGTTCCTCCACGATATACAGCACGTCCGAGCCGTGCAGCACCGCCAGATGGGCGCTTTCGCCGACCTTGTCCACCAGCTGGGCCACCAGTGGCGCGCCCAGCCGGGCCAGCGGCTCTTGCCGTGTGTAGGCGCTGGAGAGCTCGAAAGCCGCAACCCCCAGTCCGTAGGACTTGTCCTCCGGATAGTGCGCGATGAAGCCGTGTTCGTGCATGACCGTCAGCAGCTGGTAGACGCTGGAACGCGGCAAGTCCAACAACCTGGCGATCATCGCCGCGGGCGTCGGGGCCTTGCGGGACGCCAGCAAACCCAGAATCCTCAAGGTGTTGTCCGCTGCCGGGACCTTGCTGCCCACTACTGCCTCCATGGTCGAATGATGCGAAATGCCTGCATCCGAACTCTAGCAACCTATGCCGGGCTCAACCCACCGGGCGAAGGCGCAATGCCTGCATTCCGCCGTCAACCGCCAGGGCAACGCCATTGGTCGAGGAGGACAGCGGGCTGCACAGGTAGGCCACCGAGGTGGCGACTTCCTTCGCGGAGACCAGTCGTCCGTGCGGCTGCCGGGCGTTGAGCGCCTGGCGTTCGGCCTGGGGATTGGCCGCCGAATCCAGCAGCCGGCCCACCCAGGGGGTGTCGACGGTACCCGGGTTGACCGCATTGACGCGGATGCCTTCGCGGATGTGGTCCGCGGCCATAGCCAACGTCAGCGAGTACACGGCGCCCTTCGAGGCGGAGTACAGTGCCCGTTCCGGCAGGCCCGCAGTAGCCGCGATCGAGCAGGTGTTGACCACGGCGGCCGCCTGCGAATCCCGCAGGAACGGCAAGGCCGCCGAGGTGACGCGGGCGATGCCGGTGACGTTGGTATTCAGCACCCGGGCCCATTCGTCATCGTCGTTCGCCTCCACGGTGCCCTGGGCACCGATGCCGGCGTTGTTGATTACTAGGTCAATGCCGCCCAGCGCGGCCGCTGCGGCCTGGACCGCTGCGTCCACCGAGGCGCGCTCGCCGACATCGCACTGGAAGGCCAGCTGCCCCTCCGGTACCGAGGAAATATCCAGGTCGAGGATGGCAGTCGACGCGCCGCGGCCAGCCAGTTCCTCCACGACCGCGGCCCCGATACCCGAGGCCCCTCCGGTCACGATGGCCCGCAGGCCCTGCAAGTCTTGAATATGCTGATTCATCGCGCTCCTTAGCGTGCGGTTTTCTGGAAGTAGTCCTGGCGCTGGCGGCCCAGGTGCTCGATCTCGAATTCCCCGATGTCTCCGTGGCTGAGATAGTCGAACCGTCCGGACAGGGCGACGCCCTCAGGGGTGCCGGTGAGGACCAGGTCCCCGGGCTCAAGCAGCATGTACTGGCTCAGGTGTTCCACGATGGAGGGCAGATCGAAGATGAAATCCGAGGTGCTGGAATCCTGTCGCACCTCGCCGTTGATCCAGGACCTGCAGGCCAGATCGTGCCCGTCCACCTCATCGGCGGGGACGAAGAAAGGGCCCACCGGCGTGGAAGCCGGCAACGACTTGCCCTTGGTCCACTGGCCGGCTTCGCCCGGCAGCTGGTAGGCGCGTTCGGAGAGGTCGTTGGCCACGACATAGCCGGCAATCGCTGCCGCTGCTTCCTCCCGGGAAGCCGCATAGCTGGTTTCCCGCCCAATCACGAAACCAAGCTCGACTTCCCAATCGTACTTCTGCGCGTCCGGCGGAATCGGGGCGCTGTCGTACGGGCCTGCGAAGGTGTTGGCGGGCTTGAGGAACACCACCGGAATCTGCGGCGGTTCGGCGCCTGATTCACGTGCATGCGCCGCGTAGTTCATGCCGATGCAGATGATGTTTCCAGGCCGGCTGATCGGCGTGCCGATGCGCTCGCCGTTCGGGGTGGTTTCGGCTCCGGGGTCCTCAAGTTTCCAGCCCAGGTCCTCCAAGTCGCCGGCGGCCAGTGCAGCACGGGTGCGCTCGATGCCTCCGGAGGCCAAGAACGCCCCGTCGATCTGCGCCGTCAGGGATGCCAGGTCGTAGGCGCGCAGTGACTCATCGAGCACTACCGGTCGTTCTTCCCCGGGGTTTCCCACTCTCAAAAACTTCATCAATGCCTCCAAGCATCCGATCATTCATGCGTTGTGGTTCACAACTTTAGTCAAAAAATAGACTTTGACAAGATAAACATATGATGTTTACGCTGTGATCGAAGATACATTGATGCACCGGTTGCATCACAGCTCGACAGATGAGATATCTGGACTTAGCCTTCGGGAGGACCCATGAGCCTAATCACCGGCTTGAAGACGATTGACGTTCGATTCCCCACGTCACGGGAGCTGGATGGGTCGGATGCCATGAATCCCGACCCGGATTACTCGGCCGCCTACCTGGTGATCAGTACCGATGACGCCGATGGCCTGGAGGGACACGGTTTCGTGTTCACCATCGGGCGCGGCAACGACGTGCAGGCCGCCGCGATCCAGGCGCTGGAGCCCTTTCTGGTCGGGCTGGATGTCGAGCAGGTGCTGGGGGATATGGGGAAGACCTGGCGCGATCTTGTGCATGATTCGCAGCTGCGCTGGCTCGGCCCGGAAAAGGGCGTCATGCACATGGCAATCGGCGCCGCTGTCAATGCGCTGTGGGACCTGAAGGCCAAACGCGCAGGGCTGCCGCTGTGGGAACTGCTCTCCGCGATGACCCCGGAGGAACTTGTCGACTTGGTTGATTTCCGGTACCTGAGTGACGCGCTGACCCGCGAGGAGGCGCTGGAGATCCTGCGCGCCGCAGAACCGGGCAAGCAGGGGCGCCGTGCCCTGCTGCTGGAACAGGGCTACCCCGCCTACACCACCACGCCGGGCTGGTTGGGATACTCCGATGCCAAACTCACGCGCCTGGCCACCGAAGCGGTGGAACAGGGGTTCAGCCAGATCAAGCTGAAGGTGGGTGCGGATCTGCACGACGACATCCGGCGCCTGCGCACTGCCCGCGCGGTGGTAGGGCCCGACATCAAGATCGCCATCGACGCCAACCAGCGCTGGGACGTGGAGCAGGCCGTTGAGTGGGTCAAGGCCCTGGCCGAATTCGACATCGCCTGGGTCGAGGAGCCGACGAGCCCGGACGACGTCTTGGCCCATGCCCGCATTGCCAAGGCCATCGCCCCCATTCCGGTGGCGACCGGCGAGCACTGCCAGAATCGCATCCTGTTCAAGCAATTCCTCCAGGCTGATGCGCTGCAGGTGCTGCAGCTTGATGCGTCGCGGGTGGCCGGGGTGAATGAGAACATCTCCATCCTGCTGCTCGCCGCGAAGTTCGGTGTCCGGGTCTGCCCGCATGCCGGCGGCGTCGGGCTGTGCGAAGCGGTGCAGCACCTGTCGATGTTCGACTTCCTTGCAGTCTCCGGGCAGCGCAAAGACCGCTATATCGAATTCGTGGACCACCTGCACGAGCACTTCCTGGAACCGATCGACGTGCATGACGGCGCCTACTGGCCGCCCAAGCTGCCGGGAGCCGGCTACGAAATCACTGCCGGGACCCTGAGCGACTACGAGTTTCCCATTGGCATGGTCTGGCAGCCGCAGAGCGTCGAGGCTTGAGACCGATGGAAGAAATTGCCCTGCACACGAGGATTAAGCCCGGTTGCGAGACCGGCTACGACGCCGCGCATGCAAGCCTGGCGCCGCGGCTGAACGCGGCGATGGCCAAAGCCGGGGTGTGCAACTGGCGGATCTGGCGCAGCGGACGGGAGCTGTTCCACCTCATCGAGGTCGACGACTATGCCCGGATGCGGCGCCAGCTGGCGCAGGATCCGCACAACCTGGCGTGGCAGGAAGAAATCAATCAATACCTCGAGGTCCAGGACGACTATTCGGGAGACGACCGGGGCCTTGGCCAGGTGTGGGACTTCGCCACCGACTACGAACGGAGCATCGATGCGTGAGGCACTGACCGCGCTGGGTTTCGCGGACCCGGGAACGGGCCGCGGACTCGGCTTCGGCGCGGCAGGAATCGGAAACCTGTACCGTGAGGTCTCCGACTTCCAAGCTTTCGATACCCTGCAGGCGGCCTACGACGCCGGCGCCCGGCACTACGACACCGCCCCGCACTACGGGCTGGGACTCTCCGAACGTCGGCTCGGCGCGTGGCTGCGGGAGAGCGGCGCGCGCGGGGAACTGGTGATTTCCAGCAAGGTCGGCCGTCTGCTCGAACCGCGGGACAACCCGCAGGGTGCGCTGGATGACCAGGGATTCGCGGTGCTGGCAGACACCGTGCGCCGCTGGGATCCCAGCGAAGCCGGGATTCGCCGGAGCGTCGAATCGAGCCTCGAGCGGCTGGGCATCGAGCAGCTGGATATCGCCTACCTGCACGACCCCGATGCCTATGACCTGCGGGAGGGGATCGAGCAGGGGCTGCCCGCGCTGTTGAAGCTGCGCGACGAGGGGCTCGTCGCGGCGGTCGGCGTGGGAACCAACAGCGCGCAGGCCGCAGGCGTTTGCCTTGCCGCCGCAGATATCGATCTGGTCATGCTGGCCGGACGCTACACGTTGCTGGAACAGCCAGGAGCGGAGCTGCTGGCCGACTGCGCCCGTCGCGAGGTGGGCGTGGTCAACGTCGGAGTCTACAACTCGGGCCTGCTGGCCCGGGCCCAGGTGCCGGAGCACGCCAACTACAACTACTCGCAGGCGCCGCAGGAACTGCTGGACCGCGCGCGGGCCATCGCATCGGTCGCCAGCGACTTCGGCACCGACCTGCCCACCGTGGCGGTGCGGTTTGCCGCATCGCATCCGGCGGTCGTCGCCCTGGTTTTGGGGGCCTCCAGCGCAGGCCAGGCAGTGGAAAATGCCCGGCGCTACGAGCGAAGCGTTGACCCTGCGGTATGGGACGCGCTGGCAGCCCGTGGCCTGCTCGATGCCAGCGCGCTGGAAATGTGCGCCCCATGATGCGAATCGACGCGCACCTGCATCTGTGGGAACTGGACGGGCCGGTGCCGCACCCGTGGCTCGGCCCGCAACTGGGCAAGCTGCATGCGGATTTCCCGGCCGTTCAGGCCGGCGACGTGCTGCGCGAGCACGGGATCGACGGAGCAGTTCTTGTGCAGGCCTCCGATTCGGAGGCTGAGACCGAATACCTGCTGGCCGCCGCCGCAACCCATGCCTGGGTAGCCGGTGTGGTCGGATGGGTCGACTTGTCGGATCCGCGTGCCGCGGAAGCTCAATTGGAGCGCTGGCTTCCCGGAGGAATGCTGGTTGGGGTGCGCCATCTGATCCACGATGAGCCTGATCCGGCCTTCATCCTGCGCCCGGCGGTGCGTGATTCGCTGGGCCTGCTGGCCGAGGCAGGGGTTCCACTGGACATCCCCGATGCGTACCCGCGGCACCTGCACCAGGCGCCGGTTCTGCTGGACGCTGTCCCCGGGCTGCGTCTTGTCATCGACCACCTCGCTAAGCCACCGTTCATCCGAGGGGCTGAAGCCATGGCGGACTGGGAACGGATGCTGCGCCTGATAGCAGCGTATCCGGCGGTGACATCGAAAGTCTCCGGCCTTGACTTCGGCCCCGGATTCAGCCCCGAGTCGGTGCGCGTCGCCATCGAGGTGGCGCTTGACTGCTTCGGCGCGGAACGTCTGATGTATGGCGGAGACTGGCCCATGACCGTGGCCGGTCACGGCTATGGGCAAAATCTGCGGGCCATTTCCTCTGCCGTGGACGAGCTTTCGCTGGCTGAGCGGGAAAGCATCTGGTCGGGGACCTGGAAACGGGTTTATGGCCGCAACCGGAGCAACGCAGAAATCATCTGACTGATCTGAACAATTCCGCGAAAAAGTCTTGCAGAGCAACCCAAAGACGGGTAATTTCAATCTAAACATCCGATGTTAGGAGGTGTGGCGTGGAGAATTTGCTGCTTGAAGTAGATGGGGTCAACAAGAGCTTCCCGGGAGTCCGGGCATTGGCCGATATGCAGTTGACCGTGCGCCACGGCGAAGTTCTGGCCCTGGTGGGCGAGAACGGCGCGGGAAAGTCAACACTCATGAAACTGCTGTCGGGCATCTACGCCCCCGACTCGGGATCCTTCCGGTTCGACGGCAGCAACGTCGACATCACGGGACCCAAAATCGCCCAGGAACTGGGGATCAGCATCATTCATCAGGAATTCAACCTGATGCAGGACCTGACCGTCGCGCAGAACATCTACATCGGCCGCGAGCCGATGCTCGGTCCGTTCATCAACGACGCAGCGCTGAACCGCCAGGCCAGCGCACTGTTCGAGAAAATCGGTGTTAACCTCGACCCGGCACAGAAAGTCGGCGAGCTGACCGTTGCCCGGCAGCAAATGGTGGAGATTGCCAAAGCGCTGAGCTTCGACGCGAAGCTGCTGATCCTGGATGAGCCGACCGCGGCGCTAAACGATTCCGAGGTGGCCACGCTGCACGCCATCATCCGCCGCTTCATCACCGATGAAACCGCCGCGATCTACATTTCCCATCGCATGGACGAGCTGAAGGCCATTTCCGACCGCATCACCGTGATCCGCGACGGCGAGTACGTCGACACCCTGGACACCGAGCAGACCACCATGCCGGAGGTCATTTCGCGGATGGTGGGCCGCAAGGTGGCAGCGCAGATACAGATGAAGCCGGTTCCGAAACTGGGCGAGGTACGGCTGTCGGTGCGAGACCTGTCGACCAAGGCGCTGCTGAAGGACGTAGGATTCGATCTCCGCCGCGGGGAGATCCTCGGCTTCGCCGGCCTGATGGGTGCCGGGCGAACCGAGGTCGCCCGGGCCATCGTCGGGGCGGACCGAATCAGCGCAGGCACGATCACCCTGGACGGCGCGGGAGTGAAGATTTCCAACCCGGCCACGGCTGCGGAACTGGGGATCGGCTACCTCTCCGAAGACCGAAAGCATCTGGGGTTGATGCTTGAAGCGGATATTTCCCAGAACATCATGCTCTCCACGCTGGGAAAGCTGAACAAGTTCGGCTTCATGCGGGACAAGATGCTCAACTACATCGCCGGGGAGCAGATCCAGCGCTTGCGCATCAAGACCCCGTCCATGCACCAGGCCGCGAAGAACCTGTCCGGCGGCAACCAGCAGAAGATCGTGATTGCCAAGTGGCTGGTCAAGGACTGCGACGTGCTGATCTTCGACGAGCCCACGCGCGGCATCGATGTGGGCGCCAAGGAAGAAATCTACGACCTGCTCGACGAGCTGGCCGCCAGCGGCAAATCGATCATCATGATCTCCTCAGAACTGCCCGAAGTGCTGCGTATGTCGCACCGCATCGCGGTCATGTCCGAAGGGCGCATCACCGGTTTCCTGGAAAGACACGAAGCCACCCAAGAAAAAATTATGGACCTTGCCACCCGCAGCAATCGAGGAGCGGTATCAGTATGAGCAACACGACCACAGAGCGTCCAACCAAGGACCTGGCTCCGAAGCCGGACTCCGGCGGGACCGCTTCCTCGGAGTTCGTACTGCGCCTGCGCTCGCGCATGCAGCAGCTGATGGCCTTGGCATCCCTGGTGGTGCTGGTGATCATCTTCGGTCTTATTAACCCCTTGTTCCTGACGCCGAACAACCTGTCCGACATTCTCCTGTCAACAGTGGTGATCGGCCTGCTGGCCCTTGGCGCCACCTTCGTGATCATCACCGGCGGCATCGACCTGTCGGTGGGCACCGGAATGTCGCTGACTTCCGTGATGGTCGGCGTGACCCTGACTTACCTGGGCCTTCCGCTGGCGGTCGGCGTACTGGCCGGTGTGCTGGCCGGCGCCGTCATGGGCCTGGTCAACGGCCTGCTGGTGTCCTACCTGCGTATCCCGTCCTTCATCGCCACGTTGGCAATGATGATGGTGGCCCAGGGGCTGGCGCTGGTGATTTCGGGAACCAAGCCGATCTACTTCAATGAAACTCCTGGATTCTCCAACTTGGCCTTGGGCAAGAGCATCCCGGGGCTGATCATCCCGAATGCCGTGTTCATCTTCTTCATCGCCGCGGTGATCGCGGGAGTGATCCTGAGCAAGACCCTCATCGGCCGCTACACCTACTCGATCGGCTCCAACGAGCAGGCCACCGCTTTGTCGGGCATCAACGTGCGCCGCTGGAAGATGTGGATCTACACCCTGGCCGGTTCGTTCACCGGCCTGGCCGGCGTCATCATCGCCTCGCGGCTGAACTCGGCACAGCCGGGGCAGGGCGCGGGCTACGAGCTGCAGGCAATCGCTGCGGTGGTCATCGGCGGCACCTCATTGCAGGGCGGCAAGGGATCGATCGCCGGAACCGTGATCGGTGCGCTGATCATGTCCGTGCTCACCAGCGGCCTGCGCATCATCAATGTTCCGCAGGAGTGGCAGTCCGTGGCTATCGGCTGCGTCATCCTGCTGGCCGTCTACGTCGACATGCTCCGTCGAAAGGACACCTCCGAAGGAAAATGACCCGTTCGGCTGCCGGACGTGTCTTCGCACCACCAACCTCTGCACTATCAACTCGCAATCACCCCACAAGGAGTACTCTGATGTTCCGCAAGAAAGCACTCGCACTGTCCGCCGCAGCCGCGCTGATGGCCCTGTCACTGACCGCCTGCGAATCCACGGCTCCGGCCGGGGACGCCAACGCGGACAGCGGGGAGAAGCCCTACGTCGCGGTGGTCTCCAAGGGCTTCCAGCATCAGTTCTGGCAGTCGGTCAAGGCCGGCGCCGAGCGGGCGGGCGAGGAATTCGGCGTCGAGGTCACTTTCGAAGGCCCGGACACCGAAAAGGACGTGGCCCAGCAGATCGAGATGCTGACCACTGCGCTGTCCAAGAATCCCGATGCAATCGGTTTCGCGGCCCTGGATTCCCAGGCAGCGACGCCTGCTCTGGAGGAAGCGAAGTCCCGCAACATCCCGGTGATCGCCTTCGATTCCGGCGTGGATTCGGACATCCCGATCGCCACCGCAGCCACGGACAACAAGGGCGCCGCGGCCATTGCCGCCGAGCACATGGCAGAGCTGATCGGGGGCAAGGGCAAGGTCGCCATCGTGGCCCACGACCAGACCTCGACCTCCGGCAAGGACCGCCGCGACGGCTTTGTCGAAGCCATCGAGCAGAAGTACCCGGACATCGAGATCGTCACCGTGCAGTACGGCGGCGGCGACCAGCTCGAGTCCGCGAACCTGGCCAAAACCATCATCAACGGCAACCCGGATCTGAAGGGCATCTACGGGACCAATGAGGGCTCTGCCATCGGCGTGGTCAAGGCGGTCGAGGAGCTGGGCATGAAGGACAAGCTGACCGTGGTCGGCTTCGACTCGGGCAAGGCCCAGCTGGACGCCATCCGCTCCGGGGTCGAGGCGGGAGCCGTGACCCAGAGTCCGGTGGACATCGGCTACCAGACCGTGAAGGCTGCCGCCCAGGCGATCAAGGGCGAAAGCGTGGAGAAGGTCATCGATACCGGCGCCATGTGGTACGATGCCAAGAACATCGATGACGAGGAAATCGCCGCGAACCTCTACGAGTAGAAGCTTCCATCTCCCGATGCCAACCGTGTGGGCTTGGCATCGGGAGGTGGTACAAACAGCCCCCGGAGATCAAATGATGCCCGGGGGTTTCGGCTGTGCTCCGATGGTCGTTCGGAAGACTAGGTCGTTGCGCGGCGCAGCCAGGTTTCGACCCCGGAGATGTGAGCGGTCACCAGGGCTCGGGCCAGGTCGGCATCGGCGTTGCGGATCGCGGCCAGGATGGCCTGGTGCTCGTCCAGCGTGCGCTGCACGGCGTTGTCCTGAGTGAGTCCACGCCACACGCGGGCGCGTACGGTCTTGCTGGACAGGGCATCCAGCAGGGTCTCCAGATACGAGTTCTTGGCTGACTGGGCGATGATCGAATGGAACTGCAGATCATGCTCGATCAGTTCCGGAAGCTCTGTTCCGGCATTGACATGGGAAATGGATTCCTCAAGGGCTGCCAGATGCTCCTCGTCCCGACGCTGGGCAGCCAGACCCGCAGCCGAAGGCTCCAGGATCCGCCGGACCTCCAGCAGCTCCAGCACGGAGCTGTCCCGGTGCAGATCCACCACGAACCCCATGGCCTCCGCCAGCAATCCCGGCTCCAGGCTCGTAACATAGGTACCGTCGCCGCGGCGAACATCCAGCACCCGGATCAGTTCCAAGGCCTTGACAGCTTCGCGCAGCGAAGAGCGCGATAGTCCGAGCTTCTCCGAAAGTTCCTTCTCGGGCGGCAAACGATCGCCGGGGGAGAGCTCCCCGTTGAGGATCATCTCTTTGATGTGCGTGATCGCCGCGTCTGTAACAGCCATACTTACCATCATAGACATCCGATGTTTGTGGGGGAATATGTTGTGGCACACAACGTGGCATATCCGCTGGGCGTGTGGAGCATCAACCGGTCGTTAGAACTCGACGGACGACAGGCAGCTCTCGAGCTCGACGAGAGTTGGGGGATTGGCTCCGATTTTCTGGACCGTCAGCGCCGCGGACAGCGAAGCGGTGCGCAGCGCTGACTCCAATGCGTCTTCGTCCAGATTCTCGTTGGACACCAGCGCCTGCAGTAGCGGGCCGTTGCCGATTGCATGGAGCAGCCCGGACATGAAGGCGTCTCCGGCGCCCACGGTGTCTGCGACGCTGACCTGCAAAGACGGCATGGAGACTTCAAGCTGGTCGGTGCGTGCTTCGCAGCCGCGCACCCCGAAGGTCATGACCGCGAGCTTGGCGCCGCGCGCCAGCAGGTGCCCGAGCACCCGTGCGGTATCCCAACCTGGGTAGAGCCACAGGGCATCTTCGTCGCTGAGCTTGACCACATGGCTCAAGGCGCACAGCTTCTCGATGCGGGAAATCACGGCACGGCGCTTGTCCACCAAGGCGGGACGGAGATTGGGGTCATAGCTGCGCAGCTGATGCGCCGGAGAGGCCGCGAAGACTTCATGGATCCGCGAGCAGCCCGGCTCGGCAAAGGCGGCGATGGAACCGGTGTGGAGGATCTGCGCATCGGTGGGGACCACAGATTCTAAGTTCCAATCGAGCTGGAAGTCGTAGGTGGCCTGGCCGGTGGAATCCAGGGACACGGTGGCGGTGCTGGTGGCCGATTCCGTGACCGAATCAGGGCCGAGCAGGACATCTGACGCATTTAAGTGCTCGATGATGGCGCGGCCGTGCTCATCGCCGCCGATTCCGGTCTGGAGTGTCACTTCATGCCCCAGACGTCCCAGTCCCACGGCCACGTTCAGTGGGGATCCGCCTGGATATGCGAGCCCATTGACGATGTCGACCAATGCCTCGCCTGCAACCTGTATTGATGCCATGCCAATGATCCTACGTACGGATGCTTCGAAAGTCCTCTTAACTCCGCCTTGGCGTGGGAGAAGGTTGTCCAGAGCACATATAAACCGTGTTCGTCCGGCTTGCCGGGGCCGGATGCTACAGTCGGTGGCGGCACGACAGCCGCCGCGGGACGGATAATTCGCAGACTAGAGGCAGGGAACCCATGGACTTTCTCTTCGATGACAGCGCGCTGCCGCGCGAGCCGAGGCTACTGCGTCCCGGCGCCTGGCATGTGCCCGGCTGGCTTTCGCCTGAAATGCAGTCCTGGATCATCAACCGGTTCTTCGAATGGGGAAACGGGCCGGTTCCGCCGCATCAGACATTGGTCAACGGGCACCCGATGAGCGTGCAGAGCCTGTGTCTGGGCTGGCATTGGAGCCCCCACAGCTATTCGCGCACGGCCGACGACATCAATGGGGAGCCGGTGGCGCCCATGGAACCTTGGCTGGTGGAGCTCGGGCGCCGTGCGGTCAACGACGCGACGGGGGACCAGGCCAAGGCGCAGTCTTATCTACCGGACGCGGCCATCGTGAACTACTACAACGTCAATGCCACGATGGGTATGCACCAGGATGCCGAAGAACGGATCAATGCGCCGGTGGTCTCGCTGTCCCTGGGCGATTCCGCGACCTTTCGACTGGGTAACACGGAGCATCGCAACAAGCCTTGGCAGGAGGTGCGCCTCGCCTCGGGAGACCTGTTCGTCTTCGACGGGCCGGCGCGCTTCGCCTATCACGCGGTAACGAAGATCCATCCGGGGACGGCACCGCAAGAATGCGAGCTGGGCGGCGGACGCATCAATATCACCCTGCGCCAGACCGGCCTGTCCTAGCCGCCGGCCAGGTCCACGGACGCCCGCAGGGCGTAGTGGTCGGAATCGCCGGCAGGAATGCGGTCGAGAGAGGTGCCGGTGACGCCGCGGACCATGACGTGGTCGATGCCGAGCATGGCGAATGGCGTGCGCGGCCAGGTCATCGCCAGACCCCAGGCGCTATAGTGCACATCGTCCAGCTGGTCAGCGACCGGGGCGAAGTGGCGGTCCGTCGAGGTGGCGTTGAAGTCGCCGGCGGCAATGACCTTGGACGAAGGATCCTTGGCCACGTAGTCCGCCAGGGACGCGAGCATGGTGTCGCGCTCATCATGGCCCGTCGGGCGCGCCGAAGCGGCGTGGACCGCGTACACGCGGACCGGCCCGGATTCGGTGTCGACGTCGGCGCGCAGTGCGCGGTCCCAGCCCAGACCCAAGTCCAGCGGTTCGGGGTTGGACAGCGGGTAGCTGCTCCATAGGCCCACGGTGCTCACTGAGTAGTAGTACGGATGGCTCCGCTTCAGGGCGTCCGTCACCAGATCAATCTGGCCCTCGCCCAGTTCCTGGAGCGTGATGACTTCGGCTCCCGATTCGGCCAGGGAGCGGGCCGAGGTCACCGCATCCTGGTGGACGTTCTGCGAAGCGACTACCAAGGGATCCTGGCTATCGACGGGCGCGGAGGGCAAGGCCGCAGACCCGAAAAGAACACCCCAGACAACAGTTGGCACCAGCAGCGCAACGTAGGTTGCGCGGCCGCCGAGGACGATGGTCAAGAGCAGCAGCAGTGGTATGCCCAGGCCGAGCCAAGGGGTTAAATTGTCAAGTATGAGCCCCAGTCCCGCGACGTCGGGAATCTGCTGGTGGAAAGCCATGAGCACGGCAAGGCCAAGGCACAAGAGGATGACCGTGATTCGTGCCAGGATTCGTGATGCCGACAACCGGCGAGGTGATGCTTTGGACATTGGACTTCCACAGTGCCACAGAAAACTGTGGGAATCGTAATTTTCCTCAGCCGTGCCTGCAACTACGATGGAAGTCAGGCGTCGATGAAGCCGTGCCATCTCCAAACTCCCGAGGATCCAAACGTGACTACTTCTGCGCCCAGCAAATACTTGTCCGGCGGCCGGCTGCTGTTGGCGATTCTCGCCCTGTCCATGGGCGGATTCGGCATCGGTGTCACCGAATTCACCCTGATGGGGCTGCTCCAGGAGGGCGCCGCCGACCTTTCGGTGAGCAATTCCCAGATGGGCCTGATGATCAGCGCCTATGCCATCGGCGTCGTGGTTGGCGCCCCGGTGCTGACCGCACTTGCCGCCAAGATTCCGCGCAAGCGCGCGGTCTTGCTGCTGATGCTGTTCTTCACTGTCGCAAACTTGTCATCGGCCTTTGCCCCGGATTACGGAACAATGCTGGCTACCCGATTCCTCGCCGGCCTGCCGCATGGCGCCTACTTCGGCTTGGCCGGAGTCCTGGCTGGTTCGCTGGTGCCCGGAAGCATGCGCGGGCGCGCCATCGCATGGGTGATGCTCGGGCTCTCGGTGGCCAACGTCGCCGGTGTTCCGCTGGTCACCCGTTTGGGGCAGCTGACTGGATGGCGAGCGATGTTCGTTGTTGTCGCTGTGGTTGGCCTGATCACGATGCTGATGATCAGCTTGTTCGTTCCGTGGCACAAGGCTGAACCCGGAGCGAGCATGCGCCGCGAACTCTCGGCGCTGAAGAATATCCAGGTCTGGATGGCCATGGGGACGGGCATCGTGGGGTTTGGCGGCTTCTTCGCCGTGTACTCGTACATTTCACCGACCTTGACCGAAGAAGCAGGGCTCGACATCAATCTTGTTCCCTGGGCTCTGGCGCTCTATGGCTTGGGCATGGTCGTCGGTTCGCTGGCCGGCGGACGCTTGGCCGACTGGTCGATTTTCGGTTCCATCAAGCTGACCAACCTGATCATGGTGGCGGCCATGCTGATTTTCGCCGCCGTGACCAGCTGGATTATCCCCACGCTCGTCATGGTCTTCGTGCTGGGCGCGGTGGGCTCGCTATTGATCCCGAGCTTGCAAACCTTGCTGATGGATTCGGCACCCCATGCCCAGTCGCTGGCCGCCTCCTTGAACCATTCCGCGCTCAACGTGGCCAACGCGTTGGGGGCCGCCCTGGGTGCTGCGGTGATTTCCGCGGGCTTCGGCTACCGTGCGCCGTCCATCGTCGGAGCGGGGCTCGCGGTACTCGGCTTCCTGCTGGCTTGGGCAACCCAAATCCGGGCAAAGAAGATCGGCCTGCTCGTGGGCAGCGAAGCGGTCGCTTCCCGCGAACAGGCCGAGCTGAAATAGCTACGTGCGCACCGCAGAGATATTGAACATCCAGGTGACGCCGAACTTATCGGTGAGCTGACCGAAAGAGTCTCCCCAAGGAGCTGTTGCCAACGGAACATCGATGCGCGCGCCTGCAGATAGTCCATCCCACCACTTCTGCAGCGGCACCGAGTCCGCATCGTCCGTGCCGTCGCTGCTGAAGGACACGGTGCCATTGGGCATGAGATTCATTTCGGGCGGGGTGTCCGAGGCCATCAGGTGCACGCCGCGACTCACGAACAGCGATGAATGCATGATTTGGTCGGTGGTTGCCGGGCGATCGTCATTCATTCCTTCTTTGAAGGTCATCATCGACAGTTCTCCACCAAATACGGAGTGGTAGAACTCCATGGCTGCGCGGGCATCGCCGGCGAAACGCAGGTACGGGGTCAGTCCAATGCTCATGGAAGTGCGCCTTTCGACTATGTTCTCGGGACCGATCGATCCACGTGGAAGATTCTGCCACCCGCAACCGACAAAGTGAATAGCATCCTGTGACCAGCGTCTCCGGACGCCGATTTGGTGTTTTCTAAACACGTCCGGTAGAGTTTTATCTCGGTTCAGAGGTCGAAAAAACCGAAGAAACCGCATCCTTTTGGGGGTATGGCGCAGTTGGTAGCGCGTCTGCATGGCATGCAGAAGGTCAGGGGTTCGAATCCCCTTACCTCCACAAGATAAATAATCTCGGGTGACTTATGGCGCCCGAGATTTTTCTTTCCGGTTGCACTTCTGACGCCAACCCACGACTGAACGTGCGAAACTCCAGGATGTTCTCTGACCCGCGCCGTTGTAAACGACGCCAGCACCAAAAATTCTTGTTCCGTAGAAGGTTCTTGCGGTATCAAGCACGCGTGGAGCCGTGATGCCGCCTCTGCCGCATGGAGTCCAGGAATACGCCACGTGGACGGCCGGCGTCAGCATTAATCGCGCCGTGAAGGCATTCGTGCGCTACCTGCTCGGAGTAGACTCTGCGCTTTCTATGCAGGTGCCTCTGCTTTCCGATGGGGCTTTAGTGGAACAGCGGGTCGAGATTCCGGATCTCGACCCGCTGTCCGCGTGGTTATCAGTCGTGAGGCTGCTTACGCGGTTTGCTCCGGCAACTAGGTGTATTACAACTAGGCCGGGCTGGCGGAGCTGTCCTTGCCGCGGACCATACGCTCCAGCTCGTCCTCTTCTGGCTGGGACAGGTAGCGCTCCAATGAATCATCCAGCTCGCGAAGCCACGGGGTGTGGTGCTCGCAGGCCATGGTGCCGGTCATGACCGAACGATAGACCTGGTCGCGGTAGTTCAAGATGTTGTGCTGTTTGTCGTTCTTCCACGCCAAGAAGATGCGGGTTACCTCGTCCAGATCGAACATCGGGTAGTCGGTCTGCTCTATGAGGTCTCGAATGTAGTCGGCCTGGAAACGGACTTCATCTGCTGCGCTGCCTAGATTCTCCAAGCGCTGTGTCCATTGCGCCATGTCAAGTTTCTGCTCGGCTTCAGAAGGAAGCTTCGCATCGCCGAGGATGACATCGCGGACGTACCAGGCCTGGGCATCGAACATGTTGAAGGTGAACCACTGGTCCTGGGCGCCCAGGTAGAACAAGTTGTTGTTCGCTTCGCTGACAACGCCGCGGTACAGGGACTTGGGGTACAAGTTGTTGGGAGAGGACAGGGCCAAATCCGATGGCAGGAACGGGTAGTGGTGCAGGTATCCGGTGCACAGGATGACTGCGTCGAACTGTCGCTCGGTTCCGTCGGCGAAGTGGGCGGTGCTCCCTTCGAACCGCTGGACCAGCGGGCGTTCCTGGATGCCCTCGGGCCAGTCGTAGCCCATCGGGGCAGTACGGTAGCTCATGGTCACCGAGCTGGCGCCCATCTTGAATGCCTGGATGCCGATGTCCTCGGCGGAGTAGCTGGCGCCGATCAACAGGACGTTGCGGCCGGCCAGCCGTTCCGCACCGCGGAAATCATGGGCGTGGATCAGCGTTCCCGGGAAGGTTTCGATTCCGGCGAAGTCCGGAACATTCGGGAAGCTGAAGTGGCCGGACCCGACGACGACCTTATCGAATTCGCTGCTTTCCGTTTGACCGGTTTTCAGGTTTTCAATCGTGACGGTGAACTTCTGGGTACCTTCATCGAACTGGACCCAGCGCACGACGGTCGAGAATTGGACGTACTTCTTGACATTCGACTTCTCGGCGCGGCCGTTGATGTAGTCCCACAGCACCGCACGAGGTGGATATGAGGAAATCGGACGGCCGAAGTGCTCATCAAAAGTGTATTCGGCGAACTCCAAGGCCTCCTTGGGACCATTGGACCATAAATTGCGGTACATGCTCGAATGGACTGTCTCACCATACTTGTCGATGCCCGTGCGCCAGCTGAAATTCCATTGGCCACCCCAGTCATCCTGTTTTTCGTAGCAGACGATTTCCGGGACCGAACGACCGGCTGTGCGCGCCGACTCGAAGGCTCGCAGTTGAGCCATTCCGCTGGGTCCTGCTCCGATGATTGCAACGCGTTGTGACAAGCGTACCTCTCCGGCATTTCAGCCTAATAAGTTACTCCTTGCGCGGCGAAAAAATGTTCAAAATCGACTGGGCTGCGCCACGCTGAACCCCAAATAAGCACCAGCCGAAACCCGGCGGGTCACGCTGAAAAAGCTCCCACGCGCCGGGTGTAAATCTCGTCAGGAATCGAGTGCGATGGATCAAGTATAGCAGATCGTCGATGCACTGGATCGTAAAGTCCCAAATCAACGAGTATTTTGCTGCGAATAAAACTTATGGAGTGAAATAAGATGACAAGCTCAGGGTGGCATCCGCTGTCCAACTGGCACCCTTGTGCACCGGGTCGAATTGCGGTCTATTCAAGCCTGAAAAGCCCCTTGTTTTGTGGATCAATTCGCATTTTTCCCGACGTGATATTCCGCTGAAATACACCTGGATTCACCTCACGCGCGGAGGGGCGCGCCTTGCTGGTTGCACCTTTCGTGCGCCGTTGCTTCTGGAGGGTTGCCCCTGGGCGGGTGCAACGTCGCAAAGATGGCGAGATCGGATCTTTAAAAACATATTTATTATCGCGTTTAGCTTGTTAAGTCTGTTATATTGGGCGTGGCGACGAGGCCCTCTGTGACGCAGCTGCTTGCTGGTCGGCGGGAGCGTCCGCCGACGACATCTGACATGTGATGGCAGCTTGCTGCCGTCAGAACAGGGAAGCGGGCAAGCATGAGCAATCTATTCGACCTCACGGGCAAACTGGCCTTGGTCACCGGATCATCACGGGGTATCGGCAGGGAACTGGCCCGGGCCTTGGCAGACGCGGGTGCCGACATCGTCCTGCATGGCCGCGACGCCGACCGGCTGGCAACCACGGTCGCCGAATTCACCGAGCTCTATGGGCGAGAGCGTATCCACTCTGCTTGCTTCGACGTGACGGATGACGAGTCGGTCAGTGCCAATATCGAGGACATTGAGAAAGGCATCGGCACTCTGGACATCCTGGTGAACAACGCCGGAATCCAGCACCGCGTCCCCTTGCTTGAGCTCGAGGTCGCGGACTGGCAACGAGTCATCGACACCAACCTCACCAGCGCCTTCCTGGTCGGCCGGGCCGTTGCCCGCGGCATGGTGCAGCGAGGCGCCGGGAAAATCATCAATATCTGCTCCGTCCAGACCGATTTGGCGCGACCGACGATTGCCGCCTACACCGCGGCCAAGGGCGGACTGCGCAACCTCACCCGCGCTATGACCGCTGAATGGGCCGGCTCCGGGCTGCAGATCAACGGCATCGCCCCGGGCTACATTCATACCGAAATGACGCAGAACCTGGTGGACGACGAGCAATTCAACTCCTGGATCCTGGGCCGCACCCCCGCCGGGCGCTGGGGCACGGTCGCGGACTTGGCCGGGCCGGCGGTCTGGTTGGCGTCCGAGGGATCCAACTACGTCAACGGGCAAACTATTTTCATCGATGGAGGCATGAGCGTTGTCGTCTAACCTGAACGAACAAACCTTGGCAGTGGTGGCCCACGCCGCCGGAGACCTCCGGGTGGAGCAGATCCACCTGCCCGCTCCCACCGCGGACCAGGCGCGCGTCGCCATTGCCTACGGCGGCATCTGCGGCTCGGACCTGCACTACTGGAGCCACGGCGCCGCCGGCGAATCCATCCTGAAGGCGCCCATGGTGCTCGGGCATGAAATCGTCGGCACCGTGGTGCAGGCCGCCGCCGACGGCACCGGTCCGCAGGCCGGTGCCCAGGTAGCAGTCCATCCAGCGACCCCTGCGGGCACCGGGGAACCCTATCCGGAGGGCCGCCCTAACCTGTCCCCGGGGTGCACCTACCTGGGTTCGGCCGCCCGCTTCCCGCACACCGAGGGAGCTTTCGCCACCGAAGTGAACCTGCCCGCGCGCATGCTGCGCGAACTTCCCGCCGGGCTGTCCCTGCGCGACGCTGCACTGGCCGAGCCGGCCGCGGTGGCCTGGCATGCAGTCTCCCGGGCAGGGGAGGTGGCCGGTAAACGCGTCCTGGTGATCGGGGCAGGCCCCATCGGCGCGCTGGCCGTCGCCGTGCTCAAGCGCGCCGGCGCGGGGGACATCATCGCGGTGGACATGTACGATGCGCCGCTGCACGTCGCCGCCGAGCTTGGCGCGACCCGCACTCTGCGTGCCCCGGAAGCCGGGGACATCGCCGGCATCCACGCGGACGTGGTCATCGAAGCGACCGGGAACTACCGCGGGCTGGCCTCGGCCGTGCGCGGCGCGGTCCGCGGCGGGCGAGTGGTCATGGTGGGGCTGCTGCCTTCCGGCGAGCAGCCGGCGCTCATTTCGCTGGCCATCACCCGGGAACTGGAATTGGTCGGATCCTTCCGTTTCAACGATGAAATCGACGAGGTGCTGCAGGCGCTGGCCGATGGATCGCTGCAGATCGGCGCCGCGGTCACCCATGAGTTCCCCGCGTCCGAGGCCTTGGCCGCCTTCGAAACTGCCAAGGATGCTTCCGTCTCCGGCAAGGTGCTGCTGGACTTCCGGTAGACATCGCAACGCAACGGTCCGCGACATGATCCTGCCGCGGGCCATCGCGTATCCCAGTCAGCCTGCCAGTGCCAGCGGTTGCTTCGCCGCCGGCCCTGCCCCGTGCCTAGAGCGCCTTGTACTGCTGTTCGGAATCAACCGACTGCACGCAGTCAAGTCCCTTGAGCTCCTTAACCCGTTCATCCGCAGCCTGGCCGATCACCTGCCCCAGCATGCCCAGTACCTGCTGGACTTGCAGCCCATGGGACTCCAGCTGGGTCACCGCGGCGGGCATGTTGCTGGTGTAGGTCTCGGAAATCGTCACGATGAACGTGCGCTGGGAAGCCATGATGCTAGGCCTTCTCCTGCGCCGGTTCCGGCGACCTGGTCAGGCCCGCTCCCACGTCAACGGAGAACTGCTCCAAACGCCGGGCCTGCTGCACCAGCTCGGCCCACAGCTCGCGGGCGCGGTACCCGGTCGCCTCGGCCAGCAGCGCGGCCACGCCGGCCACGTGCGGGGTGGCCATCGACGTGCCGCTGATCGTGTTGTAGCGCTGCGCGCCCGGCCACGAGGAATAGACCTTGACGCCGGGACCGGAAATGTCCACCTGTCCGCCGCGGCCCGGAAGTGTCCTCGCGGAGAACGGCGCGATCTGCAGGCCGGAGTCCAGCGCGCCGACCGCCATGATGTACGGGCTGTTCGCCGGCGCACCCACGAATCCGGGATCGTTGGAAGCGCGTTTCGCGTTGTTGCCCGCCGCGGCGATGATCAGGGTTCCCTGTTCCAGCGCGCGGCGCCCGGCGGTGACATAAGGCGGATGCACCTCGCGCACGTCCGCGCCGAGGGACATGGAAATGACGTGGCATTCATTCTGCAACGCCCAGTCGATGCCGGCCAGGATCATCGAGTCGGTGCCGGACCCATTGGAACCCAGCACCTTGCCAGCGAAGATTTCCGCGCCGGAGGCGACCCCGTAGCCGCGGCCGCCTTCGACTGCGCGCGGCCCGCAAGCGGTGCCGATGCAGTGGGTACCATGGCCGTGGCCGTCCGCGGCGTCCTCGCCGGCCGCGAAGGACTTGGTGGTGACGCTGCGCCCGGCGAAATCGGGGTGCTGGGTGTCGAAGCCGGTATCCAGCACCGCAACCTTGATGCCGGCGCCGGTGTACTGCGAATTCGCGGCCTGGACCGCTTGCAGCCCCCAGGTGAACTCGTCGTTGTCCGCATAACTCGTGGGTTCGTCATCGGCTTCAGCGAGGATCCGGTAGATCCGCTCCGGGACCACGCGGGCAGGCATGTGCTCGCCTGCCACTCGGGCTGAAAAATCATCCAATTGCTCCGGGGGAGAATCCACTACGGCGATGCCCAGACGCGGAAAATATTCCGTTGTCTCGTAGCCGGCGGCCGACAGCAAGTTGGGCACCTTGTCTTCAAGGGCTGCAATACCAAGGGTGGATGAATGGGCAGTTGTCGGCGAATCGAAAATCAGGACGTAGCGGCCGGGAACTTCCGCGGTGGGTTGGCTTTCTGGGGTAATCATGACGCACTCCTCGCTCGGGTACTTAGCACTGTAGCCCCAGTGCACCGACAGATAAAGGGGTTGGCCCACGCTCGCTGGTCCAGCCGATCAAGGCCATCGGATAACCATCGGCATGGTCTGGCGCGGAAACAACGAAAGCTCCAGAATCGGGAATACTTGATCCCATGACCGCCGCAGAAAACCTGAGCTTCCAGACGCTCGCACGCCGAGGCCACCACGGTTACCGCCAGTACCGCATTCCAGCTTTGGCGGTCACGACCGCCGGCACCGTATTGGCCGCCTATGACGGCCGCCCCAACCTGGACGACCTGCCCAACACCATCGACCTGCTGCTGCGACGCAGCACCGATCACGGACAAACCTGGGAAAACCAGCAGGTGATCCGCACCGGTTCCGGCCTTGAAGGCTTCGGTGATCCCAGCCTGCTGGTTGACGCCGACACCTCGCGAATTTTCTGCTTCCACGCCGCCGGCACCCGCGCGGGATTCTTCGAATCCGCCGAAGGGGCGCAGCCCGTGGACGAGGTGCAGCACGTGGACCTCTCCTACTCGGACGACGACGGGAGGACCTGGTCGCATCGCCGACTGACCGCGCAGCTGAAGCGGCCGGGCATCACCGGCATCTTCGCCGCCGCCGGCGCGGGGATCCAGCTGCGCACCGGCCGGCACGCCGGACGCCTGCTGCAGCAGATGGTGGTGCTGTACCACGGGCGGATCCGCGCCGCCTCGGCCTACTCCGACGACCACGGCGAGAGCTGGCGGCTCGGCGAGCTTACAAGCGCCGAAGCGAACGAGAACAAAGCGGTCCAGCTGCCCGACGGGCGGGTGCTGATGAATTCCCGGGCTCCGGACCAGCGGCTCCAAGCGGTGTCCACCGACGGCGGGCACCGCTACGGCGAGCTTGCGCCCGTGACTGACCTGCCGGATCCCGGGGACAACGGAAGCATCTGCGCCCTTCCCTCCGACGGAGGGCAGCTGCTGCTGCTGACGAACAACCGCGACGCGGCCCTGCGCCGCAACACGGTGTTGAGTGTGTCCTTCGACAACGGAGACCACTGGAGCCCGGTCCAGTCGATCTGCCCCGGCAGCAGCGCCTACTCCACCGCCGCGCTGCTGGCCGACGGCTCGCTGGGGGTGCTGTTCGAACGCGACGGCTACCAGGACATCGTCTTCACCAAGCTCGAACCCGGGAGTCTTGCCCCGACCGCGCTCGCCGAGGCCGCCGCGCGGTACCGGGAGGATCCGGGCAGCGAGTTCACCATGGTGCTGCGCTCCATCACCCCGGCACGGCCCGAGCGCTGGACCAGCATCGGCGAGGAGCACGTCATCAGCGCCACGGCGGGGGACTGGGCAGGGCACACCTGGAAGGAAATCGGCCAGGGGTACCAGGACGGAGTGCAGGTCCTGGGATCCCGCGAAGCGCAACTGACCAACTATGGCCCGGTGCTGCCGGGGTTGCGCGCCGGGGACATGCTGGCATTCACCGGGCGGTTCGTCAATTCCTCCGAGCGGGCTCTGGAGGTGGAACTGCTCGGGAACTACGACCGTGCCCCCGGCACAGGATTCGGGCCCGCCAGCGTACCGGCCGGCGGCCAGCGGCTGTTCTTCACCCCCACTTACACCGTGACCGCCGAGGACCTGCGCGCCGGCCGCGCCAGAGTGGGCTTCGAGGTCCGCGGCGGCTCAGGAAGCTGGAGCCAGGAGTTCGAGGTGGACACCGCCGCCGGCACCATCCGGTCGCTTCCGGCGCGCTGAGCACCGGAGCTTCGCTGGGAGCCGGCCGCAGTGATTGCCAGCGGTGCGCCGACATGTGAGGATCGAAGGACACCTACGCGTGAAAGGCGATCGATGAATCCGGAAAAGATTGTTGTCATTGGCGCGGGGCTGGCCGCGGCCACCCTGGTCTCCGAGCTGCGCTCCCGCGGGTACGACGGGGTGCTGCGGCTGATCGGGGACGAAGCCTCGCTGCCCTACGAACGCCCGCCGCTGTCCAAGGGCTACCTGCAGGGCAGCGACACGGTGGAGGACTTCACCGTGAATACCGCCGCCTGGTACGCGGCAAACCATGTGGATCTGCGCCTTGACACGCACGCCATCAGCATCGACCGCAAGCACCAGCACGTGGTGCTGGCCGACGGCACCACCTTGGACTACGACGCGCTGGTGCTGGCCACCGGCGCGCGCTCGCGGCTGGGCGGGGAGGAGCCGATGGCCGGGCACGACCTGCCCGGGGTGCATACGCTGCGCAGCCTGGCGGACGCGGACGCGCTGAAAACCGAGATCACCCAGGGCAAGCAGGTCGCGGTGGTCGGCTCGGGCTGGATCGGTATGGAAGTCGCCGCCAGCGCCCGCTCGCTCGGGGCGCGGGTGACCGTCTACTCCCCGGACGAGGTGCCGCTGGCCAAGGTCTTCGGCGAACGCTTCGGCCACCACCTGCTGGAGCTGCACCAGGGCCACGGCGTGGATGTGCGCACCGGCACCCGGGTGCAAGGCATCGAGCTGGCCGACGGGCACCTGCAGGTCATCTCCGACATCGGCAGCAGCCGCGCCGACGTGGTGCTGCTGGCCATCGGCGCGGTGCCCAACGTGGAGCTGGCCGAAACCGCGGGGCTGGACATCGACCGCGGCGTGGTGGTGGACGCCTCGCTGCGCAGCAGCGACTCGAAGATCCTGGCCATCGGGGACGTCGCCCAGGCGTTCAATACCCGGCTGCGCCGCCAGCTGCAGGTGGAGCACTGGGACAACGCGATCCGCCAAGGCAAGCTCGCGGCCGCCACGCTCACCGGGGCCGACCAGGCCTACGACTGGCTGCCCTACTTCTTCACCGACCAGTACGACCTGGGCATGGAGTACGTCGGGGACGCCGCGCCGGGGGACGAGACCGTGCTGCGCGGCTCCGAGAACGAGTTCATCATCTTCTGGCTGCGCGAAGGCCGGATCACCGCCGCCGCGAACGTGAACATCTGGGACGTGAACGACACGCTGCGCGGGCTGGTGGGCCGGCAGATCGATTCGGCGCGGCTGGAAGACACGGCCATCGAGCTGGGGGACCTGTAGGCGTGCCGGCCCCAGGCGAACTGGAGGTCACCGTCCCCGGGGTGTCGATCGGGCACTGGAGCACCGAGGGCACCGGGTGCACGGTCGTGTTGTTCGACCAGGGCACCGTCGCCTCCGTGGAGGTGCGCGGCGGGGCCCCTGCCTCCCGCGAGCTGGATGTGCTGGGCCCGCTGATGACCGTGCAGCAGGTCGACGCGGCGCTGCTCACCGGCGGGTCGGCCTTCGGGCTGGCCAGCGCGGACGGGGTCATGCGCTTCCTGCAGGAACAGGGGCGCGGGGTGCAGACCCCCGCCGGGCGGGTGCCCATTGTGCCCACCTTGGGCCTGTTCGACCTGGCCGAGGGCACCGCGCGGCCGGATGCCGAGTCCGGCTACCTGGCCGCCGCGGCCGCCGCCGCGCCCGAATCCGCCGGGAGGGTCGCCGTCGGGGCGCTGGGCGCCGGCACCGGGGCCCGCGCCGGACGCTGGCGCCGGGAGGACTCCTACCCGGGCGGGCTGGTCTACGCGGAGCAGCGCCTCGGCGAGCTGGTCGTCGGCGCGCTGTGCGCGGTCAACGCCTTCGGCGACGTGCTGGCTCCGGGCGAGGAGCCGTCCCTGGACTCCGTACCGGTGTTCGAGGCGCTGGCCGCGGCGGCCCGCAGCGGCGGGGCGCAGCCCCCGCGCACCAACACCACCATCGGGGTGGTGTTCACCAATGCGAAGCTGGACAAAACCGGCTGCCACCTGATCGCCCAGGGCGCCCATGACGGCCTGGCCCGCGCCCTGCAGCCGCCGCACACCAGGCTGGACGGGGACGCGTTCATCGCCGCCGCCACCGGACGGGTGGACGCGGACGTGGACACGGTGCGCCTGCTGGCCCTTTCTGCCACCGCCCGCGCCATCGCCTGCGCGGCGCGCAAAGATGCCTGATGGCGGGGAACAGGGTAATTTGGTAGTCAGAACGAAGGAGCGCCAATGAGCACTGTTGTAGTCGGCATCGAACCCGGCCAAGCCCCATCCGTCCTGGCCACCGCCGCGTCGATCGCCGCGGACCTGAGGGCCAAGGTCCAGGTGATCTACGCGGATTCCGGCCGGTACGTCACCGAACGCCTTCCGGAAAGCAACGTGCTGGGCACCGCAGAAGCCGACTTCCCGGCCGAGCTGGCCGAACTGGTCGCCGAGCACCTGGCCGGCGTGGACTACGAGCTGCACAACGTGCCAGGCGATCCCGCCAAGGTGCTGATGGCAGTGGCCGAGGAGGTCGACGCCCGCATGATCGTGATCGGCACCCGCCGCCCGGGCATCCGCAACAAGCTGGCCCAGTTCATCGACGGCTCGATCGCGGTGGCGCTGGCGCAGAAGCAGACCCGCCCGGTGCTGGTCGTCCCGCAGCAGATCATCAACCTGCCGGAGGCCTAGGCCGTGGATTTGGCGATCGTGGGCTCCGGCTCGGGCAACTCGTTGCTCACCCCCTTCTGGGACGGCAAGCAGGTCGCGATCGCCGAATCCGGCGTCTTCGGCGGCACCTGCCTGAACGTGGGATGCATCCCCACCAAGATGTTCGTCAGGCCCGCCCAGCTGGCGCGCACCTGGCAGGAAGCCGAGAAGCTCGGGATCCAGCTGCCCCCGGGACGTGCCGACTTCGCCGCCATCCGCGACCGCATCTTCGCGCGCATCGACCCGATCTCCGCCGGCGGGCTGGACTACCGCCAGCAGGCGGACAACGTCCGGCTGCTGGGCCGCGTGCAGCTGCTCGACGAGCACACCCTGCTCACCGAGGAGGGCGAGAAAATCCACGCGGAGCAGATCGTGCTGGCTGCCGGATCCTCCCCGGTGCTGCCGGACATCGAGGGCATCGACCTTCCCGGGGTGCACACCTCGGACACCATCATGCGCATCGAGCAGCCCCGGCGGTTGCTAGTGATCGGCGCCGGATTCATCGCCTGCGAATTCGCGTCGATCTTCGCCGGGCTGGGCACCGAGGTGACCCAGCTGGTGCGCGGGGACAAGCTGCTCAAATACCTGGACGAGGAAATCTGCGAGGCTTTTAATACCCAGGTTGACTGGGACGTGAAGCTGCATGCGGAGCCGCGGTCAATTGCCGCCGGGCCGCAAGGGCTGAGCGTGCGCACCGAGGCCGGGACCTTCACCGCGGACGCCGTGCTGGTCGCCACCGGACGCCGCCCGAACACCGAGTTCACCGCGCCGGCGGGCCTTGACTTGCACCCGGACGGCCGGCTGCAGGTGGACCAGTTCCAGCGGGTGATGCGCAGCGGGGAACCGGTCCCCGGCCTCTACGCGCTGGGAGATATCAGCAGCGAGCAGCAGCTGAAGCACGCGGCCAACCACCAGGCGCGGGTGGTCGCCCACAACCTGGAGCACCCCGGGGACCTGCGCGAAGTCTCGGAAGCCGACATCCCCGCCGCGGTCTTCACCCACCCGGAAATCGCGCATATCGGGCTGACCGAGGCCCAGGCCCGCGCCGAAATCGGCGAGCATGCCACGGCCAAGACCCAGAAGTACGCGGACACCGCCTACGGCTGGGCCATGGAAGACGAGCAGGGCTTGTTCAAGGTCGTCGCGGACAAGCGCGACGGACGCATCCTGGGCGCCCACGTGCTCGGCTACGAGGCGGCGAACCTGATCCAACCGCTGGTCACCGCCATGAACCTGGGCATCGACGCGCACACCCTGGCACGCGGGCAGTACTGGATCCACCCGGCGCTCATGGAAGTCGCGGAGAACGCGCTGCTGGGGCTGGAGGTCCCGGAGTCAGGAAGGCTCTAGGGCCGCAGCGGCGGCTCGAAGTACAGCGGGGCGTGCGCCTTGCACCCGGGGTTGAACAACGCCTGGCAGGCCGGGCAGGACCCGGTGCCCAGGTATTCGGCCGCTGTCATCTCGTGCCCGCACACCCCGCAGAGCACCGCCGGTTCGGTCCCGCGCGCCGCCGGCCATGGCACCGCCGGGTGGTCGGCCAGCTCCCGGTGGCACAGGTGGCAGGGGTACCAGGCATCGCAGCAGGCATGGCGCAGCGCGATGACGTCGATGAGCTGGCGGTAGTGCGCGCAGCGGGTCTGCGAATCCATGTCCACCCCGCGCACCTGCCGGGATCCGCTAGCCACGCAGCATGACCTTCAGGCAGGTGCGCGCCTCCATGGCCGCATAGCCCTCGGCCACTCGGTCCAGCGGCAGCACGCTGTCGAAGACGCGGCCGGGGTTGGCCCGCCCCTCCAGCACCCCGGGCAGCAGGTCGCCGATGTAGTTGCGCACCGGGGCCACCCCGCCGGTCAGGGTCACGTTGGGGCCGAAGAACTCGCGGCCCACCGGCCCGGTGGCGTACTGCGGCACACCCACCCGGGAGATCGTCCCGCCCGGGCGCACGATGCCGATGGCCTGCTCGAAGGCCGGCAGCAGCCCCACGGCTTCCAGCACCTTGCCCGCGCCGTGGCCGGTCATCTCGCGCACCGTGGCGATGCCTTCCTCGCCGCGCTCGGAGACCACGTCGGTGGCCCCGAACTCGCGGCCCAGATCCGTGCGGTCCGCGTGCCGGCCCATGAGGATGATGCGCTCGGCGCCCAGCTGGCTGGCAGCGAGCACCGCCAGCAGCCCCACCGCGCCGTCGCCGATGACCGCCACGGTGTCGCCTTCGCGGACCCCGGCGCTGCGCGCTGCATGGTAGCCGGTGCCGTAGACGTCGGACAGCGCCAGCAGGCTGGGAAGCAGCGCGTCGTCGACGGCGGCGTCGACCTTGAACAGCGTGCCGTCGGCCAGCGGGACACGGATGGCCTCGGCCTGGCAGGCGGAGTCCCGGGAGTTGGTGCGGCCCCAGGAGCCGGCGCGCAGGCAGGAAGTGGTCAGCCCCTGCAGGCAGAATTCGCAGCTGCCGCAGTTGATGGTGAAGGGGGCGATCACGAAGTCGCCGGGCTTGAGAGTGGACACTGCGGAGCCTACCTCGGCGACCCGGCCGACGAATTCGTGGCCGATCGGGCGGGCGGCGACCGCCGGGCCGTGGTAGTGGTGCAGGTCCGAGCCGCAGATGCAGCTTGCGGTGATGTCGACCAGGGCGTCGGTCGGCTCCAGCAGCACCGGATCCGGCACCTCGCGCAGTTCAACCGCGCAGTCTCCGAGCAGATAGGTGGCGCGCATGATGCTCCTTGCGTTGGCATGGGTTGCTGGTTCAAGCCTAGGATGTGAGCATGTTCCTTTCCAACCTCCGTGAAGCAGGGGGAATGCCCGCCGCGGGCGGGCGCATCGCCGCCGGGGTGCTCTTCCGCTCCGCCGCCCCGCATCTGGTCGACCAGCAGCTGGCCGACTGGGTGGCGCAGCAGCGCATCGAGCGCATCTACGACCTGCGCAGCACCCAGGAGACCGCATACCTGCCCGGTTTCCCTGCCAGCTTCGCCGGCACCATCCGCACCCACCTGCCGCTGCTGGAAGGCGCGGTGGGCCACCTGTCCACGCTGGATGAGATCTACGAGCCGCTGGTCGAGCTGCACGGCCCCACCTGGGCCACGCTGGCCGCGGGCATCGCCGAATCCGGCGCCACCCTGGTGCACTGCACCGCCGGCAAGGACCGCACCGGCGTGGGCGTGGCCATGGTGCTGATGGCGGTGGGCGCGGACAAGGACGCGGTCATGGAAGACTACGCCGCCTCCACCGCGGCGCTGTCCGGGGACTGGCTGGCGGCCATGACCCGGCGCATGGGCGAGCACGGGGTGGCGATGACCGAGCAGATGCGCACGCTGCTGGTCGGCACCTCCGTGGCCGGACTGGACAAGGCGCTGGACGCGGCCCGGCGCACCGGGTCGATCGCCGACTACCTGCTCTTGCACGGGCTTGGCCGCGCGCAGCTCGAAACCCTGGGCGAGAAGCTGGTGGTGGCCAGTTGAGCGCTGAGAACGCGGGTCCACGGGCCTTGGCGGCGCTGACCGACGAACGGGTGTTCGGGCTGCTGGCCCAGGCCCCTGCCACGCGCACCGAGATCTCCGCGCGGCTTGGCATCTCCAAGCCCACCGCGTCGCAGTCGATCCTGCGCCTGCAGGAGTTCGGGCTGGTGTCCGAGGGGCGTTCCAGCGCCGAGGGCAAGCGCGGGCGCATTCCCGAACGCTACGCCCTGCGCACCGCCTACGGGCACGTGCTGGGGGTGGATCTGAGCGCCGAGCGGCTGGCGCTGCGTGCGAGCGACGTGACCGGCACCGTGCTGGCCGAGCGCATCAGCCCGGTGCAGACCTCCACCGGCGCCGAGCAGCTGCTGGACACCGCCCGGGCGCTGCGCGACGAGCTGCAGGCCGAGCTCGGCTCGCCGCGGCTGGCCGCGGGCATCAGCCAGGCCGCCCCGGTGCTGCACGGCGAGGACGGCACCACGCGGGTGGTGCCCACCCCGATCTTCGCGGCGTCCGGCGCCGATCTGGCCGGGCTGTTCGATTCGCCTGCCACGCTGCTGGACAACGACGTGAACTGGATGGCGGTGGCCGAATACTCCCGGCGCGCCGGCTCCATGCTGCTGCTCTACCTGGGCGCGGGTCTCGGCTCCGCGCTGGTGATCGAGGGCCGGGTGTACCGCGGGCGCCATGGCCTGGTCGGCGAGCTGGAAACCCAGCGGCTGCAGGGACGCACCCTGCTGGAGCACCTGGACTCCGGGGGATTGGTGGGAACCAGGGTCCTGTTCGAGAAGCTGAGCGACCCGCAGATGTGGCCGGCGCTGCTTGAGCCGCTGGGGCAGGTGCTGGGCAACCTGCTCGGCTACCTGGATCCCGACGCGCTGGTGGTCACCGGCCCCGGGGCCAGCGCCGCGCTGACCGAGAAGCTGGCGGAGCGGCTGCGCGGCATCGTGCCGCTGGCAGGTCCCGACATCGAGTATTCGCCGCAGGGCGGGACCGGGGCGTTGGACGGGGCCCTGGCCGCCGCGCGCCGCCGCGCGCTGGCCGAGTTGTGGAGCGCCTACCGCCACGCGTGAGCCGCCACGTCGCACCATTGACCGCAGGCCGGGCGCTAGATATTGTAAAGAGTCCTAAATATTTTGAATGGAGTTCTCATGCCAGCTTCCGCCTCGCCCTATGCAGCCATCGGCCTGGATATGGGCGGCTCGTCCATCAAGTACGGCATGGTGGACTCCGAAGGAAAACTCGTCGAGAGCACCTTCAGCCACGCGCCCACCCCTGCCGGCGCGCATCCGGACGCCGTCGCCCAGGCGATGGCGGACATTGTGACCGGCCTGCAGGAGCAGGCAGGCAGCGACCTGGCCGGCGTGCCGGTGGGCGTCACGGTGCCGGGCATCGTGATCGGCGGGGTGGTGCACTCCGCAGCGAACATCGACAGCGCATGGATCGGGCTGGATGCGGTCGCCCTGATCGGCGGCGTGCTGGGCCGCGAGGTGAGCGTGCTGAACGACGCGGACGCCGCCGGCATGGCCGAGGTCTTCGCCGGCGCAGGCAGCCTCGACGGGAGGCCGCGCGCCGGCAGCACCCTGGTGCTGACCCTGGGCACCGGCATCGGCTCGGCGTTCTTCCGCGACGGACTGCTGTTCCCCAACGTCGAATTCGGCCACCTGGAAATCGACGGGGCGGATGCCGAATCCCGCGCCGCGGCCCGGGTGATCCGCGAGGAGAACCTGAGTTGGGAGCAGTACGTCCAGCGCCTGCAGCGCTACCTGGCCCACGTGGAATTCCTGTGCAGCCCCGACCTGATCGTGATCGGCGGGGCGGTCTCGGCGGACCACGAGAAATTCATGCCGCAGCTGAAACTGCGCGCACGCATCGTGCCGGCGCAGTACAACAACGCCGCCGGAGTGCTTGGAGCCGCGCACCGGGCGATGAACCACTAGCGGCCACCCGCCGCCGAAATAGGAACCGATGCATACCATTGACCCCGACGCCCGCCTCAAGCTCGTCGCCGTCGACATGGACGGCACCTTCCTGGACGGGGCAGGGATGATCCCCGACGAGGCCTGGCAGGTCATTGCCGACCTGCAGGAGCGCGGAGTGCATTTCGTACCCGCCTCGGGCCGCCAGTACGCGACCCTCAGCGAGCAGTTCGCCCGGCTAGGCGCGATCCCGATCATCGCGGAGAACGGCACCGTGGTGATGCGCGGGCAGACCGAGGTGTATTCGAACATCATCGACCCGCAGCCGGTGGCGGCGGTCGTCGACGCGGTGCGCGGCCAGCGGGAGCTGGATGCGGGACTGGTGCTGTGCGGACGGCGCACCGCCTACGTGGAGCGCGGCGATGCGGCCTTCGCCCGGGCCATCGCCCCCTACTACCGCGCGGTGGAAGTGGTCCAGGACCTGCACCTGGTGCAGGATGACATCATTAAGATGGCGGTGAACGTGGGCACCGGCAAGGTCGCGCAGATGGCCGCGGCGCTGGATGTCCCGCTTCAGGTCGTGGTTTCCGGAAGCCACTGGGTGGATGCCATGAACCACGGCGTGCACAAGGGCCTGGCCCTGGGCCGGCTGCAGGAGTCGCTGCAGATCAGCGCCGAGCAGACCGCGGTGTTCGGAGACTACCCGAACGACCTGGAGATGATGGGCCGGGCGCGCTATTCCTTCGCCATGGCCAATGCTCACCCGCAGGTGGCGCAGGCGGCGAACTTCACCGCCCCGGCCAACACCGAACACGGGGTGCTGCAGGTGCTGCGCGCCTACCTGGAGGGGCGCAGCAGCCTGTAGCCGCCCTTAGCAGCCCACGTAGTGCCCGATGCCCGCCAGTGCCGCGCGTACGCCGGTGTCCAAGGCGCCGCGGTACTCGGGCAGGAAGAATGGCGAATGGTTGCCAGCCGGCGCCGGGTCCGACGGATCCGCGCCGCCGAACATCCAGAACACGTTCGGCACCCCGATGGCGTCTCCCAGCGCGCCGAAGTCCTCGGAGCCCATCAGCGGGGCCACCAGCTTGACCCGGTCCTCGCCGAACTCGCTGGCCAGCGCGGTGGCGACATTGCCGGTCTGCTCCGGGTCGTTGAACAGGCGCGGGAAGCGGTACAGCGTGGTGATCTCGGGCTGTGGCGCGGCGGAGGCGGCCGCCTCCGCGGTGACGATGCGGGTCACCGCCGCCAGCACCTTCTCGCGCACCGCCTCGGTGAGCGTGCGGATGTTCAGCGTGAACACCGCCCGGTCAGGAATGATGTTCTCCTTCAGGCCCGCGTGGAAGGAGCCGCAGGTGACCACCGCGGCGTCCCGCGGATCCAGCTCGCGCGAGGTAATGGTCTGCAGCCGGGTGATGATGTGCGCACCGAGCACGATCGGGTCGATCGAGTCCTGCGGTTGGGAGCCGTGGGCCTGGGTGCCGTGCAGCGTGATCTCCAGCGAATCGGCCAGCGCCATGGCGGATTCAGGGGTTAAGTGGATGGTGCCTGCGGCGAAGGGGAAAACGTGCTGTCCCAGCACCACCTCGGGCACCGGGGCCTTGTCCCACAGCCCGTCGGCCAGCATGGCCGCCGCCCCGGCGCCGGTCTCCTCGCCGGGCTGGAACACCAAGACCACGGTGCCCGACCAGCCTTCGGTGCCCTGCGCCAGCACCGCCGCGGCGCCCAGCGCGCTGGCCACGTGGGTGTCGTGCCCGCAGCCGTGCATCAGCGGCACCTCGGTGCCATCAGCCAGCTGGCCTACCGCGGTGGAGGCGTACTCCGCGCCGGTGGCTTCCTTGATCGGCAGCCCGTCGGAGTCGGCGCGGAAGGCGATGACCGGGCCTGGCCCGTTGCGCAGCACGCCGACCACCCCGGTGCCGCCGCAGCGGAAGTGCTCGATGCCCAGCGCGGCCAGCCTCGATTCGATGTAGGCGGCGGTCTGGTGCTCCTGCATGGACAACTCGGGGTTTGCGTGCAGGTGAAGGTAGTCAGCGTGGACGGCGGCCTGGATGTCGGCGGTCGGTTTGAGGGAGTGGCTCATGGCGGGGTCCTGGTTCCTTGTAGTGGCTGGTTCGCGGAAGGCAGCTAGTGCTCGGAGGAAGCCTGGGTGGTGCGCTTGCGCAGCACCCAGGAGAAGACAATGGAGGCGATGACGACCAAAGCGGTGGCGAAGGCGCCGGTGGCCGGGGCCAGCGGGACCACCACGAAGTTCACCAGCAGGCCTGCGACGACCGCGACGATGGTCGGGCGCAGCGCCTTCATGGAGACGATGCACTGCACCAGCACCGCGCCCATCAGCGAAGGCAGGATGTACAGGCGGGCGACCTCGATGACCTCGACGGGGATGTTGTGCACCAGCCAGGTGCCCAGCACGCCCACGAACAGCAGCAGGCTGGTCAGGTGCACGGTGGCGGCGCCGCAGATGGCCATCACCGCGGCCAGGTCGCCGCGCTTGGTGCCCGGCTTCGCGTCAATGGCAGACTGGGCCACGATGGCCGCCGGGAGCAGCTTGTTGGAAATGTTGCCGATCATGAACGCCTGGTACATGGCGGCGGAACCGAGGATCGGGAAGTAGGTCAGCGGCTCGACCACCCACAGCACCCCGAAGGTGGCGGCCACTGCCAGCAGCGCCACCCAGACCATGCCGGCGGTGACTTCCATGCCGCTGAAGAACGCGATGTAGATCGGGCCGGCCAGCGAGAGGATCAACCCCAGGGCCATGGTGATGGAGCCGTAGCGGCTGGTCTGCCGGTCGAAGCGCTCCATGGAGGCTGCGGCATTGGCGGAAAGCGAGGTTGCGCTCATGGTCAATCCTTAGGCGGTATGCAGGTAGTAGGCGGATACGAGGGCGATGACGATGGAGATTCCCAGCGCCCATTCCTTGAGCCATTTCTGGTGCAGGGCCTTGGCCAGGTACAGGCACAGGCCCATAGCGGCGGCTGAAATCCCGACCAGGATCAGGTGCACGTTAGATTTCGGCAGTTCGGCGATGGTCAGCGCGGAGAACGCGCCGAGCAGCGCGGCGGTGGGAATCAGGGCCATGACCGCCGGGTTGCGCTTGGCCAGCGACTTGCCGCCCTTCTTCAGCAGCGGGGTCATGATCAGCGTGCAAAGCATCCACATCGCGCCGGACAGGCTCATGGCCATGAACGCGACGGCGAAGACCTGCTGGGTGTAGCTGTCCCCGCCCAGCGAGGCGCCCATGGTTCCGGCGGCGATGCTGGCCGAGGCGGTTTCGGCGGCGGCCGAGCCGATCAGGCCGATGCGCACCAGCACCGCCGGGGTGCCGAACAGCGCCAGCAGCGCGATGGCGACCAGCACCACTGCCAGCGACGGGCCGATGGAGGCCACCGCGCCAGCGCGGAACGCCTCCTTCAGCTCGCGGACCGGCATCTCGATGTGCGGTGCGGCGGCCGTGGCGGCCTTGGCGTAGAGCACTGTCTGGACGAAGATGACGGCGAAGACGCCCAGGACACAGATCCAGAGGAACGGCGTGTTGGCGATGGCCCAGATGTTCGTCGCGCTCGGGTCGGCGGCTGCCACTGCTAAAGGCGTTTGCATGGTGGTTCCTTGCGGGGGAGGTCGAGGTGCGGTGTGAGGTGGATCTCGTAGCTTTAACGGTGACCGAGCATGCCCATCGATGGCAAGAAATGGGGATTCTTGCCAAGTGTCTGACGATTTCCCGCATTTCGAGGGTCCAGATGTCGTTCAATAGGGCAATTGGCAACTGAATTCGTCATCTGCCGGTCAGCCGACGGACGAATGTTGCGCCCCGGTCGGATTAGCCCGAAAGTTGAAGTCATGGTTGATTTTCAGGAGTTGGGCGAACTCGAGCAACGCATAGTCATGGCCCTCCAGGTCGACGGCCGGGCCACCTGGCGCAAAATCGCCAAGGTCCTGGACGAGCCAGAACGCACGGTGGCGCGGCACGGGGCCGCGTTGTTGGAGGACGGCAAGGTGAACATCGCCGCCATCCGCCATCGTGCCGGAGCGGTGATCGCGGCCTTGAACTGCGTTCCGGGCACGGTTCCGGTGGCCAGCGAGGCACTGTCGGCCCGAGCTGACACGAGCTTCACCTATATGGTGACGGGGCAGAGCGACGTGGTCAGCGAACTGCACTACGACGGGGGACTGGAAGACATCCTGACCCTCCAGCTGCCGGCGACCCCGGGGCTGAGCCAGATCCAGGTGTATCCGATCCTGAAATTCTTCAAGACCATCAGGGGCTGGAGGGCCGGGAACCTGAGCACCGCGCAGTTGCGGATGCTGGAGCCGGAGGTCGGGGGCGAACGCACCGAATGGCATCCGACCGAGGCGCTGGACGCAACGGACCTGACGATCATCGATGCGCTGCGCCGCGACGGCAGGGCGAGCATCGAGGCGATCTCCCGCCAGGTGAAACTCGGGGAATCGTCGGTATCGCGCCGGGTGGAGGCGCTGCTGCGCGGGGAGCACATCAGCATCCGCACGCTGGTGGAGCCTGCCTTGCTGGGACTTCCGGTCGAAGCGCTGCTATGGGTGCAGGTCTCCCCGGAGCGCATCGACGAGTTGGGCCAGCGCCTGAGCCAGCTGCCGCAGGTGCGCTATCTGGCGGCCATCGCCGGGGACGCGCAATTGCTGGTCGACGTGACGGTGCCTTCCCAGCAGGACTTGTACCGCTTCATCGCGCAGACCGACTGGGGGCAGATGGTACAGCTGCGCACCTCGGTGGTGCTCGGTGCCCGCAAGCGCGGAGGACGGCTCGTCTCCACGGCCAGCGGACGGTAGCCGGACGCACCCGGCAGCCGACAGGATCCGATAGGTCCCGTTGGCGGGGCCAGCGCAGTAGCCCGGTTGCGGCGAACGCGAAGCCGGTTAACGGAAGGAGAATTCTTGGCTGATAGCCGATCATAATCCGTCATATGCGCTTCTGGCCCTCAAAAGGGCGCAAGATTTCGCCTATTGTCTCGATTAGAAGGCAGCGCAGGACGCTTCCGTCACCGATCGAGCATCGGTTCGTGCTGCAGAGCTGAGAGGACAACGGCAACCGTGACGATGAGGTTAGCCAAGAGCAACAAGCAAGCAATCGCGACGCCGGAGAGCGCGTGGAGAAAACGCAAAGACGCGTGGGAACACCTGGGCTACGTACTCAGCGAGATCGTCTCCATCCCGGTCGACGAAGCCGGACGACGGGAGAACGAGCAGGAAGCCGGGCGGCTGCTCGGGCTGCTGTCCGCGATCGAACCCTATTGGGCCAATCCGGGGCTTGAATACTTCAACCGCGTGGCCGCCCTGATGTCCGACGGGCACTACGAGGACGCCATGCATCTGGTCTACCAGGCCAACCAGACTTTCCGGACCCAGACCCAGTACTTCGATGCCGATGGCCATGACAGCGCCGCGCCCGAGCCTGCTGAACGAGGCGCCTCCCATGGCAGCCCCCAGCAGCACGGCGCGCGCACGGTTCCGCAGGTCGAGATCCTGCTGGTGGAGAATGGCCCGGCGGAGGAAATCGAACGCTTCAAGGAGGAAATCCTCGAGCAGCGCCAGCGCACCGATCCGTTCCACTACAACTTCGTGGTGGTTCCCAGCGTCGAGGACGCGCTGGCGGCGATCGTCATCAACCCCTCGATCCAGTCGGTGGTGCTTTCGGCCAGGTATTCGCTGGAATCCAGCCGCCGGCTCAGTTCCACGCTGCAGAACTTCATCGCCGGGCGGATGGCGGGATACTTCACCTCCCGGCGCCAGATCCAGGGGCTGCTGGACCTGGAACAGATCCTGGAGAAGCTGCGCCCTGAGCTGCCGGTGTACCTGATCGCCGGGGTTGCGCTTGAATCCATCGCCCATGAGATCACCGGGCGCTTCCGCCGCATTTTCTCGCGCAATGACCGCATGGATTTGCATCTGTCGATCCTCGCCGAGATCACCGACCGCTACGACACCCCGTTCTTCGCCGCGCTGCAGAAGTACGCCAAGCGCCCGGGCGGGGTCTTCCACGCGCTGCCGATCTCCCGGGCCGCCTCGGTGAAGAATTCGCCGTGGGCGCGCGACCTGGTGGACTTCTACGGCAAGAACTTGCTGCTGGCCGAGACCTCGGCGACTTCCGGCGGGCTGGACTCTCTGCTGGACCCGCAGAGCTCCATCAAGAAGGCCCACGAACTGGCGGCCCGGGCCTTCCGGAGCCACCGCACCTACTTCGTCACCAACGGGACCTCGACCGCGAACAAGATCGTGCACCAGTCGATCCTCGCCCCGGGGGACATCGTGCTGGTGGACCGCAACTGCCACAAGTCGCACCACTATTCGCTGGTGCTGGCCGGGGCGAACGTGAGCTATCTGGAGGCCTACCCGCTCAACGAGCACTCCATGTACGGCGCGGTGCCGCTTCAGGAAATCAAGGGCCGGCTTCTGCAGCTGCGCCGCGAGGGGCTGCTGCACAAGGTCAAGATGCTGACGCTGACCAACTGCACCTTCGACGGCATCATCTACGATCCGCGCCGGGTCATGGAGGAATGCCTCGCCATCAAGCCCGACCTCGTGTTCCTCTGGGACGAGGCCTGGTTCGCCTTCGCCGGCTTCCATCCGGTCTACCGCCAGCGCACCGGCATGACCGCCGCGGCCCGCATGGAAGCGCAGATGGAGACCGTAGAGTACCAGGAGCGCTACGCGGCCCAGGCCGCCGCGCTGCCCGAGCCCGGTACCGCGCAGGATCCAGCCAACGACGAAGCCTGGCTGCGAACCCGGCTGATTCCGGATCCCGAGGCCGTCCGCCTGCGGGTGTATTCAACCCAATCGACGCACAAGACCCTGACCTCCCTGCGCCAGGGATCCATGATCCACATCTACGACCAGGATTTCGCGGCCAGGAACCTGAATACGTTCCGCGAAGCCTACATGACCCACACCTCGACCTCGCCGAACTACCAGATCCTCGCTTCGCTGGATATCGGGCGCCGGCAGGCGGAACTTGAAGGCTACGCGCTGGTCCAGCGGCAGGTGGACCTCGCCCAGTCGATCGCCAGGGCAGTCAGCCGGAACAAGCTGCTGAGCAAGTACTTCCGCATCCTGAACACCGCGGACCTGATCCCGGAGGAATACCGCTGCACGCGGACGGCGAATCCGGTGCGGGACGGGCTGGCGGTCTGGGACGAATCCTGGCAGCAGGACGAGCTGGTGGTCGACCCGTCGCGGTTGACGCTGGACATCAGCCGGACCGGAGTGGACGGGGACACGTTCAAGCACACCTACCTGATGGACGGGCATTCGATCCAGGTCAACAAGACCAGCCGCAGCTCGGTGCTGCTGATGACCAATATCGGCACGACCCGTTCGGCCGCGGCGCACCTGATCGAGGTGCTGGTGAAGATCGCCGAGGGCCTGGAACGCCAGAGCCGGATCGACGGCCGCGTGCTGGCCATGGGCACCGTGGAGGGGCCGGGACAGATCCCGCTTCCCGATTTCAGCTCATTTGCCCCGCAGTTCGCCGGTGGTGGCGGCAGCGGCAACATGCGCGCCGCCTACTACCTGACGTATCAGGACCCGGCCACCCAGTTCCTCTCCTCGGCCCAGATCAAGGAGCGCATCGGCGCCGGGCAACGGGTGGTTTCCGCGGTGTTCGTCACGCCGTACCCGCCGGGCTTCCCGGTGCTGGTGCCGGGGCAGGTCGTCACCATGGAGATCATGCGCTACATGGACGTGCTCGATACCCGGGAGATCCACGGATACCATCCGGACCTGGGCTACCAGGTCTTCACGAACCGCGCGCTGCGCGAATTCGCCGCCGACAGCTAGCGGCGCAGCCCGCCACAACGCCCCGGACGCTGCCAGAGAGCGGCCGGGGCGTTGCTTTGCGGCCTACGGGTTCAGGCCGGGCATCCCAAGTGCCGTGCCACGGCCTCGAACGCCCGCAGGGTGGGGAAGAGCTTGGAAGCATCCTGCGGCAAGGGCCAGCTGGAGAGCTTGACCGCCACCAGCTTCACCGCGGGATCCATGTAGATCATCTGCCCGTGGATGCCCAGCGCCACCGCCGCATTCGTGGCGGGATTGGGGAACCAGATCTGGTTGCGGTACCGGCCACCGGGCATCAGGTTCTCTCCCGGCGACTGGGCGAACGCCTGGAACAGCTCATCGCTTTGCCGGAAGGTATCCTCAATCCACGCCGGAGAAAGCACCGCTTTCCCGGTCAGTGCGCGGCCGCCGTTGACGTAGAGGTGCCCGAAGCGGGCCAGATCCCGCAGCGTGGTGTTGAAGCCGCCGTCGAACATTCCGGTCCCGAATTGGTCCACACCCATCAGCAGATCCTGCTGGGCGCCGAGCTTCGACCACACGTATTCGGAGAGCAGCTGCTGCATCGGAGCTCCGCCAGCAGCCTCGCAGACCCAGCCCAGCACGTCGGTTTCACAGGACCGGTACTCAAACGGTCCGCCATGGGGTCCCTTGGCCTTGAGCGTCAGCAGGAAGTCGTACATCCCGACCGGGCCGATTGATCCGCGCTCCGGCGCCCAGCCGATGGCCTCTTCCAGCAGACGCACCTCGGCGTTGGGATCCAGATACTCCTCCGAAAACTGGATGCCCGAGCGCATATCGAGGATGTCGCGCACGCTGGCCCCGGCATAACCACTGCGCGCCAGCGACGGAACGTAGCTGCACACCTGCCGGGACACATCCAGCAGCCCGGCATCGGCGAGTGCGCCGGCCAAGGTGCCCACCAGCGTCTTGCTCACCGACATCAGCAGATGGTCGCTCTGCGCGGTCATCGTGTTGTAGTACTTCTCCCATAGGATCCGTCCGTTGTGGATGACGAGCACCGCGTCGGTATTCGTCGCGTGGATGACTCCTCGCACCGTCAGGGCTGGATCGGTGAAGCTGGATTTGGCGACCTCGAGCTTGCCGAGCTTCTCCTCGGCCAGCGGCAGCTTGACGATCGGCCCGTCGCCGCGGGAGACCCGTACGGTCGGGTGGATGCGTGCGATGTTCTGGAACGAGCGCTTGACGTTCTGCGGGGCCTGCCAGTTGGCGATGGACAGGGCGCCTGCGGGTTCAGGCCGGGCGGGAAGGACGCCATCGCCGGGAGGGCCCGCCGAATCAGTGTCCATTGTCATTGGGAGGAACGTCGATGCCCTTGTACTGGGAGCGGATGGAGGAAATGAAATGCTTGGCATCGATGGTGAGTTTGGTTTTCTTTTTGCCTTCGTACTGAAGCTTGGCCTTGGTGACCAGGACCCCAAGATCGGCTCCCTTCCAACGGTAGTCGTGCTCGCCGTAGATGCGCAGGAAAAACGCTTCCTTGTGGTTCTGAAGCTGGTGCCAGTCCAGGGCCGAGCGGGAGAATTGCAGTTTGCCGCGGGAATCGAGGTAGTAGTTGCCCGTGCGCGGCGCGTGTGTCAGGTACTGGAGGATGTCGTCGGTTTCCTTGATGATCATGTGGCTCCATACGTCAGCCCCGGACATCTCCTGCCAGCGTTCGTTGATCTCGTCCACGTCCAGCTTGAAGTCCACGTCGAGGTACTCCAGCAGGTGGAAGAGGAACAGCGGAACGTCCGCGTAGGCGCCGGCGGTGACGTTGGTGATTGCGCTGGCCCCTGAGATGCGCGGATTCAATTCGCCCAGGTACACCTCATCGGTGTCGGTGTCCACCAGCACGTCGACTTCGAAGAAGCCGCGGTACCCGGTATTCTGCAGCCCGCTGCCGACGTTTCGCACCAGCTCAATGGCCCGCGCTCGCTGCGAGTCCGTGAGGATATCTGGGTGCATTTCATTGCCGCACCACCCTCCCTTGTAGGGAGTGAGCTCCTTGTAACCGGCCAGTTCGGTGAGGATCGGTCCCACCACGGTGCCGCAGCGGGTCAGGACCGCCTCGACGGCCACCGGCTGGTTGTTGATGCGCTTCATGACCTTGAGGTCTTCGCCGAGAATGTACTTCGAATACTGGTTCCAGTTCTCTTCGTTGGCGATGAAGAATGTTGTCTTGCCCGAATCGCCGTAGGGGGTTTGCACCACCAGGTCATTTCCGAGCTTGCCCGTGCGCGCCAAGGCCATCAGCTCGTGGTAGCTGGAAGCGGTGCCCAGCACATTGGGCACCGAGGGAGCTCCGGCGGCGTTGCCCAGCTTGGTAGTGACGATTTTTGAATCAAGTTCGGTGCGCAGCGCAGCCGGGGGAAGGATCAGGTCGTAGCCTAGCTCTTCGCAGATGGATTCGGTCTCTTCGTTGAAAAACACCATGGCGACCTTGGGCTTCGGCCCGCCGACGGTGCGCTGGGAGTCGATGAATTCGCGGACCTCCGAGTTCTCCAGCAGCCAGTTGTTGATCTCCTCGGCGCTGTCGAATTCGACATAGGGTTTCTCACTGGGGGTGAAGACGCGCGGATGTTGTCCGTCCCACCCGTCGTAATAGGTGATGTAGCTGAACTTTCGAACCCAGCGGTCCAGCCCCAGCAGGTTCACCGGGGTCGCGCCAATGAAATAGATCGGCGTCTGATTGGTCCGGAAGAAATGGCGCACCTCGCTCATGTTCTTCAGCTGCCGTCCGAAAGGCAGCACCCGCGGGGCCGCTTCGGGATGGGGCTCGTCGTTGTAGGCGGCGTCGGTAGCGACATTGGCGTTCAAGCCTTCGGTGGCCTGGACCTGATGGCGCAGCTTGGACAGCTCGCTGGGCTTCGGGATTCGTGGACGTGTGATGTGGGATGAAGCTTCGAGAATATTGGCCATGTCGGTAGTCGGTCCTTCTCAAACGGTCAAGAGGCAGGTCACTGCGCGCACGGGGTGTGACAGTTTCATGCTCAGCGCTTGCGGTGAGCGCCGGAACACCGGGCGGTGAACGGCCGATGAACATTGGCCGGTGTCGCCCGCTGCCGCCCGGTGACATGGCGCGAAGCTGCGGGCAGCGCTTCGGCCTGAGCTTTTGTGACCCAAAATGACATGGCGAAGGCCGGAGGATCTACGAAAGATCCACCGACCTATCCCGGATCCGGCTAGCGACCAACGGTCGCCGCGAAATCCAGCTCCTTGAATTCGAAACCTGCGTCGCGAAGGACAGTGCTGGTCGCCTTGCGTCCTGTCAGGATGACCCGGGCATTGGTGCCCATGACCGCCGCGCCCACCGTGGGAATTAGGCTCCCGGTCGGCACACCGGGCATCCCGGCCAGCGAGCGCAGGGCTGTCATCACTTCCTCGTTGCGCAGCGGATTCGGGGCCGTGGCGTGCACGATTCCGTCGGGGATTTCAGGTGCTTCAAGGCGCAGCAGGCAACGGATGACGTGCAGCCAATCTTCCATGCCGATCCAGCTGAACCACTGCTTGCCGTGGCCCAGCTTTCCGCCCAGCCCGGTGTTCGCCAGCAGATTCAGCGGGCCGAGCAACGGGGCGTCCGGATGCATGACCAGGGAGGTGCGCAGGATGTAGCGGTGCTTCGCATTGACCTGAGCCTGGGTGAACGCTTTCTCCCACGCGGCGGCAACACCGGTCATCTCGGGCAGCGCCTGCTCGCCGGTGGGGATGGGGCTGGACTCGGTGAGTTCCGTTTCGCCGGCATCGGAGAAGATCGCGGTGGTGCTGGACTGGATCCAGGTGGCCAGCTTCGAGCCCTTGGCGGTGGCCTCGGCCAGCGTACGGGTGGTGCGCACCCTCGAATCTGTCAGTTCGGCGATATTCTGGGCGGTGTTGCGCTTGTCCACGCGCTCGCCGGCCAGGTTGACCAGGTGCACCGGTCGGTCGCTGGCGAAGGCACCGGTCCACGGGCCCTGGTGCTGCCCATCCCAGATGTACTGTTCGGCGGGGAAATCAGCCTCGCGGGTGCGCGAAAGCACCGCCACCGAGGCACCTCGGCAGACCAGGTCCGCGGCGAGGTTGCGGCCCAGGAACCCGCGCCCGCCGGCAATGACCACATGGGCGTTGAGCTTGATGTGCGCGGTGTGGGCGATCAGCCGGTAGAGCCGGGCTGCGGACACGGCGAAGTCCTCGCACAGGTCCTTGCCCACGGTGAACTTGAAGGCGGTGGTGCCCGGTCCGTGCAGCTCGACGGTGAAGTGCAGCATGCAGCCGCCTTCGTGCTCGTCGACGCGCCAGCGCAGCACCATGGAACCGCCGGGCTGAGGCTGGGTGAACTCGACCATGCGTGCGGCCTGGTTGCGGCGGGTGATGGAGCCGGACGGCGCGGTGGCCCGGTGCAACGGGCCGAAGACCTTGCCCGGAGGCAGCAGGTCCACCTTGGTGCCGACTCCGCGCTGGTCGTCATGCACCGTGAAGCCCAGCTGCTTCATCCAGTGCCCGGTCTGCGAGAGGTTTCCGACGATCGAATACACGGCGTCGGCGCCCGCCGCCAGGAACTGCGACTCAGTGCGCTGCCAGTGCGTGAACTTCTTGGTGCTGCTCATCGAGATTCCCCCTGCGTCGTGGAGCTTGCGGCTTATCCCAAGGCTACTTGGTGGAAGGCTGTTCGGTGGGCAGGAACCGGACGTGTGCTCGGACTGTTACGCGATCTGCTGTTCGAGGAAAACAAAGGCTCCCGCCGTCCCCTGGGTCCGGGGATGGCGGGAGCCATATGCAGGTTGGCGCGGGCGGCGCTTAGGCGGTGACCTTGACGCCGAGCTCGTTCTCCATTTCGGTGAATTCTTCCTGCACCTGCTCGTTGTGGCGGTAGGTGCCCAGGGACACCAGCCAGGCAACCAGCAGGTTGATGGCGAAGCCAGGAACGATTTCATACATTGCATTCGAAAGATCTGGGATGTTGCCCCAGACGAAGACGACCACGGCGCCGGAGACCATGCCGGCGAAGGCGCCTATGGCGGTCAGCTTGCGCCAGTACAGGCTCAGCAGCACAATCGGGCCGAAGGCGCCGCCGAAGCCAGCCCAGGCAAACGATACGAGCTTGAGGATCGATGAATTCGGGTCCAACGCCAGCAGCACGGCGATGACCGCGATAACCAGCACGCCGGCGCGGCCCAGATTCACCAGGGCCTTCGGGGAGGCCTTGCGGCCGGCGATGTTGTACAGGTCCTCCACCAGCGCGGAGGAGCAGACGATCAGCTGCGAGGACATGGTGGACATGATCGCCGCCAGCACCGCCGCCAGCACCAGGCCGGCGATCAGCGGGTGGAAGAAGACCTGGCTGAGCAGCAGGAAGACGGTCTCGCTGCTGGACTTGTCCAGCGGGGCGTCGGCGAAGTAGGCGATGCCGATCAGTGCGGTGCACACCGCGCCCAGGGTGGTCAGGAACATCCAGCCGATGCCGATGCGGCGTGCGCTCTTGGCCTCGGCCGGGGTGCGCAGCGCCATGAAGCGCACCAGGATGTGCGGCTGGCCGAAGTAGCCGAAGCCCCAGGCTGCGGTGGAGAAGATCGCGACGATGGCCAGGAAGGTGCCGTTGCCGTCGAAGGAGGAGAACAGGTTGAAGGCCACCGGGTTGGCGTCGGTGATGCGCTGGCCCAGGGTATTGATGTCTCCGACCTGCAGGACTGCCACGATCGGCACCGCGACCAGGGCCGCGAACATCAGTAGGCCCTGGACCATGTCGGTCAGCGAGGCGCCCAGGAAGCCGCCGAACAGCGTGTACAGCAGGGTGATGCCGGCGACGAACAGCAGGCCGGTCATGTACGGCCAGTTGAAGGTGGAGTCGAAGAACTTGCCGGCGGCCACCATGCCCGAGGAGACATAGAAGGTGAAGAAGCCCAGAATGATGATCGAGGAGGCAATGCGCAGCATGTGCGTGCCGTCCTTCAGGCGCTTCTCGAAGTAGCTCGGGATGGTGATCGCGTTCTGCGCGATGGCGGTGTAGGAGCGCAGGCGCGGGGCCACGAACTTCCAGTTCAGCCAGGCGCCGATGAGCAGGCCGATGGCGATCCAGGCTTCGTGCATGCCGCCCAGGTAGATGGCACCGGGCAGGCCCATGAGCAGCCAGCCGGACATGTCCGAGGCGCCAGCCGACAGCGCGGCCACCCAGGGCTTCAGGCCGCGGTCGGCCAGCATGTAGTCATCGATGTTGTTGGTGCGGCGATACGCGATATAGCCGATGCCAAGCATGGCGGCCATGTAGATCGCGATCGCGATCATCTGAAAAGTCTGGTCGGACATGTTTCCTCATAACCTGTTCTGCCCGCCGCGATGATGTACCGGGGCGGGACGCGGGTCTTGTGGTGCGAGTCACCACTATGGCACCAATTGGAGGGTTTGTCGCGTTCCGCCCGGAGCGTTGTTACCGAAATGTGACCCAACTCATCGAAGGAGCCGTTTGGTCGGCGGCGGGTCGGCCGAACCCTGCTCGTCGATCATTCCAGGCTGCCGGTGCAGCAGCGAGCGCACCGCCTGCATGGCCGGGGACTGGGTCGAGGAATGCCGCATGGCGGTGAAGATGGTGCGCATCGGCGCGCCCGGCAGCTCGACCGCGCGCAGCGTCCCGGAATCGGTGCGCAGCACCAGTGCGGGCAGCAGCGCCACCGCGTTGCCGGACGCCACCAGCTGCAGATGGGCCTGTAGGTCCGCGGTTTCGTAGCGCACGTCCGGCTCGAAGCCGGCCAGCCGGCAGGACTGCTCGGCCCAGTGGCGGCTGGCCGCACCCTCCGGCTCCATCACCCAGGGCAGGTGCGCGGCGTGCTCCAAGGTGGCGACCCGGTCGAATTCGGCATTGCCCGCCGCACCCCGGGCCGGCAGCGCCAACCGGATGGCGTCGTGCGTCAGCACTCGTCGGTCGAGGTTTTCATAGTGCGGTGCGGCGTGCCCGGGGTACTGCTCGGCGACCACCAGGTCGAAGTTGCGGCTGCTGGTTTCGTGCAGCGCCTCGGCCGGCTCCTGCTGGCTCATCTCCACCCGCAGGCGCGGGTAGGTGGTGCGCAGCTCGCGCAGTACCGGCGGCATCAGGGCCAGCATGGCGGTTTGGAACACGGCCAGGCGCACGGTACCGGTGACCGTGGACAAGGTGGCGGCCAGCGCCGCTTCGGCCCGCTCCATGGAGCCAAGCAGTTCCTCGGTGTGGGCCACCAGGACCTGGGCCTGCGGGGTCAGCTGCAGCGTGCGTCCGGTGCGGCGCAGCAGCTCCACGCCCGCTTCCGCCTCCAGCTGGGTGAGCTGCTGCGAAACCGAGGAAGGGGAGTAGCTGAGCACGTCGGCGACCTCCGCGATGGTGCCGCGGATGCTCAATTCCCGAAGCAGCCGCAATCGGCGCAGTTCAAGCATGGTTTACCCCCGCGTTTTCCGGTGAATTTCAGACCCTGTGGAAACATTAGCAAACCCGAATGAAATCCTTCGGTTTTGTTCACTTTTGCTTAACCCGCAAAAGGGTCATACTCAATCTTGCACACAGCTTCGCGTGGCGCGTGGTTCCTGACCGGAGCAGGCGGCCAGCACAGCCCAAAAACGACCTGAGCGTTCGGTGCCGAACCCCCATGTACGAACCGCATCGAAGGGACCACAAGTGTCTTCCACCAACACCCAGCACCTCGTGCCGCCGGCCGTCGACGCCGCCGGCAACACCATGACCACCCCGGCCGAACTGGCCGACGACGCCATCAAGCTGGTCCGCCGCTGGCTCACCGAAGCCGCGCAGTTCCCGACCGACGCCTCCGCCGCCCGCCTGGCCGGAGTGCTCAAGGACCCCAACGGCCTGGACTTCACCGTCGGCTTCGTCGACGGCGTGATCCGTCCCGAGGACCTGAACGTCGCCGCCGCCAACCTCAAGGCCCTGGCCCCGAAGGTGCCGGCCTTCCTGCCGTGGTACATGCGCAAGGCAGTTGGCCTGGGCGGCGTCATGGCGCCGATCGTGCCGCAGATCGTGGTTCCGGCGGCCCGCAAGGTGCTGCGCGAGATGGTCGGCCACCTGATCATCGACGCCTCCGACGCCAAGCTGGGCGGCGCGATCTCCAAGATCAAGCGCGAAGGCGTCAACCTGAACGTCAACCTGCTGGGCGAGGCCATCCTGGGCGAGGGCGAAGCAGCCCGCCGCCTGGAGGGCACCACCAAGCTGCTGGCCCGCGACGACGTGGACTACGTGTCCATCAAGGTCTCCGCCACCGTGGCCCCGCACAACCACTGGGCCTTCGACGAGGCGGTGGAGCACATCATCGAGAAGCTCAAGCCGCTCTACGAGCTGGCCAACCGCGGCTCCAAGAAGAAGTTCATCAACCTGGACATGGAAGAGTACAAGGACCTGGAGCTGACCATCGCGGTCTTCACCAGGATCCTGTCCATGGACGAGTTCAAGAACCTGGAAGCCGGCATCGTGCTGCAGGCCTACCTGCCGGATGCCCTGGGCGCCATGATCCAGCTGCAGGACTTCGCTTCGGCCCGCGTGGCCGATGGCGGCGCACCGATCAAGGTGCGTGTGGTCAAGGGCGCGAACCTGCCGATGGAAACCATGGAAGCCGACATCCACGGCTGGCCGCTGGCCACCTGGCACACCAAGCAGGACTCCGACACCAGCTACAAGATGGTCATCGACTACGCGCTGCGCCCGGAGCACGTGAAGAACGTGCGCATCGGCGTGGCCGGCCACAACCTGTTCGACGTGGCCCTGGCCTGGCTGCTGGCCAAGTCCCGCGGCGTCACCAAGGGCATCGAGTTCGAGATGCTGCTGGGCATGGCCACCGGCCAAGCCGAGGCGGTGCGCCGCGAGGTCGGCGAGTTGCTGCTCTACACCCCGGTGGTGCACCCGGAAGAATTCGACGTGGCGATCGCCTACCTGATCCGCCGCCTCGAAGAGGGCGCCAGCCAGGAGAACTTCATGTCCGCGGTCTTCGAGCTGGAGAAGAACGAGGCGCTGTTCCAGCGCGAGAAGGACCGCTTCCTGGCTTCCCTGGAGGCCATGAGCGAGCAGGTCCCGGCTCCGCACCGCGTGCAGAACCGCCAGGTCCAGGACGAGGCGCTGGCCGGGAAGGTCCAAGGCCTGATCGAGGGCACCACCGGGTTCTTCAACACCCCGGACACCGATCCGGACCTGGCCCAGAACCGCGCCTGGGGCCGCGAGATCCTGGCCAAGATGCAGGACTCGTCGCTGGGCAAGGACCTGGTCTCCTCGCACACCATCCACTCCTCCTCGGAACTGGATGAGGCCATCGCCATGGGCGTGGACGCCGCCGCCGGCTGGCAGGCACTGGGCTCGGCCAAGCGCGCCGAGATCCTGCACCGCGCCGGCCAGCTCTTCGAAGAGCGCCGCGCCACCATGCTCGAGGTGCTCGGCTCCGAGTGCGGGAAGACCATCGACCAGGGCGACGTGGAAGTCTCCGAGGCGATCGACTTCGCCCACTACTACGCCCAGCGCGGCCGCGACCTGGACACCGTCGACGGTGCGACCTTTGTGCCGTCCAAGCTGACCGTGGTCACCCCGCCGTGGAACTTCCCGATGGCGATCCCTGCCGGCTCCACCCTGTCGGCCCTGGCCGCGGGTTCCGCCGTCATCATCAAGCCTGCCAGCCAGGCCGCGCGCATCGGCGCCGTCATGGTCAAGGCCCTGTGGGACGCCGGCGTGCCGAAGGACGTGCTGCAGCTGGTCTTCGTCAGTGAGCGCGAGCTGGGCACCCAGCTGGTCTCCGACGCCCGCGTCGACCGCCTGATCCTGACCGGCGGCTACGAGACCGCCGAGCTGTTCCGCTCCTTCCGCAAGGACCTGCCGCTGCTTGCGGAGACCTCGGGCAAGAACGCCATCATCGTCACCCCGCATGCGGACCTCGACCTGGCGGCCAAGGATGTGGTGCAGTCGGCCTTCGGCCACGCAGGCCAGAAGTGCTCGGCCTCCTCGCTGGTCGTGCTGGTCGGCTCGGTGGCCACCTCGCGCCGCTTCAACAGCCAGCTGATCGACGCGGTCAAGTCGCTGAAGGTCGGCTACCCGTGGAACCCCGAGTCGCAGATGGGCCCGCTGATCGGCGAGCCGGGCGAGAAGCTCAAGCGCGGCCTGACCACCCTGGGCGCCGGAGAGCGCTGGGAACTGAAGCCCGAGCAGCTCGACGACTCGGGCAAGCTGTACTCCCCGGGCGTGCGCTACGGCGTGAAGCGCGGCAGCGAGTACCACCTGACCGAGTACTTCGGCCCGATCCTCGGCGTGATGACTGCCGAGACCCTGGAAGAAGCAGTGGCCATGGTCAATGAGATCGACTACGGCCTGACCTCGGGCCTGCACTCGCTGGACCAGGACGAACTGGCCTACTGGCTGGAGAACATCCAGGCCGGCAACATCTACGTGAACCGCGGCATCACTGGCGCCATCGTGCAGCGCCAGCCGTTCGGCGGCTGGAAGAAGTCGGCCATCGGTGCCGGCACCAAGGCTGGCGGCCCGAACTACCTGGTCGGCATGGGTTCGTGGACCGATGCGCCGGTCACCGAGACCGCCGCGCTGTCCACCTTCGATGAGCGCCTGCTGAACACCGCGGGTCTGGACGAGGCCGACACCCAGTGGCTGTCCGCAGCCCTGGGCAGCGACAAGCTGTGGTGGAACACCGAGTTCAACCAGGCCAAGGACCGTTCAGGTCTGCAGGCCGAGCGCAACGTGTTCCGCTACCGCCCGGTGGACGTGACCGTGCGCTACGAGAACGAGACCAGCGGCCACGGCATTGCCGAGGCGCTGCGCGTGCTGGCCGCCGGCGTGACCGCGGGATCGCGCGTGGTGTTCTCCGCTGACGTCGAGCTGCCGCGCGGCGTGCGCAACCTGCTGGCCGAGCACTCGGTCACCGTGGTGCGCGAAGACGCAGCGGGCTTCGCGGCCCGCGCCGCCAAGCTGGCAGCCAAGACCGGTCCGCAGTCCTCGGCCCGCATCCGCCTGATCGGCGGGTCGCTCTCCGAGGTTGCAGAGGCCACCAACGGCAAGCCTGACGTGGCGATCTACGCCTCGAACGTCACCGGCGCCGGTCGTGTGGAGCTGCTCCCGTTCCTGCACGAGCAGGCAGTGTCCATCACCGCCCACCGCTTCGGCACTCCGAACCACCTGAGCGACTCGTTGATCTAGGCGCCGTCAGCACCAGGTCGAAGACAGGCCGCGGTGAGTTCCCCGACAAGGGGAGCTCGCCGCGGCCTGCGGGTTTAATCGAGGTCCACTGACCAGTGGGCATGAACGCGCGATGCGCTGCCAAGGCCACGGCGATGCCTGGCCGAGCATTGCTGGTTTGGCCGGCAAGCATGGGGCCTCGGAGCAGGGCACGTCGTGTTGTCCCATATCCTCGATGCCGATCTTCCCGTGCCGCCTCTGGGAGGCCACGCGGAAGGAGCGGAACGCTCGAAGCTAGGTACCAGAAGTGCCCAGGGGGATATGTTCGAGTGGGCGCGTGTGCTTCCGGGAGGAATGGATCATCTGTTCGCGGCTGCACGTTAGGCGGTCACTGCGGGCAAACAGCGGAATTTCTCGAACGCGGACATCATGGTTCCATCCCTTGGGCCGGAAGCGCACTGCGGGGCTCTGCATCGCTTTCTGACACATTTCCCGGAAGGTGTACGCTTCATTGCGCTTGAGTTCAACGCCGTCTTCGGGATGCTCGGTGGATTCCGGCCCGGAAACTTGCCACAGGGTGAGCTCGTCCGAATACGGGTCATAACATCCGATAAGGACCGCCGAGTTGTAGGTGGATACCAGCCCCATCGCGGTGTCCAGCGTTTCGTAGGGTGCAGTGATGACTATGGGCATCGCAGGCTGCCAACCATAGCGGCGAAGGTGCTCCTGCGCATGGGGTGACGTCAACAGATTCCTAAGTTCATCGGCCGTGTGGGTCCGCAATTCTTGGTGAAACATCGCATGTGCTCCTGTCGTTCATGTCCGCAGCAAGTCCTTGCAATCTCAGGTATTCGCCAAGTGCGAGAGCTAATCTGTGTTCTATGTCGGTAGCTGAGTCACCACGAATCATAGGCCCTGCGTATTCTTGTCGCGGCGATTCCGCCTGATTCACAGCTTCCAACCATTTAGCGGGCGGCGGGCGGGGTCGGGACATCCGCTCGCCGGCAGCAAATCGATTGCTTCTCCGGTACCGCTCAAGGTGGGCTGGAGCCGCCAGCGGGGCACTGTGCCGGCCTAGGACGATGACTGCATGCCGCTGGGGATCGGCACTGCAATGCGCCCTGGTCGCGGTCGGCACCCGGAGCCGTCCTCCCGTACGATCAGTTCGTTCAACTCGGATCGGTCTTTGGGGTTGATCCAGTGTCCCCGGTGTGGATGCGTCCTTCTTGGTCATAGGCCAAGGAAGCCGGACGAGGCCGCTTCGCTTCTCGCGGTCCTGGGTCGGTTCAGGCATCCGCGCGCCGCTGAACGAATTCTGGCCAACGGGTCGTTCTTGGTGCGAACCGTTGCTGCTCGTTCCGAAGGGGTGCGCCCGGTCTTCGGTTCGGACGCACCCCTGTCGACCACTCTGTTCAGGTTCTTCGGCCAGGCTCACCGGCTACCGGTGGTGAACGCGAATAAACCCTTGCAGGTCCGATGGCGCGTACTGACCTTTCACTCACTCGGGTATCGTTCTCTGCTTCCGGACACCGCTGACTGGGCCGCGGAACACCGTCGAGCGCGGTTCGTCGGCGCGCTCGCGGCGGCTGGTCCTGACGTGGTGCCGTGGATAGCTCGAGCTCGTATATGGCCAGAAGCAACTCGTCATCAATGACCAACGGGTGGAACACCGGATCAATGAAGGCAGACATGACACATCATCTCCGCGCATGCCCCTCAGGGGCATCCTTGACTAGCTGGTTAATTCCTTGGGGTCTTTCCCGCCGCGGTTGACCGCAACCTGGATACGGCGGGGCTTGGCACTTTCGGCCACAGCAATATCCAGCCTCAGCACGCCATCGACATAGGAGGCTTGGATGCTCTCGGTATCCAAATGATCCCCCAGCACCAGTTCGCGGGTGAAGTGGCCCCACAGTCTTTCCGAACCGGTCACGTACTGACGGCCTTCCGGCTTGGTGCGCTCGGCGCGGATGGTCAAGATGTTCTTTTCCACGGCCATGTCGATCTGCTCGGCATCGATGCCTGGTAGATCGAATTCAGCATGGAATCCGTCTTCGTCCCGCCATGCCTCCATTGGCATCGGGTGGACGGGCTCAGAGCTGAGTTGGGTGTTGAAAGCTCGCTGTACCAAGCGGTCGAAATCGCGAAGTACCTCGGTCTGCATCATCTGAACTCATTCCTTTCTGGTGTGACACTCTATGATGGTGCAATTCACTTTCCGTTAGATCTATACCTAACGATGTAGATTTTATAGCATGGGAATCAGAGATTACGCAAGCTACGCAAGGTAAAAAATGTCAAAAAATTCTGCACACCCAGAAGGTGCCTCTCGAACGCATTCCATTGCCACCGCTGCGCAGAGCGTGGGGGTGAGCGTGCAAACTGTCAGGCTTTATGAAGTGCGAGGCTTGATCACCCCAGCACGGACCAGCGGGGGCACGCGCAGGTACCATGCGGAGGATTTGGCCCGGCTGAAGCAGATATCTGAGCTGATCGAGCGGGGCGTGAATCTGGCCGGCATCGGCATCATCTTGGAGCTGGAAGCTGAAAATATCGGCCTACGGGAGCAGCTTGCCGAACAGTCTGCCGAGGGGACGAATGAGCGCATCAGGGAATGAGCCTTGATCCGCCATCCGCCAAGGCCCGGAGGCCAGGGATGCGTTTCTCCTGCGTGGGAGAATGTGCAGTCGGGGGTTTGCTGCCGTGGCCGTGCATCAACGAGAGAGCCATCGCCAAGAACGCTGGGACGTCGAGCTTGAGCGGCGATCGAGATGACCGGGCCATGCGCGTCCTGTGTCCCGATGGTCTTCCGGACTCTGCGCGCAGATTCACCAGCAGCTCGAAAAAGGGCAGGGCGGACCGTTGGCCAAGATCTGCCGGTGCTGTGCTCCGCCAGGCAACGTGACTGCCATGCCTGCTTGCCGGCATTGGAGAGGAAGCAGCAGAGACAGAGCAAGCGGACGAAGCCTCTTAAAAGGAGGAACATCCCATTGGGCAATGGGATGGTTCCTCGCAAAAGTTACCGCAGCGCGGGATCCGTTGCCCACGGTACTGCCCTTCCGGATCTGCATACGCAAATGCGTGGAAAATTACTCGACGAAAGCACGCATCCGCAAAGGGCACCTCACGAGCGTTTTGACGCTATCTGGGAGTATCCACTCGAAGGACATGGGCAAGAGTTCCGCACTCTTAGTAATCTGCCGGTGGATCCGAGGCCGGGAACGATTCCTTCTCCCACTCGCGGGCCAGGGCCTCCTCTTCCTCTTTGGTCTCCTTGCTAAGTACTTCATTTTTCTTCGGGACTAGCGTCCACTCGATCTCGGTTCATCTTGTTCCCTGCCTTCTTGGGAATCCCTGAATCACCTCGTTGACGATTCGTCCGCAAATAATTGCGCGGCAGCCTCTGCGAATCGCGGGTCCGCCTGCGGCACGAGCCAGCCCTCTGGCATGCCCTGGCCTTGGCGGCTGACGGCTCTTCGACCCGTAGGCTCCGTGCAGCGCGTTCCCCTAGATCCCGGTGGCGGGATGGGGCAGCCGGTTCCACGCGCCAGCAAGCACATCTCAAGCAGACGAAGGCGGCGTGCAGGCATCAACCAGCGGGGAAGGAAGTGAAACTACAGTGCCCTCCGTCTCGCCCTAGCTTGGGAGGCAACTGCGTTCGGCTGCGAACCCCCGGCAGGTAGTTCTCGTTCCCGCATGCCAGCTGCGCAATAACGCGCCGGTCGTTGAACCCTTGAAGTCGTGGAAAAGCCCGGATTCCGGGGCCTGGCAAATGGCAGGGCGGGTAAAGATTCTCGCAGCGCTGGCGGTGCCGTCCGCAGCCTGCTTGGCCAGTTCCATAAGGGCCTGTCTTGCGCCCTCGCCGCCTGCCGGGATTCCCCGGGATCCGTTGCCAGCGATCCGGCATGTTCGGCAATCAGCGCGGGAGCACCCGCGCCGAATAGCGTGCCACAGCGAAATCGGCCAGAGCCGCCAGTGCGGCAGGCACGATGTAGCGGGCGACGGTGACCACGGCGAAGAGGGTGAAGGTTCCGTCCACGGATCGGGAGACAGCCTGCACCGCGAAGCCCATGCCCAGGGTGGAAGCCAGTCCGACCAGCCAGCCAGCCAGCCGGCGCTGGCGCAGGATGAACCAACCGGTCATGCTCAGCACCGGCAGCAGCAGGCCCCAGACGGTGAAGTAGCCGGCGTACGCGCCGGTGAGGTCCAGTGCCGAGACCAGGAACCAGTCCGCGTATTGCACCGAACCTAGCACCGGAAACTTGAGCAGCACGTCGAGGACCAAAGACAGCAGCACCAGCCCGATGCCGAAGATCTTCGTGTCCCGCGGCAGCGGCAGCAGCCAGAAGCTTGCGAGCACGAGAACCCGGAGGGCCCACAGGACGATGACCGACAGCACGCCGGTATCGAAGACGTAGTGCGCGGTGGCCAGGATGGTTGAGCCGATGATTCCGCTCAGGGCCACCAGCCAAACGACGATCAGCCGGGCGGACAAATTCACAAGGGGTTTCTCTTCTCGCACCCGAATGATTTTAGCGACCCCGCCTGTGCACCGGCTGATCCGCGACGTGCGGTTTTCCGGCAGCTGGCGCTAGAGCTCGAGCTTCATGGCCCTGCGAAGGGTCAGTGCCCCGCCGGTGTGCATGACCGCGCGGCGGTAGATGCGTTCGGAGAAGAGCAGCACGGCCCAGCACGCGGCCAGCAGCACGGCCAGCGACAGCAGCGGTTCCCACAGGGCCACGTCCCCGGACAGCATGCGGATGGGCATCGCCACCGAAGAGGCGATCGGGATATACGAGGCGAGGACCAGGAAGCCGCCCTTGGCGTAGATGCCAATGAACATCACCGCCACCAGCGCGCCGATGATCGGGCCGCTGGACTGCTGCAGGTCCTCGGTGCGGGTGGCCAGTGCGCCCAGCGCTGCCCAGATGCCCGCGAGCAGCATGAACCCGCCGAGGAAGAAGACAACGAACCATCCAGCCACGGTGGAGACCACGCCGAGGAACGGGATCTCGCCCGGCGCCAGGTAGGCCGCCAGCAGGCCGACACCGAGGAACAGGAGCAGCTGGACCATGGCCAGGATGACGTTGCCGATGATCTTGCCGGCCAGCAGCTGGCGCAGCCTGACGGTGCTGGCAAGGATCTCGACCACGCGGTTCTGCTTCTCCTCGATCACCGAGTTGGCGATCGGCATGCCGAAGATCAGCGCCGCCATGTAGAAGAGGAAGGAGAAGATGAAGGCCATCGCGCGGATCATCGAGCTGCGTTCGGAATCTCCCTGCAACTGCTCGGTTTCCAGGTCATCCGCCGTCGGCAGCGCGGAGGCGTCCAGCCCTTGGGCGGACAATAGCCGGTCGGTGAGCACCGTGCGCATCGCGGTGGAGACCAGCTGTTCCAGATCGGCGTCGAGCTCGTCGAAGCCGGTGAGCGTCATGCTGCGCTGGTCGGCGGAGGAGGCCAGCATCGCGTCGATGTCCTGCGACTGAACCTGGTCACGGGCCTGTCCGGGGTCGAGCTGGGAGATGGCAAGGCTCATGTTCTCCGGGCGCTGGTCCTGGGCCTCGGTGAGAACCTGGTAGCTGAGCGGGTCGGTGGCGGCCACGGAGTAGTCCGCGGACTTGCTGCCCAGGAATCCGGTGAGCGCGACGGCGCCGATGATCAGCGCCAGGGTGCCGAGGGTGGAGATGACGAAGGCCTTGTCCTTGAGCTTCGTCTCGACTTCGCGCAGAGCCACGATCAGCCAGGGGGCGGAGGTGGTGTTCATTTGATGATCTCCCGGTAGATGTCGGCCAGGGCGGGGCGGTGGATCGCGAACTCGGTGACGGTGCCCAGCGACAGGGCCTCGCGCAGCACGCGCTGGGAGTCGGTCTCGGTCTGGAAGTTCACCAGTGCCCGGGAGCCGGAGATGTCGATCACCTCGACCCCGGGCTCGTCGCGCAGCCATCCGGCGTCCGCGCCGAGCGAGAGCTTGTGGCGGGTGGCCTGCGATGCTCGCAGGTCCTCGGCGGAGGCGTTGGCCAGGATGCGGCCGTCCTGGATGATGACCAGGTGGTCGACCAGCACGTCGAGCAGGTCCAGCTGGTGGGAGGAGAACAGCACCGGGACGCCGCGGGAAGCGTAGTCGCGCAGGATGGAGCTCATGGAGTCCACCGCAATGGGGTCCAAGCCGCTGAAGGGTTCGTCGAGGATCAACACCTCCGGCTCATGCAGCAGCGCCGCGGCGACCTGGACGCGCTGCTGGTTGCCCAGCGAGAGGGATTCGAGCTTGGACTTGGCGCGGTCGTCCAGGCCGAAGCGGGCCAGCAGCTCCATGGCGCGGCGGCGGGCCTCGGACCGGGAGAGCGAATGCAGCTGGCCGAGGTACACCAGCTGGTCGATGATCGGCTGCTTGGGATACAGTCCGCGCTCCTCGGGCATGTAGCCGAAGTGGGGGCGGGTATCGCCCTCCAGCGGCTTCCCGTCCAGGCTCACGGTGCCCGAACTGGCCTTCAGCAGCCCCATGATGATGCGCATCGTGGTGGTCTTGCCGGCCCCGTTGGCGCCGACGAAGCCGGTCAGCGCGCCGCGCGGCACGGTGAAATTGACGTCGTCCAACACAAGCCGCTCCGCGAAGGAACGCGACACGTTGTGTACCTCTAGCATGGTCATCCTTTAGCTGCTGTGCCTTGTCTACCTCCTAGCCTAGGAATCCAGGCGGCGGCGGGGCTCACTCTGCAGGCTGAAACTATTGGATGAGTCCGACGCGGTGGGCGAAGAGCACACCCTGGACCCGGTCCCTCAGATGCAGTTTCGCCAGCAGGTTCGACAGGTGGGTCTTCACCGTCGCCTCCGACAGGGAGAGCACCGCGGCGATCTCCTGGTTGTTCTTGCCCTTGGCCAGCTCGGTGAGCACCTGCAGCTCGCGTTCGGTCAGGGCGGAGAGCAGGTCCTGCCCGTCCGCGTCCGGCGCCGCCTCGGCCGGGGCGGAGCGGTGGCGGATGAGCTTGAGGGTGACCTCGGGGGAGAGCAGGCCGTGGCCCGCGGCGACCTGGTGCACTGCGGTGATCAGCGTTTCCGGGTCGGTGTTCTTCAGCAGGAAGCCGCTGGCCCCGGCGTCCAGGGCGTCGAAGAGGTAGTCATCGCGGTTGAACGTGGTCAGCACCACGACCTTGGTGTCGGTGTCCCGGCTGATCCGGGAGGTGGCGGCGATGCCGTCCAGCTGCGGCATCTGGATGTCCATCAGGACCACGCTTGGATTCAGCTCGGTGACCAGCGCCACCCCCTGCTCGCCGTTCTCGGCGGTGCCCACCACGCTGATCTGCGGGTCGGTTTCCAGGATCAGCTTCAGCGAGGAGACGATCAGAGGCTGGTCGTCGCAGATCACGACGGATATCTTGCTCATGGCACCAGTGTAGTTTCCGCGCCGGCCACCACCCGCAGCCGCGCCCGGGTGCGCCAGCCGTGCGGGACGCGCGGGCCGATCTCCACCAGACCGTGGTGCAGATTGGCCCGCTCTCGGATGCCGCGCAAGCCGAAGCCGCTGCCGGAGCTGTCAGGGAGCGTAGTTCCCTCGTCGGTGATCTCTGCTTCGACCCACGGGCCCTGCTCGTCGACGCCCGAGCGCAGGCTCAGGGTGGCGCGGCGGGCGGTGGAGTGCCGGCGGACATTGGCCAGGGCCTCGCCGCAAATCCGGTAGAGGGCCAGGGACACGCCGGCGGGCAGCGAGTCCAGGTAGCCGGGGGTGTGCTCGGCGCGGGAGAGCTCGACGGCCAGGCCTTGCGCGCGGTTCTCCGCCAGCAGCGTCGGCAGCTGCTTCATCGACGGTTCAGGCCGGCGCGCGTCGCCGCCGGAATCAGGCAGCATGTCGCCCCCGCTTTCGCGCAGCACGCCGAGCAGCGCGCGGGTCTCGCCCACGGCGCTGCGCGCCGAGTCCTCGATGCCCTTCATGAGCTCGGCGGCTTTTTCCGGGTCGCGCCGCTGGACCATGCGCGCGGCGCCGGCCTGGACCCCGACCGAGGCGATGTGGTGGGCGATCACGTCGTGCAGCTCGCGGGCGATGCGCAGGCGCTCCTCGTTCACCGCGCGGTCCGCCAGTTGCTGGGACTGGTCGGCGATGCGCTGCGCTTGGGTCTTGACCAGTTCGTTGGCGTAGGCATTGGACCAGCTGACCAGCCCGAGGAAGATGGAGCCGCCGAAGAACAGCAGGTTGATCAGGAAGGTGTACAGCGGGAAGGCGATATCCGCCGGGATGTCGCCGGCGGGGTTGTCCACCATGCTGACGTCCATGGATTTCATCAGGTCCGAGGTGAACAGGTCGATGATGATCCAGACGGCCATGGCCAGCAGCACGATGCTCAAGATGCTCCACAGCGCGCGGCGGTTCCGCGACCAGGTGACGGCAGTGTACAGGCCCAGGAAGTAGGCAAGCTGCGCGCAGATCTGCATGGTGACCATGTAGGCCTCCGAGGTGCCGCTGACCATGAAGGCGGCGGAGCCCAGAAGCATCATGGAAATCGGCCAGCGCCTGCGGAACATCAGCGGCAGGATCATCGCCGACAGCACTGCCAGCGACGCCCCCTGAGATGGGGCGTGCTCGACCTCGGTCAGCGAGAGGCTCAGCTGCTGCATCACGATGGCGAAGGCCAGCAGCCCCAGCGCGGCGAACATGTCGCGGCGCAGGCCGGCCTTGTCGGGGGCCGGGCGTTCCCAGTCGGCGGGCGGGAGGGAAGGAAGCCGCCGGTGGACGTAGTCGGTCAGTCGGCGCATGGCGGCTCCTTGGACAAGTGCGTCGTTCAAAAGTCGCTTTCGACTTTAGCGGGCGGCGAGGGGAAAACGCGTGATCCGGCAGGATTAGGCCAAAGGTTGAGAGCGGAGGAAACAACTGGGAAAACAAGTTACCGAACGGTAATGTGATGGTATGCACATGATTTTTCGAATCCTGATGGTGTTCTTCAAAAGCAAGAAAGCACCGAAGCTGTCGATGTTCGACACCGGCTCGGTGAGCATGCGGGCCACGCTGACCGACATCGACTTCGCAGGCCACATCAACAACGGCATGTACTTCTCGATCTTCGACCTGGGCCGCTTCGACCTGATGTTCCGCTCGGGCGTCTGGGACATCCTGCGCAAGAAGAAGTGGACCCCGGTGGTGCAGTGCGAAACCATCACCTTCCGCAAATCCGTCGAGCTGGGCAAGAAGTTCTCCCAAGAAACCCGCTTGCTGGGGCTGGACGAGAAATGCATCTACTTCGAGCAGCGCATCGTGGTCGACGGGGAGATCTACGCCCGCGCCTACATCGCGACCCGCATGACCTCGAAGAAGGGCGCGGTGTCCAACGAGGAGATCATGCAGGCGGTGGGGCTGGAGGTTCCCGCGGACCGTGTGGTCCCGCAGTGGCTGCACGACTGGCGCGAAAACGGCGCGCTGCCAGGCTCCCGCAAGCCCGCGCCGCACAACTGGCTGGGCTAGCCGGCTCTGGTCTTCGCGGCGTCGAGAAACGCGGCGATCAGCTGCGGGTCCTTGACCCCGCGCGAGGATTCCACCCCGGAGGAGACATCCGCGCCGGAGGCCTGCGATTGCTCCAGCGCGCCGGCCACGTTGCCGGAATGCAGCCCCCCGGCCACCAGCCAGCGGCGCCCCGCCGCCAGCTCGCGCACCGCGGCGTAGTCCCAGCTTTCGCCGCTGCCGGGAACGGCCGCGTCGATCAGCAGGAAGTCCTCGCCCCAGTCCTCGAACTCGCTTGCTCCGGCATCCATGCGCACGGCGCGGATCGCATGGAATCCAGCAGCCTTGACCGCGGCGATGTCCTCAGGGGTGCGCCGTCCGTGCAGCTGGATCCAGCCGACGCCGGCCTGCCGGGAGAGCCGGATCGCGGTGTCCGCGTCCTCGGAGCGGAATACCGCCACCGTGGCCACCGCGGCGGGAACGGCGGAGAGCAGTTCGGCGGCCAGGGCGGGGGAGACCTCGCGCGGGCTGGGGGTCAGCACGAAGCCCAGGGCGTCGGCGCCGTGGGCCACGGCGGCCGCGACGTCCTGTGCGGTGGACAGCCCGCAGACCTTCACGAAGGGCGAAGCGCTCACTTGGACTGCTCCTGGGCTGCGCCGGCCTGCCCCAGATCGTGCGCCAGGTGGGTCGGGGTGTAGCCGCCGGGGGCGTTGGCGCGGATGGTCAGCAGCTCCAGCGCGTGGTCGTGCAGGCGGTGGTCCTCCTCGGTGACCGGGATCCATGGCTTGACCGGCACCGCGGTGCCGGTCTCGTCGCGGGTGACCATGATGGTCAGGCAGTAGGTGGTCAGGTTCATTTCGCGGGTCTTCGGGTTGCCCGAGCGCACGTGCACCGCGATGTGCATGCCCTTGGTGCCGGTGTAGACCAAGCGGGCCTCGACCTCCACCAGGTCCCCGATGAACAACGGGCGGTAGAAGCGGATGCCGCCGGAGAACACCGCGACGGTGTCCAGCCCGCAGTAGCGCGAGGCGCACAGTGCCGCGGCCTCGTCGATCCACTTCATCACGATGCCGCCGTGCACCTTGCCGCCCCAGTTCACGTCGGTGGGCGAGGCCATGAAGCGCAGGACTACGCGCTCGGCGGTGCCGGCGTTCGAGTAGACCTGGTCCTTCATCGAGGCGACGATCTGGTTGCGGACCTCGATGCGGGCCAGCGCGTTGTTGCGCAGCTCGATCTCCCGCAGGGATTCGGGAACGTAGTTCGGCACCGCGGTGGGCTTGCCGTTGCCGTCCACCGCCACGAAGATCACCAGGCAGGTGGTGGACATGGTGGGGCGCAGCTCGCGCGGATCCGAGAAGGAGACCTCGGTGCGGATGTGCATGGAGGTGCTGCCGGTGTAGACCACCGAAGCGGTGACCTCCACCAGGTCGCCGGAGCTGATGGGATCCTCGAAGCGGATGTTCCCCACGTAGGCGGTGACGCAGTAGCTGGAGGACCAGCCCACGGCCGCGGCGTAGGCGGCCTTGTCGACCCATTCCAGCACGGTGCCGGCGGAGACCGTGCCGGCCACCCCGACATCCATCGGGGCCGCCAGGAAGCGAAGGGTCACCGAATTCGGTCGGGTGGCAGGTGCAGGACTCATCATGCGTTCAAGTCTGACTGATGCGAAACCCTGCGGGCAATCTGTGACATCCCGGCCCCGCCGCGGGCGCTGGCCTAGGATTGAAGCTGTGCATAGGGTCTTTGGTCTTTTCTCGGCGTCCACGGCACTGGTGGTCGCGCTCAGCCTGCTCGGAGCGGCCGGCACCGCGGGGCTGGCGGTCCTCATCGGCCGCGCCATCGACGTCGTCGCCGCCGGCGGCATGCCGGATGCCGGCTGGTACCTCGGCGCCGTCAGCGAACTGCTCACCGTCGCGGTGTGCGCCTGGCTGGTTCCGGTGCTCGCCGCGCAGGCGGGCCGTCAGCTGACCGAGCACCACCGCACCCGGCTGCTGCAGCACTACCTGGCCATCGGCCCGCTGGCCGTGCGGCGCGCCGGGGAAGGCGAGCTGGTGCAGGCGGCCATGGACTCGGTGGACCGCTCGGTCAAGTACCGCACCGCCTTCATGGGCCCGGCGATCGCCGCGGTGTCCACCCCGGTGCTGGTGCTGGTGTTCATCGCGCTGTTCATCGACCCGCTCTCCGCGGGGCTGATGCTGCTGCCCACCGCCCTGGTCCCGCTGATCGTGCTCGGATTCCAGAAGCTGTTCAGCGCCTCCTCCGGCGAATACCGCCGGGCGCAGGGCATCCTGACGGCGACCTTCCTCGACGCGCTGCGCTCGCTGGGCATGCTCAAGCTCAACGGCGCCGGAGGCTGGATGGGGCGCCGGGTGGCCAGGGCCTCCGAGCGGGTGCGCTGGCAGGTCATGAAGCTGCTGGCCCGCAACCAGATCGTGCTGCTGGTCATCGACGCCAGCTTCGCCATCCTGCTGCTGTCCACCGCCTCGATCCTGGCCTGGTGGCGTTTGGGCAGCGGGGCCTTCACCACCGGCGAAGCGGCCGCGCTGGTCATCCTCAGCTTCCTGATGCTCGCCCCGGTGAACTACGTGGGCAGCTTCTTCTACATCGGCCTGACCGGGCGCAGCGCGGAGAAGAAGATCGCCGAGATCGAAGAGATTCCGGTGCACCAGTCAGTCGCCCGGCCGCTGGATATCGACCTGCACACCGGGGATCTGGTGCTGGAGAACGTCGGCGCGAGCTACGACGGCGAGCACCGCACGCTGCGTGGCGTCAACGCGGTGTTCCCGGCCGGCTCGCGCACCGCGGTGATCGGCCCTTCGGGCAGCGGCAAGACCACGCTGCTGCGAGTGCTGCAGGGGCAGCTGGAACCGGACGAGGGCATCATCCACGACGGCCGCCACGGCATGGGGCCCGCCACGCTGAAGCACAACGCGGCGGTGGTGGAGCAGCACGCGACGCTCTTCGCCCTGACGCTGCGCGAGAACCTGCAGCTGGCCGCCCCGCTGGCCACCAATGCCCAGATGATCCACGCGCTGGAGCAGGCAGGGCTCGGCGGCTGGCTGGGCGATCAGGCGACCAGGAGGCTCGACGAGCCGCTGGGCGAATCCGGGGCGCGGCTGTCCGGCGGCCAGGCCCAGCGCCTGGCGCTGGCCCGGGCGCTGCTGGCCGGCCGCCCGCTGCTGCTGCTCGACGAGCCCACCAGCTCGCTGGACGTGCAGACCGAGGCCGAGGTGCTGGCGACCCTGCGCAGCCTGGATCGCTCCATCACCACCGTCACCGTCACCCACCGGCTGGGCCTGCTGGCCGACTACGACCGGGTCATCGTGATGGACGGCGGACGGATCATCCAATCCGGGGACCGGCAGGCCCTGCTGGCCCAAGACGGCTACCTGAAACGCGCCATGGAACATTTCACGCAGCGCGCCCGCGGGCTGCGCACCGCCCACAGCGGAAGGGACAAGTAGATGAGGCCCCAGCCAACCGCCCCCGCCGCGCCGAAGCCCGGGACCGCCGCCACGCTGCGCTGGCTTGTCGGGGCCACCTCCGACCTGCTGCCGCCGCTGGCCCTGGCCTGCCTGCTTTCCTGCCTGACCCGCTTCGCCTCGCTGGGCATCTACCTGGTCGCCGCGCTGGGCGTGGCCAAGGCCGCCGGGATCCAGGTGCTCGGCATCTCCGCGTCCTGGACCGCACTGGCGCTGGGCATCCTCGCGCTCGGCCTGGCCAAGGGGGCGCTGCGCTACGGCGAGCAGTACGTCGGGCACAAGGTGGCGTTCCTGTCGCTGTCGCGGCTGCGCAACACGCTGTATGCGGCCGCCGAGCACCAGGCGCCCTTCGCCGCGCGGAGCCGGAATTCCGGCGGCCTGCTGGCCGTCGCCACCCGCGATGTGGACCGAGTCGAGGTGTTCTTCGCCCACACCCTGCCGCCGGCGGTCTCAGCCGTGGTGGTCAGCGGCGCCGTTACCTGGTGGACCTGGTCGTCCTTCGGCAGCGCTGCTGCGCTGGTCCTGCTGGCAAGCTACGTGCTGCTAGGCCTGGTGATCCCGGCGCTGGGCATCCCGACGCTGCGCAGGACCGCCGCTGGGCAGGCGCGTGTGCGCGGCCTCCAGAACCAGCAGCTGGCCGAGCTGCTCAACGGCATCGACGTGGTCCACGGCTACGAGGCGGGGCCGCGGATGCTCGCCCGCTTCAACGGAACGGCCAAGCCCTCCACGGCGGACACCCTGCGCGCCGGACGCATCACCGGCCTGCGCGCCGCGCTGTCCCAGGCGGTCATCTGGGGCAGCCTGCTCGCGCTGCTGGTGGTCGCGGCCCGGGACCACGAATTGGGGGCGCTGCTGGTGCTCACGGTGATCGCGGTGCCTTCCTATGAGGCGGTGCGCGCGGTGGACGGCTTCGTAGTGGGGCTGCAGGACTCGCTGGCCAGCGCCAAGCGGCTGCATGCCATGGCGCTGGGAGAGCCGCAGGTGGCCGAACCTGATATGCCGCGGCTGCTGCCTGAATCAGGCACGCTGTCGGTCAGGGGCCTTTCCGTGGCCTACGGGAAGGACACCGTGCTTTCCGGCCTGGACCTTCAGCTGGCTCCCGGGCAGCTGGTGGCGCTGGTGGGAGACAGCGGATCGGGCAAGTCCACCGCGGCTTCCGCGCTGGTCCGCGCGGTGCCCAGCACCGGTGAATGCTCCTATGGCGGAATCCCGCTGGAGAGCGCGCCGCTGCGCGAGGTGCGCTCTCACCTGCTGCTGGTGTCCCAGGAGGCGGTCATGGTGCGCGGCACGCTGCGCGAGAACCTGCTGCTGGGCCTGGAGCACATCGAGGACGCCGAGCTGGTCGCCGTGCTCGAAGAGCTGGGCCTGGGAACCTGGCTGGCAAGCCAGAAGCAGGGCCTGGACACCAGGCTGGGGGACCGTGCCACCCGGCTCTCCGGCGGGCAGCGCCAGCGTCTGGCTCTGGCCCGCGCGCTGATCCGCCGCCCGAAGGTGCTGATCCTCGACGAGTCGACCAGCGCGCTGGACGCCGCCAGCGAGCAGCTGGTGCTCGCGGCGGTCGAAGCCCGGCGCACCGCGGGAATGGCGGTGCTGATGATCAGCCACCGGATCTCCATCCTGCACGGGGCCGACCGGATCGTGGTGCTGCGCGAGGGGCAGGTTGCCGAATCCGGCACCCCTGAGCAGCTGCTGGCCCAGCCGGATTCGCTGTTCAGCCGCATGGCAGTGCGCGAAGCCGACCGGATCGAACCTGCGAACTAGCTTGGCGCAAGGCGACTATTTCCCCGGCGCACCTGACAGGGAACCCCGTGCGGGGTTAGGCTCGCCACATGATGCGCATAGTTGTCCTCCTGTTTTTAGCTGTGCTGGTGGCGGGCTTCGTCATCACGGCAATCCTCGCGGGAACCTCCGGGGAGTGGGTCTGGTGGATCCTAGTGGGGCTGACCGGCCTGCTGGTGGCCCTGGGCATCCACGATCTGGTGCAGAAACGCCACGCGATCCTGCGCAATTTCCCGATCGTCGGCCATGCACGCTACCTGTTCGAGTTCATCCGGCCAGAGATCCAGCAGTACTTCATCGAGCGAAACACCGATGGGAAGCCATTCAGCCGGGATACCCGTTCGGTGGTCTACGCCCGCGCCAAGGGGGTGGACAGCCACAAGGCCTTCGGCACCGAGCTTGACGTGAACCGGGTGGGGCACGAGTACCTGGTGCACTCCACCGCGCCGGTGGCGCCGCCCTCCGAGCAGCACAGGGTCCGTATCGGCTCCAGCCAATGCACCCGTCCCTATGACATCTCGCTGCTGAATATCTCCTCGATGAGTTTCGGTGCGCTGTCCTCCCACGCTGTCATGGCGATGAACAAGGGCGCTTCCATGGGCGGATTCGTGCAGGAGACCGGCGAAGGCGGGCTGACCAAATACCATCTGGAGTACGGCGCAGACCTTTTCTGGGAGATCGGCTCCGGGTACTTCGGCTGCCGCACCGAGGAGGGGCGCTTCGCGCCGGAAACCTTCCGCGCCAAGGCCAGCCGCGAGGAAGTCAAGGGCATCACCATCAAGATCTCCCAGGGCGCCAAGCCCGGTTTGGGCGGCGTGCTGCCGGCGGCGAAGATCAACGAAGAGATCGCCGAGGCGCGCGGCGTCCCCATGGGGCAGGACTGTATCTCCCCGGCGAGCCACCCTGAATTCTCCACCCCGCGCGAGCTGCTGGAGTTCGTGGCCCTGCTGCGCGAGCTCAGCGGCGGCAAGCCGGTGGGCATCAAGTTCTGCGTGGGCTCGCGCACCGACGTGATGGCGATCTGCAAGGCGATGCTGGAGACCGGGACCCTGGTCGACTTCATCACCGTGGACGGCGCCGAAGGCGGCACCGGTGCGGCGCCGATCGAGTACGAGGACCATGTAGGCACCCCGCTGACGGAGGCGCTGATGCTGGTGCACACGATCCTGGTGGGCACCGGGTTGCGCGAGGAGATCCGGCTTGCGGCCGCCGGCAAGGTGGCCAGCGGCTCGGATATCGTCAAGCGGCTGATCCAGGGCGCCGACTTCACCTTCGCCGCCCGCTCCATGATGATGGCCACCGGCTGCATCCAGGCCCAGCAGTGCCACACCAACCATTGCCCGGTGGGCGTGACCACGCAGAACAAGCGCCTGGAACGCGCGCTGGACGTCCAGGACAAGGGACACCGCGTGTACAACTACCACCGGCTCACGGTCACGGAAGCCGGCCAGCTGATGGCGTCCATGGGACTGACCAGTCCGGAGCAGCTGAACACGCGGATGCTGCGCCGCCGGGTGAACTTGCAATCAACCCGTTCCTATGCGGAGCTGTTCCACTGGCTGCGCCCCAACGAGCTGCTGGAGAATCCGCCGGCTTCCTGGGTCCAGGACTGGCAGGAAGCGGATCCGGACCACTTCGGCGAATTCGTACCGGTGCCCTACGGGGTGCCGCGCGGGGTGGGCATCGAACCGCCCCGGCGGGAAGAGGAACCGGCCGACGCGGTCAGCGCACCGCGCGTGGAGCCGCGCAACTCCACGAAAGTGCATCCGGTGCACCAGGACGTCACGCGTCCCGAAGGGCAGCCCGGGAACCAGATCATGGACCAGCAGCACGAGCCGCAGCAGCCCTAGGCGTCGGCCGGGTCCATCAGCTCCAGCAGCGCGTCCTGGTCGACGGCTTCCAGGGTGCCCGGGGTCCACGAGGGGTTGCGGTCCTTGTCGATGACCTGGGCGCGGATTCCCTCGGCCAGGTCGGGCCGGTGCATCAGGTGCGCGGCCAGCCGCAGCTCGCGGTCCAGCGCCGAACGCAGGTTGTCCTCGGCGCGGGCGGCGCGCACCGCATGGAACGCCGAGGCGACGGAGGTGGGGGAGTTCTGGGCGATCAGGGCGGCCGCCTGCTTGGCATGCGGGTGCACCATCTGCTCCAGACGCTGCACGACGTCCTCCGGGCTGGCGGCGCTGAAGGCGTGGTCCACCCAGCTCTGGTCCAGTTCAAGCCGGTGGGATTCCGCCGCGCCGTGCATCACCTCGATCGCCGCGGCCAGGTCCCCGGCGTTCAGGCCCATGTATTCGTCGAGGTGGTCAAGGATGTTTGCGGCGAACTCCTCCGAGACCACGACGTCGGCGAAGCCCAGGTAGACGGCGTCCGCGCCGGTGAAGGAGTCCGCGGTCATGGCGAAGTATTCGCCGAAGTGGCCGGGCATGTTGGCCAGCAGGTGGCTGCCGCCGACATCCGGGGTGTAGCCGATCTTGGCCTCCGGCATGCCCATGCGGGCCCCGGCGGTCACCAGGCGCACCGGCGCATGGCTGGCCAGGCCGATGCCGCCGCCCATGGTGATGCCGTGCGCCAAGGTGACCAGCGGCTTGGGGTAGGAGGCGATGAGCTGGTCGGTGTCGAACTCGTTGGACAGCAGGTTGAGGAAGTCCTCGTGGCGTCCGGTGGTCACCGCGGCGTGGAAGTCGGCGATGTCCCCGCCGGCGCAGAATCCGCGCGATCCGCGCCCGGTGAGCAGCACCGTGGAGATCTTCGGGTCCTGGGCCCAGGCCTTGAGCACGCGGTGCAGCTCCAGCAGCATCTGGAGGTTCAGGGCGTTCAGCTTCGCGGGGCGGTTCAGTTCCAGATGGCCCAATGCGCCGTAGACCGTCGAAATGACCAATGGTTCTGCCGGAGAATTGCTGTCGTGCGCCACGAAGTACCTGCCCTGCTGAGTTCTTGAACGAGTGTTGTTGGCTTAAGCCTAGTGGGCCAGCACCTGGGCGAGGCGGTCCAAAACCAGGTCAGCCTTCGGCTTCTTCGAATTCTCCGGTTTCAGCGCGAAGATGGAGCGGGCCAGCCGGATTTCCGGGGCGTCGACGATGCGGATGCCTTCAGGGGCGTTGGCCATGGCCAGGTCGGGCACCAGCGCCGCGCCCAGCCCGGAGGCGACCAGGCTCAGCGAGGCGTTGAAGTCGTCGCAGTAGGCCGAGACCTGCGGATGAATGTTGTAGGAGGCGAACAGCCGCGAGATCAGCGTCGCGTCCGAGGTGCCGGGGTGGTGGAAGATCCAGGGCCATTCGGCCAGCTGGTCCACGGTCAGCTGGGAGTCCTCGGCGATCGGCCAGGAGGAAGGGATGACCACGCGGAACTGGTCGTCGCCCAGCCAGGTGCGTTCCAGCGAGGCTGGCCAGGACAGGCCGCCGGGGCCCACCTGGAAGATGAGCGCCAGGTCCAGGTCGCCGCCGCTGCCCAGCCCGGCCACGGTCTGCTGTGGTTCGCCGATCCACAGGCGCAGGTTGATGCCCAGCGAGGGCCAGTCCTCGGCGGTGAGGATCTGCGGCAGCGCGAAGGTCGCCAGCGACGGGAAGATGCCGAGCTTGATTTCCTCGTTCTCCGCCGAATCGGTGGAGATGGTCGCGACGTCCGCCATGAGGGCGTCGAGATCCGTGAGGACACGTTTCGCGTGGCGCACCATGCGCAGCGCTCCGGCGGTCGGGGTGATGGAACGGGCGCCGCGGACGAACAGGGTGGTGCCCGTGCTGCGTTCCAGGGCGGTCATCTGCTGGGAGACGGCGCTGGCGGTATAGCCCAAGCGGGTCGCGGCGGTCGCGAATGAACGGTGTGCAACCACCTCGAGCAGGGTACGCAAGTGAACTGGATTAATCACTTCTAAAGTCTAAGACCTTCAGCCCAACCTTCGCTTAGTCAGTGAGCTAGTCCTCATCTTCGCGCTCGCCGTCCTCCGAATCCTCGTCGTCGTCCTGGCCGTCCTCGCTGAACTCGTTGTCCAGCTCGTCTTCGGTTTCCAGGTCATCGTCATAGAGGTAGTGGCGCTGGGCCAACGGGTCGATGTTGCGCATGGTTTCGGGCATGTCGCTGGATCCCTCGTAGGCCTGCGAGTCGCGGCCGTCGTCCGGCTCGTAGATGTCGTTGCCGTATTCGGGGGCGAAGTCGGTGGGTTCAAAGTCCCGGCTCATGGCGTGCTCCTTCGATTGGACGAGGATCTGCCGGAAGTCGGGCACATACCTCGTGACTTCTCTTGGCTCCAGCCTAGAACCCTTATGACCTGAACAAAAGACTTGTAATTGCGTGTCGCGGGTGGTTGCGATCAGTGGTCGTGCTCGGCGTAGTGCTCCAGCAGCGGAGCGGTGCGATAGGCCAGGTGGGAGTGCAGCGCGAAGGTCGTTTCCGAGCGGGTCACGCCCTTGATGCGCAGGATTTGGCGCAGCACCGACTGCAGCTGGTGGGTGTCGGTGGCGATGAGGCGGACCCAGACGTCTCCGCGCCCGGAGGTCTCGTGGATTTCCAGCACGTTCGGGATCTGGCGCAGCGCGGTGATGACCGCGTCCAGCTCCCGGTGGTTCACCTCCAGGGTGACGAAGGCCAGCACGTCGTAGCCCAGCACACCCAGGTCGATGTCGCGCCCGCCTTCGCGCAGCACCTCGGAGCGCTGCAGCCGGCGCAGGCGGGACTGCGCGGTGTTGCGGGCGACCCCGGCTTCGTCGGCAAGCTCTGAAACCTGGATGCGTGGATCCCGGATCAGGGCCAGAAGAATCTTCAGGTCAACGTCGTCCAACCGCACCATTTGCTCACTCCCGATACCGCCATAGGCCCTAAATTTGACCATATTGCTCAAATTCTATCAATAAACAATCCTTGGTGAGATCAGAGGGCGGATATTTGTGAGAGAACGATCTGTTGTAGTAGACAAACGCAAGCAGAACGCTCAAACAACCGGTGGGGCAGCGAGTGGCCCCACCGGTAAAAATTTTTCCCCTGCCGACAGCTATTTCCGCGGGAGCGCCAATGTCCGTCATCAGTGAGCTGCGTATGCAGCACGGCACGCCGCGCATGATGTCATGGAACCCCGGCACCGCCACCCGCTTGGCCATTACCATCCTGGTCAGCTTCACGCTGCTGGTCGGCGCGAACCTGGCAACGCCGCTGTATCCCCAGCTGCAGGCCGACCTGCACCTGGGCGCCATGGGCACCACGATCGCCTTCGCCTCCTATGTCTGCTCCCTGATGTTCTTCCTGCTGGTGGTCGGGCATTGGTCGGACCATGTGGGCCGCCGCGCCGCCCTGGTGCTGGCCGTCGGGGTCTCGCTGCTCGGTACGCTGGCGTTCGGAGCGGCCGGGAACCTGTGGCAGCTGTGCCTCGGACGAGGGCTGCAGGGCGCTGGAGTCGCCCTGGCCACCGGGGCCAGCGCCGCGGCGCTGCGCGAACTGCTGCCGAGCAAACCCGAATGGGCTTCGCGTTTCACCCTCCTGGCTTCGTCGGGAGGCGTGGCATTCGGACCACTGATCGGCGGCGCGCTGGCGGGCCTTCCGGGAGGCCGCTCCACGGTGTTCCTGATTCAGGCCGTCCTGCTGCTGGTCGTCCTGGTTCCACTGGGCACACTGCAAGCGCGCCCGGCCATTGCCATGGCGAACCGCGGTGAAAGAAGCCGCGCGCTGGCTCCGCGCCGCGTGGGCATTCCGTCCAACGCCCGCACCGAGTTCTGGATGGCTTCGCTTGTCGGTTTCCTCAGCTTCGCGATCTTCGGTTTCGTGCTGTCCTTGGCACCGGGCTACCTGGCCGGCGCCTTCGAGCTGCAGTCCCTGTGGGCCGTCGGGCTGGTTGCCGGGCTGCCGCTGGGTATCGCCGCGCTGTCGCAGATCGTGGTGCGCGGCGGAAAGATCCTGCTGCCGCTGGGCTTGGGGCTGATGGCCGCCGGGACCCTTGCCTTGCTCGTTGGCGCCACCCTGGGCTGGCTCTGGCTCGGGGTGCTGGCCATGGTGGTCCTCGGCTTGGGCCAGGGCATCGCCTTCCGCACGGCATTCGGCCTGTGCGTGGATGCTGTCAGCCCTGCGTCCCATGCGCAGACCGTCTCCAGCATCTACCTGGTCACCTATCTGGGCAGCGCGCTGCCGGTGATCGTGCTGGGTTGGGCCGCGGGGCGCTTCGGGCAGCTGCCGAGCATCATGGTGTTCTGCATTGCCGGTGCGGCGGCTGCCTTGCTGATGCTGGTATGGTCGGCGCTGTCCCTGCGCAGGACTGGCGGCCCCTCGCGCGTAGTGTAGGGGGGGCATGAGCGCTTCGGCCCTACGTGCACCGACCGCGCCGCCCTGTGGGCCGCAGCAGCCAGGTCCTTGCTCCCGCGCTGCGGCTGGGCTTGGTGACCGGTATTTCCTTCATCGAGGCACCGCTGAAATTCACCGCCCCGGGGATCACCATTCCGCTGGGGTCGGGCATCGGGCGCCTGGTCTTCTTTGCGAGTGAACATCGTTGGAATCCTGCTGTTCATCGCCCTGCTGCTCGGCACGCCCAGCCGCGGCACCGACACGGCCTGGAAAGGGGGCGTGGGGATTGCCGGCCTCGTGCTGCTGCTGAAGAAGGCAGCGATCCGCCCCGGCTCGTCCCGCCGCACCGATGCGGTGCTGTCCGGGAACTTCGGGGGCGGATCGCTGTGGCACTGCGCCTATATCGGAGCCGAAGGGGTGCTGACCGTGACGCTGGCGGTGCTGCTGGTCATGGCGGTCAGGCGCTGGGTGACGATCAGCGCGCGCTGACCAGTTCGGCGGCGTCGGCGGTGATCATGACCGATTCCAGGCGGGCCTGCTCGTCGGTCGGGTAGTGCACGGTGATCAATTCATCGGCTTGGGCGGTCTGCGCGAAATGCGCGAGGTACTCGGTAACCTGCTCGCCGGTGCCGACCGCCGAATACCGCATCATGTCCAGGATCTGCTGGGCCTGCGGCGTGTCCATGAGCATGTCGATTTCAGCCTCGGTGAACTCCTTGTCCGCTCCGCGGCCCAGGAAGCTGGCCACGCGGTGGCGGCGTGCGACATTGAACAGTTCATGGGCCCGTTCGCTGGTCTGCGCCGCCAGCACGCCGACGCCTGCGATGACGTATGGCTCGGAGAGCTGCTCGGAGGGGGTGAATTCCTCGCGGTACAGCTTCACCGCCTGGTGCAGGGCCGCGGGGGCGAAGTGCGATGCGAAGGAATACGGCAGGCCCAGCTGGGCTGCCAGCTTCGCCCCGAACAAGGAGGAACCCAGGATGTACAGCGGGACGTTCGTTCCGGCGCCGGGGATGGCCTGCACCGTGGGGATGCGGGATTTGCCGGCGAGGTACGCCTGCAGTTCCAGCACGTCGTGCGGGAAGGAGTCCGCTGCCGACGGATCGCGGCGCAACGCGCGCAGGGTCGTCATGTCGGTGCCCGGGGCGCGGCCCAGGCCCAGGTCGATGCGGTCGCCGAAAATCGTGGCCAGGGTGCCGAACTGCTCCGCGATCACCAACGGCGAGTGGTTCGGGAGCATGACGCCGCCGGAACCCAAACGGATGCGCTCGGTGTGGTGGGCGATGTGGCCAATCAGCACGGAAGTCGCGCTGGAGGCGATATTCGGCATGTTGTGGTGTTCGGCGTACCAGATGCGTTCGTAGCCGTGGCGTTCAGCAGTTTGCGCAAGCCTGACGGATGATTTGAATGAGTCTGCAATTGAGCCGCCGGGAGACACCGGGGCGAGGTCCAAAATCGATAGCTTCACCTTGTGCATAACCATGGGCCGGCTGCGTCTATTCCGTGGCGGGCACGGAAAAACCGATGGGTGGCTATCCATTGCGGATAGCCACCCATCGGGTGAAGTCAGGCGTTAGTGCCAAAGACCTTCTTTAGAGAGCACGGATGTCTGCAGCCTGCAGACCCTTTGGACCCTCAACTACTTCGAACTCAACCTTCTGGCCCTCGTCCAGGGTGCGGAAGCCCTGGGTCTGGATTGCGGTGAAGTGTGCGAAGACGTCTGGATCGCCGCTGTCTGGAGCGATGAAGCCGAAGCCCTTTTCAGCGTTGAACCACTTGACGATTCCGGTTGCCATATTCTTATTTGGTCCTTTCAGACGTTTCTCGCCATGGTTTGTGCGGCGAGCTTGGTTGTATCCACGCAAGTTCCACGCTGGTTGCGCGAGGTGAACTTGCGAAGCAGCCAAGTCATTCACTTCACGTCTAGAAGGGGTTCGCGCCAACCAGGGATGGTCCGACATTCACAAACTTCTAAAGGGTACTTCGCGAATTACTTTGGAACTACACTGCCTAGCCTACGTGGTCAAAGTCGACTTTTGAATAACTTTGCAGCAATTTATCGAAAATTTGAGATATCGTCGCGAAAGCTTCACTTCACGGCTGGTTTGATGATTTTCACGACCATGACCGCAGCGATCAGCGAAAGCACCGCGGCGATGCCCGAGGTGAACAGCACGCCGTGGTCGAAAGCCTGCGCGGCGGATTCGATCAGGGCCTGCGCCGAGGCCGGGTCCAGACCCGCAGCCACGTGGTGCGCGCCGCTGAGGGTTTCGCCCGCCTGGGCCGCCGCATCGGGGGAGATGCTGCCCGGCACCTTGAGGTTCGAGCTGTAGACAGTGTTCAGGATGGTGCCCAGCACGGCGGTGCCCAGCACGGCGCCGACCTCGTACGCGGTCTCGGAAATGGCCGAGGCAGCCCCGGCCTTGGAAGCCGGCACCGCGGCCAGCGCCATGTCGTTGGACAGCGTTTCGGTCATGCCGATGCCGATGCCCAGCACGCAGAAGGCAGCCATGAGCAGCACGACGTTCGGGTTGCTGCCCGCCACGATCACCATGGTGTAGGCCGTGGCCGAGAACAGCAGGCCCAGGATCATGATGTTCGGCGAACCGAAGCGCTTGGACAGCGGGACGGAGAGCAGGCCGAAGCCCATGGTCAGGATCAGGCCCGGAGTCATCAACAGTCCGGCCTCGATCGGGCTGTAGCCGGCGATCAGCTGCAGGTGCTGGGAGACGAAGTAGATGAAGCCGACCAGCGAGAACACGCCGATGAGGTTCACGATCAGCGAGCCGGAGAAGCGGCCGTTGTTGAACAGGCGGACGTCGATCATCGGCTTGTCGGAGCCCAGCTGGCGCCGCACGAAGGTCACGCCGCACACCACCGCCAGTGCCAGGGCGCCCAGCGGGATGTACCACGGGCTGCTCGAGAAGGACTTGATGGCGTAGGTGAATGGCAGCAGGGTCATCACGATCAGCAGGATCGAGACCGGATCCACGCGTCCCGGGTTCGGGCCCTTGGACTCCGGAACCAGGATCAGCCCGCCGATCAGCAGCGGCAGCAGCATCGGGACGGCGATCAGGAAGACCGAGCCCCACCAGAAGTGTTCCAGCAGCAGGCCGCCGACGATCGGGCCGAGCACCGAGCCGCCGGAGAAGGCAGAGGCCCAGACAGCGATCGCGGTGCGGCGTTCGGTGTCCTCGGTGAAGATATTGCGGATCAGCGACAGCGTGGCAGGCATCAGCATCGCGCCGAAGATGCCCAGCAGGGCGCGGGCGGCGATCAGCTGGCTCGCGTCGGTGGCGAACGAGGCCAGCGCGGAGACAATGGCGAAACCCGAGGCGCCGATCAGCAGCAGCCGGCGGCGTCCGATGCGGTCGCCCAGCGAGCCGAACGGCACCAGCAGGCCGGCGAGGATCAGCGGGTAGATGTCGATGATCCACAGCAGCTGCGCGCCGCTGGGGGAGAGGGCTTCGGAAATCGCCGGAACCGCGAAGGTGAGCACGGTGTTGTCCACCGAAATCAGCAGCACCGGGAAGAGGAGCGCTACCAGCGCCGCCCAACGTCGCGGCTTGGACAGCGTTGAGGTGTGGTCGGAGAGCAGTGGGCTCATGGGTATCATCCTGATGATCGTTAACGGGGCTGAATGCCTGAACAATTCGTAACTATACCGTCTGGACGGTATAGTTACAATTCTTGGGTATGGTTGTATCCATCACTTCAACTAATCGAATGGAGTCCCATGGCAAGGCCGGCGGCAGCGCGCGTCAAGGTTCTGGACGCATACATCTCATTGCTCTGCGAGGAAGGCGAGCGTGCAGCAACCCTGGAAGCGACCGCCGCGCTGGCCGGGGTGTCCAAGGGCGGGCTGCTGTACCACTTCGCCTCGAAGGAAGCCCTGGCCGATGCGGTTATTAAGTTAAGTGAAGAACTGATCCTGATCGACCTGAAGGACATGGCCCAGGCCGAAGAGGGGCCCGCCGCCTACTTCATCCGGACCAGCGCCGAGGTGAACACCGAACTGGACCGCCTGCTGGTGGCCCTGCATAGGCTTGCGCATTCGGGGGTTGAAGCGGCCACCGCGCAGATGGAAAGCATCAACGAGCGCTGGCTGGCCGCGCTCATGGAGGAAATCGGCGACAAGGATATCGCCCATCTGGTGATGCTGGTCAGCGAGGGGCTTTATGCTTTCTCCGGTACTCCGGGCACCTGGTACGCCCGCCATTTTGAAGGTAACCTGTCTCACTTACTAGAGTTGGTTCCGCAACTGAAAAAGTTGGGAACTAACAACCAGTAGTCAGCGGAGAACCAATCGATGTCGAATGCCAGCCCGAAAACCTCACTCAAGGGAAGAATCGGGGCACTGCTGGGCATTCTGCTGATGGCCCTGTCCCTGCGCGCAGCGGTCGTTTCCGTGCCGCCGCTGCTGGCCCGGATCCAGGTCGACATCGAATTCACCGAGTTCACCATCGGCCTGCTCGCCACCCTGGCGCCCATCGTCTTCGCTTGCTTCGGTCTGCTGACGCCGCGCCTGATCCGTTCCTTCGGGCTTGAGAAGACCCTCATCACCGCCATCGCGCTGGCCGTGGTCGGGCAGGTGGCTCGCGTCTTCATGCCGGAGGTCTATTCCTTCCTGGCGCTTTCGATCATCGCGCTGGCCGGATACGGCATGGGCAACGTGGTGCTCCCGCCGCTGGTCAAGAAATACTTCCCCGACCGCATCGGACTGGTGACCAGCGGCTACGTCACGATGCTTGCGGTAGGCACTTGGATGGCCCCGCAGTTCTCGGTGCCGTTGGCCAACGCCAGCGACTGGAAGATCTCCATCGGTTCCTGGGCGCTGCTGTCGATGATCGTCCTGGTGCCGTGGATCATCCAGCTGGTGGCCGACCGCAATGTGGACCGCCCGGACCAGCCGGTGCAGGCGGTCGGCGCGGCGCAGCCAATCGCGAAGATCAATCCGTGGAAGTCCAAGGTCGCCTGGGGCTTGGCCATCTTCCTGGCCGGCAATTCCGCGCAGACCTACGTGTACTTCACCTGGCTGCCGCCGTACCTGCAGGACCGCGGGCTGAGCGAGCTGTCCGCCGGCAACATGCTGGCCCTGTTCGCGATCCTCGGCCTGCCGGTCTCCCTCCTGGTGCCGCTGTGGGTTCCGCGCCTGAAGAATCCGATCATCGCTGTGCTGATCTTCACCGCCTGCTGGGTTTCGGGGCACCTTGGCATCTACCTGTCTCCCACCGAAGGCACCGTGCTGTGGGTCTGCCTGGCCGGTCTGGGCCAGGGAACCTTTGCCATCGCCCTGCTCATGATGAATCTGCGCTCGCGCACCACGTACGGATCCGGCGTGCTTTCGGGATTCGCCCAGGGCCTGGGTTACGCCGGCGCGGGCATCGTTCCGCTGCTGTTCGGCGTGGTGCAGAAGTCCACCGGCTCGTGGGGCCCTGCCTTCGCGATGCTCGGGGCCTGTGTGCTGGTGATGCTCATCGGCGCGATCATCATCAACCCGTCGCGCACCATCGAGGACAGCGTGGAAGGCTCCGAGAAAGCCGGCCGGCTCGAACGCATCGGGTAGGTTCCCGGGCGCCCGTGGCCTAGAAGTTCCGGCGTGGCCCGTCGCCGTGGTTCGGGATGTTCGGCTGCCGGTGCCAATGGCCGGCCGCCAGCGGGACGCTCCAGCCGAACCGGATCGAGGCCAGCCGCAAGACGAAGGTCAATCCGGCGATGCCAGTGCCAACGGCGATATTCAGCACATCGAAGTGCCAGACGAACGCGGTGGCGGTGGCGCCGAGGATGGCCGGGAGGGCGTAGACGTCGCGGGGGTTGAACAAATCCGGGGTGACGTTCGAGATGACATCGCGTAGCATGCCGCCGCCCACGCCAGTGATCACCCCGAGCAGCACCGCGGTCACCGGGTTCACGTCGTTCTCCAGCGCCTTCATGGTGCCGGTCATGCAGAACAGCCCCAATCCCGCCGCGTCGAAGATCTGCACCAGCCGGTGCAGCTTCTGTACCGCAGGAGTGAAGGCGTACACGCACAGCGCTGCCAGCACCGGCGGCAGGAAATACACCGGATGCGCGAAGGTGGCGGGGGACTGGTTCAGGATCAGGTCGCGGACCACGCCACCGCCCAGGCCGGTGACGCCGCCGAGGAACGCCGATCCGAGCATGTCGAATCCTCGCCGCGCCGCCATCAGCGATCCTGAGACGGCAAAAAAGAAAATACCAACGAGTTCGATAAGGGTCAGCATTCACGGACTTTCACTGAGGATCCAACGGCAAAAAAGCGCAACGCTCAATTATTGCCCGTGAAGGCGCTCAGCGAATAATCGCCGCCAGCTTCACCAAGGTGTTGTGGTTCCGGGTCGTGATCACCCGCTTGCGGGCCTGGGCGGTGGTGAGCTTGGCCAGCGGATCGGTGGTGCTCTGCCCCCTGCGCACGATCCAGCACAGCGCCCTGCCCAGCACGTCCACCGCCGGCTGCGGATCAAGGCCTCGGGCCAGCTCGCAGAGCTCCGCCGCATCGGCGGCGGATTCGCACAGGGTGAGGTATCCGTGGTGCTCGGCCGCGGGCTCGGGCAGTTCCAGGACGAAGGGCCGCGCCAGCTGGAGGATCTCCTCCCGGGTATAGACCAGTGTGGGAATGCTCCGGCCGTAGTACTCCTCCAGCAGCTCGTTGCACCGCCGCTGCACCGCCTGCGCCTCGGAGAGCTCGGATTCGAGGACCACGTTGCCGCTGGCCAGCAGCGTGCGCACCTCGGTGAAGCCGCCGTCGGTCAGCAAAGAGGCCAAATCCTTCATCAGGACCTTGACCCCGCCCACGTTCACGCCGCGCAGAAAGACCGCAAAAGTTGTCATGAGTTAATCCAAGCCGAACATCTTTGTACTTGTCGAGGGTCGTTTGGCATCAAAAATCTGGTTAGGATCGAATCATGCCTTCGAAACTGCCCTACGGATCCTGGCCCTCGACTATTTCCGCGAACGACGTCGCCGCGGGGACCAAACCACTAGGCGGTGCATGCTTCCACGGGCAGAACGTCATCGTCCAGGAAGGCCGCCCCGCAGAAGGCGGACGCATCACCCTGGTCAGCTACCCGCTGGATCAGCCGGGTGAACCAATCGAGTTGATCAGCAAGCCCTACAACGTCCGCTCCCGGGTCCACGAGTACGGCGGTGCCAGCTGGAAGCTGGTCACCGGGCGCCTGCAGGACGCCATCGTCTTCACCAACTTCGCCGACCAGCGGGTGTACCTGCAGCAGCTCGGGCAGGTTACCCCGATCGCACTGACCCCGGACTCGATGTCCGGCGGGAACCCGCAGCTGCGCTTCGCGGAGTTCATCGACGGACCCAACCGCAGCGTGCTGGCCATCATGGAAGACCTGCGCTCCGAGCCGGTGCGCCACATCGTGCAGATCCCGCTGGACGGCTCCGCGGCCCAGGACGCCACCCGTATCCGGGTGCTCACCGCGCCGGCCCGCTTCGTGGCCGCGCCCCGGCTGAGCCCCTCGGGAAAGATGCTGACCTGGATCAGCTGGGAACACCCGAACATGCCCTGGGACGGAACGCAGCTGCACCTGGCCGAGGTGGCAGGCAACGGGCAGCTGGAAGACACCGTGATCGCCGGGGCCCAAGACATCTCGATCATGCAGCCCGAATGGGTGGACGAGGACCGCATCGCGTACGTCAGCGACGAATCCGGCTGGTGGAATCCCTACATCCACCAGGTCAGCTCCGCCCGCGCCACCCGGCTGGTGGACCGCGCCGCGGAATTCGCCGGACCGCTGTGGCAGGTCGGAAGTGCCTGGTACGTGCTGGAGGACCAGCGCACCCTGCTGTGCTCCTACGGCACCGGTACCACCAAGCTGGCACGGGTCCATGCGCTGACCGGGGGACTGGAGGACCTGCCGCTGCCCTTCACCCGGGTGCGCCCGCTGCAGGTGCGCGACGGCTGGCTGCTGGCCGGAACCTCCTCGATGACCCAGGGCGAGCAGATCACGCTGGTCAACCTTGACACCCTGGAGCACCGCGCTGTGGCCGGTTCCATCGCGCGGCTTCCTGATCCGGCCATGCTGCCGCAGGTCGAGGAATTCGAGTGCACGAACGTGGCCGGCCAATCGGTCCACGCGCTGCTGTACCGCCCGCGCCAGGACGGCTTGACCGGCCTGGACGACGAGCTGCCGCCCTATGTCACCTTCGTGCACGGCGGGCCCACCGCGCAGGCCGCGGCCACGCTGAATGCAACCATCGCCTACTACACCTCGCGCGGCATCGGCGTGGTGGACGTGAACTACGGCGGCTCCACCGGATACGGCCGCGACTACCGCAACCGCCTTCGCGGCCAGTGGGGCGTCGTGGATGTTGCGGATACCGTCTCGGTGATCAAGGCGCTGGTGGCCCGCGGGATCGCGGATCCGGCGCGCGTGGGCATCGAAGGCGGCAGTGCCGGCGGATGGACGGTGCTCAGCGCGTTGACCAACTCCGAGGTGTTCCGCGCCGGGATCAGCCGCTACGGCGTCTCGGACCTGGTCGCCCTGGTGCAGGACACCCATGATTTCGAGTCCCAGTACATGTTTTCGCTGGTCGGACCATACCCCGAAGCCGCGGACCTGTATGAGAAGCGCGCGCCGATCAACCACGTGTCAAAGATTTCCTGTCCGGTCCTGTTGCTGCAGGGGGACGAGGACCTGGTGGTTCCGCCGTCGCAGTCGCAGGTCGTGGCTGACGCGCTCGCCGCCCGCGGCATTCCCCATGCCTACATCCTGTTTGCCGGGGAGCAGCACGGTTTCCGCCAATCAGAGAACATCGTCAGCGCCCTGGAAAGCTCGCTGGCCTTCTACGCGCAGATCTTCGGCTTCGAAACCGATGCCCCGGCCATCGAGCTGTCGTAGCGCGGCGGATGACCCGGCCTAGTCTTCGGGGTCGATCCAGGAGGCCCTCAGGCGATCCATTTCGCGGCGGTCCTTCTTGGTGGGGCGGCCTGCACCGCGTTCGCGCACCGGAACCTGCGGGATGATGATTTTCTCGCGCGGTTCGCTGTGGTCGATGTAGCATTTCACGGCCACGGAGGCGCTCATGCGCTTGGATATCAGGCCGACGACTTCCAGCTCGCGATCGAAGCCGTTCTTGCGCACACGCACGCGGTCGCCCGGAACCACCGGCTGCGCGGCCTTTGCGGACACTCCATTCAGCCTCACATGGCCGGCGCGGCAGGCAGCCGTCGCCTCGGACCGCGTCTTGTAGGCGCGGACAGCCCAAAGCCAGGCATCAATTCGGATTTTACCGGTTGTCGGAATTTCGAGCATGAAAAAAGTCTAGGTCAGGACCTGAGCGGGCCGCGCGCACTAGTTGGCTTGGGCGGTCGCGTCGTCGCAGGCCTGCACGAGGCGTTCCTGCAATCGGGAGGACACCGAGTCGCCGGAATCGGCCAGATCGTTCAGGACGTCAACCAGATCCTGTGGCAGGCCCCCGCCTTCTACCGCACCGACCAGCGATGTCAGTACACGCAGTTCGCTCGCGTCGATTCGACCGTCCTGGATCGGCGCGCAAGCCTGCCGGACGATTTCCTTGGATGCCGCATCGGTGAGCTCGTTGGCCGCCGAATTTGCCGTGTCCTGGATGACCGAGCAGCCCGCGCTGAAGAGTGTTGCCGATGACACCAGAAGCAGGATTGCCGTGTTCCGAACCTTTACTTTCCCCATGGCAATAAATCTTAGCCGCGAACTTTTGGGATCTCCTGAAAGCCAGCCGAGTCGATCATTAGAACCGAAACGCTCATGGGGCACAATGGTTCGGTGAGTAGCGATCAGAAGAACAACGCAGTCAGCAATGCCACCGAACAGCGCATCATCGAGGTGCTGGCCCGGGAACTGTCCGTCGAATCGATGGTGCAGCCCTGGCAGGTCAAGGCCGCTATTGAACTGCTGGATTCCGGATCGACGGTGCCCTTCATTGCGCGCTACCGCAAGGAAGTCACCGGCATGCTCAGCGACAGCCAGCTGCGACTGCTCGAAGAACGCCTGCGCTACCTGCGCGAACTCGAAGACCGCCGCGTGGTGGTCCGCGAAGCTATTTCCGAAGCCGGCAAGCTGACCGACCAGCTCGATGCGGCCATCACCGCAGCGAGCACCAAATCCGAGCTGGAGGACATCTACCTCCCGTTCAAGTCCAAGCGCCGCACCAAGGCCCAGATTGCCCGCGAAGCCGGCCTGGAGCCGCTGGCGGACCTGCTGCTCGCCAATCCGCAGACCGACCCGGCGGCCGCTGCCGCCGACTATCTCAACGCCGACGCCGGATTCCCGACAGATCTGGACGTGCTTTCCGGAGCCCGTTCAATCGTCACCGAGCGGGTTTCCCAGGATGTCGTGCTGGCGGCAGACCTGCGAGAGCGCCTGTGGACCAACGGCAAGATCGGCGCCAGCATCGCCGCCGGAGCCACAGCGGAAGGCCAAGGCAAGTATTCCGACTATCTGGACTACGTGGCGGACTTGGACAACCTGCCATCCCACCGCGTGCTCGCGCTGCTGCGCGGGGAACGCGACGGGGTGCTGAATCTTCAGCTGGCCGAGGCGGACCCGCGCGACGCGGAAGCCGTTGACCAGGCCCGCGCAGGCTACGAGAACGCGATCGCCGCTTCGCTGGGAATCAATGCCCCGGCTGACGCCCCGGCCGGCAAGTGGCTGGCCCAGACCGTGCGCCTGGCCTGGAAAGCCCGCCTGCTCACCCGCTTCGAATCGGATCTGCGTTCGCGCCTGTTCGAGGAAGCCGAGGACGCCTCGGTGAAGATCTTTGCCGCGAACCTGCGCGACGTGCTGCTGGCCGCACCGGCCGGCAACAAGGCAGTCCTGGGGCTGGATCCGGGACTGCGCACCGGCGTCAAGGTCGCAGTCGTGGACCTGACCGGCAAGTCCATCGAGACTGCCACCATCTACCCGCACGCACCGGCGAACAAGTGGAACGAATCGGTCGCGATCCTGACCCGGCTGGCGCAGAAGCACGGCACCACCTTGATCGCAGTGGGCAACGGCACCGCAGGGCGCGAAACCGACCGGCTGGCCGCCGAAGTCATCAAGGCACTGGGCACCGCCGAGGTCAGCAAGGTCATCGTCTCGGAGGCCGGTGCCTCGGTGTACTCGGCTTCCGAACTGGCAAGCCAGGAGCTGCCGGGCATGGACGTGTCGCTGCGCGGCGCGGTTTCCATCGCCCGCCGGTTGCAGGATCCGCTGGCTGAACTGGTCAAGATCGACCCCAAGTCCATCGGCGTGGGCCAGTACCAGCACGATGTCACCGCCTCGAAGCTCGACCGCGCGCTGGACGCCGTGGTTGAGGACTGCGTGAACGCCGTCGGCGTCGACGTGAACACCGCGTCCCCGTCGCTGCTGGCACGCGTGGCCGGCGTCGGACCGCTGCTGAGCCGCAACATCGTCGAGCACCGCAACGCCAACGGGCCCTTCGCCACGCGCAAGGACCTGCTCAAGGTGCCGCGCCTCGGCGCCAAGGCATTCGAGCAGTGCGCTGGATTCCTGCGCATCACCGGCGGCAAGGAACCGCTTGACGCCTCTTCGGTGCACCCGGAAGCCTACGACCTGGCCCGCGCACTGCAGAAGGCCGCCGCGCAGCAGGGCCGCCGCCTTGAGGAACTGAAGCCTGCGGACTTCGTCACCGAGCAGTTCGGCGAACCGACCATCCGCGACGTGGTGGCAGAGCTGCAGCGTCCGGCCCGCGACCCGCGCGGCGAATTCGTCACTGCGACGCTGAAGGAAGGCGTTGAATCAATCGGCGACGTCAAGCCGGGAATGATCATGGAAGGCACAGTCTCCAACGTGGCGGCGTTCGGCGCTTTCGTCGATCTGGGTGTGCACCAGGACGGGCTGATCCACGTGTCGGCGATGAGCACCAAGTTCATCTCGGATCCGCGCGAAGTGGTCAGCTCCGGGCAGATCGTCAAGGTCAAGGTGCTGGAGGTGGATACGGCCCGCAAGCGCATCTCGTTGACCCTGCGACTGGATGATGAGCTGCCGGCCGCCGGCGAATCCGGCAAGCCGAACGGGCAGCGCGAGCGCAGCCCGCGCGGCTACGGACAGAATTCCCGCTCCGGACAGCAGCGCTCGAGCAACCGGGGCCGGCCGAATGGCGGCAACCGGGCCGAAGCTCCTTCGGGAAACACGGCCATGGCAGAAGCCCTGCGGCGGGCGGGATTGGGCAAATAGGACGTGCATGTTCGCCTTCCCTAAGTTAGGTTAGTGCGGGCTATGTCAACCCGGGCCCAACTAGGGTTTATTGCCTAATTCCAGTACTACTAAGTGAGTCCAAACTTCGATGACAACGGTTTTAAAGCGTTCTAATCTAAAGACATGGAACTTACAGGAAAACTGGCAGAAGCCTTCAACACGCAGGTAACCCTCGAACTGACTGCTGCAACGGTTTACCGCCAGCTGGCAGTTGAAATGGATATCATGAGCCTTCCTGGCATCGCCGGTTGGTTCCGAGCCCAGGCCGCTGAAGAAATCGTCCATGCTGAAAAGTTCATGGACCACATGACCGACCGATCGGCACACCCGAGGATCGGCGAGCAGTCGGCTCCCGTAGTCAACGTGAAATCCGTTGCCGATGCCTTCGCTGCATCCTTGGCCCACGAGCAGAAGGTCTCGGAAGCGATCCGCGAGCTGTACCGCTTGGCGCAGACCGAGGGGGATATCGACTCGCTTCCGTTGCTACACTGGTTCATCGACGAACAGGTCGAAGAAGAAGCCACGGTCTCCGAGATCCTGGACCGTGTCAACTTGATCGGAAACGACGGCAACGGACTGCTTCGCCTGGATTCCGAATTGGGCGCGCGCAAGTGAAACTAATACGCAGAAGAACCAACTTCTAAAAATGGAATAAACTTAGGGGAAGCGACATTTGTTGCTTCCCCTAAGTTTTCTTTTTGAGGTGCTCGTGAATCAGATGGGTTATTCGCAGTCAACGGCTCGTTCGTCGTCGGCATCGCGTACGCATCGAACCACGGCACCATTGAAACTGCGCAAGGGCGCAGGCCGGCACTACCTGGTGCAAAGCAATTTGGATCAGGGAACCGAGCTGACCTTGGTCAAGGTGCACGGTTCGTGGGCGCACGTCTATGTTCACAAGATTTATGGATGGGTGCCGAACATTTATCTGGAACCGATTCCGGCGGAGTTCGACGAGCCGGTGGCTACCCAGTCCGACGACGATCACGACGAACGAACCCTCTCACGCTACTCCTTGGTCGAGACGACTCACTCAACCACCGCGACCCTCAATTTGCGCAAGGGCAGCGGCACCGGATATCCGGTGCTCATGGTGATCGATCAGGGCGTCAAGGTGCGTCTGCTGCTCCAGCAGGGGCTGTGGTCCCAGATCCAATGCGGAAAGCTGCACGGCTGGGTGCCGAGCATGTATCTTCACGAGCTGCCGGCTCGGCCTGCAAAGGGCGGATTGATGGCAGTTCCCAATCAGCGTGCGCTGACTACGATCGGCTTGAACGCACGTCGCGGACCGGGCGACCACTACGGTTTGGCGCGCATCCTCCAGGCGGACACCGCCGTGGTGATTGTCGCCCGACAGGGTGCCTGGCGACAGATCGACCGCGACGGTGAACAAATGTGGATCCCGGCCAGCCAGCTGCGCACTGTCTACTAGAACTCAGGCAATCTGCAGATCAGCGGACGTGATCAGGCCGGTTTCCGCCGCAATGACTGCAAGCTGCACCCGGTTTGTCACCGAAAGCTCATCCATGATGCGTGCCAGATAGAGTTTCACCGAGCCCTCACTGATGTGCACCGCACGGGAAATCTGGACATTGGTCAGACCCGCAGCAACCAGGCTGACCAGCTGCCGGTCGCGTCCGGACAATGCTTGGATAATCGTCTGGTTTTCCGTGCGTTTCTCCATACGAACCGGGTACTCCCAGCCATCAGTTGGTGGAGCGAACAGCTGGTAACCGGCGGCCACCATACGAAGCGCACTGGGCAATTCTGTGCTGATGGAACTCTTGGAGATGATTCCGGAGCTCCCCGCATCGTACGCTTGCGTCACTTCTTCCCGGCTATACCTTGTAGCCAGCACGACCACTTTGCTGTTTGGCGCCGCGGATATGAGTTGGCGGACGGACTTGAAAAGGCTGTTTCCGCTCAACGAGGTCTCCAACAGAATGATATCCGGCTTTTTCAGCGATGCGCTCTCTAAGGCTTCAGCTATCGATCCTGCGACATGTTCAACGTCGATATCTCGTTCTGCTGTCAGTGCTCCTACGATTCCGGCACGCGAGAAATGATCGCTGTCGGCAAGGTGAACTCGAATTTCAGGCATTGGGGGCATCCTTGGCTTGGCTTCCGTCAACTCAGGCCTGCAGCATTTCGCCCCTCACGTCCCCGCATGATCCAGTGCTGCAACTAGGTTCATTCTATGGCCAAGCAGTTAGAGGAAATAACCCCACCGGTAATTGTTAACTGTTCACTTGGCCAGGAACAGGGTGAGTCAAATCTCTTCCGAGTGTCTTCGTGCAAAGACAATACCGAAAATACACGCAAGCAGAGAATTAAGTTACCGCGTAGTTTATCCCAGTAGTGAAAAAGATTAGACAACTGGATAGAAAATATGACCTCAAACAACCAAGAAATAGCTGAAAGAAACCTGAGTGCCCTGATGTCTCGCGCCTAGGGTCGATATGGGGCTTGCCTAAAGTTCCGCGATCACAAACAACCTGGGAGGACTGCGGTGCAAGATACTCATTTGCCGCCTGAGAAGAAGGGTGCGGCCCCTCGTGCTGCTCGTCGGGTTCTAGCCGGCGCTGTAGTTACAAGTCTGTTTATCGCACCTTGTGTTACTGCTGCCTACGCAGCGCCGAACGATTCGTCTGAAGCACTTGGGCGGGCGATTGACCTGAACCTGCTGACGATTCCTGTAGCAGATGCTGGTTATGCATATTCTGGCAATCAAAGTTCGCCGGATGCAGTGCATGCACCTTTGAACGTTAGTGCGCTGGGTGCTATTGAACTGGACTTGGGACCTGGACTCCAGCTTCCCTTGATCGGCGAAGCCGGTACAGGGCTGCTTCAACTTGGACAAGCAGGTGTGCTCAATTCTTATGCAGAGGCGGCAACTGCCACCAGTGCCAAGGCCGGAGCTGGCGCAGTCAGTTCCAACGGTGGTATTGCGCTGGATGCCGAAGGCTCGGATTCGATGACCGCCAACGTGGATCTGACCAAGTTGCTGAAGCAGCTTAAGGTCGAGAATCTGACGGATTCAGTAATCGACGAGGCATCTTTGGAGATAGGCGCGCTTGGTTCAACGGCTGAGAAGTCCGACGGCACCTTGAAGAGCGAATACCTGGTTGCCGGAGCTGAAGCGACGATTAGTAGCCCCGCTGTGGAGGGCCTGACAACTTCGCTTGGCGGTGTCGTTGATGGACTTGGCACAACGCTGAATACGACCCTGTCATCAGACGGCGTTCTGGGAACCATTACTTCAGGGCTCAATGCCATTGACATTGATCTACGACCACTTGCCCGAATTGGTATTACTGAATCGAAGGTCGCGCTGGATGGCGTAGATGCTGCACTTGACCAGGTGAAGACCGACGTGCTGCAAGGCGTAGTTACTTCCAAAAGTGGCCTTGTTTCAATCGACCTGGGCACAGGAGATGTCTCAGTTGATCTGTCGAAGGTAACGACCGGTGGTCTGAACGGAAAATCGGCAAACTATGAGCTTCTTAGTGCGCAGGCGGTTCAAGAAATTGCCGATGAAGTGACTTCGGCCCTGTCCAGCATTGTCACAGATCTGCGAGATGCACTTGTAGCGGCGCTAGATGAAATCGATATCGTCGTTGACCTAGGACTGGAAGCAAGACTTGCACTGCCTTTGGCCGAGGGCACTGCGAATATTCGAGGAAGTGTGGCTAGCTTCCTGGGTCTTGTCGACACTGAACCGACCACGACTGTGGATTTGAAACTTCTTGGATTGAATCTCGGAGAACTGATCACTCCACTGGTTAAGGGTGTTGTGGGCGTCGTCCGTGGAGCCATCGGGCCCGTTCTTAACCCCGTTGTCGACGGCCTTGCTGGGACAATTACCGGTGTCGTCAGTGGTGTAACTGACCCGCTGGAGCCTGTGCTCGAGGGTGTGCTGAATGAAATTGTAGAAATTACCCTGAACGAACAGGGCAAAACTACCATCGACGATCCAAATGCGGATCCTGATTCTACGCAAGAAGCGGACTACGTTACTGCACTGTCCGTGACTTTGCTACCAGCAATGGGCGAGCAAGCGAACAAGGTATCGCTGGCTCGCTCGGAAGTTCGTGCCGATGACGAAGTCGCTCCGGTTGATATTCTGACTCCCGGCGAAAATACTACGGTTCCCATCGGAGATCTTGAAGTTACTGGTACTGGGCAAGCCGGAACCACACTTGATGTAGCTCTTGATAACAGCCCTCCGCAGAAGGTTACCGTAGGCGAGGATGGCACCTGGAATGTGATTTTCCTTGATGTGCCAGCTGGATCGCATACGGTAACTGCTACCGATGGCAGCACCGAAGATTCTGTTTCCTTCACTGCTGAGGACGATTCCACGACTGACGCTACGGCTGATGCATCTTCCGACGCTCAGGCTGATGCGGAGGTCGGTGCAGATACCGCTGGTGCCGACACCAACTCTGATGCTGATGCCAACGCTGACGCCCAGGCTGATGCCAACGCTGATGCTGAGGCTGGTGCGGATTCGGCTGGTGCTGATGCGCAGGCTGATGCGAACGCTGATGCTGAGGCTGGTGCGGATTCGGCTGGTGCTGATGCGCAGGCTGATGCGAACGCTGATGCTGAGGCTGGTGCGGATTCGGCTGGTGCTGATACCAACGCTGATGCGCAGGCTGATGCAAATGTAGACGCTGAAGCTGGTGCTGATGCGCAGGCTGATGCTGAGGCTGGTGCGGATACCGCTGGTGCTGATACCAACGCTGATGCGCAGGCTGATGCAAATGTAGACGCTGAAGCTGGTGCTGATGCGCAGGCTGATGCTGAGGCTGGTGCGGATACCGCTGGTGCTGACACGAACGCTGACGTGCAGGCTGATGCAAATGTAGACGCTGAAGCTGATGCTGAGGCTGGTGCTGACACGAACGCTGATGCTGCTTCGTCTGCTGATGCCAACGCTGACGCGCAGGCTGATGCAAATGTAGACGCTGAAGCTGGTGCCGATGCGCAGGCTGATGCTGAGGCCGGTGCGGATACCGCTGGTGCTGACACGAACGCTGATGCTGCTTCGGCTGCTGATGCCAACGTCGATGCTGAGGCTGGTGCGGATTCGGCTGGTGCTGATACCAACGCTGACGCGCAGGCTGATGCCAACGTCGATGCTGAAACCGGTGCGGATTCCGCTGGTGCCGACACCAACGCTGACGCGCAGGCTGATGCTGATGGCGACACGGACGGAAATTACGAGCCGGTTGGCATCACGTCGCCGAAGGAGAACGCTGAAGTTGAGGGTCCAAGTATCGTGATTTCTGGAGTTTCGGATCCTAACGCCAAGGTAACCGTTACCGTTGCCCGCGTACCTGAAGGCGCGGCAGCCAAGGCTGCAGTGACGGATCCGCAACAACAGATTGATGCGGACGATAAGGGGAACTGGTCCGTGACTGTTGCCGGCGTCGAAGCCGGCAAGTACACGGCACACGCAGCTGATGGTCGTACCGAAGATACAACGACCTTCGTTGTCTATGATCCGGCTGCGGAAAGTGATAGCGATTCGTCGGCTACTGAGGGTGGCAGTGATTCGTCGGCTACTGAGGGTGGCAGTGATTCGTCGGCTACTGAGGGTGGCAGTGATTCGTCGGCTACTGAGGGTGGCAGTGATTCGTCGGCTACTGAGGGTGGCAGTGATTCGTCGGCTACTGAGGGTGGCAGTGATTCGTCGGCTACTGAAGGTGCCAGCGACTCATCGTCCACCGAAGCCAACGCGTCGGCCGATGGAAAGGACGACGACTCCTCGTCCAAGCATGATTCCGACGGCAAGAAGGACGAGCTGGCTGACACTGGTGCCAATGGCGTATTGATTGCGGCAGGTGCTGCACTCATGCTTGCCCTGGCCGGTGCGGGTATCTTGTTCGCACGCCGCAAGAAAGCATAGCAGCGTCATGACGCGAGCTTGACGATAAGCCGGGTTGACCTCGTGAGCAACCCGGCTTATCAAGCGCCGGATGCCAGCAGTCAAGAGACTGTTGGCATCCGGCTTCACGACTTTGTACTTCCCCGATTGGCTGGGGCAGCTTTTCGCTTCCACCCAACCGGATTCCCGAACTGACAGGACAGGGATATGACCGAAACTGACAGCAAGCCCAAGATCAAAAAGCGACCCATGTGGCTTCGCCTAGTGGCGGTTGCCTGCGTAGGACTGACGGCATGGCATGTTTTTGCGACATTCCTCTGGGTTTCGCCCTCAAGCGAGTTGCGCAACGCTGTGCCCGGCAATGCACTCCGGGCTTACATGCAGCCGATGTTCGGACAGAGCTGGTCAGTTTTCGCTCCTAAGCCGATTGATGGAGACTATTCATTCGAAGTCCGCGCCACGTTGGAAGATGCCGATGGAAAGGGCGAAGCGACGCAATGGGTGGATGCGGTCAATTTGGAAATGGACATGATCCATCACAATCCCTTCCCGCCACGGGCGTCACTTGCTGGCAACCAGCTTGCCAGCGATTATCGGAACAGATGGCAGAAACTGAACGACGAGCAGAAAGATGTTGTCGAACTCGGTTATTTCAAAGGTGACGACTGGTCCAACCGACTTGATGAAGAATTAGTCGAGCGTGCTGCCCAGAGCGCTAGCTCGCAAAAGAATACCAAGTCGTTCATCGAATCAGAACGCGTAGCCAGTGCCTACGCTACGCAAGTCGCCAAATCCCTGTGGGGGCAAGATGTCAGCTCGGTGCAATTCCGTGCCGGGCGTCAGGGAGTGATCCCATTCGAGCAGCGCAACGACCCGGACGCACAGCGGCCTGATGCTGTGACCATCGACTCCGGCTGGCGTGGACTGACAGTTATCGAGGACCAGAACGAACAGAACTTTGCCGAAGTCTTCAACTCACTGGAAGGCGTGCAATAAGCATGGCAGGAAAATCGAACCTCGTTGCTCCCCTGGCGCGGGTCTGGTCCGCATTCTGGAAGGAAGGGCCAGCACATTTGGCACAAGCCGCCAAGGGCGTGATCGCCACGATTGACGGTTGGCTCTTGGACAGTAAACACGCGATGTACGGTATCGCCGTTGCACGAATGATTTTTGCAGCCGCTGCACTCGGTCTTCTACTGACCAACTTCAGCACGCGCCACTACACCTACGGTAGCGGTGCGGCCTGGAGCGGTCAGCTGGAGGAAGCCAACGGTAGTTTCGCAGGGAATCCGCTGTTCGAGCTATTTTTCAGTATTGCGCATAATGATGCAGCAGTTACCGTCTACTTCCTGATGCTGATGGTGCTAGCTTCGGCCCTTCTCGTAGGATATCGGGCCAGACTCGTTCTGCCGGTTTTCCTGGTTCTCTGGATCGGTTTGATCGAGACTCCGTACTTCGGCGGCGACCAGGGAGACAACGCACTGCGTATCGCTTTGTTCCTGATGCTGTTTACCGACCATTCGGCGCGTTGGTCATTCGATGCCCGCCGCCGTGGACGCAACGCGAACTCGACGGGCACAATTCCCGCCAAACTGTGGCGGGGCACGCGAATCCTGCCTGCTGGCTTGACCAACTTGTGGCACAACTTGGCCTTGGTTGCTTTGGCCTGCCAGGTGTTCATGATCTATGTTTCCGGCGCCTTGTTCAAGGCCGGTGGCGAACCATGGCAGAACGGAACGGCCATTTACGGCCCCCTGCACACCATGAGGTTCGGGCCATGGCCCGAGCTGAGCGAACTGATCACAACCTTCGGCTGGGTCGTGGCGCTGGGAAGCATTGGATCAGTGATGCTCCAAGTCTGCTTCCCCGGTGCATTGCTGTTCAGATGGACCCGGATTCCGGTCCTGTTTGCGATGATCTCATTCCATGCAGGCATCGCGATTCTGATGGGCCTGCCCTGGTTCTCGTTGGCCATGGTAGGTATCGATGCGATCTTCATTCGTGATGTCACCTGGGAGCGCATGGCCAACTGGGTTAAGCGTTCGGCACACGCCGTCGAAGAAGCACCGCCGATGCCTGTTCTAGACGAACTGGTCGACACCGGGGACCGGGAAACCGAGCGAATCACCGTTGGCGTCTAAGAAAACAAAGCTGGCACAAATTAAGACTGGCACAACTAAGGGGAAGCACCTGATGGTGCTTCCCCTTAGTTGATTAGACGATTACTCGCCTACGTAGAACAGGCGCTTGTTGACGAACTCTTCCATGCCCAGCGGGCCGAGCTCGCGGCCGAAGCCCGAGCGCTTGACTCCGCCGAATGGCATTTCAGCGCCTTCTGCGCTGGCGGCGTTGACGTTGGACATGCCGACCTGCAGCTTCTGGGCAACCTTTGCGGCGCGGGCTTCGTCGGTGGAGTGCACCGATCCGCCCAGGCCGTAGATGGTGTCGTTGGCCAGCTCTGCAGCTTCCTCGTCGCTGGTGACCTTGTAGACCACTGCGACCGGGCCGAACAGCTCCTCGTAGTAGGCGCGCATTTCCTTGGTGACACCGGTGAGCACGGCAGGGGAGTAGTACGCCGAAGGACCGTCATGCAGCACACCGCCGGCATGCAGGGTTGCGCCCTTGGAAACTGCGTCCTGAACCTGTGCGTGCAGGTCTTCTGCGGCCTTGCGCGAGGACATCGGCGCGAACGATCCGTCCTCTTCCTTCATCGGGTCGCCGGGCTTCAGGCCCTCGGCACGCTTGGTCAGCTCGGAGACGAACTCGTCGTAGATGTCATCCATGACGATCATGCGCTTGTTCGAATTGCATGCCTGGCCGGTGTTGTCGATGCGGAAGCCCCATGCGGCTTCGGCGATCCCGGACACGTCATCCGAATCCAGAACCACGAATGGATCCGAACCACCGAGCTCCAGCACTGCCTTCTTCAGGTTGCGGCCTGCCTGCTCGCCGATGATGGCGCCTGCGCGCTCCGAACCGGTCAGGGAAACACCCTGGATACGGCTGTCGGCGATGATGGTGGAGATCTGGTCGTGGGTGGCGAACACGTTGTTGTACACGCCTGCCGGAACGCCTGCTTCATCCATGATTTTCTGGATGGCCAGAGCTGAACGTGGGCAGGACTCTGCGTGCTTCAGCAGAATGGTGTTGCCCAGCATCAGGTTCGGAGCGGCGAAGCGTGCGACCTGGTACAGCGGGAAGTTCCATGGCATGATGCCCAGCAGCGGGCCTACGGGCAGCTTCTGGACGATGGCCTTGCCGCCGGAGAAGGACTTGATCTCCTGGTCCGCCGCGAGGGTCGGGCCCTCGGAAGCGAAGTATTCGAAGATCTCCTGGCAGAACTGGGCCTCGCCCACTGCCTCGGACAGTGGCTTGCCCATCTCGGTGGTCATGATCTTGCCCAGTTCCTCCGCGCGCTCGGCGAAGAGCGCACCGACCTTGGAAACGATCTTGGCGCGCTCGTTGATGTCAACGTCCTGCCAGGACTCGTATGCGGACTGCGCGGAGGCTAGTGCCTGCTCGATCTGCTCATCGGTGGCAACGTCGAATTCCTCGACTACCTCGCCGGTCGCCGGGTTCAAGACCTTGTAGGTTGGGGCGCTCATCGATGCTCCTGTCTTTGTGCATGTTGGTCGGTTTTACGCGAACGTAGCTGGTTGTTATTGAACTATAACCAATAAATGAATGTAATTCACTTCATATCGCGTCCACTCTGAGCTTATCCATACAATGCAGAATCTGCCAGCATGGAATCGCTGCGCTAAACGAACTTTCACTAGGAAGTGTTGGAGAGACAGAAAATGCCGCACTGCCTGGAAAATTCTCCAGACCAGTGCGACACCTTCAGATCACCATGCGGGTTCGCGCAGTCCTCATTTAGCCGATGGCGGAGCTGCGCCACCAGTCGATGCCTGCATCGCCCTGCGCGATCTGCGCGATTTCGTCCAGCTCGGCCTGCGTGAAATCGACGTTCTTCAATGCGCCGAGGTTCTCGTCCAGCTGCTTGGTGGAGGAAGCTCCGATCAGCACCGAGGTCGCGGCTCCGTCGCGCAGCAGCCAGGCGATGGCCATCTGGGCCAGCGACTGGCCGCGGCGCTGCGACACGTCGTTCAGGCGGCGGATCTTGGTCAGGTTCTCATCGGTCAGCTGCTCGGTCAGCGCCCGGCGGCCGCCTTGGCGCTCGACGTCGGTCGTGGTCAGGTACTTGTCGGTCAGCAGCCCCTGCGCCAGCGGGGTGAAGGCGATGGCTCCCATGTTCTCTTCTGCCAGCGTTTGCAGCAGACCGTGCTCCACCCATGGGTTCAGGATGTTGTAGGACGGCTGGTGGATCACTAGCGGGGTCCCCAGATCCTTCGCGATCGCCTTGGCCTGGGCCGTGCGCTCGGCCGAGTAGGACGAAATGCCGACGTACAGCGCTTTGCCGGAACGTACCAGCGTATCTAGCGCCCCGATGGTTTCCTCAAGTGGCGTCTTCGGATCGAAGCGGTGGGAATAGAAGATATCCACGTAGTCCAGACCCAGTTTCTCCAGCGAGGCGTCGCAGGAGGCGATCAGGTACTTGCGTGATCCCAGGGTTCCGAAGGGGCCGGCCCACATGTCCCAACCGGCCTTGGAAGAGATGACCAGTTCGTTGCGGTAAGGCTTGAAGTCCTTGCGCAGCATGCGTCCGAAGTTCTCCTCGGCAGCCCCCGCCGGCGGACCGTAGTTATTGGCCAGGTCGAAGTGCGTGATTCCGTGGTCGAACGCATGACGCAGGATCTCGCGCTGCGAATCAAAAGTCCGGTTGTCGCCGAAGTTCCACCACAGACCGAGGGAGAGGGGTGGGAGCATGAGGCCCGAATCGCCGACGCGGCGGTATCCGAAGTGCTCGTAGCGGTCAGCCGCGGCCACATAGGGGCGGTGGGTGTCGTTCACGGGGTTGACGATCTCGTATTCCATGAAAAACCTTTCTGCCGGCTGAAGCCGATCAGTGCGATGGAGAAATCTCTCTGCTCCACCATATGTCAGATTTTTGAGACATTTCTGGGTGGAAACCGAATCGCTCGGAAGGAATGTGGAGATGAGCGGACCCACCGCCTGCGCGTGGCATGCGATGGGCCCTGCGATACGAAAGCTTGGGGGTGCTTCCGTATCCCGCAACTGCATGGTTTATGGGGGTACCATGCAGCCACGGCCGGCTTAGCCGGTTCTTGAAGTCTATCTTTGTGCAGATCAGCTAGGGCTTTATGACAACCAAGAGTGGCTGGTGGACCGATGATTCTAACCAGTTGGCTATTGGTTCGGGGCTGGTTGCCGGATTAAATGAAGAACCGATCTGTCAGGCCAAGGAGGTAACGCCTGCGCAGATCGGTTCTTCCAGATCACTCGCACCTTGAGAAGGTAGTACCAAGACTAGGAGCGAAGGCTTGAGATAACCTGAGAGTCGCGTGTGCGACAGCTTGAACGATTGGTGCCTAGTAATTCGAGGGTGGGTCGGAGGCCGGGAATGACTCGTCTTCCCATTCCTCGACCAGCTGCTCGTCATGCTCGTCGTGCAGCTTCTTCTCGAGATCCTCTCCATTGGGTTGCTCGCTCATGTCATTCCCCTTTCATAGCTCTCAACGCGTGGCCGGCAAATGGCCAAGCCACTGTAACCTCAGTGTTCTCCTTCTAGCCCAGGTTGTCGAGGGCTGGGAAGGACAGGCGATTTCCTTCGGAGGAAAGGAAGGGATTTAATCGAGGGTATGCCGATGATCAAGAACCCCGCTGACGGTGCAGAAATCTTCTTCGACGACGATGCTGCCGATGGCGAGCCGATCCTGTACCTGCACGGTTCCGCCCTTTCGCGATCCATCTGGCGCGGTCTGGGCTACACCAAGACCTTGGGCGCGGGTCATCGCAACATCCGGATGGACCTGCGCGGCCACGGCCGCTCCTCCAAGTCCCACGACGTCGCCGACTACACGATGGAAAAGGTTATGGGGGACATCCATGCGCTCCTGGACCATCTCGGCCTGGAATCCGTCCACGTGGTCGGGTACTCGTTCGGCGCGCGCACCGGGCTGCATCTGGCGATGACCTCTCCGGCCTCGGTGCTGTCGTTGATCATGCTCGGCGGCACCTTCGAAATCACCCCGGGCGAAATCGGCAAGCTCTTTTTCCCCGGCTACCTCCAGGTGCTGCGCGACGGGGACATTGAAGGCTTCGTCACCGGCCAGGAAACGCGCGGACGCCTGGATCCCGCCACCCGGATGGCGTTCAAGTCCAACGACCCGCTGGCCCTGGCCGCCTACTACGAGGCGGCGGAAACGGTCCAGAACGTCGAGCTGGCCGAGCTGGCCCAGATCCGCGTCCCGACGCTGCTGCTGATCGGCACCCGCGACCAGCCGCGCTTCGACCAGAACAAGATCATGGCCCACACGTTGCCTAACGCGCGCATGGTCGCGCTGCCCGGGCGCACCCACGGCAGCACGCTGTTCCCCATCGAACCGGTGGTCCAAGCCATCGAGTCCTTCTGGAACGGCCGACGGCGATGAGTTCCGCGCTGTTCGACCTCGACGCGGTCTCCCGCGGCCTGGCCTTCGGCCCGAGCCGCCACGAGCTGTTCAACAGCGTCAAGGCCGACCCGGCCCAGCCGCTGGTGATCCAGGCACCGCCGGGATCCGGCAAAACGACCATCGTGCCGCCCACCGCGGCCAATGCGCTGGCAGGCCGCGGGCTTGATGGACGGGTCGTCGTCACCCAGCCGCGCCGCGTGGCAGCACGCGCCGCGGCCCGGCGCCTGGCGCAGCTCGACGGCTCCAAGCTCGGGGACCGGGTGGGCTTCTCCGTGCGCGGCGAACGCATGCTCAGCGACCGCACCAAGATCGAATTCGCCACCGCGGGCCTGATGCTGCGCCGCCTGCTGGCCGACCCGGACCTGGATGGCGTCAGCGCGCTGATCATCGACGAGGTCCACGAGCGCTCCATTGACACAGACCTGCTGCTGGCCATGGCCAACCAGGTCTCCGAACTGCGCGACGACCTGAGCTTGGTGGTCATGAGCGCCACCCTGCACGCGCAGGAGCTCTCCCAGCTGCTCGCCCGGGACGCCCCGGCACCGGTGCTCAGCGCCCAGAGCGCCCAGTTCCCGGTCCAGGAACTGTTCGATAGCTTCTCCGGCCAGCGCAATACCGAGCGCGGGCTCTCCCACGACTACCTGAGGCATGTGGCCCGCAGCGCGCTCAAGCACTCCGAGCTGGCTAACCGCGCTGCCGGGCAGCCGGTGGACACCCTGGTGTTCCTGCCCGGCGCCGGGGAGGTGCAGCGGGTCTGCTCGTACCTCGAAGCCTCCGGCGCGCGCAGCTTCGCGCTGCACTCGCAGATCTCTTCCCGCGAGCAGGACTCGATCCTCGGCGTCCCCGACGTTGCGGAACCTGCGCGCATCATCGTGTCCACCTCCATCGCCGAATCCTCGGTGACCGTGCCGCGGGTGCACCTGGTGGTGGATGCAGGCTACTCCCGGGAACCGCGCCGTGACGAAGGCCGCGGTTTCAGCGGCCTGGTCACTGTGGTGTCAAGCCGTGCCGCCGCCACCCAACGGGCCGGCCGCGCCGGACGCCTGGGACCCGGCACGGTGGTGCGCACCCTGGATGCGAAGTCCTTCGCCGCGGCCCCGGCGCACTCGACCCCCGAGATCCGCACCGCGGACCTGGTGGACGCCGGGCTGACCCTGGCCGCCTGGGGAGCTCCACGCGGGGAAGGACTGTCCATGTGGGAGCAACCTCCGGCCGCGACCATGCGCGCCGACCAGCAGGTGCTCCACGCGCTGGACGCCGTGGACGAATCCGGCCGGATCACCGCGCTGGGCGAACGCATGTCCAAGATCCCCACCGATCCCCGTACCGCCAGGGCGCTGCTGGAAGGCACCGCGCGCTTCGGCGCGAAGGCCGCCGCAGAGGTGGTCGCGATGCTGGCGGGGTCCGAACGGGTGGCCAGCGCCGACCTCGGCGAGCTGCTCGCGGCGCTGCGGCGCACCTCCCACCCCGGGCACCGCAGTTGGGCCCGGGAGGCCAAGCGGCTGGCCGCGCTGGCCCCGGCAGGGAAAGACGGCAACGCGGCCCGGCCGCAGGCGGCGGCGGACGCCGTGGCTGGGATCTGCGCACTGGCCTATCCGCAGTGGATCGCGCGCCGCATGGGGCCGGCCGAATACCTGCTGGCCTCCGGCACCAGGGCCTCGCTGCCGCGCGGCAGCCATCTGGAGCATTTCGAATACCTGGCGGTGGCCGAGGTCTCCCGCACCGGCGGGGGCGCGATGATCCGCAAGGCCGCGGGCATCGACTTCGATACGGCCTGCGAGCTGCTGCCGCAAATGCACCGGATCCGCGACACCGCGCAGCTGCTCGACGGCAGGATCAGCGCCCGCAGGATCGAGTCCTTCGGCGAGATCGAACTGTCTTCCAAGCCGATCAAGGTGACCGGGGAGCTGGGGCTGCAGGCGGCGCAGGCAGCGCTCGCCGAGCAGGGCCTGGCGGTGTTCGGGACGCAAGAAGGTTTCGAGGCGCTGCGCCGGCGGATGGCGGTGGCGCACCGGCTGCTGGGCGAGCCCTTCGCCCCGATGGACGAGGCCTCGCTGATCGCCCGCGCCGAGGACTGGCTGACCCCGGCGCTGCGCCAGCTGGCCGCCGGCAAGAGCGCGGCGAAGATCGAGCTGCATTCCGCGCTGCGCACGCTGTTGCCCTGGGAGCACGCCCACGACTTCGATGAGCTGGTGCCGCAGCGCCTGCAGGTGCCCTCCGGATCGCGGATCACCGTGGCCTACCCGCCGGTGGGCGACGCCGGACCGGCGGTGGTCTCGGTGAAGCTGCAGGAATGCTTCGGGATGGAGAAGTCGCCCAAGCTGGTGCGCCAGAAGCTGCCGGTGCAGTTCCACCTGCTCTCGCCCGCGGGACGGCCGCTGGCGGTCACCGACGACCTGGTCAGCTTCTTCAACGGCCCCTATGCGCAGGTCCGCTCCGAAATGCGTGGGCGCTATCCGCGCCACCCCTGGCCGGAGAACCCCTGGGAGCACGTGGCGACCGCGTCGACCAAGAACAGGCTGAAGCGCGAGGCCGGAGGCAACGCTTAAAGCGAGCCGGGCCCCGCGCGAGGTGCGCGGAGCCCGGAAACCGGTGTGCCGTAGGCGGCTTAGGCGAAGGCGGAGATGCCGGTGATGTCGCGGCCCATGATCAGGGCCTGGACGGTCTCGGTGCCTTCGTAGGTGTGGATTGCCTCCACATCGGCGAAGTGGCGCGCCACGCGGTTGCTGGTCAGGATGCCGTTGCCGCCCAGCAGGTCCCGGGCGTTGGAGGCGATCGATCGCGTGGTGCGGGTCGCGGTGTATTTGGCCAGCGAAGCCTGCGGGCCGGTCAGCTCGCCGGATGCTTCGCGCTTGGTGGCCTGCATGACCAGCAGCTGGATGGTGGCCAGCTCGGACTGCATGCGCGCCAGGCGCTCCTGCACGATCTGGCTGGCGGCCAGCGGGCGGCCGAACTGGATGCGCTGCTTGGCGTAGTTCACCGCGCTTTCGTAGCAGGCCGTGGCGTGCCCCACGGCGGCCCAGGCGACACCCAGGCGGGTCGCGAACAGCACGCGCGAGGTGTCCTTGAAGCTCTTGGCCTCGGGCAGCACGTCCTCGTCGGGGACGAAGACCTCGTCCATGCGGATGTGCGCCTGCCAGATGGCGCGCAGAGAGAGCTTGTTCTCGATGTTGGCGGCCTGGTATCCCTCGGCCTCCTGGTGGACAATGAAGCCGCGGACCTTGCCCTCCTCGTCGCGGGCCCACACGATGGACACCCCGCCGATGGAGCCGTTGCCGATCCACTTCTTTTCGCCGCTCAGGGCGTAGCCGCCCTCGACCTTGCGCGCTGCGGTCTCCAGCGACACCGAGTCCGAACCATGGGTCGGCTCGGTCAGCGCGAAGGCGCCGGGCAGCTCGCCGGCGAGCATCGGCATGCCGTACTTGGCGATCTGCTCCGGGCTGCCGCAGTAGATGACCGAACGCAGGGCCAGGCCGCCCTGCACGCCGATGATCGTGGCCACCGAGCCGTCGCCGCGGGCCATCTCCATATTGATCAGGCCAGCGGCCAGCGGGCTCATCTCCTGGCGGCCCTCGATCGCCAGGCCGTCGCGCAGCAGATCGGCGTCGCCCAGCTTCTTGACCAGGTGCAGCGGGTAGTCGGCCTTGTCCCAGTACTCGTGGATGTCGTCCTTGACCTCGTCGAGCACGAACTTGCGGGCCTTGGCGCGCCAGGCCGCGTCAGCCTCGGACAGCTCGGAGAAGATGCCGGTGGGATCGATGTTGACCCCGTCTGACCACAGGTCGTATTGCGGCTCGGTGACTCCGGAAGGGAAGGCGAAACCGGTCTGCTGCTGGGTCATGTGGGCGCTCCTTAGGGGCCTGGGAGAAAATGTTCTACCTCAAGCGTAGTGGAACGCAGTGTCATGTCAAGATACTAGGTTTCAAATGTGGTGTGTTGCGTCGGAGACGAGGTCAGTGCTGGCGTTCTCGCAGCGCCTTGGCGACGGCGTCCAGGATCGACTGCTCGTCCGCGCCGGCGGGCAGCACTGAAACCACCACGCTCGGGGCGGCGCTGGCTGGTTTGCGCAATTCGTCGTTCGGATTGAGCACGTCGGAGAAGCGTTCAAGGAAGATCAAAACGTCGTGGGCGAGCTTCGTGCGGTCGGTGCTGTGCGGCTCGCGCAGCCACATGCGCAGGTGGTCGTTGTGGATCGCCACCAGGCCGGCGCTGATCCCCAGTCCCAGGGCGTGGGCGGCCGGGGTGGACACCAGATCGCGGCGGGCCAGGAACTGGTAGAACGCCCGTTCGTAGCGATGCGTGGATACCAGTTCGCGCTCGCGCAGCGAAGGCACCGAGGACAGCAGCTTGTGGCGCAATTGGGCGGCCTCCGGATTGGCCGTGTACTGGTCGAAAACCACGTGCGCGGCATCGATCAGCGTCTGCGTGGCATCCACGGAGGACGCGGCAAGGGTCGTTTCGACATGCGTGATGATCATTTCCTGATCCGCGAACACCATGTTCTCCTTGGAGCCGAAACGGCGGAAAAAGGTTGAACGCGAGATTCCCGCCGCGGTCGCCAACTCGTCGACACTCGTGGCATCGAAGCCTTGGGTGATCAGCAGATTCAGGGCGGCGGAAGGCACGGCGGAGGAGGGGATCATGATTCAAAAATCTAGCATGATTCCCGCAGCGGGATTCTTGCCCTTGGCTGAAAACGACACGCAAAAGATTGTGAACACCCAAGTCGATGACTACGCTGAGCAACAAGGCAACCCGTTCGGGCGGCCAATGACGAACCTAAGGAATGAGGCCCCATGGGAATCTCGATCGCAAACGCAGCGCTACGTTTGGTCAGTGGCGCATTCATTCTCAATAGCGGCATCAACAAGCTGCGTCTGGACGAGGCCAGCGCCGCAGGCCTGCAGCAGATGGCGGCCAACGGCGTCCCGCAGCTGGGCGAAATGGAGCCGGCGGCCTTTGGCAAGATGCTCTCGATCGGAGAGATCTCGCTGGGCAGCGCGCTGCTGTTGCCCCTGATTCCTTCGCGGCTCGCCGGCCTGGGGCTGGGAGCGTTCTCCGGAGTCATCCTGGCTTCCTATCTGCGCACCCCGGGGCTCACCGAATCCGACGGCATCCGCCCGACCCAGGACGGCACGGCCCTCGCCAAGGACGTCTGGCTTGCGGGCATGGCAGTGGCGCTGATTTTCGGGCGTCGTTCGACCAAGAAGGCCAAGAACAAGAAGAAGTAATTCGCCAAAGTTCTTGGGTGCCCCGGAGCGACAGCATAAGTTGATACTTGGGCTACTAATTTTCCGTGGTCACAACCGATTCTAGTGATGAGGAGAGTTGCATGGGTTTCTTGGATGATGCGAAGAAGAAGCTGGGCGAGGCCGTCGAGAACGTGAAGGAATTCGCGGAGGACGCTACGGAGAACGTGAAGGAGTTCGCCGAGGACGCGACGGAAAATGTCAAGGAGTTCGCCGCCGGCGCCACCGAGAACGTCAAGGAGTTCGCCAACGACGCGCAGGAGAAGATCGGCGAGAAGGTCGAGGAATTCAAGGGCGGCAACAAGCCGAACGGCGAAGCCTGAACCTGTTTTTCGGCATTGTCCTGATCAAATTTTTTGATCAGGAATCGAGCAGAACATACTGCCCCTGGCCACGAGTACGAACTCGTGTCCAGGGGCGGTGTGCGTGAAGCGAGGTTTAGCCAGCGGGGGCGTTATCCGCGCAGCTTCCTCTCCGACGGATGCGACTTGAAGAAGAGCACCGAGAAGATCGCGGCCAGTGCCACGATGCCAGGCAGCATCAGCGCCTGGCCCAGCCCGACCGAGGTGGCTTCGAAGATCGCGGACTGGTCGGCGGGCTGATTCAGTTCACCGATCTGCGCGGTGATCCTCGAATCCATCATGAACGCGATCAGCGCCGATCCCAGCACCGAACCGATCTGCCTGGTCGTGTTGTAGATGCCGGAGCCTGCGCCCGCATCGACGGCGGTCAGGTCCCGGGTGGCGGCCAGCGAGAGCGAAGGCCAGATCATGGCCGAGCCGAAGCCCTGGATCGCGGAAGGAATCAGCAGCAGCCATAGCGGAATATCGGCGTGCATCATCAACGCGTAGGCGATGGTCCCGCCGCCCATCAGGAAGAAGCCTGGCAGGGCGAAGGTACGCGGGTTGAACTTGTTGATGTGCTTGCCGATCATCGGCGCCATGATGATGCCTACCACGGCCATGGGGGAGATCATCAGCGCGGACTCGGTCGGGGTCAGTCCGCGGACTTCCTGGAGGAAGAACACCATGGGCAGGCTGATGGTGGCGATCGCCAGGCCCATGAAGGTGATCGCGATATTCGCCAGCGAGAAGTTGCGCACCGTGAACAGGCGCAGCGGGACCAGCGGCTCGGCCTTGGTCTTGGACTGCCACCAGACGAACAGCGCCATCATCAGGATGCCGAAGATGATCAGGTGCCAGGCGCTGATCGGGCCGATGAACGGCTCCCAGTTGGTCGCGTCGCCTTCCTGGATGCCGTAGACGAGGCTGAACATGCCGATGGCGGACAGCGCCACGCCGATCCAGTCGAAGGAGTGCGCCTGCGGCTTGAGCTTGGGCACGAACTTGAACACCATGGCGATGCTGACCACGGCGATCGGGATGTTGATGAAGAAGATCCATTCCCAGCCGGCCGAGTCGACCAGCAGGCCGCCGGCGATCGGTCCGACCAGCGAGGCGATGCCGGCCACCGCGCCCCACACTCCCATGGCCGCTCCGCGGTGGGCATAGGGGAACAGGCGGGTGATCATGGTCATGGACTGCGGCGAGATCAGGGCGGCGCCCAGCCCCTGGACGGCGCGGGCCAGGATCAGTGAGGCCAGCGACGTGGACAGGCCGCTCCACAGCGAGGCGATGGTGAAGATGACCATGCCCAGCAGGTAGATGTTGCGCGGGCCGAAGCGGTCGCCCAGCCGCCCGGTGACCAGCAGCGGCACCGCAAAGGTCAGCAGGTAGGCGCTGTTGATCCACAGGATGCTGGAGATGTCGGAGTCCAGGTCCTCCATGATCGCCGGCATGGCCGTATGGACGATGGTGGTGTCGAGAAGGATCATGAAGAAGCCGATGACCAGCGCCCAGAGGGCGTTCCACGCGGCTTTCTTGTTGAATTCAGTGGGGGTGTTCGCTGTTTGTGGCACTGGTCAAGACTAGTGCGTTCGGGCGCAATGCGAAATAAATAGGAAGACTATTGAAGCTGAATCAGTCGAAGCTCACAGTTCCGCAGACCCTGGTCACCACGTCGCCGCTGACCCAGACGCCCTGGTCGTCGGCCTCGACGTGCAGGATCGCATCGCGTCCCACCCGGGTGCCCTGGCGCACCGTGTAGCGCTGCGGGGCGTAGCCGGTCTCGGTCAGCCAGACGCCGAAGGCGGCGTTCAGGCTGCCGGTGGCGGGGTCCTCGGGGACGGCTTCGCCGGGAACGAAGTTGCGGACCTCGAAATCCGCCGGCGGCTGCATCACCACGGAGCCGAACCGTTCCTCGGAGCGTTCGAGGTCCGAGGAGTCCAGCGGGAGCAGCTCCTCGCGGGTGCCTGCCAGGCGCGGCAGGACCGACTGGCGCGGTTGCCAGCTGCCGTTGGAGACGCTGGATGCGGTGTACGGGCCGATGACTCCGACTTCGAGGCCTTCCAAGGCGTCGAAATCCGGTTCGATGGCCAGCACCACGTCGGCGTCGCGCAGCACCAGGCCTGCCGGCTGGGGGCCGTTGACCAGCCAGGAATGGTCGATGACGTCCTCGGGCTGCAGGCCCAGGCCGGAGATTGCCCACTGCAGGACGTCGGGCTCCAGCGGGCCCGAACGGGTTAGCGGGGGAGCGAGGAAGGCGATGCGCTGGGAGTGCTCGGCGGTGCCTTTCCGCTCGACGCGCAGCCGGATCAAGCCGCTGCGGCACTCCTGGATCAGGGAGCCGCTGGGGCCCGGTTCGCCGCCGGATTCCAGCCAGGCGTGGGCGGCCCCGAGCGTGGGATGGCCGGCGAAGGGCAGCTCCGTCGTCGGGGTGAAAATGCGGATCGCGTAGTCAGCCTCCTCCTCGGTCGGCTCGACGAAGAACACGGTCTCGGCCATATTGACCCACTTGGCGAAACGCTGCATCTGGTCGTCGCTGAGATGGTCGGCGTCGAAGACCACGGCCAAGCCGTTGCCGTTGAATTCGGTGGCCGCAAAAACGTCAACCTGCTGATAGGCAAATGTGCTGCTCATACATAGCATCGTGGCACATTCGTCAGCAGGTTGACGGGGTGTTACGCGGAACGTCATGCAAAAAGTGCCGAACCGCACCGAATATTTTTTGCGGTCACCACTGGTGGGCGACGTCGATCACGAGCCGGGAGGATGTCCCCGGGCCGTTGAGCAGGAATGCACGCATCGGAAGCCGTGCCCGGGTGGAGACGCCGAGCAGGGTTTCCCCTTCGAAGCTTCCCAGCCAGACCTGCTGCTTGAACGTCTTGTAGTTCAGGGTCTTGACCTGGGCACCTGGATTGTACGAGGTGCTTGCCGGGGCATGGAGCTGGATCTGCAGCTTCGCCCCGCCGGTGGTCTTCACTTCAATTCCGGAAGCGATGCCGACGAACTTGTCGACGTACTTCACGGTGTAGCCGGCCGGCTTGGACTTCAGGTCGATGACCATGCGGTCGTAGCACGTGTGCTGGCCGGTGCGCACGTTGGTCAGGGCGGACGTGGTGGACAAGGTCTTGGTCTTGGCCAAGGAACCCCAGTAAACGGTTGCGCAGGTCGAGGCTGCGGTGGAGGTGGGTACTGCTACTGCTGCGGGCGTCATTGCCAGCATGGCTGCCGTCGCCGTGGCGGCGACGATTCCGAATTTTGTTCGGCGCACGGTGATCACCGGCTTTCTGTGGTTGCGCCAGCCGGCCGATTCACGTGGCCGGTCACACTACTAAAGCGCCGCGGCCGGGGAAAAGGCAAGAGTCTGGAGAAAACGGAACGATACCGATATTGATCTGTGACGGAGGCCGAGAAGTTCGGAATGACACAAGCGGCTACACAGCTCCCGGCCAGAGCCCTATGACATGCTTTAAGGATGACTCCAACACCTACCGCACCCATCGACGAAACTGTTGAAGATGTCATTCAGGCCTCAAGCTTCCTACCCGAATCGTTGCAATTCTGGGTGGTTATAGCTATTGGTGCAGTCGTTGCCGGGATCCTGACGGTCGTCTTCAGCGGCGTCGCGCGCCGCATCCTTTCGCGCATGGGCATTCCGGCCGGGACCGTGAAACCGACCAGGACTCCGTTCTTCGCCACGATGACCTCGATCGTCGTCAAATCGGTGTTCTCGATCTTCTACCGGGACAGGCCCTGGTACAACGCCTGGCAGTTTGTCATCCTCGCCTTGCTGATCTTCTTCCTCACCTGGTTCATCATCAGCGTCGTCAAGGTCATCGAGACCTCGGTGCTGACCCGGGTGGAAGTCAGGTTCGGTCCGGGACGCAAGCTGGCCAAGGTGCGCACCCAGGTGGGCCTGCTGCGCCGGGTGCTGACCGCGGTGCTGTGTGTGCTGGCGATCGGGGCGGTGCTCCTGTCCATCGAGCAGGTCAGGGCGCTGGGCGCCGGTATTCTCGCCTCCGCCGGCCTGGCTTCGGTGGTTGTCGGCCTGGCCGTGCAGTCCACGTTGGCCAATGTCTTCGCCGGCATCCAGATCGCGTTCACCGATTCGATCCGCGTGGAGGACACCGTGGTGGTGGAAGAAGAACGCGGCACGGTCGAGGAAATCACCCTGTCCTACGTGGTGGTGCTGCTGCTGGACGGGCGTCGCATGATCCTGCCTTCCACCTACTTCACCACCACCCCGTTCGAGAACTGGTCGCGCCGCAGCAGCGAGATCTCCGGCAATGTGGTGCTGCAGCTGAAGCTGAACGCCCCGATCGAGTACCTGCGCCAGCGCACCACCGAACTGCTTGAATCCTCCGATTGGTGGGACGGCCGCACCAATGCCCTAAACGTGACCGACGTCCAGGGCGGCCTGCAGACATTGACCATATTTTTATCGGCGCGCAACCCCTCGGACCTGTGGGAGCTGCGCAACATGGTCCGCGAGAAGCTGCTGGGCGAACTGGTGCAGAGCTATCCCGAATGCCTGCCGGATCCGCGCACGCTGCCAAACGCCCCGACCGTGTAGCGATATATGCAGATGGCCCCGTGGAACCGCCGCTTCTGCGGTGCGTTCCACGGGGCCAGTGCGGCTACGAGCACGGCTGAGGCGGCCGGCCTGGACTAGAGCCGCAGCGCGGCCGGCCCGTAGTCGTTGTAGCGCTGCTGCCGGGCGGTGGCGTCGCGCAGGGCCGAGATCAGCGACTCGGCCTTGTCGATCAGGTCCCGGATGAGGTCGTCATCGCGTTCGACCCACAGGTACTCCGGGGTGTCGCGCAGCGGGACGAAGTTGTCGTGCTCCTCCCAGACGAACAGGGTGCGCTCGGCACCGATGACGTGCTGCTGCCAGAGCACCTGGCGCAGGTAGTTCTTCGGGATCTTCTTGAACGGCTTGTTGGTGGTCTTGATTTCCGCGAGCACCGGCACCCCTGCCGCGTCGAACCCGAGGCCGTCGGGGGTGGCCAAGTGCAGTCGGGAGTGCTGGGCGTGGAACAGCTGGGTGGAAGGGAAGATGTTGAAGTTCTCCTGGACCCAGGCGGCGATCACCGGCTCGCGCTTGCGGCCGTGGTCCGTGTAGGGGTTCCCGGAGAAGCCGTTGCCGTAGAGCTTGTCCCATGCGGCGTTCTTGATCGACTTCTCGGTGGAAAGCTTGGCCACGTCGGTCGCGGTGATGCCCTGCGACCGGGCCCGGAGCCACTCGATGCGGTTGGACGAATCGGCGAGAACTCGTTCGAAGCATTCATGGCTGACACCGGGCACTGTAATCACGTGCTCTATTCTCCCCCACAAAAGGAGCGCAACCGTGCATCTGCGCATCCAATCCCGCGTGAGGCTAGTCGCTGGCGCGGGCGATGGCGGCCAGCAGCTGGTTCAGGGTGGGCGGCTGCCCGCCGCGGAACCGCTCCTGCCCGTCGACCAGCAGGCGGATCACCGGGGTCGAAGTGATGCCCAGCTCCTCGCCGCGCCGCACCTGCTCGACCACGTTGATTTCCTCGACCTCCAGGTCCGGCAGCAGCCGCTGGACGCGGCGGACCAGCGACCTGGTGCTGACGCAGGGCGCGCAGAACGGCTGCGAGTACAGTTCCAGCTTCATGGATCCGGTGTTCCTCCTGCCGGGGGATGGAGCGCGAGGCGCGGGCCTCATACCAGGGTATGTGCCCGGGCCGGCCGGTTTCGCTCCCCGAGACGATGCGCCCGGCCGCCGACATTGAAAACATGGAAGCATGCTAGAAAATTCCTTGGGACGCCCGGCAGTCATCTCCGCCCGCGGCCTGTACCGCAACTTCGGCAGCACCGCTGCCCTGGACAACGTGAACCTCGACATCCAGCTGGGCCAGTCGCTGGCCATCATGGGCCCGTCGGGATCCGGCAAGTCCACCCTGCTGCACGCGCTGGCCGGAATCGACCTGCCGGACTCCGGGCAGATCACGCTGAATTTGCCGGGGAGCGCCCCGGTGCAGATCGAATCGCTCAAGGACAAGCCCCGCACCAAGCTGCGCCGCGAGGCCTTCGGCTTCGTATTCCAATCCGGGCTGCTGATCCCGGAGCTGACAGCCATCGAGAACGTGGCCATGGCGCTGATGATCAACGCGGTGCCGCGTTCCAACGCGATGGACCGCGCCGCCCGGGCGCTGGCGCAGCTGGGGCTGGCGGGCATGGAGGAGCGCCGCATCGGGCAGCTCTCCGGCGGCCAGCAGCAGCGTGTGGCCATCGCCCGCGCCCAGGTGACCGGCGCCAGCGTGGTCTTCGCCGACGAGCCGACCGGAGCGCTGGACTCGGCCACCGGCGCCGAGGTGCTGGAAACCCTGCTGGACTGCACCGTCGGCGCCGGCAAGTCGCTGGTCATGGTCACCCACGACCGCACGGTGGCCGAACGCTGCGACCGGATCGTGCACCTGAGCGACGGCCGGTTGCTGGACGGCACGGCGCGCCAGGAGCGCCAGGCAGGAGCCTGGTCATGAATTCGGTGCACCTGGCCTGGATGCTGGGCCGTCCCTCCTCGACGCGCAGCTCGTCGCAGATCCTGACCGTCAGCGCCTACGCCATGGTCAGCGCGATGCTGCTGATCGTGCTGGGCGGCGCCTACTCGTTCACCAGCTTCGAACGCGAAGTCCAGGCGACCTACCTGCCGCTGGCGGGATTCGCGGTGGTGCTGCTGGCCGTGCCGCTGATGGTGCTCGGCTCGGCCGCTGCCCGGCTGTCGGCGCGCACGCAGGACCGCGCGTTGTCCTCTCTGCGGCTGCTGGGCGCGACCGGCGGCCAGATCCGCAGCGTCTCGCTGCTGCAGGCCGCCGGCACCGCCTTGGCCGGGGCCTTGGCGGGCGTGGTGCTGTACCTGGCCTCCTCGCCGCTGGTGGCGATGATCCGCTTCCAGGGCGCGCCGCTGGGTGACGCCATCTACCTGCCCTGGTGGGCGGTGGCCATCGCGGTGGTGGTCATCGTGCTGCTGGCGGTGATCAGCTCGCTGGCCGGGCTGCGCAAGCTCATCATCACCCCGCTGGCCGTGGCCACCCGGCAAAGCGTGCCGGTGCCCAGCTGGATCCGGGTGCTGGTCACGGTGGGCTCGGTGGCGCTGCTCTACTTCGTCTTCACCAACATCGGTGTGGTGAGCCAGGAATTCGGCACCATCATCGCGGTGATCATCCTGGGCTTCGGCTTCGGCCTGCTGGTGCTGAACCTGGCAGGGCCGTGGCTGGTGGCCACGGTCGGGCGGAGCAAGCTGAAGAAGGCGGTCAAGCCGGAGCAGCTGCTGGCGGCCCGCATGATCCTGGAGAACCCCGGCGAATCCTGGCGCCAGGTGTCAGGCGTCGCGATGGCCTCCTTCGTCGCCGTGGTCGGCGGCAGCGGGGCGGCGCTGATGAGCATGGGCAACGGTCAGGAGTCGACCGGCACCTGGTTCGACTACCTGCCGCAGGACATCCTCACCGGCGTGCTGCTGACCCTGGTTATTACTTTTGTTTGCGTGGCCGCGTCGGCCTCGATTTCGCAGAGCGCCAGCACCCTGGACCGCGCGGACCTCTACGACGGACTGCACAAGCTGGGCATGGGCTACGAGGTGATGAATGCGGCCCGTACCAAATCGCTGATGATCCCGGCGCTGACCGCTTCGATCGGCTTTGCCATCGCCTCGGTGGTGCTGGTCCTGCCGCTGGCCGGCGTTGCGGTGCTGATCAAGCCGCTGACGGTGCTGGTGGTCATCCTGGCCGTGGTGCTGGGCCTGGTGCTGATCCGCGCGGCCATCAGCGTGGCCAACCCCCGCCGGCTGCTCGCCGAGCGCGCCTAGCAGGTATTTCCGGGGCTCCAAGGTAGGGGACGGATACCCGAAAAGCCCAGATTTTCTCCGATTAGGGATTAACCGTGTTGCGTAATGCGGACGAAAACGCGTATTGTGACCTGTGGTTCGGGTAGGCATGCCTTACCTATTCGAATTCACAGTTCACGGAACCTCGCATAGTCTGGATAACCCCGCCCATGAATATCTCGCGCCGCACCGGCATCTTCGCCGCCTCCGCCGCCATCCTCGCCCTGAGCCTGACCGCCTGCGGCTCCAGCGCCGAACCCGGCGCCAATTCCTCGGCCGCGCCGTCGGCCTCGGCAGACTTCAGCCCGGTGACCATCAAGAACATCTACGGGGAAACCGAAATCACCGAGGTGCCGGAAACCATCGCGACCATCTCCTGGGTCAACGCCGACACCCTGCTGGCACTGGACACCGTGCCGGCCGGCATGGACACCGACACCTACGGGCAGAACGCCAACAACTCCACGGACTGGAAGGACGCCGCGCTGGCCGAGCTGGGCGCGTCCATCGGCTCCGAGAAGGCCCCGAAGCAGTTCGACATCGCCGACGGCATCGACTTCACCGGCATCGCCGAACTGAAGCCGGACGTCATCTTCGCCCCGTACTCGGGCATGACGCAGGAAGAATACGAAAAGCTGGAAAAGATCGCCAAGGTCGTCGGGCCGATCGAAGCCAACTACACTACCAGCTGGCAGGACGCCACCGAAGCGGCGGGCCAGATGCTGGGCAAGCAGGACCAGGCCACCGCCTTGATCTCGGAGATCGAGGGCAAGATGGCGGCCGTGGGGGACCAGAACCCGGTGCTGAAGGATTCCACCTTCATCGCGGCCGACCTCTCCTCGCCGGAGACCTCCTACGTGTACTCCACCGGGGACACCCGTCCGCGATTCCTGACCGCGCTGGGCATGAAGCAGGCGCCGTACGTGGATGAGAACGCCGCCAAGGACGCCTTCTACTTCACCGTCTCCCCGGAAAAGGTCAACGAATGGGACGCGGACGTCGTCTTCGCCTCCGCCGTGGCAGGAAACACCGTGGACGACATCGTCAAGGCCCAGCCGCTGTACGGCCAGATCCCCGCCGTGAAGAATGACGCGGTGGCCCTGCCGGGTACCGACCAGGCCACCTTGTCCATCTCCGCGGCCTCCCCGCTGTCCATCGAATGGGCGCTGGAGCACGTGGTGCCGAATATCGTGAAGGCCGCCGAGAACGCGGCGGCCGCCAAGTAGCCCTTAGGCAGTTCGCGACAAGTAGTGCAATTGCGCCTCAAGGGAATGACTCGCCGCGCCGGCCAGGCGCGGGTCAAGGTCGGGGTAGACCAGATCCAGCAGCTCTGCTGGCTTTGCGTCCGCCCCGGCCTTGCCGAGCTTCTCCAGCGCGGCGCGCACCTGGTTCAGCCGGTCCTCCCGGTGCGCCAGGTATCCCTCCAGCAGCGGGTGGGATTGCCGGTGCTGCTCGCCGTGGGCGGGATGCAGCGGCATGTCCGGCAGCTCCAGCAGGCGCTCCAGCGAGGACAGGTAGTCGTACAGCGTTCCATCGGGGTGCTCCAGGATGGTGGTGCCCCGGCCCAGCACGGTATCCCCGGTGAACAGGTGCTCCTCGGCGCCGATGCGCACAAAGCAGACCGAGTCCGAGGTATGCCCGGGAGTGAATTCCACCCGCACCGCGGTGCCGGCAGCCTCGATGGCCTCCCGGTCCGCGAACACCTCGGCCCCGCGGCAGAACTGCTCCAGGAAGGCACGCACCGGGGCCCCGGTCAGTTCGCTCAGGCGGTCGATGCCCTCGGTGTGGTCCGGATGGCGGTGCGTGATCAGCACCAGCTGCACGTCGTAGGCGGCCAGCGCCTGCAGGTGCGGCTCCAGCTCGGGGCCGGGATCGATCACGATCACCGGAGTCCCGGGCGCAAGGCTCGCCTCGGGGGCGAACAGCAGATAGGTATTGGTCCCGTCGAGCGTCATTTCCGAAGGGTTGTCGGCACGCAGCACGGCAATGCCGGGCGCCAGAACTGTGGGCGCAGAAACATGATCCATGACAACGAGTGTAGGAAGCAATGACCGCAACCGAAAGTACATTGCGCCCCGCAGCGCAACGTTCCGGCCCCGGGCTGGGAGGCAAACTCGGTGCCCTCGCGCTGCTGGTGCTGGTGCTGGCAGCTGCCGTCCTCGCTTCGCTGCTGCTCGGGGCCCGCAACGTCGGCCTGGACAGCGTGCTGGCCGCGTTGTCCAATGTCGACCCCGCAGACGGGGACCAAGTGGTGGTGCAATCACGAATGGCGCGCACCGTCGGGGCCATCGTGGTGGGCGCCGCCCTGGGCCTGGCCGGCGCCGGGTTGCAGGGGCTGACCCGCAACCCGCTGGCGGACACCGGGATCCTGGGCCTGAACGCCGGCTCCTCGCTGGCCGTGGTGGTTGTGGTCGCGCTCGCCGGGGCGGCCTCGCTGCCGCTGGTCATGGCGGCGGCCTTCCTCGGCGCGGCGCTGGTCATGACGCTGGTCTACGTGGTCGCCAGCGTGGGGCGCGAGGGCGCCACCCCGATCAAGCTCGCCCTGGGCGGTGCGGCGCTGGCCGTGGGCGTCGGCTCGATCACCAACACCATTCTGATGATCTCCAAGTCCACGCTGGATGAATTCCGCATGTGGCAGATCGGCTCGCTGTCCGGCGGAAGCCTGGAAACCTACCTGCTGGCAGTGCCGGTCATCGCCGTCGGCGCGCTGGTTGTGCTGTCCACCGCCCGCGCCTGCAACGCCGTGGCCATGGGCGAGGACACCGCGATCGCCCTGGGCATCAACGTGAACCGTGCGCGCCTGCTCGGCTCGGTCGGCGTGGTGCTGCTGGCCGGCACCGCCACCGCCGTGGCCGGGCCCATCGCCTTCGTCGGCCTGATGATCCCGCATGCGGTGCGCCTGCTGGTGGGCGGGGACTACCGCTGGATCATGCCCGCCAGCCTGCTTGCAGGGCCGATCCTGCTGCTGCTCGCGGACACCGCCGGACGGCTGGTCCTCCCGCCAAGCGAGATCCAGGTCGGTGTCATGTGCGCCATGCTCGGCGGGCCGATCTTCATCATCATGATGCGCAGCGGCATGAAGTCGGTGAAGCTATGAGCGCCATCGAGCAGTCCACGCGGCGGCACGAGCCGGGGCGGCCCACCGGCGTCGCGGCCCGCCGCTCCGCACGGGTGCGCATCGCGGCGCTGTGGATGCTCCTGGTGCTGCTGGCCACCGCCGCCGCCTACATCTTCTGGGGCCGCGACCGGCTCCCGGTGGACGAGGTCCTGCAGGTGCTGGGCGGGGCGAGCGTGCCCGGCACCAGCTTCATCCTCATGGAGGACCGGCTGCCGCGGCTGGTGGTCGGGGCGCTGGCCGGGGCCGGGCTGGGCATCTCCGGCGCGCTCTTCCAGCGCTGGCTGGGCAATCCGCTGGCCAGCCCCGACGTGATCGGCGTGGGCTTCGGCGCCTCGGCCGCCGCGATCGCCGCGATGATCGTCTTCGGCGTGAACGACTGGAAGCTGAGCGCCTTCGCGCTCGCCGGGGGCCTGGCCGTGGCCGCGGTGATCTACTGGCTGTCGGCCTCGGGTCAGCGCACCGGTTCCCGGCTGATCCTGGCCGGCCTGGCCATCGGGGCCATGCTGCAGGCGCTGATCCAGTTCCTGCTGACCCAGGCCGAGGTGAACACCGCCAGCGACGCGATGCGCTGGCTGACCGGTTCGCTGTCCGCCAGCACCTGGGAACGCGCGGCGGTGCTGGGCATCGGCCTCGGCGCGGCGGGAATCTTCCTGCTGCCGGTGGTGCTGCGGCAGCTGAAGCTGCTGGAGCTGGGCGAGGACGCCGCGGCGGCGCTGGGCTTGCACGTGGGACGGGCCCGCGTGCTGCTGGTCTTCACCGCGGTGGCCCTGGGTGCGATCCCCATCGCCGTCACCGGGCCGCTGGCCTTCGTTGCCTTCCTGGCCGGCCCGATCACCGCCGCGCTGTCCCGCTCTGCGATCCATGTGCCGCTCGCCGGGCTGACCGGTGCGACACTGGTAGTGGTCGCCAATTTCTTTGCCGCGAACCTGTTCGCGCAGATCAACCTGCCGGTGGGCGTTATCACCGGCGCATTCGGCGCACCGTTCCTCATTTGGGTGCTGGTGCGCGCCAACTCTACTGGAAACGGGGGATAACCCATGGCCACTTTGCAGGCTAGCGGGCTGACCTTGGCCTACGACAAGGTCACCATCGTCGATGAATTGTCACTGGACATCCCCGCCGGGCAGGTGAGCATCGTGGTCGGGGCCAACGGCTGCGGCAAGTCCACGCTGCTGCGCGCCCTGTCTCGGCTGCTGAAGCCGGCCGGGGGACAGGTGCTGCTGGACGGTGCGGACATCCACTCCAAGCCGGCCAAAGAGGTTGCAAAGACCCTGGGTCTGCTGCCGCAGTCGCCCACCGCCCCGGACGGGATCACCTCCCGCGAATTGATCAGCCGCGGCCGCTACCCGCACCAGGGCCTGTTCAAGCGCTTCTCGGCCGAGGACGAGGCGGCGGTGAACCGCGCCATGGAGCTGACCGGCACCGCCGGCCTGGCCGACCGCCCGGTGGACGAGCTCTCCGGCGGCCAGCGCCAGCGCGTATGGATCGCCATGGCCCTGGCCCAGGAAACCGACCTGCTGCTGCTCGACGAGCCCACCACCTTCCTGGACGTGGCCCACCAGCTGGAAGTGCTGGACGTGGTCAGCGAGCTGAACCGCACCCGCGGCATCACCGTGGTCATCGTGCTGCACGATCTGAACCTGGCAGCCCGCTACGCCGACTACCTGGTGGCGCTGAAGGACGGCAAGATCTACGCCGCCGGGCACCCCACCGAGGTGGTCACGGAGAAGACGGTCAAGGCGGTGTTCGGCATGCCCAGCCGCGTCATCCCGGACCCGGTGGCAGGCACCCCGCTGGTGCTGCCCATCGGCCGCCAGCGTGTGCTGCGCACCGAATCGGTGCTCGCCGCCAACGGCATCTTCCGCGGCGACGCGCCGGTCAACGAGCCGCGGGCGCTGGCCGAAGGCCTGGAGCAGGACTCCGCGGTGGTCGAGGAGGAGGCGCAGGCCGCCACCCGGGCCGTCGCCGAGGCGGACCCGAACCTCGCCCGCCCGGCGCGCGAGCATCTGCAGACCCTGGCCTTCCAGACCACGGTCCTGCGCAGCCAGCAGCTGTCCTCGTCCTTCCGCCGGCTCACCGTGGGCGGCGCGGACCTGGAGGACTTCGGCACCAACAGCCACCCGCTGGACATGCGCATCAAGCTGCTGCTGCCGCCGGAGGCAGGCTTCGGGCCGAACAGCGAAATCGCCAGCCTGCGCCCGGATGCGCTGACCAGCCCGGCCGAGCAGCTGGGCTGGTACCAGCGTTGGCTGGCCATCGACCCCGCGCAGCGCGGCTACATGCGCACCTACACCGTACGCGCGTTCCGCGAAGCCGGGCACCGCGACAACCTGGGGACGACCCCGGAGCTGGACATCGACTTCGTGCTGCACGGCAAGGTGGTGGACGGGCGGCTGCAGGGCGGTCCTGCCACCGAGTTCGGCGACCGCGCGCAGCCGGGCGACCCGCTGCTGCTGCTGGGTCCGAACAAGGCGTTGACCGACGACAGCTATGGCGGCATCGAATTCCGCCCGGGTGCCGCGTCCCGCATCGTGCTCGCCGGCGACGAGACCGCGGCCCCGGCCATCTGCGCGATCCTTGAATCGCTGCCGGCCAACGTCACCGGTCACGCGTTGATCGAGGTGCCGGAAACCACCGACATCCTGGGCACCACCACCCGCTCGGGCATTTCCGTGCAGTGGCTGACGCGCGGCACCGCGGAGCACGGCTCGCTGCTGCGCGACGCGGTCCGCGGCGCCGTGGCCATCCCGGGCGCCGGCGTGGTGCAGACCACCGCGGACCCGGAGGACATCAACGTGGACGAGGACATCCTGTGGGAAACCGGCCAGGCCCAGTCCGCCCCGTTCTACGCCTGGATCGCCGGGGAGGCTGGCACCGTGAAGGAGCTGCGCCGCTACCTGGTGCGCGACGCGGGCATCGACCGCAAGCAGGTGGCGTTCATGGGCTACTGGCGCCGGGGCAAGCAGGAGAACTAGCCTTCCTCCGCACGCTGGAAGGGGCTCCCGCCCGCCGGAAACATCGCCGGCAGGCGGGGGCCTCTGCGCATTCCACGCCGGGACGGGGTCAGTTGGCGGTCCGGTCTGCGGTGCCCGGCTTGCAGGTCCCGGCGCGCGGAGGGCGGGGGTTCTCTCGGTTCAGGATGCCCAGCAGGCGGGTGAGCTCCTCGCGGTCCTCGGCGCCGAGCTTGTCGAAGTAGCCGTCCATGCTGCTCTTGCGCAGCGCCGAGAGCTCGCCGAGCAGCTCCCGGCCGGCGTCGCTGAGCACAATCAAGGTAGCGCGGCGGTCGCCCGGATCCGGGGTGCGGAGCACCAGTGACTTGGCCGCGAGCTGGTCCACCACCTCGGTGGTCGAACGCGCAGCGATGTGCAGGCGCTCAGCCAGCTGGGAGTTGCGTAGCCCCTGCTCCTCGGCGCGGCCCAGGATGGACAGCACCCGGGACTGGTGCGGGGTGACGCCCGCGGGGATCAGGCTGTCGCGCCAGCGGCCGCGGATGGTCCGGGACGCCTGCAGGAATAGATCGGTCAAGTCAGGCTTGGACTCATCGGTGTGCATAGGGTCAAGGATAGTGTGTTTTCCCGAACAGTTTCAAGATGTAACCACATAGTGAGGTAACCTCTGCTATTCTGTAATCCACAGTGGAACAACCAGTGGAAGGGAGCACCCATGCACCCGATGGCGCCAATGGGCGGCGGAAGGCCGCCGGCTTCGGCGGCGCGCAGCGCCGACGACAAGAAGTGGCTGGCTGAGCACCCGGTCTCCGTCAAGCGCATCGCCGCGCTCTTCCGCCCGCATCTGGGCACGGTCATCGTGGTGGTGCTGCTGATCGTCGCCTCCTCGCTCATCGGACTGGCCCAGCCCTTCATCATCCGCGAGCTGATCGACGTCGCCATCCCGAACCGGGAGGTGGACTTGCTGCTCGCCGGCGCCGGGGGACTGGTGCTGATCGCCCTGGTCTCCTCGGTGCTGGAGGTGGTCCAGACCTGGCGCGCCACCCTGATGGGGCAGAGGGTCATGCACGGGCTGCGCACTGGGCTCTTCACCCACCTGCAGAAGCAGTCGCTGGGATTCTTCACCAACTCCAAATCAGGCGACGTGCAGTCGCGGCTTATCAACGACGTTGGCCAGATGCAGTCGGTGATCACGAACTCGGCGACCAGTATCGCCTCCAACCTGACCACCGTGGTCGCCACGGCCTGCGCCATGGTCGCGATCTCCTGGAAACTGAGCCTGATCTCCCTGGTGGTGCTGCCGCCGGCGATCATCCTGGCCCGGCAGACCGCCCGGCTGCGCCGCGCCGTCACGGGCCGGCGCCAGCGTGAAATGTCGAACCTGACCTCGCTGATCGAGGAACGCCTGAGCATCTCCGGGGTGCGGCTGTCCAAGATCATGGGCACCGGCGCCGCCGACGCGTCGGCTTTTGCGCAGTCCAGCCACCGGCTGATCGACCTTGAAATGAAAAGCGCGCTGGCCGGACGCTGGCGCATGGCGGCCATGAGCATCATCTTCGCGGTGATTCCCGCGGTCCTGTACCTGGTGGCGGGGCTGCCGGCCACCGGCGACGGGATGAGCATCGGCACGCTGGTGGCCTTCACCGGGCTGCAGGCAGGCATCTTCCGGCCTGTCATGGGGCTGATGCAGATCTCGGTGCAGTGGATCTCCGCGATGGCGCTGTTCGGCAGGGTCTTCGAATACCTGGATACCGACCAGGCGCTGCCGCTGCCCGAGCATCCGCGCCGGCTGGATCCCGCGGCGATGCGCGGGGAAGTGGTGCTGGAGCGGGTAGGTTTCCGCTACCCCGGGGCTGCCGCGCCGACGCTGGAGGCGCTGGACCTGGTGCTGGAACCGGGAACCATGACAGCGGTGGTCGGGGCGACCGGGTCGGGCAAATCCACCATGGGCTCGCTGCTTCCGCGGCTGCTGGATCCGACCTCGGGGCGGGTGCTGCTCGACGGGGTCGACCTGCGCGAGCTGGACCCCGAGCAGGTTTCCCGGGCGGTGTCGGTGGTGGCGCAGGAAAGCTACCTGCTGCACACCACGGTGCGCGAGAACCTGTTGTGGGCGGCGCCGGGGGCCAGCGAGGCCGAGCTGTGGCAGGCGCTGGAAGCGGCGCAGATCGCCGAGCTGATCCGCTCGCTGCCCGACGGGCTGGAAACCGCGGTGGGCCAGCGCGGACACCGCTTCTCCGGCGGGGAACAGCAGCGCCTTGCCATCGCGCGCACCATGCTGCGCCGGCCCAAGGTGCTGGTCCTCGACGAGGCGACCAGTGCGCTGGATACCGTCACCGAGGCGCTGGTGCAGCAGGCGCTGGACGAGCTGGCGGTCGGGCGCACTACGCTGCTGATCGCGCACCGGTTGAGCACGGTGCTGCGGGCCGACCGCATCGTGGTGCTCGATAGCGGGCGGATTGTCGAATCCGGAACCTTCGCCGAGCTGGTGGGGCAGGGCGGGCGCTTCGCCCGGCTCGTGGCGAACAGCGAGTTCGCCGACAGGGTCGGCTAGTCCTCTTCGCAGTCCTGCGGGCCGCCGGGGACGGACGCCTTGCAGGATGGGTCGGACTCGCAAGTCTCCAGGGCGCCGAGGATCTTGGGCAGCGCGGTTTCGAGCGCTGCGCGTTCGTGCTGGTCCAGCGAGTCGAACAGCTTTTCGCGGATGAAGGTGACGTGGCTCGGGGCGGCTTCGCGGATGGTCTTCCATCCGGCCTCTGTCAGTTCGATCTGCTGCCCGCGGCGGTCGGTTGAATCCGAGCAGCGGGTGATCATGCCCTTGGCTTCCATGCGGCGCAGCAGGTGGGACAGCCGCGAGCGGTCCCAGCGCAGGTTGTCGGCGATGTCTGCCGGGCGCAGGGAGGTGGCGGGTCCTTCGGAGAGCACCGCGAGCACCGAGTACTCGCCGGTCTGCATGCTCGAATCCACGCTCAACTGGCGGTCCATGGCGCTGGGGAACTGCCACAGGAACTCGCGGATAATCCGCCAGAGGGCCTGTTCCTTGTCATCGAGCCAGCGGGTCTCATCGGCAGCCATGCGTGGGCGCTCCTTCTCTACGTGGCGTACCCGGCATGCTGCGGGTCCGCACTCATTTGTTGACGTATCAATTATCTCTGGTATTGTTGGATTTAGCAAGAGTTGATGACGCATCAACTAAAGCGTTCGGCGCACGAACTTCCCCAAGGAGAAAATACTATGTCGAAGATCGCCATCGTTACCGGTTCCACTCGTCCAGGCCGCAACAACATCAGCGTTGCCCAGTGGGTGCTGGAGCAGGCGCAGGCATTCGGCGGCGCCGACTTCGAGCTTGTAGACATCGCGGACTTCAACCTGCCGGTGCTGGACGAAGCCTTCCCGGCCGCCTACCAGAACTACCAGAGCGAGCATGCCAAGGCCTGGGCCGCCAAGATGAACGAGTTCGACGGCTACATCTTCGTTACCCCGGAGTACAACCACTCGGTCTCCCCGGCGCTGACCAACGCGCTGAGCTACATCAACGTCGAGCTGAACAACAAGGCCGCCGGCCTGGTGGGCTACGGTTCGGCCCTGGGCGCCCGCTCCATCGAGCACCTGCGCGGCATCCTCTCCGAGCTGCAGGTAGCCCACGTGCAGAAGACCGGCCTGTTCTCCCTGTTCACCGACTTCGAGAACTTCTCGAACTTCAAGCCGACCGCGGAGGGCGCCGCTTCGGTGCAGCCGATGTTCGAGCAGCTGCTGGCCTGGACCGAAGCCATGAATTCGGTGCGCGCCGCCGCATCCGTCAGCGCCTAATTGCACGCTGCCTGAACGGCCTAGCGTTCAAGTGCAAACGGCGGGAAGCTTGTACCAGGCCTCCCGCCGTTTGCCGTATCACCCGAGAACTTGCCCCAGAGCGGGCAACCAAGCCAGAGATTGTGGAGGATCGAGCATGTCGCAGGACTATTCAACCAAGGGCGCGTACGTCACGGGCAGTGAATTCACGCGCGATACCAACTACATCCAGGACCGCATCGTTGCCGATCCGCGGCCGGAGGCGTTCTCCCACGGGGAGCCGGTAAGCAAGATCGGGCACCCGAATGCGGCCCTGGGCGAAGGCGCCCAGCTCTGGCAGGTCGAAGCAGGGCGCTACCGCTTGGTGGCCGCCCGCGCCTGCCCGTGGGCCAACCGCACGCTGATCGTGCGCCGCCTGCTGGGCCTGGAGGATGCGATTTCGGTTGGCCTGCCAGGTCCGACCCACGACGTGCGCAGCTGGCGGTTTGATCTGGACGAGGGCGGCAAGGACCCGGTGCTGGGCACCGAACGCCTGCAGGAGAACTACTTCAAGCGCTTCGCCGACTATCCCCGTGGCATCACCGTCCCGGCCATCGTGGACATCCCCAGCGGCGCGGTGGTCACCAACGACTACCCGCAGATCACCTGGGACTTCTCCACGCAGTGGAAGCAGTTCCACCGCGAAGGAGCCCCGGACCTGGTCATGGCGGACCAGCTCGACGAGATGCTCCCGCTGATCAAGCGCATCTTCACCGAGGTCAACAACGGCGTCTACCGTGCGGGCTTCGCCGGTACGCAGGCCGCCTATGAGGACGCCTACGACCGGATCTTCACCACCCTCGACTACCTCGAAGAACGCCTGGCCACCCGCCGCTTCCTCATGGGCGACTACATCTCCGAAGCCGACGTGCGCCTGTTCACCACGCTGACCCGCTTCGACCCGGTCTACCACGGACACTTCAAGGCCAACCGCAACAAGCTGATCGAGATGCCGAACCTCTGGGGCTACGCCCGCGACCTGTTCCAGACCCCGGGCTTCGGCGACACCGTGGACTTCGAGCAGATCAAGGACCACTACTACAAGGTCCACGAGGACATCAATCCAACGCAGATCGTGCCCAAAGGCCCGGACCTGTCCAACTGGCTCGAATCCCATAACCGCAACGAGCTGGCGGACAACGGCCCATTCCTGGGCGGCACCGCTCCGGGCGAAGTCCGCACCGAGGAACGCGTCGCAGCAGGCCACAACCCGCTGTACCCGCTGGAAGGAAAATAGCCGGCAGCGGCCGGGCTACCTCTTGAAGTCGAAGCCCTGCTGCTCGCACGCCGCGGCAAACGCCTCGTCGTCGGTGATCACGGGCTGACCTGATGCATCTGTCGATACCGCGTTGCGGATCGAATCGGTGGAGGCCGCCGAGCCATGCTCGGCGGCCTTTTGCCGATTCGTCTGCCCGATATCGCCCGGGGCGGTCAGGCTGCCGCCGTAGTGGATGCACGCGGTGCTGCCCTCGGGATCGCTGCGGCGCAGGTCGTCGGGCGACGGACCCGAGCAGGCGGCCAGGCCCAGGGTCGCAACAACGAGGAGCGGCAGAATCTTTTTCACAGTTCACCATCCTACGGACCATCGCCAGCGCCGCGGCGTTGGCGCGGCGCAAGGACTCCGGAGCCTTCGCACGTCTCTTTAGGCGGCGGGGGAGGTCAGGTGGCAGGATTAAAGCCATGACGATCACCGCAGCGGCAGACGGATCAGCCCTAGGAAACCCCGGCCCGGCAGGCTGGGCCTGGTACATCGACGAGGCGAACTGGGCCTCCGGCGGCTGGGACCATGGAACCAACAACATGGGCGAGCTGCAGGCGGTCCTCGAACTCTTCCGCGCCACCGCCCAGTACCCGGAGCAGGAACTGAAGATCCTGTGCGACTCCCAGTACGCCATCAACTGCATCAGCAAGTGGATGCCGGGATGGAAAAAGCGCGGCTGGAAAAAGGCCGACGGCAAACCGGTGCTGAACCAGGAGATCCTCAAGGAATTGGATGCGGCGATCAAGGACCGCAAGTACACCTTTGAATGGGTCAAGGGCCACGCCGGGCATGACCTGAACGAAGCTGCCGACGACCGTGCCCGTGCCGCCGCCACCGCGCACCAGCAAGGCACTGCGCCGGACCCGGGCCCCGGTTACACCGCCGGAGCGGCATCTGCCGCGGCAGCTTCCACCGCAGCCCCTGCCGCCCCCGCTGAAGCAACCGCTCCCAAGTCCGCCCAGGATACGGCTGCCACGGTCTATGAACTTGAACTGGGCTTCCTCGACCCGCAGATCCGCACCAGCTTCGCCGAGCTGAGCGATTTCCTGCATCCGGGATACCAGGAAGTCACCCGCGGTGGCGGGCTGCTGGATGTCGCCACGGTGCGCACCCAGCTCGAAGCCGGGGCGCAGCTGCCTGCCACCGGCGAGGTGCAGGTGCTCACCGCCCGCGAGGTCGACAGGGATCTGGCCCTGCTGGCCTACCGCATGAAGGTCGAGGGCTCGCCGATCCTCGTGGTCTCCTCATGGTGGCAGCGCACCGAGAGCGGCTGGAAGCTGCGCTTCCGCCAGGAAACCGTCCAGCAGTAGCCGCAAGGCGATGGGCATCCCGCCCCAAACGGCGAAGGCACGAACCCCGCACGGTTCGTGCCTTTGCCGTTTTGCCGGGGCGGATTGCTAGAAGTGCCCCGAGGAGATGTTGCCCTTTTTGTAGTTGATGCGGTTGGCCAGCCAGTTGACCGCCCAGAGCGCGACGCCAAGGGCCAGCAGCAGCCCCGCAATCTCATACTGCACCCAGTCCGCGCGCGAGCGGGCCCATGGCCCGATCAGGAAAGCGCTGGTGGCGGCGCCGAGGATCGGGATGATCGTCGGTGCGCGGAAGGAATCCTCCGGCGCCTTGTCGCGGCGCAGCACCAGCAGTGCGATATTGACCATCGTGAAGACCACCAGCAGCAACAGGGCGGTGGTGCCGCCGAGCGAGCCGACGATCCCGCTTTCGGTATCCAGGTTCACGTAGACCACCAGCGCGATGGCCAGCAGCGTGGTGAAGATGATCGATAGCGTCGGGGTGCGACGCTTGGAATGCACCTTGCCCAGCACCTGCGGCAGCACACCCTGGCGGGCCATGCCGTAGAGCAGGCGGCTGGCCATGAGCATGTTCATCAAGGCGGTGTTGACCACGGCGAAGACCGTCAGGAACGGGAAGATCGCGTCCACCGGCAGGCCCGGGGCGCCGATGCGCACGACATCGAGCAGGATGCCCGCGTCAGGATTCTTCGGGTTCAGCAGGTCGCCGGTGGGGATCACCATGATGATGGTGACCGCGACGAGCATGTAGATCACGGCGCAGATGCCCAGGCTGATGAGCATGATGCGCGGGAAGGTCTTGTTGGGGTTCTTGGTTTCCTCGACCAGATTCACCGAATCCTCGAAGCCGACCATCGCGAAGAACGCGATGGCGGTGCCCATGGTGACCGCTGCGAACAGGCTGCGGTCCTCGGGGGCCTCGAAGACCACCAGTCGGCTGATGTCGCCGTGGCCGCTGGCGATGGCGCCGATGCCGATGGAGATGATCACTGCCATGATGCCCAGGGAGATCACCGTGAGCACCATGTTGAACTTGACCGATTCCCCGACGCCGCGCAGGTTGATCAGGGCCAGGATCACGATGATCGCGATGGCGGCGAACATACCGGCTTCGGGTGTGGTCGGCACGCCCTCGATGAATTGGCCGAAGCCGATCAGCAGGTTCTGCCCAACCAGGGTGGCCGAGGTCGCGGCGCTGGTGATGCCGGAGCAGGCCACCGTGAAGGCCACCAGAAAGGTGACGAAATGGATGCCGAAAGCCTTGTGAATATACAAAGCAGCGCCCGCCGCGTGGGGATACTTGGTGACCAGCTCCATGTAGCTGAAGGCGGTCAGCGTCGCAATGGCGAAGGCGATCAGGAACGGCAGCCAGGCGGCGCCGCCGACCTGTCCGGCGACCTTGCCGGTGATCGCGAAGATGCCTGCGCCGATGATGTCGCCGATGATGAGGAACATCAGGAGTTTGGGGCCGATGACCCGCTTGAGTTCGGCGGGTTGTCCGCCTGGAGTTGAGTCTTCTCGGGTTGCAGTCATAGGCGGATGAGCCTTTCCAATCTTCGATTCGAGCTGAAGAATGCGACATATTTTGTCGTCGTCTATTCAATGGGCGAAATCGATCACTATGCTAACAGCAATAAATGCTTGTCGTTCCGGCCTTTTCGGAGGTTATTCCTCCGTTTATTGAGAATGGCTCTTTGAGGAACTTATGGTTCAGGCATGATTTCGCCGGAGAACGCGAATTTCCGCTGCGGCTACTAGTGTTAGTTGCAAAGAGACATGCTTTCGAAGGATTTAGATGGAATCGGTCATAACTGACGACTTTGCCCCGCTCGCGCAGGCGCTGCAGGACCGTGCCGCAGTGGAGGACGGCTACTCGGCGCAGCTGGCCGTGTACCACCGCGGCGCCCTGGTGTTGAGCCACAGCGTGGGGGAGCACCTTTCGGGGGATGCGCTCACCTGCGTGTTCTCCTGCACCAAAGGGCTCAGCGCACTGGTCATCGCCCTGCTGGTCCAGGACGGGCTGATCGATCCGGTCGCCCCGATCACCGACTACTGGCCCGAATTCGGCACCCACGGCAAGGGCAAACTGAGCGTCGGGGAAGTGCTCAGCCACCAGGCCGGAGTGCTGGGCGTCCCCGGCGGGGTGCCCAGTCAGGTGTTGCTGAACTCCTCGGAATATGCCAAGATCCTCGCCACCATGCCGAGCATCTGGCCGCTGGGCCAGAACATCGTGGGCTACCACGCCATCACCATGGGTGTGCTCATGGAGGAACTGGTCCGCCGGGTCACCGGCAAAGAGCTGAAAGAGGTCTTCGAGGAACGCATCCGCAAGCCCCTGGGCGTGGACGCGTATATCGGGCAGGACGACTCGCTGGAACCGCGCTACCGTGACGTGCTCCCCGCCGCCCCGGCCGAACCGGCATTCTTCGACCCCTTCTCCCCGGCAGGCCTGGCAGTCAACTCGGCCTCCGGGTTCGCGCTGGACAGCGGTCCGGTCTACAACTGGCACGAGCTGGCCAACTCCCGGCAGGTCCGCAGGCTCGGCCCGGCCTCCATGGGCGGCGTCGCCGATGCCCAGTCGCTGGCGGCCATCTACGCGGCCTCCTTCGGCCCGGTGCCCTCACTTGGCGCCGCCCGGGGGTTCCTGAGCGAGGACACCTGGTCCCGGGTATCCGCGGAGCTCGTCTACGGGCACGACCGCACCAACGGGCTGCTCCAGGCCTTTGCCCTGGGATTCATGAAGGCCACCGCCCGCAACGACTATGGTTCGATCTTCGCCTACGGCCACGACGGGGCGAACTCCTCGCTGGCCTTCGCCGATCCGGCCTACCAGCTCGGCTTCGCCTACATTCCGTCGCGCAACGAGGGCGAGAAGAGCATTTCCACGGGCGTGCAGCTCAGCCAGCTGGCGCGCCAGGTGGTTATCGGCAAAATGATGCAGGCCAAGGGCTAGGAGGAAGAGCATGGCAAAGTTTCTGGCAATGGGGGACTCCTTCACCGAAGGCGTTGGCGACGACGATCCGCTGCGCCCCAACCAAGTGCGCGGCTGGGCGGACCGGGTGGCCGAGGTGCTGTGCGCCCGCGGCGACTGGGAATACGCGAACCTCGCGATCCGCGGCAAGAAGATCGGGCAGGTGATCAACCAGCAGATGGACCAGGCGCTGTCCATGAAGCCCGACGTGGTCTCCCTCTACGCCGGCGGCAACGACATCCTGCGGCCCAAGGCCGACCTCGAGGCGCTGATGCGCAGCTACGACAGCATGGTCAAGCGCTTCGCCGATGCCGGGATCACCGTGCTGCTGTTCACCGGCTTCGACACCGTCGACTCGCCGCTGTTCTCCAAGACCCGCCCGCGCACCGCGATCTACAACGAAAAGGTGCGCGAGATCGCCGACCGCTACAACACGCTGGTCGCCGACTACTGGCGTTGGCGCGAATTCTCGGACGTGCGCTACTGGGCCGTGGACCGCCTGCACATGGGCACCGCTGGCCACACGCTCATGGCCGCCAAGGTGCTGGACGTGCTCGGAACCCACGGCGTCACCGAGGGCAATTGGTCCTCCGACATCGAAGTTCCGGTGCTGCCAGCGGCTGCGGTGAACGCCCCCCGTCAGAAGCTGCGCCAGGACCTCGGCTGGGCCCGGGAATACCTGGCTCCATGGGTCAAACGCCGCCTGACAGGCACTTCCTCGGGGGACAGCCTGAGCGCAAAATACCCGGACTACATCCGGCTGGGCGCGGAAAGCAGCTAGCGCTCGTCATGCAGGGGCTCCGGGGCCGAAAGATTGTTTGCAGTTGGCCCCGGGGCGGGTACCATGGGAGGTGTGTTGTGGGTCATTGGCCCGCAACCGAAGCCATAGAAGGATGGCGGGAGAGTCCCGTTCACACCATGGACGGGCGCCGTAGGAGCAATTCCTCCCCAGGAAACTCTCAGGCACCCGTACCGCCATCAAGAGGCAACTCTGGAAAGTAACCGGCCTGTTCCGGTTCACCGAAGGTGCAAGCAACCGGTTTGGTAGGCCGGCTGCGTAAAACTCTCAGGTTGTGCAACAGGGATGGGGAGGGACAGCGACCTTCCTTTGGCATGCGCCAAGACAGATCCCCATGGAGACACCTGCACCATGACCATCACGCAGACTTCTGCTAACACGAACAGCGAATTCGTGTCCCGCCATATCGGCCCGCGTCAGTCCGACGTCGAGACCATGCTCCAGACCCTTGGCTACAACAGCCTGGACGAGCTGATCGACACGGCAGTTCCCGCCGACATCCGCCAAGATGCCGCTCTGGACATCCCGGATGCACTGACCGAGACCGAGGCACTGGCCCACCTGCGTGAGCTGGCCTCCAAGAACGTCATGAAGACCCAGATGATCGGCCAGGGTTTCTACGACACCATCACCCCGGCAGTCATCCGCCGCAACATCGTCGAGAACCCGGCCTGGTACACCGCCTACACCCCGTACCAGCCTGAGATCTCCCAGGGCCGCCTCGAAGCCCTGCTGAACTTCCAGACCATGGTCATGGACTTGACCGGCATGCCGATCGCCAACGCCTCGCTGCTGGACGAATCCTCCGCCGCCGCCGAAGCCGTGCTGATGATGCGCCGCGCCAACAAGAAGAAGTCCAACGGCAAGACCGTGCTGGACTCCAACATCTTCCCGCAGACCATCAAGGTCGTGCAGGGCCGTGCCGATGCGCTGGGCTTCGAGGTCGAGGTCGCCGACCTGTCCGCGGGCTTGCCGGAAGGCGACATCTCGGGCATCGTGCTGCAGCAGCCGGGCAACGACGGCTCGATCGCCGACCACGCCGAGGTCATCGCCGCCGCCAAGGCCGCCGGCGCGATGGTCACCGTGATCGCCGACCTGCTCTCGCTGACCATGATCGCCGCCCCGGGCGAGCAGGGAGCCGACATCGCGGTCGGCAACACCCAGCGCTTCGGCGTGCCGCTGTTCTTCGGCGGCCCGCACGCCGCCTACATGGCCGTGGCCAAGGGACTTGAGCGTTCCATGCCGGGCCGCCTGGTGGGTGTCTCCACCGACGACGCCGGCACCAACGCCTATCGCCTGGCCCTGCAGACCCGCGAGCAGCACATCCGCCGCGAGAAGGCCACCTCCAACATCTGCACCGCCCAGGCGCTGCTGGCCATCTGCGCCTCGATGTACGCCGTCTACCACGGCCCTGCAGGCCTGAAGCAGATCGCCACCCGCGCCCACAACCACGCCCGCGTGCTGGCCAGCTCCCTGGTCGCCGGCGGCTTCGAACTGGCATCGCAGGCCTTCTTCGACACCGTGGTCGTGACCGTCAAGGACGCCGAGGAAGTCATTGCCAAGGCCAACGATGCAGGCATCAACCTGCGCAAGGTCTCCGGCACCCAGGTCGGCATCTCCACCGACGAGACCACCACCTCCGCCACCGTCAAGGCCCTGGCCGGCGTCTTCGGCGTGGAACTGTCAGCACCGGAAGGCTTCGAGATCCCCGAGGGCCAGGTGCGCACCAGCGCCTACCTGACCCACCCGATCTTCAACACCATCTCCTCCGAGACCCAGATGATGCGCTACCTGCGCCGCCTCTCGGACCGCGACCTGGCCCTGGACCGCACCATGATCCCGCTGGGCTCGTGCACCATGAAGCTGAACTCGGCCGCCGAGATGGAATCCATCACCTGGCCTGAGTTCGCCTCCATCCACCCGTACGCCCCGGCAGCGCAGACCGCCGGCTGGCGCGAGCTGATCACCGACCTGGAAGGCCGCCTGACCGCGATCACCGGCTACGCCGGCGTCTCCATCCAGCCGAACGCCGGGTCCCAGGGCGAGTACGCAGGCCTGCTGGCGATCTCCGACTACCATGCTTCGCGCGGCGAGTCGCAGCGCAACGTCTGCCTGATCCCCGCCTCGGCCCACGGCACCAACGCCGCCTCGGCAGTGCTGGCCGGCATGAAGGTTGTGGTCGTCAAGACCGCAGCCGACGGCACCATCGACGCCGGCGACCTGGATGCCAAGATCGAGGCCAACAAGGACGTGCTGGCCGCGATCATGATCACCTACCCGTCCACCCACGGCGTGTACGACGCCGACGTGCGCGAGGTCTGCGGCAAGATCCACGACGCCGGGGGACAGGTCTACATCGACGGCGCGAACATGAACGCCCTGGTGGGTCTCGCCCAGCCGGGCAAGTTCGGCGGCGACGTCTCGCACCTGAACCTGCACAAGACCTTCTGCATCCCGCACGGCGGCGGCGGTCCGGGCGTCGGCCCGATCGGCGTGGGCGAGCACCTGGTGCCGTTCCTGCCGGGCGACGCCTCGGGCACCTACTCCGAGCGCGACGGCGTGCCAGTGGTCGCCACCGCCTTCGGCTCGGCCGGTGTGCTGCCGATCTCCTGGGCCTACATCGCGATGATGGGCGGCGAGGGCCTGACCAGCGCCACCAAGCACGCGATCTTGAACGCGAACTACATCGCCAAGCGCCTGAATGAGCACTTCCCGATCCTGTTTACCGGCAACAAGGAACTGGTTGCGCACGAGTGCATCCTGGACCTGCGCGAAGTCACCGCCAAGACCGGCGTCACCGCAGAAGACGTGGCCAAGCGACTGATCGACTTCGGCTTCCACGCACCGACCCTGGCTTTCCCGGTCGCCGGCACCCTGATGGTGGAGCCGACGGAGTCGGAGGACCTGGCAGAGATCGAGCGCTTCATCGAAGCCATGATCACCATCCGCCAGGAAATGGAAGAAGTGCTGGCCGGCGTCTACGAGCTGGCCGAATCCCCGCTGCGCCGTGCCCCGCACACCGTGGCGGCAGTGGTCAACAGTGGTTGGGACCGCAAGTACACCGTCGAGCAGGCAGCCTTCCCGGTCGCCAGCCTCAAGGTGGACAAGTACTTCCCTGCGGTGGGCCGCATCGACGGCGCCGGCGGCGACCGCAACCTCATCTGCTCCTGCCCTGCTCCAGAAGCCTTCGAAGACTAGGAACATCGCAATGACTGAAACCATCACCAAGCACACCGCGCTGCACGGCAAGCACGAAGCCCTGGGCGCGAGCTTCACCGACTTCGGCGGCTGGGACATGCCGCTGAAGTACGGTTCGGAACTGGCAGAGCACAAGGCGGTGCGCTCCACCGCGGGCCTGTTCGACCTGTCCCACATGGGCGAGGTCTGGGTTTCCGGCCCGCAGGCAGCCAGCGCGCTGAACACCGCGCTGGCCGGCAACTTCGCCCTGATGAAGGTCGGCAAGGCCAAGTACTCGCTGATCCTGAACGAAGCCGGCAAGATCATCGACGACCTGATCGTCTACCGCATGGAAGACGAAAAGTACCTGGTGGTGCCGAACGCCGGCAACGCCCCGGTGGTCGCCGCCGAGCTGGCCAAGCGCGCCGAGGGCTTCGACGCGCAGGTGCAGGACGCTTCCGCTGATGAATCGCTGATCGCGGTCCAGGGACCGAACGCCGAGGCCATCGTGGCCAAGCTCGCCGCCGACGAGGCCGGCGCAGCTATCGTCACCGAGATGAAGTACTACTCGGCCGCCTACACGAAGCTCGGCGGGGTGGACGCCATCCTGGCCCGCACCGGCTACACCGGCGAGGATGGCTTCGAGCTGATCATCAAGAACGCCGACGCCGCCGGCCTGTGGGACACCATCGTGGAGATCGGCAAGGACCATGAGCTGGTTCCGTGCGGCCTGGCCGCACGCGACTCGCTGCGCCTGGAAGCCGGCATGCCGCTGTACGGCAACGAGCTCTCGCTGGAGCGCACCCCGTTCGACGCGGGCCTCGGCGCGGTGGTCTCCTTCAAGAAGGAAGAGGACTTCGTCGGCCGCTCCGCGCTGGAGGCAGTGCGCGAGCAGACCCCTGCCCGCAAGCTGGTGGGCCTGAAGGGCCTGGGCAAGCGCGCAGGCCGCGGCGGCTACGCCATCGTCAAGGACGGCGCCGTCATCGGAGAGATCACCTCCGGTCAACCTTCGCCGACCCTGGGCTACCCGGTCGGCCTGGGCTACGTCGATGCGGCCTTCAGCGAAGTGGGCACCGAGCTGGAAGTCGACCTGCGAGGTAAGACTTTGCCATTTGTTGTCGTGGAACTGCCGTTCTACACGCGCGCCAAGTAACGTTAAACAAAGAGGGCATAGCCTAACGCCCCCTATTTCCCCTTGGGAGAGGAAAAATCGTGAGTAAAGTTCTGTCATCGTTGCGCTACTCGGCCGAGCACGAGTGGATCGACGCATCGTCCCCAGCCAAGATCGGCATCACCCAGATTGCTGCCGACGCGCTGGGCGACGTTGTCTACGTAGACCTGCCAGAGGTCGGCGACACCGTCACCGCCGGCGAGACCTGCGGCGAAGTCGAGTCCACCAAGTCGGTCTCCGACCTGTACTCGCCGGTCACCGGCACCATCGTCGAGGTCAACCAGGAAGCAGCGGACAACCCTGCCGTCCTGAACGAGGATCCATACGGCGCAGGCTGGCTGTTCACCGTCGAGGTCGAGTCCGAAGGCCCGCTGCTTTCCGCAGCCGACTACGCAAGCGCGAACGGTGGAAACGTCGAGTAATGAGCAACAAGACTTATGAATCACTGGCACCGGCATCGCTGACCCAGTCCCTGGCCGAGCTGGATCCAGAGGTCGCGCAGCGTATCGATGCTGAGCTGGCCCGCCAGCAGCGCGGCCTGGAAATGATCGCCTCGGAAAACCACACGGCCCAGGCCGTGATGCAGGCGCAGGGTTCGGTGCTGACCAACAAGTACGCCGAGGGCTACCCGGGCCGCCGCTACTACGGCGGCTGCGAAGAGGTCGACGTCATCGAGACCCTGGCCATCGAGCGCGTCAAGGAACTGTTCGGCGCGAAGTTCGCCAACGTCCAGCCGCACTCCGGGGCCCAGGCCAACGCGTCGGTCTACCACGCGCTGGTGCGTCCGGGCGATACCGTGCTGGGCTTGAACCTGGCCCACGGCGGGCATTTGACCCACGGCATGAAGATCAACTTCTCCGGCCGCCTGTTCAACATCGTCCCGTACGGCGTGGACGAGGAGACGAACCTGGTGGACATGGACGAGGTCGAGCGCCTGGCCATCGAGCACCAGCCGAAGATGATCGTGGCCGGCTGGTCGGCCTACCCTCGCCAGCTGGACTTCGTCCGCTTCCGCGAAATCGCGGACAAGGTCGGTGCGTACCTGTTCGTGGACATGGCGCATTTCGCCGGCCTGGTCGCGACCGGGCTGCACCCGTCGCCGGTGCCGCATGCGCATGTGGTCACCTCGACCACGCACAAGACCCTGGCAGGCCCTCGCGGCGGCATCATCCTGTCGAATGATGCGGAGATCGCCAAGAAGCTGAACTCGGCGGTGTTCCCTGGCCAGCAGGGCGGCCCGCTGGAGCATGTGATCGCGGGCAAGGCGGTGGCGTTCAAGATCGCCGCGTCGCCGGAGTTCAAGGAGCGCCAGCAGCGCACCCTGGCCGGTTCGCGGATCCTGGCCGAGCGGTTGACCCAGGCCGATGTGGCCGCCAAGGGCATCAGCGTGTTGACCGGCGGCACGGATGTGCACCTGGTGCTGGTGGACCTGCGCCACAGCGAGCTGGATGGGCAGCAGGCCGAGGATCTGCTGGCGCAGGTGGAGATCACGGTGAACCGCAATTCGGTGCCGTTTGATCCGCGTCCGCCGATGACTACCAGCGGGTTGCGGATCGGCACCCCGGCGTTGGCGACCCGCGGGTTCTCCGAGGAGGCGTTTGCCGAGGTTGCGGAGATCATTGCGCAGACCCTGATTGCCGGGGCCGAGGGCAACACCGGGGTGTTGCCGGCGTTGAAGGCCCGGGTTCTGGAGCTGGCCGCAGCCCACCCACTGTACCCGGAGCTGGCCAAGGTTTCCGAGTAGCATCTTCAAACGAAGATGAGGGCCCGGAAAGCGGCGAAAAAGCGCTTTTCGGGCCCTCAGTCTCTCTACTGCCGAAAATACGCGGCACAAGAAGGACGGCAGGGGGAAGAACCCTGCATGACAGACAAGCCGATCCGGGTTTCACCCGGATCCCAAGATCTAAGGATGTGATCCGCTATGGCGGTAAGCGTATTCGATCTCTTCTCGGTAGGCATCGGACCATCGTCCAGCCACACCGTGGGACCAATGCGTGCGGCCCACGCTTTCATTGCGCATCTGGTGCGCGAGGGGCAGCTCCCCGCGGTGGAGAGCATCCGCGTTGACGTCTACGGTTCGCTGGCCGCCACCGGCCGCGGGCACGGAACCTTCACCGCCATCATGCTGGGGCTGGAAGGCTTCGAGCCGGAAAGCATCCTGCCGACCCAGGTTGATTCCCGCCTGGCGGACATGGACGCCAGCGGCGTGCTGCGCCTGGCCGAGCAGCTGGGGCACCGCAAGGACCTGGACTACCGGGTCGAGGACATGATCCAGCACCCGCTGACCGTGCTGCCCCGCCATACCAACGGCGTGAAGTTCATCGCCTTCGACGCCCAGGGCGCCGAACTGTCCAATGAGACCTTCTTCTCCGTCGGAGGCGGCTTCATTGTGCGTGAAGGCGCCGAGGAACGCATCGAAAAGAGCCTGGAAAAGAAGCTCAAGCAGCAGCCCTATCCGTTCACCACCGCGTCCAAGCTGCTGGAGCACTGCCGCGAAACGGGCAAGTCGATCGCTGAAATCATGATGGCCAACGAGGAAACCTACCGCACCCGCGAAGAAATCCGCTCCGGCCTGATCCACATCTACGAGGTCATGGAGGAGTGCAAGAACTCCGCCCTCGAGCGAACCGGCGTGCTGCCCGGCGGCCTGAAGGTCCGCCGACGCGCGCCTGAATGGCACAAGCGCCTGCGCAAGGAAGACAAGGACCGCGATCCGGTGTTCTGGCAGGAGTGGATCAACCTCGTGGCCCTGGCCGTCAACGAGGAAAACGCTTCGGGCGGCCGGGTGGTGACCGCCCCGACCAACGGCGCCGCCGGCATCATCCCCGCCGTCCTGTTCTACGCAACCCACTACGCCCCGGGGGCCAAGTACTGGAACGCGGAAGAAAAGCACGACGCCGTCGTGAACTTCCTGCTCACCGCCGGCGCGGTCGGCGTGCTCTACAAGGAACAGGCCTCGATCTCCGGCGCCGAGGTCGGATGCCAGGGCGAAGTCGGTTCGGCCTCCTCCATGGCCGCCGGCGGGCTGGCCGAAATCCTGGGCGGAACCCCTGCACAGGTGGAGAACGCCGCGGAGATCGCCATGGAACACAATCTCGGACTGACCTGCGACCCTATCGGAGGACTGGTGCAGATCCCATGCATCGAACGCAACGCGATCGCCGCTTCCAAGGCAGTGAACGCCGCGAAGATGGCGCTGATGGGCGACGGCGAACACCACGTCACCCTCGACGAAGTCATCATCACCATGCGGGAAACCGGCAAGGACATGAGCGACAAGTACAAGGAAACCGCGATGGGCGGACTGGCCGTCAACGTCGTCGAATGCTGACGCACTGACAATCGTGCACCATGCGCCGGCAGGGCGGAGCTTCATCGAAGCTCCGCCCTGCCGGGCTTCCGGACCCTATGAGCTCAGGCACCATGGCGGGACATCAGCAGGCAAGGATGATAGAACTGGAGATAGACGGTGGCCCACGCGCCACCCTGTCCGCAAGGAGGTGATCACATGGACGACGGCCCTAGCCGATCTATGTTCACGCGATCTCTTCGGGACGATTCGTAGCGCCCAAGCCTCTTTCGGCTTCCCTGCGTGCACGTCTGCGAGTTCGCGACCGGCTCTCATTCACGTGCGCAGAACACCAGCTAAATCAGGAGATTTATCTCCTCTTTTTTGATGCTTCCGGCCTTCGGCTTACGGGGCAGAATGCTGATGTTTCCGCGCCAAACAACACGTTTGGACGACTTGCCATGTACACCACTCCAAAAGTAGACTTCTCAACTAATTCTCGGGAACTGCACGCAGCCTTGAAAGCGGAGGAGCTCGGCGCATTGGCCGCGCAGCTTCGCCGGCTGGAACCGGCGGAAATCATCGAACACCTGGACACGCTCAGCCTCTCCGAAGCCGCCATCGCCTTCCGCCTGCTGGACAAGCCGCGGGCGTTGAGGGTGTTCGAAAAGCTCGACGCCCCGCTGCAGGCCGACCTCATCAAGGGCCTCCAGCAGGACGCGGTTGCCCAGACGCTGGCCGGTATCGGAGCCACCGAGCGGGCGGCGCTGCTCGACGAGCTTCCTGCCACGGTGGCTTCCAGCCTGCTGCAGGCACTGGACTCCACGACCCGCGAAGAAACCCGCGTGCTCCTGGGCTACTCCGCGGCCTCCACGGGACGCTTCGTCTCGACGCGCTACATCAAGACCTACCCGGAGCTGACCGCAGAGCAGACCCTTGAGCGCGTCCGTCAGCAGGTGGCCGAGCGCACCAGCGCAAACCTGGTGCTCGTGGTGGACCACGAGCGCCGCCTGCTCGGCGGAGTGGAGCTCAGCCAGCTCATCGCCGCTGATCCGCAGAGCCTCGTCGGGGACCTGCTCACCCCGATGTTCACCGCGACGGTCGCGGATCCCGCGGTGCAGACCGCGCGCCGTGTGGTCAACCGCCAGCTCGAAATCGGCGCGGTGCTCGACCAGGAAGAAAAGCTGGTCGGGGTCCTGAGCTGGGCTCAGGCGCTGGAGATCCTGGACGACGCCGACGAGGCGCGGACCGCACGCACCGCCGGTTCCGAACCGCTGAACCGGCCGTACCTGAGCACCCCGATCGGCGGCATGGTCCGCTCGCGCATCCTCTGGCTGCTTGTACTGGCCATCGGCGCCACGTTGACCGTGCAGGTGCTTTCCAGCTTCGAGGAAACCCTTGAATCCATGGTGGTGCTCAGCCTGTTCATTCCGCTGATCGTCGGTATCGGCGGCAACACCGGCAACCAGGCGGCGACCACCGTCACCCGAGCCCTGGCCATGGGGGAGGTGCGGATCTCCGACATCGGCCGCGTGCTGCTGCGCGAGGTCCGCGTGGGCTTCGTGCTGGGGCTCAGCCTCGGGCTGCTTGGCTTCTTGCTGACGCGGGTGATCTTTGAGGAACAGGTCGCCTGGGTGATTGGCCTGACCTTGATGGTGCTGTGCACCGTGGCGGCAGGGGTCGGCGGCATCATGCCGATCATCGGCAAGTCGATCAAGGCCGATCCGGCGGTGTTCTCCAACCCGTTCATCTCGACCTTCGTCGACGCCGCGGGGCTGGTTGTCTACCTGAGCATCGCGGTGCTGGTCCTGGGCTGAGGCTCCGGCCCGCGCCGGGGCGAAATGTTACGCCGCATCTCGGCGGCGGAATAAGCGGCCGGGCCGGAACGTCATACCTAGCATGCCTCAAAGTAAACTCTTCGCTCCCACGACCATCCCTACCCGCGCCGGAGAAGGCCTGGCGCTGCGCAACCGCGCGGTGCTCCCGCCGATGTGCCAGTACTCCATCGAGCAGCGCGACGGGATCCCGACCGCCTGGCAGCTGGTCCATCTGGGCGCCCACGCCCAGGGCGGATTCGGGCTGGTCATTGCCGAGGCCACGGCAGTGGCGCCCGAAGGCAGGATCTCCGATTTGGACGTCGGTTTGTGGAACGAGCAGCAGGCCGAAGCCTGGAAGCCGGTCACCGAGTTCATCCATTCCCAGGGGGCCGCCGCCGGCGTGCAGCTGGCCCACGCCGGAGCCAAGGCCTCAACCTACGGCTGGCTCAAGGAATACGAGGACGCCGGGAAGACCGGAAGCCTCGCCCCGGAGGACGGCGGCTGGCAGACCCTGACCTCGACCCCGAGCGACCTGCACGGACTGGCTCCGGCAGCCCAGATGTCCGGGCAGCAGATCGCCGACTCGGTGCAGGACTGGGCCGAGGCCGCGAAGCGTGCGGACCAAGCTGGATTCGACCTGATCCAGATCCATGCAGCGCATGGCTACCTGATCCATCAGTTCCTCTCCCCGCTGGTGAACCATCGCACCGACCAATACGGCGGCAGCTGGGAGAACCGCACCCGCTACCTGCGTGAGATCGTGCAGGCAGTCGCAGCCGTGTGGCCGCAGGAGAAGGCCCTGGGCATCAGGTTCTCCGGAGACGACTGGGTCGAGGGCGGCTGGCGCATCGATGACACGGTGCGGCTGGCCACGGAACTCTACGCGGCGGGCGTGCGGGCCTTCGACCTGTCCAGCGCGGGGATCGGGCCCTTCCGCGGTCCCAGCGGACCGGGATACCAGGTGCCGCTGGCCCAAGCTGTCAAGCAGGCGCTGCCCGAGGACGCGTTCGTCACGGCCGTCGGCGGGATCACCGATCCAGTGCAGGCCGAGCAGATCCTGGTGACCGGCCAGGCCGACGGCGTGAGCGTGGGACGCGCCGCCCTGGGCGACCCGCAGTGGCCTAACCGGGCTGCCAAGAAGCTGGGCGCGGCCACGGCATCCCCGGCGCAGTACTGGCGCGGCCGCTGGTAGATTCAGGGGGCCATACTGATTTGCGCGGATCCGCGGCTTACTTTGCGCTTACCTCTTCCTGCATCTGAATAGTGATGTTAGGTTAGTGCCACGGATCAAGTCGCATCGCGGCGAGAGTCGCGTGCGGAAGGGAGTCAGCATGGCACTACGCGCGGATTCTAATGGAATCGACGCTTCGCTCTACCGAAAGCCCGGCCCGTGGAGCACCGCACTGGTCGATGCTTCGCTGGGAAACACATCCGCCCAAGAGGCAGCAGATAATCTTCCCGACAAGGTGGCGAAGCTGCTCAAAAGCCAGCAGGCAAGCGCTGGGGATATCAGCGCCGTCACCGGTGCACTTGAGCCAGCGCAGGGAATGCGCGCACCGGTAGCCCGTTTCATCGCAGTGCATGACGGCGAGGTGCTGTTGAACGAACTGCTCCCCGGGCTGAAGGTTGAATCGCCGTCGGTCGACGTCGGACCGTTCCCGAACTTCACTGCGCTGGCGCGATCCCGCGGCGGCTCGTTCTCCTACCTCGTGGCAGAGGTCGGACGCGACGGCGGAGAAGTCCATCTCTACAACACCACTTCACCCGAACGCATCGCCAGCCGCGGCATCGTCGGCGCACCGGAGGAAGTCCGCCACGCGCGCAAGGTGCCCGGGGAATACGACCAGCCCAAGGCCCAGGCCGCTGCGGATGAAATGATTCGGCGGAACACGGAGGAAGTCGCCGAGCTGATTGAGGACATGTGCCGCGACAACTACGTACGGCTGATCGTCCTCTCCGGGGACATCAAGGCCCGCGAAGCGGTCGCCAGCGCGCTGCCGGCCAACCTGCAGGACTATGTGGAAGTCATCGACGCCCACACGCGCACCGGCGGCGCGGATACCAAGCAGGTGCAGCAGCATATTTCGAAACTCGTGGACGAGGTGAAATCGGCGGCCGTCGCGGACCTGGAGGCCAAGGTCACGGCGCAGGCAGGCAACGGGAGGTCGCTGCTGGCCGTGGGGCTGGACGAAGTCGTCACCGCGCTGCAGTCGGCCCAGGCCGAAGTGGTGCTGGTCGGCCAGTACCAGGACGAGCACACCCTGCGCGCGCTGAGCGCCGAGCCATGGGTCGCACACCAAGAAGGAGATGATCACGCAGACCTGGTAGTCGGCGAATGGCCGGCCCCGGAAGTCCTGCTGCGGGCCACTGCCCTGACCGACGCAACGATCCGCTACGTCCCGGACATGGCCATGCCCGACGGTGCCGGCATCGCCGCGCTGCTTCGGTGGGCCAAGTCCTAGGAGCCAACCGCACTTAACCAACCAAGCGTGGGAACGCCTCGGCGATCCCACGCTTGCCTATGCCTGCCGTCGCGTATGCGGGGCGGCTACCGGTAGCTCCGGTCCGGGTCCTGTCCGGCTGGTCCGTCCGGCCCCTGCGCTCCGGGCTGCCCCGGTTCCATCGGCGTCTGCGGGAATCCGTCCGGCCCGGGCTGGTGCTGTCCGGCGAAGTTCCCGTTCTCCTGCGGCGCCCAGTAGGCCTGCTGCTGCGGGCCCATCGGGTAGGCGATGGGCCACGGCTGCAGCAGGTGCTGCTCGGCGCGGCGGCGCGGCGCCGGCCCGACGCTGCGCTGGATGTCCTTCTTCTGCGCGAGCTTGACCAGCAGGACCGTCAGGATTGCGGTCATCGCGCCGGAGATGAGCAGCGAAACCAGGTCCGAGCCCTCGGCGTTCAGGTCCACCAGGCCGACCGAACCGAGCAGGAACAGCGAGGTGTTGTTCACGACGTGGATCGCGATCGCGGCTTCCAGGCCGCCAGTGCGCCAGGTCAGGTAGCCGGCGGCGATGGCGAAGATCGCCACGTCCAGCAGGCCGTAGACGTCGTACAGGTGCCCGGCGGTGAACAGCGGCACCGGCAGCAGGATCGCGAAGAGCGGGTGCTTGAGCCAGCTGCCGATGACCTGCATGAACGCCCCGCGGAAAACAAGTTCCTCGGCTGCGCACTGCAGCGGGGTGAGCAGGATGACCAGCAGGGCGTAGAATAAGGGGCTTGGCGGGATGCTGCTGGCAGGCACCTCGACGCCGCCGCCCGCATCCAGGGCGTCCAGGATGAACGTCAGCGCGAAGTAGGCGGCGTACACGATGCCGCTGACCGCGAACGCAGTGCCCATCCAGCCCCAGCGGATCTTCCCGGCGACCGAGACCAGCAGGCAGACCGGCTTGGCTCCGAGCAGCAGGTAGGCGAACCACACCGAGGGGATCATCACGATCAGCGAGATCATCACGATGGAGAACATCATCGGGTCAGCCATGTTCATCACCGTGAGCTGCTCCAGCGCCGCGGTGTCGCCGCTCCAGAACGCCGGATTGGACATCATCATCACGAAGGCGATGACGCCAACCACGATGGAGAGCACCGCGAAGAATCCGGAGGCAGTGCCCAGCAGCGCCAGCGGACGCCACCAGCGGTAGTTCTCGTCGCGCCGCAGGAGCCTGTGGAACTCGTAGCGCGGTTCATCAACGTTTTCCGTCGGGGCCGGAAGCCCCGCATTTGATGTCATGCTCATGCTTCCATTCTCCCGGTGAGGCCCACCCAAACGCATGAACCTTCCGGAGGATCTCTGCGCTCATTCCGAAGGGGCAGGCATCCGGGCTTGCCACTGGCTGATTAGACTTGGGGACGACAACTTCGACTCGAGCGATGCGGAGAACGCACCCGTGGGCCACCACCATCACGACGAACCCATCCTGCAGGACCCCAAGCGGCGCCGCCGTGCCTCGATCATCCTCTGGGCCTTGCTCGCACCGGTCGGCGCCCTGGCGCTGGTCATGGTCATCGCGCTGTGGCCGCAGGGGAACTACGACAAGTTCGCCCTGTCGGGATCCACTGACACCACCGGCGGCGCGGTGATGGCCACCGGCACCGTGACCCGTTCGGTGTTCCAGGACTGCCCTTCTTCGCAGGGCCTGGAGGACGTGGGCGGCAAGGTGCTCGAATGCACCGTCACCTACGTGATGCCCGATGACGGCGGCGCCGAGATCCAGCTGGAGATCCCGCAGGAGACGCTGCAGTCGCGCGAAGCGCGGGCGGGGGATTCGCTGCGCTACCTGGACCTGTCCAAGGTGGGCTCCAACTCCGGGACGGATTTCGTGTTCGTTGACTTCGTGCGCACCTTCCCGATGGCCCTGCTGGCGATCGCCTACGGCCTGGTGGTCGTGCTCGTGGCAGGATGGCGCGGGGCCCGCGCCATGATCGGGCTGGTCGGCGGCATCGCCTTCATGATCGTGTTCATGGTCCCGGCGCTGCTGGAAGGCGGCAATCCGATTGTGGTGGGCCTGACCGGTTCGACTGCCATCATGTTCGTGGCGTTGTATTTCGCGCACGGGCTGAATGCCAAGACCTCCACCGCGCTGCTGGGCACGCTGTTCGGCTTGGGGGTGACGGCCGGACTGGCGCTGTGGCTGACCGACGCGGCGGCGCTGACCGGGGCGCACGACGAGGCCGCCATGACGCTGTCCACCGTGGCTCCGCAGATCTCGCTGCCGGGCCTGCTGATCTGCGGCGTGCTGATCGGCGGCATGGGTGTGCTCAACGACGTGACCATCACCCAGTCGGCCACGGTCTGGGAGCTGGCAGAGTCCGCGCCGAAGGCCAGCGCCACCGAGCTCTTCCTGCGCGGCATGCGCATCGGGCGCGACCACATCGCCTCCACGGTCTACACCATCGCCTTCGCCTATGCCGGCGCGGCGCTGCCGGTGCTGGCCATCGCCGCGCTGAGCAACCAGGGCTTCGGCACCACGCTCAGCTCCGGGGAAATGGCCGAGGAAGTCATCCGGATCCTGATCGGCTCCATCGGCCTGGTGCTGGCGATTCCGGTGACGACCGCCATCGCGGTGCTGGTGGTCAAGGCCACCGGAACCGGGGGAGCACACGGCAAATCGCTGGGCGGCAGCGGCCGCCGGGCGGCGCTAAGTGCGAATCATTCTCACGAGTAATGTAGAATAGTTCTCAATAGCGAACCTGAACTAGAAAGCTTCCTCGTGAAAAACCGCTCAATTCTCGCCTCACTTGCCCTCGTTCCCGTCGCCGGCCTGCTGCTGTCGGGATGCTCCTCCGATGCGCAGAGCGCGCCGGAGACCTCGGGCCCGAGCATCGTGGCCACCACGAACGTCTACGCGCAAATCGCCCAGACGGTAGCCGGCGAGCATGCGGAGGTCAGCGAGATCATCGCCTCCACCGCGCAGGACCCGCATTCCTACGAGCCGACGGCCCGCGACAAGCTCGCCGTCTCCCAGGCCAGCATCGTGCTGGCCAACGGCGGGGGATACGACTCCTTCATGGACACCCTGGTCCAGTCGCTGCCCCAGGAGCAGCGCGACAACCTCTCGCTGCTGCATGTGGTCGACTCCTCGCCGGTCGCCGCCGAGGAAGCCCAGGGCCACGGGGACGAAGCCGATGAGCACGCCCACGACGAGGGCGGGGAGCACGGGCACGAGCACGCCGAGTACAACGAGCATGTCTGGTACGACCTGGACTCCATGAGCGCGCTGGCCGATGCCCTCGCCGCCGAGCTGGGCAAGCAGGACGCCGCCAACGCCGCCGACTACACGCGCAACGCCCGGGAATTCGACGCCGACATCGAGCAACTGGCTGGCGAGCTGTCCGCCGCCGGGCTGGAGGGCAAGAGCTACCTGATGACCGAACCGGTGCCGTTCCACCTGCTGGAGGACGCCGGCATGGTCAACAAGACCCCCGCCGGGCTGAGCGAAGCCATCGAGGAAGGCGAGGGCATCGCCCCGCTGACCCTCAAGAACGCCGAGGACCTGCTGGCCGGCAAGGGCGCGGACGTGATGGTCTACAACGTGCAGACCGAAGGCACCGAAACCAAGGCCCTGAGCTCGGTGGCGAAAGACGCCGGGGTGCCCGTGGTGGAACTGACCGAGACGATCACCGACGGCTCGACCTACCTGGAATGGATGCAGGGAAACATCGAATCCCTTGCCTCCGCGCTGAAGGGCTAGCGCTTACGTAGACTTAACGCATGCCGTTGATTCCATCCCCAATCAATCAAGCCGCTGGAAAAGCCAAGTCCCTGCTGGCCGAGCGCTCGGTGCGAGCCCAGATCGCCGAAGCCTCCCGTGGACTGGAACAGGCGGATGTGGTCCTGTTCTTCGCTGAAGGCCCGGGCCAGATCTACCAGCTGGACACCTGGCTGGAGACCTTCGAACGGCTGGCCGACCAGGGGATGAGCACCGGGGTGGTGCTCATGGACGCGCTCAGCGCGCGGCAGGCGCTGGACTCGACCAGCCTGCCGCTGCTGTTCACCCGCTCCATGGAGCAGATCGAGAAGCAGCTGGCCGCGATGGGCACCAAGGCCATCTGCTACGTGAACAATTCGCAGCGCAACTTCACCATGCTGCGCTTCAACGGCCCGGCGCACATCCACCTGAACCACGGCGAGAGCGAAAAGGCCTCCATGGTCTCCAACCAGCTCAAGGCCTACGACTACGCCTGCGTCGCCGGCCCGGCGGCGGTCGAGCGCATCCGCGAGGCCATCCCGCGCTTCGACCTCGCCCACCTGGTGCAGATCGGCCGCCCGCAGCTTGATGCGCTGACGCCCAGCGGCCCGAGCGCCAGGATCCGGGTGCTCTATGCGCCGACCTGGGAAGGCGATTCCCAGGCCATGGCCTATTCCTCCATCACCGCGCTGGGGGAGCGGATCCTCGCCCAACTGCAGGCCGACGACCGCTTCGAGGTCCGCTTCCGCCCGCACCCCAAGACCGGTGACGTGTCGGGCGAAGCCCGCAAGTCCATCACCGCATTGAAGTCCAACTACACCTCGCTGCTGGATCCCACCGCGGACGCCGGCCAGTCGCTGGTCTGGGCCGACGTGGCGATTTGCGACATCTCGGCCATGTCCTACGACGCGGTGGCACTGAATGTGCCGCTGCTGCTGGCCGGGGACCGGGACTGCAAGCTGCGCCAGGGCCTGCCGGCGGACCAATTGCTCGGCCACGCCAACGGGCTGGCCGACCGCGTGGCCGCGCTGGCGGCCTCCGGGGTGTCCGGACGGCAAAAGCAGCTGGCCCAGTATTTCTTCGCCACCACCGAACCGGGGGGCGCGACGGAAAAACTGGGCCAGCTGCTGCGCAGTGTCTGACGCTTCGGGCTAGCGCTGCTTGAACACCGTGTCCTGCCATTCGCGGTGGGCCGCGGTGTCATGGGCGATCAGCACGTGTTTGACGTTCGTGTACTCGTCGAAGGAGTACTGACTCATGTCCTTGCCCATGCCCGAGGCCTTGTAGCCGCCGTGCGGCATGTCCGAGACGATGATGATGTGCTCGTTGATCCACACGCAGCCGGCCTGGATCTCGGCGCTGGCGCGCATGGCGCGGTTCACGTCCTTGGTCCAGGCGCTGGCGGCCAGGCCGTAGGGGGTGTCGTTGGCCAGCTCGATGGCCTGCTCGTCGGTGTCGAACGGCAGCGCCACCAGCACCGGGCCGAACACCTCGTCCTGCACGATCTCCGAATCCTGCGCCGCTCCGGTGATCAGGGTCGGGCGGTAGAAGTTGCCCGGACGGTCAACGCGCACGCCTCCGGCCAGGGCGGTGGCCCCGGCGGCGACGGCGCGCTCGACCATGGCCGCGACCTTGGCCGCATGCTGCTCGCTGATCAGCGCGCCCATGTCGGTGTCCTCGTCGGTCGGATCCCCGACCACCATGGCGTCCATCAGCTCGGCCACGCGGGAGGTGAACTTCTCGAACACCGAGGAGTGCACGTAGGCGCGAGTGGCGGCGGTGCAGTCCTGGCCTGCGTTGATGGTGGAACCGGCCACCGCGCCGTGAGCTGCTGCCTCGATATCCGCGTCGTCGAAAACCACGAACGGCGCCTTGCCGCCCAGTTCCAGATGCACGCGCTTGCCGCTCTCGGCGGCCATGGACATGATCTTCAGGCCCACCGCGGTGGACCCGGTGAAGGAGGTCATCTTCACCAACCGGTGGCGCACCAGCGGCTCGCCGACCTCCACGCCGCCGCCGACCACCACGTTGATGACGCCGTCGGGCAGTCCCGCGTCCTTGGCGGCCTGCGCGAACAGCAAGGTGGTGCCAGGGGTGAGCTCGCTGGGCTTGAGCACGATGGTGTTGCCCGCGGCGATCGCCGGCAGCACCTTCCATGCGGCCATCTGCAGCGGGTAGTTCCACGGGCTGATCGAGCCGATCACGCCGATGGCCTCGCGGCGCACCATCGAGGTGGTGTTTCCGGCGTAGTCCCCGGCGGCCAGGCCCTGCAGGTTGCGGGCCGCTCCGGCGAAGAAGTTCACGTTGTCGATCGAGCCCGGCACATCGAATTCGGTGGACATGCGGATGGTCTTGCCGGTCTGCGCGGTTTCCACCTGTGCCAGCAGGTCGGCCTTGCCCTGCAGCTCGCGGGCCAGGGCCAGCAGGTGGTCGGAGCGCTCGCCCGGGGTGAGCTTGGACCAGCTGGAGAACGCGGCGGCCGCTGCCTGCACTGCCTGGTCGACCTGGGCGGCGGTGGCGGTGTCCACGTCCATCAGCTTCTGGCCGGTGGCAGGGCTGGTGCGGGTGATGGCAGGGCCTTCGCCGCGCACGAACGCGCCGTTGATGAACTGGTGGCCCTCGGTGAATTCAAAGGTAGTCATAGGTGGTTCCTTGGATAGGTAGTGGCTGGCGGCGGGCTCAGGAATCGAAGCCCATGCCGATCTTGTCCATGAGCTTCAGGAAGGGCGAGCGCTTGCCTTCGTTGCGGTCGGCCTTCACCAGGTGGCTGGTCATCAGCTTCACGCCGACCCAGGCGGCAGGCTCCGGCGGGAACGGGATCGGCTTGGTGCGCACCAGTTCCAGCTCGGTCAGCTCGGTCTTCGCGCCGGAGAGCAGGTCCAGCATGACCTTGCCGCCGAAGCGGGTGGCGCCCACTCCCAGCCCGGTGAAGCCGGCGCAGTAGGCGACCTTGCCGCCGTAGGCCAGGTCGAAGAAGGAGAAGAAGCGCGAGCAGGTGTCGATTGCCCCGCCCCAGGCGTGGGAGAACTTCACCTCGCGCAGCTGAGGGAAGCTGCCGAAGAAGTGCGAGGCGAGCTTCTCGAAGGTTTCCTGGTTGGTGTCGTAGCTGGAACGCACCTTGCCGCCGAAGTGGTAAACCGCGTCGTAGCCGCCGTACAGGATGCGGAATCCGCCCTGCTCGTCGATGGTCGGGCGGGAGTAGTGGAAACGGTTGTTCATGTCAGCCAGTCCCACCATCGGATCCCAGCCGATGGCGGCACGCTGTTCTTCGGTCAGCGGCTCGGTCATCAATGCGTAGTCGTAGACCGGGATGACGTGGGCGCGGTGGCGCTTGAGCAGCGAGGGGAAGACGTTGGTGGCCAGTGCGACGTGCTTCGCGGTCACCTGTCCGTCGGCAGTCAGCGCGCGCATGGTGGCGCCGTCCTCGACCAGCTCGGTGACTTGGGTGTGCTCGTAGATCTTCACGCCAAGCTCGGTGCAAACCCGGGCAAGTTCCCAGACCAGCTTGGCGGGGTGGACCAGCGCGGAGCTGTCCTTGTCCCAGGCGCCGGCCAGGAAATCGGGGGAGTTGATGAGCGTGCGGGTACCGGCGGCATCCAGGACCTCGACGCCCTCGGATCCGGCTTCCTCGGTGACCCATTCGATCTGGTGGGGTTCGGTGGCAACGTTCAGCACGCCGTCGCGGGTGAAGTCAACGTCCATGGTGTAGCGTTCGACGGTTGCCTGCAGCTCGTCGAGGTTCTGCGCGCCAAGCTTTGCCAGCAGCGCGTTCTCCCTGGGCAGGTGGTTCTCGCCGTTGGTTTCGCCGTGGACCAGCGAGGCTTCGCAGAAGCCGCCGTTGCGTCCTGAGGCGGCCCAGCCGATGCGCTGGCCCTCGAGCAGCACGACCTCGCGTTGCGGGTCGCGCTCCTTGGCCTGCAGCGCAGTCCACAGGCCGGTGTAGCCGCCTCCGACCACCAGCAGGTCGGTGTCGACGCTGCCGTGCAGCGCGGACTTCGGCGCCGGGCGCTTGTCCGTGTCCAGCCAGTAGCTGGTGTGCTTGGCGTCGGCCAGCGAGGCGGAGATGTGCGCGCGCGAGGCCTTGGCCTCGTGGCGGTCGAATGAAATCGGGTTGGTGATAGCCATGGTGGTCCTTGGTCTGAAAGGTATGGGGTCGGGAAGGAATGCGGGTTCAGGCGCGGTGCGTGGCGCATTCCAGTGGTACGACCAGGGGACCTTGGGCCTTCGCGGTGAACTGAGCGCGGGTGATCTCGGAAGATTGCCAAGGGGCAGTCAAGGGTATCCCTCTTCTCAAGGTCAAGATCACGAATAGAATGTGATTCATTACATATTCAATCGTTCCGCGGTAGCGGTGTCAAGCCAAACCCGACCAACTGGTCGGTTTGTGACGAGCCAGTCTTTTAGCGACTTCAGATGTGCCCTGTTGCAGGCAGGCAAAAGCCCCCGGGCTGTTTCGAATGAAACAGCTCGGGGGCTTGGGTATCAAGGTCGGCTGAGCGCGGCGGGAACCGGAAGATTCGCCGCGTTGGCCGCCCCGGCATGCCGGCGGCGGACCACTAGCGCCGAGGCGAACATGAGCGCGAACTCCATGAGCGCGATCAGCAGCATCGGGACCGCATGGCTTCCTGGGTGCCCCGAGTGCCCATCGTGATGCCCGGTGAACCAAGGCATCCCGACAACCATCGCGATATGCGCCGCTCCCATGGCCGCGCACATGCCCAGCAGTTCCAGCGCGTTCCCGCCGCGCAGCACGCACCAGGCGCACTTAAGGCACCAGGCGGTCATGGCCAGCAACAGCGCCGTCCACAGCGGCGCGTGCGGGATGAGCGCCAGTACCGCCAGATGCACTACGGCCGAGCCGAGCACGGCCGCGCCCAGCACGCGGTTCCCGAGCTGCACCCGGGCCGGTGCTGCCGGGGCGGCGCTAGCCGTTAGAACCGCAGCAGCCATCGGCTTCGGTGGTGGCGCAGCAGCCGTGCTTGGCAGGCTCCGGGACATCCAGCACCGGCGAGCGGTCGAAGAAGCCCTCGGGGCGGATCTTGAAGCCGACGGTGTCCACCGGCATGATCGGCCAGTCCTCGGTGCGCGGGAAGTGGGTCAGCGCGAAGGTGTGCCACAGGCTGATCTTCTCGCCGTCGATGCTCTTGTCGTCCTCGATCCAGGAGCCGATGCCGTCCACGCCCGGGTTCTGGTTCACGAAGTCGCCGGTCGGGTAGCGGTGGGCGGCGTTGCGCTGGGTGACCCACAGGGCCTTGGAGGCGAACTGCGCGCGCTGATGCACCGAGGAGCCTTCGGCGGCCAGCAGGGTCGGCAGGCCCTGGGGCAGCAGCTTGAAGCCCACCGGCTTGCCCAGGTAGTTCTTCTTCTCCGGGTTGGTGACCACCCAGGTGCGCCCGGCGGCCTGATTCGCGTCGCGCACCGCCTGCTTCTCGGTGGCTAGCACGGTGTGGCTGCGGGTGAAGGCGTTGCCGCGCGGGTTCTCCTCGCTGATCGGCAGGCGTACCGCTTCTTCCTCGATGACCTGGCTCGGCCCGCCGTCCAGCGAAAAGTCGAGGCGGGCGCCGAACAGGTGCTGGTGGAACGGCGCACCCAGGCCCGGGGCCATCTCCGAGGCGAAGCGCTCGTCGCGCATCGCGGAGGTGAACACGATGCCGGTGGCCTTGGCCTCGAACTCGATGGTGCCGTCCAGGTACAGGTACCAGTAGAAGCCGTAGTCGTAGTTGCCCACGGTAGTGAAGAAGCTGATCACTAGGCGGCGGTTGCGGCGGGTGTACTTCACGCCCGACCAGTCGTCCGAGTGCTTGGAGAGGATCGAGGCGTCTTCCTCGTGCATGCAGATGCCGTTGGTGATTCTCTGCGCGTTGCCGTCGGCGTCGGTGATCACCGGGGAGATGTAGTGGATCTCGCCCAGGCAGTCGCAGCCCAGTTCCAGGGAGTTGGCGAAGCGGCCGACCAGGTACTCGCCGGTGTCGAAGTAGTTCTGCCAGCTGCGCACCGGCGACGGATCGCCGTAGGGGACCACCATCTCGGCGATGGACGCGCGGTCAAGGATGCGGCGGCGCTCGCCCGCATCGTCGAAGCCGATGTTGTAGAGCACCAGGCCTTCGCGCATGTCGAAGCCGATGTCCAGCGACCACTTCTCCCACTCGACGTGGTTGCCCTCGGTCACGGTGAAGCTGGCGCCCTGCGGCTGGGTGATCTCGATCGGCTTCTGGGAGGTGCGGACCGGGCCGGTCAGCTCGGGATCGGTGTAGTTGCCGTGGGTGGCAGGGATCTCGACATTGCCGAAGTCCAGCAGCTGGTCGACCTTCGCGGCGATGGTGTCGATGTAGACGACCAGGCCGTCGATCGGGTGCGCCCAGGCGGAGTCCTCGGCGAAGTCCTGGCGGAAGGCCAGGCCGCGCAGGATGCGGCGCCCGGATTCCTCCGGGTACTCGAACACGCCGGCGGACAGCGGGGCGACGCGCACCTGGTCGGTGCGCAGCCCGCGCTTGGCCAGCGCGGCGACCCACTGCTCGTCCTCGGCCAGGATCGCTTCCATCATCTCGAATTCCTCGACCAGCACCGGCAGCTGTCCCACCGCGGCCGGGTCGAGGTTGATGACCGAAGCGACCTCGCCCCGGGTCAAGTCCAGCACCACGTCCTTGGGTTCGTTGCGCAGCTTGTCCATGAGCATGACGCGCACCAGGCGGTCGGCGTTCTGCTCGCTCGGGTCCTCAAGGCCCATGTAGGCGATGCGGGTGTGCTCGGTGAACAGCCGGTTCTCGACCAGCAGCGCCTTGGCTGCGGCGATTTCCTGCTCGGCGAGCAGGGTGAAGTTGGTGTCCACGGAGGTGGTTTCAGTCATGATGCTGGAGCCCTTCGGTGATGGGATGTGATCCACAACATTTTTTGTTCTCTGGGTGTAGAGAATACGGTGCTGTGACCCACGACGCAAGCCCTGCGGTGAAACGCGTCATTGCGCCTAGGCTTAAGCCATGCCGAAAATCGTCGACCATGACCAGCGCCGTCGCGAGATCGTAGAAGTCACGTGGAGATTCATCGCCCGCGAGGGCATCGCGAAGCTGAATTTGCGCGACCTGGCCGCGGCCGCCGGTTACGCCAACGGCGGGCTGAAAATCTATTTCCCGACCAAGGATGCGATTCTCGCGGCCACCTTCACCTACGTCGCCGAGTCCACCGATGCGCGGATCGAGCGCAGCGCCGGCTCGCTGGAAGGGCTGGCGGCCATCGAGGCCTTCGCCCACGAGGTGCTGCCGCTGGACGAGCTGCGCCGCGACGAGGCCCGGGTTGCCGTGCACTTCTGGCACCTGGCGCTGGGTGATCCGGCGCTGGCCGAGGCCAATGCCCGAACCATGCAGGGCTGGCGCGACGCTCTGGATGCCTGGCTGGAGCAGCTGCTGGGCGCCGGGCACCCGGAGGCTTCGGCGGCGCGCGATGCGCTGATCAACTTCCTGATGGGCGCCCAGGCCGGAAGCGTGCTCGACGAGCAGGCCAATACCGTGCAATCGCTGCTTGAACAGCTCGAGCACCATCTGGCCGGGCTGTCGCGGCTAGCCGAAGCCCGCTGATCTTTCCTCTACGTAGGAAGAAAAACCGTGACTTTTCGGTCTTTGTGGGCTACCCTCGAACGTGTCGCCCGGCACAGTCGCGGGCGCAGAGCACAGGGGGCGTGGATGTATCAGGTGCAGCATGTTGACTCGTTTTCCGCATGGTCGGCGCTGATCTCCGACGCCTTCGTGCAGCTGCGCAGCGAACAGGTCTCCCGCGGCCACTTCGCCGCCACGCTCGGGGCCAACATGCTTGGGGACATCGGCCTGATGCGCATCACCGCCAAGCCGCACGCCGTGCTGCGCACCGAGGACTTGAGCACCAGCGGGGACGGGGACTACTACAAGGTCTCCTACCAGCTCGACGGGCACGGCCTGCTCATCCAGGACGGGCGCGAAACCGTGCTGTCCCCGGGGGATCTGGCCATCTACGACACCCAGCGCCCCTACACCCTGTCCTTCGACAAGCCTGCCTCCGTCATGGTGGCGCTGGTGCCGCACGACCAGTTCAGGCTGTCCCCGCAGCAGGTCGGGCAGATCACCGCTGTCGCGCTGAAGCACGAGCACCCGCTGGCCGGCACCGTCACCCCGCTGCTGCGCCACCTGGGCAACAACCTGGCCGCCTGGGACGAATTCGGCGGCTACTCGCTGGCCCGCAACACCGTTGACCTGATTGCCACCGCCCTGGCCGGCGCGCTGGGCGGGGAAAACCAGGCCGACTCCAAGGCCGCGCAGCGCCAGCGCATCACCGCCTACATCGACGCGCACCTGGACGAACCCGAACTGGATCCGGCGCGCATCGCCGCCGCGCATTTCATTTCGGTGCGTTCGCTGCACGCGCTGTTCGAGCACGAGCCGCGTACCGTCGCCGCGCTGATCCGGCACCGCCGGCTGCAGCAGGCACGCACGCTGCTGCGCGATCCGCTGCTCGGGCAGGTCTCCGTGCAGCGCATCGGCGCGAAGGTGGGCATCCCCGACGCGGCGGGCTTCAGCCGCATGTTCTCCCGTGAATTCGGCCTCACCCCGGGCCGCTTCCGCCAGCAGCAGGCCGCCTGAACGCACAGGCGGCGAACCTGCGCCCAAGCGCAAGAGCGCTGCACGCAATGCCAAGGTGATCCACGCCATACCGGGGGATCCTAGAGTTACCTACTCGTAATGGGGGATCCAATGGGACTCGAACAACGCAAACTGGGCGTGCCGGCCCTGGTCGTGATGATCATCGCGGCCAGTGCACCGCTCACCGCCGTCGCCGGCGGCGTCACCACCAACTATGCGGTCACCGGCATGCAGTCCGTGCCGCTGTCATTCCTCGTGGTCGGCGCGATCCTGTTGGTCTTCAGCATCGGCTACACCGCCATGAGCCGCCACATTCCCAACGCCGGCGCGTTCTATGCCTACATCGCCCAGGGCCTGGGCCGGGCCTCCGGCGTGGGCGCCGCGATGATCGCGGTTGTCAGCTACAACCTGATGCAGATCGGCATCTACGGCATGTTCGGCTTTGCCGCTTCCTCCTTCGCGAATTCCATGATGGGCACGCAGATCCCCTGGTGGGTCATGGCCTTGGCGGCCTGGGTGCTGGTCGGCCTGCTGGGCGTGAACCGCGTGGACTTCTCGGTCAAGGTGCTGGGCATCGTGGTGGCCGCCGAGTTCCTGGTGGTTGTCATCTACAACGTGATGGCCTTCGTCATCTCCCCGGAGGCCCCGGCCCCGGGTGCCGCCTTCGACCTCTCGGACGCGATCGCACCCGGCATGGGCGCTGTCATGGCGTTCACCATCGCCGCGTTCATGGGCTTCGAATCCGGCACCATCTACAACGAAGAAGTCAAGGACCCCAAGCGCACCGCCCGCACCGCCACGATCATCGCAGTCATCGTGATCGCCTGCTTCTACGCCTTCTCCGCATTCGCGATCTCCGTGGGCGAGGGCGCCTCGAACGTGCTCGGCGCCTCGGCCGAATTCGGCCCGGATCTGATCTTCGTCTTCTTCGCCACCCACGGCCCGGCCTGGTTCGTGGACCTGGCCAACCTGCTGTTCATCACCAGCCTGTTCGCCGCGCTGCTGGCGTTCCATAACGTGGTTGCCCGCTACTTCTACTCCATGGGCCGCGGCGGCGCACTGCCCGCCTTCCTGGCCGGCACCTCCCGCCGCACCCACGCCCCGGTCGCCGGCTCGCTGGCCCAGTCGATGCTGGCGCTGATCGTGATCGCGGTCTTCGCTGTCATCTCCACCGGCGAAGACCCGATGTTCATCGTGTTCACCATGTTCACCTGGCTGACCAATTCCGCGGCCTTCGGCCTGGTGCTGCTCATGGCGCTGACCTCCTTCGCGATCATCGGATACTTCGCCACGCACCGCACCAGCGATTCGCTGCTCACCCGGGTCATCGCCCCGCTGCTCTCCGGAGCCGCACTGGTCTTTATCTTCATCCAGATCGTCATCAACTTCGACGTTTTGCTCGGCATGGAAGAACCGGGCATGCTGGGGTACATCCTGATGGCCATCGTCATCGTGCCGGGCATCATCGGATTCCTGGTGACCACCGCGGCCCGATCCAAGGCCGTCATCAAGACCGACGCCGACCAAGTCCCAGTCCTCTAACCACACCACCCACGTAAAGGAGCCAAATCAATGGCCTACGCAAATGCCCAGGAACTGCTCGCGGCAATCTCGCCGGCGACCGGCGGCACCGAAGTCCTCGACCCGGCCACCGGCGAGCTTGTCGGCCGCGTGGCGGAGAAGTCCGTCTCCGACCTGGACTCCGCCGTCGCCGCGGCCCGCGCCGCCCAGCCGGCCTGGGACGCGCTGGGGCACGATGAGCGCAAGCGCCTGCTGAACGCCGCCGCGGACAACATCGAGGCCAACGCCGAGGCCCTGGCCGAACTGCTCTCCCGCGAGCAGGGCAAGCCGTTGAACGGCCCGAACGCCCGCTTCGAGGTCGGGGGAGCAGCCGCCTGGCTGCGCGCCGCCACCGCCTACGACGTGGACCCGGAAGTCGTGGTCGACGACGGTGAAACCTACGCCGCCAAGCACTACCGCGCCCTGGGCGTGGTCGGCGCCATCGGCCCGTGGAACTGGCCGATGATGATCTCGATCTGGCAGCTGGCCCCGTCCCTGCGCATGGGCAACACCGTGGTGATGAAGCCCAGCGAATACACTCCGCTGTCGGTTATCGCCCTGGGCCACATCCTCAACGAGGTCCTGCCGGCCGACGTGCTGCACGTGGTGGCCGGCGGGCGCGAGGTCGGCGAGAAGCTCTCCGCCCACCCGGACATCGACAAGATCATGTTCACCGGCTCCACCCGCACCGGCAAGGCGATCATCCGCTCCTCGGCCGACACCGTGAAGCGCCTGACCCTTGAGCTCGGTGGCAACGACGCCGGCGTGGTCATGGAGGACGCCGATCCGCAGGCCATCGCCCAGGACCTGTTCTGGGGCGCCTTCATCAACACCGGCCAGACCTGCGCCGCCCTCAAGCGCCTCTACGTGCCGGAATCCATCTACGACCAGGTCTGCTCCGCGTTGACCGAGGTCGCCAAGGCCATGCCGATGGGCGTGGGACTGGACGAGAACAACGTGCTCGGCCCGCTGCAGAACAAGGCGCAGTACGACATCGTCGCCGACCTGGTGAAGGACGCCGTGGACTCCGGCGCCACCGTGCTGCTCGGCGCCAACCCGGATGATTCGGCGGCCGGCTACTTCTACCCGACCACCCTGATCAGCGACATCGACCCGGGCAACCGCCTGGTCACCGAGGAGCAGTTCGGCCCGGCGCTGCCGATCATCAAGGTCAAGGACAGCGCCGAGGCCATCAAGCACGCCAATGCCCTGGAGGTCGGCTTGGGAGCCTCGGTCTGGGGCTCGGACCGTGCCAAGGCGTTGGAAGTTGCCGCCCAGCTGCAGGCAGGCACCGTGTGGATCAACTCCCACGGCACCATCGACCCGCGCATCCCGTTCGGCGGTGCGAAGCAGTCCGGCTACGGCCTCGAATTCGGTCTCGACGGCCTGAAGTCCCTGGCCCAGCCGCAGGTCATCAAGGGCTAGCAACCGCTGCCAGGGCGCCGCACCGCAAGGTTCGGCGCCCTGGCATTTTTTAACGCGTCATCCCCGGGGCTTCGGGTGGTAGTGGTACCAGAGGTCCTCGATGAATGGCTCGTTGCCTGCGCGGACGTCCACCCGCGCATTGCTGAAGCTCGTGCCGTCATCCAGCGTGATGTCCGCACTCATCCACGAGCCGTTGAACGTGCCGAGCTCGAGTTTCGCCGGATTGTAGAGCTGCTCGATGTTCGACTGCAGATTCCGGGCCGATGAGGTGTAGCCGAGCACCGCAAAAATGCCGAGTGCCGCCATCAGTGACAGCACCAACCCGCCAGCGACGAGTTCGGCACGGATGGAAGAGCGCAACTTGTAGGTCTGGTAGCCATCTGCCAGCTGCTCGAACTTCTTCCGACGGTACCAGCCGTGCAGCAGCAGCGGCACGCCTCCGATGAGCAGCACGGCGGCCACCCCGAAGCCCAGCACCGGGGTGATGAAATCCACGTTCAGGTATCGCTCCTCCATAACCCCACGTTATGACGGTACTTTCCCTTGTGCGACCTCATTTTGGATGATTTCTCCGCTGGCATCGAAAGTGCCCGGAGGCGATCGGACCTTTCCGGCGCGTGCCGAGCATGCCGAAGAGCTGCCGTTTCTCGGTGGCAGGCGCAGACAGCCGAGCAGCATCCGGGTTATCGGTCTTCGCGCCGTGGGGTATGGATGTTCTCACGGAATTCGAGTTCCCCGGTCGCGTCATGAACGAAGATTTCGCCCGAACCGAGCTCCTCGGCTTTTTTGCAGGCAATGTCATAGGCTTCGGCTCGTGAGTGGCAAGTTGCCAGGTGCTTCCCGCTGAGAGTCACGACCCAGGCCTCGCTGTTGGCCAGAATTTGGAAGTGGTTGGCGCTCATGCTCTTTCCTTTCTCGGGGGCCATGGGGAAGCGTTTGCTTCGATGTGAGATCTGGTCACTGGTTGGGACGCCGGAAAAGATCGGCCTTGCCTCCACCATTCCATGCTGATTTCCGGGCTTCCAGATGGTTCAGGGAATATCCAGAGTAGACCCCTCGCGCGATGATCGGGGATTCTGGATATTTCCTCTGATATCCAGATCGGGCATGAACTGTCTCGCTTTCCGTCCTACATTGAGCACATCACCGTTCGGTCGCTACTGGACGGCACGAGAAGGAGAGAAAGTAGTGCGGGTTAAGACAAGGACATTGCAGAAACTCCTACCGGGCATGGCCGTGCTGCCCTTGCTGGCCGGCTGCGGCGCACAGATTCCCGTGGATCCCGAGGGAACGCTTGAGGACGTCAGATCGGGGACCATCAGCGTCGGAGTATCACCGAATGCGGACTTCGTGGAGGTTTCGAACGGGCCGTTGCAAGGTTCCGAAATCCAGATCATTCAGAATTTCGCCGAAAACCTCGATGCTGAGGTGGAATGGACGGTGGGAGGCGAGGAACAACTCGTCGAAGCTTTGGAAAACGGTGATCTGGACCTCGTGGCCGGAGGGATCAGTTCCAAGACTCCGTGGGCCGAACAAGTCGGGATGACACGGCCCTATACGACTCACGTGGATGTTGATGGCAAGGAAAGCAAAATCGTGATGCTGGTGCCGCCCGGCGAGAATGCTTTCCTCTTTGAAGTGGAACGCTTTCTCGACCGGACACAGATGCCATGAATAGCTCGCCCGGAACCCATTTGCCCGAGGAACAGAAGCGACTGATGCGCCGCGCCGCCAAGCTGGAGTGGATCAGCGTTGGATACGCGGCTTGCACGATCACAGTGGTCGCCCTGGTTGTTGGGAATTCGCAGGCTATGAGGACGGCTTGGGTTGAGGACATGCTCTCGGTGCTTCCGCAGCTTGCCTTCCTCATCGCTCTGCGCTGGACGCGCAAGCCACGCAAGCCACGCCAGCCGTACGGCTATCACCGTTCCATGGGTGCCGGACATCTCGTCGCAGGCGTGGCGTTGCTGGTGGTAGGCGCCATGCTGGCCTACGAATCGATTACCGCGTTGGTTAAGACGGAACATCCCACCATCGGAACGGTCAATCTGTTCGGCCACACAATCTGGCAGGGGTGGCCGATGATTGCGGTGATGACGGTTATTGTCATCCCCGCGCTCATCCTCGGTCGGCTGAAGATCAAGGTCGCCAAGCCACTGCACAACAAGCTGCTGTACGCGGATTCAAAGATGGCCAAGGCCGACTGGCAGACCAACGCGGCTTCCATCGTGGGTGTTGCCGGAATTGGTCTGGGAATCTGGTGGCTGGATGCCGTGGCCGCATTGGTCATCTCGCTCGGAATTCTCAAGGACGGCTGGGACAGCACACGCTCAGCGACCTCCGACCTGCTCGACAGCCGAGCATCCGACCTTGACGGCACCGATCCGCATCCGCTGGTGTCGAGGATCGAGGAGCAGCTGGCCCGAATGAATTGGGTCGAGGAATCAGCGGTCAGGGCTCGTGAACTAGGCCAGGTTCAGCACATCGAGGTTTTCGTGGTTCCGCATTCGGGGCAGGTCGGTGTCAAGCAGGTCGCTGAGGCCTGTGCTGAGCTGGAGGAACTCGATTGGCCGGCCTACGACGTAGTGATGATCCCCGTGAGTTCGATCCCGGACTATTTAAGCAAGGCTCCGGCCAGGGTGTGAAGCCCTGCTAATGGGCACCCGTGGCACGAATGCCGTGGTCCTGCAGGGCGGCGAACGCGGCATGCCAACCGCCCATGCCGTGAACGCCCCCTCCTGGGGGCGTGGACGAGGAACAAAGATACAAGCCGTCCGGGGCCAGACGATAGGGATTGAGGGAGACGGTAGGTCGCAGGAACTGCTGCAGTCCGCGCAGCGAGCCTCCGGCGATATCGCCGCCGACGAGGTTCGGATTCCAGCGCTCCAAATCCGCTGGGCTGCTCTCGCGGCGCGAAATGACGCGGTCGGTAAATCCCGGGGCGAAGCGTTCGATCTGCGCATCGATAAGAGCACCGGCACGGCCTGCATAGCCATTGGGAACGTGCGCGTACGACCAGACGACGTGCTTGCCCTCGGGAGCGCGGGTGGCATCCGCGCTGGAAGGCTGGACAACCATCACGAACGGCTTGTCCGGCATGCGTCCCCGGTTGACCTCTCCCTCCGCCCGGGCGATCTCGGGTGCATCGCCGCCGACGTGCACCGTGCAGGCTTGTTGTGTGCGCTGATCGGTCCACGGAATTGGTCCGTCCAGCAGATAGTCGACCTTGTATACGGCAGTTCCGTATCGCCATCGGGACAACTGTTGGGCATAACGCGCAGGCAACCTGTCGCGTGCGATCGACAGGATCTGTCGCGGTGTCAGGTCCATGATCGTGATGTCCGCGGGCGGAAGCTCGCCGAGACTCCTGACTTCATGACCGGTATGGATGCGTACCGAGCGGGATTTCGCGGCGCGGCCCAGGGCTTGGATAATCGATCCGGTGCCGCCATGCGCTACCGGCCAGCCCCAACTTGAGCCCAGCGACCCGAAGATGATCCCGAACCCCGAGGTGAATGGATGGGATTGGGGAAGCATGGAGTGCGCACTGGTTCCGGAGAAGAGGGCCCGGGCTTGTCGGCTGCGCAAGACGCTGGAGGCCATGACGGCCGTTGGAGGTAGTGAGCGCAGACCGAAGCGTGCCATCAGCACAGGGTTCGGTGGCACGCGCAACAGCGGGCCGGTCACGTTGTCCAGCAGCTGCTGCGCACGCTTGACGAAGGGGCCGTGCAGGGCCGTCCAGATTTTCCGATCCGCTGCGAATTGGGCGGTGGTAGCCGCGAGCGTTTGGTGCAGGAGCACGCTCGGTGCGTCATCGAGCGGATGAGCCAGCGGCATGTCGTGGAAATCCCAGCTCAGGCCGTGGCTATGCAAGTCCAAGTGCCGGAACGCCTTGCTGCCGTAGGCAAAAGGATGGGCCGCCGCACCCAGATCGATCAAGGCCTCGCCATCAAATGCCCGGGCGCTTGCGGCGGCACCCCCGATCTCCTCGTTCCGTTCGTAGACATCCACTTCGATTCCGTTTTCGGCAAGGATCGCAGCGGCGGTCAGGCCATTGGGGCCGGAGCCGATAACATGGGCGCGCAGTGTCATATAACTTGTTTCCGTATCTCAGTTCGGTCAAACTCAGCGAAAGCGCTCGGCCCATGAACTGTCGCTGAACTCCGATAGTTGGCGAATCTGCGATTCGGCACGCAACTTCAGATCGCTCAGCAAGGCTTGGTCCAGCGTCGGCTCTTCACCAACCATGAGCAGCAGGGTGCGCCACATGCTGTGCTTGGCATTCAGCAGGCCGGTCAGCACATCGAGCTGTGTCTGAGCCAGCGTCTTGCGGCGCTGCCGCAGGGGATTGAGCAAGTTGATCTTGCCCAGAAGCTTAGCCCATGGCTCGGCAAGCAATGCAAGGCCGTGGGGCTCACGGCCCAGCTTTTGCAAGATGCGCTCGAGATCCTGCTGGTCTTCCTTAACCTGCAACCAGAGGGAGTGGAAGACGTCCGCATGTTGAGTATCGGCCCACATCCGTTTGGCGCTGGCGAAATGTTCCAGCCCGGCAGCGGAACCCAAATGGTGTTCACTGAGGTATTTATGCAATTTCTCGTGATCAATTGGCTTCTTCACTACGTGGCATCCTCAAGAAACTAGGCGATTTCATCCACCCGGAAAGCTTTTAATCCGGTCCCTTGTGCACCAGCGTAGGGAGAGTCCGGTGGCGATGTTATGCATGCGACGCGAACTCATGGGAAATCACCAGAAACCCGTGGCAGCTCTGGTGGAATTCGGGCGATGTGGAGGAAGACGCAGTTCGCGGAAATGTTGCGTTCTTCTTTGCGTTTCCTGTGATTCGGAGCCGGCATGCCGAGCCGAGCCGCAAGCCCGCATAAACTCCAGCTGAAGCAGAATCGACATCCCGGAAGGATAGTGCATGCCCAGAACTTTCGGGATCGAGGAAGAGTTTTTCCTCGTGAATCCCCAGACCGCGACTTTGGCCACGGTCCCGCCCGGCTTACTGGGGGATCTGCAGGGCGAGAACCTGGCTGGGGCAACGCTTGTCCCGGAGCTCCTCCGTCCCCAGGTGGAACTTGTATCCGGAATTTGCACCAGGGCATCCGATGCCTTGGAAAGCTTGCTGTTGGGTCGACAGAAGCTGCAGGAAGCGTGTGCGGGTGCAGGCCTGGCGGCAGTAGCAACTGGCACGCCGCCCTTCCTTCCCGGAGCGACGGAGGTGTCCGAAGGGCAGCGTTACGAGGATATCCGCCAGTTCGTGCCGGGGATCGTGCGCGAGCATTACATCAACGGGCTGCATATCCATGTGCATATCCCTGACGCCCCAACCGGGCTGCAGGCCATGAACGTGCTGCGCCCGTGGCTTCCAGCACTGACTGCCATTGGGGCGAACTCGCCGGTCTGGAACGGTGAGCTTTCCGGATTTGAGTCCTGGAGGATGGTGCATTACCGCCGTTGGTCCGTGATAGGCGTTCCTCCGGCGTTCGACTCCATGGAGCACTACCAGCGGATGCGCCGGATAATGCTCGATTCCGGCGCCCTGCTCGACGCTGGACATATCGGCTGGGCCGTGCGCCTGTCCGAGCGCAACCCCACCATAGAGGTGCGCACGGCCGACGGGCAGTTGACGGCCGACGAATCGGTGGCCATAGCCATGCTGGTTAGGGCTCTGGTGGATACCGGTCTCGCGCAGGGAGGCGTGGCCAAGACCGTGGAGGACCGGCTGCTGGATCTCGGTCTGTGGCATGCCTCCAAAATGGGCCTGTCAGGACCGCTATTCGATGCGGGAACCGAAACCAGACTGGAGCCGGAGCAAGTGCTGGGGCAATTGCTCGACTATGCCGGCGAACATCTGGCGCACAACGGCGATCTCGATTTCGTGCAGAACTACTTCGCGCGGATCACCTCTGTCGGGAACGGCGCGCAACGGCAGCGCGCAAGCTGGGCACGCGGGGGAGGCACGGCACTCGTCCACGACGCCCAGCAGGAATTCGCCCGGGAAACGATTTCGGAACTCCGCAGCAACCCATGACTGGCTGGCGCGTTTCGAGCTGGCTCGAATGCCTCGTGTGAATTCTCTGGTAATCCGTACCCCGGCCCGGTCAACCGGTTGGCCATTGCCTATAGTCGTTTTTTCAGTATGTGTGCATTAAGGAGCAGGTGGAGAAGTGGAGCTTCCAGAAGACCGCGGCCGGATCAGCGAATCTCTTTTCGAGGTGCTGAGAACCTACGACCCCGATGTCGATCTGTCAGGTTTGGAACATGAGGCCTTCAAAGTCCTGGACTCGGAAGACATCCTCCATAGCGAGGACATCCAGATTGTCCTATTCGTCCTCTACGAACTGCACTACCGCGGGTTCGATGGCATCGATGCACGCTGGGAATGGAACCCGCCTCTGCTGGGCCTTCGGGCAAAGATCGAAGAACAGTTTGAGGCACGATTGCGGCAGATCGCCGGGGATCCAAGTTTCTCGCTCGGATCTGCCCAGGATACGGCTCGACAACTTTTCGCCCTTGCCAGCGCGGACGACGGACCATCGGTCTCGACCTACATATCCCGGCATGCGACGGTTGAGCAGGCGCGTGAATTCCTGATGCACAAGTCCATCTACCAGCTCAAGGAAGCCGACCCGCATTCGTGGGCGATTCCACGCCTGACAGGGCGCGGAAAGTCCGCATTGATGGAGATCCAGTTCGACGAGTACGGGGCAGGCAGGCCCGGCGCCATGCACTCCGAGCTGTTCGAAACCACCATGCGGGGGCTGGGGCTCGACTCCGAGTTCGGAGCCTATATCGAGTCGTTGCCTGCCATCACGCTGGCGTCGGTCAACATGATGTCGTTCTTCGGCCTGCATCGTCGATTGCGCGGCAGCATCGCCGGCCACCTTGCCATCTACGAGATGACATCGTCGATCCCCAATGCCAGGTATGCACGCGGATTCCGGCGCCTGGGCTTCGACTCCCCGGTGACAGACTACTTCGATGAGCATGTGGAAGCCGATGCGGTCCACGAGCAGATCGCCGGTCGCGATCTGGCGGGCGGATTGATCGAGCAGGATCCCAGCATCGCCGAAGCGGTGTTCTTCGGCGCGCAGGCGGCTTGCGCCATCGACGCGCTGGTGGGAGCCCACCAGCTTGAGGCGTGGGGCCGGGGCCGTTCGTCCCTGCGCCAGCCGAAAGTAAAGGTCGAGGCATGAGCGCGGAGGGAGCGCAGATCGTGGTCTGCCCGCAGGGGCCGCTGATTCTCCGTGGCGACTTCGAGATTCTCGACGCGGAGGGCGAAGCTGTTCCGACAAGCCGTGAAACCGTGGCGTTGTGCCGTTGCGGAAGCTCGGCCATCAAACCGTTCTGCGACGGCACGCACAAACTCAAGAAGTTCGAAATGCCACGTGACTGACGGCGAGTCCCCTCCAAGCCCGACGGAGCTGATGCGGCCAGATCGATGGAGCCGGAGGACTCGGAGCGCAAAAAACATCTTTAATGCCCCGGGGTCGCTTGCAGCCGCCGTATATTAGGTGAAGACCTCGTCCCCCCGACTCCGGAAGAGCTCTGCATGCCCATCCTGAATAAAGACATGACCCTGTGCATCTCGCTGTCCGGCCGGCCGTCGAATATCGGCACCCGCTTCCACAACTACCTGTACGAGGAACTGGGGCTGAACTTCATCTACAAGGCGTTCTCCACCGACGACTTGGCCGGTGCGATTGCCGGCGTCCGCGCCCTGGGCATCCGCGGCTGCTCGGTGTCCATGCCTTTCAAGGAGGACGTCATGGCGCTGGTGGACACCATCGAGCCTTCGGCGGCGGCCATCGACTCGGTGAATACCATCGTGAACACCGACGGCCACCTCAGCGCCTCCAACACCGACTTCGAGGCGATCGCCACGCTGATCGGGCGCCACGAGCTGGACCCGTCGGCGAACGTGCTGGTCCGCGGTTCCGGGGGCATGGCCAAGGCGGTGGTCGCGGCATTCCGCGATGCCGGCTTCGAGAACCTCACGGTGCTCGCGCGCAACATCGCCGCGGGAGGGGCGCTGGCGCAGAAGTACGGCTACGCATTCATCGATGCCGATCCGGAACCGGGCCACCAGGTGCTGGTCAACGTCACGCCGCTGGGCATGGACGGAGAACAGGCCGCTATCCAGTCATTCAGCGATGCGCAGATCGCCGCGGCGGAAACGGTGTTCGACGTGGTCGCGTTCCCCAGCGAGACCCCGCTGGTCGCCGCCGCACGGGAGCACGGAAAGCAGGTCATCACCGGGGCCGAGGTGATTGCCCTGCAGGCCGCCGCGCAGTTCGAGAAGTACACGGGACATGGGCTCAGCGAGGATCAGGTCATCCGCGCCTCCGAGTTCTCCCGACAGTAGGAACTGAAAAACCCTGCACCGCGCGTGCGGTGCAGGGTTTCCCTGTAATAGGCGTTTTCTAGCCGCGCAGGGTGACTTCGACTTCTTCCATCGCCTGCCCGGCAGGGTACTGCCCGTTGAACATCTTGGAGCCGTCTTCAGTCACCACGGCCGAGAACCGGGTTCGGGTCATGCCCATGGCGTGCGAAACTCCGGTCTCGGTCAGTTCCGCGATGGCAGTGCGGCCCTCGGGGGTGTCGATGGTCAGGAAGATCGACTCGCCCTGGTTCTCGATGCGCGGTTCGTTCAGCTCGAGCTTCATCATCCCGCCGTGGCCCGAGAAAGACACGCGCCCGTTGAACCAGATCTCGTTGTCGGGAACGTCCACCGCCGGGTGCACGGGGAAGGCCAGCGCGTTGCCGACCTGCCACACGCCATTCGAGGCCTCGATGCGGCCGTCAGCCAGCGATGCAATGTATCCAACGAACGAGGCCTTGACACCCCACTGAAGATGCGGCTGGAAAGCGTCGCCTGCCATGAGTTCCTCCATAAAGATTTGCGGTTGACCCCAGTATTTCACAGCACCAGCGGGAGCCTGCGGCCCATTCATCTGCCAGCGAATTGTTAATACCGAATATTAAAAAGCACAGCTGGCAGGGGGATTCCTGCCAGCTGTGCGGGGTCGGCTACTTGACGAAGCCGTCGGCGACGACGAGCGCCTGTTCCAGCTTGTCCAGCGCCTCGATGAGCACGTCGTCCGGGATGTTCAGCGCCGGCACCACGTGCAGGCGGTTGAAGTTCGCGAACGGCAGCAGGCCTGCGGCGCGGGCCGCGGCGATGACCTGGTTCATTTCCGGCGAGCTGCCGCCGTAGGCGGCCAGCGGTTCGCGGGTTTCGCGGTTGGTGACCAGTTCGATCGCCCAGAACACGCCGGTTCCGCGCACGTCGCCCACCGACGGGTGGTCGGCCTTGAACTGCGCCAGGCGCGGGCCGATGATCTCATCGCCCAAGCGCTTGGCATTGGCAACCAGGTCCTCTTCCTCCATCGCTTCGATGGTGGCAACCGCTGCCGCGCAAGCCAGCGGGTGGCCCGAGTAGGTCAGCCCGCCCGGGTAGACGCGCTCGCGGAAGGTCTCGAAGATCTGCGGGGAGATCGCCACGCCGCCCAGCGGCACGTAGCCGGAGTTCACGCCCTTGGCAAAGGTCATCAGATCCGGAACAACGTTCCAGTGGTTCACCGCGAACCATTCGCCCGAACGGCCGAAGCCCGCCATGACCTCATCGGCGATGAACACGATGCCGTACTTGCGGGTCAGCTCGCGCACGCCTTCCATGTAGCCTGCCGGCGGCACGTAGATGCCTGCGCTGCCCGGGATCGACTCCAGGACCAAGGCGGCGATGTTCGATGCACCCTCGAGGATGATCGTGTCTTCCAGGTGCTTCAGCGCGCGCTGGGTCTCTTCGGCCTCCGTGGTGGAGTTGAAGTAGGAGCGGTACGGGTAGGCGGGGAAGAAATGCACGACGCCGTCGGAGGCGTTGTCCGAGGCCACGCGGCGCGGATCGCCGGTGACGTTCACCGCCAGGTGGGTGCCGCCGTGGTAGCTGCGGTACGCGGAGAGCACCTTGTGCTTGCCGGTGTGCACGCGGGCCATGCGGATGGCGTGCTCGTTGGCGTCGGCGCCGCCGTTGGTGAAGAAGATCTTGTCCAGGTCGCCCGGGGTGTGCGAGGCGATCAGCCGCGCCGCCTCGGAGCGAGCGTCGTTCACGTGCTGCGGGGCGATCGTGGCGATCTTGCCCGCCTGCTCGATGATCGCCGCGACGACCTTCGGGTGCTGGTGGCCGACGTTCGTGTTCACCAGCTGGCTGGAGAGGTCGATGAGCTTGTTGCCCTCGCCGTCCCACACGTACGAACCCTCGGTCTTCAGGATCGTCATCGGGTTGAACGGGCCCTGCGCCTGCCAGGAGTGGAAAACGTGCTCGCGGTCAAGTTCGTGGGCACGCTGGCCGGCTGCGATCTGCTCGCTGGTGATGTCGCTGATTTCGGTAGTCATTGGTCCTAGTCGTTCTGTGGGAAGCCGAGGTTGATGCCGCCGTGGCTCGGGTCCAGCCAGCGCTTGGTGACAACCTTGTTGCGGGTGAAGAACTTGAAGCCCTCCGGGCCGTAGGCGTGCTGGTCGCCGAACAGCGAGGCCTTCCAGCCGCCGAAGGAGTGGTAGCCCACCGGTACCGGGATCGGCACGTTGACGCCGACCATGCCCACCTGGATGCGGTTCTCGAAGCGGCGGGCGGCGCCGCCGTCGTTGGTGAAGATCGCGGTGCCGTTGCCGTACTTCGAGGAGTTGATCAGCTCGACGCCCTCGTCGAATGACTCCACGCGGACCACGGACAGAACCGGGCCGAAGATCTCGTCGGTGTAGATGCTCATGTCGGTGGTGACGTTGTCGAACATGGTCGGGTGCAGGAAGAAGCCTTCGCCGTCGGCGTCCACCGTACCGGTGCGGCCGTCCAGGGCCAGGGTGGCCCCGGCGGCGATGCCGGCGTCGATGTAGCCTGCGACCTTGTCGCGGTGCTCGCCGGTGATCAGCGGGCCCATGTCGCAGCCGCGGGTGCCATCGCCCACGCGCAGGGTCTTGGCGCGCTCGGCGATCTTGGCGACCAGCTGATCGGCGATGCCCTCCAGCGCAACGACCACGGAGATCGCCATGCAGCGCTCGCCGGCGGCGCCGAAGCCGGCGTTCACCGCCATGTCGGCTGCCAGGTCAAGGTCTGCGTCGGGAAGCACCAGCATGTGGTTCTTCGCTCCGCCGAAGGCCTGCACGCGCTTGCCGTTGGCAGTGCCGGTGGAGTAGACGTACTGGGCGATCGGGGTCGAGCCCACGAAGGAGACCGAGGAAATGCGCTCGTCGTTCAGCAGGGTGTCGACCGACTCCTTGTCGCCGTGCACGACGTTCAGCACGCCGGCAGGCAGGCCTGCCTCGGCGAACAGCTCGGCCATCCAGTTGGCGGCCGACGGGTCCTTCTCCGAAGGCTTGAGCACCACGGTGTTGCCCGAGGCGATGGCCACCGGGAAGAACCACAGCGGCACCATGGCCGGGAAGTTGAACGGGGAGATGATGGCCGAGACGCCCAGCGGCTGGCGCATGGACTGCACGTCGACGCCGGTCGAGGCGTTCTCCGAGTACTCGCCCTTGAGCAGGTACGGCGCGTTGCAGGCGAGCTCCACGACCTCCAGGCCGCGGGCGACCTCGCCCAGCGCGTCGTCGAGCACCTTGCCGTGCTCGGCGGTGATGATCGCCGCCAGCTCGCCCTTGCGCTCGGTGAGCAGCTCGCGGTAGCGGAACATGATGGCGGTGCGCCGTGCCAGGGAGGTGTCGCGCCAGCCCGGGAAGGCTGCGTGCGCGGAGGCGATCGCTGCCTCGGTGGTTGCCTTGGAGGCCAGTGCCACCTCGCGGGCGACCTCGCCGGTGGCAGGGTTGTAGACCTTGCCGGTGCGGTCGTCTGCAACGTAGTTGGCGTTGTCGATCCAGTGCTGCAGGGTTGATGTCAGCGTCGTGTTCATCGTGGCTCCTTGTTGTCCTCGAATGGATTCCTGAATTCATCATCGGGCACGAACATGGCCTGCGACACAGGCAGTATGTAATGATTTATCGTGACGCTGCGACGATGTGTAAAGGTGCGAGGATGCTGACTGTCAACGACGTGCTGGCCCTGCCGGTGGTGCAGGAGGCCGATCCGCAGCTGCTGTGCGCCGACGGGCTGGACGCGGAGCTGCGCTGGGTGCACGTCACCGAGTCGGAATCCAACGTTGACCTGCTCTTCGGCCGCGAGCTGGTGCTCACCACGCTGCGCAACGTGACCGACGTTCGCGGCTTTTTGGAACAACTGCGCGACGCCGGCGCGGCGGGCGTGATCATCGAGGCACCGGGCGAAGCGGAACTGCAGGTGGCAGGGCTCGGGTTCCCCGTCATCAGGCTGCGCCGCAAGGTCCGTTTCGTGGCCATCACCGAGGTCATCCACCAGAAGCTGGTCGCCCAGCAGCTGGCAGACCTGCAGTTCTCGCGCAGCGTGCACGAGATCTACACCGAACTCTCGCTCTCAGAGGCCGACGAGCAGGCCATCGTCGAGCGCACCGCCGAGCTGCTTGACGCTCCGGTGGTGCTCGAGGACGTGCGCCACCTGGTCCTCGCCCACGCGAACGCGGATCTCGACGACTGGATTTCCCGCTCCCGCTTCGTCGGCTACCTGGAGCACACCGGGCGCTCGGCGGGCGCCGAGAACTGGCTGCAAACCCCGGTGGGGGCGGCCCGCCGCCGCTGGGGCCGGCTCATCGTCCCGGCCGCGCTGGAGGACGATGCCAACGCCGCGCTGGTGCTGGAGCGCGCCGGCCAGGCGCTGACCATCGCCCGGCTTTCCGGGCGCGACGACCGCGAACTGCTCTACCAGGCGCGAACCTCGATGCTGCACGAGCTGCAGGCCGCGCACGGCTACGGCGACAAGGAGATCGCGGTGCGCGCCCAGTCCCTGGGCTTGGACGCCGCGCCCTACTACGTTCCGCTGGTGCTCTCGCTGGCTGCCGGGGAGCGCACCCCCACGGAGACCCAGCTGGCCGAGCGCGCCGCGCTGGAAGTCATCGAGCAGCTGGCCGACACCCTGCACCTGGGGGTGCTCGCCGGGTCGCTGAAACCCGGCTACCTGGCGGTCATCCTGCCGGTGCGCGCCCGCGAGCTGGTGGACTCCGCGTTGCAGGGCTTCACCCGCCGGCTGGCCGAGCAGCTGGCCGAGCCGGTGGCGATCGGCGTCGCCGCGGAGGGACCGCTGGCCGCCTGCCTGGCCCGGCTGGACGAGGCCGCCCACGTCGCGCACATCGTCCCGCACCTGCCCACCCGCGCCCAGCCCTACTACCGCTTCGCCGACCTGCGCCTGCGCGGGGTGCTCTCCGCGATGGGCGCCGATGCCAGGCTGCGCGCCTTCGCGCACACCGAGCTGGACGGCCTGCTTTCCCCGCTCGACGAGGACGGGCTGCAGCTGCTGGAGCTCTACCTGGCCCACGGCGGCAACAAGTCCGCCCTGGCCAAGGCCGGCTATTTCTCGCGCCCCACGCTCTACGCCCGGCTGGCCAAGCTGGAGGACAAGCTCGGGGTCTCGCTGGAATCCGCCGAGTCCCGCGCCAGCTTGCAGGTGGCGCTGCTCTGGTACCGCATGCACGGCTAAGCGTACGTGTCCAAGCCCGCACGCCTGTTACAGGGCGAGGCACGCCGGAAATCACCGTGCACCGGTTTATCCCCACCGTGCAGTACTGTCGCCCCGAGCCTGCCGCCGCCCGGGCACGCTGGATCCATGAGCACCAGCAGCGAAGCACTGATGAACCTGTCCCAGGCGGACAGGCTGCTCGGATCGGCGGTGAGCGCCCTGTCCGACCCCGACGTCCCCGCTGGGCACGCCGCCTATGCGGCGCTGCTCATCGAGCACCTCGCGCAGCAGCTCAGCCGCGCCCAGCTGCGCGCCGCGGAAGCCGTGCGCCGCACCGGCGCCCACAAGCTCGACACGGACTCGCTGCAGGCCATCGCCGACGGGGGCCTGGAGCCCACGCCCCAGGACGTCGAGGCCGCCGCCGGCCGCACCACCGTCGCACGCACCCACTTCAAGAAGGCGCTGGACCTGCTGGCCGGCTGGCTGAACGTGCCGGTCTCCACCGCCCGCGACCGCCTGGCCGCCGCCGACAGCCTGATCGCACAGGTCACCGACGCCGGCGAGCCGGCCGGCCCCGCGCTGCCGGTGCTGGCCGCAGCTTTCGACGATCCGGACACCGACCCACGCCTGGTCATCTCCGCTGCCCGCAAGATCAGGGCCGCGGACAAGGACCTGGGGACCGGGCCCGAGGCGGAGCAGACCCGGGCCGAACTCCAGGAGCTCTCGCTGGAACTCATCCGCAGCCAGCCGGCCACCGCGCGCAAGCACATCTCCGCGCTGGTCGCCCAGGCGGTGGGGGAGCGGCGCCCGCCCGAGGCCCTGCTCTCGCAGATCGGTGTCTACCCGCTGGGCATCCGCAACGGGCTGGAGCGCTTCCTGGTCAAGCTGCTGCCCTCGCAGGGCGAAACCATGCACGCCATCTTCCGCGCCGTCGACAACCCTAAAACCATGGCCGGCAACCGCGACGCGCTCGCCGAGCAGGCCGCCGCGCTCACCGACGACGACTCCGCCCCCGGCTGGGACGACGAGTCCACCATGCCGGACTGGGCCAAGGCCGGCTCCGCAGCCGACGACTCCGCTGACGACGACCCCACCGGCGACCACTCCGCCGGCGACCACTTCACCGACGGCACCGGAGACGAAACGCCCGACGACGACTGCCCCAGCGGCTTCGATGCGGATATCTGCCCCGAGGATGACGACAACGAGTGCGGAAACCGCCGGGAAGCAGACCGCGAACCCGGCACGGACGCCGAGGCACCTTCCGGAACCCCGCCCGGCGCAGTTGGCGGCACGGCGCGAACGGCTGCGAATGACGCGGCGGTTCCCGGTCCCTTCGAGGATCTGCGCCCTGAATTGCGGCATCTGCTGGGTCTGATGGCGGTGCTGCAGGCCAACGGACCGGGCGCCCTGGCGGCCGACGGCCACGCGGTGATCACCCCGCAGATCGGTGTGCTGCTGGACTACGACAAGATGCTCGAAACCGGCCGGGACTTCGCGGTCAGCACCTCAGGCATCCCGATTCCGGCGGGCCAGGCACGCGCCATGGTGTGCAACGCCGGGCTGTACCCGGTGGTGCTCAACGGCAAGAGCCGCATCCTGGATCTCGGGCGCACCCAAAGGCTGTTTTCCAAATCCCAGGCCCGGGCGATCCGCGCCGCCTACCGCGGCTGCGCCTATCCGGGGTGCAGCATGCCGGCGCACCGCTGCGAGCTGGACCATCTGGACAAGTGGGAGCTCGGCGGCCGCACCGACATCGAGACCAGCGACCTGTATTGCGAAATCCACCATATCGCCCGGCATTGCGGGCTGTTCCACGCGGTGAAGGTCAAGGGCTCGCGTCCCATGGTGCTGCTGCCCAGGGAGCTGGACCCAGAGCAGCGCCTGCAGTTCAACACCTACTTCTTCTCGCCCTCTGAAGCCCTGCGGTTGGCCGAGTGGGCGCGGCAGGCCACGGTGCTGTGGCGGGCGGGCAGACTGGACGCCAGCATCGCTGACCCGTAGGTCCTGAAAGGATCGCTGACGTTGGCCCCGCAACGGAACCGGGGTTGCACGGCCGGACTCGGAAAATCCCGGATCAACTTTTCAGAAGGGACCCGGCGCTCGTGGTCATGCCGGTGCCCTCGAACCCGTCCAGCCATTCGGGGGAATGCCCGTGCACGTCGTCCGGGCGTAAATTGGTCCGACGTCGCGGCAGTGAATCGGTGCACGAACACATCGCGCCCAGCTACCGCCCCGGCCGAGCAAAGTCGAAGGCGCAAAGCTTGACCGGCTTCGAAGGGCACAACAGCCCGCATGGCAGTGGGTGTGGATACCATCGACGGTGCGACCCCAAACGCCGTCTGGAAGCCCGAAGCGGTAGAAGCTGCCGATTCGGTGAGTGCGGTGCTAGTCGGCCGCAAGACGCTCTCAGTCAGTGCAAACCTTGCTACGGAGCGGGCATCCCGAATAGATCGCTCGATTGCCGGACACGGGCATATGCTCCTGAAGACGGGACGATGGCAGTGATCCGAGGCGCCCCCGGGAGAACGTGACAACTCTGGCGAGAACCGAATCATCCAGCGAAGCAATGACGATCAAGGAAAGTCGCGCGAGCGGAGAACCGCTAACCTGCCTATTCCCGCCGGTAGCTCGCACAAACGGACACCGACCCACTATCTTGTTTTTCTGAAAAGTTTACTATTCCGATCAGATGGCGGCTGGTTAGAACTACGGGGTGACCGCGTCCCAGGCTGTGGCCAAGGCATTCGTTAGTGGTTCGCCGAGCCCGGCCGAAGATGTTCCACGGCCATGGCGGTCCAGCTTTGCGCGGTGAGAACCGCCAGCCGTTCCTCATTGACCGGCGTGCCGAACGCCCGTCGCCGGAAAGCAATGAACAGCGGTGCCATGAAAACCATGGCCATGGCGTCGGCGGTCGATTCATCGGGGCACACCTCGGCATCGACCAGGGCCCGGGCCAGCGGCTTCGAGCCGGGAAGAGTCTCCGGCAGCAGCTGTTTGGCCAGCATCCGGTCCTGGTCTGCGGCGTCGAAGACCGGGCGCATCAGTACCGCTGCTTCGGACCAGCGGGACAATCCCCGGAGCAGCCACTGCTGGATTTCTTCAACCCGGGGATCGCGCAGCAGCGAAACAAGTTTCCGGTAGTCAGGTTCGAAATCTTGTTCCGCTCGGTGTCTCAGCTCGAAAAGCAGATCGCTCTTGCGGCGGAAGTGCAGGTAGAAAGTCGCCCGGCTTGTTCCGGCGCAGGAAGCCACCTCGTCGATCCGGCTGTTCTCATAGCCCCTGGCAGCGAAAACCACCACTGCCGCGTCGATGATCAGCTCACGGGTCGCTGCCTTCTGGCGTGCGCGCAGGGACGGAGTCGCAACGGCATTTCGGTACGGTGACATGACCCCATGCTAGACAAATTCCGGTTTTCGTCTAGTCACTCGACGCCGCGCCGGGTGGATTGACCGTGTCTCAGGTGGATGGTTTGGTGGAACACACCCCGTGCCCGGACGTGCGGAACCGGGAGACGGCGGGCGTCCTTCCCGCTGCAGGGTTTTCCGGTGCCGCCAAGGACCGGACGGGCGCCGGGCCTTCCCTCCGGAACGACGGCAACTCCACACGGAAAGAAGCAACGCATGAGACTTGCAGGAAAACGCGCACTGATTACCGGAGCGGCTTCGGGGATGGGTGCCGCGCACGCACGCGCCTTCATCGCGGAAGGCGCCACCGTGCTGCTCGCTGACATCAACGACGAAGCAGGACGTGCGCTGGCGGCCGAGCTCGGAGACCGCGCCAGCTACGCGCACCTGAACGTGGCGGACGCCGGGGACTGGGAGGCCGCGGTGGCGCAAGCCGTGGCGGAATTCGGCGGGCTGGACGTGCTGGTGAACAACGCCGGTATCCACGACGACGCGCCGCTGGAAGACACCACGCTGGAAAGCTGGAACCGGGTCATGGACATCAACCTGACCGGCGCCTTCCTGGGCATGCGCGCGGCGGTGCGCGAGCTGAAGAAGTCAGGAGCTTCCTCGATCGTGAACGTGTCATCCACCGCCGGACTGGAAGGCTACCCGAACCGGCACGCCTACTGCGCGTCGAAGTGGGGCCTGCGCGGGCTGACTAAGTCCGCGGCGCTGGAACTGGCCGACTTCGGTATCCGGGTCAACTCGGTGCACCCCGGCGCGGTCGCGACGGCGCTGACCCAGGCGCTGCGCCCGCTCACCGAGGAGGACCTGGCCGGCAACTCGCTTGAGCGCTTCGCCCGGCCGGAAGAGGTCAGCGGCCTGATCCTCTTTTTGGCCAGCGACGAATCGAGCTTCTGCACCGGCGGAGAGTACGCGGTCGACGGAGGCATCTCCGCCGGGACCAGGTACTAGCCGGCCAGGGGCGTGGCAGCTAGTCCGCCGTTCCGTAGAGACGGCGGACGTCCGCGCGCCCGGACTCGGACCACGGCGCAATCCATGGGCCGGTGCCCTCGGACACGTCGCGCACACCCTCCTCAAGCCAGAGGTAGGCCCCGTCGAGCAGGTCCTCGGCGACCTTGTCGTCGTGCGAGGTGCCGTCCCACAGGTGCTCGAAATGGTCCTCGCAGCGCCGGGTGGCCTGTTCGCAGAACGCCTGCGCCAGGGTCTCGGCGGAGAAGCGCTCGGGGGCGGTGGAATCCAGCAGAGCTGAGGTCTTGGCGATTACCGCTGCCATGGCGAACAGCTCGGCTCCGATGTCCACGATGTGCCCCAGGAACACCTGCTGCTTCTCCAGCCCTGCCTGCCAGCGCGCCATGCCGGCGAAGGTCTGCCGGGCCAGCTTGCGGCTGGTGCGCTCGATGTAGCGCAGATGCTTGGCCAGCGGGCCGTGCTCCGAGTAGGTGCCGGGCAGGCTGCCGGCGCCGGCGACGAGCTTGGGCAGCCAGCGGGCGTAGAATCCGGAGGCCTCGCGCGCCGCGGCGGCCTTTTCCGCCAGCGTGGAGTCGGCCACCGCCAGCGCGCCGGCGGCCTGCAGGTGCGCGTCGACGGCTTCGCGGGCGATGAGCAGGTGCATGATCTCGGTGGAGCCCTCGAAGATGCGGTTGATGCGCAGATCGCGCAGCAGCTGCTCGACCGGGACCGCGCGCTCGCCGCGGGCGGCCTGGGAGGCGGCGGTCTCGTAGCCGCGCCCGCCGCGGATCTGCACGAGCTCGTCGGCGATCCGGCAGGAGACCTCGGAGGAGTACAGCTTGGCCAGCGCCGCCTCGATGCGCACGTCCTTCATGCCCGCGTCCGCCAGCAGCGCGCTGACCTCGAACACCGCCTCCAGCGCGTAGGTGCTGGCGGCGATGTAGGCGAGTTTGGAGGAGACGGCCTGGTGCTCGCCGATCGGGTGGCCCCACTGCACGCGGGCGGCGGACCATTCGCGCGCGATCTTCGTCGCCCACTTGCCGGCGCCGGCGCACATCGCGGGGATGGACAGGCGCCCGGTGTTCAGGGTGCTCAGCGCGATTTTCAGGCCAGTGCCCTCGCGCGAGAGCCGGTTGGCGGCCGGCACGCGCACCTGCGCGAAGCGGGTCACGCCGTTCTCGATCCCGCGCAGGCCCATGAACGCGTTGCGGTTCTCCACGGTGATGCCCGGCGCGTCGGCCTCCACGATGAACGCGGTGATCCCGCCCTTGCCGGCCGGGACCTCGCCGCAGGCCTCGTGGGGTTCGACGGCGGCCATCACCACCAGCAGCTCGGCGACCACCCCGTTGGTGGTCCACAGCTTCGCGCCCTCCAGGGTGTAGTAGGCGCCGTCCTCGCTCAGCGTCGCACGCGTGCCCAGCCGCGCGGGGTCCGAGCCCACGTCGTTCTCGGTGAGCAGGAAGGCGCTGATCGCCCCGGCGGCGCAGCGCGGCAGGTACTCGCGCTTCTGCGCCTCGGTGCCGAAGGACTTGACTGGCTCGGGCACGCCGATGGACTGGTGGGCGGAGAGCAGGGCGCCGACCGCGGGGCTGACCGAGCCCACCCGCATCAGTGCGCGGCCGTAGTCCAGCAGGCTCAGCCCCAGCCCGCCGTACTCGGTGGGGATCTTCATGCCGAACGCGCCCACCTCGCGCAGCTGAGCGATGTATTCGTCGGGCACCCGGGAATCCGCCTCGATGCGCCCGGGGTCGAACCCGTCCAGCACCGTCTCCAGCTCGGCGATGAAGGCCGCGCCGCGGGCGGCGGCTTCCGGATCGGGGGCGGGCAGCGGTTCGATGAGCGAGAAGTCGACCTCGCCCATGTAGATGCCCTTGGCGAAGCTCGGCCGCTGCCAGCCCTGTTCGCGGGATTCTTCGGCCAGTTCGCGGGCCTTGGCGGCGTTGATGTCCATGGCAGTACCCTTTCGAGACCGGGCGGCAGGCCACCGCCTGGAATGCCCAGCCTAGTCCGGGCAGGCATGCACCGCTAGGGTGGCGCCCGCGCTAGGACAGCGCGCGCAGGTGACCGGGCATGCCCCGCGGCGCGGCGTCCCGCAGCCCCGGCAGCACCATGAAGGCGTGTCCGAAGGTCAGCTCGTGCAGGGTGCGGGCAGGCACCCCCAGGGTGTCGGCGATCCGCGCGGTATCCAGCCGGTCTTCGCCGCGCAGCGACGGGAACACCAGGGAGAACACCCGCGAGGCCAGCGGGGCGCGGCGCGGCGCCGGTTCCAGCGCCAGTTCCTGCACCAGCCAGCTGTAGCTGGCGTCGCCGAGCATGCCGCATTCGCGGGCGTGGGACAGGATGATCCGGGCCGGGACGCCGAACAGCTCCTGCAGGTCAAGCAGCTGCGGCAGTTGCAGGGTGTCGCCCATGCGCGCCTGCAGCGATAGCGCCGGCAGCAGCAGGCGCGCGGCGAACTGCTCCGCCTCGGCTTCGGCCGCCGCATGCCCGTCGGCTCCCAGCGCGCTGTGCAGCAGCAGGTGGCCCAGCTCGTGCGCCAGCTGGTGGCGCTGTTCGGCGCGGTCCCCGGCGGCCAGGAAGATGAACGCCTGCCCCTCTTCCCAGAAGCTGAAGCTGGTCCCGGATGCCAGGCTGAGCACCCGCACGCCGCGCGATTCGAGCACGTAGATCAGGTCGGGCACCGGCCCGCAGCCCAGGTTCCAGTCCAGGCGCAACTGCGCGGCGGCGGCCTCCGGGTCGAACCCGGTGTAGTCGGGCACCTCGGTGTCCGGCAGCGTGTAGTCGGCGGTGATCAGGTTGTAGAGTTCGACCCCGGTGCGGCCCAGCGCCGAGCAGGCGGTTTTCTGCGCCCGGCTGATGCGCCGCGGGGTGCGGAAGAAGATGCGTTCGACATCGATCCCGGCAGCCGGCGGGCGGTGGAAGTAGCCCGGGGCGCAGCCCAGCGCGCCGGCCAGCTGCCCGGCCAGGGCCTCGGGGGCGCCGCAGGTTTCGTAGCGGCGGACGGTGGATTCGCCGACCTGAACCAGGCGGGCGAGATCCAGGGTGCTATACCCCGCCGCGTGGCGGGCGAGCGTGATTCGGGTCGGTTCCAGCATGACGTTCCTGCTTCCATGGCTGCTTAATCCACACAGTAGTGTCACAGGCCACAAAGCACCAATCGGGCGCAGCCAGGTTACACCGGCCGCGCCCCAAGGGTGTGGAAACTAGATGTAATACCCACATAGGTTAAGAACACACGGCGCGGCAAAGTGACAAAGAGAAGACCCCTGAGTGAAGTGGTGTTTGCGACAACATTCACGACAACCCAGAGGTCTTCTCCATGTCCCATCCTAACGCCACCCTCACGCCCAAAGGCCGCACCCTGCTCGCCCACTGCATAGTCGAGCACGGCTGGTCCCTGCGCCGCGCCGCTGAACGCTTCCAAGTCTCCACCGGCACCGCCAACCGCTGGGCCACCCGCTACCGCGAGCACGGCGCAGCAGGCATGCACGACCGCTCCAGCCAGCCACACACCAGCCCGCACCGCACCTGCACCCGCACCGAACGACGGATCATCGCCCTGCGCGTGAACCGCCGCTGGGGACCGGCCCGCATCGGCTACCACCTGGGCATCCACCCTTCCACCGTGCACAAGGTCCTCTCCCGGTACGGGTGCTCCCGCCTGTTCTTCCAGGACCGGGCTACCGGCCGGTGCATCCGCCGCTACGAGCACAAGGCGCCCGGGGACATGATCCACGTGGACATCAAGAAACTCGGGCGGATCCCCGACGGCGGCGGCCACCAAGCACTGGGCCGGGCGGCCGGGAAGCGGAACAAAACCCGGACCGAGGCCAACCGGAGGCCCGGCTACGCCTACCTGCACAACGCGGTGGATGACCACTCGCGCCTGGCCTATACCGAGATCCTGAAAGATGAGAAGAAGGAAACCGCGGCCGGGTTCTGGGAACGGGCCAACGCCTACTTCGCCTCGCTGGGCATCACGGTGCGTCAGGTGCTCACCGATAACGGGGCGTGTTACCGGTCCCACGCGTTCAGGGACGCGCTGGGGGCAGCGGTGAAGCACCGGCGCACGCGCCCGTATCGGCCGCAGACCAACGGCAAGGTGGAGCGGTTCAACCGGACGATGCTGGAGGAATGGGCGTATGCCAGGCCGTACCGCACGGAGGCCGAGCGGGTTGCCGCGTTCCAGGGGTGGTTAGACTATTACAACTACCGTCGAGGACATACTGCACTGAAGGGTCTGGCGCCGGCTGATCGTGTTCTCAACCTCCGTAGGTAATACAACTAGATCTTGCTGGACGCCTCGGAGAGCACCGAGCGCAGGATCGACTCGATCTGGTCGAACTCGGGCTGGCCGATGGTGATCGGCGGCGCGAGCTGGATGACCGGGTCGCCGCGGTCGTCGGCCCGGCAGTACAGGCCTGCCTCCCACAGCGCCGGGGTGAGGTACTCGCGCAGCAGCCGCTCGGATTCCTCGTCGTTGAAGGTTTCCTTGGTGGACTTGTCCTTCACCAGCTCGATGCCGTAGAAGTAGCCGGCGCCGCGCACGTCGCCCACGATGTCGATGTCCTTGAGCTTCTCCAGTGTGGACTTGAAGGCGTCGGCGTTGCGGTGCACGTTGCCGTTCAGGTCCTCGCGTTCGAAGATGTCGAGGTTCGCCATCGCCACCGCCGCGGCCACCGGGTGACCGCCGAAGGTGTAGCCGTGGTAGAAGGTGGTATCGCCCTTGGTGAACGGCTCGAACAGCTTCTCGGAGGCGATCATCACGCCCAGCGGGACGTAACCGCTGGTCAGCGCCTTGGCGGAGGTGATGATGTCAGGGGTGTAGCCGAAGTCGTTGCAGGCGAACATGTCGCCGATGCGGCCGAAGGCGCAGATGGTCTCATCGGAGACCAGCAGCACGTCGTACTCGTCGCAGATTTCGCGTACCCGGTCGAAGTAGCCCGGGGGAGGCGGGAAGCAGCCGCCGGAGTTCTGCACCGGCTCTAGGAAGACCGCGGCGACCGAGTCGGCGCCCTCGAATTCGATGGCCTCGCGGATGCGCTCGGCGGCCCACAGCCCGAAGTCCTTCTCGTTCTCGGAGAACATCTCCGGCGCGCGGTAGAAGTTGGTGTTCGGCACGCGGAAGGTGCCGGGAACCAGCGGCTCGAACGGGGTCTTCATCCCCGGCAGCGAGGTGATCGCCAGCGCGCCTTGCGGGGTGCCGTGGTAGGCCAGCGCGCGGGAGATGACCTTGGTCTTGCCCGGCTGGCCCTTGAGCTTGAAGTACTGCTTGGCTAGCTTGAACGCGGATTCCACCGCCTCGCCGCCGCCGGTGGTGAAGAAGACGCGGTTCAAATCGCCCGGGGCGTAGCCTGCCAACCGCTCGGCCAGGTCGATGGCCGGCTCGTGGGCGTAGGACCACAGCGGCATGAACGCCAGCTTCTCCGCCTGCTTGGCCATGACCTCGGCCAGCTCGGCGCGGCCGTGGCCCGCGTTGACGACGAACAGCCCGGCCAGGCCGTCGATGTAGCCGCGGCCGGCGTCGTCGTAGATCATGTGTCCCTCGCCGCGCGAAATGATCGGCACCTTGCCCCCGTTGTGCAGGCCGGAGTGCCGGGCCATGTGCATCCAGAGGTGGTCGCGGGCGGCTTGCTGGCGGTCGGTGCCAAGTGGAGTATTCATCGTGTTCCCCAGTTGTATTCCTGTTTTTTGAGTGAAAGGTAGGTGAAGGTGTTGGTGCTGAGCACACCCTCGATGCCGCGGATGGTGCTGATAACCCGCAGAAGGTCTTCGTCGCTGGAGCAGATCACCTCGGCCAGGATGTCCGCATTGCCGGCGGTGACCACGCAGTAGTCGACCTCGGGCAGTTCGGCGATCCTGTCGGCGGTGGAGCTGATGTCCGATGCGGCGACGATGCTGATCATCGCCTGCCGGGTGAAACCCAGCTCCAGCGGGTTGGTGACGGCCACGATCTGCATGATCTGGCTGTCGGCGAGCTTCTGCACACGCTGGCGGACGGCCGCCTCGCTCAGGCCCACCGCCTTGCCGATGGCGGCGTAGGAGCGGCGTCCGTCTTGCTGCAGCTGCTCGATGATCTCCTTGGAAATCTCGTCGATGCCGGCGCTCGCCGGTGGCGGCAGTGTCATGATCATCCTCGTCTCAACAGCGTTAGCCACGACACTACCGCCACCGAATCAGTTGCGAAAGGGGTTTATCAATAAAGTTTTCGACGCTATGGGGAGGATTTTAATGTGGAATCTTTTGCCGGAGTCTTGTCAGCGCCACCTCGACCTGACAGGATGTTCCTCAACACGAATCGTGTGATCGATCGCACATGCAGCGATGAGAAATGGGGGAGATGGTCCGATGTCGCACTCGCACAAGACGCCGCAGGATCCACAAATTCGAGCACTGGTCAACGCCATGAGCCAGCGCAGCCTCAGCCGCCGTTCGGTGCTCGGCGCCGCCGGCGCACTGGGCCTGGGCGGGCTGCTTGCCGCCTGCGGCACCGGTGGCGGCGGAGGTGCCACGGCGGGCCCTGCTCCGGCCGTGACCGACGTATCCGCATCGGATCCGACGCTGAACTGGGCCAACTGGACGCTCTATCTGGACTACGACGACAAATCCAAGACCTATCCGACGCTCGAAGCCTTCAGCAAGCAGAGCGGCATTACGGTGAACTACTCCGAGGACGTCGACGGCAACGACACCTACTACGGCAAGGTGCAGGCCCAGCTGAAGGCGGGGCAGGACATCGGCCAGGACATCTTCACGTTGACCGACTGGATGGCCGGGCGCGTGATCCGCCAGGGCTACACTCAGGCGCTGGATCTGGCGAACATCCCCAACAGCTCCAACCTGTTGCCGAGCCTGCAGGACGTGGACTTCGACCCGGGCCGCGAGCACTCGCTGACCTGGCAGTCCGGCTACGCGGGTATCGCCTGGAACAAGGCGAAATACCCGAAGGGCCTGAAGAGCGTCTCGGATCTGTGGGATCCGGCGCTGAAGGGGCGGATCACAGTGCTCGACGAAATGCGCGACACCATGGGCCTGCTGATGCTGCAAGACGGCGTGGACATCTCCGGCCAGTGGGGCCAGGACGAGTTCCAGAAGGCTTTGGAGGTGCTGCGCGCGAACATCGACAGCGGCCAGATCCGCCAGGTCAAGGGCAACTCCTACAAGGAAGACTTCATCTCGGGAGACGCCATCGCCGGCATCGTCTGGTCAGGGGATCTGGTCCAGATGAACTTCGAGAACGACGACCAGTGGGAATTCGTGATTCCCGAGGCCGGCGGCACGCTGTGGAGCGACAACCTGATGGTTCCCATCGGCTCCCCGCGCAAGGCGAACGCGGAGAAGCTGATGGACTACTACTTCCAGCCGGAGATCGCCGCCCAGGTGGCGGCCTATGTGAACTTCATCTGCCCGGTCACCGGGGCCAAGGAGGCGATGGAGAAGATCGATCCGTCGCTGATGAAGAACCCGCTCATCTTCCCGGCCGAGGAGGATCTGGCCAAGGCCCACGTCTTCCGGTCGCTGGAGGCGGACGAGGAATCGAGTTTCGCCGCAGATTTCCAAAGTGCCATCGGCGCATGATTCATAGGAGCATGGCATGACGCGCCAACGCGCTATCAATAACCAGCGCCGACGGCTGTTGCAGGGCATCGAGCAGGCGCAGGCTTCGCGCCGCTCGGTGTTGGCAGGAGCGGCGGGCCTGGCCCTGGCCGGGCTGCTGTCCGCCTGCGGGACCAAGGGCACCAGCTCGGGCAACGCCGCGGCGCTGGCCCCGGCCACCGACCTGTCGGACAGCGAAGCCGTGGTGAACTGGGCCAACTGGACCCTGTACCTTGACTACGACGAGAAGGCCAAGAACTACCCGACGCTGCAGCGCTTCATGAAGGAAAGCGGGCTGAAAGCAAAGTACGCGGAGGACATCGACTCGAACGACTCCTACTACGGCAAGGTGCAGGCCCAGCTGGCCGCCGGGCAGGACATCGGCCAGGACCTGATGGTCTTCAGCGACTGGATGACCGAACGCATCATCCGCCAGGGCTACGCCCAGGAGCTGGACCACAACAACATCCCGAACATCAAGAACCTGCTGCCGGCGCTGCAGGAGGTGCGCTTCGATCCGGGGCGCAAAAAGTCCCTGACCTGGCAGTCCGGCTACACCGGCCTGGTCTGGAACAAGGAGGCGTTCCCCAAGGGGCTGCGCAACGTCGAGGACCTGTGGGATCCGGAGCTCAAGGGACGCATCTTCATGCTCGACGAGATGCGCGACACGATGCCGATGCTGATGCTCGACGACGGCGTGGACATCGCCGGGTCCTGGGGACAGGTCGAGTTCGGCCGCAGCCTGGAAGTGCTTGACCGTAATATCCGAAACGGGCAGATCCGCCAGGTCAAGGGCAATGCCTACAAGCAGGATTTGATCAGCGGCGACGCGATCGCCGGCCTGGCCTATTCGGGGGATATCACGCAGCTGAACTTCGAGGAGGGCGGCAAGTGGGAGTTCGCGCTGCCCGAGCGCGGCGGCCTGCTGTGGAGCGACAACTTCCAGGTGCCCATGGGTTCGCCGCACAAGAAGAACGCGGAGAAGCTCATGGACTTCTACTACCAGCCCGACGTGGCCGCGGAGGTCGCCGCCTACGTGAACTACCTCTGCCCGGTTCTCGGCGCCCAAGAGGAGATGGAGAAGTTCGATCCCGAGCTCGTGGAGGATCCGCTGATCTTCCCGACCGAAGAATTCCTTTCCAACACCAGCTCCGAGCGCGAGCTGTCGGTGGAGGAAGAAACAGATTTCCAGAACCAATTCCAGGAAGTGATCGGGGTATGAACGCCAATCTTGCACCCACCCTGCCAGAAACCCGCACCTCGGGGGCGGACCTTGAGCTGCGCGGCATCACGAAGCGCTTCGCCGAGTTCGTCGCCGTCAAGGACCTGGACCTGCTGGTCCCCTCCGGCACGTTCTTCGCGTTGCTGGGCCCCTCGGGCTGCGGCAAGTCCACCACGCTGCGCATGATCGCCGGCCTGGAGGCACCCAGCGAGGGCAGCATCTCGATCGGCGGCGAGGACGTCACCTCGCTGCCCAGCCACAAGCGGCCGGTGAATACCGTCTTCCAGTCCTACGCGCTGTTCCCGCACATGAGCGTGCTGGAGAACGTCGCGTTCGGGCTGAAGCGCAAGAAGGACCCCGAAGCGATGGCCAAGGCGCAGGCCGGGCTGGAAATGGTGGAGCTGGCGCATCTTGCCAACCGCAAGCCGGCCCAGCTCTCCGGCGGCCAGCAGCAGCGAGTGGCCCTCGCCCGCGCGCTGGTCAACCGCCCGCAGGTGCTGCTGCTCGACGAGCCGCTGGGTGCGCTGGACATGAAGCTGCGCCGGCAGATGCAGCTGGAGCTGAAGACCATCCAGACCGAGGTGGGCCTGACCTTCATCCACGTGACCCACGACCAGGAGGAGGCCATGACCATGGCCGACACCGTCGCGGTCATGAACGAGGGGCGGATCGAGCAGATGGGCCCGCCGCGCGAGCTCTACGAGCTGCCGCGCACCGCGTTCGTCGCGAACTTCCTGGGCAAGTCGAACCTGATGCGCGGCGAGGTCACCGGCAAGCGCTCCGGGCTGCTGGAGGTCGACGTCGCCGGGCACAGCGTGCTGCTGCCCGAGGACCGCGCGGTGCAGACCAGCGGGCAGGTGGTCGTGGGCGTGCGCCCGGAGAAGATCACCATCGACCGCACCTCCTCCGGGGCGGCGCACAACGAGCTGTCGGGCACCGTGATCGACGTGTCCTTCACCGGCACCACCACCGAATACCTGGTGGACGTGCCGGGCATCGGGCGCATCGGCACCTTCTCGCAGAACCGCGGGCAGCAGCCGGCGGCCGTGGGGGACACCGTCTACCTGTACTGGGAGGCCGACTACTCGTTCGGCCTGGCCGGCGACGAGCGCATGGACGCGGGGGTGGAGCAATGACGCAGACCATCAGCAAGTCGGGCCTGAGCGACCTGCGCAGCAAGGATGAGATCCGCGCCGAGCGCCGCAAGGGGCGCACCGGCATCTACCTGGTGGCCCCGGGGCTGCTGGTGCTGGCGCTGTTCTTCGCGCTGCCGGTGGTGGTGCTGCTGGCGATGAGCCTGTACGTGAAGCCGCCGGGAGCTGAGATCGGCGAATTCGTGCCGGGCTTCGAGATCGGCAACTACATGACGGTGCTCTCGGCCTACTGGCCCGAGCTGCTGCGCTCCTTCTGGTTCGCGCTGATCGCCACCGTGCTGGCGCTGCTGATCGGCTTCCCGATGGCCTACCTGGTGGCGGTGCGGCTGCGCGAGAAGCCGTTGCTGCAGGGCATCCTGCTGGTGCTGCTGATCGCCCCGTTCTTCTCCAGCTTCATCCTGCGCACGCAGGCGTGGAAGCAGATCCTGGCCGACGAGGGCTTCATCGCCCAGGCGCTGAAGTTCGTGGCGATCCTGCCAGCCGACGGGCACCTGACCGCGACGCCCTTCGCCGTCGTCGCCGGACTGACCTACAACTTCCTGCCGTTCATGGTGCTGCCGATCTACGCGAACCTGGGCCGATTGGACACCCGATTGCTGGAGGCCGCGGGCGACCTGTACGCCAGCCCGATGAACTCCTTCTTCAGGATCACGCTGCCGATGAGCGCCCCGGGCATCTTCGCCGGCACGCTGCTGACCTTCATCCCGGCGGCCGGCGACTACGTGAACTCCGCACTGCTGGGCAACAACCGCAATACGACGATGATCGGCCAGGTGATCGATTCCAGGTTCTTCAAGGTCATCGACTACCCCGGGGCGGCGGCGCTGAGCTTCGTGCTCATGGTCTCCATCCTGATCCTGGTCACGATCTATATCCGGCGTTTCGGCACCAAGGAGCTGATGTAAATGAAATTGGGACGCTGGTTTGTTCCCGTCGTCGGAGGCCTGGCCTTCGTCTACCTGCTGGTGCCGATCGTCTACATCTTCGTGTTCTCGTTCAACGATGCGGGCCGCACCAACCTCGAATGGCGCGGTTTCACCTGGGATAATTGGGCGAACCCGTGCGGCGCCCCGGCGGTGTGCGAGTCGCTGGCCAACTCGCTGCAGGTCGGCATCGTCGCCACCCTGATCGCCACCGCGCTGGGCACCTGCATCGCGCTGGGCCTGGTGCGCTACAAGTTCCGCTTCCGCAAGCTGACCGACGTGCTGATCATCCTGCCGCTGGCCACCCCGGAAGTAGTGCTCGGCGCCTCGCTGCTGGCGCAGTTCCTGAACCTTGGATGGGAGCTGGGCTACTGGACCATCGTGATCGCGCATACCGTGTTCTGCATGTCCTTCGTGATCGTCACGGTCCGCGCCCGGGTGTCCTCGCTGGATCCGCGGCTTGAGGAAGCCGCCGCCGACCTCTACGCCTCGCCGCGGCTGGCGTTCTGGAAGGTGACCTTCCCGCTGCTGCTTCCGGGCATCGTGGCCGCCGCGCTGCTGAGCTTCGCGATGAGCTTCGACGACTTCATCATCACGAACTTCAACTCCGGCAACTTCCAGACCTTCCCGAAGTTCATCTACGTTTCGGCCACCCGCGGCATCCCCGCCCAGGCCAACGTGATCGGCTCGGCGATGTTCATCGTCGCCCTGCTGGTGGTGATCATCGGGCAGATCATCAGCTACCGCAAGAAGAAGCAACTGGAAAAGGTCTAAACACGCCTGCTACAGAGGGAACCTGGCACGCCCGGGTTCCCTCTGTGGCGTCCCGGCGAGAATCTGTCGTTGTTCTGCGCTGTCACCCGAGGAGAAATTCGCATACTATGGAGCCCTCAGCACCGTTCTTTCCAAGAGAGTGACAAAATGCTTCCCCCTTAGTGCGAGGTGCTTCGCATCCTTGGAATGTTGAAAGGGCTGCTGTGGGTCGCTTGCGGCCCGCAAATTAATACCGTCGCACCGCTGATGCTGCGGGAGCGATGCACGACCACAGAGGGGACAACTTCATGGGCGAGACACCGGTTTGGCTTTCGGAGCAGGAGCGCGAAGCATGGCTGGGGCTGAATGCGGTGTTGACGCTGCTGCCTGCCGCCCTCGATTCGGACCTGCAGGTTCTGGATGGCATTACCCTTTTCGACTACCACATGCTCGCGATGCTCTCGGAGTCCACGGGGCGAAAGATGAGCATGACCAAGCTGGCATCGCGCACCAGCGCTTCGCTCTCGCGCCTGTCGCACGTGGTGAAGAAACTGGAGGTCCGCGGTTGGGTGGCACGCGAGCAGTCCGAAGAAGACGCCCGTGTGAAAATCGCCTCATTAACCGACGCTGGTTGGCAGGCTGTGGTGCGCATGGCACCCCACCATGTGGCAACTGTCCGTGCGCTGCTCTTCGAATCCCTGAGTGACAAGGACATTAACGATCTTCGACGAATTACCCGCAAGTTGACCGCGGGGATGGACCCGGGGCATTGGATCCTGCAGGACCCTTCCAAGGATTTGGAACCCTGAGAAATTCTCGATAAGCTTATCTGGCGTTAATCGCGCATGCCGTAATGCCATCTTTTGGGATCTTGGCATGCACGAATAGCCCGTAATACCGAATGTCGCAACCCACTGAGTACGGGGAAAATGCTCGATCGGCTGCGAAGTTCACCGTCTTACATACTTTAAGGCTCTTCGGTTGGTTCTCACCCAGCCTGGTTTCTTCCTAGTGTGCAGTAATAACGGTGTTTCACTGGTTGGCGGGACTCATAACGCAGATGTGCTGTCGATATTCACTTATGGGCAGCACGCGCGAGTACCGTCGAATTTTTACTACTAACTAACTGAGGAGTGATCATGGCAGCTGTTTGCCAGGTAACCGGTACTACTCCGGCCTTCGGACATAGCATCTCCCACTCGCACCGTCGCAACAAGCGTCGTTTCGATCCGAACATCCAGAAGAAGACCTACTACGTGCCTTCGCTGCGCCGTAAGGTGACCCTGACCCTGTCGGTCAAGGGCATCAAGGTCATCGATGCCCGCGGTATCGACGCTGTTGTTGCAGACCTGATTGCGAAGGGTGTGAAGCTCTAAAAATGGCAAAGAAGGATAAGGACGTACGTCCGATCATCAAGCTGAAGTCCACCGCCGGCACCGGTTTCACTTACGTAACCCGTAAGAACCGTCGTAACGACCCAGACCGCATGGTTCTGAAGAAGTACGACCCGGTAGTCCGCAAGCACGTAGAATTCCGAGAGGAGCGCTAAGACATGGCCAAGAAGTCCAAGATCGCAAAGAACGAACAGCGCAAGGTCATCGTCGAGCGTTACGCTGAAAAGCGCCTCGAACTGAAGAAGACCCTGATCGATCCAAACGCCACCGACGAGGCTCGCGAAGCAGCCCGCGTTGGCCTGCAGAAGCTGCCACGCAACGCTTCCCCAGTGCGCGTTCGCAACCGCGACGCCATTGACGGCCGCCCACGCGGTACCTTCCAGAAGTTCGGTATCTCCCGTGTTCGCTTCCGCGACATGGCACACCGTGGTGAGCTCCCGGGCATCACCAAGTCTTCCTGGTAAGACCTGCAAGTCTTCTGACTTAGCGAAAGCCGCACTCCTTCGGGAGGGCGGCTTTCGCCGTTAAGCCCGCTTCCTGCGTTGCCACCAGCGGCGCGTGGCCTGGTCGGGCTGTTCCTCATGGGCCGGGGCGGCGGCGCGACGTCGCTGCTGCCAGGCAAGGACCTCGGCGGTGGCATCGCGCAGGGCGGTGATCACCGGAGGGCCGCCCAGCAGCTGGCGCCGGGCCTCGATAACACGCTGGTTGAAGTCCTCGATATGTTCGCGCACCGCCGCCTCGGTAGGCAGCTGGTCCAGCGTCTGGTCCATATGCTCGTCCTCCACTCGTAGCGTCAGCGCCGGCGGGCCGAGACCGGAGATCTTCTCGCGGTGCATCATCGACTTCAGCCACCAGTCCGGATCGGTGGTGTTGGTGATGTGGTCGATATTCTTTCCCGCCAAGGCGAGGTTGTCGAAGTCGCCGCGAGCAAAGGCCTCGTCCAGCACGGAGTTCGCGACCTCCCAGGCCTCGTCCTCGGCGTAGAACTGCAGGGGAGTGCTCGGAGCCTTGTCCACCGGGGCCATGCCGGTGGCCTCGGCGTATTCGTCCACCGGCAACTGTTCGCCAGCCGATTGGCTCAACTTGTAACGGGCGGCGTTCAGTGCCGCATTCTCGTCAGGTTTCGGGGCACCCATGGCTCTATTTTCCCACCGTGCCACCGCGTGTTCAAGGATGACCCCTGCGCCGTGCGGGCGGGCATGGCGTATTCGCAGCCGAACCGGCCCGAGCCTTCCGGAACCCGCAGCGGGCGCATAGTAGCGTGGAAGCCATGCAGCAAGCCACCGGTAGACATTCAGCACCCCAGTACACGCAACCGCTGGGCGACGTCCATGCAAACCGCGGCCGCTGGGCCGGCCTGGGCCGAGGCAGGACCGCGGTAGTCACCGGGGCCAACGCCGGGCTGGGCTTCTTCACCGCGCTGGCCCTGGCCGAGAGCGGGGCCACCGTGCTCATGGCCTGCCGCAACCAGGCGCGGGCCGAACACGCCGCCGCGCAGATCCGCCGACGCGTGCCGCAGACGCAACTCGAATTCATGCAGTTCGACGCGGACTCCATGGCCTCCGCGGTGGGTCTGGCCGCCGAACTGCGCGGCCGCACCATCGACGTGCTGGTCGCCAACGCCGGCATCATCCACACCCCGCGCACGCGGCAGCCCGGGCTGCTCGGCTACGAGCAGGTGATGACGACCAACGTGCTCGGCCATGCGCGGCTCGTGGGGGAGCTCGCCGCAACTTTCGCGTCCCACCCGCTGCGCTTCATCGCGCTGGGCTCGATGTCCACCCTGATGCTGCAGGCCGACCCGCAGAACCTGAAACTCGAGCAGGACTACCACCCCTACCGGGCCTATGCGCAGTCCAAGGCCGTGCTGCAGGGGTTCGGCTTGGCTCTGGACCGGCGCCTGCGCCAGCTGTCCTGGCCGGCACGCTCCATCACCGTGCACCCAGGTTATTCGGTGTCCGGGCTGACTCCGCAGATCGCCGGCGTCAACGAGCCCGGCTACGCCAAACGCCTGCAGGGGCAGCTGCAGGCCGGTTTCGCGCAGGGCAAACACGAAGGCGCGGTCGCCATCGTCGAGGCGGCGCTGAACCCGGACCTCGGCTCCGCACCGACCGGCGTGTACCTGGGGCCCAAATACATCTCGAAGGGCCCGATTACACTGGCCAGCCCCGCAAAGAGCACCCGCAGCAAGCAACTGCAGCAGCGCGCCTGGCAACTGTTCACGGCGGCTAACGACGGATTCGACCCGTTCGCACACGGCTGATTTCGTGAACTTTCACACCTCGAATGGCAGGAGAAACTCCATGCAATCCGCGGATTGATGCAGGAATTGACGGTTATTGCTGGTAAGTTCATCTCTGATAAGTCCGTGCGACCGCGCGGCGTTCGAGGTCTGAACCGGGCCTTGGACCACTAGTCCAGGAGGACATACATTGGCTATGAACCGTAGCGAACTTGTTGCCGCTGTTGCAGCGAAGACCGAAAACTCCCAGGTTGCCGTCAACGGTGTTCTGGATGCTGTTTTCGACGTTTTCGTTGAGCAGATCTCGCAGGGCGAGAAGGTTTCGATCCCAGGCTGGCTGGCAGTGGAGCGCACCGACCGTGCAGCTCGCACCGGCCGCAACCCGCAGACCGGCGAAGCCATCGAGATTCCTGCCGGCCACTCGGTGAAGCTGACCGCTGGTTCGAAGCTGAAGGCCGCTGTCGCCAAGAAGTAGTACCCCGATCCTTCCCGCAGCCGCCCGCCGGAACGAAGCTCCGCTTCGGCCCGGCGGGCGGCTTCGTTAAGCGTTTTAACGCCGTTCGGGTCAAGAATTGCCGCCTTTGGGCCCAAAAAATGGGCAATAGCTGAAAAAATCCCGGAGAATACGCTGTTTTCGGGCGTTTCTCTCCCTCAGGTTTGGTATGTTCTTGACTGATAAGTCCGTGCGACCGCGCGGCGTTCGAGGTCTGAACCGGGCCTTGGACCACTAGTCCAGGAGGACATACATTGGCTATGAACCGTAGCGAACTTGTTGCCGCTGTTGCAGCGAAGACCGAAAACTCCCAGGTTGCCGTCAACGGTGTTCTGGATGCTGTTTTCGACGTTTTCGTTGAGCAGATCTCGCAGGGCGAGAAGGTTTCGATCCCAGGCTGGCTGGCAGTGGAGCGCACCGACCGTGCAGCTCGCACCGGCCGCAACCCGCAGACCGGCGAAGCCATCGAGATTCCTGCCGGCCACTCGGTGAAGCTGACCGCTGGTTCGAAGCTGAAGGCCGCTGTCGCCAAGAAGTAAGCACCGCAAGCTTTCCTGAAGGCCCGGTTCCACGCGATGTCGCGGACCCGGGCCTTTGGCATGCCCCGGACTTTGAGGCAATCTTCTACTTCGCGTAGAATCAGCGGTGATCACCTACCCGTCGACGAACGGCTGAACCACGTGCCCAAGAACCCAGCGATCCGCGTTGTGCGCGGTTGGCTCGCGGCTTCAGTGTGCACCTGGACCGCGTTCGCCGCCCACGCGCACCAGGCACCGACCAAGATGTCGCTGATGGTAATGCTGCTGATCACCTGCGTCTCGGCCGTGATCGCCATGGCCATGCTGGGACGCAAATTCTCGCTGTGGGCCACCAGCCTGGTGGTTATGCTCAGCCAAGGGCTGTTCCACTTGTCGCTGTCGGTGATGAGCCATGGCGAGACCGGGCCGCTGGCCGCAATGGAACACGCGGCCCATCACGGTCCCGTGGATCTCTCGGGCCAGATCGTCGAACAATACGCCCAGGTGCAGAGCGAATCGATGCTCTACGCCCACGTGCTGGCCGCCGCAACCAGCATCCTCGTGCTGAACGGCGCCGAGCGGTTGCTCGTTCCGCTGCGCGGGGTGCTTACCCTAGGATCAGCCCGACTGCTCCTGTCCTTGATCCGCATTCCGGTCCCGGAACCGCGCCCGATTCCCGGCTACTACCCGCTGCGTTTCCAACTCAAGCTTGCGCAGCTGGGCAGGTTGCCCGAACGGCGCGGACCGCCTTCCTTCGTATTGAGCGCCTGAACCCCATCAATACGTACTCCCCCGGACCCCGGGGACTTGGAAGGACCACTGTGAAACTGCGTAACAACATCTCCCGACTGATCGCCGGCGCGGCGGTCGCACTGCTGGCGGCCTTGGGAACCGTCGGGGCGGCCAACGCCCACGACTTCCTCACCGGCTCCAGCCCGGAGAACGGCGCGAGCGTGAAGAGCTCGCCGAAGGAAATTACGATGACCTTCTCCGCGGAACTGCAGCAGCTCTCGGGCACCGACTCGACCGTCGTCGCCTTGAGCCAAGCGGGCAAGAAGGTCGCGACCACCGCCAGCACCAAGGGCACCACCGTCACCGTGGTGCCGGACGCCGAGCTTGCCTCCGGCGAATACACCCTGGCCGTGCGGGTGATCTCCTCCGATGGGCACCCGGTGGAGGACTCCATCAACTTCACCGTCGACGCACCTGCCTCTGCCGTGCCGAGCGCAACCGCTTCGGAAAGCGCTCCAGCGTCGCCGAGCGCGGATCAGCCCACCGTGCAGCCGGTCCAGCCGGTGCAGGACCTGGGCGCCGGGATGAACCCGGTCGTCTGGATCATTGCTGGCGTCGTGGTGCTGGGCGGCGTCATCGCCGTACTGGTCAACTTCATGCGCAACACCAAATAATCTTCCCCATTCCTAACCGGCGCGCCCGACGTGCCGTGATTGCGCACGCCGGAAAATCGTGCCGCCGGTTGCACACCGAAAGCTTGAGAAACCCATGAACACCAAGAACACCCTGAAGACCACCGCCGCCCTGCTCGGACTGGGACTGCTGCTCACCGGCTGCGCCCAGGACGGCGCGAACGCCACCGGGGCGGCGGCTTCCGAAAGCCCGGCCACCCAGGCATCTTCCCTGCAGGCCAGCGAAACCTGGGCCAAGGCAGCCCAGACGGGCATGACCGCCGCCTTCGGCGTGCTGCACAACGCCGGCAGCACCGACATCGAACTGGCCAAGGTCGAGGATCAGGCAGGCAACGTCATCCAGATCCACGAAACCACCGGTACCGGCACCGACGCGAAGATGTCGCAGCTGGACGGCGCGCTGAAGATCGAAGCCGGCAAGGACGCAGTCCTTGAGCCCGGCGGAACCCACCTGATGTACATGGACTTGAAGGCCCCGCTGGTCGCCTCGGAAACCGCGTCGCTGACCCTGAGCTTCAGCGACGGATCGAGCACCGAGGTGCCGTTCGAAGTCCGCAACTTCACCGGCGCCAAGGAGAGCTACGAGAATCACGGCGGCATGGACCACGGCTCCATGGATCATGAATCGATGAACCACGATGGCTAATGCACCAACCCGCCGGATGCTGCTGGGCACCTCGGCGGCCGCGGCGCTGGGCGGCGTGCTCGCCGGCTTCGGCACCTCGCAGGCCGTGGCCGGGCCAGCCACTGCCGCGGCGCCCGCGCAGCAGGGCCCGCAGTACCTCCCGTTCCACGGGAAGTACCAGTCCGGGATCCTGGATGCGCCGCAGGCCCACGCGGTCTTCGTCGGCTGGAACCTCAACTGGCGAGACGGCGGCAAGAAGGACCAGCTGCGCTCGCTGCTGAAGATGATCACCGACGACGCGCAGCGGCTGACCGCCGGGCGCGGAGTGCTGGCTGACACCGAGGCCGAAATGGCAGCCGGCCCCAGCGACCTGACCCTCACGGTCGGGGTCGGCCAGAGCCTGCTGGATGTCATGGGCGGCGCAGAGGTCGGCACGCTGCCGGGCTTCGCGGGGGACAAGCTGCACAAGCGGTACGGGCAGAGCGATCTGCTCATCCAGTTCTGCGGCCAGGACCCCACGGTGCTGGCCCACGCGGTGCGCGCGGTGTCCAAGAACCTGCGCGGGCTGGCGGACAAGCAGTTCATCCAGCGCGGATTCATGCACCAGCGCGGCTCCGGCGACACCTTCCGCAACCTGTTCGGACAGGTCGACGGGGTCAACAACCCCCAGGGGGAGACCCGCGAGCTGGCAGTGTTCGGCACGCCGGATCAGCCCAGCTGGATCGCCAATGGCACCACGCTGGCGCTGCGCCGGTTCGAGATGGACCTGGAAGGCTGGGACGAGGTCGCCACCTCGGGGCGCGACTTCGCGCTGGGGCGCCGGCAGTCCGACGGCTCGCCGTTGACCGGCAGCGTGCCGGAGGATCCGGTGGACCTGGATGCCGTGAACGAGGTGGGGCTGCCGGTGATCGGTGCGAACTCCCACGTGGCGCTCGCGATGCCGCGCAGCGCGCAGGAGGCGATCCACCGCCGCGGCTATAACTTCGTCGACGGCGAGGCCTCCGGGCTGCTGTTCGCCAGCTACCAGCGTGACCCGGCGACCAGCTTCATCCCGCTGCAGCGTCGGCTGGCCGAGGCGGACTTGCTGAACACCTGGCTGACCCCGAGAGGATCGGCGCTGTACGCGATCCTGCCGGGCATCGAACCGGGCATGTACCTGGGCCAGCAGCTGCTGGGCTAGGCCGCTGCCGGCCGGCGGTGTGAGATGCACCGCCGACCGGCAGAAAACCGCCCAGCGGCCTCCGCTCCGGCGCGGGCAAGTGAGATGATGGAAAGGTTATGGCCATAGATACTGCACAGCGCGAGAGCGCGCCAAAAGTCACCCGCTTCATCCTGCCGGGGATCCTGGCGATGGCACTCACCTTCGTGGTGGCGGTGCTCCTCGCCGGAATCGCCGCGCCGAGCCTGCTGGGAGACCCCGGGCCGTTCGTGCGTTGGGCGCTGCCCGCCACCCGAGCCATCCACCACACCTCCATGGCGCTGGCCGTGGCGGCGCTGGTCTTCGCGGCGGCCATTGTGCCGCGCGCGGTGAAGACCAAGCGCGCGGCCGCCGGCGAGGCCGAGGACCAGACCCACGACCACCCGGCCTTCACCCGCTGCATGAACATCGCCGCGGGCGCCGGCGTGGTGTGGACGCTGTCCGCCGCCGGGGTGCTGATGCTGACCTTCTGGGACCTGGCCGGCATCCCGATCAACCTGCGCCCGGAGTACTCCGTGGCGATGCTGGACTACATCATGGGCATCACCACCGGCCGCGCCTGGGCGTGGATGGTCGTGATTTCCGCGATCACCACCTCGCTGGCGCTGGCAGTGCGCTCCAAGACCGGGGTGGGGCTCGCCGCGGTCTTCTCGATGTCCGGCATCATCCCGCTGGCGTTCATCGGCCACGCCTCCGGGGGCGACGACCACTTCGCCGCGGTGAACTCCATCGGCCTGCACCTGCTGGCCGTGGTCCTGTGGTTCGGCGGCATCATGATGCTCGGCCTGCTTGCCCCTGCCATGGGCGGCGAAGCCCCGGGCCGGCAGCGCGGCCAGCTGCTGGCTGGCGTGGTGCTCAAGCGCTTCTCTGCGGTCGCCACCGGCGCGATCTTCCTGATGATCGGCTCCGGCGTGGCCTCCGCGGTCATCCGTGTGACCGAGGTCGGCCAGCTGTTTTCCACCTACGGCTTCCTGCTGATGGGCAAGGCGCTGCTCACGCTGATGCTCGGCGCGCTGGGCCTGATGCACCGCAGCCGGGTGATCCCGAAGCTGCTGGCGGGCGACTACAGCGTCCTGAAGGCCGCCTGGAGCGTGATCGCCGCAGAGGTCGCCATCATGGCCGCGGTGATGTCACTGGCCACCGTGCTGGCCCGCACCGCGCCGCCGACCAGCGACGAGGCCCCACCGGTGGTGTCCCCGGCGCGGCTGCTGACCGGGTACGACCTGCCCGAGGCGCCGACCATGTCCAGCTGGTTCACCGTCTGGCGCATGGACTGGATCTGGGTGGCGGTGTGCCTGTTCGGCCTGGCCTTCTACGTCTGGGCGTTCATCACGCTGCGCCGCCGCGGCGACAAGCCGAGCATCCTGCGCCTGGCCAGTTGGATCGTCGGCCTGGCCGCGCTGTTCTACGTGACCAGCGGCGCCGTCGCGGTCTACGGCAAGGTGCAGTTCTCCACGCACATGATCGACCACATGTCGCTGACCATGATCGTGCCGATCTTCCTGGTGCTGGGCATGCCGGTGACGCTGCTGCTGCAGGCGCTCACCCCGCGCACCGACGGCACCCGCGGGCCGCGCGAATGGATCAACTACGTCATCCACTCGCGCTACTCGAAGGTGATCACCCACCCGATCTTCGCCGCGGTGAACTTCGCCGGATCGATCGTGATCTTCTACTTCTCCCCGGTGCTGGAACCTGCCATGGTCTACCACGCAGGCCACGAGCTGATGAACCTGCACTTCCTGCTCACCGGCTACCTGTTCGCGCTCTCGCTGATCGATGCGGACCCGGTCCCGAAGCGCTACCCGTACCCGATGCGCTTGGTGGCGCTGCTGGCCACCGTCGCCTTCCACGCCTTCGTGGGCGTCGCGCTGATGAGCACCACCCAGTTGCTGGCCCCGGACTACTTCGGCAACATGGGCCGCACCTGGGGCGGCAGCGCCATCGCCGACCAGGAGCTGGGCGCCGGTTATATGTGGGCGATCGGCGAGGTCCCGACCCTGGTGCTTGCCATCATGGTCGCGGTCTCCTGGCTGCGCCAGGACAACAAGGACACCAAACGCTACGACCGCAAGGCCGACCGCGACGGCGATGCCGAGCTGGAAGCCTACAACCAGATGTTCGAGCGCTACAAGAAGATCGACGAGAAGGAAACCCGTGGCTAAGAAGTTCACCGCACTGATGGCAGCGGGCCTGTTGCTCACCCTCAGCGCCTGCGCGGCCGAACCGGCCGAGATGCCGCAGGACCAGACGCACAAGATCGCCTCGGGGGAGTCGGCCACCCCGAGCCCGGAGGTGCCGGACCTGAGCACCGCCGAGGTCGCCGCCACCGCAGGCGCCGTGATCGCCGCCAAGCTGGGCTTCCCGAACTCCGCGAAGATCCAGGGCGAGGACCTCAAGGCGCTGGCCGAAAAGCCGACCGATACGCTCAAGGACATCGTGGTGCTGCCGGGGAGCTGCGCGGCCCCGGTCGACGACTTGAACTGGTCCCCGGTGCAGCTGGGCACCGAGGCGGCCCGCACCGACTTCACCAACGAGTCGCAGAACATCACCGGTTCCATCGAGGTCGCCAAGCTGGAGAACGACCAGGACCGCCAGGAGCTCAAGGATCACTTCGCGAACGTGTCGGCCATCCTGGCTGACTGCCGGAGCGTGAAGATCAACGGGCTTGACTACTCCGAGACCCTGAAGTTCTCCGACCCGAAGGTGGACTCGGTGGATTCGGCGCTGTACTACACGCGCAACGGAAAGTACCCGCAGGATTCGCTGGTGCTGATCTCCGCCACCGGGAACTACGCCGGCATGGTCTCCTTCGTCTCCTCCCAGCCGCTGGACGACAAGACCTTCAACCAGGTGGCTACCAGCATCCTGGACACCGCGATGACCCAGGTGCAGTAGCGCCGCAGGCGCGCGGGGAATACCGCCGGGCGCGCGCTGGTTGCACTGCGCAGGAGTCGAATCCGGCGCCTGCCGGGGCGGCACTCAACGTTGCTTAACACCTTTAGTCCCCACCGGTGCGGTGGCGGATAATTGAAGACAATCTGCCACACCCAGGCAACTGCGAAAGGATGCCCATGAGCGCCACTTCCGATTCGGTCCGAGCCAACTACAAGGTCCGCGCCAGCGAACTGCTGGGCCGCAACTGGCTGAATACCGGCGGCAAGCAGCTGGACCTCGAAGCCCTGCGCGGAAAGATCGTGATCCTAGACTTCTGGACCTTCTGCTGCATCAACTGCCTGCACGTGCTCGACGAGCTGCGCCCGCTGGAGGCGCAGTACTCCGACGTGCTGGTCACCGTGGGTGTGCACTCCCCGAAGTTCGAGCACGAAGCCGACCCGGAGGCGCTGGCGGCCGCCGTCGAGCGCTACGAGATCCACCACCCGGTGCTGGACGACCCGGAGCTGGTGACCTGGCAGGCCTACGGCGCGCGCGCCTGGCCGACCCTGGTGGTGCTGGATCCCGAGGGCTACATCGTCGCGCACCTTTCCGGCGAGGGCCACGCCCAGGGCCTGGGCTCGCTGATCGAGGAACTGATCGCCGAGCACGAGGCCAAGGGCACCCTGCACCGCGGCGACGGACCCTACGTGGCGCCCGAGGCCCGCGAAGGCGACCTGCGCTTCCCGGGCAAGGCCATCGCGCTGGGCAACGGCAACTTCCTGGTGGGCGATTCGGGCCACCACCGCCTGGTGGAGCTGACCGCCGACCTGCAGCTGGTGCGCACCATCGGCGCCGGCGTGAAGGGCTACGCGGACGGCAACGCGGACACCGCGAAGTTCAACGAGCTGCAGGGGCTGACCGCGCTGCCGGCGGAGCTTGCCGCAGAAGTTGGCTACGACGTGATCGTCGCCGACACCGTGAACCACCGCCTGCGCTCGGTCAACCTGTCCACCGGCGCGGTGGGCACGCTGGCCGGCAACGGCGTGCAGCGCCTGCTGGATGCGGACACCGCGCGCAGCGCGCAGCAGCCCACGCAGCTGGGCACCGACGCGCTGAACATTTCGCTCTCCTCCCCGTGGGACGTGCTCTACCACCCATCGGGCCTGGTGGTCATCGCGATGGCCGGCACCCACCAGATCTTCGCCTTCGACCCGCGCACGTCAGCTGTCTCGGTGTTCGCCGGCAGCGGCCTGGAGGGCCTGGCCGACGGCGAGCCCACCGAGGCGTGGTTCGCGCAGCCTTCGGGCCTGGCCCTGGCAGGGGCGGACGTGTGGGTGGCCGACTCGGAGACCAGCGCGCTGCGCCGCATCGAGATTTCCGAAGGGCACGCCGTGGCCGTGCACACCGCGATCGGCGCAGGTCTGTTCGACTTCGGCTTCCGCGACGGCGCAGCCGAGCAGGCGCGCCTGCAGCACCCGCTGGGCGTGGCGGTGCTGCCGGACGGCTCGATCGCGATCGCCGACTCCTACAACGGCGCGGTGCGCCGCTTCGACCCGTCGAGCAACACCGTCTCCACCCTGGCCAAGGGCTTGAAGGAGCCGGCCGACGTGCTGGTGGACGCTTCCGTGGACGGGGACCCGGTGCTGCTGGTGGTGGAGACCAACACCCACCAGCTGGTGCGCATCCCGATCCCCGCCGAAGCGCTGGTCATCGACGAGGGCGCCAGCCAGACCCAGCGCCCCAAGACCCGGGTGCAGGCAGGGGCCCACGCGATCCAGGTGCGCTTCGCCGCGCCGAAGGGCCAGAAGCTCGATGACCGCTGGGGAGATCCGACCCAGTTGAAGATCTCCGCCAGCCCCGAGGAGCTGATCCTCGACGGCGCGGGCACCTCCACCGGCCTGACCCGCACGCTGAGCCTGAACCCGGAGGTTGCCGAGGGCGTCCTGCACATCACCGCCCGCGCGGCCGCCTGCGACGGCGAGCCGGGCGGCGAGATCCCGGACCACGCGGCCTGCCACCTGTACCAGCAGGACTGGGGCATCCCGGTGCTGCTGGACGCCGAGGGCGAGAACGAGCTGCAGCTTGACCTGCGCGGCGTGAACTAGCCTGCCGCCAGGCTCCCAGGCCCGTCCCGATGCCGGCCCCGCTCACCGCGAGCGGGGCCGGCATCGGGCATTAAACGGGGTCCCGGTGGTTGCCCCGCAAGCGCCCCGGAAGAGAAATATGAGGAAACCTCAGCAAGTCCGGCGCACGCATGGCTAGACTGGATGCGGGAGGCGCCGGAGGGATCCGGCAGATACTGATGGCATCGCAAATGTTCCGGGCTCTGGAAATACCCAACTACCGCAACTGGGTGGCGGGCGCGCTGGTCTCCAACATCGGCACCTGGATGCAGCGCGTGGCGCAGGACTGGCTGGTGCTCACGGTCCTCACCGACAACGACGGCACTGCCACCGGCATCACCACCGGCCTGCAGTTCCTGCCGATCCTGCTGCTCGGTCCCTATGCGGGGCTGGTCGCAGACCGCTTCAACAAGCGCCGGCTGCTGATCATGACCCAGGCGTTCATGGGCCTGTGCGCGATCGTGCTGGGCCTGCTGGTGGTCACCGAGACCGCGGCGCTGTGGCACGTGTACATCCTGGCCACCCTGCTGGGCATCGGTTCAGCGTTCGACGCCCCGGCCCGCCAGGCCTTCGTCTCCGAGATCGTTCCGGGCACCCATCTGGCCAACGCGGTGGCGCTGAACAGCGCGAACTTCAACCTGGCCCGGCTTGCCGGCCCCGGCGTGGCCGGCGCGGTGATCGCCGCCTTCGGCACCGGCCCGGCGTTCCTGGTCAACGGCGCCTCGTTCCTGGCGGTGATCTCCTCGCTGGTGTTCATGCGCAAGGGCCAGCTGCACCCGGCCAAGCCGGTCAAGCGCGAGCGCGGGCAGGTGCGCGAGGGATTCCGCTACGTGAAGGGCCGGCGCGACCTGCTGCTGATCTTCGGGCTCGCGTTCGTGATCGGCACCTTCGGGCTGAACTTCCAGATGACCAACGCGATGATGGCCACCGAGGCCTTCGGGGTGGGCGCCGGCGAATTCGGCATCCTGGGCAGCATCATGGCGGTGGGCACCTTCGGCGGCGCGCTGCTGGCCGCCCGGCGCTCCAGCCCGCGCTGGCGCTACCTGATCGGCGGCGGCATCGCCTTCGGCATTTCCGCGCTGGCCAGCGCCTGGATGCCGAACTACGTGCTCTTCGGCATCATGCTGGTGCCGGTGGGGCTGGCGTCGCTGACCTTCCTGAACAGCTGCAACACCATGGTGCAGACCTCGGTGCCGGCCCAATACCGGGCGCGCGTGCTGGCGCTGTACCTGATGGTGGTCATGGGCGGCACCCCGATCGGCTCGCCGCTGATCGGCTGGCTGGCCGAGGAGCTGGGGGTGCGGGTGGCGGTGTCCATCGGTGCCGGGCTGTCGCTGGCCGCGAGCATCGCGGCGCTGGTTGCCTGGCAGAAGTTCCGCCACGACGCGGTGCCGCTGCGCGCGCAGATCCGCGAAATGCTGAACCTGCGCTAGCTGCCGCGCGCTGGCCGCCGGCCGGGCCGCAGGCTAGCGGGCGGCCTGCTCGCCGCCGGCCACCGGGGACACGGAGACCTCGGTGGTGCTGGTGGTCAGGTGCGCGGTGAAGGAGAACTTCTCGGTGACCTTCTTCGCTTCCTTGGCGCCGGTGCGCAGGTCCTGCTCCACCAGATTCACGCTGGCCTTGACCTCCAGCGGGGCCAGGATCCAGGCGCCGTTGTAGTAGCTGACGTCGATGGTCGGGTATTTGTCGATGGACCACTTGATCGAGGAGGAATCCACCCGGGCGGTGGTGTTGTAGGCGAACGGGCAGCCCGAGGGCATGAGCACCTGCTGCGTGGCGCAGCCGTCGAGGTACTTCTTGACCTTGGCGCTGATGGAGGCGATGAATTCCTTGGTCGGCTGGGTCTTCAGCGCGATCTGCACCGGCTGCTTGCCGACCCCGGTGACCACCACGCCGCGGGTGTCCGCCTCGAAGTTCTTGGTGCTGAAGCTGGCGTCGAGCACCGCCGGGTAGAACACCGGCAGCGTGCTGGTGCCGGCCTTCAGCGGGATGGCCTGCTGGTTGACGTTGACCTCGTTGACAGTGTTCGCCTTGATCTGCACCGTCGGCAGCGTGGATGGCTCGAAGGCCCAGGTGTCGAAGAACAGCCAGTTCTTGCCGGTGTGGCGCAGTGTGTAGGTGGACTCCTTCTCCACCCCGGCGGCCTTGTAGTGCGCGGTGACCTGGCGCAGATCCGGATCCTGCTCGCTGGGCACGGCGGCGTCGACGGTGAAGTCGGTGATGCCTTCCTGGGTGCGCTTGAGCACCTCGCCGTCCAGCGCGACCGCGTCGCCCTGGGGCACCGTGGCCTGCATGAGGCCCAGCGCATGGGCGCCGTCGCCCGCGGCCAGGTACTGCTGCAGCGAGGCGACCTGCTTTTGCGGGGAGAAGAGCAGGCGGTTGGCGGCCAGCGCGCCGCCGACCAGCAGGGCTATGACGACAACGGCGGCAATGGCCCACCGCACGGCGATGCGCGAAGCGGTGACGGGCGCTGAGGTACGAGAATTCATCACGTCTCAGGCTATCGGTTTTCACCGCCGACCCTGAAACCGGGCTACTTATTGCGGTGTTTCACCGCCGTTTGCGCTTGCGGGTGCCGAACATGCCGCGCAGCACCTCGCGCCCGAGCATGTTCGCCGCATCCAACGCGAAATCCATCAGCTCGCTGCTCTGCGTGCGCTCGGCAGGGCGCCGCGAGGAGGTCGAGTCCTGCGGTGTCGAATCCTTGCGGCGGGAGCGCGGGGCAGGTACGGGCTCCGGGCCCTGCTGGTAGTCCGGCATCGGGAAGTCGCTGGCCGGCACCGTGGTGGGTTTGCCCAGGATGGACTCGGCGATGCGCCGGGCTTCCTCGTCGATGTCAGCGCTGGTCGCCGGCCCGCCCTGCGAGCCCGCGGACGCCGGCTCCGGGGTGCCGGGCTGGTTGGCGGGCTGCGCGGCAGGCTGCGCTTGGGCCGGTTGGGCGGCAGCGGGCTGCCCGGTGAGCATTTCATGGGCCGAATCGCGGTCCAGCGCGGTGGAGTACCTGGCCGCCAGGGAGGAAGCGGCGATGATGCCGGAGACCACCGAGGCGTCGGCCGGGCCGATGCGCGAGCCCGGGGAAGACAGCCGCGTCCACGCGGCGGGGGTCGGCACGCCCTTCTCGCCGAGCACCGTGATCACTGCCTCACCCACGCCTGCCTGGGTGAGCGCGGTCTTCAAGTCCAGTTCGCCGGCCGGGAAGGTGCCCATGACCTCCTTGAGCGCTTCGGCGTCCTTGGGAGTGAACACGCGCACCGCGTGCTGCACCCGGGTACCCAGCTGCGCCAGCACCTCGTCGGGCAGGTCGGCGGGGGACTGCGAGATGAAGAACAGGCCCACGCCCTTGGAACGGATCAGCCGGACGGTGGAGATGATTGCCTCGGTGAAGGCCTTGGACGCTCCCTTGAACAGCAGGTGCGCCTCGTCCAGGAAGAACACCAGCTTGGGTTTGTCCAGGTCCCCGGCTTCGGGCAGCTCGTCGAACAGGTCAGCGAGCAGCCACATGAGGAAGGTGGAGAACAGCAGCGGCTGGCGGTTAAGCGCGGGGAGCTCCAGCACGCTGATGATCCCGGTGCCCTCGCTGCGCAGCAGGTCTGCGGTGTCGAATTCGGGCTGCCCGAAAAACGGGTCCATGCCCTGGGCCTGCAGGATGGTCAGCCCGCGCAGGATCACCGAGGCGCTGGCTGGGGAGACCCCGCCCAGCGAGCGCAGGTCTTCCTTGCCTTCGGGACCGAGCAGGAATTCCAGCACCGACTTCAGGTCCTTGAGGTCATCCAGCGGCAGCTTGCGGGTGTCGGCGTAGTGGAACACCAGTTGCAGGACCTGCTCCTGGGTCTCGTTCAGCTCCAGCACGCGGGCCAGCAGGATGGGGCCGAAGGAGTCCACAGTGGCGCGCACCGGGATGCCGCCGGGGCCTTGGCCCAGGACCAGGAATTCGACCTTGTTGGACCGGGCGGTGAAGCGGTGCCCGATGCCGGCCAGGCGCTCGTCGAGCTTCGCGCTGGGTTCGGCCGGCTGGGCCAGGCCGCTGAGGTCGCCCTTGAGGTCGGCCAGGAACACCGGTACGCCGGCGACCGCCAGCTGCTCTGCCATCACCTGCAGGGTCACGGTCTTGCCGGTGCCGGTGGCTCCGGCGATCAGGCCGTGGCGGTTGAGCATCGACAGCGGCACGCGGACCTGTGCCTCGGGGCGCGCGGCCCCGTCGACGATCGCAGCGCCCAGCTCCAGGCAGTCGGTGGTGAAGGCGTACCCGTTGATCAGGTTTGTCAGCAGCGTGGATTCCATAGCCATAGCCTAATGCAGAAATTCCGCGGTTGGCATGGGAACCGGTGAGCCTCTAAAAAGGGTGCAGCAGACGCTGGACGAAGGCCTGGGTGCGCGGGTTCTGCGGCGCGGCGAGCACCTGGGAGGCGGGCCCGGTTTCCACCACGACCCCGCCGTCCATGAACACCACGGTGTCCGCGACGTCCCGGGCGAAAGCCAGCTCGTGGGTCACCAGCACCATCGACCAGCCTTCCTGGGCGAGCTCCTTGATGACCACCAGCACCTCTCCGACCAGCTCCGGGTCCAGCGCGCTGGTCGGCTCGTCGAAGAGCAGCAGGTCGGGCTTGAGCATCAGCGCGCGCACGATGCCCACGCGCTGCTGCTGGCCGCCGGAGAGCGAATTCGGGTAGGCCTGGGCCTTGTCCGCCAGCCCGACGCGGGCCAGCAGCGCCGTGGCTTGCTCCATGACCTCGGCGCGCGGGCGCTTCTGCACCTCCAGCGGGCCGACGGTCACGTTCTGCAGCACGCTCAGGTGCGGGAAGAGATGGTGGCCCTGGAAAACCATGGCCGAGCGCTGGCGCAGGATCTGCGCCTGCTTCGGCTTGAAGCCCGCGCTGAAGGCGACCTCGGGGCCGCCGGCGAAGGCGACGGTGCCGGCATCCGGGATCTCCAGTCCGTTCAGGCAGCGTAGCGCGGTGGTCTTGCCGGATCCCGAGGGCCCGATCAGCGCCACCACCTCGCCGGTGTGCACCGTGAAGTCGATGCCCTTGAGCACCTGGTTCGCCCCGAAGGACTTGTGCAGGCCGGTGACGGTTAGCAGGCTTGCGGCAGGGTTACTTGGCGACATGCTTTTCAAGCCTTCCTTCCAGTGAATTCTGCAGGGCGGAGAGCAGCAGGCAGATGACCCAGTAGATGCCGGCCGCGGTGCAGTACAGCAGCATGAATTCGAAGGTCACTGCGGTGATTTCCTGGGCCTTGCGGAACATCTCGCCGACCAGGATGATCGAGGCCAGCGAGGTGTCCTTGACCAGGGAGATGAACGAGTTGGATAGCGGCGGCACCGCGACGCGGGCGGCCTGGGGCAGGATGATGCGGTACAGCGTGCGGGTGCGTGACATGCCGACGGTGTAGCCTGCCTCCCACTGCCCGGCCGGGACCGAGAGGATTGCGGCGCGCAGGATCTCGGCGCAGTAGCCGCCGGTGTTCAGGCTGAACACGATGATGGCGCTGGGCCACGGGTCGATGGTCAGCCCGATCGAGGGCATGCCGTAGAAGATCACGAACAGCTGCACCAGCAGGGGAGTGCCGCGGATGATCGAGATGTAGACGCGGGCGACCGAGGAGAGCACCTTGCTGCCGCTGATCCGCATCAGCGCCATGAGCAGCGCCACGGCCAGGCCGATGGCGAAGCTGATGACGGCCAGCGGAATGCTGGCGGTGATCGCGGCCTGGGTCAGCGGCCAGAGCGAGTCGAGGAACAACTGCCAATTCGAGTCCATGGGTCACCTTTTGCGAAAAATGAAACCGGCTCCACGCGTGCTACGTGTGGAGCCAGTCTACTGGGAAGCCGGTCGCTACTTGCTGACGTCCTCGCCGAAGTATTTCTCGGAGATCTTCGCCAGTTCGCCGTCGGCGCGCAGGGAGTCCAGAGCCGTGTTGATGGCCTCCTGCAGGTCGGTGGCGTCCTTGCGCAGCGCGACGGCCGAATCGGTCTTGTCCTCGGCCTCGGCGGCGATCTTGATGCTGTCATCCGGGTGCGTCTTCTGCGCGTCCAGGAAGGTCAGCTTGTCGTTGACGGTGGCATCCACGCGGCCCTGCTTGAGCAGGGTGACCGCCTGGGCCCAGCCCTCCACCGGTTCCACGGTGGCGCCGGCGGCCTTCGCGGTCTCGTAGTAGTTGCTGGTCAGCGACTGCGCGGTCTTCTTGCCCTTGAGCGACTCGAAGGAGGTGATGTCCGTGTTGTCGCTCTTGGTGACGATCACGCCGGTGGAGACCGTGTAGGGCTCGGAGAACAGGTACTTGGCTTCGCGTTCGGGATTGATGGCGACCTGGTTGGCGATCACGTCGAAGCGCCCGGCGTCCAGCCCGGCGAAGATCGCATCCCACTGGGTCTGCTGGAACTTGACCTCGACACCCATCTTCTCGCCGACCGCCTTGATGACCTCCACGTCGTAGCCGGTCAGCTCGGAGCCCTCATTGTAGGAGAAGGGGCGATAGGTGCCTTCGGTGCCCACGGTCAGCACGCCGGCGTCCTTGACCTTCTGCAGCGCGGAGGCGCCCGCTTCATCGGGGGTGCCGCCGCTGTCCGGGGATCCGCCGCAGGCGCTCAGCGTCAGGGCAAGGGCGGCGGCGGTGGCCAGCAGGGGAGCGATGCGTTTCACGATGACCTCACAAGGATGCTAGGGAACGGATAACCGTACACAACGGCCGGCGGCCGCGGGCTATTCCCCGATCATAGACCCGGGTGCCGGGTCTTTTCCGTGCCCAAGTCATGTAAAGAAATACGACGGTTCAGATGCCCAGCAGCAGCGCCAGCGCCATCATCAGCGGGATGGCGCAGATGGTGGTCATCAGCACGGTGTCCTTGGCGATCACGACCCCGTGCTCGTAGCGCGAGGCGGTGACGAAGATGTTCTGCGCGGTGGGAAGCCCGGCCATGATGACCGAGGCGACCAGCAGCTCGCCGCGCAGGTCGAACAGGTAGTAGGCCAGCACCCAGGCCAGCAGCGGATGGACCACCAGCTTGGCGACCGAGCCGATGAGCACGTCGGCCCGGCGGCCGGAAGCTTTCTCCAGCGGCTTGGAGCCAACCAGCGAGATGCCGAAGGCCAGCAGCATGGCGGGGATCGAGGCGCCGGCGATCAGGTTGACCGGTTCGAGCACGATCTGCGGGACCTGGACACCGGTCAGCGCGACGACCAGGCCCAGCAGCGAGCCGATGATCATCGGGTTCTTCGCGGTGGCCAGGACCATGGCCATGGGGGTCGTGCGGTGCTTGGAGGTGGTGGCGTCGAGCATCGCCAGGTTCACCGGCTGGTACAGGGCCAGCTGGAACAGGATGATCGGCGCCGCGTAGGACATGTCGCCGAGTACGTACAGCGCGATGGGAAGCCCCAGATTGGCGGAGTTCACCGTGGAGGCGGCCATGGCCGCGACGATCCGTTCCGAGGCTGGGCGCTTGAGCCAGCGGGCGGTGGCCAGATGGTAGACGACGGCGGTGAGCACCGCGGACAGGCCTGCCACCCAGAGCAGCGGGCCGAGCACGGCGACGGGGTCGGAATCGGCCAAAGTGGTGAACAGCAGCGCCGGGCTGGCGACGAAAAACGTGACGCGGTTGAGCACGTAGCGGGCCTGCTCCCCGAGCACCCCGGTGCGCCCCACCAGGTAGCCCACGGCGATGACCACCCAGATGATCGAGAAGCCTTCAAGAACTCCGGTCATGAAACTCCTCGCGGTGGAACAGAAAATTGCCGGGGCACCCATGGGTGTCCCGGCAATCTGTGCGAGCGGGCGACGGGAATCGAACCCGCGTATCGAGCTTGGGAAGCTAGCGCTCTACCATTGAGCTACGCCCGCATGCTCCGAGCGGCCTAATGACGGCCCGGGCGAAAAACAGCATATCGCACGATCAGGCTCCGGAAAAATCCAGGTCCCGCTGCGGTGGATTGCTAGGCTTCGGGATCCTGCTTAAGCATTTGCTCCTTGAGGATGTCCACGCCCTCCGCGGGAATCTCGAAGCTCAGCTCGTCGCCGGGGTTCACTACGAAACCGGTGCCCTGCAGCGCGCGCACGATCGTCGCGCCCTGCACCTTCACGCCGTAGCCTGCCTGGTCGATGTAGCTGGAGGGGATGCGCTCGACGGAGGTGAACACGGCGACCATCGGAGCGCCGGCCGGGTTGGTCAGCAGCAGCGGCTGGGCGTTCTTGTTCTCGCCGGTGACCTCCTCGCGGGAGAGGAAGAAGACCTCCGCGCTCATGAACGCGCTGAGCACCGAACCGGAAAGCTCCGGTTTGTTAAGCCCTGCCTGCAGCATCATTTCGAAGTGGGTTTTCGGCCGGGCCCGTTCCTTGTCCATCGGGGTTTCGATGATCATATCCGGGCGCTCGTTAGGATCTTGTCCGTCCAGCGGGGCGGAGGTGTTCTCGGTGCTCATACCCCAAGCATGTCGCGATCACCGCCCGGGCGCAAACGCCGAATAAGCCAAATCCGGTTACAAGGCCTAAACTGGATAGCGAGCACCCACCATAGATTCAAGGAACGAGCATGCCTGAATTTCGTTATGAGGATCTTCTGCCCATCGGCGAAGACACCACCGAATATCGCAAGATTTCCACCGAGGGCGTCGAGGTTGTCGCCGGTCCCGATGGCAAGAACTTCCTGAAGGTCGCCCCCGAAGCACTGGAGCTTCTGGCAGAGACCGCTCTGCACGACATCTCGCACTACCTGCGCCCGGCACACCTGCAGCAGCTGCGCAACATCCTCGACGACGAGGACGCCAGCCCGAACGACAAGTTCGTGGCGCTGGACCTGCTGAAGAACGCGAACATCGCCGCCGGCGGCATCCTGCCGATGTGCCAGGACACCGGCACCGCGATCGTGATGGGCAAGCGCGGCCAGCGTGTGCTCACCGAGGAGCAGGACGAGATCTCGCTCTCCCGCGGCATCTATGACGCCTACACCCGCCTGAACCTGCGCTACTCGCAGCTGGCCCCGATCACCACCTGGGAAGAGAAGGCCACTGGAAACAACCTCCCGGCCCAGATCGACCTGTACGCCAACACCAAGCCGGGCGCGGACACCAGCTACAAGTTCCTGTTCATGGCCAAGGGCGGCGGATCGGCCAACAAGTCCTTCCTGTACCAGGAGACCAAGGCGCTCCTGAATGAGAACGCCATGCTGACCTTCCTTGATGAGAAGCTGCGCTCGCTGGGCACCGCCGCGTGCCCTCCGTACCACCTGTCCATCGTCATCGGCGGCACCAGCGCCGAAATGGCGCTGAAGACCGCCAAGTACGGTTCCGCCAAGTACCTGGACTCGCTGCCGACCGAGGGCGCCATGACCGGCCGCGGCTTCCGCGACACCGATCTGGAAGAGAAGGTCCTCGAGCTGACCCGCCACTTCGGCATCGGCGCGCAGTTCGGCGGCAAGTACTTCTGCCACGACGTGCGCGTGGTGCGCCTGCCGCGCCACGGCGCCTCGCTGCCGGTGGCCATCGCCGTGTCCTGCTCGGCCGACCGCCAGATGCTGGCGAAAATTACCGAAGAAGGCCTGTTCGTCGAGCAGCTGGAAACCGATCCGGCGCGCTTCATGCCGGACGAGTCCCACCCGGCCATCGCCGCCCACGACGACGAGACCTCGGGCGTCTCCGGCACCGGCGGCTCCTCGGTGGTCAAGATCGACCTGAACAAGCCGATGGACGAGATCCTGGCCGAGCTGACCAAGTTCCCGGTCAAGACCCGCCTGTCGCTGACCGGCCCGCTGGTCGTGGCCCGCGATATCGCGCACGCCAAGATCAAGGAACGCCTAGACGCCGGCGAAGAGATGCCGCAGTACCTGAAGGACCACCCGGTCTACTACGCAGGTCCTGCCAAGACCCCTGAGGGCATGGCGTCGGGCTCCTTCGGCCCGACCACCGCAGGCCGCATGGACTCCTACGTGGACCAGTTCCAGGCAGCCGGCGGCTCCATGGTGATGCTGGCCAAGGGCAACCGCTCGCAGCAGGTCACCGATGCGTGCGACACCCACGGCGGCTTCTACCTGGGCTCCATCGGCGGCCCTGCCGCCCGCCTGGCGCTTGATTGCATCAAGAAGGTCGACGTCATCGAGTACGAAGAACTCGGCATGGAAGCCATCTGGAAGATCGAGGTTGAGGACTTCCCGGCCTTCATCGTCGTGGATGACAAGGGCAACGACTTCTTCGCCTCCACCATGAAGCCGACCTTCACCGGCATCCCGGTACGCTCCAAGTAGTCCCGGATAGCGCCGCTGACCGGCGCAAACAGCTGCGCTCCGTCGCCGTTCCCCTCAGGGGAGCGGCGGCGGACAGCTTGTTTAACCGCGGATCTTCACAGCTGATGCACACCGGCCGGGTGCGCGAAAAGCCCCGGAATGTCCAGGAACCGGGGGTAGACTTGAAGGAACCGATACGCAGGCATCGCCTGTCGCCTGCGGTGCACAGCGCATCCGGGCACCGCTTGGAGGCAACCGCATGACTCGGCTTTTTGTCGTCAATGTCCTGCTTGGAATCCCCGGCATCATCTATTTCTGGATGCTGTACATGTACGTCAGCCAAGGGCCGATGATCTCTATGGGCGCAGAGTCCCTCGCTCACAACGTGGAGGGCTACTTCTCGTCCAACCTCGTGCTCGGGCCGCCGCTGGCCATCGGAGCGATCGTCTGGATCCTGGTAAACGTGTATCTGGTGAGCCGCCGCAAGCGCAGCGGAGCCTGCCAGAACGCCACCGGCAAGACCGCGCACTGGCTCACAGCCTTGGGTTCGACCCTGGTGCCGCCGATGGTGCTGCTTTCGGTGGCGGCGATCTTCTAGCCGCTATTTGGTGAAGCCGAAGCTCCAGTCGCGGTAGGGCGGCAGGAAACGCAGCACCATGAGGTCGTCCTCGCGCAGCACGCCGGAGCCTTCGACCTTCTGGTTCTCCTTCTCGGTTGTTGGCTCAACGGGCGTGGACGGCACGGAGGCCGGTTCATCACTCGGCTTCGCCGCCGGGGTGGCTTGGGCCTGCATGGACGCGTCCTGCAGCATGCCGAAGTATTCCTCGTAGGTCGCGGCGCCGGATTCCTGCATGGCCTTGGCCTGCTCCTTGCCGATATAGCGCACATGCCACGGCTCGTACTTGTAGCCGGTGATCTCTTCCTTGCCCACCGGATAGCGCACGATCAGCCCGTAGTCGACCGCGTGCTCGGCGATCCACTGGCCTGCCGGGGTCTGCCCGAAGGCTTCCTTCAACTCGGCGCGGCTGTTGGTATAGCCGAGATCGGCGGCCAAGCCCAGCTGGTGCTCGCTGGTTCCTGGACGGGCCGAGATGCGCTCGGCGTACTCGGTGCCGTACTGCGCCTGGTACTTGTTGAACAGGGCGGCTTGGCGCTGGTAGGAGCGGAAGGCACTGAGTACCTTGATGCTGTGGCCCGCGGCGCGGGCGTCTGCGACCAAGTCCTCCACCGCGTCGGCGGCCTGCTTGCGCAGCTGGAAGGAGGTCCCGGATACGGTGACCAGGTCCTTCGGGGTGTAGTCCTCGGGGGAGAGCTTGGTGCTCGGGTTAATCAGCGCCAGCAGGCTCGACGCAGAAGTCAGCTCCGCGGCCTCGACGGACGGAATATCCTCGGGCGCGGCAACGGCGGCCGTGCCGGAGAAGACGAGCGCTCCGACGAGTACGGAGCTGGTCAGGGCGGAAGCCAAGCGCATGAATGAAAATCCCTCGGTGGTGCGATGGGGACACGGTGTCCCGCTCCCAGAATATCCGGATTTTCTGGACAGCACATGCGAATCCGCCCACTTCGAAACCTCCGGAAGCGCGAATCGCGCGTACATATAGGGGTGCTGTATTCACCGTTGCGCCGCAGACACGATAAATTTAAAGGCGTGTTGTATTCAGATGGTGATATTCGCAGAGAAATTGAGTCCGGAGAGATCGGCTTGGAGCCGTTTAATGCCGAGATGATCCAGCCCGCATCGGTGGACGTTCGAATCGACCGGTTCTTCCGGCTGTTCGACAACCACAAGTACGCGCACATCGACCCGGCCCAGGACCAGAGCGAATTGACCCGTCTGGTCGAGGTCGATCCCGAGGAACCGTTCATCCTGCATCCGGGAGAGTTCGTGCTCGGCTCCACCTATGAAGTGGTCACCCTGGGCAACTCCATCGCCGCGCGCCTGGAGGGCAAGAGCTCCCTGGGGCGCCTGGGCCTGCTGACCCACTCGACCGCCGGCTTCATCGACCCTGGCTTCTCCGGCCACGTAACCCTGGAGCTGTCGAACATGGCCACCTTGCCGATCAAGCTGTGGCCCGGCTCCAAGATCGGCCAGCTGTGCTTCTTCAAGCTGACCTCGGAAACCGAGAACCCCTACGGTTCGGGCCGCTACGGCAACCGCTACCAGGGCCAGCGCGGCCCGACGGCCTCACGCAGCCACCTGAACTTCCACCGCACCATCATCGAGAACTAGCACCCTCGCGAATCGCTTCGCCTCGTCCCGGCAGCCCGAACGGCTGCCGGGACGAGGCGCTTAAGCAGAGGCTTCGTTGGAGGACTTCTTCGGCGCGCGGATCGGAAGCAGCAGGGCCAAGCCGACCGCCAAGACCACCAGGATGCCCAGAATGCCGTAGCGCTGGGCCTCGCCGGCTGCCACCAACGGGGTGGCAATCGCAATCGCGGCGCCGAACAACGCCGGAGCCAGGAAGGACACCGCGCGGCCGGTGGTCGCGTACAGCCCGAACATCTCGCCCTCGCGGCCGGCGGGAATGAGCCGGGCCAGGTAGGAGCGGGCGGCGGCCTGGGCCGGGCCGACGAATAGGCACAGCAGCAGGCCGAAGATCCAGAATCCGGTGGCGGCGGGGGAGAAGAACACCCCGGCCCCGGCCAGCAGCAGGCCGACCAGGGAGCCGGTGATCACGGCTTTGGGGCCGAGTACGTCGTCAAGCCGTCCGCCGATGATCGCGCCGACCGCAGCCACCACGTTGCCCACGATGGCGAAGATGATGACCTCGCTCAATGCGAACCCGAAGGTGCCGGCGGCGATGACGCCGCCGAAGGTGAAGATCGCCGCCAGGCCGTCGCGGAACACCGCGGAGGAGAGCAGGAAGAAGATCAGGTTCTTGTCCTCGCGCCACAGGCTTGCGATGCGCCGGAACAGCACCGCGTAGGAGCTACGCAGCGGGATCTTCTCGCTCATCGCGGCGGGGGATTCGGGGATGATGAAGAACAGCGGCAGCGCGAACACCAGGCACCACAGCGCGGAGAACACCGCGACCAGCCGCAGGTTCAGCGAGTTCTCCGTGGAGGCTCCGGGCCATTGGAAGATCGGATCCACGAAGCCGAAGAGCACCAGGGCCAGCGCCAGGATGCCGCCCACGTAGCCCATGCCCCAGCCGAAGCCCGAGACCTTGCCGACCGTGGCGGGGGTGGAGATCTGGTTGAGCACCGCGTTGTAGTTCACCCCGGCGAACTCGCTGGCCACCGACATCGCCGCGATCAGCAGCGCGCCGAACCACAGGAAACCGGGATCGGGGTAGACGAAGAAGCCGGCGGCGCAGATGAGCACCAGCGCGATGGTGTTGACCATGATCCACAGCTTGCGGCGCCCGGCGGCGTCGGCGCGCATGCCGGTGACCGGTACCAGCAGGGCGATGAGTACCCCGCCGATGGCCAGCGCCTGCGAGAGCACGAGCGAAGCATGGTCCTTGTCGCCGAAAAGTTCGCTGGTCAGGTACACAGTGAACACGAAGGTGATCATCACCGCGTTGATCGCGGCCTGGCCCCAGTCCCAGCTGGCCCACGCCCAGGTGTACTTGGTCAGCCATTTCTCTGCTGGAGGAACCGGCTGCGTTCGCTGATTGAAACTCATGCTCGCATAGTACCCGTTTGCGGTAATCAGCAGATGAATTCGAGAGAAGCGGCGGAGGGCTGGCGTAGGGCCGGGCGCGATAGATGTGCCGTCCGAACCGCCGAGATGACGGCATGGAAACGCTCTGACATGAAGGAAGTCTGAGCCCAGACTGATAAAATTACAAGTGCCGGCTATTTTTGGTCGTCGAACTCTGCCCCATTTCCAGTCGACAGAGGAGACGCGTGCTCATCATTCTCAGTGCACTGTTTGCCACAGCACTGCTGTGCCCACTGCTTTTCCGGGTGCTGAAGCGCAACGCGTTCTACGTCGTCGCGACGGTTCCTGCCGCGGGATTCATCTGGCTGCTCACCAAGCTGCCCGCCGTGCTGGCCTCCGACCAGTCGCTGGCCTCCGGGGCCCCGAACGCCCCGCCCTCGATCCGCATCGACTGGATCCCCGGGCTGAACATCGGGCTGAACTTCCGCATGGACACCCTGTCCGCCACGATCCTGCTGCTGATCCTGGGCGTCGGCGCGCTGGTGCTGTTCTACTGCGCGCGCTACTTCAAGAACGACGACCCGCAGATCGGCGGCTTCGCAGCCAAGATGGTCGCGTTCGCCGGCGCCATGACCGGTTTGGTGACCGCAGATGACGTGATCATCATGTTCATCTTCTGGGAAATCACCAGCGTGCTGTCCTACCTGCTGATCGGCTTCAGCCAGGCCCTGATCACCGCGCGCCGCTCGGCCATGAACGCGCTGATCATTACGACCTTCGGCGGCCTGGTGATGCTCGCCGGCATCCTGATGCTGGGCACCCAGACCGGCAGCTACCAGCTCTCCGAGATCATCGCAGCCTCCGGCGAACTGGTCGCGCTGGGAACCTACACCGACGTGGCAGTGGCGCTGATCATCGTCGGCGCGCTGTCCAAGTCCGCACTGGTGCCCTTCCACTTCTGGCTTCCCGGGGCGATGGCGGCGCCCACCCCGGTCTCCGCCTACCTGCACGCCGCCGCGATGGTCAAGGCAGGCGTCTACCTGATCGCCCGACTGGCTCCCGGATTCGCCGAAACCGGCCTGTGGGTGCCGATGACCGTCGGCATCGGCCTGCTCACCATGCTGATCGGCGGGTTCCGCGCGCTGAAGCAGTACGACCTGAAGCTGATCCTGGCTTTCGGCACCGTCTCCCAGCTGGGTTTCATCATCGCCGTCTTCGGCCTGGGCACCCCGGACGCCGCCTTCGCGGCGCTGGCGCTGACCCTGGCCCACGGCCTGTTCAAGGCCACCTTGTTCCTGTCGGTGGGCATCATCGACCACAACACCGGTACCCGCGACATCCGCAAGCTCACCGGGCTGCGCCATGCGATGCCGATCCTGACCACCGCGGCCGGCATCGCCGCGGCCTCCATGGCGGGGCTGCCGCTGCTGCTCGGCTTCGTGGCCAAGGAAGCTGTCTACGAATCGGCGCTGCACCTGGACACCGGGTGGGGCCCGTCCGCGCTGATCGGCATGGTGCTGGGCGCAGCGCTGACCATGGCCTACTCCTTGCGCTTCTTCTTCGGCGCGTTCGGCGTGAAGAAGTACAAGGTCGACCCGCTGGTCTGCAAGCCGCCGACGCTGATCTTCCTGACCCCGCTGCTGGTGCTGAGCACCCTGACCCTGGTGTTCGGGCTGTTCCCGTACCCGGTGGAGCTGCTCTCCAAGCACTGGTCCGCGCTGCAGGGCGGGGCCCCGGACATGCACCTGGCGGCCTTCGCCGGGTTCAACGCGGCCCTGGGCTTGAGCGCGATCTCGGTGGGGCTTGGCCTGTTCTTCTACTGGATCCGCCGGCGCACCGATACCGGCGCGCCGCTGCGCCGCATGGTCACCTCCGCCGAGGAGCTGTACCGCATGTCGGTGAACGTGCTGGACATGGCGGCCATCTGGATCACCGGCCGTACCCAGCGCGGTTCGCTGTCCTTCTACCTGGGCGTGATCCTGTCAGTGGTGCTGGTCCTGCCGCTGGGCATCGCGCTGGCGGTGGAAACCCCGTGGCCGACCAATTGGGTCATTGCCGACCATCCGGCGCAGCTGATCATCGGGGCGATCATCATCGCCGGCTGCGTGATCGCGATCGCCGCGCCCAAGCGCTTCATGGCGGTGCTGATGGTCTCGGTGACCGGCTACGGCATGGTCGCGATCTTCGCCCTGCAGGGCGCCCCGGACCTGGCGCTGACCCAGCTGCTGGTGGAAACCATCGTGCTGGTCTCTTTCGTGCTGGCGCTGCGCGCGCTGCCCAAGCGCCTGTGGGTTGGGCTGACCCGCATCAAGTGGGGCCGCGCGATCCTGGCGATCGCGCTGTCGATCATGGTCGTGTACATCGCGATCGCGATGATGGCAGCCCGCGGGCAGGCGCCGATCTCCCTGGAATGGCCGGAACTTGCCTATTACGAGGGCTTCGGCAAAAACGTCGTGAACGTGGCCCTGGTGGACATGCGCGTATGGGACACCTTCGGGGAAATCACCGTGCTGGCCGCTGCGGCCACCGGCGTGGCCTCGCTGATCTTCGCCGGCCGCGGCTTCGGCCGAAGGGTGCGCGCCCACCAGGTGGCCCCGGGCAGCATCGACTCCGGCTCCGAGGCCATGGGCTCCCAGGCGGAGAAGGAGGTCGAGCTGCGCATCGCCCGGCGCTTCGCCGCCAGCTCCAACCAGGACTGGCTGATGGCCGGCAACACCCTGGTGGCCGAACGCCGCTCGATCATCTTCGAAGTGGTCACCCGCCTGATGTTCCACTCGGTGCTGATCATGTCCGTGTACACGCTGCTGGCCGGGCACAACACCCCCGGCGGCGGGTTCGCCGGCGGCCTGATCGCCGGCCTGGCGCTGACCATCCGCTACCTGGCCGGCGGGCGCATCGAGCTGTCCGAGTCCATGCGCATCGCTCCGGGCATGCTGATCGGCGGCGGCATCGCGCTGGCGGGGCTGTCCGGGATCATGCCGCTGTTCGCGGGGGACGAGATCTTCACGACCTACGCGTGGGAGTTCTGGCTTCCGGTCTTCGGCGAGCACAAGTTCGTGACCTCCACGATCTTCGACATCGGCGTGTACCTGGTGGTGCTCGGCCTGGTGCAGGACGTGCTGCGCTCGCTGGGCAGCGAGATCGACCTGCTCTCCGAGGGCCGCAGCCCCATCGAACAGCATGACCCAATCCAAGCGTCGCAGACGGGAGTCGGCCGATGAGCGTGAACATCACTTTCCTGGTCATCACCGGGGTGCTGCTGGCCACCGGGTTCTACCTGGTGCTCGAACGCACCCTGACCCGCGTGCTGCTGGGCATCATGCTGCTGGGCAACGGGGTGAACCTGCTGATCCTGACGGCCGGCGGGCGCAAGGGCGCGGCGCCGCTGTTCAAGCCCGACCTGCCCGCCGATCAGTACTCCGACCCGCTGCCGCAGGCGCTGATCCTGACCGCGATCGTGATCACCTTCGCGGTGACCGCGTTCCTGCTCGCGATGATCTACCGCTCCTGGACGCTGACCAGCGCCGACGTGCTGGCCGACGACACCGAAGACATCAAGGTGTCGCAGTCCACCGCCTATGACGAAGAGGAAGATTCGCCGGTGGCCGAGGACACGACCGAGTTCGTTGACGAAGAAGGCCGACCGATTCGCGAGGGGGAAGAGTGAATTTCCTGGATCTTGCTCCGCTGGCGGTGGTACTGCCGATCTTCGGCGCCGGCGCCGCCTTCCTGGTCCGCCGCCGCATCAAGCTGCAGCGCCTGATCACCATCGGCATCCTGTGCGTGACCCTGCTCCTGGAAGCCGGCATGCTGGCCGCCGTGTGGGGCGGGGAGAGCTACGCGGTGCATATCGGCGGCTGGCAGTCGCCGTGGGGCATCTCGCTGATGGTCGACGGCTTCAGCGCCTTCATGCTGCTGATCTCCACCCTGGTGTCGCTGGCGGTGCTGTTCTACGCGACCAGCCAGGGCCTGGCCGACGGGGACGAACCCGGGCCGGTGTCGGTGTTCCACCCGGCCTACCTGATCCTGCTGGCCGGCGTGTCCAACGCGTTCCTGGCAGCTGACCTGTTCAACCTGTATGTCGGCTTCGAGATCCTGCTGACCGCCAGCTACGTGCTGCTGACCCTGGGCGCCACTGCCGAGCGCATCCGCGCGGGCACCACCTATGTGGTGGTCTCCGTGGTCTCCTCGGTGATCTTCCTGATGGGCATCGCGATGACCTACGCGGCGACCGGCACCGTGAACATGGCGGACCTGGCAGTGAAGCTGCCGCAGCTTGACCAGGGACCGCAGCTGATCCTGCATGTGCTGCTGCTGATCGCCTTCGGCATCAAGGCGGCGGTCTTCCCGCTGTCGCTGTGGCTTCCGGACTCCTATCCGACGGCCCCGGCCCCGGTGACCGCGGTGTTCGCCGGCCTGCTGACCAAGGTGGGGGTGTACGCGATCGTGCGCACCGAGACGCTGCTGTTCCCGGGAGGCGCGGTGAACGCCGGGCTGCTGGTGGTCGCGGCGCTGACCATGGTCATCGGTATCCTCGGCGCGATCGCGCAGACCGACTTCAAGCGTATGCTGTCCTTCACGCTGACCAGCCACATCGGCTACCTGATCTTCGGCGTGGCCGTGGGCGGCGAGCTGGCCATCGCGGCGACCATCTACTACGTCGGCCACCACATCATCGTGCAGACCTCGCTGTTCATGGTGGCGGGGCTGATCGAGCGCCGCGCCGGCAGCGCGAACGTGACCCGGCTGGGATCGCTGGCCAAGCTGTCCCCGGCGCTGTCGCTGCTGTTCTTCATCCCGGCCATCAACTTGGGCGGCATCCCGCCGTTCTCCGGCTTCCTGGGCAAGTTCGGGCTGCTGCATGCGGCCGCGCAGGATGCAGACGCGTTGACCTGGGTGGTCATCGCCGCCGGCCTGCTGACCAGCCTGCTGACCCTGCTGGCGATCATCCGCGTGTGGGCCCGCATGTTCTGGCGCCGCGCGGCGGACGCCGAGATCCCCAACCCGGACCTGGTGGACGAGGCGGCGAAGGTCGCGGACCAGACCGCCGCCGGCGGCGCCCAGGCGCCGCACCTGGGCCTGAAGCTGGCCCGCGAACTCGAATCCGAGGCGCTGCCCTGGGGCATGCGCTACGCCACCGGCTCGCTGGTGGTGGCGGGCATCGCGCTGACGGTGTTCGCCGGGCCGATCTTCGAGTTCTGCCAGCGAGTGGCGGCGCAGCTGATCGCCCACGAACCGTACATCAACGCCATCCTGAGTTACTGAGCGGAGGGACAACATGCCGAACAAGAACCTGGCCCCGCGCGACCAGCGCATCGACGACGCGCTGGACACCGCCGGCGTCCGCCACCGCGCCACGCTCAAGCAGGAGTGGCCGCTGCTGCTCCTGCTGGTTTTCGTCTGGGGAGCGCTCTGGCAGGACTTCTCCCCGGGCAACCTGATCTTTGGCGCCGTCATCGCGCTGGTCATCGTGAACCTGTTCCCGCTGCCGCCGGTGGTGCTCTCCGGGCGGCTGAACCTCTGGTACTGCGTCAAGCTGTTCGGATGGTTCCTGGGCCAGGTCGTCGCCGCCAGCGTCCACGTCGCCTGGCTGGCGGTGGTGCGCGGGAAGAAGACGCGCAGCTCGGTGATCGCGGTGCCGCTGCGCACCGACTCGGACCTGATCGTGATGACCGTGGGCCATGTGCTGACGCTGATTCCCGGGTCCTTCGTGCTCGACGTGGACCGCAGCTCCTCGACCCTGTATCTGCACTACATCGACGTCGACTCGGCCCAGGAGGTCGCGAAGGCGCGGGAGAACATCCGCGACATCGAACGCCGCCTGATCATGGCCATCGGCAGCCAGGACGAGTACGAAGCCATCAAGAACGAATGCAGCCCCCGCGTGAGAAGGACAAAGGAGAAGCCATGATCGAAGTTGTCGTCTGGATCTGCGGCAGCCTGCTCGGGCTGGGCGCCATCGCCTGCCTGGTCCGTGTGGCGAAAGGCCCCTCAATCCTCGACCGGGTGCTGGCCCTGGATGTCATGCTGCTGATCATCTCCGCGGCCCTGTGCCTGGAGATGGCGTTGAACAGGCACACCGACTACGTGCTGTTCGTGGTCGCCGCCTGCACCATCGGGTTCATCGGCTCGGTGACCGTCTCGCGCTATGTCTCGGATCAGAGGAACGCGTAATGGACCTTTTCCTCGACATCCTCGTCGCCGTGCTGCTGATTCTGGGCTGCCTGATGTCCCTGATTGCCGGCATCGGCCTGCTGACCTTTCCCGACATGCTCACCCGCATGCATGCGGCCACCAAACCCCAGGTGCTGGGCTTCCTGCTGATCTTCGCCGGACTGGCCATCCACCTGCGCAGCTGGACCGTCATCCCGGTCCTCGTCCTTGCCTGGGCGATGCAGCTGCTGACCGCCCCGGTGTCTGCGCACATGATCGGCCGCGCCGGCTACCGCACCAAGCACGCGGCCAAGGAGACCCTGTACTCCGACGAGCTGCGCCAGGTCGTGGAGAAGGTGACCTCCGCCCCGCACACCGGGACCGTGCCGGAAATTGATCCGCAGGAGACCGGGCCGGACGCGAAATAACTTCAACCAACAGCAGCGGGCCATTCCCTGAGCAGGCAATGCCCCGCTGCTGTTGCGCTGGAGTGCTACTTGGTGAACTTGGCGATGGCCTTGGTGGTGCCGCGATCAGCCAGCACTTGGATGACCGCTGCGACCACGGCGGAGAACACGGCGAAGCCCAGCGCCTGGCGCATGGAAGCCTCGGCGGCTTCCTCGCTGCCCTTGCGCGGGGCGGTGTTGCCGGTGAAACCCTTCCAGACCTGATCGACCAGCTTGCTGCCGAGGAAGCCCGCACCCAGGGAAATGCCGGTTGCGATGAGCTTTTGTACTGCGTTCATGTGGACCTCACGTTCAACGTTGTGACTTATCGTTCCGTTGCCAGCTTACCTGCGGTATGGTGGGTGGGCAGTAATTATTCCGACAGGGGAGCGTCAAGCCGTTCGCGGCGAAAGGCGCTGAGAGTGCGATAGATCGCAGACCCTCGAACCTGCTCCGGTTAGTACCGGCGAAGGAAGTCGAGCATCTCGGATGCGGACCGGCGCTGGACAGCGCCCCGATTCCGTTCATCCCCCCTCCTGATCAAGGAGGACACCTCATGAGCACAACCCGCACGACGCAGCGCAGCACCTGGCGCGTAGTCGATATCGTCATCGCCTCGGTCATCGCCGTCGCTTCCGGCGTGGTCTTCTGGGCCTGGTCCGCGAGCTACGGCCTGTTCTCGCTGGCCTTCACCGCCTTCCCACCCGGCACTGCCCTGCTTACCGGCCTGTGGCTGTTCCCGGCGGTGCTCGGCGCGCTGATCATCCGCAAGCCCGGCGCCGCACTGTTCTGCGAGGTGCTGGCCGCCGTGGTCGAGGCGCTGCTGGGCACGCACTGGGGCATGCCGGTGCTGATTTCCGGCCTGGTCCAGGGCCTGGGCGCCGAGCTGGTGTTCGCGCTGTTCCGCTACCGTCGCTGGAACCTGCCGGTGGCGTTGCTTGCAGGCCTGGGCTCGGGCCTGTTTGCCGGCCTCAGCGAAGCCTACGTCGTGGGCAGCGTGGCCGAATACACCGAGTTCATGAAGCTGTTCCACGTGGGAGCCACCGCCGTGTCTGGCCTGGTCGTCGCCGGCCTGCTGTCCTGGTGGATTACCCGGGCGCTGGCCCGCACCGGCGCGCTGAGCAACCTCGCCAGCCGCCGCGCGCACCTGGAACCGGCGCTTGCGGTGCGCAAATGAGCGCCGCCGCCAACGGGCGTACGGCCCCGCTGACCCGGCAGGGTGTGGAGATCAGCGCGCGCGGCTTCACCTGGCAGCATGCCGAGCGCGACCGCCCGGCCATCGCCGGACTTGACGTGCAGATCCCTGCAGGTCAGAAGGTGCTCCTGCTGGGCCCCTCGGGGGCCGGCAAATCCACCTTCCTGCATGCGCTGGCCGGCGTGCTCGAAGTCGACCAGGACGCCGGTCCCACCGGCGAGCTGCTGGTCGGCGGGCAGGACGCGTTCGCGCGCAGCTTCCCGGTGGGCCTGATGCAGCAGGATCCGGAAACCCAGGTGGTGCAGAGCCGGGTGGGTGACGACGTCGCCTTCGGCGCCGAGAACCTGGGCATCGACCCGCAGGAGATCCGCGAGCGGATCCCGCAGGCGCTTGACGCCGTGGGGCTCGGCGCACTGGGCTACGAACATCGCACGCAGGAACTGTCCGGCGGGCAGAAGCAGCGCCTGGCCCTGGCCGGGATCCTGGCCATGCGCCCCGGGCTGATGCTGCTTGACGAGCCGACCGCGAATATCGACCCGGGCAGCATCCCGCCGTTGCGCGATGCAGTGATCGGCGCCGTGGAGTCCACCGGGGCGACGCTGATCGTGGTGGAGCACCGGCTGGAGGCGTGGGCCCGGCAGGTGGATCGGGTGCTGGTGCTGGCCCCCGGCGGGGGGATCGCCCACGACCTGCACCCCGAGGCGCTGGCCGGGGACGCGGCGGTGCGCGCCGAATTGGCGCAGGCAGGGGTCTGGATTCCGGGCTATGTTCCGCAGACCTCGCCGGCGCCGAGGGCCGGCGGCGCCCCGATGCTGCACGCCGAGGAGCTGGTTTGCGCGCGGGGCGAGCATGCTGTGCGCACCGCCCCGGCCAGCTTCGAGGTCACCGGCGGCAGGGCCCTGGTGATCCGCGGGGAGAACGGGGCAGGGAAGTCCACGCTGGCACTGACCCTGGGCGGGCTGCTGCAACCTGTGTCAGGCCAGTTCGCCGCCAGCCCCCAGCTGGCCGACGGGTTGCCGCCCTCGCCGTTCAGCTGGAAGGCCGGAGCGCTGGTCGCCCGCATCGGCTCGGTGTTCCAGGAACCCGAGCACCAGTTCGTCACCCAGTCCGTGCGCGAGGAGCTGGCTTTCGCGCCGCTGCGCGCCAGGCACGGCGCGGCCGAGGAGCAGAAGTACGATCCGCGGCAGGTCGAGGCCCGGGTGCAGGAGTTGCTGGAGCGGCTTGGCCTGCAGGACTTGGCCGAAGCCAACCCGTTCACGCTTTCCGGAGGGGAGAAGCGCCGGTTGTCGGTGGCCACAGTGCTGGCCGCCTCGCCGGACGTGGTGATCCTTGACGAGCCGACCTTCGGGCAGGACGCGAACACCTGGCGCGAGCTGGCGCAACTGCTCATCGAGGAACTCGCCGAATCCACCGCGATCATCGCGGTGACCCATGACGAGCATTTCGCCGCGGCGCTGGGGGCCGACGAGCTGGTGCTGGCGCCGGCCGAGGTGGCCGCCGCGAGGACCTCGTCGGGGCCGATGCTGGACGCCCCAGTGGGGGACAGCTGGCTGGCGAAGATCAATCCGCTGGCCAAGTTCGGCGCGATCGCCGGGGCCACCTTGCCGCTGATCAGCACGGTGGACTGGGTTTCGGCGGCGGTGGTCATCGCGGCCACGCTGCTGATGCTGCCGCTGGCGGGGCTGGGCATCGGCGGGTTCTTCCGCCGCGGCTGGCCGCTGCTGGCGGCCGGCGTCATGGCGGCCTGGGGCATCGCCCTGGTGGGCCAGGATTCGGGACGGGTGCTGCTGGATCTGGGGATCTTCGACATCACCGAGGGCTCGGTGGCCGGAGGCGTCGCCACGGGGCTGCGCGCATTGGCCATGGCGGTGCCGATGGTGCTGCTGCTGTCCACCACGAACCCCAGCGACCTGGGCGGCGCGCTGTCCCAGCAGCTGAAGGTGCCGCACCGTTTTGTGCTCGGTGCCTTGGCGGGCATGCGCCTGCTGGGCTTGATGGTGGAGGAATTCACCACGCTGACCCTGGCGCGGCGGGCCCGCGGCATCGGCAACCTGGGCACCGTGCGCCAGCGCGTGGGTGCGAAGCTCGGCCAGCTACTGGCGCTGCTGGTGCAGGCGATCCGCCGGGCCGGGCGCCTGGCCACCACCATGGAGGCCAAGGGCTTCGGCACCGGGCAGCGCACCTGGATCCGCACCGCCACCTTCACCCGGCGCGACGGTGCGGTGCTGGCCGCCGGCGTCCTGCTGGGCGCCGCGGCCATCGCGGCCGCCATCTGGGCCGGGACCTACAACCTGATCTGGTAGCCGGGGCTAGCGGATCGAATCGGCCAGGGCGGACAGCTGTTCGTGCAGCTCGGCGTCCATCCGGATCGGCTTGGCATCCAGGGTGCGCACCGGGGTGAGCAGGCGGACCGAGGACACCAGCCACACGCCGTCGGCCTGGTACAGGTCCTCCGGGCGCAGCGGGCCGTAGCCCAGCTCCCAGCCGTCCTGCTGCGCGGCGTCGAAGATGGCGCTCTGGGTGGTGCCGGGCAGGATACCGGTTTCCAGCATCGGGGTCAGCAGGCGGCGGGTTTCTCCGTCGCGTTGGGCCAGCAGCACGGTGGCGGTGGGTGCTTCGAGCACCACGCCGTCGGCGGAGGTGAAGATGACCTCGTGGGCGCCGTGCTTGCGGGCGTAGCGCAGCGCCGCCATGTTCACCGCGTAGGACAGGGTCTTGGCGCCCATCAGCAGCCACGGTGCGCGTTCGGCGAGCTTCGAATCGTAGCCGCGGTCCAGGAAGAGCACATCCACGCCGGTTTCCCGCTGCTCCATGCCCACGCGCGGGGCGGGGGTGACGGTCACCCAGCACACGGCCGGGTCCTGGTCCAGTTCGCCGCGCATGGCCACCAGCTTGACTACTGCTTCCTCGGCGCCGCCGGTGGCGTCGAAGTCGGCGACAGCGGTGTCGACCGCTGCACGCCAGCTGCGCTCGTCCGGGACCGGCAGGTCGGAGGCCTCGGCGGAGACCGCCAGGCGAGCCAAGTGTGCCTCGATCTTGCGGACTGCCTGCTGGGTGTACAGCATCGACTCGAAGACCCCGTCGCCGCGGTTCACGCCCTGCAAGGTGACCGGGAGCTGGGGCGCGTTGATGTCGGCAAGGCGTCCGGCGGGATAGGCCGGATCGAGGAATACAAGAGAACTCATTCTCCAAGGTTATCGAATTTCCCGCCAAGTCCGCGCGCGAAGCCCCTGCGCAGGCTCTTCGTGGACTGCATTCCTAGAAGAGGCAGGGGATTCGATAGGCTAGGCAAAGATGTTTTTCCCGCTTCTCTAACTGCGGGATGCGGCGCACACGCCGCAGACGCCCACGGGCGCTGACGTGAGGGGGGTGCCGCGATGTGGCCGAGTAACGAAGTGATGCTGCAGATCGGCGGCGTCGTGTGGAGCATCCTTGTCGCGGCCGAACTGGTGGTGCGCTACTTCATGATCGGCATCGTCCCCGGAAACCGGCGTCCCACCACGGCCATGGCCTGGCTGCTGGCCATCTTCTTCCTCCCGGTGGTCGGCCTGGTCGCCTACTGGCTGTTCGCCAACCCGAGGCTCTCGCGCCGCCGGCTGGAGAAGCAGAAGCGGGCGCACGACGAGATCATGCGCGGCACGGCCCACATGCAGCTGCCCGAGGAATTCCACTCCACGGAGGAATGGGTCGAATCGGCGGTCATCCTCAACCGCAACCTCGGCGCCATGCCGCTGGAAGGCGGGAACACCGTGCAGGTGCTCTCCGACTACCGCGGCTCGCTGGAAGCCATGCGCGAGGAGATCGACAAGGCCAAGCGCTACGTGCACATCCAGTTCTACATCATGGGCGACGACCCGGACTACGTGGATCCGGTGCTGGATTCCCTGGAAGCGGCCGTGCAGCGCGGGGTCAATGTGCGCCTGCTCTTCGACCATCTGGGCACGCTGCGCGTGAAAGGCTACCGCAACTTCAAGAAGCGCCTGAAAAGCTCCGGCATCATCTGGCGCCCGATGCTGCCCATCGACCTGATCGGCCGCCGCTGGCGCCGCCCGGACCTGCGCAACCACCGCAAGATCCTGGTGGTCGACGGCGAAGTCGCGTTCACCGGAAGCCAGAACCTCATCGAGCCCGGCTACAAGCGCGAATCCGCGCACAAGGTGGGGCGCGAATGGGTGGAGATGATGCTCCGCGTGGAAGGCCCGCTGGTGCGCAGCCTGGATGTCACCTTCGCCACCGACTGGTGGCAGGAGGATGACGGCCAAGAGGTGCTGATGGACATCACCGAGGCCAGGCACCCGCTGCCCTACGACGACCGGCCCGGCAGCACGCTGGCCCAGCTGCTGCCCAGCGGCCCCGGTTTCGGCGGGGAGAACAACCTGCGCCTGTTCAACACCCTAATCTATTCCGCCTCCGAACGGCTGATGATCACCAGCCCCTACTTCGTGCCGGACGACTCGTTGCTCTACGCCATCACCACCGCCGCCCAACGCGGGGTGGAAGTGCACCTGTTCGTCTGCGAGGAGGGGGACCAGTTCCTGGTGCACCACGCGCAGCAGTCCTACTACCAGCAGCTGCTGGAAGCCGGGGTGCGGATCCACCGCTACCCGGCGCCGATGGTGCTGCACACCAAGTGCTTCACCGTGGACAACGAGGTCGCGGTGGTCGGATCCTCCAACATGGACATGCGCTCGTTCAGCCTGAACATGGAAATCTCGGTCATGCTGCTTGGGCAAGAAATGGTCGATGCAGTGAACAAGGTGCAGAACGACTACCTGGAGATCTCCTCGGAGATCACTCTGGCCCAGTGGCGACGCCGTCCGCGCATGCAGCGCTGGATCGACAACGTGGCACGTCTGACCGCCACGCTGCAATAGCAATGGCTCCGGCGCACCATGCCTGGGCGCTCTGGATGCTGGATGTCTTTTCCTTGATTCCCTCGCCCGCCTTTCGTGCACCCATTGGCCGGGCTCACCATAGGAGCCTCCCGCGATGACCGCGGGAGGCTCCAGCGCGATTGGTGATGAGCTGCAAACACGCTTGATCGGCTCTGGGATGGGATTGGCCATCGCATGGGTTTCGAGATGGCCCGATGCGCGCCGGCCCTCAAGCAGGCTGCCAGAAATTACCGCTGGCCATATCCATGCAGCAAGCCAGATGTGACTGTCATGGACGGCATCGCGGACGCCAAAGCATTGGCGAGCCACCTTGGCTTACTGCGTCGGTGCTCTGTGCGCGAAGCAGGATTTCGGGGTTGACAACCGTATGGGCGGTAGCACCGGAAGCCCGGTTCCACCGCCCATACTCTTCGGCCTATTTGCTACTCAACTTCGTGGAAGTGCGCCTGGAAGCGGTGGCACCACCGGAGGCAGCTGGCGTTCCGGAGCGGCCTTGCGGCGTTGGCTGTTCAGGTCCTCCAGTTTTTCGGTGAACGGTTGCGCGTCTCCGGTGCAGAGCGTTCCGGTGGCAGGCAACTGCACGGTGAGCAGGTAGCGGTCCATGGCATTGGTGACACACTTCGAGGTGCCGTACGCAGTGTGGCCCCAACTGTTGCTGCTCAGAAGCCGGGCCTTGGGCATCAACTTCGAGACTTTTTGGGCCCCGGCGTAGTTCGTGGCCGGGTCATAGAAGTTTCCAACCACCAGCATCGGGTTCACGGTTCGTTTGGTGAACGGTCCCCTATAGGTGTCCTCGTCCTTGGCCTTCCAAGTGGTGCTGGCGCACGGAGCTGAGCTCCAGGTCCACAGCTGACCGAATCCCGGAGCGCTCCTGCCTGCGTTCTCCGCGTAGCGGGCCCAGTTTTCGGCCTTGGCCGGGTTGCGCGAGTCGGTGCACAGCACGGTCTGGAAAGCCTCGAAGGAATTTTCATACGGGAAGGCGAAACCGGTGGCTGCGGCCTTGCCGGCGATGTCCTTCGCTGCGGCATTTTGCTCGGCCTCGATCGCACGTAGGCTTTGGGCCAGCGCCTTATGGGCCACCTTCATCTTGGCCTTGGTCGGAGCCTTGTCCTTGCCAGCCGACGTCGGGAACGTGGTTCCGTTCGACGCGGCACGGTCCTGAAGCGCCAGCAAGGTATAGGTCAGCTCGGAGTCCACCATGGAGGAGCCCTGCGGGTCATACAGGTAGTCAAGCAGGATCGACCACATCATCGCCGCGGTGACGGAATAGTCGAAGTCAGGGTACTCGGGATCTGAGAACACCAAGGGGGAGCGCTTCAACTCGGCCATGATCTCGCGATAGAGCTTCTGCGGATCCCCTTGTTCAGCCAGCATGCAGTACTCCGGACCGGCGGTCTTACAGCGGCTCAGAATGCCGCGCATGGCCTTTTCGGCGCCTTCGCCTGATTTGATGCGTTGGGTCTGCGGCATCCACATGTTGGCTAAGGTTCCGGCCCAGGCCACCGGATCGAGTACTCCGTCGATGGCCACCGCGCGGACCCGGTCGGGGAACATGTTTGCATAGACAGTGCCAAGGTAGCTGCCATAAGAGAAACCCAGGTAGCTCAGCTGCTTGTCGCCTACCATGCGACGCAAGACATCCATGTCACGTGCGACCTCCGCGGTGGACATCGACGTGGAGAGGGGTTTGCCGGTCGTGGAGCAAGCCTTGCCGAAGGCCTTGGAGGAATTCACATAGGCACGTATTTCCTTGGATGTGACCGGATAGGGGACGTACATTGCTTCCAAGGCTTCGCTCTGGGCGCCGAAATTCTTCCAGCAACGCACGTTGTCGCTGAAGTTCGTGCCGCGTGGATCAAACCCGACGATGTCGAAACGCTCAAGGACACTTGGAGAAAGGAACTCAGGGGCCGCTGCGGCAATCTGAATCCCTGAACCACCCGGTCCGCCGGGATTCACAAACAGGGTTCCAATGCGCTTCGACTGGTTTGTCGCCTTGATACGCAGCAACGCGACCTCGGTGGTGGCCCCGCGCGGCTTGTCATAATCCAAGGGCAAGTTCACCGTCGTGCATTGGGCGCCAAAAGCCAGCTCCTTGCAGTTGAACCATTTCGGTCGCGGTGTCTTGATCCCGTCGACACGTTTGCGTTCGGCCTTGCTCGTTTGGTCGTAGGTGTTCTTCGCAGCCATTTGCATCGTAGATGCGCCTAATGTGGCATTTTCCCTGGTTTGCGGAGGTGCTGAATTGGCAGGAGAGGCTAAGCCCAGTCCTGCCAAGAGTCCCACCGCCATCGCCATGCCCAGGGCACGACCCCATCGTTTGTTTGTCATGTCAGTTCCTTCCCAAGTAGGTACTCTGCATGGCGTCTTGGACGGTCGGTCATCTGGCCATTATTGAATTATCTTGGCCCGGATGGATAAATCAAGCGTTTGAATTGTAACGATTTGGAGAAGACTGTTCCAAGCACTGGAAAAAAGGGAGCAACTTCGGGGGTCCTTCGGCTGATGCCTCAAGTTCCCGTGCACCGCTTCCACGCTCCGGCTAGGTGAATTCACGTTGTGGCGCAGGCTTCCCCGCACGATGCCGCATCCCGCGTGAGCAGAGTTGCACCGTGAGTCCCTGACTGCAGGTACGGTGCTTGTGTTACGTCGTTTCCTCCGCACGTTGCGGAGCGGGAAGTGTCGTCTGCCCCATGAGGGCATCGCTGGGCGACAGCGAAGCCGAACTTACCGAGGTCCACCTTTTCATGCCAGCATGCCCGCGACGAATTCCCCACCTGTGGTTTTCGATATTCCGGGTCATTACGAGGCCGGCGTCCGGGCTATGCTGCCCGTCATGGACCAGAGATGTGCGCCGAACCGGGAACATGCTCAGACGCGGGCAGCGCCGTCATGGTCTTTCAGAGCAGCCACGCGCGCATTGCGCGCTCGGAGGATGGCCGCCGTGGAGCCGTGGCGAACGACTGGGGCACTGAGTGCTTCTAGCGCCGCTGTTTGCCGGCGGTGACGGCAGGGTGCGGGAACTTCGAGCCCAACGCGGAGAGCACGCCCACGGACTTGGTAATGACCTCGTCCCATTCATCCTGCGCCACCGAATCGGCGGTGATCGCACCGCCCAGACCCAGGCACAGCTTCCATCCGCCGTCCGGGGTGCGGTCGCAGACCAAAGTGCGGATGACCACCGAAAAATCGGCGGACCCGTCTGCGCCCAGATAGCCCACGGCTCCGGAATACAGTCCGCGCTCACGCCGGTCTTCCAGCTCGTCCAGGATCTGCATGGTCGACAGCTTGGGCGCGCCGGTCATGGAGCCCGGAGGGAATGCCTCGCGCAGCGCCTGCGCCGACAATGCCGGATCGCGAAGCTGCGCGTCGATGGTGGAGACCATCTGATGCACGGTGGCGTAGCTTTCCACCGCGCACAGTCGGGCCACGCGCACCGAGCCGGGGACCGCATGGTGCGAGAGGTCGTTGCGCAGCAGGTCGACGATCATGATGTTTTCCGCGCGGTCCTTGGGGCTGGTGGCCAAATCCTGCTTCAGCGCCTGGTCCTCCTGCACGCTGGTCCCGCGCGGGCGAGTGCCCTTGATCGGTTCGGCGCGCAGCACCCCGGTGGCCCCGAGGCTCAGGAAGCGTTCGGGGGAAATGCTGGCGACTTCGGTGCCGCCCATACGCAGGTAGTGGGCGAACGGTGCCGGGCTGGAGGTGCGCATTCGGCAGTAGGCCTCGAAGGGGCTGTACTGCGCGGCGGTTGCGGTCAGCTCGGTGGTCAGGCAGACCTCGTAGGTGTTGCCTTCGTAGATCTGGCGCTGGGCGCGGGCGATCTTGTCCTTGTAGCCCTGCTCGGTGTCGGCGCAAACGAATTCCACCGGCGGCAGGTCCAGCGCGGTGCGGTGCTGAACGCCGGCTTCGGCCAGATGCTCGGTGATCCATTGGCGCAGGCGCGCGGGCGCGTGGATTGCCATCTGACCGGTGCGGTGGTTGATGACCAGCACGATATTCGGGGAGAAGAACCCCGCATCGGGGCGCGCTGCCTCGGCTCCGGATGCGGTTCCGGCTGAGACCTCCCGCTTGAGCTCGTAGCCCAGGTAGCCGACCCAGGCAGGCAGCGGGTAGTTGTCCGGCTCGGTCCCGGCCGCGGGCCACAAGCCCTGCAAGGATTCGAAGAATCCTGGCTGCAGGCGCAGGCTGGCCCCGCCGCGCTGCACGGTGGCGCCGGAAGCGCTTGCCTGCAACAGGGGATAGGCATCGCCGACGGCCAGGGCGATCAGCGAGTACTTGTTCCGATCCAGCGGGTCGGTGAGGTGGTGGCTGGTGGACTCCAGCAGGGCTGCATGCTCCAGGCCTTCGGCCAGCGCTTCGAACAAGGTGGCGGCATCCGCGGGGGCTGCATGGTGTCCGGCCAGCGGCGGCGCGGCAGAGGCAGGCGTGGTCGCCGGCAGCAGGCCGCGCAGGCCAGCTGGCAGGAAAGCGCTGAGCCCCAGCAGCTGCTCGAACGGCGAGCGCTGGCTGTCGGCGTCGAGGACCACGTCCGCGGCGCGGGGCACGTCGTCTCTGGACAGGTACGCGTCTTCCTGGGCGGCCCAGCGCTCCCAGTGCGGGGCGTAGGTCTGGCCGTCGCGCTGCAGGGCGCGCTGCTTGCGGACCCCGGCTGGAGCTTGGAGCCAGATGCTCAGATCGAGCAGGCCGCGGACCTGGCGGTGCGCGGCGCCCACGCCCTCCACGATGACGACCTGCGCCGGGTCGAGGCTGGCGGTGTCGCCTGGCGCATCGGCGTCCCAGTCCCACAGCGGCCAGCTGGCGGTGCGGCCGTGGGCGAGCTGTTCGAGCAGAGCGGAATAGAGGTCCTGGGCGGCCTGCAGCCCGTCCCAGCCGTGGTAGAGATCTTCCAGACGCAGGACAGCCACCGAGGCGGTTTTCGACAACTGGTTCGCTAGCAACGCTGCGAGGCTGCTCTTTCCCGAGCCGGAGCGTCCGTCGAGAGCAATGAGGTAGGGTCTAGCGGTTTCCACGAGAGGCTATATTACTCCGGACGTAGTCAACGAGCGCAGGCAGGGCTGCGGAGACGAGCTTCCAGGTTTCGCGGAAATCTCCTGCGTCACCGTACCAGGGATCGTAGACACCCTGGCGGTCGTGCGGCTCGCTGGCGGCGACGGGGTCGAAGGACCTGAACATGCGCAGCATGGGGCGCTCGCTGGGATCGATCTCCGTGAGTGCAGGAACGAGGTCTTCGAAATGATCGGTGTCCATGGCCAGCACCAGGTCCATGGAACCCAGTTCGTCGGCCTGAACCTGCGTTGCGACGTGGTTCGAGGCGTCCAGTCCGTGGGCGCGCAGGGCACTTGCGGCGCGCGGGTCGATCCCGTTGCCGACTTCGCCGTAGCTGATGGTCCGGGAGCAGACCTCGACCTCGGTGACGTCTGCCTCACGCAAGGCGTTTTTCAGCATGTACTCGGCCATAGGTGAGCGGCATATATTTCCCGTGCACACGATCATTATCCGGAACATGGCATCAGTCTATGGCCACATCACATTTCGATCGAGAGGTACGCGCAAGATAATCAGCAACAATACGGCAACGATTTAGAGCAACCCCAAAATCACGGGGTGATTAGTGGATTAGGAGCATCATCGCGGCGACGAGAATGAACAGGACGCCGAAGACGATATTGAGCAGCTTGGCCCCGCGTACGGTGGTGGTGAAGCGCTGGAAGCTGCGCGCGGTGCCTGCGAAGAAGAAGAACATCACCAGTACGTCGACTGCGACGATGGTGCCGATATAGATCAGGTATTGCGGCAACAGCGGCTGGTCGGTGCGGATGAACTGCGGGGTGAATGCCAGGAAGAAGACAATCGCCTTCGGGTTCAGCAGATTGACCAGGATGCCGCGGCGCAGCATGGCGCCACGGGTGAGCGTGCCGCCGGTGCTGGTTCCGTCCGAGGCGACATCCGGTTTGGACAGCATCATCCGGATGCCCAGGTAGACCAGATAGGCGGCGCCGGCATAGCGGATGCCCGCGAAGAGCAGCGGGGAGCTGGAGACCAGCAGGCCCACTCCGGCGGCGACGATGACCACGTGGATCAGCAGGGCGATCTGCTGGCCGATCACTCCCCAGATGGAAGCGCCCCAGCCTTGGCGCATCGAGTTGTTCATCGTGTTGATGGCCCCGGCGCCCGGGGTGAAGCTGATGACGATGGTTGCGCCGAGAAGTGAAAGCCAGAGAGAAAGTGCCACCTGTCTAGGGTAGTGGCACTGCAGGAGTTCTCTTGACTCGAAGACTGGTCATGACGGGGCGTTCGGCAGGAGGCTTAGTTCGGCGGCGCGAGGACTTCCAGCCGGGCTTCATCCACGCCGGCGACGGCCCGGGCCATGAAGTCGCTGAGCAGTGCGACCTGCTGCTCGTCGTAGGAGGAGATCAGCTCCATCATTTTCGCTCCGAGCGGTCGGAACATCTCCCGCGCCTCGGCCATTGCCTTCTCGGTCAGGGCGATGTGCACGCTGCGGCGGTCCTGCTCGCTTCGCTGGCGGATGATGTAGCCCAGCCGGTCCAGCCGGTCGAGCATGGCCGTGGTGGCGGGGGAGCTGAGCTGCAGTTCCCTGCTCAAGTCCCGGGGCGAGGGCGAGGTTCCGGCGCGCTGGTATTTCATGATCACTGTCAGGCCGTTCATGTCGGTCCGGTGCGTGCCGTAGTGCCCGCCGGTGGATTCCACGTAGCGGTCCGAGGCCTGCCCGAAATCCTGCAGCAGCTGCAACAGCCGGTGGTGTGTGCTCGCGTCCATAACACAATTATAAACTAAGTAAACATTTCCATCATCAAACTAAATGTTGGTACGCTGTAGCGGTAGGCCACAGCGGTCGCAACTATTCGAATCAACGTGAGGACAGCCCCATGTCGCACATAGCGAAAGTCGATGAGCCCGCCGACCCCGCCGCGCGCTCAGTCAGCGGAAAGGGCATCGCCATCCGGGCGGTGGTGTATTCCCTGCTGATCGTGCTCTGGATCGGCATCGCGGGGGTCGGCGGACCAACCTTCGGCAAACTCTCGGACGTGCAGACCAACGACCAGACAGCTTTCCTCCCGGCCAGCGCGGAAGCGACGCAGGCCCTTGAATGGCAGAACAAGTTCCGCACGAGCGACGCAATTCCCGCGGTGGTGCTGGTGACCTCCGAAAGCGGCGTCGACCAGAAGCAGGCCGCCGCGCTCGCCGAGAAGCTTTCCGATTTCGAGTTCCTCGACGGGCAGGTGACGGGGCCGTTTTTGGCCGAGGATGGCAAGGCTGCCGAATTCATCATGCCGATCTCCTCGACCGTCAAGGCCGATGAGGGCGTGACCGCGCTGCGCGCCCTGCTGGCAGACATTCAGCCGGAGGGCATGAGCAGCTATGTCACCGGTCCCGCCGGGTTCTCCGCGGACCTGATCGAGGCATTCGGCGGCATCGACGGGGTGCTGCTGGGTGTCGCGCTGATCGCGGTGCTGGTGATCCTGCTGCTGGTCTACCGTTCGCTGCTGCTTCCGCTGACCGTGCTGATGACCTCCATGGTGGCGCTGTGCGCTGCTATCCTGGTGGTCTACTTCATGGCCAAGGAGGGGATCATCCGGCTGGACGGCCAGGCCCAGGGCATTCTCTCGATCCTGGTGATCGGTGCGGCCACCGACTACTCGCTGCTGTTCGTTGCCCGCCACAAGGAAGCCCTGTCCACGGGGCTGAACCGCTGGCAGGCAGTGGCCAAGGCCTGGAAGCGCTCGCTGGAGCCGATCATCGCCTCCGGCGGCACCGTGACCGTGGGCCTGCTGTGCCTGCTCTTCTCCGACCTGAACTCCAACAAGGCGCTGGGCCCGATCGGCGCGGCGGGCATCGTCTTCTCGATCATTGCCGCCCTCTCCTTCCTGCCGGCCGTGCTCGGACTGCTGGGCCGGGCCGCCTACTGGCCGTTCATGCCCAAAACGCAGGACGCGGAAACGCAGGCGGCGGCCAAGCCTGGACTGTGGGCCCGCATCGCCGCCTTTGTCGCTTCCCACCCCCGCCCGATCTGGATGGTGACAGCACTGGTGCTGGCCGTCGGCGCGGCGTTCTCGCTGCAGCTCAAGGCCAGCGGCGTGCCGCAAAGCGAACTGGTGATCGGCGGCTCCGAGGCCCGCGACGGGCAGGTGGCGCTCGGCGAGCACTTCCCGGGCGGCAGCGGCTCGCCGGCCACCGTGATCGTCAACGAGGCCGAGGCGAACACCACCCTGGACGCGGTCCTTGACGTGCCCGGTGTCGACTCCGCCTACCTGCAGGCCGAAGACGGCGGTCCGGCCATGGCCCAGCGCGGCGCCCCGGCGTACACCGTCGAAGGACGGAACCTGATTTCCGTCACCCTGAGCGATGCGGCGGACTCGGATGCGGCCGCGAACACTGTCACGCAGCTGCGCGAGACGGTGCACGAGATCGATGCGACGACCCTGGTCGGCGGAACCACCGCGACCCAGATGGACAAGAACTCCACCGCCGAAGCCGACCTGTTCAAGATCATTCCGATCACCCTGGTCGCGATCCTGGTCATCCTGATGCTTCTGCTGCGCTCGATCCTGGCTCCGGTCCTGCTGATTCTGACCACGGTGCTCTCCTACGGCACGGCGATGGGCGTCAGCGCGCTGGTGTTCAACCACGTTCTGGACTACGTGGGCGCCGACCCCTCGGTGCCGCTGTTCGGATTCGTGTTCCTGGTGGCCCTTGGCGTGGACTACAACATCTTCCTGATGACCCGGGTGCGCGAGGAGACGCTGCTGCACGGCACGCGGGACGGGATGCGCCGCGGCCTGACCGTCACCGGCGGCGTGATCACCTCTGCCGGCATCGTGCTGGCGGCGACCTTCGCCGCGCTGGGGGTCGTGCCGATCATGTTCCTGGGGCAGCTGGGCTTCATCGTGGCCTTCGGCGTGCTGCTCGATACCTTTATCGTGCGAAGCCTGCTGGTGCCGGCGCTGGTCGAGGACATCGGCCCTGCGGTGTGGTGGCCCTCGAAATTGGCGCACGAAAAAACGTCGGCGGGTGTGCACCGGGCCTGAGCGCCAGGCTTCAGACGTGGCGGAAATCTCCTGTGATTCGCCCCGTTGGCAGGCTCCGGGACTGCTAAGTCCCGGAGCCTGCCTGTAGAATTGAAACCTGTACGCACCGATGGTTCAACGCCTGGAACACCCGGCCCGCCTCGGTGCGTAGTCGTCGACAGACTTGATTTCCTTCGAGCGGAAACTCCCGGATTCCCGGTGTTTTCGCGCGGGCGTCGGGCACTTTTCTTGCCGCCCCGCATCGGACTTCCTCCTGGATCGGCGAACCCGAGCGTCGAAAACGACGCGCGAATTCAGAGAGAAAGTTTGAGCATTGACTTCTACTTTTAGCGCCCTTGGCGTGCCCGCAAACCTGGTTGACGTGCTGACCGAGCGCGGCATCGACACCCCGTTCCCGATCCAGGAAGCAACCCTTCCCTCCACCCTTGCCGGCGGAGACGTGCTGGGGCGCGGCCAGACCGGCTCGGGCAAGACCCTGGCCTTCTCGCTGCCGCTGGTGGCCCGCCTGAGCGAGCGCCCGCAGCGCCGCAAGGCCCGTTTCCCGCGCGCACTGATCATGGCGCCGACCCGCGAACTGGCGACCCAGATCGCCAAGACCGTTGATCCGCTGGCCGCCGCCTCCGGCCTGCGCACCACCGTGATCTACGGCGGCGTCCCGCAGAGTCGACAGGAAAAGGCCATGAACGAGGGCGTCGACATCGTCATCGCCTGCCCCGGCCGCCTCGACGACCTGATCAAGCAGAAGATCGTTGACCTGTCGCAGCTTGAGATCTCGGTGCTGGATGAAGCCGACCACATGGCAGACATGGGTTTCCTCCCGGTCGTGCGCCGCATCATGGACCGCATGCCGACCGGCATCCAGCACATGCTGTTCTCCGCCACCCTGGACAACGGCGTGGACAAGGTCGTCAAGCGCTACCTGAGCAGCCCGACCATCCATTCGGTGGATGCGCCCGAGGCCGCAGTGAACACCATGGAGCACCACGTCTTCGTGGTCAGCAACGACGACAAGAAGGACCTGGTCCGTGTGCTGGCGCAGGGCACCTCGCGCCGCATCATGTTCATGCGCACCAAGCACCACGCCAAGAAGATGGCTGTAGTGCTGTCCAAGGCCGGCGTGCCAACCGTTGACCTGCACGGCAACCTGTCGCAGAACGCCCGCGACCGCAACCTGGCCGCCTTCGCCTCGGGCGAGGCAAAGGTCCTGGTCGCCACCGACGTAGCAGCCCGCGGCGTGCACGTCGACGGCGTGGAACTGGTGGTCCACATCGATCCGCCGGCAGAGCACAAGGCCTACACCCACCGGTCAGGCCGCACGGCCCGCGCCGGCTCCAGCGGAACCGTGGTGACCATCTGCACCCCGGACCAGCAGGGCGACGTCGCGACCCTGATGAAGCAGGCAGGCCTGAAGAAGGTCCCATTCGAAAAGGTCTCCCTGGACTCGCAGGTCGTCAAGGACGTCGTGGGCGAAGTGGCCGAACTGGTGCCGTACACCGCCCCGGTGAAGCAGCAGAGCAACCCTGCCAAGCGCAAGCCTGCCGGCGAATCCGGCGGTTCGCGCGGCGGGCGCGGCCAACGCGGTTCACGCGGCGGCCGTTCGGCCGGCGAGGGCCAGAACCAGCAGCGCAGCGAGTCGGGCCGCCGCAATGAACGCAGTCCGAAGGCCTCGGGCGAGCGTCCAGCACGCGCTGGCCGCGGCGCAGGATCCGAGCGTCCGGCCGGTGCAGGCCGTGGTGCGAACTCGGAACGCCCATCGGGTGCAGGCCGCGGCTCGCGCCAGGGTGGCCGCGCCGCCCAAGGCGCCTCGACCGGGGGCCGCTCGCGTGGTCCGCGCCGCGCCACCAGCCCTGCCACCCGCAGCCGCTAGGCATTTCGGGCCAGCCGGAACAACGGCTGCCAACCTAGGAATCCTCCGCTCGTACGCCGAGCGGAGGATTTCTTTTGCCACCCTGCGCCCGGTGAGCGTCGAGCGCACTGACTAGACCGAAAGTTTAGCCCCGGCGGATGACCGGTGGCTGAAGTCCTCCAACCTAGTCTTGAAGTAGAGGAAATATCTATTTCGCCTAGCCAGGAGCACCTGACCATGATTGAATCACTGCAGAATTTTGTCGCTGCTTGCCCCGAGCCGCTGCAGTGGCTGGCGGTCGCGCTGGTTTCGGCCATTCCCTTCGTCGAGTCCTACTTCGGGTCCGTCATCGGAGTGCTGATGGGCCTGCCGCCGGCGGTCGGGATTCTTGTTGCGGTGCTCGGCAACGGCATTTCCATGCTCTTGTTCGTCAACAGCGCCCATGCCGTACGCTCCAAGGTGCGCCAAGGCAAGGAGAGCAAGAAGCCGAGATACGAAAAGATCCGCAGGGCCTTCGACAAGTTCGGCATTGCAGGGGTCAGCCTGGTTGGCCAGACCATGCTTCCCTCGCAGATCACCTCGGCGGCGCTGGTGTCCTTTGGCGCATCGAAGCAGAAAGTGATTTTCTGGCAGGTCATTTCCATAATCTTGTGGGGAGTGATCTTCGGAGTCCTGGCAGGGCTCGGCATGCCGCTGCTGACCAAATAATTCGTTCCCCTCGGCACGCTGCAAAGCAAAGCCGGAAGGAGCACGCGCACCAGTAGTGCGTGGGCTCCTTCCGGCTTGTGCCATCTTGGAGGCGGCGATTAGTCCTGCGGCTTCTTGCGGCCGAACCTGAAATAGCTCAGCGGACCGAGAATGTTGATGAAGCACAACCCCACCCACAATCCCTTGCTTCCGTGAATCTGCTCGGGCCTGCGTCGGTAGATGTCGATCTGCGCGGCGGCGAATAAGGCAACCTCGATCACGCCCGCAACGATGGCAGCTGCCCGTGCAATGGGGGACAGCTCGGAGAATTTCTTTTTGGTTCGTGCCATTCTTCCGCCTTTGATCTGTAGTTTTCGCTTCGTGACCGGACTGTCAGGAGTGGTCTGAAAAAGTTTTCGGTTGATGGGAATTATTCTGCCACCCCACCCGTTGAATAAGACAGAGCGCAAAGTTGAGTCGAGTTCACTCAAGTTAATTTGACAGTCGAAACCGGCTGAGTAAACTTGAGTCCGAAGCGCTCAATGGGGGTCCAAGCCCCCAGCGTTGGGATTTTTTTCAGACAAGGCAAAGGAGAGCCATTATGTCGCGTGCCGTAGGTATTGACCTTGGAACCACCAACTCTGTCGTATCCGTGCTCGAAGGTGGTGAGCCAACCGTCATCGCTAACGCGGAAGGCAACCGCACTACCCCGTCCATCGTTGCTTTCTCGAAGGGCGGCGAAGTCCTGGTCGGCGATATCGCCAAGCGTCAGGCAGTCAACAACATCGATCGCACCATCGCATCGGTCAAGCGCCACATGGGCACCGACTGGTCCGTTGCCATCGATGACAAGAAGTACACCGCCCAGGAAATCTCGGCGCGTACCCTGATGAAGCTGAAGAACGACGCTGAGTCGTACCTGGGCGAGAAGGTCACCGACGCGGTGATCACCGTTCCTGCATACTTCAACGACGCCGAGCGCCAGGCCACCAAGGAGGCCGGCGAGATCGCGGGCCTGAACGTGCTGCGCATCGTCAACGAGCCAACTGCTGCTGCTCTGGCCTACGGCCTGGAGAAGGGCAACGAGGACGAGCTCATCCTGGTCTTCGACCTCGGTGGCGGTACCTTCGACGTCTCCCTGCTGGAAGTTGGCAAGGATGACGACGGCTTCTCGACCATCCAGGTCCGCGCGACCGCCGGTGATAACCGTCTGGGCGGCGACGACTGGGATCAGCGTGTTGTCGACTGGCTGCTGGCCCAGGCCAAGGCCAAGGGCGCAGACCTGTCCAAGGACAAGATCGCACTGCAGCGCCTGAAGGAAGCCGCAGAGCAGGCCAAGAAGGAACTGTCCTCGGCTACCAGCACCAACATCTCGCTGCAGTACCTGTCGGTCACCCCTGAGGGCCCTGTACACCTGGACGAGCACCTCTCGCGTGCGAAGTTCCAGGAACTGACCGCAGATCTGCTGGAGCGCACCAAGAAGCCATTCAAGGACGTCATCGCCGAAGCCGGCGTGAAGATCTCCGACATCGCCCACGTGATCCTCGTTGGCGGTTCGACCCGTATGCCAGCCGTTGCCGAACTGGTCAAGGACCTGGCCGGCAAGGAAGCCAACAAGGGCGTGAACCCGGATGAGGTTGTCGCCGTAGGCGCAGCCCTGCAGGCCGGCGTGCTGAAGGGCGAGCGCAAGGACGTGCTGCTGATCGACGTCACCCCACTGTCCCTGGGCATTGAGACCAAGGGCGGCGTGATGACCAAGCTGATCGAGCGCAACACCGCGATCCCGACCAAGCGTTCGGAGACCTTCACCACCGCCGAGGACAACCAGCCTTCGGTATCGATCCAGGTCTTCCAGGGCGAGCGCGAGTTCACCCGCGACAATAAGGCACTGGGCACCTTCGAGCTGACCGGCATCGCTCCGGCTCCTCGCGGCATCCCGCAGGTCGAGGTCACCTTCGACATCGATGCCAACGGCATCGTGCACGTGTCCGCCAAGGACAAGGGCACCGGCACCGAGCAGTCGATGACCATCACCGGCGGCTCCTCGCTGTCGAAGGAAGACATCGAGCGCATGGTGCAGGAAGCCGAAGCGCATGCGGAAGAGGACAAGGCACGCCGCGAGGCAGCCGAGACCCGCAACGCTGCCGAGCAGGCCGCCTACTCGGTGGACAAGCTGATCAAGGACAACGAGGACAAGCTGCCTGAAGAGGTCAAGTCCGAGGTCCAGGCCGACGTCGACGCCTTGAAGGCCGCCTTGGAGAAGCAGGACAACGACGACGAGGTCAAGGCCGCGTTCGAGAAGCTTCAGGCTTCGCAGTCCAAGCTGGGCGAGGCAATCTACGCCAACACCCAGGCCGAAGGCGCGGCTGCCGGCGAGCAGAATGCGCCGAACGCTGATGAAGACATCGTCGACGCCGAGGTCATCGACGAAGACGAAGCCGACAAGAAGTAGGGAGTTTAGGAATATGTCCGAGGCAAACAACCAGAACGAAAACTCCGGCCAGGAGCCGGAGAACCAGCCAGAGGCCGCTGACCAGCAGCCAACTGCTGACGCTTTGGGCCAGGCCGAGGCGATCCTGAACGAGGCCGGCGACTCCGTGGACGCGGAGCAGGACGAGGTCAGCGAGGTCGTCACCGAGCTGCGCAACGACCTGCTGCGCCTCCAGGCCGAGTACGTCAACTACCGCAAGCGCGTGGAGCGCGACCGTGCAGTGGCGCGTGAAAACGCCGTGCAGGGCATGCTTTCCACCTTGCTGCCCGTGCTTGACGACATCGACGCGGCACGCGCCCACGGCGACTTGGCCGATGGCCCCTTCGCATCGATCGCCAACAAGCTGGACTCGATCCTGGCCCAGCATGGCTTGGAGCGCATCAACGAGGCGGGGGTCGAATTCGACCCGAACGTCCACGAAGCGCTGCTGCGCCAGGCGGTGCCGGAGGTCCCGGCCGATCATGTGGGACAGGTGCTGCGTACCGGCTACCGCAAGGGAAGCAACATCCTGCGCGCTGCCCAGGTACTGGTCGCCACCGGCGAATAGCAACTAGCTAGCACAACTGAAACTGCCCACTGTCGAGTATTCGCCAGTGGGCAGTTTCGAATTGTCATAGAAAGGATGAGGCCCTGATGGCAAGTCAGGACTGGATAGACAAAGATTTTTACGCGATCCTCGGCGTCTCCAAGGACGCCTCGGACGCGGATATCAAGAAGGCGTACCGCAAGCTGGCGCGCAAGTACCACCCTGACACCAACGCCGGTGATGCAACCGCCGAACAGAAGTTCAAGGACATCACCGAAGCCAACTCGGTCCTCTCCGACAAGGAAGAGCGCGAGCAATACGACGCCATCCGTGCCATGGGCTCGGGAGCACGTTTCTCGGCAGGAGGTCCGGGCGGAGCTCCGGGCGGCGGCGCAGGGTTCGAGGACATCTTCTCCAACCTGTTCGGCGGGGGAGGCGGGGCACGCCAGCGTGGCGGGCAGCCGGACTTCTCCGACCTGTTCGGGGGAGCGGGCGGCTTCGGCGGTTTCGGCGGCCAGGCCGCTCCGCCGCGCAAGGGCGCGGACCGCACCGCGAACACCTCGATCTCCTTCGCCGGCTCGATCAACGGCACGAAGATCGGGCTGCGCGAGCCGAGCGGCGAGGTCATCGACGTGCGCATCCCGGCCGGCATCAAGGACGGCCAGTCGGTGCGCGTGCGCGGACGCGGCCAAGCCGGCGCCGCCGGCAACGGAGACCTGATCGTCAAGGTCAAGGTCGCTGAGCACCCATTCTTCAAGCGCGAGGACAACAACATCCGCGTGCACGTCCCGGTGACCTTCGACGAGGCCGCACTGGGCGCGAAGATCCACGTCCCGACCCTCGACGGGGAACAGGTCGCGGTGAAGGTTCCGGCAGGTTCCAACTCGGGCCGCACGCTGCGCCTGAAGGGCCGCGGCGTGAAGACCTCCAAGGCCACCGGCGACCTGCTGATCGTGCTCGACGTGGTCATTCCGCAGAACCTCTCGGATGCCGCGAAGAAGGCGGTTGAGGACTTCGCCGCAGCCACCGAGGGCGAGGACCCGCGGGCGGACCTGGCCTCGAAGGCCAAGCTCTAGGATCGGCACCCGCCGATCACCCGTCGCCGGCGCCGGAGGAGCCAACATCCTCCGGCCCCGTCGATAGACTCAAGATACAACCAAGGCAGAAAGGTGGTTGAAGTACCGTGAACGGGGAGTACCTGCGACCTGTCTTCGTCATTTCCGTCGCCGCACAGCTTGCCGACATGCACCCCCAGACGCTGCGCCAGTACGACCGCATCGGCCTGGTTTCGCCCAGCCGGCAGTCGGGCAAGCAGCGCCGCTATTCCCAGCACGACGTGTCCCTGCTGCGCCAGGTTCAGGCGCTGAGCAAGGATGGCGTGTCGCTGGAAGGCATCAAGCGGATCCTTGAGTTGGAAAACCAAGTGGCTAGCCTTAAGGGCCAAGTGAACCAGTTGCGCGCGGAACTGGACTACGTGCGCCAAGGCCAATCGCGCATCTTCGCCGCCGGCACCGTCGCAGGCGACGTGGTGTCGCTGGCCCGCGGCATGCGCCCCTCGCGGCCCGAACCGACGGTATCGCTGTTCCCGGTGCGCCGCGCTATCGGCAGGTAGGCCTGCCGCCTGAAAGACATTAGAAATCCAGCCCGCCAGATCCCGGCGCGGCTGGATTTTCTGTCTCTATCCGAGCCGGCCGTGGCGGCGCAGCCGGGCCTTCAGCTGGGTGCGCACCGCCGGCCATTCGTGGGGCAGGATCGAGAAGACGACGGTGTCTCGCAGGGTTCCGGTCGCCGGATCGTACTTGTGGTTGCGCAGCACGCCGTCTTGCTTGGCGCCCAGCCGCGCAATGGCGGCGCGGGAAGCCTCATTGTGCCAATGCGTGCAAAACGCGACCGAGTAGCATCCGAGCACTTCGAATGCCCTGCGCAGCAGCAGGTATTTCGCTGCCGGATTGATGCCGGTGCCCTGCGCCGCAACGGCCAGGAAGGTCGATCCGATCTCCACCCGGCGGTTTGCGGCATCGATGTTCAGGTAGGCGGTGGCGCCGACGGCTTTGCCGGCGGAGGTGTCGATGATGGCGAAGGGGGCCATGGTTCCGGCTGCCTGGGAGTCCAGCCGCTGGGCGATATTGGCTTCCACCTGCTGTGCAGGGGGAGTTGTCGCGAACCAGTCCTCGTCGAGGCGTCCGGCGGCCACTACCTCGGCCAAGTCCGGCGCGTGCGAGGCGGCGAGCTGTTCCAGCCTCACCCCGGCGAATTCCATGGCGGGCGCGGTGGAGAACTCGGAAGCCGGGATTAATGACGAATGGCTCATGGCCACCAGTTTAGGGTGGACATGAGCCATTGCCGGACTTTATGTCAGGTCGTGCACTAGCCGACGCGAGTGTACGCCAAGTCGAAGACCAATCGGCCTGCCTTCAGCGCCTTGCCCTCGAAGCTGGTCAGGATGCGGCGTTCGAAGCGCGGGGCCCAGCCGCCGAGCTCGTCGGTGAACTCTGGTTCCTTCTCGAAGCCTTCCATGCCCTCGCGGCGGACCTTGGTCAGGTTGCTTTCCTCGCCGGCAAGGTTGCCCGGGAACTGGTTCTCGAAATCCGGGTGGGCGGTGAGCGCGTCACGCATCTGCTCGGCGTAGTTGGACCAGTCGGTGGCCAGGCGCAGGGTTCCGCCGGGCTTGAGCACCCGGGAAACCTTGTCCAGGAACGATGCCTTGATCAGGCGGCGCTTGTGGTGGCGCGGTTTGTGCCAGGGGTCGGAGAAGAAGATCCAGATTTCGTCGGCGCTGTTCTCTTCGAGCATCACGTCCAGCACCTCGGGGGCATTGGCCTGGACGGCGCGGACATTCTCGATACCGAAGGACTCGACCTTGAGCATCAGCTGGGCCAGCCCGGGGCGGTAGACCTCCACGGCGAGGTAGTTGCGCTCGGGGTCGTCCTTGGCGGCGTTGGCGATGCATTCGCCCAATCCGGTGCCGATCTCCACGATCAGCGGCGCCACGCGGCCGAATGCCTGGTCCGGGTCGAGGGTGAAATCATCGGCTACCGAGGTGTCGGCGATCTTGCGGGGAGGCTCGATGACGTACTGCTCGGCATTGCGCTCCCAGGCGCTGGCTCGGCGGCCCTGCAGGCGGTTGCCGCGGCGGACAAAGGAGACCGGTTCGGCCCGGAAAAGTGCTGGGTCTTTGGGGGTCGGGGCCGCGGCCTGACGCTGTTCTTCGCTCGAATCGCTCATGATCATTAATCCTAGCCGAGCGCACCGCATCGATTCTTCCCGGGAGAGTAGGGGATTGGCCACGGTTTCAGGGGAAAATCCGGGCTGTCACCCATGGCGCCCGGGGGAGTCGATGGGGAAGACTGGATCCATGACTGATCTATTGCGGGGAATCCTGAATATCATCTGGCTGCTCTTCGGCGGCCTGTGGCTGGCACTGGGGTATGTCCTGGCTGGCATCATCTGCTGCCTGCTGATCGTGACCATTCCGTTCGGCATCGCTTCATTCCGCATCGCGGGTTACGCGCTGTGGCCCTTCGGCCGCACCGTCGTGGATCGCGGCGCTGTGGGAGCCTTCTCCACGCTGGGCAACGTGATCTGGCTGGTTTTTGCCGGCATCTGGATCGCCATCGGCCACGTGCTTACCGCCATCCCGATGTTCGTGTCGATCATCGGCATCCCGCTGGGCATCGCGAACCTGAAGATGATCCCGGTGTCCCTGATGCCGCTGGGCAAGGTGGTGGTCGCTTCGGACTACTACATCGGGACCATGCGCCGCTAGCGCCTGCCGTTCGGCTCGCACGGATTAAACGGACCGGGGCTGCCCTTCCACGTGGAAGGGCAGCCCCGGTCCGTATTGGCGGTAGATGCCGTTGCTAGCTCTTGAGGTACTCGTCGTGCTGGCGGTGCGCCTCGGTGATTTCGTCGCGGATCTTGTCGATGTCCTTGACCTTGTCGCGGTACTTCTTGTCCATGGACTTCACGTAGGCTTCCTCTTCCAGCAGCTCGGTGTAGATCCGCTCGCGCTCGGCCTGGTCCGCGGTGTAGGAGAGGTCGGTGTAGTTGTTCGCATGGCGGCGTACGTTGTTCACGGCGGTCTGCGCCTTGCCGGCCTTGCTGAACAGGGAGGCGAGGACCGTGACTACCAGGACGCCGATGATCACGCTCAGCGACAGGCCGGTGGTGATCTCGATGACCGATACGTGCTCGCCGCCGTTGATGAACGGCAGGTTGTTCTCATGCAGCGCGTGCAGGATCAGCTTGACGCCGATGAACGCCAGGATCGCAGCCAGGCCGTAGGACAGGTAGATCAGTCGATCCAGCAGGCCGTCAAGCAGGAAGTACAGCTGGCGCAGACCCATCAGGGAGAATGCGGTCGCGGTGAAGACGATGAAGACGTTCTGGGTCAGGCCGAAGATTGCCGGGATCGAGTCCAGGGCGAAGAGGATGTCGGTACCGCCGATGGCCACCATGACCAGCAGCATCGGGGTCAAGACCTTCTTGCCGTCGATCTTGGTGAACAGCTTATCGCCGTCGTACTCGTCGGTGGTGTGGAACAGTTTCTTGGCCAGACGGATGATGAAGTTGTTCGCCTCGTCGGACTCGTCGTCCTTCTTGAGCAGGTTGCCTGCGGTCAGCAGCAGGATCAGGCCGAAGATGTAGAAGACCCAGGCGAACTGGTTGATCAGCGCCGCACCGACGAAGATGAATGCGGTACGGGCAATCAGCGAGAACACGATGCCGAACAGCAGCACCTTCTGCTGGTCCTCGCGTGGCACCTTGAAGCTGGCCATGATGATCAGGAAGACAAACAGGTTGTCGACCGAGAGGGCCTTTTCGGTGATGTAGCCGGCGAAGTATTCGGCGCCCATGTCCACGCCGCCGAAAATGAATACGACGATGCCGAAGATTAAAGCGAGGCCGACGTAGATGCTCGACCAGATGGCCGCTTCACGCAACGACGGAACGTGCGCCTTGCGGATGTGGAAGAAGTAGTCGAATGCCAAAAGTGCGAGGATCACGACAATCGTGATGCCCCAGATCAAAGGAGAAACTCCCATGGGGATTCCTGCTTTCGTAAGTTGGGTACAAGCCATCCAAGTAAGTCTCTTCGCCAACGGAAAATGGTTGGCCGCAGAACCCGGCAAGACTCCTGTGTCTTACGTACTGACGGATCAAACGCTTGTGAATACTCCCTTACGTGGGATCAACTCTATCTTGAGTTTTGCCCTCAGGGAAAGTTCAGGCATGTGCGGTGCGTTGACCGGCGGTGGTTGTTCGACCGGTGGAGCCGCCCATCGCCGGGCCTAGGGAGAGGCATTTCGCGCGGCTAGGACTTGTTCGCGCAGGATGTCCGCGTGTCCGCAGTGCTGCGCCAGTTCACGCAGCATGTGAAGCTGGATCCAGCGCAGGGGCAGCGGCCCCCGCTTGTTCCCGGGGAAGACCGTTTCGCCGGTCGTCCCCTCCAGGACCTGGTGGGTGTGCGCTATTTCTTCGCGATACTCGGCGATGACGCTGGCAATGTTGTCGCCCTCTTCGAGCTTGAACGACTCATCGGGATTCGGGGCGATACCCAAGATGGAGCGGGAACTGCTGGTGGGAGCCTCCCGGAACCAGACCTTCTCGACGAATGTTCCGTGCTTGACCAGCCCGAGCAGCGTGGTGCGCGACGGCACGAGCTGCACTCTGGCCTCCTCTTCGGTGAGGCCGTCGAGGCAATCGAGCAGCATCGCCCGATGCTGGTCGATGAAGGCCTTGACCTGCTCATCGTGTTCGGCGAAGAAAAGCTCTGGTGAGTTCGGGTTAGCCATAGCTCCATTGTTCGCAGGTCGGCTCGGTGAATACAAGGAAAAACTTTTTTGAAATTGTTCGGCGAAAACGGAATAACCCCTGTCAAACAAGAGTTGAGTTAAGTACACTCAAGTTTAAAGGTTCACCCACAAACGAAAGGAAGCGCGTGGACACCAAACTCACTACCAAGAGCCAAGAGGCTCTCTCGGCCTCCGGGATGAACGCATCGACCGCAGGCAATCCCCAGATTGAACCTGCGCACCTGCTCAAGGCGCTGCTGGACCAGCGTGACTCGGTTGCGGTGGCACTGCTGAAGACTGCAGGGTTGGATGTCGACGCGCTTTCGGTGAAGGCGAGCTCGCTGATCAAGGCGCTGCCTTCCAGCTCCGGTTCCTCGGTGGCCCAGGCCCAGTTCTCCCGCCAGCTGTTGCAGGTGGTGAACAACGCTCAGGAGACTGCGACGGAAATGGGTGACACCTACGTCTCCACCGAGCACCTGCTGATCGCACTGGCCAGCGACCAGACCAAGACCGGCGAGGCGCTGCGCGAGATGGGAGTTACCCGCGACCTGCTGGTGGGAACCCTGCCCACCATCCGCGGCGACCGCAAGGTCGACAACCCGAACCCTGAGGCGACCTTCCAGTCCCTGGAGAAGTTCGGCACCGACATGACGGCGCTGGCCCGTGCGGGCAAGCTGGACCCCGTCATCGGACGCGACCGTGAAATCCGCCGTGTGGTGCAGGTGCTTTCGCGCCGCACCAAGAACAACCCGGTGCTGATCGGCGAGCCCGGTGTCGGCAAGACTGCCGTGGTCGAGGGCCTGGCCCAGCGCATGATTGCCGGGGACGTCCCGGAATCGCTGCGCGGCAAGACCCTGATCTCCCTTGACCTGGGTGCCATGGTTGCCGGTGCCAAGTATCGCGGCGAATTCGAGGAGCGCCTGAAGGCGGTTCTGGAAGAGATCAAGTCCTCTGACGGGCAGATCGTCACGTTCATCGACGAGATCCACACCGTGGTCGGTGCTGGCGCCTCCGAAGGCGCCATGGATGCTGGCAACATGCTCAAGCCGATGCTTGCCCGCGGCGAGTTGCGCCTGATCGGTGCTACCACCCTGGACGAGTACCGCGAGAACATCGAGAAAGACCCGGCGCTGGAGCGCCGCTTCGCTCAGGTGTACGTGGGGGAGCCGAGCGTGGATGACACCATTGCCATCCTGCGCGGCCTGAAGGAACGCTATGAAGCGCACCACAAGGTGTCCATCGCGGACTCCGCGCTGGTTGCCGCCGCCGCGCTGTCCAATCGGTACATCTCCGGGCGCCAGCTGCCGGACAAGGCCATCGACCTGGTCGACGAGGCAGCCAGCCGCCTGCGCATGGAGATCGACTCCGCCCCGGAGGAGATCGACGAGCTGCGCCGCGAAGTCGACCGGCTCACCATGGAGGAGCTGGCGCTGAGCGATGAAACCGATCCCGCATCGGTGGAACGCTTGGAGGCCCTGCGCAAGGACATGGCCGACAAGAAGGAGAAGCTCGACGCCCTGAACTCGCAGTGGGAAGCCGAAAAGGCAGGCCTGAACCGGGTCGGCGACCTGAAGGTCAAGCTGGATGAGCTGCGCTCCGAGGCAGAGAAGTACCAGCGCGAAGGCGACCTGGAGAAGGCCTCGCGCCTGCTCTACGGCGAGATCCCGACGCTCCAGCAGGAGCTGGACGCCGCCGCGGCCGCCGAAGCGCATGGCGCCAAGGAGCACACCATGGTGGCCGACGAGGTCACCGCGGATGACATTGCCGAGGTGATCTCCGCCTGGACCGGCATCCCTGCCGGGCGCATGCTGCAGGGCGAAAGCCAGAAGCTGCTGGACATGGAGGAGATCATCGGGCAGCGCCTGATGGGCCAGAAGCAGGCAGTGGCTGCGGTCTCGGATGCGGTGCGCCGCACCCGTGCAGGCATCGCCGACCCGAACCGTCCGACCGGCTCCTTCCTGTTCCTCGGCCCCACCGGCGTGGGCAAGACGGAGCTGGCCAAGTCCCTAGCCGACTTCCTCTTCGACGACCCGCGCGCCATGGTGCGCATCGACATGTCCGAGTACTCGGAGAAGCACGCGGTCTCGCGACTGGTCGGTGCCCCTCCGGGCTACGTGGGCTACGAAGAGGGCGGCCAGCTGACCGAAGCGGTGCGCCGCCGGCCGTACTCGGTGATCCTGCTCGACGAAGTCGAGAAGGCCCACCCCGAGGTCTTCGACATCCTGCTGCAGGTGCTCGACGACGGACGGCTGACCGATGGGCAGGGACGTACGGTGGACTTCAGGAACACCATCCTGATCCTGACCTCCAACCTGGGCTCCCAGTTCCTGGTGGACCAGACCCTGGATGCCGAGACCAAGAAGGCGGCGGTGATGAACGTGGTCAACGCTTCGTTCAAGCCGGAGTTCCTGAACCGCCTGGACGAGGTCATCATGTTCGACCCGCTGAGCATCGACGAGCTGGGCAACATCGTCAAGCTGCAGATCGACCAGCTCTCCGAGCGCCTGTCCGAACGGCGACTGACCCTTGACGTGGATCCGGCCGCCAGCGAATGGCTCGCCTTGACCGGGTACGACCCGGCCTTCGGTGCCCGCCCGCTGCGCCGTCTGGTGCAGCGTGAGATTGGCGACCGGCTGGCCAAGGAAATCCTTGCCGGCGAGGTCCAGGACGGGGACACCGTTTCGGTCACGCTGGACGAGGGCAAGGACCGGCTGACCGTAGGACGCGCCGACAGCTAGCCTTCACGGGCCGTGAACAAAAGGGATGCGGTGTGAAGACCTCGTGGTCTTCACACCGCATTCCGGTATCCTGCGGCATCGGCCCAGCAGCGCCGAGAGCCGACTTAGGCGTTGGCGTTTTCCGTTTCCCTGGTCTTGTCCTCGGACGGGTTCGAAGCGGAGCTTCCCGGCTCATCCGAGGCAGGCAGCAGCGAACTGCGCACGTTGCCGTCGGTCAGGCTCAGGAAGCAGGAGACCAACCGGTCACCCTTTTCCCACGTGGCCTTCGACGGCCGCGAGAAGTGGTAAGTCCAGGTGGAGTCGATTCCCGCGCTTGGGTCCAAGGAGACCGACTTGCACAGGTCCTCGGACTGGGTCAGCAGCTCGTCCGCGCCGGGGTAGGGTGCCTCGGGGGCGCCCTCAAGCTCGAAGGTGCCGATCAGCTGCGCGTTATGGGAGGAATCGCAGGTTACTACGGTCTGCGGATCCAGCGGCGTGGTGAAACCCCGCAAGCAGTCGCCGAGCACCAGCTGCTCCGGCGGCATGCCCTCGGCGATGACGCCGTCCAGGCCGGGTGCCTCATTGCGCTGCACGTTGTTCGCCTCTGGCGAAGGCGGCGGATCAATGATTCTGAGCACTACGAAAACCACGGCAGCTGCTAAGGCGATGACGGCTGCGGCCAGCAGGAACCACTGCCCGATCTGACGCTTGGGTTTCTCCGGTTCCGGGCGCAACGGCGGCAGTGCGGCCTGCGGCTCCGGGAGATTCTTATCCACCACCTGATGAGCTCCTTTGTCAGCGGATCGGGCGAGAACTGCGACTAGTCATAAAATAGTCGTTGGACTAATCGCCAGTCTAGCGGTTCTGACCGGTGTTGCGTTCAGCGCTCGCCGTGGAATCGTGTTAACCTTTAATTACGAAAGAACTGATCACATATTCGGGGGCCTCCATCTATTAGGTGGACCACCTCCCGACTCTACTGAAAAGAGGGGGTCACGCCATGGGGCGCGGCCGTCAAAAGGCTAAAGCACAGCGTCAAGCGCGAGATATCAAGTACTACTCGCCCTCGACGGACCTTTCGGCACTCCAACGCGAGTTGGGTGTGCCCTCCGATCGTCATGCTCAGGATACTGGGCGTAATGATTCATCGTATGACGACGATTATTCGGATTACGACGAGTTGACTAAGAAGTATTCGGGAGAAGGCGAAGACGACTAAGGTCGTCGACGTTTACCGGGATACTTTTAGCTCGGGGTGCCACACCTGTGCAGTAAGTGGTACAGCTCTTCAATACATTTTTACGATAAGCCGCAGCGAATAAGCTAAATTAGCTTTGAGGTCGCTGCGGCCTTTGTCGTACCCGGAACGGTGAAAGGTCGAACATGAGCACGCCCGAGGAACTCTCGATCCAGATGGCGCACCACTCGGCGATCCGCTCCATGCAGCGCATCGTGGAACAGCAGGCCGAGGCATCACCCGAGGCCGAAGCCCGCGACGGGGTGCAATCCATGCTGGACGAGGGCAAGGTTCTGGTGGTCACCGGGGCCGGCGTCTCCACCGATTCGGGCATCCCGGACTACCGCGGTCCCAACGGCTCGCTGCAACGGCACCGGCCGATGACCTTCCAGGAGTTCCGCTACCGCCCCGAGGCCCGCCAGCGCTACTGGGCGCGCGGCTACGTGGGCTGGCGGCACATGGGCAATGCCGAACCAAACGACATCCATCGGCGTCTGGTCCAGTGGGAGCGCGAGGGTCGGATCAACGGGATCATCACCCAGAACGTCGACGGGCTGCACCAGCAGGCCGGATCCCGGCGCGTGATCCCGGTGCACGGCGACCTGTCGATCGTGCGCTGCCTGGACTGCGGCCACACCGAGGACCGGCTGCACTTTGAAGCGCGCCTGCAGGCGGCCAACACAGGATACCTGGAAGCGGTGGAAATCGACCCCGAAGCGGTCAATCCGGACGGGGACGTGGAACTGCCGTAGTACCTGGTGGACCAGTTCGCCATGGTCGCCTGCGAGAACTGCGGTTCGCTGGTTCTCAAGCCTGACGTGGTCTACTTCGGCGAAAGCGTGCCGCCGGCCCGCAAGGAAGCCATGGCGCAGCTGCAGGCGGAATCCACCTCGCTGCTGGTGCTCGGTTCCTCGCTGGCCGTGATGAGCGGCTACCGCATCCTGCTGGACTTCGTGAAGCTGGGGCTTCCGGTCGCGCTGATTACCAACGGGCACGTGCGCGGCGAACAGAAGGCGACCTGGCGTTGGCGGGTTCCGTTGGGGCAGGCGCTGGACCAGCTCTCCTAGCCTCGCTAGGCAAGGTGGTGGGCGAAGGTCCAGGCGGCCGCCGCGGTGCGCGACCCCACATCGAGCTTGGCGAAGATGTTGCTCAGGTGCCGGGCCACGGTCTTTTCGCTGAGATACAGCTGCGCGGCGATGTCCCGGTTGCTGCGCCCGGCGGCCACCAGCTGCAGTACCTGCACCTCCCGCTCGGTGAGCCCGACGGGATACCGGCCCGGTAGGGGAACCGGCAGCTGGTTTTGGGCCTCCCTCGCCTCGGGCAGTGCGCCCAAGCGCCGGAACGTGTCTGCGGCGGCCTGTAATTCAGCGTGGGCTGACCCCTGGTCGCCCAGCTGGCGCAGTGCACACCCCGGCACGAGCCTCGACCGGGCGGCCCGGTACGGGCAACCGACCCGGTCCCAGCCCTGGATCGCCTTGCGTGCGTAGAGCAGTACCGCCGGCGCATCGCCGCGGGCCAGCTCCAGGCAGGCATAAGCATGGGCGGCCGCGGCCAGCGCACTCTCGCACCCCGACTGCTGGGCCAGCGGCTCCAGCTCGGCAGCCAGCGCGCCCGCGTGTTCGGTGTCGCCCGCCATCAGGAACACGTCGTTTGCCTGGGGCAGCAGCCGGTTCCGTTGCGCGGGAACGGTGCGCACGCGCAGGCAGCGTTCGACCGCGGCCACCGCGGCCTGGGTGTCGCCCCTCCCGGCCCACAACCGCGCCAGCCCCGGCTGCGGGTCGCCGCCGTGCTCGGCCGAGACCTGGTAGGCCTGCTCCGCGGCGGCCAGTTCGCCGTAGATGAGCATCAAGTCCCCGCGTTCGCGTTCGGCCGCCCCCGCCGCCTAGATTTGGGAGTTGCTCTCGAAGCGCCGGCCGGCAGCGGAGAATTCCTCCATGGCTTCGTTCCACGCACCGCGCAGCGCCAGGAGCTGCCCGGTGTACAGCGCGCATTCACCTCCGAACGCGGTCATTCCCGGGTTGCTGCGTCGCCACTGGTCCAGGGTGTGTTTCGGCTTTTTGGAACTAGGCCATTAAGGCGGCGAGGCCAGGCCATTTCAGTGGCCTAAAGTAGACCATTTCGGCGCATGGGTTACCACCATGGTCATGCTCAACTACCTGACTGCTTTCAGCGGGGGTCAACCTTGCTTCGGGGATTGCTACTTCTGGGAGGGCTGCTTTACTGTCTCTTGCGGCTCGATGACTATGATCATGCGTTGCCCCTTTGTGTGACTAGGGCGTTCTTCACATGATGTTCCAACGGCCTCGGGGCACCATGGATTTCTACAGGTGCTGTCACTCTGCTCCGGAGTGCTGTTGATGAGTTGAGAGCTACTGGAAATGAGGATCCTGAGCCGGTGACTTAGCATTTATGAATCTCCTAGTCAGGAGGATTTGTTGGGGTGGGATGAAATGGCCTAAGTTCGCGCTGAATTGGCCCACTGTCTTAGCGCTTTAATGGCCTAGTTCTAGAAGCCGAAACACATCCAGGGCCGCGGTCCATTCGCCGACCCGTTCGAAGGCCCCGATCTCTTGGCAAGCCTCGATGGCGGCGCACCAGATCAGCCCGTTGGGGATGGGGGCCCTATGTATTTTGTCAAGCAACTTCCGGCACCGGGGCATCGTAAAGCGACCCGTCGCGGATCATTGTGAACATGACCGTTAGCCTCCGGTGGGCCAGCGCGAGGAGCGCCTGGTTGTGGCGTTTGCCCTGAGCCCGTTTCCGGTCATAGTAGGCGTGGCTGGCCGGGTCGAAACGGATGGACGCGAACGCTGAGAGGAACAACGCTCGTTTCAGGCGTCTGTTGCCTGAATGGCTGACCCGTCCGGACTTATTCGAGGTGCCCGACTGACGGGAGGTTGGCGCCAGCCCGGCATAGGAGGCCAGTGCTGCGGCACTGTCGAAGGTCTTGCCGGAGGTCTAGGCGATGAAGATCGCAGTGGCCCTGACGGCGACCCCTGGCATGGAAGTCAGGACCGGGTAAAGAGGGTGCGCCCGACCCATGGCTTCAAGATGCGTGGCCACGTCGGTCCGCTGGGCATGCAAGGCGATCAGCTGCCGGGCCAGGTGCGGAATGACCAAACCGGCGGCCTCGGTGCCAACCACGACTGCTGTCTGCTCATCCACGGCGTCCAAGATGGTGTTGGCCCACGCGGTGTGCCGGCGGGCTCCGTGCTTTGTGAGCTTCGCGTTGATCCTGGCCTGGCCGACATGCTTTAGCTGGGCCGGGGCGGGCTGGCGGTCGGCGGGAAGTCCCCGGACCGTTCACGCAGTCCACGCTACGGGCGGCGCAGGATCCGCGCGTTGGGCGGATCACCCATCATGCGGAGGAGGCCATGGGTCAACTTACCCAGACGCAAGGCCCGAGGCGAGGGCATTTCGCGTCGCGGCCAGCCTTGCCGCACCGGCCCGGGCAGAAGCTCATCGGGCACCGGCTGCCGACGGCAGTCACCTGCATAATTGATGCATGTGCCAAACCGTGCTCTGGGCGATCAACGCCCACTCGTTTACTGAGCGATTCGTCGCAGAAACCGCATCGCGGCTGGGCGTCGCCCCGCAGGACACCGAGCTGCGGATCAAGTCTTCACGCGTCCGCAGCAGCTCCAGGCACTTTGAACTGGTGCCGAACATGTGCAACTGCGGGAGCCTGGTGGGGCTCGGCCCCGGGAAAAAGCCCAGCGACGGACTCGACCCGCAGACCCTGATCGCCTGGCTGCACGTACTGCCAAGCATCGCCGAGCACGTGTCGCGAATCGCCATCCTCAATTGCTGGAGCCCGGCGGAAGCGGAGATTGTTCCGCGCCGAGCCTCGGGGATCCAAGTCTCGCAGCTTGCGGAGCAGTCGTTGCGATCGCTGCCGAGGGACTCGCTGCTGACCATCGACTACCGCTGAATCGATTCCTGTACGCCGGCCACGCGGAACCCATCCGGTTAATCATGCGTGTCGGGAAACGCAAAACCCCCTGCATGCCGGCCTTCCGGCCGGTATGCAGGGGGTTGAAGCGTTAGCCCTACTTGGCGTAGCTGCCGGTCAGCAGCACTGCGCCGCCGTCCACGCCCTTGGCGCCCTGGACGAAGTCCAGGCCTGCGGCGGAAGCCGACGGATCCAGGTTCTCGACCTCGCCCATGACCCAGGCGCCCATGCCCGCGGCGTTGAGCAGTTCGACGGCGCGGTCGGCCACGGCAGGATCCACGACGGCGACCATGCCCACACCCAGGTTCAGGGTGCGTTCAAGGTCGGCCTGCGGCACGTTGCCCAGCTGCGCGATGGTGGAGAAGACCGCAGGCAGCGACCAGGTCGAGCGGTCCACGCGGGCCATCAGGCCCTGCGGGAGCACGCGGGCCAGGTTGGCGGCCAGGCCGCCGCCAGTGACGTGGCTGAAGCCGTGCACGCCGAAGTTCTCTCCGTCGTTCAGGGCGCCGACCAGATCCAGGCAGGCGCTGGTGTAGATGCGGGTCGGAACCAGCAGTTCCTCGCCCAGGGTGCGGCCGAACTCGGCGACCTCCCGGTCGAGCTCCCACTTGGCGTGGGCGATGACGCGGCGCACCAGCGAGTAGCCGTTGGAGTGGATGCCGGAGGAGGCCATGCCGATGACCACGTCGCCGGCCTTCACGCGTTCCGGGCCCAGCAGCTGGTCTGCCTCGATGACGCCGGTGGCGGCGCCTGCCACGTCGTACTCGTTCTCGGCCAGCAGCCCCGGGTGCTCGGCGGTTTCGCCGCCGACCAGCGCGGTGCCTGCCAGCTTGCAGCCCTCGGCGATGCCGCGCACGATGTCGGCGATGCGCTCCGGAACGACCTTGCCGGTGGCGATGTAGTCGGTCATGAACAGCGGCTTGGCGCCGACCACAACGATGTCGTCCACGACCATGCCGACCAGGTCCTGGCCGATGGTGTCGTGGATGTCCAGCTTCTGGGCGATGGCGACCTTGGTGCCCACGCCGTCGGTGGAGGTGGCCAGGTACGGCTTCTTGTAGCCGGTCAGGAAGGAGACGTCGAAGAGTCCTGCGAAGCCGCCGACCCCGCCGACAACGCCGGAGGTGTGGGTCGCCTTGATCGCGCCCTTCATCAGCTCGACCGCGCGGTCGCCGGCTTCGACGTCTACACCTGCGCCGGCGTACGTGATGGACGTGGGCTGATCTTGCGTGCCGCTCATGGCAGGGGGTTCCTATCTGTCGTGGACACCGCAGCTGTGCTGAGGTGCGCTTGCAACGAGGTGGGTTACGTGGGTGGGCGTGGGCTAGAGGGTGACTTCGAGCTCGGAGTCCGGGCCCGGCTCGCAGCCGGCCTGGTTGGCGGCTTCCAGCAGGTTCTTGCCGCGGCGGGTGGCATCCGGCAGGGCGATCGGGTAGTCGCCGGTGAAGCAGGCGGTGCACAGGCGCTCGCGCGGCTGGCGGGTGGCCTCGATCATGCCGTCCTCGGAGATGTAGGCCAGCGAGTCCGCGCCAATCGACTTGCCGATTTCCTCCACGGCGGCGCCGTTGGCGATCAGCTCCGCGCGGGTGGCGAAGTCGATGCCGTAGAAGCAGGGCCACTTCACCGGAGGGGAGGAGATCTTCACATGAACCTCGGCCGCGCCGGCCTCGCGCAGCATGCGCACCACGGCGCGCTGGGTGTTGCCGCGCACGATCGAGTCGTCCACCACTACCACGCGCTTGCCGCGCAGCACGGTCTCCAGGGCGTTGAGCTTGAGCTTGATGCCCAGCTGGCGCAGGGTCTGCGACGGCTGGATGAAGGTGCGGCCCACGTAGGCGTTCTTCACGAAGCCGTGGGTGAACGGGATGCCGGATTCCTCGGCGTAGCCGATGGCCGCCGGGGTGCCGGATTCCGGCACCGGGATCACGATGTCAGCCTCGGCGGAGTTCTCGCGGGCCAGCTGGCGGCCCATCTCCACCCGCGATTCGTAGACCGAACGGCCGGCGATGGTGGCATCCGGGCGGGCCAGGTACACGTACTCGAAGACGCAGCCCTTGGGGGTGGCTTCTGCGAAGCGGGTGGAGCGCACGCCGTTCTCGTCGATGGCGATCATTTCGCCCGGCTCGATCTCGCGGATGAACGAGGCGCCCACGGTGGCCAGGGCGGGCTGCTCGGAGGCGACAACCCAGCCGCGGTCCAGACGGCCGAGCACCAGCGGGCGGATGCCGTGCGGGTCGCGGGCTGCGTAGAGGGTGTCCTCGTCCATGAAGACGAAGCAGAAGGCGCCTTCGATCTTCGGCAGCAGCTCCAGGGCGGTGTCTTCCAGGCTCTGGCCTTCGGAACCGGCCAGCAGCGCGGTGACCAGCGCGGTGTCGGTGGTGTTGCCCTGGGCGAGCTCGCCGCGGACCTTGCCGCCTTCGGCGAGCTGCTTGGCGCGGACCATGTCCGCCAGATCTGCCGAGTTGGTGAGGTTGCCGTTGTGGGCCAGGGCCACGGTGCCAGTGGTGGTCGGGCCCAGGGTCGGCTGCGCGTTGGCCCAGTGGCTGGAGCCGGTGGTGGAGTAGCGGCAGTGGCCGATGGCCAGCTGGCCGGTCATGGAGTTCAGGGTGTTCTCGTCGAAGACCTGGGAGACGAGGCCCATGTCCTTGTAGACGTTGATGCGTGCACCATCAGAGGTTGCGATGCCAGCGGATTCCTGGCCTCGGTGCTGCAGTGCATAAAGACCGTAATAGGTCAGCTTCGCGACTTCTTCACCCGGAGCCCAGACGCCGAAGACGCCGCATTCATCCTGCGGCCCCTTCTCGCCCGGAAGGAGGTCGTGATTTAGAAATCCATCGCCACGCGCCATGTAATTATTCTCTCATGTTTCTCAGAGGTCGACACCGACCAAATATGTGGTGGGTGGCGGCCAGGTGCGCGGCCGCCTGCCTTCCTGGGAAGGGGAAGGGAGCCCTAGCCTTGTGGTCCGCTGGAGTCGGTGTCCTCGGCCAGGGGAACCGCCAGATGATTGCTGGATTTGCGCATGGTCACGCGATCAACGATCACGTAGACCACGGCGCCGATACCGACGCCCAAGCCGCCGCAGAACATGGCAAAGAACCCGGAGGCCGATGCACGTGAATATTCCTCGGACGGCTCCCCAACCAGGCCGACAATCAGTCCAACCAACGCGCCTATGACGAGGAACGTCAAGACGAAAGGCCAGAACTTCGGTGATGCGTGAACCTGGACTTCGATGGGCTGATCGGCAGACGACGGGGTGGCGGGGTGTTGCTCCATACCTTTAAGGGTACTCAATCAGGGGAAGATGTGCCGACAAGTCTGCCCTAAGTCCAGAGGCGTGCAATTGCCCACTTTGCAGGGCCTGCGCCCAGACGAGCTTCCCTGTTGCCAGGCGAAGCCATAGATCGGCTGGCATTTCGACCACATTCGGAGGGGTCCCGCGGGTGTGCCGGGGCCCGGGTATGCACTGAGTCACACCGAAGGGCGGCACCCTGACTTCCACCGAGTTGCCCTCGGCCCGCGAGGCGAGCTCCTCTAGGGTGAAACGCACCGCGGTGGCCAGCACCGGGCGGGGCAAGGAAGCTTCGGCTTGCAACGAGTTAACCCATTCCCTGAGCGCGGAGCGCCCGTCGGTGTCGTTGATGCGCCGTTTGATGGCCATGTGCCAGGCCCCTTCGCTTGATGACGGTGAGGCGTCATGATTCAGTTTCCGGAGAAATCCCTACCCGCCAACTCTAGTCCAGCCGCGCGCGCCCCGGGTGTCGAGGCGGCCGGCGCCAGCGCTGCGCGAAGCTGCCGGTGCTCCTCCTTGCCCAGTGCTCCGGCGGAGGCCAGCAGGTCCAGTGCCAGCAGGTCGGTGCCGCGCGAGGAACCGTCGAGCATTTTCAGCGCCACGCTGTATCCGCCCGGGGTTCCCATGGCCAGCACGCCCTCGGCGCCGAGCTTGGCGATGATGCCGGTGCGCTCGATCACCAGGGTGTTGGCCGACCCTTCGCCGCGGATGGCCCACGGATTCTCGCGGATTGACTGCACCACCTGCTCGGCCTGGGGGTCCGTGGAAGAAACGAGCCGGCCGAATCCCCGGGCCAGGGACAACAGCGACATTTGCGGGGCCGGAGCGCCGCAGCCGTCGATCCCGACGAAGCTGATCGGTCCGCAGAATTCCTCCATGGCATCCAGCGCCGCGCGCTGCACCGGGTGGCCGGGGGAGAGATATGAGCCGGTTGGTTCGCCGGCGTGAACCGCGGCATTCAGGAAGGCAGCATGCTTGCCCGAGCAGTTGAATGCCAGCCTGCCAGGCCTCAGGCCTTGGCGATTCATTGCATCCCGGGTCGCGGAGTCGCCCGGCCAGGAACTGGGGCAGTGCAGGTCGGTTGTGCCCAGCCCCGCGGCTTCCAGCGTCTGCTCGGCGATGCGCTGGTGCCGGAAGGTGCCCAGGTGGCTGGCGCAGGCTAAAGCGGTACCCTGGGATGAGAGTTGCGCGCCGGCGCGCAGCGAGCCGATGGCCTGGAAGGGCTTGAGCGCGGAGCGCGGGAAGATCCGTGCCTGCGGCTTGCCCAGCACGGCCGCCACCTGCCCGGAGGGGTCCAGCACCACGGCTACCCCGAGATGGCGGGATTCAACCACTTTATTGCGGGTGATGCGCACCAGTTCGGCGCAGTCGGACAACTCAAGGCCAAGTTCCATGCCTGCCAGTCTAGGCCCTGGACCCGCCACTGGGGATGTGTGGCATCGCGCGGTCACACACGCCTGGGGGAGCGGGGATCTCCGGTAAACTTTGGCATGTGAAGGTACTGGTTATTGGCCCAGGCGGCCGCGAACATGCAATTGTCCGAGCACTGAGTGCAGACCCCTACGTCAACGAGGTCCATTGCGCGCCCGGCAACGCCGGCATGGCGCAGGACGTCACCACCCACGCGATCGACGCCCAGGATCCGGCAGCAGTGCTCGCCCTGGCCCGCGAACTGGCCAGCGACCTGGTGGTAGTCGGCCCGGAAGCCCCGCTGGCAGCCGGTGTGGCCGACGCGCTGATCGCCGCGGGCATCCCGGTCTTCGGTCCGACCAAGGCCGCGGCGCAGCTGGAAGCTTCCAAGGCCTTCGCCAAGGACGTCATGGCCGCCGCCCAGGTGCCGACCGCCATGGCGCACGTCGCCACGAACACCGATGAAGCCGCCCGCGCGCTGGACGAGTTCGGTGCGCCCTACGTCGTCAAGGACGACGGGCTGGCGGCCGGCAAGGGCGTGGTGGTCACCTCCGACCGCGCCGAAGCGCTGGCCCACGCCGAGGCCTGCTTCGCGGCCGGCGGCACCGTGGTCATCGAGGAGTTCCTGGACGGCCCGGAAGTGTCCCTGTTCGTCATCTGCGACGGGCTGCACGCGGTGCCGCTGTCTCCGGCCCAGGACTTCAAGCGCATCTTCGACAATGACGAAGGTCCGAACACCGGTGGCATGGGCGCGTACTCGCCGCTCGAATGGCTGCCGGAAGGCTTCGTGGACGAGGTCATGGAACGCGTGGCCTACCCGACCCTGCGCGAGATGGAAAAGCGCGGCACCCCGTTCACCGGCGTGCTCTACTGCGGCCTGGCCATCACCAAGCGCGGCATCCGCGTCATCGAGTTCAACGCCCGCTTCGGCGACCCGGAGACCCAGGCAGTGCTGGCCCGCCTGAAGACCCCGCTGGGCGGCGTACTGCTGGCCGCGGCCCGAGGCAAGCTGGATGACACCGAGCAGCTGGTGTGGTCCAAGCAGACCGCGGTGGACGTGGTCATCGCCGCGGAGAACTACCCGGACACCCCGGTCAAGGGTGCGGTAATCGCCGGCCTGGACGCGGCCAACGCCATCGACAACGTGCATGTCATGCACGCAGGCACCGCCAGCGACGAGCAGGGCAACATCACCGTGGCCGGCGGCCGCGTGCTGGCGGTGGTCGGCCTGGGCGAAGACCTGTCGGCGGCCCGTGCGGCGGCGTATGCCGGCGTGGCGGAAATCAGCTGGCCCGGTGCCCAGTCGCGCAGCGACATCGCACTGAAGGCAGAACGCGGCGAGATCGTCGTGGCAAACGAAAGCAAGTAGAGGACTACAGATTCATGGCAGGATTCCAGACCGACGTGCTCGCCCTTGAGGGTTGGGACCACTTCTACTCGGGCAAGGTGCGCGACCTCTACGTTCCGGCGGGCGTCAGCTTCCAGGACACCGACCGCGTGCTGGTGGTGGCCTCCGACCGCATCAGCGCCTACGATTTCGTGCTGACCAGCGAAATCCCGGACAAGGGCAAGGTGCTCACGCAGCTGAGCCTGTGGTGGTTCGAGCAGCTGGGCGACTTCGCCAACCACGTGATCTCCACCGAGGTCCCGGCCGAGGTGGCGGGGCGCGCAATGGTCTGCAAGAAGCTGGAGATGTACCCGATCGAGTGCATCGCCCGCGGCTACCTGACCGGTTCCGGCCTGGCTGAGTACAAGGTGTCCTCGACCGTCTGCGAGCTGCCGCTACCGGCAGGCCTGGTGGATGGCTCGCGCCTTGAGCCGGCGCTGTTCACCCCCTCGGCCAAGGCCGAAGTGGGCGAGCATGACGAGAACATCTCGTTCGAGCAGACCGTGGACCGCGTAGGCACCCAGGTGGCCGAGGCGCTGCGCGAGAAGACCGTGGCGCTCTACGAGCAGGCCGAGAAGATCGCGCGCGAGCGCGGCATCATCCTGGCCGACACCAAGGTAGAGTTCGGCGCGGATCCGGCCACCGGCCAGATCACCTTGGGCGACGAGGTGCTGACCCCGGATTCCTCGCGCTTCTGGGACGCGCAGTCCTACGCGCCGGGCCAGGCCCAGGCAAGCTTCGACAAGCAGTTCGTCCGCGACTGGCTGACCTCGCAGGCTTCGGGCTGGGACAAGACCTCGGGCCAGCAGCCTCCGGCGCTTCCCGCTGAAATCATCGAGAAGACCCGCGCGCGCTACATCGAGGCGTACGAGCGGCTGACCGGGCGCACCTTCACCGCCTAGTTTGCCCAGACGCCTACCAAGAGAACCCCGCACACTTCGGTGTGCGGGGTTCTCCCATTCCAGCGGGCCTTCGTTGCGTCTTGCTATACCAGCGAGTCCAGCCAGGCCTTGTGCAGGACCGCGAAGCGGCCCTCGGCGGCGATCAGTTCCTCCGGGCTGCCGTCCTCCACGATCTTTCCGTCGTGCACCACCAGCACCCGGTCGGCGATCTGCACGGTGGACAGCCGGTGGGCGATGATCAGCGCCGTGCGGTTGCCCAGCAGGGTCTGCAGACCATGCTGCACCGCGCGTTCGGAGGGGATGTCCAGCGAGCTGGTGGCCTCGTCGAGGATCAGCACCGCCGGGTCGGCCAGGAACGCCCGGGCGAAGGAGAGCAGCTGCCGCTGTCCGGCCGAGACGCGGCCGCCGCGCTTGTTCACGTCGGTGTCGTAGCCGTCGGGCAGGTCCAGGATGAACTCGTGCGCTCCCACGGCCCGCGCCGCGTCGTGGATTTCCTCCAGCGAAGCGCCCGGACGCCCCAGCGCGATGTTCTCAGCCACGGTGCCGGAGAACAAGAACGCCTCCTGGGTCACCATCACCACATGCCGGCGCAGCTCCTCGTTGGACAGCTCGCTGATCGGCACCGAATCCAGCTCCAGGCTGCCGGAGCGCAAGTCGTAGAAGCGGGCGATCAGCTTGGCCAGCGTCGACTTGCCGGCACCGGTCTGTCCGACCACTGCCACGGTCTGCCCGGCTTCGATCGCCAGATCGAAGCGGTCCATGACCACCGGCCCGTCGCCGTAGCCGAACACCGCGTCCCGGAAGACCAGTTCGCCGCGGACGCGTTCGATGCTGCGAGGGGAGCGCGGCTCGCGAACCGTGGGCTCCTCTTCGAGCAGGCCGGAGACCTTCTCCAGAGCCGCGGTGGCGGACTGCAGCGAGGAGTAGAACATGGCGATCTCGTCCATGGGCTGGAAGACGCGCTTGGCGGCCAGCAGGATCGCGACCAAGACGCCCACGGCCAAGGTTCCGTCGATGATGCGGAATCCTCCATAGGCAAGCAGCGCGGCAACCGTCAGGTTGCCGATCAGCACCAGCCCCGGCTGCAGCACGCCGAAGAGGTTGAAGGAACGCACGTTGTTGTCCCGGTACGCCCCGGCGATATCCGCGTAGTTCGCGTCGTTGGCGCGTTCGCGGCGGAAGGCCTTGACCGCGCGGATGCCGGTCATGGTTTCCACGAAGGTGGAGATCACCTTGGCGGAGACCACGCGGGATTCGCGGTAGAGCACCTCGGAGCGGCTCTGGTACCAGTGGAACAGGATGGCCACCGGCACCGCCGCGATGCAGACCACCACGCCCGAGCGCCAGTCCAGCGCGAAGATGGAGATCAGCGTGAAGATGATGAACACGCAGGAGGAGGCCAGCTCGGAGACACCCTGGTCCAGCAGCTCGCGCAGGGTCTCCAGGTCGGAGGTCTGGCGGGAGATGATGCGCCCTGAGGTGTAGCTCTCGTGGAATTCCAGGCTCAGGCGCTGGGTGTGGCGGAAGACCTTCTGGCGCAGGTCCAGCAGCATGGCCTGGGAGATCCTCGCGGCGCACTTGATGTACCAGGACAGCAGCACGCCGGCCAGGATGGCGCAGAGGATATAGGCCCCGCCGGTGACCCCCAGCGAGGCCCAGTTGCCCTGGCGCACCTGCGGTAGCGTCCAGTCGATGGCCAGCGCGATGAGCACCGGCAGCAGCACGCGGGCCGCATTGGTGAACAGCACCAGCACGATGGTCAGGATGAATAGCTTCTTCTGCGGCAGCGCCAGCGTGGCGAGCAGGCGGAAGGAACGCCGGCGCACGTCCTTGCGCTCGGCGCCCGTGAGCTTGACGGCGTCTTCGTTGGCGACGCCCAGGGGCCTGCTCATCGGACGACCTCCGATCGGATCTCGGGCTTGTTCTCGTCCAGGCTGGCGATGACGTAGCGGTAGTGTTCGTTGGTGCTCAGCAGGTTCGCGTGGCTTCCCACCGCGTCGATGCGCCCGTCGCGCAGCAGCGCCACGCGGTCGGCCAGCATCACGGTGGAGGGACGGTGCGCCACCACCAGCGTGGTGGTTCCGGACAGGACGCTGCGCAGCCGTGCGGTGACAGCTTCCTCGGTGCGTACATCCAGCGCCGAGAGCGGGTCGTCGAGTACCAGCACCCGCGGGCGGGCCGCGATGGCGCGGGCCAGGGCGATGCGCTGGCGCTGCCCGCCGGAAAGGGACAGGCCCTCCTCGCCGATCAGCGTGTCCACCCCGTCGGCCAGCTGGTAGGCGAACTGCGCCTGCGCGACATCCAGGGCTTCGGCCAGCAGCGCTTCGCGCTGTTCGGCCGTCAGGTCGCCGGGCGCGCCCATGAGCACGTTGTCCCGGATGGTGGTGGAGAACAGCGTGGTGTCCTCGAAGGCCACCGCGACCTCGGTACGCAGCTCGTCAAGGTCCCAGTCGCGCACGTCGACCCCGTGCACTTTCACCGTGCCGGCGGTCGCGTCGCGCAGCCGGGGGACAAGGTTCAGCAGCGTGGACTTGCCCGAGCCGGTGATGCCCACCAGCGCCATGGTTTCCCCGGGGCGGATCTCGAGGTTGATCTCCGCCAGAATCGGACGGGCGCGGCCCGCGTCGTCTGGGTAGGCGAAGCGGACGTGCTCCAGCTGCACCGCACCGGAGTATTGCGCCGGCCGCACCGGCGCTTCAGGGGAATTGATGTCGTTGACCGAATCCATGACCTCGAAATGACGTTCCAGGGCCGTTTTGGTGCTCAGCGTCATGCCCAGCAGCATGCCCATGGCTTCCACCGGAATGGCGATGACCGCGGCGATGGCAAAGAAGGCGACCAGCGAGCCCACGCTCAGCGTGCCGGCGGCCACCTGGGCGATGCCGATGATCAGCCCGATGCCGAGAATGGTTTCCGGGATGGCGACCACGGTGAGCAGGAAGCTGGCCAGCGTCCTGGCTTTGGACAGCTCGGTTTCCTGCAGCGACTTGGCCTGCTCGTTGAATCCCTCGTAGATGTCGCCCCCGCGGCCGAAGGCCTTGATCACGCGGATGCCGTGCACGGATTCCTCCACGGCGGTGGCCAGGTCGCCGGCCTGGTCCTGGCTGAGCCTGCTGGCGGCGCGGAAGTCGTTGCGGAAGCGGTAGGCCTTGATGGCGATCGGGATGGAACCGAGCAGGAACAGCAGGCCAAGGATCCAGGAGTGGGTGAACATCAGCACCAGGCCGGTGATCACGGTGACGGTGTCCACGATCAGCATCATGGCGCCGAAGGCGATCCAGCGGCGCAGCAGCGACAGGTCCGACATGCTGCGCGAGAGCAGCTGCCCGGAGCCCCAGCGTTCGTGGAAGGCGACCGGCAGGCGCTGCAGGTGCTGGTAGAAGCCCACACGCATGTTCATTTCAACGCCTGCGGCGGGGTTGAGCACGAACTGGCGGCGCAGGAAGATCAGCAGCGCTTCGACGAAGCCGAGCAGGGTGATGATGCCGACGGCAAACCAGACCTGCCCGGAGGCGCCGTCGACCGCGAGGACGTCGTTGACCAGCTTGGCCAGGACCTGCGGAATGGCCAGCGCCACGATACCCGCGCCCAGCGCGCAAAAGAATCCGCCGACGAGCCGGGGCAGTACCGGTTTGACGAAGGGTGCGAGTCTTTTCAATGTTTTTGACAGCGGAACGACCTCGGCGGTTCCACCGTTCTTGCCCTGCGCCACGATTCCCCGCATTCACCCAGATTTTCGACAGAGCTACAGACTACAGTCACTAGTTGGGAGAATTCAATCATTCACGGGATTGAGAAGTGAATGTTTCACATAGGACGAAAAAATGGCTTCGCGCCTGTCGCGCAACAATGCGGCAGGCACGAAGCCATCAGGATTAGAGGAGGTCAGTCTCGGGCGGTCAGCGTTACCAGCACGGCTTCCGGCGGGCAGGCGATGCGGATCGGGGCGAAGCGGGAATGCCCCAGGCCGGCCGAGACATTCAACGGCACGCTATTGCCTGCGTGCTCCCAGTAGGTCAGGCCGCGGGCGCGCCAGGTCGGCAGGTCGCAGTTGGACACCAGAGCCCCATAGCCCGGGATGCAGACCTGGCCGCCATGGGTGTGGCCGGCGAAGATGACGTCGGCGTTTGCCGCGGTGAACTGGTCCAAGACCCGCTGGTACGGGGCGTGGGTCAGGGCGATGCGAACATGCGGCGCCTCGTTGCTGGTGGAGGAGCCGCGGGTCCAGCCGGCGAAATGGTCGCGCGCGATGTGCGGGTCGTCCACGCCGGTCAGGTCCAGACGGATGCCCTTCAGCACGGTCGAGTAGGCCTGGTTGGACATGTTGATCCATCCGGCCGCTCCGAAAGCCCGGTGCATCTTCTCGAAGGGCAACGCGTCGCGTTCCGAAGGGTTCGGGGTGCCGGTGTGCCGGATCAGGTAGCGCAGCGGGTTCTTCGGCCGGGGAGCGAAATAGCAGTTGGAGCCTGGAACGAAGGCGCCGGGCACATGCATCAGCGGCTCCAGCGCGTGCAGCAGGTCGGGCACGCCGTCCAGGTGGCTGAGGTTGTCGCCGGTGTTGATGATGTAATCGGGGTTCAGCCTGGCAAGGTTCCGGATCCATCGGGTCTTCAGGTGCTGTCCAGGAATCATGTGGATGTCGGACAGATGCAGGATGCGGATGTCGGCGGAGCCTCGGGGGAGCACCTTCAAGGTCTCGCGGCGGACCCCGAACTTCTGGGTCTCGTACATGCCGTAACCGATGAGGGCTCCGCCTGCAGCCAGCGCTCCGGCGGCCAGCAGGGCCGCGGTGCCGGCAGCATGGCCCAATGCCGATGCAAAGTTTTTCTGTTCCGCCATGACCTGTCCGTCATCGTCCTTTCAATACGGCTTTCCACAAAGCCTTCAATAAGCCAATCTAAACCGAAGGGCCGCGTTCAACCAAAGTTGAACGCGGCCTTCTCAGCTACAAGCTAGTCATCAGATTTTGATTCTTTCTCGGAATCGGACTTGGATTCCTTGGACTCCGACTTGGACTCCTTCTTGGATTCCTTTTCATCCGACTTCGACTCCGAGCTCGATTCCTTCTTGGAATCGGACTTCGAGTCTTCCTTCGAATCAGACTTCGAGTCTTCCGTGGAATCCTCGGCAGGCTCCTTCTTCTTCACAACCGGGGCCTTGCGTGCCGAGCCGAGGGATTCGTGCGGGTAGTCGTAAACGGCTTCCTGCATGAAGTCCAGCCACAGCGGTGCGGCATAGGTCGAGGAGTCAACCATGGATGGTGCACGCTGGTCGTTGATCATGGCGCCGTGCATCAAGTTTTCCTCGCGGTCCTCGCCCTGGCCCTTCAGTCGGCCGACCCACGAAGCGGTGGAAATGCCGCTGGTGTAGCCGACGAACCAGGTGGAGGTCGCGCCGTTGTTCGTACCGGTCTTGCCGGCGATCGGGACGTCGATGCTTCCCTTGGCCACACGGGTCTTGGCGATCCGCGAAAGGGTGCCGTTCAGGTCGCTGACGTGCTGCTCCTCAACGGCTTGGCTGCAGGTGGTCTTCTTGACCTTGTACGAGTTGCCGTCGCGGTCGGTGACCGAGGTCAGTGCACGCGGTTCGCAGAACTCGCCCTTGTTGGCGAATGCCGCGAAGGCTGCGGCCTGGCTCAGCGGGGTGATCTTCTCGGAACCGATGATGAACGACGGGTTGGACGGGGTGAAGTCGGCCGGGGTGCCGTTCTCGCCCGCGTCCTGGGCTTTCACACCCAGCGCGTTGATGTAGTCGGTGATGTTGCACAGGTCGAGCTTGGCAGCTTCCTGCACGGTCGCGGAGTTGATCGACCAGTACAGGCCGTAGTCGACCTTCATCGAGCGGTAGAAGCCACGCGAAGCGTTCTTAGGTTCCCACGGGGCGCCGACGGTGGTGGTTCCTCCGGGAAGGCAGGATGCCTTGAACTTGTAACCAACAGGGAAAGTCTGCTTGCGGGCATTGATCGTGTCCCACATGTTGTGGCCTTCCTTGAGCCACGCGAGCGTGGTGTAAGGCTTCATGGTGGAACCGCCCTGGAAGCCGCCGGCGCCGCCGAGCGAACGTTCCACGGCGAAGTTGATCACGGTGTTTCCCAAGCCGCCGGATGGGTCGTACGTGGTGTTCTGCGCCATGGTCAGGATGTTGCCGGTTCCCGGCTCAACCGAAACGATCGAGGAGAAAACGTCCTTGTTCGACTTGGCCTTCGGATCGATGGCCTTGCGTGCGTCCTTGGCAGCCTTCTTGTTCAGCTTGCTGTTCAGCGTGGTCTTGATGGTCAAACCGCCGCGGTACAGCAGGTTTTCGCGGTCCTGCTTGGTCTCGCCGTAGGCGTCGTCGGTGAGGATCAAGTTGGTGACGTAGTCGCAGAAGTAGGCGTTGTCAGCCGCGGCGATGCAGCCCGAAGGGGAGCGGCTCGGATCCAGCTCCAGATCGCTCTTGACGGCCTTGTCGTATTCGGCCTTGGTGATCGCGCCGGCGCGCAGCATATTGCCCAGCACCTTGTTGCGGCGATCCAGCGAACGCTCCGGATTGTTGATCGGGTTGTAGACGTTGGGCAGCTGCACCATGCCGGCGAGCATTGCCGACTGCTGGAGGTTCAGGTCCTTGGCGTCAACGGAGTAGAAGTACTGTGCGGCAGCCTGCACCCCATACTCGCGGCCCGAGAACAGCACCAGATTCAGGTAGCCCTCGAGGATCTCGTCCTTGGACATTTCCTTCTCGATGGACACGGCGTACTTCAGCTCGCGGATCTTGTCCGCGTAGTCCTTCTGGCCGCTGATGGTGCTTTCCTCGGAACCTGTCAGTTCCTGGTTGTTCACCAGCAGGTTGTTCACGTACTGCTGGGTCAGGGTCGAAGCACCCGAGCGCGAGGAACCCGTGAGGTTGCCGACCACTGCACGGGCGATGCCCTGCGGGTCGATGCCCTTGTGCTCGTAGAAACGTTCGTCCTCCACCGAGACGATTGCCTTGCGCATGAAGGGCGAAATGTCATCAAGTTTCACCGGCTGGCGGTTCTGCTCGTAGAACTTCGCGATTTCCTTGCCCTCGGCATCCACGATCGTCGAAGGCTCCGAAATCGGGAGTGCCTCGAACGAGCTCGGAAGCGCGCTCACAATGTTGTTACCGGTGGTCAAGCCGGATTTTGCGATAGCTGCCACGGGCACAATCATGCCGGCGGCGAGCACACCACACAGAGCACTGATTCCGAAGAATGCGACGATTTTGCCCAGAGTGGTAGCTGTATCAAAAAAGGGTGACTTCTTAGCTGCCATACCCACTAGTTTACAAGGACACGCTAACGTATCGAGTATGACTAAATGGGAATACGCCACATTACCTCTGCTGATCCACGCGACGAAGCAGATTCTCGACCAGTGGGGAGACGACGGATGGGAACTGGTAACCGTTGTTCCAGGCCCTAACGGCACCTCTCCGGTGGCTTACCTCAAGCGCCCGAAGCAGTAATAACCAAACCTCGAAAAAAGGAGTAAAACCCCATGCAAGAAGCCACTTCCTCGCGTGTCGAAGCTCGCCTGTCCGAGCTTGGACTCACCCTTCCCGCCGTCGCCAAGCCGGTCGCCGCCTACCTGCCTGCCGTCACCACCGGCAACTACGTTTACACCTCAGGCCAGTTGCCGCTGATTAATGGTGAACTCTCAGCCGTGGGAAAGGTCGGCGCAGAGGTCTCCGCCGAGACTGCCAAGGCCATGGCCCAGACTGCGGCGTTGAACGCGTTGGCGGCCATCAAGGCCGAAATCGGTGATCTGGATCGCATCAAACGCATCGTGAAGGTTGTCGGCTTCGTGGCCTCGGCACCTGAGTTCACCGGCCAGCCGGGCGTCATCAACGGTGCCTCCGAGTTCTTCGGCGAGGTGCTCGGCGACGCAGGCCTGCATGCCCGTTCGGCTGTCGGCGTGGCAGTCCTGCCGTTGGATGCTCCGGTTGAGGTTGAGGTCATCGCGGAATTTGAGTAGTCCACGACGCGATTCCGTAGCGCGGTCCCGGCGGGCATTCCCGTCGGGACCGCGCCACGGCGTGGTGCGACGGCTCTTCGACGTGCCGCCGCATGAAGTCTCCGCGGCGGAAAACTGGTTCGCCTTCGGCACGCGCACCCCGCGCGCCGCCCGCAAGGCCTCCTCGGTGAGCCTGGTGCGCGACACCTCCCAGGGGGTGGAGACCTATCTGACCTACCGGCCCGGGGGATCCCCCCTTGGCAACGTGGCATTCCCCGGAGGCAGCCACGAAGCCAGCGATAGGGCCGCCTACAAGTGGTTCGGCCCGAGCTTGTCGCAGTGGTCCAAGCGCATGGACGTGCTGGACCAGCAACTGGTGCAGGCGCATATCGTCTGCGCCATTCGAGAACTTTTCGAGGAAACCGGCATCCTGTTGGCCGGCACCGACGAGCAGTCGGTGGTGGAAATGAGTGATCCCGAGGAATGGATGACCGCCCGGGAAACGATTGCGGGTCAGGACTTGGGCTTCGATGAATTCCTCAAACGACGCGGGCTGGGGCTGCGCACCGACCTGCTGCGCCCGGTGGCCCATTGGCTCAGCCCGAACTTCGCATTCAGGCGCTTCGACACCTGGTACTTCGCCGCGACCGTCCCGTTGCGGCAGGAGCCGACGCTGCTGCGCGGCAAGGGCAAATGGGGGCGCTGGTGCGTTGCCAGCCAGGTAGTGGCCAAACGCAACAGCAGCACGCTGGGGGACATGGTCGGCCAGCCGAACACCGTCGGCATGAGCCTGTCGCAGATCACCTACCCGGCGGTGGAAATCATGCTCGAACGAATGACCGATGCCAATGGCGTGGTGGCCTACCTGTCCCGGGTGCGCTCCTTCGACCTGCAGCATCCTGATCTTCTGGTGCGCGACGGCACCTACTATCTTGAGGTCATCGGAACGCAGAAGGCCGACTCGGCCAGCTCGTGGCAGGCCACGGCCGGCCACTGAGCCGGCGGTTGTGAGCCGGTGCGAAAACAGCGAGGGCCGAATACCTGTCACAGGTATTCGGCCCTCGCTGTTTTCGCTGGTGCGGCTTAGCGCGAACGCTGGCGCAGACGCTGGATATCCAGAATCACGACGGCGCGTGCTTCCAGACGCAGCCATCCGCGCTGCACGAACTCGGCCAGGGCCTTGTTCACGGTTTCGCGCGAGGCGCCGACAAGCTGTGCCAGCTCTTCCTGGGTCAGCTCGTGAGCGACCAGGATGCCGTCGGTGGCCGGGCGACCGAAGCGGTCAGCCAGATCCAACAGGGCCTTGGCCACACGGCCAGGAACGTCGGAGAACACCAGGTCGGCGAGGGACTCGTTGGTGCGACGCAGGCGGGCAGCCAGAGCCTGCAGCAGCTGGATCGAAACCTCAGGAGAGTTCAGGATCGCCTTGCGCATGTTCTCGTGGCTCAGACCGGCCAGTCGGGTTTCCGACACAGCGGTCGCCGTTGCGTTGCGTGGGTGTGGATCGAAAAGAGCCATTTCGCCGAACAGCTCGCCTGGGCCGAGAACGGCAATCAGGTTTTCGCGTCCGTCCGACGAAGTGCGGCCAAGCTTAATCTTGCCCGAGACGATGAAGTAGAGGCGGTCGCCCTGATCGCCTTCACGGAACACCGATGCACCACGGGACAGATCGACCTCGGTCAGTTCTTCGGTTAGCGTGGCGAATACTTCATCACCGAGCGACGCGAAAAGTGGCGCACGACGCAGTACCTCGATATCCATTAAATCTCCTGTCAACAGTAGTAGGCGCTTACTTCATTGTGCCGTATTCGGTAACAATGTGACAGTTTCCACACGTGGTTTACCCAAGAAAATGTTGAAAATCACGCAGTTTCGAACAAAACTCGCGAATATGCTCGCAGAAATCCATCAGCTTCTAAGGGTACCTTGGATTAATACCGTTTGGATGAATGAAGTGGAGTCTCGGTGCTCGAAGTTTTCGGCTGGCTGGACGCGGTCATTTGCGTTGTTCTGCTGACCTTTTTCATTATCGGGCTCCGCCGCGGCTTCCTCCTGACGGTCGGGGACATGCTCGGACTGGTCGTCGGCGGCGTGGCAGCCTTCTTCGCCATTCCGCTGGTTTCGACGCTGGCCAGCAACCCGTGGTGGAGGGTGGGCCTGATGGTCGCCACCGCCGCGGTGCTGATCATCATGGGGCAGGCCCTGGGCCGTTTCATCGCCACCAAGATCCGCCATTGGATGAACGTCGATTTCCTGCGTGCCGCGGACCGGCTGGCCGGTGGCGCGCTCTCGATCCTGATTACCGCCACCATCATCGGCGCACTGGCCTTCTCCGCCTCCAGCATGGGTATTCCGCGTCTGTCCGCCGAAATCGCCAAGTCGAAGATGATCGAAACGATCCGCGGCCTGACCCCGGACTTTGTCACCTCCGCCATTTCCACTGCCCGTTCCGCAGTGATGGCCCAGACAATTCCCGCGCTGATCGAGCCCTTCGCCCCGCCGGTCGCGCCGGTCGAGGACACCGATTGGAAGCCCAACGACCTGCAGCTGGCCTCGGCGAAGTCCGTGGCCAAGATCTCGGGCACCGCGGTTGAATGCGGCGTGAACCTGACCGGGTCCGGCTTCGTCATCGACGACGACCTGGTGATGACCAACGCCCACGTGGTCGCCGGCTTGAGCGCCGCCACCGTGGAAACCGGCAAGGGCCAGCTGAACCGCGGCAAGGTGGTGTACTTCGACCCGGAGGCGGATATCGCGCTGCTTTACGTGGAGGGGCTTGCCGCCGAGCCGATCGACCTGGCCACCGAGGACATGGTCCGCGGGAATTCAGCGGCATTCGTCGGGTATCCCGCCGGCGGCCCGCAGCAGGTGCGCGGCGCCGTGGTCGCTTCCAAGGCCACCGTGTCCATCGCGAACATCTATGGCGAAGACCCCTCGCAGCTGTCGGTCTACCAGCTCACCGCCGAGGTGGCCCAGGGCAACTCCGGCGGCCCGCTGCTGGATGAGTCCGGCGACGCCGTGGGGCTGATCTTCGCCAAGTCGCGCAGCGACGACGAGGTGGGCTTCGCCCTGAGCCTGGCGGAAATGCGCGAGGCGCTGAACGCCGGCGGGCATAGGACCACCTCGATCAAGACCGGCGCCTGCATCAGCGACTAGCGCCCGTGGCGGCAACCGCCCACGTGCCCTGCCGCGCTACTTGCCCAGCAGGTGGGCCATCTGCTCCACGGCCAGGCGGTAGCCGTTGACCCCGGCGCCGATGATGATGGAGCTGGCCACGGGGGAGATATACGAGTGGTGGCGGAACGCCTCTCGCTTGTGCACGTTCGAGATATGCACCTCGATGGCAGGCAGTTCCACGCCGCTGATGGCATCAGCCAGCGCAATCGAGGTATGGGTGAAGGCCCCTGGGTTGATCACGATTCCCGCAGCGGTGGTGCGCGCCTCGTGGATGGCGTCCAGCAGCACGCCCTCGTGGTTTGACTGCACCGCGGTGAGCTCGAAGCCCAGGGACTGCGCCGTGCTGCGGGCCAGGGCCTCGACATCGGCCAGCGTCTCGCGGCCGTAGATCTCGGGTTCGCGGGTGCCCAGCAGATTCAGGTTGGGTCCATTGAGCAGCAGGATGGTGCGTGAGGCGTTTTCAGTCATGAAGTCAATCTAGTACAGCCACGCACCCCGTCGACGTTCCATGACGAACTAATCCCTAGGCGAAGAACCCGTCGCGTCCCTGCCGTCACCTGGCCGTCCGGAATACCGGAACCTGTTTCCACTGGGTATATTCGATGGAGGAAAACAGGGAATCACCGGGAGGTTCGTGTGAACAGGAACGCCAAGCGCATTGTCGGCAACATTTCGGTCGGCGCGTTCCTGGCCGGGGTTCTCGCGATTCTGGCGGTGAACCACGTCGACCCTGACTTCCTGACAAATGATGCGGAGCTCACCGCCGAAGCCAACGCCGGCACCCCGATCGTCCAGGGCCCCATCGTGCCCCTGGAACTCCCCACTGCCAAGGCGACCACTCCGGCGCAGGTCGAGAACGCGCGCCAGATCGCTCTGGACATGGGGCGCTCGGAAGCGACCTGGGACAAGAACTGCGTCGCCTGGAATCCCGCCGAGTCCGGGGGAGCGCGGCAGCAGTGGGCCAATCGGGTGGCCGCGTCGTGGCTGGAGTCCGCGGGGGCAGGGTGCCCCGATGCCATGACCTGGCCGTATTACTATATTGAATCCTTCGACTCGACCGCGCCCGGGCAGCTGCGCATCACCATGGAGCAGGCAGTAGCCTCCGACCCGCAGATCTTCACCGGCGCTCCCGGAGACCTCGAATTCATCGCCGAGGAAGTCATCGACGCGACGCACCAGAAGTTCACTGACCTGGAGACGGTCCACGTGGTGGTCGAGGGCCACAGCTCCACGTCCTCGGTTGGTGTCGCTGGACGCCTAGAGTCCGCGCGCTAGAGCCTGCCGACGCGGGGCACGACACAGGCCGCCGCCCGGATGAGCTCCTCCTACTGGGAAGCACGTCCGGACGGCGGCCTGGTGCGCCGCGTGGCGGCTATTTCTTCATCGACTGCGCGATCTGTGACATGACGGTGTTGTCTGCCAGCGTGGTGGCGTCGCCGACCTCGCGGCCCTCGGCCACGTCCTTGAGCAGGCGGCGCATGATCTTGCCCGAGCGGGTCTTCGGCAGCTCGGGGACCACCAGCACGTGCTTCGGCTTGGCGATCGGCCCGATGTCCTTGCCCACGTGGTTGCGCAGGGTCGCCACGACATCCTCGCCCTCGGCCGGTTCGGCCTGCAGGATCACGAACGCGACAACTGCCTCGCCGGTGGTCTCGTCCTTCGCACCGACCACGGCGGCCTCGGCCACGTACGGGTGGGCGACCAGGGAGGACTCGATCTCGGTGGTGGACAGGCGGTGCCCCGAGACGTTCATGACGTCGTCCACGCGGCCCAGCAGCCAGATATCCCCATCGTCGTCCTTCTTCGCGCCGTCGCCGGCGAAGTACATGTTCTCGAAGCGGGACCAGTAGGTGTCCTTGTAGCGGTCCATGTCGCCCCAGATGCCGCGCAGCATCGCAGGCCACGGGTCGCGGATGACCAGGAAGCCGCCCTCGCCGTCGGCGACCGAGTTGCCGGCCTCATCGACCACGTCGATGCTGATGCCCGGCACGGCGACCTGGGCGGAGCCCGGCTTGGTCTTGGTGACGCCCGGCAGCGGCGCGATCATGTGGGCGCCGGTTTCGGTCTGCCACCAGGTGTCGACGATCGGGGTCGGGTTGTCCTTCTTCTCGCCGTTGGCGCCGTTGTTGGAGCCGATCACGTCGCGGTACCACATCCAGGCTTCCGGGTTGATCGGTTCGCCCACGGAGCCGAGCACCCGCAGGGAGGACAGGTCGTAGCCGTCCGGGATCTGCCGGCCCCACTTCATGAAGGTGCGGATGGCGGTCGGGGCGGTGTACAGGATGCTCACGCCGTACTTCTGCACGATCTCCCACCAGCGGCCCTGGTGCGGGGTGTCCGGGGTGCCTTCGTAGATGACCTGGGTGCCGCCGTTGACCAGCGGCGCGTAGGTGACGTAGGAGTGGCCGGTGACCCAGCCGATGTCGGCGGTGCACCAGTAGACGTCCGACTCCGGATGCAGGTCGAAGGTGTCGCGGTGGGTGACGGCGGTCTGGGTGAGGAAGCCGCCGGTGGTGTGCACGATGCCCTTGGGCTTGCCGGTGGTGCCGGAGGTGTACAGCACGAACAGCGGGTGCTCGGAATCGTGGCCCACGGCGGTGTGCTCGGTGCTGGCAGAATCCACCACATCGTGCCACCACGAATCCAGCGAGCCGAACTCGGTGGGCTCGCCGTTGCGCTTGACGACCACAACGTTCTGCACGGTGTGGCCAGGGGCGGACAGCGCCTCGTCGACCGCCGGCTTCAGCGGGCTCGGCTTGCCGCGGCGCCAGGTGCCGTCGGCGGTGACCACGAGCTTGGCGTCCGCGTCGTCGATGCGGCTGCGCAGCGCGTCGGCGGAGAAGCCGCCGAAGACCACCGAGTGGATGGCACCGATGCGGGCGCAGGCCAGCATGGTGATGACCGCTTCCGGGATCATCGGCAGGTAGACGGCCACGCGGTCGCCCTTTTCGATGCCCAGGGACTCGAAGGCGTTCGCGGCCTTCTTAACCTCGTCGGTCAGCTGCGCGTAGGTGTAGGTGCGGGTGTCGCCCGGCTCGCCCTCGAAGTAGATGGCCACGCGGTCGCCTAGGCCGTTCTCGACGTGGCGGTCCAGCGCGTTGTAGGCCGCGTTGACCTTGCCGCCGACAAACCACTTGGCGACCGGCGCTTCGGACCAGTCCAGGGTTTCGGTGAAGTCCGTGTCCCAGGTGAGGACCTGCCGCGCCTGGTCGGCCCAGTAGCCCAACCGGTCGGCCGCCGCGGCGTCATAGCGGGCCTGGGTGGCAACGGCGTTGTCGCTGAATTCCTTGCTCGGTGCGAATGACCGGGTTTCGTTCGACAGGTTATCCAAGGTCTTGGACTCGCTCACGGTAGGTTGGTCCTTCCAGTTAGACACGTTTAACTCTGTGATCAAAGTTACACGCTCCGGGGCCCTTGTGTGTGGTTTGTGTCACGGATTGGCGCGGGAGTGGGTGAATTCTGCGCCAAGCGGTCGAAGCGCGCGCTGAACTGCATGCCAGCCGTTGCGCGAATGCGCCGCAGAACCGGGAATGGATTAGTGAAAACCGCTGCGGTCCGTGGCAGTATCTAAGCGTGGCTGTGAATGTGAAAATTGAAACGGAGCTGGGGCTCAAGCGCCGGGCACGCAAGATGAACCGTCTGCTGGCAGAGGCCTACCCCTATGCGGTGCCGGAACTGGATTTCGAGAATCCCTTCGAACTGCTCGTCGCGACGGTGCTCTCCGCGCAGACTACCGATGTCCGCGTCAACGCGATCACCCCCGCGTTGTTCGCCCGCTTCCCGGACGCCCACGCCATGAGCCAGGCCGACCGCGGCGAACTGGAGGAACTGATCCGGGCCACCGGCTTCTTCCGCGCCAAAACCGAATCGCTGCTCGGGCTCTCAGCCGCCCTGGTCGAGCGCTTCGACGGCGAGGTCCCGCCCAAGCTCGACGAGCTGGTCAAGCTGCCGGGCGTGGGGCGCAAGACCGCCAATGTGGTGCTGGGCAATGCCTTCGGCGTTCCGGGCATTACCGTGGACACGCACTTCGGACGCCTGGCCAACCGCTTCGGGTGGACCGATGAGACCGACCCGGTGAAGGTCGAGCACGCCGTCGGCAAGCTGTTCGAGAAGCGCGACTGGACCATGCTCAGCCACCGTGTGATGTTCCACGGCCGCCGGGTCTGCCACTCCCGCAAACCCGCGTGCGGGGCCTGCGTGCTGGCCAAGCTGTGCCCTTCCTACGGCATCGGCGAGGAAATACCGGCCAAGGCAAAAGCGTTGCTTAAGTACGAACTCGCTCCGGGGCGTGAAGAGCTGCTGGACAAGATGCTCGCCGGAGCCACCCGCCGTGAACTGCGGGCCGAGGGATTTGGATTGGACGCATGAGCGCACTGAAGGACTTGAAGCAGGTTGTCGCCGAGCATTCGCACACGGTGGGTGCGACGCAAAAACTCCCGGATTCCTGGGCATTCAAGCAGCTTGACGCCAACAGCGTGCGCCGCGCCGCGATCCTGATGCTCTTCGGCTCGGCCGACGGCCGGGGACTGACCCAGAACGCTGATCCCGCCGACCTGGACCTCCTGTTCGTCGAGCGCGCCGAGACTCTGCGCTCCCATGCCGGGCAGATTTCATTCCCCGGCGGCGGGATCGATCCCGAGGACGCCTCGGAAACCGACGCCGCGCTGCGCGAAGCCTGGGAGGAAACCGGCGTGCAGACCTCGGGCATCGAGGTGCTGGGTCAGCTGGCAGCGACCGAGCTGCCGGTCTCCAACTTCATCGTCACCCCGGTGCTTGGATGGTGGCACACCGAATCCGCGGTGTTCCCCGTCGATCCCGGCGAGAGCGCGGGAGTCTTCCGCGCACCCGTCGCCCACCTGCTGGACCCGCGCAACCGGGTGCTGGGCGTGGTGCAGCGCGGAGGGCGCAAGTTCAGTGCTCCCGCCTTCGAATATGAGGGCCGGGTGATCTGGGGCTTCACCGCGATGGTGGCGGACAAGCTGTTCAACGAGCTGGGCTGGACCAGGCCGTGGTCGCCCAAGCGCGAAATCCGCATGCTCTAGGGGTTGTTTCTTTCATCATTGTCCAACGTGGCTTCAATCCACGGACGGCATACTGCCACATAGCATCGCAATGCACAGTTATAAAGCTGAGCAATAGTTGTATTCTGACACCGCCTGAAGTGAATTTTGGCTCGGTGCTAGAAGACTTTCGAGTTGCCGGATAATCATCGAGCAAAAAGTTCATTCTTTCGGATCCGAGAATTTGGGATGTCTCCGTGCCTATACCTCGAACGATGAATCCGTCTTACATTTAAGTCAGGTAGGTGGAATTATATCCAGTTATGGGTGTCGTTTTGTATTATTCAATGATTCTTTGGGAGCGGAAATCTGCGGATCTCCATGCGCCATTCTTAGAAAAATAAGAGAATATTTAGAAGCGCGGATGCCGATCGTGATTGACCACGGCGAGATCATTGACAGTTGCCAGCTGAGGGGCATCTGGCTGAGCGATCTCGTCGCTGTGTACAATTTCTTGTGATCATTTTTCTGCCAAGTAGTGAGATTTAGTGTCAATAGCGTCCAGAGGTTTGATATAACATCGCTGGAATGGAAGTAAGAAATACGTCTGATAAACACATGATTTTGAGTTTCTATGTAGGATATGAAGATGACACCGATTCATCACCCCAAAACACCGGGTAACGCGTTTACTGCGCAGAAGGCCGTTCACTATCTCAAAGGGCAGCTTCTGGATTTCGGGATTTACTCGTTTGAATGGCCGCAGGACCTGGATTCTGGCATTGATATAGTTGCTTTCGCAACACTCAGGGACGAGAATCCGGAGAAAGACGGTAGAGCGACGGCGTTTATTGCAGGGTTCCAGTCTAAGGGAACAAAAGATGCGTTTGGTGACAATGCTAAACGGTCTGTGAAAACCGGGAAACACATATCCTATTGGTTAAGCGCAACGCTTCCTGTTTTTGTGGTAGCAGTTGATACTACAAGCGGGCAAACATTAGTTGAAGACGCTGGTTCATTCTACCATATTAACTCGCTGGGAATGCGGCACGGTTTGGAGCTTAAGAGTATTCCCACGGAAATATCACTTGAGGCTGCGTCTACGGATATTCGACTTCGAATGTTTGCCCACGCCTTGGCGCCGTGGGTTTCCATGAAACTTCGAGCTCGGAAGATCGCTGATAGGGCCCCGGGCCATGGGCTCAACGTCCAGTCTCCTTGGTCACTTCTCGATTATATTTCCGGACCGGGGGCTTCGATTCCTGTGCCAGGATCGTGGAACGAGATCAGACAGTACTTTGCGCTCATCGAATATATGCTTCAAGACGCAGTTTTTTTTCAGCAACTCGCTGAAGACCTTCGTATCGGCACCTCGAGCGAAACTGCCGAATTTCTCAGTAAGCGTTACGAAGATTGTTTCAACGACGACATCGATGATGACTGGTCAGAATTCAACGAAAAAGCGAATCAAGAAGCGTCCGAACCTCAGATTGGAGCTGTCAGGTTACTTGTGGGGTGTCTGGAACTTTTCACGAAATATCCTAGTAAATTTCATCTTCCAAAGAATACTCATATAACAAAAAAGGAAATCCAGCGCCTTACTTCTTCAAAAAATGATAAACAAAAGCCAAGTAAAAAATCTAGTTATGAAGAAAATGTAGAATTCATGGCGAAAGATGATGATTTTCGAGATCCTGGAAGTGGTCTGCTTCGGGAGGACTTGGATGCATCAATCGATATTATCGTTGATTTCTGGAATCGCAGTGCGGCATCTCAGGATTTATCGGTCTCTGCGTTGGCCAAAAAAATCGATGAATTGGGTCTTTCTATCGGTAATTATGCTGAAGGTGCAAAAATCTTGGGCACCATGTCTAGGAGCTCGGAATCGCTCAAAACAATACTGCGTCGTTCAGTTGCGGAACGGGTGATCGACAGACTTGACGTTTATCATTGGACTGACGTAGTTGGTCCACATCGTCTAGTTCCTAGGCCACATGAATGCTCGCAGTCTGACGACGCAAATTTTCGTTCATATGCTGATTATCTAAGGGAGGTGAATAGTCGCAAGAGTACATCTCAGTAAACGGTAAAGTAACTGAGAGATATGAAATCGACCAGAAATCGGCGGCACTGAGTGATACCGGAGGAAGACGCGCCGGCTTGCTCAGTAGATCAAGATTGACGCTCAGTCGATGTGTATGGATTCCGGAGATGGTCGTTGGAATCCAGGCTGATTAGCTTCCGGAGCCAGCAAAACGTGAACTACGTTGATTGATGTATGCGCGATATACCCACGAAAATCCTTGCCTTTCAGCTTTTCTACTCTCTCGAAGTCATACCCTCGGGTAAGCTAAAGCCCCCTTCCGCCCTATTCGGTTGGAGGGACTTTGATTCTGTTGTTAACCGTGAGATTCGCGGTACTTTTCACTGTCGTTATGTGAATCACTCTCACTCGAGAACAGCGGAGTCGCAGTCGGTCTATTCCAAAGCTTCGAGCGTTGAGTCGAACAGGAAGTATCTTTGTACTTTAGGGTAGCTACGCCCGCGTGGATACCGCACGACTGCCTTCCGAATCAAGGTTGCGCTAATTACTGTGTACATGGACAACGTGTTCATTGTGGCCAAGTACTCAGAGCGCCTCCTGCTATTTCGCCTCGGCGTAGTTCTGGGTGATCGCCACGCTGACCGGGAAGCTCACCGACTGCTCCCCGAACAGGGTGCGGCCGGCGAGCGCCGCCGCATGCCTGATGATGTCGGCCAGCTGCGGAGCCAGCCCGGTGGGGCACTCGAAGACGATTTCGTCGTGGACGAAGAAGACCTGGCGGCACTCTTGGCTCCAGCCGGCCTGGTGGATCAGGTGGCGGGCGTGGCCCATCCAGATCAGGGCCCATTCGGCGGCGGTCGACTGCACCACGAAATTGCGGGTGAACCGGCCGCGGGAACGGGCCGCCGAGTCGGCGGCGCGTTGGGAGGCCTCGTCGCGGGTGCCGCGCTGCGCCTGAATCCAGCGTTCGTCCGCGGGCGGGCATCCGCGGCCCAGGAAGCTGCTCACCCCGTCGCCGCGCTCGCCGGCGCGGGCTGCCGTATCAACGAAGTCCATGGCCGCGGGGAAATTCTTCTTCAATGCCGCGCCCACTGCCTGCGCGCCCCCGGAGGTGCCGCCGTAGATGACCGACAGCATGCCCAGCTTGGCTTCGTTGCGGTCCTTGACCAGGCCTGCATCGATGAGCCACTGGTAGAGGTCGTCCTGCAGGCCCGCCTGCTGGAGGTTGCGGTCGCGGGACATGGCGGCGAGGATCCGTGGTTCTAGCTGGCGCCCGTCAGCCACCACGAAGGTCCTGCCGTCAGGGGTCCGCACCACCTGGCGGATGGAACGCGGCAGCTGCAGCGCCCCGCCGCCGGAGGCTGCCCAGCGCCCGGAAGCGACGGTGCCCAGGACATAGTGGGGGTGGAAGCGCCCATGGGTGACCCACGCGTCCAGCCAGGCGTCCCCGTGTGTGCTGGCAAGCCGCGACAGCTTCTTGTATTCAAGCACCTGGGTGATGGCAGGGTGCTTGATCTGCTCCAGCTCCCAGGCCCTGACCGACTGCACCGCGAATCCCGCCCGGTGCAGGGCGCGCAGCAGCTCCTGAGGGGAGTCGGGGTTCAGCCCCGGGGACTGCAGCGTCTGGCCCAGCTGCCGGGCCAGGGCGGCGAGCTTCGGCGGGCGCACGGATTCAGGGACGCGCTCGCCGAGCATATGGCGCAGCAGCTGCCGGTGCCCGTGCTCGTCCCAGGAAAGCCCCGCGTTCTCCATCTCCGCGGCGATCAGTGCGCCCACGGATTCTGCATGGATCAGCAGCTGCAGCCGCTTGAAGGCCGAGGGGTCGGAGGGCAGCGCCTGCAGCTGGGCGGCGAACATGTTCACGAGTTCGTGCAGGGACTCTCCGCTGACGGGGGTGGAGAACAGGGCTCCTTGGTCTCCCAGGTCGCGAGACGACGGCGGGTTTTCCAGGTCAATATCCGGAAGCCGCACTGCGGCCAGCGGGCTGCGGTGGAGTATGCGCTGGGCCAGCGAGAGCACATGCGCCTTGGCTAGGTGGATATCGGCGGAAGCCAGCAGCTCCAGCCACGGGGAGGTGCGCAGCATCACCCAGCGAGGGGACTGCGACTGCTCGATCTGCGCGACGACCTGGCAGAGCTCTTCCCGCGCGACGGTCCGGGCAGGGGTGAGCGGTTCGCCGCTGGCGGCGTCGCGCAGCTGCAGCAGGGCGAATCCTTCGGGATCCGCTGCGAGGAAGGCGAGTACGCCGGATTGTCCACGGGGCATGCTTCCATTGTGCCGTGGCCAGGGGCGATATCCCCAGTTCGCGGGCGCCGGGAACCGCATGGAACCGCGCGGTGGCAACCTCGACCCATGAACTGGTTACCCTTTCGCCCGCACGACCCGGGGTCCGGAGCAGATTCTCGGTTCGTTCCGCAGTTCCCGGAGACTGCGCGCTGGGAGCCGCCGCACCGCGCCCAGAGGCAGGAAGTCCAGCGGGACGACCCCGGGGGACCTGCCTGCGTGCTGGTGAGCGACGACGAAAACCTGGTGGCGCAGTGCGCGCTGATTTCCCTGGGCGCCGCGGTCCGGATTTCCCGGTGTTCCAGCTCCTCGCCGATGATCCATGACGCCGAGGGGCCGGTGCTGTGGGGCGCGGATGCGCTAGGCGAGGCCTTGGCCGGCTCCGCCCGGTGCGATGTGCTGGTGGGGCACGACGAGCAAGCGCAGACCTTGTGGGAAGCGGCCAGCCGGCTGCCCCTGTCGAGGGTTGCGATCCTTCCCGGCGCGAGCCAATGGCTGGGCGAGTACCTGGGGCTGTGGTGCATGCGATCGGGTCATGGGCATACCGTGGCCTTGGGCTCACGGGCCGGAGGGGTGGGCACCAGCACCCTTGCGGTATTGCTCGCCCACGCCGGAACGCTGAGCGGTCTGCACAGCCTCGTGGTGGACCTGGATCCCCACTCCTGCGGGTTGTGGCCGCGGATCTGCGCCAGGCCACCCACCGGCATCGGATGGGACGAATTGGCGGGCTCGGGCGGGGCGCTGGCCTCGCATCAGTTGGTCGAGACGCTTCCGACGGTGCGGGGGACTGCGGTGCTCACCTGGTCCGGAACTCCACCTCGTGCAGCGGTGGACGGAGCATTGACAGCCAGGCTGTTGACGGCTGCGCGGCAGGGATTCGACCTGCTGGTACTGGATACCGGGCGGACACCGCATCCGGGGTCGGAGGCGATAGGCCATTTCACCGACCGGCAGATCACGGTGTGCGATGCCTCGAGCATTCCGCCGCGCGGGGACTACGTGCTGCGCGCGGATCACAGAATGCCGACGGCGGCAATGGAGAGCCGCTCCCTGCTGGGCAAGCTGTCCCATACGACCTCGATAGAACGGGCCGTTGACCGCGGCGACCTGCTCGATGCCCTGAGATCCCGAAGGCTCAGGCAGCAGCTGGCGGACCTGCGCCTGCTCCCGGTGGCAGAGGACGCGGGATCGCGGGGCGCACCATGAGCCCCGGGCGCCATTCGCCATCAGCGCAGAAATTCGCCAGCACTCACGAACTGGATTCGCGCATCCTGCAATCGGTCCGGGACCGCGCCCTGGCCAGCGGAGGAGAACTCGACGCCATCTCCCTGGCGAGCGCCGTCCACGAGTCGGGAGCCGCCCTCGGCTCGCGCGGCGCGACCGAATCGCTGAAGGCCTTGCAGGACGAAGTCGCCGGTCTGTCGATCCTTGAGCGTTTCGCCCAGGGACCCGGGATCACGGATGTGCTTGTGGACGGCCAAGGCCAGGTGTGGACCGATTCGCCCCGCGGACTGGAACTCACGGGGTTCCGCTTTTCTTCACCTGAACAGGTGCGCTCGCTGGCCGTGCATCTGGCGACCCTGGCAGGACGGCGATTGGACGCTTCCAGCCCTTTCATGGACATGAGCGTCAAGAACTACCGGGTGCACGCGGTGCTCCCGCCCATTGCCACCGAAGGACCGCTGATTTCCATCCGCGTGAAAACCGAACAGCTGCTCTCCCTGGAGACCGTCCTCGCCCAAGCACCGGAATTCTGGCACACGGTGCTGAGCGAAGTGATGGGACGCCAGTTGAATTTCCTGGTGACCGGCGGCACCGGCAGCGGTAAAACGACCCTGCTCCAGGCCATGCTGGCACAGGCCAGCGGCAAGCAACGACTGGTGATCATCGAGGACTCCCATGAGCTCAACGTCGACCACCGCCACGTAGTGAGCCTGCAGACACGCACCGCGAACGTTGAATCCGCAGGCCAGATAGAGCTCAAGGATCTGGTCGCCCAGGCACTGCGCATGAGACCCGACCGGCTGGTCGTAGGCGAGTGCCGCGGGGCGGAGATCCGGGATTTCCTTGCGGCCATGAACACCGGCCACCAGGGAGCAGCCGGCACTCTGCACGCCAATAACCCAGAATCCGTCCCGGCCCGCCTGGCCGCATTGGGCGCCCTGGCCGGGTGGGGCCTGCAAGCCACCTCGCTGCAGGCAGCCAGCGCCTTTGACCTGATCATCCATATGCGTCGGCAGCCCTCCGGGGTGCGCTCGCCGGTGGCGTTGGGAAGCCTGTCCACCGATTCGAACGACCGCTTGGACGTGCGCATGCTGATCGACACGGGAACACCGAACTGCCCGGATGCCGGTAGCCTGAGACTGCTGCACGAGAAACTCGGTGCGCAGGCCTCTGCCGAGGTCGCCCAGTGGCATGCCAACCGTGCATGGCAGGGGGAGTGATGACTGCGGTACTCCTATTGCTGCTCGCCGGGTGGTGGCTGTGGCACCCTGGGCGGCAGTTGTCCGGCGGGACAAGGCAAATCAGCATCCTGGGCAGCGGAAAATTTCCTGCCCCACGAGCCGGCGCACAGCAGCAGGCACTGGCCCTGGACGCCCAGATCATTCGCGAGCTGGCCGCGCTGATGCGCAGCGGCTTGATGTTCCCGCAGGCCATCGAAGCCCTATTGCAGGTACGTACCGAACAAAGCCCGGTACTGGCCGCCTTGCGCCGGCTGAAAGCCCAGGCCGCGTTCCGTGGCGAGCAGGCCGAAGCAATGGAGCACACCGGGGAACACGAGGACGGTGGGCCGGTCCAAAGGCTCTCCTGGTGCCTGGATCTTTCATCGCAGACCGGCGCCCCGCTGGCCGGGGTGCTGGACCAGCTGGCCGAGGACCTGGAAGCGGAATTGCTCGCCCGGCAGTCGTTCGACGCCGCCATGGCAGGTCCCAGGGCGACCACACGGCTGTTGACCTGGTTGCCGGTGGCGGGGCTCGGTGCGGGGTTCATCCTCGGCATCGACGTCGGAACCACCTTGCTGACCTCATGGCCCGCGCAGCTGAGCCTCGCCGTGGGAGCAGGGCTGTGGGCGCTGAACAGGATCTGGTGCCGACGGCTGCTCGCGGCAACAACTGCGCAGGCCCTGCAATGACTGCGGTGGCGTTGCTCTGCCTGGTGTCCGCAGTCCTGCTGTGGAATCCCCGCAGGCCTGCGGGGACCCGCGAACGGGGGGTCAATCCGCCGGCCGCCCGGGTCCGGGACAAGTCTTCGGTGCAAGGAAGTGAACCCATTGACCTGGTCCTGGACCTCGGGGCCAGCCTCATGGATTCCGGGCTGCCCATGACCACGCTGCTTGAATCGATGGGGCGCTGCATTCCGCAGTGCTCGGCGTTGCGGACCGTGGCCCGATGCCTGGAGATGAACATGGAGTGGGACAAAGCCTGGGAACCCGCCCCGGCGTGGCTCGCCCCGCTGCAACGGTCCCTGGGCTTTGCCCAGGCTACCGGAGCGCCGGCGTCCGCGCTGCTGAGGAATACCGCCCAGCTGCAACGCCGGCAACGGGTCCAGCGCGTCGCCCGCTGCGGCGCGCAGTTCGCCACCGCACTGGTGCTGCCGCTGGGAGCCTGCGCCCTTCCTGCCTTCATCGCCCTGGGCGTGGTGCCGCTGATCATCGCGTTGTTCCCGCACTTCGGCTGACCCCGGCGGGTTATGCCCACTTTGCAGCCAACCCCAACCGCGGCAGCGGAATCAGTGCGAGCCTGAAAACACCATCGCCTCCCCACCCGGGAAGGAAACGATGCCACCCGAGCGAAAGGAACGGACATGACTACCACCCTGAACAGGCTGCGCGAACGGCTCGACGAGGAACAAGGCTCTACCACCGCGGAATTCGCCATGGTCACCCTCGCGGCCGTAGCCTTCGCCGGTCTGCTGATCAGCATCCTGTCCAGCGGCGACGTGCGGGGCATGCTGATGGGCCTCATCAGCAAGGCCTTGAGCCTGTAACCATGGACCGCATGGATGACCGCGGCAGCAGCACGGCGGAATTCGCCGTGCTGCTGCCGGCCATCGCGCTCATGCTGTCGCTGCTGCTGTGCCTCGGGGTCCTGGGGATGCGACAGATCCAGGTCCAGCAGGCGGCCGGGGCGATGGCCAGGGAGCTGGCCCGTGGCGATGACACCGGCGCGGCCCGGGCGCGGGGCATTCAGTTGGCCGGGACCTCGGCCCGCTACACGGTCGGCAACGGGGGAGGATACGCCACGGTCACGGTGGCCAAATCGGTAGACCTGCCGGTGGTGGGAGCGGTCGAGGTCCGAGGCACCGCACGCGTGGCGAACGAAAAATGAGTTGCGCTGAATTCAGCTCGCAACGGGGGAGCAGCACCGTCGCGGCCACGGCACTGGTGATCGCCGCACTGCTGCTCGCCGCGGGCATTCTCGCCTGGTCCGCGGTGACCCGAGCGGCGATGCAGGCCGCCTCAGCGGCGGACCTCGCCGCCTTGGCTGCGGCTGATACGGCCCGGGGACTGCGCGCGGGGGATCCGTGCCCCGCCGCCGGGCTGCTGGCCTCGGCCAACGAGGCACGGCTGGAATCCTGCGTCATCGAGGCGGACGGAACCACAGTCCGCGTGCAGGTCTCGGTGGCGATCACGTTTTCCGCGCTGGGAATCGAGTTCCCGGCGGCCTCCGCCCAAGCCCGGGCGGGCGCTCCGCCGCTGACCCAGCACTAGCTGAACCAGTTAGAAATGGTGCCGCGGCTGGACATCCTCCAGCACGGCGCTGAGCAGCAGCACCGCCCCGGCCTTGTCCAGCGGATTGTTCCGATTGCCGCATTTGGGTGACTGCACGCAGCTGGGGCAGCCGCTTCGGCACTCGCACGCTTCGATGGCATCCCGGGTGGCCCGCACCCAGGTGGAGAACTTCTCGAAGCCGCGCTCGGCGAATCCGGCCCCTCCCGGCTGCGCATCATACACGAAAATCGTTGGATGGCCGGTGTCCATGTGCAGCGCGGTGGACACCCCGCCGATATCCCAGCGGTCGCTGGTGGCCACCAGCGGCAGCAACCCGATCATCGCATGCTCGGCCGCGTGCAGCGCGCCGGGGAACTGGTCCACGGTCAGCCCCGCGCGCAGCAGCCGCTGCTCGGTCAAGGTGAACCAGACGGACTTGGTGTGCAGGTCCCGCGCTTCGAGGTCCAGCGGCTCCTCGGAGAGTACCTCGTTGGAGGCGATGGACTTGCGCTGGTACGAGACCACCTGGGTGGTCACGATGACATCGCCGAAGTAGATCTCCAGCTCGCGGTGCGTGCTGGTGCGCTCCTGGGCCTCGATGGCCACCGTGGTCAGGTCGCGGGCGGTGGTGTAGTAGTCGGGGTTCACCCGTGTCACGATCACCACGTGGTTCTGCTCGTCCAGTTCTTCCACGTGGTAGCTGGCGCCCTGGTGCACGTAGATGGCGCCCGGGTGGGCCTGGTAGTGGCTCTGCGGCGAGTCCATGGTCCCCAGCAGCGCGCCGGTCTCGGCATCGATGATGTCCACCGGCCCGCCCCCATCGGCCCGGATGGAGAACATCCCGGCCGCATGCTGGGGATGGGTCCAGAACCATCCGGCAGGCCGCCGCCGCAGATACCCGCGCTGCACCAGGGACTCAAGCAGCGCCTCGGTGTGCGGGCCGAAGATCTCCAGCTCCTCGGGCCGCAGCGGATTCTCCTGGGCTGCCGCGCACAGATGCCCGCTGAGGACATACTTGTTCTGCGGGTCGAAGACGGTAGCTTCCACGCCGAGGTCGAAGATCGCCTCCGGGTGGCTGACCAGGTAGGTGTCCAGCGGGTCCTCGGCGGCCACGAACAGCGCCAAGGCGTCCTGGCCGGAGCGCCCCGCCCTGCCGATCTGCTGGAAGAAGGATGCGCGGGTTCCGGGCCAGCCGGCGACCACCACGGCATCCAGCCCCGAGATATCGATTCCCAATTCCAGCGCTGAGGTGGAGGTGACGCCGAGCAGCTCGCCGGAACGCAGCTTGCGTTCAACCTCGCGCCGCTCTCTTGGCAGATAGCCCGACCGGTAGGCGGCCAGCCTGACGGACAGCTCGGGCGCGAAATTCTCCAAATGCTTGCGCGTGAGGGTGGCGATGGTCTCAGCCCCTCGCCGGGATTTGATGAAGACGATGGTTCGCACGTGGTCCGCCATCAGGTCGGTGAGAATCGACGCGCTCTCGGCGATGGCGGTGCGGCGCAGCGGGGCGCCGTTTTCCCCGGTGCGCTCGGACAGGGGCGGTTCCCACAGCCCGATCACCAGTTCGCCGGAGGCCGAGAAATCGCGCGTCACCGCCGACACCTCGGCTCCGATGAGCCGGCCGAAGGATTCCTCGGGATCGGAGCTGGTGGCCGAGGCACCGATGAACACCGGATGATTGCCGTAGTGCGCGCAGATCCGGCGCAGCCGCCGCATCAGGTTCGCCACATGGGCCCCGAAGACCCCGCGGTAGGAGTGGGCCTCGTCGATGACCACGTACTTCAGCCGCTTGAAGAAACGGGACCAGGCCGGATGGTTCGGCAGGATGCCGCGGTGCAGCATGTCGGGGTTGGTGAAAACGAAGTTCCCGTGCTGCCGCACCCAGGCGCGCGTGCCCTGGTCGGTGTCGCCGTCATAGGCTGCCGCTCGGACTCCGGGGACCTTGAGCGCTTCAACAGACGAGAGCTGGTCGGCGGCCAGGGCCTTGGTAGGGCAGATATACAGCACGGAGGCCTGTGCGCTGGCGTCGTTGGCGGCAGTGTCCTTGGTGCGGAAAAGCGCATCGATGGACGGCATGAGGTAGGCCAGGGATTTGCCCGAAGCGGTTCCGGTGGAGATGATCGTGTGCTTCCCTGCATGGATCAGGTCCGCGGCCTGCACCTGGTGCAGCCATGGTTCATTGATGCCCAGTCCTTGGAACGTCGCTTTAACTTCCTCGGCCAGCCAGCCGGGCCACGGTGCGGTGATCTGGTCCTTGGCCGGGACGCTGCGCCGGTGCATCACGGCTTCCGGATCGTTGCTCCGATCGTAGGGATCAAGCAGGGCGCGCACAGACTTCACGAAACACAGCCTTTCGACGCCGGAACGGTGGGATGCGCCGCGGTGGAGTCCGCGGTGTTAAAAGACTAGCGCCGTCGCAGCCGGGAACGGCTGCAACGGCGAGAGCAAAGAATTGTACTTTAGGCTTTGAAGTTGACGACCTTGCCCAGGGAAGTCCATCCCAGGGAGGCGTAGAGCTTCTGGCCGTCCACCGAAGCGATCAGCAGGCCCTCGTCCACGTCGTGCTCCTGGGCCAGCGAGGCCAGTGCACGCATCACCAGGGTGCCAAGACCCTTGCGTCGGAAGTCCGGTCCGGTGATGATGCGGTCGAAAATGGCGTAGCCTTCGACTGCGGAAACGTGGCCGGACGCGGCGACGATTTCCTGGTTGTCCTCGGGGTGCAGGGAGACGTATGCATGGGTGCCGTCGCGCTCGATCTGGAATATGAAGCCTTCGGCAGGCAGCGGGACCTCGACGTCGTGCACTGCCAGCTCCGTGACCATCAATACTTCATCGTCGGCGGCGACCTGCAGGCCAACCTCGGACGCGGTGGCCAGCAGCTGCTCGACGGAATCGTCGAATGCGGTCAAACGGCGGTTCGGGTGCTTCTTCAGGGTTTCGGCGACAGCGGCGAGCTCTTCCTTCGAAGGGCCGTAGATCACGTATTCCCAGTCTTCGGTGGTGTCGTGACGCAACGCTGCATGGACGCGTCCCTCATTACGGGTCTCGTAACCGCGGGCTCCCGCCCAGCCGGCGACCCAGGTGCCAATCAGTTCATCGCTTGCGTTTGATGCCATGTCTTGACCCTACCTTGTCTTTCCTAGGAATTAGCTGACATTGCGCCAATCGTTGCCTAGTTGAAACGAAAGAATCCTCCCGGCCCCCGGAATAGCGCGCCGGAGAATGTGATTTTGCTCGTTCACCCGGCGTTTCATGCCGTTCAACCACTAAACTTGGGGTGTGGCCATTGAACGCATTGTCTTGTATTACGCATTTACTCCGCTCCCCGATCCGGAGGCTGTCCGCCTGTGGCAGCGCTCGCTGCTGGAACGCTGGGGACTGCGCGGACGCATCATCATCTCCAAGGACGGGATTAACGGAACCGTCGGCGGCGAACTTTCAGCCGTCAAGAAGTACGTGAAAGCGACCCGCGAATTGCCTGCCTTCAAGAAGATGGACATCAAGTGGTCCGAGGGCTCCGCGGCGGACTTCCCGCGCATCTCGGTGAAGGTCCGCGACGAGATCGTCACCTTCGGAGCCCCGGGCGAACTCGAGGTCGACGAGAACGGGGTCGTGGGCGGCGGAACGCACCTGCGTCCCGAGGAGCTGCACGAATTGGTGGAGGCCAAGGAGCAGTCGGGTTCCAAGGTGCACTTCTTCGACGGCCGCAACGCCTTCGAAGCCCAGATCGGCAAGTTCAAGGACGCCATCGTCCCCGACGTGGACACCACCCGGGACTTCGTCGCGGAACTGGATTCGGGCAAGTACGACCACCTGAAGGACCAGCCGGTGGTCACCTACTGCACCGGCGGCATCCGCTGCGAGGTGCTCTCCGCACTCATGGTCAAGCGCGGCTTCCAAGAGGTCTACCAGATGCAGGGCGGCATCGTCCGCTACGGCGAGAAGTACGGCGACGCAGGCCTCTGGGAAGGTTCGCTGTATGTCTTCGACAAGCGCATGCACACCGAGTTCACCGAGGATGCGGTGACCATCGGCGAATGCGTGGGCTGCCAGGGTCCGACGAACAAGTTCGAGAACTGCTCGAATCCTTCCTGCCGGAACCTGCGCTTGTTCTGCGAGGACTGCGCCCAGGACGAGAAGCTGCGCACCTGCCCGGACTGCAGCATGGCAGCCGTCTAGGACCCATCGTATTAAATGGCGGCGGGCCACCGGAAAACCGGCGGGCTGCCGCCCTTTTTTCGTGCCCGGAAGGGGACAGGCTTCCTTGAAGCTAGCCCGCGTGGACGCTGGTTTCCGGCCACAGTCCGATCGAGGCGTCCTTGACGTCGGTTTCCTCGGCTTCTTGCTTGTAGACCTTCAAGCCGCGGGCCTCGTAGTTCGGCAGCGCGGCCGGACCGTCCAGCGAGCAGGTGTGCAGCCAAACACGGCTGACCGGAGGCAGCCCGGCGGTGCGCGAATCCACGGCCCAAGCCTGGCGCAGCACCTCGGTCAGCAGCAGGCCGCCCAAGCCCTGTCCAATGGCCTGCGGGAAGAGCCCGAAATAGAAGACCTCGACTTCGCTGCGTCCGTCGACCACTTCGGTCACCAGCTCCACGTAGCCTTGCGGCGCGCCGCGGCGGTACAGCACCCAGGTTTCCGAACCGTCCTGGCGCAGGACGGCGTCCCATTCTTCACGGGTCGAATTCAGCCGGTCGGCCCAGTTCAGGTCGCTGCCCACGCTGCGGTAGAGAAACTTTGAATACTCGGGCGAGATGTCCTGCACCAGCTCGATGCGCACATCTTGGGGCGCGGGACGTGAGGAAGGCTTGATTTCCTCGGGGGCGAGCAATTGCAGGTAGGTAATGGTGACGTTGGTCATGACCTATATTTTAGGCAAGCCGGGCGGGGAAATGCTCATCGGATCCTCTGTGTGTACTCGGTAGACTGGTTGGCGTGAATGCCGCCGAATTTTCAGCCCTTGAAGACGCCCCGCAGAGTTCAGATCTGCAGCTGCTCGAACGACTCGCCGAAGACCTGACCGCTATCGGGTTCAGCTACGACGAGGTTTCGCAGATGCTGGGCGAAGAAGCCTCCGCAGCGCTGGCCCGCGACCAGATCCTGCCGGCCCTGCGCGTGATCGAGCGCGACGCCGCCGACACGGAACTGGCCTGCGCCTTCCGGATCTTCCAGCTGGGCCGGACCGAGGAGGCCGCGGCGCTGAACAAGGCGTTCCCGAGCCTGAAGGTCGACGGGCTGCTGAAGCTCGGCCTGATCGAGCCGTGGGCCTCGGGGTACCGGGCCACCGTTGCGCTGACCTTGCATTCCTCGGACGCCGACGGCGAGCTGTGGGTTGCCCACGACCTCGGTGCGCACCAGCGCCCCGGGGTGCTGCGCACCGACCACGTGCTGGGCATCGGGCAGGCCTCGCTGACCCTGGCCCAGATCACCCTGCGCGAAAAGGTCGACCGCGCGCTGGATCTGGGGACCGGCTGCGGCATCCAGCTCTTCCACCTGCTGGGCCACGCCAACCACGTCACTGCCACCGATCTGTCGGCCAGGGCGCTGGCATTCACCCGGTTCAACCTGCTGCTGAACCACAAGGTGCTGAAGCTGGATCCGCGCAATCTCCAGGACCGTGTCAGCCTGCTGCGCGGAAGCCTCTTCGAGCCGGTCGCCGGTCAGAAGTTCGACTTGATCGCCTCCAACCCGCCGTTCGTGATCACCCCGCGCCGCGCCACCGAGCGTGAAAAGGACCGCTTCACCTACCGTGACGGCGGCATGTCAGGGGACCGTCTGGTCAGCACGCTGATCGCCCAGGCGGGGGACTACCTGAACCCGGGCGCATCGATGCAGATGCTCTCGAACTGGGAGATTCATCGTCTGGATGACGATTCGAATGAGCCATGGGACCGCCGGGTCAAGAGCTGGTTCCCCGAGGACCTTGACGTGTGGGTCATCGAGCGCGAACAGGCCACCCCGAGCGTCTACGCCGAAACCTGGCTGCGCGACGCCTCGCAGACCGAGGACAGCTCCTCGTACGCCGCCGCCTACAACGCCTACCTGGATGATTTCGAATCACGCGGGGTCGGGGCCATCGGCTTCGGGCTGGTGTATTTCCGCAAGGCCGCTACCGGCGCGGCAACCCTCCGCCGCTTCGAGCAGATCACCCACCCCATCGAGCAGCCGGTGGCCGGGACGCTGCAGCGCGACATCGCGATGGCCGACGAACTGGCCGCGGCCGGCGAGGCTTTCCGCGACTGGCACCTGCTCGTGGCCGATGACGTCACCGAAGAACGCCACCAGCGTCCGGGGGCCGAGCATCCCGGAGTGATCCTGCTGCGCCAGGGTGCGGGGCTGCGGCGCACCGAGCTGCTGGACACTGCGCAGGCGGGTTTCGCCTCGGCCTGCGACGGCGATTTGTCGGTCGCGCAGCTGGTCAATGCCCTTGATTCATTGATCGGGGAAGGGGAGGAAGACTTCACCGAACGGCTTTATGAAGCGGTGTCACGACTATTGCGACATGGCTTGCTTCGAAAAATGTGAAACAAGCGCTAAAGTTTTTCGGTATGACAGGGAACACACACCAGGAGCACGCTTTGGCGACGCAGGACGGCAACGGCACCGTGCCGCACGTCGTCTCCATAACCGATCCGCAGGCGATCCGGGCCCTGGCTCACGATGCACGTCTGATCGTGCTTGACGAACTTTTCGCTTCACAGACCACGCGCACCGCCACGGAGCTGGCGTCGCTGTGCGATCTGACACCCAGCGCCATGAGCTACCACCTGCGCGCGCTGGAGAAATACGGCTACGTCATCCGTGCCGCCAGCGAGGGCGACGCCCGGGAGCGCCGCTGGCGCGCCGCGGGCGAGCGCCTGGAGCTGAACACCCAGATCGACTCGGCCAACGCCAAGACCGCCTACCTGAATGTGCAGTTGAACGCATTCAGGACGCGCTTGAATGACGAGGTGCAGCGCCGCGAGGCGGAAGCGAAGGCGGGCATCGCCCCGTCTCCGGACAGGCCGCCCATGCTGACAAGCGGATTGGTCTTCCTTTCCGAGGAAAAACAGCTTCAATTCAACCGCCGCCTGCTGGACCTGGTCTACGAGTATGAAGCCATGGCCACAGCCGAGGAACGCAGCATCGACTCACAGCGTATGTTCTACTTAATCTCGTTGCTTCCCGAGTACCCGAGCGTCGGGGAGGCCAAGTCCTAGAAATATGTCTGGCGCAGGATCTTTTGATTTTCGGTGTAATATCATCGGGAATTGGGCCTGGCACTGCAGGCTCAATGAGTCAAAGCTGCGCTGGCGGCATGAGGGGCACCCCGCAAGGGGCTCCGGCATGCCGCGTTGTCTGAAGGAGAGCCGTGCCCGCCAAGGCCAAGGAAAAGACCGGTAAGAAACTCGTCATCGTCGAGTCTCCTGCCAAGGTGAAGTCGATCGCCAAGTATTTGGGTGAGGGCTTCGATGTGGACGCCTCGGTGGGCCACATCCGTGATCTTCCGCAGCCCTCGGAGCTTCCAACCGAGCTGAAAAAGACCTCGGTCGGCAAGTTCGCCGTGGACCTGGACAACGACTTCGAGCCGTATTATGTCGTCTACCCGGACAAGAAGAAGCGCGTCTCCGAGCTGAAGGCAAAGCTCAAGGAAGCCGACGAACTCTACCTCGCAACCGATGCGGACCGCGAAGGCGAAGCCATCGCGTGGCACCTGCTGCAGGTCCTGAAGCCCAAGGTTCCGGTACGCCGCCTGGCGTTCACCGAAATCACCAAGGAAGGCATCGCCCGCGCACTGGAGAACATGCGCGAGCTGGACACCGACCTGGTCGACGCGCAGGAAACCCGCCGCGTGCTGGACCGCCTCTACGGCTACGAGATCTCCCCGGTGCTCTGGCGCAAGGTCGCCCGCGGCCTGTCCGCCGGCCGTGTGCAGTCCGTGGCCACCCGACTGGTCGTGGAGCGCGAGCGCGAGCGCATGGCGTTCATCTCCGCCGGCTACTGGGACATCAAGGGCACCTTCGCCACCTCCAACGGCGAATCCTTCGCCGCCAAGCTCTCGGCAGTGGACGGCGCCCGCGTTGCCTCCGGCCGCGACTTCGACGACCGCGGCCAGCTCAAGACCGCCCGCACCAAGCTGGCGCATCTGGACCAGGCCTCGGCCGAGTCCCTGGTGGCGAACCTGGCCAACACCGACTTCGCCGTCACCTCGGTCGAGGACAAGCCGTACACCCGCCGTCCGGCGGCCCCGTTCACCACCTCCACGCTGCAGCAGGAAGCCAGCCGCAAGCTGCGCTGGAGCTCCAAGCTGACCATGCAGATCGCCCAGCGCCTGTATGAAAACGGCTACATCACCTACATGCGTACCGACTCGGTGTTCCTGTCCAACGAGGCAGTCACCGCGGCGCGCAAGCAGGCCACCGAGCTCTACGGCGCGGAATCCGTGCCGGACAAACCGCGTGTCTACAAGGCCAAGTCCGACGCCGCCCAGGAAGCCCACGAAGCCATCCGCCCGGCCGGCGACATGTTCCGCCGCCCGACCGACGTGCGCTCCTCGCTGTCCAAGGACGAATACACCCTCTACGAGCTGATCTGGAAGCGCACCGTCGCCTCCCAGATGGCCGACGCCAAGGGTTTCACCGCCACCATCAAGCTCGCCGGCACCGCCAGCGACTCCCGTGTGGCCGAATTCTCCGCCTCCGGCACCGTGATCACCTTCCGCGGCTTCCTGTCCGCCTACGAGGAGGGCAAGGACCAGGAGCGCTCGGAGAACGCGGAGTCCGAGAACGCCGAAGCCCGCCTGCCGCAGCTGGCTACCGGCCAGCAGCTGGCCGGCGACGAGCTGACCGCGCTGGGCCACGAAACCACCCCGCCGGCCCGCTACACCGAGGCCTCGATCGTGGCCGAGCTGGAAAAGCGCGAGATCGGCCGCCCGTCGACCTACGCGCCGACCATCTCCACCATCATGGACCGCGGCTACGTCACCAAGCGCGGCGGCGCCCTGGTCCCGAGCTGGATCGCGTTCTCCGTGATCCGCCTGCTCGAAGAGCACTTCGCCCAGTACGTTGACTACGACTTCACCGCCCGCCTGGAAGACGACCTGGACGAGATCGCCAAGGGCCAGCGCGCCCGCACCGACTGGCTGAACCTGTTCTACTTCGGCAAGGACAACTCCGAGGGCCTGAAGCACGTGGTGGAGAACCTGGGCGACATCGATGCCCGAGCCATCAACTCCATCAAGATCACCGACGACATCACGCTGCGCGTGGGCAAGTTCGGACCGTACCTTGAACGCGCCCTACCCGAGGGCGCCGAGGAAGGCACCGAGCCGCAGCGCGCCAACGTGCCCGAAGACCTGGCGCCGGACGAACTGACCGCGGAAAAGGCCGAGGAGCTGTTCGCCAATTCCAAGGTCTCGGAGAAGGAACTGGGTGTGGACCCGGAAACCGGCCGCAAGATCGTGGCCAAGGACGGACGCTACGGCGCCTACGTCACCGAGGTCATCCCGGAGCTGACCGAAGCGGAAATCGCGGCCCTGCCGGTCGAATACTACAAGAACGGCAAGCCCAAGCCCCCGAAGAAGCCGGCCAAGGTCAAGCCGCGCACCGGCAGCCTGTTCAAGTCCATGTCCGTTGAGACCGTGACGCTGGAGGACGCGCTGAAGCTGCTGAGCCTGCCGCGCGTGCTGGGCACCGACGCCGAGGGCGAAGAGATCACCGTGCAGAACGGCCGCTTCGGCCCGTACCTGAAGAAGGGCAGCGACTCGCGCTCCATCGAGAGCGAGGAGCAGATCTTCACCATCACCCTGGACGAGGCCCTGGCCATCTATGCGCAGCCCAAGCAGCGCGGCCGCCGCGCCGCGGTGCCGCCACTGGCGGAGTTCGGCGTGGACCCGACCAGCGAGAAGAACATCGTGGTGAAGGACGGCCGCTTCGGCCCGTACATCACCGACGGCGTCACCAACATCACCGTTCCGCGCGGCACGTCTCTGGAGGAGCTGACCCGCGAGCAGGCCATCGAGCTGCTGGCGGATAAGCGCGCCCGCGGCCCGGTGAAGCGCACCGCGGCGAAGAAGGCGCCTGCCAAGAAGGCTCCGGCCAAGAAGCCGGCAGCCAAGAAGGCTCCGGCCAAGAAGCCCGCCGCGAAGAGCACCGAGAAGTAGACCGAGCACCACCCTGTTGAGGAGCGCACCATGAGACTAGGCGTACTGGATATCGGGTCCAATACCGTGCACCTGCTGCTGGTCGATGCGTACCCCGGCGCCCGTCCGGTGCCCTATGCCTCGCACAAGCGTCCGCTGTCGCTGGTGCGCTACCTCAACGAATACGGCGCGATCACCGAAGAAGGGCAGAACGAGCTGATCTCGTTCATCTCGGAGGCCGCCGAGTTCGCCCGCAGCCACCAGGTGGAAGACTTCATGGCCTTCTGCACCTCCGCCATCCGCGAGTCCTCCAACGGCCACGCGGTGCTGGAACGGGTCAAGAACGACACCGGGGTCACCCTGATGGAACTGTCCGGCGAGGAAGAAGCCGGGATGACGTTCTACGCGGTGCGCCGCTGGTTCGGCTGGTCCTCGGAATCCATCCTGAACCTGGACATGGGCGGCGGCTCCCTGGAGCTGGCCCTGGGCACCGACGAGTTCCCGCAGGTGGCCTTCTCGGTGCCGCTGGGCGCCGGACGGCTGACCCGCGAATGGCTGCCCAACGACCTGCCCGGCATTAAGGAAGTCCGGGAGCTGCGCAACTACGTGCGCGACGTGCTCACCGACCCGACCACCGAGCTGCGCCAGTACGGCAAGCCCACCCTGGCCACCGCCACCTCCAAGACCTTCCGGTCGCTGGCCCGCATCACCGGTGCCGCGCCGAGCACCGAGGGACCCTACGTCAAGCGGGTGCTGCACCGCGACGCGCTGAAGATCTGGACCAATCGCCTGACCGCCATGAGCTGGGCCGAACGTTCCGAGCTGCCTGGTGTGTCCGAGATCCGCGCGCCGCAGCTGCTGGCCGGCGCGATCGTGGCGCACGAGGCCATGAGCGCGTTGAAGCTCAAGACCGTGCGCATCTGCCCGTGGGCCCTGCGCGAAGGTTTGATGCTCCGGCGTTTTGATCACGTGATGTTCGACTCTACGACACCGCTCAGTAGTAGCGTGGGGGTAGGGGAAGTTGCCTTGGGTTCCGCCATCCCACAGACGGCGGCGACGCAACACTAGGTATCCTCGGATATAAGCGACCGGCGTCAGCCGGTTCGGTTAGGAGGGCATGACCATGGAAGCACATTCACCAGCGAAGGTCCCGGTGACGCTTTCAAGTGCCTCGGTCTATCCGCTGACGGTCCACGATGCCTTTGCCATCGCGAAAGACGTCGGTTATGACGGCTTGGAGGTGCTGATCACCGGCAACGCGGCCAGCCAGTCGGCCACCGCGCTGCGGGCGCTGATGGACAAGTACCAGCTGCCCATCATGGCGATCCACGCGCCGACCCTGCTGCTGACCCAGCAGGTGTGGGGATCGGCCTGGGCCAAGATCGAGCGTTCGGTCATCCTCGCGCAAGCCGTGGGGGCCAGCGTCGTGGTGGCGCACCCGCCGTTCCGCTGGCAGGGCAGCTACGCGGAGGAATTCGCCGAAGGCGTGCACCGCATCACCGAGAGCACCGGCATGAAGATCGCGGTCGAGAACATGTACCCATGGCGGGCCCGCGGCCGCGAGGCCAAGATGTACCTGCCGCACTGGAACCCCGTTCCGCAGCCCTACCAACACGTCACCTGGGACTTCTCCCACGCGGCCATCGCCAACATGGACTCGCGCCAGGCCATGGAGGACCTGGGCGCCCGGCTGGCCCACGTGCACTTGTGCGACGGCCTGGACAACGGCAAGGACGAGCATCTGGTCCCCGGCCTGGGAACCCAGCGGGTCTCGGAATCCCTGCAGTACCTGCATGAGAGCGACTGGGAAGGCGTGATCGCCGTGGAAGTCTCCACGCGCAAGGCCAAGAACGCCGGCCAGAAGGAAGAATGGCTGGGCAACACCTTGCAATTCGCCCGGGATCACTTCAACGTCAGCAAAGATCCCAAGCCAGTGGCAAAATAGCCATATGAGCGAAGCAACCAGCAATCTGAAACTGTCCTTCCTTGGCGCCGGTTCCATGAACGGCGCCATCCTGCGCGGCATCCTGGCCTCGGGCCACGACCCGAAACTGGTCACGGCCACCGTGCGCAGCGAGAACCGCGTGGACGAGCTGCGCGAACTGGGCATTGCCGTGCTGGTCAATTCACAGGACGAGGAGGCGAACCGGAGCGCCGCCGCGGACGCCGACGTGGTCTTCCTGGGTGTGAAGCCGGTGGGCATCACCGCCCTGTGCGAGGAGATCGCCCCGGCCCTGAAGCCGGGCACCGTGGTGGTTTCGGTCGCTGCAGCCATCACCCTGGCCTCCATGCAGGACAAGCTGCCCGCAGGCCAGCCGGTCATCCGCTCCATGCCGAATACCCCGCTGATGGTGGGCGCCGGCGTAGTGGGAATCTCCCCGGCAAGCACCGTCAGCCACGCGCAGGTCCAGTCCGTGACCGACCTGCTCTCCGGCTCGGGGGACGTGCACGTGATCGACGAGGAGCAGCAGAACGCGCTCTCAGCGATTTCCGGCTCCGGCCCTGCCTACGCCTTCTACTTGGCCGAAGCCATGGCCAAGGCCGGCATCGCCCTGGGGCTGGACGCCGAGCTGTCCACCAGCATCGCCCGGGCCACCGTGGCAGGCGCCGGCAAGATGCTGTCCAATCCGGATGCCGACCCGGCGGCACTGCGCAAGGCAGTCACCAGCCCGAACGGCACCACCGAGCGGGCCATCGCCGCCTTCGACGAGGGAGGCATCCGTGCCGTCATCGAGGCCGGCGCCCGCGCGGCCTCCGAACGCGCCGCGCAGCTGAGCCGGGAACTGGGCTAGCCGCTTGGCACCCTGCCTGCGCCCGGCGGAAGCAGGCGGCCATCGCCTTGGAAGGTCCTTCCTGAAGGCGTCTGGCAGGCAGTAGCTTCCAGTCAAGGAAGAAGACGCCGAGGAGGCATCATGGCCCATAGCGCAGTCGTCGTGGGCGGCGGAATTGCAGGACTTGCGGCGGCGATTTCTTTGGCCGGACAGGGATGGCAGGTCACGGTCCTGGAACGCCGCGGGGAACTTGGCGAAGTCGGCGCAGGCGTGGCGATGTCCCGCAATGCGGTGGCCGCTTTCCTGGGTCTGGGCTTCGAGCCAGAGCAGGCCCGGGCGCTCGGCTTCCCGACCGTTGCCGAAGGTACCTGGACGGCCAAGGGCACACCTATCCTCGCGATTCCCGAGGACCCGGTGGTTCGTGAAGCGGTAGCGGTGACCGGCGTGCACCGGCGTCGCCTGCACCAAGCACTTCACCACCGGGCGGAGGCCCAGGGTGTTTCAATCCTGACCGGTGTTCAAGTGGCCCAGGTGTCGCCCGGCGACCCCGAGGGGGCGCTGGCGCAGGTGGCCGGGCACGAGGCGGACTTGGTGGTGGCAGCCGACGGCATGCGCAGCACGATCCGTGAAAAGCTTTTTCCATCCAGCACCTTGGCCTACAGCGGATTCTCCAGCTGGCGGGCGGTGATTCCCGGTATTTCGAACGGCCGCACGCTGCGCCAGTATTGGGGTGCGGAAGCAGAGTTCGGTTTCATGCCGGTAGACGCCGAGCAGACCTATTGGTACGGATACGTCTCGATGCCCGAGCTCACCGTGATCGAGGACGAGCTCGCCGCCGCCCGCGAGCGTTTCGCAGGTTGGGCGGACCCCGTGCAACGGCTTCTCGCCGCCACGGACCCGGGAGCGCTCTTGCGCCATGATGTCTACCATCTGCCGGGCGGGGTGCCGCGCTATGCGCTGGGCCGGGTGGTCATGATCGGCGACGCCGCGCACGGCTTCCTGCCGACCATGGGCCAGGGTGTGGCAACGGCGTTGGAGGACGGCCTGTGCGTGGGGCTGCTCGTGGGCCATCCAGTAGCCGCCGGCGGTTCGCTCAGCGCGGCGCTTGAAGGCTTCGACCAAGCCCGCCGGCCGCGGTGCAGCGCGCTATCCAGAGCCGCCGGGCTGTCGGCCCGGTTCGGCGCGCACCTTGGCGGCGGCTGGCGCCAGCCGATGCGCAATGCCCTGATGAGACTCACGCCCCCGGCCCTGCTCACCCGCGGCGCTGATGCTGCGATGGGGTGGATACCGCCGGAGCCCGCGCAACCGGTGCGCTGAGAGCCGGCAGGGCTACGGACGCGCCGCGAAGCGTTCGAGCAAATCCACGTGCCCGGAGACGATCAGCATGTCGCGCCGGGTGACCATGGTGTCGGGCACCGCGTAGGTGAAGTCCTCGCCCGGGGACTTCACCCCGACAATGGTGACGCCGTATTTGGAGCGAACCTGGGACTCGCCGAGGGTGAAGCCCTGGGTCTCCTTCGGCGGGTACATCTTCACGATCGCGAAGCCGTCGTCGAATTCGATGAAGTCGAGCATGCGACCGCCCACCAGGTGCGCGGCGCGCACCCCGGCATCCGCCTCGGGGTAGATCACGTGGTTCGCGCCGATGCGGGTGAGGATCTTGCCGTGGGACGGGGTGATGGCCTTGACCCACAGGTGCTCGATGCCCAGGTCCACCAGGTTCACCGTGATCAGCACGGAGGATTCGATGGAGGTGCCCACGCCGACCACCGCGGAGGAGAATTCCTGCGCGCCGAGCTGGCGCAGCGCGTCGATGTTGGTCGCGTCCGCGGCGACCACGTGGGTCAGCGTGCTGGCCCACTGCTGGACCAGTTCCGGGCTGCGTTCAATGGCCAGGACCTCGCGCCCCTGCTTGACCAGGGTTTCGGCGACGGACGCGCCGAAGCGGCCCAGCCCGATCACCAGTACCGGGGCGTTGTGGTCAATGTTCTTGTCAGCCAATGATCGGCCTTTCTTCCGGGAGCTTGTACAGCGTATCGCGATGTCTCATGGTCAGGGCGCTGGCCAGGGTGATGCTGCCGATGCGGCCTGCGAACATGAGGGCGCTGAGCACGTACTTGCCGGCCGGAGGCATCTCCTGGGAGACGCCGGTGCTCAACCCCACCGTGGCGAAGGCGGAGATGGACTCGAACAGCGCCCGCGAAATGCCCACCTCTTCATCGATGGTCACCAGCAGGCCCGTGGCCAGCGCGACCAGCGAGGCGCCCAGGGCGACCACCGAGATGGCCACGCGCATGGTTTCCTCCGGGATGCGGCGGCCGAAGGCGCGGGTCTCGCTGTCGCCGCGCACCTCGGCCATGATAGCCAGGAACATCACGGCGATGGTGGTGACCTTGATGCCGCCGGCCGTGGAGGCCGAGCCGCCGCCGGCGAACATCATCGCGTCGGTGATCAGCATGGTGACTTCGTGGATGTCGTTCTGGTCCACCAGATTCATGCCGCCCGAACGCATCATGACGGAGGAGAACAAGGCATGGATCAGCTTGTCCGACATGCTCAGCGTGCCGATGGTCTTGGGATTGTTCCATTCGGCCAGCAGCCACAGCAGCGCGCCGGAAACCAGCAGGATGGTGGTCACCAGTAGCGTCAGCTTGGTGTGCAGGTTCCACTTCTTGGTATTGAAGCGGTTGGCCAGCAGCACCATGATCACCGGGAAGCCCAGCGAACCGACGAACACGCCGGCCATCAGCGGCCCGAGGATCCACAGGTCGGTCTCGTAGGGCACCAGCCCGTCGGAGTGGGGCGTGAAGCCTGCGTTGTTGAACGCGGAGACCGCATAGAACACGCCGTGCCAGATGGAGGAGAGCAGGCTCTCGCCGAGGATGTAGAAGCGCGGGATCAGCAGCAGCGCGATCAGCGCCTGCAGGCTGATGGCCGTCAGGATCACGATGCGCAGCAGCGAGCCGACCTCGCCCAGCGCGGAAGCTCCAGAGGTGTTCATGGAGTTCTGCGCCATTAGCTTCGCACGCACGCCGAGCTTGCGGGAGACCGCCAGGGACATGATCGAGGCGAGAGTCAGGATGCCCAAGCCACCGACGAAGGTGCCCACGATCATCACCAGCTGTCCAGCGAAGGACCAGTGCTCTGCGGTCGAGACCGTGGTCAGCCCGGTCACGCAGACCGAGGACACGGCGGTGAACAGCGCATCGTGCAGTGGCGTGGGCTTGCCGGTCGCGGAAGCGAACGGCGCGGCCAGCAGCGAGGTGAACAGGGTGATGACGATCAGGAAGGAGCTTAAGGCCAGACGGGCGGGAGAGCGGATGGTGAAGTTGGCGATCAACGTGCGCAACGCCAGCCACCTGCGGCGCGCCTCGCCGCGCGATTCGCCGGGCTGCCTTCCGGCGCCCGGACCGCTCAAGCTGCTCATTGGAATAGGCTCGGTCTTTCCCTAGGAGATCAATGTCTGGAAACCCTACTCCATGTAATTTACGCGGTTGACGGCGACTTCGCCCGTCCAACGGCCATGTCCTCAGGCTCCGGAGCAATCAGGACGCCACAAATGCATGAGTTGCATCACGATCAGGTACCCTGAAATTGTGTTAGAGCCCCAGCATGCCCCACGACCAACGATGGTGATGTGGGACGAGAAGTACCTGAAATACAAATTTAGCGACTGGCACCCGATGCATCCGGCCCGACTGGAACTGACCTATCGGCTCAGCGAACAGCTCAATGTCCTGGGTGCGCCGAATATCAGCATCGAGCCCCCGGCGGTGGCGGAAGACTCCGTGATCGCCACGGTGCATGACCAGTCATTTATCGACCAGGTACGCAAGGTCAGCCTTGATCCGAGCATTGTCGCCGAGGATTTCGGGCTGGGCACCGAGGACGATCCGGTATTCGCCGGGATGCACGAGGCTGCGGCCCGCATCGTGGGCGGCTCGGTCATCGCGGCAGACGCGATCATGGACGAAACCACCGTGCGCGCCGTCAACTTCGCCGGCGGCATGCACCACGCCGCGCGCAGCAAGGCCAGCGGCTTCTGCATCTACAACGATGCCGCCGCAGCCATCCACCGCATGCTCGAGCGCGGGGCGCAGCGCGTGGTGTACATCGACGTGGATGCGCATCACGGCGACGGCACCGAATCGATCTTCTGGGACGACGAGCGCGTGTTGACCATCTCCATCCACGAATCGGGCCTGAGCCTGTTCCCGGGCACCGGCTTCGCCAACGAGATCGGCGGGCCCAAGGCCGAGGGCAGCGCCGTGAACATCGCGGTGCCGGCCATGACCTCGGATGCCGGGTGGATGCGCGCCTTCCATGCGGTCGTTCCGCAGCTGGTGCGCGCCTTCAAGCCGGAGGTGATCGTCTCCCAGCACGGATGCGACGCGCACCGCGATGACGACATGACCAACCTGAAGCTTTCGGTGGATGCCCAGCGCCAGGTGGCCATGGACATCTCCCAGCTTGCCGACGAACTGTGCGAAGGCCGCTGGTTGGCGACCGGTGGGGGCGGCTACAACGTCACCGCCGTCGTGCCGCGCACCTGGACGCACCTGACGGCAATCGTAGCCGGCAAGCCGGTTCCGCTGCGCACCTACGTTCCGGAGGAATTCCGCCGCTACGTGCTGGAAACCTACGGCCGGGCGATGCCTTATCTCATGGGAGACGACGCCCAGCTGTGGTGGCGCAACTGGGAAGTGGGCTACGACCCGGCTGACCCGGTGGACCGCTCCATCATCGCCACCCGCAAGGAAGTGTTCCCGCTGTTCGGGCTGGACCCCTGGTTCGATTAGCGGCCGGCGTTTCGTCCAGCGCTGCGGGGCGGGACGCGGCAAATCCTGCAAGGCTGTTGCCATTCGCAGACATATGCCTACGTTGCAGATCGGTCATATGCCGCTAGGGTTATGTCTGTGGCTATAGACGAAGTTTTTTCTGCGTTGGCTGAGCCGACGCGGCGCAGGATCATTGAAGCATTGAAATCCGAACCCAAGGCAGTGGGTTCGCTGGTAACCGAGCTGGAAATTTCCCAGCCGACGGTTTCCAAGCACCTGAAGGTGCTGCGCGAGGCCAACCTGGTCAGCATGACGGCGGCCGGGCAGCGGCGCATCTACAGCATCGATACCGAAGCGGTCGAGGTGCTGCTTGGCTGGTGCGCCGATATCCTGCCGGTTCCGGATTCCCCGGCGCAGCTGGAAGAGGTGGCGCGCAACGAGGTCCAGGACGACCTCGCCGGCACCGCGCCCGCTGCGCAGCATTTGGGTCGAAGTGTAGGCCGCGGGCTTGAACAAGTCACGGGCCGAGCCCAGGAATTTTTCGACAAGCTACCGCGTTTCGGGCGCCGCCGGTAGACATTTGACCAGTGGATCGCGCGCTGGGTCGACAAAATGGCCAAAAATTTACGTTACGCGGACATTCCTGTTTTGTAACGTGAAATTTTCGTTCAGATCGCCTTGCATGGCATTCTCGTGTCTGGGGCAGTGACGCCGGGTATTTTGTGGCCCCGTCACGGCCCGTGCCTGCCCCAAGTGATGAGGAGAGAAACTTGGATAAGCACTTAGCGACGATTCGCGACGAAGTCTTCCGCCGCAATCCCGGCGAAGCAGAGTTCCACCAGGCAGTCACCGAGGTTTTTGAAAGCCTTGAAGCGGTATCGCTGAAGCACCCTGAATACGCCGAAGCCGCCATTCTGCAGCGTCTGTGTGAACCTGAACGCCAGATCATTTTCCGCGTTCCCTGGGTCGACGACGACGGCAAGGTCCAGATCAACCGCGGCTTCCGCGTTGAATTCAACTCTGCGCTGGGCCCTTACAAGGGCGGCCTGCGCTTCCACCCATCCGTCTATCTGGGCATCGTCAAGTTCCTTGGTTTCGAGCAGATCTTCAAGAACTCCCTGACCGGCATGCCAATCGGCGGCGGCAAGGGCGGCTCTGACTTCGACCCGCGCGGCAAGTCCGACGGCGAAGTCATGCGCTTCTGCCAGTCCTTCATGACCGAGCTGTACCGCCACATCGGCGAATACACCGACGTGCCTGCAGGCGACATCGGCGTCGGTGGCCGCGAAATCGGCTACCTGTTCGGCCAGTACAAGCGCATCACCAACCGCTACGAGTCCGGCGTCCTCACCGGCAAGGGCCTGTCCTGGGGCGGCTCGCTGGTCCGTCCGGAGGCTACCGGCTACGGCGCCGTCATCTTCACCGAGGAAATGCTCAAGACCCGCGGCCTGTCCTTCGACGGCCAGCGCGTCATCGTCTCCGGCTCCGGCAACGTGGCCCTGCACGCCATCGAAAAGGCTCAGTCCCTGGGCGCCAATGTCGTTACCGCCTCCGACTCGGGCGGATTCATCGTGGACGAGGGCGGCATCGACCTGGACCTGCTGCGCCAGATCAAGGAAGTCGAGCGCGGCCGCATCTCCGAGTACGCCGAACGCCGCGGCAGCAAGAAGGTCAAGTACGTCGAAAGCGGCAACGTCTGGGACGTGCCGGGTACCGTGGCCCTGCCATGCGCCACCCAGAACGAATTGGGCGCGGCCTCGGCCAAGAAGATGGTTGCCGCAGGCACCATCGCCGTCGCCGAAGGCGCCAACATGCCGACCACCGCGGAAGCGACCTCGGTCTTCCAGGACGCTGGGGTGCTCTTCGGCCCCGGCAAGGCCGCCAACGCCGGCGGCGTGGCCACCTCTGCGTTGGAAATGCAGCAGAACGCCAGCCGCGACTCGTGGTCCTTCAACCACACCGAACGCCGCCTGAGCGAAATCATGGTTGGCATCCACGACCGTTGCGCAGCCACTGCGGACGAGTACGGCATGCCGGGCAACTACGTGGCCGGCGCCAACATTGCGGGCTTCGTCAAGGTCGCTGACGCAATGCTGGCCCAGGGCCTTATCTAGCGCCTAGTAGCAGCCGGAGTACCTGTAGCCCAGAGTATGTGAAGTGGAAAACACTTCAGATACTCTGGGCTGCTGTCGTTGCCCGGTAAAAAGTCGGATTGTCCGTGACACGTGTGTGTTTCGTGATGCGAAAGTTATGAAAGTGCGACTAGACTGGTACAAAGCAAACGTGAATCCGATCGCCGGTGTTGATCCAAAGTCGTGTAAGTTCACGTGTGCTAGTCACGCGACGAACAAAGAGATCAGCGTCAGGAGAATATCCCGCATGCAGGATAAACAGAATTTTGCAGGAGCCCGTTTCATGACGGTGGCCGAGGTGGCCGACATGATGCGCGTTTCCAAAATGACGGTTTATCGTCTGATCCATGCGGGCGATCTGCCTGCGGTTCAGTTTGGTCGCTCCTATCGCGTTCCGGAAAACGCCGTAGAAACCTATCTGCAGTCTGCGGCAATCGATCCGCAACGCGGCACGGGTTCCCTCGGTCGATAAGCCAAGCGGTGGTCAGAGCATGGCCGAAAAGCGGGTAATCTATTAAGGAACGTTTAACGTCCGGTCAACCTTGCCGTGTGCTTCGGCGCAGGGGGAGCATCGAGGTTGGCGCATTTTAATTAGTTTGTGAGGAACCAATATGGGCTCTGTTATCAAGAAGCGCCGCAAGCGTATGTCGAAGAAGAAGCACCGCAAATTGCTTCGTAAGACCCGCCACCAGCGTCGCAATAAGAAGTAAATTTACTTCGAGCAGCTTGCCGCTTGGCATTCATCGCCACCGCATCAGGATTCTGTCCTGGACGGTGGCGATTGCTTTACCCGCAGAAAGCCGCAGGGGCCCTGCTAGCGGCCGCTGCGGTCCTTGAGAGACCGCTTGGCGGCCCAGATGAATCCGATGACGCCAGCGGCTTTCAGGCTGAACTTGGCGGCGCGCTGTCCTGTGCGGAAGTCGTAGACCTGCCAGCCGCGGCGCTTGGCATAGGCGCGCAGCCGGGCATCTGGATTGATGCAGACCGGATGCCCCACCGCTTCGAGCAGCGGGACGTCGTTGTAGGAGTCCGAGTAGGCCCAGGACTTGGACAGCTTGATCCCGCGTTCCTTGGCCAGGGCGCGGACTGCCTGCGCCTTCTCCGCGGCGTGGAGAATGGGGCTTGCCAGCGCTCCGGTATAGACCCCGTCCACGCTCTCCACCACGGTGCCCAGCGCGCCGGACAGCTTCAACCGGTCGGAGATGACGTTGGCCACTTCAAGGGGAGTGGCCGTGACGAGCCAGACTTCGCGGCCCACCGTCAGATGCTGGTGGGCGATGGCCACGGTTCCGCGCCACAGCTTGGGCTCGATGTACTCGTCGAAGATCTCGTTGCCGATCTCCTCGATTTCGGAAACCTTGATGCCCTTCGCCATGAGCAGGGCGCGGTCGCGGATCTGGTGGATATCACCCAGGTGCTCGCCGCGGGCCGCGAAGCGCAGCTGCTTGAGCGCGAACCACAGGATCTCGCGCATGCGGAAGAACCGGTGTTCATGCAATTTGCGGGCCAAGAGATAGAGCGAGGCGCCGCGAACCAGGGTGTTGTCGACGTCGAAAAATGCGGCGACGATTTCGGGACGCTGCTCGGGCTCGGGCGCGGAGGCTGAATCGATGGAAGGCATTTGCTCCAGTTTATTTCATTGCGAAGTTTAAGACCCGTCGGGGCTCATGAGAATATGAAGGAGTGAAGACAATGCATGAAATTCAGTTGCTGGTACGCCAAGGATGCCACCTTTGCGAGGCCGCACGGGCGACCGTCAGCGAGGTCACCAACCGACTGGAGATGCAGTTCACCGAGCTGGACATCGACGGCGACCCGAAGCTGCTCGAGCGACATCATGAAGAAGTCCCGGTGCTGATGATCGACGGGCAGGTCAGGGATTTCTGGACCATCGACCCGGTCCGGCTTGAACGTCTGCTCAGCAGCTAATGAACACGACCGCGCGCTACCAGCGTGCCTTGGGGAATCAAACCGATGGGGGGACGCGGCATGTCCGAGCTTGAGGCAAAGGTGCTTCCTGAAGCCACGGTTGCACGCCTGACCCAGTACCTACGCGCGCTGAATGCCCTTGAATCACGGGGAATGGAACGCACCAGCTCCGGGGTGCTGGCCAAGGAATCCGGCGTGAATCCAGCGATCCTGCGCAAGGACTTGTCGTGGTTGGGTTCCTACGGCACCCGCGGCGTGGGCTATGTCGTACGTGAGCTCTCGGAGCACATCAACAACACGCTGGGCCTGAACCGGGACTGGCGCGTGCTGATCCTCGGCGCCGGCAACCTGGGCCGAGCGCTCAGCGGCTATGCAGGCTTCACCACCCGCGGCTTCAAGGTCAGGGCTATCCTCGACGTCTCGCCCGACCTGGTAGGCACGGACGTCGGGAACCTGCATGTCGAGTCGCGCAACGACCTGGCCGAGGTGGTACGCCGCGAAGAGATCAATATCGCGGTGCTGGCGGTCCCCGGCGATGCCGCCCAGGACCTAATCTATGAGCTGGGGGAGCTGGGCGTGAATTCCGTGCTGTCCTTTGCGCCCAAACCACTGGTTGTTCCGCGCGGCATGAACCTGCGCCGGGTGGACCTGTCCACCGAGCTTCAGATCTTGGCGTATCTGGCCGTTCAGCCATAACAATTTTTTGGGCAAACGCAGAGGCGGCCTGAACCCTTCCGGGTTCAGGCCGCCTCTGCGTTGTCTGCGCTGCCGCTTTTAGCGGTAGCCGGCCCGACGCGACATGCGTCGGGCAACGATGTATTCCGAGGATGGACGCAACCAGGAGAAGACCACGCCGGCTACGCCGAGACCGACTGCCAGCACGATCAGCGCGTTCAGCAAGCCTGCCTGGGCATCACCGAACATGGACACCGTGGCAATGGACATCGACAGTCCCAGCAGCGAAAGCACTGCCAGCACGGTGGCGATGATGCGCATGGCGCTCACGCCGCGGCCCACGAAGAAGCCCACCAGGAAGTACAGGGCAATGCTGACGACAGCGGAGGTGATCATGAAGCCGGACATCACGGAGTTGAACTCGGCCATGAATGCTTCGGGGCTGCTGAGCATCTGCTCGAGGAACGGGTCATCGGCCAACTGCGGATTCGCCTGCAGGTCGTTCTGCATCTGCTCCTGCAACAGCGACCACTGCGAGGTGATCATGTTGGCGAACATGTTCGAATTGAATATGAACCAGGTGGCAATGGCATTGACGATTCCCGAGAGCAGGATCAGCAAGAAGGCCCACTGCAGGGTCTTGGGACGCTGCGCCGGAGGCTGGACCGGCGTGTAGCCTCCCTGTTGCTGGCCGTAGGGGTCGAACGACGGCGCAGGGGATTGCGGCTGCCCGTACGGGTTCTGGCCGTAGGGGTTTTGTCCATAGGGATTCGGGTTCGAAGCGTTGGACCCGGAATTGGGGTCGTAGGGCTGGCCCGGCTGGTTCGGATCGTAGTTGCTCATCTGTGTCCTCAAAGGTTGAACCGGCAGGAAATCACGAAGGTTCCACATGCCTGATTCCGTGTGCATTCTCGTACTCTCAAGACTAGTCGCCGAGCTTTGTGATACACCCCATCCGAAAGGATGGTTTTCCATTTGCGATTCCCATGCAAGCCCTGTGAATCGTTGACGGTGAGCACATTATTCATCTTTTAGGTTGATTCTTTGAGACACTGGAAACATGCCAATCTCGACTGTTCATTTGCTGCGCCACGGGGAAGTTTTCAACCCGGATCGCGTTCTTTATGGACGAATCCCCGGTTTCGGCCTGTCAGAGCGGGGATTCAAGATGGCCGATGGGGCCGGCGACTACTTCGCCAAGCACCAGGCCTCCGGTGGAAACATCGTCCGGATCGTCGCCTCGCCACTAGTCCGGGCCCAGCAGACCGCAGCCCCCGCGGCGCAGGCGCTGGAGCTGCCGATTCTCACCGATGACCGGGTCATCGAGGCAGACAACCAACTGCAGGGACTGTCCAAGGTCGCGCAACATCTGAAGAGCCCTCGCTACTGGCCGCTGCTGGTCAACCCCCTCAAGCCGTCCTGGGGCGAACCCTACGTCGAGCAGGTCGCCCGCATGCGCGAGGCCATGGACTTCCACCGCAAGGCCGCGCTCGAAGAGCACGGCGACGGTGTCGAAATCGTGATTGTCAGCCACCAGCTTCCCATCTGGGTCACCCGGCGCGCCGCCGAAGGCAAGCCGCTGTGGCACGATCCGCGCAAGCGCGAGTGCACGCTGACCTCAATTACCAGCTTTGAATTCGATGGAGATGACATCCTCTCCGTGCGTTACACCGAACCGAGCCCCGAGCTTCTTGCGGGCGCGGCAAACATCCCTGGAGCCTGAAGCAAAATGATTGATCCCGTGCAGAATTCTCGTCCGCTGTCTCGGCGCACCATGTTGCGTACGTTGATAGTGGCGGCGGCTGTGGTGCCGTTGGCGGCGTGTTCGGCCAAGGAGGATAATCTCACCGCTCAGGCCAACAGCGGCGACGGCAAGAACTACATCGCAGGCGACGGGGCAGTGCAGGAATACACCCCTGACCTGCGCACGGATCCAGTGAAAATCGAAGCCAAGACCTATCAGGGAACTGCGGTGGCTACCGCTGACTGGCAGGGCCAGCCGGTGGTCTTGAACTTCTGGTACGCCGCGTGCGCACCATGCCGTATCGAAGCACCTCACCTAAAGGAACTGGCCGAGGAATTCAAGGGCAAGGTCAATTTCCTCGGCGTCAACGTCCGAGACGAAGCGGAAGCTGCCAAGGCTTTTGAACGCACCTTCGAGATCCCGTACGAATCAGTCCAGGACACCAGCGGCGACATCCAGCTGGCCATGACCAAGTACGTCCCATTGCAGGCCGTCCCGTCCACGCTGATCCTGGACCGCAAGGGCCGGGTCCGTGCCCGCGTCATCGGGGCCGTCGAGCCGAGCACCCTGAAATCGCTGATCGGCACCGCTCTGACCGAAGAGTTGTGAGCTGAGCATTGACCTCTAATCCATTCGCGGACATCGTTCTGGACGGTTCGCTGCTGCTGGCTGCGCCGGTAGCGCTGCTGGCCGGTCTGGTCTCCTTCCTTTCGCCCTGCGTGCTTCCGCTGGTGCCCGGGTACCTGGGCTATGTCACCGGACTGACCGGCGCCGATCTAAAGGACCACCGCCGCGGACGCGTGCTGGCAGGCGTGCTGCTGTTCGTCTTGGGCTTCTCGGTGGTGTTCATTGCCGTGGGAGTGCTGTTCAGCCAAGCGACCGCATGGCTTCGCTTCAACGGCGGCTGGGTCACCCAGGTCCTGGGTCTGGTGGTGATGTTCATGGGCGTCGTGTTCATGGGCGGATTCTCCTTCATGCAACGCGACCGCAAGATCCACCGGAAGCCGCCGGCAGGCCTGTGGGGCGCACCGGTGCTGGGCCTGACCTTCGGGCTGGGCTGGGCTCCGTGCATCGGCCCGACCCTGAGCGCCGTGCTGATCATGTCCACCGGCGTGGATGCGAACGTCGGGCGCGGAACGCTGCTGACCGCGTTCTACTGCCTGGGCCTGGGGCTGCCGTTCATCCTGATCGCGCTGGGTCTGCAGCGCGGCATGCAGGCGTTGAACTTCTTCCGCCGCCACCAGCTGCTGATCATGCGGCTGGGCGGTGGACTCCTGATTCTTTTGGGTCTTGTCATGGTTACCGGCCTGTGGGGCACCTGGGTAACTGAACTGCAAAACTGGTTTGCCAATGAAGTGAGGTTGCCAATCTAATGGCGAAGAACAAGCAGAAGGCCAAGAACCGGGGCGACGCCCCGGCCCTTGGCCTTGTCGGATCCCTGCGGTGGATTTGGACGCAGCTGACGTCGATGCCGACGGCGCTGTTCCTGTTGCTGATGCTGGCGGTCGCCGCCGTGCCGGGATCGATTTTCCCCCAGCGTTCGGTCAACCCCGAACTCGTCGCACAGTACCTGGACCAGCACCCGGTAGCCGGCCCGTGGCTTGACCGCTTCCAGATGTTCGAGGTGTACTCCTCGGCCTGGTTCTCAGCCATCTACATCTTGCTGTTCATCTCGCTGGTCGGCTGCATCACCCCGCGCATCAAGAAGCATGCCAAGGCCCTGCGCACCCCGCCTCCGCGCACCCCTGCCCGGCTGCAGCGGCTGCCGCAGTACCATTCCATGGACGTCATGGAGGGCCAGCCGGATACGCCTACCGACGACGAGCTGATCGATGACGCCTACAAGATCCTGAAGAAGCGCGGCTACCGCGTGGAACGCCGTGAAGACGCGACCGGCCGCTCGGTCGCCGCCGAACGCGGCTACACCCGTGAGATCGGCAACCTGCTCTTCCACATCTCGCTGCTGGGCATCCTCGCGTCCGCCGGCCTCGGCCAGGCCTACGGCTACGGCGGCCAGCGCGTGGTTGTCGAAGGCGAGACCTTCGTGAACTCGCTGGTCTCCTACGACTCCTTCAGCCCCGGCAGCAATTTCTCCGCCGACGACCTCCAGGGCTACTCGGTGAAGCTGGACAAGTTCGACATCATCTTCGACCGCGATTCGAAGGACTACTTCGGCCAGCCGCTGGACTTCACCGCGCATGTCCAGGTCCGCGAGAATCCCGACGCCGAACCGGTCAAGCAGGAGCTGAAGGTCAACCACCCGCTGCGCATCGACGGCGCGGACGTCTATCTCGTGGGCAACGGCTATGCGCCGGTGGTCACCGTGCGCGACGGCGACGGCAACGTGTCCTACTCGGGCCCGCTGGTAGCCGTCCCTCAGGACTCCGTGTACACCTCGCTGATGGTCATCAAGGTCCCCGACGCCAAGCCCGAGCAGCTGGGCTTCCAGGGCTTCCTGCTGCCGACCGCCCTGGTCGGCGAGGACAACGTGGCATTCTCCGGAGACCCGAACGCCATCAACCCGCAGCTCCAGCTGAACTCCTACTACGGCGACCTGGGACTTGACTCGGGCGAGCCGCAGAACGTGTACGTGCTGGACACCGAAAAGATGACGGAGCTGAACAACCGAAATCTCGATGCCGGCGGCATCGTGCTCGGTGCGGGGGACACCTACGAGCTGCCCAACAACATGGGCAGCATCACCTTCGACGACCTCAAGCGCTATATTGCCCTGGACGTGAACTACGATCCGGGCAAGATGCCGATCGCGATCTTCTCCGGCTTGGCGCTGCTGGGCTTGATCATCTCGATGTTCACTCCGCGCCGCCGCGTCTGGGTGAAGCTCCGCAACGAGGACGGCAGGCGTAGTATCGAATACGCGCTCTTGGCCCGTGGCGAGGATCCGAGGCTTGAACGTGAATCCGATGAATTGCAGAAAATCTTTGACAAGGCTTGGCCGCTGGCAAGCCAGGAACAGGACCTAGGAGCCGTAAATGGGTAGCAACGCTGCACTTGAGCCAATCAATGAAACGCTGGGCGTTTACAGCCAGCTGTTCATGCTGCTGGCAGCCATGGTCTACATGGTCGTCTTCATCTTCTTCGCGCTGGACCTGGCCAAGACCAACAAGTCCATCAGCGAGATGGACGCCGCGGCGCTGAAGGAAGACGAGAAGCTCCTGGTCTCCGCCGGCGCGGTGACCCGTCCGGCCCGCGGCCGCCGTGGCCAGGAGGTCCGCGCGGACAACGTCGGCGAGCACATCGTGACTGACAAGATGGAGTACACCAAGCTCTCGTCGAACCGCAAGATGGCACGCATCGCCGTGGTCCTGATGTGCCTGGCCGTCGCGCTGCACGGCTTCGCCGTCTTCGCCCGCGCGTTCGCCGCGAACCGCGTGCCGTGGGGCAACATGTACGAGTTCATGTCCACCGGCGCGCTGGTGGTTTCCGTGGTGTACCTCGTCGCGCTGTTCTTCAAGGACCTGCGTTTCATGGGTGCGTTCATCTCAGGTTTGGTGACCCTGATGCTCTGCGGCGCCACCATCGGCTTCCCGACCCCGGTCGGCCACTTGGTGCCTGCCCTGCAGTCGCCGTGGATCGTCATCCACGTGTCCATCGCGGTCTTCGCCTCGGCCCTGTTCGCCATCAGCTTCGCCATGAACGTCCTGCAGCTGATGCAGCACTCCCGCATGAAGCGCATTGCCGACGGCCAGCCGGACAAGATGCCGTTCATGCGCGTGGTGCCGGGCGCCGGCGCGCTGGAGAACTTCGCCTACCGCCTGAACACCATCGGCTTCGCCATGTGGACCTTCACCGTGATCGCCGGAGCGATCTGGGCTGAAGCCGCCTGGGGCCGCTACTGGGGCTGGGACCCGAAAGAAGTCTGGTCGTTCGTGATCTGGGTTGTCTACGCAGGCTACCTGCACGCCCGCGCCACCGGCGGCTGGACCGGCCCGCGCTCTGCATGGCTGTCGATCATCGGCTTCCTGTGCGTGGTCTTCAACTTCACCATCGTGAACATCTTCTTCAACGGCCTGCACTCCTACGCCGGCGTCTAAACAGCGCAGAAGCGTCAACAGGGATCCGGCGACCTGCCAACTGGTGGGCCGCCGGATCCCTGTTTTATGCGCCTTGACGGGGCTTCCACGGCTTCCCAGAGCCTGACATGCGTTGGACAGGGCCTCTGGAAGCTCCAGGACGCTGTCTGCGGATCCGCGGGAGCGCCAGCAATCCAACTGCCGCATGCCCGCTGGCGCGAACCGGAGCGAAGGCTTTCCCTCCGTGGCCCATTGAAGCTTTGAGCACGGGGCACGGAGCGCATTGTCCGGCCCGCCCTGGCCAAGGCAAAACACAACCCCCGCCAGCTGTGATCTGGCGAGGGTTGAAGGGCTGTCGGCTGCAGGTTGTGCAGCGTTTTCCGCTAGCTTTCGGGAGCGGCGGTGCCGTTTCCGTCGGACTTGTTCTTGTGGTCCTTGGTTTCCTTGGAAGGACGCTCCGTGGATTGGTTCTTTTGCTGATCTGCCTCGCGGCGCTTGAGCTCTTCCTCACGTGCGGTCAGCTCGGCATCACGCTGCTGCTGGCGGCGCCACACCTCCAGCTGGCGCAGGAAGTCCTCGTCATCGTCCGGGGCCCGCGAGGTTTGGGCGGTGCTCGTCTCGGCACTCAGCGGGCGGCCCAGGGTGAACCACAAAGCGGCTCCGATTAGCGGAAGGAAGACGATCACTGCAAACCAGGCAGGCTTGGGCAGCGAGCGCACCTGATGTGCCTCGGACCGAGCGCATTCGATGACCGTGTAGATCATCAGCGCTACCGAAATCAATGCGGCGAAAATAATGAAGCGGACCATGACTCCAGTCTAGTGACTATTTTCCCCGCTGGTTCATCGGCAAACTCTCTTCACAGGTTCATCGGTAGACTTTAAGCTATGCAGCTTCTGAAATATACCGTGCTTCGACTGGGAATTTTCCTGGTCGTTTTCCTTGGCCTCTGGTGGGGCCTGAAATGGCCGATTTTTGTGGCGGGCCTCGTGGGCCTGGCCATCGCCTTCGCGGTGTCCTACCTGTTCTTCAATGACCTGCGCCTGCGTGCGAACCAGGACGTGGGCAAGGCGTTCAACAAGACGACCGCCAGCAAGTCCGAAAAGCAGCTGGCGGACGAGGCCGCCGAGGATTCCTACGACGAATCCCAGCGCCGCCCGCAGGATCCCAGCGCGTAACCCGGTACCTGACCGCCGGGAAACCCAACGCCCCATCCGCCAGCATGCTGGCGGATGGGGCGTTGGGTTTTAAGCGTGGTGTGCCGGGCTCAGCGCAGCCACATGGGGACCAGGATGGCGCCGGCGAAGAGCACCGCATAGACCATGTTCACGATGCCGGTCTGCTTGAGCACGATGACCAGCTTGGACAGCTCGGCCTGGCGCAGCATGGTCAGGCTCGGGGCCACCGCCGGCAGGAACGTGACCAGGATCAGCCACATCCACGGGAAGGTTCCGGTGACCAGCAGCGGCAGCAGGATCGCCACGGCGAGCATCAGCACGTAGCTCAGCCGGGCGTTGTGCTCGCCCAGGCGCACGGCGAGGGTGATCTTGCCGACCTCGGTGTCCGTGGGGATGTCGCGCGCGTTGTTGGCCATCAGCAGCGCGCAGCCGATCAGGCCGGTGCCCACAGCGCCGAGCAGCGCCGTCAGGGTCAACGTGCCGCTCTGGGTGAAGGTGGTGCCCAAGGTGGCCACCAGGCCGAAGAAGATGAACACGTAGACATCGCCCCAGCCTCGGTAGCCGTAGGGGTTCTTGCCGCCGGTGTAGCCCCAGGCAGCGAAGATCGCCGCCACGCCGATCAGCAGCAGCGGCCAGGCTTGGGAGAGGATCACCAGGACCAAGCCCAGCACGGCGGCCAGGCCGAAGCAGGTGAACGCGGCGTTGCGCACGTTCTTCGGATCGGTCAGCTTCGAGCCGGTCAGGCGCAGCGGCCCGACACGCTCGTCGTCCGTGCCGCGGATGCCGTCCGAGTAGTCGTTGGAATAGTTCACGCCGATCTGCAGCAGCAGCCCGACGCACAGCGCCAAAAGGAAGCGGAACCAGTGGAAGAGACCGGTTTCGCCCACTGCTGCGGCGGTTCCGATGACGACCGGGGCAATGACGATGGGAAGGGTGCGCAGGCGCGCGCCGGCAACCCATTGGGAAAGTGTGGCCACTTTCAGTCCTTTCGGGCGAACACAAAAATCCGTACCCTCTAGTTTCCCGCGAATCGGCGGGCAAGGCGAATCGGGCGGCTAGCGGGCCTCGGCCAGCCGGGTCACGACCAGCCGGCGGTCGAACTTGCCGTTGGCCAGCAACGGCAGCCCCTGCGGGTAGTGCAGCACGTATTTCGGCACCGCTTCCTTGCCCAGGGTGCGGCGCACCGCTTCGAAGGCGTCCTCGGTCCGGGTGGGCCCGGAGTAGGCAAGCCCCACGGCTTGGCCCCACTGCGCGTCCGGAACTGCTACCACGAGGGCCTGGGTGAAGAACTCCTCCAGCAGTCCCTCGATCTTCGCCGCGGAGAGTTTCACGCCTCCGGTGTTGATCACGTCGTCGATGCGTCCGGCGATGCGCAGCCGGGAGCCGTCCACGCTGCCCAGGTCGTCGGTCAGGTACCAGCGCTGCCCGTCGTGCTCCACGAAGTGCTCGGCGGTGGCCTGCGGGTCGTTGGCGTAGCCGTCGGCCAGCATGGGGCCGGAAACCAGGATGCGCCCGTCCTGCTCGCGCAGCTTCACCCCGGGCAGGGCGGTGCCGTTGTAGACCAGGCCGCCGGAGGTCTCCGCCGAGCCGTAGGTCTGGAAGATCTTCAGCCCGTGGTGCCGGGCGCTGGCCAGCAGGTCCTTGCTGGCGCGCGCCCCGCCCAGCAGGATCGCGTCGAAGCGCTTGAGCGCGGCGACGGTCCGCTCGCTGGGGTGGTCCAGCAGCCGGGCCAGCTGGGTGGGGACCAGCGAGGTCAGCCGGCGGGTGTCCACCATCTGCTCGGCCGCCGCGGTGAACTCCTCGGCGGAGAAGCTGCCGTTCTGCTTCATGAGAACCGGCTTGGTTCCGGCGAACAGCGAGCGGGTGAGCACGCTGAGCCCGGCGACGTAGTGCACCGGCAGGGCCAGCAGCCACTGGCCCTCGAAGCCCAGGAACTCGGCGGTGGCCTGCGCGCTGGAGGCCATCGCCGAGACGCTGAGCACCGTGCGCTTGGCGCGCCCGGTGGACCCGGAGGTGCGCACCACCACCATCGGCTCCTCGAAGCCCGCGAGCTCGGAGCGATCCAGCCGGTTCAGGACCCAGCCATCCGGGGCGCCGGGATCCGCCACGACCTCCACGGCCGGGCCGTCCTCGTTCACGGCGGCGGCCAGCGCCTCCAACAGTGCCAGATGGGGTGCGTCCAAAGCCGTCTCCTAGCTCGGGTCGATGGGTGGATCGGTGGTGGTGCGGTGCGCGGCTAGAAGTAGTACGGGTAGTTGGACCAGTCAGGGTCGCGCTTGCCCAGGAACGCGTCGCGCCCCTCCACCGCTTCGTCGGTCATGTAGGCCATGCGGGTGGCCTCGCCGGCGAAGACCTGCTGGCCGGCCAGGCCGTCGTCGGCCAGGTTGAAGGCGAACTTGAGCATGCGGATGGCCTGCGGGGACTGGGCGGCGATGTCCGCCGCGTATTCCAGGGCCACTTCCTCGAGGCGCTCATGCTCCACCGACTCGTTGACAGCGCCCATGCGCACCATGTCGTCGGCCGAGTATTCGCGGGCCAGGAAGAAGATTTCGCGGGCGGTCTTCTGCCCGACCTGGCGGGCCAGCAGCGCCGAGCCGTAGCCGGCGTCGAAGGAGCCCACGGTCGCGTCGGTCTGCTTGAACTTGCCGTGCTGCTTGGAGGCGATGGTCAGATCGGAGACCACGTGCAGCGAGTGCCCTCCGCCGGCGGCCCAGCCGTTGACCACGCACACCACGACCTTTGGCATGGTGCGCATCAGGCGCTGCACCTCCAGGATGTGCAGGCGGCCGGCGCGGGCCGGGTCGATGGTCTCGCGGGTCTCGCCCTCGGCGTAGCGGTAGCCGTCGCGCCCGCGGATGCGCTGGTCGCCGCCCGAGCAGAAGGCGTGGCCGCCGTCCTTGGGGGAGGGGCCGTTGCCGGTGAGCAGCACGGTGGCCACGTCACCGGTCATGCGCGCGTGGTCCATGGCGCGGTAGAGCTCGTCCACGGTATGCGGGCGGAACGCGTTGCGCACCTCGGGCCGGTCGAAGGCGATGCGCACGGTGGGCAGGTCTCGCAGGATCGCACCGGAGGCGTCGCGCTCGACCTGGCGGTGGTAGGTGATGTCGGTGAAGTCGAATCCCTCGATGACCCGCCACCGGGTCGGGTCGAAGATATCGGAAACCTTGCGGGGCAATGCGGAATTATTCTGGCTACTCACCCTGTAAATGCTAGCCGTTTGCCGCGCGTTCTTCAGCACTTCGGCCGCCGGGCCGGCTTTGTTGCCCGTTCGGCGCAAACAACGGCGGCGGCGCTTCCCCAATGGGAAGCACCGCCGCCGTGGCCGGGACATTGGCTCAGGCGCTAGGAACGCGGGCTGTCGCCCGCCGGAGGGACCGTGGCCAGGATGCCGGTGTCGTGGGCATCAGGGATCTCGGTGCCACGCAGCGAGGCGCCGGCGGTCTCCGGCATGAACTTGACGGCGATCACGCCGATCACGCAGGAGGCCATCATGTACACGGCGGGGAACAGCAGGAAGCCGGTGGAGTTGATGGCCGCCTCGTTGACCATGGCCGCGGTGCCGCCGAAGATCGCGGTGGCCACGTTGTAGGTGATGGCGAAGCCGGCGAAGCGCACATGCGAGGGGAACATCGCCGGGAACGTCGCGGTGATGGTGGCCAGCTGCGGGATGTAGAGCAGGCCCAGCACCGCGAAGCCCACGATGGCCCAGACGAAGGACTGGCCCATGAGCCAGAACATCGGCAGCGCCAGGACGAACAATCCGATCACCGAGGTGTACCACATGGGTTTTCGCCCGATCTTGTCAGAGAGCGATCCGGCGAAGGGGATGACCGCCATCATGGCCACCTCGCCGATCAGGATGGTCGCCAGCGAAGCGGTGGAATCCAGGCCCAGCTGGGTTTCCAGGTAGGTCGGCATGTAGCTGAGCAACGTGTAGTTCACGACGTTCAGCGCGATGACCAGTCCGCCCATGGTCAGGATGGGGCGCCAGTAGGTGGTGAGCAGTTCCTTCAGCGAGCCGCCCTGCTGGTTTTCGCCGGATTCCTCCAGCTCCTGGAAGACCGGGGTGTCCTCCAGCTTGCTTCGCAGGTACAGGCCGATCAGGCCCATGGGAAGCGCCAGGAAGAACGGGATGCGCCAGCCGTAGGCCATCATGGCTTCCTCGCCAAGGCCCAGCTGCAGGAACAGCATGACCGCGGTACCCAGCGCGAAACCGCCCAGGGTGCCGAATTCAAGGAAGGAGCCGAAGAATCCGCGTTTGCGGTCAGGGGCGTATTCGGCCATGAAGGTCGCCGCGCCGCCGTATTCGCCGCCGGTGGAGAAGCCCTGGATCATGCGCAGCAGCACCAGCAGCACCGGGGCCAGCACGCCGACCATTTGATAGGTCGGCAGCACGCCGATCAGGAACGTCGCGCCGGACATCATGAGGATCGTCAGGGCCAGGATCTTCTTGCGTCCGAGCTTGTCGCCCAGCGGGCCCCAGACGAATCCGCCCAAGGGGCGAACCAGGAAGGACAGGGCGAAGGTGGCCAGCGCCATCACGGTGCCGCCCTCGGTGGGGAAGAAATGGGCGGTGATATAAGTGACGGCGACCGCGTAGACGCCGTAGTCGAACCATTCGGTCATGTTGCCCATGGCCGAGGCGGCTGTGGCCTTGCGGACTTCCTGCCGGCCTTCCACGGTGGACATGTCCGGGCCGATGTCCTGGGTCAGGTCCGGGGAGAAGGAGGCGGTATTCGAATTGTCTTGTGGTTGGCTGTTTTCCGGTTGCACAACTGCTCCGATGCGTCTCAGCTTTCCGTCGACCGGATGCCCGGGCTGGCAATGGAAAACTTTGCCGTCCCGGTTACGGTCCACGATCCGGGCAGGCCCGGAGTCGGTCAAGTGACCGAGACTACGCCGTCATCAACCGAAATTCAACGTTTGACATGGAATTCATTGGAACTCCCCACGGACATATTCGATCGGGTATCACGTGATCAACAGACGGAGCTCCTAAACAGCCGGGGGTTTCACGTAAAGTTTGTGTCGAGCCGAGCTTGTATTATTGAACGAATGGTCGGTAAGTTAGAGTGCTGAGCATCACTACTTTTTGTCGCAAGGAGCAATCATGGCCGAGGCATTTCTCGTAGGCGGAGCACGTACCCCAGTTGGACGGTACGGCGGAGCGCTGAGCAGCGTGCGTCCGGACGACCTGGCGGCGTTGACGATCCGCCGCGTCATCGACGACGCAGGCATCGATCCGGAGCTGGTTGACGAAGTCATCTTCGGCAACGCCAACGGCGCCGGCGAAGAAAACCGCAACGTGGCCCGCATGGCCTGGCTGCTGGCCGGCCTGCCGAACACGGTTCCGGGCATCACCGTGAACCGCCTATGCGCCTCGGGCATGAGCGCCATCACCATGGCAAGCCACATGGTCAAGTCCGGCGCCGCGGACATCGTGGTAGCCGGCGGCGTGGAATCCATGTCCCGCGCCCCATGGGTCATGGAGAAGCCTGCCAAGGCCTTCGCTAAGCCGGGCGCCACCTTCGACACCTCCATCGGCTGGCGCTTCACCAACCCCGCCTTCCTGTCCGGGGAGCTTTCCCGCGACGGCAAGGCCACCTACTCCATGCCGGAGACGGCCGAGGAAGTCGCTCGCGTCTACAACATCTCCCGCGAGGACGCCGACCAGTTCGCCGTGGAATCGCACGCCAAGTCCATCGCCGCCATCGAGGCCGGACGCTTCAAGGACGAGATCGTCCCGGTGACCGTCAAGGGCCGCAAGAGCGACACGATCGTGGACACCGACGAAGGCCCGCGCCCGGGCACCACCGCCGAGGTGCTGGCCGGTCTGCGCCCGGTCGTCAAGGGCGGCTCGGTGGTCACCGCCGGCAACGCCTCGACCCTGAACGACGGCGCTTCGGCCATCCTGGTGGTTTCCGAACGTGCCATCCAGAAGTACGGGCTGACCCCGCGCGCCCGCATCGTCGACGGCCAGGCCGCCGGCCTGGCACAGGAGATCATGGGCATGGGCCCGGTCCCGGCCACCAACAAGGTGCTTTCCCGCGCGGGCCTGTCCATCTCGGACATCGGCGCCATGGAAATCAACGAGGCCTTCGCCAGCCAGTCGCTGGCCAGCATGAACGAGCTGGGCGTGGACCCGTCCATCGTGAACCGCGACGGCGGCGCCATCGCCCTGGGCCACCCGCTGGGCTCCTCGGGCTCGCGCATCGTGATCACCCTGCTGGGCCGCATGGAGCGCGAACTGGCCGGAGCGCAGCGCAAGCTCGGCGTGGCCACCATGTGCGTGGGAGTCGGCCAGGGCACCGCCCTGCTGGTGGAGGGCGTCTAACTCCATGAGCCTGACTCCCGAAGACTTCACTACCTTGCAGATCACCGAGACCGATGACCGCGTGTGGGTGCGCCTGCACCGCCCCGAGGTCCGCAACGCGATCGACCAGGTCATGGTCGACGAACTGCACGCGGTCTGCGCCTACCTTGAGCGCACTCCGAAGATCATGATCCTGGCCGGCACCCCCGGCACCGCGCCGACCGAGGAAAAACCGCGCGGCTCCAAGGGGATCTTCGCCTCCGGCGCCGACATCGCGCAGCTGCGCGAGCGCCGCCGCGACGACGCGCTGGCAGGCATCAACTCCGGCATCTTCGACCGCATCGCCAAGCTGCCGATGCCCGTGGTGGCCGCGCTTGACGGCTTCGCCCTGGGCGGCGGCGCGGAACTGGCCTACGCGGCAGACTTCCGCATCGGCACCGAGGATCTGCGCATGGGCAACCCTGAAACCAACTTGGGCATCATGGCCGCCGCCGGCGCGACCTGGCGCCTGAAGGAACTGGTCGGCGAGCCGCTGGCCAAGGAGATCCTGCTGGCCGGCAAGGTGCTCACCGGAGCGCAGTGCCTGGAAGTCCAGCTGATCACCGAGCTGCACCCGGCCGCCGAGCTGGACGCCGCCGCCGACGCGCTGGCCGACCGCATCGCCGCGCAGGACCCGCTGGCAGTGCGCATCAGCAAGTCGGTCTTCCACACCCCGCGCGAGGTGCACCCGATCATCGACAACCTGGCCCAGGGCATGCTCTTCGAGTCCCAGGCCAAGTTCGACCGCATGCAGGCATTCCTAGACCGAAAGAAGAAGTAAGCATGAGTGAAGCGACAAACTTTATCGACGGCGCCCTGCCTGCCACCATGGGCGTGCTCGGCGGCGGGCGCATGGGCGCCGGCATCGCCCACGGCTTTTTGGTCAGCGGCAGCGCCGTGACCGTGGTTGAGCGCGACGAGGAATCCGCCAAGGGCGCCTACGAGCGCGTGGTGGAGTCCGTGGACAAATCCATCGCCCGCGGCGCGGTCAGCGAAACCCGCGAGCAGCTGCTGGCGCGCTTCGCCGTGAGCACCAACTACGCCGACTTCGCCTCGGCACAGCTGGTCATCGAAGCCGTCCCGGAAATCTGGGACCTGAAGATCTCCTCGCTGCAGGCGGTGGAAGCCGAGCTGTCCCAGGACGCCGTGCTGGCCTCCAACACCTCCTCGCTGTCCGTGTCCGGCATGGCCGAGAAACTGGCGCGCCCGCAGAACTTCCTGGGCCTGCACTTCTTCAACCCGGTCCCGGCGTCCACGCTGATCGAGGTCGTCATCGGCAAGCAGACCAACCCGCAGCTGGTTGACGCCTCGCGCGGCTGGGTCTCCGCGCTGGGCAAGACCGCAGTGGTGGTCAACGACGCCCCGGGCTTCGCCTCCTCCCGCCTGGGCGTGGCCATCGCGCTGGAAGCCATGCGCATGGTCGAAGAGGGCGTGGCCAGCGCCGAGGACATCGACAACGCGATGGTGCTGGGTTACAAGCACCCGACTGGCCCGCTGAAGACCACCGACATCGTGGGCTTGGATGTGCGCCTGGGCATTGCCGAATACCTTCACGAAACCCTTGGCGACCGCTTCGCTCCGCCGCAGATCCTCAAGGACCTGGTGGCCGAGGGCAAGCTGGGTCGCAAGACCGGACAGGGCTTCTACACCTGGTAGGAACCCAAGAGCACGACAACCGATGGAAAGGGCTGCGCAAGCGGCCCTTTTCGCATATCCGGCGCGCGTTTCAGGGAATCAGGCCGCGGCTTCGGGCCCGCAGCACCAAATCGAAGCGGTTGGCTGCCTCCAGCTTGCGCATCGCCGAGGCGATATAGCTCTTGACCGTGCTCTCGGCCAGGTCAAGGTGCGCACCGATCAGCGCGTTGCGCTTGCCCAGCGCCAAGTGGGTGAGGACATCCAGCTCCCGGGGCGACAGCGGGCCCGCGCCGCGTGAACCGGCGACCTCGCGCGGCTGCCCGGCGCGCAGCATGGATCCCGCGGTGCTCAATCGCTGCGCCAATTCCGGATCCTCGATCAGCCGGGCGATGTCGCGCAGCTCGGTGTACAGCACTGTCAGGTCCTCCTGGCTCAACGCCAGATCCGAGGCGTGGGTGGCGTGGGCCTCCGAGGCGGACAGCACCGCCAGACGACGTTCGGTCTCCTCGTGGACCGACAGTTCCCAGGCCAGGCGCCGCGCCTCGCCGGCCGCGGCGGCCAGCGTTTCATCCGTGAGCTGGGAACGGTCGCGCAGCCCGGCGTAGATCAATGCGCGCACCTGGTTGTCGACCACCACGGGGATCGCCAGCAGGGTGATGATCCCTTCCACGCCGATCTCCCGGTCGTAGCTGTGGATGATGTCGGGGGACTGGTGGTAAGCCCCGGTGGCCGTCAGCTCCCGGCGGGCCAGGGCAAGCCCGCCCAGCCCCTGTCCGGGCTGGATCACCAATCCGCGCAACGCGCCGGTGCGGGTGCCGGCGAAACTTGTCAGCACCGTGCCGCCGGATTCCGCGAAGCCGCCGAAGGCCACGGGGAAGCCGGTGCGGGCGGCCAGGGTGTTCAGAGTACGCTCCAGCAGGGCCACCTGGGGCAAGGAATCGGTGGTCAACTGCTACCTCCTTTAGATGGTAGTGACGCGTCTCACTGCCTCCCTAGGATACCTGCAGGAGAGTTGGTGACGCAGGTCACCGCCCGACGATTATTCCGTACAACTACACATCGGAGTGTGCCCCATGACTGCAACCCTGACCCGCCCGGACCTGGAGTTGCCGCTGCGCGAACAGCCAGCCGCCAAGACCGCTATTGCCGATCCGGCGGCCCTCGGCCTGGGCGCCTTCGCCATGACCACCTTCGTGCTGAGCCTGGCCAATGCCGGGCTGATTCCCGAGGCCGGTTTCGCGGTCCTGGCGCTGGCGTTCTTCTACGGCGGCATTGCACAGATCATTGCCGGCGTCATTGAATTCTTCAAGGGCAACGTCTTCGGGGCCACCGCCTTCACCTCCTACGGAATGTTCTGGATGGGCTTCTGGTGGATCGAGAGCAACCCTGAAATCGCCGCCGCCGTGGGATCCGTCGGCATGGGCGTCTACCTGCTGGGCTGGACCCTCTTCACCATCTACATGACCATCGCCTCGCTGAAAACCAATGGGGTCCTGGTTACCGTGTTCACCGTGCTGTGCACCGCCTTCGTCGCGCTGACCATCGGCGCGTTCACCGGCAACCAGCTGATCCACGAGCTCGGCGGCTGGCTGGGCCTGGTCACCGCGGCACTGGCCGCGTACGGTTCCTGCGCCGTCGTCACCAACGCCACTTGGAAGCGCGAGGTGCTGCCGATGTGGGCCAAGTAGCCCGCAGCTGAGCAGAGCGCAAACAACGGCAGCCCGCCGACCCGGAGGATCCCGGGTCAGCGGGCTGCCGTCCGTCTGGGGCTAAGCGAACATGCTGGCCAGCAGCGAGGTGAACAGCGCCTCGGCGTCGCGCGGCAGGCCCTTGGCGGTAAACCAGTCGCACATGTTGACGCAGTCGCGGTGCAGGTAATCCAGGCCCTGCACGTTGCCGGCCAGATCCACGCATTGCGGCACATCGATGACCACCAGCCGGGCGCCCGCAACCAGCAGGTTGTAGGCCGACAGGTCGCCGTGCGCGATGCCCAGCGCGGCGAACTTCTCCATGGCGTCGGCCAGCTGGTCCCAGAGGGCCGGAAGCCGAGGATCGTTGCGGGAGATCTGCTGCAGCCGGGGCGCGGCGGCCCGCGGGATCTCCGGGTCCGCAATGAATTCCATGAGGATTTCAGTGCCGTCGATCTGCACGGGATAGGGGACCGGGATCCCCGCTTCGTGGCAGCGCCGCAGATAGGACCACTCGGCGCTCGCCCACTGCAGGGCCGCCACCTCGCGGCCGTAGCTGGAGTTGTTTTTCACCGCGCGGTTATCGCGCGAGCGCCGGGCCGAGCGGCCCTCGCTGTAGGCCTGCGAACGGCTGAACTGCAGGTGCTCCCGGCCGCGGTAGCGTTTGGCCGCCAGCAGCGTGCTGCGTGTTTCGGTGGCCCGCTCCACGAGGAAGACATCGCCTTCCTTGCCGGTTTTGAGGATTCCGAGCTCGGTATCCAAGGCCGCGGCGTCCTCGATGAGCCACGAGGGGTAGGGCTGCGGTCCGCGACAGCCCTTTTCGATGGATGGCCAGGTGGAGTAGCGCTGGCCCTCGATTAGATCGTCCTGGGTGGTTTCGTCCCAGGTCGGCTGGCCGCGGCGGGTTTTCAGCTGGGTGTCGGCCTCGTCGTAGCCGTTGCGCGCTAGGGGAGAAAAGGCGGTGTTGCCGCCGGGGTAATGAGACACAATGAGTCCTTGGTGAGAAGGGGAGATGGCATAGCAAGGTCACGGACATTCATCGGTACCCCTCCTTAGATAGACTCATTGGCATTTGCCAATGACTAATACCCTACAGCAGATGGCGAATGTGTTGCAATGGACTCATGAGCCACGCCCCCGAGTACCGCAAGCAGTCGATGGACGTCCACTGGGACGGCGCGATCAATGCCCGCCACATCTGCGGAGTCTTCTACCGCATGGGCCGCCACGAATGGCTCACCGCCCAAGGCTGGCGGCAGCTGCAGGCGGACGGCATCGACCGGGTGATCGACCTGCGCAACCCGGGGGAGATCAGCCGCCGCGAGCACGACCCGGTGGTGGATGAGTTGAGCATGCAGGGCATCGAGCTGTTCAACCTCCCGCTGGAATCCCCGGGCAACAAGCGCTTCGAGGCGATCGCGGTGCCGTACATGAACCACACCGGAATGTTCCGGCTGGTCTGCGAGGAATTCGGCGGGCATCTGGCCTCGGTCTTCGAGAACCTGGCCGCAACGCGCAGCGGCGCGGTGATCCACTGTTCCGCCGGACGGGACCGCTCCGGACTTGTGGCAACGCTGCTGCTGGATTTGGCCGGGCGGCGCGACGAGATCCTGGCCCACGACGAAGCGGCGGTGCGCGGCATCAACGAATGGCATCGGGTCTCGCCGCGCAAGCACCCCTATGAGTCCCACCAGGCGGACGGCGAGCTGGACTCGATCATCCGCGGCCGCGCCGCCGAACTGGAGAAGTTCCTCGACTGGCTCGGCTATGCCGGGGACTACTTGCGCGGGCAGGGCGTGGGCGAAAGCAGCTTGGCTGCATTGCGACAGCTGGCACGTCGCGAAAACCCATGACAGAGCCGCAATCGAACTGTAGGCTCGGGGCATGGATGGAAAGCTGCGGCATCATGCCTTGAACTATGTTGAACTGACCGTCACCGACCTGCAGGCGGCCAAGGACTTCTACGCGGCCGCCTTCGGCTGGAAGTTCGTCGACTACGGCGACCAATACGCCGGCATCCTCATGCCGGAAGCTACTGCGGAGGAGTCCGGGGGACTGCTGTTGGCCGACAAGCCGCGGCCCGTCGGCGGGCCCTTCGTGCTGCTGTATTCCGAAAACCTGGACGCCACGGCGCGCGCCATCGAGGCCGCCGGAGGCTGGATCGACCAGCCTGCCTATCCGTTCCCCGGAGGCCGCCGGCTGCATTTCACCGATCCTTCCGGAAACGAGCTGGGAGTTTGGGCCTCCGCATAGGAACGTGGCACCCATGGCCTTGATCCAGCACGATCAATGGCACTATTTCGATCCATCAGCTTCGCTGACCGGCGGATGATCGTAAAGAAAGGAGCACGGGAAATGGGCATTGGTGACTCAATCCCGCGCGGCGGTGATGATCTGGTCGTGTCTCTGGGCCAAGACGACGAGGCATTCTGGAGAGATATCGCTGACAGAGGCGTGGACGCTTTGGAAGCACTTGAACCGGGTGGGCCGAATTTCTGGACTGTCGTGCAAGCCTTGGCTCCGTGGGCCGCATTCCTTGCTGCGGCCGTAGTTGCGGTGGTTGCTTTGCTGAATCTTGCGCATCAACGAAAAGTTCTCGCCTCGTCCAATGCCAATGAGTCCCGTTCCGAATGGTGGCGGCGAACCCAATGGGCGCTGGAAGCCAGCACATCTCGGGACCCTTCGATGAAAAAGTTCGGGAAGGAAGTATTGGAGCAACTTGTAGACAGTCCCCTTACCAGCGATTCAGACAAGATATTGCTTGATGCCGTTTGGAAGGGTGGCAACACGGGTTTGGTTGAATCCAAGATTCAGCTACTTTTGCAGGATGCCAATAGGTTTGGTTTTCTCGGGGGTGGGGATCCCGCGTCGGAAGAAACTGTAGACCAGAAATCAACCGAGCGGGACAATGGGGACCAAGAGTGAAAGGAGGAAAACATGTCGGAGCCGGCAACCGCACCTAGGGCGCGGACTTACGACCCCAATAACGCCGAAGAAGTCTTCAGGGTGCTGGGCGAGGAAATCGAAGCAGCCAAGCTTAAGGTTGCGCTTGATCGCCGATTGGGTCGCAAGACGTCCGAGTCAGTCATTGAGCTTTCCCAAATTCGCTTGCCCGAGCACCTCGGCCGAGTTGTGGATGGGTAGTTTCCACCGCGGTTTGCAGAAGGGATGAAATCCAGAGTCTCCGCGGAAATATTCCGCGCCATTCCTAGGTGATCTTGTTGCTCTTCGGAAAACTTGAGGTGTTGGGACTCCACGCGGATTTCATCTGAAAGCGGGCCCGCCGATGGCGAGCCCGCTTGTTCGTGGGATTCCGTTTCCCGGAGTAGCCAGCCGTTCTTTCCTTGTCTCGGCGTAAACCGAGCGCAGGAGCCTAGTGCTTGGGCTTATCCACCACCAGGTTGGTGATGCGCAGGGTGCAGATGCGGCGCTGCTGCTCGTCGGTGATGAGCACTTCGTGGCTGGTCATGCGCCGGCCCAGCTTGATCGGCGTGGCCGTGATGGTGACCAGCCCTTCGGTGGCCGAGCGGTGGTGCGTCGCGTTGACGTCGACTCCCACCACGACCTTGCCGAAGGTCGAGGCGAATTTCACGGCGGCCCAGGAGCCCACCGCTTCACCCACTGCCAGCGAGGCGCCGCCGTGCAGCAGGCCGAAGGACTGGGTGTTGCCCTCCACCGGCATGGTGGCCACCACCTTGTCCACGGATTCCTCGATGATGCGCACACCCATCTTGTGGTCCAATTCGCCCAGCTCAATCGTCCATGGTTCGAGGTTCCGGGCCTGGTGCTGCATGTCGGTCATTTTTGCGGTCCTTTACGGGTGTCGTCGATCACGTCATTGCTGTTATGGTTAACACTAATACTGACCGACCGTTCAGGAAGGAATTGCGTCGATGACGACAGCCCAGATTGGTGTAGTCCCAAGTTTCATTGCCGGTCAATGGCAGACCCCAGCAGCCGAGGGAGGCACTGAAGTACTCGATGCCAACACCGGCGAGCTGCTCGCCACCGTCACCAAGGAACGCCTTGATGTTGCCGGTGCCGTAGCCTACGGCCGCACCACCGGCCAGCGCGAGCTGGCCAAGCTCTCGCTGCACGAGCGCGCGTTGAAGCTCAAGGAGCTGGCCCTGCACCTCAACGAGCACCGCAAGGACCTCTACGAGATCTCCTACAAGACCGGCGCCACCAAGATCGACTCCATGGTGGACATCGATGGCGGCATCGGCGTGCTGTTCACCTTTTCCGGCAAGGGCCGCCGCGAACTGCCCAACAGCAATGTCATCCTCGACGGCCCGACCGAGCCGTTGAGCAAGGACGGCTCGTTCCTGGGCACCCACATCTACACCGCGCTGACCGGTGTCGTGGTCCAGGTCAACGCCTTCAACTTCCCGGTCTGGGGCATGCTGGAGAAGTTCGCCCCGGCCTTCATCGCCGGCGTGCCGACCATCGTCAAGCCCGCCACCCCGACCGGCTACCTGACCGAAGCCGTGGTGCGCCTGATGCTCGACTCCGGCCTGCTGCCGGACGGCTCGCTGCAGCTGCTCTCCGGCTCGGCCCGCGACCTGATGGACCACCTGGACTACCGCGACATGTTCGCCTTCACCGGCTCGGCGGCCACCGCCAGCAAGCTGAAGGCCCATCCGAACGTCATCGACGGTGGCGTACGCTTCAGCGCCGAGACCGACTCGCTGAACGCCGCCATCCTTGGCCCTGACGCAGTGGAAGGCACCCCGGAGTTCGACGCCTTCATCAAGGTCGTCGTCAACGAGATGACTACCAAGGCTGGCCAGAAGTGCACCGCCATCCGCCGCAACATCGTTCCGGCCGGCCAGGTGGACGCGGTCATCGCAGCCATCGGCAAGCGCATCGACGAGCGCGTGGTCGTCGGCGACCCGCGCGTCGAAGGCGTGACCATGGGCGCGCTGGCCTCCCTTGACCAGCTGCGCGACGTGCGCGCCGCGGTCGAGGATATGCTGGCCGCCGGCGGCGAGCTGGCCTACGGCGCGCTGGACGCGCCAAAGGTCCGCGTGGCTCCGGACACCGACGCAGTGGCCGAGCAGGGCGCCTTCATGGCCCCGATGGTGCTGCGCTGGGAGGACGCCCGCAACCCGATCCTGCACTCCCGCGAAGCCTTCGGCCCGGTCAGCTCCGTGGTCGGCTACGACACCGTGGACGAGGCTGTGGCCCTGGCCGCGCTGGGCGCCGGCTCGCTGGTCGCCACCGTCTGCACCAATGACGCCGAAGCCATGCGCCAGCTCTCGCTGGGCATTGCAGGCCACCACGGCCGCGTGCACATCCTGAACCGCGAAACCGCGCGCAGCACCACGGGCCACGGCTCGCCGGTGCCGCACCTGGTCCACGGCGGCCCGGGCCGCGCCGGCGGCGGCGAGGAACTGGGCGGCGTGCGCTCGGTCAAGCACCACATGCAGCGCACCGCGGTGCAGGGCTCCCCGAACATGCTCACTGCCCTGACCGGCGTGTGGCACACCGGCGCGGCCCAGTCGCTGGCCGGCTGCGAGAAGTTCGGCGGCCAGGCCTCGAACGTGCACCCGTTCCGCAAGTCGCTGGCCGAGCTGAAGATCGGCGACGGCTTCGTTTCAGACCTGCGCGAGGTGAGCCTCGAGGAAATCACCGCGTTCGCGAATGAAACCGGCGATACCTTCTACGCGCACACCGACGCGAAGGCCGCCGAAGCCAACCCGTTCTTCCCGGGCATCGTGGCGCACGGCTACTTGCTGGTCTCCTGGGCCGCGGGGCTGTTCGTGGAGCCCGCTCCGGGACCCGTGCTGGCCAACTACGGCTTGGAGAGCCTGCGCTTCATCACCCCGGTCGGTGCCGGGGACTCGATCCGCGTGACCCTGACCGCCAAGAAGATCACCCCACGCGTGACCGACGAGTACGGAGAGGTCGCCTGGGACGCCGTGCTGCACAACCAGAACGACGAGATCGTGGCCACCTACGACGTGCTGACCCTGGTGGAGAAGACCGATTCCACCTACGCCAACTGGCAGGGCTGAGCCCCGCTCCGCGGTAGCGCCATAAACACCACGCCGGCCTTCGAGAATTCTCGAAGGCCGGCGTGGTGTTGTTCCGGGAAGTATTTACTTGTCGTCTGCGGAGTTCAGCTTGTCCAAGGCGGCCTTGGCGGCTGCTTCCAGGGCGATCTCTTCCTGGGTCGGTACCGGCTGCGAGGCCTGGGGCAGCGCGCGCCACTGATACCAGCCGTACAGTGCCGCCAGGGCGGTGAACACGTACAGGCCCAACATGCCCAGCATCGGGCTGACCAGGAAATACACCACGACATAGGAGATCGCGCCGGCGGCCAGCAGCAGCCAGCCACTGCGCACGCCGCGGGCGATTAGCACGAAGGACGCGAAGATCACTGCGTCGGAAACGTACATGGCCCAGACTTCCGGGGTGGCGCTCAGGTAGCTGCCGTTGAACAGGAAGACGTTGAAGTGCAGGGCCACCAGCAGGATGATGCCGGCCAGCAGGCCGACCACTGAGGTCACGGTGAGCTGGGTGCGGGTCACCATGCGGATGAACTTGCCCTTGAGCTCGAATCGGGAGAAGCGCCACAGTCCGAAGATCGCCAGCAGAAGCAGCGGGACGCCGTAGAACAGCGCGTACAGGTCGTACTTCATGGCGCTGATGATCGGTCCGGAGAATACCGCCATGATCAGGGCCCACCAGCCCAGGTCGTTGCGGTGCGCCAGCAGCAACGCGGCGATGACCACGAACAGGGCGCTGATCGCGAACAGCAGGATCTGCACGCCAGAGCTGGTGCTCAAGGACAGCTGGAAGAGACTATCAATAATTGATTCCACGATGCTTCTTTGTGTTGAGTTGTATACGGCTGCGCGGGAGCAAAACGCACCCCTACGATGCTAGCTGTGAATCCTGTGAGGAACACAAGCGCGGCAGCCAGTCCGGTCCGCAGGAACCCGGTGCACCTCGATGCACGGCAAAGGCCCCGGCCCGCCCCGCAGGGAGAACCGGGGCCGATAGCGCCGGGGTTCAGGAGGTCTGGTCCTCGGGCAGCGCATGCAGGCCATTGAACAGCAGCGAAATCGCCTGGTTCTCCAAGGTCACCGCATCGATCACGCCGTCCAGGCGGTACCAATCCACCACCGAGTTGATCATGCCGAACAGCAGGCGGGCGGTGGCGCGAGGCTCCAGGTCCTCGCGCAGCTGACCCTCGCGCTGCGCCAAGGTCACCAACTGCGAGAGTTCGCGGTCCATCTGGCGTCGGCGCTGCAGCGCGGCGCGCTCAAGCTCCGTGTTCCCGCGCAGGCGCAGCAGCAAGGTCACGTAGGAACGCTTGGCGATCAGGATGCGCACCGTGGAGCGCAGGAAGAATTCCAGGCGCTCGTCGGCGTTTCCCTCATGCCCGTGCACCTGCTCGATCATGGATTCCAGCGGGATCAGCGCCTCGTCCAGCGCCAGGCGCAGCAGATCCTCCTTGGAGGGGACGTGGTGGTAGATCGCCGACTTGCTGATGCCCAGCCGGTCGGCGAGCTTGCCCATCGAGGTTGCATCGTAGCCGTACTCGTTGAACGCCTCGACGGCGGTCTGGAGCACGGTTTCCTGGTCGTAACCGGGACGGCCGCGTTTGACCGGTGGGGTCACTGCTGGGGTTGTCTGCATAATTCCTCGATTATTTCACGTCTCCGTGACGGCTAGCTGTTGCGCAGGTCGTAAATGCGCTTGAGCTTGCCCATGGAGCGTTCAAGAGTCTCCGGATCCACCACGTCGATGGCGCAGGAGGAACCCACATGGATCTTGATCAGCTTGGCCAGGGTCTTGGCGGCGTCGGCCGCGTCCTCGGCCGAGGCATCCGAACGGCGCTCGACCTTGACGGCCAGCTGGTCCATGCGGTCAGGACGGGTGAGCACGAGCTGGAAATGCGCGGAGAGGGCCGGCACCTTCAAGATCAGTTCCTCGATCTGGCTCGGGAACAGGTTCACGCCGCGCAGGATGATCATGTCGTCGCTGCGGCCGGTGATGCGGCCCATGCGGCGGTGGCCCGGACGCGCGGTGCCCGGCATCAGACGGGTCAGGTCGTGGGTGCGGTAGCGGATGATCGGCAGCGCCTGCTTGGTCAGCGAGGTGAAGACCAGCTCGCCGTGCTCGCCGTCCGGCAGCACCTTCGTCGGGTCGTAGGCGTCCAGGATCTCCGGGCGGAAATGGTCCTCCCAGATGTGGCTGCCGTCCTTGCGCTCGCGTGATTCGCCGGCCACGCCTGGGCCCATGACCTCGGATAGGCCGTAGATGTCGCAGGCGTCGATGCCGAACATCTCTTCCAGCTCGTGGCGCATTTCCTCGGTCCACGGCTCGGCGCCGAGCACGGCGACCTTCAGCGAGGTGTCGCGCGGGTCGAGGCCCTGGCGCTGCATGGCGTCGCCAATGGTCAGCAGGTAGGTCGGGGTGCACAGGATGGCATCCGGGGCGAAGTCCTTGATCAGGGTGATCTGCTTCTCGGTTTGGCAGCCGGACATCGGGATCACGGTGGTGCCCAGGCGCTCGGCCGCGGCGTGGGCGCCCATGCCACCGGTGAACAGGCCGTAGCCGTAGGCGTTATGCACCTTCCAGCCCGGCTTGACGCCGGACAGGCGCAGGCAGCGGGCACCGAGCTTGGCCCAGTCGTCCAGGTCCTTCTGGGTGTAGCCGACCACGGTCGCGCGGCCTGTGGTGCCCGAGGAAGCGTGGATGCGGGCGACCTCGTGCTGCGGCACGGCGAACATGCCGAACGGGTAGGTCTTGCGCAGGTCTTCCTTCTCGGTGAACGGGAAGATCTTTAGATCATCCAGTTCCTTCAGGTCGTTCGGGTGCACACCGGCTGCGTCGTACTTTTCCTTGTAGTACGGCACCTTGTCGTAGGCCAGGTGCAGGGTTTCCTTCAGACGGGTGAGCTGGATCGATTCGATCTGATCACGGCTCATGGTCTCTTCTGCATCCAGCGGATTCGGCAGGCTGTCGCGATCGATATTCTGTGACATGCTCGTACTTTCGTGTGGTGGTGGCGGAAAGGGCTAGCGGCTCTTGGGCTTCGGGACGGTTCGTGAGCGTCCGCGGAACTCGGCCACCGTTTCGGTGGCTCCGTCGCGGCCCGGCTGAGTGACGGTGATGTCGTAGAGTCCGCTGCGGCCCTGCTGGGAGACCCGGCGTGCTGATGCGGTCAACAAGCGTCCGGGGATGCCCGGCTTGAGGAAATTGATGTCCACTCCGGAGGCGACTGTGATCGTGTCCTCCGACCCCTCGGGAGGGTTGCAGCTCAGTGCGAAAGCGGTATCGGCAAGGGCGAAGATCATTCCGCCGTGGGCGATGCCGAAGCCGTTGAGCATCTCCCGCTTCAGCTCCATGGTGATGACGGCCTTGCCATCGGAGACCTCGACAACCTCGATGCCCATCCACTGCGTGGCATAGTCATTCTCGAGAATTGCGTGCGGAAGAGGTTTCTCGACCTGTGTTTCGCTCATGGACTTCCTTCGCCGAATTATTTACCGAACGATCATTAGGTAATAACAAAATGTGAGGCAAGTCAAGTTCTGGTGGTGAATCGTCTGCGAATGGCTGGCTATCGCGGGGAAAAGTCTTAGCTGCCGAAAATCCGTCGGTGCAGGTCAAGGATGAAAGGCTCCTTGATCCGGTTGTAGTCCATCACCAGCCCCTGTGCCCCGTGCGTCGCCGCCAGCTGGCTGGCCGCCTCGCGTTTGGCCGCGGCGTAGGCCTCGCGGTCCGCGCGGTGGCCGCGCAGGTGGTCGCGGAAGAGGACCATACGCAGGAACTCCGGGCTGCCGGGACTGAAGACATGGATGTTGCCGGCCGCCAGCCCGGTGCCGGCCCCGGGCTTGAACATGCGGTGCTTGTACCAGCCAGGTTCCCGGTGCCAGAAGACCATGCCCGCCGCGCGCAGCTGCCGGACGTACCGCCCTTCATCATCGGCATCGGGAACCAGCAGGGCCACGTCGATCAGCGGCTTGGCCGGCAATCCCGGCACCGAGGTGGAGCCGGTGTGCTCGATGGCCAGGGCGCTGGACCCCAGCGCTGCGGACAGCGCCGCGCGGATCTTCTCGAAGTCCCCACGCCAGCGCGGATCCGCCGGGGCCAGCTCGATGAGTCCGCGCGAGGGTGCGCCATCGACATCCTCGTAGCCCGGGTCCGAGGTCGGCTGCAGGCCGAGCAGCGGAGCGTAGGGCAGCGTGCACAGGTGCCTGCGCGCCGCAGGCCAGCGTGGATCCGCAGCGCTGTCGCTGATGAGGAAGCCCAGCGCGCGGTAGAAGTCCACCGCATCCGCGTCGGTGGTGGCCCAGATGCAGCGGCCGTGCAGTTCCTGCAGCCGGCTCACCAGTGCCGAGGCCAGGCCCCGGCGCTGGTGCGTCCCGAGCACGGCGAGGTACTCGATGCACAGGCTGTATTCGTCGCCCAGCCGGTAGGCTGCCAGCGCCACCGGGCCGCCGTCCGCGCCGAAGGCTGCCAGGACCTGCAGCTGCCGGCAGTCATCGATCAGTTCCTGCAGGGCCGGCTCGTCCACCGGGTCGGCGGCCAGCGCCAGCAGCTCGCGCACGGCGGGATCCTGGCGGTACTCGGAGATCTGGATGTGGCGCATGGCAGTCTTTCCGGTGGTGGGTGTCTACTTCACGATCTCGCGGCAGCCCAGCGCGTCCAAGATGAATGCGTAGTCCCAGGCGCGGGACTTCCACGACTCGTAGCGGCCCGAGGCGCCGCCGTGGCCGCCTTCCATCTCGGTCTTCAGCACGATCGGCTGCTCTCCGGTGTTCAGCTCGCGCAGCTTGGCCACCCACTTGGCCGGCTCCACGTAGAGCACACGCGTGTCGTTCAGCGAGGTGACCGCCGCGATCTTCGGGTAGGACTGCGCGGTGACGTTCTCGTAGGGGGAGTAGGACTTCATGTAGTCGTAGACTTCCTTGTCCTCGATCGGGTTGCCCCATTCCTCCCATTCCAGCGCGGACAGCGGCAGCTCGGGATCCAGGATCGAGGTCAGCGCGTCCACGAACGGCACCTGCGCCACGATCGCGGTGTACAGCTGCGGGGCCATGTTCGCGATGGCGCCCATCAGCAGGCCGCCGGCCGAACCGCCCAGCGCCACCAGGCGCTGCGGGTCGGCCCACCCGGAGTCCAGCAGGTACTTGGTGGCGTCGATGAAATCGGTGAAGGTGTTCTTCTTGTGCAGCTTCTTGCCCTGCAGGTACCAGTCGCGGCCCAGCTCGCCGCCGCCGCGCACATGGGCGATGACGAACACGACACCGCGGTCCAGCACGCTCAGCCGCGGGATGCCGAAGCCCGGATCCATGGACGCCTCGTAGGAGCCGTAGCCGTAGATGAGCACCGGGTTGGGCACCGAGGTGTCCAGGTCCGCGCGGCGCATGATGGTCAGCGGGATGCGCGTGCCGTCGGCCGCCACGGCCCATTCGCGGGTGGACAGGTAGTCCGCGGCGTCGTAGTTGTTCACCGGGGTCTGCTTGCGCAGCACCAGCGACTGGTCCTCGAGCCACAGGTCGTACACGCGGGCGGGGGTGAAGTCCGCGGTGTAGCCGATGCGGATCAGCGGAGCTTCCAGCGAGGCGAAGGTCGGGGAGGCGGTGAACAGCTCGTCCTCGAAGGCCGGCTCCAGGGCCGCCTGCTGCGCGGCGGTGCCCAGCCCGTCCAGGGCGATGAGCTGGACGCGCTCGCAGGTGTCGCGGCGCACCGAGAGCACCAGGTGCGTGCCGGTCAGCACGGTGCCCTCGATCTTCACGGTCTGCTGGTGCTCGATGACCGTGCGCCACTGCGCGGGCTCGGTCTGCTCGCCGAGCTGGTCGAGTCCGGCCATCGACACCATGTTGTTCGGCGCCTGGAAATCGTGGGTGATGACTGCCGCGCCGTCGGTCCCGGGCAGCAGGTCCACCCCGTGCAGCAGGCGCAGCGAGCGCGGCACCAGCAGCCGCACCTGGGCCGCCGGATCAGTTAGATCCAGCACGCTGGTCTCCGAGTATTCGGAGTTGCCGCTGGAGATCAGCAGCTTGGTCCGATCGGTGCTCAAATCGAAGCCCAGCCACATGCCCGGGTCGTCTTCCTGGTAGAGGACGGTGTCCGTGGCGGGATCGGTGCCCAGCACGTGGGCCTTGATCTGGTGCGGGCGCCAGGTCTCGTCCACCACGACGTAGAAGACCGTCGAGGAATCGGGGGAGAACGCCAACCCGTAGAACACGCCCTCGATGACGTCGGGCAGCAGCTGGCCGGTGGCCAGGTCCTTGACGTAGAGGGTGAAGCGCTCGTCGCCTGCGGTGTCGATGCAGTAGGCCAGCAGGTTGCTTTCCTCGTTCAGGGCCATGCCGCCCAGCGCGAAGAAGCTCTGCCCCTCGGCCAGCTGGTTGCCGTCGAGCAGCACCTGCTCGGCCTCCAGCGCGGTTTCCGGGTCGATGACCGGCGGGGTCCAGTCGGCTCGCGGGTCCCCGGTCTGCTCCGCTGCGACGCGGCACTGGATGGTGTAGGGCTTGCCCTCGACCGAGCGGGTGAAGTACCACCAGCCCCGGCGCCGGGTGGGCACCGACAGGTCGGTCTCCACGGTGCGGGCCTTGATCTCGTCGAAGATGGCCTGGCGCAGCGGCTCCTGGTCGGCAGTGACCGCGTCGGTGTAGGCGTTTTCAGCCTTCAGGTGGTCCAGGACCTGCTCGCTGGTCTTCTCGCGCATCCATTCGTAGTCATCGGTGAAGGTGTCCCCGTGGAAGGTGCGGGTGACTGGATTCTTCGCGGCGATCGGCGCGCTGGCGGTAAGCGGTTCTGGAGTCATATACCTATTCAATCCCACCGGTCCGCTGTTTGGCAGGCCGCTAAGCTCAGCGCGGACAGCCTTCAGGGCCTCGTGCGCTGACGCGCTCGGTTGGGCGGAAAAGGTTTCGACATGCGCGCATTGGCCATAGGCTAGCAAGCAGAGTGAATCAATCTGCCCCATGGGTTACTCGCCCCTACAGCATGAGAAAGCGATTGAGATAAGTGAAAAATAAACACACACCGACCCGGACAGGTCGCCTTGCCCGGTGGATCGCCGGCGTGGCCATCGGTCTGATGGCGCTGGTGGTTGGAGCCCCGGCGTCCATGGCCCAGGGCGCCGACAGCGTCGAAGGCCAGACCTACGTCATCGGCACCGACACCACCTTCGCCCCGTTCGAGTTCCGCCAGAACGGCGAGCTGACGGGCATCGACATGGACATCCTCCATGCCATCGCCGAGGACGAGGGCTTCCAGGTCGAAGTCCGCTCGCTGGGCTTCAGCGCGGCGCTGGCCGCGCTGTCCGCCAACCAGGTCGACGGCGTCATCGCCGGCATGTCGATCACCGACGAACGCAAGCAGATCTACGACTTCTCCGAGCCGTACTTCGAGTCCGGCGTGCAGATGGCGGTGGCCAAGGACGACGAGGCCATCAAGGGCTACGAGGACCTCAAGGGCAAGACCGTTGTCGCCAAGACCGGTTCCGAAGGCGAGACCTACGCGAAGTCGATTGCCGAGCAATACGGCTTCACCGTCAAGTCCCTTGACCAGTCGGCCACCATGTACGAGTCGGTCAAGGCCGGCTCCGCCGTCGCCGTCTTCGACGACTACCCGGTGCTGGCCTACGGCATCGCGCAGGGCAACGGCCTGAAGACCGTCACCGACAAGGTGCCCGGCGGCTCCTACGGCTTCGCCGTGAACAAGGGCGAGAACACCGCGCTGCTGGCCGCCTTCAACGACGGCCTGGCCGAGCTGAAGGCCAACGGCGAATACCAGAAGATCCTGGACAAGTACCTGGCCGACCCCACCGCCAGCACTCCTGGCAACTTCTTCGACCTGGCGGTCAAGTCGTTCCCCGCGCTGATGACCGGTCTGGGCAATACGCTGGGCGTCACCGCCATCTCCTTCGCGATCGCCATGGCGCTGGGCCTGATCTTCGGCTTCTTCAAGATCTCCGGCAACATCGTGCTGCGCGGCATCGCCACCACCTTCGTGAACATCTTCCGCGGCACCCCCCTGCTGCTGTGGGCGTTCATGTTCTACTTCGGCCTGCCGCAGCTGACCGGATGGGACATCAGCGTCTGGACCGCCGGCATCCTCACCCTGTCGCTGAACGCCGGCGCCTACGTGGCCGAGATCGTGCGCGGCGGCATCCAGTCGGTGGATCCGGGACAGCTGGAAGCCGCCCGCTCGCTGGGCCTGGGCTACGGCAAGTCCATGCAGAAGGTCGTGATCCCGCAGGCCTTCAAGATGATGACCCCGTCGCTGATCAACCAGCTGATCATCAGCCTGAAGGACTCCTCGCTGCTGCTGGCCATCGGCTTCGCCGAACTGCTCTACCAGGGTCAGCAGATCTACGCGGCGAACTTCCGCGTCACCGAGACCCTGCTGATCGTGGGCGTCATCTACTTCGTCGCCATCATGGCCCTGACCAAGCTGGCCAACTATGCCGATAAGAGGTTCAACAAGTGAGCACCGCAAGCGAGATGAACTCGCAGGTAAAGATCCAGGTCACCGACCTGCACAAGTCCTTCGGATCCAACAACGTGCTCCAGGGCATCGACCTGGAGATCCGCGAGGGCGAGGTGTTGTGCGTGATCGGCCCGTCGGGCTCGGGCAAGTCCACGCTGCTGCGCTGCCTGAACAAGCTGGAGGACATCACCTCCGGCACGGTGGTTGTCGACGGCTTCGACGTGACCGACCCGAAGGTGGACATCAACGAGGTTCGCCGCCACGTGGGTATGGTTTTCCAGCACTTCAACCTCTTCCCGCACATGTCGGTGGCCGAGAACATCATGCTGGCCCCGGTGGAGCTGAAGAAGATGAACCGCACCGAGGCCCGCGCCAAGGCGCTGGAGCTGCTGGAGCGCGTGGGGCTGAAGGAGAAGGCAGATGCCCGCCCGGCTTCGCTCTCCGGCGGCCAGAAGCAGCGAGTGGCCATCGCCCGCGCGCTGGCCATGTCCCCGGGCATCATGCTTTTCGACGAGGCCACCAGCGCGCTGGACCCTGAAATGGTCGGGGAGGTGCTCCAGGTGATCAAGGAGTTGGCCGACTCGGGCATGACCATGGTGCTGGTGACCCACGAGATGGGCTTCGCCCGTGAAGTCGCCGACCGCGTGGTCTTCATGGCCGACGGCGTGGTCTGCGAGCAGGGCAAGCCGGAGGACCTCTTCGGCAACCCGCAGCAGGCCCGCACCCAGGATTTCCTGTCCAAGGTGCTGTAGCGACGCAGCGTCCGTAGTCGCGACGCTTTATTCCGCAGGCCGCCCGGAAATGAACAAAAAAATTGTTCATTTCCGGGCGGTTTTGCCATGTGCGGGTCAATCCACAGGAACGACATAGAAAATTATCATTGAAGCTTCAAGTTTTAAGTATAGGGTTGATCCCGAGTTGTTGCGAAGCCGCTCATCCCCGAAGATCCGCCGATGGAGATTGACATGACCACCCGAAACAACCCGCCGATGACCTCCGCCGCCCTGCTGGTGCTGCGCGTTGTGCTCGGCATCATCCTGGCCGCCCATGGCTGGCAGAAGTTTTTCCAGTACACCCTCGATGGGGCTACCGCCTCGTTCGAGCAAATGGGCGTCCCGCTGGCCTCGATGGTGGCCCCCGCCGTGGCCACCCTTGAACTCGCCGGCGGCATCGCGTTGGTCCTCGGGGTGGTGACCCGTGTCGCCGCGGGGCTGCTGGCCTTGGATATGCTCGGTGCGCTGTTCCTGGTCCACCTTCCTGCCGGCATTTTTGTCGACAACGGAGGATATGAGCTGGTGGCCATCTTGGCTGCCGCTGCCGCGGCTCTGGCCTTGGCCGGCCCGGGCTCCTATTCGGTGGACCGTCTGGTCTTCGGCCGGACGGCCCCGGTCGGGTCGATGTCGAACGCCTAGGAGATAGTCAAGCCCGGCACCCGAAAGAGCATCTTTCGGGTGCCGGGGCATTTAAGCGGACGATTGGCTGGCCTGGGGTGCTTGCGTGATGCCGGTTTCGGTGGTGATGTTGACGTGACCGAACCCACTCTGACATACTGAACGAACGGTCAGTATGTAAATAGTTTTCAGTGAGGTGAACCCATGGCCCCGACCACACCGCAGGAGCCGGGACTGAGTGCCGTCCCAAGCTACGAAGAAGAGCAGTCGCAGGCGCGTTTTGACGCCCTGATCGGCAAGGATTCGCGTATTGAGCCACGCGACTGGATGCCGGATGCCTACCGCAAGACCTTGACTCGCCAGGTTTCCCAGCACGCGCACTCCGAGATCATCGGCATGCAGCCTGAGGCCAACTGGATCACCCGCGCGCCGTCGCTGAAGCGCAAGTCGATCCTCATGGCCAAGGTCCAGGACGAGGCAGGGCACGGACTGTACCTGTACTCCGCCGCCGAAACCCTCGGCACCGACCGCGACGAGCTGAACGACCAGCTGCTGACCGGACGCGCCAAGTACTCCTCGATCTTCAACTACCCGGCACGTTCCTGGGCCGACATGGGCGCCATCGGCTGGCTCGTGGACGGTGCGGCCATCGCCAACCAGGTGCCGCTGTGCCGCGCATCCTATGGCCCGTACGGCCGCGCCATGGTCCGCGTCTGCAAGGAAGAGTCCTTCCACCAGCGCCAGGGCTTCGAGATCCTGCTCTCGCTGTCCCGCGGCAGCGAAGCTCAGAAGAAGATGGCCCAGGATGCCGTCAACCGCTTCTACGAGCCTGCGCTGATGATGTTCGGCCCACCGGACGAGCAGTCCCCGAACTCCAAGCAGTCCATGGCCTGGAACATCAAGCGTTTCTCCAATGACGAACTGCGCCAGCGTTTCGTCGGCATGATCGCCGAGCAGGTCAAGGTCCTCGGACTGACCCTGCCGGATCCCGAACTGCGGTACGACGAAGAGACCAAGCAGTGGATCCACAAGGATCTGAACTGGGATGAGTTCATGGCAGTAATCAAGGGCAACGGCCCAGTCAACGCGCAGCGCATGGAGCGCCGCCGCGAAGCCCACCGCGAGGGTGCCTGGGTTCGCGAAGCCGCCGCAGCATACGCCGCCAAGCAAGTACAAAGTGAGGTTGCCTAACATGAGCCAACAGAACAATTGGCCCCTGTGGGAAGTATTCGTTCGTTCCTCCCGTGGACTCTCGCACGTCCACGCAGGTTCGCTGCACGCTCCGGATGCCCAGATGGCAGTGCGCAACGCCCGCGACCTGTACACCCGCCGCAATGAAGGCGTGTCCCTGTGGGTTGTGAAGTCCGAGGACATCATCAGCTCCGATCCGGATGAGAAGGACGCTTTCTTCGAATCCCCGCAGGGCAAGGACTACCGCCACGCGACCTATTACAAGGCCAGCGAGGGAGTGAAGCACCTGTGAACCACGACGAACTCGATGCCGAGCTCGACAGCTTCGGCGACGCGCTGGCCTCGGCCACCCGCGTCACCCCGGGCAACGCGCTGCGTCCGGAAGACATCGCCGTGGGCGGTGCCAAGCCGAGCGAAGACGTTGCACGCTACGCACTGACCCTGGGCGACGACGCACTGATCCTGGCCCAGCGCCTGTCGCACTGGATCTCCCGCGCACCTGAGCTGGAAGAGGACATCGCCCTGGGCAACATCGCCCTTGACGTGCTCGGACACGCCCGTTCGTTCCTGACCTACGCCGGCCTGGCCTGGGACAAGACCGAAGACGACCTGGCCTACTGGCGCGAAGAAGACGACTTCACCTCGCTGTGGATCGTCGAGCAGCCCAACGGCCACTTCGGCGTGACCATCATCCGCCAGCTGATCGTCTCGGTTTTCCAGCACCTGCTGTACTCCAAGCTGACCGAATCCGCCGACGAGACCCTGGCCGCGATCTGCGCCAAGGCAGTCAAGGAAGTCGACTACCACCGCGACCACGCCATCCAGTGGACCATCCGCCTGGGCCTTGGCACCGAGGAATCGGCTGCCAAGATGCGCCACGCGCTGGAAATCCTCTGGCCATACGTCGACGAGATGTTCCAGGACCTGGAGCTGCACCGCAAGCTGGACGGCATTGCAGTGCTTCCGTCCTCGCTGCGCGAAGCCTGGGACAAGGAAATCAACGCCGTCCTGGCAGATTCCGGCCTGGAAATCCCGAAGACTGGCCAGGCCATGGCCAACGGCCGCGGCGGAGAGCACTCCGAGCACCTCGGATTCATCCTGGCTGAAATGCAAGTCCTTGCCCGCAAGCACCCCGGTGCAAGCTGGTAGCCACCACACCAACCCTTTCGCCCGCTAAGGGGGAGCAGTCTTGAGCAACCTGATCGCCAACACCGAAGATCTGTTCGCCATCGCCTCGAAGGTCACGGATCCGGAGATTCCCGTGCTGACCATCGCCGACCTCGGCATCCTGCGTGAAGTCCAGCAGGACGAGGACGGCGCGGTCCACGTGGTCATCACCCCGACCTATTCGGGCTGCCCGGCCATGGACGTCATCACCGAGGACCTGCACAGGGTCTTCCAGGAGGCAGGCCATGAACAGGTCGACATCCGTTTGGTGCTCACCCCCGCCTGGTCGACCGACTGGATGACCGAGAGCGGCAAGGCCAAGCTGGAAGCCTACGGCATCGCCCCGCCCACCGGGCGGGGCCATGCCGGACGCGTGACGCTCGGCATGAGCGTCAAGTGCCCGCGCTGCCATTCGCTGAACACCCGCGAGCTGGCGCGCTTCGGCTCAACTTCCTGCAAGGCGCTCTACACCTGCAAAGACTGCCTGGAACCCTTCGACTACTTCAAGGTGCTCTCATGACCGACCAAACCACACCAACTCGTCGCCGTGCCTCCTTCCACCGGCTGACCGTCTCCAACGTCCGCCGCCTGACCAAGGACTCCATCGAGGTCACCTTCGCGATTCCCGAGGAACTGAGCGAGGAATACGACTACGTGGCGGGCCAGTACGTGGCGCTGCGCAAGGAGATCCCGAACGCGGAAGGCGAGCTGCACGAGCTGCGCCGTTCCTACTCGATCTGCGCCGAGCCCACTGGCAGCGAGATCAAGGTCGCCATCAAGCGCGACCTGGGCGGCTTGTTCTCCACCTGGGCCAACGAAAACCTGGCCGCAGGCGACCAGATGGACGTGATGAGCCCTGCCGGCGCGTTCATCTCCAAACACCGCCTGACCGAGATCAATGATCCGTCCAAGATCGACACCGCTGACCAGGACCGCTTCGTCGCGGTGGCCGCAGGCTCGGGCATCACCCCGGTGCTCGCCATCGCCCGCACCATCCTGGCCGCGAACGAGAACACCCGCTTCGACCTGATCTACGCGAACAAGGCAGCCATGGACGTGATGTTCCTGGAGGAGTTGGCGGACCTGAAGGACCGCTACCCGTCCCGACTGGCCCTGCACCACGTGCTCAGCCGCGAACAGCGCATCTCCCCGCTGCTCTCCGGGCGCATCGACGCGGACAAGCTGTCCACGCTGCTTGAGACCGTGGTTCAGGCGCCGAGCGTCGACGAATGGTTCCTGTGCGGACCGTTCGAGCTGGTGCAGCTGGTCCGCGACCAGCTGACCGGCATGGAGATCCCGGCCGAGAAGGTCCGCTTCGAGCTGTTCTCCACCGGCGAGCCGACCAAGCCCCAGGGCCATATCGGCCGCCCGGTCAACGTCGAAGAAGACGAGGACAGCTACGAGATCAGCTTCACCCTCGACGGCCTGCAGGGCGAGGTCAAGTCGCCGGTACGCGCCAACGAGACCGTGCTGAACGCGGCGCTGCGCGTCCGCCCGGACGTTCCGTTCGCCTGCGCCGGCGGCGTGTGCGGCACCTGCCGCGCCAAGGTCACCAGCGGCACCGTCACCATGGCGGAGAACTACGCGCTGGAGCCTGACGAGGTCGAGGCCGGCTACGTGCTGACGTGCCAGTCGCACCCGACCACCGAAAAGCTTAGCGTCGACTTTGACGCCTAGAAACGGGATGACTTCATGATCGAACTGACGATTGCCGACTCCATCGCCCGCGTGGTGCTGAATGCGCCGAAGAAGATGAACTCACTGGACGAGGCGGCACTTGCCGAATTGTCCGAGGCCTATGACAAGGCCGCGGCGGCCGTGGAAACCGGAGAAGTCCGCGCCCTGGTGCTGACCGGCGAAGGCCGCGGCTTCTGCGCAGGACGCGACATCTCCGGGGTCAACCCGGCAGATGACGACGTCATCGGCTACCTCGAAGGCAAGGTGCAGCCGCTGCTGGAGAAGATGTCCAGCTTCCCGGCTCCGACCTTCGCCCTGGTGCAGGGTGCCTGCCTGGGTGTTGGACTTGGCCTGGCAGTCGCCACCGACGTGGTGTACGTGGCGGAAAACGCGAAGATCGGTTCGCCGTTCGCCAACCTGGGCGCGACCCTGGACTCCGGGGGACACTGGCTGTTCACCGAGCGCCTGGGTGCCCACCGCACTCTTGACATGATCTACACCGCAGAGCTGATTTCCGGTGCCGAAGCCGTGCGTTCGGGCCTGTTCTCCCGCGCCTTCCCGGCCGAGGAACTCGCCGAGCGCGGCGAGGAGATCATCGCCAAGGTCGCCCAGGGCGCTACCCAGGCGTTCGTCGCGTCCAAGCAGCTGGTGGCGGAAATCCGCGACCAGCGTGTGGGCCTGTGGAACTCCATGCGCACCGAGAACCGCGCGCAGGCGGCACTGTGCGACACCGTGGACTACGCGGAGGGCTTCAAGTCCTTCCAGGAGAAGCGCCCGCCGGTGTTCACTGGCAAGAAGTAAGTACTTGAAGCCAAGCGCCCGCCAGATTGATTCTGGCGGGCGCTTGGTGCATCAATAGACTTTCAGGCTGGGCCGCCGAGGCTGCCGTCCGTAAAGTTTTTTCTTGCAGGCCAACGCCGCCAAGCCGGCAACGAAATTGCCGACGCGCAGGTTGAACTTGCGTAGAACCAAGCACCCTGTTTCACAGTTTTCCCAGCTGGACCGCGCATGTACTGTGCATGACAACAACAGACTTCATGACCGGTCAACGGAATCCGCACAGCGATGCTATCGATCTCGTGCGGGGACCAGTCGACAGCTTTGCGTTCTTCCATGGGTCGGTGCTCGTCTTGGGCCCCTCAATACGCTGTTGTTCCAGTTCGGCATAGCAAGTATTGGCCAGGGGACGGCTGCGACTTTGGATGTTGAATGAGAAGCGGCCTGCCGTGCGAGAATTTTCGGAGCAACGACAAAACGTCCGCTGGATCTGATCCGGCGGACGTTTTGTCTTCGGGCGGGCTTGCCCGTTTAACGGGTATCGGTGTCTTCAAAAATCAGCAGCGTCTGGGTATCCAGCACGGTGGGCAGCGATTGCAGCTCCTCGAAAACCACCCGGCGCAGGTCCAGATTGTCCTTAGCGCGCACCAGCAGGATCACGTCGAAGTTTCCGCCAACCAACCCGATATGGTGCACCTCCGGGATCGAGGCCAGATGGTCGCGCAGTTCCCGCCAGGAGTGCTGGCGCAGCTTCAATGTCACGTAGGCACTGGCTTTCAGGCCGGTTTTCACAGGGTCGATGACCACCGTGTAACGGGTGATCACCCCTGCATCCTGGAGCTTGGCGATTCGCGAGTACGCATGGGCCCGGGAGACATGGACCTTCTGTGCGACCGTGGTGACCGACTGCCGGCCGTCGCTGGTGAGTTCGGCCAAGATCGCGCGGTCGACATCATCCAGTTTCAGTTCCGCGTCAGCGGTCATTAGTACTCCTTGCGAGCGGGTCGGACGAGTCATCGCCAAACCCATTTTCTTGATACGAATCGTCTACAAGTATACGCATCCCATGCTCAACTTTCCATGATTAGCGCCCGGAGTGGATACAGATTGCCACTGATACGCATAATTAGTTGCAAATGATGTTTGGGTGAAGCCAGTCACAGGTATGCGTGACGGGGGACCTTCGCAGCACTACGAAAGGTGGGAGAACATGAGCACCGATGCACACGCGGGTCGCATGACTGAAGTCAGCGACAAATTCGGTATCACCCCGGAAGACTACATGCTGCCAGCACGGCACATGATCAACCTTCTGGACCCGGATGGAACCCTCCGTCCACAGGACAAGCAGGGCACCGAACCGGGCCATGAGTACCCGTTGCCGAGCCCCGCTCGTCTCATGGAGGCCTACTCCGCCCTGGTGACCGGACGCCGCGTCAACGACCAGAACTCCGCCCTGGTGCGCCAGGGCCGCATGGCCGTCTACCCGTCGAGCCACGGCCAGGAAGCCTGCCAGGTCGCCGCCGCGCTGTGCCTCGAAGAAGGCGACTGGCTGTTCCCGACCTACCGCGACACCGTGGCCGTGCTGACCAAGGGCGTCGCCCCGATGGAAGTCATGACCAGCTTCCGCGGCGAATGGCACTGCGGGTACGATCCGAAGGCCTACAACTGCGCGCCGATGGCCACCCCGCTGACCACCCAGCTGCTGCACGCGGTGGGCGTCGCCCACGCGGCCAAGCTGCGCGGGGAGGACACCGTTGTGGTCGCCATGTGCGGCGACGGCGCCACCAGTGAAGGCGACTTCCACGAAGCGCTGAACTTCGCCGCGGTGTTCAACCTGCCGGTGATCTTCTTCGTGCAGAACAACAAGTACGCGATCTCCGTGCCGTTCTCCCAGCAGTCCGCCGCCCCGTCCCTGGCCCACAAGGCCGTGGGCTACGGCATGGCCGGCGAACGCGTGGACGGCAACGACCTGATGGCGCTGATGGCAGTCATGACCCGCGCCGTGCGCCTGGCCCGCGAGGGCAACGGCCCGCTGCTGGTCGAGGCCCACACCTACCGCATGCAGGCCCACACCAACGCGGACGACGACAAGCGCTACCGCGAGGACGCCGAGGTCGCCGAGTGGAAGGCCAAGGATCCGGTCATCCGCATCCAGTCCTACCTGGACGATGCCGGGCTGCTCACCGAGCAGGCCACCGCGGAGATCACCGAGAAGGCCGAGGCAGTGGCCAAGACCCTGCGCGACGGCATGAACCAGGACGCGGACACCGATCCGCGCGAGCTGTTCGAGCACGTCTACTCTTCCAAGACCCCACAGATGGCCGAGCAGCAGGCAATGCTCGCCGACGAACTAGCCCGTGAGGAGGCCTAGCATGACTACCACCACTTCGCGGGTGAACCCGAACGTCTCCGACGCTACCGCCCGTGCAGCGGCCAAGGCCGCCACCGAGAACCAGCCGGTCACCTTCGGCAAGGCGCTGAACACGGCGCTGGCCGATGCCCTGACCGCAGAGCAGTCCGTGGTCATCTTCGGCGAGGACGTGGGAACGCTTGGCGGCGTTTTCCGCATCACCGACGGGCTGACCGCCCGCTTCGGCAACGAACGCTGCTTCGACACCCCGCTGGCCGAGTCCGGCATCGTGGGCATGGCCGTGGGCATGGCAATGAACGGCATGCGCCCGGTCATCGAGATGCAGTTCGACGCGTTCGCGTACCCTGCCTTCGAGCAGATCGCCTCGCACGTGGCCAAGATGCGCAACCGCACCCAGGGCCGCCTGCCGCTGCCGATGGTCATCCGCATCCCCTACGCCGGCGGCGTGGGCGGCGTCGAGCACCACTGCGATTCCTCCGAGGCCTACTACGCCCACACCCCGGGCCTGAAGGTCTTCACCCCGGCAACCGTGGCCGACGCCTACCTGATGCTGCGCGAGGCCATCGACTCCGAGGACCCGGTGGTCTTCTTCGAGCCGAAGAAGCTGTACTGGTCCAAGGAGCAGGTCAACCTCGAAGAGCTGGCCGCCCAGTACGAGGCCGGCAAGGCCGCGGAAACCGAGGGCAAGGCGCGTATTGCGCGCGCCGGCTCCGATGCCACGCTGATCACCTACGGCCCGAGCGTCTCCACCTGCATGCAGGCCGCCAAGGTCGCAGCGGAGGAGGGTATCAGCCTGGAAGTCATCGACATCCGCACCATCGTTCCGTTCGACGACGAATCGGTGGCAGCCTCGGTGCGCAAGACCGGCCGCGCCATCGTGGTGGCCGAAGCCCAAGGCTTCGCCTCCGTGGCCAGCGAGATCGTTGCCCGCGTGCAGGAGCGTTGCTTCCACTCGCTGGCGGCTCCGGTGCTGCGCGTGACCGGCTTCGACATCCCGTTCCCGGCGCCAACGCTGGAAAAGTACAACCTGCCAAGCGTCGAGCGCATCCTTGATACGGTCGACCAGCTCCAGTGGGAGGCCTAAATTGAGCATTAAGACGTTCCTGCTGCCCGATCTGGGCGAAGGCCTGACCGAGGCTGAACTGGTGCGCTGGATGATCGCCGAGGGCGACTCGGTCATCGTCGACCAGCCCATCGCCGAGGTGGAGACCGCCAAGTCGCTGGTGGAGATCCCGTGCCCGTTCGAAGGCGTGGTCTCGACCCTGCACGGCGATGCCGGGCAGATGATGCTGGTGGACGAACCGTTCATCTCCGTGAACACCGGAGGCGGCGAGCCGGAAGCCGCAGCCCCTGCCGCCGAGGGCGCGCTGTCCTACCGCGAAGAGGAAATGGCCGGAACCCAGGTGCCGGAGGAGGCCGAAGAGGACGAAGCCAGCGGCAACGTGCTGATCGGCTACGGCACCGGCGCCTCCAAGCCGAGCACCAGCCGCCGTCGCCGCCCGCGCGCAGGCAGCACCACCGCGGCCGCGTCCAGCGAGACCTCCACGCAGGCCGTGCGCGTCATCAACCCGCTGGTGCGCAAGCTGGCCCGCGAAAACTCCATCGACATCCACGCAGTGCGCGGCACCGGCCCCGAGGGCCTGGTCCTGCGTGCCGACGTGGAGGCGCTGATCAGCCAGGGCCAGCCAGACGCAGCGGCCGCTGTCCCGGCAGCCCCGGCGGCAGCTCCCGCTCCGGCCGCCGCGCCGGCACCGCAGAAGCCGTCCGAGGGCGCTGCCGCAGGCGCAGACAAGCGCACCGGCCTGCCGGTCGCTTCCAGCCAGGTGCTCTCCGGCGTGCGCAAGACCATTGCCGCCGCCATGAGCACCTCGCGCCGGGAAATCCCGGAAGCGACAGTGTGGGTGGACGTGGATGTCACCAAGCTGCTGAAGCTGCGCGGAAAGATCAAGGAATCCGAGGGCCAGGCGCCAAGCATCATGGCGCTGATCTCCCGCTTCGCCGTGGCCGGCCTGCAGCGCTTCCCTGAGCTGAACAGCCGCATCGACGTGGAGGACGACGGCTCGCTGCGCCACACCATCTTCGATGGGGTCAACCTGGGCTTCGCGGCCCAGACCGACCGCGGTCTGGTGGTCCCGAACGTGCGCGACGCCCACAAGCTGAACGCCAACGAGCTGTCGGCCGAGTTCGCCCGACTGGCCGGCGTGGCCCGCGAAGGCAAGGCCGGGGTCTCCGACCTGTCCGGCAGCACCTTCACCATCAACAACTACGGGGTGTTCAACGTGGACGGCTCCGCGGCGATCATCAACTACCCGGAAGCTGCCATCCTCGGCCTGGGCCGGATCGTTGAGAAGCCATGGGTTGTCAACGGCAAGATCAAGGTCCGTTCCATCTGCGAACTGACCCTGAGCTTCGACCACCGTGTCTGCGATGGCGGCACCGCTGCAGGATTCCTGCGCTACGTCGCCGATGCGATGACCGATCCGAAGAAGGCCCTGTCTACCCTGTAGACGGCCGGAATCAGGCCCCGCAACCCGGGAAGTTTTCCCGGGTGGCGGGGCCTTTTCCGTACCCTTTGGGCGGCTGCAGCCCGGGGGATTAATTGGCAAGTCAAGGCGCATTTCCTAGACTTGAAGATGACTTATCCGGCGACCGGCCCGAGAACGGGGCGGAGCGCCGAAGCCGAAAGGGGCAGATCATTTCCAGCGAACGCGTTGAGATCAGAAGCCGTACACCCCTGATCATCCTGCTTTTCCTGCCCATTGCGGTGATCGCGCTGACCCGGACGCTGCTGGGGACGTCGCTGCCCAGCATCACAGCGACCCACTGGTCCGACAGCGCCCGGCCGGACGGATTCGCCGACAGCGCGGTGTTCTTCACCGCCTCCATGACCTTCGCGATCCTCGGAGGCTTGGTCGCATGGGCATCGTTGTACCTGACCCGCAAGCCACTGGTGCTGCTCGGGCTTCTTTTTGTGGGAAGCCTGATGGCTTGGACCACCGCAGGGGTCTATGTTTCCAGCTCTGTGCCTACGGCGTTCGCCGGTGATCCGACCCAAGCCGTAGCGGGACCCTGGATCTTCGCCAGCATCGCAGCGACCTTGGTCAGCCTTGTTCCTGTTTGGATCTGCGGGGTATTCCAGCAGTACCAGCTCAATCGCCAGAACAAGCGCCGTGACCGCTTGGCTAAGGTACAGGAGAAGCGGCAGGCAGCCACAGTGAAGGCCCCGCCGGCGGCTGAAATCGCACCAGGTGATGAATTCAGCGAGACAATGAACGCCCCCCGGTGGTTGTGGCTGCTAGGACTTTTCATGGCGGGCATGGGTATCTTCATGATCTTCATGAGCACCACTGAAGGTGGAGACATCGTCAGCTTCATCATGGGAATCGCCTTCATCGTCCTGCTCACCCCGCTGGTCCTCGGGCTGGCGAGGATCCGCGTGACGGTGGCCGGCGGAAGGCTACGCGTGTCCAGCGCCCTTCTGGGGTTCCCGTCGCGCACCATCGAGGTCAAGGACATGGAATCGGTCCTCGCCGAGGAGATCCAGCCCATGGAATGGGGCGGCTGGGGATGGCGCTTCTTCCCCGGCGGATCCGCCGTGGTGCTGCGCCGCCATGAAGGGCTGGCCGTTGAATTGAAGGACAAACGCCGCTTCGCGGTCACCATCCCTCGTTCCGAACAGGCCGCCGCCCAGCTGAACGCCCTGATCGCCCAGGGTCGCTAGCCGGTACTGCGGCGGATCAGATGCGGGCCGGGCCGATGACAACGGAGCGCAGCGCCAGCCCCGAGATCAGGGACGCAGCCACCACATGCACGATGCCCAGTACCGCATAGGCCAGCAGCAGCTCCTGCGGGACCTTCTGGATGTGCGGGTGGGGGAGCAGATAGGACAGCAGCAGCACCAGCACCCAGACGACCAGGCTTAGGACGCCCAGGCTTCGCGACCAGCTGGTCTTGCTGACCTCGCCGCTCAACGGCTGGATGCGCTGCAGCACCGCGCTGGCAAGGACCATCCAGAACGCTGCGACCAGGAAACCGGCGGCGATATCGCTGGGACGGTGCCAGCCGCACACCAACGTGGCCACTCCGGCCGCCGTGGCGAAAACCCACGCGACCAGCTGAACCACAGGCCGTAGCGTCGGCGGCGAGACCAGGTACATCAGTCCCATCGCCGCGGCGGCGGCCGTGGTGTGTCCCGAAGGGAATGAATTTCCCGAGGTGCCGAAGTTGAAATCTGGGCGGATCAGGATCATGTGCTTGAGGATCTGCGTGGTGGCCATGGCGGCACCTGCAGCAGCAACCGCAATCACCGCCCGCAGGAATCTGCGGTCGCGGATGACGCGGTAGAGCAGGAACACCGTGGCAATGGCTCCGCAGATCAACGGCAGGAAATCGAGGAACTGGCGGACCGGGTTGCCCGAATTGGTGGACGGCCACCACTGGGACCACACGGTGAAGCCCACCTGGTCGGCCCACTGGCCGGCGCGCATCTGGACAAAAAAGACGTACTCGACAATGAACAACGCCAGCAACAGCAACCCGCCGGACCACCACTGCACGTGGCGTGGCTTCAGGGTGGCGGAATGGCGGCTCATATCTCTAGCCTGTCATAACTCACGTGCTTCAAGGCACGCTTTGGGCATGTAACTATCGCCACCATGGCTAGGCTGGGACTATGAACTTTCCCCTGCCTGCCCTGGAAGAAATCCTCGCCCACAGCCACGTAGTCCAGCTGCCCATGCAGGTGAAATTCCGCGGGGTGACCCAGCGCGAAGCGCTGCTGATCGAAGGACCGGCGGGCTGGGGAGAATTCTCCGCCTTCTTGGAATACGGTCCGCAGGAAGCATCCCGCTGGCTGGCCGCCGCCATCGAAGCCGCCTACCAGCCCTTCCCGCAGCCGCTGCGCACCAGCATCCCGGTTAATGCCACGCTCCCGGCCGTTCCGGTCGGCGAAGTCGGCCGCGTGCTTGAACGCTACGATGCGCCGCACACCATCAAGATCAAGGTGGCCGAGCAGGGGCAGAGCGTAGATGAGGACCTTGCCCGGGTGGCCGAAACCCGGCGCTTGTACCCGCAGGCCGCGCTGCGCGTGGACGCGAACATGGGATGGGACATCCCCACCGCGGTGGCAGCGCTGACCCGGCTCAGCGACTTCGATCTGCAATACGCGGAACAGCCGGTGCCCGGCATCACCGGACTGGCCGAGGTCCGCGCGCGACTGCGTTCCGCGCGGATCGACCTGAAGATCGCCGCGGACGAAGCAGTGCGCAAGCACACCGATCCGCTGGAAGTCTCCCGGCTCGGGGCCGCCGACCTGATGATCATCAAGGCTCAGCCGCTGGGAGGCATCCAGACCGTGCTCGACATCGCTGCGCAGGCCGAACTCGATGTCGTGGTCTCCAGCGCCCTGGACACCTCTGTGGGCCTGGCTCAGGCCGCCGCGCTGGCCAGCGCCCTGCCCGAGCTTCCCTATGCCTGCGGGCTGTCCACCGGAACCCTTTTCGCGGACGACGTGACCGACGAGCCGCTGCTGGCTACCGCCGGGTACCTGCCGGTGCGCCGCGTGAAGCCGCAGCCGCACAAGCTGGCCAAGCTGCATCCGGGACAGGAACGAGAGGCCTGGTGGCACCTGCGGGTGCGCGACTGCTACGCGCAGCTGTTGGAGAACTAGGGGAGCCGCACCCAGAATTATCCTCGTGTTAACCTCCAGTACGGCTTTTGACCACTTCGGGATGAAAACCTCGAATCGCTTCACCCCCTGACGAGCGAGCCACACCGAGGAAGTGACGGATCAATGAATCCCACCCGTACCCTGCTGCCGATGCTTGGCCATACCCGCGGCGGACGTTCCGCAGCGACCTGCCACTTCAAATGCGGGGATGCCTGCGTCAAGCCGGACTGCAACAACTCATCCAACGCGTACTTCCGCGACATCGCCGACTCCGCGCTCTCCCGCCGCCAGATGCTTGGGCTCGGTGCCATCGGTGCCTCCGCACTGGTCGTCGGCCCGCAGCTGTTCGGCGCCCCGCCGGCATCCGCTGCTGAAGTGGCCGTCGCCGGCAAGCACGGCTCCCACGGCGGGAAGCTCGGTTTCCAGGCCATCGACCCGGTCTCGCGCTCGGTGGACACCATGACCGTGCCCGAAGGCTACGACTGGCACAGCATCATCCGCTGGGGCGACCCGCTGTTCAAGCGCTCGCCGGAATTCGACGCGCAGAATCAGACCGCACGCAAGCAGGCCGAGCAGTTCGGATACAACTGCGACTACCTGGACATCATCGTGGACAAGTACTCCGGCCGCACCGGCGTGCTGGTCGCCAACCACGAATACACCAACGAAGACATGATGTTCGACGCCGACTGGTTCGAGGCGAACAAGGACGAAGCCCGCCGCATCGCCATGAACGCCCACGGCTTCAGCGTTGTCGAGGTCTCTCGCAAGAAGAACGACAAGAAGTGGACCTACGTCCAAGGCGGCGAACGCAACCGCCGCATCACCATGCAGACTGAGTTCACCGTGGACGGGCCGGCTGCGGGCAGCGACCTGCTCAAGACCGCAGCGGACCGCACGGGCACCAAGATCCTGGGCACCTTGAACAACTGCGCCGGCGGCACCACTCCGTGGGGCACCGTGCTCTCCGGCGAGGAGAACATCGACCAGTACTTCCGCGGCCGCGGAACCGCCGAGGAAGCCCGCTACGGAATCGCGGCCAAGGCCACCGAACGCGGCTGGGAAGACACCGACCCGCGCTTCGGCCTGCACCATGAAGGATTCGAGAACGAGGCGAACCGCTTCGGCTGGGTTGTCGAGATCGATCCGCAGAATCCGAAGTCGATCCCGGTCAAGCACACCAATCTGGGCCGCTTCAAGCACGAGGGCGCGAATGTGCGCATCGCCAAGAACGGCAAGGCCGTCGCCTACTCGGGCGACGACTCGCGCTTCGAATACATCTACAAGTTCGTCTCCTCGGGGACCTACCGCAAGAACGACCGCCGCCACAACATGACCCTGCTGTCGGATGGCGACCTGTATGTCGCGAAGTTCGCCGGCAACTCGCCGGCCGCTGAAATCGACGGCAGCGGGGCGCTGCCCTCGGACGGCGCCTTCGACGGCACCGGCACCTGGCTTCCGCTGGTGCGCGGCGGCAAGTCGATGGTGGACGGCATGAGCGTGGAAGAAGTGCTGGTGTATACCCGTCTGGCCGCCGACAAGATCGGCGCCACCAAGATGGACCGCCCCGAAGACGTGGAGCCGAGCCCGGTCTCCGGCAAGCTGTACGTGGCGCTGACCAACAACTCCGACCGCGGCAAGGCAGGCAAGGAAGGCGCCACCGAGCAGAACCCGCGCGTGGCAAACCGCGACGGGCACGTCCTGGAGCTGACCGAAGCTGGCAACGACGCGACGGCCACCAAGTTCACCTGGAACATCCTGCTGGTGGCGGGCGACCCGAAGGTCAACTCCTCCACCTACTTCTCCGGCTATCCGGCGCAGAAGGTCTCCCCGATTTCCTGCCCGGACAACCTGGCCTTCGACTCGGCGGGCAACCTATGGATCTCCACCGATGGCGCCCCGGGCACCATCGGCTACTCCGACGCGCTGCACAAGGTGACGTTGACCGGCAAGGACCGGGGCCGCGTGGAGCAGTTCCTCGCGGTGCCCACCGGGGCCGAGACCTGCGGCCCGGTGATCCATGACAAGGACGGTTCGGTGTTCGTTGCGGTGCAGCATCCGGGCGAGGGCGGCAGCTTCGCCCAGCCGGCGTCGCTGTTCCCCGATTTCGTAGCCGCTCCGGGCAAGGTGAAGAAGGGCCAGTTCTACGGCCCGCGGCCCAGCGTGGTCCAAGTCTTCACCGAGCGCCAGGGCAACAACGGAAACGGTCACGGGCATGGCCACGGCAATGGGCACGGCAAGCACTAGCCATTTCCGGTGACAGGCAGGAAGCGGCGGGAAGCGACAGGCTTCCCGCCGCTGTCCGCGTCCCGGGATGAACTCCGGGTACCGGGCAACCGGCGACTCGATAGACTTGGAAGGGTGTTTTCCGGCCAAGACTAGAGGTGACTGAACGCGTGAGTGCGCAGCAGGATGGACAGCGTGCCATCACCACGGCCCGCGAGGTGCTCTCGGCACTGATTGCCGCAGGAATCAGAGACCTGGTGATTTCTCCCGGTTCCCGCAGCGCCCCGCTGGCCTACGCCGCGGCCGAAGCCGAAGCCGCAGGGAAGCTTCGGGTGCATGTGCGCATCGACGAACGCTCGGCTTCTTTCATGGCGCTGGGACTAACCCAGGCCACCGGCGCGCCCACTGCCATCGCCGCCACCAGCGGCTCGGCCATCGGCCAGATGCTGCCCGCCGTCATGGAAGCCAACCACACCGGCACGCCGCTGCTGGTGCTCTCGGCCGACCGGCCGGACGAGCTGCACGGAACCGGCGCCAGCCAGAGCACCCGGCAGAAAACGTTGTTCGGCGAGCACGTTCGTGCGGCGCTGAACGTCCCCGCCGGGAACAGCCCTGCAACTGCGCTGGATGCGGCCCTGGCCGCTCTGCGCGGCAATGCGCAGGCACCGGCCGGCCCGGTGCAGCTGAACCTGCAATTCCGCGACCCGCTGACGCCTGAAGACGATTCCCGAGTGGAGACCCAAGCCTGGACCGGCATTGAGCCGGGGGACTGGGCAAGCCCAGGAACCCAACTGTCCGGAACCGCCTGGCCGCAGCCCACCGACGCCGCCGTGCGGCGCACAGTGGTTGTCGCCGGACACGCTGCGGGTCCCGAGGCGCAGGCTTTCGCCCAGCACCTGGGGCTGCCGCTCTTCGCCGAGCCGTCCTCCAACGCGCGCTTCTCCGCCCACGCCATCCGCCACTACCGCCCGCTGATCGCGGTAGGTCTTGAGCGCATCGAACGCGTGGTGCTGTTCGGGCGTCCCACGCTCAGCCGCCCGGTCGGCCGGCTGCTCGCCGCAGCGCACATCGACTCGGTGATCTGGGAACCGGCTCCTGCCCCCTGGTACGAGGCCGGGCGCCGGCGCGAAACACCCGTGGCAGATCCCCAGCAGCTCGTCGACTTCGCCGGCACCGCACCCCGGGGCTGGCTGGAGGGCTGGCAACAACTGGATGCGCAGGCCCAGCCGATCCGCGCAGCACTGCAGGAACCCGAAACCCTGGACGGGGCCGCAGTGGCGGAGGAAATCTGGAACGCCCGCATTCCGCAGCTGCTGCTGGGGTCCTCGAACATCGTGCGCGACTTCGACCTGGCTGCGGATCCGAGCGTTCCGGGGGCCAGCACCTGCCATGCGAACCGCGGATTGGCCGGCATCGACGGGACCATCTCCACGGCCCTGGGCCTGGCGGCGGGCAGCGGGCAGCACACCGTGGCAGTCATGGGGGACATTACCTTCGCCCATGACGCAAGCTCGATGCTCTGGACCCTGGGCGAGCAGAAGCCCACGGTGGACGTTGTCGTCTACAACGACGGGGGAGGAGCGATTTTCTCCACACTGGAGCACGGCCAGGTGGACGAATCCCGGCGCTACGGCAATAGCGTGGAGCGGCTGTTCGCCACGCCCCAGCAGATGGACCTGAGGGCGCTCGCCGAAGGCTACGGCTGGAGCTACCACCGGGTGCTCACCCGCGCAGAACTCGGCTCGCTGCTGTCTAGCGGCACCCCCGGGGACTTGCGGCTGATCGAGATCCCGGCGAGCCGCCAGGCACTGCGCGCGCACCATCTGGAACTGAATAAGCGCCTGGGCGAACTGCCCTGGCCTGCGGCCTGATCCGGACTCGGAACCGCGCCAGACGCGGCGAAGCCCCGGCAGGCGAACTGGCTGATGGCCAGGATGCCTGCCGGGGCTTCGGCGATTCCTATCTCCGGGGGAGGACTAGATATCCACGTGGGTAGGGTCGAGCACGCGGCGCAGGAAGTCCTGCGTTCGCGGCTGCTGCGGATTGCCGATGACCTCGGCCGCAACGCCCTCCTCCACCACGACGCCGCCGTCCATGAAAACCACGCGGTCGGCGACCTCTTTGGCGAAGGCCATCTCGTGGGTCACCACCAGCATGGTCATGCCCTCGCGGGCCAGCTTCTTCATGATGGCCAGCACTTCGCCCACGGTCTCCGGGTCCAGCGCACTGGTCGGCTCGTCGAAGAGCATCAGGGTCGGTTCCATGGACAGCGCGCGGGCGATCGCCACGCGCTGCTGCTGGCCGCCGGAGAGCTCGTCCGGATAGCGTCCGCCGAAGTCGCCCAGACCCACACGTTCCAGGTTCAGCTTCGCGGTGGCGTGCGCCTTGGCCTTGTCGCGCTTGAGCACCTTGATCTGGGCGACGGTGCAGTTCTCCAGCACGGTCAGGTGCGGGAACAGGTTGAACTGCTGGAACACCATGCCGACGTTCTGGCGCATCTTGTCCAGGTTGACCTCGGGGTCGGTGGCCTCGAAGCCGCCCACGTGGATGGTGCCGCCGTTCGGCTTCTCCAGCAGGTTCACGCAGCGCAGCAGGGTGGACTTGCCCGAGCCCGAAGGGCCGATCAGGCAGACTACCTCGCCGGGCCTGACGTCCAGGCTGATGCCCTTGAGCACCTCGTTGCTGCCGTAGGACTTGCGCAGGTCCGAGATCTCCACGCCGGCGGCGCGTTCTGCCATCGAGTTGTTGGTCGTGGTCATTGTCGGTCCTTTCTAGCGCTTGGTCCGAGCCGAGCGGGATTCAAACTTCCGGGCTACCAGGCTCAACGGGATCGTGATGACCAGGTAGAACAGGCCGGCGGCGACCAGCGGGGTGATGCCGGCGTCCAGCGACTGGATGCCATCGCGGCCGAATTTAGTCATTTCGTACTGGGCCATCGACGCGCCCAGGATGAAGGCCAGCGAGGAGTCCTTGGTCAGCAGGATGATTTCGTTGGTCATCGGAGGCAGGACGATCTTGAACGCCTGCGGGATCACGATGGTGACCATGGCGCGCCAGGCAGGCATGCCCAGCGAACGTGCCGCTTCGGTCTGCCCCTTGGGCACTGCCTGCAGGCCCGCGCGCAGTGTCTCGGCGATGTAGGCCGAAGATACCAGACCCAATGCCAGCATGATGTTCACCGGCTGCGGCCAGGTGGTGCCGAAGGCCTGGGGGAGGCCGAAGCCGAAGGCCAACAGCACCAGGATGGCGGGGATGCCGCGGAAGAATTCAACAAAAGCGGTGGCGAACCAGCGGTACGGGGCGAAGGACGCCATTTTCATCAACGCCAGCAACAGGCCGACAACCAGGCCGAAGGCGAAGGAAATAACGGTGTAGAAGATGGTGTTCTTCAAGCCGACAATGATCATGTCCGGGAACATCGGGCCTAGCTTCTCGAAGGAGAAGAAGGCATAGCGGGTCTTTTCCCAGTCCAGGGACAAGACCACTGCGGCGATGATCGCAACAAACAGGATGATCTGGATGGTTTTGCTCAGGCGGGCGCGCTGACTCGTGGTCATTGCCATGGTGTACCTCTCATAAAGGTCGCGGGGGCCGCCGCGGCGCCCGGATCAGGGCGTCGCTCGGCCCCCGCGTCTAAATAGTCCGTTAGCGACGAGGACTTACTTCTCGCCGAACCACTTCACGGTCAGCTCTTCCATTTCACCCGAATCGGTCAGGCGCTTCAGGGTGCCGTTGACCAACTCGAGGGTGGCGGCCTGCTCCAGCGGCACTCCGACGCCCAGCTGCTCGCCGGTCTTGAAGTCGGCGACCACCGCGTAGCCCGGCTTGTCCTTGATCGCGTAGCCGAGCACCGACTGGTTGCCCAGCAGCGCGTCAACCTGGCCGGCCAGCAGGGCCTGGGTCTGCAAGCCCGCGTCCTCGTAGCCCACGATGTTGCTCAGGCCCTGTTCCTTGGCGTACTTCTCGCCGGTGGTGGCCTGCTGCACACCCACCTTCTTGTCCTTGGCCGTGGCCAGATCGGTGATGCCCGAACCGTCCTTGGAAATCAGCACCAGGTCGTCATCCATGTACGGGGTCGAGAAGTTCATCTTCTTGGCGCGCGCATCGGTGATGGACAGCGAGGAAATGGCAATGTCGCACTGGGACTTGAACAGGCCGGATTCGATGGAGTCGAAGCTTGCGTCGATGACGTTCAGCTCAACCTTGGCATCCTTGGCGATTTCCGCGGCGATGTCCATGTCGAAGCCGACGTTCTTGCCGCCCTTGACGAACTCGAATGGCTCGTAGGGGATGTCGGAGCAAACGGTGAGCTTGCCTGCGTTGAGGAAGGTCGGCCCACCTGCGGCGTCTGCCGAAGGCTCGGCCGAACCGCTATCGGAGCCGCAGGCGGTCAGGGCCAGAAGTGCCACGGAAGTTGCTGCCAGGGTGGTGGCAAAACGTTTCTTGGTCAGACGCATAGGATCAAAACCTACTTTCGGGTAATGCGAGTGGATCATTGCGTACGCACAATCATAACCACGCTACAACGAGGATGAGATTCACCTCACACACGTGTCGGGGAGCATAAGTAAAACTTGTGCTCAAATCCGACCATTACCTGACCAGCACGAGGAAGCCGGCTAGGGCACTACTCGGCGCCCAGCGCCTGGCGCATCGGGCGCATTTTCGCCCATGACTCGGCCAGCTCGTCTTCGGGCACCGAGCCTGGAACGATGCCGCAACCGGCGTAGAGGCGCATGTGGTTTGCATCCTCCAGAATGCCTCCGCGCAGCGCGATCCCGAATTCGCCGTCGCCGCGCGAGTCCACCCAGCCCACCGGGCCGGCGTAGGGTCCGCGGTCCAGGCCTTCCAGCTGGCGCAGCACCGCTCCGGCCTGCTTCGTGGGAGTGCCGCACACCGCGGCGGTCGGGTGGAAGATCTCCGCGATGTCCAGTGCTGAGGGCAGCGCCCCGCGCTCGTCCGGGCGCAGTTCGGCGCGCACGTCGCTGGCCAGGTGCCAGACATTGGGCAGCTGCAGGATGAACGGCTCGTCCGGGGACTTCATGCCGTGGGAAATCGGGTTCAGCGCTTCGGTCAGCGAATCGATGGCCAGCTGGTGCTCGTGGCGCTGCTTGGGGTCGTCGAAGAGCCGGCGCTTGGCAAAGTCCGGGGCGTCAGCCCCTTCGGTGGCCCGGTCCAGGGTGCCGGCCAGCACGCGGGCCTCGGCCAGTCCGTTGGTGACACGCACCAGCATCTCGGGGGTGGCGCCCACCAACCCGTCCACCGAGTAGGTCCAGCAGTTGCCGTAGCGTTCGGTCAACGCGGTCACGACATGGGACAGGTCGATCGGTGTGGTGCTGCGGGCCATGATGTCCCGGGCGAGCACCAGCTTGGAGATGCCTGACTCGCTGAACGTGCCCAGCGCCTGGCGCACCGCGTCAAGGTAGGCGCCGGCGGTCAGCTGTCCGCTGGTCAATTCGATCTCGCCCTGGGTCGTCGGGGCTAGTGCCGCTTCGTCCTTAGCGGCCCGGGCGCGTTCCAGCGCGGAGTCGAGAGTCAGGCCAGCCAGCTGTTCGGCGCTGCCGGTCACCGTGATCCACGACTTCTCGTCATCCTGCCCCAGCACGATCTGGGGGATCACCAAGCGCGAGTCGAAGGCGCTGGTGAAGGAGAAGGCGAAGGACCCGAACGCGATCAGGCCGCTGCCGGGCCGGTTGATCGGGTCGGTGATCTGCGCCTGTGAGAGCAGCTGCGCGAACCAGGTGCGCGCCTCGACGAAGCGCTGTTCGCCGCGGGTAGTCAACCGCGCGGCGGTCCCGAATCCCACCAGCCCGCGTCCGCGCCGCGTCCAGACCATGCTGCCGTGGCGCAGGGAATCGGAGATGAGATGCTCGGAGGCACCTTCGTACTCGAAGGTGATGCTGGTTAACGCTGGTGCCGAGGCATGAAGGCCGCTGGCGCCGAGAACGGACGAATCTGCAGACATGATAGGGCTAAGCCTACCGCGCAATGACCACCGGCGACTGGAGGAGGTGTCCGCTGTCACCACGCCGGATGCAGCTGTGACTTTCAGCGGGTTGCGCCGCGCCATCGCGCGCGACCCGGTAAACTCGGTGTTGACCAGTTTCGCGGCCCATTGCCATGCCATAAAACGCGGCAAGCGCCGGTCTGCGAGCGTTCAGTGGAACGCATCGGATAGAGTGAAGTGATGTTTGTGCGCCACCAGCGCGGGCAAGCAGTCCTCGTTCAATGCGATGACCAAGCCGATGAAAGATAGTAAGCCGTAAAACAGTGACTGATTCCAAGAGCAACTGGACCGCAGCCGGACACGAGGTGTCCGACTCGATTGAGCTGAATCCTGAAACCGCAGTGCTTGCTGCGGCCATCAATCTTCCCTCGGGCTTTGCACTGATCGCCGAGGATCCCGAATTCGGACCTGCCATCTCCATGGGCATGGCCAAGGTGGAGAAGCTGCTGCGCGATGCGCTGGCCAACTCCGACCCGTTGATTGATGCCTCAAGCCGACACCTGGTGGAAGCCGGCGGCAAGCGCGTGCGCCCGCTGCTGGTGCTGCTGACTTCCCTGCTGGGCGGCGGCGTGACCGACGAGGTCATCAAGGCCGCCGCCGTGGTCGAGCTGACCCATCTGGCAACCCTGTACCACGATGACGTCATGGACTCCGCGCCGATGCGCCGCGGCGCTCCCACCGCCCATGAGGTCTGGGGCAACTCCGTGGCCATCCTGGCCGGAGACCTGATCTTCGCCCGCGCTTCAGTCTTCGGCGCCGACCTGGGCCCCGAAGCGGTGCTATGGCAGTCGCGCACCTTCGAGCGCCTGTGCCTGGGCCAGCTGCACGAATCCATCGGCCCGCGTGAGGGCGACGACGCCATCGCCCACCACATCCAGGTGATCAGCGACAAGACCGCCTCCCTGCTGGCGACCTCCGGCGCCTTCGGCGCCCGCTTCGGCGGCATCCCCGAATTCATCGAAGTGCTGCGCGAGTACGGCGAGAAGGTCGGTGTGGCCTTCCAGGTCGCGGACGACGTCATCGACATCGCCTCCAAGGAAGCCGACTCGGGCAAGACCCCGGGCACCGACCTGCGCGAAGGCGTGCCGACCCTGCCGGTGCTGCTGCTGCGCCAGGCCGCCGAGAACGGCGACGCCGCCGCGCAGGCGGCCGTCGAGCTGGTGGATTCGGACCTGACAAGCGACGAGGCTCTGGCCAAGGCCGTGGAAGCCGTCGCCGCCCACCGCTCCGTCCAGGACGCCTGGAGCGTGGCTCGCCGCTGGGCCGACGACGCTATCGAGGTGCTGGCTCCGTTGCCTGAAGGCACCGTGAAGAGCGCGCTGATCTCCTTCGCGGACGCCGTGGTGACCCGCGAAGCCTAGCTCCGGCGAACCGTCCAAGCAACGAAGTCCTGCACCTCCCGGAAGGGAAGTGCAGGACTTCATTGGTTTAAGCCGCGGTTTTCAGCACCGCAGGTCGGACTCGTAGAGCCGCTGCGGGTGTTCGTCGCTGAAGAGCGCCGCGCGCAGCTGCTCGGCCTTCGCGGCGCGGTCCTCGACAGGAACCCGGTGGCGCAGCTGGCGGTAGAGCTCGTCGTCCCAGTACCGCGGAAAGACATGCTGGTGGTAGTGCCAGACATGCTGGTTCCCGGCAGGCTCGTTGTGCTGGCGGGTGCTGGTGCCGTCCGGATTCCACGCCAGCTTCATGGCCAGCGCGATACGCCGGGTCTCGCGCATGATCGCGGCGCCGATCTGCTCATCCAGGTCGTACAGGGATTCAAGATGGGCTGTCGGGATGATCATCACGTGCCCGCCGAAGTTCCCGAAACCGTCGCAGGCCATGATCGCCGCGACCTGGCCGGTCTGGTAGATCATGTCCGTCGGGGCGCACAGGTTGTCCTCGCTGAAGGGCAGGTTGTTGACCAGCTCGCAGAACGGGCACTGGTAGCCGTGCGGTTCGTGGGAACGGTAGAGCACTAGTCCTCCAGCTCGGCAGCTAATTCCTCGAAGACCCAGGCGAACATGTCCAGGGTGAATTCGCTGAAGGTGCCCTCCTCGCTGACCCAGTTGCCCTTGGCGTTGTTGCGGCGGTAGACAATCGGATCCGGCACCTCGAGCTGGGACTGCTTGAAGCCCCACACGAACTTCTCTTCCTCGTCCTCGAGGAACAACAGGTAGCCGTCCTCGATTTCCAGCTCTTCGGGATCGAAGAAGTAGTGGTAGGCCTCCATGAAATCGTCGTTGTTGCCCAGGGCGAGGTAGAACTCCTCCAGGACAAAGGGGATCTGGACCTTGGCCTCGGCCAGGCGGTCTGCCAATTCCCCGGCGCTCAGGCCATCGGCTTCGTTCCACTGGTCCTCAAGGTATTTCGGGACGAGTGAACGGAACTTCTCTAGAAACATGTCAGCCATGCGTTAATCCTATCCAGAACTAGCGCAGCTCAAGTGCACTGAGCGCAATCCATAGTTGGACCCGGTCACTGGTGACGTTCGGGTCGTAGCCGGAGAGCTCGGCAATTTGCTGCATGCGGTAGCGCACGGTGTTGCGGTGCAGTCCCATCGATTCGGCCACCGCTCCCACGGAGCCGTCGCGGTTCAGGTACTCGCGCAGGGTGCGCATCAGCCCCGAGTCGTGGGAGGAATCGAAATCCTGGATGGGGCCCAGCGCCTCGGCGGCCAGGTCCTGCAAGGGCACGTCGCGGGCGGCCAACAGCAGGGAGGTCAGCGAGAGCTTGGTGGGGACATTGACGCGTTCGCCGTGGCGTAGCGATTCCAGGGCCTCGAAATAGCTCCACCGGATGCCGGTGGTGTTCGAGTAGCGTCCGCCGTAGCCGACCTTGGCGGGGATGCCTGCGGTAGCCAGGTAGGTGTCGAGCCGGTCGATGGACAGCTGCACCTGCTTGTACGCCACGATGACCACTAGCCGGTCCTCGACGATGGCGGTGACCTGCGAGGCGAGGTCGGCGGGCAGGGGGAGTGTCTGCAGCCTGTCGGCTTGGCCGCTGGCCTGCACCAGCACCACCGAGTGCTCGCGCTGGGATTCCAGGCCCAGCGCGCCCAGGCGGACCGCCGCGTCCGATCCGGACAGCGCTCCGGAGGCAAGGTCGGCCAGTACCTGCCCGTTGGCCAAGCGCCGCGAGGCGCGCAGCCGGGACTTGTTGGTCAGCTCCAGTCCGATCAGCGACTGGGCGTATTCCACGATGGGGTCCCGGGTGTAGGGCTCGGCGATGTGCAAGGTGCAGCGGTCGCGCAGCCCGGTGGCCACCGGCAGCTCGTGCCAGGCTCGCCCCGGATCGAAGTCGCCGCTGATCACTTCGCCGTGCAGGCTCAAGGCGACTTCGGTGCTCAGCATCTTGGACAGCTCGGTGAGCATGCGGTCCAGATCCGAAGACAGCAGGGATTGGGCCAGCTTCTGGTGGGCGCGCAGCAGGTTCTCAACACGCTTGACGTGGTCGGCGTTCAGCGCTTCGGCAATTAGGCGCGAAATCGCCGCGAAAGGAGTTTTATAGGGCACCTCGATGACCGGCAGGCCTACTTCCCGGGCGGTTTCAAGTACCGGACCCGGTACGCTTTCGTGCTCCAAGCCGATACCGAACCCCAGCGCCACCACATCGTTTGCCGCGAGCGTGCGAACGAAATCGATCTGCGCCGCGGCCGACTTCTGGCGGACTCCGGTGGTCAGCACGATCTCGCGGCCGGTGAGGAATTTGGAGGGGTCCAGAAGCTCAGTCACCGCGCCCCATGTGATCGCGGTCTCCAAGGAGTGTGTAGGATCAGTCAAAGCCTTTAAACCAAGCTCGTCATGATCCAGCAGTCCGCGTAAACTAATTGCCATAGGTTCATTCTATGGTGCGTCTCCCGCTGCAACGATTTGCGCAAAATGCTCAAAAACTTGCGCGAAAGATGCCGAAAAGTGACCACATTGCGAAATTTTTGCGCTAGCTTAGTGACATGAGCTCTCAATCATCTACTCAGGGCGCTCCGCTCGCATCAGACAAGCGTGAGACTTTCTCGTCACGCAAACTCTTCATTCTCTCCGCGATCGGTTCGGCCGTTGGTCTGGGAAATATTTGGCGTTTCCCCTACGTCGCCTACGAAAACGGCGGCGGCGCATTCCTCATCCCTTATCTGGTTGCCATCCTGTGCGCCGGTATTCCGCTGCTGTTCCTGGACTACGCAGTCGGCCACCGCTACCGCGGGTCGGCCCCGCTGTCCTACCGCCGCGCGAATCGCAAGGCCGAAGTGCTCGGCTGGTGGCAGGTCCTGATCTGCTTCATCATCGCCATCTACTACGCGGCCATCATTGCGTGGGCCGCCATGTACTGCTGGTTCTCCATCACCAAGGCCTGGGACAAGAACCCTGACGGCGCTGGTGGATTCTTCATGAACGACTTCCTGAAGGTCCAGGAAGAAGTCACCGTTGGCTTCGACTTCGTCGGCCCGGTGCTGATCCCGATGTTCGCCGTCTGGCTGATCGCCATCGTGATCATGGTGGCCGGCGTGAACAAGGGCATTTCCCGCGCCAACGCCATCTTCATGCCGCTGCTGATCATCATGTTCCTGGTCCTCGTGGTCCAGTCGGTCTTCCTGCCCGGCGCCATCGACGGCCTGAACACCTTCTTCACCCCGAACTTCGAAGCGCTGAAGAACCCGAGCGTCTGGGCTGCTGCGTTCGGACACATCTTCTTCTCGCTCTCCGTGGCCTTCGGCATCATGGTGACTTACTCCTCCTACATGAAACGCAAGAGCGACCTGACCGGTTCCGGCTACGTGGTGGCCTTCGCCAACTCGAGCTTCGAGCTGCTGGCAGGCATCGGCGTGTTCGCCGCCCTTGGCTTCATGGCCTACAACGCGAACTCCAGCGTGGACGAGGTCGCGGTCAGCGGCATCGGCCTGGCATTCATCGCCTTCCCGACCATCGTGTCGCAGGCGCCGCTGGGTTCGGTCATCGGCGTGCTGTTCTTCGGTTCGCTGGTCTTCGCCGGCTTGACCTCGCTGATCTCGATCCTCGAAGTGATCGTGGCGGCGTTCCAGGACAAGCTGGGCTGGCGCCGTGCACCGGCGACCCTGATCGTGACCATCCCGGTCGCGCTGATTTCCCTGGCGCTGTTCCCGACCACCACGGGCCTGTACCTGCTGGACACCATGGACGCGTTCGTGAACCAGTTCGGCATCCTTGCCTGCGCACTGGTCATCGTGATCGTCCTCGGCGCCGGCCTGGGCATGCTCCCGAAGCTGGCCAAGCACCTTAACCGCCACAGCTCCATCAAGGTGGGCACCGGCTGGAAAGTCCTGGTTGGCGGCGTCGGCCCGGCAGCGCTGGGCTACATGCTCATCAACGAGGTCCAGACCAAGATGGCCGAGCAGTATTCCGGCTATCCGGCATGGTTCAACGGTGTCTTCGGCTGGGGCATGGCCGGTGCGCTGATCGTGGGCGCAATCATCTTGTCCATGGTTCCGTGGAGCAAGAAGTCCAAGCTTGATGACCCGGAATTCCACCAGCACAAGAAGAATGTCGAAGCCGAGGAAATTCCGGAACCCGCAGGAAAGGAATACTGACAATGAGCGCACTGGCGATTGTCTTCATGATCATTTCGATGCTCACCATCTGGGGCGGCCTGGCCCTATCCCTCATCCACCTGTCGCGTCACCCGGAGAAGACCGATGACGACGTGATCGAGCCGGCACACTCGCTGTAGCCTCGATTTACGGCAGCACCAGCGCGGCTCCCGTTCCTTCGCGGAACGGGGGCCGCGCTTTGTCTGTGCACTTGCACTACCAAGCCGGCAGCTCCTTGTGCTGAATCCGGTAGTGCAACGTTTCGCGCCAACATATTCTGCTACTAGAACTTTGCATTCCTCGGCGGATGCAAGAGCCATAGTGAGAGGAAAAGCTGGTGGACGTTACCTACCGCATTGAACAGAAGCGCAAGCTCGAAGGCCCATTCCCAGGCCCCAAGTCTCAGGAGCTGACCGCTCGCCGCGCCAACGCGGTGGCAGCTGGCGTCGCCTCGACCCTCCCGGTGTACGCTGCAGACGTTGACGGTGGCATCATCGTCGACGTGGACGGCAACCAGCTGATCGACCTCGGCTCCGGCATCGCCGTGACCACCGTTGGCGCCTCGAACCAGGCAGTGGCCAAGGCCGTCGCCGAGCAGGCCCAGCGCTTCACCCACACCTGCTTCATGGTCGCCCCGTACGAGGGCTACATCGAGCTGGCTGAGAAGCTTGCCGCCATCACCCCGGGCAGCTTCGAAAAGCGCGCCGCATTCTTCAACTCGGGCTCCGAAGCAGTGGAGAACGCCATCAAGGTGGCCCGCGTGGCCACCGGCCGCCAGGCAGTGGTTGCCTTCGACCACGCCTACCACGGCCGCACCAACCTGACCATGGGCCTGACCGCCAAGGCAGCTCCGTACAAGCGCGGTTTCGGCCCGCTGGCGCCGGAGATCTACCGCATGCCGATGAGCTACCCATACCGCGAAGAGAACCCGAACATCTCGGGCAAGGAAGCCGCTGAGCGCGCCATCCTGGCCATGGAGAAGCAGATCGGCGGCGACCAGATCGCCGCGATCATCATCGAGCCGATCCAGGGCGAGGGCGGCTTCATCGTCCCGGCCACCGGCTTCCTGCCTCGCATTGCCGAATGGGCCAAGGAAAACGGCATCGTCTTCGTCGCCGACGAAGTACAGGCCGGCTTCGCCCGCTCGGGCTCCTGGTTCGCCTCGGACATCGAGGAAATCGAGCCGGACATCATCACCGTGGCCAAGGGCATCGCCGGTGGCATGCCGCTGTCGGGCATCGTGGGCCGCGCCGAACTGATCGACGCCGTGCACGGCGGTGGCCTGGGCGGCACCTACGGCGGCAACCCTGTTGCCGTGGCAGCTGCGCTGGAGTCCATCAAGTTCATGGAGGAGCAGGACCTCTCGGGCCGCGCCCGCGAGATCCAGGAGCAGTTCTTCACCCGCTTCACCGCGCTGCAGAAGGACGTCCCGGCAGTGGGCGACGTCCGTGGCCGCGGTGCGATGATCGCGTTGGAATTCGTCAAGGCCGGCGGCAAGCAGCCTGACGCAGCCGTAACCAAGGCCATCGCCGACGAGTGCCTGGCCCAGGGTGTCCTCATCCTGACCTGCGGCACCTACGGCAACGTTGTCCGCCTGTTGCCACCACTGGTCATCGGCGACGAGCTGCTCACCGACGCGTTCGACGTGCTGGAAGCAGCAATCCGCAAGCACGCCGCCTAATTGGCAGCGAACGGATAAACCCACCCCAAACGGCATCCCGCACAGCTCGCGCTGTGCGGGATGCCGTGCATTAACCGGGGGCTTCCCGGCCTTCCGCGTCGCACCCGCGCGGGCAGGCACCCGGCAGGGCGCTGCAGGGGACCTGTCGGCCGCGAAGTGAAGCAGCACGGGACGGGTGCGCTGGAGCGACCAGAAGGCCTCAAGAAGCGGGGCAGACGGTTCAGCTAATGAACAAGGCCCGCAGCTGCTTTCCCAAAGGACTGGGAGAAGCTGCGGGCCTCGCTGTGCGCGGAGGGAGCCTTAGACGAGCTGCTTGGGCTCCGGCATGGTGCCGGCCTTGGGCGCGCGCAGCATGTCGACCAGGACGATGATGACGGCGACCCAGACCAGCCCGAATCCGATCCAGCGTTCCACCGGCATCTGCTCGCCGAAGACCAGCAGTCCGAGCATGAACTGGATCAGCGGAGCCAGGAACTGCAGGGAGCCGACGGTGCTCAGCGGCAAGCGCCGGGCAGCCCCGCCGAAGAGCAGTAGCGGCACAGCGGTAATGATGCCGCTGGCGGCCAACAGGAGCACCGTGGCCGGGTCGGCCGCAAACAGGGCCGAGGAGTCCTCCATGGCTAGCCAGCCGATGAACACGGCGGCCAGGGGAGCGAGCCACAGGGTCTCCATGGTCAGTGTGCCCAGCGCAGTGCCGCTCTGGCCCACCTGGTTCTTCACCAGGCCGTAGAAGCCGAAGGAGAAAGCCAAGCCCAGGGAGATCCAAGGAACCCGGCCCAAGCCGATGGTCAGCACGATCACCGCGAGGCAGGCGAAGCCCACTGCCACCCATTGCAGGGTCCGCAACCGTTCCTTCAGCACCAGCACGCCCAGTAGGATCGCCACGATCGGATTGATGAAGTAGCCCAGCGACGCCTCCAGCACGTGTCCGGTCAGCACCGCCACCGCGTAGAGCACCCAGTTCGCCGCGATCAGGAAGCTGGCCAGCGCCAGCTGCCGCATGGTCTTGCCTTCCTTGAACATGGCCGCGAACTGGCGCATCTGCTTGGTCGCAAGCAGCAGCATGACGCAGAAAACCAAGGAGAACACCACTCGGACCGCAACGAACTCGAAGGCCGAGATCTGCGGGAGCATGAGGAAATAGACCGGGAGCAGGCCCCAGATGAGGTAGGCGGTGCTTCCCTGGATCAAGCCGTAGCTGTGCTGCGAGCGGATGGGGTTCACGGTGCGTGGTGTCATGCGGCGGATCGGCTTTCGAACAGGGAGGACTGCGGTGAGCCCGGAAACTTCTTATCAAGAAGTGGATACAAATCACACGCTATAACATCGAGCCGTGCGCGGCGTTCCCCGTTTCGCTTCATTAACCGCCGGCGTTGCCAAGATCACCCTGCCGCGGCGCAGGTTTTCTCCCCGCAGCGGAACGGTGCGGCGTTTCCGTACGTTGACTAGACTAGGAAGACTAAGTACGAATTCATGACTAGGGGAGTACGCCATCGTGCATGGACACAACAACGGATTCAAGACGGCCCTTTTGCTTGGCGGCATGTTTGCGTTGCTCCTGGCAATTGGCTCCCTGATTGCCAACGGCACCGGCAACGCCAGCTTCATCTGGATCTTCGCCCTGATCGGCGTGGCCACCACCGCGTACGGCTACTGGAACAGCGACAAGATCGCGCTGCGCTCGATGCATGCCTACCCGGTGACCGAGGAGCAGCAGCCGGAAATGTACCGGATCGTGCGCGAGCTGTCGATGAATGCCCAGCAGCCGATGCCGCGCCTGTACGTTTCGCCGACCGCCTCGCCGAACGCGTTCGCGACCGGACGCAACCCGGAGAACGCCGCGGTGTGCTGCACCGAGGGCATCATGCAGCTGCTCAACGAGCGCGAGCTGCGCGGGGTGCTGGGCCACGAGCTGATGCATGTCTACAACCGCGACATCCTCACCTCCTCGGTGGCGGCGGCCATCGCCGGCGTGATCACCTCGCTGGCGCAGTTCCTGCTGTTCTTCGGCGGCGGAAACAACAACGAGAACCGCAACGTCAACCCGATCGCGCTGATCGCGCTGTCCCTGCTGGCTCCGATTGCCGCGTCGATCATCCAGATGGCCGTGAGCCGCACCCGCGAGTTCGACGCGGACGAGGACGGCGCCAAGCTGACCAACGACCCGCTGGCCCTGGCCAGCGCGCTGCGCCGGCTTGAAAGCGGCATCAGCGCGGCCCCGTTGCCCGCCCAGGATCAGAAGCTGGTCAACAGCTCGCACCTGATGATCGCCAACCCGTTCGGTTCGAAGCTGAAGCAGATGTTCTCCACCCACCCGCCAATGGACCAGCGTATTGCGCGCCTGGAGTCCATGGCCGGCGGCCAGCAGTACTAAACTCCGGTATCGCACCGGTTAGATGGAAATAGGCGAGGAGCCCCGGCAGGGGCTCCTCGCCTAGGTCGTACCGCAGCGGTGGACGCTTAGCGGTAGTTGATGAACTGGAGGTCGGCTTCTTCGAAGTCCTTCAGCAACGCGATGATGCTCTGCAGGTCGTCGCGGGACTTAGAAGAGACGCGCAGCTCGTCGCCCTGGATGATGGACTTGACACCCTTCGGGCCCTCGTCGCGGATCAGCTTGTTGATCTTCTTGGCGACATCCTGGGCGATGCCCTCCTTGATGGCGGCTTCGATGCGGTATTCCTTGCCCGAGGCGAACGGCTCGCCGGCGTCCAGGGACTTCAGCGAGATGTTGCGCTTGACCAGCTTGGACTGGAAGACGTCGAGGACTGCCTTGACGCGCTCTTCCGAGGCGGCCTTCATGAGGATCTTCTCGCCGCTGAAATCGATCTCTGCCCCGACGCCCTTGAAGTCGTAGCGCTGCTGGATCTCTTTTTGGGCCTGGTGCAGCGCGTTGGCTACTTCCTGACTGTCCACCTTGCTGACAACGTCAAAACTGGAATCGCTAGCCATGTGAATACTCCTAGATGTAACGGTTCAGATTCGAGTCCAAGACTACCGGGTTTGGGCCCCGAAAACCGGCTGTGATCAGGGTTACAGCAAAAAGACCCCTCTCGATTTCACATCACTGAAAATCTCCTGTAGAGTTATTTCTCGTTCCGACAAGAACAAATGTTCCCAAACGGAGCGATTCGGCAGATTACCCGAGTGGCCAAAGGGGGCTGACTGTAAATCAGCTGGCAACGCCTTCACTGGTTCGAATCCAGTATCTGCCACAAATAACTCCCAGATCGAAAGATCTGGGAGTTTTTGATTAACCGGAAGCTATTCCCGAAATGGCAAAGGTTTGTTAAATCTCCCATTTCTGGGTATTCACCGCGCTCGTCCGCTACCGTGTAAGCATGGCAACTAAAAATGTGAGCGAAAACGATTTCGCGCAGCTGATCGAAGAGAACGACATTGTCCTCGTGGATTTCTGGGCTGCGTGGTGCGGCCCCTGCCGCCAGTTCGCCCCAGTGTACGAGCAGACCTCGGAGAAGTTCACCGATGTCGTCTTCGCGAAGGTCGACACCGAAGCAGAGCAGGGCCTGGCCCGCGCCGCCAACGTCACCTCCATCCCGACCATCATGGCCTTCCGTGAAAAGGTCCTCGTGTTCTCGCAGGCAGGCGCACTGAACGCGAGCCAGCTCGAAGACCTGGTCACCGCGGTCAAGGGCATCGACATGGGCGAGGTCCACGCGCAGATCGCCCAGGAAGCCGCCCAGGCGGAATCCTAAGCACCTACGCTTCGGGTTCTAGCGCTCCCGGTGATCCAGCGGCGCATAGCGGGGCCCGAAGCTTTGCTTCCGTTCGCCCGAAAGCTGCAGCAGGCGAACCACTCGCTGCCGATGCGGAGCGAACGGAGCAAGAAGTTCCATCATTCCGGCGTCATCCACACGCCTTCCGGTGAGCACCTGGCCCACGAACGCGGCCAGATGGAAATCTCCCACCGAAACGAAATCCGCCGAACCGTGCGAACGCTGCAGCGTCTCGGCCACGGTCCACGGACCAATACCCGGCAGCGAGAGCAACGCAACCTCCAGAGTCCCGGGTTCTCTCGCCGCCGGCTTCGCCGCGTCAATCGGCTGACCGGCCCACCACTGGAGGCTTCCAGCCGCCGCCGCTACCTGGCGCAGGGCAGTTGCCCGCTTCTGGTCCACGCGCGCGGCCTGCCAATCCCAACGATTCATCGTAGCGATCTGGGCCGCACCTGGGGCGATCCGCAGCCCATCGGGCACCGGTCCGGGCGCCGGCCGTCCCTTATGGCGGATCAGCCAGCGCCATGCGTAGTTCGCCTCGATCCCCGTGACTCGCTGCTCCAGCACTGCGCCCAGCAGATGCTCGAAGATCCGGTTGGTCCGCGGCAGGACGACGTCCCGGTGCAGGGTGCGGGTATGCTGCACGATCTCCGGCAACGTGGCGCTGAACTCCGGAGCGTCGAAACCGCTCCAGTCATCGCTGGCGCCCAGTAGATCCGGGGCGCAATCCACGGCCCAGTGGGCGCCGGGACCCCACCCCTGGAATGTTGCAGGCGCGTTAAGCGTGGGCTTGAGAATTCGCAGGGACGCGTCGCCCGCCGGCGTCGTGAACGCCAACCAGGCCTCGGAAGCGGACAGCCGGATGGTCGGATCGCCCAGACCGCGGCGCAGAACACCTAGCGACCTGCCCAAAGAGACCGGTCCCTGCGGGGCGTAGGTTCCGGTGACTGCGTCCTGGTCCAATTGCATGCTCGGCTGCTTCCTTTCCTTATGCCGGCCCGCCGCCGTGCGGCCCGTGTTAACACCGTGGATGGGCGTGCGGGGACTGCGTGACGTTAAGCTACGAACGGCAACGACAAGTGTGACACCCGCCGGTAAAGTTCTTGACATGAAGTATGCGCCTACTGTTTTGGACCTGATCGGCAACACACCGCTCGTCAAGCTCAACCGCGTGACCGAAGGCGTCAAGGCCACGGTACTCGTGAAGCTCGAATACCTGAACCCGGGCGGCTCCATCAAGGACCGCATCGCGCTGAAGATGATCGAGCGCGCCGAGCAAAGCGGCGAACTGAAGCCCGGAGGCACCATCGTGGAGCCCACCAGCGGCAACACCGGGGTCGGCCTGGCCATGGTGGGGCAGCTTAAGGGCTACAACACCGTCTTCGTCACCCCGGACAAGGTCGGGGAGGAAAAACGCGACGTGCTTCGCGCCTACGGTGCCGACGTCGTGGTGACCCCCACGGCGGTAGCTCCGGATTCTCCTGAATCCTACTACGGGGTCTCCGACCGCTTGGTCACCGAAATCGACGGCGCCTACAAGCCGGACCAGTTCTCCAACCCCGGAGCCCCGGACAGCCACTTCGAAACCACCGGACCTGAAATCTGGACCGACACCGACGGCAAGCTGACCCACGTGGTGATCAGCGCCGGCACCGGCGGGACCATCACCGGCACCGGGCGCTACCTCAAGCAGATTTCCGCCGATCGCGCCTCCGGCCCGGTCAGGGTCATCGCCGCGGATCCGGATGGCTCGGTCTATTCCGGCGGCACCGGCCGCCCGTACTTCCTCGAAGGCGTCGGCGAGGACATGTGGCCCGGCAACTACGACTCGGCCGTGCCCGACGAGGTCCAGGCGGTCACCGATGCCGAAGCCTTCGCCATGACGCGCCGGCTGGCTAAGGAAGAAGGCTTGCTGCTGGGCGGCTCCTCCGGCATGGCCGTGGCTGCGGCCCTGCGTATCGCCAAGGACCTCGACGAAAACGACGTTGTGGTAGTCATCGCCCCGGACGGCGGCCGCGGCTATTTGGCCAAGATCTACAACGAATCATGGATGCTGACCCAGGGCTTCACCGGCGAGCAGAACTCAGAGCTGCGTCGCGTGGCCACGGCGTTGGCGACCGAACCGGTCATGACAATTGGCCCGGACGCCACGCTGGCCCGGGCTGCCGCGTTGCTGCGCGAATCCGGAGCCGACGCGCTGGTCGTCGCCACGGCGCAGCTTCCGGCCCGCATCGGCGAGGTCCGCGGGGTCGTCGGCGCTGGCCAGCTCACCGAGGCGCTGCTTGCCGGGGCCGCTCCGGACAGCACCTTGGCGGACCTGGAATCGCTGCCGGTCCCACTGCTGGGAGTGGGGGAGAGCCTGGACCGCGCACGCCAGTTGCTGGAGCATTGCCCCGCCGCGCTGCTGACCGAAGACGGCGAGGTTGTCGCCGCACTGACTTCATCCGACCTGCTGGCCTATGTCACCCGCTAGAGATTTCGCAAAGGACACACTTTCAATGACTGAAAATCCCCAGGGATCCAACACCCGTTTCGTCCACGCCGGCCAGGCCTTCGAACCGGTCACTGGCGCCGTGGTGCCGCCGCTGCACTTTTCCTCGACCTACGCCCAGGACGGCATCGGCAACCTGCGCGGTGGCTACGAGTACGGCCGCGGTGGTAACCCGACCCGCGACGCGCTGCAGGCCCAGCTGGCCGCCGCCGAGCACGGCACGCACGCCTTCTCCTTCGGTTCTGGACTGGCCGCCGAGGATTCGCTGATCCGTGCCATTCTGCGCCCCGGTGACCACATCGTGCTGGGCAATGACGCCTATGGCGGAACCTTCCGCCTGATCGACCGCGTGCTGGGTGCCTGGGGCATCGGCAACACCCCGGTGGACATGGGCGACGAAGCGGCGCTGGCCGCGGCCATCGAGAAGAACAAGGCGAAGCTGGTGTGGGTCGAGACCCCGTCCAACCCGATGATGAAGATCACCGACATTGCCAAGGCCGCGCAGATCGCGCACGCGGCCGGCGCGCTGCTGGTCGTGGACAACACCTTCGCCAGCCCGTTCCTGCAGCAGCCGCTGACCCTGGGGGCGGACATCGTGGTGCACTCGACCACCAAGTACATCGGCGGCCACTCCGACGTGGTCGGCGGCGCGGTGATCGTCAAGGACTCCGAGCTGGCCGAGAAGATCGGCTTCATCCAGTTCGCCGTCGGCGCGGTCTCGGGTCCGATGGACGCATTCCTGACCACCCGCGGACTGAAGACCCTGGGCGTACGTATGCGCACCCACTCGGAAAACGCCGCGCAGGTGGCAGCCTGGCTGGGGGAGCGCAAGGAAGTCGAGCGCGTGCTGTACCCGGGCCTGGAAAACCATCCGGGCCACGACATCGCCAAAGCGCAGATGAGCGGCTTCGGCGGCATGGTTTCCGTGCAGTTCGCCGGCGGCGAGGCCGCGGCCCGCAAGGTCGCGGAAAGCACTCGCCTGTTCACCCTGGCCGAATCGCTGGGCGGCATCGAATCGCTGATGAACTACCCCTCGGAAATGACCCACGCCTCGGTCAAGGGCACCGAACTGGCAGTTCCGGTGAACCTGCTGCGCCTCTCGGTGGGCATCGAGGACGCCGCGGACCTGATTGACGACTTGGAGCGGGCCTTCTCCGCGCTATAGCCGAGGCAGGAGCCCCGCGCCGGAGGAAAACCATCCGGCCGAGAACTGAAAATGCGCGCTGAACCCGTCTCCGGGTTCAGCGCGCATTTTCGGTCTTTTCTCTGGTGCCCAGAGGCCCGGGTGCTGCGAGGCGGAGTGCCCGTCAGCGCGGAGGCACCGGGCCGCGTTTGCGTGGCTTGGGGGAGACCACCTTGAAGTAGCGGTTGCTGGCCGGCACCCACATCAGCGCGACACTGAACAGCACAATGGCCGCCAGGATCGAATAGCGTCCCATGCGCAGCACCATGGGCAGCGCCGCGATCAGCCCGACCCAGGTCAGCTGGGCCCGCGCCGAGCGCTGGCCGAGAAACAAGCGGTAGGCCAGAACGCCGAAAGCGACGCCGGCCGCCAGCAGCAGCGCAACCAGCGACATGGCCGCAAGGTCCAACGAACCGCGCTGGGTCTGCTCGTAAACCAGGAATGCCCCGAAGCCGAGAAAGAGCACTCCGGCCAGTACCCAGAGCAGCTGCGAGATGAGCAGCCCGCCGGGGACCGGCTCGTCCGGACGCCTTGGAAAATCACGAATATTCACGGTTTCAAGCCTACTGGGTGAGTAGCGGTGCCCGATCTCACACACCCCTGGCGCTGACAAACAGGGGCAGGGTTCGTTAGCATTAAGTGTTCGCGAACATCAGGGTATCCCTTGCATCTGGCCCAATTTTTGAGGTTAGAGCCTTCTCGTGTTGTATCTCCGCAAAGTGTGTGCGGGTCTTTATGTCATAGGGGAGCGCTTGATGAGCGTGACTTGTTTTCTGACTGTGTAGCCTTGTGTCGTTTCTTTGGGGACGGCTAGGCCTATTCCCCTAACGAATGAGGTAATTCTTCGTGTCTTCTGACATGCCCGTAAACACTGCCGACACCCAGACCACCGAGGAACCAACGGTTACCTTCAGCGAACTTGGTCTTGATGCCCGCGTGCTTGCTGCACTGGCCGACCTGGGCTACGAAAAGCCGTCGCCGATCCAGGCCGCCACCATTCCGCTGCTGCTCGACGGCCGCGACGTTGTCGGTCTGGCCCAGACCGGTACCGGCAAGACTGCCGCTTTCGCATTGCCTGCGCTCTCCCGCATGGCAGAGCTGGCCGACCTGAACGGTCCGGCCACCACCCCGCAGATCCTGGTTCTGGCACCGACCCGCGAGCTCGCGCTGCAGGTTGCCGAGGCTTTCACCTCCTACGCCAAGTACCTTCCTGACTTCACCGTGCTGCCTGTCTACGGCGGCTCGCCATACGGCCCGCAGCTGGCCGGCCTGCGCCGCGGCGCACAGGTTGTCGTCGGCACCCCGGGTCGCGTGATCGACCACATCAACAAGGGTTCCCTTGACCTGTCCAACCTGCAGTACATGGTGCTGGACGAGGCCGACGAAATGTTGCGCATGGGCTTCGCCGAAGAGGTCGACAAGATCCTGGAAGCCACCCCGGAAGAGAAGCAGGTTGCCCTGTTCTCGGCCACCATGCCACGCACCATCCGCCGCATTGCTTCAGAGTACCTGCGCAACCCGCAGGAAGTCGCCGTCAAGTCCAAGCAGACCACCGGCGCCAACATCACCCAGCGTTACCTGCAGGTCATGGGCGCCCACAAGCTGGACGCCATGACCCGCATCCTCGAGTCCGAGGAATTCGACGGCGTCATCGCCTTCGTGCGCACCAAGATGGCCACCGAGGACCTCGCCGACAAGCTGAAGGCCCGCGGCTTCACCGCTGCAGCCATCAACGGCGACATCCCGCAGCAGCAGCGCGAGCGCACGGTCGAGAACCTGCGTTCGGGCAAGATCGACATCCTGGTCGCCACCGACGTTGCCGCCCGCGGCCTGGACGTCGAGCGCATCTCGCACGTCGTGAACTTCGATATCCCGCACGACACCGAGTCCTACGTGCACCGCATCGGCCGTACCGGCCGCGCAGGCCGCAAGGGCGACGCGATCCTCTTCATGACCCCGCGTGAGAAGTACCTGCTGCGCGCCATCGAGAAGGCTACCCGCCAGTCGGTGACCCAGATGCAGCTGCCTTCCCTGGATTCGGTGAACAACCGCCGCATCCAGAAGTTCACCGACCGCATTGATGCAACCATCACCGGCCAGGACCTGGGCACCTTCCGCGAAATCGTGGAGCAGTTCGCCGCCCAGCACGAGGACCTGGACCACCTTGAAATCGCTGCGGCCCTGGCCCTCATGGCCCAGGGCGGCCGCCCGCTGCTGATGACCGAGCCGGTCATGCCACCATCCAAGAAGGCCCGCCTGGAGCGCGACCGCGCAGACCGTGGCGATCGCGGAGAGCGCGGCCCACGCCGTGGCAAGACGGCCGCCGAGGGCAACGCCATGTACCGTCTGGCAGTTGGCCGCCGCAACCGCGTGCAGCCGGGTTCCATTGTTGGCGCACTGGCCAACGAGGGCGGCTTCAACTCCTCGGAAATCGGCGGCATCGAGATCCGTTCGGACCACACCTTGGTCGAGCTGCCAGCCGAGCTGAGCAAGGACCAGTGGCGTGCACTGTCCAACACCCGCATCGGCGGCGAGCCGATCAACCTGGAGCTGGACTCCGGCCGCAAGCCGCGCCGCGATGACGAATCGGATCGCGGCGGTTACCGCGGCGGACGTGGCGGCAGCTTCAACGACCGCAAGCGCGCGGGCGGCTTCCGCGGCGATGACCGCCGTGGCGGCGGCGACAAGCGCTTCGGCGGACGAGGCAAGGATCGCTTCAGCGATTCGGCTCGTCGCCGCGACTACTAAGCCGCCAGTGGCTTAGCCAGCGTGAACTGAGAACCCCTGGGAAAGACCGCAAGGTCATACCCAGGGGTTCTTCGCATCCCGGGGCTTGCTTGGCGCCGCCGTAGCCAAGAACTCGCCATGATGTGGGAATGCCTGGTCTCCGGCGTCTTGAGGGGCCTCAGGGACACCAGAATGCCGGACGTGACCCCACGGAGCCGCACGAACTCCTGAAAGGCCGTCAAATCCGCTCTGGCGTGCGAAGAGGTGATTCATCGGCGGCGGGGAATGAGTGGCAAACGCAGCCATCCTACGCTCAAATCCAAAAGGCTCAGGGTAAGCAACGCCCGAGCGTGGGTTCGCTGGCCAAAGCCTGATCAGTACAACCGGGGATGCAGTGCTTGATCCGAGGGGTGATGACTGGCAACAGCGCGAGAACCTTGCAAGCGGCCGGAAAGGTCTTGAAGGATTGCAGAGCCATGCGTAGTTCAGTGATTTGGACTCCGACTAAAGCGCTGTGAATGCCAGGACGCGAAGCCCGTTAAAACGGCAATGAATACCACAAGAAAAACGCAGGGAAACGAAAAGAGAGACAATCTGAATTCAGATTGTCTCTCTTATTTCGAGCCCCCTGCCGGAATCGATCCGGCGACCTCGTTCTTACCAAGAACGCGCTCTACCACTGAGCTAAGGGGGCAACGAGTAATAACTTTACACAGCTTTCGGTTGATTGCAAAATCCTGAGCGGATATGTCGTTGAGGTCACATCATTCCTACTCAGGATGGTATTAGCGACGCTAGCACCAAAGAGATGTGAGGTGGCGGAAATTATGGCGATGTGCCACGTCGCTCCGCCGGCATTCAGGCGGTGGAGCCGGATTGCCAGGAGTGGGTCCCTGTGGGTGGGGTGCTGGAAAGAATCGCGACCAGCGATGATTGGGTGCGGCCCGTGACCTTTATTGGGTCGCCCGTTCGCCGCGGGCAGGAGCTGGAGATTTTATTATCGGGTGGCAATTATTTGCCAATTTATCGACCCCGAAACGGCCGTGAGCATCGTCACTTACGGTGTTTTTGTCCCATTCTTCGTCCCGCGCCGCCTTGCGGTGATCGGTATTCTCTACCTGACTTGGGTTTATCCATGATTCCGGGTGGTGATCCCGGGGGTGGTTGGCGATTTTTGTTTCCACGAAAACCCGTGTAGAGTATTTACTCGTTGCCCCCTTAGCTCAGTGGTAGAGCGCGTTCTTGGTAAGAACGAGGTCGCCGGATCGATTCCGGCAGGGGGCTCTGAGTGAGAAGCGATCTTGGCTTCTACTGGAAAGCTTCTCACTTGTGGCGGCGTAGCTCAGCTGGTTAGAGCGCACGACTCATAATCGTGAGGTCCCGGGATCGAGTCCCGGCGCCGCTACCCGATTTAGCCCCGGAATCTCAATGATTCCGGGGCTTTTATGTTTAACCAGAAGCGCCTCAGGTACCCCCGAAGGTGCCCCCGATAGTTTATTTCGAGCTAGCGTAACGTAGCGGACGCTAGCGCAGGCTACCGATTTTAGAACTTCAAAATGTCGCCCCATGGATATAGGCTTATTCCAACCTCTCAATCGAACATACTTTCGACCAAGTTAGGAATAGTAGTGCCGAACAGCACAGACCAGAAAAAGAAGAGCGCCACCCCGTTAGAGGTGACGCTCTCCAAGTTGACCGCGACCGACTTGGTTACGATCGGACTAGCAACAAATGTTGCACCATCAGAGGTCCTTAGCAGCCTCATTCAGAAGAGCGCCTGGGTCAACGCCTAGCGCCTGGCATATCTGCATAAAGGCGGACACCGGGATATCTCGGTGTCCGTTCAGGTATCTAGACAGTGTGTTCACTGCAAGGCCTGACTTCTCAGCCAAATCTTTTTTCAGGATTCCTTTTACTGCTACCACCGCCCTAAGCTGGGCGGCTATGGACTGACTCGTTTTTGACTCATCTTCCATACTGGATAGCTTATCACCAATTTGGGCACGTTCACACCCGATAAGAATATTTAAGTTCTCACCCGAACGGGGTTGCGCTTGCCCGAATGGGCATGTAGAGTCTTACTCATGATCAACAACGAAGCAGCCGAAAAGGTAGCAACCGCAGTTGAGAAGTCGAAGATCCCAGTAGCTCGAATCGCACGGGACTCCGGCGTACCAAGGGCAACCTTGGTCCGCAAGATGAACGGTGGCGGCGAATTCGGGGTTTACGAAATCCTCCGAATCGCCAATGCAATCGGAATCGAACCGGCTTCACTCCTGCCGACGCCGTACCAGGCTAAGCACGCCGCATAAGAAAGGCCTCCGATGCTCGAACATCGAAGGCCAACATTCCAACAACACACGCAGAAAGGTTGTCGAAATGACTACCACCATCGTACCAACCATCGAGAACACCGACAACGGACTCGTGGTTAGCAGCGTGACCATTGCAAATGGCACCGACAATCAGCACAAGAGCATCGTCCGACTCGTTCGCGACAACCTCTCCGATTTCGAAGAGTTCGGAAGGGTGGGATTTGAAAACGCACCCTTTGAAACCGCCGGGGGAATCCAAACCCGCGCCATCGCCAAGCTGAACGAACCACAGTCCACTCTCCTGATGACCTACCTGCGAAACAACGACAAGGTGAAGGCATTCAAGAAAGCTCTCGTGAAAGCGTTCTACGAAATGGCCGAACAGCTCAAGTCCCAGGCGTTCAACCCGGCTAGCTTGTCCCGCACAGACATTCTTCGCATGGCGCTGGAATCTGAAACGCGAGCAATCGCCGCCGAAGCGAAGATCGAGCAGGACGCCGGGAAAGTTGCCTACGTCGATACTCACGTGAAGCCCGAGAACGTACAGCCGTTCAACACCGTAGCGAAGAATCTGGGAATCAACGTATCAGACCTGCGGCGCGCACTGATCTACCGCCACTGGATCTACGTCGATGGCTACCGGATCAGCAAGGACGGCGTGCGCGCAAACCGCTACAGCGCCTACCAGAACAAGAACTACCCAAAGTACTTCAAGCACTGCGTGACTCACGAGGTCGCACGACTAAACGGCACTCCATGGCACACCTTGAAGATCACGCCGGAAGGCGTAGCCGCGGTCACGCGACTAAACGAACGCCTGACCGCAGAGTATGGCTCACTTCGGGAAGCGCTTCCGGAACTCGAAGCCAAGTACAACAAGCGCAAAGGAATTGCAGCATGAGCACTGAGACTAAGCACGCATACACTGTGCAGGAATCCGCTAAGGCCTACGGGGTCAGCCAGGATACTATCCGGGCGGCAATCAAACGCGGCGACCTCGCAGCCAAATACCCGACCAGCCGGCCAATCATCGGAGCCAAAGAACTCGAAGCATGGTTCAATGCGCTGCCCGATGAAGCTCACGCCTAATCAGGCATCACACCACTCTTTGTATTACTTTTCCGTTCATGGGTTCGCCCGTGACGTTGAAACAGGGGTTCATTCGTTGACCCCGGAAACAGGAATCATGACCGTCACCGGATACCAGAAGAAGATTATGGCTGCTGTGCCTGAGATCAAGAAGTCTAAGGCTGAGAAGCTGGCGCACAAGATCGCTAAGCGTGCCCAGGCTATGCAGGAGCAGTTCGATTTCTTCGAGTCGCTGAAAATCTTGGGGGTTATCAGCGACCCAACCGCCCGCGACGCCGTGAAGAACATGGAGGCAGCAGCATGAGCAAGCACGTTGATATTGATCAGTTGGAACGCGATATGGGTGATGGTGGCGGCGAGTACGTCAACATTCACTATATGGAGCTGGTGAACCTTATTGAACGCGTGAGGGCTGGCGAGCAGCTGCGCAGTGAGATTGCGGAGGTTGCAAAGAACTTCTGCTTTGTCAGCTAACCAAAACCAAACAAAACGAAACCCACCAGCGGCCATCTGGTGGGTTTCCCATTTCCTTAGGAGAAAACGATATGTCAAGCGTAGCAAAACCCCCGCCGATTCCTGTGGTGTTGAACAATCACGACGAGTGGGATGAAGCTGCACGGGCTGCTATGAACGGTTTCATTGCTCGTGGTGTTTCTTTCACTGCTGATGACCTCCGTGATGTCACCCCTGCCCCGAAGCATGCTAACTGGGTTGGCCCGTTGTTTGGTGAGTATCAGGCTAAGGGTTTGATCCGGTATGTGCAGCATGAGCGGTCGCGGTCTAGGTCGCGTCGTGGTGGTGCTGTAGCTCGGTGGACGGCGGTGAAACAACGTGGATGAACCAATGACGGTGCGTGACAACGTTTGTGTTGTTGTTGTCGGTGTTGTTTGTGCCGCCGGTTTCGTAGCCCTGATCAATGTGGTCGGGGCTTTACTCATGCTCACAGTAGGGAAAATCTGATGGAAGATCTGAAAGAACTCAGCCGGATTGCTGAAGCCGCAACCCCCGGGCCGTGGGAAAAGTATGACCTGCCGGTTGCCGTTGCGAATTCTAATTTCACTATTCACGCGCCGAACGCTGTCGGGGTCCCAACGTGGACAACGGCTTTACCTCCTGAGATCGCCAGCACACTAAAGGCGGAAGATGCCGAGTTCGTCGCCACGTTTGACCCGCCGACCGTGCTGGCCCTCCTGTCCCGCCTCGAACAGGCTGAACAGGCCGTCGCAAGGGTTTCCGAATACCACCGCCGCGAAGAAGTCCGCGACGTCTTCGGTGATCACCAAGTGCGTTGCGCCGGATGCTTCGAGTGGTGGCCATGCACAACCGCACGCGCCTTGGACGGTGATCGGTAGTGAAAACTCCATCTTTGCAACCAGCGCTCCACCGGGCTCACATCGCCCTGGACAATCTCAGCCACGGTGCGGTTGTTCTTGACCGCTTCGGGCACGCATGGCAGCAGAGCAGAGTCGGTGCTGTCGGTTCTGGCTACTGGTATCGGTCCTACGGTGACGACTCCGAAGTTTCGTCGTATGAGGTCGCCCAGCGTGGACCTATGAAAGTCCTATGGAAAGGCGGTGACGTGTGAGTAAGTGCATCAGTGTGCACGGTGAGTTCTCGGAGCATGAATACACCGGACAGAATCCGACGTGTGATTACTGCGGTCAGGTTTCCGAGATGATCGCTGTCGACCAGCTACAGACGATGCGCACCGCTTTGGTAGCGATCCAAGAACTGCACCATCCGGCGATAACGCTAAAGGGATGGGACGCAGATGGCAAAGAGATAACCGAATGGGTCTGCAAATACTGCACGAGCATCGCAGAGAAGGGAACTTACTTCGCGTTCCCCTGCGCTACCCGCCGGTTGGCTGACGACGCGCTGACCGCCCGCACCACCAAGAACGGAGACAACAAATGAGCAACCAGCCCCCGCTAAACCCGGACGCAAGTACCGAAAGTTGCCTTGATTGTTCGGCAACATCTCGAATCTTAGAGCAAAAGGAGCAACATTTCGACAGGTTCTTCAGCATGGCTGAGGACATGTTCAATGTCGCGACCGCATCATTGCACGCAAATCAGGGCAAGTGCGCCGAAGAGATCATCCGCATTTGGGATACAAGGAGCCAGCGATGACTAACACCCCGCTAAACCCGGACGCTTTTGATGCTGCTTGGGAGGCGCTGTATGAAGCGTTTTCCGGGCGGATAGGTGATCTGAACGGCAATGACTGCGAGCGCATGGCTGAGACTGCGATCCAGGCTTATCTCGCCGCCGCGCTGCCGGAAGTGACCAGCGTCGAACAGTGGGACGCGCTGCCCATCGGCACCATGGTTCGCGTTCACTTCAACGGCAATTCAGAACTCATCATCCGATGCCCCGCTAATTCGGGTGCTGGAATCGGTGGCATGTCGTTTATCGGCGGGCGCTGGTGGACTGAAGTGTTCACCGTATGGAACGCAGACACACTCGAAATCAAATACATTCCGGAGGTGAAGCCATGATCGGTTCTTGGTTTTGGGTGTTCATATACACCGCTTACACGCATTGGATGCACTCATGGCTATAGGAGGCCAACAATGACTGGTAAAACCCGTTCGTTTGAGCGACCAACCCTACCCGTATTCCAAGCATCCTGTGCTTGTGGCTGGACAGGTCGCCAATGGAGCTTTGAAGCCATCGTCAGGGAAGAACAAGAAGAACACAGGTGCGAACCATGAGCCGTTACCCGCACCCCTACCAGCAACATTGCGAACCAGACGGTTCCTGTGGATGCTGCGAACCCCAAGCCGAATCCAATGATTCGGCTTTTCTTATACCCGAAAGCAACCAGGAGGAAGACGATGGATAACAGGATCTACGACTTGGAAAGCGACGACTTGGCCAAGGTGCTGATCGGCAAGCGCATCACAGGCATTGATGAGCGAGCGGGTTCTATCAAGCTCGAAGACGGCACTCAGCTAATCATCGAAGACTCCGCGGACTGCTGCGCCTACTTCGGAGGCGATCTGAAGAAGATCGACCTCACCGAGAACGCGATCACCGCAATTCGACACGATGATCTTTCAACTGGTGAGTACGACGAGCACTGGAAGCTGACAGTCCTTTCGGTGGACAAGGAAGTTTGTGCCATCGAGATCGACGGCGATTCTGGGAGCGGGTACTACTGCCATTCGATCAACCTCATCGTGCGAAAGCCAAAAATCAAGGAGGCCGACTGTGGCGATCAAGATTGAACCCGGCATCATCGACGGCCTACCCAACGCCGAATACCACGGGGCTAAAGAATGGCTCGGGTCCACCAGCTTGAAAACGCTGGCCATGAAAACCCCAGCACACTACAAGCACGAGTCAGAGCATCAGGTGTTCAAGGATGAATGGAACATCGGAACCGCCTCACACTCCCTAATTCTGGAAAACGACACCACAAACATCGTGGTCCTCGACTTCCCGAACTACACCACCAAAGCAGCGAAGGAAGCTAAAGCCGCAGTTATCGCGGACAACAAGCAACCCTTGCTAGCTAAGGAGTGGGAGCAGGTTAAGGCCATGCGTGACAGCGTGATGAGCCACCCTGTAGCCGGGCAACTATTCAGCGGGCATGTTCCTGAGCGGTCGATCTTCTGGGAACAGGACGGGATGAAGTACAAGGTGCGGCCGGACGCGTTGCACCCTGATCTGATCGTGGACCTGAAAACGACCGTGAACGCTTCACCGGATGAGTTCGGTCGGAAAGCGTATGACTTCGGCTATTTCGTGTCCGCTGCCCTCTACCAAGAAGGCGTTCGGCAGGTCACGGGCAAGAAGCTGCCGTTCGTGTTCGTCAACGTCGAGAAGACCGCACCATACCTCGTGTCGGTCACTGAGCTGGATGAGGATGCGCTCGACTTCGGACACATGATGATCGAACGCGGATCCCGCATCTACAAAGAATGCACCGAATCCGGTGTGTGGCCAGGATACCCAACCCGCACCATGACCCGGTTGCCTGACTGGGCTTACTGGCAGCTCGAAGAACTCGATGACCAAGAAATCACCATTACGAAAGGAGCCTAACCATGGACTTGTCTAGCGCTATCGAAGCGAAATCCGACCAGAAAAATGCGGATGACTTCCTCGCTGGCCCGAAGACGTTCCAGATCGAACGCGTCGAAGTGCGGGGCGGGCAGGATCAGCCCGTGTGGATCCACCTTGTCGGCGAGCAGGGGAAGCCTTGGAAGCCGTCCAAGAGCATGACCCGCGTCCTTGTGCAGGCGTGGGGGCCAGACGGTGACACGTACGCTGGCCGGTTCGTGACGTTGTTCCGTGATCCTGAGATCAAGTGGGCTGGCGAAGCGGTTGGCGGGATTAGTGTTGCCGCTTTGTCTCATATTGACAAGACGTTCAGCATGAAGCTCACGGTGTCTCGTGGCAAGCGTAAAGCGATCACGGTGCAGAAGCTCGAAGCACCAGCACAGACTGATTGGTTGGCAGCGGCTGAGACTGTCACTGATATGGACAGCCTGCGAGACCTGTACATGGACGCACAAGCCGCCGGGGCATCACCGGACGTACTGAAGACTATCCAAGGCCATACCGGCCGTATTGAAGGGATCAACCACTAATGGCTCTACCTACTATTTCGCACCCGTTCGGTGTTGTCGCTGACCCGGAGTTCGGAACCACTCAGAACGGTAAGAATTATTGCCGGATCCGGTTCGGTTCGTCGGCTCGCAAGTTCAATCAGGAATCGAACCAGTGGGAAACCACGGCGAGTTTCTATGTCGCTGGTACCGCTTGGGAGCAGGACGCGGAACGTATCCGCAACGCCGGGATCAAGCAGGGCGATCAGGTGTATGTGGAAGGCCAGCTTGTTACTGAGTCTTGGGAGAAGGATGGGCAGAAGCAGTCTAAGACGGCGTTGCGTGTGAAGACTGTGCGCCGGTTTGAGAAGTCGCAGAACGCTCAGCAGGGCAATGGTGGAGGTTTCCAGGCTCCACAGCAGCAGGTTACTCCGCAGCCTAATGGTGGGGGTTCTTGGGCTGGTACTCCGGCACAGGATCCTTGGAGCACTGGTGGGAACCCGGCTCAGGGCAACGGTGGCGGCTGGGATCAGGGAACCGCCCCGTTCTGAGTTATCCACACCTAATCAACAAGCGCTAACCCAAACCGGGTAAGCGCTTTTTTCATGCACCAAACACGGGGCTGGTTTCACATCTTGGGGGTGAGGAACCAGCCCCAAACCCATAACCAAAGGAACAAAAATGTCAGCAGTAGACACCGAACCAATCCGCCCATGCCAAGGCTGCAAACGACCAACCAGACCCAACGGATGGTCACCCGAAGAATACCCCGGCACCGTCACCTACGGCGGATACGGGTACTGCACGAACTGCCGACGCGCACAGGTCAAAGAAGAACAAGCAAAGATGTTCGGGGAACCGCAAGCCGACCGCCCAACCACCGAACAAAACAAGGCCTCGTTGCTCGCCTACTTCAAGGAGCGCCGCCCATACCGTGAAGCACTCGGACAAACCCACTTCCCAGACCCACTAAACCCCTGGCCCACCCCAGCCTGCGGAACCCCAGCAGGCTACAAACACCACGTAAAGCGCAAAGAAAAGATCTGCGAACCGTGCAGGAAAGCCAGATCCGAACAGCGCCCAACACGCCGCAAACGAGAGCTGAAGCCCTGCGGAACATACGCCGCATGGATGCGACACAACCGCAAAGGCGAAGAAAAAGACCTCGCCTGCGAAAACGCTTACACACTCCACAAAGCCGAGCAAAGAGAACGCGCACGAGCACGAAGGGCAGCCGCATGAACGAGTGCGATAAGTGCTGTCGTGGATCCGCACCGTACTTCATGTGCCGTCGAAGCATGGACTGCATCTGCCACAAGATCCGTGACGAACAAGCCCGCGTCACCCCGAATAACCTCCCGTGGGCTGATCACACAGCCAACACAGCAATAGGAAGAACCAAATGAGCGAATACAAAGAAGGCGACCGTGTGCTGGTCGATGCCGTAGATGGATCCACCGGGTTCGTAGAAGTTGAAATCACCGCACTCGAATACAACTACTTCAACGACCTCCGCTACCGGGCAGGAAAACGAATCCTCCACCCCAAAGAAATCCAAGGACATGCACAAGCGCCCGCACAGGAAACCGACACGGACGAACCCAACGAACGCGCCCGAATCCTTGCCGAGTCCGAGAAGCTGATCAACGGTGACCGGGCGAAAGACTACGGCGACCCAAACGAAAACTTCGGCCGCATCGCTGATCTGTGGAACGCACAATTCGCCCACAAACTCAACCAACCATTCACCGCACAAGACGTGGCCTACGCACTTATCCACCTGAAAATGTCACGCCTCGCAAACACCCCAGGACACCGCGACTCACTCATCGACGTCTGCGGATACGCCGCACTATCAGGAGAACTCAAATGAAACTCGAACAAGACCACCTCACGGAACTTGCAGAGCTTCGATTCGAGAAGCAGCAACTCGGATACCACCTAGCAGAAATACGAACCAAGCTCCGCGGAAATAACCACCATCGAGGCCTGATTGCGGCGCGAGTTAGAAAGCTCAATCGCCTAAAAGAAGTCGATACGCGTCTCGAAGAACTAAAGACTCTGATCGCAAGGAAGCCCTTTTCACAAATCGACCTAGTAGTTCTCATTGAGCGCTTGGCTGAACTCGAAGCAACCATCGTTGACCAAGGATACGAGGGCGGCCTCAGAGCATTGAGGGCATTCATCAAAGTCGTCATTGCAGACCAGAACCGCCTCAGCTCATTGGAAGGAGCAAGCGAATGACCACGTATCAGGCAGCAGTGAAGCGTGACCATGACGCGGCAGTAGAAGCGCTCATGGACGCATATCTGGCGTACGGGCAATACCCGAACCATGAGGAGTCTTTCCTCATCAACACCATCGTCACAACGTACATCGGCGCACCACTATCCTGCGCGCAGATCACGGAAGCGCTGGAGACCTGTCACGACATCCACTACCGGCGCACCACGAAACCGAATCTGATGTACCACGGTGCGGAAGTTATGCCAGAAGACGACCTATACCAGGACGCGCTAGCCGACTACGAACACGACAACGAAACCACCCTGTACCGAATCATCCAAGAAGCAACCAAGTAAGGAGGCCAGCATGGGCTGGTTCAAAGTTGACGACCAGTTAGCCTTCCACCAAAAAGCCGTCGTCGCCGGAAACGCTGCAATGGGGTTATGGGTGCGCGCCGGCTCATGGTCATGCGCCCAACTCACAGACGGTTTTATAGCAAAAGCTATGGCAAATGCTATGGCAAACGAATGCGATGCTGATGCGCTTGTTCTGGCTGGGCTATGGGATGAGGTCGAAGGCGGCTACCAGTTCCACGACTGGTCAGAGTTCCAACCAAGCGCCGAAGATGAGCGCGAAAAGCGAAAAGCCCGGAGTTTAGCGGGTAAAAAGGGTGCGGCCGCCAGATGGTCTAACAAAACGGATAGCAAATCGCATAGCAAATCGCATGGCAAAAACATGCGGTCGCAATGCCCCGACCCCGACCCCGACCCTATAAAGAACTCTTCGTCCGAAGTTGATAAATCAACTCCGCGACCAGACGTCGAAAACCTCCTGAACGCATTCGACAAAAACATGGAATCGAACGGAGCCAAAAAGCCAACACGGTCTAAAGCCAACATGGACGCGCTCAGGCTACTTATCGACAAAGACGGATACAGCACAGAGCAAATCCTCTGGATCATGAACTGGGCTGCAAACGACGAGTTCTGGCGAACCAACATCCTGTCACCTGCAAAGCTCCGGGAAAAGTTCGATCAACTCAAACTCAAAGCTGGGGTACAACCATCAGCACCTAAGCCACTCAAAGGCTTCGACTTCTAGGAAGGAGACCAAACCTTGGAACACACCCACACCGTCGAACGATCAATCATCGGAATGATCATCAACACCCGCGGCGGCATCATCTCCCAAATGACACTCGACCCCGCAGACTACGCCTCGAAACAATACGAGGTCATCCACCGGGCAGCATTGACGATGTACAACGAACGCAGAGGCATCAGCCAACTCACCCTCGAAAACGAACTACGAGGCAACGAGTTCCGTGTAGACCCGCTAACCATCCGCGAAGCCGCACAAGAACTACCCGACTACGACAACATCGAAGTCCTCGAAAACATTGTTTCCGAAGCAGCCACACGCCGCCGACTCCTAGCAGTGTTCCAAGGCGCACAACAAGCCATCGCATCCCCGGTAGACATCGGCGACACCGTCGAAGAAACCCGGCTCAGGATCACCGACGCGGTAGCAGGCTCCAAAGGCCCGAAAGTATCCTTCCTCGCCGATGACGTAGACGAGATCATTGCCAGCCTGGACGAAGTACACAACTACCCAGCAACACCATGGGCAGACCTCGACGACATCATCGGTGGCCTACGCCCCGGAAACGTGTACGTCGTCGGAGCACGACCCGGAGTCGGCAAATCAGTGCTCGGCATGCAATTCGCGCAAGCCATGGAGCGCAACGGGGCAGTACCATTCATCAGCCTCGAAATGGGCAAAACCGAAATCGGCAAACGCTTGATTGCTAACGAAACCGAAATCAGTCTCTCCCGCGTCGACTCAGGCAACCTCCACGACCGCGAACGCAACATCATCGCCGAATGGCGGGCACGACGACTCGAACAAGGACGCATCGCGATCCTCAACGAATCACTCACCATGTCGCAAATCAAAAAGTTCGTCCACAACGTCAACCGCAGGCAGAAGATCAGCGGCATCGTCATCGACTACCTGCAACTGATCAACTCACCATCCGGTGACCGCAGGCCACGGCACGAACTGATCGCTGAAGCATCACGCCAAGCGAAAATGCTCGCCGTCGACTACGGGGTACCACTCATCCTGCTATCGCAGGTGAACCGAAACAGCACCCAAAACGACGACCCACCAAAAATGTCAGACCTCCGCGAATCCGGTGCCATCGAACAAGACGCATCAGTAGTCATCCTCCTACACCGGGCAATCAACGGGCAGGACGAAGAAGCAAAAACGAAACTCATGGTCGGAGTCGCCAAGAACCGCCACGGACGCACAGGATCATTCGAACTCGAATTCAAAGGCCATTATCAGAAAGCGGTGTAAACCATGATCACCATCGAACAAGTGCAAGGCATGGGGCGCGAACAGTGCCGTGACCTCATCCCACGATTGCATGAGCAGCACGACTACATCGCATGGTCGGAACGAAAAGAGTTCTTCCAGCCGTTCGCGTACAGCCCCTCGAAACCCATTCCGCCGAAGTTCGGTTGGCCAGACCTACCAACCGACAAGCACCAGATCGACGTGATGCTGATCGTCTGCCTCGAAAAAGTCGGATCCGATGTAGTGCACATCAGTCAGGTCATGGACGAATACCTAGACCACCTAGAACACCAAGCCACTCTCAACGAGGGTGGCTTTTCTGATGCCAACGAACAGGAGCAAAAATGATCACGATTTCCGTCCCTGCACCGTATTTCCCGCCTGTACGTGATCGTAAGACCGGGAAGTTGAAGCCGGTGAATCCTTGGTTGAATGCGAACCATCGTGCCCATCGTATGGCTGAAGCGACGAAGATCGCGGCGTGGCGTGTAGCGACCACTAAAGCCGCTGAGGGTGTCGCAGAGATACAAACTCCGGTGCGCATCATCGCGCACATCTTCAAGCCGCGCCGAGGTATTTATGATCCGAACAATTTGAACGTGACCACGAAGGCTTGTGTTGACGCGCTGGTGGAGTGTGGCGTGCTGGCTGCGGACGATTATCATCACGTGATCGGCCCGGATCATCGTCACGGTGGAGTTGCGCCTGCATCAATCATGTTCACGTTCGAACCACTAACACCCCTCTGGTTAGCCTAAGGCGCCACCTAGGACGCACGAACAACCGATCAAGCTACCCGTGGACGTCCAAACACTTCCTAGCGCCTCTAAGGGCGCTTTTCTCATCTCAGGAACAAACCATGACCTTCACCAGCAGAACCTACAAAGCCGCAATCAGGCGATCCATCCGCAAAGAGGCAAAGCTACACGGCCAGCACGCCTCATGCTTCCGCGGACCCGAAGCGTGGCTCAAACAGTACGAACACACTCGCAAACTCCAAGCACGAAAGCGCAGGGAACGTAAATGCCCCGCAAGCCGCAAGGACACCCAGCACGCACCAACCGGGACGCGTTGCATGTGGAAGTCGAGAAGCTGGCAATGCGTTTGACGAAACTCGTCCCACAAGTAATCAGGGACGCTCGTTTCGATCCTGAAGACGTCATCGTCTCCAAAGCCGGAAGCGTCGCCATGCTCCACCTACTCGCAGTGCTGGCCGACCGTCCAACCCCCGCCGAAATCTACGGCCACGGCAAACACGGATACCACAAATCGAAGGACACGAAATGAAACCACTCACCGTCGCCAACATCGCACTCTGCTACGGCTCTCTACTCGCAACCATCGTCACATTCGACGCAACCCCATTCCGAATCGTCCTCATGGCACTACTCGTACTCCTGCTCGGCTACTGGCTCTGGATTGCAGTTGGAGAGAACCGGAAACGACGCAACATGCAAAACCTCATTGACATGATGGGGCAGCGAATCATCGAAGCCAGGAACAAGCCATGACCACCTACACGATCACGTCGCAGCACGGAACCCACTGCCTCATGCTCGGAACCATGCTCATCGCACAAGCCACCGACCGTGAAGACCTCGAACGCGTCAAAGCCGGCCTCGAACACCGACACCCAGACAGGAAACAACCATGAGCCGACCAAGCATCGGGATAATCATCGAACACCAACGCCACGCATACCGGGTCCTCGAAGTCCGCGAACCACTCGATAGCAACTACCTCTACGAAGTAATCGTCGAACGACTCACCGGACACGCGCCCGGAACACACCACGGGATGAGGATCAAAAACCAACACAAACACTGGCGCGAAATCGGTGAACATTACGCAGTCTGCAACTGCTGCAACGAACTACCACCATGCAGTGGCATCCGCGCTGAACGAGCCGTTCAGCAGTCTGTCGAAGCCATGAAAGTCCCAGACGGATACTGCCCAGCCTGCAAAGAGCCAATCACGCACCGGCAAAAGAAATACGTGTTCCCCGGCCCGAACCTACTGAACCCATTCGGAGCCGACGGAGTGCAGTTCCATCAGCGCAGCAAATGCCAGTCCAGCGCCGCGGCCTACGAAGAAAAGTGGGTGAAAGCAGATCCCACCCGGGCGCGCTCGCTACTAACTCTCACCTGCCCAGGCCACGTGATCGTGCATCACGACGGCACCGGCGAATGCCACCGCGCAGACGGCGAAAGTTGCCCGCACATTCATGCTCGGCATCAGAGTTATTCCGCCTGCTATACCCAATCCCACGGGTGTGGGAAAGAATGCCCACGCAACGGCCATCCAGGATGCCGACTGCACCCCGACCTCACACCCGCCGGAACCATGAAAGGAATGATCCCATGATCCCCGCAATCATCTGCTGCGTCGTAGCCACCGCCATCATCTTCACCGTGCTACTCGCATACGCCTGCGCCAAAGCCTCAACAAGGCCATACCCACGTAAACCCGAAAACAAGGACGCACCATGAGCGACACCATCAACATCTACGGCCACGAAATACAACTCGAAAAAGCCGACTCACACATCACCGACATCATCATCATCGCCCGAGAAATCCAATACGCGCCCGACGGCACCATGGAAGACGCAATCCTCATCAGTACCACCCCAAACAGCACATACATCATGCAACGCGGAATCATCGAAACCGCACGAGACGAACTGCGAGACACCGAATGAACATCACCGCCAAAGAACTCTCAGGACGGCACCTAGGGAAAACCGTGACGTTCGTAGTACCCGGCTATAACGGCGAACCAATCACAAAACGACTCCAACAAATCCGGCACTACGCCACATTCGTCAGCCTTCACTTCTCATCCACAAATTCAGCCTGCGTGGAACCGTGGACCCCAATCACCATCCAGGAGGGGCAGTGAAGTACTTCTACGACACCGAGTTCTACGACAACGGACACACCGTAGACCTAATCAGCATCGGCATCGTCGCCGAAGACGGCCGCATGCACTACAGCGTCAGCGAAGACGCACCATTCGACTGGATCAACGACACCCAACCATGGCTACGCGAAAACGTCGTCGCTCAGTTGCCAGATGAATACTTCTGGAAACCACGCGAACAGATCCGCGACGAGGTCTACGCGTTCCTCACCGCTGGAAACACCCCACCCGAACTATGGGCATGGTTCGCCGCATACGACCACCTCTGCCTATCCCAACTCTGGGGACGCATGATCGACGTACCAGCACCAATCCCACAATTCACCAACGACGTGCGATCGCTCGCCGGATGGACTGGAATCACCAAACTCCCAATGCAACCAGCAGGACTACACGACGCACTCCAAGACGCACGCCACGTCAAACGAATGCACGACCACATCACCAACCCACACGGACAGGAGGGGCAGTGAACACCTGCGGAACCATCGACTGCGAAGCTGAAGCGCAAGACAAATACTTGTGCGCAAACTGCATCCGAGACTTGCAAGCATGGATCAACAAATGCGCCGAAATCCTACCCGAACTCGACGACACAATCGCCCGAACCGACAACGTGCGACAACACAACAACGAAGGCAACAACGGAACCAAAAGCGCCGGCAGCTCAGCACCACTCAACCTCGACGCAATGCAGTTGAAAATCAACCTGCAAAGCATCACCCAAACCGCCGAACACTACGCCAAAGACCAACACGCAGCCGGCATCGCCTGGACAATCCAAAACTGGTACACCAAAGCCGAACTACTCATCAGCGGACCCGAAACCGAACACATCGACCACCAAGCCAACCGCGAAAAGATCGAACAGATCGCGCCACCAATGCCCACGCGTCAACTCGTGCCCTGGCTACGCGCAAACGCTAAACTAACAATCAAAGCAAAAGACATCCGCAACTGGGCATCACGAGGCAAACTGCACCCAGTCACCCGCACACCACAGCCCACGTACTGGCCGCACGAAGTCCTCGCAGTGCACCGTGAAACCAAGGGGGACTGAGCTTTTAATTTCGACCAGAACCGTGTAAAGTGACTCAAAGAGGGCGGGAAACTGTACCCTCACCAAGGATTCTCAGATTCGAGAGTCCTTATTTTTATGCCCAAAGCGACCCGAAGGCCCCCAAGCTCGGGTCGCTTTTCGCATTTAAGAAACGTCTGAGCCGCCCGGAGAACAGACGATAAACCCACCGGGCCACCGAGACCACAGACTCCCCAAGCTGTGCGTCGGTGACAACTGAATAGCCCTACGGCACACGAGGCCGAAGGGAGCGCTGACCGGTGTGACCCATCGCGGTTACCGGGGTTCGAGTCCCCGGCAGCGCACGCCAGGTATGCGGAGCCAAATGAGTGAGACTGGCTCACTACGGGACGACCGCCGCAAAGCCTAATCCCATAGCCGACGGGGAGATAGTCGGCCACTCTACTTCCATAGAATCCTCGGGTAGCTCCCGAGGCCAGAAAGCCCCTGACGTTCTCCTACGTCGGGGGCTTTCGCATACCTAGGAGATCTAATGAGCTGGGCAACGAGAGAAGGCCGCGCACCGTACAGGGCTAGGCGATACCGGAGCCGCATGAAAGCAATGAAGCGCATACTCGGCGGCCATTGCGTCGTGTGTGGAACCGACGAGAACTTGCAGTTCGACCACATAGACCAGAGCACTAAGCTGTTCACGATTGCCGAGCGCTGGGATGCCCGGCACGAAACGCTTATGCCGGAACTTGCCAAATGCCAGCTCCTTTGCGAACGCTGCCACACTGCCAAGTCCGCTGCCGAGAAATCTGTAGAGCACGGCGGTGGCACATCAGGAAAGCGCAACTGTAAATGTGATCCATGCAGGGCTCGCAAGAATGAATACATGCGCCGCTGGAAAGCCGAGCGACGGTTGAAGTTGCGATCGGTATAAAGATTTGGCCTGGGTACGCTCAACTGCCCATCCGCCCTTGTAGCTCAACCGGCAGAGCAACCGCCTCGTAAGCGGTAGGTTCCGTGTTCGAATCACGGCATCGGCACCAACACACAACCCAACCAAGGGGCCCGGCGCTGCGACCGGGATACGATCCAGCAACGCCGCCCGCGTCAGAACCATGGACAACTGACGCGGGTAGCAACAACAAAGGCGGTGACAACGATGGCAACCGAACGCAACGGACGAGGACACCGAGCCTACCGACGCAAAGCCCAACACCTCCGCAACAAACAACTCCCATGCGCATGGTGCGGACACCCCATCGACTACACACTCCCACCAAACAACCCCCTCGCATTCACCGCCGACCACACACAACCACTCGCAACCGGCGGACACCTCTACAACCAAGAACTCCAACCCATGCACCGAAAATGCAACGCAACCAAAGGCGCAACCACACCACCCACACTCCGCCCAGCCGGATAAAGAGAGCGGTAATCATGAATCTAGTAACCCAAGTTCTTGACCACGAAGCAAGAAAGTGCGAACGCAATATCGCAGATCTCGAAGAAACAATCAACGATAATCGCATTCGACTAGCTGCCGACATTGAATCGCTTGAGGCCATGAAACTATTACTTGCCGAACTTAAGCAAGCGAAAAAAGAAATCAACAAATAAAAACGACCCCGCAACGACTGGAATCGTTCGGGGTCACGGCCGAGTTGAATGGAACAACCCGACATGCCAAGAATACCCGATCTTCCCTGCGCAGTCTGCGGAAAAATGATGTGGCGAGGAACAACATCACTTCCCGAAGGGGAAGCTAAATGCCGTCCCTGCCGTCGAGCCAACCAAACACAGGAAAGCAAGGCGGAACCAGTGAAACGTCACTGCGGGCACTGCGGGAAAATATTCGCAGCCAGAACCAAGGCACACAAATTCTGCGCCAAGACATGCAGCAGAGAAGCCGCACGCAAGACCGCACCACAACAGAAGTGCATAGGGTGCGGCAAAAATCTGGGAGACTACCGCTCCGAACATTGCACATCCTGCGCCCAACGCATTCGCCACGGATGGAGCGGAAGCAAAGAGCTAACCCTCCGCACAAAGCCTAAACAAAAACCAATACAACCTATTCGCAACACAGCGCCCCGCACATTCAAAGCGGGGCGCTGTGTTGTATGTGCTGGACATTTCTTGAGCCTCAACATGGACGTGACTTGCAGTAGCGGATGCCAAGTTGCTCACTACCGAGCGCAAAAACAAGAAGCTAAGCATCGACGCAGGGCGCGACAGCGTGCCTCGTATGTCGCGCCCGTCCACCGCTACAGGATATTCGAGCGCGACAACTGGATCTGTCAACTATGTGGTGAGCCAATTAGCAAGGCAGAGAATTACCCGTCGCTCTGGTCAGCATCTATCGATCACATCGTGCCTATCGCCAAAGGTGGTGCGCATGAACCGAGCAACTGTCAAGCAGCTCACTTCATCTGCAACTCCTTCAAGTCAGATCGGCTCGAAGGGGTGGGGGTATGCCTAAAAATATCCTGAAATTGCCTTGTCCCGGGCCGATCGAGGCGCTTCTCTCTCCGCAGTTTCTGGGGTTGTACCTGATTAGTACCGGATTGGTGGTGCTTGATGCCTAAACCCCCTGCTCCTTGTGGCACGAAAGCTGCTTATGAGCGTCATTTGCGTAAGAAAGAGCCGGTTGATGATGCTTGTCGGCGGGCTAATACGGTGTCGAAGCGTCGGCAGCGTGATGAGTCTCGACGTCCGTCTGCTGATAGTGCGCCTGGGGGTGTTGTTGTGCCTGAAGCGCCGTCACGAGAGAACGATTTAGAGCGTGCGCGTGAGGTTTTGTGGGCTTCGATTCAGTATGCGGTTGCAGAGGACCCGACTCGTGTTTCTGGGCTCACTAAGGAGCTTCGCGAGGTGTGGAAAGAGTTAGAAGCCATTCGTGGTGAGGAAAAGCAGGAGGCTGATAGTTTTGACAGCTTCCTTGACGGCGGCAACGTTGTTGGGTTCCCAAACGCCGCGAATTCTTAAGTCTCCTGAGCGTGTTGGTACGCATGGTCCACGGGTGTGCCAGTTTCTCGATATGTGCGGTGTGAACCTTTTGCAGTGGCAGCGCGGCGTGATGGATGAACTGTTCGCTTATGACGCTTCGGGTGCTTGGGCGGCGACTGAATTTGGTGCGCTTGTTGCCCGTCAGAACGGCAAGGGCGAGATCCTGCTCGGTTACGACCTAGCTCATTTGTTCATGTTTCCACGGGCTAATGGTGCGCATAAGACGATTCTGCATACTTCGCATGAGACAAAGACGAACGATGAGGCTTTCCAGAAGTTGGAGGCTGTGATTCGTTCTGTGCCTCAGTTGGAAGCTCGTGTTGCACACATTTACACGGCGAACGGGCAGGAGGGTGTGACGCTGAAGCCTCGAAAGGGGCAGAAGCGTGGCGATCGGATCCGGTTCGTTGCTCGTTCCAAGAATTCTGGGCGTGGTTTTACTGCTTCGAACGTGATTTATGACGAGGCTCAGGAATTCAGCCGGCAGGCCTATAAGGCGATCTCTTACACGCAGACAACGATCAAGAATCGTCAGGAGTTGTTTGCTGGCACTGTCCCTGAGGACGGTGTGAATGATTCTGAGGTGTTCGAGGGGCTTCGAGACCGTGGGCGAGACACTGAGGCGTTCCCTCGTACTGGGTGGGCGGAATGGTCGCCTACCGGGGCTGAAGATCCCGACTTGGCCGAGAGTATCGATAAGTCGGATGAGTCGGTGTGGCTTGAATCTAACCCGTCTGCCGGCTATCTGATCGAGCTGGAAACGATAGCTCAGCAGTTGGAACGTGATAAGTCGCCCAACGCTGAAGATTTTGGCATGGAGCGCCTGTCTATTTGGCCGGCCCGTCGCCCTGAAGCTGAAGTTGTTCTTCACGACATGGACATGAGCCGCTGGGGCGATTTCGTTGTGTCCAAGGACGCTGAGGTGTTGCCGGCTGGTGGCGCTTTGACGGTTTATCTGGGGCGTGGCGGTGGTTTCGCTACCGTTTCGTATGCCGCCCGTATTTCTGATGGTCGCATCGGTGTGAAGACGCTGTATACGGCTCCGCAGACGTTGTGGGTGCCGTCGAAGCTTCAGGAGATGGCTGATGAGCTTCGTCCGTCGATTGTGGTGCTTGATGCGAAGAATTGCGCCCCGGTTTTGACGGATATTGACGCGATCAACCTCCCGTACATGTCATTGAACGCTTCTGAGATCGCTGGTGCCTTCGGTCTGTTCGTTGAGTCGTGGAATTCAGGGCTTGTTGCGCACTTTGACCAGGAAGATTTGCGCGAATCGTTCAAGAATGCCGGCACTCGACCTTTGGTTGGGGGAACAACTTGGGACCAGGTTGACCCTTTGGAGCCAATTACCCAGGCGCAGTCGGTGACTTTTGCGTTTTGGGCTGTCAAAAAGTTTGAATCTGCGCCGCCTAAGACTCAGGCGGTCGTAACAGGGATTAGGTGAGACTGTGGCTAAAACTGCCGAGGAACTGACTGGCCTAATTGGCGGCGATTTCATGCGTGATGCACGCAAGGAGTGGGCTCGTCTGCGGTGGTTGCAGAAGAACATTGACGGTGGTCTGAATAAGACGTGGATGCCTGAGCATGCTGATCTTGAATACAGGGATTTGTTTCGCAAGGCGCGTTCCCCGTGGCTTCGTTTCGTTCGTGATTGCATCGCTCAGGGGCTCATCGTTGATGGGTACACGCATAACAGTGTGTGGCTGGATGCGTGGCAGGCGAACGGTATGGATGGCCGGCAGGGTCAGACGACGCGTGAGGCGATCGGCCTTGGGTATTCGTTCATCCTGTCGTTGCCGTCGTCTGATGGTGGTGTGGTGATGCGCCCGTTGTCTGCGGCGCGCACGTTCATGCTGAAAGAAGATCCTTGGGCTGAGTTCCCTGATTTTGTGCTTCATCGGCTGTCTGACACGAAGTGGTTGGCGGTTGATGATGAGGCTTCGTACCGTTTCGAGGGTAGTCCTGAGCGTATTGGTGAAGTTGAGGTTACGCCTCATGGTCTTGGGTTTACTCCGGTGGCGCTCATCCCGAATAGCTACTCGAACGATGGGCTTCCAGAGTCGGAGATTGAGCCGGCGATCCCGGTATACAAGCGGATTGTTGATGCCACGTTCACTTTGCAGATGACTCAGCGTTATGGTGCGTTCCCGCAGAAGAACATGGCCGGCGGAACTATTGCTACGGACGAGAACGGGAACGCGCTCATGCGCCCGTCTGTTGACTCGCTGTTGCATTCGACGGACCCGGATACCAAGTTTGGTTCTTTCCCTGCCGTTGATTTGGACAAGGTTTCCAATTCGGTGGACACCCATATCAAGCATCTTTCGGCTGTATGCCAGGTTCCTCCGCATTATCTGTTGGGAACTGTGGTGAATATGTCTGCTGAGGGTATCGCGGCCGCTGAATCCGGGTATTTCCGCAACATTGATGATCACAAGGTGGTCATGGGTGAAGGGTACGAGCTGGCGCTACGATCTGCCGCTGCCATTCTGGATGACGATGCTGCTGGCGATACGGCAGCTGAGATCCATTGGCGTGACACTTCCACGCGTTCCTTGGCGCAGACCAGTGACGCTGTGGTGAAGCTGGCTACTGTTGGCGCTCCGTTGGAAATGTTGTTTGCCATGATTCCTGGCTGGTCTAAGAGTGATGCTCTTGAAGCGGCCGAACATGTCCGCTCGAATGGTTCGCAGGCGCTTCCGGAAGCTATTCAGGCTAACGCACAGAAGGCCGTGAACGGTTTCGGCAAATTAGAACTCCCCGTTGAGGGTGATCAGTGACAGCGACTGTTTTCGCTGGAATATCGACGGATTTACGGATGAATCGAGGAATCACTCATGTCTAACGAACCAGCCCCAACTGCCCCCGCTGGTGATCCTGCATCGTCTTCCGAACCTGCTGTTTCGGCGTTCACGCCCCCAGCATCTCAGGAGGAACTGGACAAGATCATCAATACTGCGGTGGCTCGAACTCATCGAAAGTACGCAGATTACGACGAACTGAAGTCCAAGGTCAGCGGTTTTGATGAGAGCTTGTCAAAGGCTAGGGGCGAAGGTCGAGCAGAGGCCGAATCTGAGCTGGCGTCGAAGCTATTCAACGCTGAGGTTCGTGCAGCTGCACAGTTAGCGGGCTTCCATGATCCTGCTGATGCTGTAGCTCAGTTCGGCGATCATTCCGGCGTTGTTTCTGGTCTGGACGTAGACAAGGACAAATTGTCGGCGCGCCTGACTGAAATTGCGACGGAAAAGCCGTATTTGGTGAAGGCTGACCAGTCGAAGCCGAAGATCAAGCTGAAGCCGTCGCTTGGCGAATCTCCGAAGGCCCAGGATTCTCCTTCGGCTAAGGGCGCTCGTGCTGCTGCTGCACTTCGTGAGTTTTCCTCAAAACGCTAACCATTCCTATTTTGGAGGTATTGCCAAATGGCAACTGTAACTCGCGCCGATATTGAGGCGCTGATCGAGGAAGAGTACAACCATACTCTCCTGAACCGTGCTGCTGAGACTTCCACTGTTCTCCGCGCATTCCGCACCGTGCCGATGGGCGCTAAGGTGCAGAACCTGCCCGCTCTGGCAACCCTGCCTGAGGCCAAGTGGGTTGGCGAGACCGCGGAAACCCGCACCAAGCCGACCACCAAGTTCTCTTTCGAGAACAAGGTGCTCACCGCCGCTGAGGTCGCCGCGATCATCGTGATCAACGAGGAAGACATCGAGGACGCGACCGAAGACCTGCTGTCGGATGCTGCGGAGCTCGGCGGTCAGGCCATCGGCAAGGCGCTGGATGCTGCTGTTCTGTTCGGCACCAACAAGCCAGCTGCGTGGACTTCTGCAGATCTGTTCGCCGCTGCGACTGCTGCCGGCAATGTCTTCCAGGTTGGCACTGGTGGAGACGACCTGGTTGGATCCATCTTCCAGGCTGCTGAAGCTGTGGACGATTCGGGTGCGAACCCGGACGCGTTCCTCGCTCGTGGTGGCCTGAAGTATAAGCTGGCGAACCTGCGTGACGCCCAGAACGCCCCGATCTACCTGCCGTCCCTGTCTCAGGCTCCGGGTTCTGTGGACAACGTTGCCGGCCTCGACGCGTACTGGAACAAGAACGGCGCATGGGACAAGACCAAGGCGCTGGCGATGGTCGCTGACCCGTCGCTCGCCCTGGTTGGTATCCGGTCGGACATCTCGGTGAAGTTCCTCGATCAGGCCACCATCGATGGTGTGAACCTGGCAGAGAACGATCAGGTTGCCCTGCGCTTCCGTGCCCGTTACGCGTACGTCCTCGCTGATGTTGTCGGTAGCGAGGGTACCCGCATGTCTCCGGTGGCTGCGGTCACTCCTGCCGCTGTTGGTGGCTAGTCATGGCGGTTCTCGTTCATGAAGGTACGGGGCGGAAGGTTTCTGTAACCGGCGCGGTTGCAGATTACTTCCGCTCCAATGGTTGGAAGGAGGTCGAGGGTGGCAAGTCTGCTGACGCTGGTGAAGGTCGAACCGCTGCTCGCACGGCCCCTAAACGACGCGGAAAAGCCTCGGATTGATGGTTGGCTGAACGCTATCGAGGCGTTCTTGTTCAACCGCTACGGTGAGCAGAAGGTTTTGGGCCTGTTCGATTATTTCCTTGTGATGGTTGCTGATGCTGTTCAGCGCCGGCTCACTAAGGGTAATCAGATGGCCGAGCAGGAAGGTGCCGGCCCGTTTCAGGTTCGTTGGTCATCGGAAAGTTCTAAGGGTGGCTGGTTTCTGCCTCGTGAGCTGTCTGAGATGGACGATACGGCGGGTTTGGGTAGTGTTCGAACGTATCGGACTCCTGCTCCGTCAGCGGTGATTGCTGGCAATTTGATTGATCGGTTTGCGTTGCCTTCTGCTTATGACCCGTACGAGCGTACCGATGGGTATTTCTGATGTTTGGCCATGGTGAGTCTGTGGTGTTGCATCGTTATCTAGGTCAGATTCGTAATGCGTCTGGGCAGACGGTGAAGCAGTTTGCTGATGATATGTCGGTGCATGGTGTTGCGGTGGCCCCTGGTGGCGGTTCTGAGCCGTCTCAGGGGCTTTCGTATCGGGTCGTATCCAAGATGACGATTTACGTGCCGTCGTCGGTGTCGATTTCGCCTCAGGACGAGGTTACGGTGCGGGGGAAGCGTTACGGAGTTGATGGTGATGCTTCCGGCGGTTGGGTGAGTCCTTTTACTGGTTGGTCGCCGGGTTCGGCGGTGACGTTGAAGCGGGTGACGGGGTAAATGGCCAAGCGCAAGGTGAAGTTCAACATGAAGGCTTTCGAGGAGTTGCGTAAGTCGCCGGGTGTTGTTGCTGATTTGGAGCGTCGTGCACAGAATGTTGCGGCTGCTGCGGGCGGTGAGGACATGGGTTATAAGGTGACTAAGCTGGTGTTGGAGGGTCCGCGTGGTGCTGTGTCGGTGATGGCTACGGGGCACGCGCACTTCCATAACCGCCGTCATCATGCGTTGCTTCGGGCTCTTGATGCTGGGCGGGACTGATGGCTGAAATCATCTTGTTTCAGGATCCGACTCAGCGTGCCATGGCTTACCTCGGCAACTGGGTTCCGTTCTATGCTGGCCCGTTCTTGGATGTGCCGGCCGATTGGGCGTGGGATCAGCTGTTGGTGACGGTTGTGGACACTGGCGGGCGTGGTGAACGTGACGTGGTGTTGGATGATGTCCGGCTCACCGTCGAAGTGTCTCACCCTAATGCTCCGCGTGCGTCGGAAGTTGCACGACGTTTGCATGGGCTGGTCAGAGCATGGCCTGAACATGAGAGCGGCGTGATCTTCCTGCGCACGCTCCAACGGCCAACATTCACCCCGGATGATGCGACCCGCACGCCGGCGTATACGTTCACCGTGGAACTGAGTTTCAGGGCGACCGCAGCCGAAATAACCGCTATCTAACCAAATCATTTTCAAGAGCCTAACCACGCGTGTGGTTGGGCTTCTTTTGTATGCCCTTTAGGAGGCAAAGACATGGCTACTGGTGTAGATGCCATTATGACCGGTGCGCCGGTCACTGCGACTGGCGGTGTGTGCTTCGCTGATGCGACTGCCGCAGCACCAACTGACGCGACCACCGCACTGGATCCTGCGTGGATCAAGGGTGGTTTCATCGGTGAAGACGGTGTAACCCGTACTACCGATGCGTCGGACGAGAAGATCAAGGCTTGGGGCGGCGACACTGTCAAGATCGTCCGCACTGAGCACTCGATCACTTACACGTTCCAGTTCCTGGAATCCGCTAATGCTGAGGTGCTGAAGCTGATCCACGGTGAGGAAAACGTGGTGATCGCGGGCAACAAGGTGACTGTGAAGCACACTGCGAAGATGCCTCCGCGTAAGTCCTATGTGCTGGACATGAAGGATGCGGACACGGGTCTTCGTGAGTACATCAAGGATGGTCAGATCACCACTTCGGGTGATGTGACTTTCGTTCATTCGGATGTGATCCGTTACGAGGTCACGATTGAGTGCTTCCCTGATGCGGCGGGTGTGAAGGCGATTTCGTTTGTCGATTCGCCGGCTCCTGCTGGCCCGTAAGTAAGTCTCCTGTGCCCGGTGTGTGGTCAGCTCCACCGGGCACAGGTTCTAACCCCTGATGCTGACCAAACAATTCACATACTTTTAGGAGCTGACATGCCTGTATCCAAGTCCCGCAAGGGTGGACGTTCGACCAAGAAGCAGTACTCGTTCGTGAAGTTCGAATTCGAGGGTTTCAATGACCCGTTCGAGCTTCCTTCGTTCGAGCAGATGCCCATCGGCATCATTGAGGCCATGGAGAAGGGCAACATCTCCAAGATCGTCGGTTGGCTTGACAGCGCGGGCGTGGACAAGTCTACGCTGGATGACTTCCGTGAGCTGTCGCAGGAAGAGGTCATGCCGTTCACTGAGGCTTGGGGCAATGGCCAGCCGGTGGGTTTAGGGAACTCGGAGAGCTAGTCCGACTCCACGCTGAACACCCTACGGAGTTTGAAGCGACGCTAATTGAGCGTGGCCTGCGCTGGCGCAACGTCGGCACCGTGGACTTTACGTGGTCTGACTGTTGGGCTGTCATCTCAAACCTGCCATACGATGCCCCGTTGACGAAAGCGATCAACGGGGCTGACTGGTGGTGGTATCACCCTGTAGTGGATTTCGTTGTAGGTTCCTTTGACTATCTCGGTGTCATTGCGGCTGTTGTTCAGCGTCGTCCGAAGGTGAAGCGTGATGACGTTCCGAAGCGCACTGTGAGGCCGTGGGATCGTCGTAAGGAGACTGAGACTTTGAAGGTGAAGCCTTCGAAGCTTGATGATCTGCGCAAGTTGCTCGGCTGGTAGCTCGCCCGTTTTTCTGCCCGATTTTTGTTGTTAGCCCCTGCTGTTTGGTGGGGGCTTTTTTCATGCCCTGAATCGGGCGGAAAGGGGCTCTTGTGGCTTCCGTTGAACTCGCTACCGGGTATGTCACCCTGGCCTCTGAAACTTCGCAGTTGGCGAAGCAGATCGGCGGGATGTTCAAGAATGCTGAGCGTGATGCTGGGCGGACCGGGCAGGCGATGGGTAAAGCTATCGCCAAGGGTTTCGAGCAGAACGCCCCTGACATTGATGAGCTGACGGCTGATGTTGAGCGTGCTGAGAAGCGGTTGGCGTCTCAGGCTGACATTTCGGCGCGCAAGCAGGAGGCTGCTAAGCGCAAGGTTGAGATTGCTCAGGCGAAAGTCAATGAGGCTACTGAGAAGTACGGTACGAAGTCCTCCCAGGCGTTGTCGGCGGTTGACCGTTTGGCTACTGCTGAGCAGAAGCTTGAAGCGGAGACGCTGGCGGCTGCGGGCGCTCAGAACAAGTTGCAGTCTGAACTTGACCAGTCAAAGTCGAAGCTTTCTGATGCTTCGAAGCAGTCTGCCGAAGCGTCCAAGACCTACGCGAAGGGTTGGAAGGGTGTTGGTCAGCGGATCAAGGCCTCTCTAGCTGGTGGAGTGAAGACCGCTACTGATGCGGCGCATAAGCAGGCTGAAGACGGTGGCAAGCATGCTGGTGGCGGTTTCAGCAGTGCTTTCAAGGGTGCTGTAGCCGGTCTGGCCGCTGGTTTCTCTGTAGCTGCGGTGACACGCGGTGTCGGCGAAATGGTGAACCTTGCTGGTGAGGCTGAGCAGTCCATCGGCGCGATTGACACGGTTTTCAAGGACAACGCGAAGACCATGCATGAGTGGGCGGCTACGGCGGCTCAGACTGTTGGTATTTCGGGTAACGAGTACCGAAGCTTGGGCACGCTGCTTGGCTCCCAGTTGAAGAATGCTGGCACGCCGATGGATGAGCTGGCCGACAAGACGAACGCTCTGATCGGCATGGGCGCGGACATGGCATCGATGTTCGGTGGCACGACCAAGGAAGCCGTTGAAGCGATCTCATCCGCCCTTAAGGGCGAGATGGACCCGATTGAGAAGTACGGCATTACTCTCAGCCAGGCGGCGCTTGAAGCTGAGGGTTTGTCTAAGGGCATCTTGAAGCCGGTTGTTGATTCGGTGAAGGTTTCCGAAGCGGCAACGAAGATGACGTTGGCTCAGAAAAAGTACAACGAGGTTGTTAAGAAGCACGGCAAGGATTCTGATCAGGCGAAGCGTGCGCAGTTGGCGCTCACTTCGGCTGAGCGTGCTTACAACAAGGCGACTGCTGGCAAGGTGCCGAAGCTTGAAGGTGAAGCTAAGGCGTTGGCTGTGCAGTCGGCGTTGTACTCGCAGTCGGCTGACGCGCAAGGCAACTTTATGCGCGAGGAAGACACCTTCGAGCACAAGCGGCAAGTTGCGCTCGCCACGTGGGACAACCTGAAAGAGAAGATCGGTGGGGCTTTCCTCCCTGCCATGACTTCGGCTTTCGGCTTCATCAACGATACTGCGTTGCCGGCGATGGAGTCTTTCAGCGGTTGGGTTGGCGGAGTCGCGTCAACGATTGGTGAGCGTCTTGGGCCGGCGTTGCAGAACACTGCTACATGGGTTTCGGACAACAGCACTGCGTTGACTATCGCTGCTGGTGTGATCGGTACCCTGATGATCCCCATGCTGATTCGGTGGGGTGTCCAGGCGACTGTTGCAGCGGCGAAGAATGTTGCGGCGTTCATCTTGACCCGGTTGGAAGCGATCAAGACTGCAGCCGTGTTTGTGGCCCAGTCGTATAAGATCATCGGCCAGTGGATCGCGATGAGTGCAGCCGCTGTAGCGTCTGGGATTAAGACTGCCGCTGTCTGGACTGGAACGATCATCAAGAACGCTGTGATGGGCGCAATCGCCATGACGGTGCAGGCGGCTAAGGTCGTCGCTTCGTGGGTTGCGATGTCTGCCGCTGCTGTCGCTTCTGGCATCAAAACAGCGGCGGTGTGGACTGGCACGATTATCAAGCAGGCCGCTATCGGTGCCGCACAGTTCGCGGTGTCTGCTGGGCGTGTGGTTGCCAGTTGGGCGATGATGGCCGCTCGTGCTTTGGTTCAGGGCGCGAAGATGGCTGTTTCGTGGACTATCGGCGTTGTTGTTCCAGCTGCTCAGGCTGCTGTAACGATGGGTATTCAGGCCGCGAAGATTGTCGCTAAATGGGTGTTCATGGGCGCGCAGTCCTTGTTGCAGGCTGGGCGAATGGCAGCCGCATGGTTCATTGCGCTTGGTCCTATTGGGTGGGCGATTGCGGCGATTATTGGCATCGCGGCGATTGTTATTGCCAACTGGGACAAGATCAAAAAGTGGACGGTCGACACGTGGAATTCGGTTTCCGCGACGATCAAGGACGTCTGGCTGACAAAGATCAAGCCGATCTTCACAGTGTTTGGGTCGTTCTTCAAGTCCACCTGGGAGAACGTCCTGAAGCCAGCTTTCAACGCGGTCAAGGCAGCGTGGAAGGGCATTTCGGACAGCATCAAATATGTCTGGAATACGTTCATCAAACCGGTGTTTGACACCTTCGGGAAGATCCTGAAGGGCGACTTCGTCGGTGCTTTCCAGACGGCGAAAGACGCTGTCGAGAAGATTTGGAACGACATCAAGGGCGTCGTGAAGAAGCCTATCGAGTTCGTCGTGAACAAGGTCATCAATGATGGTCTGATCGGCGCGTTCAACAAGGTCACCGGGTTCATTGACCCGGAGCATAAGGTCATCCCGAAGATCGGCAATGTTGCGTTGCCGGCAGGGTTCGCTACTGGTGGTTGGACAGGTCCGGGCGCTAAGTACACTCCTGCTGGTATTGTCCACGCGGATGAGTTCGTGGTCCGCAAGGAGTCGCAGCGCTCGATTGAGAAGACCGCTCCTGGTTTCCTTGATGGGTTGAACCGGTTTGGTGCGAAGGCCCTGGGCTACGCGAATGGTGGTTTCGTTCGCCCGGTCAAGGGCGGGTCGTACACTTCGAAGTTCGGTGCTTCCCGTGGCCGGTACCCGCACGCTGGTTTGGATATTGCGGTGCCGATTGGCACCCCAGTGTTCTCTCCGATGGACGGTACTGTTCGGGCGGCACGAACTAACGCGGTTCCGGGCCGTTCGGGTATCGGCATCCTGGTGGATCATGCTAACGGGATCTCCACCTATCAAGGTCACCTGTCGCGGTTGCTCGCGCAGGTTGGTCAGCAGGTGAAGGCTGGTCAGCAGATCGCTCTGTCGGGTAATACTGGTCGTTCTACTGGTCCGCACGTTCACTCGGAAGTGTGGATCAATGGGAAGCCGGTGGATCCGTGGAGTTACATCAACGGTGGAGCTATGCCGGTTGGTGGTTCTGGTGGTGGCGGGTTCAATCCGTTGCAGGCGTTGATTGATTTCAAGGACAGCATTGTTGGACGGTTCAAGGAGTCGTTCAGTGGTGGTGGCATGTTCGCTGATTTGGCGCAGGGTGCTGGCACGAAGCTGACGTCGGACATTTTGGGTTGGTTCCCGGCTCAGATGGCGAAGATCGGCGACTTTGCTCAGGACGTGTGGGGTAACACGAAGGATTTCTTCAATGGTAAGGATTCCGATGTGCAGTCTGCTGTGCGTGGTGTTGCCAACGGTTACGGGTGGGGTTCTGGTCGGCAGTGGGATTCACTTTCCAAGCTGATCAATAAGGAATCTTCCTGGAACCCGAACGCGCAGAACCCTACTTCGACGGCTTATGGGTTGTTCCAGTTCTTGAATTCCACTTGGGGTTCGTATGGTGCGAAGACGTCGGATCCTGCTGGTCAGGCGCAGGCGGGCATGAAGTACATTCAGGCTCGTTACGGTGACCCGGAGAAGGCGTGGGCTTTCCATAAGCGGAACAACTGGTATGCGAATGGTGGTCTCGTTACCCCGACCCTGTACGACGGTGGCGGATGGTTGCGGAACACTGGTGCGCCGCAGCTGATCGATCACAAGAAGTCGAAGCCTGATGCTGTGTTGACTAATGCTCAGTGGGGTTCGGTGATGAAGTCGATTGAGATTTCTCAGAAGGTCGCTGATGTTGGGCAGGCTACGACGGTTTACAACATTCAGACCCCGCAGGGTGCAACTGTTGACGATCTGACGGCCGCGTTGCGGTTTGAGAAGCGTCGTCAAGAACGTGGAGGTGTGCGTAGTGCGGTTTCGGTTTGATGGTGTTGAATTCGGCGACAGGCTTCCGTTGTTTGTGACTGGGTTTGATGCTGGGAACACTGAGTATCGGTCGAATGATGTTGAGCGTTCTCAGGGTGACGGTTTGATTGCTGGCCGTGATTTCTTGGGTGGGCGTACTTGGGGTTTGAGCTTGTCTACGAACATGCCTGATCTTCCTGATGCGCTCACCCTTGAATCCCGGTTGGCGGCTGCGTGGCATAACCCTGCGCACCGTAATAAGTCGTTGGCGCTCGTCCCGCTCTCTTATGAGCTGGGCGGGCGCTGGCGGCGCGTTTATGGTCGACCTTCCCGGTACGCGGGGATCAACGGGGACATTTATTCTGTGCAGGGTGCTGGGCAGATTGAGTGTGATTTCAAGGTCCATGATCCCCGTTATTTCGATGATTGGGAGCAAGTGCTTCGGTTGCCGATTGTGCCGGCGAGCACTGGTGGTTTGAAAGCGCCGTTGATTGCCCCGTTGTCTACGGTGCGTTCTGGTGCTGACCGTGCAGGATATGTCATCAACACTGGCACCGCACCAACGCCGCTCAAAGTGGTTTTCCGTGGCCCTGTGACTGACCCGTATGTGCGTGCTGCTGCTGGTTGGGAGATCGCTTTGAAGGGCACGTTGCGGGCTGGTCAGTCGGTGGTGGTGGATGCGTTCGCTGGCACTGTGATGCGCGGTTCATCTCCGGTGGCTGGTTTGTTGACTCGTAAAACACGTTTGTCGTCGGCTGTGTTGCCGGTCGGTAATTCTGATCTGACTTTTGGTGGCGTTGACCCAACCGGCACTGCTCTTGTGGAGCTTCGTTGGCGCAACGCTTACTACTCAATCTAAGGAGGCCTTTGTGGCTTTAGATCTAACCCCCTGGATGATCGGTGGCGGTGCGGTCCATAGTGTTGAGGTGGCGCGCCTGTTGGCTTATGCGGCGACCTCGGGTGCGGAGGGTGTGGTGGAGCCTGCTTCGTTGGCGGTGAAGGCACAGTCCACGCCGAACGGGACGGTTGCGGTTCGTCCTGGTGCGGCGTTGATTCTGAACCGTTACGCGGGTGGTTCTCAGCAGACTTATGTGTTGCGTAATCCGTCGTCTACTTCGGTGACGATCCCGGCGACGGGTTCGACTGGTGGGCGTACGGATGCGATTATCGCCCAGGTGCTGGATCCCCAGTATGAGGGTGCCGCCCCAGCTGACCCGGTCACGTTCAATTATGCCCGTTTGGAACGCATCGCCTCGGTGCCGGGGAATCTGAACAGCATCGAACAGCTCGGTCTATCATATCCGGCGATCTTGCTGGCGAAGATCACCATCCCAGCTAGTACCGGCACGATCACCAACGCGATGATCACCGATCTGCGCGATGTGGCGTTGCCGCGAACCCGTGATGTCTGGCGGCCACGCCCCAACGTGGTCGCCGATAAGGAAACACTGAAAGCCGCTGGCACGGATGGTGAGTACTTCCCTAATGCTGGTGGTGAACAAACCATTCCGATTCCTAAGTGGGCCACCCGCGTTCAGATCAGGGCCACATGGATGGGTGTTCGGCTTGAACCAGGTACTAACTGGGGTGAGATTTGGGCGGAGTTCGGTCCTTATCTGAGGCCTTCTACCCGCCGGCATAGCACTCAGCGGTACACGTGGGACGGGTCATCTGCTGGTGGGGTTAGCCGTCAGCCGTGGATTGTGGAAGACGACGTTTATATTCCAGCGGACATTCGTGGCACTGATCAGATCTTTGTGATGAAAGCGCGGTACGGGTCTGCTGGTGGTGCGTGGACTGTTTCGATGGATGGCATGTCCGGTGTTTCGTTGTCTCTGCGGTTCTTAGAAGCTGCTGACCCGTCCACCACCTAACAGGAGGCTGTTGTGTCTGATTGGCGTTTCCATCTGATGACTCTCCCGGACAGGGTGTGGGTTGACAGGGATCTTCCGTTGCAGGATGCCAAGGTGATTACGCCGTTGTCTGGGCCCGCGTCGATCAGTGGACAGCTTCCGCTCGGGTATCGGGGCATTGAGACCCCGGACCGGAAGCGGGCGTTGGTGGAGTGGGGTTCTGCGATTGTGGCTGAGCAGGAGGGCCGCGACCCAGTATTCGGGATTGTGGATGAGCTTTCGACTGACGGGGATTGGTTGAATGTTGGGGCGGGCGGGTTCACGTCGTACCCTCAGGGGATGCCGTGGACTGGCCCGCAACTGTCTTCCACCAAGATTGATCCGTTGGATGTGGTGCGGGCTATTTGGGACCGCTTGCAGTCCTATGAGTCCGGGGATCTTGGTGTGGTCGTTGGTGAAGGCCGGTCGCTCAAATATTTGGGCAAGCCTGAGGGTAAGGAACTGACTGCGGCGAAACGTTTCCAAGCGTATATGCAGGAGCAGTTGGATTACACCAAGGAGCAGGCTGAGGGTGACGCGCAGTTGGTGGAGCAGTACGCGACCAAAGCGCTCGCAGCTGCTGGCCTTCCGAAGGGTGGGCTGTTGATTCGTCAGCAGTCCGCCCCTACTGGGGATAAGCGGTCGAAGCGGAATCTGTGGTTCAAGGGCAACGCGGACGGCCTGCTTGGCGGGTACACGTGGAACGGGAAGAAATGGGTGGAGTTATCCACGGCGAAGTTCAACGCAGCCAGTGACTGGTTCTTTGAATGGCTGGACCAGAAGGAAGTCCTGAAGGATTCCAAGGCCATGTATTCGAAGACGAAAACCGAGTTCAACGATGCGAAATCGAAAGTCAATGATCTGTCTGATCAGAAGGCGGACCCGTACCAGTTGAACTGGTGGGAAACCCACGACCTCGGCTCCGTCATTTCTGATCTAGCGCGTGAAACCCCGTTTGAGTTCCGTGAGGAAACGAAATGGGTCGGTGATGACGCACTGTCTCACCGGATTGTTTTGGGTGTGCCTGAGTTTGGTGTGCGGCGTGAGGATCTGCGGTTGGAGATCGGCGTGAACGTCACCGCACCACCGCCACTAGTCGAGTCCGATTATGCCTCTCATGTGCTGGTGCTAGGGGCGGGTGAGGGGCGTTCCATGCTGAACACGCTCGCGTCGAAGGATCGTGGCCGGCTACGGCGAACTGTTGTGGTGGAACGTAAAGACCTCACGCGGAAAGACCGGGTTGATGCGACAGCTCGCACCGAAGTCAACGCGAGGGACGCGGAATGGTCGTTTGAAAGCTTATCCCTCGTTGATCATCCGATGTGCCCCTACGGCAGTTTTGACGTGGGGGATTACTTGTATCTGACCGGCGACGCGGGCTGGACCCAGTTGGATCAGTTGGTGCGGGTGACTGAGATTGCGGTGGATTGCGTGACGGGGAACATGGATTTGAAGGTGGTGTCTACGTGACTAATCTGCGTGATGAAGCGCGCTGGCTGATCAGTGAGATTGGTGATGCGAAGCGTTTGGCTAAGGCTGTGGGCAAGCCGCAGCTGGCGAACTCCGCTATCGAGGCCGGCAAGATCGAGGAATACGACGCTGATGGTGCGTTGATGCAGATCGTCGGTGAGCAGCACGACGGCACGCACGCCCCGGTGACGGTGAATGGTCCGGTGCCGCCTGAGCCTGTTGCCCCGGTGATTACGGTGGGTGCGAGTGGCGTGGAGGGGCGCTGGTCGGGCAAGTTCGCGGGTGACATGCTGTCGCCCATGGATTTCTCCCATGTGGCGTTGCATGCTTCACGTGTGGAAGTGTTCACCCCGTCGAATGAAACCCAGCTGGCCACGATCACTGGTGAGCTTGGGGATGTGGCGACGAAGATCCTGGACGCTGGCGAATGGACTTTCGGGTTGGTGGCGGTGTCGAAGGCTGGCAAGTGGTCTGACATGTCTGAGACGGTCACGGTGGATGTGCCTGACTTCTCCGGCGGCACTAGCGAGGTGCTGGACGCACTGTTGGGGTTAGGTTCTGCGGTGGACGGCAAGATCACCGTAGACATCAAACCCCCGACGCTGGCTGACGGTGAGGGTAAACCGGCTGACGCGCTGTGGAATGAGCTGGATCCTGTAACGCGGGAGCAGGTCGCTGTGTGGCGGTGGACCGGAACCGCGTGGGAAAGCCTGCCACTCAGCGAAACGATCATCCCCAAAGTCAGCATTGGACAGGGCACTTATGGGGTGCTGGAAGGTGTCCGACTCGCCGCTGACGCTGTAGACGGCAAAACCATTACCGGAGCTACGGTGCAGACCGACAAGGAAGCCGCGAAGGGCTTGAAGCTCGACACCGCAGGCATGCGCGTTTACGGTTCAGAGGGCGGCGAACCAGTTACGGAGATCCGAGCCGATGGTGGAACCGTTTACTCCATCACAAATCCTGCAACAGGTGAAGTTCTCGCAGCACTTGACTCCGAGGGTGGCGTGACGGGGCAGGCGCTTAGTATTGCTGGCGAGTCTCGTTTGGATGGGTCTGTTGTCACGGGTAGTGACCCGCTCACCAGCGGGCACGGTTCCGGCGATTACGGGGTGACGATGAACGGACGCGACACTCTAGGTGCTACGTTCATGAAGTACGTCGAAGAACACCCGAACGTCGCAGACGGCAACGCGTGGATGACCGTCATCCCACACGGCATTGTTGCACATCAAGAAGTCTCCGCACCTGATCAGGCCTGGAACGCTGTTGGCGGTATCGATCACGCTCGTATTCGTGCGGTCGTGACATTGAACGCGGTCTACGGTCGCATGTACCAGATCACCTACCGCACCCCAGCGATCAAGGAAACATCATCTGTGGGCGGCACTATCGGCGGCGCGGCAATCGTGTATTCGAACCCAGGTGGGTCGATCTCCGCCGGTGCCACAACGAATAACGCGCTACGCGGATCCCGTTACTACCTTCGCGGCGGTGGAGGTTTCGATCAAGCCATGGTCACCGTGTACGCACGGTGCCCGGAAGATATTCCTGAAGGAAAGATCATGCTCGGCCCGGAAGTGTACATCTACTCCGGGCGTGCAGCCGTCGCCTCAGATACGAATGATACTGCCCGTTGGTCGGTCATCGTGGCTGATCTTGGGATACGCCGTTCCGCGTACACAGGCCGCGACATTGACTCGAACAAGCAAGGCACAACCCCACCGCCTGTGCCTGAACCAGACGCGGATCCGGTGAAGCAGTACACGGACACGATAGATGCTACGTGGTGGCAGGCTTACACAGGTGACGGCACAAAGGCAACCCATTCGACCTACTCTGGTTCAGCCGCTCAGGGACGTTCGCCCTATGCCCCAGGCAATGGTGTGATGCGAGGGCTGGTTGGGTTCCCGTCTCAGGCTGGTCGCTTGTCTAATGCGACAGTGAAGAAAATCGAAGTGTACGTGTACGCGAAGCATTGGCACTCGTCGGCTGGTGGAACCGCGTGTATTGGTGTGCACAACCATGGTGGCGCTCCTGACAGTTGGTCTTCGTCAGCCAATGATGTGAAGCGTCAAAAGTTGAAGAAGCCCGAGGGTCGGTGGATTACTTTGCCTTCGTCGGTTCACGCGGGGTTCAAGAGCGGAGACACCAAGGGCATCAGCTTCCTGCCGCCTTCTTCGTCTACCTCATCCGAATACTACGGGCTGTTCAAGGGCAACCGGACGAAGCTGCGTATCACTTACACCAAATAACGCCACCGGCTAAAAGGGGCAGAACGAAACGTTTCTGCCCCTTTTTTGGCGTGCCAAAAATTCTTTGGAGGAACCATGGCGGCTCGACCGCAAACAACCAGCGACCTGCTGAAGATTCAACGCGCCCTTGGTGGTGACACCATGTGGGGTCTTCGATTGGAGATCGCTTTCAAACTGGCCGGAAAACCGGATACAGAAAGCAACCGGATCACTGTCACCACTGCTTGCGTGGATCAGATCATTTGCGACATCGACGGAACAGTATCCACCGAATCTGTACCCGACGAACAAGTTATCGCGGCTATCGAAAAGTTGGAGGGGTAGTAATGCTGACTGAAGACTTTGAGCAGGCTCAGTACCTGAGCTCGCAGGTTGAGCAGGCGCGTCAGCGTGCGGTGTTGGCCGCTTCTGACGCTGGATCTTCTCGCGACGGGGCACATGCCGCAGAGCAGGTGGCGCGAGAACACGCGAAAGATGCTGAACGTGTAGTTCAGGGAGCTGAAAAAGCACGCGATGAAGCCCAGGCCGCCGCTGACCGGGCTGAAGCACCAACCGATGCCATGGTAGCCACATTGGCTGGCAACCCTGTGTCGTTGACTCGTGCAGCCGTTGACTCAGCTACTGGCGACATGATCACCACCGAGGGTTCGACCACGCAGGCGGCGGGTGACGCACGTTGGGTCACCCAAACCGGGGCGGACATACTCGTAGCATCGGAGATCGAACGAACCGGATCCGAAATACAAGTCTCCGGTGACAACCGATGGGTAACCAACGAGGGCGCTGACAGTATGGTCAGTGCCCTTTTCAATGCCCCGGATTCAGCTGTTCAAGTAGCGGCCGACAACCGATACTCTAAACGCGGCGAGCTCGAAGTCAATGTTCGTGATTTTGGTGCTGTAGGCGACGGGGTCACGGACGATTATTTGGCAATCCAGGCCGCCCTTGTGGCTTCACTAGCGATCGGTTCGCGACTCAGGATTCCATCCGGCCGGTACCTTCTCAACGACACGCTGCGCCCCACCGCAAACGGTCTTCATATCGTCTGCGCGCCAGATGCAGAACTCATCAACAACAAACCAGGCTCCATCCTGAAGAGCAATGCTCGCCTCGAACCTGTCAAAGGATTTGACGACATCACTATCGAAGGTGGTATCTGGAACGCCAACGGGCTGGTGACCGGAGACTTCACCGGTTGCATTGGGCTTGGAAAATCCAAGAACGTCATCGTTCGTGACGCCATTCTGAAAAACTCCAGCAGCGGGCACCTTATCGAGTTCGCTGGCTCGGAAAACGTCCTGATCGATAATGTTCGAATCGCCGGGTACATCGACACTGTTGGTGGCAGAGATTACGCGGAAGCTTTCCAGCTAGAGCGAATCACCAAGACCGGCTATCCGGATGCCGACATCAACGACAGTACCCCGTGCAAAAACATCACGATTCAGAACTGCACCCAGATCGACCCCGACACAGGGTATTCGCGCTGGCCTGTTTCTGTCGGAGGTCACGCTATTGATAGTGGTGGCGTATTTATTTCCAATGTGAAGATCCTGCACAACAACTTCGGGGAGTGCACCTACCGCGGAATACGGTTGCAGGCATGGCGGGATGTTGTCATCGACGGAAACACGGTCTCCGGCCCGGTCGGTTTCACTGGGGCAACCAACACCGAAGCCCGCTCCGACTGGCGAATCACGAACAACAACATTTCGAGCACCTCAACCCACGGGATATGGATTCTCAACGCACGAGGGATCTCACTCTCGGGGAACACCGTGAAATCCGCTGGTGTGGGCATCCGGTTAGAAGGCTGCTTTGAAGTTGACGTGGCCAACCTTCCATCTGTGATCACTGGCGGCGCTGGAAACATCGGGGTGCAGATTATCACCGGATGCGATGGCGTCACCGTCTCAGGCTGCTACCTTGTTGGGTCGAATGGTTGCTCTGTGCAGAATTCGGTAAATGTTCGGTTTATCGGCAATCGTGTTGCGGCGACTGCTAACGGGATCAACGCGTTTGAAAATACAGCGAATATCGCCGTGATGAACAACATTTTCGAAACAAGTGTTGGCGGCAGGGTCGTAACCGTAAATGCAACCGCCGCAAAGATCGCTATTTCAGGGAATGTTTACAAGGCTGGCAATTCTTTGCATAACGGGACGACTCAAGTAACTCTTGGCACGAATTTTGACATTCTTTAGACTGCCTCAATGAACGGCAATGGCTTGGAGGAAACTCAATGGATCAGATCCCTTGGGCTGCGATAGGCGCGCTCACACCCAACGGCCTGCTGATGCTTACTATTTGGTTGATCTTGTCCGGCAAGCTTGTCCCGAAAGCCACCCTTGACCGGGAGACTAGTCGGGGTGACCAATGGCGCGACACTGCGGCGAAGAAACAGGAAATCATCCAGGTGCAAGCCGAGACAATCCGTGATCAGGCGGTCATCTCCGAGACAGTAGCTAAGGTCATGTCAGCGGTTCAGGAAGCCAACAAGGCTGGTGAAACCACATGAGTTTCTGGAAGCGACACAAGCAAGCAGGACAGGACGCGGACGAAGCGTTGGCCGCGAAGATCGAAGCTGATATTGAGCTTGCCGCTGTAAGAGCTCAGCAGCGTGAGGTTGCTAAGCAGTCCGAGCAACTGCGCCAAATCAATAAGCAAAATCATTTCAGCGAGGGCTTGCAGCGCTCGTTCCGAGGAAGGCCAGCATGACAATCCAACCACTCACCGGCATCCTCATGTCGATAGCCCTGCTGGAAACGCTGATTGTGATGATCGGGTGGCACGGGCTCACTGGTGGCACGTGGACGAAGTTTCCTGCCGGTCGGGTGCTCATGGGCTTGCTGGCAGTCATGTCGGCGATCCTCACGCTCGCTTCGTTGTCCGGCTTCTTCCCGGCGTTTCCTGGCAGGCCGTGGGTGTACATCGGCTTGTACACGCTACTGATAGGTGTGCTCGGCTGGCTTGGCTGGACGATCTTCAGAGAACAACAGAAACACAACAAGGACTAGCCACTTCGGCTGGTCCATATTTTTGCCCCGTCACAGTCCGTGTGGCGGGGCTTCATCATACCTAGGAGCAAATCATGGCGCTAACTCGCCTCGGCTGGGACGTTCTCGAACCCGGCTCCAACCGACTCACCAACCTCTCCTGGATCACCGGCAAGGTCCGCTCGGGGGACGCTCACACGATCCTCAACGAGCTAGGACGACGATTCAACTCTGAGGTGGAGACCATCCGCAAGGACTGGTCGTGGGGTTACGCCAAGCGCCCTGTGCGTGGCGCTTCTGTAGCCTCTGAGCACTCTGCTGGTGTTGCTGTGGACTTCAACGCACCAGCGCACGGCCTCGGCTTGTCTGGCACGTTCTCCGCTGCTCAGGTGCGCGCTATCCGCCGTATCCTCGATGACCTCGACGGCGCTGTCCGCTGGGGCGGTGACTACGCCGGCCGCAAGGATGAAATGCACTTTGAGCTTCAAGGCGGTGTCACCAAGCTCGCCAAGGTTGCCGCGAAGATCAACGGCGGTGTGGGTGACGTGAAGCCAGCCGGTAAGCCTTCGAAGCCGAAGCCAGCCGGCAAGCGTCCAACCGACTACAAGGACCTCTCTGTAGACGGCAAGTTCGGTTCCGATTCCGCTGAAGCTGTCCAGATCCTCATGTCCCAGATCGGCTTGTACGAACGCGAGATCGACAAGAAGGCCGGCGAACATACTTGGGCGGCAGTTCAGGAATGGTTGAACGGCCTCGGCTACTACCACCGCGCTGTTGACGGCGACTTCGGCAAGCACTCCGTCATCGCGCTACAGCAGTTCCTCGCGAAGAAGGGTCACCTCGACACCCGCAAGTGGCTGATCGACGGCAAGTTCGGGTCAGAAACCATCAAGGCGTTCCAGCGCTACCTCAACACACAGAACGGAAAGTAGATCATGTCTAACTGGACTTCCCTTATCCCTGCCCGTGTCCGCTCGGCCCTCTACGTGGGGTTCGGCGTGCTCTCGTTGGCTCAGTCATCCATCCTCGCTTACAGTGCCGCTGTACAGTCTCCTGCGCCCGTGTGGGCTGTCGGTGGTGGTGCTGTCCTCGGTGTCATCGGTGCCGCGTTTGGTTTCGTCGCAGCAGGCAACACCGAAGTGATCGACACCAACCACGGCGAACACGTCGCTGAATAAGTGATAGTAAGGAATTCCCTTACTATCACTTAGAAAACAAGTGATAGTAAGCAAATAGACCCCCACTCATTATGAGTGGGGGTCTACACGTGTTTAAGAGGCTAACCGAGGCACTTCCTAGCGTCCTCAGAAACCTTGTCAGCAGACGACACCTGCCACGGCGAACCCTTAGCATCAGGCCAATTCGTGAACTGCTTAGCAATACCATCAGCCGCACCAATCACAGACCCACCCGGCTCCAAACTACCCGAAGCCCACAACCCCGTCAGATCCTCATGCCCCTCATTGAAGCTCATCGCGATCACATACAGTTCACCGTCTTTCGCAGCAGCACCCTTGATCGGCTTCATCGGGTTGCCTGAAGTTCCGTCTGCGATGGCTTGGAGCATGGAATCTTCGACTGACAGGCAGTCAGCGGCCGGCGCGGACTCCGACGAACAACCAACCAGAGCGACAGATGACAGTGCGAGCGCGGACAGGACAGCAAACGTTTTCTTCACAGGGTTCTCCTAAACGGCATGAGTGATTACTACCGAGTGTAGATGATCAGTGCGACAACTACCCTCACGGCGACTAGAATTCGGTTCATGGATCAGTACGGAAACCCAGGCCCCTACCAAGACCCCAAAATGCGGGAATGGTGGGACCATCTTGAATTCGAGCAACAGGACAACGACAACGAATAAAAAACCCCGCAGAAACAAATCTGCGGGGTTCATTCGTGGTTAAGAGGCTACGCTTCGATGGCCTTTCCAGATAGTGCGGTGCTGAGCTTCGAGATAGCGTCCTGCATAGCCCGCTTGTTACCGGCCTGACCATATCGGCGAGTCACCGAAACTGTGGAGTGTCCAACGATCTGCATGATCGTTGCCTCACCTACACCCAGTTCATACAGTAGGCCAACTGCCGTGTGCCGTGCGCCGTGGAGCTTCACTTTCTCGTTCACACCAGCGCCGGCCAAGATGACTTTCCATTCCTTCGAAGCGTCGGCTGGATCCCATGGTTCACCGTCGCGTAGGAACACAAGCCCGTCTTTGCGGTCGCCGATTTCGCGCCGTAGCAGCTCGGCAAGTTCTGGCACTAGCGGGGGAGTGCGCCAGCCGGCCTTCGACTTCGGGCGGGCAAGGTAGAGGCTCTTGCCGATATGCCGGTACTCGTGATCCTTCGGCGCGCTGTCTACGTCGGAGATGCGCTGTGTCTGCCACGAGAGATCTAGATGGTCGTCCAATACTCGATCCACTTCGAGGCCGATAATCTCACCGCGACGTGCCCCAGTGAGCAGGTAGGTTGTCCAGAGCGCTCCGTCTGGGTGTGTGGTCAAGTACCCGATGAGCTTGATCGCTTCTTCGAGGGTGAGGACTTCCTCGGTGGTGTGCCGTTTGCTGGGCTTGTCTACGAGTTCACAGACGTTCCGACTGATGTTGCCCTCACGCACGGCCATCTTCAGCGCACCAGATAGCGCGTTGTGGACTAGGAGCGCGTAGGTGCTTGAAAGGTATTCGGTGCCTTCGGGCGGGTCTGACAGTTCACGTAGCGCCTTGTCCTTCGGTGTCTCCTGGATGACATCATGCAGGTGCTTGATGTCCTGCGGGGTGAGCTTGTCCAGTTTCTTTTTGCCCAGTAGCGGGTTGATGTAGTCACGGAACGCTACCCGGTACCCGTTGACTGTGTTCGGCGCGAGTTTCTTGGCGCGTTCTTCCAGCCAGTGTTCTGCCCATGCTTCGAGGGTGACGCTGCTGGTTGCGAGGTCGCCGGTCTTGGCTAGTTCGTTTTTTAGTTCGCGGAGGACTTTGACTGCGTCGGCTTTGCTTTTTCGTCGAATTTCTTTTCGACGGCGCTTTCCGTCTCGGTCTGGTGGAAGTTCGATGCGGACGCGCCAGTAGCCTCGGCTGTCTTGTGTGAGTGATCCTTCGCCTTTGCCGCGGGTTTTCTTGGCCATGGTTCTCCTTTGGTACCCCCATTGGTACCCCCATAGGTACCGTAGGTTAGCTTATGCTAGCGTACCGACAACCCCTAAAAACCGCGGAATCATGCGGATCTAGCCTACCTCTAGGGTATCAAGCGCACGACTCATAATCGTGAGGTCCCGGGATCGAGTCCCGGCGCCGCTACAGCAGTAAAACCCCGGAAACCCAACGGTTTCCGGGGTTTTTGTGTTCCCGATCGGGCCGTTCACAAGCCCGGGTACTCAGATAATGCCTCCGAAAGTGATCCGTGGGTTCAATGGAGCCAAACGCAGTTCCCGTGAAGCCACCCGATGAATGAGAAAACGCGGATCGGCTCAGTGCCGATCCGCGCCTATCCATCCTAGTTTTGTTTCCTTGGCGACTCGGTTGGTTCCTCAGGAATACCTTGCTGGGCGATCATCAATAATTCCTGCAAAACGGAATCATCGAAACCTCGATCATCCTCGGACTCCGTGCTGTTGACATCGTGGCCGTGGACTTCCGTGTGCAGCCTTTGCATTTTCATGTCCAGGCTTTCTGCGACCCGTGCCGCCTCGGCCAGCTCTTCGACAAGATGCTCGGGCACGGCGCCTTCGTACTTGTAGAAGATCTTGTGTTCGAGCGTCGCCCAGAAGTCCTGCGCAATGGTCCTGATCTGGATTTCCACGGTGATATCAACCGGCCCCTCGGACAGGAAAACCGGGATCTTCACGATGGCATGCAGGCTTTTGTACCCGTTGGGCTTGGGATTCTTGATGTAGTCCTTGATCTGGATGACTTCCAGATCGCTTTGCGATGTCAGCGTATTGAGCACCTTGTAGATGTCTTTCACAAAACTGCAGGTGATGCGAACGCCGGCGATGTCGCTGATATTTTCGCGGATTGCCTCGAACGTTGGAGTGATGCGCCGCTGGGCGACTTTCCGCATGATGCTTTCCGGCGACTTGACCCGGGAGGTGACATGCTCGATGGGGTTGTACTTGTGCAGGTACAAGAATTCCTCGCGCAGAATCGACACCTTGGTCAGGATTTCATCGACCGCAAACTGGTGTTCCATCATGAAGCGCTGGAACTGGTGATGGAAAGTGCGAGCCATGTTCTGGAGTTCAGGGTTGTTCATCGCTGCGGTACGCAGTGCCACAGGGGGAGGGGACGGCCTGTCTGAGCTTTGAGTTGAAATCTCTATCACCTCTGAATATTCAATGTCGCGAAGTCGGGGCACGCGTCTGTATGTACCTCCAGAGTAGAACGCAGTCCTAAGAAAATGGACAGAACCCCGGGTATACCGACCGAAAACCATCCGATGCCTACCAGAGTTGACGCGGTTCCGGCACAACTGGAACACTGCCCAACGAGCTCTGCAATGTGAGCGCCTACGAAGCGGTGAGCGGAGTTCCAGGAATCAGGTGGTACTGGCTTAGGCTTGAATGCGACTCTTTTCTTGAAAGGCCTCCATGGAATTCCCCAGTGAATCACGACAGCTCTGCCACGGGATCAGCTTTTCCCACTACGAGCCGGCGCCAAGCCTGAGCCTCCGTCGCGGTTCACAGTGGATCCATGAGTCCTTGTCCAAGAATCGAGCCCTTCGCTTGCAAGTCAGCGACCTGAAGTTCTGCCTGGGCTATATCTCCATGAACCCTGACGGCGGTCGCAACAATTTCCCCTGCCCGAAAAACAAAGCTGTACGGACAGGCAATCAGTGCGACCAGTGTCGGAGACTTGACCACTCCAAATTCATGCACCACTTCCATACGACCGGCGAAGCGCCGGCGGGGATGCGAAAATATTTGGAACAGCCGCATTTCCTCTACGTGGCAAGCTTCGCCCATGGAGCCACGAAGGTCGGCACGACCTCAACCCAGAGCAAATGGAGCCGCCTAGCACAGCAGGGTGCGGTCGTCGCCCGCTACATCGCTGGCGCGGGGGACGGCGCGGCCATCCGCGTGCTTGAAGATCTCATCACCGAACACGTGGGACTGGGCCAGCAAGTGCGGCAGAAATCCAAGGTGAAGGGGCTGACCAGCTGGGAACTGACTTTGGCCAGCCTCGATGACATCAACCGTGCAGCGGCCGACAAGGCCCGGGACTTCCTGTCTGCACAACGCGGGCTGGAGACCTATGGCATCGAACTTCGCGATGAGCTGTGGGAGCACCCGGAGTATGCGCAACTTGTGGTCGACGCCTGGGACGCGCATGCGCTGCATCCGTGGGATCAGAAGATCGCAGACAACCAGTTCAACATCAGGGTGCGCGGAGTTCTGGGGCAAACCATCATGGTCGACAGCGGCCCGTCGACAACCCTGAGGCTCATCGACGCGGCGGAACTCAAAACCCACGAATTGGGAGTTGCCGATGAACGTGGCGACTTCCATGAAGAACAGTCTGCGCTGTTCTAGGTAATCGAGGCTAGGGGGCCGAATCCGCCACGGCTGCGGCTTCGGCTAGGCGCGCCAGCTGCAGATCTTCGATACAGAGCATGAGCACGCTGTTGGGTTTGTTGAAGCAATAGAGTTCAACCCCGCAAGTCCCGGCCGTCCACCTTGCCGCGGGCATGGCTTCGGTTCCCCAGGTTTCCGTCGGAGGAGAAAAGTACGTTGACAGTTCCGTCCGGAGCTCGGCGAATTTTTCCAGAACCTGCGGATGCTGTTCCGATGGCTGCGGGTACAGGAATAAGGTGATCAGCACGAGAGAACCCCGGAACGAACTCCAACGAGCATCCACCTCGGCCCCCAACGGAACTTTCAGCACCCAGATGCCTCCGATGTTCTCCTCTGCATCTTCCGTGGGTCGCTGCGGGCTGTGCATGCCCAACGCTTCGAATACGCGAACGCGCTCAGCCTCGCTGTGGGGCCATTCGTGGCCGAGGATGCGGCCGATGAATGCGACCACTTCTACCGGTGCCGGTGAGTAGGGCATGCCCTGCGTAGGCGCTGTCATACCCGGAGCCTAGCGCGGGTCGGTAGATCAATGCAACGGACGCAGTACTGCAGGGCGAGGCCGCGATCCGATGACGATGGCATAGACGCCCATGGCGCCGACGTCGCCTAGACTCCGTGAATGGGTGACGGGGGAATGCCACGTCGTCGGCGGAATGCCGACCCCAGATGCTGCACATCCCCACTCCGGCTGAGGTCAAGACCTCAGATGGCACCTGCACAGATTCCAGAATTGATGGAGGAGACATGGATAAGCGCAACGGCACCCAAGCCTCCGCAAGCTTGCGGGTCAACCGATTGTCGATCATCGCCCTCTGCCTGGCCATTGCCGAAATCCCGGCCCTGATCTTCCTGGGCGGCACTGGCCCGGCGGTTTTCGCGGTAGGTGCAGGCCACGTGGCACTGAACCAGATCAAAACGAGAAATGAGCAAGGCGCGAAAGCCGCCATCCTCGCCTTGGCGCTCGGCTACGCGGTGGCGCTGTTCGGGGTCTTCAGCACCCTGCGAGCGCTGCCGTACATCTTCGCCTAGTCGTCTGGGCGGGCTCGCTTTGCCGATGAGTCAGGCCAGATGTCCTTCCATGAACTGGCGGTTGCGGGATGTCAGCAGAAATACCCTTGTACGTCCGCGGTCGCTCCCTGCCCTGAACTAGACTGGTGGGTATGACCAATACGCCTTGGGAGGCGGCCTCCCAGCACTACAAGAAGATCGTCTTTACCGCGATGGGCACCATCGGGCTAGGGATCATCCTGACGATCATCGGTTCAGTCAACCACATTCGACCGGTGCTCTACGTAGCCATCGGACTGCTGGTCATCGGCATGCTCTGCCACGTTGCAGGACTTGTCATTCGCGCCCGGGACGCCCGCAACTGGCGGATCGCCAACGGCCTGGCAACCCCTAAAGCCAAGAAGAACAAGGGCAACGGCGGTAACTAGCCGCACCCCGAAGGTTTCGTGTTCCGCAGAGCTGGGAGCCCCGAGCGGCTGAGCCCTGCGTGGACAGCAATCAACACACAGTCACAAAGTTCAGGAGAACTAATGGGCATCAACCCTGATCTGGTGGGGCGCATCTACCCTGCCGGCGAGTCCTACCAGGTAGGACGAGAGAAGATCCGAGAATTCGCAGCAGCCACCAAGGCCACCTCTCCGGCCCACTACGATGTCGAATCCGCGCGCAAGCTCGGCTTCAATGACGTGGTCGCCCCGCCGACCTTCGCCATCATCGTGGCCCAGCGCGCCGACGCCCAGCTGATCGCCGACCCTGCCTCGGGCATCGACTTCTCCCGCGTGGTGCATGCAGACCAGCGCTTTACCCACCACCGTCCCATCGTGGCCGGCGATGAACTGCTCGCCGAGCTGTACGTGGACCAGATCCGCGAAATGGGCGCCGGGGCCATGATCACCACCCGCGCCGAAATCACCACCGTCGGTGGGGAAAAGATCGCCACCACCGTTTCATCGCTACTGGTTCGAGCTGAGGACTAATCATGATCGCTTTCGACACCCTTGAAAAGGGACAGGTTCTCGGCACCCACACTGTCAACGTCAACCGCGCCGACCTGGTGCGCTATGCCGGCGCTTCGGGGGACTTCAACCCCATCCACTGGAACGAGCGCTTCGCCAAGGAAGTCGAGCTTCCCTCGGTCATCGCCCACGGCATGTTCACCATGGGCGCGGTCATCGACCTGGTCTCCACCTGGGTGGGCAATCCGGGCGCAGTCATCGACTACCAGACCCGCTTCACCAAGCCGGTCGTCGTCGAGGACCCCGAAGGTACCAACCCCTCGGACTTCGAAGGAACCACCATCGAGGTCGAGGGCAAGATCGGTGCCCTGGATTCCCAGGCCCGCACCGCCCGCGTGGACCTGACCGTCTCCGCCAACGGAACCAAGGTATTGCTCAAGTGCCAGGCCGTGGTGCAGCTCTGAACCAGCAACCCGCAGCCGACGTGCCGGTCGCGGTAAAGCACTGGCGCAACTCGTTGATGGCCGCCTACACGGCCAGCGGCCTGCTGCTGGCAACCCTGGTCTCCAGGCTTCCGGCACTGCGCGACGAGCTGGGGCTGGACCACTCGCAGGTCGGCCTGCTGCTGCTCGGAATGAGCGCAGGCTCCTTCCTCTCCGTATCCCTGGCTGGTCACCTGGTGATGCGTTTCGGCGCCACCAACGTCATGCGCTACGGCGCACTGATTGCAGGTCTCGCGCTCATGGGCGTCGGCTCCACCTCGGGACTGCTGCACTCAAGCATGCTGACCGCGACGGTGCTCTTCTGCCAGGGGCTTGGAGCCGCCTCGTGGAACGTCGCCTCGAACATCCAGGGCGCGGCCATGGAACGGGCACTGGGACGCAGCGTCATGCCTGCCCTGCACGGGTTCTTCTCCGTGGGTACAGTTCTCGGCGCCGGAATCGGCGCCGGCGCCGCAGCGGTCGCGCTGCCGCTGCAACTGCACTACGGGGTCATGGGCATCTTGATCATCGCCACGGTGCTGTATTCGACCCGTTTCTACGGGGAAGACCGGAGCCGGGCCTCGAAGGATTCGAAGTCCAAGGGGCATTCGCTGCTGAGTACCTGGAAGGAGCCGCAAACGGTCCTGCTGGGCGTGCTGGTGCTGGGCATGGCGCTCGCTGAAGGCGCGGCCGGGGACTGGGTGGCCTTGGCCCTGGCCGATGGCTACGGGACCACCGAAGCCACCGGCGCGCTGGGCTACGCGGCCTTCGTGACTGCCATGACGCTGACCCGATTGCTGGCCGGGGACTTGATCCTGCGTATGGGGCGGGTTTGGATGATCCGGGCCAGCGCCATCGCCGCGCTAGTGGGCCTGCTGATCTTCGCGTTCGGAGACAACCTGCCATTGGCTTTCGTGGCGCTGGCGGTGTGGGGCATGGGTGTTGCCCTGACCTTCCCGCTGGCCATGAGCGCCGCATCGGATGACCCGGAACACGCGGCAGCCCGCGTGGCAGTGGTTTCTACCATCGGCTACGCGGCATTCCTGGGAGGTCCGCCGCTGCTGGGCCTGCTGGCCGGGGCTATCGGCCTGCTGCCTGCCCTCGGCTGCATCTCGATCCTGGTTGTCGTGGCGTTCCTGCTGTCGAAGAACGCCGCAGGCTATCCGCGCCAGCCCGAGTCCGCCAGCTAGATCCGCCCGAATCAACGTATTTCCAGAGACAAATCGAAAGATAGTAGTTCAATGCTGAAGAACATGACCACCACGGCTGTTGGCGGCGACGCTGCGCGCACCGTGACCGCGTCCACCGAAGCCGAGCTGATTGCGGCGATCACCGCCGCGGACAACGCCGGCGAGGACATCCTGTTCATCGGCGGCGGCTCGAACCTGGTTATCTCGGACGAGGGCTTCTCGGGCACCGTCATCCGCATCGCCACGCGCGGCCTGGTTGTCGAGGAACAGGACGGCGGGCTGGCGCTGCTGCGCGCCGCGGCCGGCGAGAACTGGGACGCCACGGTCGAGTACTCGTTGGCCGAAGGCCTGAGCGGACTCGAAGCCCTCTCCGGGATCCCCGGCTGTGCCGGTGCCACCCCGGTGCAGAACGTCGGCGCCTACGGAGCGGACGTCTCCCAGACCTTGGCCTGGGCCCGCGTCTGGGACCGCACCGCGCAGGAGATCCTGCAGCTGTCGAACGAGGACCTGGCGTTCGCCTACCGTGATTCGCTGATCAAGCGCACCAGCACCCACGGTTCGCCCCGGTACGTGGTGCTGGAAGCCGCGTTCCTGCTCAAGCGCGGCAACGAGTCGGCGCCGATCCGCTATGCCGAGTTGGCCCGCCGCCTGGGCGTCGAAGCCGGCCAGGGCGCGGATGCAGCGCTGGTTCGGCAGACGGTTCTGGAACTGCGTCGGTCCAAGGGCATGGTCTATGACCCGCAGGACCCGGACTCGCATTCAACCGGCTCCTTCTTCACCAACCCGATTGTCGACGCGTCGGTGCTGGAGCAGCTGCCGCACAACGCTCCGAACTACCCGGCCGAGCAGGCCGAAATGGTCAAGTTGTCGGCCGCCTGGCTGATCGACCAGGCAGGTTTCGGCAAGGGCTACGGGCTGGAGGGGACCGACGGGTTCCAGATCGCCGGGGGACGGGCTTCACTGTCCACCAAGCACACCTTGGCCATTACGAACCGGGGCACCGCCAGCGCGGCTGACATCCTGGCCATCGCCCGCGCAGTGCGCGCCGGGGTTGCCGAGCGGTTCGGCATCACGCTGGTCAATGAGCCGCTGCTGATCGGAGTGGAGCTCTAGTATCCGTCCGCATATGTGAAAATGCCCGGGGCGCACCGTTCAGTGAACTGTGCGCCCCGGGCATTTGTCGGCGGGGAAGTAGTCCCTACAGGCGGCCCTGTGCGATGGCCAGCATGCGCCGCAGCGGCTCCGCGGCGCCCCAGAGCAGCTGGTCGCCCACGGTGAAGGCGGAGATGTACTCCGGGCCCATCTCCAGCTTGCGGATGCGGCCGACCGGGATGTCCAGGGTGCCCGAGGCGGCCACCGGAGTCAGCTGCTCCATGGTCGCTTCCTTCTCGTTCGGCACGACCTTGGCCCACTCGTTGTCCTCGGCCAGCAGCGACTCGATCTCGGAGACCGGCAGGTCTTCCTTCAGCTTCAGGGTCAGCGCCTGCGAGTGCGAGCGCATTGCGCCGATGCGCACGCACAGTCCGTCCATGGCGATGTGGCGGCTGCCGGAGGTCTGCAGGATCTTGTTGGTCTCCGCGCCGGCCTTCCACTCCTCGCGGGACTGGCCGTTGCCCAGGTCCGAATCGATCCACGGGATCAGCGAACCGCCCAGCGGCACGCCGAACTGTGCGGCGTCCAGGCCGCCGCGCTGGGTTTCAAGCACCTTGCGGTCGATCTCCAGGATGGCGCTGGCCGGGTCCGCAAGCTCGTCCGCGACCGAGGCGTTGATGTCGCCGAACTGGGTCAGCAGTTCGCGCATGTGGCGGGCGCCGCCGCCGGAGGCCGCCTGGTAGGTCATGGAAGTGCCCCACTCGACCAGGTTGTTCTTGAACAGCCCGCCCAGGCCCATGAGCATGCAGGACACGGTGCAGTTGCCGCCCACGAAGTCCTTGACGCCGGCAACCAGCGACTGGTCGATGACGTTGCGGTTGATCGGGTCCAGCACGATCACCGAGTCGTCGTTCATGCGCAGGCTCGATGCGGCATCGATCCACAGTCCGTCCCAGCCGGCCTTGCGCAGCTCGGTGTGGACCTTGGTAGTGTAGTCGCCGCCCTGGGCGGTCACGATTATCGGCAGCTTGGCCAGCGTCTGGATGTCGAAAGCATCCTGTAGCGGGCCGGCGCCCTCGGCGAATGCGGGGGCCTGGCCGCCGGCATTCGACGTCGAGAAGAAGACCGGGTCGATCTGCGCAAAGTCGCCCTCGTCGAGCATGCGCTGCATGAGCACGGAACCGACCATGCCACGGTAACCTACAAAACCAACAGATGAAGTCATACCTCAATGGTAGGGCTGAATTACGTTATTATCCCGGTTCGTTACAGCGCTTAAAGCAGAATCACACCCAAGCCCCAGAAGGGCCGGGTGTGATTCTGCAGCAGCAAAAGTTCTACTTTTCCTCAAGCAACAGCTTGCGGTTCTTGATGGCCCAGAACGCTGCGTAGAGGAACACCTGGGTCGGGACGAACAGCAGGATCACGCCGAAGATCTTGTGGCCGCCGAGCACCATGAAAAACCCGAGCACCGCGACAACCAGCGCGAGCAGCGGGAAAAGCATGTAGCCGAGGACGAACAGGGCATCTGAGTGCTGTTTGAGATCAGCGAGGTATTTTTTCATGGGATGTTAACTAGTCCTTTTCGCGGATCCAGGTTTCAAAACGGTAGCGGGTGCCGGTACCGGACTTGTGCCATTGGTTCTCCGGTCCATCCAGTCCCGGGTCGCTGAGCCCCAGGGCAAAGTCATCGGGGAGCTGCGGCGCGCTGGTATCTCCCTGGACCTCCAGATCGAGCTTGGTGATCACTGCCAGGTCCAGCAGCTGAAGCGATTGGGCGTAGACCTTGCCTCCGCCGATGATCCAGATTTCCCGGCTGCCCTCACAGGTCTTGGCCAGGGCCAGGGCTTCGCCGAGGTCCGCGACCGGCAGCGCACCGGCATCGCGCAGCGCCTGGTGCGACTCGGCGCGGGTGGTCAGCACGATGTTGCTGCGTCCGGGCAGCGGCCGGAACTTTGGCGGAAACGACTCCCAAGTGGCGCGGCCCATGATGACCGGATGGCCGGCGGTGATCCTCTTGAAATGGGCTAGGTCTTCCGGGACATGCCAGGGCATGGTTCCCTGGTTGCCGATGATTCCGTTGTCCGCCTGGGCCCAGATGGCGCCAACCAGCGGCGTGAGGTCGGCGGTGTGGCGCGGTTCAGGCGTCATACGGCGACGGTCCCCTTGATGGTTGGGTGGTGCTTGTAGTCGACGACCACGAAGTCTTCCAGAGTGTAGTCGAAGACTGACTCCGGCTTGGACGCGAAGTCGAGCGTCGGGTACGGGTACGGCTCGCGGGAGAGCTGTTCGCGCACCTGCTCCAAGTGGTTGGTATAGATGTGCACGTCGCCGCCGGTCCAGATGAACTCACCCGGTTCCAGGTCCAGCTGATGGGCGAGCATGCGGGTCAGCAGCGCGTAGGAAGCGATGTTGAACGGCACGCCGAGGAACATGTCGGCACTGCGCTGGTACAGCTGGCAGGACAGCTTGCCGTCGGCCACGTAGAACTGGAAGAAGACATGGCAGGGCGGCAATGCCATGTTCTCGATTTCGGCGACATTCCAGGCCGAGACGATGTGGCGGCGGGAATCGGGGTTGCTGCGCAGCGAGTCGACCAGCTGGGAGATCTGGTCGATCTGCCCGCCTCCGGGGGTGGGCCATGAGCGCCACTGGACGCCGTAGACCGGCCCCAGTTCGCCGTCCTCATCAGCCCATTCGTTCCAGATGCGCACGCCCTGGTCCTGGAGCCACTTCACGTTGGACTCCCCGCGCAGGAACCACAGCAGTTCTGCAGCGACCGAGCGGAAATGCACGCGCTTGGTGGTGATCAGCGGGAAGGAATCGGCCAGGTCGAAGCGGATCTGGCGGCCGAAGACCGACAGCGTGCCGGTTCCGGTGCGGTCTTCCTTGGCGGCGCCGTTCTCCAGAACGTCGCGAAGCAGGTCTTCGTATGGGGTAGGAATGCTCACCCCACCAGTTTAGTCCACCGGCGAACGGCGCCGGAGGTCCCGTGGCGTATTCCACGACGCCCCGGATAACGAAGCTTCAGCCCTTGACGACCATGCCCTGGTACTCCGGGTAGCGGCGCAGGTAGTCCTGCACGTAGCTGCACTCGGGAACGATCTTGACGCCCTCGTTGGCCAGCCGGTCCAGTACCAGCGTCACCAGCGCCCGGGCGTAGCCGCGGCGGCCGAATTCCTCGTTGACGATGGTGTGCTGGATGGTGACCACGTCGTCTTCGCGGTGGTAGCCGATGAAGCCGACATAGGTGGATCCGTGCCACAGCGAGAAACGCCCGCGGTCTTCATCATGGTCCAGGCGCAGACCCTGGTGCACGATCTTCTCAACCGGTTGCTGGGGCTGATTTGCACTCATGGCTTGGCCTTTCTCTGGGTGACAAGAGCCACTGGGGATTCTTATTAAACAGTCATAGTCGCATTTGTGCGCAGATGCAACGACGGGCATCCTCGCGGCGTGAGGAGCCGGGGATGCCCGTCCGCCGGGTGCGGTGCAGCGGCGCCGGCGGTGGTGTCAGTCGTGATACGGGGTATGGACTTCCAGGGAGATGATCCGCGGATTCGCGCCGGGTAGCTGGTGCGCCACGATCACCCCTCCGGGATCGAGGAAAGGATCCTTGGCGGGGAGCACCTCGGCGATGGTCGCCGAGGTGCTGCCCTTGAGGACCTTCAGTACCGTGGGAAGCACCGGCCGGTGCGTGCACAGCACCTGGGAGCGGTTCTTGTCCAGGAGTTTCTGCACCGCCTTCGCAGCCCGCTTCGGGTGCCGGGTGGCCGCATGCTCGGTGACCGCCCGCACGGAGCTGAGCTTCAGCTGGTTCGCCGTGACGTAGGGCGCGACGGTCTGCACGCAGCGCATCCACGGCGAAGACGCGACATGCCCCGGGGCCCAGGCTTCCAGCAGTCGCGAGACCGCCTGGGCCTGGCGGCGCCCGGTGGCCGCCAGCGGGCGGTCGCCTTCGGCACGGGTCCACTTGCTGCGCGGCTTGGCCTTTGCGTGGCGGACCAGGATGAACGGCTTGGCCTCCAGATGGCCGGCCTTGTGGGCGGCGAGCAGGTCCTGCAGCGGCGCGGCGTCCGAGGGGTTGGTCAGCATGCCGATGGCCTGCTTGGGGGAGACCCAGCGGACCTCGTCGCATTCGGATCCGTCCGGGATGACCTCGGCTTCGTGGTGCGTGGCGGCCGCCCAGTAGTAGACGACCTTGGCGCGCTGCTTCACCGAGTACGCGGTGGCCGCCAGCGGCAGGCCGAGCGTGATCTGCAGCCCGATCTCCTCGTGGACTTCGCGCACCGCGCATTCGGCGATGGCTTCGCCGTCGTCCAGCTTGCCCTTGGGCCAGGACCAGTCGTCGTACTTGGGCCGGTGGATGACCAGCACCCGCAGCTTGCCGTGCTCCAGCCGCCACGGGATGGCCCCCGCGGCGATGATGTCGAAGTGGCCCAGGCGAATTTCCTCGGCATCGGATGAACGATGCAGTTCCAGCACCCGGTCAAGGGCGCGTTGGACATTCGAATCGGCCACTAGCTGTTTCGCCCGCTATTTCGCCGCTGGGCGTGGTCCTGGATGAGCCAGAACTGGACATCGGAGAGCGGGTTGCCGTCCTCGTCCTTGTAGTGCCGGTCCCACTTGCCGTCCGAGTGCAGATGCCAGGAGGAGGTCCCGTCGTCCATGTAGCGTTCCAGCAGGCTGATCATTTCCTCGATGTCCTCCGGCTGCCCCAGGGAGACCAGGGCTTCCACGCGGCGATCGAGGTTGCGGTGCATCATGTCGGCCGAGCCGATGTACACGATCGGGTTCCCTGCGTTGGCGAAGGTGAACACGCGGCTGTGCTCCAGGAAGCGGCCTAGGATCGAGCGGACCCGGATGTTCTCGCTCAGCCCCGGGACGCCCGGGCGCAGGGCGCAGATGCCGCGCACGATCACGTCGACCTTCACCCCGGCCTGGCTGGCGCGGTACAGCGCGTCGATGATCGCCTCGTCGACAATCGAATTGACCTTGATGACCACCTTGGCGTCGACCCCGGCCTGGGCGTTGCGCACTTCCTGCTCGATGTGCGCCAGCAGCCCGGTGCGCACCGAACGCGGGGCGACCAGCAGACGCTTGTAGGTGGAGCGCGGGGCGTAGCCCGAGAGCTGGTTGAACAGCTTCGAGACGTCCTCGCCGACCTCCTCGTCGCAGGTCAGCAGCCCGAAGTCCTCGTAGTAGCGCGCGGTGCGCGGGTGGTAGTTTCCGGTGCCGATGTGGCAGTAGCGGCGCAGCTTGTCGCCTTCGCGACGCACCACCAGGGAGAGCTTGGAGTGGGTCTTCAGGCCCACGATGCCGTACACTACGTGCACGCCCGCCTGTTCCAGCTTGCGCGCCCAGGAGATGTTCGCCTGCTCGTCGAAGCGGGCCTTGATCTCAACCAGCGCCAGCACCTGCTTGCCTGCCTCGGCCGCGTCGATCAGCGCATCGACGATCGGGGAGTCGCCGGAGGTGCGGTACAGGGTCTGCTTGATGGCCATAACCTTCGGATCCGCCGCGGCCTGCTCCAGGAAGGCCTGGACCGAGGTGGAGAAGGAATCGTAGGGGTGGTGCAGCAGGATGTCGCGGCGGCGTACGGCGCCGAACACGTTGGCTGCCTTGGCGGTTTCCGACTCGTTCAGGAACCGTGAGGTGTGCCCCATGTGCTTGGGGTAGTGCAGCTCGGTGCGGTCCAGCGAGGCGATGACGCCCAGGCCGCGCAGGTCCAGCGGGGCAGGCAGCTTGAAGACCTCGTCCTCGTCGATACCCAGCTCCCGGGAGAGCAGGTCCATGATCTGCGGGTTGATGTCGTCAACCACCTCCAGGCGCACCGGAGGGCCGAAGCGGCGGCGCAGCAGCTCCTTTTCCAGGGCCTGCAGCAGGTTCTCGGCGTCGTCTTCCTCGACTTCCAGGTCCTCGTTGCGGGTGACGCGGAAGAAGTGGTGCTCCACGATTTCCATGCCCGGGAACAGCTGCTCCAGGTGCACGGCGATCAGGTCCTCCAGCGCGATGAAGCGTGCGGCGCGGTGCGAGGAGTGGGCGGCGCGCGGGCCGTCGATGCTGACCAGGCGGTCGATGGTGTCAGGCACCTTCAGGCGGGCGAACAGCTCCTTGCCGGTCAGCGGGTTGCGCACCACCACGGCCAGGTTCAGCGACAGGCCGGAGATATAAGGGAAGGGGTGGGCCGGATCCACCGCCAGCGGGGTGAGGATCGGGAAGACCTGGGCCATGAACCACTCGGAGAGCAAGCTCTGCTCGGAGGCCGAGAGCTCGTCCCAGCCGGTGATGCGGATGCCGTGCGTGGCGAGGTCGGGGGAGACCGACTCCGAGTAGACCCTTGCATGGCGGGTCTGCAGCTCGTGCGCCGAGTTCAGCAGCAATTCGAGCTGGTCCACCGGGTTCATCCCGTTGGCCGCCGGGACGGCCAGGCCGGTCACGATGCGGCGCTTCAGGCCGGCGACGCGCACCATGAAGAACTCGTCCAGGTTGGAGGCGAAGATCGAGAGGAAATTGACGCGTTCAAGCAGCGGCAGGTCGACGTCCTCGGCAAGTTCCAGCACCCGCGCGTTGAAATGCAGCCAGCTCAGTTCCCGGTCGAGGAACCGCTCGTTCTCGAAACCCCCGTCCGGATGGAGGTCGGGCAGGAGTCCTGCCGGTTCGATCCGGTCTTCATTGACCTTGGATGAAGGGACATCCCTCAGTTGTGCCGGGGGCTGCTTGGGGGTGGTTGTCATCTGCTGAACTCACTTCTTCCTGCAGGTGGAGGCCATCTTCACCGTTGGCTGGCAGTCCGGGAAAATCCCGGACTGCCATGCGCTATCAGTCTATCTGTTCGGGGCCGTACATGATGTCTGCGGACCATAGCGTGAAGCCGAGTGACCGGTAGAGCTTGACTGCCGCCTCGTTCTCGGCGTCCACGTACAGCAGCACCGACCCGACCCCCTGCTCCAGAAGGTAGTTGATGCCCACAGTAGTCAGCGCGCGGCCCAAGCCCAGGCCCTGCGCCTCGGGAACCACGCCGACCACGTAGACCTCGCCCATCGGGCGGATGTTGTCGGCGCCCGCCGGATGGATCTTGGTCCAGTGGTAGGCGATGAGCTGGTCTTCCGGGTCGAAGGCCAGGAAGAAGCCCTGCGGGTCGAACCAGTTCTCGTTCATGCGCGCATCGAGATCGGACAGGGTCAGCGAACCCTGTTCCGGATGGTGCGCGAAGGACTTGGCATTGGCTTCAAGCCAGGCCGACTCGTCCTCGCCGACGCGGAAGCTGCGCAGCGTCAGCCCGCGCTGCAGCGGCGTCTCTTCCAGAGAGTCGGTGCCTTCGCGGCGCATCCGGTACAGCTCGCGGTTGCGCGACAGGCCGATCGAATCGGCCAGCTTGCGGGCCGCTGGGTGGTCGCCGTGCGCCCAGGTCAGGATCTGGCTCAGATCCAGCTGTTCGCCCAGCCTCTGCAGCAGCTGGCGGCCGATGCCGTGGTTGCGGAACTGGGGGTGGACCACCAGTTCGACGATCCAGCGCCGGGATATCGGGTCGTCGATCGCGACGATGACGCCGCTGAGCTGGGCTTCGCTTCCCTCGCCCGAGGAGGCCAGCAGCGTGATGACGTTCTTGCCGGAGGTTTCCGAGCCCAGTGCGACCAGCGTCTGGTCGCTCAAGGGCGGGTTGCCGTCCTCCTGCAGCGCGGCGGCGGCCAGGTCTCGGACCTCGGCCAGCGAACTCTGTTCCAGCTCGCCGAGGACCTTCTGAATGGACACAGTTTTCTGGGGCAGCTCGTTCATGCTCTCAGGTTATCCGCTGGATGACCTGACCCGCCAGAGGCCCTGTCATGTTAGGCCTCGTTGTGGAACCGGTAGCCGACATTTCGCACGGTGCCGATCAATTGTTCGTGGTCGGTGCCCAGTTTCGCGCGCAGGCGCCGCACGTGCACGTCCACGGTGCGGGTGCCCCCGTAGTAGTCGTATCCCCATACCTCGTGCAGCAGCTGCTCGCGGGTGAATACCCGGCCCGGGAACTGCGAGAGGTACTTGAGCAGCTCGAATTCCTTATAGGTGAGATCCAGGATCCGCTGGTCGATCTTCGCGGTGTAGCTCAGCTCGTCGATGCGCAGCCCGGAGCGGTTCTGCGGCGCTTCCGCCGGGGCGGCGGGCTCCGGCACGGCGGAGAGGAGCAACCGGATGCGGGCCTCCAGCTCGGCGGGGACCGCCGTGGGCAGGATGAAGTCCGCGGCATGCCATTCGGAGTTCAGGATGCTCAGCGCGCCCTCGCTGGCCACCAGCAGCAGCGGAAGCTTCAGCGTTGAATGGATGACCTGCGCCAGCGAGCGGGCCGCCACCAGTTCGGTGCGGGCATCGAGGATGACCGCATCGCATTCGGAAACCTGGCTCAGGGACTGCGTTTGCGCCGGGAGGCACTGGATCTGATGCAGTAGTAGTTCGAGCGCCGGAAGCACTTCAGCTTCGGACTGTCCGTTGTTCGTCAGGAGCAGCAGGTTCGCCACAGCGGTCTTCCTCCTGCCAGATAGATGCGAGAAAATCGTTTTTACGTGTCAAAGTATAGAGAATGGAAGAGTCCAAGCTCGCATGTGAAGTCACAAGTGCGCATAAATTACCGTCAGGAATTCTGGTTTGAGGATCAAGGTATTAATAAGCGGTCTGCTGGCTTCGGCCCTGCTCCTGGGAGCGGCCAGCCTTCCCTCCGTCGAATGGGCGATGGGCGCTGTCGCGGTCATATTGCAGCTCACGTTCGCCTACACCTGGCCCCGGCTGATCCGCGCTGAAGCGCCATGGCCGCTGACGGTCATCCTTGCCGTGTGCTCGCTCGCCTCGACCGCGGCGGTGCTGTTCATGCCGGGCGTGTCGCCGATGTCCCATGGCGTCGAAGTCATTGCGGTGGGCGTGCTGCTGGTGTTCATCAGCCAGGTGCTGCGCGGGGCCGAAGCCGAGGGCCGCATGGCCGGCACGGTCAGCGGCATCACCGGCGTGGTCATGGCGGTTCTCGGTTCGGCATGGGCCGCCGCCGGAACCGTGAACTTCGGGTTCGCGCTGACCCTGGTCACCGTCATCGGGCTGGCCGGGGCCGGCCTCGTGGCGATGACGCGGTTGCCCAACCGCATCACCATGTTCCTGGCGCCGCTGGTATCGCTGGTGCTCGGCGCCATCGCCACCGCGCTGCCGCTGGGGATGCACATTGTTGAAGGCGTGGTGCTGGGCCTGCTGGCGGGAATCCTGGTCAGCGCCCTGCGCGCCCTGGCGCTGTCCACGCGCAGCGTGCGGAACCTGACCGGCGTGATGGGCCTGTCCAGCGGGATCGTCCTGCTCAGCGGCGCCGCCAGCTGGTACGCCCTGGATTTGATGGTTTTCAGCTAGCGGATCGCACCGCTTGCAGCACCGAAGCCCGGGCTGCGTCACGCAGGTCGCGGTTCATGCAAAGCTCGCGCTAAGATGAAGCCATGAATGATAACTTCCTTGCACTCGAAATTTTCTTCCAGGCTCTCGTGGTCATCGCCGGACTGGGAATGGCGGGCTTCGCCGGACTGGTCGTCAAGCGTCTTTTCCAGGGCCAGAAGTAGCAAACAGCGCACACAATAGCGTGTGCGCTGTTTTTGTTTCACCAACGACTAAGGAGCGAGTGGTCCATGGCATTTGCCCTACCGACTGACCTCACCCCGGAACTCGTGCCTTTCGCCTGGCTCATTGGAACCTGGGAAGGCATGGGGCGCCTTGGAGAAGGCGAAGCCGAGGACGAATATTTCTGGCAGCAGGCCACCTTCAGCGACGTCGGCGGCCCCTACCTCGAATACCGCAGCGAATCCTGGCTCACCGACGCCGAGGGCAACAAATTGCGTCTGCTTACCGTGGAGACCGGTTTCTGGTCCCTGGATCGTGAGCAGCTCGAAGCCGATGCCGGTCCCGGCATGATTCCGGGCGACGTGTTCCCGGTGCTGCGTTCGGCGGATGACGTGCAGCAGCTGCACACCAAGGACGGATTCAAGATCCAGGCGCATATCGTGCAGCCCGGCGGCATCTCGGAACTGTACTACGGCCTGATCGATGGTCCACGTGTCCAGCTGGCCACCGAAGGGCTGCTGCGCAGCAAGAACGCCAAGCAGTACGCCTCCTCAACCCGCATCTACGGGTTGGTCAACGGTGAACTGTTCTGGCGCTGGGACGTGTCCATGGGGAATCTGGAACTCAAAGCCCATGCGTCAGCCGCGCTGAAGCGTGTTGCCGCGGACGAATCAACGAAGTAGCCATGACTGAAACTTATCGTTCCCAGCTGCTGCAGCGCGATGGCGCCGTGGAAGCCGGGGGAGTGGACGCAGGGGTTGCCGCGCACTACGGCGCGCCGACCCGCGAAGCCCGACGATTGTTCGAGGGCGAAGCCATCGCCGACCTGTCGCATTTCGACGTCCTGGAAATCACCGGAGTCGATCGTCAGAGCTGGCTGAACACCCTGAGCACCCAGCAGACCACCGCGCTCAAGCCGGGAGACAGCAGCCAGGCGCTGCTGCTCTCCATCCAGGGGCGCATCGAGCATGAGATGAAGGTGCTGGTCGACCAGGAGCGCCTGCTGCTGATCGTCGAGCCCGGCAGTGGACCGGCGCTCCAGGAGTTCTTGAACTCCATGCGCTTCATGCTCCGCGTCGAGGTCAACGACCTGTCCGCCACCCACGGGGTGCTTGCGGCCACCCGCCGCATTCCCACCGCAGGCGAGCTGATCTGGACCGATCCGTGGCCTGGAGTCGCCGAGGGCGGCTGGGCCTACTCGCGGGACGAGCACCCGGGCGCCGAGCGCCCGTGGCTGCTGCACGTCATCGAGCTGGAGAAGCTCGGCGAGGCGGTGGGCGAGGAGCAGCTGGCCGGCATGATGTCGGTGGAGGCCCTGCGCATCGCCGCCTGGGAGCCGCGCTTCGGGGCGGAGATCGACGACAAGACGATCCCGCATGAGCTGGACTGGCTGCGCACCTCGGTGCACCTGAACAAGGGCTGCTACAAGGGCCAGGAAACAGTAGCCCGCGTGCACAACATCGGGCACCCGCCGCGCCGCATCGTGTTCCTGGATCTGGACGGCTCCATGCACACGCTGCCGGCTTCGGGGGCCGAGATCAAGCTCGGCGACCGGGTTGTCGGCAAGGTGACCTCCGCGGCGCTGCACTACGAAGCAGGGCCGATTGCGCTGGGCGTCATCAAGCGCAACGTGGACCCCGGCGAAGTGCTCAGCGTGGTGGATGGAGACAGCGTCTACCCCGCCAGCCAAGAAGTCATCGTGACCCCGGACGCCGGACAGGTGGCCGGGCGGTTCACCGGATTCCTGCGCACGCCGCCAGCCAAATAGGAGGCCGGCGAAACAGCACGAGCCGTGAAGTCTTCAGGGACTTCACGGCTCGTGCGTCGTTTAAGACGTTGCCTGCGCGGATAGCTACACTAGCTGGCCCGCTGTGCGCGGGGTCAATGAATCAGTCCAGCGCGTCGCATTTTTCCACAGGGCCTAATAAACCTGACGATGGAAGATTCAGTTGTGTCCCATCTGGGTCCACACCCACTGGTGATAATCAGTAGCCCACTCTCTCGCATGATGCTGAGGATTTCGAGGACCGGTAAATCTTGCCTGAGCGTACGAGCACTAGATTCCATCAATGCTTGATCCTTATCTCACTGCATAGAAGTCACATAAGTCTCTTGTCGCATAGAAGCTCTCGGACACTAAAGACCGCCTGACTCGCTTTGATCTCGTCTTATCTGTCTCTACTAGATACGAGCCCTTAGTGAGAATCCATTATTTCTATTGGAAAGTATGCATAAATATATGATCATAGCGAACTCTGACGAAAATTGAGGTTTCAGACAGTAACTAGTCGAGGATAGTTATTGACATTGCAAAATAACGTTAATAGCATCAAAGTGGGTTTGTGCCATGACAAGAAGGGAAGTGGCATGAAGCAGAAGAAGCCCGAACCGCTGGTAGTCGTAACGTCTGATGGGGTTACCCTTGCTAACCTGCTACTGCAATCGAGAAGTTGGATTCATAGATGCGTAGACACAATAGCGCTAGATGACGACGGGCGAAGCTGGCAGCGTACCTCTCTGGACCTTACTCCGCCTGGTAGCTACACGGGTTCCGCACTTGCCGAAGCTAAAAATCGCGAATCTTCGATTCTTCCCCACTGGGGAGTGATTCGGGGCAGCCGAAACCGGATTATTCTACCTATTGGGTTTTTCAAAAAAGGAGTAGGGATCCGAGGGTTCGGGATTATCGGACCAAAGGGTTCACCTTTGTCAGTCCTGACAACTGCGAAGAACGTTGATCTAGTATTCGAAATGCTCGTCTCTTTATTACCGAATCTATTTTTTGAAATTGCAGCTCATGATGAATTGATCGTGCGAAATATTCTTTCGATTGCAGAGCGCAATAAAAGTGTTGACCAGAGTGCAAAATCGGATGTAAGAAATTGGATCATACAACTAAAGAATGACCCAAGGTATTCGCATGCTCTCGAAGAGAAAGATGCTTGGGATATATTTGAGCAAGTTGCCCTATCGCTGGCGGAAGAATTTCTAATGTTGGTTGAAGTTGATGTAGAACTTCAAGGTGTTAGGAGCCTAATCAAAGTATCCTTTGAGATAGACCTTGAAGTAAGCAGTGAGTGGCACCTAGGTACTATCTCAGTTTCTACGTCGCTCTGGAGCTTTGGTATAGCTGCAAGCCATCACTGCGAGTTGAGGCTGCCTGGTGATCTAGTGTTAACCAAGATGGCCCTCAACGAAAATGCTGAGGTGGGACGCGACGCACGCTTTCGAGAGCTTAGGCGACGGCTTCGATTCTGGCGGGGAGATTCTGGCCATAAGGAGCCGGTAGAAGTCTCTACAGGCCATGTGAGTTGCGCTCCTCCTAATTCAGATAAGTTCGCATCAGGCTATATGCGGGCACAAGTTGAACCAGCGAGACAGGGGATATCAAGCATTACAGTTATCGCAATTTGGGGAATGCTGTTTTTGTGCTTAGCTTCAATTTGTTTTCGTATTTGGAATGATTTTTTCCTGAGGCCGATACATTCTGCGCCGACTTCTGTAATCTCTGTTCTCTTGGCCGTCACTGCGGTATTGTTGTCGTGGCGTTCGATGCGGCGCGAGCATACACTAACTGGAATACTGTTCTCGCCATTTAGGAAAATCCTGTTGTGGAGTTCCTTGGCCTTAGCTATACTCGCTGTACTGCTATCGCTGATGTTTGATAGCTGGGTATGGCACGTGGGTTGGTATGTAATCTACGGTATTACTTTGGCTGTGATCTATACATACTGGAAGCTCTGGAGGGTTGCGTACAGTGCTACATAAATTATTGATGGGCATTCTACAAGGTAAGGGGAGCGATTCCACCGCTGGCCCCGTTCCTAGCGGTGCGCGTGATCAACTCCCAGTCACTGTTGCAGTCGTTTCCCCTGGCGCTCACTGGGCAGGATCTACTGCTGTTTCAGTTGAAACAGTCGAGAGAGTGCTCAGCGAAAAGCGTAAAAGCGAAAAGGGCAAGAACCTTAGAAATTCCACAGAAAAGATTCGAGCCTCCAGAGATGCAGATTTTACGCTGATAGGCAGATGAAACGAAAAAGCGAAATGCCGTCGGGCTTGAAGTCTCCTCTGGAAGGTGATTTTAAGCCCGACGGCATATTTAACTTGAAGTTCATGGTCAGCCGAAGAGGATCTTCGCCTCGTTGTAGCGCTCCATCGGCACCCGCTTGAGGTTGTTCAGGGCCGCGCGCATCGGCACGCGGTTGATCTTGGTTCCGTGCAGCGCCACCATGGTGCCCCACGCCCCGTCGACGACCGAATCCACCGAGGCCATGCCCAGCCGGGTGGCCAGCACCCGGTCGAAGGCGGTGGGCACCCCGCCGCGCTGGATGTGGCCCAGCACGGTGGCGCGGGTCTCGATGCCGGTGCGCTCCTCGATCAGCGGGGCGAGCATCTCGCCGATGCCGCCCAGCCTGGCGCGGCCGAAGGTATCAAGGCCGCGCACGGAGAAGGCCTCTTCCATGCCTTCGGGCACGAAGCCCTCGGCGACGACGATCAGCGGCGCGCGGCCGCGGTCGTGGGCCTCGTTGACCCACTGGCAGATCTGCTCCATGGTGGTGGAGACCTCGGGGATCAGGATGGCGTGGGCGCCGGAGGCCATGCCCGCATGCAGCGCGATCCAGCCCACGTGCCGGCCCATCACCTCGGCGACCATGCAGCGGTGATGCGAATCGCCGGTGGTGCGCAGCCGGTCGATGGCCTCCACGGCGATCTGGTTCGCGGTGTCGAAGCCGAAGGTGTAGTCGGTGGCGTCCAGGTCATTGTCGATGGTCTTGGGCACGCCCACGAGCGGCAGCCCGGCCTCGCACAATCGCTGCGCGCCGGCGAGGGTGCCCTCGCCGCCGATGGCGATCAGCGCGTCCACGCCGTTGTCCTTGAGCACCGCGGCGATGTTCTGCGGTCCGCCGTTTTCGCCTTCGAAGGCGTTGGTGCGGGAAGTGCCCAGGATGGTGCCGCCCTGCTTGGAGATGCCGCGCACCGCGGTGCGCGGCAGCTCGAAGAAGTCGCCTTCCTTCACTCCGCGCCAGCCGTCGCGGAAGCCGACGAATTCATGGTCGTAGCTCTTGATGCCGTTGAGCACGGCACCGCGGATCACTGCGTTCAGGCCCGGGCAGTCGCCGCCCGAGGTCATGATTCCAATGCGCATTTACCCTCACTTGGTCATGATGGGACATAACCTGCGGCGGTGCGTGGGGGACGGGAAAATCGCTTGCCCCGTGGGGCAGCGCTGCAGGAAATCCATCTGGATGTCATTCGATATCCGCGCGCCATTGAGCATCGAGTTTGAAAAATAGTCTACGTGCTTAAGCCCACAAGGGCGAGTTTGCGGACCATGGGAGATCCGCAAACCCGCCCCGGGTTGCTGCGCCGCCTCAGGCGGTGCCGGCTAGAACTTCCTGAGCCATTTCTGCAGGATGATGCTGTCGTCCTGGGCCGGGATGAGCAGCCAGGCCACGATGTAGGCGCCGATGCCGAGCACCGGCAGCAGGAACGAGACCAGCATGATGATGCGCACGATGGTGACATCCCAGCCGAACTTGTCGGCCAGTCCGCCGGCTACGCCGCCGGCCATGCGGGCCGGGCCGCGGCGCAGCGGGATTGATCGGATCGAGTTGAAGAACTTGTCCATGTTCGGGCTCCTGGTTTTCGGGTTGGAAGACTAGTAGTTGGGGTTGGCAGGGGGTGGAAGCTCGTCATCGCGGTTGCCGCGCTTCATGGCTGAAGCGATGCCGGAAACGATCATCACGATACCTGCCAGGGCGATCAGTGAGATGAAGAACAGCGGGGTGTCCAGCGTCCAGTCGAAGATCGTGTTGCTCAGCGAGACCACGGCGACCACAACGAGAATGAGTCCGAAGACCAGGGTTCCGGTGGGGAACTTGGTCTCCCGGGTTGGTTTGGAATTCATGTGTCCATTCCTTAGAACTGCGGATTGGTGGCGTTGCCGGGGCCGGTGGATACCGTTGACTCGAAGCTGGAGAACACTCCGTCGATGTCCACGGTGAGGGTCGGTGCGTCGGCCGGCAGCTGGCGCAAGTCCTGGGGCAGCTGGCCCTCGAGGTCCGAGATGAAGACCCCGTCGCTCTTGATCTTGACCGGAACATTGTCAGGGAGTTTCAGTTCCAGCTTGGAGAAGACCGAGGAGACGTCAACGGTGGTATCCGAGGTGATGTCCTGCTTGTCGGTCAGGTCCAGGGTTGAGTTGCTGAAGACGGCGCTGTACGAATGGTCCGAACCATCGGTGTGCACCATCGACTGGTTGCCCGACGCGAGGTTGCTTCCGCCGAAGATGACGGTCAGCACCAGCAGCGGAATGGCCAGCCCCAGCAGGCCCCCGCTGGTGCGCTTGGTGGCGGAGATGAGGATCAGGCTCAGACCCACCAGAAGCAGCCCGCAGGCCAGGGCGACGGACCAGCCGTTGCCGGGCAGCTCCACGACGTTCAGGTAGTCGATGCTGAGCACCGCGGCGATCACCAGGACAGTCAGGCCCACGATGGTGGTGGCGATCCAACCCGGTACCGGAGGGGCCAGCCGCGCCCGGCGGGCTTCCTTGGCCTGCTTCGACGGGTTGGGCCGCGGCGGGTAGGCCTGGTGCTCGAACGGGGTGGTGTAGTCCGCGTCCGGCCGCGAGGTGGAGGCCGAGCCCTCCTGCGGTCCGGAGGGACCCGGTTTCTCAGATTCCATGGTGTGCTCCTCAGAAGCCGAAGTGGATGTCTGCATGAAGTCGAATTGATCGGCGCCGGCCGGTTCATGCCCCGGAACACTTGCCTGCGCGCTGAAAGACGTGTTTTCCGAACGCCAGGTTTTTTCAACCACGGTGCCGGTCAGGGTTTCCCCTGAGCCCTGGGTCGTGTGCTGCGTGGTCCCGGCAGGTGATGAATCCTCCGGGGCCGGCCGGTAGGTAGCGCCGGGCCGCGAGCCGTCGTATTTGGTGTCGCGGCGCTTGAAGATCAGGAAGACGATGGCCGCGACGATGGCGATGGGCCACAGGATCGGGGCCAGCGAGTCCAGGAACCAGGGAGCGGGGAAAATGCCGAGCACCATGGTGATGAGCGCGCCGGTCATGCCGCTGGTCCATTCCTTGTTGATGGCGCGTTCCAGGTGGATCCGGTCCTCGGTGTCCGGCAACAGCGCCCAGGCGATGCCGTAGAGCACCAGGCCCAAGCCGCCGAGGATGCTCAGGGCCACCAGCACGCCGCGCACCAGCACCACGTCGATGCCGAAGTGCTCGGCGATGCCCGCGGCGACGCCACCGATCCATTTGGATTCCTGGCGGACGATCTTCAGCTTGCGCATCTGGGCGAAGAATTTGTCTTCATGGCCCGGGCTCTGGTTCCTCATGCTTCAATTCTGGTGCAGAGGGAGCCGTACCCGCTATGAGGGGCTACCCTGATTTGTCCCTAGGGGTGCCCCCGGTTGTGCCCAGAACGCGGCGGAACCCGGCGATTCCATGCTTGACTTAGAAGCATGGCAACCCCTGAACAGCGAAAATTCATCGTGCGCAGCGAGAACCGGTTCATTGCCGGCGTCTGCGGGGGACTCGCCGAGCATCTGAACATCCCGGTCAGCTATGTGCGCCTGGCATTCCTGGCGCTCAGCGCGCTGGGCGGCGTGGGCTTGCTGCTGTACGGGTGGCTCTGGGTCTTCACCCCCAGCGCGGACGAAACCCAGGCCGACGAGCTGCGTTCCTGGGGCGCCAAGAACCGCACCCTGGCCGAGGAAATGGCCCGCGTGCAACAGGGCCTGTTCAGCGGCCGGGAGAACGCGGTGTCGCTGAGCCGTTGGCGGGACGCGCTGATCGGTGCGGGCCTGCTCGCGCTGGCGGTCCTCGCCATGGGCCAATGGGCAGGCTGGAAATTCCGCTGGGACCTGATCTGGCCGGTGATCGGCATCCTCGGCGGCATCCTGCTGGCCTGGATGCAGATCGACCGCAGCGCGGTGCAGCCGGACCGCAAGATCAACGCCACCCTGGTCATCCGGCTGGCCCTGGGCCTGGTGCTGGTGGTCGGCGGGCTGCTGGCCATCCTCAGCGGCACCGTGGCGGTGGCTGACCTGCTGGGCGGGTTCTGGGCGGCCCTGGCGATCATCGCCGGCGCCGTGGTGGTGCTGCTGCCCTGGGGCGCGAAGCTTTGGCGCGACTACCTGGCCGAGCGCAGCAACCGGCAGGCCACCGCGCAGCGCGCGGAATTCGCCGCGCACCTGCACGACTCGGTGCTGCAGACCCTCGCAGTGATCCAGAAGCGCAGCGAGGAGCCGGCCGCGGTGCGGACCCTGGCCAGGGTGCAGGAGCGCGAGCTGCGCCAGTGGCTCTACGGCGAACAGCACCTGGACGCCGAAGACGTGGTGGTCGAGATCCAGAACGAGGCGGAGAGCATCGAGCAGCTGATGCTGCGCGACATCGACGTGGTGGCCGTGGGCAACGGCCAGGGGTTCGCCGGGCAGCAGGCGCTGGTGGCCGCCAGCCGGGAAGCCATGATGAACGCCGCGAAGCACGCCGAGGGCAAGATCTCGGTATATGTCGAATGCTCGCCGGCGCAGGTCGAGGTGTTCATCCGCGACCGCGGCGCCGGGTTCGACCTCGGCTCGATCCCCGAGGACCGGCACGGGGTGCGCGAATCCATCCTCGGGCGCATGGAACGCGCCGGCGGGGCCGCGCGCATCCGCAGCGGCCAGGACGGCACCGAAGTACAGTTGAGCATGCCGCGTGGCACTGAGCAGGAAGAACAGAAGGCATCATGAGTGAAACCACCGAACAGACCTACCGGGTGGTGCTGGTTGACGACCACGCCATCTTCCGTTCCGGGCTGCGCGCGGATCTTGCCGCGGACCTGCAGATCGTGGGCGAAGCCGGCAGCGTGGAGCAGGCCATCGAGGTGATCGAGCGCGAGCGCCCGGACGTGGTGCTGCTGGATGTCCACCTGCCTGGCGGCCGCGGCGGCGGGGGCGCGGAGGTGCTTGCCTCCTGCGCGCACCTTTTCTCCCAGACCAAGTTCCTGGCGCTGAGCGTTTCGGACTCGGCGCAGGACGTGGTGCTGGTAATCCGCTCCGGTGCGCGCGGGTACGTCACCAAAAGCGTTTCCGGCCAGGAGATCTCGGATGCGGTACGCCGGGTGGCCGGGGGAGACGCGGTGTTCTCCCCGCGCCTTGCAGGCTTCGTGCTCGACGCCTTCGGCTCCTCGGTGGCGCCGGGGCAGATCGACGAGGAGCTGGACCTGCTCACGGACCGCGAGCTGCAGGTCATGCGGCTGATCGCCCGGGGCTACAGCTATAAGGAAGTGGCCAAGGAGCTGTTCATTTCGATCAAGACCGTCGAATCGCACGTCTCCAACGTGCTGCGCAAGCTGCAGCTGTCCAACCGCCACGAGCTGACCCGCTGGGCCGTGGAGCGCAAGATCCTCTAGATGCCGGAAACCAGACAAGCCGAGGCGCCAACCTTTCCAGGTTGGCGCCTCGGCTTGTGTGGTGTTGGAAACCTACTTGGCTTCGCCCAGCAGCTTGATCATGCGGTCGACACCTTCGGCCAGATCAGCGTCGCCCAGTGCATACGACATCCGGATGTAGCCCGACGGGCCGAATGCCTCGCCCGGAACCACGGCGACCTCGGCCTGCTCCAGGATGAAGGCGGCCAGCTCGGCGCTGGTGTTGTTCACGACGCCGCGGATCTCGCGGCCCAGCAGGCCGCGGACATCCGAGTAGGCGTAGAAGGCGCCGTCCGGGGTCGGGCAGTGCAGGCCGTCGATGGTGTTCAGGCCCTCGACGATGGCTAAGCGGCGGCGGTTAAAGGCGGTCTTCATCTCGTTCACGGCATCCAGCGGACCTGCCACGGCGGCCAGCGCGGCGCGCTGCGACACGTTGGCGACATTCGAGGTCGCGTGCGACTGCAGGTTGGTGGCGGCCTTGATGACGTCGTTCGGGCCGATCATCCATCCCACGCGCCACCCGGTCATCGCATAGGTCTTGGCTACGCCATTGAGCACGACCACGCGGTCTTCGAGCTCCGGCACCAGGGTGGCGATGGAGCTGAACTGCGCATCGCCGTAGGTCAGGTGCTCGTAGATCTCATCGGTGACAACCCACAGGCCGTGCTCCGCGGCCCACAGGCCGATCTCCCGGACCTGCTCCGGGGTGTAGACGGCGCCGGTCGGGTTGGACGGGGAAACGAAGAGCAGGATCTTGGTGCGCTCGGTGCGCACGGATTCCAGCTGCTCCACGGTGACCTTGTAGCCCTGCTCCGGGCCGGCAAAGATCTCCACCGGCTTGCCGCCGGCCAGCTGGATGGCTTCAGGGTAGGTGGTCCAGTACGGAGCCGGGACGATGACCTCGTCTTCGGGATCCAGCAGCGCGGCGAAGGTGTTGTACACGGCCTGCTTGCCGCCGTTGGTGATCAGGACCTGGGAAGGTGCGACCTCGTAGCCAGAATCTCGCAGGGTCTTCGCTGCTACGGCTTCACGTAGCTCGGGAAGTCCGCCGGCAGGAGAGTAGCGGTGGTTCTTCGGATCGCGGGCTGCCTGCACGGCTGCCTCGACGATGTAATCCGGGGTTGGGAAGTCAGGCTCACCAGCGCCGAATCCGATGACCGGGCGTCCTGCGGCCTTCAGGGCCTTGGCCTTGGCGTCAACGGCGAGGGTTGCGGATTCGGAAATTGCGCCGATGCGGCGAGAGATTCTAGACATGGAAGATTTCGTCCTGAAGTCAACGATGGTTGGTGATGCTTCTAGTCTAGATCCCGCGGGCGCGCTTCCCGCGCCGAACTGGAAAAATGACCTCTCACGACCAGTCCAGTGGTGACGAAAATGCGTTATGCGCCACACTGCATCTGTCCAGTTCGACATTTTGGATTTCCTTGCGTAAAGTTATTTCTCGTTGCAAAGACATCGCAACGGACAAGGCATAACGCTGAATCCGACAAGATTATGCAACGGAGCATTCAGCTCTAAAGGGTAGTGGCGCAATTGGTAGCGCAGCGGTCTCCAAAACCGCAGGTTGCAGGTTCGAGTCCTGTCTGCCCTGCGCAGTAGCGATCTATCGCTCAGCGAGAATCTCACGTCACGGTGTGTTGTGGTCAGAACGGCTGCGGCACACCGTGATTGTTTCAACTGGCCAAAAAATTGAAACGAGGAACAACGTGACAGAGGCTGTAGTGAACTCGGGCAAAGGCAAGCAGAAAAAGGGCATCTTCGCCCGCATCATGCTGTTCTTCCGCCAGGTAATCGGCGAACTGAAAAAAGTCGTCACACCAACGCGCAGCGAACTCGTGAACTACTTCTTCGTTGTTCTTGGCTTCGTCGTGGTGGTCATCGCGATCGTCACAGCGTTAGACTTCGTCTTCGGGCAGGGATCGATCCTCCTGTTCACCCGGCAAGTAGAACAGTAATTTGATTGCCTCGGCGGTATAATCGCTCCGAGGCAATTTTAGTGTCATCCAGTCAAAGAAAGCAGGATCCGCAGTGTCCGACAAGGAACTCGAACCGCAGATTAATGACGAGGTCGAAAACGAGTTCGTTGAAGCCACCGGCGATCAGGTGGAGGCAGCTGAAGAAGCTGCAATCGACGAAACCGAAGAGGCAACCGTAGCGGTTGACGAATCCTTCGAGGCCCTCGTTGCGGACGTGGATGCCGATGACGCAGACGCCGAGGAAGAAGCTCCAGCAGAAGAGGACGCTGCCGACAAGGTAGCCAAGCTCAAGGAAGAATTCCGCACGAAGCTGCGCCGTCTTCCGGGCGACTGGTTCGTAATCCACACCTACGCAGGTTACGAAAACCGCGTGAAGGTCAACCTCGAAACCCGTATCCAGACCCAGGACATGGAAGATTTCATCTACGAAATCCAGGTTCCGATGGAAGAGGTCGTCGAGGTCAAGAACACCCAGCGCAAGATCGTGCGCCGTGTGCGCATTCCGGGCTACGTCCTGGTGCGCATGGAACTGACCGACGCTTCGTGGGGTGTTGTTCGACACACCCCAGGCGTCACCGGCTTCGTGGGCAACGCCCACGATCCGAACCCGCTGAACCTCGATGAAGTGTTCTCCATGCTGGAGCACACCGTGGTCGACCCGGCCGAGCAGCCAAACGCCGCGAAGCCAGGCCGCGCCCCGATTACCGAGGTCACCGTGGACTTCGAGGTCGGCGAATCGGTCATCGTCAACGATGGTCCGTTCGAGACCATGCCGGCTACGATCTCCGAGATCAAGCTGGAAGCCGCTCAGCTGGTTGTGCTCGTTTCGATCTTCGAACGCGAGACCCCGGTGACCCTGAACTTCAACCAGGTTACCAAGATCCAGTAGTATTAAGTTTTCGTGCCCCGCTTCGAGTGCTTTCGATGCGAGGGCGCGTTCGGCTGTCGCGCCACGATAGCCACAACCCGCACCACGCTCCTGTGCTGCGGGAACTGCAAGAGTAGAAGGACCCGACATGGCCCCAAAGAAAAAGGTCACCGGACTCATCAAGCTGCAGATCCAGGCAGGTGCTGCTAACCCAGCTCCTCCAATCGGTCCTGCACTTGGCCAGCACGGCGTCAACATCATGGAATTCTGCAAGGCTTACAACGCTGCCACCGAGTCGCAGCGCGGTAACGTGATTCCAGTTGAAATCACCGTGTACGAAGACCGTTCGTTCACTTTCATCACTAAGACCCCACCTGCAGCTGAGCTGATCAAGAAGGCTGCCGGCATCGCCAAGGGCTCGGGTGTTCCACACACCAACAAGGTTGCAAACCTGACCCAGGCCCAGGTTGAGGAAATCGCCACCTCCAAGATGGCTGACCTCAACGCAAACGATCTGGCTGCAGCAGCCAAGATCATCGCCGGCACCGCTCGCTCCATGGGCGTGACCGTAGAAGGCTAATAACGCCTTCGGTCATTCGCCCCATGGGTGAAGGACACTCAAGAATTCAAGAAATGGCGATAAGTTCACTCGGACTTTTCGCCCGTGGCAGGACCCAGCGCGGTCCACATGACCACGACTGCATAAGGAGATAACGCAGATGGCAAAGCGCAGCAAAGCATATGTAGCCGCCGCGGCTAAGATCGAGGCTGACAAGTTCTACGCTCCAGCCGAGGCAATCGCCCTGGCCAAGGAGATCGCTGGCGACAAGACCCACTCGACCGTTGAGGTTGCATTCCGCCTGGGTGTCGACCCACGCAAGGCCGACCAGATGGTTCGCGGTACCGTGAACCTGCCACACGGCACCGGCAAGACCGCCCGCGTGGTTGTTTTCGCCAACGGTGACAAGGCTGAGGCAGCCCGCGAAGCCGGCGCCGACTTCGTTGGCTCGGACGACCTGATCGAGAAGATCCAGGGCGGCTGGACCGACTTCGACGCAGCGGTTGCTACCCCGGACCTGATGGGCAAGGTTGGCCGCCTGGGTAAGATCCTCGGCCCACGTAACCTGATGCCAAACCCTAAGACCGGCACCGTGACCATGGATGTGGCCAAGGCTGTTACCGACATCAAGGGCGGCAAGATCGACTTCCGCGTCGACAAGCACTCGAACCTGCACTTCATCATTGGCAAGGCTTCGTTCGATGCCAAGCAGCTGACCGAGAACTACGCAGCTGCACTGGATGAGGTTCTGCGTCTGAAGCCTTCGGCTTCGAAGGGCCGCTACATCTCGAAGGCCACCATCGCTACCACCTTCGGTCCAGGCATCCCTGTTGACTCGAACGTAACCCGCGTTGAGGCCTAAGCTTTAGAGCTTATTTAAGCCCGCGGGCTCCACCACTGATCGTGATGGTGCCCGCGGGCTTTTGCATTCCCCGAGGGCATCCGCTGTTGTGCAAGCAACCTCCCAAGGTCGATCACAGGGCTGCCCCGGCGCCGTGGGTCCAGGGGAGCGGGAGAAGCCAGGCGTCGGGCCGGCCAGGAAATGGACGGCCAAATCAAGTGCACCCTTACCCAGACGCGCCCGTAACAGGGCACGGACCTGGGATGAATCTCCGAGTGGGTGCATCCAGAAGTGGACTTTCGTGATGAGCCTCCCGGGCAGTGCGATACGCGGGGAATCGAGAGGAACGCGGACGCTGGAAACCCTCCTCAAAGCGCTAAAATCGGCCACGCTCGCATAAACATGCAAATGCGTTCAATTTTTTTCATCATGCGTTTAACCCCGTAATTTCGCGGATCTTGGAGTGTCAACCCCCGAAAACATGGGAAATTCATTGGAATTTGCCAGCTTACGGTTCTGTGTCATGGGCAAGAAATGCTACCATTGAAGCACTGATTTATTCAGCGGTGTCTGCATGGGACCCCCAAGACTATGCAGGCGCTGGGTGGGTAAGTTTCCCCAAAGCTTACTCATCGACAAGTAGCCTGTATCTAGCGTCCCCCAAGTGCTAGATGCAGGCCTTGTCTTTTTAAGCAGCGGTTCAAGTGGGCGGTATCACGCCTCGACGATACCGCTGAATTTGGAAGAGGGCGTGATGCGTGCCTACAATAGAAATACCGAAGACCGTCGGTTGAGCATTTATGCTCCTAAAGGTCCGCAAGGACGACCAACGCAGGTTTCATAGATTTGATTTGACTTGAATGAGTTGAACTGCCCTGTGCTCCTGCGCGGGGCCTTTTTTATGGCCTCGCCGGTTATGAAACGGTACCGAACAAATCCCCGGAAGGAGTGTTATGGCAACCCCGAGCAAGACTGCAGCGATTGAAGAGATCACTGCTGACTTCAAAGATTCGTCTGCGGCTGTCTTGACCGAATACCGTGGGCTTACCGTTGCACAGCTCAAGGATCTGCGCCGCTCGCTTGGTCAGGAGACCAAGTACGCCGTTGTGAAGAATACCTTGACCGCTATCGCAGCGAAGGAAGCCGGCATCGAAGCATTCGATGACCAGCTTTCCGGTCCGACCGCTATCGCCTTCATTAAGGGCGATGCAGTTGCTGCCGCAAAGAGCCTCACGGAGTTCGCCAAGGCCAACGACAAGCTGGTTATCAAGACCGGTTGGTTCGAAGGCAAGGCACTTGATACGGCCGGCATCGCAGCCTTGGCTGCGCTGGAATCGCGCGAGACTCAGCTGGCACGTGTTGCTGCCGTGCTGCAGGCTCCAGCTTCCGCTGCTGCCCGCGTCGTCGACGCCCTGCGTGCAAAGCTCGAAGAGAACGGTGGCGCTGCCGCCGAGGAAGCCCCGGCAGAAGCCTAAGCTTTCGAGATTCTCTCGCAACGTAACCCATATTCATAGGCCGCAAGGCCAAAACCGAAAGGACGCCGACCATGGCGAAGCTCACCAACGAAGAGCTGCTTTCCGCATTCAAGGAAATGACCATCATCGAGCTTTCCGAGTTCGTTAAGGAATTCGAAGAGACCTTCGACGTTACCGCTGCTGCTGTTGCAGTTGCAGGCCCGGCTGCCGGTGGCGAAGCCGCTGCTGAAGAGCAGACCGAATTCGACGTAGTCCTGGAGTCGGCTGGCGACAAGAAGATCGCAGTCATCAAGGAAGTTCGCGCAATCACCTCCCTGGGTCTGAAGGAAGCTAAGGAGCTCGTTGACGGCGCTCCTAAGGCTCTGCTCGAGGGTGTTGCCAAGGACGCTGCTGAGAAGGCTAAGGAAGCCCTCGAAGCTGCCGGTGCAACCGTTACCGTTAAGTAAGTTACGCGGTCACTCGCAACTTATTACCAAGGGTCCACAGATTTCGATCTGTGGGCCCTTGGCCGTTAACTGAATGATTTCTTAGAAATAGATTTATAACGTTTCTATTAACAGCGTTTTTATAGGTTCAGTGTTTAAAGTTGAAGGCGTGCCAAACAGCGATACCATTCAGCCGCGTCAACCGGCCCCGCGCTTGGGATTACTGGACGGTCTACGTATCACCGCAGCCGTGGTCGTCGTCCTCTACCACTACACCGCATGGGGCCACAATTTCTGGGGTCAATATGCCCCCGATACTTGGCCGGTGCTCTCGACGGTCACCCGGTACGGCCAGATCGGCGTACAGCTGTTTTTCCTGATCTCCGGCTTCGTGATCCTGATGTCGATGCAGGGCAAATCGGTCATCCAATTCATCGGTTCGCGCGTGGGCAGGCTCTATCCCGCTTATTGGGTTGCCGTGCTCGCGGCAGCGCTGCTGTCTTTCGTCTTCTGGCCATCGATCGCCGACGGACGCACTCCGGCGGACATCTTGCCGAACCTGACCATGATGCAAACGGCGTTCGAGGTGCGGCATCTGGACGGCGTGTATTGGACGCTCTGGATCGAACTGCGCTTCTACATCCTGCTTGGCATCATGCTCTTGTGCGGCCTGGTGAAGAACGAGTCGATCATGCTGCTCTCGGTGCTCTGGCCTGCGCTGGGCCTCTATCTGCACTTCACCAGCTACGTGAAACTCCAGGACTGGATCGCCGGCCCCTACGCCGCGCTCTTCGCCGCAGGCATGGTGCTCTACCTGATCTACCGCGATGGCCACAGCCTGCTGCGCTGGTTCGTCGTGGCATTCAATACCGTGATCGCGGCCTACTTCACCGGCTTGAAGGGCAGCGAAGACGCGCTGCAACTGTCGAACATGCACGTTCCCGCGTGGCACTTCCAGGCGCTGATCGTGCTCTGCGTTGGCCTGCTGGCGCTGTGCACGCTAACGCCGCTGAAACATATCCGAGCCAAATGGCTTGCCGTTGCCGGTTCCCTGACCTTCCCGCTCTACCTGTTCCACCAACTGTGGGGATGGTGGATCATCGAGCAGCTGCATGGCCAAGTGAACAAGTACTTCCTGCTGACCGGCACCGTTGCGGTGCTGATGCTGTGGTCCTATGCTGTTGTGCGATTCATCGAGAAGCCGCTGGGCCTGCGCCTGCGCAATGCAACGATCGCCGGCCTGACCAAGGCCAAGACCGCCACGCAGAAAATATTCGCGAAGCCTCCAGTGGCTATTCCGGAGTCGAAATATCAGCAATCGTGGCCTCAAAGCCGCTGACCAGATCCTGGGGATCCACCAGCAGGCCGTGCAGCGGATCCCCGCTGCCCATGGCCACGCGCTCGGGAACCGGATCGGCGAAGACGCTCGCATCGATGATCACCGGCAGTGCCGTGTGGGAGCCGAAGGGCGTAATGGTGCCGCGCACGAAATGAGTGACGGCCAACGCGGTCTCGGCATCGGGCAGCGAAAGCTTGTTGACCCGGAGCACCGCGCGGATCTTCGCCCAATCCAGTTTGCGGCCGCCCGGGATCAGGGCGAAGACGAATGAATCGTCCGATCTCTTGAGCACCAAGGTCTTGAGCAGATGCCCAGGTACCACACCCAGAAGTTCGGCGGCTTCCTCAAGGGACGTCGCCGCTGCCCGGGGAACGATGTCGATCGGCACTTCGCGGCGTGCTGCATCCAGCAGAACGCGGGTCATTGCTTCCGACGACTTCAGATCCGACATTGAAAACCCCTCATCACGTGACCGGCCCGGTCGCAGTGCAGGTGGGCAGCGCTGCGACCGCGGCATGCTTATAGCTGAGCCTAGTGCAGAAGATCCTGGCAGGCGGTGTTTGCCAACGCGACACTTGATGCCGCGCCTATTCCCGGATCGCGGGAGTACCCGTGGGATACGGCCACGGTGGGGGATAGGCAATGCAGCGGTGCGGGTGCTGAGCGGGCGCCTTCGGGCAGAAGCAATTTCAGTCAATCGCAGAAACTGCGCTCATTTGGAATCCGGAGCGCAAGATCGACGGCCTCGTGAAGCCCCTGTGACTAATCGCACGTAGGTACGGCACTCGCATTTTTCGGCCATCAGGCGTGAACTAGCTCATGCCCTCGCGGTGTAATTCGCAGGGAAAAAATGCCGGTATCATCTGGGAAAAGTCCCTGCCCGGGGAAGTAGGGCGACGCTGCCAGCGCGGGAAATCCGGGGTCCCGGGACCCTGGAGCGAGGGGTTCCGAGAGCAGAACCAAAAACTATAGCACGGATTTCGGCCGGAGGTGTCGACAAGTGCAAATTCCTCCGGTAAGGTTGAAATTTGCGCCTTACTGTTTGCGCGCGCGGCCTTCATATAGCGGTGGGTCTCGTGGACGAAAAAGAGGGCTTGTCCTATGACAGGCACCTTAGCACGGTAAGCGTTCGGAAACCTGACGGTCTTTGGAAGGATCCATCTTGGTCGCCTCGAGCAACCCTAACAACCAAACCGCTAGTTCGGCTCGCGATGCTGCATACGCTGGCCGACTTTCTTTTGCAAAGATTCACGAACCACTTGAAGTGCCTAACCTGCTGGCATTGCAGACCGAGAGCTTTGACCGCCTCGTCGGCAATGAGCGCTGGGTAGAGCGCCTGACCAAGGCCGAAGCTGCTGGCGACTCCAGCGTGCCGAACACCTCGGGACTGGCCGAAATCTTCGAGGAAATCTCCCCGATCGAGGACTTCCAGGACACCATGTCCCTGAGCTTCTCGGAGCCGGAGTTCGCTGATCCGAAGTACACCATTGCGGAGTGCAAGGACCGCGACGCCACCTACTCGGCACCGCTGTACGTCAAGGCCGAATTCATGAACAATGAAACCGGCGAAATCAAGCAGCAGACCGTGTTCATGGGCGATTTCCCGCTGATGACTGAAAAGGGCACCTTCATCATCAATGGCACCGAGCGTGTCGTGGTGTCCCAGCTGGTCCGCTCCCCGGGTGCATACTTCGAGTCCGCACCGGACAAGACCAGTGACAAGACCATCTACTCAGCACGCATCATCCCGTCACGCGGTGCATGGTTCGAACTGGAAATCGACAAGCGCGACCAGATCGGCGTGCGCCTGGACCGCAAGCGCAAGCAGTCGGTCACCGTCCTGCTTAAGGCCTTGGGCTGGAGCGAAGAGCAGATTCTGTCCGAATTCGGCCAGTACGACTCGGTACGCGCCACCCTTGAGAAGGACAACATCAAGGACCAGAACGAAGCGCTTCTGGACATCTACCGCAAGCTGCGTCCAGGCGAGCCTCCTACGGTCGAGGCAGCCCAGGCTCTGCTGAAAAACATGTACTTCGAGCCTAAGCGCTACGACCTGGCAAAGGTCGGCCGCTACAAGATCAACCGCAAGCTCGGCGTGGAGACCCCGGTCAACGCTGAGAACGCTTCGGTGCTCTCGATCGACGACCTCGTCGCCATGATCCGCTACCTGGTTGCGTTGCACGCAGGCGAGAAGACCGTCTCCGGCACCCGCAAGGGCGAGATTGTCGATATTCCGGTGAACGTGGACGACATCGACCACTTCGGCAACCGCCGCATCCGCGCGGTGGGCGAACTGATCGAGAACCAGATCCGCACCGGCCTGTCCCGCATGGAGCGTGTTGTGCGCGAGCGCATGACCACCCAGGACGTCGAGGCGATCACCCCGCAGACCCTGATCAACATCCGCCCAGTGGTGGCAGCGATCAAGGAGTTCTTCGGAACCTCGCAGCTCTCGCAGTTCATGGACCAGAACAACCCGCTGGCCGGCCTGACCCACAAGCGCCGCCTGTCGGCCCTGGGCCCGGGCGGCCTGTCGCGCGACCGCGCCGGCATGGAAGTTCGAGACGTCCACCCGTCGCACTACGGCCGCATGTGCCCGATTGAAACCCCGGAAGGCCCGAACATCGGCTTGATCGGTTCGTTGGCGACCTACGGCCGCATCAACGCCTTCGGCTTCATCGAGACCCCGTACCGCAAGGTGTCCAACGGCGTCGTGTCCAACGAGGTCGAGTACCTGACCGCGGACGACGAGCTGCAGCACTACATCGCGCAGGCCAACGCCCCGCTGGATGAGAACGGCGCGTTCATCGAAGACGCCGTGCTGGTCCGCGAAAAGGGCGGTGGCGGCGAGCCTGTCATCGTCGACGCCGATGAAGTGACCTTCATGGACGTTTCCCCGCGCCAGATGGTGTCTGTGGCTACCGCTCTGATTCCATTCCTGGAGCACGACGACGCCAACCGCGCACTGATGGGCGCCAACATGCAGCGCCAGGCTGTGCCGCTGCTGCAGTCGGACCGACCGCTGGTCGGCACCGGCATGGAGAAGTACGCCGCGGTTGACGCCGGCGACTCCGTGGTGGCCGGAAAGCCGGGCGTGGTGACCGAGGTCTCCGCCGACCTGGTGGTTGTCATGAACGACGACGGCACCGAGTCGATGTACCCGATCATGAAGTTCGCCCGCTCGAACCAGGGCAACGCCTACAACCAGCGCGTGCGCGTGTCCGAAGGCGACCGCCTGGAGTACCAGTCGATCATCGCCGACGGCCCGTCCACCGACATGGGCGAGCTGTCCTTGGGCAAGAACCTGCTCGTGGCATTCATGTCCTGGGAAGGCTACAACTACGAGGATGCGATCATCCTCTCCCAGCGCATGATCTTCGACGACGTGCTGACCTCGATCCACATCGAGGAGCATGAGGTCGACGCCCGCGACACCAAGCTGGGCGCCGAGGAAATCACCCGCGACATCCCGAATGTCTCGGAAGACATCCTCTCCCAGCTCGACGACCGCGGCATCGTGTACATCGGTGCAGAGGTCGAGGCCGGCGACGTGCTGGTGGGTCGCGTGACCCCGAAGGGCGAAACCGAGCTGACCCCTGAAGAGCGCCTGTTGCGCGCCATCTTCGGTGAGAAGTCCCGCGAAGTGCGCGACACCTCCCTGAAGGTGCCGCACGGCGAGTCGGGCACCGTCATCGGCGTTCGCATCTTCGACCGCGACAACGACGACGAGCTGAGCCCGGGCGTCAACCAGCTGGTGCGCGTGTACGTGGCCCAGAAGCGCAAGATCACCAACGGTGACAAGCTCGCAGGCCGCCACGGCAACAAGGGCGTCATCTCCAAGATCCTGCCGCTGGAGGACATGCCGTTCCTGGAGGACGGCACTCCGCTGGACGTCGTGCTGAACCCGCTGGGTGTGCCAGGCCGCATGAACGTGGGCCAGGTCATGGAAATCCACCTGGGCTGGGCAGCCAAGCAGGGTTGGAACATCGAGGGCGAGCCTCAGTGGGTCAAGGACCTGCCGAACCTGCCTCGCCAGTCGGGTCCGACCACCGTGGCAACCCCGGTCTTCGACGGCGCCTCGGAAGAGGAAATCCGCGGAATCCTGGATTCGACCAACAAGACCCGCGACGGCGTGCGCCTGATCGGCAACTCCGGCAAGGCCCGTCTGTTCGACGGCCGCTCCGGCGAGCCGTTCCCGGATCCGGTATCGGTCGGCTACATGTACATCTTGAAGCTGCACCACCTGGTGGACGACAAGATCCACGCCCGCTCCACCGGTCCGTACTCCATGATCACCCAGCAGCCGCTGGGCGGTAAGGCCCAGTTCGGTGGCCAGCGCTTCGGTGAGATGGAAGTGTGGGCCCTGGAGGCCTACGGCGCCGCTTACACGCTGCAGGAAATCCTGACCATCAAGTCGGATGATATCCACGGCCGCGTGAAGGTCTACGAAGCCATCGTGAAGGGCGAGAACGTGCCGGAGCCAGGTGTTCCGGAATCGTTCAAGGTTCTGATCAAGGAAATGCAGTCGCTGTGCCTGAACGTCGAGGTGCTCGGCACCGACGGCCAGACAATCGAAATGCGCGAATCGGACGAGGAATCATTCCGTGCCGCAGAAGAGCTCGGCATCGACCTGTCCCGGTCGGAGCCGAACTCCGTAGAGGAAGTGTAGTCCGGTGCGCCGCCCGGACTGCACAGCCCGGGCGGCCGCGCCGCACACCGACTTATTCGTATCGACTTCAGACACCATAGAAGAGAGAAAAGGACCCTATGTCCAACGATTCCTCATTCGGCCTCATGCGCATCAACCTTGCCACCGCGGACGAGATCCGCGCTTGGAGCTACGGCGAGGTTAAGAAGCCTGAAACCATCAACTACCGCACCCTTAAGCCGGAGAAGGACGGTCTTTTCTGCGAAAAGATCTTCGGTCCTTCCCGCGACTGGGAATGCTACTGCGGCAAGTACAAGCGCGTGCGCTTCAAGGGCATCATCTGCGAACGCTGCGGCGTCGAGGTGACCCGTGCGAACGTGCGCCGCGAACGCATGGGCCACATCGAGCTTGCTGCTCCCGTGACCCACATCTGGTACTTCAAGGGCGTTCCTTCGCGCTTGGGCTACCTGCTGGATCTGGCACCCAAGGACCTGGAAAAGGTCATCTACTTCGCCGCCTACATGATCACTTCGGTGAACGAGGAACGCCGCCACGCGGAGATGCCGAACCTGCAGGCACAGCACGACCTTGAACTGCGCCAGCTGGCCAACAATGCCGAGGCCGACAAGAAGGCTGTTGCCGCCGACCTGGAAGCAGAGCTGGAGCGTCTTGAGGCAGACGGCGCCAAGAACGCCGAGCTGAACAAGGCCCGCACCCTGGCCGAAAAGACCGTGCTGCAGATCGACAAGCGCGCCAAGGCGGAGTCCGAGCGCCTGCGTGCGGTCTGGGAACGCTTCAAGGGCCTGAAGGTTGCCGACCTCGAAGGCGACGAAGGCCTGTACCGCACCATGCGCGAGAAGTACGGACTGTTCTTCGAAGGCTCCATGGGCGCCGAGGCGATCCAGAAGCGCCTGGAGAACTTCGACCTCGAAGCCGAAGCCGAAGATCTCAAGCAGATCATCGACAACGGCAAGGGCCAGAAGAAGGCCCGCGCTCTCAAGCGCCTGAAGGTCGTCAACGCATTCCTGGCCAATGGCAACTCGCCAAAGGGCATGGTGCTCGACGCCGTTCCAGTGATCCCGCCGGAGCTGCGCCCGATGGTCCAGCTCGACGGTGGCCGTTTCGCCACCTCGGACCTGAACGACCTGTACCGCCGCGTGATCAACCGCAATAACCGCCTCAAGCGCCTGCTTGATCTCGGTGCGCCAGAGATCATCGTGAACAACGAAAAGCGCATGCTGCAGGAAGCCGTCGACTCGCTGTTCGACAACGGCCGCCGCGGCCGTCCGGTCACCGGACCGGGCAACCGTCCGCTGAAGTCGCTGTCCGACATGCTCAAGGGCAAGCAGGGCCGCTTCCGCCAGAACCTGCTCGGCAAGCGCGTTGACTACTCGGGCCGTTCGGTCATCGTGGTCGGCCCGCAGCTGAAGCTGCACCAGTGCGGTCTGCCTAAGCAGATGGCCCTGGAGCTCTTCAAGCCGTTCGTGATGAAGCGCCTGGTTGACCTCAACCACGCGCAGAACATCAAGAGCGCCAAGCGCATGGTCGAGCGCTACCGCCCGCAGGTGTGGGATGTTCTCGAAGAGATCATTACCGAGCACCCGGTGCTGCTGAACCGTGCGCCTACCCTGCACCGCCTGGGCATCCAGGCCTTCGAGCCACAGCTGGTCGAAGGCAAGGCCCTGCAGCTGCACCCGCTGGTTTGCGGCGCGTTCAACGCTGACTTCGACGGCGACCAGATGGCAGTCCACCTGCCGCTGAGCCCGGAAGCTCAGGCTGAAGCACGCATCCTGATGCTGTCCTCGCACAACATCCTGAAGCCTTCGGACGGCCGTCCGGTGGCTCTGCCTTCGCAGGATATGATCATCGGCCTGCACCACCTCACCACCAAGCGCGAGGACGAGATCGGCGCCGGGCGCGTGTTCTCCTCGGTTTCCGAGGCCATCATGGCCAAGGACCGCGGCGAGCTGCACCTGAACGCCCCGATCAAGGTGCGTGTCGAGAACTTCGTTCCTTCGGACGAGCAGCCGGCCCCAGAGGGCTGGGAGCCGGGCACCGAAGCCTTGCTGGAGACCTCGCTGGGCCAGGTGCTGTTCAACGACACCCTGCCGGCGGACTACCCATGGGTTTCCCGCGTGGCCGGCAAGGATGCGCTCTCGGACATCGTCAACGACCTTGCCGAGCGCTACCCGAAGGTCGTCGCGGCGGCAACGCTGGACAACCTGAAGGACGCAGGTTTCCACTGGGCTACCCGCTCGGGCATCACCGTGGCGATCTCGGACATCACCTCGAACATGAACAAGGCAGAAATCCTTGAGCCGTACGAGGAACGTGCCCGCAAGGTCCAGGGTTCGTACGACAAGGGCCTGATCTCCGACATCGAACGCCGCCAGGACCTGATCGACATCTGGACCAAGGCCACCGACGAGGTTGCCGAGGCCATGAAGAACGGCATGGAAGAGCTGAACACCATTAACCGAATGGTGACCTCCAAGGCTCGTGGTAACTGGCTGCAACTGCGCCAGATCGCCGGTATCCGTGGTCTGGTGTCCAACCCCAAGGGCGAGATCATCCCGCGTCCGATCAAGTCTTCCTACCGTGAAGGCCTGTCGGTGCTGGAGTACTTCATCGCGACCCACGGCGCCCGTAAGGGCCTGGCGGATACCGCGCTGAAGACCGCCAACTCGGGTTACCTGACCCGTCGTCTGGTGGACGTCTCGCAGGATGTCATCGTTCGCGAAGAGGACTGCGGCACCAAGCGCGGCCTGACCGTCGCGATCGCCGACTCCAGCTCGGGCATCCGCATCAAGCACGAGACCGTGGAGAACTCGGCCTACACCCGTACGCTGGCCGCCGACGTCAAGGACGCCGAGGGCAACGTGCTGGCGACCGCCGGTTCCGACGTGGGCGACGTGCTGATCGACGAGCTGTACGCTGCAGGAGTGGATGAGATCCGCGTCCGCTCCGTGCTGACCTGCGACTCGGCCGTTGGAACCTGTGCGCTGTGCTACGGCCGTTCGCTGGCCACCGGCAAGACCGTGGACATCGGCGAGGCAGTGGGCATCATCGCCGCGCAGTCCATCGGCGAGCCCGGTACCCAGCTGACCATGCGTACCTTCCACACCGGTGGTGTGGCATCGGCCGACGACATCACCCAGGGTCTGCCTCGTATCCAGGAGCTCTTCGAAGCCCGTACCCCGAAGGGTGTGGCTCCGATGTCGGAGGTCTCCGGTCGCGTGTCGATCGAGGACGACGAGAAGCAGCTGCGTGTTGTGGTCACACCGGACAACGGCGACGAGAAGCAGGCCTACCCGGTTCTGCGTCGTGCCCGTCTGCTGGTGGAAGATGGCCAGTCCATCGTCGCCGGTACCCAGCTGACCAGCGGTACCCTTGACCCGAAGCAGGTGCTGCGAGTTCTGGGCCCACGCGAGGCGCAGAAGTTCCTGGTCCGCGAGGTCCAGGACGTGTACCAGTCCCAGGGTGTGGGCATCCACGATAAGCACGTGGAAGTCATCGTCCGCCAGATGCTGCGTCGCGTCACCGTCATCGAGTCCGGCGAGACCGAGCTGCTCCCGGGCGAGCTGGCCGACCGTTCGCGCTTCACCGCTGCGAACCGCAAGGCAGTCGCCGAGGGCAAGCGTCCGGCCGCTGGCCGTGACGAGATGATGGGCATCACCAAGGCATCGCTGGCCACCGATTCGTGGCTGTCGGCGGCTTCCTTCCAGGAAACCACCCGCGTCCTGACCCAGGCCGCGATGGAGGGCAAGGAAGATCCGCTGCGCGGTCTGAAGGAGAACGTGATCATCGGTAAGCTGATCCCGGCCGGTACCGGTCTGGATCGCTACACCCAGGTCGAGGTCGAGCCGACCGACGAGGCAAAGGCAACTTTGTTCACCGGTACCTCGGCATTCTCCTCGGGTCTCTACGACGATGCGCTGGAAGGCGGGCTGTCGCCTGAATTCCGCGCCATCTCGATGGACGACTACGACCACGGCTCGGACTTCCGCTAAACCGGCAAGCACCGAGGCTGGCAGCTAGCCAGCTCGTAGGGCGCCCGCCGCACACGCAAGTGTGCGGCGGGCGCTTGCGCTTTTAATTTGGCAAAGGCCTGTTCACCAGGGCTTCACTTGGTGCTCACCACAATATGAAATCGTGCAGAAGTTGGAGCGCGGGCTCGGGTAACCCCGCAACCCGGCACGAATCGAAGACGAAGACGGTGAGAAGTTGGGAAAGACATCACGAGCCATCGCAGCAGGGGCACTGGGCCTGGGACTGCTGTTCAGTACGCTGACGGCGCAGGCCGCCGGGCAGATCGATCCGGGCAAGCAGCCCGAAACACCCTGCGCCGCAGCGCCGCCGGTCAAAATTGAAACCGGCGCGGTCTTCTCCGACCCGTTGCAGGACCGGGCCGGAGCAGTTGCCGAACGGTTGTGCTCCTACTTCAAGCAGGCCGATGCGGGGTCCACCATTTCGCTGGCGGCATTCGTGATTTCGGGACAGAGCGGCGAAGACTATGTCGACCAGTTGCTGGCCGCGCACGAACGCGGGGTGAAGATCCAGGTGGTCATGGACGGGTGGCAGATTTCCAAGGCGCCGTCGGCGCGGCTGATTAAGGCCCTGGGGACCGACACGACCGCCGGATCCTGGGTGGCGGTCTGCTCGAATACCTCGCCGGAGGGGAACACCAGCTCCTGCCAGGGGACCAAGGGCATGCACAACAAGTTCGCGCTGTTCTCCTCGGTGTCCGGGCAGCAGAACGTAGTGGTGCAGTCCTCGGCCAACGTCACGGATGTGAACCATGTGAGCTACTGGAACAACGCACTTACCGTGACCGGTGATGACGGGCTGTACCGTGCATACCGTTCCTACCATGCGGACATGGCTCGTATGGAGCAGACTCCGGATTACCACCGCACCGAGACCTCACGCGGGCCGGCCGGTGTGTCGGTCGTCCGCTTCTTCCCGGCGGCAACTGCGGACCCGGTGGCGCAACGGCTTTCGGAGCTGCAGTGCAAAAACAAGAACAGCTCGGTGGCTGTCACCATGAGCGAGTGGGACGATACGCGCGCCGCCGTCGCGGAAGAACTCGGGCGTCTGAAGGCCGAAGGCTGCGAGGTCACCGTGGCCGCTGGACCGGTTGACGGGCAGGTCGCCGCCGTGCTGGATGCCGCGGGCATCGAACGCCGCATAGTAGAGGATACATCTACTACTGGACGCGTGCACTCGAAGTACTTCGTCGTGTCCGGAATGCGCGATTCAGCCTCTCCCGAAGGCAACCGCGGGGATGCCTCCTTCGTCTTCACTGGGAGCCACAATTACAATTCCACCAGTCTGCGCCGCAATGACGAGGCCATCTTGGAACTGCACAACCGCAATGTGGTCAAGGCCTACCAGGCCAACGCCCAGCGGCTGATGCAGATCGGGGAACCGGCCGGAGAAAAGCAGACAGTCAGCAAGTAGATTTATCTCCTGGCAGATATTGCTACTAGAGATTCCACCGGATCCTCCGCCTCGCTGTTCAGTGGGCCGTTACCTCGCGGCGCTCGCGCGTTCACGGGCGGGGGATAGGTTGGAGCCAGATTCCTCGCCGGTCGGCGGCATCAAGCAGTAATCGCACGGTGCCGACGCGGTGAGATAGCTTACTGTTCATGGTGCAGGGGCCGATTAATGCTAGAGTTAAGGCAATTGTTTTATGTGTGGCAAAATGGACACGGTCCGGGTTGCGGGTAGGTTGCGCAACGAATGCCACACTTTCGCACGCCTAGGGACATTCTGATCCTGGATGGGCGGTAAAGCAAGCAGTTAGTGCTGCAGAAGAACAGTGTGAGCCCGCAAGAGCCCGCCCGCTCCGATGCCGTGCCGAAGAACTTAGACAATGGAAGGACACGAAAGTGCCTACTATTCAGCAGCTGGTCCGCAAGGGCCGCTCGCCTAAGGTCGTAAAGACCAAGGCTCCTGCCCTGAAGGGCAACCCAATGCGCCGTGGCGTGTGCACCCGTGTGTACACCACCACCCCGAAGAAGCCGAACTCGGCACTGCGTAAGGTCGCACGTGTGCGCCTTGCCGGTGGTATTGAGGTCACCGCTTACATTCCAGGTGTCGGTCACAACCTGCAGGAACACTCCATCGTGCTCGTTCGCGGTGGTCGTGTGAAGGACTTGCCAGGTGTCCGCTACAAGATTGTTCGTGGTGCTCTGGATACCCAGGGTGTGAAGGATCGTAAGCAGGCTCGTTCCCGCTACGGTGCAAAGAAGGATGGTAAGTAATGCCTCGTAAGGGTCCGGCGCCAAAGCGCCCACTAGTTTCTGATCCAGTTTACGATTCCCCACTGGTCACCCAGCTGATCAACAAGGTTCTCGTAGACGGCAAGAAGTCCACCGCAGAGCGCATTGTTTACGGTGCACTCGAAGGTGCAGCTGCAAAGTCCGGCACCGACGCAGTGTCGACCCTCAAGAAGGCCATGGATAACATCCGCCCGGCCCTTGAGGTTCGTTCCCGCCGTGTTGGTGGCGCGACCTACCAGGTTCCTGTCGAGGTCAAGCCAGGCCGTGCAACCGCACTGGCTCTGCGCTGGCTGGTTGGCTACTCGAAGGCTCGCCGCGAGAAGACCATGATCGAGCGTCTGATGAACGAGATCCTGGACGCTTCGAACGGTCTGGGCGCAGCTGTGAAGCGTCGCGAAGACACTCACAAGATGGCTGAGTCCAACAAGGCATTCGCCCATTACCGCTGGTAAGAACCGCTTGGATTTGCTGGGCGTCTACCGGCGCCCAGCAAATCCAGCATCACCTCTTAGGGAGACAACGTGGCACAGGACGTGCTGACTGACCTGAACAAGGTCCGCAACATCGGCATCATGGCTCACATCGATGCCGGTAAGACCACTACTACTGAGCGCATCCTGTTCTACACGGGTGTAAACCACAAGCTCGGTGAGACCCACGACGGTGGCGCAACCACCGACTGGATGGAGCAGGAAAAGGAACGCGGTATCACCATTACCTCCGCGGCCGTGACTTGCTTCTGGAACAAGAACCAGATCAACATCATCGATACCCCGGGCCACGTTGACTTCACCGTTGAGGTGGAGCGCTCGCTGCGCGTGCTCGATGGCGCCGTTGCCGTGTTCGACGGCAAGGAAGGCGTTGAGCCTCAGTCCGAGACCGTTTGGCGTCAGGCTGACAAGTACAACGTTCCACGTATCTGCTTCGTGAACAAGATGGACAAGCTCGGTGCTGACTTCTACTTCACCGTGGACACCATCATCAACCGCCTGGGTGCCAAGCCGCTGGTCATGCAGCTGCCAATCGGCTCCGAGTCGGAGTTCACCGGCGTGGTGGACCTGCTGACCATGAAGGCATTCGTCTGGGAAGGCGACGCCAAGGGCGACGTCACCATGGGCGCTGCTTACGAGACTCGCGAAATTCCTGCAGACCTGCAGGAAAAGGCCGAAGAGTACCGCGCCAAGCTGGTCGAAGATGTCGCTGAGGCATCCGAAGAGCTCATGGAGAAGTACCTCGAAGGCGAAGAGATCTCGCTGGACGAGCTGAAGGCCGGCATCCGCAAGCTGACCGTGAACTCGGAAGCCTACCCGGTCTTCTGTGGTTCGGCGTTCAAGAACCGTGGTGTTCAGCCGATGCTGGACGCCGTGATCGACTTCCTGCCAAGTCCTCTGGACGTGGGCGCCATGGTGGGTCACGATCCAAAGAACGAAGAAATCGAGCTCACCCGCGAGCCTTCCGAGGATGCACCATTCTCGGCACTGGCTTTCAAGATCGCTGCTCACCCGTTCTTCGGTCAGCTCAACTTCGTCCGCGTTTACTCCGGCAAGGCAGAGTCCGGCGCACAGCTGCTGAACTCGACCAAGCAGAAGAAGGAACGCGTTGGCAAGCTCTTCCAGATGCACGCCAACAAGGAGCAGCCGGTAGACGAGATCCACGCAGGTCACATCTACGCTGTCATCGGCCTGAAGGACACCACTACCGGTGACACCCTGTGCGATCCACAGAACCCAATCGTCCTCGAGTCGATGACCTTCCCGGATCCAGTGATCTTCGTGGCCATCGAGCCTAAGACCAAGGGCGACCAGGAGAAGCTGTCGACCGCTATTCAGAAGCTGTCGGCGGAGGATCCAACCTTCACCGTTTCGCTGAACGAAGACACCGGCCAGACCGAAATCGGCGGCATGGGCGAACTCCACCTGGACATCCTGGTGGACCGCATGAAGCGTGAATTCCGCGTGGAGGCCAACGTCGGCAAGCCGCAGGTTGCATACCGCGAAACCATCAAGAAGGCTGTGGAGAAGGTCGACTTCACCCACAAGAAGCAGACCGGTGGTTCGGGCCAGTTCGCAAAGGTCCAGGTCACGTTCGAGCCTCTGGAAGTTGTGGACGGCGTAACCTACGAGTTCAAGAACGCCGTCACCGGCGGTCGCGTGCCTCGTGAGTACATCCCGTCGGTTGACGCTGGTATCCAGGACGCTATGCAGTACGGCATCCTCGCCGGCTACCCGCTGGTCGGCGTGAAGGCTACCCTCATCGATGGTGCCTACCACGACGTCGACTCCTCGGAAATGGCGTTCAAGATCGCCGGTTCGCAGGTCTTCAAGGAAGGTGCACGCCGCGCCAACCCTGTTCTGCTCGAACCGCTGATGGCCGTTGAAGTTCGTACCCCGGAAGAGTACATGGGCGACGTTATCGGCGACCTGAACTCCCGCCGTGGCTCGATCCAGGAGATGTCCGACGCCGCAGGCGTCAAGGTCATCCGCGCAGCTGTTCCGCTGTCTGAGATGTTCGGTTACATTGGTGACCTGCGTTCGAAGACCCAGGGTCGTGCAGTTTACTCGATGACCTTCGACAGCTACTCTGAGGTCCCGAAGGCAGTTGCCGACGAGATCATCCAGAAGTCCCGCGGCGAGTAATCGCCTCGGAACCAAAACTTGGCCGTGACCCCCGAGTGGGGAAGTGGCCGATCGCGAGGCCGGCGGAGATCCGTCGACGCCGGCCTTGCAAACGGCCAACGAGGGATTTGCATCACATGCAGGGCCCGCAGAGGACCGAAATTTCCATATTTATCCATGCCCCCAGTAGACTATTTGAAGTTCGTTTGCGAACCGCGCAGACGAAAAAAGTCTTCTGTAAATGTTTCTAGGAGGAACTTGTGGCAAAGGCAAAGTTCGAGCGCAGCAAGCCGCACGTCAACATTGGTACCATCGGTCACGTCGACCACGGTAAGACCACTCTGACCGCAGCAATCTCCAAGGTTCTGGCTGACAAGTACCCGGACCTGAACGAGCAGCGCGACTTCGCTAACATTGACTCGGCTCCGGAAGAGCGCCAGCGCGGTATTACCATCAACATCTCGCACATCGAGTACCAGACCGAGAAGCGTCACTACGCACACGTTGATGCTCCAGGCCACGCTGACTACGTCAAGAACATGATCACCGGTGCTGCTCAGATGGACGGCGCGATCCTGGTTGTTGCCGCAACTGACGGCCCAATGGCTCAGACCCGCGAGCACGTTCTGCTGGCCCGCCAGGTTGGTGTTCCTACCCTGATGGTCGCACTGAACAAGTCCGACATGGTTGACGACGAAGAGCTGCTCGAGCTCGTGGAGATGGAAGTTCGCGAACTTCTGTCCTCGCAGGGCTTCGATGGCGACGACGCACCGGTCATCCAGGTTTCGGCCCTGAAGGCCCTCGAAGGCGATCCAAAGTGGGTTGCCAAGGTTGAGGAACTGATGGACGCTGCTGACACCTTCATCCCGGATCCAGTTCGCGACCGCGACAAGCCATTCCTGATGCCGATCGAAGACGTCTTCACCATCACCGGTCGCGGTACCGTGGTGACCGGTCGCGCCGAGCGTGGCACCCTGGCCATCAACTCGGAAGTTGAGATCGTTGGCATCCGCCCGATCCAGAAGACCACCGTTACCGGTATCGAGATGTTCCACAAGCAGCTCGACGAAGCATGGGCAGGCGAGAACTGTGGTCTGCTGCTTCGTGGTCTGAAGCGCGACGATGTTGAGCGCGGTCAGGTTGTCGTAGCCCCAGGCTCGATCACCCCGCACACCAACTTCGAAGCCAACGTCTACATCCTGTCGAAGGACGAAGGCGGACGTCACAACCCGTTCTACTCGAACTACCGTCCGCAGTTCTACTTCCGCACCACCGACGTTACCGGCGTTATCACCCTCCCAGAGGGCACCGAAATGGTTATGCCAGGCGACAACACCGAAATGTCGGTTGAGCTGATCCAGCCAATCGCTATGGAAGAGGGCCTCGGCTTCGCAATCCGCGAAGGCGGCCGCACCGTTGGTTCGGGCAAGGTCACCAAGATCACCAAGTAGTCTCTGCTTGACGATCTAGATCGCTAGCGGTCTATCGGCAATCCCCGCCACTCATTACGAGTGGCGGGGATTTCTGTCTTAAACGCTACCCGATGTGGTGAGTAACTCTAAAAGGTGGTCTAATTAGAGGGGCGGGATATTCCCGTCGGATTGACGAATCATTAGCGAGGGGAGTGCCGGGGCAATGGAAGTACTCGTAGCACTGGTATTCATCGCGGCGGCATTTATTGTCGGCCGCAACGCGGGCCGCAAGGCGCCCTCCAGTGACGCGCAGGCCCTGCGCCAAGCCCGGGAAACCGCGTGGCAGGAAGGCTACGAGGCCGCGGTCCGGTTCCTCGGCGAGCGGCGAAGGGAACCCGGCCCCAGCCCCGAGCTCCCCGATGAAGTCGAGTCAGGGCCGGAACAGGACAAGCACCTGCCGGCTGCCGGCATCCCCAGGCCCGCCGCATTCCAGACGGCGGAGCCGCAGGCCGCCCCGCAGCCGGACGCCGTACCGCCGCCGGCGGGGCAGCCGTATCTCGCGGGTGCAGCCGCGGACATCCCGGCCGTCCCAGGCGCGTCCGGCGCCTGGCAGGACCGTCCGCGCATCCTGCAGACGGGAGGCAACCGCACGGCTGCGCAGCCTCCGGCGCCCGCAGCCCCGGTCAAGGTCCTGAGCAAGCGCGAACGCGAACTGCGCAATATCAACGTCACCCTGTACGTCGCGGCCTTGATGATCGTGGCCGCCGGGGCGCTGTTCCTCAGCTTCGCGCTGTTGCCGCTGGCCAAGCTGGTGGCGCTCTTCGCACTGGCCGCCGCCTTCTACGGCGGGGGACTGGCAGTCCATGCCACGCGTGAATCCCTGAGGCCTGCGGCGGCCGCATTCGCCGGCACCGGGCTGGCCCTGCTGCCGTTGTGCGCCATCGCCACCTACAACACCGTGGACCTGAGCGGACCGACCGTCTGGCTGGTTTTCTCGGCGATCGCCACGGTGGCTGTCGGCTACGCCACGGTGCGCTTCCGTTCACGGGTGCTCGCCTGGCTGGCGGTGCTCATTCTGGTGAGCACCGCCATGGCCTCGGCCGCGACCATGCAGCGCGGAGTATTCTATTACCTGCTCGTCCTGCTGGTCCTCTCGATCATCCTGCTGCTGGCGGCCACTCGCAGCCGGGCCGTTCGCGACTCGATCTTCTTCCAGGCGCTGAAGGCCACCGCCCAGATGATCCCCGCGCTGGTGCTGGCCCTCGCGGTAATCCTGTCCCCGGCGCTGACCGCGCGGAACTACCTCTGGGTCTTCTTCCTGCTGACAGCCCAGCTGCTGCTCTCGGTCAGGCTGTTCGAGCGGGCTCGCCACCTGCGTTTCCTCTCCGCGCGCGCCACCGCCATGCTCACGGTTATTGCAGGCTGCGCGCTGCTGGAGCTGCCGGTGCGATCCATCGCGCTGGTCTTCGCGGTGCTGCTTGCCGCGCAGGCCCTGGCCGTGGTGCTGGCCGGCGACAGCTACCGCGCCATCTTCGCGGTCGACGCCAGGCTGTGGCGCATCGAGCGCGCCACCTTGTGGATGCTGGCGCTGCTGTCTGTGGTCACCGCCTATCAGGCTTCGGCGTTCGGCGCCGATACCGGGCTGATCAGCTTCGTGGCGGTGCCTGTGCTCGTGCTCGCCGCAGTTCCCGGGCTGTGGCGACAGGCAAAGATCGAGCTCGCAGCCTTGCTGGCGTTCGCCGTTCTTCCCGGCATGGACAACGCTGCTGAACCCTGGCGCCTGCTACCCGCGCTGGGCTTGGCGCTGCTCGTGGTTCTGGCACTGCGCACGAAGATGCCAGCTCCGTGGTCCGTAGCCTACCGGGTGATCGGCTGGGCGCTCTGCCTTGCCCTCGGCGTGACCGCCGGCGCCGCGGCAGGCGATCTGGGATACCCTGCGCAGCCCGCCGCGCTCAGCATGGCCAGCGTCCTGGGCCTGTGGGTGCCGCTTTTCGCCTGGTGGGCCATGGACGCTGTTGCCAGCGGGAGCAAAACCCTGATCTATCGGGGCATCGACCTGCGCCAGCTGCGCTTGGCCTGCAGCGCCGCCTTGGCGTTGGCGAGCCTCGCACTGCTCGCCAGTCTGGACTTTGCGGATGCCGAGGCCTACTACGGGTTGGAGCCTGTGGGGTGGTTCAATGCCGGCGCAGTGCCCACCCTCGCGCTGACGATACTGGCCGCGCTGCGCGCCGCACCTCGAAGCCTGACGAAAGAGCACGCAGTACGCGGAACCGCCGCCGCTGTGCTGGCCCTGGTCTACCTGCTGAGCCTGGGCGCGAGCCTGTGGCAGCCGGGGTTGGCCATCGCCCTGGTGCTGCTGGCCTATTTCCTGGCTGAGGCCCGCCGGGTCCGGATTGCCGGCTGGAAGATGATCTACGCAGGCGCCGCCCAGCTTACTTTCTCCAGCGCCGTCTGGTGGTTCACGGGGCACATGAACTTCGACGGCCACGGACAGTTCGCCCTGTTCAGCGTCTCGGTGGTGCTGCCGCAGCTAGTCCGGCTCGGTTCCGCCTGGCGCCAGCGCCGTGAACTGCGCCTTGAGCTGCGTATCATCGCCTGGGGCATGCTGGTGTTCATCCCGGTGTCCACGCTGGGCTATTCCAGCGTGGACCTCGATGCCGACAGGGGAGTGCTGCTGCTGCAAAGCCTGTTGTTTGGACTTTACGGCACGGCGTTGTTCATGGCAGAGCACTCAGCCGGCCGGTGGCGCCAGGCTTATCTCTTCGCCCCGCTGCTGTCCGTGCTCGCCCTCATCCAGATCCCCGCGTTGGACCTGTCCACGCAGAGCGGATGGGTCAGGAACTCGTGGTGGGACACCCCGGTGGCCTTCGGGCTGCTGCTGGTTCTTTCCGGCGCGGCCGCGGCCGCGGAGTGGATCTTCCGACGCCGGCCGGATGTGGGCGTGGCCGTCGGTGCGGGAATGTTCCTGCCGCTGCTGGTGCTCAATGCCTGGAACCCCGGTGATGGATGGGTGCTTGCCAGCGCCGCCCTGACCGCGGTGTACTTCGCCTTGATGGTGCACACCCGGTCTGTCGCCTGGTTCGCCCTGGGCTCCGGCCTCGCCGCCTGCGCCGCGCTGCTCTACTCGGTACAGCTGTGGCGAAATGTGCAGGTTCTCAGCCGGTTGCAGACCCTGGACGTGGTCTGGGCCCTGCTGGCCGCCACCTTCGTCTTCTACGTCATGGCCGCGACCCATGGACGTTTCGCCGAGGCGCGCCCCAGCTATCCCGCCGAGGCCTACCGGGCAGCGGACGCCAGGGGATCCGCCTCGCGGTTGTACCTGCTGATGGGCCTTGCCTGCGCCTTCGGAGCCGGCGCGTTGGCCCATCTGGGCAACCGGGAACCCGGCCCGGTACTGGGCGGCGCGGCGCTGGTCTTCGCGGTGGCAGTGGCCGTGCGCATCTTCGAATGCCCTCAACAGCTCAAGCCGTACACCCTGGATCTGCTGCTGCCATTGGCCGCCTACCTGGGTATCAGCAGCTACACGATCCTGGAGCACCTGCCGGAAGCAAGCATCCTCGCCTGTTACTCCAGCTTGGTCTTCGTGCTGCTCGTCGTCTGGCGCAACCTGCAAAAAACGCCGGTGCTGGCCAACCGGTACCTGGTTGTCGCCGGCGTGATGGCGAACCTGGCGATGCTGGCGAACCTTGTCGATGCCAAACCGGCGACCAGGATCTACGCGCTCATTTTCTTCGCGGCGTTGATCGCCTACGGACTGAAGCAGGGCCGCCGCCTCTACATCTGGTGGGGCGCCGCAACCATTACCCTGGCGGTGCTCTGGTCCTTGAGGTCGCTGGCCTTCCTCTGGCTGGTAATCCTCGGCGTGGGCCTGATTGCCGCGGCGGTGATCAAGCTTTCCCGGGTGGACAGCTTGAAGCAGGGCGGGGGACCTGCCGGGTCCATTCCGTCCGGGAGCCCCCAGCCGGGCCAGCACCCGGTGCCCGGAGCGCCGTGGCCGCTGTCCAATCGCCCCGATGCCGGCGAGGACCAGCCGGATTCCGGGCAGCCCAGGTAGCCCTTGGCGGCGCGTGAGGTCAAGATCACGCGCCCGGATGCGCCCATAAGATTTGCGCGATTCCCGCCGACCTGTCAGACTAGATAAGTTGCTTCGGTGCAACCCGATCCCCGTTTGCCGGGGTATTCGGCTGGTTTGAACGACCGGGATCGACTCTCACGCAGGATAATGCCTGGGGTTCGGGATCGATACAACTGCTTCAAACTATAAGGCCTCCGATGAAAGTGAAAACTTTTGCGGACTGTCGTGACTGAAATTTACGCGACACGCCCGAGTTCGGGGGTCGGAGCCTCCTGGGGTTGAGGAACCCGGATTCATCCGGATTCAGCCGCAGCGTAAGGCGTGCCGGCTCGCAAGAGCCCGTATTAGGCACAGAACTTGTAAATAGTGCTATCAGAAAGAGGCATGACGCCATGGCGGGACAGAAAATCCGCATCCGGCTGAAGTCGTATGACCACGAGGTCATTGACGTTTCAGCCCGGAAGATCGTTGAGACGGTCACGCGCGCAGGCGCAACCGTAGTCGGCCCAGTGCCGCTGCCAACGGAAAAGAACGTGTACTGCGTTATCCGTTCGCCACACAAGTACAAGGACAGCCGTGAGCACTTCGAAATGCGCACGCACAAGCGTCTGATCGACATCGTCGATCCGACCCCGAAGGCTGTTGATTCGCTGATGCGTCTCGACCTGCCGGCGGACGTCAACATCGAAATCAAGCTTTAAGGGGAGGTGGCGAGAAAACTATGACCGCAACCCGCAATGTTAAGGGCCTGTTGGGCACGAAGCTCGGCATGACCCAGGTTTGGGACGAGAACAACAACCTGATCCCTGTCACCGTCGTGCAGGCTGATAGCAACGTTGTCACCCAGCTTCGCAACGCTGACCGCGATGGCTACACCGCAGTTCAGATCGGCTACGGCCAGATCGATCCGCGCAAGGTGACCAAGCCACTGGCAGGTCACTTCGAAGCTGCAGGCGTGACCCCACGTCGTCACCTGGTAGAACTGCGCACCGCAGACGCTGCCGAGTACGCAGCTGGCCAGGAACTGTCCGTGGAACTCTTCGAAGCCGGCCAGAAGGTCGACGTCGTTGGCACCTCCAAGGGCAAGGGCTTCGCCGGTACCATGAAGCGTCACAACTTCTCCGGTGTTGGCGCTTCGCACGGTGCTCACAAGAACCACCGTAAGCCAGGTTCCATCGGCGGCGCATCGACCCCAGGTCGCGTTTTCCGTGGACAGAAGATGGCCGGTCGCATGGGCGCTGAGCGTGTTACCACTCAGAACCTGACCATCCACGCCATCGACGCTGAGAAGAACCTCCTGCTGATCAAGGGTGCCGTTCCAGGCGCCCGCGGCCGCGTCGTCCTCGTACGCACCGCCGTGAAGGGAGCATAAGTAAATGACTAAGGCACTTAACGTCGAACTGCCTGCAGAGATCTTCGACGTACAGACCAACGTCCCGCTGCTGCACCAGGTTGTCGTTGCACAGCTGGCTGCTGCCCGCCAGGGTACCCACAAGGTCAAGGACCGCTCCGAGGTTTCGGGTGCAGGTCGCAAGCCGTTCAAGCAGAAGGGTACCGGCCGCGCCCGTCAGGGTTCGATCCGCGCTCCTCACATGACCGGCGGCGGCATTGTCCACGGCCCAACCCCGCGCGACTACTCGCAGCGTACCCCGAAGAAGATGAAGGCTGCTGCACTGCGCGGCGCCCTGTCTGATCGCGCACGCTTCGATCGCGTCCACGTCATTGAGAACCTGGTCGCCGGTGAGACCCCGTCGACCAAGGAAGCACTGGCAACCCTGCGTTCGCTGACCGAGCGCAAGAACCTGCTTGTCGTCATCGATCGCGCCAACGATGTTGCTGCACTGTCCGTGCGCAACCTCGCCGCTGTGCACGTTCTGTACGTCGACCAGCTGAACACCTACGATGTTCTGGTTTCGGATGACGTAGTCTTCACCAAGGCTGCATTCGATGCCCTGGTCCAGAAGGAGGAAGCCAAGTGAGCACCTTCTCCAAGGCTCCACACGACGTGGTCATCGCACCAGTCGTATCGGAAAAGAGCTACGGTCTGATCGACGAAGGTAAGTACACCTTCCTGGTCGACCCACGTTCGAACAAGTCGGAAATCAAGAATGCCGTTGAAGCTATCTTCAACGTCAAGGTTGATTCCGTGAACACCATCAACCGTCCAGGTAAGCGCAAGCGTACCAAGTTCGGGTGGGGCGCACGCAAGGCTACCAAGCGTGCAATCATCACCCTCAAGGATGGTTCGATTGACATCTTCGGCGGTCCGCTTTCCTAAGCGGAGACCACTTTAACGAGGAATAGAATAAATGGGAATTCGTAAGTTCAAGCCGACTACCCCGGGCCTGCGCGGCTCGTCGGTAGCCGACTTCGCAGAAATCACCCGATCGACTCCGGAAAAGTCGCTGGTTCGCCCACTCACCAAGAGCGGCGGCCGTAACAACTCCGGTAAGATCACCACCCGACACAAGGGTGGCGGACACAAGCGCGCATACCGCGTGATCGACTTCCGTCGTCACGACAAGGACGGCGTTCCGGCAAAGGTTGCTCACATCGAGTACGACCCGAACCGCACCGCTCGTATCGCACTGCTCCACTACGTGGACGGCACCAAGCGCTACATCATCGCACCGAACAACCTCAACCAGGGTGACACCGTTGAGGCCGGTCCGAACGCTGACATCAAGCCAGGCAACAACCTGCCGCTGCGTAACATCCCGGTTGGTTCCGTGATTCACGCTGTGGAGCTCCGCCCAGGCGGCGGCGCCAAGATGGCTCGTTCCGCTGGCGCTTCGATCCAGCTGGTAGCCCGTGAGGGTCGCTTCGCTCAGCTGCGTCTGCCTTCCGGCGAAATCCGCAACGTCGATGTGCGCTGCCGCGCAACCATCGGCGAAGTTGGCAACGCCGAGCAGATTAACATCAACTGGGGCAAGGCCGGCCGCATGCGCTGGAAGGGCGTTCGCCCAACCGTGCGTGGTGTTGTCATGAACCCAGTCGACCACCCACACGGTGGCGGTGAGGGCAAGACCTCGGGTGGTCGCCACCCGGTCAACCCCAACGGTAAGCGTGAAGGACGCACCCGTCGTCCGAACAAGGAAAGCGACAAGCTCATTGTGCGTCGTCGCAAGACCGGCAAGAACAAGCGATAGGAGCCTGGAAACATGCCACGCAGCCTGAAGAAAGGCCCCTTCGTCGATCAGCACCTGTTCCTGAAGGTCGTTGCTGAAAACGAAAAGGGCACCAAGAACGTCATCAAGACGTGGTCCCGCCGTTCGATGATCATCCCGGACATGCTGGGACACACCATCGCCGTGCACGACGGTCGCAAGCACATTCCTGTGTTCGTTACCGAATCCATGGTTGGTCACAAGCTCGGAGAGTTTGCCCCAACGCGCACGTTCCGTGGCCACGTAAAGGACGACAAGAAGGGCAAGCGCCGCTAGGCCCCGCAAGGGAACTAGTGATCGCTTAGCACTTCTTCGATAGACGAGAGAAGGATAGCAATGGAAGCCAAGGCAATTGCGCGCCATATCCGCGTAACGCCTATGAAGGCCCGGCGCGTCGTCAACCTTGTTCGTGGTCTGCAGACCAACGAGGCACTGGCCATTCTGAAGTTCGCCCCACAGGCAGCTTCGGAGCCGGTATACAAGGTTGTCGCATCGGCAGTGGCTAACGCCCGTGCCGCCGCGGACCGCGCAGGTGAAGCATTCAATGAGGACGAGCTGATTATCAGCGAGGCGTTTGTTGACGAGGGTCCGACCATGAAGCGGTTCCAGCCGCGAGCTCAGGGTCGCGCATTCCAGATCAAGAAGCGCACCAGCCACGTGACTGTGGTTGTTTCAACCCCTAAGAAGGGTGGGGAGAACTAAATGGGACAGAAGGTAAACCCGAACGGTTTCCGTCTCGGCATCACCACTGACCACGTGTCGCACTGGTTCGCTGATTCCAGCAAGCCAGGTCAGCGCTACAAGGATTACGTGAAGGAAGACGTACAGATCCGTGCGCTCCTGTCCGACGGCATGGACCGCGCCGGCATCGCCCGCGTTGAGATCGAGCGTACCCGTGACCGTGTGCGTGTGGACATCCACACCGCTCGTCCGGGCATCGTGATCGGTCGCCGCGGCGCCGAAGCCGACCGCATTCGCGGCGAGCTGGAAAAGCTCACCAAGAAGCAGGTTCAGCTGAACATCCTCGAGGTCAAGAACCCTGACATGGAGGCCCAGCTGGTCGCCCAGGGCATCGCCGAGCAGCTTGCTTCCCGCGTGGCTTTCCGCCGTGCGATGAAGAAGGCAATGCAGTCGGCAATGCGCGCTGGTGCCAAGGGCATCCGCGTTCAGTGCTCCGGTCGCCTGGGCGGTGCAGAAATGTCCCGCAAGGAGTTCTACCGCGAAGGCCGTGTGCCGCTGCACACCCTGCGCGCGAACATCGACTTCGGCAAGTTCGAAGCCAAGACCACCTTCGGCCGCATCGGCGTGAAGGTCTGGATCTACAAGGGTGACGTCACCGCCAAGGAACTGGCTGCACAGCAGGCTGCTGCTGCTCCAGCTCGCGGCGGCCGCGGCGGCAACGATCGTCCACGTGGTGGAGAGCGTCGTCGTCGTAACGACCGCAACAAGGGCGCTGCAGCTCCGGCTGCGGAAGGAGGAGAGGCTTAAATGCTTATCCCACGTCGAGTAAAGTTCCGCAAGCAGCACCACCCGAAGCGTTCGGGTGCTGCCAAGGGCGGCACCACCGTAGCATTCGGTGATTTCGGTATTCAGGCGCTGACCCCGGCCTACGTGACCAACCGTCAGATCGAGGCCGCTCGTATCGCCATGACCCGTTACATCAAGCGTGGCGGTAAGGTGTGGATCAACATCTACCCAGACCGTCCGCTGACCAAGAAGCCAGCCGAAACCCGCATGGGTTCCGGTAAGGGTTCGCCGGAGTGGTGGGTCGCCAACGTCAAGCCAGGACGAGTCATGTTTGAACTCGGTGGCGTCAGTGAAGAGGTAGCTCGCGAGGCCCTGCGTCTCGCGATTCACAAGCTGCCGATGAAGGCACGCATCGTGCGTCGTGAAGGTGGTGAATAGGGATGTCTATCGGTTCTAAGGACCTTAGCATTGAGTCCCTGGACGGCTTCGATACTGCTCGTTTGAACGAGGAATTGAAGAAGGCCAAGGCAGAACTGTTCAACCTGCGTTTCCAGTCGGCCACCGGCCAGCTGGAGACCCACGGTAACCTGAAGGCCATCAAGCGCGACATCGCCCGCATCTACACGGTGCTGCGCGAACGCGAGCTGGGTATTCGTCAGGATGTCGTTGTTCCGGTTGAAGAGACCAAGAAGGACTCCAAGTAATGAGCGAGAAGGAGAACGGTGTGGCTGACGCAACCGAGCGCAACGACCGCAAGACCCTCCGTGGTTACGTGGTTTCCGACAAGATGCAGAAGACCATCGTCGTTGACGTTGAGGACCGTGTGAAGCACGCTCTCTACGGCAAGGTCATGCGTCGTAACAAGAACGTGAAGGCTCACGACGAGAACAACGAGGCCGGCATCGGTGACTTGGTTGTAATCGCTGAGACCCGCCCGCTGTCTGCTGACAAGCACTGGCGTCTGGTCGAGATCGTCGAGAAGGCTAAGTAAGCTTTCTTGGTGATTTCACGGATTACGTGAATTGCACAAAACGCCCCGAACACTTCGAAAGAAGAGTTCGGGGCGTTTTTGCGCATACGGAACAACGTGGCTGCCGTGGCCTGGCCGAGAATTCTGTGCAACCATGCTTCATGGCACAGATTCAGTTTTTCCGCCCCGAGGGGCTCGTCCACTCACCGGCCTTCAGCCACGCGGCGGTGGTCCCGCCGGGCATGGCCACGGTCTATCTTGGAGGGCAGGACGCGGTCGACACGCAAGGCCGGCTGGAAGGCGCGGGGGACATCGCCGCGCAGGCGTCCAAGGCCTTGGACAACGCGGTGGCGGCACTGGCAGCCGCCGGAGCGAGCCTCGACGACGTGGTGCAATGGACCGTCGTCATGGTCCAGGGCAGCGATGTCAATGCCGCCTACGGGGCGATCGCTCCACGGCTCGCCAGGGACGAACCGCCCTTGGTCGTGGCCAGCATGGTCGCCGCCCTGGGATTGCCCGGCGCGTTGATCGAGATCAGCGCGATCGCCGCCATCGTGCCCTGAAGTCCTCGGGGTGGCTAGCGTTCAGGAACATTCTGTTCGCGGTACGAGCTGGGACTGAATCCGAGAATTCTCCGGAAGTCCGAAGCCAGGTGCGCCTGGTCCGCGTACCTGAGTTCGGCGGCGATCTGGGCGATGGAGGTTGACGGGTTCTCCCGTACCCGTGCGGCTGCTTCCTGCAGCCGGTAGCGGCGGATGACCGCCAAGGGCGGCAACCCGAGATACCGCAGCGAAAGCCGCTGAAGGCTCCTGACGCCCAATCCCAGTGTTGCGGCCGCCTGCTCGACACTGACTGCGCTGCGGGTCGCGGCGACGTAGTCGATGAATTCGTTGGCCACAAGCCCCTGCGACTCAGGGACAGGACACGTACGCGTAAACCACGCTCCCAGCGCAGCGGCGCTTTCATGATTGCCCGAAGGGCCCGCGCCCTTGCCCAGGATGCAGGTGACCGCCTCCAGCAGATCCGGGGCGTTGAATTCGACTTCGCGGTCAACCAGCTCGGCGGGGGACAGCTCCAGGACGTCCGCCGCAGCGGGCCGGAGCAAGGCGGCCACAGCCCACCCGTTGCCGGATAGATCCCGGTGGGATGCCGCGGAGGCCGGGCCGGACACCGTCACGCCTTCTTCCTGCACCACGAGGTTCATCAACGGGAACGGAAGCAGCTGTTGCCGCGAGGTCCTGCCGGCATCGATATCCCAGTGCACGAGCCAGAACCAGCCGACCAGGGCCTTCAGCTCGGGTGGCGGGAGAATACGCTCGAACTGCGGGAGCCGCGCGGGATACAGGACACCTCGGCGATCGCGTTCATCTGCCACCGGCCACCGCCTTGAAGTTGTCGTGTTTCTACAAGTCCAAGGGTGCCACAGGGGAATACCGTTGTGGCATGAAAACAGAGAATGAATCAACCCGCGGCGTCTCCGGCAAATACACCACCGACGGCGTACCGCATGGCGTGAGCAGCCTGACCCCGTTCCTGTCGATCGCCAATGCCGCCGGCGCGCTGGAATTCTACCGCGACGTGTTCGGCGCGCGCATCATCGACACCACCGTGATGGGCGGGGTTATTGCGCATGCAGAGATCGACTTCGGCCAGGGGCACCTGCAGATCGGTGAACCAAGCCCGGACTACGGGCTCGTTCCGCCGCCCGCCGCCCCGAACGCCTGCTATTCCATGGGGCTGTACTGCCAGGACGTCGATGCGGTGCTTGCCAAGGCCGTCGAAGCCGGCGCGACGATTCGCGAACCGGCCACGAACTTCGTCTCCGGTGACCGATTCGCATCCATCATCGACCCCTTCGGCATCCGCTGGTCCATCTTGAGCCGGGTGGAAGACCTGTCCGAGGAAGAAAGCGCGCAACGGGTGGCCCAATGGGCATCTGAACAGTAGGAACACGCCGTCAATCGGCTTCCGCATGGACCTCACCGCGTAGGCTCAAGACATGATGAGCACACGGGCGACGACGACACTTCCGTGGGCGTGGCCGCTCGTGCTGTTGGCCGGCATTCTCATCGGATTGCTGGGATGGCTCCCATGGCTCGGCGCCGGCTGGGTTCCGAAGCTGCAGGCCTTTGCGCTGTGGATGCTCGTACTGCCGGCCGCAGCATGCCTGGTCGCGCTGCTGAGGCGCCGATGGGTTCTCGCAGCGTTACTGCTCGGCTGCCTGCTGTCAGGAGTAGCTGCCAGCTTCAACCCCGCGATGCCGTGCTCGACCGCCGGGGCAAGTGGCGAATCGTTGACGATGATGTCCTTCAATACGCTCAAGGCGGGCGCGGAACCCGACGAACTGGCCGAGGCGATCCGGCAGCGCGACCCCGATATTCTGGTGCTGGTGGAAACTAGCGAACCGCTGCATGCGGCCCTGACCCAGCGCGGCGCCATGAATGACCTGGGATACCGGACCGCGCAGGCCCCGGCCGGGGGAGAGCGTGATACCGTGATCTTCTCGCGCTACCGGCTCACGGAGCGGACCGAGGAGCTGAGCGCGAAGGACACCGGATGGTATTCGCTGCCGGTCGCCGAAGTGCAGACGCCGCAGGGGCCCGTCACAGTCGCCGGCATCCACATCTACCCGCCGCTGAACAACGCCGCGCGGTGGGCCCAGGGACTGGCCGCGCTGGAAGACTGGGCGCAAAGCCACCGCGGGGGCCCGGTGATCTTGGCAGGGGACTTCAACTCGGTACGCGCCCACCCGCAGTACCGAAGTGCGACGGTCGGTTTCCTTGAATCCTCCGGTCGGTGGCCCGACGTCTCGTGGCCGGCGGGCAGGAGATTCCCTCCGCTGGTCGAAATCGACCATATTCTGGCCAGCCAGGCACACGTGGCGGACTTCCAAACGCAGAGCATTGGCGGTTCGGACCATCTGGGTGTGGTGGCCGAGCTGATGGTGGATCCTTGAATTTCCGCGGTTCTTTTCCGTTGCCGATGTGACCAACAACGCGTCTTTTCGCCCTACCACACCATTTCGGTTTCGCGCCACTCTAGGCTAAACTTAAGAATCTGTGCGCATCTTGTTCGGGGACTATCCACCTTCGGCCTGATGCAGTGCGGTCGGAAATCATATTCGCTGCACACACAGCCTCGATATTTTACGCCTCGGCCCTGCCGCCAATTGGGATCAGCATTCGGTGCGCCCGCGTCGGTGGGGGTAAGCGATCGTATCGTGGAGACCATATCCGTTCCGCAAGGCTCATTTATGAGAACCAGCGAGACGACAGGAGTAAGAAGTGATTCAGCAGGAGTCGCGACTCAAGGTTGCCGATAACACCGGTGCTAAGGAAATCCTTACCATTCGTGTTCTGGGTGGCTCGAAGCGTCGCTACGCAAGCATCGGCGACACCATTGTCGCAACCGTCAAGGATGCAATCCCTGGCGGCAACGTAAAGAAGGGCGACGTCGTCAAGGCTGTCGTCGTTCGCACCAAGAAGGAAATCCGTCGCGCCGACGGTTCCTACATCAAGTTCGACGAGAACGCTGCAGTGATCCTCAAGGGTGACGCTGCCGATCCTCGTGGAACTCGTATCTTCGGCCCAGTGGGTCGTGAACTTCGCGACAAGAAGTTCATGAAGATCGTTTCCCTGGCTCCGGAGGTGCTGTAAGCATGGGCGCAAAGATCAAGAAGGGTGACCTGGTTCAGGTCATCGCCGGTAAGGAACGTGGCAAGCAGGGCAAGGTCCTGAAGGTCATCACCGAGACCAACCGCGTGCTGGTTGAGGGCGTTAACCGCGTCACCAAGCACACCAAGGCTGGCCAGACCGAGCGCGGCACCCAGACTGGCGGCATCGAGGTTGTTGAAGCTCCAGTACACGTTTCGAACGTTGCTGTTGTTGATCCAGAAACCAAGAAGCCAACCCGCGTTGGTTTCCGCGAGGAAACCGTAGAAAAGAACGGCGTGTCCAAGACTGTACGCGTTCGTTACGCCAAGGCTTCCGGAAAGGATCTGTAATGACTGAAGCAGCCAACAAGATCCAGCCACGTCTGCGCGCTAAGTACGCAGCTGACATCCGCCCTGCCCTGCAGGAGCAGTTCAACTACGCCAACCCGATGCAGGTTCCTAACCTGACCAAGGTTGTAGTGAACATGGGTGTTGGCGAAGCAGCCAAGGATTCCAAGCTCATTGAAGGCGCCGTGCGCGATCTGACCGCAATTACCGGTCAGAAGCCAGTGGTTACCCGTGCCCGCAAGTCGATCGCACAGTTCAAGCTGCGCGAAGGCATGCCGATCGGTACCCACACCACCCTGCGTAACGATCGCATGTGGGAATTCGTTGATCGCCTGATCACCCTGGCACTGCCTCGTATCCGCGACTTCCGCGGCCTGAGCGACCGCCAGTTCGATGGCAATGGCAACTACACTTTCGGTCTGACCGAACAGTCGATGTTCCATGAAATCGATCAGGACAAGATCGATCGCGTGCGCGGTATGGACATCACTGTGGTGACCACCGCCAAGACTGACGACGAAGGCCGCGCCTTGCTCAAGGCTCTGGGCTTCCCGTTCAAGACCAACAACTAATCTCACTACGTTACAGGTCCGCAAAGGAAACCGTAACGAGGAAGGGCTGAAGCCCACATGTCTATGACAGATCCAGTCGCAGATATGCTGACTCGTCTGCGCAACGCCAACTCGGCTTACCACGACACTGTGTCGATGCCGTCGAGCAAGCTCAAGCTGCGCATTGCCAACATCCTGAAGGAACAGGGCTACATTGCCTCCTTCGAGGAAGAGGCTGCCGAAGTCGGCAAGAAGCTGACCATCACTTTGAAGTACGGCCCATCGCGCGAGCGTTCGATCGCCGGCGTACGTCGTATCTCCAAGCCAGGCCTGCGCGTTTACGCAAAGTCCACCAACCTGCCTCACGTGCTCGGTGGTCTTGGTATCGCGATCCTGTCCACCTCCTCCGGTCTGCTTACCGACCGTCAGGCTGCAAAGAAGGGCGTGGGTGGGGAAGTCCTCGCCTACGTCTGGTAACGGGAAGGGAAGGAAAACACTATGTCACGTATTGGACGTCTTCCGATCACCGTTCCTGCCAACGTTGAACTGAACATCGATGGCCAGCTGGTCACCGTCAAGGGCCCGAAGGGTGAGCTTTCGCTGACCGTTTCGGCTCCGATCACCGTTGCCAAGGACGAGAACACCGTTACCGTCTCCCGTCCGAACGACGGCCGCGAGGCCCGTTCGCTGCACGGTCTGACCCGTACCCTGATCAACAACCTGATCATTGGTGTCACCGAGGGTTACGAGAAGAAGCTCGAAATCCACGGTACCGGCTACCGCGTTCAGGCCAAGGGCAACACCCTTGAGCTTGCTCTGGGTTACTCCCACCCGATCAGCGTTGAAGCCCCTGAGGGCATCACCCTGTCCGTGGAGGGCAACAACAAGATCACCGTTGCTGGCATCGACAAGCAGCACGTCGGTGAGGTTGCCGCTAACATCCGCAAGCTGCGCAAGACCGAGCCTTACAAGGGCAAGGGCATCCGCTACGCCGGCGAGCGTATCCTGCGCAAGGCTGGAAAGGCTGGTAAGTAATCATGGCTATCGGAATCAAGGGCAAGAGCAAGTCCGCTCAGCGCGGTCGCCGTCACCTGCGTGTGCGCAAGCGCATCGTCGGTACCGAGGCTCGTCCACGCCTGGTCATCAACCGCTCGGCTCGTCACATGTTCGTTCAGATCGTGGACGACTCGAAGGGTCTGACCCTGGCCAGCGCTTCGACCATGGAAGCAGATCTTCGCGCAAGCGATGCAGACAAGACCGCAAAGTCCAAGCGCGTTGGCGAGCTCGTTGCAGAGCGTGCCAAGGCTGCCGGCATTGAGGCTGTTGTATTCGACCGCGGCGGCAACAAGTACCACGGTCGCGTGGCTGCTGTTGCTGACGGCGCACGTGAAGGTGGGCTGGCACTGTGAGCGAAGCAACCAACAAGAAGGAAACTCAGGTGTCTGAAGCTACTGAGGCAGTCGAGACTGCAGCTGCTCCCGCTACCGAGAACACCGGATCCCGCCGTGGCGAGGGTCGCGGTCGTGGCGAAGGCCGCGGTCGTGGTGAAGGTCGTGGCCGCGGTCGCGATCAGAAGGATAACCGCAACGAAGACAAGGACAAGTTCCTTGAGCGCGTTGTAGCTATCAACCGCGTCTCCAAGGTCGTCAAGGGTGGTCGTCGCTTCAGCTTCACCGCTCTGGTAGTCGTCGGTGACGGCAACGGCATGGTCGGCGTTGGCTACGGCAAGGCTAAGGAAGTTCCTGCCGCTATCGCCAAGGGCGTTGAAGAGGCCAAGAAGTCCTTCTTCCGCGTTCCACGCGTTGGCACCACCATCCCGCACCTGGTCAAGGGCGAGGCCGCCGCTGGCGTTGTCTTGCTCCGCCCAGCCGCTCCGGGTACCGGCGTTATCGCCGGCGGTCCGGTGCGCGCCGTGCTGGAGTGCGCAGGCATCCACGACATCCTGTCGAAGTCGATGGGTTCGCAGAACCAGATCAACATCGTTCAGGGCACCATTGCCGCACTGAAGGCTCTGGAAGAGCCTCAGGCTGTTGCAGCTCGCCGCGGTCTTCCGCTGGACGAGGTTGCACCGGCAGCAATGCTGCGTCACATCCAGTCCCAGAAGGCAGGTGCTTAATTTCAATGGCTAAGAACATTGTTCCAAGCGACGCCCAGCTGGAAATCACCCAGATCAAGTCCATCATCGGTGGTAACCAGGTACAGCGCGACGTTGTTCGCTCGCTGGGCCTGAAGCGCATCGGACACACCGTTGTCCGCTCCGCTGACCCTGTGACTGTCGGCATGGTCAACAAGGTCCCACACCTGCTGAAGGTTGAGGAGGCGAAGTAAAGATGGCTCAGAAGGAAAACGCACTTAAGGTACACCACCTGCGTCCAGCTGAAGGTGCCAAGACCGCCAAGACCCGTGTTGGTCGTGGTGAGGCATCGAAGGGTAAGACCGCCGGTCGCGGTACCAAGGGTACCAAGGCTCGTTATCAGGTGAAGGCAGGCTTCGCAGGCGGACAGCTTCCGCTGCACATGCGTCTGCCGAAGCTGCGCGGCTTCAAGAACCCGTTCCGCGTCGAGTTCCAGGTTGTAAACCTGGACAAGATCTCGGAGCTGTTCCCAGAGGGTGGCGAAGTCACCGTCGAGGCACTCGTTGCCAAGGGCGCCGTTCGCAAGAACCAGCCCGTCAAGGTGCTGGGCACCGGCGAGATCTCGGTCAAGGTCGACGTGAAGGTTGATGCCTTCTCGACTTCCGCTGCTGAGAAGATCGCTGCTGCCGGCGGCTCGGCAAACACCCTCTAAGCTAGGGTCAAGCCAAGGCCAAGCCCCCGTTCACGTTGAGTTTTCAAGGTGAACGGGGGCTTTCCATTTCTCAAAGATTTTCGGCTGATCGCCGGAAATAGCTTCGGTGATCTGGCTGTTCTTATTACAAATGAGAAAATTCCGGGCATTTTCCGTGTCTCGTATTTGGCGCGGAGCTACCTAGGACAGCTAGAATCATTAGGTCGTAGTCGTATCTGGCTCAACGACTCAGGAACATACTTCAGGAGGACGCTTGTTCAGCGCCATAGCCCGAGTTTTTCGGACGCCTGATCTGCGCAACAAGTTGCTGTTCACGCTGGGGATCCTCGCGATCTACCGTGTCGGCGTATTCATCCCGACCCCGGGTATTGATTACAGCAACGTTCAGCAGTGTCTGGCAATGGGTGAAACCACCGGTGGACTTTATTCATTTGTGAATCTGTTCAGTGGCGGCGCCCTGTTGCAGGTTTCGATCTTCGCGATGGGCATCATGCCGTACATTACGGCGGCCATCATCGTGCAGCTGCTGCGTGTGGTCATCCCGCACTTCGAGACCCTGCACAAGGAAGGCCAGGCCGGCCAGGGCAAGCTGACCCAGTACACGCGTTACCTCACCATCGCCTTGGCGCTGCTGCAGGGCACCACCTTGGTGACCTTGGCCCGCACAGGCAACCTGTTCCCGAGCTGCAGCCTCCCGCTGGTGCCGGACGACAGCCTGATCGTCATCTTGCTGATGATCATCACACTCACGGCAGGCACCGGCCTGATCATGTGGATGGGCGAGCTGATCACCGAACGCGGCATCGGCAACGGCATGTCGATCCTGATCTTCACCTCGATCGCTTCGGGCTTCCCAGCCTCCATGGGCGCGATCCTGCAGACCCAGGGCTGGCTGACCTTCGTCGGCGTCATCGCCATCGGCCTGGTCATCATCGGCCTGGTTGTGTTCGTGGAACAGTCCCAGCGCCGCGTGCCGGTGCAGTACGCCAAGCGGACCATCGGTCGGCGCACCGTGGGCGGGACCTCCACTTACATCCCGCTTAAGCTGAACATGGCTAACGTGATCCCGGTGATCTTCGCCAGCTCGATCCTGGCCCTGCCGCAGATGATCGTGCAGTTCAACCAGAACCCGGACGGCACGCTGCCGGACTGGGCGCTGTGGCTGCAGACGCACTCCTCGACCTCCTCGCCGTGGTACATGCTGGTGTACACCTTGCTGACCATCGGCTTCACCTACTTCTACGTAGCCATCACCTTCAACCCGGTTGAGGTGGCGGACAACATGAAGAAGTACGGCGGCTTCATCCCGGGCATCCGGGCCGGCCGTCCGACCGCCGAGTACCTGCAGTACGTGATCTCGCGGATCACGTTCCCGGGTTCGCTGTACTTGGCATTCGTCGCGTTGATTCCATTGATTGCCTTCGTGTTGATCAACGCAGATCAGAGTTTCCCATTCGGCGGCACCTCGATCATCATCATGGTTGGTGTTGGTCTTGAGACCGTCAAACAAATCAATGCTCAAATGCAGCAACGAAACTACGAAGGGCTACTGCGATGAGTCGACTGCTTATCATTGGACCGCCGGGCGCCGGTAAAGGAACCCAGGCCGTGAAGATCTCCGAGCGCCTGGAGATCCCCGCGATCTCCACCGGCGACATCTTCCGCGCGAACGTCAAGGGCGGCACCCCGCTGGGTATCGAAGCCAGCAAGTACATCGACAATGGCGACTTTGTACCTGATTCGGTCACCAACAACATGGTCGAAGACCGCCTGAACCAGGACGATGTGGCCACCGGCTTCCTGCTGGACGGCTACCCGCGCACCAGCGCACAGGTCGACGCGCTGGATGCAATGCTGGAAGCCAAGGGCATCGCCCTGGACGCAGTGCTGCAGCTGACCGCCGACGACGACGAGCTGGTTGCCCGGCTCCTGAAGCGTGCAGAGATCGAAGGCCGCGCGGACGACACCGAAGAGGTCATCCGCCACCGCCTGGGCCTGTACAACGCAGAGACCAAGATCGTGGTCGACCGCTACGAAGAACGTGGCATCGTGCGCAAGGTCGACGGCATCGGCGCCATCGACGAGGTCACCGACCGCGTCATGGCCGCATTGAACGTCAACGCCTAAGCGCAAGCGTTCTCACGCGCAGGGACCGTGCACGGCAAGCCTACGGGCGAGCGGCACGGTCCCTGCGTGATTTTACAGACTGAAGGCTCGCACCAACGCCGGCAACCGCCGGCGGCGAGCAACCCGTGAACACCTAGGGGAGTTACCTTGGCACTTGGACAGCCGCGAATTGAGTACAAATCCAACTCGGAAATCCTGAAGATGCGTGAAGCCGGCCTGGTGCTGGCCGAGGCGCTGGATGAGGCCGTCGCCATGGCACGCCCGGGCATCACCACCGCCGCCGTTGACAAGGTCTTCGCCAAGGTGCTGGAGCGCCACGGAGCCACCAGCAACTTCCTCGGCTACCACGGGTTCCCGGCCAATATCTGCGCCTCGGTCAACCACGAGGTCGTGCACGGCTTCCCGTCGGACTACGAGCTGAAGGACGGTGACGTGCTGAAGATCGACGGCGGCGCCATTGTGGACGGCTGGCACTCGGACTCGGCGCGCACCGTGCTGGTGGGCAAGAACATCGACCCGGCAGACCAGCGCCTGAGCGACATCACCGAGCAGGCCATGTGGGCAGGCATCGCCGCCGCGGCCAAGGCCCGCTTCATCGGCCAGATCGGCACCGCCATCGACGACTTCGTGACCAGCCAGCCGGGCGACGAGCTGGGCATCTTGGAAGACTACTGCGGCCACGGCATCGGCTCCGAGATGCACATGGCTCCGGACGTGCTGAACTACAACTCCGGCCACCGTGGTCCGCGCATCAAGCCGGGCATGGCCCTAGCCATCGAGCCGATGCTGGTGCGCGGCGGCATCGAGACCTCGGTGCTTGAGGACGACTGGACGGTGGTCACCAACGACAAGTCCAACGCCTCGCAGTGGGAGCACACCGTCGCCTTCACCATGGGCGGCGTCTGGGTACTCTCGGCCCATGACGGGGGAGAGGCCGGCCTGGCGCCGTTCGGCGTGACCCCGTCGCCAATCCGCCCATAGGGTACCTGTCCACTGAAGATCCAGCACTCCGCATCCACGCGGAGTGCTGGATCTAACAGTTTAAAACACGGTCCGAATTGGCGAAGGCCGTGGTGATGGCGTAGTGTTGTCTGTTGGTTCGTTATTTAAGTGCGCCCAAAACCTTAGGTTGGGGTTGCACCGGTCGCGAACCAGAACCAATTACTTGCCGAGGGAAACCAAGGCAACCAAAGTTAGCGGGGAAAATGGGCAAGAAGGAAGGTGTCATCCAGGTAGAGGGCACTGTGACCGAAGCGCTGCCGAACGCGATGTTCCGCGTGGAGCTGCCGAATGGACACGTGGTGCTCGCCACTATCTCGGGTAAGATGCGTCAGCACTACATTCGAATCCTCCCAGAGGACCGAGTGCAGGTTGAAATGAGCCCATACGACCTCAACCGAGGCCGTATCGTTTACCGCTACAAGTAAACAGCACTCTTGGACTTTTCTGGCGGACGTTGTGCGATTCATCGCAAAGCGCCCGCTAGAGCAATGTTCTTGGATAAGCTTTTTACTGCTCCACATTTAACTGCAACCGCAAGAGGAGTAAACCCTTGAAGGTTAACCCTAGCGTGAAGCCGATCTGCGACAAGTGCAAGGTGATTCGCCGCAATGGTCGCGTCATGGTGATCTGCGAGAACCCACGCCACAAGCAGCGTCAGGGCTAATTCCGTTTTTCGGGATTTCCCACGCGTAGTCATATAGGCAGTACCGCGGCAACCCAGGTTGCCGTACACCCCCGGATTCGGAGGCCGGGGCCGCGAGGACACTCGCGGAAGGTGCTGCTCCAGACCTCCGTTGGTTGAAAGGTAGCCACTTGGCTCGTTTAGCAGGCGTGGACATCCCACGCGAGAAGCGCGTAATCATCGCGCTGACTTACATCTACGGCGTGGGCAAGACCCGTGCAGAAGAGACCATCGCAGCAACCGGGATCTCCCCGGATACCCGCGTGAAGGATCTCACCGACGCTGAGCTCGTTCAGCTTCGTGACTTCATCGAAGGCACCTACAAGGTGGAAGGTGACCTGCGCCGCGAGGTTCAGGCTGACATCCGCCGCAAGGTTGAAATCGGATCCTACGAAGGTCTTCGTCACCGTAAGGGCCTGCCGGTCCGCGGTCAGCGCACCAAGACCAACGCTCGTACCCGCAAGGGCCCGAAGCGCACCGTAGCCGGTAAGAAGAAGACTCGCTAAATCTTAGCGGTCTAGTTCAAAAACCTTTTTCGTAGGAGAAGAAATGCCCCCAAAGACTCGTGGAGCGGTACGTAAGCCGCGTCGCAAGGACAAAAAGAATATCGCCCAGGGACAGGCGCATATCAAGAGCACCTTCAACAACACCATCGTTTCGATCACCGATCCGACTGGCGCTGTGATCTCGTGGGCTTCGGCCGGCGAGGTAGGCATGAAGGGCTCGCGTAAGTCGACCCCGTACGCTGCCCAGATGGCTGCTGAAGCCGCTGCCAAGCGTGCGCAGGAGCACGGTATGCGCAAGGTTGACGTTTTCGTCAAGGGCCCGGGCTCGGGACGCGAAACCGCGATCCGTTCGCTGCAGGCTGCTGGCCTTGAGGTTGGATCCATCCAGGATGTTTCCCCAAGCGCACACAACGGTTGCCGCCCATCGAAGCGTCGCCGCGTCTAATTGATTCGCTAGGCTAAGCCTGAGAAGTCACCGAAGCATTCATCTGAGTGCTCCGGTGACTATCTTGGACTTATAAGCCTGCAAAAAGACGAACGGCCACCTCAGGCTACCGTCGTTTCCACCCCCGTGAGGCGTCATATAGCGGACGCTCGCTGAAAGGAAATGTAAGTGCTCATTACGCAGCGCCCAACCCTGACCGAAGAAGTAGTTGCCGAAAACCGCTCCCGTTTCGTTATCGAACCGCTGGAGCCAGGCTTTGGTTACACCCTTGGTAACTCGCTCCGCCGCACCCTGCTGTCCTCGATTCCTGGTGCATCCGTCACCAGCATTCGTATCGACGGCGTGCTGCACGAGTTCACCACCGTAGCCGGTGTCAAGGAAGACGTCACCGAACTGGTTCTGAACATCAAGAACCTGTCCGTGTCTTCCGAGCACGACGAGCCAGTCGTCGCCTACCTGCGCAAGCAGGGCCCAGGCGTCGTCACCGCAGCGGACATCACCCCGCCAGCCGGTGTGGAGTTCCACAACCCTGATCTGCACATCGCGACCCTAAACGCCAATGGCAAGTTCGACATGGAACTGACCATTGAGCGCGGCCGCGGTTACGTGTCTGCCTCGCAGAACAAGAGCGCTGATGGCGAGATCGGTCGTATCCCTGTGGATTCGATCTACTCCCCAGTGCTGAAGGTGACCTTCCGCGTGGAGGCTACCCGTGTTGAGCAGCGCACCGACTTCGATCGCTTGATCGTCGACGTGGAGACCAAGGAATCGATCACCCCGCGCGATGCAGTTGCATCCGCAGGAACCACCCTGGTTGAACTGTTCGGTTTGTTCCGCGAACTGAACACTGCAGCCGAGGGTATCGAAATCGGCCCATCGCCAACCGACGCAGCCCTGGCTGCCGACATGGCACTGCCGATTGAGGATCTGGAACTCACCGTTCGTTCGTACAACTGCTTGAAGCGTGAGGGCATCCACTCTGTGGGTGAACTTGTCACTCGCTCCGAGGCTGACCTGATGGATATCCGTAACTTCGGTGCGAAGTCCATTGACGAAGTCAAGGCCAAGCTTGTTGAACTGGGTCTGGCCCTGAAGGATTCCCCTCCAGGCTTCGATCTGGCCGCTCGTAGCGCCATCGATGATGGCGACGACTACGACGAGGGTCTGTAAAGACCTGAGTCTCGCGACACACTACTTCATCCGTCCATACGGCCTAATCGTACGGAACGGGTTATTCATCTAGGAGAACCACAATGCCTACCCCCACCAAGGGTCCGCGTCTCGGCGGCAGTGCAGCACATGAGCGACTGATCTTCGCTAACATGTCGGCACAGCTCTTCGAGAACAAGAAGATCACCACCACCCTGACCCGCGCCAAGCGTCTGCGTCCACACGCAGAGCGCCTGATCACCTTCGCAAAGCGCGGAGACCTGGCTTCGCGTCGTCGCGTCCAGTCCGTGATCGCTTCGCGTTCGCGCACCAACAAGTCGATCGTTCACGAACTGTTCGAGAACATCGCACCAGCCATGGCTGACCGCAACGGTGGTTACACCCGAATCACCAAGATCGGTAACCGCAAGGGCGACAACGCTCCTATGGCTGTTATCGAGCTCGTGATGGAGCCAGTTTCGCCAAAGCAGGCTGTCGTCAAGGAAGCCACCAAGGCTACCGAGAAGGCTGCTGAAGCTACCGAAGAGGCCTAAGCCCTAGCGTTTAGCATCTTCGGCGCTTGAAGCGTCAAAAATCCCCGGAATACCTGATCGGTATTCCGGGGATTTTTGCTTCGAGGTACAGGGCAAAGCATGCATGAATGATGCCATTATTTCTGCGTCGTTCGCATGGTGCCAGCTGCAGGCCTGGAATCCGGCTAGCGTATCAACCGACTGAGTCCAGATTAGGGCATGCGGTGCCCAGATACTCCGTGTTCTGTTGCTGGGACGCTGTATTCAGCTCGCTGATACTTTCCATTTGGGCTTCGAAGTCTGAGCTATCGTCAGCCAGAATCTTCAAGGCTGAAGTGCTTTGCCCTGCTGCGGATATCAAGGATTCTTGCAACTGCTTGTCTCCGGTCTTGCCGGCCGTGTCCTTTAGCATTGCATCGAACTCCTCAAGCGCCGATTCATAGTCTCCTGTCTCGCCTTTTGCCAGCTTGATGTCACCTGTTTCGAACTTCATATTGATCTCACGCTCCTTGATTTGCTGGTTGAGGTAGTCGCAAGTTTCTTCCGTGGAGAGCTTCCCGCTACATCCCGTCAGAGCGGTGAGCCCTAAACAGAAGAGGGCAGTTGCGGCGGCGAATTTTCTGAACATGCTGATCCTTGTGGGGTAAGTGGACTGGTCTGTTGTTTCGCCGTTGAATGTACGAATTACGCTGTAGTCTACAGAATGGCTAATTCGATGCCACTGAGGCACGTCTGGTCTGTGAAACCAGCCACCGAATTCGGTGAGATGAAAAGCCACTGCGCATAATGGTATTCATGAGTGCGCAGTCTGAAATCTTTGATCCGCTGGGAACCGTGGCCGTGGGGGAGACCCGCACCCCGGCGTGGATCCGGATGCGCATGGTCCTCGGATATGACGGGGCCGCCTACAACGGGTGGGCTCGCCAGCCCAATGTCACCGGCGTGCAGCAGCTTGTTGAAGAAGCGCTTGAGACGCTGATTCGCCGGCGTGTTCGCGTGGTGGTGGCCGGCCGTACCGACGCAGGGGTGCATGCCCGGCGCCAGGTGGTCCACCTGGACCTGACCCAGGAAGAATTCGACGGCCTGCCGCGCCGCTCTCCCTTGGCCCCTGGACCTGCGCTGGTGCGCCGCATCAATGGCATTCTGGGTCGCCAGGATGGTGCCGTGTGGGTGCATGAGGCCGAAGTTGCCCCGGAAGGCTTCGACGCCCGGTTCTCCGCGCTGGCCCGCCGCTATTCCTACCGGATTGCTGATGGTATCGAGCGCTGGGATCCGCTGACCCGCCACCTGACGACCTGGCATCGCGAACCGTTGGATGTCGAAGCGATGAACCGCGAGGCGCAGACCGTGCTGGGACGCCACGACTTCCTGACCTACTGCAAACCCCGCCCCGATGCGACAACCATCCGCACGCTGCAGGAATTCAGTTTCACCCGTACCGAGGACGGAGTCATCCTCGCCCACCTTAAGGCAGACGCCTTCTGCCACAACATGGTCAGGGCCCTGATCGGCGCTGCCATGATGGTAGGCGATGGGCGGGAGCAACCGGGCTTCTTGGCAAGCCGTCTCGAAGAGATGGTCCGCGATTCAAAAACCAAGCTGGCCCACCCCCGGGCGCTGGTGCTTGAAGAGGTCTACTACCCGAACGCCGACCAGTTGGCTGCGCGGGCGCTGCAGACCCGTGCCAAACGCGAAGACCACGACGTGGATACTCCGGGCGCAGCAGTGAGCCAAAGCCCCGAAAGCAGCGTCGGTTAAGGGTGTTCTTACTCACCCGCACTGAACATTTTTGGCCGGAAAGGCTTTAATCAGATAAACTCTTATGAGTTGTGTATGTCCACGTTCGACACTACACGCCCAAGCGTGACGGCTTAGTTGCATAGTCGCTGGTCTGCTGGGCGCGCGAACATCTCTGGACGGCCGGTCTATATCAGTCCTCACCTGACGTACTGGTCCAAACACAAGAACAACACGACAGTGCTCGTCACCGGGGGATCTCACCGCCTTCGGCCAAGCGACTGTTTGACCAGAAACGAATCAACGTAAGGCAATTACTGTGCGTACGTACACCCCAAAGCCGGCTGATCAGACTCGTCAGTGGTACGTCATCGACGCCACCGATGTAGTGCTCGGCCGCCTCGCCGTTCAGACCGCAACCCTGCTGCGCGGCAAGCATAAGCCAACCTATGCTCCACACATGGACATGGGCGATCACGTCATCATCATCAACGCCGAAAAGGTTGCTCTGACCGGCAAGAAGCTGCAGAACAAGCGCGCTTACCGCCACTCGGGCTTCCCGGGCGGCCTGAAGAGCATGAACTACGCCGACCTGCTGGAAAAGAACCCAGTGCTGGCTGTTGAGAAGGCCGTTCGCGGCATGATCCCTAAGAACAAGCTGTCTGCTGTTCAGATGTCCAAGCTGAAGGTTTACCGCGGCGCCGAGCACCCACACGCTGCTCAGGCTCCAAAGGCACTGGAAATCACCCAGGTCGCTCAGTAGTCCTGGCCCCGACAACAAACACTTAATAGGAGATTATCGTGGCTCAGAACGCTGAAGAAACCACTGAATTCGAAGGCGAGACCCCTTCGTCTTACACCACCGAGACCGCTGCCTCGACCGTTGTGGCCGAGACCGAGCGTGCTCCGCTGACCGTTCCAGGTGGAGCAGTTGGCCGTCGCAAGCAGGCTATCGCCCGCGTCCGCCTGATTCCAGGCTCCGGCAAGTGGACCGTCAACGGTCGCGAACTGGACGACTTCTTCCCGAACAAGCTGCACCAGCAGGATGTCAACGAGCCTTTCAAGGTTCTGGGTCTGGAAGGCGCATACGACGTTATCGCCCGCATCCACGGCGGCGGCATTTCCGGTCAGGCTGGCGCACTGCGCCTGGGCATCGCCCGTGCACTGAACGAGATCGACCGCGACGCTAACCGCCCAACCCTGAAGAAGGCCGGTTACCTGACCCGCGACGCACGCGTCATCGAGCGCAAGAAGGCTGGTCTGAAGAAGGCCCGCAAGGCTTCGCAGTTCTCGAAGCGCTAAACCTTCCTTCGAGGTTTATCCAACGGCTCCACAACCCTTCGGGGATTGTGGAGCCGTTGGCCTTTAAACAACAGGTGAACAGTGCCTCATTGCGCCAATTCTTCGCAATTGGTGCCTGCCAGGGCACCTTGCAAGACCGGTAAATCGAAGCGCAGGGCTTATGATTGATAACGATGGCAAGGTTATTTGGGACCGATGGGGTCCGAGGAAAAGCAAACGAATTGTTAACCCCCGAGCTGGCGATGGAACTCGCGCAGGCGGCTTCGGTGGTTTTGGGTTTGAGCCAGCCTGAGGACGGGCACAAACCAGTCGCTGTGGTAGCGAAGGATCCGCGTATCAGCGGCGACTTCCTCTCTGCCGCAATCGAAGCGGGTCTGGCCGCCTCCGGCGTCGACGTCAAGGACGCAGGCACGCTTCCCACCCCGGCCGCCGCCTTCCTGGTCGGCGACCTGGACGCAGACTTCGGCGTGATGATCTCCGCATCCCACAACGCCGCTCCGGACAACGGCATCAAGTTCCTGGCCCGTGGCGGCAAGAAGCTCGACGACTCCCTGGAAGACGCTATCGAGGCGTGTCTGAAGATGCCCAAGCCGCGTCCTGTCGGCGGCGAAGTCGGACGTGTCTCGCGCTTCGCCGACGCCGAGGACCGCTACATCGTCCATCTGCTGCAGTCCCTGCCTAACCGCCTGGACGGCCTGAATGTAGTCCTGGACTGCGCCCACGGCGCAGCGTCCGGTTGCTCGCCGGAGGTTTTTAAGGCTGCTGGCGCCCAGGTTATCGTGATCGGCGCAGAGCCGGACGGCATCAACATCAACGACGGCTACGGCTCCACCCACCTGGAGAAGCTGCAGGCCGCCGTGCTGGAAAACAACGCAGACCTGGGCATCGCCCACGACGGCGACGCCGACCGCTGCCTGGCAGTGGACCACGAAGGCACCATTGTCGACGGAGACCAGATCATGGCCATCATGGCCATTGCGCTCAAGGAACGCGGCGAGCTGAAGGACGACACCCTGGTCGCCACAGTGATGAGCAACCTCGGCCTGAAGCTGGCCATGGAGGCCGCAGGCATCACCGTGAAGCAGACCGGCGTGGGCGACCGCTACGTGCTGGAAGGCATGCAGGAAGGCGACTACTCGCTGGGCGGCGAGCAGTCCGGCCACGTGATCTTCAGCAAGTACGCCACCACCGGTGACGGCGTGCTGACCGGCCTGAACATCGCGGCCCGCATCAAGGCCACTGGCAAGTCCCTGAAGGAACTCGCCTCGGTGCTGACCGTGCTGCCGCAGGTGCTCATCAACGTGCGCGGCGTGGACAAGGCCGGAGTGCCGGACTGCGAGCCGCTGCAGCTGGACATCGAAGCCGCCGAAGCCCGACTGGGCTCCACCGGCCGTGTGCTGCTTCGTCCCTCGGGTACCGAGCCGGTAGTCCGCGTAATGGTCGAGGCCGCCACACATGAGCAGGCGCAGGCCGAAGCTGAGGCACTGGCAGCTTCGGTTTCCGAACACCTGTCACTCGGTTAATACTCGGCTGATTTGGCCAAGCCCCAAGTAAATCTGCAGTAAATTCTCACGTCCCCGTAGCGTGTGCCCCAAGGGCACACGCTACGGGGATGTGGCATGCTGAAAAGAGAATTCAATGCCAGGCCCCGCCTGGCTTTGAGCCATGGACGAAAGAAGGGGAGTCGTGACTCTACGCATCAGCGTTATCGGTACCGGTTATCTGGGAGCCACCCACGCGGCCTGCATGGCTGAACTTGGATATGAAGTCATCGGCCTCGACGTCGACGCGTCCAAGCTCACGGCCCTGGCCGCCGGGATCCTCCCCTTCCATGAACCGGGCCTTCCGGAGCTGCTGCGCAAGCATGTGGCCAGCGGCCGGCTGCGCTTCACCGATTCCTACGCTGAGGCCGCGGCAGCTGCGGACATCCACTTCATCACCGTGGGAACACCGCAGCGCGCCGATTCCCAGTCAGCGGACATGAGCTACGTTGACGGGGCGGTGGACAGCCTGCTGGAGCACATCACCGATCAGGCGCTGATCGTCGGCAAATCCACGGTCCCCGTCGGCACGGCACGCCGCCTGACGGAGCGCATCGCGGCCAACGCATTGCCCGGCAGCGAGATCACCCTGGCATGGAACCCTGAGTTTCTCCGCGAGGGCTTCGCAGTCAAGGACACCTTGACTCCCGACCGTCTGGTCTACGGCCTGAGCGACACGGAACCTCACGGATTCGGACTGCGCAAGATCCGCGAGGTCTATGCCCCGATCCTGGAGCTGGGCACCCCCGAGATCGTGACGGACCTCGAAACCGCCGAACTGGTCAAGGTCGCCGCCAACGCATTCCTCGCCACCAAGATCTCCTTCATCAACGCCTTCGCGGAAGTGACCGAAACCGTGGGCGGGGACATCAAGACCCTGGCCGATGCCATCGGCCACGACAGCCGCATCGGGCGCCGGTTCCTGAATGCCGGCGTGGGCTTCGGCGGCGGCTGCCTGCCCAAGGATATCCGCGCGCTGCAGGCGCGCGTCTCCGAGCTCGGCCTGAGCCACACCATGGGCTTCCTCGCCGAAGTGGACCAGATCAACCTGCGCCGCCGCGACCGCGTGGTGTCTCTGGCATCCAGCATGCTGGGCAACGAGCTGGCGGGCAAGCACATCTGCGTGCTGGGCGTGACCTTCAAGCCGGACAGCGACGACGTGCGCGATTCACCGGCCTTGGACATCGCCGTGCGCCTCTACAATGCCGGCGCCGACGTCTCGGTCTACGACCCGCAGGGCAACAAGAACGCCGCCGGACGCTTTCCGCGCCTGCACTACGTGGACTCCTGGCAGGAAGCCGCCAAGGACACCGATATCGTGCTGCTGCTCACCGAATGGCAGGAGTTCCGGGATCTGGACCCAACGGAACTGGGAGAGGTGGTGTCCACCCGAGCGCTGATCGATGGACGTAATGTGCTGGACCGCCAGGCCTGGCGCGCAGCGGGCTGGACCATCACCGGTCCGGGGGAGTATTTCCAGGTGGTGAACTTGGCGCCCGGTACCGCGCAACTACCGCTCCAGGTCTCCCACCCGGCGTAGCCTTTCCGAATTCGGCCGTCCCATAGGGGCGGCCGTTTTCGTGTCCGGATGGCCAGATAGATGGCCCGATTTCTGGGCACGTCCGGCAGCTGGGGCAGACCGACCCTTCGGTGAGCGTGGAAAGGCGGCGCAACTGCCGGGCTGGACATGGACGCCAAGACCCAGCTGCGTCCAGGAGGCCTGGGAACGCCAGGACGGCTCTTCAGAAAACTATTCGAGGACTCGCGAGATCTCCGGGAAAACCCTGGATCGGCTTCGCGGGCACGGGGTGAATCTCGGTGCCAGCTGTGAAATTCACTCAACCCACGGTGCGGTTCGCTTCCAAAGGGTTACGGTGCGGTTGATAACCATCACTCGTCGCTAGCCCCCTGGAAGGCCTCAATGTACGAACGTTTCGAAACGCGGCCCTCGATGGATCCATTGCGGATCGCGGTGCTTGCCCACCTGCACCATCCGATAAGGCCTCCGTTCGCGGGCGGGATGGAAGCGCATACTTCCCATGTGGTGGCCGACCTGTGCGCTCGGGGCCACGAGGTGACGCTATTCGCCAAGGCAGGCAGTGCGCACTTCGGACGCAATTCACGCGGCCGCGTGCAGGCGGTGCTTCCGGCGGATTACCAGGTGCGGGGCTATCCGGACGAGGACCATCGGGACGAACAGCACCGGCGGCTCGACGGGGCCATGTCCTCGGCGATTTCAGCTGTCCGTGCTGGAGCCTTTGATGTGGTGATCAATAATTCCCTGAGCCCCATTCCCCATGAGCAGCTAGACGGGATCCCCACGTTGCATCTGCTCCATACTCCTCCCTTGCCGCGCATCACTGCGGTATTGGCCACCCGCCCCGAGCGGCCCCACGGCCATCGCTATGCCACTGTGTCGCACAGTAACGCACGCGCCTGGAGAGCATGGATCCCTGATCTGGCCGTAATCCCGAACGGCATTGACCTGCGCAGATGGGAGCCGGGCAGGAAGGACCGCATAGTCCCCGGCACCGCGGCATGGACTGGTCGCATCACGCCTGAGAAAGGTACCCATCTGGCCATCGCTGCTGCCCGGGCCAATGGCCTGCGGCTGCGCCTTGCCGGACCCATCCAGGACCCCGAGTACTACGAATCGCTCATCCGCCCGTCCTTGGATGACAAGGTCCGCTACATGGGACACCTCGGCCAGGACCAACTGAGGGAGGTCATCGCCTCCGCTCAGGTCTTCATCTCGTCGCCGCTGTGGGAGGAGCCCTTCGGCCTGACAACACTGGAGGCCATGGCCTGCGGCACCCCGGTAGCGGCGACTCCGAACGGTGCGATGGCCGAGCTGATCGGAGCGTCCGGTGGGGTCGTGGCGTGCACGGCGGACGAGGCAGGACTCGCGAACGCTATCCGCCAGGCAGTGGGCTTGCGCCGCACCGACGTGCTGCAGCGTGCCGCCCAGTTCTCCCGGGACCAGATGATCCGTTCCTACGAGGAAGCCCTCTACGACCTCCACGCGGCCCAGAGCCTGGGACGGGTGCAATGAACCGCAAACCAAGAATTTCCTACTATGCGCACCACATGGGATCCGGACATTTGCGCCATGCCCAGCGGTTGGCCGCCACCGGGCTCGCGGAGCTGCAAGTGGCCAGCACCGGGACTGCATCCCGAAAACTCTTCGCGGACAACGTGCAGTACGTGCCGCTGGAAGCGGACGAGGGATCAAGCCAGCTGCACTTTGCCCCAACCAGCGGCCATTTGCACTATGCCCCGACCGGAAAGCCAATCGTGGAACGCTTCGCCGCGCTGAACGCGGGATGGAAAGCCTTTGGACCCGATCTGGTGATGGTGGACGTATCGGTCGAAGTGGCGCTCTTCGCCCGGCTGAGCGGGTATCGCGTGGCGCTGCGCAGGATGCCCGGGGTCCGTACGGACCGCCCGCATTGCATGGCCTACGATCTCGCAGATGCCCTCTTTGCGTATTATCCGCAGCACCTCGAGGAGCCCTTGCACCGTGATTCCTACGCGCAGAAGAGCTTCTATCTGGGTACTCCTGCGCCGCATGCTGCTCGACCCGTCGCAACCCGGGCTTCGGTCCGAGCTCCCGCCCAAGACTGCGAGGGCACACGGCGTGTAGTCGTCCAGACCTCGCTGGCCGCCTCGGTGGACTCCTCAAGGCTCGTGAAGGCCGCGGTCCGCAGCCCGAGCTGGAGTTGGGAGGTCATCGGATCCGTCCACGGGGCAACTGACAGATTGCCGGAGAACCTGCGGCTGCACGGCACGGTCGAGCATCCGGAGCAATGGCTGGATGCCGCAGACGTGGTCATTTCCTCCTCGGGCCACAATGCCGTCGCCGCGGCGGCCGCCAGCAAGCGGCCCACCATGCTGATCCCCGAAGAACGGCCTCATGCGGAGCAGGCAGTTTTTGCCCGCATGCTGCATGAAGCCGGGGGATGCGCCATGCTGGAGTCCTGGGACGAACCGGTAGACTGGGAGGGGACACTGGCCAAGGTCGCAGGCAGGGACGGATCAGCCCTGGCTCGGACGCTGCTTGTCAGCGAGGACGAGTTCACCGCAGGGTTGCGGCGCATGTTCTCCAGTCTGTGCGAGTCATGACCTGGCTAGTAGGCATCCATGCTGTGCGCGGCGCGGATCTCTTCAGCACTCGGGTGGCGCAGAATCATCAGGTCTTCGCCCTGGGGATCCCAAGCGACCAGGCCGCGCTCTTCGAAAGCCCGGAGCCAACCGGACATCGGCCAGCCATGCCAGGTAGCTCGGAAAGTGCGTGCATTCTGGATGATGTCGGCGAAATGGTTCAGCGGGGGCTTGACCACCCCATGATGCTGGTGGAATACGGTACCCGGCGTGAATACCACCGGCAAGCCCAAAGCACTGGCTTTGAAGCCGAAATCCGTGTCCTCCGCACCGTAGCCGGCATAACCGGTCGAGAAACCGTCCAGGCGAATGAAGTCCTCGGCGCGGATCCCGAATCCCAGCGACCAGAACATTTCATGGCGCTCGCAGGGCGTATCCATGGGCAGTTCGGCCCGCAAATGGTGCGGTGTGGAACGCCGGGTCAGCTCCTCGGCGTCCGGGGTAGGCCCGGGGCCCAGGGGCTGGGCGAGGTATCGCGGCTCGGCCATGGCGAGCACTGGTTGCCGGCGGAGCCAGTCAAGCAGGATTCCGAAGGTGCCAGGGGCAGGAATGCAGTCCACGTCCAGAAACACAAGGTACCGGCTTTGCGCGTGCTTGGCGGCATGGTTCCGGGCTCGCGCCAACGGCAGTCCCTGTTCCCCAGGATACGAGGCCACGTGCACGGAGGTCACCGGCACTGCGGATTCAACGGGTGCCGGGTCGGGCTCGTCCATGTAGGCGACGATGATTTCCGCCGGCTGAAGGGCGCTGCGATTCACCCCGTCAAGCAGGCGTTGCAGGTGCCCGTGCCGTTGGTGGGCAATTACCAGAACCGAGAAATCCAGAGCCATCTTCCAACCTTTCCACGCTGGCGGGGCAGCGCGCTCACGTGATGCTTCCGCCTTCCAACGTAGCCGTCCCACCACGATCCCCGCAGGAGAAACCGTGAGTTCACAGAAGATCCCCACGCCGATCCGCGTAGCCTCCGTGCCCTACAGCCAGGTCTACATCCGCCATCTCCAGCTGCCCGACGCGGAGGGGACTGGCTTGGTGCGGCGCTTGCAGGATCCGGAACCCGCGGGGGGACCGCGAAGCCAGCAATCCGCCTGGTGGCCGCCGCGCATGCTCGAACCGGACTGGATCCGGAAGAACAGCGGCAGCTTCGATCTGATGCACGTGCATTTCGGTTTCGATGCCCTGGATCCGCAAACGCTCCGGCAGACGGTAGCCGAGCTCCGCGCCGCCGGCAAACCTCTGGTGTACACCGTGCATGACCTGATCAACCCCCACCAGCCGGATCCCAACGCGCATGAGGCGCTGCTGGAGGTGCTGATCCCGGCGGCCGATGCGCTGATCACCTTGACCCAAGGCGCGGCGGACGAGATCTCGCAACGCTGGGGGCGCAGCTGCTACGTCTTGCCGCATCCGCACGTGATCGACTTCTCGACCATGGACCGGCTACGGGAGCAGCGGGCGCAGTCACGCGGCGATAGCCAGCGGGGCCGCAGGATCGGGGTGCACCTAAAGGAGATGCGTCCCAACTTGTCGGAGCAGGTGATCGAGCCGTTGGCGCAGATCGTGGAGGACCTGCCCGGCTGCAAGCTGCAGGTCAACATCCACCGGCAAGTGGTGGACCCGCAGAACAAGGAATACCTCCCAGCGCTCGCCGAGTTCCTCGCGGCAGGTCATGACGCTGGGCGCTGGGATCTCGTGGCGCACGAGTACTTTAGCGAAACTGAATTGTTCGACTATTTCGGCAGTCTCGACGTGAATGTCCTGCCGTACCGCTACGGCACGCACTCCGGATGGCTTGAAGCCGCACTGGACGCGGGCACGGCAGTCATCGCCCCGGACTGCGGCTACTACTCGGACCAGGACGCCTCCGTGGCCAGCTACCGCTGGGACGGCGAGCAGGCAGACGCGCACTCATTGCGCCACGCGCTCCAACGCCAGCTTTCCCTGCCGTACGTTCCGGGGATGGACGCACAAGGACGCCGTGAGCAACGCGAGGCCCTGGCCGAAGCCCACCTGCGGTTCTACCGATCCCTGATGGGTTCCCGCGGGGTCGGTCAGCCTACGGAACCGGAGGCACGCCAAGGGCAAACCGCGTCCGGACGGTAGCAGGACATCGGGAAGCTAGAACCCGAAACGCTTCATGACTCCGGGCAGCAGCTCGATGAGGCGCGACGCGTTGACGGTTCCACAGGCAGCCGCGGCCCGGCCGGCTTCTCCGTGGATGACGGCAGCGCACGCGGCCAGTTCCATCATGCGGCGGTTGGAGACGGTCTGCACGCCGTTCACGCCGGTCAGCGAGCTGTCCGAGAGCAAGTAGCCCAGGATGCCGGTCAGCACGTCGCCGCTGCCAGCTGTGGCGAGCTGCGGGGCGGTATGGCTGACCACCAAGCTGCTGCCGTCCGGAGCCACAATGTAGTTGGTCGGCCCCTTGAGCAGGACAACTGCGTTGTAGGCCAGCGCCGCCCAGCGAGTCCAGCGGATTGGAGCCGCCGCGATCTCCTCGATGGTGACGGTCACGCCGGCCCGGCGCAGCAGCATCCGCAGTTCCTTGGCGTGCGGAGTCAGCACACGTGGCTGTTCGCTGGGGCCAGCGGGCACGAGCTCCAGACCCGAAGCGTCGATGACGGCTGGCTGGCGGCTGGCGAAGACCTCGGCGATCGCGCCGGTCGGGGGAGTGCGGCTGTCCAGGCCGGGCCCGATGGCCCAAGCCGAGATCTTGGCACCGCGCCCGTGCACGTACCGGCGGGCCGAGGAGAGCGCTTCGCGGATCTGGTCATCGTCCAGCGGAACGGTTTCGGGAACTGCCACGGCCAGCAGGGCCGCGACGTCTTCGGGCACATGGGTGCGCAGCAGACCGATGCCGCAATTCACCGCTGCCCGGGCGGTCAGCTGCGCGGCTCCCGGATACAGCGACGAGCCTGCGATCAGGCCGAGCACGCCCCGCTGGTACTTGTGGCGCCCGGCATCACGCCAAGAGCGGTGGGCGTCAAGCAGCTCTAAGGCCGCTTGCTTGTCGACGAGGTTCGTCTGGGGCGCTTGGCCGGTGAAATCGAAATCCAGCGGAACCACGGTAATGTCCCCTGTGGCCAGCGGCCCGTCGCCGGTCAGCAGGCCCGACTTCATCGCACCGAAAGTGACGGTCCGTTCGGCCAGCAGCACCTTGTCATCCGCGACGCCGGTTTCAGGGTCCAGGCCGGAAGGCAGATCGCAGGCCAGCACACGTGAATTCCGTGGAATCAGAGGCAGTTCCGCCCCGGAACGGTAGCCAAGTCCGTACAGCGCGTCGATGATCAGGGTTGCCTTGCTGAGAGTCTCGGTGCCCTTGGAAAGCGGCTGGATCCGTCCGCCAGCCGATTCGTAGACGGACAATGCTTCGGAATGCACCGACGAGGCGCACTGCAGCGCGGCAGTTGCATAACCTTGGTCTTCCAGCTGGGACAGGGCATAGAGTCCGTCTCCGCCGTTGTTGCCCGGGCCAATCAGGCCGACCACCAGGGTGCTAGGAGCGACCGGCTGCTCGCCGAGCATGTCCACGGCTTCGGCCGCCAGCGCGCTCGCTGCCTGTTTCATCAAGGCGGTGTCAGACCGACGTGAAATCTCCTGCGCTTCTACCGAACGAACCTGGGCAAGACTGTAGACGGGGATCATAAGTCAAACAATACTCATCCTTTACCTGCAACGCTGGTTTTATTCGCCTTCGTGTCGTAAAGCGGGTTATGCGCGTTCGGCGACAACCATGGCAATGGCCATGTCTCCGTCGTGGGACATGGTCAGATGCCATGAGGTGATGCCCCGTTGCCTGCTGGCTTCCGCCACGGTGCCGGTGACGTGGATCTGCGGATCGCCGGCTTCGTCCTTAAGGATGCTGCAGTCCTGCCAGTTCATTCCCGCTGGAGCCCCGAGGGCCTTGGCGACGGCTTCTTTGGCTGCGAAGCGTGCGGCCAGGGAGCGCAGCGGGAGCCCTCGCTCAACCTCGGTGAACAGCCGGTCGTGCAGTCGTGGTGTCTTTTCCAGCTGCCGCCCGAAGCGCGGCACGTCGACAATGTCTACGCCAATTCCAGCAATCATGCCTTCCAGTTTATCCAGTCCGTCGGCGAGGCAATAAAACTGCGGGCGCCCTCCCATCATGAGGACACCCGCAGTTAATGGCATGGAAACCGGTGGATTACTCCACGGTCACCGACTTGGCCAGGTTGCGTGGCTGGTCGACGTCGAAGCCCTTGGCGGTAGCCAGCTCGCAGGCGAAGATCTGCAGCGGCACGGTGGCCAGCAGCGGCATCAGCAGGGTCGGGGTCTCCGGAACATAGAACACGAACTCGGAGAAGTCCTTGACCGCGTCGTCGCCGTCTTCCGCGATGACCAGGGTCTTGGCGCCTCGGGCGCGGACTTCCTGGATGTTGGAAACAACCTTGGAGTGCAGCGAGTCGCGGCCGCGTGGGGACGGAACCACCACGAAGACCGGCTGGCCGTCGTCGATCAGGGCGATCGGGCCGTGCTTCAGCTCGCCGGCGGCGAAGCCCTCGGCGTGGATGTACGCGATCTCCTTGAGCTTTAGCGCGCCTTCCATGGCGACCGGGTAGCCGACGTGGCGGCCCAAGAACAGCACGGAGGACGCATCGGCCATGGAGCGGGCCAGTTCCTTGATCTCGCCGCTGCGGTCCAGGATGTCCTGGATCTTGGCCGGGATCTTGCCCAGGTCTGCCAGGATGTCCTTGATCTGGCCGGAGAACAGGTTGCCGCGCAGCTGTGCCAGGTACAGGCCCAGCAGGTAGGTGGCGGTGATCTGAGCCAGGAACGCCTTGGTGGAAGCCACCGCGATCTCGGGACCTGCGTGGGTGTACAGCACCGCATCGGATTCACGCGGGATGGTGGATCCGTTGGTGTTGCAGATGGACATGGTCTTGGCGCCCTGCTCCTTGGCGTAGCGCACCGCCATCAGGGTGTCCATGGTTTCGCCCGACTGGGAGATCGAAACGATCAGGGTCTTCTTGTCCACGATTGGCTCGCGGTAGCGGAACTCGTGGGAGAGCTCCACCTCCACCGGGATACGGCACCAGGACTCGATGGCGTACTTGGCGACCTGGCCGGCGTAGGCGCTGGTACCGCAGGCAAGCACCACGATCTTGTTGATCTTGGTCAGGTCTTCGGCGTCGATGCGCAGCTCGTCCAGGGTCAGGCGGCCCTCGGCGTCGGAGCGGCCCAGCAGGGTGTCTGCCACGGCGGCAGGCTGGTCGAAGATTTCCTTCTCCATGAAGGATGGGAAGCCGCCCTTCTCTGCGCTGGCTGCGTCCCAGTCGACGGTGAATTCCTTGCCTTCGGCAGGATTGCCGTCGAAGTCGGTGATGGAGTGGCTCTCCGGGGTGATGGTCACGATCTGGTCCTGGCCCAGTTCCACCGCACGACGGGTGAAGTCGATGAAGCCGGAAACGTCGGATCCCAGGAAGTTCTCGCCGTCGCCCAGGCCCAGCACCAGCGGGGAGTTGCGGCGTGCCGCCACGACAACACCCGGGTGGTCCTGGTGGACTGCCAGCAGGGTGAAGGCGCCTTCGAGGCGCTGTACTGCAAGCTGCATGGCCTTGGTCAAATCTCCGTCGGCACCGTTGGAGTACATCTTGCCCAGCAGGGCTGCTGCAACTTCGGTATCGGTCTCGGAAAGGAACTCGACGCCGTCGGCGAGGAGCTCGGCCTTGATGCCGGCGAAGTTCTCAATGATGCCGTTGTGGATCATTGCCAGCTTGCCGCCGTCGGCGAGGTGTGGGTGGGCGTTTCCGTCGCTTGGACCGCCGTGGGTGGCCCAACGGGTGTGGCCGATGCCGGTCACAGACTCCGGTAGTGGTGCCTGAGCAATTTCGTTCTCCAGGTTGACCAGCTTGCCGGCTTTCTTCCTGGAATGAATAGCGCCGTCAGCCACGACTGCCACACCGGCCGAGTCGTAACCTCGGTATTCCAATCGGCGCAAGCCTTCAATCAGAACGTCAAGGGCGCCGTGGTCGGCGTTCGCGCTTGAGGTTCCTGCATATCCTACAATTCCGCACATGGAAAAAAGACTACCGGCTCACGGCCAAACGATGGAACTAATCGTGGCAGAGCACTCAAAAAACACTGTGCGATAGGTCACCTGCGCGCGTTGTTTTGGCCAAGCAAGACTGAGTGTTAAATCGGAGTTATTTGGGTTGTGGCACTACTTGTTGGCAGAATTTGTCCTCGTGGAACCACACGACACACTCGAATCAACAGTTACGCCTTTCGTAGACCTCGAACGCGAAACTTGGGCGCGGCTTTCCAACCAGATGGAACAGCCGCTGAACCAGGACGACATCGAGCGCCTGCGCGGCCTGGGCGACACCCTGGACCTGCAGGAAGTGCGTGACGTATACCTTCCACTCAGTCGCCTGCTTTCCTTATATGTAGAAGGGGCTGGTGCAACCCATCGGGCCACCACGACCTTCTTGGGGGAACAAACCCGCCAGACCCCGTTCGTGATCGGAGTGGCCGGTTCCGTGGCGGTAGGAAAGTCGACCACCGCGCGCGTGCTGCGCGAGATGCTGCGCCGCTGGCCCGAGACCCCTGACGTCCAGTTGATCACCACCGACGGTTTCCTGTATTCCAATGCGGAGCTTGAGCGCCGCGGCATCATGCAGCGCAAGGGCTTCCCGGAATCCTACGACCGCCGCGCACTGCTGCGTTTCGTCTCCGCGGTGAAGTCCGGGGTCCCGGAAGTCAGCGCACCGGTGTACTCGCATCTGACCTATGACATCATTCCCGGCCAGCGCCAGTACGTGCGCTCGCCGCAGGTGTTGATTGTGGAAGGCCTGAACGTGCTCCAGCCGGCACGGACCCGTTCCGATGGAACTGTGGGTTTGGCGCTGAGCGACTTCTTCGACTTTAGTGTCTACGTGGATGCCAAGACCCAGTACATCGAGGAATGGTACATCCGCCGCTTCATGAAGCTGCGCTCGGGCGCCTTCTCGGATCCGGCATCCTACTTCCACCGGTACGCGAAGCTGACCGATGAAGAAGCGCGCGCCACCGCCCATGACATCTGGTCCCGGATCAATGCTCCGAACCTCAAGGAAAACGTGCTGCCCACCCGGGGCCGAGCCCAGCTGGTGCTGCGCAAGGCGGCCGACCATTCGGTACGCCGAATGCTGTTGCGAAAGATCTAATGAACCCTAAACAGTACGTGTGATTTTGTCGAACAGGTCGAATTCGGGTGTCCGAAATCCTGTTGTACTGGGAAATTGCTGTGTAAGCTCGAACCATGCTTAAGGGTTTCCGCGATTTTATTATGAAAGGCAACGTTGTCGATCTGGCCGTTGCCGTGGTGATCGGTGCCGCATTCGGCGCCGTAGTGACCGCGCTGGTCGACAACGTGCTGATGCCGTTGATCGCAGCTCTGGTCGGCTCCCCGAACTTCGACGCCTTCCTGCTCTTCACCATTAATGGTGTCGAAATCAAGCTCGGTGTATTCATTACCGCCTTGGTCAACTTCCTGCTGATCGCCGCCGCAGTCTACTTCGCGCTGGTCATGCCAATGAACAAGGCCACCGAGATGCTCAACCGCCGCCGCGGCATCACCGAGGAAGAGGAAGAAGCCGAGCCGGATCCGCAGCTGGCCCTGCTGGAACAGATCCGCGACGAGATCAAGTCTCTGCGCTAACAACCCCAGCTTTATCATCATCACTCGCTTTCAGGGGCGGGCCGCCAGACCTCCGGGTCGGCCGGCCCGCCCCACGAATTTAACGCCACAGGTTGCTGTGGCGGAGCGCGCAGGGGAGGTGACGGCATGAGAGGCCGAAAAGTGGGAAGATGGAAGGGTGAACTCTGAAGCACTTGAGCAAAGCAACAATTCTGCCGGACTGGCGACTCCTGCTTTCTCCCCGTGGGAACGCCGGGCAGTCATTGACCTCTCCGCAATCCGCAACAACGTCAAGCAGGTAGTCGACCTCGTCGCCCCGGCCGCGGTCATGGCCGTAGTCAAGGCGGACGGTTATGGGCATGGCGCACTGCAGGTCGCTACCGCGGCGCTGGAAGCCGGCGCCAGCTGGGTTGGCTGCGCTCACGTCACCGAAGCTTTAGCACTGCGGAAAGCCGGGATTGAAGCACCGATGCTCGCTTGGCTCCACACCCACGACACACCCTTCGACGACGCCATCGCGGCCGGCATCGACCTCGGAGTCTCAGGCTGGGATCTGGACGCCATCGCCGCGGCCGCCCAACGACTTCAGGCCCCCGCACGCATTCACCTGAAGGTGGACACCGGGCTCGGCCGCAACGGCTCCACCATGGCAGACCTCCCGGGCCTGCTGCAGCGTGCCAGCGAATACCAGGAAGCCGGACTGCTGCGCGTGGTCGGCATCTTCTCCCACCTGGCCGTGGCCGATGAACCAGAGCGCCCAGAAACCGACATGCAGCTGGCCGTCTTCGACGAAGCCATCGCGCTGGTGGAAGCCGCGGGCTTCGACCTGGAAGTGCGCCACATCGCCAACACCCCGGGCATCCTTTCCCGCCCGGACTCGCACCACGAGCTGGTGCGACTCGGTCTGGGCCTCTACGGCCTGAGTCCCTTCGAGAATGAAACTCCTGGCTCCTTCGGCCTACGCCCTGCCATGAAGCTGGTGACCCGCGTGGCCAACGTCAAGAAGGTCCCCCTCAACCAAGGCGTCTCCTACGGGCTGAGCTACCACACCACCGCGGAAACCTATCTGGGCCTGATCCCGCTCGGCTACGCCGATGGCCTGCCGCGCATCGCTACCGGAGCGCCGGTGACCATCAACGGCAAGAGCTACCCGGTGCGCGGCCGCATCGCCATGGACCAGTGCGTCATCGACCTGGGCCCGGACGTGGACCCGGCGGACTTCCTGGGCGTCGAGGCAGTGATCTTCGGCGAGGGCGGCCAGAGCGTCAACACCTGGGCCTACGCCGCGAACACCATCAACTATGAGGTGGTCACCCGCATCTCGTCGCGCGTGCCGCGCTACTACATCCAGGGCAGCTGGGGCGAAGCCGGTGAGTGAGACGACCAAGGAATTCACCGTCCAGTTGACCGACCTCGACGCCACCGAGGCGCTGGGCACCGCACTGGGCACCCAGTTGCAGGCAGGCGACCTGGTCATCCTCACCGGGGCGCTGGGCGCGGGAAAAACCACCCTGACCCAATCGCTGGGGGTGGGATTGAAAGTCCGCGAGGGAATCATCTCCCCGACCTTCGTGCTTGCCCGCCAGCATCCCTCACTGGTCGAAGGCCCCGGGCTGATCCACGTAGACGCCTACCGGCTCAAAGACCAGAATGAGGTGGACACCCTTGACCTGGAATCCACGCTGGCCGAATCGGTCACCGTGGTCGAGTGGGGACTGGGCAAGGTCGAGCACCTGACCGACTCCCGACTGGAACTGCAGCTGGACCGCGAAACGCTCGCCGCAACTGAAGAGCAGACCGTGAATCCGTGGGAAGAAGAAGCGGACCTGGACGAACCACGTCTGTTCACCCTCAAGGCCATCGGCCCGCGCTGGGGCGAACCAGCTTTCGAACATCTGAAGAGCACGCTGCTAAACGCCGTGCACACCGGAGAACTACATGCCTAACTACCTGTCCATCGACACCTCCGCCCACGCCTCGGTCGCACTGATCGATGCCGACACCGGAGCCGTCATCGCCACCCGCACCTCGCCCAAGGGCAACGACCAGACCGAAACCCTGGCCAGCTACGTCCGCGACCTGATGGCCGGCCACGACCAGCAGGGCCCCGAATTGGCAGGCATCATCGTGGGCGTCGGACCGGGCCCGTTCACCGGCCTGCGCGTAGGGCTGGTCGCCGCGCGCACCTTCGGCTTCGTCTGGCAGGTCCCGGTGCATGGTGTCATGTCGCTGCATGCGCTCGCCGAACGGGTGCTGGAACTGGACGAGGTGCCCGACGAGTTCATCGTCGCCTCGGACGCCCGCCGCAAGGAAGTGTACTGGGCCAGGTACAACCGCCAGGGCGCCTTGACGGATGGCCCGCACGTGGCCGCGGCAGCCACCCTGCCCGCATTGCCGGTGTACGGCGTGGGCGCTGGAATCTACGAAGACGCCCTGCGAGAAGCCGGCGCCGCCCCACAGCCCGAGTCCTTCGAATGGATCGCCGAGTCCGCGTACCTGGCTAAGCATGGGCTCAAGGAACTGGCAGCCGGGAAGGACCTTTCCAACACCGCGCCGCAGTACCTGCGCGAATCCGATGCCCAGGTGCCGGCATTCATGAAGCAGGCCGAGGCCAAGGAAGCCACGGCATGAGCGTGAACTTGCGCTCCATGACCAGCGCCGACATCCCCGCGGTTCACCAGCTGGAAACCCGGCTGTTTCCCGAGGATGCCTGGCCGGTCGCCGCCTTCGAATCCGAGCTGGCCCAGCACGAAACCCGCAACTACTGGGTTTACGAAGACCAAGGCCGGATCATCGGCTACGCGGGATTGTGCACCGTGCTGCCCATCAGCGATGTGCAGACCATCGGCATTGATCCGGCGTACCAGGGACAGGGACTGGGCAGGAAGCTCATGAACCTGTTGATCGACACAGCTCGGGAGTCCAAGGCGCTGGATGTCATGCTGGAAGTCCGCTTCGACAACCCCACCGCCATTGCACTGTATGAATCCCTGGGATTCACCACCATCCACCGGCGAGAGCGCTACTACAAGGGCGGCGTGGACGCACTGATCATGAGACTGCAGCTGGATGCCCTGCAGGAAAAACGTACGCAGAAAAACGAGGAACCCACCGCATGAGCACGAAAGAACCGGTAGTACTGGGAATCGAATCCTCCTGCGATGAAACCGGCGTCGGCATTGTGCGCGGCACCCAGCTGCTGGCCAACGCCGTCTCCAGCTCCATGGACGAGCACGTGCGCTTCGGCGGCGTGATCCCGGAGATCGCCGCCCGCGCCCATCTGGAAGCCTTCGTACCTACCCTGCAACAGGCGCTGGACACCGCGGAGCTGACGCTGGATGACATCGACGCCATTGCAGTCACCAGTGGTCCCGGGCTCGCCGGAGCTCTCATGGTCGGCGTCTCTGCCGCCAAGGCGTTGGCGCTGGCCACGGGCAAGCCGCTGTATGGCATCAACCACTTGGTCGCCCACGTAGGTGTCGGCGTGCTGGAAGGCACCGTGTTGCCCCCTACCTTTGGCGCACTGCTGGTCTCCGGAGGCCATACCGAGATCCTGAAAGTCACCTCGCTGACCAACGACGTGCACCTGCTGGGCTCGACTATCGACGACGCCGCCGGTGAAGCCTATGACAAGGTCGCCCGACTGCTGGGCCTCGGCTATCCAGGTGGTCCGGCCATCGACAAGGCCGCCAAGGACGGCGACCGCAAGGCATTCCGATTCCCACGCGGCCTCTCGCTGCCGAAGTTCGTCGGCAGCGCCGAGAATCCAGGCAAGCACCGCAACAACTTCTCGTTCTCCGGACTCAAGACCGCGGTAGCACGTTGTGTGGAGCACTTTGAAGCCGCAGGGGAGCCGATCCCGGTCGCTGACATCGCCGCTTCTTTCCAAGAAGCTGTGGTGGACGTGATCACCGCCAAGGCAGTGCGTGCCATGAAGGAAAACAACCTCACTACGGTGCTGCTGGGCGGGGGAGTGGCTGCAAATACGCGACTGCGTGAACTGCTGGCGGCCCGGTGCGCATCCGCTGGCATCGCGTTGGTTGTACCGCCATTTAGCCTATGCACGGACAACGGTGGAATGGTTGCTGGTCTTGGTGCGCAATTAGTTGCTGACGGTGTTGAACCTTCAGGACTGGACTTTGCTACTGATTCATCGCAACCGGTGACGCAGATCGTGCTGTCCCGCTAAGCAGTAACACATGAGGATTGCTAGGGTCCGGCTTTTCAGAAAGCCAGACCCGAACCGTTGAAGGTGCCATGCTCTGAACGAGCATGGCACCTTCATATCTTGAGTATTGCCTCATTGTTTGCCTGCTGAAACTTATTTGTGCGTATATCAGCGCAGCAGTAGTTGGGAGTACAGCTCCCTAGCTGAAGCGGTCAGTTGGCTTGTGTGAGCATTCGGCTAACGTTATTCCTGACGATTTCGCGGAAATCGCCACCCGAAGCAGCGAACACCTCGCGCTGCAGCTGGTACTCTGCACCCCGCTCGATTAATCGGATGATGCCTTGTAGCTCGTCCGCGCAGCCCAGCTGTTCGGATATTGGCGTCAATCTCTTTACCTCGCTACGTAGGTGGTCAGTAACCAGCATTTCATCGCCTTGGGCGTTGAGAATGATGATTGCATCTAGACCGTAGCGTGCTGCGCGCCATTTGTTCTCGACGCGATACCAGTCAGGCATAACGGGGATCTTGTTGCCTGCTTCGAGACTCAGCGACATGTCGTGCACCAGGCATTGGGTCAACGCCGTGATGGCGCTGATGTCTTCCAGCGAGCTCATGCCGTCGCAGATGCGCATTTCTACGGTACCGAGACGTGCCACCGGACGAACGTCCCAGCGGATCTCCGAAATGTCGTCAATGACGCCCGTGTAGAGCATGTCGGCAACGTAAGCTTCATACTCGGACCAGGTATTGAAATGGAACGGGATGCCGGCGGTGGGCAGCTGCTGGAACATCAGCGCTCGCTGCGATGCGTAGCCTGTATCCTCGCCGCCCCAATATGGGCTCGACGCGCTGAGCGCTTGGAAGTGCGGCTGGTAGTTGATCAGGCCATCGGTGATAGGAAGAGCCTTTTCGCGGTCGTTCAAACCTACATGGACGTGCACCCCGTAGATCACCATCTGGCGTCCCCACCACTGGGTGCGGTCGATCAGGTTTGCGTAACGATCCTTATCGGTTACCGGCTGCGAAGTGGGCGCAGCGAAGGGGTGGGATCCAGCGCAGTACAGATCCACACCCATCGGGGTCGTGACTTCGCTGAGGGTACGGACGTTCTCTCGCAGTTCCGCCGCGGCTTCGGCAACGGTGTGGTGAACGCCGGTGACGACCTCCACGGTGTTCATCAGAAGCTCGGGCTTGATGGTCGGGTGCTCTTCCTCGTGGGAGATCCCGGCATCATCCTTGAGCTTGCACAGGACCCTCTCGGCGACAGAGCATAGATCGGCAGTTTCATGGTCAACGAGTGCAATTTCCCATTCGACACCGATGGTGGACTGGGCTGAGTCTGCAAATTTGATCTTCTGCACGGGACTCCTTCATTGCAAGGTCGATCCAGACGGGGCCTGAACCAGCATGTATATAAACCGGTGTACCCCACAGCCATTGGAGGATAACCGTAACCATTGTATTTGGTGCGTGGGGTTTGTCAGTCCATTGCACCAATGTCTGCAGGTTACGCGTAACAAACACGTGCTCAGTGGGGCTGAACCTCGAACGCTACGCGCTTGTCGCCAATACGTGCCAGCATCAGCGTCGCTTTGTTCTTGGCGCTCTTGGGCGATCCGGCAAGCAGAATCCGTCGCAGCTCTTCAGGAGTCACGTCCACCCCGCGTTTTTTGATATCCAGGGTGCCGATGCCATTGGTCTTGACCCAGCTGCGCAGCTTCTTCACGTTGTAGTCGTGGACTGCCACGACTTTGTATCCGCGCGCGAATGGAGTGGAGATCTGCTGCGCATGGGTGAAGTAGGCGATGTGCTCGTCTAGCAGGTGCCCGCCGGTGGACTCCAGCAACGTGGAAATCAGGTGCGAGCGAATCACGGCGCCATCGGGTTCATAGACGTGCTCCTGGAGCTCACCCACTGGTGCTGGAACGTCAGCCTGCGCTGTTACCGGATTGGTCAGTTCGTGCGCGCCGTCTTTGTCGATCACCAGTGCGGCTCGGGCAATGCCTTCGCGTCTGAGCCGGCCGAACCAAAGGCACGCTTCGATGACGGAGCCGTGGTCGGAGATCCAAACTGCTTCGGCGGTATCCGGAATGGCGTCATGAGGCAGGCCCGGGCCGAGCTTGACCCCGACGTCCTTGCCTTCGTCGACGAGCTTCTCGACAAAGGACAGGGGAGGGGAGAAAGCTTCGGGGTCGAAGAGTCGACGAGTGTTCCCTGCCTGATCGGTGCGGCGGGCCGGGTCCAGCCAGACGCCGTCGATTCCGGTGAGGTCGGTTTCCTCGGCGCTGCCGTGGACAACCTTGGCGTTCTCGAATGGCATCAGGTTAAGCGTGGTGGCAGCCGCGGTCGTTTCATCTTTTTCCACCGCGGTGACTTGCAGGCCTGCGCTTGCCAAGGCAATTGAATCGGTGCCGATTCCGCAACCGAGGTCGGCTACGTGGGTGCAGCCTGCCGAAGTGAAGCGGCGCGCGTGAAGTCCAGCGATGGTCAGCCGTGTAGCCTGTTCCAGTCCAGCCGGAGTGAAGACCAAGGAATCGGCGAAGGGGCCGAATTTCACTCGCGCCCGGTAGCGAAGTTCCGCCTGGGCAATCACCGCCCGGATCACCTGCGCGTCATGCCCGTCCTTGCGCAGTTTCTCATTCAGCGTCCAGGCCGCGTCTTTGGTGGCCACCATGGACGGGTCGATAGTCGAGAGAAGACTCCAGCCGTCAGCTGACAGGAGTGCGGCAAATTGTTCGTTCAGTGTTGAGTCATTTGAAGCCTGCGCCATGCTTTAAGAGTATCTGGGATTTGTTGTCTTCATGGTTGCGTGCTTGGGCCAGGCAGTGCGAGTTGCTGGGCGTAGCGGGGACGATTTGCCCGTTAGGGAGCAGGGACTACTCGCCTGACATCGTGCACATGCTGTCATCCGGCACGGCTTCACCTGCCGGAAATACCTGCGCTCGGAGCCCTGCTGTGACCGTCTCGCTCCCCGTCCGCCCAAGATCGTCGTACTCCAGCTCCACTGATTCAACTACCCCTGATTTGAGGGGGCTCACGAGCGCCACAACGAGCTGAACTGTTGCATGTTCGCCAGCTGCCGCTTCATGATTGGTCGAAATCTGCGCATCGGGATCTGAAGGCAGCGAGACGCCGCGGAATCCTTCCTCGCCGTCCGGAATGACGCCGAAACTCTCTATTTGGACGTTGTCGGATTTCTTGGGAGTCACCTCACGTATGAGAACAGGGCGGGAACCGTCCGCATGGATGTGCACCTGAGCGATGGCGATTTGCCCTTGCCCGTCCGAAGGGGTGCAAGCCATCGACGATGCATCGGTTTGGGTCGACAAATGGGCTCCCGCGGGTGCGCATGCAGTCAGAATCAGGCATCCTCCCGCCATGAGCCCTGCCAACGTTCGCCGGTGAATCGACATTCCGCGTTCCTCCACCTAGACGAATGATCCGCAGGTCAATCACTGACCATGGCTGTTGCAGTGGAGTTTACGTGGCCACCGGCCGAGAGCACTGTATTTGTTCCGCTGATTGGGGGAGTGGCGGCGAATTTGCCGAGGATCGCCCACGGTCGGGCGACAGCAGGTTTTCGTACAAAGCCATTCCTGCGAAGCCCGGGCGGATCGACATCTGAACGCATGAACTAAGGGCTTGGTCCCGATCGAGGCTTTCCGCATATCGAATTCACGTCACATTTACGTCATATTCAGCCCTGCAGATATTTTTCTGGATCTCCCTAAACTGGGGTATCAAGCGGGTGTCAGGCTCCCGGACGTTGCGCAGAAGGGACAATCAGCCGAGAAAGTACCCAAGTCTAGAATAAGTTTTTCTGATTCACTAGCATTGAATGAGTTTCAAAGGCTAATCCTTAACGTCGCTTCAACGGCAATCTTCGGATTGGGCAATGATGTGGTTTACGGTGCGCGAGCTGCGGGAGCCTTCTCGGAGTTTTCATTTTCTGAGGATCAAGGTTGCGAGTTTCGCGGCAGGGAAATTGTCGAGTGATCCACGTCGCACGAGAGGTGCCTCGTGGTGTTGTATGTCACCTGTGATGAAACTAAGGCAGACAACGACACGGCAGCCGACGGCGCAACGAAGCACCGTCCCCGCTCCGGAAACAGCAGGCAACGCAACGGATCACAAGCTCAAGCGACAACTCAGCAGTCGGCATCTGCAGATGATCGCCATTGGCGGCTCCATCGGCACCGGGCTGTTCGTGGCCTCCGGCGGCACCATCGCCCAGGCCGGACCGGGAGGGGCGCTCGTCGCCTATGCCGCCGTGGGACTCATGGTGTACCTGCTCATGCAGTCGCTGGGGGAGATGACCGCAAAGATCCCGGTGGCAGGTTCCTTCCAGACCTATGCCACCCGTTTCGTCTCGCCGTCCTTCGGGTTCGCCATCGGCTGGAACTACTGGTTCAACTGGGCCATCACCGTAGCGGCCGAGTTGGTGGCAGCGGGAATCGTCATGAGTTTCTGGCTGCCTGACGTCCCCGGCTGGGTCTGGGCCGGAGGGTTCCTCTTCGTGCTGACCGCGCTGAACGCCCTGTCCGCCAAGGCCTTCGGTGAAGGCGAGTTCTGGCTCGCGCTGATCAAGGTCGTCACCGTCATCGCATTCCTGGTGGCCGGCGTCCTGATGATCTTCGGCATCCTGGGCGACCATGCCGACCCGCTCGCCAATTGGCGGGAAGGCCAAGACGTCTTCCATGGGGGATGGATTTCCATCATGGCCGTGTTCATGATCGCCGGGTTCTCCTTCCAGGGCACTGAGCTGGTCGGTGTCGCGGCCGGCGAAGCCAAGGATCCCCGCCGTGAAATCCCGAAAGCCATCCGCAGCGTGTTCTGGCGCATCATGCTCTTCTATATCGGCGCCATCTTCATCATCGGCTGCCTGATCCCGTTCACCGACCCGAGCCTGCTCTCAAGCGGCGAAGCTGACGTGGCGTCCTCGCCATTCACCATGGTCTTCGAGCGTGCCGGCATCGCCTTCGCGGCAGCCGCGATGAACGCCGTCATCCTCACCGCAATCCTCTCCGCCGGAAACTCCGGACTCTACGCCTCGACCCGCATGCTCTACGCCATGGCCCACGACGGCAAGGCTCCGAAGATCTTCGGCCGCACCAACTCCCGTGGTGTGCCCATGGCCGCATTGTTCGCCACCGCTGGTGTGGGACTCTTCGGATTCCTCACCGCGCTGATCGGACAGGGCGCGGCGTATGCCTGGCTGCTCAACGTCTCGGGCCTGTGCGGCTTCATCGTCTGGGTGGGCATCGCGGTGTCCCACTACCGCTTCCGCCGTGGCTATCTGGCGCAGGGATACGACGTGTCGGACCTGCCCTACCGTGCCCCGTTCTTCCCGTTGGGACCGTTGCTCGCTTTCGTGATGCTCATTGCCGTCATTGCGGGACAGAACTACGAGGCGGTGCTCGCCGGACGCGGCCTGGAAGTGCTCTCCGCCTACATCGGCCTGCCGCTCTTCCTGGGGCTCTGGCTGATCCACAGGCTCGTGACCAAATCAAGGGTCGTCCCATTGATGAAGATGGATCTGTCCGCTCCGGAAGACATCGAGGAATCGGCCAAGGTGCGCTCTGCGCGAACCGTGGCGGGGAACTAGTGCGTTCGTTAGCACTCGCCTTGACCGAGTGCTAATAATCGTCCTAAAGTCATGTGTGGGTGGCATGCCGTTGGCATGTCACACCGCCTGACTGGATACCACCAACTGGCACCGCGACGACGGTTGGTCCAATGCCAGTAGGGCGCACCCCTACACCATTGGTTCATACATGAAAAGGAGAGACCATGTCTGTCTCCATCAAGCCGCTCGAAGACCGCATTGTCATCAAGCAGGTCGAAGCCGTGACCACCACCGCTTCGGGCCTGGTTATTCCGGACTCCGCCAAGGAAAAGCCGCAGGAAGGCACCGTTGTCGCAGTAGGCCCAGGCCGCATCGACGACAACGGCAACCGCATTCCGCTGGACGTAGCCGAAGGCGACGTAGTCCTGTACTCGAAGTACGGCGGAACCGAGGTCAAGGTCGGCAACGAGGAGTACCTGGTGCTCTCGGCTCGCGACGTTCTGGCAGTCGTCGTAAAGTAACGCCAACCTCGCGGCATCCACTAGCCATCCACCGTCACGGCGCTCGCCGGACGTGGGGGAGAAGCTACGCGGATGCAGCCGAACTTTCAGGAGTCAATGCATGGCTAAGCAGCTAGCATTCAACGAGGAAGCACGCCGTGCCCTCGAAGCGGGCATCGACAAGCTCGCAAACACCGTGAAGGTCACCCTCGGCCCACGCGGCCGCAACGTGGTGCTCGCCAAAACCTGGGGCGCCCCGACCATCACCAACGACGGTGTCACCATTGCCCGTGACATCGATCTGGAAGATCCATACGAGAACCTCGGCGCACAGCTGGCCAAGGAAGTCGCCACCAAGACCAACGACGTTGCAGGCGATGGCACCACCACCGCCACCGTCCTGGCCCAGGCACTGGTCAAGGAAGGCCTGAAGAACGTGGCCGCCGGGGCCGCGCCTGGCGATGTCCGCAAGGGCATCGAGCTGGCCACCGAGATCGTCTCCGAGCGCCTGGCCGCCAACGCCGTGGCCGTGGAGGACAAGGTCGCCAACGTGGCGGCCATCTCCGCGCAGTCGGATGAAATCGGCGACCTGCTGGCCGAGGCCTTCAAGACCGTGGGCACCGACGGTGTCATCACGATCGAGGAATCCTCCACCACCGCCACCGAGCTGGTCCTCACCGAGGGCATGCAGTTCGACAAGGGCTACCTGTCCCCGCAGTTCATCACCGATGCAGAGCGCCAGGAAGCTGTCCTGGAAGACGCACTGGTGCTGATCAACCCGGGCAAGATCTCCACCGTGGCGGAATTCCTGCCGCTGCTGGAAAAGGTCCTGGAAGCCAAGAAGCCGCTGCTGATCATCGCAGAGGACGTCGAGGGCGAAGCCCTGTCCACCCTGGTGGTCAACAAGCTGCGCGGCCTGCTGAACGTGGTAGCCGTCAAGGCTCCGGGCTTCGGCGACCGCCGCAAGGCCATGATGCAGGATCTGGCGATCCTCACCGGTGCCCAGGTGGTTACCCCTGAGCTGGGTCTGTCGTTGGACCAGGTCGGCACCGAGGTGCTCGGCTCGGCCCGCCGCGTGACCATCACCAAGGATTCGACCACCATCGTTGACGGTGCCGGAACCGAGGAAGACGTCCAGGACCGCGTGGCCCAGCTGAAGGCCGAACTGTCCCGCACCGATTCGGAATGGGACCGCGAGAAGCTCTCCGAGCGCCTGGCCAAGCTGGCCGGCGGCATCGGCGTCATCAAGGTCGGCGCGTCGACCGAGGTGGAACTGAAGGAACGCAAGCACCGCATCGAGGACGCCGTGTCCTCCACCCGTGCAGCGCTGGAGGAGGGCATCGTGGCCGGCGGCGGTACCGCCCTGGTCGACGCCCTGTCCGCACTGGATGAGGATGCCCGCGCCACCGCCGCCGAAGGCGACGTGGCAGCAGGCGTGGCCATCGTCCGCCGCGCACTGGTGCAGCCGCTGTTCTGGATCGCCACCAACGCCGGCTTCGACGGCTCCGTGGTGGCCTCCAAGGTCGCCGAATCCGGTGCCAACGAGGGCTTCAACGCCAAGACCGGCGTCTACGAGAACCTGCTTTCCGCAGGCGTCATCGACCCGGTCAAGGTCACCCGCTCGGCGCTGCGCAACGCAGCTTCGATCGCAGCCCTGGTGCTGACCACCGAAACCCTCGTGGCTGACAAGCCAGCCGAGGAAGAGGAAGCAGCACACAGCCACTAGGCTTCTGCCTGGCAGCTGATGCCGCCGCGGAACCGAGTCTCGACTCGGATCCGCGGCGGCATTCGTGCATTAATGGAACACATACTTCGACCACATACCCCGACTAAGCGATGGGAGCGCCCGCCATATGCGGCACCACCGCAATGAAGAGCCCGGCCCACCCCGGCTGCGGCGGTTCAACACCACACGCGCGGCCCGCAAGTGGATTGTCGCCGCAATGGTGTTCGGCATGGCGTTGCTGGCCGCCGGAATCGCGGCAGCCTTCCACCAGGACAACCTGTACCTCGCGGGCCTCATGAAGCACTCAACAACGGTGAGTGCAACGGTACTGTCCCAGGACGTGGACGACTGCTCAGTGCAGGTGAAACTCAACGGCGGCGAACACACCGCGCAAACCAGCTGCACGGATCAGCTGTACAAGCCGGGGTCCGAGGTCCAGCTCGTTGCCGATCCGCGGATGCCGGCAGCTGACCCGTATTACTACCACCTATACAGCTCACCAATGCAATTGGAAGAAGACGCGGAAACCGACTGGATGCTCGGAGCTTTCTTCGTGCTCATGCTGGCCGGAGGCACGTGGGCTATCGGCTACAAGTTCATGCTCAAACCAGACCGACCTGCCCACGTGCTACGCCAACTGGGCGTCAAACCGGCCCCGGGCCGTTTCGAACGCCTGGTATTGGCTTTGCAGCATGCGCGGCGCAAGGCCCGCTACACGCTGATCCTGGTGTGCCTGGTGGTGTCCGTTGCCTCAGCGGCGGCGTTCATCGTGAGCGCTGCGCAGGACGCGCGCGCCGCGCAAGACGCCGTCAGCACGCAACCGCACATCACCGCGACGCTGGCAGCCCACGAGATCACCGGGCGCTCCGGAGAGCCGGCCAAGGTTGACGTGGGCGACCGGCGGATGGCACTGAGCTGGAACACGGTAGGGCAGAAATCCATGGAACTGGGTGATGAGCTGCTCGTAGTCATCGATCCCAGATACAAGGACATTGCCATCCCTGTTGATTTCGCGCAGGGTCCCGACAACTCGTCGGGAGCTCGACTGGGTAATATGCTGTTTGTCTTTTTCCCCGGCGCTCTTCTAATGGGCCTTGCCTTCAGGGTTCTTGCCAGCAGGAGTCCATTCTCCGCATTCGAGCCGGTTCAATTGGATGAGGATGACCAGACTCACCCACTCTGAGCGAAAAGTTCATGCCCGTGTGAGAGCCGAACCAACGTCTACAACCAAGCAAAATGGCAGGTTCCCCGCTTGGCAAGGGTGCTCCCTCTTCTCGTCCTGCAGCTCCAAGCAGCGACGTACACTTGCGGAAACCTATTCCAAAATTTCGCCGACACCGAGAAGGTTTACTTGCCCGACACGGACTACGTGCAAGTAGCGATCCGGCGCTTCTCGCTCTGCTGTTTCCCGACTGCAATAAAGAGCTTCGGGAATCGGCGACTCCATGACTCCGTAGATGGGATTTCCGTTGGCATCCATGTCATACGGCAACAAAGTGGTATGGGTAAGATACAGGATCTCGGCTTCTGTCATGGCGCTATCGCCAGCATCCTGTACCCTTCGCGCTTCCCAACTGACTTCAGCGTCCGGATACATCTCTTGAAGTGCATAGCAGTTACGCTCGTTGGCCATGACCGCAATGATTGGTTCTATGTACTCCAGAGACGCAAACGGGCTGCGTTGCTTAGCGTAGACGACATAGACCTTCGATTTGTCCCGGGAATCCGGGACATGAAGCATCTTGAGTCTTGCTACAAGCTTGGTGAGAGACGGCATTGAACACCCTTCTGTACGGAAGCGTACCCATCGTCAAAATAAATCTTGCCATAGCAAAAATGGTGCCGAAGGTACTGATTGACCAGTTGGCTGTCTTCAACGTTGTCCAACAAGTTCATGGTGCCGAGCTTCGAAGACAGCGGAGAATCAGGTTCCTTCACACGTCCTAACGGAACACGTTCTAGACGAACCAGCCACGGTTTTCGCCAGCCGACTAAGCCAGGCGCAACCCTGCGATGCCAAGCCCCAACGATGAATTAATCGGGTGTTACCAGATGGATCTAACCCGGCGGCAGCCTGCGCCATCCTAGGCATTTCGTCTCTGCGGCCCGCGTCTCGGTCGCTGTAGTCGGATGAAAGGAGCTAGTGAAGGGACTACCAATTTGTCGTGCAACGCAAGCTTGAGGAATCAGTTCAAATGGAATACAAATTCCTGATTGCTAGGATCGAATGATGTTCGGAAAGGGCTGAGGCCGCAGAACCGGACCCGCCCTGTCCCCGAGGAAAGCACCACTTCGTGTCGTTGACGATCACCCCCGCCGGGAAAGCTGAATCCAAACCCGGATTCAGGACCGACCTGCAGGGACTGCGCGCCCTGGCGGTGCTGCTCGTGATGGTCTACCACATCTGGTTCTCCCGGGTTTCCGGGGGAGTGGACATCTTCCTGATGCTCTCCGCCTTCTTCCTCACCGCCTCGGTCTCCAAACGGATCAGCCGCGGCGAATGGCCCCGGGTGCTGAACCAATGGGCCCACCGCTTCTCCCGGCTCGTGCCGCAGGCCGCCGTAGTGGTGCTCGCGGTGGTGATCGGTTCATGGGTGCTGCTGCCCAGCAACCGCTGGCCGCAGCTGATCGACCAGTCTTTCGCCTCGCTGTTCTACAAGCAGAACTGGTACCTGGCGGAGAACCAGGTCGACTACTACGCCTTCAACACCGCGGCCTCCTCGCCGCTGCAGCACTTCTGGTCGCTGTCCGTCCAAGGGCAGGTCTTCATCCTCTGGCCGCTGATCCTCGCGGCCTGCGCTCTTGTCTGGAAGCTGTTCTTCTCGAGGCGAAACTTCGCCTGGGTCGCCGGCACCGCCTTCGGGCTCATCTTCGCCGGATCCCTGGCCTTCTCGATCCACCTGACCGCCGCCAACCAGCAGGTTGCCTACTTCCATACCGGCGCCCGGCTGTGGGAATTCGCGCTGGGATCCCTGCTGGCGCTCGCCCTGCCGTGGCTTTCCGCGCTGCCGGAGAAGCTGCGCCGGATTGGCGGCTGGACGGGCCTGTCCACGATCATCTCCTGCGGCGCACTGCTGGACGTGCAGGGCCAATTCCCCGGCTACATCGCGCTGGTCCCGACCTTGGGTGCGGCGCTGGTCATCATGGCCCCTTCCGCCCGAAGTTGGTCCAACCCCTCGGGGCTGCTGTCGCTGCCTCCGCTGCGCAAGCTGGGGGACCTGTCCTACGGCATGTACCTGTGGCACTGGCCGCTGCTGGTGTTCTACCTGACGCTCAGCGGCTCGAGCCGCGCGGGCATCCTTCCCGGAGCGCTGCTGATCATCGCGTCCATCGCCATGTCCTGGTGCACCACACGCTGGGTGGAGAAGCCGCTGTCCGCGCGGCAGGTGGCCGCGGACTTCGGCGGCCTGCTCGCAGGACGCCAAGCCCAGCTGGCCTCCGGCGTGCTGGTTGCGGTGATCGGGGTGGGCATCGTCAGCGTCCCGGTGCTCGCCTGGGAAGGCAACGTCGAGTACCGCCGCACCGTGGCCGCCGCGCAGGCCCCTGAGGAGACGCCCGGGGCCACCGCCAGCGAGGACTGGGATCCGTCGCCGGCGGCGCTGACCCTGCCGCTGGCCACCGACCTGGACGGCGAATGGCAGAACCCGGGGCAGGAGTGCTCCGGGGCGCAGGATCCCGAGGACCCGCGCATCACCTTCTGCCGGCAGGGCGGCAACTTCGGCGCGGGGGAGCCGGTGCTGGTGATGCTGGGTGATTCGCACATGCAGCACTGGTCCGAGGCCGGAGCACGGATGATGGAGGGCTCCGGCGGCAGCTGGATCCTGCTGCACCACCCGGGCTGCCGCTACGGCTCCGAGACGGCGCGCTCCGAACCCGAGTGCGCTTCCTTCCAGGACGCGGCCCAGGAATACGTCACAGCGCTGGCCCCCACCTGGGTTATGGCCAACGCCAGCATGACCGTGCAGGGCTACGACGAGGACCTGCGCACGCCGGGGGAGCAGGAAGCCCTGGTGGACGGGTTCGACCAGGCGATCTTCCCGTTCCTCGCCGCGGGCAGCAAGGTGGTCGCGGTGCGCGACACCCCGCGCTACGAATACCTCATCCCCGAATGCGTGGACTCGGCCAAGTCGGACCCCTCGCGCTGCGATGGGCTGGCCTCCGAGCTGCTGAACGAGACCAACCCGGTGGAGAAGTGGCTGGACTCCGCCGACTACGGCAACACGGTGATCTCCCTGGACCTGACCCCGGTGCTCTGCCCTCAGGGCGTGTGCAAGGCGGTCATCGGCAACGTGCTGACCTATCTGGACAATTCGCACCTGTCCAAGATGTTCGTGGACAGCGCCGCGGACGAGTTCGCCACCGCCTTCCGCGCGGCCACCGGATTCAAAAACTAGTCGCGGCCCGGCATCCGACACACTTCGGTGCTGATCTGCGCTTATGACGCCACCGCGGCATGAGCTTGGACACAGTGGCGCGAGCGGGAATCACGCAAAGGGCAAAAGGGTTCTAACATATAAGCAACCTCCGCTTTCGCCCCGAAAGGTTCATACGTGACTGAGTTCAACCCCTTTGCCTTTGAAGGACTCACCTACGACGACGTGCTGCTGCTGCCTGGCCCAACGGATGTGATCCCGTCCAACGCCGACACCACCACCCGCTTCACCAAGCGCATCAACATCCAGGTGCCGATCAGCTCGGCCGCCATGGACACCGTCACCGAGGCTCCGATGGCAATCGCGTTGGCCCGCCAGGGCGGCATCGGCGTGATCCACCGCAACCTTTCCATCGCGGACCAGGCCAAGCAGGTCGACCAGGTCAAGCGCTCCGAGTCGGGCATGATCACCGACCCGGTCACCGTGCACCCGGGCGCCACCCTGGCCGACTGGGATGACCTGTGCGCGCAGTACCGCGTCTCCGGCCTGCCGGTGGTTGACGAGAACAACAAGCTGCTGGGCATCATCACCAACCGCGACACCCGTTTCGTGCCGCGCGAGCAGTACCTGACCACCAAGGTCTACGAGGTGATGACCGGCATGCCGCTGATCACCGCCAAGGACGGCGTCTCCCGCGAGACCGTCATCGAGCTGCTCTCCAAGAACCGCATCGAGAAGCTCCCGCTGGTCGACGACGAAGGCAAGCTGACCGGCCTGATCACCGTCAAGGACTTCGACAAGGCCGAGCAGTACCCGCTGGCCACCAAGGACGAGGACGGCCGCCTGCGCGTGGCCGCCGCCGTGGGCTTCTTCGGCGAAGGCTACGAGCGCGCCATGACCCTGATCGACGCCGGCGTCGACGCGCTGGTCGTGGACACCGCCAACGGCCACTCCAAGGGCGTGCTGGAAATGATCGCCCGCCTGAAGAAGGACCCCGCCGCGGCGCACGTCGACGTCATCGGCGGCCAGGCTGCCACCTTCGAGGGCGCCAAGGCGCTGATCGACGCCGGCGCCGACGCCATCAAGGTCGGCGTGGGCCCGGGCTCCATCTGCACCACCCGCATCGTCGCCGGCGTGGGCGTCCCGCAGGTCACCGCCATCTACGAAGCTGCCAAGGCCGCCATCCCGGCCGGCGTGCCGCTGATCGCCGACGGCGGCCTGCAGCACTCGGGCGACATCGGCAAGGCGCTGGTGGCCGGCGCCGACTCGGTCATGCTCGGTTCCCTGCTGGCAGGCACCGCAGAGTCCCCGGGCGACCTGGTCTTCATGGGTGGCAAGCAGTTCAAGGCCTACCGCGGCATGGGCTCGCTGGGCGCCATGGAAACCCGCGGCAAGAACACTTCCTACTCCAAGGACCGCTACTTCCAGTCGGACGTGCCGTCCAACGAGAAGCTGATCCCGGAAGGCATCGAAGGCCAGGTTCCGTACCGCGGCCCGCTGTCCGCCGTGGTGCACCAGCTGGTCGGCGGCCTGCGCCAGACCATGTTCTACGTGGGCGGCCCGACCATCGAGGAGCTGAAGGCGCGCGGCAAGTTCGTCCGCATCACCGCCGCCGGCCTGAAGGAATCGCACCCGCACGACATCATGATGACCGTCGAGGCCCCGAACTACCGTTCACGCTAGAAACCCCAGGCCAAACCCCGTCCCAGCCCGCCCATCCGGCGCGCAGGGGCGGGGTTTTCCCGTGCCCGCGCGCCGCCGACGGATTCGCGGCCAACGCACGGGTCCACATGCCGCGCACGGACTTATCATGGGATGCACGACGCCCTGGCCTACTGCCGGTTTCGCCCCGAAACCCCGACCCCGGCCCGCAGAAAGTGGAGGGTGCGCCATGAGCGACACCGAGGAAACCATCGTCCACTACGCCTCCGGAAACGTGCGCGAGGCCATGTTCGCCGCGCTGCGCGCCGCCGGACACGACCCGGCCCGGCTGCGGGCCGAGGACACCAACGAAGCCGACCACCTCCACCTGGGCGGGAAGCACACCACCGCCTGGATCGCCGACACCCTGGCGCTCGACGACGGCGCGCGCCTGCTGGATGTCGGCAGCGGCATGGGCGGGCCGGCTCGCTACTTCGCCGGCCGCGGCGCGACCGTCACCGGGGTGGACGTCACCGCGGAGTTCGTCGACCTGGCCACCGAATTGAACCGCGCCTGCGGGCTCGACGGCGCCGTCACCATGCTCAACCGGCCTGGCCAGGACACCGGGCTGCCCGAGGGCTCCTTCGATGCCGCGCTGATGCTGCACGTGGGCATGAACATCGCCGACAAGGCCCCGGTGTTCGCCGAGGTCTTCCGGCTGCTGCGCCCCGGCGGCGTTTTCGGCGTCTACGACCTGATGGGCACCAACGAGCTGACCTTCCCGATGCCATGGTCCATCACCAGGGAATGCTCCCACGTGGAATCGGAAACCGCCTACCGCGGCTACCTGGAAGGCGCAGGGTTCGATGTGCAGCGCAGCATGGAGCACCGCGACGAGGTGCTCGCCCGGGCAGCGCTGATGCTGCAGCAGGGCGGCGCCCCGCTCTCCGGAGCGCTGATCCTGGGCGAGGACGTGGTGCTGCGACGGCAGCATTCCATCGAAGCGGTCCGCGACCGGCAGGTCACCCCGACGCTGCTCATCTCGCGCAAGCCGGAATAGCGCGCTCAGTGCGGCCGCCCGTCGCGGGGGAGCGGCACTGCTTGCCCGGGACGGATGCGCCCGGGGATCAGCGTGCGGCACCCTGCCTCGCGCGACGGCGCAGCCAGCCGCGGCACAGCATGAAGACCAGCGCCCCCAGCCCGGTGCCGAGGGTATTGGCCACCAAATCCCTGGCCGAGGGCACCCGGTCAGGGAGCAGGAGCAGCTGCCCGGTTTCGATCATCACGGAGACCCCGAGTCCGCAGAGCACCGCCAGCCACGGCCAGCGCAGCCACCACGAGGCCAGCAGGCCCAACGGCATGAAGTACAGGATATTCGCGCCGAATTCGATCTCGCCGTAGCCGAACCACTGCGGCACGCCGATCCGGTGCAGCTGCTCGATGAACGCGAACAGCCACGGCCCCGCTTCGGCATCCACGGGTGTCGGCCAGAATGCCACCAGCACCAGCGCGATGGCGTAAGCCACCGCCGCGACCAAGGCCCACCGGGCCGAACGGTTCTTCACTCCAACTACCCCCAAGAAGTTGCGCAAACGCATCTGTCCGCAATTTTAGTCTGGTTCGAGACCGCAAGACCTGCATGACCGGCACGCGTGTATCGCCAGTGACTGCCGGTGTTTCGCGGCGACTAAGGAGCGACGGCGACGTCCGACCTTCCCCGGGCCCAAAGAATTCTTTTCCGGCACTTCTCCACAATCCGCACCCCACCCACCACCAGCCAGTGCGCCCGGGCGTTCACTGGAGCCATGAACACCACCGCACTGGCCCAAGGCCTCACCAGCCTGCACCACGTACTGGCCCAGGTACGTCCCGCGCCCGGTGCCGCCCTGCCCGAACTATCGGGCACCCAGCTGCGGGACCTGGCCACCAGCCTGCTGGACACCTTCGCCGCCCTGCGCGAAACCCTCTCCGATACCACCGATCCCCGCCTGGCCCTGGAACTGGCGACCACCGCCCAGCAGCTCGGCTTCGAAGCGACCCGCATGGATTTGGTCGCCGCCGAACGCACTGCCGCCACCGCCGCCCACACCCTGGCCCACACCGAACTGGAGCACTTGCGCGAGCACCCCGCCGACACCACCAGCACCCCGGTGCGCGCCTGCGGACGCGCCTGCTACCGCAACCCCGAAGAACTGCTGGCCTCCTGGACCCGCACCCCCTACTGGCACACCCACCGCCTCATCCTGGATTCCATGGACTTGGTGGGGCGCAAGGACTTCACCGGCGCCCGGGTTGCCCCACGCTTCGAGCACCTGGCCGCCCTGCTCTTCGAGTCCGGGGTGGATCCGACGGTGGTGCGGCAGGCCAGCCGGAAACTGGCCAAGGTCGAACCCGAAGACCGCACCTTCGAAGGCACCGCCACCAGCCCGACCCTGTTGCATGCCGATGGGCGCACCGTGGAGGAACACGCCGCCCACGTCCTGGCCGAGGAGTTCATCCCGTTCGCGGCGGTGAAGAAGATCGCCTGCCTGATCCTGGAGGCCATCAACCGGTCCGGGCCAATCCCGCCGGCCTCGCTGCGCCGTGGCGTGTTCCCGCTGCCGATCCGCAGCCCGCACTTCCGCGAGTTTTTGGTGCGGACTTCCACGGCGGAGGGGGCGTGGGTGGATGCGTTGATCGCGGCGGCGAACAAGGCCAGCACGCAGGCCGGGCAGGCCGCGCGGAGGAACCCGGCCTCGGCGAACCCGAACCGGGGGTCAGGCTCAGGCGGGCCGGTGGCGGGGGCGTCGTTTTTCAAGGACCCTGCCGACAATCCGAACCAACCCACGGGGCAGGACCCGCAGCCGCAGGCGGATGCCGCCACCGAGAGCGAAACCACCGGGGCCGGAGCTACCGGGGCCGGCCCCGACGGGGAAGGCGGCTGGTCCATCCAGGACCTGCTGCCCGAAGGATCCGAGCAGCTGCGCTGGGACGATGACGAGTTGTTCATCCCCGAAGCGACCCCGCCCGAACGCGCGTTGAACGCGTTGCTGGAGATCCTGCTGGACGCCACCGGCGACGACCCGCCCGGAACCGCCTTCGGGGACGGCGGCCCGGGCCAGGGATCCCTCTTCGATTCCGACCCCGCGAACGCCGACGAGGACAGCGCCGGCAAGGCCGCCTGGGCCGAGGACGGAGACGAGCGCTCCGCCGGGGACCCCGACAGATCCCCGCCGCAGCGCAAGCGCAAGCGGTTGCGGCCGGTGGTCATCGCCCACCTGCAGCTGAACGACTTGCAACACTTGGCGTCCTCCACGGCGCAGACCGCGCACGGGGTGGATCTGCCGCCGGCGGCGTTGCGGCAGCTGCTGTGCCAGGCGGATCTGATCCCGGCGGTGTTCAACACGGACGGGGTGCTGCTGGACTTCGGGCGGACCAAACGCTTCGTGCCCGAGGTGCTGCAGCGTGCGGTGCTGGCCAGGGACCGGTACTGCCTGGTGCCCGGGTGCACCGCGACGGTGGAGCAGCTGGAGTTCCACCACACCGACCCGTACGCCTTGGGCGGGGAAACGAACTTGGACAAGATCGCTCCGGGGTGCAAGAACCACCACATCGAGTTCGACCATGAGGTGATCAAGATCGTGTGGGTGAAGGGCTTGCCGTGGGTGCTGCTGCCCAAGGACAGGGATCCGGCGCAGCGGTTGCGCAGGAATTACAGTCCACCGGGCGTCCCGACCAGCATCCCGCTACCGGATTGACGAGCATTCGGTTTTCTTTCCGCGCGCAGTTGCCAATCCCACGTGCCCCGACCGGTCGCCAAACCCGATCTGACACGTAGAATTATTCGATGGCGGCGCGAGGTGCGCGTGCGGGGTCCCTCCCGCCACGGCGCCGCAGGACGGAAGGAAACCGATTCACGTGGCTCAGCCAGCGAACCTGAAGAAACTTGCCCGCGAGCGCATGGAGCGCACCGGCGAGAGCTATACGACCGCCCGCAAGAACATCCTCACCAACAAGCCCGAAAGCCCCCGGGCCGCCCGCGCCGCCGAAGCGCGCAACTACGCCTCACAGGGCAAATCCGGAAAGCAGGGCTCCGGCAAGGCCAAGTCCGCCAAACCAAAGCGCCCGGAACAGCCAGCCAAGGCACCGGCCAACTTGGACGAACTGCCCGAATACCCGGCCCCGGAGAACGTGGTGCAGTACGACGCGGCGCTCTGGCATCGCGTGCTCACCCAGGCCGGCGTGACCAACCCCGTCACCGGGCAGCCGTACTCCGAGGCCATGCTCGCGGGCCTGGCCGGCGGCGTCGGCTTCATGCAGCACAGCTTCCAGGACGAGGACGCCGTCAGCGTCACCCTGGTGACCCGCGCCCATCCTGAGCCATATACCCAGAACCTGTTGACCCGCTGCGGCGCCAAGATCAACGAGCGCACCACCGGTTCGGCCGTGCGCGCCGCCGAATACCTCGACACCGGGCTGGACGCCGGACGCGCCGTCGTGGTCCGCGTCGCGGTCAACGCCCTGCCGTGGATCGAGGAGGGCGAAGTCGACGAGTCGGACACCATCGATCTGGCAGTGGTTGGAGAACTCGACGACGACCTGCTGGTGGACGACGGTTCCGGCTCGCTGAACCCCATCAGCCCCGAGGACCTGACCGCTGCCCGCGCCCGCCGGAAGCGCGAGAAGTTCTGGCAGGCCTGGGTCACCTCGCGCCGCTCGCCCAAGCCCGAGGCCCTGGCCTCCAATGTGCTGGACGCGGTCCAGGAGACCACGGCCCGGCTGCTGGGCACCAGCGAGCTGCGCGGCATCCCGGTGCACTTCGCCAAGAACTTCGGCATCGCAGGCATGCGCAACTTCGCGGCCCGCCTGCGCGACACCGAAGGCAAAACCGGCTGGAACCAGATGTTTGCCGACGCCGAACAGCTGGAAATTGGGCTCTCGCAGCTGGCAGGCTTCCTGTCCGACACCCGTTTCGGCGGAATCGGCGGCCTGCGCGGGCTGTATGCGGACTTCCTTGACGAAGCCGCGGACCTTCCGGGCCTGTCCGAACTGGGGGAGCACTCCGCTGCCTACGCCCAGCTGGCGGCCTTCTGGATCGACTTCGCCCAGCTGCTCGAAGAGCCGGCGGACATCGACCAGCGCCAGCCGCTGTTCGACAAGATGGCACAGGTCATGGACCAGATTGCCGATGCCGAGCAGGAGGCCGCGCAGGCCCTGGCCGACACCGCGGCCACGCTGCGCACGGTGGCGGGTGTGGCGCACTAGACGCGCAGTCCGGCGCAATCTGGCGGTGGTCAAAGGCGGGAATCGGCCGCACTCTTGATAACCTAGGGTCGTGAGTAATGAGATTGAGATCGGCCGCGGCAAGCGGGCCACTAAGGCATATTCCCTGGACGACGTAGCGATCGTACCGAATCGCCGCACCCGTGACCCGAAGGACGTGTCGGTCTCCTGGCAGATCGATGCCTTCCAGTTCGAGACCCCGTTCATCGGCGCACCCATGGACTCGGTGACCTCCCCGGCCACCGCCATCGCGCTGGGCAAGCTGGGCGGCCTGGGCGTACTGAACCTCGAGGGCCTATGGACCCGCTACGAGGATCCGGCCAAGGTGCTTGAGGACATCGCCGGCCTGAACCACGAAGCGGCCACCCGCAACGACCCGAAGATCACCGCCAAGCTGCAGGAACTGTACTCGGCCCCGATCCAGGCCGAACTGATCACCTCCCGCCTGGCTGAAATCCGCGAATCCGGCGTGGTCGTCGCCGGCTCGCTGACCCCGCAGCGCACCCAGGAGTTCTACCGCACCGTGGTGGCTGCCGGCGTGGACATCTTCGTCATCCGCGGCACCACCGTGTCCGCGGAGCATGTCTCCAAGACCACCGAACCGCTGAACCTGAAGCAGTTCATCTACGAGCTCGACGTGCCGGTCATCGTGGGCGGCGCCGCGGGCTACACCCCGGCCATGCACCTGATGCGCACCGGCGCGGCCGGCGTGCTCGTCGGCTTCGGCGGAGGCGCGTCCTCGACTACCCGCCGCACTCTGGGCATCCACGCCCCGATGGCCACCGCCATCGCCGATGTCGCCGCGGCCCGCCGCGACTACATCGAGGAATCCGGCGGACGCTACGTGCACGTGATCGCCGACGGCGGCCTGGGCAACTCCGGCGACATCGTCAAGGCCATCGCCATGGGCGCCGACGCTGTCATGCTCGGCACCGCACTGGCCCGCGCCGATGAGGCGCCGGGCGCCGGCTACCACTGGGGCATGGAAGCAGTCCACGAGGTCAGCCCCCGTGGCGACCGCGCCCGCGTGGGCACCGTCGGCTCGCTGGAGAACGTGCTCTACGGCCCATCCCGCGAAACCAACGGCACCTCCAACCTGGTGGGCGCGCTGCGCCGCTCGATGGCCACCACCGGATACTCCACGCTCAAGGAATTCCAGCGCGTGGACGTCGTGCTCTCCCCGTACGAGTCCGACCGCTTTTAGGCACTCCGGGCGCCTCGCGCCCGCAGGCTTCCGCGGCCCGCCACCTGCGCCTTCACCGGGCAGGCGGCGGGCCGCCGCCGTTTGGCCGCACGCCGGCACCCCAACGAACTAGCGGCGCGGAAGGTTCCCGCGCGGGCTGCGGAGGTGTCCAAGGCCAATCTCACGCCCCGCGCATTTCTACTTCTACAGCCAATCGAAGTACGGTGGTAGGGTGCTGAAAACCGCCCTCAAACCCCAATGGCTCCTCGCGCTGCTGGCCGCCCTGGCGCTGGCCACCGGCTTCGTCGCCCTGTCCGGCTGGCAGTTCGGATCCTCCGAAACCGAGCCGCTGGTCAAGGCCGACAAGACCGAGGTCGCCGTCCCGCTGACCGAGCACCACCAGGTCGGCACTGAACTGCTGGGCACCGTGGCGGACCAGATCGTCACCTTCAGCGGCGAATTCGTCGAGGGCAGCGACGAGCTGGTCGCCCCGCGCCTGCACGACGGAGTCAAGGGCGCCTGGGTCGTCACCGAGTTCAAGGTCGACGGCGCGCCGAAGGATGCGGCCATCGCGGTGGTCCGCGGCTGGCAGCCCGATTCCTCGGCGCCCAGCCCCGCTCCCGAGGGCGAGCTGGAAATCACCGGACGCCTGCTGCCTTCCGAGGGCCCGGAGCTGGCCCACGACGTGCGCAGCCCCGCGCTGGAGACCCTGGCCTCCTCGCAGCTGTCCAACCTCTGGGACACCACCTTGTACGAAGGCTTCGTGACCGCCCACGAGATCAAGACCGCCGAAGGCGCCGCGGCCGAGCAGCCTGGCCTGTCCCGCGTCTACGTCGGTCCGCAGCCGCAGGAAGCCCAGGTCAACTGGCTCAACGTCTTCTACGGCATCGAATGGGTGGTGTTCGCCGGCTTCGCGCTGTTCCTCTGGTACCGCATGGTGCGCGACGACTACCAGCGCGGCATGGAAGAGATCGCCGAGCGCGCCGCCGAAGCCCACCAGAACGACCCCCGCGACGACGACGGCCCAGCGAGCAGCTGACGCGCCTTCGCATACCTGAATGACTGACCTCCCACGGAAGGACCGCCCGACCATGTCCAGCACCACCCCCGCACCCCGCCCCCGCAAGTTCGGCGGCACCCCGGCGCAGATCCGCTCCGCGGCTGCCTTCTTCCGGGTGTTCGCCTACGTCACCGGCGTGATGCTGCTGCTGCTCGTGCTGGAAATGGTTTTCAAGTACTTCTGGCAGCTGGAGCTGTTCATCGGCGGCCAGCTGCTTGACGGCACCGCCAACACCATCGGCATGCACAACCGAGCGGAAGTCGCCGGCGGCTTCAACGCCTCGCTGGGCATCCTGATCGCCCACGGCTGGCTCTACGTGGTGTACCTGTTCGCGGACTTCCGCCTCTGGTCCCTGATGCGCTGGCCGTTCTCCCGCTTCATCACCATCGCCCTGGGCGGCGTGGTGCCGTTCCTGTCGTTCATCACCGAGCGCAAGGTACACAAGGAAGTCATGGCGGAGATGGAAAACCACCCGAAGGCAGCCAAGCGCTACTAGCGGCACACGCTGTCGCAAACGTCCGGCGGGCCGCTTCCCCTTGCAGGGAGGCGGCCCGCCGACGTCGTTTCCACCCCGGGCCGGCGGGCGGCGGCGCCGTATTCCGCGCCCGGAACCGGCCAGGGGGCAGCGAGCGCGCCCGGAAACCGGCCCGAATGTGACCCGGTGGTGACGTTGATGACAGTGCCCGCGCTGTTTCGCGACCGGCGAACCCAGTAGACTGGGGGAGTGACTACTGCTCCCCTCAATCCAGAACATAAGCCGGTTCTGGTCGTCGACTACGGGGCCCAATACGCGCAGCTGATTGCTCGCCGCGTACGTGAGGCTCGTGTGTACTCGGAGATCGTTCCGCACACCCTGTCCACCGAAGCCATCTTGGCCAAGAACCCTGCAGCGATCATCCTCTCCGGTGGTCCCTCCAGCGTCTACGCCGATGGCGCCCCCTCCGTCGGGGCCGACCTGTTCGACGCCGGCGTGCCGGTGCTCGGCATCTGCTACGGATTCCAGGCCATGGCCAGCGCCCTGGGCGGCACCGTTGCCGAAACCGGCCTGCGCGAATACGGCCGCACCGCGACCGAATTCGCCGGCGAGGCACGCTCCATCCTGGCCGGCGCGGAAAACGCCCCGACCGTATGGATGAGCCACGGCGACGCCGTCTCGGAAGCCCCCGAGGGCTTCGAGGTCCTGGCCACCACTGCAGGCGCCCCCGTGGCAGCCTTCGCCAACGAGGCCAAGCGCCTCTACGGCGTGCAGTGGCACCCGGAGGTCAAGCACTGCGAGTTCGGCCAGGACGTCCTGGAGAACTTCCTGTACAACGGCGCCGGCCTGAAGGGCGACTGGACCGCTGACAACATCGCCGACGAGCAGATCGAGCGCATCCGCGCCCAGGTCGGCTCCGGCAAGGCCATCTGCGGCCTGTCCGGCGGCGTCGACTCCGCCGTGGCCGCCGCTCTGGTGCAGCGCGCCATCGGCGACCAGCTGACCTGCGTGTTCGTCAACCACGGCCTGCTGCGCGAAGGCGAAGCCGAGCAGGTGGAGAAGGATTTCGTCGCTTCCACCGGCGCCAAGCTGTACATCGCCGACGAGCGCGAGCGCTTCCTGACCGCGCTGGACGGCGTCACCGACCCGGAGACCAAGCGCAAGATCATCGGCCGCGAGTTCATCCGCGCGTTCGAGGCCGCCGAGGCGGCGATCATCGCCAAGGAAGCCTCCGAGGGCGAGCCGGTGAAGTTCCTGGTCCAGGGCACCCTGTACCCCGACATCGTCGAGTCCGGCGGCGGCGAAGGCACCTCCAACATCAAGAGCCACCACAACGTGGGCGGCCTGCCGGAGGACCTGCAGTTCGAACTCGTCGAGCCGCTGCGCACCCTGTTCAAGGACGAAGTTCGCGCCGTGGGCCGCGAGCTCGGCCTGCCCGAGGAAATCGTGGGACGCCAGCCGTTCCCCGGTCCGGGCCTGGGCATCCGCATCATCGGCGCCGTGAACGAGGAACGCCTCTCGATCCTGCGCAAGGCCGACGCCATCGCCCGTGCCGAGCTGACCGCAGCCGGCCTGGACGACGAAGTCTGGCAGATGCCGGTGGTGCTGCTCGCCGACGTGCGCTCCGTGGGAGTCCAGGGCGACCACCGCACCTACGGCCACCCGATCGTGCTGCGCCCGGTGTCCTCCGAGGACGCCATGACCGCAGACTGGTCGCACCTGCCGTACACCCTGCTCTCCAAGATCTCGAACCGCATCACCAACGAGGTGGACGGGGTCAACCGCGTGGTGCTGGACGTCACCAGCAAGCCACCGGGAACCATCGAATGGGAGTAACCGGCAGCTAGCTGTGCCGGTCCCGGGCCCGCCGCCAGGCGCGGCCCGGACACCCGAAGCGGAATCCATGCGGTGGGCCGCGGCGCGTTATGCGCCCCGGCCCACCGCCCGGGTTCCGCTTCACACGCTTAAAACGTGTTTCACGCCGGTGTTCTGCCGCGCGCGTGCACTACGTTAGATAGAGGTGTCGCGCGCGGGCGCGCGCCGCCGCTAGGCCGGTTCAGTGAAGGGAATGACTGTCGTGACCAGTGCTCAGAATGCTGCTGCGGATCGAGTAGCCGCCTGGGTGAAATCCTTGGGGCAAAGCGCCGGGGCCGACACCACCTTGAGGTTCGCTCCGTCGACGTCCAACAGCATCGACATCACGCACGCCAACCCTTCGGGGCTGGCCCAATTCCTGGCCGGCCGACGCACCCGTCTGTCCACCCTGCTGCACGACGCCGAGCAGTACGCCGCGGCCAAGCGCACCGCCCGCGCCTTGGCCTCCAAGATCAGCGAGCTATGGGACGAACGCGGCATCGACGTGGGCTACCTGGCCGCCGGCGTGGCCAACTGGCGCGCCGTGCACGAGGGCAAGAGCGAACCGGTCTCCGCCCCGATCATGCTCGGGCGCATCACCCTGTCCAAGCACGTGGACACCGACGACTACGACGTCCAGCTGGTCGGCCGCGCCACCATCTCCCCGGCGTTCGTGCGCCAGTTCGAGGCCGACCACCACGCGACGATCGACGTCTCCGCGGTGGACGCCGCCGCCTACTCGATCGCCCGCTTCGACCCGGTGCGCGGCATGGACGCCCTGCGCCATCTGGTCTCCGAGGTGCCGGGTGTGGTCGTGGGCCACCGCCTGCTGCTGTCCACCTTCTCCGACCTCATCGACCCGGCCGACCCGGCCAAGCTCAACGGCCCGCACCCGGTCATCGAGGCGCTGATCCAGCACTCCGAGAACGAGAAGCTGGCCGAACGCGCCGCCAAGGTCGCCGAAGCCACCAAGGGCTCGACCGCGCTGGCCAACATGGTCGCCGCGAAGAACGCCACCCCCGACGCCGCCGGGAGCGAAACCGACGATGCCACATCCGGCGCAAAGCAGGATGCCAAGGCCAAGGCCAAGGACGACGCGAAGGCCGAGCCGGAGGACACCGGTTCGCGGCTGCGCCGGGTCAAGAACCTGATCAAGGATTCGGCCCGCCCGCGCCGTCCGCACGAACCGGTCATCCGCCCCGCCGGCAAGCCGGTCCCGGGCGCGAACCGCAAGGTCCACACCGGGGACACCACCTTGGCCAAGTCCTCCGACGAGCGCGACCCCGAGGACGAGCTCTACCTGCTGGACGCCGACGAGTCGCAGTCGCGCATGCTCGAATACATCGCCGCCGGGGAATCCGTGGCGATCAACGCCGCCGCCGGCACCGGCGCCACGCAGACTGCGCTGAATGCCGCCGCGGTGCTGGCAGCCCAGGGCAAGCGCGTGCTGGTCATCGCCGAGCAGCGCACCGCCGCGGAGGAATTCGTCGAGCGCTTCAACGCGAAGCTGGACGCCGCCAGCCTGCTGCTGGAGCCGAACGAGGACCCGGACGCGGTCCGCAAGCAGCTGACCCGCGCCATCCTGCGCAACGAGCGCGCCACCGAGCCGCAGCTGGGCAACCTGTTCAAGCGCTTGCGCGACTCGCGCCACGCGCTGCACGAGCACGTGAAGTCGCTGCATTCGGTGCGCAGCCGCTGGGGCTGCTCGCCGTACCAGTCGATGCAGGAGCTCGCCCGGCTCTCCGCGCTGAACCCAGCCCCGTCCACCACGGTGCGGCTGAAGCGCTCGGTGCTGGACTCCATGGGCCAGCGCGGCCACGTCGCGGCGCAGCTCAAGCGCGCCGCCCAGCTCGGCGCGTTCTCCCGCGAGCACACCACCAGCCCCTGGCACGGCGCCCCGCTGCGCAACCAGGAAGCCACCGCGCAGGCGCTGAGCCTGGCCAGCGGCCTGGGCCGCGACCTGCCGATCCTGCACGAGCACATGCTCAAGATCGCCGAACGCAGCCAGATCCGGCTGGATGACAGCTACGACAAGTGGGGCGACCAGCTGGCCCTGCTGGTCGCCGTGCGCGGCTCGCTGGACAAGTTCGAGTCCGACATCTTCGAGGGCGACATCGACGATCTGATCGCCGCCACCGCCACCAGCGCGTGGCGCCGCGAGCACGGCGTGGAGATGGGCTCGCTGGTGCGCTCCCGCCTGCGCAAGATCGCCAAGGAATACGTCCGCCCGGGCATGCACGTGCCTGACCTGCAGGCTGCCTTGCAGGCGGTGGCCGTGCAGCGCGAGGCCTGGCGCGCCTACGCCACATCCCAGCGCAACCCGCAGGTTCCCGGCGGGCTGCTGGACGTGGAGGCCGGCTACCACGACGCCGGGGCGCGCATCGACAAGCTCTCCGCGATGCTGCCGGCCCGCACCGGCGGGAACCTGCGTGAAATGCCGATCACCCAGCTGCTGGATTTGATCGCCGCGCTGGTGGACCACAAGGAGGACCTCGCCGAGCTGCCCGAGCGCACGCTGATCGCCGAGCAGCTCTCCGAAGCCGGCCTGGGCGACCTGCTCGACGACTTCGCCGAGCGCCAGATCGACGCCGACGCGGTGGACGCGGAGCTGGAGCTGTCCTGGTGGCAGTCCGTGCTGGATGCGATGATCTCCGGCGACGACTTCCTGGCCATGAACGACGGCGCGAAGCTGGAGCGGCTGGAGGCCGAGTACCGGCTGGCCGACGGCGCGCACATCGCCGCCGGGCCCGAGCGCATCCGCTGGCAGCTGGCCCGCAACTGGAAGGCCGCCCTGGCCGACCACCGCGCCGCCTCCCGCGCCCTGCGCGAGATGCTCAAGGACAATACCGTCTCCATCGCCAAGGTGCTCTCGCTGGGCGAATCGCTGGTCAATTCGCTGACCCCGGTCTTCGTTTCCGCCCCGCTGCTGCTGGGCACCGCGCTGCCCGACGACGCCGAGTTCGACGCCGTCATCCTGCTGGAGGCCAACTACCTGACCCTGCGCGAGGTGCTCGACGCGGTGCGCCGCTCCCGGCAGGTCATCGCCATCGGCGACGAGATGCTCGGCGGCCCCAAGCCCTTCGAGGTCTCCGTGGACCCCACCGCCCGTATCGGCTCGCGCGACGCCGGGGTCTCCGCGCTGTCGGCGCTGAACAAGGTGCTGGTCACCGGCACCCTGTCCACCGTGTACCGCGGCATCGACGAGGGCCTGGTGCAGCAGCTGTCCGCCACCTACTACGATTCGGCGATCTCGCGGCTGCCGCAGGCCATGGCCACCGCGGAGCACTCGGGCAAGCTCAGCGCGCTGTACGTGCCCGACGCCACCGGCACCCTGGCCAGCAGCGACGACGGCGTGCAGACCACCGTGGCGGAGGTCGCGCGCATCGTGGACCTGGTCTTCGAGCACTTCTCCACCCGCCCCGGCGAGTCGCTGGCGGTCATCGCAACCAACCGCACCCACGCGTCGGCCATCGCGGAGGCCATCCGCGTGCAGCTGCCGAACCACAAGTACGCGATGGAGCACCTGCGCGCCAAGCACGAGCCGTTTGTGGTCACCACCGTCAACCGGCTGATCGGGCTGCGCCGCGACGCGGTGATCTTCGCCTGGGGCTACGGCCGCACCCCGCACGGCAAGACCCTGCACGAATTCGGCGAGCTCTCCCGCCCAGGCGGCGAGCAGCTGTTCGTCGCGGCGGTCACCCGCTCGCGCACCCGGCTGACCCTGGTCTCCAGCCTGCAGCCCGAGGAGCTGGAAGCCTCCCGCCTGCACCACGGCGCCGGCGCGTTCTTCGACCTGTTCACCCGCGTGCAGGCCGGCGACTCGGCGATCGCCAGCTGGGCGCACCCGCGTTTCGACGCGTTGGTCTCCGACTTGGCCCGCCGCCTGCGCGAACGCGGCGCGATCGTCTCGGAGGACTACCGCGGTGTGCTGGACCTGGCCGCGCATGCCTTCGACGTCGACGGGCAGGACATCCGCCCGCTGGCAGTGGTGTACGACGGCACCGAGCACTACGCCGGGCTGACCGTGCGCGAGCGCAGCCGCCTGCGTCCGGACTTCTTCGAGAACCACGGCTGGCGCTACGTGCCGCTGTGGACCATCGACGTGTTCACCGATCCCGGGGCGGTCACCGACCGCCTGGCCCGCTACCTGCAGCTGAAGCCTGCCTCCGCGCCGGCGCCCTCCGAGCAGTCGCGCGCCTCGCTGGCCGCGGCCCCGCCGGTGCGCGCCAGCCAGGTCACCTCCGGGACTGCCGCGGAAGCCACGCCGGACGCCAAGGCGGATGCGAAGACCGGTGCAAAGACCGAGGCCGCAGCGCAGCCGAAGTCCGACCAGGACGCCTCAGCAAGCGCACCGAAGGACCAGGCGCCAGCGGCCACGGACGCCGGGGCCAAGGAGACAGGCTCCCAGGAATCGGGTTCCAAGGACGCCGAGTCCCAGACCGCTCAGGCCAAGGAGGATTCTCCAGCCGCCAAGGCCGAAGCAGACGGCGCCACCCCGAAGCCGGTGCCTGCCAGCACCCAGCCGACGGATACGGAGCGCTCGAAGTAGATGGATGAATCCGTACCCGGTGCTGAGCCCTTGCCCGCGGCAGGGGAGCAGCGCCGGGATCCGCAGCCGGCGCCCCGCAAGAAGCGCGCGCGGGTCATCGCCCCGCCGCAGCACCTGCAGGCCCGCGTGCAGCTGACCGGTTCCTACACCCCGGTTCCGCACACCTCCTCGGTGGACGAGTCCTCCGCGAACTCGCGTCCGGCCAACTCCATCGCGCAGGCCGCCAGCCCCGCGAAAACCACCCGGGATCCGCTGGCCGGACTGCGCGCCAAGGACGACGACCCCCGCCTGTGGGGAGACGCGCCCGAGGACCTGGCCGAGGCCATGAAACGCGAAAAACCCCCGCACTGGGGGTAGCCCGGGCCAAGTGCTAAACAGCCCGCCGACCGCCTGCAGCACGCAGGGGAGCGGCGGGCTTTGCGCTGCCCGGGGCAAGGGGCTAATTCACCAGCACCGCGGAGACCTTGCCGCGGGACACCGCCCCGGCCAGGTCGTCGGACAGGCTGGCCGCGGCGGCCACCACGATGATGCCCTCGCCTTCGGCCGGGCTCCCGGAGAGCATGCCGAACTCGCCGCGGTCGGCCGCCGGCACCCAGAGCACCGCCACACGCTGTGCGATGGTCTCCGAGCGGATCTGCCGCTCGAACCCGTCGCCGGTGGTGAGCACGATGTCCACCAGCTGCCCGGGATTCAGCAGGCCCACGGCGGCCGGATCGCTCAGCCGGATGGGGACTGCGACGGTGCCAGGGGCGCTGCCTGCCAGCAGCTGCGGGCCCACCAGCAGGTAGCTGCGCAGGGCCGTGCCCGCCGGCACCGCGATGGCCAGCCGCTGGCCCACCAGCTCCTGCGGGTCGGTCAGCAGCCGGTGATCGTCGGGGTCCGCCGGGATGCGCTGCAGCTGCACGTCGGCGGGGGAGATCATGGCCCCGGCGGCCAGATCGGAGACCGCCACCACGACCTCGCGCTGGGCCAGCTGGCCGGAGGAGAGCTCGTTCAGGGCCGCGGCGGCGGCCAGCAGCAGGCAGGCGATGGCCAACGGGCGGCGGTAGCGGCGCAGCGCCTCGTGGCGGGTGCGCACTGGGCGCACCTTGGGCCGGGGGATCACCGGGGCGCGGCGTGTGGCGGGACTCTTCATGCACCCAGTGCACACCCGGCCGGCCGACGGGCGCCGGGAACGAGGACGGAGTGGGGAAAACGCCGGGGCGGAACCCTAGCCCAGGAAGTGGCGGGCGCCGCCGGGGGTGATGACCAGGTCCACGGGCATGTCGTGCGGCGCGACGGAGAAGGTCCCGGAGGCCACGACCTCCTCGTCGTACACCATTGCGGCCACCTGCACCGGGAACTGCTCGATCTGCGGCAGGAAGCGGTCGTAGTAGCCGCCGCCCTGGCCCAGGCGCAGCCCGTCGGTGTCGATCGCCAGCGCCGGGATGAATACGGTGGCGACCTCGTCGAACAATTCAAGTCCCAGGCGCGGGCCCACCGGTTCCATGACCGGCGCGCGCGGGCTGCGGACCACTTCGACACCCGGGAACCACTGCACCCAGGACAGCTGGTACTGCGGTTCGCACACCGGGACGTAGACCTGGATGCCGTCGGCGACCAGCGCCGCCAGCAGCGGTTCGGTGTCCGGCTCGTCCGGGGCGGAGCAGTAGGCGGCGACCGTGCGCACCACCGGGGCCAGGTCCTCCAGGTAGCGGCGCACCGCATCGGCCATGGCCGCGGAGCGCTGCGCCCGGACCTCGGCAGGCAGCGCGCGCCGCGCCGCGCGGATCTGCGCGCGCAGGGCCTTTTTCGACTCGGCGAAGGCACCTGCGGACGCGGCGGCGGAATCGGCCGGAACGGCGGAGGGTGAGCTCTGTGCATCCATGGCACCAACTGTACTCACTGCGCGGCCCGCGCCGGACTCCGTGTGACACGCGGCGGCCGCCGCCGCGGCCGCGCGGCGGATACCATAAAGGCATGAAAGGCTTTTGGCGCGGCAAGGCCGCGGTCCCGGATCTGGTGTCGCAGCGTTTGGCGCTGCGCCAGCTGAAGCTGTCCGACGCCGCCGAGTGGTCCGCGCTGCGCCATGCGAACGCGAAATGGCTCAAGCCGTGGGACCCGACCAACCCCTCGGGCCCGCCCGAGGCGATGACCTACCGCGAGATGATCGGGCTGAAGCACAACGCCGCCCGGGAGGGCACCGGCTACGCCTGGGTGCTCACGCTGCCGCAGCTGCACAGCGCGAACCCGCCGATCATCGGCCAGGTATCGGTCAGCGGGGTGCAGTGGGGCGCCGCGCGCACCGCGTCCATCGGCTACTGGATCGACCAGTCCCATGCGGGGTTCGGACTGATGCCGGAGGCCTGCGCGCTGGTCATCGACCACTGCTTCGGCGCGCTGGGCCTGCACCGGCTGGAAATCAACATCCGCCCGGAAAACGCCGCGAGCCTGCGGGTGGTGGACAAGCTGAAGTTCCGCGACGAGGGCCTGCGCCGCGGCTACCTGCACATCGACGGGCAGTGGCGCGACCACCGCACCTTCGCCCTGAACCGCGAGGAGCTGGCAACACCCATGATCGAACGCATCTACGAATAAATCCGCCAATTCCAGGCGGAATCCGCAAATGTGCTTCTGAGGTGGCACATCGTGCACGAAAACTTTGCAACACGCCTACGCAAGTGCGGGTGACCGGTTCATCGGTTGCATAGTGTTGAGTCGAGAAGCCGTATCCGGTTTCCCGCAGGATTTGACCGAACCTATCGGTGATGGAGGAACCACATGGCCGGCACGTCACAGAGCGCTTCGCAGGCGAAGGCTGTCTCTGAATTTAGGATTCGCGTGCGCTACGGCCGGTTGTCTCTTGCCATGCTGGGTTTGCTGGCCGTCGTGGCCACCCTGGTCGGACTGGTGCTCGCACCGTTCACCGCGCTGACCTTCGGCTGGGTCGGCATCTTCTTCCTGGTCGGACTGGGCTCCTTCGCTTCGCTGCGCATGCTCGCCGTGCGCGACCGCAACCGCAAGCTGCTGGCCACCCTAGAGGCCACCCGCCAGCGCGCGATGCAGACTCCCGCCATGGAGGACGGCGCCAACCAGGTGCTGGTCCGCAAGCAGGACACCGGCGACGAGGTCTTCGACGCCCGCCCCGGTTCCTCCCGCCGCGCCCCGGCCATCACCGCCGACGAGTTGCGCGCCGAGGCGCTGCGTGTCGCCCACGGTTTCGGCGGCGTGAAGCAGCCGGATACCTGGGAGCCGACCAACGTGCCGCGCCCGACCTATGTCCAGGTGCGCGAAGCCACCCAGCGCGAGATCGCCGCGCGTGTGCGCCCGGAACCGTTGCCGGTCTCCGAGCCGCTGCGCCCGAGCAAGCAGATCAGCCTCAAGGCCTCCGAGGACGCCAAGCGGATCGCCTCGGAAGTCTCCGCCGAGGACCAGGCCGCCGTGGCCAGCGTTCCGGCCAAGCTGGCTCCTGCCGCGAAGGACGCCGCAACCCAGGCCCCTGCCGCTGCAGTGAAGCCAGCGGTCGAGGCCACCGGCTCCGAAACCGCCGCCCCGCGCACCGAGGCGCCGGCCCAGGACAAGACGGCAGCCTCCAAGGCCCGACTGAACCTGGACGCCGTCATGCAGCGCCGCCGCGCCTAGCGCACCAGAGACCAGCAAAAAACCTGCGATCCGTGTGGATCGCAGGTTTTTTGCCGTTTCGGGGTCTTCGCGCCGCAAGCCCCGGGGCCGCCGGTCCTAGAGGTTCGCGTCCTCGGAGGGCAGCGGGCCGCGGTGGCCCATGTGGTGTGCGAAGACCAGCGTGGTCTCGGTGTGCCCCACGGACTCGTCGGTGGCCAGGTTGTCCAGCACCCAGTCGCGCAGCGCCTCGGTGGAGCTGACGGCAATATGCAGCAGGTAGTCGGTGCCGCCGGAAACATGGAACATGGACAGCACCTCTGGCAGCTTCGGGATGCGGTCGACGAAGGTGTCGATCTTCTCGCGATCGTGCACCCGCAGCTTCACGGAGATCAGCGCCTGCACGGTGCGGCCCACGCTGCGCAGCGAGACCTCGGCGTGGTAGCCGGTCAGGATGCCGCGCTCCACCAGCGAGCGGGTGCGCAGCAGCGCCGTCGACGGGGCGATGCCCGCGCGCTGGGCCAGCGTCGCATTGGAGATGCGCGCATTGGCGACCAGCTCGTCGATGATGATTCGATCAATCTCGTCGAGATCGGTACCGTGGGTCTGCTCTGATTGCGATGACATAAGAATATTTCACCATACTTGGGCTCAATCGAGCACTGCTTCGATGCGCCAGGTGCGTGCCGTGCCTCCGCCGGGCCGCGGCTCAGCTGTCCGGAACGTCCGGCACCGGCGGATATATTAGTGTCATGACACGAGCATCCGAGCAGACCGGAGAACTGTACGACACCCGATTGGCCGCCTACGCGCTGGTGGAGAACGACGGAAAGGTGCTGCTGACCTTGTGGGACATGCGCCACCGCGATCCGCGCTTCATCCCGCGCTGGACGCTGCCCGGCGGCGGCATCGACCTGGGCGAGCAGACGTCGGAGGGCGTGATCCGCGAGGTCTTCGAGGAAACCGGCTACCACGTCGACACCCTGGCGCTGCTGGACGTCACCACCGGCATCATCCCCGGTGCCAAGCGCTACTCGGGGGAGGGCCACCCCATGCAGACCGTCGCGGTCACCTACACCGCGCAGCTGGCCGGCGGGGAGCTGCGCGCCGAGCAGAACGGCTCCACCAGCCAGGCCGGCTGGTTCACCCGCGAGGAAATTCGCCAGCTGAACAGGATCGAAAGGGTGGATGTGATGCTGCGGATGACCGATCCCGGCGCGCGCAACCGCTGATCCGGGCCGTGCTGGCCTAAAATCGGTAGGGACATGAAGTTCCCACACGCCACCCCCGCCCGCACGCTGGCCCTGGCCGCCTGCGCCCTGGCCCTGCCGCTGGCCGGCTGCACCACCCCTCCGCAGGATGCTGGAACCGAGCCCAGCCGCGATGTCACGCTGCGCATCGCGCCGACCGAGGATCCCACCGGGCAGGCGCTGGCCCACGTCTACGGCGACGCGCTGGAGCAGCTGGGCTACACCATCAGTTTCACCAAGCCCTCGCAAGATCCCTACCGCCAACTGGCCGAGGGTGCAGCGGACATCGCGATCGACACCGCCCCTGAGGCTATCGGGCTGCTCCCGGCGGAGCAGGACCCGCGCGGCGAGGACCAGCTGCTGGCCGGCGACGAGGCCAAGAAGCTCGTGGGGCTGCTCAACGACGCCGAGCTGGGATTCACCGCGTTGCCGCTGACACAGGGCGATGCAGGAGCGGTGATGGTGCTTTCCGGCGCGGAGGCGACCGAATACTCCGTCACCTCGGTGGCTTCGCTGGCCGCCGCCTGCAGCGAGCTGACCTTCATCTCCGCCGCGGCGCCCACCGCCGGGCTGGAGAACGCGCTGGAAGATGCAGGTTGCGCCAAGCCGGTGTTCCGCACCGTCGACGCCGCCACCTTGCACGACGAGCTGCGCGCCGCGGTGTCCCGCGTGGTGGTGCTGCAGCAGCACGACGCGGTGATCGGGGACGAGGCGTTCACCACGGTCGACGGCAGCGCCAAGCTCTTCGACGCCGCACCCTACCTGGCGCTGGCCGGCGAGGCGGTGGACCAGGACGCGGTCGACGGTCTGAACCAGGTCACCCGCCAAGTGAACCAGCAGGCCCTGGTCGGCCTGAACCGGATGGTCTCCGGCCCCGATGCGATAGCGCCCGACGACGCCGCGCAGCGCTGGCGCTGGATCATCGACAACTAGCAGCCCGTCACCCGGCCGATGATCCCGGCCGGGTGCAACGGTTGAGTAACAAGGCGCGCCGCGCGCGCCTGACGTGAGAAAGTGTACCCATGGCCGAATTCAAACAATCGACGAAACTGCACAACGTCCTCTACGACATCCGCGGGCCGCTGCTGGAGCACGCCACCCGCATGGAGGCCGAGGGCCACCGCATCCTGAAGCTGAACATCGGCAATCCCGCGCCGTTCGGCTTCGAGGCGCCCGACGCGGTGCTCGTCGACATGATTCGCAACCTGCCCAACGCCCAGGGCTACTCCGACTCGCGCGGCATCCTCTCCGCCCGGACCGCGGTCTCGCAGTACTACCAGACCCGCGGCATCCAGACCATCGGCGTGGACGACATCTACCTGGGCAACGGCGTCTCCGAGCTGATCACCCTGAGCCTGAACGCGCTGCTTAACAACGGCGACGAGGTGCTGATCCCGGCTCCCGACTACCCGTTGTGGACCGCCTCGGTCTCGCTGGCCGGCGGCACCCCGGTGCACTACCTCAACGTGGAGGAGGAGGGCTGGCTTCCGGACCTGGAGGACATGGAAGCGAAGATCACCGACCGCACCAAGGGCATCGTGATCATCAACCCGAACAACCCCACCGGCGCCGTCTACCCGAAGGAGACCCTGGAGGGGATCCTGGAACTGGCCCGCAAGCACGATCTGATCGTCTTCTCCGACGAGATCTACGAGAAGATCCTCTACGACGACGCCGAGCACATCAACACCGCCGGCCTGGCCGACGACGTGCTGGTCATCACCTTCTCCGGGCTGTCCAAGGCCTACCGGGTCTGCGGCTTCCGCGCCGGCTGGATGGCCATTTCCGGTCCGCGCCACCTGGCAGCGGACTACATCGAGGGCATCAACCTGCTGACCAACATGCGCCTGTGCGCCAATGTGCCGGCGCAGCATGCAATCCAGACCGCGCTGGGCGGCTACCAGTCGATCAACGACCTGATCCTGCCCGGCGGCCGCCTGCTGGAGCAGCGCGACGCGGCCTACAACCTGCTCACCGCCATCCCCGGCGTGAGCGTGCAGAAGGCCAAGGGCGCGCTGTACATGTTCCCGAAGCTGGATCCCGAGGTCTACCCGATCCACGACGACGAGAAGTTCGCCCTGGAGCTGCTCAAGGCGCAGAAGATCCTGATCTCCCAGGGCACCGCGTTCAACTGGGTGCGCCCTGACCACTTCCGCCTGGTCACGCTTCCGAACGTGCGCGACCTGACTGATGCGGTCGGCCGCATCGGTACTTTCCTTGAGGACTGGCGCGCCCGCGCATAACTCCGCGGCGAGGGCCGCACCTTGATCACAGGCGCCATTCTGTTGTCCAGAATTGCGGGGCGGCGGGGTGGCGCCTGTGTTTTGTGCCCAGCGGCTAAGCCAGCACAGGTGATGGGGTCAGGTGAGGTGAAGTTGTTGAGTCCATCTGCGCCAATACTGCCTCGAACTTCGCGGTGACATCGCGCCCGTGCTGCTTTGCCCTGCCCGTTGTGAGCCGGTATCCCCGCGGATGCTTGCTCCAGAGCCCCTTGAGCTCGTCGAGCTCGTATTTCCGGGCCCACTGCAGCTTGTTGGTCGCGCGGTCGAACCGCAGGCACACCGCGACGTCGAAGTCCCAGGAACCGAAGCTGAAATGCCGTTTGACCGTTGGGTCCAAGGTGCGGGACTTGACCTGGATGCGGTGCCCGTCCGAATCCTGGATGTCGGCGGAAGGATTGCCCGGTGACAGGAGCTGTCCGCCATAGACCCTATGGGCGGCGTATTCGGCGATCTCGCCCATCAGATCGCTGGAGGTCCGGGTCAGTCCGCGATGCTGGAACTCGGACCGCAGGCGTGCTTCGAGGCGTACCAAGTCGCCGTCGCTTAGGTTGCTGAGATTGTGTTGGTTCACGAATCCCATGCTAGGTGAGCAAGATGAGGTTTCACCGATTCAATCACCCGAACGCCGATCTGCGCGAGAATCCCAGCGAATCAAGCCCCCACCCGGTAGGCTGTCACCAAATACGAGCGGGACAAGGGAGAAACGATGACCGCCTACCCGGAGAACTTGATCAGCGCGCTGCGCGTCGAACCCGGCCTGGATTTGTCCCAACGAGCGACCGGAGACCCGGACTGGTGGCCGGCGGATGCCCCGCAGGACAAGAAGGAAGCCGCGCAGCGGATGAAGGAGCTGGGCGAGGAGCTGTCTTCGCTGCAGGAACGGCTGTTCGCCTCCGCGCTGCAGCAGGAGTCCGAGGACTCGGTGCTGCTGATCCTGCAGGGAATGGACACTTCCGGCAAGGGCGGGATCGTGCGCCATGTGGTGGGCCTGCTGGACCCGCAGGGCGTCGACCATTTCGCGTTCAAGACCCCGACTCCGGAGGAATTGGGGCACGACTTCTTGTGGCGCGTGGAGAAGCGGTTGCCGCGCCGGGGCATCATCGGTGTTTTCGACCGCTCGCACTACGAGGACGTGCTGATCCACCGGGTGCAGCAGCTGAGCACCGCCGAGCAGGTGGAGAAGCGCTATGCGAAGATCACCGCGTTCGAGAAGCGACTGGGGGAGCTGAGCATCCACCCGATCAAGGTGATGCTGCACATCAGCCGCGACGAGCAGTACCAGCGGCTCTCGGAGCGGCTTCAACGCCCGGACAAGTTCTGGAAATATGCGGTCGGCGACGTGGAGGATCGGCTGCGCTGGGACGACTACCAGCAGGCCTACCAGGTGGCGATCAACCGCACCGACAGCACCGCCGCCCCGTGGTTCGTCATCCCTGCCGACCAGAAGTGGCGTGCGCGGCTGTGCGTGGCCGAGCTGCTGCTGCAGGTGCTGCGGCGCATCGACCCGCAGTGGCCGCCGGCGAAGTTCGACGTCGCCGCGGAAAAGGCCCGGTTGGACGCGACACGCTGATCCGGCTTTCCCATGGCGCTCCCCAGAGCTCGGCCTGCACAGCTTGCGGTGCCCGGGCTCAGAATTCGTGGAACGCGCAGGCCTGGGCCCGCTGCGCGGCTGTCGCCTGGTCGTTCAAGTCCTTGCACCAGCTTGGATAGACCCGGAACCCGCGTTTGCCTGGCCATCTGCCCGAGGTGATTTTCAGTTCGGACAGATGCGCACCGGTGAATCGGAATACGCCGCGTCGCCCCTGCTGCTCCACGAAGACGAGCAGGCCTGCGGCCGTATCGTCGTCGCCGAATGGTTCGGTCGTCCCGTCAACGGCCCGCCGCCAGAATGCGACGAAAGCGCCAGCCTTTGTCGGAGTGTTGCGCGCCGTACGAATATGCCATGCTTCGCCGTCGATCTGGGCGAGACCGGACTCGTAGTCGCTGTTCTGCGCTGCGGGAATTACCGCGATGGGCGCCGACACGGAAGCAGCGTAGGCCTCAAGCATTGTGAATTGCACCCACCCAAGATATCCCACCGCCAACGTGGAACTGCTGGTCGGCATCGCATGGTGCGCAGGCCGTCTGCTTTCGCTGATGACTTGCCCGGTTCGAAGCGTCCGAGCCCGGCGTGCGCCGAACTAGTCCTCGGTGTTCTCCAGATGGCGGGCGCGGGCCGCCTCCAGGCGCTGCGAGACGCCGTTGAGCCAGTTCTCGCAGTGGGCGGCCAGCGCTTCGCCGCGCTCCCACAGGGCCAGCGAGGCCTCCAGCGGCGCGCCGCCGGTCTCCAGCTGGTTGACCACGGCGATCAGCTCGTCGCGGGCCTTCTCGTAGGACAGCGCGGCGATGTCGGTCGGGATCTGCTCGTTCATGCGATGGTGCTCCAAACTAGTGGGCCGCCTCGGCGGCGGGGAAGATGTCCTGGACGGTGGCGGTGAGCTGGCCTGCGGCGACCCTGATGCGCAGCAGGTCCTGCGGGTTGGCGGTCGAGGCATCGCGCAGCACGCTGCCGTCGGCCGTCTGGGTGACCGAATAGCCCCGGTCAAGGGTCTGCTGCGGGGACAGGGCCCGGACCTGGGCGCGCAGGTGGGCGACCTCGTCCTGGGCGCGCTGCACCCGGTGGCCGATCAGCGCGGTGGAGCGCTGCACCCAGCGCTGCAGGTCCTCGGCGCACGATTCGACCATGACCTGCGGGCTAGCCAGCACCGGGCGGGCGCGCAGCGAGGAGACCAGCTGGGCCTCGCGCTGCAGCATTGAATCGATGGACCGCTCAAGGCGCTGGCGGGCGGCTTCGAGCCCGGCGAATTCCTCGTTCAGATCCGGCACGATGCGCTTGGCTGCATCCGTAGGAGTGGAGGCGCGCAGGTCGGCGACGTCGTCCAGGATCGGACGGTCGGCCTCGTGGCCGATCGCGGAGACCACCGGGGTGGAGGCGGCTGCCACCGCGCGGACCAGGTCCTCGTTGGAGAACGGCAGCAGGTCCTCCAGCGCGCCGCCGCCTCGGGCGATCACGATGACGTCGATCTGCGGGTCCGCATCCAGCTTCTGCAGCGCGGCGATGACCTGCGGGACCGCGTCCACGCCCTGCACCGCGGTGTTGATAACGGAGAACTGCACGGCAGGCCAGCGCAGCGTCGCGTTGCGCACCACGTCCTTTTCAGCGTCCGAGTCGCGCCCTGTGATCAGCCCGATGCGTCCGGGCAGCACCGGCAGCCGGCGCTTGCGGGACGGGTCGAACAGTCCTTCGGCGCCCAGCGCCTGGCGCAGCCGTTCTAGGCGCACCAGCAGCTCGCCCAGGCCCACGGGGCGCAGGTCGGTGGCATTCAGCGACAACCGGCCGGTCTTGGTGTACAGGCTGGGCTTGACCCGGGCGACCACGCGGGATCCCACGGTCGGGGTGGTTTCCAGCTGGCGCATCACCGAGGACCAGACGGTCACGGAGAACGAGTTGTCCACGTCGACGTCGCGCAGCGTCAGGTAGGCGTGGCCGTTGCGCACGTTCGCCTCCAGCAGCTGCCCCTCCACCCAGGTGTAGGGGGAATTCTCGATGTGGATCTTCAGCTTTTCCGACAGCACCCGCAGCGGCCACGGGTTTTCCGGGCTCGTCTGCGCAGCGGTGGCGGGCACGCCGGTCGGCGCGCCGGCTGGCGGCGATGACTGCATCTGCTCACGGCTCCTTTTGCGGTGTGGCGCACCTGTGGCGCGCATTCGACGCTACACCACCGGCCCGACATCTGCGCGGATTTGCCCCGGCCGGCGGCCGCGCAGACACCGCGGTATCGCAGGCAGAGGCGGAACTCACAGCCCCGGTAGGGTGGTTCGGCTCATATGAGCATGCGCTAACTTGCGCCGACTTCGTAGACTAGAGGCATGGCTACTTCCACTTCTGTCCCGGTATCCCTGCCGGTTCCCCGTATTCCGCGCACCCGCCGTTCTCCCCAGGAGATCCTGGCGGCGTCCCCGCTGGTGACCGAGCGCAAGGTGCTGCTGGCCGCTCCGCGCGGATACTGCGCCGGCGTGGACCGCGCGGTGGTGGCGGTGGAGAAGGCGCTGGAGCACTACGGCCCGCCGGTATACGTGCGCAAGCAGATCGTGCACAACGTCCACGTGGTCTCCGAGCTGGAATCCCGCGGGGCGATCTTCGTGGAGGAGAACGACGAGGTGCCCGAGGGCGCGCTGGTGGTGTTCTCCGCCCACGGCGTCTCCCCGGCAGTGGTGCAGTCGGCCGCGGAGCGCGGCCTGCAGACCATCGACGCGACCTGCCCGCTGGTGACCAAGGTGCACCGCGAGGCAGTGCGCTTCGCCAAGAACGACTACGAGATCCTGCTCATCGGCCACGAAGGCCATGAGGAGGTCGAAGGCACCTACGGCGAGGCCCCCGAGGTCACGACCATCGTGAACAATCCGGAGGAAGCCGACACCGTCCAGGTCAAGGACCCTGACAAGCTGATCTGGCTCTCGCAGACCACCCTGAGCGTGGACGAGACCATGGAGATCGTGCGCCGTCTGCGCAAGCGCTTCCCGAACCTGCAGGATCCGCCCAGCGACGACATCTGCTACGCGACCACCAACCGCCAGGCGGCCATCAAGAACATCGCCCCGCAGGCGGACCTGGTGATCGTCGTGGGTTCGGCGAACTCCTCCAACTCGGTGCGCCTGGTCGAGGTCGCACTGGATCACGGCGCCAAGGCCGCCTATCGCGTGGACTTCGCCAACGAGGTCGACGAGACCTGGTTCGAAGGCGTCTCCACCGTGGGCGTCACCTCCGGCGCCTCGGTGCCCGAGGTGCTGGTGCGCGAGGTCGTCTCGCTGCTGGCCGAGTACGGCTTCAACGACGTCGCCGAGGTCACCACGGCTGAAGAGGACATCATCTTCTCGCTGCCCAAGGAGATCCGCAGCAAGCTGAAGGAATCCGGCGACGAGGAGCGCGCCCTGGGCGGGCGCGGCCACCGTCCCGAGTCCCGCTAGCCCCCGCAAATTTCACGCGCCCGCACAGAACTGGGCGCACAATACTAGTAAAAGGTAGAATTTCCTCCCGTGGCTCTTACTATCGGAATCGTCGGACTGCCCAACGTCGGCAAGTCCACCATGTTCAACGCGCTGACCCGTGCCCAGGTGCTGGCAGCCAACTACCCGTTCGCGACCATCGAACCCAACGTAGGTGTCGTGCCGCTGCCTGACTCGCGCCTGAAGGTCCTCTCTGGGATCTTCAACTCGGAGCGCATCCTGCCGGCCACCGTGTCCTTCGTGGACATCGCCGGCATCGTGAAAGGCGCCTCGGAAGGCGAAGGCCTGGGCAACAAGTTCCTCGCCACCATCCGCGAGGCCGACGCGATCTGCCAGGTCACCCGCGCGTTCGTGAACGACGACGTGATCCACGTGAACGGCAAGGTGGACCCGGCTTCGGACATCGAGACCATCGCCACCGAGCTGATCCTGGCCGACCTGCAGACCATCGAGAACCAGCTGCCGCGCCTTGAGAAGGAGCTGCGCAGCAAGAAGATCGAGAAGTCCTTCCTGGACGCAGTGCTGGCAGCGCAGAAGATCCTGGAAGAGGGCCGCACCCTCTACTCGGCCAGCAAGACCGACGGCGTGGACCTCGTCGAGCTCGCGCCGATGCAGCTGATGACCACCAAGCCTTTCATCTACGTGTTCAACACCGATGAGGCAGGCCTGGCCGACACCGAGATGCAGGAAAAGCTCTCCGCGCTCGTGGCTCCGGCCGAGGCGATCTTCCTGGACGCCCAGTTCGAGGCCGAGCTGGCTGAACTGGAAGAGGACGAAGCCGAAGAGATGATGGAAGATGCAGGCATCGTCGAGTCCGGTCTTGGCAAGCTGGCCCGCGTCGGCTTCGACACCCTTGGCCTGCAGACCTACCTGACCGCCGGCCCGAAGGAAACCCGCGCGTGGACCGTCCGCAAGGGCGCCACCGCTCCTGAGGCGGCCGGCGTGATACACACCGACTTCCAGCGCGGCTTCATCAAGGCCGAGGTCATCGGCTTCGACGACCTGGTCACCGCCGGTTCGGTGGCCAACGCCAAGGCAGCCGGCAAGGCGCGCATCGAAGGCAAGGAATACATCATGAAGGACGGCGACGTCGTCGAGTTCCGCTTCAATGTCTAGATCCTCGTTACTATGAGAGCTCCCGGCCGCACTTTCCTGCGGTTGGGAGCTCTAATTTTTGCCCACGATCAGTTGCATCGGATCCCACGATTCTTGAGGGTTCAAGAAATTCTGTGGATTCCGCACCATCTGGGTCTAATACGTATCAGCGAACACTGGTATGACTGCCTTTTTCAGGAAGCACACATTTCCTGGGTCAAAATGCCCTATTAGACCAACGTGGCATAAAGGGTGAGAGCGGCAATCAGTACCGGAATGAGCCATCCGTAGAATCGAAGGTTCTTCCAGAAGACAGGTTTATGATTCCGCGACGATTTAACCAAATGCTTGTTGGGGGCGTTCGATATCTCGATGGTGCTATTGTCTCCTGAAGCAACGACGTTGTCATTCCCGTGGACTCCTCCCAAGTTAAAAGTGGCACCTTTCTCTATGACGATTTGAATCATGGCAGGCGTGACCATACCTTGTATCTCTGCAGCGTCGGCGATAGCGGCCATCTCTTCCGCTGCCTTAATATTTGTCGGAGGGTTATCAGGGAAATTCGCAGCTGCGCCTACGAGCGTCACAGCGGCAAGATACTTCGACATACCGGCAGCATTTCCCAGCGCTCCGCTATCATTCAGCTCTTTTGCAATGTCCGCTTGGATGGTACTGATCGGATCGTCGTTGCCGGTCAGCTTCGATTCGAGGGCTGCGGCGATCCATCGGCTCGCAGCGGCGATATCGCGAGTTCGGATGTGTAAGCCAGCAGCTGTCTCGAATGGGATGTCCTGTTCCAGCGCCCCTTGCTGTATTTCGGGAGACTTGTCGGCGAGCGCGCTGATGATGCCAGAAATGGCGCCCTGCATGGGGATCTGTCCCGCAATGGTGCTGTTGAGGATCAATGAGGTTACTTCTGGTCCCAGAGCATCAGCGATACTGAAGTCTCCACCTTCTACCATTGCTCGATGCCAAATTTCCTGGCATTGCTCGTAGACAGTACCTAAATCAAAATATGCACGCTCCATGAGAGTATTTTCGCATATATACGAGGGACACTATTTTGTCTTCGCTGAAATTTAAAAAGCGTTATGGAACTGGGCAACCTCTGCGTTTGCATTGGAGATACGGTTCGGATGGAAAATAGCCAATACTCGACGACGCGCCGGCAGCGGCAGTTCCAAGGAGGCTCGTGCGAAGGTCTTTTTGTGGCGACGTAACGTTGATCGACTCAAATAGCGAAGACGAACACAGCGGTCGTTGGAGTTGAGTATTTGAATCAGTCTAGGAAGACACAGATATCGATGCACTATATTAAAATCGACAGAGCGAGTTGACTCATCTAAGATGCTCGCGAAATAAGACTTCCTTCGTGGTATGGAAACCGCCAGGGCGTACGTCGCGGCGGGTACCCTCGTGACCTTTCGGGCTGGGGAACGCCAGTTTTGTACGCATCATATGCGTATGAACCTTGATTCGTACGCATATGATGCGTAAACTCATCTAGTGAATATTGATCTTGGGCAGCTGATCCGCAAACGGCGCGACGCACTGGGGCTCGACCAAGCCGCACTTGCTCTCAATCTAAACGTACGTCAGCAAGCCGTCAGCGGTTGGGAGAACGGCAGATCCAGACCTCGCCGATCAATGCTGGATGAGGTGGCCCGCATTCTTGAAGTGGACTTGGAAACTCTCCTAGACGCTGGCGCTTATCGGACGCCGGCGCATGCAGTTTCGCTCCCGGTTCAGCCGCTAGCGCGCACCCTCCCACTCGATGAACTGACCGAGGAACGCTTCGAGGATCTACTTACCGACGTGGCGGCCACGCTGCACCAGAACGGTCATGCGAGCAGGTACGGCGGCCGCGGGCACAAGCAACACGGCATTGACATTCTCATCACTTCTAACGGGGCGAATCTCGCTACTGGTCAGTGCAAGCGACATCGTGAGTTCGGACCGGCAGCTGTCAGGAAAGCTATCAGCGAGGTCACGATCGCCGCACCCAAGAACTATCTATTCCTATCCCGACCAATCGCCACCCCTGCCGCGCGCAATGAAGCAGGGAAGTACACTACTTGGGAACTGTGGGACGGTGAGGATATATCTCGCCACATCCGGAATCTTCCGCGCGAAAAGGCACTGCGGATTGTCGATACCTATTTCCCGGGGCACCGAGAGTCGTTCCTTGGAGTTGCTGCACCTGGCCCATGGCTCCTGCCAGAGGACTACTTCGGCAGCCCACGGGACACGATCTTTAATCACGACTGGACCTTGGTCGGGCGACAGGTCCAACTAGACCAGCTGGTGAGCACGGTTGACCAGAGTGCCGCAGCCGTCACGTTCTTGATTGGTGCTGGCGGCGTGGGAAAGACGAGACTTCTCAAGGCGTTCGCAGATGTTAGGTCAGCTACTACCCCGATCCGGATCCTGCCCGGCAACGTGCAAGTGACCGCGGCCGACCTCGAACTACTGCCCGATGAACCTAGCCTGGCCATCATCATCGATGACGCCCATGAACTTGCCCGGATATCCGACATTGTGGCTGGTATCTGGCGGCACAACCAAAATGCGAAGGTCATTCTTGCTACTCGACCCTATGGACTGCGAACTCTCAAGGAGGATATGGCTTGCCACGGACTGCTTCCAACTCCATACGCTGAGATCATGCTTGGAGATCTTGAGTTTGACGAAGCCGTGGCGCTGGCGCGTGAAGCGCTTGGCGGCGAAGAGTCTCCAGCGCTCGCACGTCAGCTCGCTGCGCTCACAGTGGACTCACCGCTGGTGACCGTCGTCGGTGGCGTCCTGATACAGCAAGGCCACCTTGCGCCGACGGCATTGGTACACGATGACAACGTCCGATTGCACATCATGCGTGGGTTTCGCGACGCACTGGTGGATGATCCGTTGTCGTACGACCCGCCGGTACGGCACGCAGTATTGGATGCGGTCGCTGCCCTGCAGCCAGTCCGCACTAACGAGGAAGCTACACGCGCATCGCTGAGCGCGATCGTGGGCAAGCCATATGACGAGTTGTGCAAGCACTTGCGGAGCCTGGAGAATGCCGGAATCCTGAGACGGCGCGGTGAGGCTCTGCGGATCGTTCCCGATCTCTTGGGCGACGTGATCCTGACCGAAGCTGCATGTGACGAAATCAACCAACAGGGCACCGGTTACCTCTCTCGTGTCGAACCACTGGTCAAGGGAACTAGTGTCGAACATCTGTTTGTCAACGTGAGCCGTGTTGACTGGCATGTTCGTAGGCTGAATGAGGATGCACCGAGCCTTGCCGACTCTCTTTGGGCTGCTTTCCGCGCACGAGTCGAGGATGCCGATGCGTTCGACAGACGCACCCTTGCCGAGACCTTGGCGAAAGTTGCATACTTTCAGCCAACCCGGGCTCTTGAACTGACTCGATGGCTAATCGACAACCCAACAGATCACCTCGATGGTGAGCACCTCTTTTGGAGAGAACTTCTCCCGACGGGCTACAACAGTGTACTCGAGTCGTTGCCGGCAGCGATCAAGCTCGCCGCATTGACCGAAGACACGCTCTCGGAGGCACTTTCACAGTTGTGGGAACTGGCTCAGGGTGATACGCGTCCCACCAACCCACATCCGAGTCATCCGCTTCGGGCCTTGTGTGAATTGGCTGCGTTTGGCGTCGGCAAACCGATTTGGTTCAACGACTCGATCGTCGACAGCGCTTCAACATGGTTTGTCGATGGTCAGCGGCTATCTCCGTTTGACGTTCTCGAGCCGATGCTCGCGACGGAAGGAGACGAATCTTCTTTTCGCGGCCATACAATCAGCTTTCGACCTTTCGCGCTGAATCCGCAGAGCATCATGAGGGTCCGGCAACGGGTCATCGACCTGGCCTTCGAAGAACTGGATTCCCCAGACCTGCGACGCTCGGGAGCCGCAGCTAAGGCATTGAAGTCCGCTGTGCAGTTACCTCGGGGCAGCTTTGGCCGCGAGGTATTGCAAGATGAACTGGATGGGTGGATCCCGAGCATTCTTGAGACAATCAAGCGCCTCGGTACCTCAGTTGCGGCCGGTGGTCTGGATCCTGCGGTTCTCGTCGCTGTCCGTGATGCTCTGTTCTGGCACGACAGTTATGGGTCCGGCTCGACTCACGAGGCTGCGCAGCGAGCCGTCGAGTCAATTCCAAATAGCGTCGAGGCCCTACTTGGTCTGATGGTCCATGACGGCTGGGGCCGGCTGGTGCGCGAGCGTGGCGACAACTTTGAGGCGATGGAAGCTAAACGCATGGAACTCTTGCGGCAGCTGGATGAGGCCCTTGGATCCCACGCGGATGATGAGGTAGTCGAGCTGCTGGTCGCGCGGCTCAGAGCCGAACGGGAAGTCTTTGGCTCGGCCGAAGGTTATCCGGGTCCTTTGGTTCAGAGCCTGATCGACTCCCGCCCGAGTCTCGCACACGCAATGCTGGTGAAACTGCGGGATGCCCCTGGAGGCACAGATCTCGACCCTGTTCTTCCGGTCATTCTCGGTGCGTTCGCCACACATGATCCTGCAGGTGCACTCCTGGAAATCAAGGATCTGCTTGGCGGCACGTCGTTAGAACGCCGACAGGCCGCAAGCCAAGCGATTAGTTGGAACCGCGGGCATCGCGAGCTCTATCTCGGAGAGTTTGATCTGCTGTTGGAACTGGCCACGGACACCGACGTAGCCATACGACGAAACGTGGCCCGGGCGGCTCAACTGTTAACGAGAACCCAGAAAGCAGAGGCGATCCGCTTGCTCGCACGCCTCCGGTTCGGCGATAGCCAAAGCCTTTCCGACGACTACTTTATGTCGTTTCGCCTTGACTCCGGCATCTCTTGGGACGATTTCTCCGACGCCGAACTCGATCTAATTCGCCAAGACCTCATCACGTTGCCCGGGATCGGCGAGTACTCGGTGTCACGGGCACTTGCGGATCGATCGCAAACGAACCCGGAGTGGGTCGTCCGACTTCTCCAAGAGCGGGTTGAGTTCGCCGAGAGCGTCGACTCAATCCGCAATTACCAAGCGCTCCCGTACTCCTGGGACAATGACTTGCGGATTCGAGATACGTCAGCCTTCCTATCGAGCCTGAGTGGCATTCTGGCCTGGATCGCGGAAAAGCTCGACTCTTGGCCCCGTCGAAATATGGGTGCAGATCTCTTTCGCGCTGTGGCGGTCAAGTACGACGACCAAGTGCTGGATCTTCTTAGGAAGGCTCTCACTGGCGGCACTGAGAGCTCAGTTCGAGCTGTAGCAGCTGTCCTCCACGAGGCTCCGCGGACCTTTACTTGGGACCACCACGAGTTCGTGCGCGTTGCGCTGCACGTAGCCGATAAGCTCGGCGACGACACGCTCCAGCAGATGATGGGAGCCCTATGGTCGGCCACAATCTCCGGTGGTCGGAGCGGCACACCCGGTGAGCCGTTCCAGGAGACGATTGAACAGCGGGACAGGTCGCGAGCTATCGCGAAGGACTTGCCGGCCGGATCAATCGAGAGACGGTTCTACGCTGATTTGGCGAAGTCGGCGGAGAAAGACGTTCGGCGTGAGATCGAAGATGACCTGCCTACTGATGGGCGCAGTTGGTAAACTAACCTGAATACGCGGTATTCATTTGTGACTTGCCATGTAACGTTATTCGGCTACGGAACGTCGTGGAGTTCCGCTTCAACGTCTAATTTCTGAGCGTTTCAATGCCCCGGTTTCCTCGAAGCCGGGGCATTCGTGTTTTGGACTTCGTCTTGCACGATGACACCAGCTCGCGCTGTAAACGATGCGGGTGTTTATCTGGACCATGCCTGGCAAATTGTCGTATTGGGCTCGGGTCAGTTGTCCTGGCGAAGGGGCGGCGGGGCGAAACGGCCGGCCCAGGCAGGCGCCTTTTCCGGGCGTGGCCCGATGCCGATGACCAGTGCCGGAATTGCACTCAGGAACGGCATCTTGGTGAACGTAGTTCCAAGCCACCGCGGTGGACTGCTAAATTCGCTGCGGAGTGCAGGCATGATGGCGGCCGCATGCATGATGCGCTGAGCTCCCTGGATGAGTGCCGCCGGCCTGTTGCGGCGCCGTTGCACCTTGGCCAGCAGTCGATCAGCGCTGCCGTCGCGGAAACCGCCGGAGCCCAGGGCTCGGGCAAGGATCCGGGCGGCGGCCACCGAATCTTGGATGGCCAAATTGATGCCTACACCGCCCACCGGGGACATCGCGTGCGCCGCGTCGCCCAGGCAGATGGCACCGGGAACATGCCAGGTACGTAGCCGATCCACTCGGACATCCAGGTGCTTGACCGCGTCCATTGAGTCGAGCCGCCCGACGTCCTCGGCCAGCTCCGGGAAGATCCGGGCCGCCGCGTCCCTGAAGGCTTCAATGCCGCGGGCGCGAAGCAACGCATCTTCTCCTTTGCGCCCCAACTGCGCCACCTGCAGATAACCGCGACGGGGGATGCCGATGGCTACTTGTCCCTCGTGGATTCTTGGCAACAGCGACTCGCCGACCCGTTTGTCGGTAGGCAGCCGGTACCACCACACATCGAACCCGACCGGGAATTCTTTGGCCTCCAGCGCCAGATCCCGGCGCACCGTCGACCAGCGCCCGTCGCAAGCCACCGTCAAGTCCGCGGCTACCTCGCCCACGCCATCAGGGCAGCGGTAGGACAGCCCGACGCCCCTGCCGTTCTCGCGCAATACGCCGGTGACCTCGTGCTCGGTGAGCAGTGTGAAACAGGATTCGGCCCGCGCCGTGTCGGCCAGCAAACTGAGAAGGTCCCATTGCGGCACCATCGCCACATACCGGTGGCGAAGCGGAAGGCGCCCGAAATCGGCCACCGTGATCTCTTTCCCATCGGCACCGGGGAACTGGGCGCGTCGGACCTTGGACTGCGGAAGCTGCTCGAACCGTCCGAAAATCCCTAGATCGTCGAGCAGCCCCAACGTCGTGGGGTGTACTGTGTCCCCACGGAAGTCGCGTAGGAAATCGGCATGTTTTTCCAGCACGGTGACGTCGAGCCCTGCTCGGGCAAGCAACAGCCCCAGCACGATGCCGGCCGGTCCGCCGCCGGTGATGATGCAGGTGGTGTTTCGTCGGGGAAGTTGCCGCATTTTTGCTCCCTGGTCACCGGTTGATGCCTTGCCGGCGACGCTAGGCTTTTGCACGGGTAGTGGGCAACGATGCTGCACCGATGGCGCCCAGTGACTTGCGGGTGCTTGTGCTCGACGCAGGGGCAGGCCAATGTTGAGCCATGAAGGATAGGCGCGGGAGCTGGACTTCTTGGTGCTGCACAATGAAGCGGGAGGCAGATACATGGCACAGTGGGAACCGGGCCGGGGAATCGTTGAATTCCCCGATGGGTTGCGGTTCAGGGGACGCGGGCTGCGCTCGTTGCGGCGACCGTCGCCTGCCGCGGATTTCGGCGTGTACCTCACCGGGCGAAGACCTCCGGCGCATGAAATCGAGCACCGCTGGGTGCGCTGGCGTGATTTCCGGCTGCCGGATTCCACCGATGAGGTGGTGGCGGCCCTGCGCGAGGCCCGTGAACGCTCTGCAACACAGCGCGTGGAGATCGCCTGCGGTGCAGGCTTCGGCCGTACCGGGGCAGCCCTGTCGGTCTTGGCAGTGATGAGCGGGATCCCGGCGGATGATGCCGTGGCTTGGGTGCGAGGGCACTACCATCGCCGGGCTGTTGAAACACCTGCACAGGAGCGCTGGGTTTTGGAAGTGGCCGAGTCACTGCGAGGGTGACCGGAACTCCACCGCGGCGATCGCCGAATGACTAGCTGGCTTGGTAAGTTGGGATCCAAAACATGTCACTGGTGCAGGGGAGGTACTTGATGAGCCGGTCGCCGGAGAACATCCTGTTGCGCCTTCCCGAGGCGGAAGAGCAATCGATCCGGGATGTTTTCGCGCGGCTGGAACAGCGGGGTTTTCCCCGGCAGCAGCAGACGCCGCACATCACCGTCACCTTCGCCCCTGCCATGGAGCCGGAGGTCGTCGCCCGCGCGGCCGAGCTCCTGCCTGCGGTGATTCCTTCCACGCTCGCGCGGGTGGGCACCGTGGTGTTCGGAACGAAACGCAAGCAGACCGTGGCCTGGCTGCTGGAGGCCAGCGACGAGTTGGAGATCGCAGCGCGGAGCATCAGCGCCTTGAATCCTGCGGGCAGGGGGCCGCGCTGGACACCGCACTTGACCATGGGTTTGCGGCTGCCGCGGGACATCGTGCCGGACTACCTGCGCGCCATGGACGAGCTGGTTTCCCCGCACCTGAAAGAGTTCACCGCCATCCGTGCAGTGTACTTCCAGCCGCAGAGCCAGGCGAGTGTGCTGCTCGCCGAGGCGGGAATGAAGACGCGGCGCAGTCCTGCCTGACGAAGCCTCGCCGGACCTCGAACACCCGGACCACGCAATCTCGAACCTCGCGGACATGGCGGACGCTGGCGCAGATCGACGAGCCCGATGACCGGCGGATTCCGCCTGCCGACTGCTAGTCTGTGAAAAAGTCCGCTGAGGTGAAGGTATTTGCCTCATCAGAAGCTGGAACCGGGCGGCTGCGTTGGCCGGCCTGCTGAATCGGTGGGGACTGCGATTCATCCGCACCAGCTTGTGATGGGGTTGGCCTTGCCTCGAACCGCAGGGAGCCGTCGTGCAAGATCCCCGAACAATCGCCGACTATTTCTCTCGCGTGCTCAGGCGCGGCCAGCTGGAATCGGTGGTCTTCGAGAAATCCTCCACCTTCATCGCCGTGCCCCGGACCGAGCTGCTCACCGGCGCCACCACGCCCCAGGACGCGATCACGCTCTTCGAATCCCGCGACAAGAATTCGGGACGGTCCGGGTCGGCAGACCAGGACAAGCCTCTGCCGGTGGTGATCTCGCTGCTCTCCACCGAGTACAAGGAATCCGGGCACAGCGGACTGCTGCTGCTTGCAGCCCAGCTGCATCGAGATGGCCGCTTGCTGCCGCAATTCGACCAAGGCACCTCGCCGTGGATCCCCGCGGACCGGCTGGTATCGGCTACCAGCGAGGGGCTGGAAGTCATGGCGGGCCCGCAAGAGAAGTTCTGGCACTACCTGCGCACCGAAGCCAACGCCGCCATCTCCCAGGTCGAATCGATGGCCGATGCTGTCGGCATGGCCGACACGCTGTTCACCAAGGTTTCAGGCTCGGCACCGGAACACTTCGCCCTGCAACGGCAAGCCGAGGGATTCGATGTCGACACCGAGTACTGCTACATCCAGGAACATGAACGCTTCACTGCCCTGAAGCCCCTGCTGGACCTCTACGACTTCCTGTCGGTCCAGGAGTCCCTGCCGCCGCTGCTGCGAAGCGCAGCCAACGGGTGGCAGGGTGAACGCCGCTCCGAGCTGACAATCCATGAGGCCGGCGGGCTCTACCGCAGCGCCAAGGAATCCTGCGGATCGATGGACAACGACAACCCGCTGACCGATTCGCAGCGCCGCGCCGTCCACGCGTTCCTCGGCTCGGGCCGCGGCGACGTCACCGCCATCAGCGGTCCGCCGGGAACCGGCAAGACCACGATGCTGCAGGCCATCGTCGCCAACATGATCACCCGCCGTGCGCTGGAAAGGGCCGCGCCTCCGGCGATCGTGGGAGCCTCGACGAACAACCAGGCAGTCACGAACATCATCAAGTCCTTTGCCTCGGTGGCAAAGGACAAACCGGGAATCCTGGACTACCGCTGGCTGCCGCAGGAGCAGGATGGCCTGGCGCTCGCCGGGAGCACGCTGGGTTCGCTGGCCGTGTACTGCCCGGCTGCGGGAAAACTCAAGGAGGCGAAAGGGCAGTACCTGGTCGAGCAGCTCAACAAGGGCGAAACCTATGCCGCCTACAGCGGCGAGGTCTACCGGGCAGGAGCAAGGGACCACTTCGTCTACAGCGCGCAGAGGTACTTCGGCGCACCGAACGACATCGCCGGGCTGTGCGACTGGATCCACGACGCGCTGTCGGAATTGGACTACGAACGGATCCGTTTGCTGCAGGTCATGGCGTCCCAAGGCCCCTCGGAAGAATTCCAGCGAGTGTGCGAGGGCATTGAATCCTCCCGATTCGGCCGACTCATCGAGGGAATCGACGAGGTGAAGGCATCGCAGAACTTGCAGGAACTGGACGAGAAGTTCGACCTCACGCTGCGCTACGCCCAGTTCTGGCTGGCCGTCCACTACTTCGAGGCGCAGTGGCTGCTGGCTGAGGACCTGCTGGATGCAGAGGACCGCAAGAAGAACACGCGACGCGTCATGGACAGCTACTGGCGCCAGGCCGCGGCATTGACCCCGTGTTTCGTGATGACGCTCTACCAGATGCCGAAGTACTTCAAGCTCTACATCAAGCCCGGGGAACCGTACCGTTTCGACCTGGAACGCGCCGACCTGCTGATCATCGACGAAGCCGGACAGGTCGACACGCCGCTGGGGCTTCCTGCTCTGGCCTTGGCCCAGCGGGCGGTCGTCGTGGGGGACAGCAAGCAGATCTCGCCGGTGTGGAACATCGACGAACTCAGCGACGAGGAGGTCGCCGCATCGGCGGGCATCGATACCCCCGGCTGGTGGGGCGATCTGCGGGAGCGCGGGCTGACCTGCTCGGCCCCGTCCAGCTTGATGAAGGCCGCCAGCCATGCGTCCAAGTGGGAATACGGCGACGGGCACCCGGGCCTGTTCCTCAGCGAGCACTTCCGCTGCCACCCGCAGATCATCGGGTTCTGCAACGAGCTGCTCGACGACGGCCTGCTGGTACCTCGGCGGCGCGCGGACAATTCCCCGCTTGAGGGCGCGGAGCCGGCATTCCAATGGCACGACGTGCCTGGGTCCTTCGACTCGCCGGCAGGGTCCAGCCGCCAGAACGAGGCCGAGGCGAAGGCCATCGCGCGGTGGATCGTGGAGAACTATGCCCGCTATGCCAAGATCTACAACCCCCGGCATCCCTCGCCGAACAAGAAGCCGGCCGGGGACGAGCTGATTGGAGTGGTGACTCCCTTCAGCGCCCAGGCGCGGCTCATCGAACGGGAGATCGCCAGGGCGGCCCACCAGGCCGATGACTTTCTGGGCATCCCGCCGGATCTTGCCTCGAAGATCACCGTCGGCACCGCGCATCGGCTGCAGGGCGCGGAACGGCCCATCGTCTTGTTCTCCGCAACCTACGGCCAGAACAGCGGCCAGGCAGGATTCATCGACGCCAACTACGAGCTGCTCAACGTGGCGGTCTCCCGGGCCAAGGACCTGCTTGTGGTGTTCGCGGCGCCCAACCGCTGGAACAACGGTCAGGCCTTCGAAGCCATGGGCCGACACGCGGACAGGATCCCGCTGGATCTTCCCGAGGAGACAGCCGGTCCCGCGCTTGAAGTGCGAGAACCGGTGATGGGGGAGCCTGCGCCTGCGCCGCCGACACCGGAGATCGATGAAGAGCCGCCGCCGTCCCGGACGCTGACCGCCACCGCACTGCTGAACCGGTGGCGCAGTGCCGGCCAGCTGAGGGAGGAGGACACGCAGCTCAAGGCCCAGCGGATGAACGAGCGCCTGCGTGATGCCGGGGTGCTGGCCGGTCGGCCCGGCGAATGGCAGCCGACGGCGCTGGCGCGGTTGCTGGGCGCGGGAACCGTCGAGAGGCACGACGCCCGGACCGGCGACGCCTATGAGTCGCTGGAGTACGGTCCCCGGATGCAGGCACTGCTCCTGGAGCTTTACCTCGAGGGGAAGCTCTGAAACGAGTTCGGTGAATCCGGGGGAGATTTGCGTGGCCGTTCGTTCTGGCATGCCGTCGGCCATGCCTGGCGGAAATATTGACGGCAGCAGAAGCAGATCGCCTAGAACAACGGCCAGGGGACAGCCGGCATCTGTCCGCTGGGTCCAGGGAATGCCCCGGTGCTCTGCAGCCGCTGGCAGCGTGCGGCCAGGGCGTCGATTTCCTCGCCGGTCAGCAGCTTGTCGAGGTCGCGGCCCAGCTGGCCCTCCAGGCCCTCGACGACCCTGCCGATTCCTGCGAGCTCGTCGTCGTCCAGCGTTTGGCCGAGCCAGCCCCACAGCACGGTGCGCAGCTTGTGCTCGCGGTGGAAGGTGAGCCCGTGGTCCACCCCGTAGCGGTGCCCGTCGGGCATGGCAAGGATGTGGTTGCCCTTGCGGTCGGCGTTGTTGACGACGACGTCGAACACCGCCATGCGCCGCAGGCTCTCGGTGTCCTCGTGCACCAGCTCGACGACCCGCCCGCTCTCATCGTGCCCCGTGAGCACCTGCTTCCAGCCGGTGCCCGGCCTGCTGGCCTCCAGGACGAGATCCACGGGGCTCTGCCCGGCATCCGGTTCCTTCCACAGCTGCGCCATTCCCTCGCCCAGCGGCCCGTCGCGCAGCCAGGTCTGCGGTACGATATCCCAGCCGAAGGCCTGGGACACCAGGTATGCTGCGACTTCCCGGTAGGCCAGCTTCCCGTGGGGAAAGTCCCACAGCGGGCTTTCGCCGGCGATCGGCTTGTAGACGACCTCGGTCGCCCCGATGCTGCCCAGGAATGTCGCGTTGGACGCCGTCGTGATGCGGCCGGTGAGCTCCAGCTCGGCGGCCATGAGATCCGGGGCCGGCATCAGTCCTCCGGAGGGGTGCAGACATGCCCCTCGGGGTCCATCGGATACCCGCACAGCGGGCACATCGGCCGTCCGGCGGCCACGATTTCGCGGGTGCGCTTGGCGAAGGCCCGGGCGGTGCCCACCGGCATGCGCACGAGCAGCATTTCGTCGACCTCGGTGGGTTCTTCCTCTTCCAGGGGGTAGAGCTCGATGACGATCTGCGAGGTGGACGCGTCCCAGCCCAGGCTGATCGGGCCGATCCGGAATTCCACCTCGACAGCTTCGAGCGGGTCGTTGTCGACAAGTTCAACGGGCGTACCCGTCGGAACGCTGTAGGGGTTGCCGTCGAGGGTGCGCAGCTGGTCGAGGATCTCGTCGATCTTCTCGGCGAGCGCTGCAGATTGCTGCTTCTCCAGGGCGAGGGTTACCAGCTGCTTGGCTGCGCGCACCTGCAGGTAGAACGCCCGCGACCCCGGGTCGCCGATGACGCCGACAACAACACGATCTGGCCAGGAAAACTCGTGAACACGTGTAGACATGTCAATATTCTAGGCCGAACACCTTTACGGCGCCTGGTGTCCCGAGCCTCCGCCAACTGGGGCGTCGCCGGTGTGGGCGGCCTTGGCCAGCCAGGACAGATCGCCGGCCTCGGTGTTGATCGAGTAAACGCTGGGGCGCTGCGGCCCGTAGTGCACGATCGACACCGACGCGGGAGCGACGTTCAGGCGCTGGAACATGTCCAGGTGCATGCCCAGCGCGTCGGCGAGGATCGACTTGATGATGTCGCCGTGGCTGACGGCCGCCCACACGGCGCCAGGGCCGTGCTCGGATTCGAAAGCCGCGTCGTGGCGGCGGATCGCCGCCACCGACCGGGCCTGCATCGCGGCCAGTGATTCGCCGCCGGGAAACGCGGCCGCGGAGGGCTGGGACTGGACGACCTTCCACAACTCCTCGGTCGCGAGATCCTTGAGCGACCTGCCCTGCCACTGGCCGTAGTCGCATTCGAGCAGGCCGGAATCCGTGGGCGCGTAGGGGGCGGCAGGCTGGCGGTCGATGATGAACTGGGCGGTCTGCAGGCAACGCTCCAGCGGGCTCGACACCACCCCGACCAGAGGCACGGCAGCCAGCCGCTTTCCGGTCGCCGCAGCTTGCTCCCGGCCGAGCTCGTCCAGGTTGACGCCGTCGCCGCGGCCCGCCAGCAAGCCGGCGGTGTTGGCGGTGGAGCGGCCATGCCGCACGAGAATAACTGTTGCCATTCCTTCAGACTAGTGTGCAGGTGCTGCGTCGCGTGGTTCCGTCGGCGTATCCGTGCAGCGAGTCGGCGTGAGTCCGCCGGCTCGCCGGGCGGACGCCTGCGCCTCTTTCTGGTGGCATTCAGCTTCGGAGGCGCCGGAACACTTGCACGATAACCTGAACACCATGAACAGGGTGCCAGAGAACGCAGGCCATGCAAGCGCGGGCCGCGGGTCCGACCGGGCAGCGCGGCCCACGGTCTCGATAGTCATTCCAGTGAAAAATGACAGCGCCATGCTCTCCTGTTGCCTCCGTGCACTGAAGACGCAGACCCGCGCTCCCGACGAGATCATCGTCGTGGACAACGGATCGACTGATGAATCAGCGCAGGTTGCGCGGGAAGCCGGCGCCGCGGTGGTGCAATGTCCCCATCCGGGCATTCCCGCCGCAAGTGCCACCGGGTACGACCATGCCCGCGGCGAGATCATCTTGCGGCTGGATGCGGACTGCCTGCCTCCGGCAACCTGGGTTGAGGACATGGTTGGCGCGTTTGTCCTGCACCCGGAAATCGCAGCATTCACCGGCCCCGCACATTTCAGCGACGGCCCACGGCTCCTTCGCCGACCCCTGGCATCCGTCTACCTGCTGACGTACACGCTGGCCACCGTGCCCGCCTTGGGGCATCGTCCGCTGTTCGGGTCCAATTTGGGTGTGCGTCGGGCAGCCTGGGCCCGGATCAGTAATCAGGCGCATCGCCATGATCCCGAGGTGCATGACGATCTGGATCTCGCTTTCCATCTGGGTTCGCACTACAGGATCGGTTACCTGGGATCAGCGATGATGGGGATCTCGATGCGTCCGTTTTTCAACGCACGTGCATTCGCGCGGCGGCTGCACCGCGGCGTCCGGACCGTAACGCTGCATTGGCCCCATGATTTCCCGCCTCGGCGCTGGAAGATGCTGATCGATGTCCGCCGCGGCAGGCATCACGAGGACAAGAGGATCTCCCGTGGTTCCCGCGTCGCCTGAGCAGGGTCGCGGATCCGGCTTCCACGAGCCGCCTAGATCCTTCGCCGGGGATATCGAGACTAAGGATCTGCATGCCATGAGCTGGAATATCAGGAGACGCACCCGCCATGTCCTGGGACCGACGGCGGATCGCTGGACGGTGCGGGGCCCGCGGATCCAAGCTCTTCTGCGGTCCGAGCGCCCGACGCTGCTCGGCCTGCAGGAAGCGCTTCCGGCCCAAGTTGAATTCGTCCTTGCGGTGCTGGGTTCCTCTTATCGCTCGGTGGGCTACGGCCGGGGGTATCGCGGCGGGGGAGAACGCTGTCCGATCATCTTCGATGAACGGCGCCTGGAGCTGCTTGGCTGGGAACAACTCTCTCTGTCCGACCGGCCGACCAGTCCCGGATCCGTCTCTTGGGGCAATCTCCTGCCCCGGATACTTGTCCGGGCAATCTTCCGGGATCTGCGTACCAACAGCTGCATCCACATGGTCAACACCCATTTGGACCACTTGTCGCGGCGCTCGCGCCTGCGCTCCGCGCACTGCATCGGCCAGCTGGCCGCCGCACGAAGGATCCCGACCTTGGTCACCGGCGACTTTAATGCAGGGCTGCAGTCCCCACCGTTGCAAGAACTGTCGCGCACTTACGGCTTGGCCGAGGTCACCGGCGTAGCGCTGCGCCCCTTGGGTCCCGCGTGGGGAACGCTTGGCTCCTACCGTATGCCGCGGCTCGATGGCCGCAGGCTGGATTGGATCCTGGTGTCCTCCGGGATCACCGTCAGCGCGGCAGGAACCAACGGGTTGGTCTACCTCGGCGGATGGGGATCCGATCACCTGCCGGTGCAGGCGGTCATCCGGTTGCCGGGCCGGGGAGCGCGACAATGATCGAGAACTTCCTGCGCCGGCCCGCCGGCCCGGCTGCCGTGGGCGCAGATGCCCTCCGGTGCCTGGCGGCGCTGGGCGTTCTGTTCGCGGCGATCTGCTGCGAGCCCACCGATGCGGCGATCCTGGGCTTTGCGCTGCCCGGGTGCGTGGCCCCGCGGTTCCTCGGAATGCGCCCGATTGCCGACGCCGCGTTCGTGGCGATCCTGCAGGTTGCCGCATGGAGCAATGTCGCCGACCTGTATACGCGGATAGCGTGGTGGGATCTGGCCGTGCATTTCCTGGGCAACGGATCGATCGCCGTGGTGCTGTATCTCGCGCTGACCCACGCCAAGGTGCTGCCCGACCCGCGGTCGCCGGAATTCTCACCGCGCCTGGGCGTCACGGTGGTGACTGCCCTGGGGCTTTCGGCCGGAGCGGTCTGGGAAATGATCGAATGGCTGGGGCGTGAACTGGCCAGCAACGAGATCTACACGGCGTACGAGGATACCCTCTCGGACATGGCGCTGGGCGGCTTGGGCTCCCTGGCAGGGGGACTAGTGCTGGCCAGGATCCCGTTGCTGCAGGTGCAGGCCGCCAGGCCATGAGTCCGGCGGCCACTGCTGTCCCGGGCTCCCGCCGGTGCAGATAGCACGGTGGCAGAGAACCTGTGGATTCTCCGGGCCAAGCGTGAACGAGGTACGATGAAATTTGGCCTTTTCGAGCTTTGCGGCATCCACGAGAGTGCCCGGTTGCCGCCAGCGAATGACCCGCCGATGACGGCACCGCCGAGCCCCGGAAAACAACGGGGCCAGCATATGGAGTGATTGTTTGCCTGGGACAGCGTTGCAGCCCCACCTCAAGACCCCACCCGGATCAGGGACAAAAACGATCGTCGTGGACAGCGAGCACGCTGGCCGGCGATTGGACAAGTTCCTCCGCGCCCGGTTCAAGCACGTGCCTGCCGGCCAGCTGTTCAAGCTGCTGCGCACAGGCAGGCTGCGCATCAACGGACGCAAAATCGACCAGACGTACCGCCTGGCCGAAGGCGACACCATCCAGCTGCCGGTCCTGGACGCGGCGCCGGACGCGGCGCGCCCGGCCAATGTTGCCGTTGGGCTGCTCAAGCGACTGAAGAATTCGGTGCTCTACGAGGACGCGGACCTGCTGGTTGTGGACAAGCCGGCGGGCGTAGCTGTGCACAAGGGCACCGATGTCGAGGCAGGGGTGATCGAGGCCTTCCGCCAGCTGCGCCCCGAGCTGCCGCAGCTGGAACTGAGCCACCGTTTGGACCGGGATACCTCAGGGGTGCTGGTCCTGGCGAAGACGCCGAGCATGCTGCGTCACCTGCATGATTTATTGCGCGACAGGGAAGACGAGATCGAGCGGCACTACCTGGCCATCGTCGCCGGCACCTGGGCCGGAGAAACAGCGATCCGTGCGTCCTTGCTGCGCCGGGAAGACAAGGTGGTTGTGGCGCCGGCCGGCCAGCGGGCCGAGACCCGGGTGAAGGTCAAACGCCGGATCGGCAGAAACGCCAGCTTGCTACGGGTCCAACTGCTGACGGGCCGCAAGCACCAGATCAGGGTGCACCTGCAGCACGCGGGACATCCGATCGCGGGAGACGACCGCTACGGGAGCAGGGCCTTCAATCGCAAGGTCGCCGAATCGGGCGGCAACGGGCTCTACCTGCATGCATCGACGATGATCATTCCCAAACCCGATGGGTCGCAGCTGGCCATCGAAGCGCCCATGCCGCAACGCTGGCAACAGCTGCTGGCTTCGGGCTTGTAGCCGGCGAACTGCAAGGCTGCCAGCAGGTGGCCCACTCCGATTGTCAAGGAACGGTCAGGGCCGGAAGCTGGTTTATCGGGTTCGGCCCTTAGGATGGGGATTTCGAGGACCAATCGAGTCCGTCAGTCCCAGCAAAGGAGCCGTCGGCCATCGGTTTCAATGTTTATCTTTCAGGCGAGATCCACACCGAGTGGCGCGACGAGATCCAGCGCGGCGCTGAAGCCGCCGGCCTGGACATCGTTTTCACCGCTCCGGTCACGGACCACCCGGCCAGCGATGCCGCCGGCGACCATCTGGGGGAGACCTCCAGCCAGTTCTGGCGCGACCATCAGTCGTCGAAGGTCAATGCCATTCGCACCCGCACACTGATCGAGAAGAGCGACTTCGTGGTGGTGCGCTTCGGCGACAAGTGCAAGCAATGGAACGCCGCGTTCGACGCCGGCTACTGTGCAGCCTTGGGCAAGCCCTACACGACCCTGCACGATGAAGGCATCGTGCACCCGCGCAAGGAAGTCGACGCCGCCGCCCAGGGCTGTTGCCAGAGCACCGGCCAGGTGGTGGAAACCCTGCGCTACGTGCTGCAGGCCTAGGGATTCATGAGTTCCAGACGTGGCGATAACCTGAGGTAGCTTCCACCAGATGCCGCCGCAAACCAAGTGCCCGGTATCCTTGCGAAAATTCCATAGGGATACCGGACACTTGGCCATGGAAACATGAGCCAGCTGAGCTCCTCGAAGCGGGCTGGACCCTCTCAGATCCGATGCATCACGGATTTCAGGTGGTGCGTCATCGGCACGCCGACCGCCGCCATCGCGAAATGGGTGGTCAGGACGTCGCCTGCGAGTTCGATACGCCGTTCGGTGCCGTCCACCAGTTTGGCGCTCGCCGAGTTGGCGACGCGTGATGCCAATGCACAGGTGAACCCTTCGTCCGTCGCCGTGAGCGGGCCTTCGGCCAGCTCTGTCTGTCCGGTGGGCTGCGCCAGCACGAACTCCACGGCGGATCCGTCGACAATCCGCAGATATCCGGTTTCGGTGTGCATGGGCGCGCCAGCGGGCGACCACGTGCGCTGCACGTAGTGGAGGAATGGCTTGCCCACGTCGGTGAACGTCACCTCCTCTGTGTACGCAAAGGAGTCGATGGTCGGGTACTCGCCGGCCCCTCTGCCTCGCCACGTGCCGATGATGCCGGCGACTGCCGACAGACCGGGATGCAATGCCATTGGTGGTTCCTCTCCATGGGGGTATTACCTTGCACCTTACCGTCTGAGGAACATTTGCGTCTTTCCACCGGGAGGATTGATGTTCTGCCAGTCAGGTAGGCTTTCAGCATCGATATTGGAAGACAGGAAACCATGCAGGCTCACCAGAAACCGCGGCCGCAGCGCCCCATTCTGGATCCCTTGGCCGGTTACCTCTCCATGGGTGTGCTTGTCGCCATTGTCGTCTTCGATGCACTTCCGCTTCTCATGCTCTTGGTCTCGGCCGTGATTGTCGGCGTCACCACCGGTGAATTTCCTACCGGCGGCGGGATGGGCAAGTCCGGAACTTTCCCGGGCATCGACCCGCAACTGTGGATGGCCTGGATTCTGGTGGGGCTGTATGCGCTCTGGTCCCTGGTCTCATTTCCGCTGCCGCTGGCCCGCCATCGTTCAAAACGCGGCTCCATGCTGATGACCGGATTCCTGCTCTTCGCGGCGACGGTGGCACGAGTGGCCGGATTCGGCGGCAGCGATCGTTTCCCCGGCGGCGGGACACGCTGGATCTCTGTCGCAATCCTGTGCGTTGCTGGTTTGATTCTGCTCCGGATGGTTCTTGGGTGGCTGCGGATGGTGCCGCAGAGCTGGCGCAACGGTTCCGGTTAGCGCTGGAAAGGGGGAGCCGAGGGGAGCGTATCGTCCAGTCCGCGCCGGCGAAGCTCCTGCTTGGCGTGTTCCAGCCCGCCGTGCTCCAGCGCGGCAAGCTTGGTTGCGCCTTCCCAGACCAGCCGCCCATGCCGGTGCACTGTCACTTCCAGATCCCCGGCCAGGTGCTCCAAGTCGCCGGGAGCGTTGCGGTGTTTGCTGGGCAGCGGGACGGGCAGGACGAACGCCGCATCAAGCGGGGCGGATGCCTCGACCTCGATGCGCCAGCCGTAGCCGCGCCCGGACAACCGCCAGTGCTCGTCGTCAGTGCGGGTGCGCACGGGGGAAACAACCGGGTTACTCAGCCTGAGCACGCGGCCATCGGGCATCCGGAGGACCAGTGCGGTGACTTCCACGGTGAGCCGACCGGTGGTGACCAGGCCGCCGGCGAAGGCGAGGCAAACGCCGGACTCCGCGAAGCCCTGAGCCTGGCCCCACCACCAGGATTCGGGGAAGCCCTCGCGTCCCCAGTTCTTCTCCCCATAGACCTGCGCGTCGTGGAACTCCCACGTCGTGCCGCCCAGGACTGCGGTGCCGGAGGCCTTGCCACCCAGCAGCCATGGATGCCAATACTGGTTGAGTCCCGGAACCAGTTGGAACACGCTGGAACCTCCCAGCGCCCGGTGCGGCCAGAGCAGTGGATCGTTCAGCTGGAGATCCAGCTGCGCTTGGGAGCCGAGGTCGACATGCAGATGCTGCGCGGAGGCGTCGAAGGCGCGCTGAGCGCCGCCTGCCCGGACGCCGAGCCGGTCCGGGTCGGTCCAGGAACCGTCCACGGCGGCGGTCTGCAGGAATCCGGTGGGCCAGGAGGCCAAGCCGATGGTCGACCACGGCCCGTCCGGTCCGGTATTGGCGCCGCACAGGGCGATGACCACGCGCCCGGTGTCCGGATCGGTGATGCGCCAGAAATAGCCCTCCATCGCGACGCCGTGGTGCGCCCGGATGGGGTGTCCGAAAAGCGGATCGGCTCTCGTGGAGCGATACCGGCGAAGCAGTCCCATGGCCCAGTACAGCACAGTCGAATCAGGGCTGTCGATGCCTGCTCGCCGGGCGAATGCGGTCCCGCCGGGACGGAAGTTCAGCTGAACCTGACGAACGCCCGCGTCGGATGCTGCAGATCGCGGATTTCGCTGAAGCCCATGGACCGGTAGAAGGCCAGCTGGCGCGGTTCGTCGTCCGTGATGAGGACCTTTTGCCGGACGTCGTCGTAGGGCTGGAAGGCCAGGCGGAACAGTTCGCTGCCCACGCCGGTGCGCTGGTACTCGGGCGCCACCAGCAAGTCCTGCAGGTAGGCGATGGTCAGCCCGTCGCCGACAATGCGGGCCAGGCCGACCAAACGGTTCCCGTCGCGCGCGGTGACCACCGACAGCGACGCGGCGATGGCGGCTTCGAGCCGGTCCGGGTCCTGGGTGTAAGCGGTCCATTCGACACAGTCATACAGGGCCAGCAGTTCGTCGCGCGCCGGCAGGCGGCCGGAATCGTAGGTGATGGGCATGGATCCATCCTTGCCGGTCATCCGTCTTTCCGCCACCGCGGGGCGGGCCGGACGACGGCAGACAAGCGCCGCAGAGGTCGCTAGGCTGGGGAGCATGAGCATGCAGTCGTGGCGGTACGCGGCGTCGCGGAATTCCGACGGCGAGGGGAACATCAGCTGGAATGTCCGCGAGCTTTACGAGCAGGAGCCGGGCAAGCCCCCTGCCTACACCGCCAACGGCATCGGGCCGTATGGCGAGACCCTGCAGGAGCTGCGCCACGACCTGCGGTTGATGTACGCGGACGTGTTGCGCGAGGATCTGCCGATTCTCGACCTCACGCACGAAGAGCCCGAGCTGGTTCCGCAGGAGGTGAAGGAAGAAGGCCCTGGCATGGAACACGGCCGTGCCGCCGCCGACTCCGCCCCAGGGGAGCAAGCAAGCCTGCGGAAGCTGCGGGCAACGGACGCTGGGGACGTGCTGCGCGCTTTCGAGCCGGGCACGGGCATGGAACGGCAGGGATCCGTGGGCTCACTCCAGGAAGCGGAACATTATGTTGCGGCGCTGCTCGATCCCGGGGCGCGCCGCCATCCATGGGCCATCGTCGTGCAGGACCGGCTTGTGGGCCTGGTGTGCGTCAACGTCGACGCGGCCAATCGCAGCGGATGGTTCTGGTACTGGATGAGCTCCGAAACGCGCGGCCGGGGATGGACCAGCCGTGCCGCGGCGGCCGTCGCGAACTGGGCGTTGAGCGCGCTGGAACTTGAACGGCTGGAACTGGGGCACCGGGTGGACAACCCTGCCTCGGGAAGCGTTGCGCGCTCGGCAGGATTCATCCGGGAAGGGACCGAACGGGCCAAGTTCCTGGTCGACGGACGGCGCATCGACGTCGCCACCTACGGCCGGCTGGCCACCGATCCGTGGCCGTCAACCACCGGACTGAGCCTCCGTGGGGAATCATGAGCATCGAGACATGGCTGGAAGTCGGACCGGGAGTTTTCCAACGGCGCTACGACCCGCTGGATGTCTCGGTGGGGGCGGTGGTCGGCCCGCACGGGGTGACGATCATCGACACCCGCAACAACCCTGTCGAGGCGCGGGAGATCATCCGCGATGCGAATCGGCGGTTCGGCCAGCCGATCGTAGCGGCGGTGAACACCCACGCGCACTACGACCACACCTTCGGCAACCAGGTGTTCGCACAGGCCGGCATCCCGATCTACAGCCACTACCTGGTCCCGCGCCACTTCGAGCAGTACGAGAAGCCGCATCTGCAACGCATCCAGGCGCAGCCTGAGCTGGAGCCGGACAAGTCCTGGGCTGCGGTGGAACTCACCGCACCGACCGCGCTGCTGGACAGCACCCAGCGGGTGCAGCTCGGAGGGAGGGAGATCGAGTTGGTTCCCCTGGAGCCGGGCCATACCGATACGGACCTCGCGGTCTTCATCCCGGACGCGGGCGTGTGGTTCCTGGGCGACATCGTGGAGGAATCAGGCCCGCCGATGTTCGGGTCCGGATCCTATCCGCTGGGCTGGCCGCCGGTGCTGCAGGGCCTGCTCGAGCGGATCCAGGAGACCGATGCAGTGGTGCCCGGGCATGGAAGGGTGGTGGACCGCGAATTCGTTGCGGCGCAGGCGGCGAAGTTCAGCGGCCTCGCGGAGACCCTGTTGCTGGCCCACGCTTCCGGGACGCGACCGGAGGTCATCGAGTACAGCCAGGAACTGCGCAATTACTGGCCCGATGAATTCCTGAAGTCCGCCGCCGAGGACGCGTATCGGCAGCTTACGCAGTCCTGAGCCGCGGCATTGCCCCGAAAATCAGCTGCCCGGTTTGGTGGCGATGCCGTCCAGCCAGAGCGTCTCCGACTCATCGCGGTGCACTCCGTAGGAGCCGACGTGCTTGGAGCTGAGCGTCGGGCCGTTCTGGATGACGTAGACCAGCGCCATGCCGTGGCCTCGCCCCAGCTGGTACTCATCCTTGAGCCAGGCGAGGATTTCGCTGGCCTTGACCCCCGGCAGGTCCAGGCCCCTGGCCTTGGCGAGCTCGACGAGCTGCCGCGGCGTCAAACCGGTCTTCTTCTCGATGGTGTCCAAATAGGCCTGGAACGACATGCGATGATCCTTAGAATGGCGAACACGAACTGAACAAATTCTGCGCGAGGAAGCTCTTGCGCGGCAAGCATCCCGAGGAAATTTTCTCCGGAGCCAGCCCGTGTATACGACGACGGGCGTAGAACCCGGGCAGGTAGCCGCGGTAGCGTGGGGACGAGTGGGCGGCAAATGCCATCGAGTCCACCCGGACCGTTCATGGCTGGCGAAAGGACACCTTGTGGACGAGACATGCAAGCTGCTCAGGGCGTTACCAGCCCTGTCCGGCCATCCGCCAGCTGCTGTCGAGCCGGTGCAGGAAGAACCGGAGACGTTGTTTCTGCGATGGCTGCAGACGGCCGTAGATGCCGGAGTGGCCGAGCCGCACGCCATGACGCTGTCTACCGTCGACAACGTCGGTGTGCCCGATGCCCGGGTGCTGATTCTCAAGGGTGTTGATCGCCGTGGCTGGGCCTTCGCCAGTACCCGCTCCAGTGCCAAGGCTAGCCAGTTGGCAGCCAACCCGCAGGCGGCGCTGACCTTTTGGTGGCAGCCGCTGCTGCGCTCGGTCAGGGTGCGTGGCCAGGTGGTGGAAGCCTCGCGTGAGGAAAGCCTGGAGGATCTACAGGCGCGGAGCGAGGTGTCCCGGGCAGGCATCGAGCCGGAGCAGTGGGTGTTGTGGCGGGTGGTCCCGTCCAACGTCGAATTCTGGCAGGGTTCAACCGACCGGCGGCATACACGTCTGGCCTACCAGCGGACGGCGGATGGCTGGCTCCGCGGATTCGGGGATTTCACGTAGTTCCAGGACAGGTTCCACGACCTCGGGAATTGCCGAACCCGTTGCAATCAGCACTGTTTGGTGGACATACTGGCGCCATGGCTGCCAACGACGTCACCCCGCAATCCAATACCCGCACTGCCCGCCGGCCCCGGAGGAGAAAAATTCTGGCCTGGCAACCGGGCAAGGATACGGCCATCGCCGCGGCCACGCTGCTGGCCTTCTGAGCCTGCTATTGGGCGGGCACCACGATCAGCGAGTGGATCCTGTACGCGGGCATCCTGGTGATCGGCACGCTGATTCCGGCTTGGACGGTGTTCACCCTGCGGGGCGAGGGTCTGGAAGGCGTAGGAATCCATCGCCGGTTCCTCGTGGTCTCGCTCATCGTTTCCGCGGCCCTCGGCGCGGGCTCTGCCTACCAGTTGTTCGCGTTGGCCACCGAACAGGGCGTCGAGGTGCTTCCGCATCTGCTGGCGAACCTGCTGGTCTTCTGGGAGCCGTTCTTCGTGTTCGGCTGGCTGTTCCTGAGATGGGAACGGGCCTTCGGCTGGTTGCCGGCCATCGTGCTGACTGGCGCCGGGTTCACGGTGCAGCATCTCGGGTCGGTTCCCTTCGAAGCGGCGCTGGGCTTCGGGATGTTTGCCATGGCGTTCGGCGTGGTGTTCGTTTGCGTGCGCAACCTGGCGATTTTGTGGCTGTTCTATCCCGTGGCCAGCGGCATTGGAACGCTGCAAGCAGGATTCGCCATGGGCTGGGATGGCGTGGTTTCCGGCACTGTGCTGCTGGCCGTGCAACTTGTGGTGCTGGTTGGATTCTGGCGGTTCGCGCGTTCAAAGAACCTGGTTCAGCCTGGCGGAGAACGTATGAACTAGTTGCGACCGGCAGTCCGCTCCGCCAGCGGGGCCCGCAGTTCTTCCGGCTCGGCTGTTCGACGCCTCATAAGCCTCCGGACGAGAACCACAAGCGACAGCGGCAGGGCAAGCGCTCCGGCAGCCAAGGCCAGATCCTGGCTGAGTCCCATGGTGCCGGCCTCGGGGAACACGTCATCGAGCAGCACCGTGAAGAAGAAGCTGGGGATGATGCCCGCGGCCAAGCTTGTCAACGTCAGGAGGAGCGCGGTCAATCGCGAGGCCACGACATGCCCGAGCCACGCCATCAAGCCGGCAAGGCCAAGCCAAGGGAGCAGCGGGAAGACCAAAACGAACCAGAAACCCGGATCTGGGTGCATCCACCACGGAGCGCCGGAGACGAGAGGATCGACGATCAGCAGCAGGGCAGCCATGCATAGTCCGCCCAGCGAAGGCAGCAGTCTCCAGAACCGGTTCATGTTTCCACGTTAACCCGAACCAGAGCCGCCAGCTGGTATGCCAAGGTGTCGCCTGTCGTGGCTACGGTGTGCCGGGGCCGGCAACTGGATCCGGATGGCTTCCGCTTGCTGGCTCCAGCCTCAACTCATACAAGACGGTGTTCACCCATTGCCCTGCCGACGGGCCCGTAGGGGCCTGGGCAATCCGTTCACGGAATCCGACTTCACGGAAGCCGAGCTTCAGGTGCAGCGCCCGGCTGGCCTGGTTGCCTTCGAAAATGGCGGACTGGATCATCCAGTAGCCCTGCGACTGAGCGCGAACGATCAGCTCTGCAAGGAGGGCGCTGGCCAACCCGCGCCCGGAATGGGCACGGTCGATGTAGACGGAGTGCTCGATCACGCCTCGGTAGGCCCAACGTTTGGAAACCGGGGCCGCGGCAATCCACCCTGCAACAGAATTCGCGCTGTCAACTGCCACGAGCCCGAGGCTGTCGACCTTGCCTGCCATGAAATCGGCGCACTCGGGGACGGCGCTTTCAAAGGTCGCCAGACCGCCGTCGATGCCCTGCTGGTAGATGCGCTTGATGCCGGGCCAATGGGATGAAGTTAGCGGCAGCACCCGCAGCTCCCCGCTTGGTTGCACGGCTAGAGACCCATGATGAGCGCGGTGGTATCTTCCAGCGCTTCGGGCCTGAGCGTGTAGTAGGCCCAGGTGCCGCGCTTCTCCCGCGCCAGGAATCCAGCATCAACCAAGACCTTCAAATGGTGGGACACCGTTGGCTGTCCCAGTTGCAGCGGCTCGGTCAGGTCGCACACGCAGGTGCCGTTCTCCGGCCCGTTTTTCACGATCGACAATAGGCGCAGGCGGTTCGGATCCGCCAGCGCCTTCAAGACGCGGGCACCGTCCCGGGCATCGGCTTCGCCCAGGGATTCCGGCGTGCCAGTGGGGCAGCAGGCAGCGCTGTCGGCCGTCGTGGCAAGGGAAGTTGCCGACATTGAAGTGCTCCAGACCTGGATTGACAATCATCGATACGGCTCATCATACTCAAACAGGATATAAATATCGATGAACATCAATATTGCGTAAGGATGCTTCGTGCCCTCACCAACACCACCGGATACCCGACAAGTCTCCGGCAAGCTCTCCACCCTCGACCGCTACCTGGCCATCTGGATCCTCCTGGCGATGGGTATCGGACTCGGACTGGGGCGGCTGGTTCCCTCGCTGGGACAGGCAGTGGATTCCGTCCAGGTCGCCGGGGTTTCGCTGCCGATTGCCCTGGGGCTGCTGGTGATGATGTATCCGGTGCTGGCCAAGGTGCGCTACAACGAAACCGGCCACGTGCTGGCCGACAAGAAGCTGATGGTCACCTCGCTGGTGATCAACTGGCTGCTGGCGCCGGCCTTCATGTTCCTGCTGGCCTGGGTGTTCCTCCCGGACCTGCCCGAATACCGGACCGGGCTGATCATCGTCGGGCTGGCCCGCTGCATCGCCATGGTGCTGATCTGGAACGACCTGGCCTGCGGCGACCGGGAAGCGGCCGCGGTGCTGGTGGCCGTCAACTCGGTGTTCCAGGTCCTCGCGTTCGGGCTGCTGGGCTGGTTCTACCTCCAAGTCCTGCCCGGCTGGCTGGGCCTGCCCACCACTAGCGCCGAATTCTCCGTCGGGGCCATCACCCTGTCGGTGCTCGTGTTCCTCGGGATCCCGCTGCTGGCCGGGTTCCTCACCCGCACCTTCGGCGAGAAGGCCAAGGGGCGCGACTGGTATGAGAACACCTTCCTGCCGAAGATCGGCCCCTTCGCGCTCTACGGGCTGCTGTTCACCATCGTGCTGCTGTTCGCGCTGCAGGGCGACACCATCATCAGCAAACCCTGGGACGTGGCCCGCATGGCGCTGCCGCTGCTGATCTACTTCGTGGTGGTGTTCGGCGCAGGCATGCTCATCGGCCGCGCCCTGGATCTGGGCTACGAACGCACCACCACGCTGGCCTTCACCGCCGCGGGCAACAACTTCGAGCTGGCCATCGCGGTGGCCATCGCGACCTTTGGAGCCACCAGCGGCCAAGCCCTGGCCGGGGTCGTCGGCCCGTTGATCGAAGTGCCGATCCTCGTCGCCCTGGTCTACGTGGCGCTCTGGTCGCGCAAATTCTTCCCCGCCGCTTCTTCGCCGCTGAAAGGCTGACCCATGAATACCAAGCCCTCGGTCTTGTTCGTCTGCGTTCACAACGCCGGGCGTTCGCAAATGGCCGCCGCCTACCTCCACCACCTGGCCGAAGGCCGGATCGAGGTCCGTTCCGCCGGGTCCATGCCGGCCGATCAGGTGAACCCCGCGGCGGTGGAGGCGATGCGTGAAGAAGGCATCGATATGTCTGCCGAAATCCCGAAGATCCTGACCACGCAGGCGGTGCAGGACTCGGACATGGTCATCACCATGGGCTGCGGCGACACCTGCCCCATCTTCCCTGGCAAACGCTACGAGGACTGGAAGCTCGAGGACCCGGCGGGGCAGGGCCTGGAAGCGGTGCGTCCGATCCGCGACGAGATCCGCGCCCGTATCCAGGCCCTCATAGGGCAGCTGCTCCCGCAGCGGTAGGCGTCAGTCGAAGGCACCCATGCTTGTTCCGGGGAGGGAAGACTCCAACCGTTAGCGGCCGCCCTGCGCGAGCTGCGCGAAGTACTCGTCCAGGGTGCGGACCCCGTACGGCGTTGCGGCCGAATCGGTCTGCAGGCCTTCGAGGAAGAACCTGGTCAGCGACGCGGTCCTCGGCCCCAACCGGTCGGCGACCCAGACCGCCGGCGTCTGAATGCCCGGCGGGACGCGCAGATACCGCGGAGCGGTCCCGGCCGCGGCGAAGGCCAGATCAACCACGTCACGGTAGGTCAGAACCTGCGGGCCGCCCACGTCCCAGATCCCGCGCTCACCGCCCAGCTTGTCCACGCAAAACCGGGCCAGGTCCTCGCCGTGGATGGGGGACAGCCGGGTGCCGCCCTCGCCCAGCCCGAGGCCGACACCACGCTTCGCCAGGTCGAAGATTTCGGTCAGGTCCGAAAAATAGCCCGAGGGGTTCACGATCTGCGAGACCACCGCAGAGCGGCGCAGCACCTGCATGAACGCATGTTTCGCCCGCGCCACGGCGGAGGTCCCGGCCTCGGCCGCCATCACCCCGACGTACAGGAACGAGCCGACCTCCTGCTGCTCGGCTAGCTGCAGGTACTTCAGGTTCAGCCGGAAATCGACATCCCACGGGTCGGCTTTCTGGCGTGTGACTCCCAGCGCGGAGAAAACGTGGTCGACACCTTCCATGACCGAGGCATCCACGGTTCGCAGGGGATCAGGGGCGATGACCCATTCATCCACCAGCGCGCGCAGCGCGGGAGTCTGGTGCGCGCCGGGAGCCTCGGCTCGGTTGCGATCCCTGGCCACGGCGCGGACCCGGTAGCCGGAGTTCTTCAGCCGGGCAATCGCGAAGCGGCCGATGTAGCCGGTGGCCCCGATGACCAGCACGGTTCCGCGCACCTCGGGCGAAGTGCGGTTCTGGTCGGAGTCGAAGCCGTGTCCTGGGGAAGTCATCTGGTTGGCCAATCATCGCCGGGGAAAAGCGCGCACGCCGCGCTGCTGCCGTGGCCAGCCTACGCTTTTGCTCTTGCGTAGGTAACCCCGGGGCCGCACTGCTTTAGGGTTAACAGCATGAACGAGCACCTGACGCTCCGCCCGGTGGCCGGAAGCGACGAATACCCGAAGCTGGTGGAGATCTGGGCCAGCGCGGTGGACGCCACCCACGACTTCCTGGCCGACGCGGACCGCGAGCAGATCCGCGGCAAGCTGGCCACCGAATATTTCCCGCAAGTGCGCCTGACCGTGGCGGAACGCGACGGGGAACCGGTGGGGTTCTGCGGCACCGCCGAGGGCAACGTAGAGATGCTCTTCGTCCATGCCGGCTCCAGCGCGACCGGGGTGGGCGCCGCGCTGCTGCGCCACGCGGTCGCGCAGGAGGGCGCCGTCGCGGTGGACGTGAACGAGCAGAACCCGCAGGCGCTGGGCTTCTACGAGCATCTGGGCTTCGAGGTCGTCTCGCGCAGCGAACGCGACGGCCAGGGCCTGCCCTATCCGCTGCTGCACTTGCGGTTGCGCGGACGCTGAGCGGCGGCCGGGGCAGCCCCCGGCTAATCAGATAATCACCAATGGTTGGGGATGTACCGGCGCGCGGAGGCGGGCAGGCTGGGAGGCAATGACGCCGGAGCGCTGTTCCGGCGCGCCGCCTGAAAGGACGTTGCCCATGAGCCCGAGCCGCGAGGACCTGACTGCCTCCTACATCTACGCCTTCCCGTTGGTCTTCAACCTGGAGCAGGTGGCCCGCTACGTGTCCACCGGCGTCGGGAAAAACCCGGCGGCCCCGTGGAACAGCTTCAGCCACGCGCGTTCGCTGGCCGGCCCCGAGGACACCTTCGTGACCATCAACAACGACACGATCTATTCCGTGGCAATGCTGGATCTGGGAGTCGGGCCGGTCCTGCTCGAGGTTCCCGAGGCCGACGGCCGCTACTACGTGCTGCAGTTCGTCAGCGCCTGGACCGACAACTTCGCCTACATCGGCCACCGCGCCACCGGGACCCGGGCCGGACGCTACCTGCTGGTGCCCCCGGGCTGGGAGGGTGAAGCCCCGGCGGATGCAGTTGTAGTGCGGGTGCCGACGCGGATCGCCAGCATCATCGGACGCTGGGCCGTGCAGAACGAGGCGGACCTTCCAGCGGTCCATGCGCTGCAGGACGCCACCACGCTGACCGTGCTGGATGCGCAGGCGGTGCCGGCCGGTATTCCGCAGGTTTCCGCCACCGGCTCGGCGGCGCAGGATTTCTGGACGAAGTTCCGCGCCTACTCCCAGGCCTTCGCCCCGGCGCCACGCGATGCCCAGGTGCAGGCCGCGGCCATGGAACACAGCGCGCCCGGCCAGCTGCCCGCGGCGGAGCTCGAGGAGGCGTTCGCCCAGGGCCGAGCGGTCCTGGAGCAGGCGCTCGCCAGCGGCGGCGGCAACGCCCCGGTCAACGGCTGGAACCTGACCTACCACTCCTTCGACTACAACCTTGACTACTTCGAGGTCGGCTCGCCGGACGATCAGGCGTTCAAGATCGCCGATCCGCAGCAGCGCCTGGTGCAGCGCGCGGCGGCGGCGCTGGGCGGGCTGTGGGGCAACCAGGCCTTCGAGGCCGCCTACATCGCCACCTACGTGGACCAGGACCAGGAGCAGCTCACGGGCGAGCGCAGCTACCAGCTGCACCTGGCCCCGACTCCGCCGGTCGGCGCGTTCTGGTCGCTGACCATGTACGACGTGCCGAACTACTTCCTGGTCGAGAACCCCATCAACCGCTATTCGCTGGGCGACCGCACCGAAGGGCTGCAGTTCGAGGACGACGGGTCGCTGGTCATCCACATCTCGCACGCCGAACCGGCTGACCCGGCGCAGCGGGCCAACTGGCTTCCGGCCCCGGCCGGCGCCTTCCGCCCGGTGCTGCGCATGTACGAGCCGAAGCCGCAGATCCTTGACCTGGAATACACCTTCCCGGCGATCACCCGGATCGACCAGGCCTAGCGGCATCGGGTTCCGGCAGCCATCGCGCGGGATTTAGAATGTGCCCATGAACGAGCAAACTCAGCGCGAACAAGATCCCGCCGTGCGCAACGGGGACCGGTGCACGGTGGTGGCCGGAACCCATCGGGGAAAGTCAGGGACGGTGGAGGACCTGAAGGCCAGCAAGACCGGGGCGCTCACGCTCACGGTCCGCCAGGCCGACGGGGAGCGATTCAAGACGGTGGCTAAAAACGTGGTGGTCGAGGGCTGAGCCGCGCTGCGTTGGCGGCAGCCGAGGCTGGGAGAAGAGCCGGGCCCCTGCCTTCGGAGCGGCGCACGGCCTAGACTGGCTGCAACACGAACGCATCAGTAGCCAAGACCACCCAAGCGAAGGGGAGCACCATGTCCACCGTTGAAGAACGAGCCGCCGACCTGGCCCGCCAGCACGAATCCGGGCAGCTGATGGTGCTGCCCACCGTATGGGACACCTCCAGCGCCGGCGTCGCGGTCCGGGCCGGGTTCACCGGCCTGACCGTGGGAAGCCACCCGGTGGCCGATGCGATCGGCAGCGCGGACGGCGAGCAGATGGACCTGGTCGACTACCTGCAGGCGGTGCGCCGGATCGTGGATTCGGTGGACGTGCCGGTGAGCGTGGACATGGAATCCGGCTACGGGCTGTCCCCGGCGGAACTCTTCAACCGGGTGACCGCCGCCGGCGCGGTGGGCGCGAACATCGAGGACGTGGTGCACCGCGAGGGCGGCCGGGTGCGCGAGCGGCAGGAGCATGCGGACTACATCGCCGGCATCCGCCAGGCGGCCGACGCGGCCGGGGTGGACTTCGTGATCAACGCCCGCACCGACGCGGTGAAGTTGGCCGAGTTGTTCGCCGACCCGATGGGGGAGGCGATCGCCCGCATCCAACTGCTGGAGCAGGCCGGGGCGCGCAGCGTCTACCCGGTGGCGCTGCGCATCGCGGACCAGGTGCGCCAGGCGGTGCAGGCGGTCTCCGTCCCGGTGAACGTCACCGCGCATCCGGTCAACGGCCACGGCGCCGGGGATCTGGCGGCGCTGCGCGAGCTGGGGGTGCGGCGGGTCAGCTTCGGCCCGCTGTGGCAGAAGTGGCTCGAGGAGCTCTCCGCCGCGCAGCTGGAGCACTGGCGCTAGGGCAGCGACATGCGTCTGTTGCCGACGGTGCGCGCGTCGTAGGCTGGGCTCATGAGCCCGCACGCAGCAGCAGAACCGAACGTGGACCAGCCCGGGGCGCCGGGTCCGGCCTCCGAGATTGAACGGCTTTCCCCGGGCTACTTCGCACTGGTCATGGGCACCGGGATCGTCTCGATGGGCCTGCACGAGGCCGGGGCCGCGACGGCCTCGCTGGTGCTGCTGGTGATCGCCGCGCTCTGCTATGCGGTGCTGTGGGTGCTGTACATCTGGCGGGCGGTGAAATACCGCAAGGCCATGCTGCACGATTTACGCAGCCCCGAGACCGCCTTCTCCTACTTCACCGTGGTGGCAGGCACCGGCGTGCTGGCGGTGCGGCTGGCGGCCGAGGGCCTGGTCCCGGCGGCGATGCCGCTGGTGCTGTTTGCCGCGGTGCTCTGGTTCGTGTTCGGCTACGTGCTGCCCTGGCAGGTGCTGATGACCCGCGACGGGGAGCCGATCCTGGCGCGCACCAACGGCACCTGGTTCATCTGGGCGGTGGCCAGCCAGTCGCTGGCCATCTGCATGACGGTGATCCGGCCGCAGCCCGGCGTGAGCCAGGACATGGTCGGGTTGCTGGCGGTGCTGTCCTGGTCGGTGGGCGTGGCGCTGTACGCGGGGATCGCGGTGCTGGTGCTGCTGCGCATCGTGCACTTCGGCATCACCCCGCAGCAGTTCGAGCCGCCCTACTGGGTGGCCATGGGCGCGATGGCGATCGCGGTGGTGGCCGGCACCAAGATCGTGCAGATGGACTCCACCCCGATGATCGACGCGACCCGGGTGCTGATCGCCTCCACCGTGGCGGTGTTCTGGAGCTTCTGCCTGTGGCTGATCCCGATGCTGATCGGCGCCGGGGTCTGGCGCCACCTGGTGCGCAAGGTGCCGCTGGGCTACACGCCGACGCTGTGGTCCATCGTGTTCCCGGTGGGAATGTTCGCGGTGGCCTCGCTGAACCTTGGCCGCGTGGACCAGCTGCCAATGGTGGAGGCGATCGGGCACGGCGCGCTGGCGGTCGCGGTGATCGTCTGGGCGCTGGTGTTCACCGCGATGCTCCGCCACCTGCTGCTGGTATGGATCCGCGGGAGCCGGCGCGCCGCCTAGCCTCGCGGCGTCAGGCTTGGTCTGCGGTGAGCGCACCGGCCGCGTAGGCCGCCTGCCCGACGTGGGCGATGGCGTCGTCCACGATGGACACCAGCCGCACCCCGCGGGTGACCTCCGGAGTCCAGCGCCGGTCCACGATCTCGTCGAGCTCCTCGGCGCCCAAGTGCTCCGCGTAGTCGCCCAGCGCGGTCAGCGAGGCGTCCACGTATTCCAGCAGCAGCTCCTGGTCATCCACCCGGATGGCCTGCGCCTGGGCGGGGGTGTGGCCGTAGCCCATGCCGTCGCCGGCCTCGCCGAGGTTGAAGCGGTCGCGGTAGCGGTGCCACAGCTGCTCCTTGCCCGACAGCGCCGCCAGCTGGATGTCCACCTCGCGCCCGGTGTGCCACAGCAGCCAGGCCACCGAGTTGGGGTGGCCGCCGGGATGCGCGTTCAGCTGCTCGACGCTCAGCGCCGGCAGATTGCGGGCGGCGTCAATGGGGCGGTGGACCATGCCGGTGAGGATCTCGTTGATGTTCATGATCGCCATTCTGCTTGATGGGCCCGTTGCGTGCCAGTCCCCACAGGTGCTAGCGGGAAGGGCTGAAGGTTCGCGGCTGCGGCGGAAACCCACGGTGTTTTTCGTCCCGAGTGCTGCGACGAGCGGTTAGCGGTGAACGAAGTCGACAAGCACGAGCATGCGCTGCGGTCGATCTTCCCGGTAGGCGAACGCGGCAGATAGCAGGTTGCCTATGAATCGTGGAAAACGGAAAGCCGAATCTGCGCTACGGATTCTTGCCGCATCACGCAGTCGTCCACACGTTCGGACGGGACGCGTAGAGGAAATGCACAGCAAGCCGGCACTCATCGAGTGGTAGCAGATTCAAAGAATCCGCGGCGGAATTCAAGCCGAAAGGATAATCGTCATATCGGATACTGGCTAACGGTCAGCAGTTAGCTATCGTGGTAAAGAAAGCGTATTGTCCTTCGCCGAGCTGGATTACGGCGAGGATGGTCAATCGGGAGCAATCCAAAGGCAGTCACCCCATGGTTACCAACAGCCAACCGCAACTTGGAACGCTGGAGCCTGCGATCGATTCCTTGTCGACGATCAGCGCGCCATCCACTATAGGCACGGATGAAGCCGATTCAATGGCCCTCTCAGGACAGGGCTCGGCCGCCAGGACTGAGGCGGCCCCGTCGCCGGCTAAACGTCCCCGCTCGCCATTAACTGGGATGCAGCGCGGAGCTCTGCTCTCGCGCGGTACGGCTCCTGTAGCTCGGACACCGTGGGTGATTTCACTGCCAGCGTCTAATCCATCCGTTGTTTCTTGCCGCTCTGAACCTGGAATTCATTGGATCGATGCCGCGGCCTTACGACGTGATCGGCTTGTTCGGGGCCCAAGTAGCCGTTTCGTCGGGCGGTCCCTCAGCGATCTTGGTCCCTATGGCGGCGCTCCCGGAGTGGCAACGAAGGGGACGTCGTGATTCCCGGCACCCTCATGGCCAATGTCGTGATGCCCGACCCGGAACTTGGATCAAGCGTTGAGCCTGTTTCTTGCTGTGGTCAGGCATACGATTCTGGACCAGCAAATTTCAGCATGGATACTGCGTCCCGGCTCGAGGTTCGTAAACGGCCTCTTTCGGACAAGTGCCGATGCGCACCTCTGTGCTTCGGCTCTCATCGGACTTTCCTTGAAACCCTGAGCACCACGTAAGCCACCTACCGCTAGATCCACTCGGCCTCGGGACAGGAACACTCCAGCATTGGGGGCATGGCGGTCGCAGATGCGCACGCTACGAGACCACGTCCTTGGAACTGCCGAGTCGACGGTTCGTTCCATTAACAGTATTTTCCCCGGTAAACACTCACGAAGGATAAAAATGATATTCACGAATAAGGTTGCACTCGTTACAGCAGCGGGCGCGGGGATCGGCCGCGCAATTTCCTTGCGCCTGGCCGCTGAAGGAGCTGCAGTCATCGTCTCAGATGTGAACGACGAAGCTGGTAGGGAAACCGTCGCGCTCATTGAGGTTGCAGGAGGACGCGCCGCATACAAGCACGCGAATGTCGCTGATGTCGACGAGGTCGGGCAGCTGGTGCCGTTCGCCCTGGACGCCTACGGACGTCTGGACATGGCTGTGAACAACGCTGGACTAGGGGTGAGTCCGAAACCAGTTCAGGAAATCTCCATCCCGGAATGGGACCGCGCGGTGAATGTGACCCTGCGTGGTACTTTCCTGTCCATGCAGTCGCAGATTGCCCACTTCACCCAGCAAGGACATGGAGGAATTGTAAACATCGCCTCCCTTGCCGGAATTAGTGCGACCCCCGACATGACACCTTACGGAGCCGCGAAACACGGCGTGGTTTCGTTGACACGCAGTGTCGCCAAAGAGACTGCCAGTCTTGGTATCAGGGTCAACGCGGTAGCACCGGGCGCAATTGAAACTGCGGCGCTGGCATCCCTGCCGTCTGAGGTCAAGGCAGCACAAATTGCCCGGATCCCCATGAAGCAGATGGGAAAACCCGATGATATCGCAAATGCCGTTGCATTCCTTCTGTCCGACCAAGCATCCTTCATCACGGGAGTGGTACTGCGGGTTGACGGCGGAACCGAGGCATAGAGGATCGGGTCCCAAACTCCATGCCAATGCGTGAGGATTCCTAGACAAGATCCGAATCCACAGGTCCAACGGCTGTTGCAAAACCTGATTAAACAGGAACTGTAACGGCCGTGGCCTATTTAAGCAGGGGAATCAGAAACTTCACGTTTTGTTGGGTTGCACCGTCGCATCTCTACAACCGAGCACCGGTACTTAACAGGAGTCCTAGACCGGCCCACCTTGGTCCAGCTTGGCATGGCGCATGGGAATGTTGGTTAGTCGCGGAAGTCGTCTTCGGAGGGGCGGACCCGGTCATCGGCACGAGGGTAAGACTGAAGCAGGGTGGCAATGCGAGCAACCGCAGGAGGGCGTGAGTACCACCTTGAGAGAGGAGAAACTTTTGGAAATCAACGAGAACCTGGCTTCCGGCGTGCCGTATACCAAGGGCCAAGGGATTCCACTAGTCCTGATTCACGGGCACGGGGTCGACCACCGGATTCTCCTGGCCCTGGACGAGGTGCTGGCGGCGACCGGTGTTTTCCAACGGATCTACGTCGACCTTCCCGGCATGGGAGGCACCGCTGCACTGGACGGCGCCGGCGGCCTGCCGGAAATCGTCGACTGGCTTGAGCAGCTGATCCGGCGGCAGTGCGGGGAACGGCCGTTCGCGATGATCGGCAACTCGCTCGGGTCGCTGCTGGCCCAGGAGATGGCGGACCGCTTCGGCCCCCAGGTAGTCGGCATGGCGATGCTGGCGCCCTTGGTGTATCCCGCGCATTCGCAGCGGACCGTGCCGCCGCGGGAAATCCTGCTGCAGGATCCCGAGCTGCTGGCCGGGCTGCCGACGCAGGACGCGGATCATTATCAACAGATGTCGGTGCTCCAAACGGTGGAGAACTTCCAACGCTTCCGCACCCACGCGCTGCCCGGGATCCGCGCGGTGAACCTGCGTTCGCTGGCCAAGCTGTCCAAACGCTACTTCCTGGACGAGCTGCCGGTCGAGCGGACCTCCCAGCTGGCCTGCCCGGTGCTGATGCTGTGCGGGATGCAGGACCACGTCACCGGTTTCGCCGATCCGGGCAGGCTCGCTGCGAGGTATCCATCGGCCGAAATCGTTGTCGTTCCCGCGGCGGGGCACAACGTGCACCTTGACCAACCCGATATTGCGGCAGAAGAAATTACCGCCTGGAGCCGGGCCGTGCGTGCCTTTGCCGGGTCGTGAGTTGTAACAGTCGGAGATCCCGTGCCCGCTTTCACGGCACAGATGAGTCGGTACTTGTTACCAATCCGTGCTTCTCTGTGGCATCCCACTAGGAGAAAATCATGAGACAACACGCGGAGTATTCCACGGCTGGAAGGAGTTCAGATGTCTGAGAGGCTCGTTCTTCGCAACTGGACCAGCGTGGAGGAAGTACCCGAACTCCTGGATGTCTGGCGCAACTCGGTGGAGGGAGGACGCGACTTCCTCTCGGCCGCCGACGTGGACGCCGTTGCCAACGCTCTCGAAGCGGTCTACTCCCAGCGCGTCTCGGTGCGGATCGCCCAGCTGGGCAAGGAGATCATCGGCTTCGCCGCCTGGAGCGAAACACAGATCGAGCTCTTGTGGGTACGCCACCACGACCGCCACCACGGCGTGGGCAGCGCGCTGCTGAATGACATCCTCGCGCTGTGCCCGGCGGCCTGCATCCAGATCAATGGGCAGAACGCGAGCACCCTCTCGTTTTTTCTCGACCACGGGTTCCAGATCGAAAAGGAAGCCGAGCACACCGACCAGCTGGCCCGGATCCAGCTGCGCCATGTCCGGCTTTCGGCCCCGGACGTGTCACGATAGATCCATGAGCGAAAACACCCGTGAACTGCGTGAAGTCAAAGTCGAACGAGTAGAGTCCAAAAGGTACCGGGCGACCAGCGGCGAAACCGGTGCCAGCCTGGAATTCGGCCAGGGCGAAGGGCTGCTGACCCCGGTGGAGCTGCTGCTGGCGGCCATCGCCGGGTGCTCGGCCATCGACGTCGACGTGGCCACCACGCGCCGCAGCGAGCCGGAGAAGTTCGAGGTGGCCGCCAGCGGCTACAAGCTGAGCGAGGAGGGCGCCGGACGCATGGAGGACATCAAGATGTCCTTCGACCTGAAGTTCCCGGACACCGACGAGGGCCGCAAGGCCGCCGGCATGGTCGAGCGCATCGTGAAGCTCTCCCACGACAAGTACTGCACGGTCTCGCGCACCGTCGAGCTAGGGGCCAAGGTCACCAGCGAGATCGCCGACTAGCGAACCTCCGGCCGCGGCGGGAAGCCGGCAGGGAGCCGGCGCATCACAACGCCGCATCACAACATAGTCAACATGCAACTGCCCGGTGCAGCGGCTCGTGGGGCGGATTCGGGAAGACCGAATCCGCACGAGCGCTGCCCGGGCAGTTGCGCGTGCGCCGCCGCGCAGGGGAGCGTGCCCCGAGCGCGGACGGCGGAAGCCTAACGCTGGGCCAGGACCTGGAAGGTGATGGTTCCCTCGGCATCCACGTTCGCGTCGAGCACCTTGTCATCCAGGGCGTCGGTGACCAGCTCGTCGAGGAAGACGGGACTGCCCTCGCCCTGGATCACCTGGTCCGCCGGCTGCGGGCCGTCGACGACCCGCACGGCGAAACGCGCGGTCTGCTGGCTTTCGGTCTCGTCGGCGGGCTGGATGCGGAGCCCCGCCTCGTTGTCCTCCGTCTGGTTGGTGACCAGCGAGGTCACGATCGCATCGGCCTGATCGGTCAGTGTCAGCACTGTATTCTCCTTCCGGTTGCGGTGCCGCCCGGTTCCGGGCGCCTTCACGCAACGCTTCCGTACGAGCCGGGGCGCGGGCAAACGAACTCATGGATCTTTGAGGATTTACCCATCCGGCACCTTGGAACGAGGCGCGCCCGGGACTCCCGGACCGGCTGCGCCGCGCGCGAAGATGACGCGCCCGCGGCGCAGAGTTGGCATTTGTGGTGCAGCTCATGCCTATAATCGCTTCAACTCCGCGGGAGCCTGAACCGACCAGGCTGAGAGGGCACCGAGCCGACCGCTACACCTGATGCGGGTCATGCCGCCGTAGGAAGGAAGTGCCGTCGTTGCACGTTGCCATCATCGGGGCCGGGATCATCGGCTTGTCCACCGCCTTCGAACTGCGTTCGCGCGGCTGCGAGGTCACCGTCATCGACCCGGATCCCGGGCAGGGGGCCAGCCGCGCCGCGGCCGGCATGCTCGCCCCAGCCGCCGAAACCACCTGGGGCCACGGAATCCTGCACGAGCTGCTCGGCGCCTCCAACCAGGCCTACCCGGACTTCGTGCAGCGCATCGAGCAGGCCACCGGCCGGCGCCCGGACTACCTGCAGAACGCAACCCTGGTGGTCGCCGCCGAACCGGCCGACCGCGACGCCCTGCACGAGCTGGTGCAGCTGCAGACGTCCCTGGGCTTCAGCGCGCAGACCCTGCTGCCCAGCGCCGCCCGCCGGCTGGAACCGGCGCTGGCCAGCAACATCGCCGGCGCGGTGCGCTGCGCCGGGGACCACCAGATCGACCCGCGCTCCGTGGTGGCGATCCTGGCCGGGCACCTGGACGCCCAGCTGGTGCGCGAACCGGCCGTCGAGCTGCTGCAGCGTGCCGGGACCACCCACGCGGTGCGTACCCGCAGCGGCCGGATCATCGAGGCGGACCAGGTGGTGCTCGCCGCGGGCCTGGGCACCGTGGCCGGGACGCCGGAACTTCCGCTGCGCCCGGTCTACGGGGACATCTTCCGGCTGCAGGGCCCTGCGGGCCCGCGGCTGCTCACGCACACGGTGCGCGGGATCGTGCATCGCGACCCGGTCTACCTGGTGCCGCGCGCGGACGGCTCGCTGGTGCTGGGCGCCAGCAGCCGCGAGGACGGCAACGAGGCGGTCAACATCGGGCAGATGCACAAGCTGCTGGACAACGCCCGCCGCCTGGTGCCCGGGATCGTCGACTGCTCGCTGAACGAGGTCATCGCCCGCGCCAGGCCCGGCACCCCCGACGACCGGCCGCTGATCGGGCGGCTGGATGACGGAATGGTGCTCTCCACCGGCTATTCCCGCCACGGGGTGCTGCTCACCCCGTTCGGCTCCTCGCTGACCGCGGACCTGGTCCTGAGCCAGCCGCCGCACGCAGAGCACGCCCGGGCCGTGGACCCCGCGCGCTTCAGCGGCGGGAGTGCGCCGGACCCGGCAGGACTTTCCCGAGCTGAACCGTCCCGAACCGATCCTTCACGACTTGCACCGACCCGAATGGAGCTGCACCCATGACCATCGACATCACGCTGAACTCAACCCCCACCACGATCCAGCAGGGTTCCACCCTGCGCGATCTGGTCTCTTCGCACTTGGGCCGCGAACTTGACGAACAGGGCCAGGCCGCCGACGGCACCAAGCTGGGCCTGGCCGTCGCCGTGAACGGCGCGGTGGTCCCGCGCAGCGCTTGGGCGCAGCGGGAATTGGCCGCCGGCCACACCGTCGAACTCGTCACCGCCGCCCAGGGAGGCTGAACCAATGCAGCGCAGCACGCAGAACACCACTGAAACCACCGCCGCCGCGGACCTCACCGAGCTGGATGCCGTCAACGACGCCTTCGAGGTGGCAGGGCGCAGCTTCGGCTCCCGGCTGATCCTGGGCACCGGCGGGGCCACCTCGCTGAGCACCCTGGAGCAGGCGCTCGCGCTCTCCGGCACCGAATTGACCACGGTGTCCATCCGGCACTACTCGGCCGGCGGCTCGGCCAGCGTGTACGAGCTGCTGCAGCGCCACGGCATCGCCGCGCTGCCGAATACCGCTGGCTGCTTCACCGCCCGCGACGCGATCCTCACCGCCCACCTGGCGCGCGAGGCGCTGGAAACGAACTGGGTGAAGCTGGAGGTGATCGCCGACGAGCACACCCTGCTGCCCGACCCGCTGGAGCTGTTCGCCGCCGCCGAGCAGCTGGTCGCCGACGGCTTCGAGGTCTTCGCCTACACCAACGACGACCCTGCGCTGGCCGCCCGGCTGCAGGACGCCGGGGTCGCGGCGGTCATGCCGGCCGGGGCGCCCATCGGCTCCGGGCTGGGCATCCTGAACCCGCACAACATCGCCACCATCGTCTCCCGCGCCACCGTCCCGGTGATCCTGGATGCCGGGGTGGGTACCGCTTCCGACGCCGCGAAGGCGATGGAGCTGGGCTGCGACGCGGTGCTGCTGGCCAGCGCCGTGACCCGCGCCCACAACGCCCCGCTGATGGCCGCCGCGATGCGCGACGCCGTGCGCGCCGGACGCGCCGCCCGGCTGGCGGGGCGCATCCCGGTGCGCGACACCGCGCTGGCCTCCTCCCCGGGCGAGGGAATGATGCAGGCGCTGATCGGGGACTTCTCGTGAGCGGCCGCGCACCGCTGGTCGCACCGCGCACCGCGCTGGACCCTGCCCAGCTGGCCCGCTATTCCCGGCACCTGACCCTGCCCGGGGTCGGGGAGGAAGGCCAGCGCCGCATCGCCGCCGCGCGCGTGCTGGTCATCGGCGCCGGGGGACTGGGCAGCCCGATCTCCAGCTACCTGATCGCCGCCGGCGTGGGCACGCTGGCGGTCATGGACGACGACACCGTGGAGCTGTCCAACCTGCAGCGCCAGATCATGCACCGCCAGTCGGACGTCGGGGCGCGCAAGGTCGACTCGGTGCCCCGGCTGGCGGCGCAGCTGAACGACCAGGTCCTGGTGGTTCCCCTGGGGCAGCGGCTGACCCCGGACAACGCGCTGGAGCTGTTCGCCGGCTACGACCTGGTGATCGACGGCAGCGACAACTTCGCCACCCGCTACCTGTCAAACGACGCCGCCGAGCTGACCGGAACCCCGCTGGTGTGGGGCACGCTGTTCCAGTTCTCCGGCCAGGTCTCGGTGTTCGACCCGCGCACCGGGCCGATGCTGCGCGACCTGTTCCCGGAGATCCCGGACGCGGACTCGGTACCCAGCTGCGCCGAGGGCGGCGTGTTCGGCGCCCTGTGCGGGGTGGTCGGCTCGATCATGGCCGTCGAGGCGCTGAAGCTGATCACCGGAACCGGTGAAACCCTCTCCGGCAAGCTCTGGCTCTACGACGCGCTGAGCGCCGGGGTGCGCACCCTGTCCTTCGAACGCGACCCGCAGCGTGCCCGGGTGCGCAAGCTGGGGAACTACGCGCAGGAATCCTGCGCCCTGGCCCCGGCCGTTGGCCAGTTGGGCGCGGCGGAGCTGGAAACCCTGCGAGGCAGCCAAGCGGCGCCGGGCCGGGTGCTGGTCATCGACGTGCGCGAGGACTGGGAACGGCAGATCGCCGCCATCACCGGCAGCGTGCACGTGCCGCTGGATCAGGTGCTCTCCCGCGGCTGGGACGCGATCCCCGCCCAGGGCGCCACCCACGTGGTGCTCGCCTGCAAGAGCGGGGCCCGTTCGCTGCGCGCCGCCCAGGCGCTGGGCCCGCAGCCGGCCGGGGCGCAGGTGCTGAACCTGTCCGGCGGCACCCTGGAGTGGTACCAGCAGGTGCGCGGCGAGGCGCTGGCCTATTGACGACGCGGGCCAGCGGCCGGCTGGGATACTGGATCCATGGACGTATTGGGCGAACTGGCGTTTCGCGAACTCACCGACGCCGACGAGCAGCAGGCCATCGACGCGCACCACGCGCTGCTGGCCGACGACTTTGAATTCCTGCCCTCCTGGACGGAGAAGGGAAACTGGGCGGACTACGTGTACCGGATGAATGCCGGGCGGCGCGGGGAGCACGTTCCCGAGGGCTGGGTCCGCTCGGCCCTGTTCGTCGCGGTGGACCAGGACGGCTGGCTCCTGGGACGGGTGTCGGTGCGCTACGCATTGAACTCCTCCCTGGAGCATCTGGGCGGGCACCTCGGCTACGGGGTGCTGCCCGAGGCGCGCCGGCAGGGAGTCGCCGGGGCGCTGTGCCGTTTCGGGCTGGACGAGCTGCGCGCGGCCGGGGTCCAGAGGGCGCTGATCACCTGCGCCGCCGGCAACGTCGGATCGCGCGCCACCATCCTGCGCTGCGGGGGAGTTCCCGACGCGCAACGCCCTCAAGTCGTTGACGGGGACGGAACCGCCCACCTGCGATTCTGGGTGCCGATCGCCTGAACCCGCGGGTTCACCCGGATGCTGCGTGCTTTTTTCTGTATGTTTTGACACACCTCCCCGGTTGGCTTGCCATGAGAGCGTAGAATAAATAGCTGGGTCGACTTTGGCCCCGACTCCATTGACCCTTAACTCGAGCAGAAGTGAGCCTTCACGCATGTCAGATAACATCACGAGCCGCGAAGAACTGCGCAACGTAGCAATCGTTGCGCACGTCGACCACGGCAAGACCACCATGGTCAACGCAATGCTTCAGCAGACCGGCGCTTTCGACAGCCACGGTGAAACCGAAGACCGCGTGATGGACTCGGGCGAGCTGGAGCGCGAAAAGGGCATCACCATCCTTGCCAAGAACACCACCGTGTTCTACAGCGGCCCGGCCGCCAACGGCAAGCAGATGACCATGAACATCATCGACACCCCGGGCCACGCCGACTTCGGCGGCGAGGTCGAGCGCGGCCTGTCCATGGTTGACGGCGTGGTGCTGCTGGTTGACGCTTCCGAGGGCCCGCTGCCGCAGACCCGCTTCGTGCTGCGCAAGGCCCTGGCCGCGAACCTTCCGGTGATCATCGTGGTCAACAAGACCGACCGCCCGGATGCCCGCATCGACGGCGTCATCTCCGACTCCATGGACCTGCTGCTGGGCCTGGCCTCCGATCTGGCCGACGAAGCACCTGACCTGGACCTGGACGCCATCTTGAACGTCCCAGTCGTCTTCGCCTCGGGCAAGGCCGGCTACGCCTCGATGAACCAGCCAGCCGACGGCTCGCTGCCGGACAACGAGGACCTCGAGCCATTGTTCGAGACCATCATCAAGCACGTTCCTGCCCCGACCTACACCGAGGGCGAAGTGCTGCAGGCCCACGTGACCAACCTGGACGCCTCGCCGTTCCTCGGCCGCCTGGCACTGCTGCGCATCTTCAACGGCACCCTGCGCAAGGGCCAGCAGGTTGCCTGGGCCCGCCAGGACGGCACCCAGAAGCAGGTCAAGATCACCGAGTTGCTGGCCACCAAGGGCCTGACCCGCGTTCCAGCCGAATCGGCCGGCCCGGGCGAGATCGTCGCAGTCGCCGGCATCGAGGACATCATGATCGGCGAGACCCTCACCGATCTGGAGAACCCGAAGCCGCTGCCGCTGATCACCGTCGACCCGCCGGCAATCTCCATGACCATCGGTATCAACACCTCGCCGCTGGCCGGCAAGGTCAAGGGCGCCAAGGTCACCGCACGCCAGGTCAAGGACCGCCTCGACAAGGAACTGATCGGCAACGTATCGCTGAACATCCTGCCGACCGAGCGTCCGGATGCCTGGGAAGTCCAGGGCCGTGGCGAACTGGCCCTGGCCATCCTCGTGGAGCAGATGCGCCGCGAAGGCTTCGAGCTGACCGTGGGCAAGCCGCAGGTTGTCACCAAGATGATCGACGGCAAGGTCCACGAGCCGATGGAGCACATGACCATCGACGTGCCGGAAGAGTACCTGGGCGCCATCACCCAGCTGATGGCTTCGCGCAAGGGCCGCATGACCAACATGGCCAACCACGGCACCGGCTGGGTCCGCATGGAATTCATGGTTCCAGCCCGCGGCCTGATCGGCTTCCGCACCCGCTTCATGACCGAAACCCGCGGCGCAGGCATCGCCTCCTCCCTGGCCGAAGGCTATGAGCCATGGGCAGGCCCGATCGAGTACCGCATCAACGGCTCGATCGTCGCCGACCGCGCCGGCGTGGTGACTCCGTTCGCCATGATCAACCTGCAGGAGCGCATGAGCTTCTTCGTGAAGCCGACCGAAGAGGTCTACGAGGGCATGATCGTGGGCGAGAACTCGCGCGCCGATGACATGGACGTGAACATCACCAAGGAAAAGAAGCTCACCAACATGCGTGCGGCTTCCTCGGACTCGTTCGAGAACCTGACCCCGCCGCAGACCCTAACCCTTGAAGAGTCGCTCGAATTCGCCCGCGAAGACGAGTGCGTCGAGGTCACCCCGGAGGCCATCCGCATCCGCAAGGTGCTGCTGAACGCGAACGATCGCGCCAAGGCATCCCGTGCCCGCGCTCGCGCCTAGCAAGCGACCTGCCACTGGCGGCAGCCTCGGCGCGCTGTGGCGCGCGGTGGTTGCCGCCCTCGCGACCGGCTTGTTCGGCACCGGCATCCATGCCTCGCTGTTCTACGCGGGCGACACCCCGATCATCTGGGGTGTCGGCCTGGCCTGGCTGCTGCTGGGGCTGCTGGTCTACTGGGCCGTCGTGGCCTCGGGCAAGATGTGGGCCGGCGCGGTGGCATTCATCGGCTGCTATGTCACGGTGGGAGTGATCTCCTACGTCGGCAACGACCAGATGCTGCTCAGCGCGGGATACTTCAAGTTCCTGCCGGGCCCGACGCTCGCGTCGCTGCTGTGGATGTACGGCATGGTCATCCCGGCGGTCATCGCCCTGATGAGCGCGCTGCGGGTGCTGCGCAAAGCCAACCGCAAGCCATAGAAAAACGGTGTTCCTCCCCTCGGGAGGAACACCATTTTTTTTGGCGGCTAATCCGCGTCTAATTCTCGGTGCGGCTGTTGCCCGTCAGATCCAGATGATGGGCCAGGAAGAGCGAGGTAGGCACGCCGTCTTCTTCTGGCTCGCGCATCGCATAGTCCTCGATGACCGCGCGCAGCCGGGCCATCATTTCCTTCTGGGACTTCTCGCCGAGCTTCAGCCCCACGCGGACCACCTGCATCTCCTGCGGGGTCAGGCCGTTGATTTCCTGCAGGAACGTATCCACCAGCAGCGGGGCCGCGTCCGGGATGCGGGTGCCCCAGGAAAGCTTGGTGCTGCGGTAGGGGACTTCCTTGGCGCCGCGGTTGCCCTTGCGCGGCTCCTCGGCTTCCAGGAAGCCGCTGCTCACCAGCGTGCGCACATGGTGCAGCGAGGTCGCCGGATTCAGTTCGAGGAGGTCCGCGATTTCCTTGTTGGTCCGCGACTCGTGCAGGCACAGGCGCAGGATCCGCAGTCTCAGCGGGGAACTGAGCGCGCGTGCACGGGCCTGGGCAAGCTCATCGGTTGGCATGATGCCAGCATACGCGAAAACCGCTCAGTGATTGGCAGTTTCAAATCACATGTCGCGCAGCGGGCCAAGCCTGCGGCCTACGGTACCCGCGGGGATGCGCCCGGCGCGAGCGACTCGATCAGCTCTGCGGCCCTCGGCGCCCCGCCCAGCCGGTGCAGCTGGTCGCCCACGGCGGCGGTCCTGGTCCGGAAGCCTGGTTCGGCGAGAATCGAGCGCACCGCCCTCAGGATCTTCCGCGGCGTGGGAGTTCCGGTGCGCAAGTCGAGACCCAGGCCAGCACAGGCGACGCGGGCTGCGACCTCGGGCTTGTCCAGGGTGCCGCCGGCCACCACCATTGGTACGCCGGCGGCGGCCATCTGCAGCACCCCGCCCCACCCGCCGTTGGTGACGGCGCAGGATGCCATCGGCAGCAGGTCACCGAACGGCAGGAACTCGTGGACCCGGGCGTTCGGCGGGATCCGCTGCACGCTCCGGCCCGCCGAACTGGCCACCACCAGCAGGTCCTCGTCCCGCAGCGCGTCCAGGGCCGGTTGCAGCAGCTCTTGCGGGTCGGTGTTCAGCGTCCCCTGGGTCACCAGCACCACGGGCCCCTTGAAGGACCGGACTTCCCGCAGCCAGTCCGGCTCGGGGCCGGCGTGAACTATCGGCCGGGCCAGCAGCCCTGCGTAGTGCACGTACCCGGGAAGATCCGGGCGGGGGAACTCGATGCCGGGCGCTCCATGGGCGATCGTCAGCTGCGTGGAGAATCCTGCCTGTTCGAACAGCTGGTGCTCCGGCAGCCCGGCTTGCTTGCGCACTTCGGCCAGGGCGGCGTCCAACGGGCGCATCACCCGGCGGGTGACCCGGCGCAGGAGCGCATCCCTGGCATGGCCAAGGGCTCCGGGCAACGGCTGCAAGCCCAACCCCGACGGCGGCAGGTTCCGGCTGGGCAGCGACAGGGGAAGCACCGAGAGGCTGGCCCACGGCAGGGACTGGAGTTCCGCCAGCATTCCGGCGCCCAGCATCATCTGCTCGCCGACCAGGATGTCGAAGGGGCGCGCGGCGTGGGCCCGTCGCAGATCGTCGAGCTGGCCAGGGGCATTGCCGATGAACACGTGCTCCAGATTGGCGAACACCGCTCTGCGGCCGGTGGATGGCAGCTGGGGAAAGGACGCGGCGAGGTTGCGCTCGTCGTAGTCGGTGGCCGCCTGCCAGGGCAGGATGCGGCAGCCCAGCGCTTCGAAGTCCCGGGCGTAGCGCCGTCCGGTATAGGCGGTGACCCGGTGCCCGCGCAGGAGCAGCGCCTCGGCTACTGCGAGGGTGGGGCGGACATGTCCGGCGAACGGCGAGGACGCCACGAGGATATGCGCCATGCTCTGCTTTCGGCCTCCGGATCCTGGATGGCGGCAAGGAGCTGGAGGCGCTGCGCCGGGCTCCCGCTGGAATCACAGGGTACCGCGTAGCTCGGAGGGTTGCTAGGCTCCGGGAGTCCTGGGCGAGCGGCTGCGCCGCACGGGAGCCGGCGGGATGCGCTTGGCGTGCGTGATGGCTGAACGCCGCACCGCGACCGGGCCGCTGCGGGTCTGCAGGACGATCTGGGTGTCGGAGACCTGCAGGACCGTTCCCAAGGCGTCGGTCAGCGACTCTCCCGCATCGGTCTGCGTTGCGAGCCGGTAGCGCAGCACAATGCGATCGTCGGTGGTCAACTCGTTGAAATTCAGCATTTTGAAGTCACGATCCGTAAAAAGAATTCATCTACCGCGATGCTAGCCGAAATGTGAATCGTCGGTTACGTCACAGGTGAACGAGGGGGTCTTGGTTGTCTTGGCAACAGGACTAGACTGTAGTTTGAGCTTGTCCCGGATTCAATGAGCATCTTGTGATCCAACAGGCTTTTGTTGAAACCACTTTGTGCAAGGAAAGGTCGCAGCTCCCGTGACTTACATCATCGCTCAGCCGTGCGTCGACGTTAAAGACAAGGCGTGCGTCGAAGAATGCCCGGTTGATTGCATTTACGAAGGTGACCGTTCGCTTTACATCCACCCGGACGAATGCGTGGACTGCGGCGCCTGCGAGCCGGTGTGCCCGGTGGAGGCCATCTACTACGAAGACGACGTGCCGGACGAGTGGGCCGACTATTACAAGGCAAACGTCGAATTTTTCGACGAGCTTGGCTCGCCGGGCGGCGCCGCTAAGATTGGAAACACCGGCACCGATCACCCGCTGATCGGCGCCTTGCCACCACAGAACCAAGGCTAGGTTTCGCTTCATGCTTCAGCTCCCCGATTACCCCTGGAACCAGCTCGCGCCGTACCGCGAGCTGGCGGCGCAACACCCAGGCGGGGTCGTGGATCTGTCCATCGGCACGCCGATCGACGACACGCCGCAGATCATCCAGGACGCGCTGGCCTCGGCCGCGAATTCCCACGGCTACCCGACGACCCACGGAACCACCGAAGTCCGCCAGGCGATTGTCGACTGGTTCGCCCGCCGCCGCAACGTGACCGGGCTGGGACTGGACGACGTGATGCCCACCGTGGGCTCCAAGGAAATGGTGGCCTGGCTGCCGTTGTTCCTAGGCCTCGGGGCCGGCGACATCGTGGTGCGTCCGAAGATCGCGTACCCGACCTACGACATCGGCGCGCAGCTGGTGGGCGCCACCCCCGTCGCGACCGACGACCTGTCTGAATTGACCGACGAGCAGCTGGCCAAGGTCAAGCTCATCTGGGTGAACTCCCCGGGCAACCCGACCGGCAAGGTCCGCGATGTGCAGGACCTGGCCGACATCGTCCGGCAGGCCCGCGAGCTGGGCGCCGTGGTGGCCTCGGACGAATGCTACGCCGAACTGGGCTGGGACGACGTCCGCGGCCAGGTGCCGAGCATCCTTGACCCTCGCGTCAATGGGGGAAACCTCGATAACCTGTTCGCCCTGTACTCGCTGTCCAAGCAGTCGAATCTTGCCGGCTACCGCGCGGCCTTCATCGCCGGTGCGCCGAATCTCATGCCTGAGCTGGTCAACAGCCGCAAGCATACCGGGATGATCGTCCCGGGCCCGATCCAGCACGCAATGGTCGTCGCCCTGGGCGATGAAGAGCATGTCAGGGTGCAATACGATATCTATCGGGCGCGCCGCGAAGCGCTGGCGCCGGCGCTGCGGAACTTCGGACTGCAGATTGATGATTCGGTCGCCGGCCTGTACCTCTGGTGCACCGAGCAACGGCCAAGCTTCGAAACCATCCAGCGCCTGGCAGAGTTGGGAATTGTCGCAGGTCCCGGTGTTTTCTACGGCACCGCCGGCGAGCAGCACGTACGCATCGCACTGACGGCCAGCGATGAGAGGATCACCGCTGCCGTTGAGCGCTTGAATTCTTCCGTCAACCGCTGAACATGACACCCTGATTAGCGCCATGGGGACATATCACGGTATGTTCTAGGGTGACGACTGACCTTTCGGAACTACACGCTTTCCGGTTAGGAGATGCAATGACAGACACGACGTCTGCACAGCTACAATTCAACGGGTCCAATCTCGAACTGCCGGTTATCCCGGCTACCGAGGGCAACAATGGATTCAACGTAGCACCACTTTTGAAGACCACCGGTAACGTCACCTACGACCCTGGCTTCATGAACACCGCGGCTACCAAGTCCGCAATTACTTACATCGATGGCGATGCCGGCATCCTGCGTTACCGCGGATACCCGATCGAGCAGCTGGCAGAGCACTCCAGCTTCACCGAGGTCTCCTACCTGCTGATCAACGGTGAACTGCCGACCCCTGAGCAGCTGGCAAACTTCGATGGCAGCCTGCGCCGCCACACCCTGCTGCATGAAGAGCTCAAGGGCTTCTTCGGCGGCTTCCCGCGCGATGCACACCCGATGCCGGTGCTGTCCTCGGCCGTTTCGGCCCTGTCAACCTGGTACCAGGATTCGCTGGACCCATCGGACAACGAACAGGTTGAGCGTTCGACCCTGCGCCTGCTGGCCAAGCTGCCGGTACTGGCGGCCTACGCCCACAAGAAGTCCATCGGTCAGGCTCTGCTGTACCCGGACAACTCGATGAACATGGTCGAGAACTTCCTGCGCCTGTGCTTCGGCACCGCCGCCGAGCCATACGAGCTGGATCCGGAAATGGTCAAGGCACTTGACCTGCTGCTGATCCTGCACGCAGACCACGAGCAGAACTGCTCGACCTCCACCGTCCGCCTGGTCGGCTCCTCGGACGCCAACCTGTTCGCTTCGGTGTCCGCAGGCATCCACGCCCTGTCCGGCCCCGCCCACGGCGGCGCCAACGAGGCAGTGCTGCGCATGCTGCGCGACATCAAGGCCCAGGGCATCGCTCCTGAGACCTTCATGGAGAAGGTCAAGAACAAGGAAGACGGCGTCCGCCTGATGGGCTTCGGCCACCGCGTGTACAAGAACTACGATCCGCGCGCGAAGATCATCAAGCAGACCGCCCACGACCTGCTGGCCAAGCAGGGCAACAACGAGCTGCTCGATATCGCGATGAGCCTTGAAGAGAAGGCACTGAACGACGATTACTTCATCTCGCGCAAGCTCTACCCGAACGTGGACTTCTACACCGGGTTGATCTACACCGCGATGGGCTTCCCGGAGAAGATGTTCACCGTGCTGTTCGCCATCGGCCGCCTGCCGGGCTGGATTGCCCAGTGGCGCGAAATGATCAGCGATCCGGAAACCAAGATCGGCCGTCCGCGCCAGCTGTACATGGGCGAAACCGCCCGCAACTACCCGGGCGTCTAAGACCGCCAGGTAGCCTGTACCCAGCCGTTGGGCCGGGACTCCATCCGCAATGGGGTCCCGGCCCAACGCTGTTTTAACCCCGGAATCAGGCGTATTGTGTCGTTATGGGGATGCTTTCGACACGTCGGCATGTCAGGTGGTTTGGATGTATTTTCGTCGTGGTAATAACTGGTCGCTGAGCATATATACAGATCCTCATCTGCTGATGGCCCTGTATCTGCGGGAGCTGGCAGGCGTGAATCCCGCCGAGGTAGGTCCGAACTGCAGACTCGAACCGGACGTCAAGGAACGCACCGGTTCGCATTCAGAGCATGGGCAGATCAAGCAGGAATGGAGCTCATGGTGGGATTCGCTGACAACTCGCGATACCTCCCCGCAAACTCCGGTCCAGGTTCCTGACAATCTCTTGGAGTGGCTTGAGGTCAACGGGTATCCCGAGCTAGCCCGGCTGGCCCGGCCGCACTACGGCCAGGCAACGTTGTTCGCCCACCAGCATGCCGAAGACTTCGAACGGCGCAGCCAGGACTACATCCCGGACCGCATGGACGAAATTGAACAGCTGCTGATCGAACGGGGCATCGAGCATGCGCCGGTTGCGGAGGAAAAGCAGATCAACGTAATTGAGGTGCCCCTGAAGGAGCCGAGGGCCTGGCTGACCGGAGGATCCACGATCCTGGCCAGTTCGGCGCTCCTGCGCGACTCAACGGCATTTCAGGGTTTTCTCCAGCCCATGGTCACCATCATCTTTCCGATTTAGCCGAATGCGCTGCAGGAGAAAAGAGGCCGGAGAACCCGCATGGTGGGGTTCTCCGGCCTCGATATTCGGTGCAGCGCCAGCCTAGTTGGCGTGCAGCGCGTCGTTCAGCTCCACAGTCTGGCCTGCGCGCGGCAGGGCCTCGACGGCTCCGGAAATCGAGTTGCGGCGGAAGAGCAGATTCGGCACGCCGGAAAGCTCCAGGGCCTTGACGGTTTTCCCGCCGAGGGCGATACGGGTGCCGGCGGTGACGTACAGGCCGGCCTCCACCACCGAGTCGTCGCCGATGGAAATACCCACGCCTGCATTGGCTCCGAGCAGCACACGTTCGCCGATGACGATGCGCTCCTTGCCGCCGCCGGAGAGTGTGCCCATGATGGACGCGCCGCCGCCCACGTCCGAGCCATCGCCCACGACGACCGAGGCGGAAATGCGGCCCTCGACCATGGAAGCGCCCAGGGTTCCGGCATTGAAGTTCACGAAGCCCTCGTGCATCACGGTGGTGCCCGCGGCCAGATGCGCGCCGAGGCGGACGCGGTCAGCGTCGGCGATGCGCACACCCGATGGCATGACGTAGTCGACCATGCGTGGGAACTTGTCCACGCCGTACACGTCGACGTTGCCGCGGCTGCGCAGCTTCAGCCGGGTCATTTCGAAGTTCTCGACCTGGCACGGGCCGAAGTTGGTCCACGCCACGTTGGCCAGGTGGCCGAAGATGCCGTCCAGGTTGATGGTGTTCGGCTGCACCAAACGGTGCGAAAGCAGGTGCAGGCGCAGCCAGACATCGGCGGTATCCGCCGGGGCGACGTCCAGGTTGATGGTCAGGGACACGACCTTCTGCGTGGTGCCGCGGGCGGCATCGTCGGCCGCGGCGGCGGCCAGTTCGCCGGCGAGCTGTTCCGCTGCTGCGAGTTCACCGAGCGTCGGTGCCGGGTACCACACGTCCAGGACGGTGCCGTCGGCGGCGATGGTGGCAAGGCCGTGGCCTGATGCCAATCGTACGGAGGATTCGCTGGATGAGGTCACAGGTTCTGAAGTCATACACTGATCGTATCGCTGATGGGAAAGGTAACGTTGTTAGATGACAAGCTAGTGAAGCGATGATTGTAGGACCATGAATACCGTGAACGACCTAGACCTGCGGCAGGACGTTGCAGTGCTGACTGAGCAGCTCATGAACATCAATTCGGTCTCCGGCAACGAGCAGGAACTGGCCGACAAGGTGTACGCCGCGCTGCTGGAATTCGACCACCTCGAGGTGCATCGTGACGGGGACTCGATCGTCGCCCGCACCACCCTGGGCCGCGACCGCCGCGTCGTGTTGGCCGGCCATCTGGACACCGTGCCCTTGCCACGCACCGACGGAGCCAGGGGCACCGTCCCGGCGCAGGTGATCGACGGGGTGCTCTACGGGCGGGGCGCCACCGACATGAAGGGCGGGGTCGCAGTGCAGCTGGCGCTGGCCGCCGAGCTCACCGAGCCGAAGCACGACATCACCTACATCTTCTACGACCACGAGGAAGTCGCCGCATCCAAGTCCGGCCTGGGACGCCTTGCCCGCAACAGCCCCCAGCTGTTGGCCGCCGACTTTGCGATACTGCTCGAGCCCACCAACGGCACGGTGGAAGGCGGCTGCAACGGCACCAGCCGCTTCGTGATCCGCACCCACGGCACCGCCGCGCATTCGGCCCGCGCCTGGATGGGGCACAACGCGATCCATGATGCCTCTCAGGTGCTGCGCCGGCTGGCCGAGTATCAGCCGCAGACCATCAACGTCGAAGGCCTGGAATTCCGCGAAGGCATGAACGCGGTGCGCATCACCGGGGGAGTGGCCGGCAATGTGATCCCGGACCACTGCGAGGTGGAGGTGAACTACCGCTTCGCCCCGGACAAGACCCTGGAGCAGGCCGAAGCCGTGGTGCTGGAGCTGTTCGAGGGCTTCGACATCGAACGCACCGACGGCTCCAACGGCGCCCGCCCGGGCCTGGACCAGGAGATCGCCGCCGAGCTGATCTCCATCCTGGGCCAGGAGCCCAAGCCGAAGTACGGCTGGACCGATGTCGCCCGCTTCTCCGCCCTCGGCGTTCCCGCGGTGAACTTCGGCCCCGGGGATGCGCTGCTGGCGCACTCGGACGATGAACACGTGCCGCAGCAGGCGATCCGGGACTGCCTGTCCTCGCTGCGCTCTTGGCTCGGCTAGGCGTGAAGATTAAAGACCTCGGGTCACGTTCCGCAAGGGAACGCGACCCGAGGTCTTTGTGCGGTCGGCGAGGAATCAGAGCTGGCCGCGCGAGCTGAGCCGCGAGGACACCACGGAAGCCAGCTTGGACAGGGCGAAGTTCAGGATGATGAAGATCGCCGCAACGATGACCAGCGACTGGAACATGTTCGAGTTGCCGGTACCCACCAGCTTGCCGTTGAACAGCAGCTCGTTGAAATTGATGATGTAACCCAGCGCGGAGTCCTTCAGGATCACGATGAACTGGCTGATCAAGGCCGGCAGCATGGCGGTCAACGCCTGCGGAATCTCGATCAGGCGCAAGCTCTGGCTGCGGGTCAGGCCGATGGCGATGCCCGCCTCGCGCTGCCCCCGCGGCAGCCCATGCACGCCCGAGCGGATCAGCTCGGCAATGACGGAACCGTTGTACAGTGTCAGGCCGATGACCACCGCGTAGAACGGCGAATCCTGGGGTTCCACCCAGCCGGAGCGGGCGAGCATGATCCACAGGAACAGCATCATCAGCAGGACCGGGACCGCACGGAAGAACTCGACGACGATCGTGCTGATCCAGTCGATCACCTTGTTGTGGGACAGGCGCCCCATGCCGAAGATGAAGCCGAAGAGCAACGAGGTCACGATGGAGATCGCGGCCGCCTGCAGGGTCTTGAGCAGACCCGGCAGGATGAAGTTGCTCCAGACCCCGCCCTTGAGGAAGACATTCCATTTCTCCGGTGCCAGTTGTCCTGCGGATTTCAGGCCGAGGACCAGATAGACGAGCAAACCCAGCAGGGCGAGCACACCGAGGATGTTGATCAGCAGGATGCGCCGCTTGGCCTTGGGCCCCGGGGCGTCGAAGAGGACCGACTGCTTTGCCGCGCTCATCGTGCCACCGCCAGCTTCTTGGACAGCCAGGTCACCAGTATGCCGATCGGCACCACGATGACCACGAACATGAGGGCGATGGTCAGGAAGATCAGGATGCCCTGGTCGGCCCGGTACTCGATCATGGTCTTCATGAGGCCCGAGATCTCGGCCACGGAGCCTGCCAGGGCGACCGTGGTGTTCTTGATCAATGCGATGAGCACGTTGCCCATGGGAACGATGGCCCCGCGGAATGCCTGCGGGAGAATGACTAGCCGCGCGGCCGGCAGGAAGCCCAAGCCGATGGCGCGGGCGGCTTCGGCCTGGCCCAGCGGAACGGTGTTCACGCCCGAGCGGATGGCTTCGCAGAAGAACGCCGCATGGTAGATGGTCAGGCCGATGATGGCTATCTGGAAGAAGTTGAAATTGAAATCATCGGACAGCTGGAGCTGGAAGACGCCGAACAAGACCAGGACGCCGAAGGTCATGATGATGGTCAGCGGGGTGTTTCGGAAGATGTTTACATAGGCGGTGCCGAATGCTCGCAGGCTGGGGATTGGCGAAATTCGCATGATTGCGAGAATCGTGCCCAGGATTGCGCAGGCAATAAACGCCCAGAAGGTGAGCTGCAGGTTGGCCCAGAAGGACTCCATGATGCGCGCACCGTATTCATCCCAAAGACTCAAATAGCCTTGCACGGCTTGTTCTCCTTGGTAGATGGATGAGCTGGTTGCCTGCGGTGCTGCACCCGGGCTTCGCAGTCCGGTGCAGCACCGCAGGTCGAGGGTCTAGCTAAGAAGTTAGCTGCAGGCTTCGAACTTGGTTGGCGGGTTCAGATCCGAGGCCTTGTAGCCGGTGCCTTCGGTGTTCTTGTCCAAGGCCTTCTGCCACTCGCCGGAATCGATCATCTTCTTGATCGCCGTGTTGATGGACTCGCACTTGTCGTTGGTCTTGTTCAGACCCACGCCGTACGGCTCCTCGGAGAATGGGTTGCCGACAACCTTGAACTTGCCCTTGTTGGCGGAGGTCGCTGCCAGGCCGGCGAGAATGATGTCATCGGTGGTGATGGCGTCGATGCTGCCGGTCTCCAGCAGGCCCAAGCAGTCTGCGTAACCCTGCTGCTCAACCAAGCTCACACCGGGTACGTCCTTCTTGACGTTCTCGGCCGAGGTCGAGCCGGTGACCGAGCACAGCTTCTTGCCGTTCAGCGAGTCCTTGCCGGTGATCGAGCTGTCATCGGCGCGGACCAGCAGGTCCTGGCCGGCGATGAAGTACGGGCCGGCGAACGCGACGCGTTCCTTGCGCTTGTCGTTGATGGTGTAGGTCGCGAAGATCATGTCGACCTGGTTGGTCTCCAGCAGGGTTTCGCGGTTGGCCGACGGGGCCGAGACGAATTCGATCTTGTCTTCCGAGTAGCCCAGCTCGTTGGCCACGTACTTGGCGACATCGACGTCGAAGCCGGTGTAGGAGCTGCCGTCTTGGAAGCCGAGGCCCGGCTGGTCGAACTTGATGCCGATGCGAACCTTGTCGCCGCCTTCGTCGCCGGCGTTGTCAGAGCCGCCGCAGGCGGTCAGGGTCAGAGCCGCGACGGCCGCCATTGCAGCAATTGCGCCAAAACGATTTTTCCGCATTGTTCCTCCTGGTGAGTGGGTGATGAGAGCTAGTGGTTGGTGATGAGCTTGCCGAGGAAATCCTTGGCTCGCGCACTCTGGGGATTGGTGAAGAATTCTTCCGGGGTGGCCTGTTCGACGATCTGCCCGTCTGCCATGAAAATCACGCGGTCCGCGGCCTTGCGGGCGAAACCCATCTCGTGGGTCACCACCAGCATGGTCATGCCTTCACGGGCGAGCGAGACCATGGTGTCCAGGACCTCGTTGATCATTTCCGGGTCCAGCGCACTGGTCGGTTCGTCGAACAGCATCACCTTCGGCCGCATGGCCAAGGCGCGCGCGATGGCTACACGCTGTTGCTGGCCGCCGGAGAGCTGAGCCGGCAGCTTGGCCGCCTGGTTGGCGACGCCGACGCGTTCGAGCAGCTGCATGGCCAGCTTGTCCGCCGCGGATTTCTTCATGCCCTTGACCTTGATCGGCCCGAGGGTCACGTTCTCGAGGATGGTCTTGTGCGCGAAGAGGTTGAAGGACTGGAACACCATGCCGACATCGGCCCGCAGCCGGGCCAGCGCCTTGCCTTCTTCGGGAAGCTTCTTCCCGTCGATGGTGATGGTGCCGTCGTCGATCGTCTCCAAACGATTGATGGCGCGGCACAGGGTTGACTTGCCGGAGCCCGAAGGGCCGAGGATCACGACAACCTCGCCCTTCACGACATCCAGGTTGATGTCATTCAAGACGTGCAGCGCACCGAAGTGCTTATTGACCCCAGCCAGACGGACAATGGGGCCATCAGAAGAAGCTTGAGCCTGATGATCGCTTTTCATGTTCTCGACATTACTCGATGTGACGCACGCTAAGCGACTATTCGTTCAGGTCACACCAAGTTGTTATCAAACTGTTCTTAAATACCGTCCCCAAGGTTGACGTGGAACGCGACACGCAGCAGATAGAGTGAAGCTATGGTTCATAAGCGTAAGAGTGAAGAGAGTGCTCGTGCTGGCGGACGGAGGCACGTCGAGGCGAGCTGGCCTGGCAAGAAGTCCGAAGAGCAGCTTGACCGCTACCTGCTTGAGAGCCCGCAACCGGATGTAACGCATACCGATGTGTGGCGCGTGTTGCGCATCCAGTCCGAGTTCGTCAGCGGTTTCGGCACCCTGTCCAGCACCGGCCCTGCCGTTGCCGTGTTCGGTTCGGCGCGCACGGATCCCGACAGTCCTTACTACAAACAGGCCTACCGCGTGGGGGAGCTGCTGGCGAAGGCCGGCGTCACCACGATTACCGGCGGCGGTCCGGGAACCATGGAAGCCGCGAATATGGGCTCGGCCGACGCCGAAGGCATTTCCATCGGTCTGGGAATTGAACTGCCCTTTGAAACCGGGCTGAACGCCTGGGTGAACAAGGGCATCAACTTCCGCTACTTCTTCGTGCGCAAGACCATGTTCGTCAAGTACTCGCAGGGCTTCATCGTCCTGCCCGGCGGTTTCGGCACCTTGGATGAACTATTCGAGGCGCTCACGCTGGTCCAGACGCAGAAGATCACGAGTTTCCCGATCGTCCTGCTGGGCACCGAGTACTGGGGCGGCCTGGTGCAGTGGCTCAAGGACACGGTGGCCAGAGAGCGCTGCATTTCGGAAACCGACCTCGACCTGTTCACGGTGACCGATGATCCGGACGAGGCGGTGCAGATCGTGCTGAACGCAGAGCGTGCGGCATCCAAGCGCCCGTCAATGGACAGGAGCTAGCTGGATGCCGTTTGTACTGGTTTTCCTTGCGCTGCTACTCGTCGGCGGGACCGCCCTGTTGCTTTCCGGGCGTCGTCGGGCCGCCGATGCGGGGCGTCATTTCGAAGCGGTTCCCGAACCCATCGCGGGTTTGGCGGAGCCGGAAGCCTCGCTGCCGCCGGTGCTGCTGCCCGAGCATCCGCGGGCCAGCGATATCGACAAGGTGCGCTTCTCGCTGGGTCTTCGCGGCTATCGCTGCGACCAGGTCGACGACACCCTGGATGTCCTCGCGGCGGAAATCACCCGGCTGGAAAATGTGATTCGTGACATCGAGTCACGGCGTGTGATTAGCGACACGGCGGAAAATTCGCAATAATAGGAGACAAGTGGCCCCTAATCAGAGATGAATTACACCTGAAGATGGGCCAGGCATGCGGTTGTGCGGACGGCGAATGAACTTGCCGCTCCGTACCAGCCACGGACGAAGGGAATTGCTTACATGGCTGCGATGAAGCCACGCACCGGTGACGGTCCGATGGAAGTCACCAAGGAGGGGCGAAGCCTGATCCTGCGACTGCCAATTGACGGCGGTGGACGCCTCGTTGTCGAGCTGAACAACGATGAAGCAACTGAGCTGCGCAACTGCCTGGTTGATGTCACCGAATAGCTAGAGCCGCCGGTTCGCAAGCCGGCCGAAACAAGTAAGGACCGACAATCTGTCGGTCCTTTTTGTGGTTGCGGAAGATTCTTAGCGCACCCGGGCCGCCGGGAGCGCCGAAGCGACGAACAGCCCCTGCTCGCTGGGCAGCAAATGGGTCTGGATCTTGGGGTCCTCACGCAGCAAACGCAACGCGTCGCGGGTGGCTACCGTGGACGGGCGGCGCACGGCCGGCTTGGACAGCCGGTGCTCGTCGAACGCGTTGTTGATGATGATGACCCCGCGCGGGCCGACCAGCCGCTTGGCTTCGGCCACGTATTCCAGCAGCAGCTCGGCACCTGCGTCGATCAGCACCAGGTCGTAGGCGTGGTCCGCCAGGCGTGAGAGCACGTTCTCGGCCCGCTCGTTGATGATGCGCGCGTGGGCCGACGGAACTCCGGCCTCGCGCAGCGACTGGCGCATCGCATTGGCGTGCTCAAGATTGGATTCGATGGCTGTCAGCGTGCTCTCCGGGCCTAGGACTTCGAGCATCGCCAGCGACGCCACGCCCACGCCGGGGCCGATCTCCACGAGGTTGCGCGGCTGGCGCAGCGAGCAGATCACCTGGAGCATCGAGCGGCCGGCCGGATCGATGCAACGCACGCCCAGATCGGCAGAGCGCTCGCGAACCTGCGCCACGTGCTCCTTCTCGTGGACCTGGGTCTGGGCATAGCTCCAGCTCGCAAGAAGTTCTGGATTCATGGAAGGCATCGGGGACAAGTCCTAGGGATCGTGCGTATCGGGACAACACCAATGTTACCCACACGACCGGCATTGCCCCGAAGAACTTGATATCCTCCGCGCAGGCGATTCTTAGCTGTAGCTCAGCTTCGGCGCACATACTTTAAGTGTGAATGATGCACAAAATGACTCAGCAGCCAACGTGGCAGTCCTCGAGACTGAGGTTCCGTCCTGGGACCAGATGGTTCACGAGCATGGAGAGCGCGTCTTCCGGCTGGCCTACAGGCTCACCGGAAACCGCCAGGATGCCGAGGACCTGTCGCAGGAGGCATTCGTCCGTGCGTTCAAGGCTCTGGACAAGTACACCCCGGGCACCATGGGCGGCTGGCTGCACCGCATTACCACCAACCTGTTCCTCGATCAGGCACGTCGGAAGAGCAAGATTCGCTTTGACCGGTTTGCCGAAGGATCCGAGGACCGATTTCCAGGAGAGGTGCTCTCCCCGGAGCGCTACTTTGAATTCCACAATCTCGACGTGGATGTTCAGGCGGCGCTGAAGGCGCTGAGCCCGGAATTCAGGGCAGCAATCGTCCTGTGTGACATGGAAGGGTTCTCGTACGAAGAAGTTTCCCGCATCCTGGAAGTGAAGCTTGGCACCGTGCGTTCACGCATCCACCGTGGACGGGCGATGCTGCGCGATGCCCTGGCGCACCGCAACCCGTCCAACAAGCCGGCCAAGACCATGTCGCTGCCGCGCATTCCGTTGGGCCGCCGCACTGCGGCGCAGGGCTAGGACACCTTTCGGCCGCAACGCCGGTGGCTTAGTGAGTTGGTCTCGGACAAGGTAATCTTGGTGTTGTGGATTTTCTAGGTATCAATGGCGGCGAGTTCGTTATTCTCGCCATTATCGCGGTCGTCGTGCTCGGCCCCGAGAAGCTTCCTGAATACGCCAAAAAGCTGGCGAACCTCGTCAAGGAAATTCGCCGCATGGCCAACGGAGCCAAGGAGCAGTTGCGCGAGGAAGTCGGCGACGAAGTTGCCGACATGGACTGGCGCAAGCTGGATCCGCGCCAATACGACCCTCGGCGCATCATCAAGGAAGCGCTCATCGACGAATTCGACGACGCGGTCAACGTAGCCAAGGGCAAGCCTTCCTCGGTCGAGGCAGCCCCGGTGCGCACCCCCGTGGCCACCCACACCGCCACCCAGGCTCCGCTGGGCGTGAACGAGAGCGCCCCATTCGACGACGAAGCCACCTAGGCGGGAATCCGCCACAGGCGACAAAAGATCCCCGGCCCTGCAGCTGGAAAACTGCGGGGCCGGGGATCTTTTTTATGCCTCGTTCGTCAGCTTCCGGTGCGTTTCGCGCGGACCGCCCGGGAATGTTGCCCGGCCGCTACTGGATTGACATCGGCAGGCTGCGCCCGGCCAAGCCGCGGGGACGCTGGCCCAATGATTCGGCCAGCGCGGACAGCACCATGGCGCTGGGGGACTGCGGGGCGGAGAGCACCACCGGGGTGCCCTGGTCCGAGCCTTCGCGCAGGGCTTCCTCCAGGGGCAGCTGCGCCAGCAGCGGCACCGAGTAGCCCAGCTGGTCGCTCAGCGATTCGCTGAGCTTGGCGCCGCCGCCGGAGCCGAAGATTTCCATCCTGCTGCCGTCGGGCATTTGCAGGTGGCTCATGTTCTCCACCACGCCGATGACCTTCTGCTTGGTCTGCAAGGCAATGGTGCCGGCGCGCTCGGCCACCTCGGTGGCGGTTGACTGCGGGGTGGTGATAACCAGCAGTTCGCTGTTGGGCAGCAGCTGGGACACGGAGATCGCGATATCCCCGGTGCCCGGCGGCAGGTCCAGGAACAGGAAGTCCAGATCCCCGAAGTACACGTCGGACAGGAACTGCTCCAGCGCGCGGTGCAGCATGGGCCCGCGCCAGATCACCGGCTGGTTCGAATCCAGGAACATGCCGATGGAAATGACCTTCACCCCGTGCGCCACGGGCGGCAGGATCATGTCATCCACCCGCGTGGGGTTCTGGTTGATGCCCATCAGCGACGGGATGGAGAAGCCGTGCACGTCGGCGTCGATCAGCCCGACCTTGAAGCCTCGGGCGGCCAGCGCGCTGGACAGGTTGGCGGTGATGGAGGACTTGCCCACCCCGCCCTTGCCGCTGGCCACCGCGATGACGCGGGTCAGCGAGGCGGGATCGGAGAACGGGGTGCGGCGGCCGGCCAGCTGCTCGCGCAGGGCCGCGCGCTGCTGCGGATTCATCACGTCCAGAACCACCTCGACCTGGTCCACGCCCGGCAGCGGCAGCAGGGCCGCGCGCACGTCGGTCTCGATGGTGGAGCGCAGCGGGCAGCCGGCGATGGTCAGCAGGATGGTAACCTCGGCGCGGGTGCCGTCCAGCCGGGCGCCGCCCACCATGCCCAGCTCGGTGATGGGCCGGCGCAGTTCCGGGTCGATGACCGTGGCCAGCGCCTTGAACAGCGCTTCGTTCGAACTCACGACTAGATGTTCTTTCGGTTGGAATTCTGGCCCGGCTGCACCGTGTCGATGAGGCCGGTCTGCGGGTTGCCGCCCTTGGACTTGCGCTTAGCGCGCAGGTTCAGCTCTTCGCCGTCGGCGGTTTCCAGCAGCTCCTCCAGCACGTTGCGCAGCTCCGAGCGCACGTAGTCGCGCGTGGCGACATCGCGCAGCGCCAGGCGCAGGCTGGCCAGCTCGCGGGTGAGGTACTCGGTGTCGTAGAGGTTGCGTTCGGCCCGCGCCCGGTCTTCGGACAGCGACACGCGGTCGCGGTCGTCCTGGCGGTTCTGCGCCAGCAGCAGCAGCGGCGCGGCATAGGAGGCCTGCAGCGAGAGCATCAGGGTCAGCGCGGTGAAGCCGATGGAGGCGTCGTCGAAGCGCCAGGCCGCGGGGGCCACGGAGTTCCAGATCAGCCAGAAAGCGCAGAAGATCGTCATGTAGAGCAGGAACTGCGGGGTGCCCATGAAGCGCGCGAACTTCTCCGTCGTGGAGCCGAACGCGTCGGGGTCCGGGGAGAACTTCGGCCAGAAGCGTTTGCGGGCTGCAAGGGGAGTGTCCAGGCCACTGGTCTTGCGCTGTTCAGCCATGGTGGTGAACTCCTTTGCTACTGATCTGTGTCGTTCGGCTCCGGGCTGCGCCGGGGCCGGGTGAACCGGCGAGCCGGTTCCAAAGTTCTTAGTCCTGCGAACGCCAGTCGTCGGGCAGGATGTGGTCGAGCACGTCGTCCACGGTGATCGCCCCGACCAGGCGGCCCTCCTTGTTGGTCACCCCGACGCTGGTCAGGTTGTAGGTGGCCAGGTGGCGCACGACTTCTGAGATGTTCGCCAGGTCGGACATCGGCTCCAGCTCGGTGTCCAGGATGTCGCCCAGCGGTTCGGGCGGGGCGGCGCGCAGCAGCGCCTGGATGTGCACCTGGCCCAGGTAGCGGCCGGTGGGGGTCTCCAGCGGCGGGCGCACCACGTACACCGTGGAGGCCAAGGCGGGGGAGAGCTCCTCCATGCGCACCGAGGCCAACGCCTCGGCGACGGTGGATTCGGGGGTGAGGATCACCGGAACCGGGGTCATCACCGAGCCGGCGGTGCCTTCCGGGTAGGCCAGCAGGCGGCGCACGTCCTTGGCCTCCTCCTCGTTCATGAGCTCCAGCAGCTGGTGCTTGGTTTCCTCGGAGACCTCGGAGAGCAGGTCGGCGGCGTCGTCCGGGTCCATTTCCTCCAGCACGTCGGCGGCGCGCTCCAGGCCCAGCGCGGAGAGGATCTCCACCTGCTCGCGGTCAGGCAGCTCCTGCAGCACGTCGGCCAGGCGCTCGTCCTGCAGGTGCGCGGCGATTTCCAGGCGGCGCTTCTCGTTCATCTCATGCAGCGCGTCGGCGAAGTCGGCGGCCTTCATGTCGTCGTGCGTGGCCACGAAGGTGTCGGCTGACTGCGGCTCGCTCTGGTTGCCGTGGCTGATGTCCTCCCAGGAGACCAGCACCTTGTCGCGCTTGCGGCTGCGCAGCCCCAGCAGTCCCGGCGCTGCCACGCCGCGCTGCACGTAGTACTGGTTGATTTCCCAGTCGCCGCGGCGGGTCTGGGCCAGGCCGATGTCCTCGATGACGCCGCGGCCTGAGCCGTCGGTGAAGGTGATGGTGCGGTCGAACAGCTCGGCCACGACCAGCAGCTCCTGGCCGCGCTGCTGGAAGCGGCGCATGTTGACCAGGCCCGAGCAGATGATCTGCGTGGATTCCATGGACTGGATGCGGGTCATGGGCACGAAGACGCGGCGCTTGCCGGGGACCTCGACCACGACGCCGACGCAGGCCGGCGGCTTCTTGGGTCCGCGGGAGACCACGACGACGTCTCGCAAGCGTCCCAGGCGGTCGCCCAGGGGGTCGAAGACGTCCAGCCCGAGCAGCCGGGCGACGAAGATTTTAGACACTTGTGAGCTCACCCTTCTAGGTTATCGTGCCCGGTGCCTTCGCGCGGTGCGCGGTGACACACCCGTGGCGCGGATTCTTTCGCCCACAGTGATCCCCGCTTCACTACTGGGTGCAAACACAGCATCACCGTGCACAATATAGATATGACCTCGCCACAAGGAGTAAATTCGATCAGCACCAACGGCTTGCCGCGCGGCGAGCTGCTGGGGCGCTACACCAGCTACCTCGACGCCCAGAAGCTCGTGGACTACCTGGCCGACAACGACTTCCCGGTGGCCTCCGTGACCATCGTGGGCAACGACGTGCGCACCGTTGAGCGCGTGACCGCCAAGCTGTCCTACCCGAAGGTCGCGTTGGCCGGCGCCGCGCAGGGTGCCATGATGGGTCTGTTCGTCGGCCTGCTGCTCTCGCTGTTCGGCGGCGGCAACGGCATCTACCAGATCCTGTCCGCCATCGGCCTAGGCATGGCCATCTGGATGATCGCCGGGGTGATCAGCTACTCGACCCGCCGCGGCAAGCGCGACTTCGCCTCCTCCAGCCAGTTCGTGGCCACCAGCTTCGACGTGGTCGTCGACTTCGAGAACGCGCAGGCCGCCCGCCAGCTCGCCTCCAAGCTGCCGATGCGTCCGCACGCCCCGGCCCCGAACATCCCGGGCTCGAATCTTCCAGGGCAGCAAGCGCAGCCGACCGCCCCGGTCCAGCCGGCGGCTCCGGCGACCGTGCAGGCTCCAGGCGCAACCCAGCAGCCGGCCCCGGCTTCCGCCGATGCCCCGAACGGCCAGTTCCCGGACCTTCCGGATGGACGTCCGCGCTACGGCGTACGCGTGCAGCCGACCCCGCCGGCAACCGGGCAGCCGGCAGCAACCCAGCAGGCCCAGCCTGCCTCCCCGGCCCAGAACCTGTCCGAGGTCGAGCCGACGGTTGAGATCGGCCGCCGCAAGGACCAGGCTTCCGATCAGGACGGCACGGATGAGCCGGCGCAGCAGCACTCTGCTGCGGACGCGCCGGAGGAAACCCGCCAGGACAAGAACTCCTAGCCGCAAGCGGCAACACGAAAGTCCGCTGGCCTTCATCCAGCCCCTCGGGGCGGATGAAGGCCAGCGGACTTTAAGCCGGGGTGCCTAGCCGCGCAGCTTGGCCATCCAGGCCTCGACGTCGTCGGCGGTGCGCGGCAGCGCGGCGCTCAGCGACTCGCCGCCGGTGGCGGTGACCAGGATGTCGTCCTCGATGCGCACGCCGATGCCGCGGTACTCCTGCGGGATCGCCAGGTCCTCGTTCTTGAAGTACAGGCCAGGCTCGATGGTGAAGACCATGCCCTCTTCCAGCTCGGCATCCAGGTACAGTTCCGCGCGGGCTTGGGCGCAGTCGTGCACGTCCAGTCCCAGGTGGTGGCTGGTGCCGTGCGGCATCCAGCGGCGGTGCTGCTGCCCCTCGGGGCTCATGGCCTCGTCCACGGAGACCGGCAGGATGCCCCAGTCGGCCAGGCGCTCGGCCAGCACGCGAGTGGCGATCTGGTGCAGGTCGCGGAACTTCAGGCCCGGCTTGACCGCGGCGAAGGCGGCGTCGGCGGCGTCAAGCACCGCCTCGTAGACGCGGCGCTGGACGTCCGTGTACTTGCCGGAGACCGGCAGGGAGCGGGTGATGTCCGCGGTGTACAGCGAGTCGGCTTCCACGCCGGCGTCCAGCAGCAGCACCTCGCCCTCGTTCACGGCGCCGTTGTTGCGGATCCAGTGCAGGATGGTGGCGTTGTTGCCACAGGCGGCGATGGTGTCGTAGCCCAGGTCGTTGCCTTCCAGGCGGGCGCGGGCGAAGAACGAGCCTTCGACGATGCGTTCGCCGCGATCATGGGCGATGGCCGAATCCAGGTTGCGCACCACGTCCTCGAAGCCATTGATGGTCGCCGCCACCGACTTGCGCAGTTCGGCGATCTCGTAGTCGTCCTTGACCAGGCGCAGCTCGGAGAGGAACTCGGCCAGCTCGTTGTCCAGCGCGTCGGAGGCTTCCAGATCCTGCGAGGTGTTGATGCGGCTGGTGTCCACCAGCGCCTCGACGTTCAGGTCCACCTGGCGCACCAGGCGGATGCGGATGCCGCCCATGGCCTGCGGGCCGGAGTTCTTGGTGATCGCCAGTTCCAGCTGCTCCAGCGAATCGGTGGGCATGCCGGTGCGGGCGGACATGGTGCTCAGGGTCGGGCGCGGGCCCACCCAGAACTCGCCGGAACGCGAATCCAGGTAGAAGTCCGAGGAATCGCGGCCCGCCATCGGGGCGAAGTACAAGGTGGCTGAGTGGTTGCTGCCGTTGTCGCCGGCGCCGTCGTCGGTCGGCTCCAGGATCAGCACTGCGTCCGGCTCGTGGTCGACGCCCAGGCCGGTGAGGTGGGCGAAGGCCGAGTGCGGGCGGAAGCGGTAGTCGGTGTCATTCGAGCGGACCTTCAGCGGGCCGGCGGGGATGACCAGGCGCTCGCCCGGGAAGGCGGCGGAGAGCTTGGCGCGGCGGGCGGCCGCGTAGTCTGCGGACGGATCGGCGTCCGGCAGAGCCGAGGTGTCGGCGGCCCAGTTCGAGGCCATGAACTGCTTGAAGGATTCGGAGGTCGGACGCTGCGAACGGTTGTTCACGCGGTCTTCCAATGGCTGGTCGCTGCCCGAAGGCGATGAAACTTGATTGGTCATAACTTCAAGTGTGTCACCATCAGCTATGCGCCACCAAAGAACGTGTGCACTTCGATATTCTAGGGAGTATGCGAATCGACCTGCACACCCATTCCAACGTTTCCGACGGCACGGAAACCCCGGCCGAGCTGATCACCGCGGCGGCCGCGGCGGGGCTGGACGTGGTGGCGCTGACCGACCACGACCAGACCAGCGGGTGGGACCAGGCACGTGTTACCGCGCGGGAACTGGGGATCGGGTTCATTCCCGGCATGGAGATCACGTGCCAGGATTCGCACGGGATCAGCGTGCACCTGCTGTCCTACCTGCACGACCCGTCCTACCAGCCGCTGCTCGACGAGCTGGCCGTGTCGCTGAATTCGCGGATCGTGCGCGCCCAGCGCATCGTGGAACGGTTGGCCGAGGACTACCCGATCAGCTGGGAGCTGGTCACCGAGCATTGCCAGCCCGGGGCCACGGTGGGTCGACCGCATATCGCCGACGCGCTGGTGACCGCAGGGGTGGTGGCCCATCGGAACGAGGCGTTCGCCAACATCCTGTCCTCGCGCTCGCGCTACTACGTGTCGCATCCTGCCATCAACCCCGCCGCGGCGGTGCGCCTGGTGCGCGAGGCCGGCGGCGTGCCGGTGTTCGCCCACCCGAAGGCAGCGCTGCGCGGACGGGTGGTGCCCGAATCGACGGTCCACGAAATGATCGAGGCCGGGCTGGGCGGGGTGGAGGTCTACCACCGGGACAACAGCGCCGAGGGCAAGGAGCAGCTGCTGGCGCTGGCGTCGGAGCACGACTTGATTGCCACCGGATCCTCGGACTACCACGGCACCGGAAAACTGAACCGGCTCGGCGAGAATCTCACCGAGCCGGCCATGCTGGAGCGCATCCTGGCGCAGGGCACCGGAACCAGCGCTCTGCTGCAGTCCTAGTCGGCGGGGCGCGGCACCGGGGCCGGGGAGCCGTCCAGGGTGGCGAACACCGTGTTTTCGGGCAGCCGGGCGTGCATGACCTCGATCGCCTGAGTGTTCTGGTCGATCAGCACGAAGCGGCGTTCCATCTTCGCGGCCACCGCACCGGTGGTGCCGGAGCCTGCGAAGAAGTCAAGCACCCAGTCGCCGGGCCGCGAAGAGGCCGCGACGATGCGCCGCAGGATGCCCTCGGGCTTCTGGGTGGGGTAGCCGGTCTTCTCCTTGCCGGTGGGGGACACGATGGTATGCCACCACACGTCGGTGGGCAGCTTGCCCTTCTCCCGCTTTTCCGGGGTCACCAGGCCTGGTGCCATATAGGGCTCGCGGTCGACTTCCGCCGAATCGAAGTGGTACTTCTTCGGGTTCTTCACGTACACCAGGATGGTGTCGTGCTTGGCAGGCCAGCGGCTCTTGGCCCGGGCCCCGTAGTCGTAGGCCCAGATCAGTTCGTTCAGGAAGCACTCGCGGCCGAAGATCGTATCCAGCAGCACCTTGACGTAGTGCACCTCCCGGTAGTCCAGGTGGACGTAGAGGGTGCCGTCCTCGGCCAGCAGCCGGTAGGCCTCCAGCAGACGCGGCTCGATGAAGCTGAGGTAGTCCTCGAAGCTGTCGTGGTAGGAGCGCGACTGGCCGATTTCCGCTGTGTAGCTGCGGCCCTTGAACCCCACGTGGGTGCCTTCGCCTTCGTCGGCGCGGACCATGGTGCGTTCGGCGCGGGTCTGCTTGCGCCCGGTGTTGAAGGGCGGATCCACGTAGATCAGCGTGAAGCTTTCATCGGGCAGGGTTGCCAGCACCGACATGTTGTCGCCGTGGAACACGGTGTTGCCCGCGGCCGGGGCGCTCACCGGGGAACCGGAGTGCGCCGCGGCCGCGGACAGGGTTGAATCTTCAGGTTGTGCGAGCACCTGGGTACTGAATCCTTTCGGAGTGCTGCGAGCGGGGGCTCGCAGGACTAGTCCTGCAAGCCTGCCTCGCTGCTTCCGCCGGTGCGGCGGCGCGGACGGCGGCGGCGGGGCTTCGAGGTGCCCTCCGCTGCGCCTTCCTCGCCGGAGACGCGGGATTCGCGATGGCGCTCGGCTTCGCGGCCCGGACGGTCCTGGCGGCCCTTGGAGTGGCCGTGGCGTGCACCGGCCTGGTCCTCGGCGCCGGAATCCTGCCGCGCGCCGCGCTCCTGGGCCTGCCCGTTCACGGTGCGGGTGCGGGTGCGCGAACCGTTGCGGCGGCGCGGGGTGCGTTCGCGGTTCTCTCGGGGCTCGCGGGAGGACTCGCGCGGCGAGCCGTCGCCTTCGGCAGCGGCCGACTTCTTGGCGCGCGGCAACCGGCCCTTGGTGCCCTTGGGGATGTTCAGGTCGGTGAAGAAGTGCGGCGAGGAGGAGTAGGTTTCCACCGGCTCGGGCACGCTCAGGCCCAGGGCCTTGTTGATCAGCGACCAGCGCGGCACCGAATCCCAATCCACGAAGGTCACCGCGGTGCCGGTGTTGCCGGCGCGGCCGGTGCGGCCCACGCGGTGCAGGTAGGTGTTCTCGTCATCCGGGCACTGCAGGTTGACCACGTGGGTGACGTCGTCCACGTCGATGCCGCGGGCGGCGACGTCGGTGGCGACCAGGATCTCCACCTTGCCGGAGCGGAAGGCCTTCAACGCCTGCTCGCGGGCGCCCTGGCCCAGGTCGCCGTGCAGCGAACCGGCGTTGAAGCCGCGGTCGATCAGCTCGTCGGCCAGCTTGGCAGCCGAGCGCTTGGTCTGGGTGAAGATGATGGTTTTGCCGCGGCCCTCGGCCTGCAGCAGGCGCGCGACCATCTCGTCCTTGTCCAGGTTGTGCGCGCGGTAGACCAGCTGGCGGATGTTGCGCTTGGTCAGCGAGCCGTCGTCGTCCGGGTCCTGGGCGCGGATGTGCGTCGGGCGGGACATGTAGCGGCGGGCCATGGTGATCACGGCGCCCGGCATGGTGGCGGAGAAGAGCATTGCCTGGCGTACCGGCGGCAAGGCGGCGAGGATGCGCTCCACGTCGGGCAGGAATCCGAGGTCGAGCATCTCGTCGGCCTCGTCCAGCACCACGGTCTTGATCTGCTTCAGGTTCAGCACGCGCTGGCGGTTGAGGTCGATCAGGCGTCCGGGGGTGCCCACGACGACGTCGGTGCCGGCCTTCAGGGCTGCGATCTGCTCCTCGTAGGGGCGGCCGCCGTAGATGGTGGTGATGGAGATGTTCGAGTGCTTGGAGGCCTGGGCCAGGTCGGCGCCGACCTGGATGGCCAGTTCGCGGGTTGGGGCCACGATCAGGGCCTGCGGGGCGCCGGGAAACTGCAGGTCCCCGTAGCCGGCGTCGCCCGCGCGGATGACACGCTGCAGGGCGGGGATGCCGAAGCCCAGGGTCTTGCCGGTGCCGGTCTTGGCTTGGCCGATGATGTCATTGCCGCCCAGGGCCACCGGAAGGGTCAGCGCCTGGATGGGGAAGGGGTATTCGATGCCCGCTTCGAGCAGCGAGGCGACGATGTCCTCGCGCACGTCCAGCTCGGCAAAGCTCTGCTTCGCCGCTTCGGGGGTGCTGTTCTCTTGGGGGGTGTCGGCAGCTGGTGCCGTTAGCGTCGTGTCGCTCACGATGTCTTCAGTCTCATTTCATGTTGGCCTCCCGGCGGGGTCGACCTGCCCTGCAAATCCAGGGGGTGCGCCCGAAGGGAGGCGGGTCCAGCGGAGCCGATCGCTCGATGCACGCGGGAGCCCACGTGGGGGTCCTGCGGAATGATGACCGCTGGGAAGTCATCAGGTAACTGGTCGTACTTTCAGCGCTGTGCGATCGGGCATCCTCAGTAGTAATACTGACCAGCATAACTTGTTTGGCCGGATTTCAGCGGTTCGTCAGCCGCGGGGCACCGTTTCGAAGTGGATCCGGCGGGTGCGCGGGTCGGCTTCCACCAGCTTCACGCTCACCAGCGTGCCGGCTTCCGCGCTGCCGCTGAAGCTGCCGGTGACCGGTTCGGTGACCAGCTGCAGCTGCCCGGGCCGCGGCTTGCCGTTGCCGTTCTCCCCGTTGGCCGCGCCCTGCGCGGCGGTGAGCACAATGGCCTGGAATTGCTCGCCGATGCGGTGCTGCAGGGTGTAGGCCTCCAGCAGGTCCACCGCGGCCCGGGCCACCTTGTTGGCGGCCGCGGAGCTGGTCCGCATCAGCTCCGGCAGCAAGGGCAGCGCCTGGTCGAGTTCATCGGGCAGCGGCTGCCCGGTGCTGAGCAGATGGCAGGTCAGCAGCACGAAGCGATCCACCAGGCGGCGCAGCGGGGCGGTGGTGTGCGCGTAGGGCGCGGCTAGGGCGGCCTGGACCAGGTCGGATTCCGGCTGGCCGGCGATGACCTGGTAGTCGGCGCCGCGGAAGAGCGAGGCGGCGCGGTGCATGATGACCAGCTGGCGCGGGTCGCTGACATCAAGGGTGTGCAGGTACTCGCCGTAGCTGATGTCCTCGGGCCAGGGGCTGCCCAGCAGCCGGGTCTGCTGCCTGAAGGCCTTCAGGTCCCGCGGGTCAGGCGGCGGCATGGTGCGCAGGATCCCGGTGCCGGCCTTGAGCATCAGACGGGCCGCGGCGATGCCGGTGAGCAGCGAGATCTGCGCGTTGAATTCCTCCAGCAGCAACGGGGTGCGGCTGACCAGCTTGTACCCGCCGCCCTCCGGAACGATTTCCTGGTCGGGCAGGTTCAGGGAGGCGCCTCCGCGCAGCCGTTCCTGCACCAGCCGGGCCTGGCCGATCTCCGCGAGCAGCTGCAGCTGTCCGTTGTCCTCGCCCGAGTCGAGGCGCCGCTGGGCGGTTTCGTAGTCCAGCTGCGCGCGGGAGCGGATCTGCGAGCGGGTCAGCTGCACCTCGCCCAGGGCCCCGTCGGCGTCCAGGGCGATGCGCCAGTGGAAGGCGGGCCGGGGCACGTCGGGCAGCAGCGAGCCGCGGTCCTCGGAAATCAGCGGCGGGTACAGCGTGATCTTGCGCTGCGGCAGGTAGAAGGTCTGCCCGCGCTCGCGGGAGACCATGTCGAGCAGGCCGCCGAGCCGGACGAACGCCGGCACGTCGGCGATGGCATAGTGCACCAGGTAGCCGGTGCCCTTGCGTTCCAGGTACATGGCCTGGTCCAGGTCGGTGGCGCCCGGGGGATCGATGGTGAAGAACGGCAGGTCGGTATCGTCCGCGTCGGGCTCCGGCAGATCGGCGACTGCCTGCTGGGCGGCCTGCAGCGTTTGCTCGTCGAATTCGCCGGGGACCTCGAACTCGCTTTCCAGTGCGAGCAGCAGGTCGCGCAGGTCGCTGGCGGCCACCTGCCGCGGTGCGTGGATTCGTTGATCGGTCACGGTACGCCGCCTGCCTGTTCCAAGTTGAACGCTTTGCCGGGATGGTACTACCTCAACCTACACGCCGGAGCCGGGGTGAACCTAGGACCGGGGGTTCAAACGCAAAGGCCGGCCCCGCGGGATGCGGGGGCCGGCCGAGGCGCTGGCGGCGTGGTGCGCCGCCGAAAGCCAATTACTGGGCGAAGCCGACGCGGCGGACTTCCTCCGGGCCTACCTCGACGTAGGCGATGCCTGAGGCCGGCACGAGAACCTCGCGGCCCTTGGGGTCGGTCAGGGACAGCACCGAACCGCCGGCAATGGCCGCAGCAACCTTCTCGTTGACTTCTGCATTGCTCAGTTCCGACTCGAGTACGACTTCGCGGGCTACGTTCTGAATGCCAATCCGGATTTCCATGATTGTCGTTGATCCTCTCGAAAAATGTGTGCCCCTACAAGAAGGGTCCCTCAGCCACTAATCTAGCTACTTTTCCTTGGGGAACTGGGAAATTCCGCGCCAAGCTAAACGCGAGATCAGGTCGACGGCGGTCTGCTGATCCACCGAGTCGTCGCTGGTGGCCCAGTAGCGCGCCGAAACCTGGGACAGGCCGGCCAGCGCGCGCCCGGCGAGCAGCCCTTCGGCCTCGTTCAGGTCGGTGTCCTTGACCACGACCTTGGAGATGGAGGTGGACAGGTTGTTGTTGAATTCCTCGATGCGCGCGGCGATCAGCGGGTCGGAGAGCACGTCGGATTCGAAGATCAGGCGGTAGGCCTGGGACTCGCTCTTGATGTACTGGTAGTAGGTGTTGATGGTGGCGAACACGCGCTGCCGGTTGTCGTCCGTGGACTGGATGGCCTCGTCCAGCCGGCGGCTGAAGTCCTCCAGATGCGAGTCAAGCAGCGCCAGGTAGAGTTCGCGCTTGCCGGGGAAGTGCTGGTACAACACGGGTTTGGAAACCTTGGCCACGTCGGCGATGTCGTCCATGGAGGCGCCGTGGTACCCGTTGCCGACGAAGACCTCGTGGGCCGCCTGCAGGAGCTGGCGTCGCCGTGCTTCCCTTGGCATTCGCTGCGTGCGATGTCCCTTGAGCGATTCCACTTCAGCCATGTCGACCTCGACCTTTCCAGCTACTGCAAGGCTCCGCCCACGTCATCGTGGATTTTGCAGATGACCCTGGAGCCTACTTGCAAGTAGTATTCCACGCATCGCGGTGGAAAGGTAACTTCGCGAGAAAATTAAGGGTGCGGCTACGCGGTGCGCGCGGAGGTCTCCACGGGGCAGACGGCAGGCGCCGGGGCGCTGGCCTGCGCCTGGGGTTCGCCCAGTTCAAGGCCGTAAAGCGTCTGAAGCGCGGTGACGTAGTCCGCGGTGCGTCCCTCGGAGGCGAGCTCCCGGGCGCGGACGGTGGGAATGTGCAGCAGCTGGCGCATCATGCGGCGCATGGCCAGTTCGACCTCATCCGCGGCGGCGGTGCAGCCGTGCTGGGCGCGGACCCGGGCCACCTCGGCGTCGAGCACCGCCTTGGTGTGCTGGCGCAGGGCCACGATAGCGAAGTCAGCTTCGCGCTCGCGCTGGGCGGCGGCGAATTCCCTGGCGGCGGTCTTCACGATGCGGCTGGCGGCGTGCACCGCCAAGGCCTGGTCGGTCGGGGCAGCCATGCGCACCGACTCCAGGGTGATCAGCTCGACGTCGGCCATCTCGACCAGCGCCGGATCGAAGTCGTGGGTGAGCGCCATGTCGATGGCGATCAGCGGGTGGTTCTTCACGCGCACTTCCTCCAGGGCCGCGCGGTCCAGGCGCTGTCCGCCGCCGGAGCAGCCGACGATGATGTCGGCTTCGCGCAGGGCCTGGGGGAGCAGCTCGTCGGTCAGCGGGAAGCCGCCGCGCTTGCCGGTGAATTCGGCGGCGCGTCCGGAGCTGGAGTACACCGAGATGCGTTCCACGCCGCGTTCCTTCAGCAGCGCCATGGTGGCGCCGGCGTAGGAGCCGGTGCCGAAGAGCACGACGTTCTGGTCGGCCCAGGCGGTTGCCTCGTCGGTGAGTTCCTCGGCCAGGTCCAGGGCGACCGCGACCACTGACTTGCCCTGGGTGCCCAGGTTGGTGTTGCTGCCGACGTCCTTGGCGGCGCGGGTGGCGTTCTGGAACAGCCGGGTGAGGTTGCTGGTAGTGGTTTTCTCCTGCTGCGCCTGCGCCAGCGCGCGGCGGACCTGTCCGGCGATTTCGCGTTCGCCCACGACGGCGGAGTCCAGGCCTGCGCCCACGGAGAAGAGGTGCTCGATGACCGGGTCGCCTTCCAGCGCGGTCAGCTGGCGGGCCAGGAAGTCGGCGCTGAGCTCGGTGGTGGCTGCGAGATGGGCAACGAGGTGCTCGGTGGCATCCTCGACGTGCTCCACGTCCGCGTAGACCTCGAAGCGGTTGCAGGTGGCCAGCACGACGGCGCCGTTGATAGCTGCCGAACCGTTGACGGAGGCAGCAGCGAGCCCGCTGGCCGAGGCGCTGATTTGTGCCACGGTCTCAAGGTCGAGCTGCGAATGCGATGCGACAAGAGATAAGAAAACCACAATGTCCCTAGGTTAAGCTCAACGGGCCGGTTAAACAACGCAGGTCTACCTAAGGCCATCCCCCGTTAGGCGCTTAATTTCAGCGCAGAGTGAGCAAGTGTCCGGCCAAATGGGATTTCAAGGCAAGAGTTGGCAGAATTGAAGCATGACTCTGTCGCAGAACCATCCGATGATCGATGGACGTACCCAAGATTCCGCATTGATTCAGGCCTTGACCGGCCGCGAGCCCTCGCACCACCCGGTGTGGTTCATGCGCCAGGCAGGGCGTTCGCTGCCCGAGTATCTGAAGCTGCGCGAAGGCGTGAGCATGCTGGACTCGTGCCTCGACCCGGCGATGGCAAGTGAGATTACTCTCCAGCCGGTGCGTCGCCACAAGGTCGACGCGGGAATCTTCTTCTCCGACATCGTCATCCCGCTGCGTCTGGCAGGCATCGGCGTGGACATCGTCCCGGGTGTCGGCCCGGTGCTCGACACCCCGATCCGCACCGCCGAGCAGGTCGCGGCCCTGCCTGAGCTGACCGACGAAGCCCTGGAGCCCATCCGCCAGGCCGTGGCCCTGACCGTCGCCGAGCTGGGCAGCACCCCGCTGATCGGCTTCGCCGGCGCCCCGTTCACCGTGGCAGCCTACATGGTCGAGGGCAAGCCGAGCCGCGACCACCTGGGCCCGCGCACCATGATGCACTCCGAGCCGGAGGTCTGGGACGCGCTGATGAAGTGGGCCGCCGACGCATCGGGCAAATTCCTGCGCGCGCAGGTCGAGGCCGGAGCCTCCGCCGCCCAGCTGTTCGACTCCTGGGCCGGTTCGCTGTCGCTGCCGGACTACCAGAAGTTCGCCGCACCGTACTCCGCCCGGTCGCTGGACTTCGTGCGCGATCTGGGTGTGCCGCTGATCCACTTCGGCACCGGCACGGGCGAGCTGCTGACCGCCATGCGCGACGCCGGCGTGGACGCCGTGGGCGTCGACTACCGCATCCCGCTGCCCACCGCCATCGAGCGCCTGGGCCAGGATGTCTCGGTACAGGGCAACATCGACCCGGCGCTGCTCTCCGCCCCGTGGGAAGTCCTCGAAGCGCATGTGCGCGAGGTCGTCGCCAGCGGCAAGGCGGCGCGCGGACACGTGGTGAACCTGGGGCACGGCGTCCCGCCGACCACGGATCCGAGTGTGCTCACCCGTGTGGTGGAGCTCATCCACTCCCTGTAGTCCGGCAGGACTAAGCTGGGAATGACAGGCGTCATCGCGGTGGCGGGCGCCTCGGGGGACGACCCCGGGCGCGCGCACCGCAGCAAACGATTCAAAGGCAGAAGGTGCATCGGTACGTGAGCAAGGATCAGCGCAGCGAGAACGTGGCAGAAGCTTCAACCCGGGCTGAGACGCCCAAGGCACGCCGCGTCATCGCCTCCGACGCCGCCGCCCATGCGCTGCGGCTGCTGGAGAAGGTGCGCAGCGCCACCGAAGCGCAGGCCCACAAGCGCGCCGCCAAGGACGCGGCCGACCCGGCCCCGCATGCGGTGGTCATCGGCGGCGGCGTCGCCGGCCTGGTGGCCGCGCGCGACCTGCGCCAGACCGGGCACCGTGTCACCGTGCTGGAAGCCGCGGACGGCTTCGGCGGGTGCGTGCGCCGCGCCGAGGTCGCCGGGCTGCAGCTGGATGCCGGAGCCGAGTCCTTCGCCGTGCGCGGCGGGACTGTCGGCTCCTACCTGGACGAGCTGGACCTGTCCGGCTCCATCGCCGCCACCTCCGGGGCCAGCGCCTGGCTGATCCAGGGCGAGGGGGAGAAGATCCTGGCCAACCCGCTGCCTGCCACCTCGCTGATGGGCATCCCCGGCCACGTGCGCACCGACGAGGTGCGCCACCTCATCGGCCGCGCCGCCACCGTGCGCGCCGCGGCGGACCTGATCACCCCGATGAGCAAGAAGTGGGCCACCGAGCCGCTGTCGCTGGCCGAGGTGGTGCGCTCGCGCATGGGCCAAGCTGTGCTCGACGAGCTGGTGGCTCCCGTGGTCAACGGCGTCTACTCCACCGACCCGGCGCAGATCGACATAGACGCGGCCGCACCGGGCCTGCGCGCGGCCATGCAGTCCACCGGTTCGCTGGCCCGCGCCGTGGCCCAGCTGCAGTCCTCGGCCCCGGCCGGATCCCGCGTGGCAGGGCTGGACGGCGGCATGTACACCATGATCGAGGCGCTGGCCGGCCAGCTGCAGGCCGCCGGGGTGTCGCTGGTGCGCAACTCGCCGGTCACCGCGATCAGCCGCCAGCCGCAGGCCGAGCAGCCGTACACCGTGCACACCCTGGGCCAGGAGCTGAAGGCCGACCGCGTGGTCATCGCGACCCCTGCCGAACCAGCCCTGGGCCTGCTGAACCCGCTGCTTCCGGCTGACCAGCAGATCGAGGGCCGGTCCGAAGCCAACGCCATCGTGCTGGCCACCCTGGTGGTGGACAAGCCGGAGCTGGACGAGGCCCCGCGCGGATCCGGCGTGCTGGTCTCGCGCGGCGCCCCGCTGGTGGCCAAGGCCCTGACCCACGCGACCGCCAAATGGCCGTGGCTGGCCGAGCAGGCAGGGCCGGGCACGCATGTGGTGCGCCTGTCCTTCGGCCGCATCGGCGAGCATGAGCCGATCGTCGAATCCGGCGATGACGCGCAGCTCATCGCGCAGGCGGTCAAAGACGCCTCAAAGATTCTCGGTGTTCAATTGCAGCAGGAAGACGTGCTCGGCAGCGCGGTGTCCCGCTTCAACGACATGGTGCCGCTGCAGGGCGGCGCCGCGGCGCAGCGCCGCGCCCAGGTCCAGCAGGCTCTTGACGACCTGGACGGCGTGGACGTGGTGGGCGCCTGGCTGGCCGGCACCGGCCTGGCCCGCGTCATCGCCCAGGCCCGCCGCGCGGTGGCCATCAGCGCCCGCTGAGCCCCGGAGCGGACGACCAGCGCCGAAGACCCGCGCCGCCCGGCGGCGCGCCGACAAACTTGCAGACCCAACCCAGATCAGCAGATCCAAGGAGAAACACCAGTGAGCAACGCACCGGAGCATAATTCGCCCGTTATCCGCGAACGCGAAAACGCCGGGGAGAACCCGACCTTCTTCTACACCCTGTGGACCATCTTCAAGCGCTCGGACGCAGTCCAGCGCACCGACGCCGCGGCCGCCGAATTCGATGCGCTGACCGAGCAGCTGGCCGCCGAGGGAGCCGTCGTGCGCGGCATCTACGACGTCTCGGCCATGCGCGAAGACGCGGACATCATGATCTGGGTCCACGGCCCGTCCGCGGCGCTGCTGCAGGCCTCGATGCGCAAGATCCGCCGCTCGGCGCTGCTGGCCGGCACCGAGATCGTCTACTCCACCATGGCGGTGCACCGCGAGGCGGAGTTCGCCAAGGACCACTCGCCGGCCTTCGCCCGCGGCGTGGCGGCCAAGGAATGGATGACGGTCTACCCGTTTGTCCGCTCCACCGACTGGTACACCATGGACCCGGCGGTCCGCGGCAAGATGCTGCGCGACCACGGCATCCTGGGCCGCGAATTCCCTGACGTGCTGGCCAACACCGTGGCGGCCTTCGCATTCAGCGACTACGAGTGGCAGATCTGCCTGGAAGCCGACGACATGATCGACCTGGTCGACATGATGCGCCACCTGCGCTACACCGAGGCCCGCCACCACGTGCGCGAGGAAACCCCGTTCTACACCGGCCGCCGCATCTCGGCCGCCGAAGCCCTCGAGGTGCTCCAGTGAGCCAGTCTTTCGACCCGCGCACCGGCTACGACCGGAACGGGCGCATGATCCCGAAGGCCTATGACGCGGTGCTGCTCGCCTCCTTCGGCGGGCCAGAGGGACAGGACGACGTCATCCCGTTCCTGCGCAACGTCACCGGCGGGCGCGGCATCCCGGACGAGCGCCTGGAAGAGGTCGCGGTGCACTACCGCACCAACGGCGGCGTCTCGCCGATCAACGCGCAGAACCGCGCGCTGAAGGCCGCGCTCGAAGCCGAGTTCGCCGCCCGCGGCATCACCGTGCCGATCTACTGGGGCAACCGCAACTGGCACCCGTTCGTGAACGACACGTTGGAGCAGATCGCCGCCGACGGGCACCGCACCGTGCTGCTCATGGGCACCGGCGCCTACTCGGGCTACTCGGCCTGCCGCCAGTACCGCGAGGATTTGGGCATGGGCCTGCGCGCCACCGGGCTTGAAGGGGTGGTGGAAGTCGACAAGCTGCGCCAGTTCTTCGACACCCCGGCCTTTGTGCAGCCATTCATCCAGGAGCTTCCCGGCTCTCTGGCCTCGGTGCGCGAGCAGCTGGCCGCCGCCGGGAAACCGGAGGGGAAGATCAAGATCGTGTTCGTCACGCACTCGATCCCCCTGAGCGATGCGAACGCCGCAGGTCCCGAAGCCATCCGGAGCACGCTGGACGAGAACCTGTACACCGCCCAGCACCGCGCAGTGGCCGAGCACATCCTGGCCAACGTGCCCGAGGCCGCCGGCCTGGAGCATTCCCTGGTCTACCAGTCCCGCTCCGGATCCCCGCACACCCCGTGGCTTGAACCGGATATCAACGACGCGCTGGAAGAGGACGCCGCAGCCGGCGTGGCGGGCGTGGTGGTGGTGCCGATCGGCTTCATCTCCGACCACATGGAGGTGCTCTGGGACCTGGACACCGAGGCCAAGGACACCTGCGCCGAACTGGGGCTGGCTTTCGCCCGCGTGCCCACCCCGGGCACGCACCGCGCCTTCGTCTCCGGCCTGGTCGACCTGGTCGAGGAGCGGCTGGCCGGCCCCGACGGCAAGCCGCTGCGCGAAGGACGCCTGTCCGAAACCGCGCTGGGCCCCTGGTTCGACGTCTGCCGCCCTGGCTGCTGCGAAAAGCTTGCCATGGACGGCACCCTGCGCCCGACCATCGGCGCGGTGGATTCAGAGGTGGGAGTGCCGCAGCCATGACCCAGTCCTTCCGCGTAGGAACCCGGGGCAGCGCGCTGGCCACCACGCAGACCGGATGGGCTGCCGACCAGCTGGCGCAGCTGTCCGGCCTTGAAGTCGACACCGTGCTGGTGAAGACCGAGGGCGATGTGGTGACCGGTTCGCTGGCCAACCTGGGCGGCACCGGGGTGTTCGCCGCCGCGCTGCGCCAGCACCTGCTGGACGGCGGCTGCGACCTGGCGGTGCATTCGCTCAAGGACCTGCCCACCGTGCAGCCCGAGGGCCTGGTGCTCGCCGCCATCCCGCCGCGCGAGGACGTGCGCGACGCGCTGTGCGGCCGCGACGGAATGACCCTCGACCAGCTGCCCGAAGGCGCGAAGATCGGAACCGGATCCCCGCGACGCGCCGCGCAGCTGCGCGCCTACCGCCAGGATCTGGTGATCGTGGACATCCGCGGCAACGTGCCCACCCGGCTCGGCCGGGTCAAGGGCGTGGGGGACACCCACGACGACGGCAGCGTGGGCCGGGCCACCCAGGGCGACCTGGATGCGGTGATCCTTGCCGCTGCCGGCATGCGCCGCCTGGGCCTGGAGCAGCACATCACCGAGTACCTGGATCCGTCCATCATGCTCCCGGCCCCCGGCCAGGGCGCGCTGGCGCTGGAGACCCGCACCGCGGGCACCGGCCATGCGGAACTGGACCAGGCGCTGGCCCGCTTCGATGACCTGCACACCCGTTTGCAGGTGGAAGCCGAACGCGCACTGCTCAACCAGCTGGAGGCCGGCTGCGCCGCGCCGATCGGCGCGCTGGCCAGCGTGCAGGACGGCGAGCTGGTGCTGGACGCCGTGGCCTGCAACCCCGACGGCTCCGAGGTCATGCGCCGCAGCGCCAAGGCCCCGCTGGCCGACGTCGCCGCCGCCCAGGCGCTGGGCCGCGGGCTGGCCAACGGCATGCTGGCCGACGGCGCGGCGGTCGTCGCAGGGCTGGCCTGACCGGCCCATGGTCTACCAGGCTCTGATCCTGCGCGATGCGGCCCGCGCCGCGGCCACCGTGCGGGAATTCGAGAAGCTGGGCATCACCTCCTGGTGCTCCCGGCTGATCGACACCATCTGGCCGCAGGACACCGCGTCGCTGTCGTCCATGGCGGCGGCGCTGCGGGCCGGATCCTACGACTGGCTGGTGCTCACCAGTGCCACCACCGTGGCGGTGCTGCGCGAGCTGCTGGACGGGCGGCCGTTGCCGCGATCCCTGAAGCTCGCGGTCGTCGGAGCGAAAACGGCCCAATCGGCCAGCGAACTGCTGGGCCTGGAGACCGATTTCCAGCCCGAGGTGCAGTCCGCCGCGGGCATGGCCGCGCAGTGGGCCCCGCCGGCCGGGGCGCGCATCTGCTACCCGCACGGGGATCTGGCCAGCAGCACGCTGGGCGATTTCCTGGCCGGACTGCCGGTGCAGGTGGACGAGGTCATCGCCTACCGCACCGTGGATGCCGGCACCCAGGGCCGCCCGGTGCCCGGCCCGCCCGCGCCGGAACACGTCACATGCCTTGATCCAGCGCTTATCGGTGCGAAACTGGAAGAACTGGATTTAGTGGTGTTCAGCGCCCCGAGCATCGTGCGGCGCTTCGCGCAGCTGGCCGGAGGCCGGTTGCCTGCGCGCGTCCACACGCTGGCCATCGGCCAGCCCACCGCCCGCGCGCTGGAAGCCGCAGGGCTGCCGGTGCACGGCACCGCGCAGGACCCCGGACCGGCCGGACTGGCCAGGGCAGCGCGCAGCGTGCTGGGAATCGGCTAGGCCGCGCCGGCGCACGACCGCGCAAGACTTTTCAAGAAGCAAGAGTAGAACTGGAGATACGAAGCCATGGGTTTCCCTCAGCATCGACCACGCCGCCTGCGGCAGAACCCGGCCATCCGCGCGCTGGTTGCCGAAAACGAGCTGTCCGCACGCCAGCTGATCCTGCCGGCGTTCGTGCGCGAGGGACTGAGCGAGCCCAACGAGATCACCTCGATGCCCGGCGTCTACCAGCACACCATGGACAGCCTCAAGGCCGCCGCGGCGGATGCGGTCAAGCTGGGCCTGGGCGGCATCATGCTCTTCGGCATTCCGGCCGAACGCGATGAGAACGGCTCGGCGGGCATCGACCCGCAGGGCATCCTGAACCGCGGCATCGCCGCGGTGCGCGCCGAGGTCGGCGACGACCTGGTGGTCATGTCCGACGTGTGCCTGGACGAGTTCACCTCGCACGGCCACTGCGGCGTGCTGGACGCCGACGGTGCCGTGGACAACGACGCCACCTTGGAGATCTACGGCCAGATGGCTGTCGCGCAGGCCCAGGCCGGCGCCCACATGCTCGGCCCGTCGGGCATGATGGACGGCCAGATCGGCGCGATCCGCGAGGCCCTGGACGCCGAAGGCCACCTGGACACCGCAATCCTCGCCTACAGCGCCAAGTACGCCAGCGCCTTCTACGGACCCTTCCGCGAAGCCGTGGACTCCCAGCTGAAGGGCGACCGCCGCACCTACCAGATGGACGCCGCCAACCGCCGCGAAGCCATCCTGGAAGCCGAGCTGGACATCGCCGAGGGCGCCGACATGATCATGGTCAAGCCGGCCATGAGCTACCTGGACATCGTGCGCGACGTGGCGGAGATTTCCCCGGTGCCGGTTTCGGCCTACCAGATTTCCGGCGAGTACTCGATGATCGAGGCCGCCAGCGCCAACGGCTGGATCGACCGCAGGGCCTCGGTGCTCGAATCCCTGCTGTCCATCAAGCGTGCGGGCGCCGAACAGATCCTCACATACTACGCAGCCGAAGTTGCCGGCTGGCTCAAGGAAGGTAAGTAAGACGCATGTCGAACTCTGAAAAGCTTTTTGCCGAGGCCCGCGAGGTCATGCCCGGCGGCGTGAACTCCCCGGTGCGCGCCTTCGGCTCGGTCGGCGGCGTCCCGCCGTTCATGGTCGGCGCCAAGGGCGCCTACCTGACCGACGCGGACGGCAAGGAATACGTGGACCTGGTCTGCTCGTGGGGTCCGGCGCTGCTGGGCCACGCCCACCCGCAGATCCAGGCGGCAGTACACGCAGCGGTGGACCGCGGCCTGTCCTTCGGCGCCTCCACCCCGGACGAGGCGAAGCTCGGCCAGCTGATCAAGAACCGCATGGGCGGCGTGGAGCGCCTGCGCATGGTGTCCACCGGCACCGAGGCCACCATGACCGCCGTGCGCCTGGCCCGCGGCTTCACCGGCCGCGAACTGATCATCAAGTTCTCCGGCTGCTACCACGGCCACCTGGACGGCCTGCTGGCCGATGCCGGTTCGGGCGTCGCCACCCTGGCCCTGCCGGGATCCGCCGGCGTCACCGCCGCCACCGCCGCCGAAACCCTGGTGCTGCCGTACAACGACCGCGCCGCCGTTCAAGCCGCCTTCGCCGAGCACGGAAGCAACATCGCCGCGGTGATCACCGAATCCGCACCGTGCAACATGGGTGTGGTGACCCCGGAGGAGGGCTTCAACAAGTTCCTCAAGGACACCACCGCCCAGCACGGCGCCCTGCTGATCCTGGATGAGGTGCTCACCGGCTTCCGCGCCTCGGATGCCGGCTACTGGGGCCTGACCGGACGCGTGGAAGGCTGGAACGCCGACCTGTACACCTTCGGCAAGGTCATCGGCGGCGGCCTGCCGACCGCCGCCCTGGGCGGCCGCGCCGAGGTCATGGACTACCTGGCCCCGCTGGGCCCGGTCTACCAGGCCGGAACCCTGTCAGGCAACCCGGTGGCCATGGCCGCCGGCATCGCCCAGCTGGAGAACGCCACCGACGAGGTCTACGCGTTCCTGGCCAAGCAGTCCGCCGCCCTGCAGGACGCCATCACCTCGGCCTTCAACGCCGAGGGCCTGGACCACTCGATCCAGCGCGCCGGCACCCTGTTCTCGGTCGCCTTCGGCACCTCCGCCACCGGCGTGCACAACTACGCCGACGCCCAGAAGCAGGAAGCGTTCCGCTACGCGCCGTTCTTCCACTCCATGCTGGACTCGGGCGTCTACCTGCCGCCAAGCGTGTTCGAAGCCTGGTTCGTCTCCGCCGCGCACGACGACGCGGCGCTGGACAAGATCGTCTCGGCCCTGCCGGCAGCTGCCAAGGCCGCGGCGGCCGCCACGGCCTAGGTTATTCGTCCCGGCAACGGGCATCGCAGGCTCCCCGGACATCTGCCCGACACCATGTGTCGTGCCAATGGGCGGGGAGCCTGCTGCGTTAAATGTGGGTTTCGTCTTCCCAATCCGCGAGTCCTGAGTCACAGGGCTTTGCTCCAAGGCGCCGGGGCTTGACGCAGACCTGCCCGCCGGCGTTGAGTGCTCCGAGCGGCGTGGACCGCGAAATCGACCCACGTCAGCCCGGTTATTGTTGAACAATGTTCGGCGGCCTCACAACTCCCGGGCTGCTGAAGATGATGCCTTGTTGCGTTCTGATCTGGGAAAATGCGAAAAATGGCTCCCATGTTGCACAGCTAAGCTTGGGCGGTAAGTTTTTCGCATTTCATCTCACAAGGGATCAAAGTGAGCCTATTTCGTACCAAGCCAGTTGAGAGTTTCCTGGCGGACGCCGCAGGGCCCGGGCGTCAGCTGAAAAGGACCCTGAACACCTGGGATCTGATGATCATGGGTGTCGCAGTATCGGTAGGTGCGGGAATCTTTTCCGTGGGCGCGCGGGCGGCAGCCAACTTTGCCGGCCCCGCCGTCACGGTATCTTTTGTCATCGCCGCACTAACCTGTGCCATGGCGATCATGTGTTACGCGGAATTCGCGACGGCGATTCCCGTCGCAGGTTCCGCGTATGTCTTTTCCTACGCCACCATGGGCGAGTTCATTGCCTGGACCATCGGATGGAACCTGATCCTCGAACTGTTCACCGCGGCAGCGGTCATCGCCAAATATTGGGGTATCTACCTCACTGAAGTGTTCCAGTTCGCCGGGATCCATCTCTCTGCGACCATCGACCTGGGTCCCGTGACCATGAGCTGGGGGCCGTTGCTGATTGTTGCGCTGTTCACGGTGCTGCTCGTTTTGGGGACCAAGTTGTCGGCGACCGTGGGGAACGTGTTCACCGTCATCAAGATCGCCGTGGTGCTCTTCGTGATCGCCGCCGGGCTGTTCTACTTCAACGCGGATAACATCACCCCGTTTGTCCCCGAAGCAGTTCCGTCCGCCGGGAACGGCACCGCCGACGTGCTCCAGCAGTCGCTCTTCTCCTTTGCCACGGGAGCCGCACCGGCCCAGTACGGCGTGGCGGGAGTGCTGGCAGGCGCCGCCTTGGTCTTCTTCGCCTTCGTCGGCTTCGATGTCGTCGCCACCAGCGCCGAAGAGGTCAAGAACCCGAACAAGACGCTGCCGCGCGGCATCTTCGCGGGCCTTGCGCTCACCACCCTGCTCTACATCGGCGTGTCCTTCGCGCTGACCGGAATGGTCTCCTACAAGGATCTTGCAGCCGTCGAGAATCCGACCTTGGCCACGGCCTTCGCAGCGGTAGGCAACGACGGCGCGGCCTCCATCATCGCCGTCGGCTCGCTCATCGGGTTGACCACCGTGGTGATGGTGCTGCTGATGGGCCTGACGCGTGTGGTGCTTGCCATCAGCCGCGACGGGCTGCTGCCGCATTCGCTGTCCAAGGTCAGCGCCAAGCGCGGCACCCCGGTGCGCATCACGGTCGTCTGCGGCACCCTGGTGGCCCTGGCCGCTGGCTTCACGCGCGTGGATGTGCTTGAAGAGATGATCAACATCGGTACGCTGTCCGCCTTCGTGATGGTCAGCCTGGGTATCCTGGTGCTGCGCCGCAAGCGCCCGGACCTGAAGCCCGCGTTCCGTGTTCCCTTTGGCCCGGTGATCCCGATCGTTTCGGCTTTGCTGTGCACCTACCTGATGCTCAACTTGGCCATTGAAACCTGGATGTATTTTGTCGTGTGGCTGGTCATTGGCGTGGTCATCTACTTCGCCTACGGCCGAGGCCATTCGCGGCTGAACGATGAGGAAGTCGCCGAGAACACTGCGTCCGCCGAGGCTGGGCCAGAACTCGAAGGCAGTTCGGCGGCATCAGCCCGGTAGCCGTGTAACCCGCTGGCCGTGCCGCTGGTATTGCCCGACCCCTCGGGCTTGTGAAAGCACCGATGCATTCCGCCGTCCCTGTGATCCAGGCGAGGAAGAATGCATCGGTGTTTTGTGTTGGTGCGCTGGCATCCGTGAGGATCCTCTGGGCGCCTGTGCCTTTTGGTCTCCGCTTCGTGGCCCAGTCACGGAAATGCCCGGGGGAGCGCGGCCGCGGTGCCGTCACCGACTGCGAGGGGGCTGGTCTGGCGGGCTGGGAATCAGCGGATGCAAAATAAGAACGGCCGCCCATCCGGTTCAATGACGAGAGTCGCTGAGGATGGGCGGCCGTGCAATTCATACGGTGCCGTGGAGACTAGAAGGCCGGGATGACGCTTCCGTCGGTCCAGGTGTCCTTGATGTAGGTGCGGACCTCGTCCGAGTGCAGCAGCTCTTCGAGCTTTGCGATGGCCGGGGTCTCTTCGCCTTCACGCCAGGTCAGGAAGTTGGCGTTCGGGTTGTTCTCGCCGGATTCCTGGGCCAGAATTTCGTCCTTGTTCAGCTTGGCCTGGACGATGAAGTTGCCGTTGATCACGGCGATGTCGACCGAGTTGTCCTTGGTGTAGTACTGCGGAACCTGCTCGGCGCTTACCTCGTCGAGCTTCAGGCCCTTGGGATTCTTGGCCTTGTCGTCCTGCACGGTCAGCACCGAGTCGGTGTCTTCCAGACCGGCCAGCAGGCCTGCGGACTCCAGCACGCGCATGCCGCGCAGCTGGTTGACCGGGTCGTTGTTCAGCACCACGCTGGCGCCCTCGGTAACGTCTTCCGGCTTGTCGAACTTCTTCGAGAAGACGGTCATCGGCTCAACGTGGATGCCGGCGCCGTGGGCGAACTTATAGCCCTTCTCGGCAACCTCGGTGGCCAGGTACTTCTCGGTCTGGAAGTAGTTGGCGTCCAGCGACTTATCGTCCAGGGAAGTGTTCGGGGTGACGTAGTCGTCGATTTCCACGACATCCAGGTCGATGCCTGCGTCCTTGGCCAGGTTCTCGTCGATGTAGGTCAGGATCTGGGCCTGCGGAACCGGGCTGGCACCGACCTTGAGGACTACCGGGTTCGCCGGATCCAGCGGCTGTGCCGAGGCGTCGGCGGCAGGTGCATCGCTGCCGCCGCAGGCGGAGAGGGCGAAGATTGCTGCGACACCGGTCAGTGCAAGAGCGAGCTTTTTGCGCATTGCGTGTTTCCTTAGTTTGACGTGCCGGGAACGGCGTGTGCGAGTGATTTTTGCCCGGAGAAGCCGCTGGCTTCCGGGCGTCCGTCGGATGGACCGATGGACGTTTCTAGCGGTGGTCGACCTTGCGGGCGATCACATCGCCGATGATCTGGACAACCTGCACCATGACCACGATGATGATGATCGTCATGAGCATGATCTCAGGGTTGTAGCGGGTATAGCCGTAGGTGTAGGCCATGCGGCCCAAGCCACCGCCGCCGACCAGACCGGCCATGGCCGAGTAGCCGATCAGCGTGACCACTGTCGTGGTGACGGCCGCGACGATGCCGGGCATCGCTTCGGGCACCATGACCTTGCGGATGACCTGCATCTTGGTGGAGCCCATGACCAGGGCGGCGTCGACCTTGCCGGAGGAGACGTCGCGCAGGGCGGTCTCGACCAGGCGGGCGAAGAACGGGATGGTGCCGATGGTCAACGAGACCGAGGCCGCGATGGGGCCCAGCGAGGTTCCCACGACAATGACCGCGAACGGAATCAGCGCCACCATCAGGATGGCGAACGGGATCGAGCGGGTGATATTCACGATGATCCCGGAGAGCACGACGTTCAGCCAGCGCACGGGCATCAGCCCGCCCTTGCCGGTGACGTGCAGCAGGATGCCGAGCAGCAGGCCGATGACCACGGTGACGACGCCGGAAATGAGCACCATCTCGATGGTTTCCCAGGTCGCGGTCAGCATGGCCTTCTGGACGGTAGGGGTGAGGAAATCCATGGGCTTACTTGGTTCCCTTCACGGTGACGGCAATGCCGTTCGACTTCAGATAATTGGTGATCGCCTCGACGTCCGCATCGACCGGCAGCTGGATGCGCAGGTGCGCGTACTGCTGGTCGCTGAGCTGTTCAACCGAACCGGCCAGGACGTTGACGTCGATGTTGAAGGTGCGGGAAACCGCTGAAATGACCGGCTCGGTGGCCTGGTCTCCGGTGTACAGGAGGTCGAGGATCATGCCGGCGCCGGCCGAACGCGGCGCGTCCCCTGGCAGCGGCAGCAGCGTGTGGGCCAGGCGGCCCTGGGCGTTGGTGATCACCGAGGCGATATCGCCGTGCTCGACAATGAAGCCGCCCTCAAGCAGCGACACCGAATCGCAGGCCTGCTTCACGACGTGCATCTCATGGGTGATGATCAGCACCGTGATGTTCAGGCGGTCGCGCAGCTTCTTGACCAGTTCCAGGATCTCGTCGGTGGTCTTCGGATCCAGGGCGCTGGTGGGCTCGTCGCACAGCAGGACATCCGGATCGGTGGCCAGGGCGCGGGCGATGCCCACACGCTGGCGCTGGCCGCCGGAGAGCTGCGACGGATAAGCCTTGGCGAACTTGGCCAGGCCCACAAGTTCCAGCAGCTCGGCGACCTTGGCGGCGATCTCCTTCTTGGGAGTGCCGGTCAGCTCCAGCGGGTAGCCGACGTTCTGCTCGGTGGTGCGGGAATCGAAGAGGTTAGCGTGCTGGAAAACCATGCCGATCCGGCGGCGCGCATCGCGCAGCTCGTCCGCGCTGACGTTGGTCAGCTCCTTGCCGTTTACCGACACGGTTCCGGAAGTAGGCTGGTCGAGCAAGGTCAGGCAGCGGACGAGGGTGGATTTACCAGCTCCGGAATGTCCGACGATGCCATGAATTTTCCCGGTAGGGACTTCAAGGCTGACCCCGCCCAGGGCGACAACGTCGTTGCTTCCCTGGCGGTAGACCTTGCGCAGGTCACTAACTGTGATCACTAGGCGTGTTCCTTCAGATTCTCAAAGGGTGTAGAGAGTACCCTCCATTCAACCACTATCGAACAAAATCGCCCGAATAACCCCCTGCATTGGGTCATCGTACTTAAAATCCGGCATTCAGCGACCCAGCGTCGAATATACTTCGCGCGATGGCCGCGATAAATGAACGAATGCCCTGTTTCACAGCGTGCCCAGCGAGCCCGAGCTCTCTGTGAAGTGCATTACCTTGCCGTCGCAACTCGGCCGCGGCAGGGCGTATTAATCATCCTTGATGGGCCATGCGCCGTCGACAAGCGCCTCGGGCTTGGTCTTGCGCAGGTAGGTTTGGAAGCTTTCGGCCTGTTCGCGCGCCCAGCCGATCTGCCAGCCGTGGAGCACCTGCGGGTCGACCTGGAGCTGCGGGTATTTCTCCGCGATCGCCCTGGCCACCGCCACGCAGGCGACGGCGTCGGCGAATGAGGTGTGCGCGTTTTCCAGCACCACGCCGTAATGCTCGCAGGCGGCGCCCAGAGTCCGCTTGCCTTTGCGCCATTTGTCGACCTGCTTGTCGATGATGAACGGATCGATCACGTTGCCGGGAATGAACGGCGGCATGTTGTAGCGCAGCGCCTCGGCATGCAGGACGGAGAAATCGTAGGCGGCATTGAAGGCGATCAGCGGAGCCTGCTCGGAGGCGAAGGCGAGCAGGCCCAGGATCTCGCGTACCGCCTGCGCCGCCGGAATGCCTTCGGCACGGGCCTTCTCGGTAGAGATTCCGTGCACGGCGGTGGCCGCCTCGGGGATCTCGATCCCCGGATCAACCAGCCACTCGCGTTGGTTGACGATATTCTCCTGCGCATCGAGCAGCACCACCGAGGCGGTGACGATGCGCGCGGTGGCGGTGTCAACGCCGGTAGTTTCCAAGTCAAAGCCTACGGCGAGGCCGTTCTGCCATTCAGTCATGGTTCAACGCTACAGCCCGGCGCGGACATGTCGGGTCTTGGACGCACCGGATGTGGAGCACGCCGGACGGCTTGGCACAATGGAGTCATGACCCCAGCCGAGCGCGAAGAATCACTGGCCTACCCCGATGCCGTCCACGAACTGGCCCAGCTGGTCCCGCGCGGTGCGGTCCTGAGCTACGGGGACGTGGCCGAGCTGCTGGGCAGCGGCTCCGCCCGGCAGGCGGGCAAGGCCATGGGGGCCGCCCCGGAGGGCACGCCGTGGTGGCGGATCCTGCGCTCCGACGGAACGATCACCGGGGCGCTGATGGCCGAAGCCTCCGGGCACTGGGCCGCAGAGGAGCTCGCGTCTCCCGGCCGGCGGATCGACATGAACCGCAAACGGTGGAAACCCGACCCCGCCCAGTGGGAGCGCATCGACGCGCTGCGCGCGGCGCTGGGCAACCCGAAAATGTCCGAGGCGGATGATCAACTATGAGTATGCACGACGTACCCGCCGAGGAATCGGCCCCGCTGCTGGAAACCCTGGCCGGCGCACGAACCCCCATGCTGGTCGCCGGTGCCCCCGGCACCGGCAAGACCACCGCGCTCATCGACACCGCGGTGGCCCGCCTGGACGACGGTCTGGACCCGCTCTCGCTGCTGGTCATCGCGCCCACCCGGCTGAGCGCCGCGGCCATCCGCGACGAGCTCAGCCGCCGCGCCCAGCGCACCTTCACCGAACCGGTGGTCCGCACCTGGTCCGCCTACGCGTTCGACCTGATCCGCCGTGCCCGGGTCGAGGGGCTGCTGCCCTTCGTCGAGCGCGCCCCGCGGCTGCTCTCGGGCCCCGAGCAGGACACCCTCATCGGCAACCTGCTCGAAGGCCACGCCCAGGGCCTGACCCCGGGCCCAGGCTGGCCTGCCGACCTGGAGCTGGCGGTGGAAACCCGGGGCTTCCGCAAGGAGCTGCGCGAATTCTTCGACCGCGTCTCGGAACTGGGCCTGGACCCGGCGGACATCGCCGACTACGGGCAGGCCGCCGCCCGCCCGGAATGGCTTGCCGCCGCCCGGTTCTACCAGGAGTACCGCGACCTGCTGGATTTGGGCAACGCCGAAGCCTTCGACCCGGCGGGGCTGATCACCCGCGCCGCGCAGCTGCTGGAGGAGAACCCCGACTTCCTGCACGCCGAGCAGGACCGGCTGGCGCTGATCCTGGTTGACGACCTGCAGGAAGCCACCCTGTCCCAGCACCGGCTGCTGGCGCTGCTGGGCCGCGACCGCCCGCTGCTGGCCTTCGCTGCGCCGGACAGCGTGGTCCAGGGATTCCGCGGCGCCCGCGCCGACCAGCTGCACCGCTTCTCCGCCCGCTACACCAGCGCCGATGACGCGCAGATCCTCGAACTGGGCACCGGCTACCGGATGGGCCCTGAAATCACCGAAGCCTGGCGCCGCATCGTGCGCCGCATCCCGGTGGCCACCGGAACCCGTGGCCGCGCCGTGGAGCCGGTGGCGGCCGCCGGCGTCGGGGCCGCGCAGGCGCTCACCTTCGAGAACTCCACCCTGGAAGAGCGCTTCATCGCCCAGCGCATCGTGCAGCTGAACCTCTTCGAAGGCAAGGACCTCTCGGACATCGCCATCGTGGTGCGCAACGGTTCCCAAGTGCGTTCGCTCAGCCGCTTCCTGGAAGGCCAAGGCATCGCCGTGCAGGTGCCCCCGGCCGAAATCCCGCTCAAGGACGAATCCGCGGTCCGCCCGCTGCTGGACCTGCTGGACCTGGCGTTCGCCGACGGGGCGGGCGAGGATCCGCTGCTGATGCAGAACCTGCTGCTCTCGCGCTACGGCATGAGCACCGCGCTGGAAATCCGCCGGCTGCGCCAGCTGCTGCGCCAGCAGGAGTCGTCCCGCGGCGGTCGGCGCTCCAGCCAGGAGCTGCTCGAAGCCTGCCTCGCGGAGCCGGAGCTCGCCGCGGACCTGGGTAAGCCGGCCTTCGGGCTGCAGCGTCTGCTGAAGATGTACACCGCGCTGCGCGAGGAGCTTGCCTCCGGCACCGCCACCCCGGAAACCGCCCTGTGGGTCATGTGGGAAGCCTCCGGGCGCGCCAAGGCCTGGCGGGAGGAAGCCCTGGGCGCCGGAACCACCGCACGCCGGGCCGACCATGACCTGGATGCGGTGCTGTCCCTGTTCCAGGCCGCCGAGCGATTCGTCGACCAGCTGCCCGGAGCAAGCGTGGAGCAGTTCATCGAGCACATCCTGCACCAGGAGCTGCCCATGGACTCGCTGGCCAGCCGCGGCTCCGGAGGCCAGCACGTCACGGTGCTGACCACCGCGGCAGCCGCCGGCAAGCAGTGGCCCATCGTTTTCATCCCGGGTCTGCAGGAAGGATCCTGGCCCAACCTGCGGCTGCGCGGCGAACTGCTGGGCTCGAACGCGCTGGCCGACGTGGTGGAGCACGGCATCGGGTTCCTGGCCACCCGGACCCCCACACATCTGGTCCGCCAGATCCGCAGCGACGAGCTGCGCAGCTTCAGCAACGCGGTCTCCCGCGCCAGCTCCCAGCTGATCTGCACCGCCGTGGACAACGAGGACTCCCAGCCTTCCTCCTTCATGGACCTGGTGGATCCGCCGGGGGATGAGGGCCGCGCCCCGACCCCGGTGCCGCGCATCCGCGCGCTACCCGCCCTGGTGGCGGAGCTGCGCAATACCGCAGAACGCGCCAAGGCCGCGCAGCTCGGGGCGATCGCCCCACCGCCGCAGGTCAGCGCCGACGACCTGTACCGGGATGCAGCCCAGGTGCTCTCCCGGCTGGCGGCGCAGCCGCGCACCGTCCGAGGGGCGCACCCCTCCTCCTGGTGGGGCATGCTGCCGTTGAGCAGCCATGGGCCGGTCATCCCGGAAGGCCAGCCGCGCAGGATCTCGCCCTCCAAGGTCGAGACCCTGGTCAAGTCGCCGCTGAACTGGTTTGTGCAAAGCGCCGGAGGCACCGCGGCCCACGACTTCGCAGCCTCCCTGGGAACCTTGATCCACTCCATCGCGGAGGAACACCCCGAGGCCAGCTGCTCGGAATACGAGCGCATCCTGGAGGAGCGCTGGCCGGAGCTGGAGAAGCCGGAGAACTGGGAAGGCCAGCGGGACTTCGACCGGGCCAACTCGATGCTCAAGAAGTTCGCCCAGTATTGCGTGGCCTCCCGCCAGGAAGGCCGCCGGCTCGTGGCCCGCGAGCTGCCCTTCAACGTGGAGGTCCCCACCGGCGGGGATCCGGTGCAGATCCGCGGCATCATCGACCGCGTCGAAGCCGATGCCAACGGCAGGGTCACCGTGGTGGACCTGAAGACCGGCGCCTCGGCGCCGAGCAAAAACGACGTGCTGGAGCACGCCCAGCTGGGCGTCTACCAGACCGCCATCCAGCTCGGTGCCCTGCAGGAGCACGAGCAGACTGCCGGGCTCTCGGACGACCCCGCCGGGGCGACCCTGGTCTACGTGGGCACCTCCGCCAAAAGCCCCGCATTGCGCGACCAGCCGGCGCTGGGCCAGGAAGACTGGGCCCGCAAACTCATCCTGGAAGCCGCCGAGCTGATGGGCCACACCGAATTCACCACCCGGCATGTGGCTGGATCCGCAGGCCTGCTGGGCAGCTGCACCCTTCCCGAAATCTGTCCGCTGTGCAACGAAGGACGACAGGTCACCGAACCATGAGCATGATCAAGTACACCCCGCAGGAGCTCTCCGAGGCGCTGGGGGAGAAGTTCCCGCCCACCAAGCAGCAGGCGCAGATCATCAGCGCCCCGCTGGAGCCCATGCTGGTTATCGCCGGCGCCGGATCCGGCAAGACCAAGACCATGGCTGACAAGGTGGTCTGGCTGGTCGCCAACCAGCTGGTGCGCCCGGAGGAAATCCTCGGAGTGACCTTCACCCGCAAGGCCGCCGGCGAGCTGTCGGTGCGCATCCGCGCAAAGATCGCCCAGCTGGTGGCCACCGGACTGCTCAGCGAGGAAACCACCCGGGACTTCCTGGACCCCGCGGTATCCACCTACCACTCCTACGCCAACACCCTGGTCCAGGACCACGGGCTGCGCCTCGGACTGGAGGAGGACACCGTGCTGCTGGGCGCCGCGCAGTCCTGGCAGCTGGCCCACACGGTGCTTGAAAGCTATACGGGGGACTACCGCCACCTGAACAGCGCCACCAGCACGCTGATCGACGCCATCGTGTCCTTCAGCTCCGAAGCGGCCGAGCACCTGCTCACCGCGCCCGAGGCGCACGGCTGGATCGACGACCTGGTGGCCCGGCTGCGCACCTTGCCGATGGACCCGGAGAAGAACAAGGCGCCCACGCAGGCCGCCCTCAAGCTCATCGACAAGCTGGCCTCCCGCGCCACCATCGCGCAGCTGGCCGAGGACTACGCGGCGCAGAAGAAGAAGCTCGGCGTCATGGACTACGGCGACCTGGTCGCCCACGCAGCGACCATCGCCCAGCAGGTTCCCGCCGCGGCGCTCGCCGAACGCACGACGCACAAGGTGGTGCTGCTGGACGAGTTCCAGGACACCTCGCACGCCCAAATGGTGCTGTTCTCCGAACTCTACGGCCAGGGCCACCCGGTGACCGCGGTGGGCGACCCCAACCAGTCGATCTACGGCTTCCGCGGAGCCAGCGCCGGGCAGCTGTTCCGCTTCCCGGAGAAGTTCCCGATCCACCGTCCCAACGGCCGCGAACTGGCCCACGTCAACCACCTGACCATCGCCTGGCGCAACACCGTCAACGTGCTGGAGGCCGCCAACGCCATCACCGGCGGCGGGGCGCAGCAGTCCACCGGGCCGGTGGCAGTGAAGCCGCTGGAGCCCTCGGCCTTCGCGCTGCCCGGGCGGGTGGTGCTCAACCGCTGCGCCACCGTGCGCCAGGAAGCCGAAGCCATTGCCGACCTGATCCAGGGCGAAGGCTTCGTCGCCGCCGATGGCACCGTGCTCACCAGCGCCGTGCTTTCGCGCAACCGCGGGCAGCTCGCCTCCATGGCCGAGGTGCTCGACGAGCGCGGCATCGCCTACCAGTTCGTGGGCCTTTCCGGGCTGCTCAGCACCCCGGAACTGACCGATTTGGTCGCTTGCCTGCACGTGCTGGTGGATCCGCTGCGCTCGGACAAGCTCATGCGGCTGCTGGCCGGCGCGCGCTGGCGGCTGGGCCCCGCGGACCTGACTGCCTTCGCGGACTGGTCCCGGCAGCTTGAACGCCGCCGGGCACGCGGACTGAACCCGCAGGAGATCCAGAACGAGACGGGGACGGAATCCGAGCCTGCGCTGGAAGCCGTCCGCGCGGAGCTGAACGACGGCGCCAGCCTGGTGGAAGCCCTGGACTACCTGCCGCCGGAGCACTGGACCAGCGGCGACGGACGCCAGCTCAGCGCCGAGGGCCGGGCCCGGCTGGTCCGGCTGCGCGAGGAGCTGGCCGGGCTGCGGCTGCTGGCCAACGACGACCTGGACACGCTGATCCGCGAGGTCGAACGATCCATGAACCTGGACATCGAGGTCGCCGCCCGTCCGTGGGTCGACCGCGACAAGTCCCGGGCGAACCTCGATGCCTTCGCTGACGTGGTCCGCGAATACTGCCGCAACGCCCCGCGAGTGGAACTGGCCGGATTCCTGATGTGGCTGGAACAGGCAGCCGAAAAGGAAAAGGGCCTGCCGCTGCCGGGCGAGGACGCAGACCCGAAGGCGGTGCAGCTGCTCACCGTGCATGCCTCCAAGGGCCTTGAATGGGACACCGTGGCGGTCATGTCGATGAACGACGGGGTGTTCCCGGGATCGAAGTCAGACCGCTGGACCAGCGGCGACAAGGCGGTCCCGTGGCCGCTGCGCGGCGATGCCAGGGATCTGCCGCAATGGGACACCGACCAGTCCTCGCTCAAGGAGCTGCTCGAAGCCGAATCCATGTTCACCTCCGATGTGGAAGACCACCACATCGCCGAGGAACGGCGCTTGGCCTACGTGGCGGTGACCCGCGCCAAGACCCTGCTGATCTGCAGCAGCAGCATCTGGACCAACAGCCGGACCAAGCCGACCGACCCATCGTTGTTCTTCAGCGCGCTGATGCCGCTGGCCGAGGGGGAGCACCCGCGGGCTGAGATCGGCGTGTGGGTGAAGGACGAGGATGCGCCGGAGCAAAACCCCAGCCGCATGACGCCGCTGGAGGCCGATTGGCCCTATGACCCGCTGGCCGGGCCCGAGATCCGCGGCGGCGTGGCCAAGAGCCCGCACCCGTATTCGCGGCGTGAGGTGCTCCAGGAACTTGCAGATGACGTCCTGTCGCCGGGCACCGGCCGCGAGATCAGCACCGACGTGGGTCGAGCCTGGGCCGAGGAAGCGCGGCGCCTTCTCGCCCAGCGTGAATTCCTGGCCAACCGGGAACGCGGCATCGAAGCGCCGGAACACGTGCGCGCCTCGCTCTTCGTCGAACTGGCCGAAGACCCCGTCGAGGTGCTGGAGAACCTGCGCCGGCCGGTGCCTCGCCGCCCGGGCCTGGCGGCCCGCCGCGGCACCGCGTTCCATGCCTGGATCGAGGAGTACTACGAGAAGACCTCGATGCTGGACTTGGGCGACATCATGGAGCCGGCCGACAGCTATCTGGACGACGCGCTGGACTTGGCATCCATGAAGGAGGCCTTCCTCGCCAGCGAATGGGCGCAGCTTCAGCCTGCCTATGTGGAGGTGCCGCTGGAAACGCGCGTGGGCCCGGTGGCAGTGCGCGGCCGAATCGACGCGGTGTTCCGCCTGGAGGACGGAACCTGGCTGATGCTCGACTGGAAGACCGGACGGGTGCCCTCGGGCAAGGACTTGAAGAGCAAGCTGGTCCAGCTGGCCGTTTACCGGCTGGGCTGGTCCAGGCTCCACGGCATTCCGCTGGACCAGATCAAGGCCGCGTTCTACTATGTTGCCGCGGGCGTGACGATCCATGCGGAGCACCTGTCCGGCGAACAGGAGCTCGAGGAAATGATCACCACTGCGTTCGAGCAGCTGGAAGAAGGGGAGCCGGCCGGCACCCCGTAAGCGTCACTTGGCGGAGTCGTTTCCATCCGTGTCGGAGGGGGACGATTCCTTCGCCGGAGCTGCGCCGTCGGGTGCCGCGGAACCAGCCTGGTTCCCGGTTTCCTGCGCGGCGGTGCCGGTCTTGGAATCACCGGCGGGCTTCTGTCCCTCGTCCTTCAGGCCAGGCGCTGCGGTGGACTGCTCCTTGGAATTGTCCAGGGTGCTCGACTCCGGGCCGTTCGAGTCGGAGCTGTCCTGCCCTGCGGCAGGAGCGGCTGCAGGAGAATTGCCACCCAATGCGGTGACCTTCGACGAATTGATGGTCGGCGCCGAAGACTTCGGCACCATGACCGGACGTTCGGTTGCAGGGGTCGGCTGCGCCGGGCTTGCGGCCGGGGTTGGTGCCGGGGTGCTGAGGGGACGCGGGGCCTCGACGACGGACAGCGGCTGCCCGCCGTATTCGGCGATATTCCGGTCCAGCTCCTGGAGCATCTCCTCGGCTTCGGCGATGCGCTCGGCATCCTTGCTGTCCAGCGACTTGACCAGCCACTGGGCCAAGGCGAACTCGGCGGCCAGCGCGGCGCGGCGCATGATGTGCGGGTCGGCGGACTTGCCACGGGCCTCCACATAGGCGGCGAATACGCGCTCGCTGAAGTTCTGGTCCTCGATGGCTGACAGCCACGCGAAGTCATCGGCGGGATCCCCCACATGCAGGTCGGTCCAACCCTTGACCGCAGAAATGCGCGACTGGGAAATCTGGATCTGCTCTTCATCGAAATCGCCGTGCACTACCGCCGCGTTGAAGCGCCACAGTGCAACGTCTTCCATGGCGTGTTCCCAGCGGCGCAGCAGCCGGCTGGGGACCTTGCCGGTAGCGGCGGCTGTATCCAGCTCGTTGAGCTTGCGCTGGCGCACCTCGTCGGCGGTGTAGGTCGGAAGCCCCGCGATCTCTACAGACTCGTCCGGGATCTGGTGGATCGCCGCCATGCACTGGCCCAGGGCCGTCGCCAAGCGGCTTCCCTCGTCAACCAGTTCGTCCAGGCTCGGGACACGGCCCGGGAGATCCTTGTAGACGAAGGTGCGCAGCGAACCCTGGCGCACCGTGCCGGCAACGCTGGGCAGCGCGAACGGCAGGGAAGCGCGGACCTTCGCGGAGAAGGCGCGCAATGCCGACAGTTCGGCTTCAAGCCTCATGCTCGCTTCGTCATGGCGCGGCGAACGCACGCGCCAACGGTGCTTCTGTGCGTCGATGAGCAGAGCTGAATCGAAATCTTCTGCATCATCGGATAGCGCGGCAAAGCCCACCGGGGACAACCCGGGTACAGCAGCGGTGGCAATAGCGGCGAGTTCCATGGCAGAGCGTTTCACAATGTCCACCGTATGCGAGATTCCTTTCTGCATCGTTGAATGACGCACGGAAGATAGGCCGTTTCCCAGCGAAATTCGGGTGTTGCGATGAAGATCATTGTCAATTATTTCCACAGCGTATTGCTGCCGCGGTCCCCGCTGCTCGAAGTGCACTAGGTTAGAAGTATGGCGCTGGCAGACATTTACCGTTCACCGATTAGTGGTTTGAGCTTTTCCCGGTCACAGATTCAACGACCTTTGACCGAACAGGACGATCCGGAGAAGCTGCCCCGCGCGCTTGCCGAAGCATCAACCCGGGTCATGCTGCTTTCCGAAACCGGTGCCGCCGTCACCGGCGACGGGCTGCTGTTCCTCGACGGCCCCGACTATACCCCGCAGGCCCAGGACCGCCAGGTGTACCTCGGAACCCACGGAACGAGCACCTACGTGCTGGCCATCGTCCAGGCGGAGCACTACCCGCAGATTGAACGCGCGCAGTGGATTAGCCTGCGCGAGGCATTCACGGTCCTTGACGACATCGAGGCCGAGCTTTTCGTCGAATCCCAGGCCATCGCGAACTGGATCCGTACCGAGAAGTTCTGCCCCCGCTGCGGGTCGGAAACCCGGTCGGCCACCTTCGGCTGGGGGCAGCGCTGCATGGCGAACGACCATGAGCTGTTCCCGCGCACCGATCCGGCGGTCATCGCCGCAATCATCGACGCCGAGGACCGCATCCTGCTCGGGGCCAACGCGGCGTTTCGAACGCACATGTACTCGGTGCTGGCAGGTTTCGTGGAAGCCGGAGAGTCGCTGGAATCCGCGGTACGGCGTGAAATCTTCGAGGAATCCGGCGTCCAGGTGGGGGACGTGGCCTACCGCGGCTCCCAGCCCTGGCCGCTGCCGCGTTCGCTCATGCTCGGCTTCACCGGTGAAGCGCTGAGCACCGAACTGGTCCCGGACGGCGCTGAAATCCAGGACCTGCGCTGGTTCACCCGTGAACAGCTTGCCGCCGAGCTACGTGCCGGCAGCTTGCAGATTCCCCGCGGTGCGTCCATCGCCCATGCACTGATCAAGTCCTGGTACGGCGAGGACCTTCCGGAGGCATCCAAGTAGTGAGCTCGTACGACAACCCTCCACTGCACGACCTGCTGGCAGGCCTCGACGCCGAACAGCGGCAAGCCGCCGAAACCCTGCGCGGGCCGCTGTGCATCCTGGCTGGTGCCGGCACCGGAAAAACCCGGGCCATCACGCACCGCATCGCCCACGGCGTCCATTCGGGCATCTACAACCCGACTAGCGTGCTGGCCCTGACCTTCACCACGCGCGCCGCCTCGGAGATGCGCACCCGGCTGCGCCAGCTCGGGGCCGCCGGGGTCCAGGCACGCACTTTCCACGCCGCCGCGCTGCGCCAGCTGCAGTACTTCTGGCCCCAGTCCATCGGCGGAACGCTGCCGAACCTGGTGGAGCACAAGGCTCCGCTGATCGCCGAGGCCGCGCGCAGGTTGCGCATCTCCAGCGACCGGGCCATGGTGCGCGACCTGGCCGCCGAGGTTGAATGGGCCAAGGTGTCCATGCATTCCCCGGAAAGCTACGCCAAAATCGTTGAAAGCCGCGAAATGCCCAACGGCCTGGCCCCGGTAAGCATGGCCAGGATCTTCCAGACCTACGAGGAACTCAAGGACGACCGCAGCGTCATCGACTTCGAAGACGTGCTGCTGCTGACCAGCGCCATCCTTGAAGAAGACGAAAAAGTCGCGGCGAGCGTGCGCCTGCAATACCGCCACTTTGTGGTCGACGAGTACCAGGACGTCTCGCCGCTGCAGCAACGGCTGCTTGACCTGTGGCTCGGCGCGCGCGACGAGCTGTGCGTGGTCGGCGATGCCTCGCAGACCATCTACTCCTTCACCGGAGCGCGCCCGGACTACCTGCTGAACTTCGGCACCCGCTTCCCGGAAGCCAAGGTCGTCAAGCTCGTGCGCGACTACCGTTCCACCCCTGAAATCGTGTCCCTGGCCAACAAGGTGCTTGCCACCCGCCGCATCGAGACCGCGGTGCCCGACCGCACCGTCACCTGGCCGGAGCCGCTGGAACTCATTGCCCAGCGCGACCACGGGCCAGCCCCCGAGTTCTTCGAGGCCACCGACGACGAGAACGAAGCCGACGAGGTCGCCCAGCGGATCAAGATGCTGGTCAAGCAGGGCCAGGACATCTCAGAGATCGCGGTGCTCTACCGCACCAACGGGCAGTCGCAGGCCTTCGAGCAGGCGCTGACCGCCCACTCGATTCCGTACGTCATGCGCGGAGCCGAACGCTTCTTCTCACGCCGCGAGGTCAAGGAGGGAATGCTCGCCCTGCGCGCCGCGCTGAACGTCTCGCAGGGTGACGACGTGGCACAGCTGGTCCGCGACGTGCTTTCCTCCCACGGTTATTCAGCCAACGCGCCCAGCGGCGGCACCGGCGCCGTGCGGCAGCGCTGGGAATCCCTGTCGGCCCTGGTGCGCCTGGCCGATGAACTCGTCGAGGGCCGCAAGGCGCAGGGGGAGAAGGCGACCTTGCACGATGTGGTCCGGGAGCTCGAAGAACGGGCGGCGATCCAGCACGCACCGACCCTTGACGGCGTGACGCTTGCGTCCTTCCATGCCGCCAAGGGCCTGGAATGGGACGTGGTGTTCCTGGCCGGTCTGAGCGACGGACTGGTCCCGATCACCTATGCCAAGGACCAGGCCGGATACGACGAAGAGCGCCGGTTGCTGTATGTCGGCATCACCCGTGCACGGATCCGCTTGTACCTGTCCTGGTCGCTGGCCCGGACCCCCGGCGGCCGGGCCCACCGCTACCCGTCGAGGTTCCTGGACGGCATCAAGTCGGTCCGCCAGGCCAGTAGCCGGCAGCAGGCCCCGGTCAAGCGCCGCGAGCAGAAAGTGACCCCGGCGGTGTGCAGCACCTGCGGTTCATTCCTCACCAGCGCCAAGGAGCGCAAGCTCAAGCGCTGCTCCTCGTGCCCGGCCACCTACGACGAAGCCCTCTTCGAAGCGCTTCGGGCGTGGCGCTCGCAGGTCGCCAGCACGAACTCGGTTCCCGCCTTCGTGATCTTCACCGATGCGACGCTGATGGCGATCTCCGAGCACCGGCCGACCTCCGAGCAGGCGCTGGGCAAGATCTCCGGCGTGGGCCGCACCAAGCTGGAGCGCTACGGCCAGGCAGTGCTGGAAGTGCTCTCCGACCACCTCGGCTAGGCTCTGCACAGCCCGCGCCGGCGACGGCGCAGCCGTGATACCCGCAGCCTGTCCTGAACCGCGCAGTCCGGGGCCCGATTCCGGGCCCCGGTTTCCTGCCCCAGCTCTGAAGGGAACGCACCCATGCCAGCCTTGCCAAAAACCGCGGACTTCCTCGCCCCGGACGAGATTCCGGTGCGCATCGTGCGTTCTGCCAAACGACGGAAGACGATCTCGTCCCAGTGGAGGGAGGACCGTCTTGTCGTCCAGGTGCCTGCGGCGCTGGATGAACGCTCCGAACAGATGCTGGTCGATGAGATGGTCAAGAAATATCGCCGGAATCGTGTGCAGCGGGCCGAAGCCACCAGCGATGCGAGTCTCGAAGCCCGGGCTGAGCAGCTGGATCGGCGCTATTTCGGCGGCTTGGCCCAGCCCGTCTCGGTGCGCTGGGTAAACAACCAGAACAAGCGCTGGGGTTCGGCTAGCGTGTATCAAAAGACAATTCGGCTGTCCTCGAAGCTGCTGCACACCCCGCAGTGGGTGCAGGACTACGTGCTGGTGCACGAACTCGCGCACCTGATGGCGCCCAAGGACGGGCACGGGGCCAAGTTCCAGGCGCTGCTGGACAGGTTCGAGCGCCGCGCCGAGGCGGACCAGTTCCTGGCAGGATTCAGCGCAGGGTTCCGGGCACACGCAGCAGAAAACGGGCAGGGCGCAGCCGAGGCCGGGGGATTCGACGGCGACGAGGACGAATAGTCGTTCCCGCACGATCGCTCGTCGAATCCGGGGCTCACTAAAAAGAGTGCGGGCACCGAACCGGGAAGTTCGGTGCCCGCACCTGTCAGCTGGTCTCCGCCAGGCGGTTATGCCTTGGGATCCTGCGGATCTTCGTCGTTCTTGTCCTTCTCGTCCTTCGGCGCCTCGGCGAGCGGGTCGATGCCGTCGAATTCGCCGTCGAGCAGCTTGCCCAAGGCCACGTCGAACTCGTCGAATTCATCAGCTGCCTCTTCGCGGCGCTTGGTGAATCCGGCGGGATCGCTCAGGTCCGTCTGGGTAGGCATCAGGTCAGGATGGTCCCAGATCGCGTCGCGTCCTTCGATGCCGCGTTCCTCGAACAGGTGCTCCCACAAGGCGGCTGCCTCGCGCAGCTTGCGCGGGCGCAGCTCCAAGCCGACCAGTGCGGCGAACGTGGACTCTGCCGGGCCGCCCGAAGCGCGGCGGCGGCGCATGGTCTCGCGCAGGTGGCCTGCGAACGGCAGGTTCTGAGCCGCTTCGGAGACTACATGGTCGACCCAGCCTTCGATCAGGGCCAAGGTGAGCTCCAGGTTTTCCAGGGCCTTGTCCTGGGCCTGGGTGCGCTGCGGGGTGAACAGACCCTCGCCGAGCATGGACTGCAGGGCCTCGGGGTTCGACGGGTCGATGCCGCGAACGGCTTCTTCGATACGCGACATGTCGATGTGGATGCCGCGGGCGTAGGACTCCACTGCGCCGATGAGCTTGGAGCTCAGCCAGGGCACGCGGTTGAACAACCGGGCGTGGGCGCTTTCGCGCAGCACTGCGTAGAGCAGCACTTCCTGCTCTGGAATTTCCAAGCCGTCGCCGAACGCGGCGACATTGGTTGCCACGATGCCCGGGGTGGTGCCGGCCAGCGGCAAGCCGATATCGGTGCCGCCGAGCACGTCCTTGGCCAGCTCGCCCAGAGCGGAGCCGAGCTGCATGCCGAACATGCTGGCGCCGAGGTTGCGGAACATGCCGTCGGCGTTGCCGAGCATGCCCTTCATCTCCTCGGGGATCTGGTCCTTCATGGCGCTGGTGATCGCCTGCGCCACGGATTCCGCCACCGGCTCCGTGATCTTTTTCCAGGTGCCCAGCGTCTTGTCGTACCAGCGCTTGCGGGTCCAGGACTCGATCGGGGCGGAACCCGTCTCGAAGGCGGTGGCGTTGTTCAGCCAGAGGTCTGCCAAGTAGGAGGCATCGGTGATCGCGCTCTGGCGTGCGACCGACACCTCGGGGTCGTCGCTGGCATAGGCCTGCAGGGCAGTGTCCGAGGCGAGTTTCCAGTTCACCGGACCGGATGAGGCATTGCTGCTCATCATGGCCGACATCATGGCTTGCGCCTGCTGCATCATTTTCTGCATTGCCGCAGGGTCGCCCTGGGCTCCCAGCGCATCCCTCAACTGAGGTGGAAGATTGTTTGGGTCGAATCCGCTGCCGAAGAGCTGACCAAACATCGCAGAGAACGGATCCTGCGGGTTGTTTTCGTCGTCGTTACCGTCGGGGCGGTTATTCGGGGGGTTCTGTGCCATGTACTTAAAGCTACCGCCTGCGGCTGGGAGTTCGCAGTCGGAACGGCCCCAGTTCGCTTTCGGCACATAGATTATGCACGCTTCCTCATGAATTTCACAGCATCGCTTCAGTAGGGTTAACAGTAGCCTTGCCATTCTTGGCATTGCTGCATCAAACTTCGGTCAGGAGCAGGGTACGTGTACGAACAGGAACCAGTCATTTCAGCCAGCGACTCGGCTCCCACCGGCGCGCCTGGCAAGGGTTCCCCGGGAGTGCGACGCACCAGCGCCGGAATGGTAGCCCTGCTGCTCATCGGCGTGATGATGTTCCTGCCCACGAACTTCGTGATCCGCTCGCCGGGGCCGGTGCTCAACACCCTTGGCGAAGTCGACGGCACCGAACTGATCACCATCGAGGGCGCCAAGTCCTATGAGTCCGAAAGCACACTGGACATGCTCACGGTGTTCGTCCAGGGCGGCGGCACCAACCGGGTGACCATCCCGGTGGTGCTTGAGGCGCTGTTCAACCCGACGAAAGACATCGCCCCCGAGGAAACCGTCATCCCGCGCGGCGTGACTACCGATGAGCAGTCTGAGCAGAACGACATGCAGATGGTTTCCTCGCAGGACCAGTCGGTGGCCGCTGCGCTGACCGAGCTGGGCTACGACTTCAAGACGTGGCTGGATGTTGCAGGCTTCGCCACCGAGACGAACCAGTCGGTCCTCAAGGAAGGGGACCGGCTGCTGAAGTTCGAGGGCAAGGACATCACGTCGCTTGAGCAGCTGAAGGCTGACCTGGACAAGCACGGCGAGGCGCCGGCGACGATGACCATCCAGCGCCCCGGCGGCAAGGACAATGCCAGGCAGATGGACGTTGAAGTTTCCACGACGCTGGGGGACACGGGCAACCGGCAGCTGGGCGTGCTGCTGAACACCACCCATGATTTCCCGATCGACGTGAAGTTCGGAGTCGAGAACATCGGCGGCCCCAGTGCCGGCATGATGTTCGCCTTGGCGATCATCGACCGGCTCACCGAGGGATCCCTGGCCGGGGACCACCATATTTCCGGAACGGGAAGCATCGACCAGGCCGGCAACGTCGGTCCCATCGGCGGCATCGCCCAGAAAATGGTCTCCGCCAAGAAAGAAGGGGCGACGGTGTTCCTGGCCCCGGCGGAGAACTGCTCGGAAGTCGTCGGGCGAGTTCCCGACGGCTTAGATGTTGTCAAGGTATCGACGTTGCACGAAGCTCGCGAAGTCCTTGAAAAGGTCGCCGGCGGCGCAGATCCGGCCAGCATGGCGACCTGCGAATAGATTTAGCTGCGCATCACGGGAAGAATGTGGTGCAGGCAGCAAGACTGGTGCGTATCGCTCGCACGTGGATTAGGTACATGAGTTCTGACGTGAAAGCAGCGTCTGGGACACAAGGTAAGGAATAAATAGTGTCATACGGATCGGATACACCGTCCGGGGGCCCACCGCGGCCCCGCCAACCGCAGCAACCGTCCAGGCCCTCGGGCAAGAAGGTGTCGCCGCTGACTCTGACCATCTTCGCGGTGGTCATCCTGGTCGCGGTGTTCGTTTTCCTGTCCAATTTCTACGCAGATATCCTGTGGTTCAATCAGCTGGGCTACTCCGAGGTCTATTGGACCGAACGCATCGCCAAGGTGGTGATCTTCCTGATCGCCCTGCTCCTCATGGCCGTCCCGATGTGGTTCTCCATGCGCAGCGCCTACAAGCACCGTCCGGTGTACGCGCCGGACGGCGGGCGCGCAGACTCGATGTCGCGCTACCAGAGCCAGCTGGAGCCGGTGCGCCGTTTCCTGATGATCGGCATCCCGCTGGTGGTCGGCATCTTCGCCGCCGTGGCTGTCGCCGGCCAGTGGAAGACCATCCTGCTGTTCCTCAACCGCACCCCGTGGGGCAGCACCGATCCGCAGTTCAACATGGATCTGTCCTTCTTCATGTTCTCGCTGCCGTTCATCGCGCTGCTCAACGGATTCCTGATTTCGGTAGTCCTGCTCAGCGGTGTGGCCGGTCTGCTGACCCACTACCTGTACGGCGGCATCCGCGTTGAGGAACGCGGCGGCATCACCATCGGCAAGGCCGCGCGTGTGCACACCGCGATCGTGGTGGCGGTCTTCCTGCTGCTGCAAGCCGTGAACTTCTGGATCGGGCAGTACGAAACCCTGACCGACCAGTCCGGCCGCGTGGCCGGTGCACTGTACCGCGACGTGCATGCGGTGATCCCGGCCCAGATGATCCTGGCGATCGTCGCCGTGCTGATTGCCATTACCTTCGTGATCGCCGCCATCACCGGCCGCTGGCGCCTGCCGCTGATCGGCACCGCCATGCTGGTGATCACCATGATCGTCGCCAGCGGCGTCTACCCGTACATGGTGCAGCAGTTCCAGGTCGTGCCTTCCCAGCGTGCGCTGGAAAGCCCGTACATCGAGCGCAACATCGAGATGACCCGACAGGCCTACGGCCTGGACGACATCGAGGTCACCCAGTACGACGCGACCGTGACCACCGAGAAGAACGCGCTGGCCGAGGAAACCGCGACCACCGCGAATATCCGCCTGCTGGACCCGAACCTGGTGTCCGCCGCCTTCGCGCAGCTGCAGCAGTTCCGCGGCTACTACACCTTCGCCGACACCCTGAACGTGGACCGCTACAAGGTCGACGGCAAAGTGGAGGACACCGTGATTGCGGCCCGCGAAGTGAACGTTTCGCCGACCGACACCTGGGTCAACCAGCACATCTCCTACACCCACGGCTACGGCCTGGTGGCCGCCTACGGCAACCGCGTCGCGGCCGGCGGCCGCCCGGACTTCATGCTCGGCGGCATCCCGACCAGCGGCACCCTGGCCAGCGACAAGGACTACGAGCCCCGCATCTACTTCGGCGAGAACTCGCCGCAGTACTCGATCGTCGGCGGCCCGGACGAGGGCTGGGACGACCGCGAGCTGGACCGCCCGAGCACCAGCGGCGACTCCCAAGACACCCGCTACACCTTCACCGGCGACGGCGGACCGAACGTGGGCAACATGTTCAATCGCATCGTCTACTCGCTGAAGTTCGCCTCTACCGACCTGTTGCTTTCGCAGGACGTTAACGCCGATTCGCAGATCCTCTACGACCGCGATCCGCGTGAGCGCGTCAGCAAGGTCGCACCGTACCTGACCTTGGATTCGAACGCCTACCCGGCGATCGTCGACGGTCGCGTGCAGTGGATCATCGACGGCTACACCACGTCGAACAACTTCCCGTACTCCCAGCAGCAGCAGCTGTCCTCCGCGGTCACGGATTCCCTGACCAACGCCCAGGACATCGATGCGCTCAACGGACGCGTGAACTACCTGCGCAACTCGGTCAAGGCCACGGTTGACGCCTACGACGGCTCGGTGAAGCTGTACGCCTGGGATGACGAGGATCCGCTGTTGAAGTCCTGGCAGAGCGTCTTCCCGAACACCATCAGCCCGATGTCGGACATGTCTGCGGAACTGATGGAGCACGTTCGCTATCCGGAGGACATGTTCAAGGTGCAGCGCGAGGTCCTTTCGACCTACCACGTTGACGATCCCGGAACCTTCTACGAGGCCAATGATGCCTGGGCCGTCCCGGACGACCCGACGACCGCGAACACAAAGGTCAAGCAGCCTCCGTTCTACATGTCGCTGAAGATGCCAACGCAGGACGAGGCATCGTTCTCGCTGACTTCGACGTTCATCCCGGCCAGCTCGGCCAGCGGCCAGCAGCGCAACGTGATGTTCGGCTTCCTCGCAGCCAATGCGGATGCTGGAACCAAGGCGGGCGTCAAGGCCGAGGACTACGGCAAGCTCAGGCTGCTGGAACTTCCGACGGACACGGCAGTGCCGGGTCCGGGCCAGGCCCAGCAGAACTTCGACACGAACACCAAGGTGACCCAGGAGCTCAACCTGCTTCGCCAGGGTGCCTCGGAAGTCAAGAACGGCAACCTGCTGTCGCTGCCTGTTGGCGGCGGTATCCTCTACGTGCAGCCGGTCTACGTCCAGTCCTCGGGTGCCACGAGTTACCCGACGCTGCGCAAGGTGCTGGTGGCCTTCGGTGACCAGGTCGGCTTCGCCGATACGCTTGCCGAAGCACTTGACCAGGTGTTCGGTGGCGACTCGGGCGCTGTGACCGGTGAAACCGGCGCCAAGCCTGGTGAGAAGCCGAGTGACGGCGACAATGGATCGAAGCCGACGCAGACCGACGCCCAGAAGCTCTCTGATGCTCTGAACGCCGCGAACGCTGCGATCAAGGCCGGACAAGAAGCCTTGGCCAAGAACGACTTCGCCGCCTACGGCAAGTCGCAGAAGGATCTGGAAGCCGCACTGCAGAAGGCCATCGAGGCCGATGCAGCTATCAACGGAACCCCGGAGAAATCCGAGACCCCGGCCCCGGAACAGGGCAGCGAACAGGGAACTGAATCGCCTGCCCCTACCGACGGGAACAACGGTTAATCCAGTTGGCACGAATGCCCGATTTGCGTTTCACTCCGCGATGATGCAATAATTGACTAGTCATCGCGGGGTGGAGCAGTTCGGTAGCTCGCCGGGCTCATAACCCGGAGGTCAGAGGTTCAAATCCTCTCCCCGCCACGAAAGCCAAAAAGACGGAAGCGTAAGCTTCCGTCTTTTTGCATTTCCGAGCTGTGGGTTCGCGCGATGCCCACGTCAAGGAGGCGGATTTTCCGAGGTGCCGGTGGCCGTGCTCGGGGCTCTTCGCGCAGCTCAATACCAATGGAGCGCAGTCTTCCGGCCCGGTGCATCTCCAGGGCGGGCGGGTTAGGATCGGGTTCAATGCGGCTTCGGCTTTCAGTAGTCTGCGCAAGGTTCAGCAAATCAATCCATACCGCGAATCGCGCCCTGCTCATTTCCCACGTAAGACGCTGTTATCCGCCGAGCCATTGAGCGGCCGGGGCTAGCTGGAAGAACTCCGCAATGAATTCCATCCGGAATGCAGGGGAGTAGCGGTATCACTTACTGGCAGCGCACAAGCGCAGCCTTTGGCCGACTGCGCGCTACGGGGTGCGGAGGCGGCCGTGAGGCTCCCCGGCGCCGTTCTGCAGGGCGAAGGAGCAGCGTCAGGGGGTCGGAGGCGTAGGGGTGATCAGGCCCACCAGAGGAATGCGCCCCGACGTCCTGCTCACAGTTGCCCTGAGGCCTTTTCGAGGACTTCTGTCAACAGCGGCCCTTGCCATACGGTTTCGGTTGACTCGACTCATGGCCTCGCTCCGGCTGTTTTCCATGATGGACGGGAGGGACAGTGGCCGCCGGCGGCCGGGTCACTGGTTGTATCGCCGCACACTTTTCCGCCAGAATCTGCGACATCATATTGCCGGCGTGAGCCCGATGGACACCTGAAGGCTGTCGGGTGACGAAAGCCACCGTCGCTCGATTCGCGATTCGGTTTCCCTGTTGGTAATGTTGTATTTACCGACGCGGGGTGGAGCAGTTCGGTAGCTCGCCGGGCTCATAACCCGGAGGTCAGAGGTTCAAATCCTCTCCCCGCCACCAAGGCAAAAGACGGAAGCGAAAGCTTCCGTCTTTTTTCATTTCCGGGCTGGCGGTATCGAACCCGGCCGAAGTCGATGTCCTGGAATATTCCACAGGGGAGTGTCCTCCGAGTTGCATGGTGATGGACGACACGGGTCCCGGATTCGCGTAAATGGTTACGCATTGGTAATGTTGTATTTACCGACGCGGGGTGGAGCAGTTCGGTAGCTCGCCGGGCTCATAACCCGGAGGTCAGAGGTTCAAATCCTCTCCCCGCCACCAAGGCGAATGGAGATCCGAAAGGGTCTCCATTTTGTTTTCCCGGCAAAGTTCAGGGCTATAGGCCAAAATGTGTGTCTGGCCCGGGCATGTTGCCAAGGCCAAACCCCACTATTCATTGATTATCAGTGCGTTGAGGCGCTTCTCCCGCCCCATCCTATCCTCGCGTAAAGCCCTTCCTCAGCGGTCGTCCCTGTGCCATAGAGCTCTGGTCCGATCTGCTCCTCCACGAGGTCTTCAGCTGCTTGTTTCCTCGCCCGCGGCGTGTAGTGTTCGGGCCGGATCAACGCGCCGAGGCTGGTGCGTGAATCCTTGGCGGTATGTTGCCAGCAAAACCATTCCACCGCTGCGCGGCGGTGCTCGGTGGGCATGCCCCGGTGGTGGAAGATCATGGTCCGGATCCCGGAATTGATCGCGCCTTCGATCATGTTCGTTGTGGCATTGATTCCCAGTGCGTGGAGATCTTCTCTGAGATAGGTGAACAGATGCCCACGTTTCAAGGCAGTGTTCATGCTGGAGTAGGCCTTGCGCAACCGGTCATGCGTGTACCACCAGACCCGGGTGCTTCTGATGCCTTTGGGTCGGGTGCCGGTGAAGTCTTTGGCGTAGGTTTTCTCGTTGAGGTAGTGCTGGAATTCGGTGTGCCACGCGGCGAACAGCGCGATCCAGGCGGTGGCTTCGTCCCGGGTCTTGATCCTGGTCAGCCGCAGGCTCAAAGCGCGCAGGGCCTTGCCAGCAGTGGTTTTGGGTTTGAGGGTGAGCTGGGTGCGGACGTTGCGTTGGATATGCACCAGGCAGCGTTGGACCTTCACCTGCGGCCAGAGTTCTTTCAAGGCTTTGAGCAGCCCGCTGCCTCCGTCGGTGACGACGACCTTGGGCTCGGCCAAGGGGCGTAGTAGTTCGAGCCAGGCGACGGACTTCTCTTGGTCGCACCATTGACAGCCGATGACCTTCCCGTTGGCGATGGCGATCAGCGCGCACCAGCCTTTGCGCAGGTAGATCCCGTCGACTTGGATCTCGTCGAAGACTTCTCCGGTGTGGGGAAGGGTGGGGTGCACGTTCCAGCACCAGGCGGTATGCCGGCGGAAGGTGCGGGCGCTGGAAGTCGCGTATTCGGCTTGGGTTTGCTTGCTGAGGATCCAGCCGACGAAGGCGGTGAGTTGGTTGCGGGCAGTGGTATCTGCCCGGGTCAGGGTGCTTGAGGCGCCGCAGCTGGTGCAGCGCCATCGTTGGGTGCCTTTGGAGGTGGTGCCGTTTTTCTTGAGTGGAAAATGACAGATACTACAGAGGTGGGTTTGTCTACTATCTTTCACACTTATGGATTCAATACCCATGTGATTGCTGATCCTGCCCCGGGTTGCCGGGGCGGGATCAGGATTGCAGACACACTTTTTGGCCTATAGCCCAAAGTTCACCGGACACGTGCCGGCAGGGTCGCACTGCGCCGGTTGGCTAAAACGGGAAAGGGGCTCGAGCCTGGCAAGACAATGAAAATGTCTTGCCAGGGCTCGAGCCCCTTTCCGGCGATCACGCCGGCAGGCGTCTAGCCTTCCAGCTGGCCGGTCTGCTTGGCCTTCAACGCTGCCAAGCGGGCCTCGACCTCGGTCTGCTCACCGAGATCCTCCAAGGACTCAAACTGTGCATCCAGGCTGGAGGACGCTAGCTCCGCCGCACCGCGGACCCGAGCCTCTTCGCGACGGACCTTTTCTTCGAAGCGGCCGATCTCGCTGGACGGATCCATGATGTTGACGGCCTTGACCGCCTCATTGACCTGGTTCTGGGCGTGAGCGGCCTTGGAACGGGCGACCAGCTCATCGCGCTTGCTGGAGAGCTCGGTACGCTTTTCCTTCATCTGGTTCAGGCCGGTCTTCAGCTTCTCGACGATTTCACGCTGGGAAGAGATCGTCGGCTCAGCAGTCTTCATCTCCGATTCAGACTGCATCTGGCGCTGGATGGCCACCTTGGCCAAGTTGTCGAACTTGGCCGCATCGGCGGCGTTTCCTGCGCTGCGGAACTCATCAGCCTTGTTGGAAGCAGCTAAGGCCTTGTTGCCCCAGTCTGCTGCGGCTTGCTGGTCTTCCTTGTAATCGTCTTCGATCATCCGCAGGTTGCCGATGGTCTGGGCAATCGCCTGTTCGGCTTCGGCGATGTTGTCGTTATAGTCCCGAACCATCTGATCCATCATCTTCTGGGGATCTTCTGCGGAATCAAGCAGTGCATTGATGTTGGCCTTCGCCAGCTGGGAGATACGTCCGAAGATTGACTGTTTGGTCATGGTTGCCTCGTCCTGTCTGATTGATGATTATGAAATCGGGTCGTGCACACTTTGAAAAACACTTGGCCGACGGGCTAGAAGCTGCCGCCGCTTCCGCCGAAGCCGCCGCCGTCCCCTCCGCCGAAGCCTCCGCCGCCTCCACCGAAGCCGCCGAAACCACCGCCACCGAACATGCCGCCGTCGCCGTTGTTGCCGCCGCCGTGGCCGCCGTGGAGGATCGAATCAATGAGGATTCCACCGAGCACGGCACCGCCGATGCCGTCGAACATTCCGCCGCGTCCGCGGCCACGGCCTCCGTAGCCGCCGCCGAAGACGTCCCCGCCGCCGAAACCGTTGACGTCCTGTTCAGCCATGCTTGCGGCCTGGTCGGCCAGCTGGATCGCGCGCTGTGCTGACGCAACTGCCGCGGACGGATTACGGTTGGCCTGCGAACGAGCGTCGTCGTAGGCGCGCTGCGCTTCGGAAAGCCGGGTGCGCGCCCAGGAGCGGACGCCGCCGCGGCGGGCACGAATGTAGTCCTCGGTGCCGTTGATCCGCGATTCGGCCGTATGCAGCAGGCTCTGCAGCTGCTCGCGTGCGGCTTGCTCCTGCTCTGCCTGGTTGCGCAGATTGGCCAGCGACGTCGCCAGCGGCTTGCTTGCCTGATCAAGCTGGGCAATGAGGGCCAGTGGGTTGTGCTTGCTACCTATCGACTGCTTGATGTTGTTCAAGGCGCTGAGCACGCCGGCAACGGGACCGGCCAAAGCAGGCTGGGAACCGTTGTTCACCAACGCCTGCGCCTGGGCTACATCCCGCGAGGCGAGCGCTACCGCGGATTCCAAATCCGATTCTGCCTGGCTTAGAGCCGTCGCCGACTTGTTGATGGCTTCAAGCAGGACTTCTGCCTGGTCCTGAGCTTCCTCGGCGTTCTGGATCAGCAGCGCGGCGTTCGCGCGGTCGCTGCCCAGCTGCTCGGAAGCCTGTTTCAGCGCCGAGGCGGCGAAGCTCAAACGGTCAGAGGCCTGCTTGGCATTGTCCAGGATTTGCGAAACCGCGGACTGGTCGTACTTGTCGGTGAGCTGTTCGAGGATCGCAACCCGGGCAGAGAGCTGCTGATTCAGCGGTTCCTGCTCGGCGGCAACTTCGGTGATCCGGGTTTCTGCGTTCTGCTCCAACTGGCGCAGTTTCTTGAAATCCTCGGCATGCTTCTGCAGCGTCTCATTGACCTGCCCGCAGCGATTGATAATTTCGCCGAGCCATGAACGCTGGTCTTGTTCGGTGTCCGGGATGTCGTCATCCAGCTGCTGCTGAAGACGGAACGATTCGGACAGGTGCTGCTTGGCTTGGGCCAGGTCCTGGGTGAACACCTCGATGGACTCTTTGCCGTATTGGGCTTCGGCGAATCCCAGCTCCTGTTCGGAGGAGCGGATTGAGTCATCTGCAGCGACGAGCAGCTGGTCAGCTTGCCGGCGCAGCTGATCCAGTGGAACCAGCTGCTGTTGCGGTACGCCGGAGGATCCGGGGCGCTGTCCTGTTGGTAGCTGCGCTGACTTCGACTTTCCGCGGCGGCTCAACACCATGAAGGCGACGACAGCGCCACCGGCGATGACGATCATGACCCAGAAGAAGCTGAAGCCGGAGGAAGAATTGGAAGAACCGCTTCCGGCGATGGCTCCGCTGTCGACATTCTCAATACCCGCAATGGCGCCCTCTGCAGCACCCAGCCAATCGTCGTCGCTCAAGGCAGGCAGAACGTCATTCGAGAAGATCTCTTGACGGTACTCGTTCACCGGGCTGTTGTTGGAACTACCCAGGAATGCTTGGCGTGACTCGGTGCCGACCACCAAGATGACATCGTTCGTGCCCATGTTCTTCTTGTTGAAGACTTCCTTAGCCCAGTCTTGGGGATTCTCTGGATTAGTGAACTCATCGACATAGATAGCGAATAGGCTGTAACCAGTGTCCTTGCGCAGCTGCGAAATCTGGTCTTCCAGCTGCGACACATCTGAACCAAGTACGTTTGAATTGTCAACAACGAAGTCGCCGGGAGGTATCGTGACCGGAGATTCCGCCATGGCCGGCGATGTCAAACCCACCGCGGCCACCGAGGCCAATAGTGCTCCGGCCACTATGCGCCGAGCTTTGCTACTCATGCTTTCCCCACCTGAACTGCTATGTCGAACTAAAACCAAGGGTGAAACCCCGATTTGGTAAATACAGGAAGCCGTATTCACACTTCGATTTGATTCTATTTGCCCCAGTGAAGCACGTCTACGACATTCCGCTTCCAGAATAGTTACTCACAGGGCGTGCTAAGTTTGCGCAGTTTCATGCCACAGAACGCAACGGAATAATCGAATTCAAGAGATCCTAGAGTCGAAAGAGACGGAACAATGAGCCAGAACCCGAACGAGCCACGCGACAACACTGCTGGTGGCTCTGCACACTCGGGAAGCAATCCCGATGTCAATGTGCCGGCATCGTCTGAGCCGACAGTCAACCTTCCCCGGGTCGGCCAGAACCCCCAGGGCACCGATCAGCCGACCGCCGCCTACCCGCGCTCCAACCACAGCGAGGACGCAACTTCGGAGTACCAGCACGCCGGGGCAGGAAGCTCATACAACTACTCGAATGCCTCGGAGAACACGTCGAGCGCCGCCTATGGTTCGGGGTACTCCGCCTCGGACTCGCAGCACGTGAACTACCCGGTGCCGCCTGAACGCAAGCCATCGGGCAAGAAGACCTTCGCCGGCACCACCCTGGTTTCCGGCATGGTCGCCGCGGCCCTGGTCGGCGGCCTGGCCGCTGCGGGAACGACCTACTTCCTCTCGGACACGGGAAGCGGCAACGGCACCACCACCCCAGCCCCGCAGGCGGGGGTCGTGATCAACAATCCCAACTCCGTCACCGAAGTCACTGCGGCAGCCGCCAAGGCCAGCCCCAGCGTGGTGACCATCGAAGTTTCCGGTGGCGGTTCCAGCGGATCGGGTTCGGGCATCATCCTGGACAATGAAGGCCACATCCTCACGAACACCCACGTGGTGACGCTGGGCGGCAAGGTGGCTGACCCCGACATTTCGGTGCAGACCAATGACGGACAGGTCTACAGCGCGAAGGTCGTCGGCACCGACCCGATGTCGGATCTGGCCGTGATCAAGATCGATGCCAGCAACCTGGTACCGGCAACCCTCGGTAGTTCCGCGGACCTGAACGTCGGCGACACCTCGGTGGCCATCGGCGCACCTCTGGGATTGAGCGGCACGGTGACCGACGGCATCATCTCGACACTGAACCGCACGATTTCCATCGCATCCTCGGCAGTGCCTGAGAACACCGCGCCTGAAAGCAACGGCGACAACGGAAGCCAATTCAACTTCCAGTTCCCCGGCGAAGAACAGCAGCAGCGCTCGGCCGGCACCATCTACGTCAACGTCATCCAGACCGACGCGGCCATCAACCACGGCAACTCGGGTGGTGCGCTGGTCAACTCCAAGGGCGAAATCATCGGCGTCAATGTCGCCATCGCCTCGGCCGGCGGCACCGAGGACTCCGGTTCCATCGGCGTGGGCTTCGCCATCCCGATCGATTACGCCAAGCGCATCGCGAACGACCTGATCGCCAACGGCACCGCCACCCACGGTTTGCTGGGGGCCACCGTCCAGGCTACGGCAGGAGCCAAGGATTCATCCGGCGCCGCGACCACCTCCTTTTCGGTAGGCGCGACCATCGTCGATGTCACCAAGGGTTCGGCTGCGGACAAGGCCGGGCTGAAGTCCGGGGACGTGATCACCTCGGTCAACGGCCGAGCGGTCCGCGACTCGCAGACCGTCACGGCAGCGGTCCGCGAGGTGCCGGCCGGTGGCGAAGCGAAGATCACGTACCTGCGCAACGGGCAGGAGAATACCGCAACGGCCACTGTGGGTTCGTTGAGCAGCAACTAAATATGACTCCAAGAGTCGTCATATTGTCATTGTGAGACACGTGACGCGGTCTGGTGATTAACCAACCGCGTCACGTGTTGTTCTCTGAGCGATAAACGGCAACGGGGTGACCGTTGGTGGATACGATAGAGGCAGATGAAAACTTCCGGCGCCAGATGCCCTGCGCGGCCGGATTCCTTATACTTCGAGGAAGGCGCGAATGAGCGACGCGAGCACTACGCCACTGACCATCGTGGTCTTGGTCAAACATGTCCCAGATGTCCAGTTTGACCGGCATATCGACCAGGAATCCCTGCGGCTGGACCGGTCCGAGTCGGTTCTTTCGGAACTGGACGAGTACGCCGTCGAGGCGGCGCTGGCCCTCGTAGAGGACAACGGAGGGTTCGCGGCGGGTCACCAGGTCATCGCGGCGACCATGGGAGCAGGCAGCTCGGTGAATTCGGTCAAGAAGGCGCTGCAGATGGGCGCCTCCTCGGGGCTCCACCTGAATGACGCAGCGCTCGCCGGTTCGGACGCCGTGGCTACCTCCAAAGCCCTGGCGGCATTGGTGCGCCACGTGCCCAATGTGGATCTCGTGGTCACCGGCATGGCATCCACCGACGCCGAAACCTCGGTGGTTCCGGCGCAGCTCGCCGAACTGCTCGGCTTCGCCCAGCTGACCCATGCCGCCTCGGTGGCCTTCGATGCCTCGGCCCGCGAGCTGACCGTCGACCGCGAGCACCTGAATCAGCGTGTGACCCTCAAGGCAGGCCTTCCTGCCGTACTGTCGGTTACCGATCAGGCCAACGACCCGCGCTACCCGAACTTCAAGGGCATCATGGCCGCGAAGAAGAAAAGCATCGAGGAAGTCGATTTGGCCGGTATCGGCCTGGCTGCGCAGGAAGTCGGGGCTGAGGGCTCCACCACCTCGGTGCTGGCCGCCGAGCAGCGCCCTGCCCGGCCAGCCGGCACCATCATCCATGACAGCGGCGACGCAGGCATTGCCCTGGTCGACTTCCTGGCCGCACAGAAGCTGATCTAAGGACCTATTGAACATGTCTTCTGCACTTGTATTTTTCACCGACCTCAGCGCCGCACCCGGCAAGGCGCAGCGCGAGCTGCTGACCTTGGCCTCGCGCTTCGGGACCGCTGTGGTGGCCGCCGCCACCGAGATTTCCGCCGAGGCCCGCGAGGCCATCGCGGGCTACGGCATCGGCACCGCCTTGCAGGCGGCCAATCCGGGGCGGGGATTCGGCGAGCATGAGCTGGCAGTGCTGGATGCCGCACTGCAGCACACCGATGCGGACCTGGTGCTGCTGGGCAACGACAGCTTCAGCCGCGAACTCGGCGCACGCATCGCGGTACGCCGCAATGCCGCCATCGTCACCGACGTGATCGACGTATCCGCCGAACTGATCGCCACCAAGGATGAGCTCGCCGGAAGCTACACCGCCAGCGCGAAGTCCACCACCGGCGTGCTGATCGCCGCCGTCAAGCCCAACAGCATTGAGGACGCACCGGCAGGCTCCGCAGGCACCGTGCAGGTCACGGATCTGGTCCTCGGCGACGCGGCAGCGCCGAAGGTGAGCATCGTGGCCGTGGAGGAGAAGGTCGCCTCGGAACGTCCGTCGCTGAGCGAAGCCCGCGTGGTGGTTGCCGGCGGGCGCGGCGTCGACGGCGACTTCGGTCCCCTGGAAGACCTTGCCGACGCGCTGGGCGCCGCCATCGGCGCTTCGCGCGCCGCGACCGACGCCGGGTGGATTTCCCATGACGCGCAGGTGGGCCAGACGGGCGTCACCGTGTCGCCGCAGCTGTATATCTCTGCCGGAATCTCCGGGGCGATCCAGCAGAAGGCCGGAATGCAGACTAGCAAGTACATCATCGCAGTGAACAAGGACGTCGACGCGCCGGTCTTCGACATCGCGGATCTGGGGATCGTCGGGGATCTGGCCAAGGTGCTGCCGCAGGCCGCCGCGGAGATCAGGCGCCGCCGAGCATGATCGATACAACCCAATTCATCACTGCCCAAACCGAACGGGTTCTGGCCTTCGCCGCCCACCCGGACGACCTGGACTTCGGTGCGGCCGGAACCATCGCCGCGCTCACTGCGGCCGGTGTCGAGGTGCAGTACTGCATCATGACCGACGGGGACGCTGGCGGATTCGACGAACGCGACCCGCAGGAGACCGCGCGCCTGCGCCACCTGGAGCAGACCGTGGCAGCCTCGAAGGTCGGCGTGAGCACCGTGCACTTCCTCGGTGAGCGCGACGGCTTTCTGGAGCCCACCCATGAGGTCATCCGCAAGGTGGTGCGCCTGATCCGCCAGGTGCGCCCCACCATCGTGATGGCCATGCACCCCGAACGCAACTGGGACCGCATCCAGCGCTCGCATCCGGATCACCTGGCCTGCGGCGAAGCGGTCACCCGGGCGATCTACCCGGCTGTGGAGAACCCCTTCGCCTACCCGGAACTGGTGAGCGACGAGGGCCTGAACGCGTACAAGGTGCCTTGGCTGTGGCTCTACGGGGCTCCGCGCGAGAGGGAAAACGGTTTCGTGGACATCACGAAGTTCTTCGAGCAGAAGATGGATGCGCTGCGGGCTCATTTCACCCAGCACCCCGACGTCGCCTCCATGGAACGCTTCGTGGAGCACCAGTGCCGGACGAATGCCGAACGCGGGGGGCTGCCAGCCGAAGCGCTGGCCGAATCCTTCCACCTGGTCGCCGTGAACGCGGACGACACGATTTCGGGCTTCTAGCGCCGGAGAATATCACAGCACAAAACGCGAGGCGCGTTCCCGAAAGGGAACGCGCCTCGCGTTTTGCGGTCTTGGACGGCGTCTAGTCGTCCGCGCCCGGGGCGTTGGCGCCGCCGGCGCCGTTGTCCTGGGCGTCCGGAACCTCGGAGGCGGCCGGATCCAGCGGCAGGTCCACCGAAGCCTCGGTGTCCTCCGACGGAGCCGAAGGAATCGCGGATCCTTCGACGGTGATGTGGATGGCCAGGACATCGCTGGCCGGGGTCAATCCCGCATCGACGTCGTCTCCGGTGGACGAGGCGACAACGGAAACACCGGTTTCCTCATGGACGGCCCACACGACATACTGCTGGCCGTCGGCAAGACCCGGCAGGCTGGTCAGTTCCACGCCGATGGCGTCTTCCGATTCGGAGGAGCTGAGGACGGCCTGGCCGCCGTTCTTGAGCTGGATGGTCTGCGTCACCGCGTCGTCGGCCTTCGCAGCCTTGGACGCCTTGGGGCCGCCGTTGAGCAGCGAGAAGACCACGAGAGCGAGAACCGCAACGATCACGACGCCGACAACACCGAGGATCCAGCGCTTCGGCTTGGAGCTCCTCTCGGCGCGTGAACTGCTGGCCACTTGGTCAACCAGGTCTAGACCCAGGTCGTCGTCCTGGGGCTCGTCGCGGTGCTGGGAATGGCTACCGTTCATTGTCTTGGTTTCTCCCGGGGTTGTGGTCAAAGTTCAATACCTGCTGATCCGCAGGCACATATCGAGCCTACTTTATAAAGATTGGGTAAACCTGTATACGTGGCCGTACTTCGCTGGTACTTTATGCTCCGGCAAAGCCGTGCTGGCGCCACGCCTCGAAGGCCACGATGGACGCAGCATTAGCCAGATTCAGCGAGCGGCGGCCCGGGAGCATGGGAAGCTTGACCAGGTCGGTGACGCGGGGATGCTTCTTGTCCTCGGCGCTCAGGCCCACCGATTCCTTGCCGAAGAGCAGGATGTCGCTCGGCTCGTAGCTGATATCGCTGTAGATGGTCTGGCCTTCGGAGGTGTAGGCGAAGACCCTGCCTTCCCCGAGAGCTTCGAAGGCGGCCTCGAGATTTTCGTGCACGGTCACGAACGCCAGATCGTGGTAGTCCAGGCCGGCGCGACGCAGGTTCGCGTCCTCGAAGTTGAATCCTAGGGGTTTGACCAGATGCAGTTCTGCACCGGTGATGGCAGATAGTCGGATGGCATTGCCCGAGTTGCCGGGAATTTCTGGGGCATTGAAAACGATACGAAACACACTTCCAGTTTAAGGGGTGCGAGCGCAGATCGATTCATCGGCCTAGTACATGCCGCCGATCAGCCGGGCGAGGACTTCGCGGTCCACGACATTCGGAGAGGGCCCGGAGCCGAGGAACAGCTTGAGCTCGCGCACCAGACCCGCCGCATTGAGCACGTTGGCGGAGCTGGCGAGCGAAGGCTGGGCATTGCGGTGGTACTCGATCACCGGTTCGTGGTGGTTCCCGTTGGAAGCCAGGACCAGCGTGTAGGCGGCGACGTTCATCTGCATGAAGGCCCGCTGCATGCCTGAGATCTGGATTTCCGGGGGCTGGGTCATCTTGTTGCCGTGCCGCAGCACCGAGCCGTCGAAGGCGTAGTAGCCCTCAGGCAGGGTCATCGTGTTGATCACTGCCATCCGGTATCCGGCGGTCAGCACGTGGTCGTAGTGGCCGCCGTTGGGGGAGCGCAGCCCGTTGACCAGGCGTGCCGCCGGGAGCACGTTGAGCACGTTTCTGCTCAGCAGACTGATGGTCGTGGCTTCGCGTTGCAGCCTCGAACGGGAACTGAACAGTCCACGCTTGCGCGGTTCCCCGTGCATCCGCTGCGCGGATCGCTTGGAGTCCAGGGTGGTGAAGTTGACATCGTCCAGCGGCGGAACGTACTCGGTGGGCAGCTGGGCCTTGGGCTGCTGCGGCGTGGTGCGCAGCCGCTCGTCGTACTGGCGGGCGCTGAAGCCTGCCCGCGGCGCCTGGCCCGGCGCCTGGAAGCTGCGCTCGAAGGAGTCATCGGACTGCTGGTCGCTGAGTTGCTGGAACGCGCGCTGGACTTCCTTGAAGGCGTCTTCGCTCCCGCCCAAGTCCGGATGCGTGGCACGGGCAGCCCTGCGGTAGGCAACCTTGATTTCTTCCATGCTTGCCGTGCGGGATACGCCAAGGATTTCATGGGGGCTCGGCGAGCTCATAGTCAGGCAAGTTCCTTTCGGGGCGGCGCATTGTCGCCGACCCTCTCTATGGTATCGAAAGACCTGTGGCCAATGCTTTTCGAAACTGTACGTTCGCTGAGTATTGTCTATAGGCATGGCCACCCAGCAACGCTTCGAGCGCCTTCAGATCGTTTTCCACCCCGCCTCGGGCAGGGGACTGGGATGGCGCCGCGCCAGGCAGTTGGCCGGACGGCTGGCGGATGCGGGCACCGTGGCGCACCTGCTCGACGTCTCCTCCCAGCCGACGGCGCGGATCGCCGCGCAGCTGAAGTCCGCGGACGCAGTGGTGGTCGTGGGCGGTGACGGGCTGATCCACCACGTGGTGCAGGTCTTGGCACGAACCGGGATTCCGCTCGGGATCATCCCGGCGGGCAGCGGCAACGACACCTGGCGCATGCTCCGGGACGCCAATCCGGCGCAGTCGATGGACCGGGTCGCCGCATTCATCGCCGGGAGCGCTGCAGCGCACCCGGTCGACCTGTTGGAAGTCGAATTCGACGAGGCCCCGCAGATCGTGCGGCTGACTGTCGGAGCGATCTCCTGGGGATTCGAGGCAACGGTCAACGCCCGCGCCAACCGGCTGCCGCGCCGGCTGGGTTCGCTGCGCTATGTCGCCGCGCTGCTGCTATGCATCCCGAAGCTCAAGGCCTTCTGCACCGAGGTCGACACCGGCGGGCTGGAGTACGGGGGACCGGCGTTGGCCGCGAGCATCGCCAATATCCGTTCGCTGGGCGGCGGCATCACGTTGTTCGCTTCGGCCGAATTCGACGACGGGCTGGCGGACCTGTCGCTGGTGCGCGGCGAGCGGATCGCCCCGGTGCTCAGGCATGTACCGCGGATACTTGCCGGGAGAAACCATCCGTTCCGGGTCGCCGTCAGGGCGAAGGCATTCCGCGTGGAGACCTCGGAAGACTGCTACGCCGACGGTGAACTGCTGGGCCGCGGAGCATTCAGCGTGCGGGTTGCTCCCGGCGCACTGCACCTGATGCGCTAGCGGTCGGCGCGGTACTCCGCGAACAGCATCGAGTCTTCCTCCAGCAGGGTATGCAGCGTCAGGCTGCGCTGCTGCTCGCTCTGCGAGCGGGCGATGCGCGACCCCGCGCCGGCGGCCAGGACCGGGGAGTAGCTCACGCACAGGGAATCGATCTGGCCGGCGGCGACGAATTGCCCGAAGATGTGTGGTCCGCCTTCGGCATGGATGGCCTGCAGGCCCCGCGAATCGAGGTCGGCGACGATCTGCGCCGGGTCCGGGCCCTGGCCGTTGTCCGCGACCTGGACCAGCTGGACATGCTCCGGATAGCTGTCGCGCTGCTGCCCGGTGACCTGCTCGCAGGTGTAGAGCAGCACCGGCCCGGGCGAGGACGTCAGCACCTCGGCGTCCGGGGCGATGGACAGATGGTAGGACACGATGGCGAGCACCGGGTGGGCGCCCAGCCCGCGGGCGGTGCGCCAGGCCTGGTCCGCGTCGGAGACCAGCGGGCCGGCGTACCCCTCGGCGTGGACCGTGCCGGAGCCGACCAGCACCACATGCGCCGGCCGGCGCAGGAGGTTGAAGATCCTTTGGTCCCCGTCGGAGCCGAGCGCTGCCGACAGCCCGCCGAGCTGCGCGCTGCCGTCGACGCTGGAGACGAAGTTGAAGCGGACGAACGGCCGCCGGGTGCTGGCGTAGCGGGAGAGCAGATACTCGTCGTCGACGTGGTCAATGGGCTGGGGCAGCAGGGCTCGCATGGATCTCCTCGGATGCTCTAGGCGCTGGCTTTGCGTTCGGGATGCGCCGGGGGATTGACGTCTCCCATATTGTGGATCTGCCGCACCGGCTGGCGCCAGCCCTGGGCGGCTTCGATCAGACGCACGGTCTGCACGGATTCCGGGATGTTGTGCATCCGCAGGATCCGCGCCCCGCCCATGGCGCACATCGTGGCCGCGACCATGGAACCGAGCATGCGCTCGGACTTCGGCAGGTCCAGGGTCTCCCCGATGAAGTCCTTGTTGGACACCGCCGCCAGAGCCGGGTAGCCCAGTTCGGCGATGGCCTGGAAACCGGCGGTCAGATCGAGAGTATGGCGGGTGTTCTTGTTCAGGTCGTGCCCGGGGTCGACGATGAGCTTCGAATCCTTGATGCCGACGTCCTTGGCCAGCTGAACCTTGTCCTGCAGGTAGCGGCGCACCTCGGCTAGCACGTCGTCGTAGTGCGGGCGGGGGTAGGTGGTGCGGGGCTTGGCCAGCGAATGGGTCAGCACCAGGTGCACGTCGTTCTCGGCCACCACCTTGGCCAGCTCGGGGTAGGCCAGGCCGGTGGTGTCGTTGATGACGTCGGTGCCGGCGTCGATGGCCGCCTGCGCGACCAGAGGGTGGAAGGTGTCGGCGGAAATCACCACGTCGCTGTGGCGGCGCACCTCGCGGATGACCGGGACCACGCGCTCCGCCTCCTCCCGCCAGGGCAGTTCCGGTCCCGGGGAAAACGGCACCCCGCCGATGTCCACCCAGTCCGCCCCGGCCTCCACCGCGCGCAGCGCCGCCGCCACCGCCTCGTCCAGCCCGAACGTCGACCCGGCGTCGTAGAAGGAATCCGGAGTGCGGTTAATCACCGCCATCACCGCGATCCGGCGCGAGAAATCGATGCTCCGGCGGGCGAACTGGTGAACCGGGACCAGCAGATCTGGCAAGTACATCGGTGGCGGCTCCCTTGAAGTGGCTGGCTGACGGGTTCGGACCTACTTCATCATTCATATCACTGCACCGGGCAAAACCCGTGGTGGCAGGCGTTCGGCTCGGTAGTCTTAGGACATGCAGTTTTCCCATGTATCCGCTGAATACGGCCAATGGATCATCGACGCCTGCGCCGATGCCGACCCGCTGACGGTCACCGCCCAGGTGCCGGTCGGCTATGAACGCTATGCCCGCATCCTGCATCCGGCGCTGGACGAGGAGGACCGGCAGGTGCGCTGGTCCACCGTGGCCGCCAGCCGCCACCACGTGCTGACCGCCGCCGATTCGTTTGAAACGGTTGCCGGACTGGATGCCCAGGGCAACCCGGTTGCCGAGGACGCCTGGGTCGACACCGACCTGCCGCTGGACGAGCTGCCGGCGAACCAGTGGAAGGACCTGGCCCTGCAGCTGATCCAGGCCAGCGGGAAGCAGGACTTCGTGCTGGGCCTCTGGGCGGGCTATGCCTTCATTGAAGGCGGCGAGCGCATCCAGATCGAGCTGGAACCGGATCCTGCGCTGAGCGACGAGCAGAATGCCGCGGCCCATGCCGCCGCGCTCGCCGAGGCGCAGAAGCCGGCCTTCGCGGTTCAGGACCTGGCCCCCGGTCCGCTGGACCTGGGCGGCGGCTACCGCAACTACCACCTATTCCAGGCCGACGCGGCGTTCCTGAGCGACCCGCTGTGGGCGAAGACTGCGGCGGGGGAGCAGCGCCAGCGTCCCGCGCTGGTGTTCCCCGAGGACCGTTCGTGGATGCTGTCCACCGAGCCCTATGATGACTGCACGCTGATCGGCGGGCCCTCCGCGCTGATCGAGGCGATCTTGAAGGATCCGGGCCTCGAAGCCATCGAGGTCGGGCAATTCACACGGATCGGCCATTCAAACTAGGTGCGCGAAGCTCGTACCATGGAAGGGATATGAATACTTCCGCCGTATACCTGGACCACGCGGCAACCACGGACATGACCCCGGCGGCGCTGGCCGCCATCACCGCCCAGTTCGCTGCCACCGGCAACCCCTCGTCGCTGCATGCGGCTGGCCGTCGCGCCAACCGCGTGGTCGATGATGCGCGCATCGCGATCGCGGCCGCGGCCGGCGCGCATTCCAGCGAGCTGATCTTCACCTCCGGCGGCACCGAATCAGACAACTTGGCGCTCAAGGGCCTGTTCTGGAACCGCGTGGACTCCAACCCCGCGGCGCGGATGATCCTGGTATCCGGGATCGAGCACCATGCGGTGCTGGACACCGTCACCTGGCTGGCAGAGCACGAGCAGGCCGAACTGTGCTGGATGCCGGTGGACGCCGACGGCGTGCTGGACCTGGACGGCGTGCGCGCCCTGCTCGATGAGCACCACGAACGCATCGCGCTGGGCACCATCATGTGGGCCAACAACGAGGTCGGCACCGTGCAGCCGGTCCCTGAATTCGCGGCCCTGCTGGCCGGGTACGGGATCCCCGCGCACAGCGACGCGGTGCAGGCTTTCGGCGCGGTGCCCACCGACTTCGCGGCCTCGAAGCTGGCGGCCATGTCCATCAGCGCCCACAAGATCGGCGGCCCGGTGGGCATCGGCGGACTGCTGGTGCGCCGCGACGTGACCCTGATGCCGGTCCAGCATGGCGGAGGACATGAACGGAAAATGCGTTCGGGAACGCTGAACGCGGCGGCGGCGGCAGGCTTCGCCGCGGCCGCCACGGAAGTCGCGGAGCACCTCGCCGAGGAAGCCGCGCGGCTGAGCGGGTTGCGCGAATACGCGGTGCAGCGGATTTCGCAGCTGGTCCCCGAGGCGGTGCTCAACGGCCCGCGCGACGCGGAGAACCGGGGCGCCCGGCTACCGGGGAACCTGCACTTCACCTTCCCCGAATGCGAGGGGGATTCACTGCTGTTCGTGCTGGACATGCTGGGGATCGCCTCCTCCACCGGATCGGCGTGCACAGCCGGGGTCCCGCAGCCCTCCCATGTGCTGCTGGCCATGGGCCGGGATGCCCGGTCGGCGCGCAGTGTGCAACGTTTCACACTGGGGCATAGATCCACCCGGGCAGACGTTGACGCATTATTGGAAGCCTTGCCGCAGGCCTATGAGCGGGCAAGGAAGGCTGGAATGGCAGCCGATGAAAGCAGCATCCACACGGCAGGAACGGGTTTTACGCGATGAAGGTACTAGCAGCAATGTCCGGCGGCGTGGACTCGGCGGTCGCCGCGGCCCGTGCGGTCGAGGCCGGCCACGACGTGGTCGGCGTGCACCTGGCCCTCTCGCGCATGCCCGGAACCCTGCGCACCGGCTCGCGCGGCTGCTGCACGGTGGAGGACTCCAACGACGCCTGGCGCGCCTGCGACAAGCTGGGCATCCCGTTCTACGTGTGGGATTTCTCCGACCGTTTCGCCGAGGACGTGGTGGACGACTTCGTTTCGGAGTACGAGGCAGGCCGCACCCCGAACCCGTGCATGCGCTGCAATGAGAAGATCAAGTTCGCCGCCCTGCTGGAAAAGGCGCTGGCCCTGGGCTTCGACGCGGTCTGCACCGGCCACTACGCCAAGGTGCTGCGCGACGAGCAGGGCAATCCGGAACTGCACCGCGCCGCCGACTGGGCCAAGGACCAGTCCTATGTGCTGGGTGTGCTGACCCACGAGCAGCTGGAGCACTGCATGTTCCCGCTGGCCGAAACCCCGTCCAAGGCCGAGGTGCGCGCCGAGGCGGCCGCCCGCGGCCTGACCGTGGCGAACAAGCCGGACAGCTACGACATCTGCTTCATCCCCGACGGCGACACCCGCGGCTGGCTGGCCGAACGCATCGAGATGAAGCCCGGCGCGATCGTCGACCACGAGGGCAACGAGCTCGGCGAGCACGCCGGAGCCCAGGCCTTCACCGTCGGGCAGCGCAAGGGGCTGCGCCTGGGCCGCCCGGCTGCGGACGGCAAGCCGCGCTTCGTGCTGGAGATCCGCCCGAAGGAAAACAAGGTCATCGTCGGCCCGGAGGCCCTGCTGGCCGTGGACCAGCTGCGCGGCATCCGCATCTCCTGGGCCGGACTGCCCATCGGGGAAGTGGCCAGCGGCGCCGAATTCGACTGCATGGTGCAGGTGCGCGCCCACGGCGACCCGGTCGCCGCGATGGCCCACATGGAACGCTCGGCCGAGGGCCGCGACGAACTGGTGGTCAACCTGCCCGAAGGAATGCGCGGCGTCGCCCCGGGCCAGACCATGGTCGTCTACCAGGGCAGCCGAGTGCTGGGCCAGGCGACCATCGACTCCGCCCGCTCCAGCGCCTGGGATCCGGCGAAGGTCGGATAACGCGCCCCAAGGATTGCGCTTCACGAGCGATGGCCCCGGCCTGCGCGAAACCTCAACGGGTTTCGCGCAGGCCGGGGCCATCGCTGTTTCGACCGGCTAGCTGCGCACGAACTTGAGCTTCCACCGCTGCGGGCCTTCTTCGAGGTAGCTGACCTCGAAGGCCGTCGCATCGCGCTGCCGCAGCTGGGCCAGCAGCGGCAGCGGATTATGCGTGGCCGACAGCACCAGGCCTGCGCCGGGCCGCAATGAATCCAGCGCGCCGAAGATGGCCGCGTGGCGGACCGCATGGGGGATCGCCTGGACATCGAGCTGGGGGAGGTCCTCGTCATGCCCGCCGCAGGCGCAGCCGCCCGGTGCCTGCTGCTTCAGGGCTTCTTCCCTGCTGCCGGAAATCTCGATGCGTTCTGTCATGATCTGCTCCCTTGCCCTGGTCCGGCGTCGTCGCGTGGGGCGCATGCCGGTCCGCGTGGTGCGGTTCGATTTATTTTATTACACTTAACTTAGTGGAAAATAGCGGGGCGGGAAAGAGCTGGCTCCAAGGAGGCGCGGAATCATGGGCAAAGGACCGGATGGCGGAGCGCCCCGGCGCAGCGGAGGAGGGCGCGTTCACTCGTCGACCCGCGAGCGGATACTGTCGCTGGTCGAAATGCGGAGCGAGGGCCTGAGCCTGCCTCAGGTGGCCGAGTTCATGGGCCTGCATGAGAACACTGTCCGGAGCCATCTGGACGCGCTGCTTGCCGACGGGTACGTGCAGCGGGAGTCCGCGCCCGCCGCCGGCCGCGGGCGGCCAGCTTGGATCTGGCGGGCCGCGGCGCCAACCCCCTCGCCGTTCGCCGCGCTGGCCAACGTACTGGCCGACCAGGTGGCGCTGCTCAGCGACAACCCGGCCCGGGCCGGCATCGAGGCCGGCCAGCGCTGGGGCGCAACGCTGCCAGAAGCCGCCCTGGAAGGCGATGCCCGTGGCGCCGTTATCGACTCGCTGGCTGCGCTCGGTTTTGCGCCCCGCCTCGAAGCCGACCACAGCGTGTCGCTGCTCTCCTGCCCGCTGCTCAGCGCGGCCCGGGAGAACCCGCAGGTCATCTGCAACGTGCATCTGGGGATCGTGCGGGGGATCTTGCAGTCCCACGGACGGGATCCTGCAGGAAGCCGGATCCTGCCGTTCGCGCTGGAGCACGGCTGCCGCCTTGAACTATCGCCACAGCGCGAGGGGCAACGATGAGCCCGGCCTCCTATGCTGCGCCGTCCAGGCCCAAACGCCGGGGACGGTGGCGCCTGGCCCTGATGCTCCCGGCTGGCCTGTGCCTGCTGGCCGGGCTGGATGCGGCGCTGATCCTGCTGGATGTACCCGCCCCGGTGCAGATTGCCGCGTGGGGGCCGGCGCATTCGCTGGCCATGGTCTTCGGGTTTGTCGGAGCGCTGATTGCCTTGGAGCGAGCGGTGGCCTGGGGGCGGGCCGCGGGCTACGCGGCGCCCGTCCTGCTGGCGCTAGGCGGTGGCAGCCAGCTGTTCGCCGCGCCCCGGGCGCTGACCGGAACGACGCTGATCCTGGGCATGGCCACCCTGCTGGCCACCTACTACCCGTTGTGGCGCAGGCAGCGTGCCGACGCGGTGCTGATCCAGATGCTCGGCGCCTGCGCCGGGCTGGGCGCCACCGTGCTGTACGCCGGCGGAGTGGAGATCTCCTTGCTGCTGCCGTGGCTGGCCGCGTTCCTGGTGATGACCATCGCCGGGGAACGGGTTGAGCTGGCCCGCATCCAGTTGACCTCGCGCTCGCAAGCCCTGGCGGTGGTCCTCAACGTTGCGCTGCTCATGTCCGCCGCGGCGTCCACGCTGTTCGTCCAAGCCGGGACCGTGCTCTTCGGCCTGGTGCTGTGCGCACTGGTGCTCTGGCTGGCGGTCAACGACGTCGCGCGGCGCACCGTCAAGTTGAAGGGCGCGCCGCGCTACATGGCGGCCTGCCTGCTGGCCGGCTACTTCTGGCTGCTGGTTGCCGGCGTCGTCTGGATGCTGGGGTACCCGGCCGGCTCCGGCGCCTATGATACTGCGGTGCACGCGGTTTTCCTGGGCTTCGTGATGTCCATGATCATGGCCCATGCGCCCACGATCCTGCCGGCCGTACTGGCCATCGACCTTCCCTACCGCCAGGCCATGTGGCCGCCGGTGATCCTCATGCATGCCGGCTTGGTGATCCGCCTGTGGCTCGGCAACGGGTTGGGTGGGCAGCTGGCATGGCAGGTCGGTGGTGTTCTCAACGTCGTCGCGCTGCTGCTTTTCGTGTTCGTGGCCCTCGCCAGCGCGTTGCTGGCGCTCACGTCCGCACCTACCTCCGGGAAGGAATCCGTTAAATGAACCTGCCGTTGAGCACCGGGCCCGCCGCAGCGAAGGTCCCCGGCCGGGGTTTCTGGCCTCTGCGCGACCTGCCCACGGCGCTGTGGCTGATTCTGGTGGTTGTCGTCGCGCTGGTCCACCGCCAGCTGCCGGCGCCCCGCTGGCTGCTGATCCACCTGCTGCTGCTCGGCGCGCTGTCCCACGCCATTCTGGTCTGGTCGCAGTACTTCGCCACCGCGCTGCTCAAACGCGTGGTGACCGTCCAGGAACGCCGCCGGCAGTCGCTGCGCCTGGGGCTGATGAACGGCGGCGCCGCCGTGGTGGTTGCCGGGGTGCTTGCCGAACTGTGGCCGTTGACGCTGGCCGGTGCGCTGCTGGTCGCCGTGGCCGCGGCATGGCACGGAGCCTGGCTGTACCGCAGCCTGCGCGGCGCGCTGCCCTCGCCCTATGCCGCGAGCGTGCGCTACTACATCGCCGCCGCCTGCTTCCTGCCGATCGGCGCCGGGCTGGGAACCTGGATTTCCGCCGGGCTCGCTTCTCCGCTGCATGAGCGGCTGACCTTGGCCCATGCACTGGTGAACCTGCTGGGCTGGGTCGGGCTGACCGTCGCCGGAACCCTGATCACGCTGTGGCCCACGATGCTGCGCACCCGCATCGCCCCCCATGCCGCGGTGCGCCTGCGCCGGGCGCTGCCGGTACTCGCAGCCTCGGTGCTGGTGGCCGCGGGCGGGGCGGCCGCGGGGCTGCTGCTGGTGGCAGCCCTGGGTGTGCTCGGCTATCTGGCAGGGCTGGGAATGACGGCCTCGCCTTTCATCCATGCCGCCAGGGCCAAGCCGCCGCGCAGCTTCGCCACCTTGTCGGTCCTGTCCGCGGTCTGCTGGTGGACGGGCACCCTGGTGTGGACGCTCTACGCCCTGGCTGCCAGCGGCGACTGGACGCAGATGGGCCGGCACTTCGACACCATCGTGCCGTACCTGGCCGCAGGCTTCGCCGCGCAGATCCTGCTGGGCGCGCTGTCCTATCTGGTGCCCGTGGCGCTGGGCGGCGGGCCGCGCCCGGTCCGCGCGGCGGCCACGGCCTTCGACCGTGGAGCCGCCTGGCGGGTGAGCATGGCCAACGCAGCGTTGCTGGCCTGCGCCCTGCCGATCTCCTCGCTGGTGCGTGTGCTGTGCTCGGTGCTTTACCTCGGCGCCATGGGCAGCTTCATCCCCTTGCTCTTCACCGCCTTGAAGGCCCATCGCTTGGCCAAGAAAGAAGCCGCGGAATCCGCAGGCCAGCCGAGGGCCCGCGAGCGCGGCCCGGTGGAACCCGAAGGCGCCCGCCCGCCCGGCCAACGCCTGGGCCAGGCGGCCGCAGGTCTTATGTCGGTTGTGCTGGTGATCGCCGTCGGCGTAGCACTGGATCCCGCGGCCGCCGGGATCCGCCCGCCGGCCGCTTCCACCGCGCAGCAGCCGGTCGACCCTGCCAACGCACCGGTCAAGACCGTGCAGATGACCGCCAAGGACATGCGGTTCACACCCTCCACCATCGAGGTGGAAGCAGGAACACGGCTGGTCATCGAATTGGCCAACACCGATGCCACGCAGGTCCACGACCTGGTGTTGGCCAACGGGAGCGACTCCGGGCGCCTGGCACCGGGCCAGAGCGCCACCGTGGACGCCGGGGTCATCACCGCAGACATGGAGGGCTGGTGCTCCATCGTCGGGCACAAGCAGATGGGCATGGTGATGCGGATCGTGGTGACCGGCGCCGCCGCCGCACCCGGCGACACGGCACCAGAGACGTCCCACGGACACCTGCAGGATGCTGGCCAGCCGCCCGCGGCCGCGGGACCCGACCTGCAGGCCCAGCCCGCGGACGGATTCACCGCACGCAACCCGGTACTGGATCCACTGCCTGCGGACACCGGCAAGCCGGCGCTGCACAAGCAACGCTTCACGGTCAACGAGCTGCAGGCCGAAGTGTCGCCGGGGTTCACGCAGAACCTGTGGACCTTCAACGGCACCGCCCCGGGTCCGGTCCTGCACGGACGGATCGGCGACAAATTCGAAATCACGCTCTACAACGACGGCACCATGGGCCACTCCATCGACTTCCACGCCGGGTCCCTGGCCCCGGACAAACCGATGCGAACCATCGCCCCTGGCGAGGAACTGACCTATACGTTCACCGCCACCAAGTCAGGGATCTGGATGTACCACTGCGCCACCGCACCCATGAGCTCACACATCGCCAACGGCATGTACGGAGCGGTCATCATCGAACCCGAGGACCTGCCCGCGGTGGACAAGTCGTATGTGATGGTGCAGTCCGAGTACTACCTCGGCGCGGAAGGGCAACCGGTGGACGTGGACAAGACTGCAGGAGGGAACCCCGACCTGGTGGTGTTCAACGGCTATGCAAATCAATACTCCTTCGACCCGCTGCAGGTTGCCACCGGTGAACGCATCCGCATCTGGGTACTCGCCGCGGGCCCCAACAGGCCCAGCAGCTTCCACGTGATCGGCGGCCAGTTCGACACCGTGTACTTCGAAGGCGCCTACCAGCTGGACGCCCGCGATCGAACCGGCGGGGGTTCCCAATCCCTGGCCTTGGCCCCCGCGCAGGGAGGATTCGTGGAGCTGGCGCTGCCCGAGGCCGGGAACTACCCGTTCGTCACGCACTACATGTCGGACGGCGAGAAGGGGGCGCACGGCATGATCAGGGTTTCTGATCCTAACTAGCGCTCGCCGTAGCCCCCGGGTCCTTCCATGCCGCCCGGGTCCGGAGCGTCAGCGGCAGCGTCGGCAAGGAACCTGCCGAGCTGCGCCAGCACGATGCGGTGACCGGAACGGCTGCCCTCGATCATGCCCGCTCCGACGAAAGAGGTCACCTGGCTGGTGACAGCCACCTGCGTCGCGCCGCCCAACGGCTCCAAGATCCAGGAGACCAGTGCGGAGGACAGCGGTGTCTCGTTGGTCCATACGGTTTCCGCATAGACGATCAGCTGCTGCTCGACCACGCGGAGGTACTGCGCCTCGACGAGGAAATCTAGGGAACCCAGCGGGCCGCAGCGGTAGCTCTCACGTCCGCCTTCGCGGAAGTGCTCGGCGGCGTACTCGATGCCTTCCCCTGCCGGTACGCCCCACACGCAGCGGCGCGCGGGGTCGGCATAGGCATCCCAGACCTCGGCACAGGGAAAGGGGATGCGCCTGCTCAGCGTGATGGTCTCATGGACAAGTGCATTCATTGCGCCGCTTTTCCTCGGTTCGGCTAGTTGCTCGCAATTATTGGCACTGCAACGGGCGAATGCAAGGGCCTCCTAGGGGGATCGGCCTGCGGACAGGGGCATGTTGTGAGCGTACTCATAACAGGAATATTGACGCGTCAATTACTATTGTGTCTGGTAGGTGAAAAGACCACCGACTTTGTTCAAACGGAGATGACATGCCAAAGAAAATTGGTTTCCTGACCTTCGGCCACTGGTCGGGCACTGCAAACTCCGCGGTTCCCACGGGCGCCGCCGCGGTGAGGCAGATGGTGGATCTAGCGCAGGCCGCCGAACGCAGCGGCTTCGACGGAGCCTGGCTGCGGGTGCACCACTTCGACCGTTCGCTGTCCGCACCGTTCCCTCTGCTGGCGGCCATGGCCGCCTCGACAACCACACTTGAAGTCGGCACCGGTGTGATCGACATGCGCTACGAGAACCCCCTGTACATGGCCGAAGAAGCCGCGGTGACTGATGCCATCGCCCGTGGCCGCATGCAGCTGGGCATCAGTCGCGGTTCACCCGAGCCCGCAGCCAACGGCCAGGAGCTGTTCGGCTACACGCTGGGCGAGGGCGAGAGCTGGTCCAGCGTGACCCGCGAACGCGCAGCCACCTTCCGCGAAGCCATTGCAGGCACGCCCATCGCCCGCCCGGTGCATCCCGAGCAGCACGGCGGTCGGCTGCTTCCGATCACCCCGGTCTCCCCGGGATTGGAAAACCGCATCTGGTGGGGCGCGGCGGGATTCGAGACTGCTGAGTGGGCCGGTCGCGAAGGCATGAACCTGCTGTCCTCGACCCTGCTGCTGGAGGACGACGGGCGTCCCTTCCACATCGCGCAGCGCGACCAGATCCGCCGCTACCTTGAGTCCTACCATGCAAACGGGCACACGACAGGTGGGCAGACCGCGGTGACGCGCAGTGCCTTCCCGGTGCTCACCGATACCGACGACCTGTACTTCGGGCGCCGCGAGCGCGGCGACTCGGTCGGGCAGATCGAAGGCATGCGGGCGCGCTCCGGCCCGACCTATGCGGGCTCCCTGGACGAGCTGGCCGAGCTGTTCACCCGCGATGCGGCCATGTCCGAAGCCGACTACCTGCTTTTCGCCCTGCCGAACCAGCTGGGCGTCGACTACAACGAGCATGTGATGACCAACATTACGAAGGTCGTCAAGGACATCGGCTGGAAGTAGCCGCCGCGCTGGGGTTTGAAGCGACCCGGCCCCTTGACGTACGGCGCATGGACTGCAGGAAGGTCGAGGGGCGCTTGTGTGATTCGGGCGTTGCTTCTCCGCCGCATATAGCATCGGCGGCGCCGAAATGGAAATCCAATGCCTTGGCGAGGAAATCTGCCGCATATGCTCGCAGCGTCAAGCGCTTGATGATAGCTTGTTGCCCATGTCGCCTCAGGTGGGGATCTATTTTTCCAGGGCGATGCAGGCAGATGCCACATGATGTACCGACTATGTATTGGAAGGTTTTATGCGAGCACGAAAATTGCTGTCCGTCTCCGCCGCCCTGTTGCTGGGAGTATCCCTGAGCGCGTGCAAGAGCGCCGACCCTACGCCGTCGTCGGGCGAAGCGGCGGCTGGCGCCGAAGCGGCCCCGCCGGCCGATCCGCCCATCGCCACCTCCGGCGGCAAGTTACCCTTTCCCAGTTGTGCAGAAGTTGCAGAGCTCAGCGGCGGCCTGTTTGACGGTTTGGTGTTTGCCGACGAAACCGTGACCACCTATTCGGATAACCCTGGGGAAACGGACGTGAGCTGCATCTGGATTACGGAGGCTGCCGCGAAGCAGTCGACAGACCTGGCGAAGCATGCGACGGTGGGGTTTACCTTCCAATGGGAAGATGACGCGTTCGAATATGAGTCCCTCGAGTCAATGGGAATGGCGTTCAGCACGCCTCAGACCGAGGAGGTCGGAGCTTTCCTGCTCAACAAGAAGGAATCCCTGGACCTTGACGGTCCGCCAAGCCTGAGCGGCCCGCAGTTGGTCAAGGGGAACCTGAGCATCGGAGCAACCGGTATTGGGGCCATGGCCGGAGACGCCGTGGTCCTGGACTTCACGAACCAGGACATGTTGGACGTCCAGGTGGAAATCCTCAAGTACATGGAAAGCCGTCAGGCCTGATCGCACGCGCTGACCGGATGGAGCCAGGAGCGAAGCGAAAAAACCCTGCGGTGGCTGCCGTCCCTCGGGACGTCAGGCGCCGCAGGGTTTTCTCGACGTTGGATTAACCGCCAAGGGTCACGGGCCCTGCAAGCGGTTGCTAGTCCTCGTCGACGATGCCGTACATGCGCGCGGAGATATCCGGGTACTCGACCCGTGTCCGGCCGGCTTCCAGTTTCGGCAGCTGGGCGGGGGAGTGATGAGAGCAGTGCACGAAGTCAAAGGTCGGCCACCATTTCTTTGGTCGTTCGTAGTCCTCGGTGCCGCATACTTCGCAGACCAGATGCACCCAGACCGGGCGCTTGCCGGTCCGGTTGGCGCGGGACTGGGCCAGCCATGCCGGCGGATTTGAATTCAGCTCGCGGAACTCGGCTTCGCTCATCTTCGAGGGGATGCCGTGCTTCTTGGCCATTTCTAGGGGGATATCCAACGCAATGGCGGCGTCTCTACGTGTCATCATCGCCTACCAGCCTAATCTACCGGCGCGCCGCGCATTCAAGCCGGGTGGGAAACTGGAGGTCAGGCACGGAAGCTGTGAGCCAAAGCATCGAAATCAGGCCCGGAAGTGAAATTTTTGCGACTTGACCCAGTGTGCTATTGGTCATAGGTGGGCTGTATCACTTAGTCTATGTGAAGCATGTGTTTTCAATCACCGCAAGCATGCGCACAGATTAAGGATCTCTTCATGACTCGCAAGAAGAACGGGCTGCGACTCGCCGCAGCTGCTTTGGGACTCTCCGCCCTCGCCCTGACCGGCTGCACCTCTTCCGCCACCAACGAAGGCGACGTATCGGGTGCGCCAGGCGGCGACGCATCAGGCGCGCCGATCACCCTGGGAACCACGGACAAGGTCACCTCGCTCGACCCGGCCGGTTCCTACGACAACGGTTCATTCATGGTCATGAACCAGATCTTCCCCTTCCTGCTCAACTCCGAGCCGGGCAGCCCAGAGCCGTCCAACGATCTGGCCGAGTCCGCCGAGTTCACCTCGGACAATGAATTCACCGTCAAGCTCAAGCCGGGCCTGAAGTGGGCCAACGGCAACGATCTGGACTCGAAGGACGTGAAGTTCACCTTCGACCGCCAGCTGAAGATCGCCGATCCGAACGGCCCGTCTTCGCTGCTGGGCAACGTCGAGTCCATCACCGCACCGGATGCCACCACGGTGGTCTTCAAGCTGAAGGTCGCCAACGACCAGACCTTCCCGCAGGTGCTCACCTCGCCGGTCGGCCCGATCGTGGATGACGAAGTCTTCCCAGCCGACAAGGTCCTCGCCGACGAGGAGATCATCGCAGGCAAGGCCTTCGGCGGCCAGTACGTGATCGACTCGTACAACAAGAACTCCCTGATCTCGATGTCCGCCAACGACGCCTACGCCGGCGTCCTCGGCGCACCGGCCAACAAGTCGGCGGCCATCAAGTACTACGCCGACTCGAACAACCTGAAGCTGGATATCCAGCAGGGCAACATCGATGTCGCCTGGCGCTCGCTGACCCCGACCGACGTCGAGGACCTGGGCAAGGAAGAAAGCCTGACCGTCCACAAGGGACCGGGCGGCGAGCTGCGCTACATCGTGTTCAACTTCGACACCATGCCGTACGGCGCCAAGACCGCGAACGCCGATGCCGCCAAGTCGCTGGCCGTGCGCCAGGCCGCCGCGAACCTGATCGATCGCCAGGCCATCGCCACCGAGGTCTACAAGGACACCTACACCCCTGCCTACTCCTACGTGCCGCAGGGCTTCACCGGCGCCATCGAGCCGCTGAAGGACCTGTACGGCACCGACGGCAAGCCGGATGCGGCCAAGGCCAAGAAGGTGCTGGAGGACGCCGGAGTGGACATCCCGGTCAGCCTGCCGCTGCAGTACAACCCGGATCACTACGGCCCGAGCTCGGGCGACGAGTACGCCCTGGTGAAGAAGCAGCTGGAAGCCGACGGCCTGTTCAAGGTGGACCTGAAGTCCACCGAGTGGGTCACCTACCAGAAGCAGCGCGTCACCGACTACCCGGCCTACCAGCTGGGCTGGTTCCCCGATTACTCGGATGCCGACAACTTCCTGTCGCCGTTCTTCGCCAAGGACAACTTCCTGTCGAACAACTACGACAACCCGGCGGTTGACAAGCTGATCTCCGAGCAGCGCGGCATGGCCGACGCAGCCGCACGCACGAAGGCCATCGAGGACCTGCAGACCATGGTCGCCGAGGACCTCTCCACCCTGCCGCTGCTGCAGGGCGCGCAGGTCGCCGTGGCGGGTAAGGACGTGCAGGGCGTCGAGAAGACCCTGGACCCATCGTTCAAGTTCCGCATGGGCGTTCTGAGCAAGTAATCATCAGCGCACCGGCGTGATTTGAACCCCAGGGGGTTCGCCGCGCGGAATCCATGGGATCCCGCGCGGCGGATCCCCTAAATCTGCGCCCGGGGATCTCCCGGCGCAACGCACGTATTTTGCGATTTCCAAAGGATTGACGATGACCATCACGTCTCCACCGGGACAAGTTCCCAGCCCGCTGGCGGCACCCAAGCCAGCCAAGCAGAAGGGCGGGGGATTCCTCCGTTACGTGATCACGCGCTTCCTGCTGATCATCCCCACCGTCTTCATCCTCATCACGGTGGTCTTCTTCCTGATGCGCGTGACCGGCGACCCGATCACCGCCGCGCTGGGCGGGCGACTGACCCCGGACCAGCTCGCCGCCCGTATCCACGAGGCCGGGTACGACCGGCCGCTGTTCATCCAGTACTTCGAGTACCTGGGGCAGATCTTCACCGGCAACCTGGGCCGCACCCTGACCGACAACACCGCGGTTACCGACATCCTCACCACCTACGGCGCCGCCACCCTGGAACTGGCCATCAATGCCGTGCTCGTGGCGCTGATCGTGGGCATTCCGCTGGGTCTGGTCGCCGCGAAGTTCCGCGACCGCTACCCGGACGCCATCCTGCGTGTGCTGGCCATCCTGGCCTACGCCACCCCGGTCTTCTTCGCCGGCCTGCTGCTCAAGCTGATCTTCGGCGTCTGGCTGCATTGGCTGCCGATCGCCGGCCGCGCAGGCTGGCAGACCGAACTGCAGCTGACCACGCTGCAGGCGCCCACCGGCATCTACTGGCTCGACGCGCTGCGCAGCGGCAACATGGAGGCGTTCGTGAACGTCACCCAGCATGCCATCCTGCCTGCCATTGCGCTGGGCCTGCTCACCGGCGGGGTGTTCCTGCGCCTGGTGCGCACCAATGCCATCGGCACCCTGGGCCGTGAATACGTGGAGGCCGGGCGCTCGCGCGGCGTCAGCGAATTCCGCCTCACCACCAAGCACGCCTACCGTCCCGCGCTGATCCCGATCATCACCGTAATGGGCATGCAGATTGCGCTGCTGCTCGGCGGCGCGGTGCTAACCGAAACGACCTTCGAATGGAAGGGCCTGGGCTTCAAGCTCGCCGAATACCTCACCGCGCGCGACTTCGTGGCAGTGCAGGGCATCGTGGTGCTGCTGGCGATCATCGTCGCCTTCACCAACTTCATCGTCGACGTCCTGGCCGCACTGATCGACCCGAGAGTCAGGTACTAATCATGAGCACCGCTACTCTTCCCGCCTCGAACAAGTCGTGGGTCCAGAAGCTCCCGATCATCTCCCACCTGAAGATGTCCTCCGGGCTCCAGCGCGGCATGCTGGTCAGCGGCCTGATTCTCACGAGCCTGTTCCTGATCACCGCGATCTTCGCGCCGCTGATCGCACCGTTTGGCTTCGCCCAGTCGGGCGACGCCAACGGCGACTTCCCGCGCCAGGCCGCGCCGGGCGGGGAATTCATCTGGGGCACCACCTCCGGCGGCTACGACGTGTTCTCCCGCACCGTCTTCGGCGCGCAGACCGCGATCTTCGTGATCATCGCCGCCGTGGTGATGTCGCTGTTCCTCGGCGTGCTGCTGGGCCTGGTCTCCGGCTACCTGGGCGGCTGGTTCGACCGCATCATGGTGGTCCTCGCCGACGCCATCTACGCCTTCCCGTCGCTGCTGCTGGCCATCGTGATGTCCATCGTGATCTCCCAAGGCCAGTCAACAGTGTTCGGCGGCGTCATGGCCGCGGCCATTTCCATCACCGTGGTGTTCATCCCGCAGTACTTCCGCGTGGTGCGCGCCGAGGTGATGCGCCTGAAAGCCGAACCGTTCGTGGAATCCGCACAGGTCATCGGCGCCAGCCCGTGGCGGGTCATGTTCACCCACCTGCTGCGCAACGCCACCCGCACCCTGCCGCTGATCTTCACGCTGAACGCCACCGAGGCGCTGCTGACCCTGGCGGGCCTGGGCTTCCTGGGCTTCGGCATCGAGCCGACCAGCGCATCGGAATGGGGCTACGACCTGAACCGCGCGATGTCGGACGCCACCAGCGGCATCTGGTGGACCGGCTTGTTCCCGGGCCTGGCCATCGTGATCACCGTGCTGGGCATGACCCTGGTCGGCGAGTCCATGAACGATTTGAATGACCCGCGCCTGCGCCGCTTCAGCCGCAAGAAGGCCAAGCGCATCACCCAAGCAGGAGCCGGAGCATGAGCCACGCAGCGCCAACCATCACCGAGGACCGCGGCGCCGTGCTGCGCGTCGAGGGCTTGAACATCGACTTCGTCACCGACGCAGGTGCGGTTCCCGCCGTGCGCGGCGTGGACTTCACGGTCAAGGCCGGGGAGATCCTGGCCATCGTGGGCGAATCCGGGTCCGGCAAGTCAGTGACCGCGCGCACCGCGCTGGGCATCATGGCGGAGAACGGAGCCGCCAGCGGAGCTGTATACCTCAACGGCAAGGACATGCTGACCCTGCACGGGGCGGACCTGCGCGCCGCCCGCGGCCGGGACGTGGCCATGGTCTTCCAGGAGCCCTCGACCGCGTTGAATCCGGTCTACACCGTGGGCTGGCAGATCATGGAGGGCATCCGCGCCCACAACAAGATTTCCAAGAAGGAAGCCAAGGCGCGCGCCATCGAGGCCATGCGCCAGGTCGGGATCCCGGATCCCGAGCAGCGGGTGGACTACTACCCGCACCAGTTCTCCGGAGGCCAGAAGCAGCGTGTGGTGATCGCCGCGGCACTGGCCCTGAAGCCCGGGCTGATCGTGGCCGACGAGCCGACCACGGCACTGGACGTCACCGTGCAGGCGGAAATCCTGTCGCTGCTGCGCGAGCTGCGCAGCGAGCTGGGCACCGCCATCGTGATCATCACCCACAACATGGGGGTGGTCGCCGACATTGCGGATCGGGTCATCGTGATGAACCAGGGCAAAATCGTGGAGGAAGCCGAAGCGCTGACCCTCTTCGAGGCCCCGCAGGAGGAGTACACCCGCTCGCTGCTTGCCGCCGTGCCGCACCTGGGCCGCGAAAGCGCCTCCGAAGGCATGGCCGAACGCCCGGTCGCCGGCGCCGAGGTACTGGTCGAGGCCAAGGACCTGGTCGTCCACTTCCCGGGACGCCTCGGCACCCCCGGCTTCACCGCCGTGGACAAGGTCGATTTGAAGATCCACGCCGGGGAAGTCTACGGCCTGGTCGGCGAGTCCGGCTCCGGCAAGACCACCATCGGGCGAACCATCGCCGGCCTGAACCGGATGACCTCCGGCTCGCTGAAGGTGCTGGGCTATGAAATGGCGCAGTTCAAGGAACGCAGCTTCAAGCCGCTGCGCGAGCAGATCGGCTTCGTGTTCCAGGACCCGGCCGCCAGCTTCAACCCGCACCTGACCATCGGCGAATGCGTCGCCGAACCGCTGATGGTGCACCGCGAACTCGGCGCCTCGGCCACGCGCGCCAAGGTGGCCCAGCTGCTTGAAGCGGTGCAGCTGCCCTCGGGCTTCGCCAACCGCTACCCGCATGAGCTCTCCGGCGGCCAGCGCCAGCGCGCCTCACTGGCCCGCGCCCTGGCGCTGGAGCCCAAGCTGCTGATCGCCGACGAACCGACCAGCGCGCTGGACGTCTCGGTGCAGGCCAAGGTGCTTCAGCTGTTCCGCGAGCTGCAGGCCGAGCTGGGCTTCGCTGCCCTGTTCGTCTCCCACGACCTGGCGGTGGTGGACCAGTTGGCGACCTGGGTGGGCGTGCTGTTCCGCGGCACGCTGCTGGAGGAAGGTCTGGGCTCGCAGGTGCTGGCCAACCCGCGCAACGACTACACCCAGCGGCTGATCGCCTCGCTGCCGGTTCCCGACCCGCGCGAGCAGGCCCAGCGCCGCGCCCGCATCGAGGAGCTGAACGCCAAGGGCTGAGCCGGCTTCCGGCCCCGCCTGAACGCCCGCGCAGCGCGCCTCCCCGTCCCGGGAGCGTGCGCTGCGCGGGCGTTCGGCGTTCGCCGGTGTCCGGCGTCACCTTCTGGGTGAAGCGCTCGGTGACCACGTAAACTGAAAATCATGAGCGAGCCGAACCTGACCGAAGAGAAGAACGCCTTCGACCCGCACGCGAGTTCCCTGCAGGGCGAAGTCCAGCAGGAGGTGCTGGACGAGCTGTATGCGATCCGCGGGAGCATCGACAACTTCGACGCCCAGCTGGTTTACCTGCTGGCCGAACGCTTCAAGGCGACCCAGCGCGTGGGGCACCTGAAGGCCACGCATCAGCTGCCCGCCAGCGACCCCAACCGGGAAAAGGCCCAGATCGAGCGCTTGCGCCGGCTGGCCCACGAGGCGCACCTGGATCCGGAATTCGCCGAGAAATTCATGAATTTCATCATTTCCGAGGTCATCCGCCACCACCAGCACATCTCCGACAACCACCGGGGCCCCGCCGCCGATGCCTGAAACGCAGGACCTCTCGGCCGTTCCGGCACGCCGCCAGGATGTGCACGTCACCTCCTTCTGCCAGTTCCCGGGCACCGATCCGCTGGAGATCCACCGGGTCATCCGCGGGGAGCTGGGCGAACCGAACCTCGCCGTGCTGCCGCAGCTGCCTGACCGCGGCGTCGGAGCCGACGCCCTGGGCCGCAGCGCCACCATGGCCGCCGAGCTGGGTTTCGATCTGCAGCCGCACGGCTGGCGCATCGGGGTGCCCGATGGCATGGATGCCCGGCGCGCCCGCAGCCTGCTGCGCAGCGATGAGAACCTGCTGGCCGACGTGGCAGGTGCCGAGAAGAAGCGCCCGACCCGGCTGCTGGTCGATGTGCTCGGGCCCTGGAGCCTTGCCGCCGGCCTGCACCTGGCCAGCGGCGAAAAGGTGCTGTCCGACCACGGGGCGCGGCGCGACGTCATCGAGGCCTACGCCCACGGGGTGCGCGAGCACCTGGATCGGATCACCCGCGCCACCGGCATTACCGGGTTCACCCTGCAGCTCGACGAGCCGCAGCTTCCCGCCGCACTGGACGGCACCGTGCCCACCGCCAGCGGCTACCGCACCTTGCGCTCCATCCCGCGCAGCGAGGTGCGCACCAGCTATTCCGGCTTCCTGGCCGTGCTGTCCGGCGGGCAGGACCCCTCGCCGCTGCGCGTGACGGTGAACCTTCCCGCGGCCGACGTCTCGTGGATCGAGCGGGTCGACCTGCTGCACCAGGCGGGCATCGACGGATGGCTGCTGGACCCGGCCGCGATGGGCCACCGGCATTGGGAACGCGCTGCGGGCCTGGTCGAAACCGGCGCCCAGCTGTTCTTGCAGCTGCTGCAGCCCGGCGGCCGCGCCCCGGGTGTGGTGCAGGGCGTGAAAACCATCCTGCGCCCCTGGCGGCAGTTGGGCCTGCCGCTGTCCAGCCTTTCGGCCCTGACGCTGATGCCCGCCGGTTCCTTCGCCTCCAGCAGCGCGGCCGAGGTCGTGGACTGCCTGGGGCACCTGACCGGCTACGCCCAAGCCCTGGAACAGACCCGGGTCGACGCCTAGCTGGGGGATCTGCCTCCAATGGCGGGGCTTTGCGCCAGTCAACCGGCTGAATCGGGGGCTGGTCATGTATCTTAGAAACAATGGCGGTAGCTTAGCTGCGCACTGGTGACCAGCCGGTTGGGCGGGGCCGTGCAGTCCTGCCCCTGCCGGCAGGCCGCCCGCGGCTGTCCTAGCATTTCAGGGGGAAATTGGATGAAGGCACGAATTCTTGTTGTCGACGATGACGAGGCGTTGTCGGAAATGATCGGCATCGTCCTGCAGAACGACGGCTTCGAGGCCTCCTTCTGCTATGACGGTTCCGGGGCGCTGGAAGCCTTCCGCGAGTCAAACCCCGACCTGGTGCTGCTGGACCTGATGCTTCCGGGCATCGACGGAATCGAGGTCTGCAAGCAGATCCGCGCCGAATCCGACGTCCCGGTGGTCATGCTCACCGCCAAGTCGGACACCGCCGACGTGGTCCGCGGCCTGGAGTCCGGCGCGGACGACTACGTCCCCAAGCCCTTCAAGCCAGCCGAGCTGGTGGCCCGCGTGCGCGCCCGCCTGCGCCCGAACGAAACCCATGCGGCCGAGACCCTGCAGGTCGGCGAGGTCGCCATCGACGTGGCCGGCCACCGGGTGACCCGCGGCGGCACCGTGGTGTCGCTGACCCCGCTGGAATTCGACCTGCTGGTGACCATGGCGCGCAAGCCGTGGCAGGTCTTCAGCCGCGAGCAGCTGCTCGAAGCGGTCTGGGGCTACCGACACGCGGCCGATACCCGGCTGGTGAACGTGCACGTGCAGCGCCTGCGCTCCAAGATCGAGGTCGACCCCGAGAAGCCGCAGATCATCCAGACCGTGCGCGGTGTCGGATACAAGGCTGGATCGGCAAGTTGAACACGCACGCGCCGACCGGAAAAGAACTTGTCCCGGTCGATGTGCGTGTCCATGGCATTCCCCAGGCCCCGCGGTTCTACCGGCTGAAGCACTGGATCCGCCGTCCCGTGGAAGCGGTGCGCAACCGCTGGCAGCGCCATCTGCTGTTCCGCACAGTGATCTCCACGCTGCTGTTCACCTCGCTGGCGCTGCTGGCCGCCGGCGCGTTCCTCTCCAACCAGATCGCCTCCACGCTGTTCCAGGAACGCTTCAACCAGATCGAGAAGGAATCCGAGCGCGGCCTGACGCAGGCGCGCTCCATCCTCGAATCCGCCGCCACCACCGACCGCGCCTCCACCCAGGCCCTGGTGAACTCCACCTTGGCCACCCTGGAGGGCGACGGCGCCACCGTCATCCGAGACTTCGTGCTGATGCCCATCGCCGGGGACGAGAACCTCTACGTCGGCCCCATGGCCTCCGGTTCGCTGACTACCCGCGTGGTGCCCGAGGACCTCGCCGAATCCGTGGCGGGGGAACAGGGCATCTACTGGCGTTCCATCGAGCTGGGCGTCGAGGGCGACCAGTATCCCGGGCTGATCATCGGAACCAAGGTGCTGATCCCGCCGGGCCGAGAATACGGCCTCTACCTGGTCTACGACCTGTCCAGCGTGCAGGACACCCTGGCCTTCATCAACCGCGCCATGACCTTCACCGGGCTGGTGCTGCTGGCAGTGGTCGGCTTCGTCGCCTGGTCTGTGGCCCGCACCGTGGTGCGCCCGGTGGCCGACGCCGCCTACGTGTCCGAGCGCATCGCCGCCGGCGATCTGGACCGCCGCATGAAGGTCTCCGGCCGCGACGAGGTGGCGCGCCTGGGCACCGCCTTCAACCACATGGCCGCCTCCCTGCAGGAGCAGATCACCGCCCTGAACAACCTCTCGGCCATGCAGCAGCGTTTCGTCTCCGACGTCTCCCACGAGCTGCGCACCCCGCTGACCACCGTGCGCATGGCCGCCGAGCTGATCCACGACGCCCGCGAGAACTTCGACCCGCTGACCGCGCGCTCCGCCGAGCTGATGTACAACCAGATCGAGCGCTTCCAGAACCTGCTCAACGACCTGCTGGAGGTCTCGCGCTTCGACGCCGGCGTGGCAGTGCTGGACCGCGAATCCACCGACCTGAACGTGATTGTCGGGAAGGTCATCGTCACCGCCACCCCGGTGGCCGACGAATACGGCACCGTCATCCGGCTGAACTCCCCGCCCGAGGGATGCGTGGCGGAAGTCGACCCGCGCCGCCTGGAACGCGTCATCCGCAACCTGGTGCTCAACGCCGTGGAGCACGGCGAGGCGCAGCCGATCGACGTGACCATCGGCGCCAACGAATCAGCCGTGGCGGTCACCGTGCGCGACTACGGCATCGGCATGTCCGAGGAATCCTGCAAGCACGTCTTCGACCGCTTCTGGCGCGCCGACCCGGCTCGCGCCCGCACCACCGGAGGCTCGGGCCTGGGCCTGTCCATCGCGATGGAGGACATCAGGCTGCACGAGGGCCGACTGGAGGCCTGGGGCGAACTGAGCATCGGCTCGGTCTTCCGTGTCACCCTGCCGCGCACCGCCGCGGACACCATCGACTCCTCGCCGCTGCCGCTGGAACCGGCCACCGTGCAGACCCTGGACGAGCCGCAGGGTGACAGCTTCCCGCTGACCGGCGAAGTCCCCAAGATCGGCTACACCCCGCTGGTGCTGCCCGAGGACGACGATCTGGACGACGACATCGCCGATCCGGGCGCGCCGATTCCGCCCGCCTCGTCGGAGGAGAAATAATGCGACGCACGCTGATTTCGCTGCTGGCCATGCTGCTGGGAGTGGCGCTCACCGCCACCGGCTGCGCTTCCATCCCGCGCTCCTCCCCGGTCAAGCAGATCGAGGCGCATTCGGAGGACTCCGAGTCGGAGTCCTACAGCTACGCCGCGGACGGGCCCGCCGACGGCGCGGATGCCAGGGCGATCGTCGACGGTTTCGTGGCCGCCGGCCGTTCGGTGGCGGAGGACTACGCAGTCGCCCGCGAGTTCCTCACCCCGGAGCTGAGCCGGCAGTGGCGCGGGGACACCAGCACGCTGATCTACGAGGCTGTCAACGTGGTCAACGGCGCCGAGACCAACCAGTACACGATCCAGCTGGAGATCATCGGGGCGGTGGATGCCCAGGGCGTGCGCACCATGTACCCCGACCATTCAACCCGCGCGGTGGACGTCGCCGTGTCCAAGGTCGACGACCAGTGGCGCATCTCCGACGCGCCCAACGGCGTGATGCTGGAAGCCTCCACCTTCAACAAGATCTTCTCCGCCCAGACCCTGTACTTCTACAACGCCACCTACCGCTATCTGGTGCCTGACATCCGCTGGTTCGCCACCGGCAGCGGCACCGCAACCTCGATGGTCGAAGCGCTGCTGGAGGGCCCAGCGCCGTACCTGGAAAATGCCGTGGTCTCCGCTTTCAGCTCCGCCGGATCCCTGGTGCGCTCCGCGGTCCCGGTGCGCGACGGCACCGCGACCGTCGACCTGAGCAAGGCGACCTTCCAGGACGCCACCGACCAGATGCTGCTGCTCATGGACCAGCAGCTGGAAGCCACCTTGATCCCCTTGAGCAGCGTGACGAAAGTGCAGATGCTGCAGGAGGAAACCGAGATCACGCTGGCCGACCAGAGCATCACCATCGAGCCGGCGCAGGTCGACCCCAGCACCCCGGATACGCTGATCGGCATCGCGGACAAGTCGCTGGTCTACGTCAAGGGGCTCTCGGTCATCCCCGTCGGCGGGCTGCCGGATATCTCGCGCTACAATCCGCGCGAACCCGCCATGTCGCCCATCGGCAACCGCTACGCCTTCCTGAACGGATCGCGCAAGCAGCTGTGGACCATCGGCGAGGACGGCTCGCTGGACCTGGGCCTTGAAGGCGAATCACTGATCCAGCCGTCCATGGACTTGGCCGGCTGGACCTGGACGGCGGACAACCACGACAAGAACCCGCTGCGCGCGGTGCCCGACAGCATCGCGGGCAAGGGCGAAGCCCGCACGATCAGCGTGCCGTGGCTGGAAGGCTCCAGCGTCAGCTCGCTGCGCATTTCCCGCGACGGGGCCCGGGCGCTGATCGTCGCCACCAAGGACTCGGCAACCACCGTGTACGTCTCCGGAGTGATCCGCGATTCCGACGGGGTGCCGCGAGGCCTGAGCAAGACGCCGATGAAGATCTACCCCGACGTCCCGGTGAACACCGCGGTCTGGGAATCCGATCGTTCGATCATCGTCGCCGAGCTGAGCCTTACCGAGCCGGTGCTGGCCGAGCAGATCACCTTCCAAGGTGGCAGCAAGCACCTGCAGGTGCTGCTGGGCATGGTGGGCATCGCCGCCGGCACCGGAAAGCAGCGGGAAGTCTACGCCGAATCCCAGGACCAGCTGTTCAGCCTGGTGGGCAACTCCTGGCATGTGCTGGACGACTACGCCAAGGACATCTCCTACCCGGGCTGACCGGAGCGCACCGCGGCATCCACAATCGGCGTCCAGCGCCGGCGGCCATGCCGCGGCCGCGCCCATCCTGGAGCATGGGCTCCAACGACCGGGAAATCCTGCGGGACCTGGACCAGCTGTATGGCCAGCGGGTTCCGCAATGGGTGCGCTTTGCACTGCGCGAAACTTGCAACTTCCTGCTGCCTGCCAGCTGTGCGGTCTGCGGCAGGGCCGATGACAGGCTGTGCCCCACCTGCCGCGGCGCGGTGCGCCGCCAGCTCTGCCTCCCGCCGCTTCCCGACAGCCAGAGCCGCTACCTTGAACTGCCGGCGCTGGCCGGACAGATCCCCGTGGCGGCTTGCGGCGTCTACGGCAACGAGCTGGCCCGAGCCATCCTGTCCTACAAGGACCACCAGCGGTATTTCCTGAAAGAGCTGTTTTCGCCCTACCTCGCCGCCGCCCTGAATGCCTCGCTTGTTCCGCAGTCCCGCGCCCGGCGCACACTGGTCGTTCCCATGCCCACCTCGCTGAAGGCGATTGCGCGCAGGGGATACCGGCCGGTGGAAGCCATGCTCCAGTCGGCCGAGCGCCTCGGACTGCTCGACGCAGGGCTGGAACTGTCACCGGTGCTGCACTACCGGATGGGCCAGGTGTTCAGCGGGGCCCAGAAGAGCAAATCCGGCTCGGACCGGCGCGGGCAGCACGCGCAGCTGATTGCCGAGATCCCGCGTGTTCGCCAACAGCCGATCCTGCTTGTCGATGACGTGATGACCACCGGTTCCACCCTGCAAAATGCCGCAATTACCTGTAATAACGCGGGATACGACGTGCTCGGAGGGGTAGTGCTGGCACTCACTCGACCGCCGGGCGATGACCGGGGTGGACAATTACGCTGACCGCGATAGGAAATGTCCGCGTTCGGTACTTGAATCTGGGCCGCCGTGGCCTAAGGTGAAGTATGGGTTGCATCACACAGATGCAGCGAAGCCCATCTTCAGTTCGAAGAGATCAAACTTCCGAACTGTTGTGTCACCCGACTCAATTTTGGAGGACACCATGGAGCTGAACTACAGCGGACGCAACATCACCATCTCGGACCGTTTCCGGGAGTATGTTGATGAGAAAATCACCAAGGTCGACCAGCTGGCCACCAAGATCCAGCGCATTGACGTCAAGGTCGTCAAGGAAACTCACGCCCGTGACCAGAGCACCGCACTGTCCGTGGAACTGACGGTTGTCGGTCGAGGACCGGCAATCCGTGCAGAAGCCCGTGGGGCTGACAAGTTTGCAGCCTTCGATGTCGCATTCGCCAAGCTGCTTGAGCGTCTGCGCAAGGCCCGCGACAAGCGCAAGGTGCATCGCGGAAACCATGCCCCGGTGGCAGTCCATCAGGCCACCAGCGCGCTGCCGGTTGTTCCGACGGACAAGTCCCTCGTTGAGGAAACTCTCGCAGCCCAGGCCGCCGCCGAAGCGGAAGAAGCTGAAGCGAACGCCGAGTACTCGCCGGTCGTGATCCGCCGGAAGTCCTTCCCTGCCGAAGTCATGAGCGTTGACGACGCAGTGGACCGCATGGAGCTGGTGGGGCACCCGTTCTACCTCTTCGTCGATGAAGCCACCGGCGAGCACTCCGTGGTCTACGGCCGCACCCAATACCAGTACGGTGTCATCACCCTGGATGCTTCGCTCAGTGACGAAACCGAGTCGACCACCGAGACTCGCGGCTACCGCGACAAGGCAATGGCGACCGAGGGTTAGCCATTAGCGATCCAGCAAACAAGGGCGGTCGGCGCACCCTGAGCCTGTCACAGGCTCGACGGGTTGCGCTGGCCGCCCAAGGCTTGTCCCGGGCCCGCCCGGACAAGCCCGTGACTCTCCGGCGGATGAACTCGACGCTGGAGTCCATCGCCCAGCTGCAGATCGATTCGATCAACGTTGTCCAACGAGCCCACTACATGCCGCTTTTCGCGCGGCTTGGTGCCTACGACATCGGTGCGCTGGACAGGCTGGTGGCGCGCAAACGCGGCCCGATGACCGAATACTGGGCGCACGAAGCCAGCTATGTGCGCAGCGAGCTCGTCGCGGACCTGATCACCTGGCAGCGGCGCGGCTGGATCGACCGTTCGGACCTGTTCACAAGTGAGCACCGCGAACTGACCGACAACGTGCTGTCCTATCTCGCCACGCATCCGGGCACCACCGCCCGCGAGCTCAGCGCCGCGCTGGACATCCAGCCGGTCGGGGAGAAGCAGCACTGGGGCTGGAACTGGAACGATACGAAGTTCGTCACCGAAGCGCTGTTTGCCCAGGGCCGGATCCTTGCGCTGGGCCGCAGCAGCCAGTTCGAACGCCGCTTCGCGCTGGCCGAGGACGTGATCGACCTGCAACGGGCTCCTGTCCCGGGCGACAAGCGGTCCGCCCTTCGCCGGCTGGTGCTGCGGGCGATGCGCGCACTGGGCGTGGGCACCGCCCACTGCATCGCCGAATACTTCCGGCTGCCCGCCACCCAGGTCGCCGCACTGCTGCGCGAACTGGCCGCAGAGCGGCTGATTGAGCAAGTTGAGGTCGCCGGCCTCGCCGAAAACTGTTACCAGCTGCCCGGAACCGTCATTCCGCGCAGCGTCCAACCCGATCTGCGCCTGCTCTCGCCCTTCGATTCGATGGTCTTCAACAGGCGCAGGCTGGAGCGCTTCTTCGGCTTCGAATACCGGGTGGAAATCTATGTTCCGCAGGCCAAGCGGCGCTACGGGTACTACGTTTTTCCGATGCTCTACGGCGAGGACTTCGTTGGCAGGGTGGATCTGAAAGCCGACCGGAAAAACGGGGTGCTGCAAGCCAAGTCGGTGCATTACGAACCCGGAGTTTGCCCGGAAGTTTCGGGCGAGCTGGATCGCGAACTGGGGCGAATGGCGCGGTGGCTCGGGTTGGCCGCGGTTGAACGTTGACTGTGAACTGCCTGTTTGGTGCGTTGCCGTTCACCATAAGAACACCGCAGAGACTATCGAAATAGCGTTTGACGACGTTTTCCTCACGTAGACTAATTACGCCAGATTTACTGTGCTTGAGATATTGGGAGCTACCACGTGGCATCATTGCTAGAACGTATTTTGCGTACCGGCGACAAGAAGACCCTCAAGGTCCTTCGTAAGTACGCCGACACGATCAATACGTTGGAAGACGAGATTCGCGAACTTTCGGATGAAGAACTCCAGCGGGAGACCGAAAAGTTCCGGGCCCGACTGGCAGATGGTGAATCGCTGGACGCCCTGCTTCCCGAAGCATTCGCCGTCGTGCGCGAAGCCGCGGACCGCGTGCTGGGCATGCGCCACTTCGACGTCCAGCTCATGGGCGGCGCTGCGCTGCATATGGGCAATATCGCCGAAATGCGCACCGGTGAAGGCAAGACCTTGGTCGCGACCGCACCGGCCTACCTCAATGCCCTGACCGGCAAGGGTGTGCACGTGGTGACCACCAACGACTTCCTCGCGCAGTACCAGTCCGACCTGATGGGCCGCGTATTCCGCTTCCTTGGTCTGAGTTGCGGCTGCATCCTGGCGAACATGGATCCGGCCACCCGCCGCAAGCAGTACGCCGCCGACATCACGTACGGAACCAACAACGAATTCGGTTTCGACTACCTGCGCGACAACATGGCCTGGAGCAAGGACGAGCTCGTCCAGCGCGGCCACCACTTCGTTATCGTCGATGAGGTCGACTCGATTCTCATCGACGAAGCCCGTACCCCGCTGATCATCTCCGGGCAGGCCTCGGGCGACGTGAACCGCTGGTATGTCGAGTTCTCCAAGATCGTGGCCCGACTGACCCGCGAGGACGACTACGAGGTCGACGAAAAGAAGCGCACCATCGGCGTGCTTGAGAGCGGCATCGAGAAGGTCGAAGACTACCTGGGCATCGACAACCTCTACGAGTCCAACAACACCCCGCTGATCGGCTTCCTGAACAACGCCATCAAGGCCAAGGAGCTGTTCAAGAAGGACAAGGACTACGTTGTGGTCAACGGCGAAGTCATGATCGTCGACGAGCACACCGGCCGTGCGCTGCAGGGTCGCCGCTACTCCGAAGGCATGCACCAGGCCATCGAGGCCAAGGAAAGCGTGGAAATCAAGGCCGAGAACCAGACCCTCGCCACCGTCACCTTGCAGAACTACTTCCGCATGTACGAGAAGATCTCGGGCATGACCGGTACCGCCCAGACCGAAGCCGCGGAGTTCTACGGAACCTACAAGCTTGGCGTCGTGGAGATCCCGACCAACAAGCCGGCGATCCGCCAGGACCAGCCGGATCTGATCTACAAGAACGAGATTTCCAAGTTCAACGCGGTTGTCGAAGACATCGAAGAGCGCCACAAGACCGGCCAGCCGATCCTCGTGGGCACCACCAGCGTGGAGAAGAGCGAATACCTCTCCCGGCTGCTGGCCAAGAAGGGCATCCGCCACGAAGTGCTCAACGCCAAGCAGCACGCTCGTGAAGCCGCCGTGGTCGCCATGGCCGGCCGCAAGAACGCCGTGACCGTCTCGACCAACATGGCCGGCCGCGGTACCGACATCATGCTCGGCGGCAACGCCGAATTCCTCGCGGTGGCGGAAATGGAACGCCGCGGCCTGGATCCGGAAAACCACGCCGACGAATACAACAAGCAGTGGGACGACGTCTTCGAAGCGGCCAAGAAGACCGTTGCCGCGGAAGCCGAGGAAGTCACCAAGCTCGGCGGCCTGTACGTGCTGGGCACCGAACGCCACGAATCGCGCCGCATCGACAACCAGCTGCGCGGCCGTGCCGGTCGCCAGGGCGACCCGGGCGAATCCCGTTTCTACCTGTCGATGACCGACGACCTGATGCGCCGCTTCAACTCCGGCATGGCCGAGCGCATCATGAACAACCCGTCGATGCCCGATGATGTGGCCCTGGAATCCAAGATCGTATCCCGCGCCATCGAATCCGCGCAGGCCCAGGTGGAAGGCGTCAACGCCGAGCAGCGCAAGAACGTGCTGAAGTACGACGACGTCATGAACCGCCAGCGCGAGGCCATCTACACCGACCGCCGCGCCATCCTGGAAGGAGACGACCTCCAAGAGAAGGTCGGCCACTTCCTGGAAGACGTCGTGAAGGCCATGGTCACCGAGGCCACCCAGGTCGGCGACGCGGACGACTGGGATCTGAAGCAGCTGTGGACCAACCTGAAGCAGCTGTACCCGATCGGCATCACCATGACCGAGGTCATCGAAGAAGCCGGCGGCCTGGGCCGCCTCTCCGCCCAGTTCCTTGAACGCGAGATCCTCTCCGACGCGCAGTACCAGTACGAGCTGCGCGAGAATCGCGTGGGCTCCGGGGTCATGCGCGATCTGGAGCGCCGCGTGGTGCTGTCGACCATCGGCCGCAAGTGGCAGGAACACCTGTACGAGATGGACTACCTCAAGGAAGGCATCGGCCTGCGGGCGATGGCTCAGCGCGATCCGCTGGTTGAATACCAGCGCGAGGGCTACACCATGTTCCTGACCATGATGGAATCCATCCGCGAGGAAAGCATCGGCACCCTGTTCAACCTGGAGATCCCGAGCGGTTCCGAGGAATCCAGCCAAGCGCAGGGGGAGCCGGCGAACCAGCCGACGAACCTGCAGTTCACCGGCCCGGATGAGGAAGGCCATGCGAACACGACCCGTGCCCAAGCCGCCAAAGCCGAAGGCAAGTCGGAGAAGAAGGCCAACAAGAAGAAGACCAAGAACAGGCGCTAAAGCATTTCCACGCTTGTGACCTGCCACCGTCCGTGCCATGGCTCTACACGAAGAGCCACGGCGCGGACGCGGTATTTAAAGCCCAGGATCACCGTACATTCCCATCCGCCGCCCAGGGTGCTGCGCAGCCGCATGGACTGCACCTGCCCATGGCTGGTGCCCGGTTCAGGGGCGGTCTTGTAGCCGTCGGTCTCGATGAGCGCCTGGTCCCGGAGCTTGCGGATGCAGTCCGGGTTCATCACGAAGTTCAGTTGAGAGACCGTGCGATAGCCGGCAATGATCTCGAAGACCGCTCGGGACACCGCATGCGAGAGCCTGACCACGTCGATTCGTTCGCGAGGAAAGCCGGGACCGCGGTGGAAAATGTGGTCCATCGGCACCGCGATGGCTGAAGGGGTTCTGCCTTCGGCTGACGCCAACGGCAGCTGGCAGCGGCCGCGGGAACTCTTGTGCTGGTTCAGGACTTCTCTGCGTGCTTCGCTTTCCCTGACCGTGTACGCCAGGTCCTGGAAGCCAGTATCGATGCTCATGGGGGACTCCTCGTTGTGTGCTGGATGACGTGCGGCGGCAGGATGCGCCGCCCGGTTCACTGCAGGGGTGGAAGCACGAGAACCGCTCCGACCTGGAGCAGGTCCGGGTCCGCGCCGATGACCGTGCGGTTCAGCTCGTAGATGCGGGGCCACAAGGCGGAGATTTCCGCGATGGTCGCCTGCCGACCGAGCATGTGCGCGGCGATGCTCCACAGCGTCTGCCCCTCGGCGACCACCACCTCCTGCCGCGCGTCCCGGGGCGGCTCAGAGGATTGCTTCTGCCCGCCGACGATCCGGGCCATGGGCACATTGACGGGTTCGGCGGACCAGCGCGGCGAGGGCAGTCGGTCAACGGGGGTGCCTGGCTCGGAGGTCATGCTGGTGCGCGCGCCTGACGACGCCGCGGACTGCGAGGCCGCGAGGGCGTGTTGGGCGGGATCCGGAGCTGCCCAAGCGGCGGCAACAGCCGTGGAGGACAACGTCAGCGACGCGCCCAAGGCCGTGCCCAGCACGCTGCGCGCCAGCCGAGGGGCCACCCGTTGCAACAGCCGCAGGGTGCGTTGATGCTGCCGGGCCGCGGCCCAGGTGATGGCGCGGGCCGTGACGGTGCGCAGGGTGTAGAGCCCTAGGAAAAGCGCCGCGGCGTAGAGCGCGGGGAGGGCGACGGTGCCTGGACCCGGGTTCGCGGAATCGAAGACCGGGCGTTCTTGCCAGATCCAGAACGCAAGTCCTGCCAGGATGATGCCGCTCCCCAACGCCAGCAGCGTCAGGAGAATCATTCGTCGCAAGCCATCCATAGTTAGAACTCTTTTCATCTCATTTGACGCGATTTGATGAAGTTTGACTCACATGATGACAGCTTGGATCTATTTTGTGAAGAGGGTTTCGCCAACAAGTTTTCGCTCGTACAGTGGGCACATGCGTTGGGATTCACTTTTCGAGGACCTCGAATCACAGCTTCAAGCGCAGCTTGAGGCGCAATTCCGCGACGAGGTCGCCGAAAACATCCGCATTGAACGCGCTACCGAAAACCTGGCGGGAAAACTCAGGGCGTTGACCGGTCGCACCGTGCAGCTGCAGCTGCCAGGCTCTGTCGAAGCAGTGGGTACGGTAGGGCCGATGGGGGAGGACTACCTCTGCGTGGACGCCGAGGCCTCCAACCTGCTCGTCACCCTGCGAGCCATCCGGCGGATCACCGTGCCCCGCTCGTCAAGGCCCACAGCCCTGCCAAGACCCGAGCCCTCGCCCGTCAAGCTGCCGGCTCTATTGCGCGGGCTGCTGCGAGACCGGAGTCGGATGCGGATCCACGACGGGCATGGCGAGCTGCTGGCCGAAGGCACACCCACCCAAATCGGCCAGGACTTCTTGGTGATCGCCGCCCATCCGCGAGACGAGTTCCCCCGGGAATCCAGCATTACTGAACATTCGATCGTGCCTCTTGCCGCCATCGGGTGGATCTCGATTCCCCGGGGTTACTAATCCACAGTTTTCAACTTCGGCCTTTCGCGCTCCACCAACTTGTCGTAGGCTCGGCTCACATATATCCATGTGTTGGAGGTGCGTGCCGTGCCAGCAGAACGACGTGCGAACGAGTCCCATCCTGCCGCCGCGGCGAGGATCAAGCGGCCCAGCTGGAAGGATCCCCGGTTGGCTCTCGGCGCGGTGCTGGTGACCGCATCGGTCATCGGCACGGTCTACCTGGTGCGCGGCATGAACGAAACGACCACCGTGTACGTGGCCGGTGCGAATATCACCCTGGGCGAGCAGCTCACCAGCCGCAACCTCAAGCCGCAGGAAGTCCAGCTCGGCGATTCGCTGGCCAAGTACCTGGAAGAAGACACCCTGGATCTGGGCAATGCGCGGGCCAACACCTTCATCGGCGCCGGCGAGCTCATCCCGCTGTCATCGATCACCAGCAGCGAGCTCGGTTCGCGCCGCCCAGTGAACCTGGAGCTGCCGGCAGACCTGAGCGATGCGATTACGCCTGGAAGCTTCGTGGATGTCTGGGTCGCCCGGCGCGAAGCAGGCGGCACCAGCTACGGCGTGCCCGAACAGCTGGCGGTAATGGTCGAGGTCTCGGCCCGCGTCGCCCACGCCGGCGGGCTGGTCGGTAACAACGGAACGAACCTGGAGCTGCTGGTTGAATCCGACAAGCTGGAGGCTTTCCTGCAGGCTCTGGCCAACGATGCGCGGATCACCGTGATCTACAACCCTGCAGGCGGGCAGCAATGAGCATTTCGGTAGTGGTGCTCGGGCGCGACGAGCATCTGGTGCGCCAGATCGAGGGGTATCGCGGAGAGCTGATCGTGGTCAGGGTCTGCGACGACGCGGCGGAGGCCATCGCTGCCTGCACCGCCGGTGCGGTCGATGTCTTGCTGGTTTCCGAGCGGGCTCTCATGCCGCCGATGGAGCAAGTCGACCAGCTGACCGTACAGCGCACCATGGTTGCGCTGCTGGATCCGAAACCCGAGCGCACCGCCGCCGTCCCGGGACTTGTGGAAATCCAGGACACCGTCGGCATGGTCGAGCTTGAAGCGCTCATCACCCAGGCACTGGTCGGCCTTGGCCAGGAGGCAACGGAGCGGGAACCCGGATCCACGACAGCTCAGGGCAGCGGAGCGGGACGCGAGGGCAGCATCGTCTGCTTCTGGGGCTCCCCGGGCTCCCCGGGGCGCAGCACCGTCGCGCTGAACTACGCGGTCGAAGCCGCGGTGGCCGGGCTCTCTGTGGTGCTCCTGGACGCCGACACCTATGCCGCCTCCCTGGCAATCCAGCTCGGCCTGATGGACGAATCGGCCTCGATCGCCCAGATGTGCCGTGTGGTCGACTCAGGCTCCCGCGACCCGGCCCGCCTCCGCTCCGCCTGCCTGGCCGTCGAGGTCGCAGAATCCACGCTGATGGTCGCCACCGGCATCCCTCGGGCCAGCCGCTGGCCCGAGGTCCGTGCCGCGGCCCTGCGCAGGGCCGCGCTGACCCTTCGCGCCCACCATGATCTGGTGGTGCTCGACGTGGCGCCCTACATCGAGCTGGACGAGCAACTCAGCTTCGACACCCAGGCGCCCCAGCGCAACGCGGTCACCGTGGAAATGCTGCAGTGCGCCGATGAAGTTTTTATGGTGGTCGCCGCCGACAGCCTGGGCATTCCCCGGGCATTGCGGGCCATTGACGAACTCGAGGAAAAAGTCCCGGGAATCGAGGTGAAAATCATCTTCAACAAAGTATCCTCGGGTAATTCCGGACACGGACCCAAGCGCCGTATTCTGGAGGCCTGGGAGCGTTTTGGACCAACGCACCCCGTCGTTGGATTTCTGCCCAATGACAACCCAATTTGCCATGCTGCAATCTTGGCTGGAAGCCCATTAGTGGAAATAGCTCCCAAAAGTTCATTACGTTCAGAAATCCGGTCGTTGGCTGGCATTAAATCTTCGGATTCCCCGGCTAAGGGGAAGACTCGTCGATTGGCAAAGAACCTGTGAGCCCGAAGCGCTGGAAACATGTAATGTGGGTAAAACTACGGGTCCGCAAAGGCGCGGACCAATCGAACCGTTCTTGGAGGCGTTCACTTGAACTCGTCGGATTCCAGCATGACTGAATCATTCATGGAGGAGACTCTCACCCCAACCCTGGTGAGCGAGTACTACGGCCAGATCGCGAAAGAGGATGTTGCGGCCTACAGGCCCAACGAACTCGAATCGCGTGTTGCCGCCCATCTGGAAATCGGCTATCAGCGCGAAGCTGATCACGCCAACGTCGCCATCACCCGCAATGCGGGCATCTCGGTGGTCAACATCGTCACCGACGACATGCCGTTCCTGGTGGACTCGGTCACCGCGGCGCTCGTCAAACGAGAAGCACCCATCCAGCTTGTGGTCCACCCGACCTTCGTGGTTTCCCGCGACCGCGCCAACGGCCAGATCCAGAACCTACGCCACACCGGCACCCAGCACATGGCCAGCGGCGACACCGCTGCGCTGTCGGATTTGAGCACATTGGTCTCCTCCGACTCGCTGACCAAGATCGAATCGTGGATCTCGGTGGAGCTTGCCCGCGAGCTGAGCGACGAGCAGGCCGAAGCCATCATCACCGACCTCTACCACGTCCTGGGTGACGTGCGCGTCGCCGTGAAGGACTGGCCGGCCATGCTGGACCAGGCCAAGGCCATCGCCGAGAGCCTGCCGCAGACCACCAACGCCGGCCAGATCGCCGAGCTGGAGCAAGCCGTGGAGCTGCTGAACTGGATGGCTGACGACAAGTTCACCTTCCTGGGCTACCGCGAATACGACCTGGACACCGTGAACGGCGAAGACGTCCTGGTGGCCCGCCCCGGCACCGGCCTGGGCCTGATGCGCGAACTGGAAAACCAGGGCCCGCAGCACCTGACCAAGCGAGGCCGCATCACCGCCCGCGACAAGCGCGCGCTGATCGTCACCAAGGCCAATGCCCGCTCGACCGTGCACCGCGGCGTCTACCTGGACTACGTGGGCGTCAAGAGCTTCGACGCCAACGGCGAGGTCAACGGCGAACGCCGCTTTATCGGCCTGTTCTCCTCCAGCATGTACACCTCCAGCGTGAAGTCCGTCCCGGTCGTGCGCGAAAAGGTCAAGGCCGTGCTGAAGAATACCGGATTCGCCCGCAACTCGCATTCGGGCAAGGACATCACCACCATCCTGGAGACCTACCCGCGCGATGAGATGTTCCAAATCTCCGTGGAAGACCTGACCTCCACCGCCCTGGGCATCCTGCGCCTGCAGGAGCGCCGCCGCACCTCGGTATTCATCCGCACCGACGACTACGGCCGCTTCGTCACCGCCATGGTCTACATTCCGCGCGACCGCTTCTCCACCATGGTCCGCCACCGCGTGGAGCATGAACTGCAGACCTCCTTCAACGCCGACTCCGTGGAATACGAGGCCCAGCTGGGTTCCGGCGCGCTGGTGCGCCTGTTCTACCGCCTGCGCCTGCAGCGCCACGGCCTGGTCCCGGTCGTCGACCGCAAGGCCCTGGAGAACCGCATCGCCATGGCAGTGCGCTCCTGGTCCGACGCCATCGTCGACGCCGCCCGCGACAGCCTGGAAGCCGGCGTGGCCAACCAGCTGTCCAACACCTGGGCCGAGGCCTTCCCCGCCTCCTACAAGGTCCAGTTCGAAATCGACGACGCGCTGAACGACATCGAGCTGCTCGCCGAGCTGCAGGAGCCTGCTGCCGCCGCCGGCCCGGTCGTCTCCTTCTACGACCCGAAGACCGACGACGAAGACGCGCTGGTCACCAAGCGCATGAAGATCTACGTCGACCGCCCGCTGCTGCTTTCGCGCATCCTGCCGGTGCTGCAGGACCTCGGCCTGGACGTCGTTGACGAGCGCCCGTACGAGCTGAACCCGGAGGGCATCGGCCAGCGCTTCATCTACGACATGGGCCTGAAGGTCGACGAGTCCGTCGACTTCTCCGCCATCCAGGACAAGCTGGCCGCCGCCTACGCCGCGGTGGTCCGCAACGACGCCGAATCCGACAGCCTCAACGCCCTGGTGCTGCGCGAAGGCCTGGACTGGCAGGAAGTCGCGATGCTGCGCGGCTACGCCCACTACCTGCTGCAGCTGGGTGTGCCGAACTCGACCGGCTTCATCGCCAACGCCTTGGTCAGCAACGCCGCAGTCACCCACGGCATCGTGGAACTGTTCCACGCCACCTTCGACCCGAAGCTGAGCGCCGAGCAGTCGCAGGCGCTGCGCGCCTCCGCCCATGAGAAGATCACCGAAGCCCTGGAGGCCGTGCCGACGCTGGACGCCGACACCCTGCTGCGCCGTTTCGTCAAGGTCATCGAGGCCACCAAGCGCACCAATTACTACGCCGAGAACCAGCAGGCGCTGGCCTTCAAGCTGGCTCCGGAGGAAATCGACTTCGCTCCGTTCCCGCGTCCGAAGCACGAGCTGTGGGTCTACTCGCCGCGTGTTGAAGGAACCCACTTCCGCTTCGGCGCCGTCGCCCGCGGCGGCCTGCGCTGGTCGGATCGCCGAGAGGATTTCCGCACCGAGGTGCTGGGGCTGGTCAAGGCGCAGATGGTGAAGAACTCCGTGATCGTGCCGACCGGCGCGAAGGGCGGCTTCTACGCCAAGCAGCTGCCCAACCCGGCCGTTGACCGCGGCGCCTGGATGGAGGAAGGCAAGGGCGCGTACCGCGTTTTCATCCGCACCCTGCTGGAGCTGACCGACAACCTGGTGTCCGACGAGAACGGCGAGCACGTCGTGGCCCCGCCGAACGTGGTGCGCCGAGACGGGGACGATACCTACCTGGTGGTCGCCGCCGACAAGGGAACCGCGAGCTTCTCCGACACCGCGAACGAGATCTCCGAGGAAAAGGGCCACTGGCTGGGCGACGCCTTCGCGTCCGGCGGCTCGGTAGGCTACGACCACAAGGGCATGGGCATCACCGCCCGCGGCGCCTGGGAATCGGTCAAGCGCCACTTCTTCGAGCTGGGCATCGACACCCAGACCCAGGAGTTCACCGCGGTGGGCGTGGGCGACATGTCCGGTGACGTGTTCGGCAACGGCCTGCGACGCACCAAGACGATCAAGCTGGTCGCCGCATTCGACCACCGAGACATCTTTCTGGACCCGACCCCGAACCCGGAAGCAGCCTTCGAGGAGCGCGAGCGCCTCTACCACCTGCCGCGTTCCAGCTGGGCGGACTACAACCGCGAGCTGATCTCCGCCGGCGGCGGCGTCTACTCGCGCAGCTTGAAGTCGGTGCCGGTCAGCCCGGAGGTCCGCGAGGTCCTGGGTCTGGACGCCTCGGTCACGGCCATGTCGCCGAACGAGCTGCTTAAGGCCATCCTTTCGGCCCCGGTCGACCTGCTGTACAACGGCGGCATCGGCACCTACGTGAAGTCCTCCGCGGAGAGCCACGGCCAGGTCGGCGACCGCGCCAACGACTCGATCCGCGTGGACGGTGCGGATCTGCGGGTGAAGGTCGTCGGCGAAGGCGGCAACTTGGGCATGACCCAGCTGGGCCGCATCGAGGCGGCGCTGAACGGGGTCATCCTGAACACCGACGCCATTGACAACTCGGCCGGCGTGGACACCTCCGACCGCGAGGTGAACATCAAGATCTTCGTTGACCGCCAGATCAAGGCCGGCAACATCGATCCAGCCGAGCGCAAGGAATTCCTGCTGTCGATGACCGACAACGTGGGCGACCTGGTGTTGCAGACCAACTTCAACCAGAACGTGCTGCTGCTGAACGAAAAGCATGCCGCGCAGACCTGGGCTCCGGCCTACGAGCGTCTGATGCAGTGGCTCGAGGTGCACGCGGACCTGAACCGGGAACTGGAGTTCCTGCCCAGCTCCGAGGAGCTGGAAGCGCGCCGTGCCGCCGGCGGCGTCATGACCGCACCGGAGCTGTCGGTGCTGGCCGCCTACGCGAAGATCCAGCTGGCCCACGCCTTGTCCGAATCCGACCTGGCCGATGACCCATACTTCGCGCAGACCATGCGCCGGTACTTCCCGGAGCACCTGGTGGAGCGATTCGGAGACCAGCTGCAGTCCCATCCGCTGCGCAAGGAGATCATCGCCACGGTGATCGCCAACGACATGGTGAACATCGGCGGCATCACCTATGTGTTCCGCGCGATGGAGGAAACCAGCGCCAGCGAAGTGCACATCGCCAAGGTCTTCTGCGCCCTGCGCGAGGTCTACCGCTTCGACGCTCAATTCGACGCGATCAACTCCCAGCCTGCCGGCACCGACGTGGACTACTGGGGACGCCAGCACCACGACATGCGCCGCCTGCTGGACCGGGCCACCCGCTGGTTCATCAACCGCGTCGACCAGGAACTGCTGGTCGGCCAGGCGGTGGAGCGCTACGAGTCGATCGTGACCCAGCTGCGCGAAGAGCTGCCGCAGCTGCTGCGCGGCGACGACCAGGAACGTTTCCAGCAGTGGCATGCGGATGCGTTGGCCAACGGCATCGGCGAACGCCGCGCCAGCATGTGGGCCTCGCAGTTCGAATCCTTCGCGCTGCTGGACGTGGCGGATCTGGTGCACCGCACCCAGGAGGACGTGGAGAAGGTCTCGCAGACCTACTTCATGCTCTACAACCTGTTCAATGTCGACACGCTGCTGAACCGCATCACCAACCTGCCGCGATCCGACCGCTGGCAGGCGCTGGCCCGCGCGGCCATGCGAGACGACCTGTACAGCACGATCATCGACCTGACCAACGACGTTCTGGAATCCTCGGGCCAGATCACCGACGTGGCAGAGCGTGTTGCGGCGTGGGAAGAGGCAAACGCGGCTAATCTGGATCGTGCGAAGGCAATGTTCGCTGAAGTGAACAGCCTGGAACGCGATGACATGGCATCGCTGTCCGTGGCCCTTCGCCTGCTGCGTTCCATCGTCCGGAGGTAATCACCCCTAATGGCCCTCATCACCGAAGATCTACGTCGAAAAGCCGACCTCGGCCCCGGTGATGAGGACTGGCTCCACCTGCTGGTGGGGGATTGGCAGCTGGTCGCGGACCTCGCGTTCGCAGACCTGGTGCTCTGGTTCCCCACCGGCGATGGATCCTATGTCGCCTTGGCGCATGTGCGCCCGTCCACCTCGCACACGACCTTCCACACCGACTTCGTCGGTGAGCGCATCCGCAAGGATCTGCGCATCATGGTGGACCGCGCCTGGGACAGCCGAACCATCCAGCGTTCGGCCGAGCATCCCGGCGCCGATTTGATTCCTGGACTGACCACCGTTCAGGCTGTCCCGCTGGTTCGCCAGAACCGGACCGTCGCGGTGATCACCTCGCACTTCGACCGCAACCAGTCGCGCACCCCCTCGAACTTGGAGCTCGTCTACCGGCAAAGCGCAGACGACTTGCTGGCCATGGGCACCAAGGGGCTGTGGCCCGACTTCGCCAGCCCCACCGGCTCGCGCCGCGGTGCGCCCCGCGTGGGCGACGGCTTCATCCGCTTGAGTGTGGAAGGGACGGTGGAATTCGCCAGCCCCAACGCGGTCTCAGCTTTCCGCCGCCTCGGCGCCGCCGACGTGCTGCAGGGCCAGCCGCTGGCCGACCTGACCATGGCGCTGGTTCGCGACCGCCGTGTGGTCGATGAAACCCTCCCATTGGTCCTCCAGGGCAAGATGCCGTGGCGCACTGAAGTCGAGTACCGCGGCGTCACCCTCTCCCTGCGCGCTATCCCGCTGCGCGATGAATCCAAGCGCTGGGGCGCACTGGTCCTGTGCCGGGACGTCTCGGAACTGCGCCGGCGTGAAAAGGAGCTGGTGACCAAGGACGCGACCATTCGCGAGATCCACCACCGGGTGAAGAACAACCTGCAGACCGTGGCGGCGCTGTTGCGCATGCAGTCGCGGCGCATGAGCTCGGACGAAGGCAAGCAGGGTCTGGAACAGGCCATGCGCCGGGTATCCACGATTGCTTCGGTCCACGACTTCCTGTCCAAGGGACTGAACGAAACCGTGAAGTTTGACGACCTGATGGACCGCCAGTTCCGCCTGATCGTTGAAATCGCTTCGCCGGGGCAGAAGATCTCCACGTGCCGCGAAGGGGAGTTCGGCATGCTCGACGCCGACTTGGCCACCCCGCTGTCGTTGGTGATTAATGAACTGGTGACCAATGCCGTGGAGCACGGCTTGGCCAACCGCGACGGACAGGTGGCACTGATCGCCGAACGCTATCTCGGCACCGACTCCAAGGACTGGCTCAGGGTGACCATCGAGGACGACGGCCACGGGCTGCCGGAAGGGGAGCGCCGTGAAGGTCTCGGCCTGCAGATCGTGCGCACCCTGGTGACCAGCGAGCTGTCTGGGGAAATCCGCTGGCTGCCCGGTGACGAGGGGGGAACGCGGGTAGTCATCGAAATGCCGCTGACCCTGGATCGGCGGGCCTAGCGTCGCAAGACCGCGAAACGGCCAGCTGGTGCGCGCACGCCGGGCGCAATGCAAGGGGCGGCCCGGAGAAGTGGAAACTTCTCCGGGCCGCCCCTTGCGCAGTATTTAGCGGTACTGCTTCATCAACGACTTTACGCTGGCCACGTAGCGCTTGGTGTCGTCGTACATGCCGTACTTCTTCACGCCGCCGAGGCCCTGGTAGTACGCGGCGATGGCATCGTCCAGGTTGTCGGTGTTGTCGAGGTTGTAGCGGATGACTGCAACACCTGCGGTCACGTTGTCCTGCGGGTTGAGCAGGTTCAGCTTCTTGCCCAGGCGGGAGGACATCCACTCGCCGGTGCTCGGGATCACCTGCATGGCGCCCAGGGCGTTGGCGGGGGAGACCGCACGCATGTTGAATCCCGACTCCTGCATGGAGTGCGCCAGCGCCAGCGCCGGGTCAACGCCCATGCGGTTGGCGGTGGACACGATAATGCTTTGCATCTCGCTGCGGCTCGGCACCGAGATCGAGTCCAGGTAGTCCTTGTTCTCGTTCGCGCTGCTGACCACGTGGTCGGCATAGGTGCGGCCGAGGAAGGTGTTGCCAATCTTCTTCTTGGATCCACCGGTGGAGGTCGAGGACACCGAGGAGCCGCTGACCTTGACCTTGGTCCCGATCTGCAGCGGGGTCGAGGTGCTCAGCTGCGGGTTCTTGTCCAGCAGGTCTGACAGCTTCATTCCGTGCTTGGCCGCAATGCCGCCGAGGGTGTCGCCGGACTTCACCGCGTAGCTCGAAGCCTTGGACGATCCGCCCGAAGGCTTGGACGACGAGGAGGACGAAGAGGACGACGAAGCGCTGCCCGAGACCTTGATCTTGTCGCCCGGGAAGATCGGCTTGGAAGCCGAAATGCCGTTCAGGCTCAACAGGGTGCCCAGCTTCATGCCGTTCTTGGACGCGATGCCGCTGAGGGTGTCGCCCGACTTCACGGTGTAGCTCGCTCCGCCGGAAGGCTTCGAGGAAGACGAGGACTTGCCCGAGGAGCTGGAGGAGTTGGCCGAGCCGTTGATGGTGAGCTTGTCGCCCGGGAAGATCGGCTTGCTGGCCGAGATGCCGTTCTTGCTCAGCAGAGCCGAGAGGCTCATGTTGTGCTTGATGGCAATGCCGCCGAGGGTGTCTCCGGCCTTCACAGTGTAGCTGGCCGAGCCGGAACTGGTCGACGAGGACTTGCTCGACGATGACCGCTTGCTGGAGCTTTCGGCTGATCCGCCATCGACCTTGACCTTGTCGCCCGGGAAGATCCTCGTGCTGGAGGAGATGTCGTTTTTCTTCAGCAGGTCGGACAGGCTCATCTTGTGCTTGGCCGCGATCGCGCTGAGCGTGTCGCCGGACTTTACGGTGTAGCTGCTGGTTGCGGATGTGTTCGAAGACTTCGAGGACTTCGACGACGAGGAACCGTGGCCTGGCACCTTCAAGGTCTTGCCAGCGACGATGAAGTCGCTCTTGAGGTCGTTCAGGTCTTTCAGCTTGGAAACGGTGGTCTTGTACTCCACCGCCAAGCTGGACAAGCTGGCGCCTGCCGGGATCTTGATTTCCTTGGTGCTGGCCTTGGCAGGCAGGCCCAGGGAAGGCACGCGGGAAGCAATCAGGTGTGCCTTGATCTGATCTTCAGCGATCTTGATGTTTTCGGGTGTTACCGACTTCGCGGCCGAGCCTGGGGTGTTTACCGATACTGCTGGCGCTGCGTACGCAGCCGGGGCCAAGGCGAGGCTGCCGATGACAGCAGCGGGGATCGCTGCACCTGCGACAACACCTAGCGCATGCGTGGAGACATGGGTCGCTTTGTGGGGCATAGAGTCATTCCTCATTTGTACGGTTGCGATAATCGCGAACAGTCACAAGTGCACCTGAACCGGCTGCTTCAGGAGTTGTTTGTGTTGCAATTGTTATCAAAGTGATACATGAAAATTTACACTACTTGTGTGACGCATGGAAACAGCTGTGACTGGTTTGAACAAAGTTTCTGCGGTGAATCGCAATTTATGGGAACCTTAAGGGGTGAATGACATTCAAGAACTTGTTGGCCAGTGGCTGACCCTGCCCGATCTGGCCGAAGAACTAGACATTGATATTCGCCGCGTGCATCGCATGCTTGATGAGCGTACGATCGTGGCTCTACGCATCGGCGAGCGCAAGGTTCGTTCGGTTCCTGCGGAATTCGTTCAGGATGGCGCGGTTGTCGAGAGCCTCAAGGGTACCTTGTCGGTGTTGAAGGACTCGGGCTACTCCGATGAAGAGAGCGTCAAGTGGCTCTTCACCGAGGACGAGTCGCTTCCGGGCACCCCGATGAACGCGCTGCGCTCGGGCCGCAAGACCGAGATTCGCCGTCGCGCGCAAGCATTGGCTTGGTAGATACACGAAGCTTTGTATAAAGAATAGGTCTCGACATTCCTTTATTTGGAAGGAAAGTCGAGACCTATTGTTATCTATCGGTGATGTTCCGCAGGGCTAGCTACTGCGTTTGGTGACTGCATCGCTGAGGAACTTCATGCCGGCCAGCGCGAGGTCGTGGGTCTGGATTTCTCCCAGAGCCTGCAAGGACTGGACAGTTAGTTCGCTGATGCTGCGTTCGGTCTCCTGCAACGCACCGCTGCCCTGCAGGATAGTACTGAGCTTGTGCACTTCAGCGTCGGACAAGTCCAGGGCGCCGAGCCTGTTCTGGATGAAGTCCTGTTCCTCAGGGGACGTCAGCAGCAGTGCGTGGGCGATGAGTTCGGTCCGCTTGCCTTCACGCAGGTCGTCCCCGGCCGGCTTGCCGGTGATCTCGGGATCGCCGAAGACTCCCAGCACGTCGTCTCGAAGCTGGAACGCCTCGCCCAAGGGCAGTGCGAACGCGCTGTAGCTATCGAGCAGCTCAACGTTCGCGCGGGCGAGCGCACCGCCGAGCAGAATCGGATTCTCGGTGGAGTACTTGGCCGACTTGTAGCGGACGATGGTCCGGGCGCGCTTCACGGCTTCGGCCGGATCGTAGGCGGGGCCGGCCGACTCTTCGAGTACGTCGAGATACTGCCCGGCCATGACCTGGGTCCGCATGCGATTGAAGATGGTGCGCGTAGCGGCGTCAACGCTTGGAATCGCCGCGAAAAGCTCTTCACTCAACGAAAGGCACAAATCGCCGGTCAGGATGGCGCTGGCCATGCCGTAGTTCGCGGCGCTGCCGGACAAGCCCAGCGACTTGTGCTGCGCTTCAAAGTGCTTGTGCACACTCGGACGCCCGCGGCGGGTATCCGAATTGTCGATGATGTCGTCGTGGATCAACGCCGCGGCTTGGAAAAGCTCCAGCGCGGCGCCCAGCTGGATGACCTCTGCAGAATCCCTGGCGCCGCCTGCGCCCAGGAATCCCCAGTAGGCGAATAGCGGACGGAGCCGCTTGCCGCCCCGTGTCAGATCCCGAATCGCGTTGACGATTTCAGTTGCGCTGGTGGTAATTGACGAGACTTCATCATTCTTGTCGGAAAGGAAGTCCTCAAGCTTTGCGGCAACGGCGTCCGTATAGCTCCGGCTCAGCTCCTGGACTTCAGGCTCAAAGGCCGAGACGGTTTCAGGCAACGACATGCAAAATCAATTCTCCGCGTGAAGGGGCAGATGGCTAGGATCAACTCTACCGGGAATCCGGGAGGATATTTCCCGGATGCCATGGGCAAGTGCAAATGCAGTTCCGGGGTGTTCGGCCGCCAGCGCACTGTCGGAAGCGCGCACTAATATAGCTGTCATGAATGACAAAGAGCATCGCGCGATCCTGCACGTGGACATGGATGCCTTTTTCGTCTCGGTGGAACTTATCGACCATCCCGAACTTCTCGGCGAGCCAGTGATCGTCGGATTCCCGGGTGGGCGCAGTGTGGTCCTGTCGGCCTCCTACGACTGCCGGGCCAGGGGAGTTCATTCGGCCATGCCGATGAGCCAGGCGATTGCGCTGATGCCCGAAGCAAACATTGTCGAGCCGGTCCCCGGCAAGTACAACGCCATTTCCGAACGGATCATGGCTTACCTGCACACCGTGACCCCGGTGGTGGAACAGGTCAGCGTCGATGAGGCATTCCTCGACGTTACCGGGAGCATGAGGATGCTCGGAGGGCCGGTTGCCATCGGCCGGCGGATTCGAGAGCACATCCAGAGCGAATTCGGCCTGCCTTCCAGCGTTGGCATCGCCCGCAACAAGTTCGTGGCCAAGTTGGCTTCGACGTATGCCAAGCCGAACGGGATGACGGTCGTCGCGCCGGAACGCACCCTGGAATTCCTGCATCAGCTTCCGGTCACCAAGATGTGGGGAGTGGGCAAACGAACGGCAGACCAGCTCCACTCGCTGGGCATCGACACCGTGGCCCAGCTCGCGGCCGAACCTGAATCTCGGCTCGTACAGAAATTCGGGGAGCATGGCCGGGCTCTGTATTTGCTGTCCCGGGGCATAGATAACCGCCCGGTGCAACCCGTGCGGGAGGAGAAGAGCCTTTCCGCCGAACATACATTTTCCACGGATATCCGGGACAAGGACGTACTGGAGCGCGAACTGCTGAGGCTCGGGCACCGGGTCGGCCAGCGGTTGCGCGCCCAAGACAAAGTGGCTCGCGGCGTGGGAATCAAGTTGAAGTACCAGGATTTCAGTGGGATCAACAGGTCCAAGACCCTCGCCGCCGCAACAGATTCATCTTCGATGATCAGTTCCGAAGCGATTAGCCTGTTCCGCAACCTGTGGCCGCTGGCCCAGCCCATCAGGCTGCTTGGGGTCAGAGCCGAACGGCTTGAAGACTCGGCACAGGGGATTCAGCTGAGCCTGGATCCCAGAGACGAAAAAACACGGGAGGCCGAGCGGATCGCCGACCTGATCAGCCAGAAATTCCCGACGTCCTCCACCGGTCCGGCGCGTTTTCTGCGACCCAAGGAGTAAAGAGCATGTTTTGCCTACCAATGCCTAAGTTAACAGTGGTTAAGATCAACTAGCAGGGCGACGTCAAAAGAGACTATCCTAGAAGTGGGTTCGAATTATGACTGGGAACTTTTCCCGAGCATGAGGCGTTGAACCTGTAGACGGTGCATGATCGTCTGAAAGTCATTGGAAGGAGAAGGCGATGCCGCTATCGGAACACGAGCAGCGTCTGTTGGAGCAGTTGGAAAAGCAGCTGCACGAAGACCGTCGCTTTGCCTCCAACATGAAAGCCCCATCAAGCACGGGGCGGCTTTCAACCCGCAACATCGCGCTGGGTATCCTCTTGGTCATTCTCGGGCTGGCCGGTTTGATTTTCGGTATCTCCCAGCAGATCATCGTTGTTGGTGTCATCGGATTCGCGGTGATGTTCGGTGGAGTCATGTTGGCGTTGAAGAAGTCGGCAGCAGGAAAAATCGGCCAGGGCGCCAAGCCCCGCGCAGGATCCAATGCCAAGAACAATTCTCAGTTCATGAGTGGACTCGAAGAAAAGTGGAACCAGCGCAAGCGGGACCAGTCTGACGGCTAGAGCTGATCGCATTTAGAGGTGTAACCCGAGGGTTGCACCTCTTTGTTTTTTAAATTGTCTTTTGGGCCATTCCACAGGCCGTGCGGCATGATGGCGCTTTGGGCGGCCGGAAGGTCCTGCGCGGTGCCTCGCCGCCGACATGGCCGGGATTGCGATTCTCGGCAATTTCCTAGGGAACCATTTCCGGTTGTCGAACCACCGACTCCACTTCCCTCCCCAAGCCCCTCCACCTTCCACCACTGAGGGCCCAAATCCCGAAAACACGTGCATTTTCGCGCCTTATAGGGATTCTTCCGCACTTTTCGGTCCACAGCTGCCCCTGGAGCCTCCACTGCATTTTCTCCTTTAAACACGCGGAAATACGCTATTTTTTATGTCTAAACCTTCGGCAAACCCAGGTAGGTGCGTTGACAGTGGAGGGTTGTGGAGTAAAGTGGAGTGCAGTAGAGGGAATCGGGGATTCTGACCACTTCGCGGAGAAAGGCGGTGTGCATGTTCCTTGGAACTTACACGCCGCGACTCGACGAAAAGGGGCGCCTGATTCTGCCTGCCAAATACCGTGACGAGTTAGCTTATGGGCTGGTCTTGACCCGGGGACAGGAACGCTGCATCTACGTCTTCAGCCAACGAGAGTTCGAGAAGCAACATGAGCAACTTGCTCAGGCTTCGCTGACATCCCGCAAGGCCAGGGACTATGCCCGCGTGTTCCTTTCCGGTGCGTCTGATGAAGTTCCCGACAAGCAGGGGCGAGTCACAATCCCGCAGGTGCTTCGCACCTATGGCGGTCTCGACCGCGAGGTAACGGTGATTGGTGCGGGTAACCGCATCGAGATCTGGGATTCCGCAGCGTGGCAGCAGTACCTGCAGGAACAGGAAGAAGTGTTTTCCGAGACCGACGAGGATTAGTCGTCCGATCAGGGGCGGCCACTCAGGTCAACCAAGCAGCTGGGATGAGATCTCCAGCCACCTTGAAGGCGAAATCTTCTGGCTTCACTTCCCCGGAGCCAGAATGTCTCGCCGTCAACGGTTGGAGGGGGATCTGATCTCAGCACCGATTTGAACGCGAAAGGGGGCGCAGTGACGAATCAGGATTCCCAGCGACCAGCATCAGAACGACATGTTCCGGTACTTCTGGATCGTTGCGTCAATCTGCTGGCTCCGGGTATTGAACGAGCCAACGCAGAGGGACGTCGGGCAATCGTCGTCGACTGCACCCTGGGCATGGGCGGCCATTCGGAGGCCATCCTCCAGCGGTTCGAGAATCTCCACCTGATCGGCCTGGACCGCGACGAGCAAGCCCACGAGCTTGCCGGGGCCCGTCTGCGTCCCTTCGAGGACCGCATCGACCTCGTCCACGCGGTCTACGACGAGATCGCCGACGTTGTAGCCGATCTCGGTTTCCCCGGCGTCGACGGCGTGCTGTTCGACCTCGGCGTCTCCTCCCTCCAGCTAGATGAGCGTGAACGGGGGTTCGCCTACTCCTATGATGCTCCGCTGGACATGCGTATGGATACCTCGGCCGGACCTACCGCTGAAGATCTGGTCAACGACCTTGAACGCGAGGAACTGCTGCGGATCATCCGCCAATGGGGCGAAGAGAAATTCGCCGGCAGGATCTCCACTGCGATTGTCGAAGCCCGGGCCAAGGCACGGATCACCACCACCGCCCAGCTGGTGGACGTCATTCGATCCGTTGTTCCCGCCGCGGCGGCCCGCAACCACGGGCATCCGGCCAAGCGAACCTTCCAGGCACTGCGCATCGCCGTGAACGAAGAACTGGACGTCCTGGAGCGAGCCATCCCGGCCGCCATGGGCGCACTGAACATCGGAGGCCGAGTGGTGGTCATGAGCTACCACTCGCTGGAAGACAAGATCACCAAACGACACTTCGTCCAGGGATCGACCTCCTCGGCCCCTCCGGGATTCCCGGTTGAGCTGGAGGAACACAAAGCTGAGTTCAAGGTTCTCACCAAGGGAACCGAAAAGCCCAGCGAAGCTGAAATTGCAGAAAATTCACGTGCCGCCTCAGCCCGCCTGCGGGCCGTGGAACGAGTTCTGAAGAGGAGCTAGTATGAGCCAACGAGCCCAGCGCCGAGTGCAAAAGAACGCAGCCATGACGGCCCAACCAGTTGTTGACGGCAGTGCTGCCCGCGCCGTGCGCCCCGAGCCCGTTTCCGCTAGCGATCTCAAGTTTGCTGACACGCCTCAGCGCGTGACTCTTTCCTTGGTCCCACGGATCAACGAGACGAACAAGCGATCCATGGTCGTCACCTCGGTGGTCATGGTCATGTTATTCGTCGCGGTCATCGTGGCCCTGGTCCTGATGAACACCTCGGTGGCCCAGCGCCAGTACGACATCGTTTCCCTGCGCAATCAGGAACGCGCCCTCTCCCAGGAAAACCAGGCGTTGCTCAAGGACGCCCAGTCGCTCTCGGCACCGCAGGCACTGGCTCGCAAGGCTTCCGACCTCGGACTCGTCGCCCCGGGTGCGCCCGGACTGATTGACCTCTCTGAGGGAAAGATCACCCAGCCAGCTGAAGAAGCGGTCAAGGGCGACAAGAACGCGACGAATTACGACACTCTGCCGCTACCGGGCGAAAGCATCAACGGCACCAAGAAGGCCAAGGCCGCTGAAGAGAAAGCGAAGTCCACGACGCCCGAAACCACGGTTGGCAAGCAGACTTCCGAAAAGCCTGAGAAGGCCGCGGCAGCAGAGACCAAGCCGGAGACGGTCGAACGCAAGGTCGGGGACGACGGACGCCCCGTATTCACCGAGGGCGAGCTCAACGGCGGCACGATACCGGCGCCGACCATGAAATCCCCGACAGACTAAGGTTCGCTTCCTAAGCTTGAACACAGGGCGGCAAGTTGGCTGTCACCAATCCACGATGAAGGAAAGTTGGGTTCACCGTGAGTTCGACTGTCGCTGATACCGCGAAGAAACGCATGCGCTTCGTCTTGCTGCTGTCCATCCTGCTGCTGGTCATCATCGCCGGTCGACTCTTCTGGGTGCAGGGCATCAACCCCGCGGCGGCGGCCAAGGAAGCGGCCGATACGCGCAACCGCGTGGAGACCATCGCGCCCACCCGCGGATCCATCCTGGACAAGAACGGCAACGTCCTCGCCGTGTCGGTGGACCGCTACGACCTGGTTGTCGACCAGCGGGACCAGAAGGACACCATCCGGCGCAAGGCGCGCGACGGCTCCAACTCCCGCGAGCGGATTTCCTGGGAACAAGCAATCAAGGAACTGGCCGAGGTGCTCGACCAGGATGTCGACGAGCTGACCAAGGCCATCCGCCCGCAGGACGGCGCAAAGCCCAAGGGCTACGTCATGATCGCCAAGAGCGTCACCCCCGAGGTTCGCAACGAGGTTATGGAAATCGGCATTCCGCGACTGAACTCGGTGCTGCGCAGCGAACGCCAGTACCCGCAGGGCGTCATCGCCGGCCCGCTGCTGGGCTTCGTACGGAACTCCGAGGACCAGAAGGGCGTCGTCGGCGCCGAAGGCCTTGAACTGAGCCAGGAAGACCATCTCGCCGGCACCGCCGGCAAACGCAAGTTCGAGGTCAGTGCCGACGGCGTGCGCATCCCGACCACCGAACTGGAAGAGACCCCCGCAGTCAACGGCCAGGACGTGCTGCTGAGCATCGACAACGACATCCAGTACGTGGCCCAGCGCGCCGCGGAAGCCAAGCAGAAGCAGTTCAACGCCGAGTGGGCCACCGTCATCGTGCAGGAGGTCAAGACCGGCAAGCTGCTGGCCATCGGCGACTCGGCAGAGCTGGACCCCAACAACCCGGGCGCCACCGAACCTGAATTCCGCCGCTCGGTCTCCATCACCCGCGCCTTCGAGCCGGGCTCCACGGGCAAGGCGGCGATCTTCGCCGCGGCCATCGACCAGGGCAAGGTCAAGCCCCTGGACGAGTTCAAGGTCCCGAACAAGAAGACGTTCACCAAGGAGACCATCAACGACTCGCTGCCGCACGCCACCTACGACATGACGGCGGCTGGCATCTTCGCCCGCTCCTACAACACCGGCACGGTGATGGTGGGCAATCAGGTCAGCAAGCAGACCCGCTACGACTACATGCGTGCCTTCGGCCTGGGAACCCCGATCGACGTCGGACTGAACGGCGCCAGCGCCGGACAGCTGGCCGCCCCGGAAACCTGGGACCGCCGCCAGCAGTACACCACGATGTTCGGGCAGGGCTACTCGCAGACCGCCCTGCACACCGCATCCATCTTCCAGACGTTGGCCAACGGCGGCGTGCGCATCCAGCCCAGCCTGATCGACGGGTACCGCAACGAGGACGGCTCGATCTCCGAACCGGCCGAGCGCAAGGAAACCCGGGTTGTGAAGGAATCAACATCATCCGAGATGCTCAAACTCATGGAATCGGTCGTTGAGTCGGGAACCGGTACTAAAATGAAGATACCGGGCTACCGCGTTGGCGGTAAGTCCGGAACCGGCCAGGCCGCCAGCGCGAAGGGCTATGACGGTTACACGTACTCCTTCGCCGGCGTCGCCCCGCTGGACGACCCGCAGTACGTGGTCGTAGCCACGATGTACCGGCCGCAGGGCAATTGGCGCAACTTCACGGTGGCGGACACGTTCACCGAAGTGATGAGCCATACGTTGAATACGTACAACGTGCCACCGAGCACAAGCGATTCAGAGGCGTACGACGTCTTTGTAGGTGAGGAACAAAAGAAACCTTGGTAGTCCAGGAACCCGGCACGCCGCGCGCGCTGGAACGTCATTTGCGTCCGCAGTCAGTTGCGGAAACCAGCTTCGAGGAACTGTGCGCGGCGCTCGGCGCCGTGCGCGGTTCGCTGAACCCGGCGGCGAACCCCTTGGTTCGCGGGGTCAGCCTGAACCCGCAGGTGGTGCAGCCCGGGGATGTCTTCCTGGCGATCTCCGGCGCGCGCCGCCATGGGGCGGAGTTCGCCGCCACCGCGGTGGCCAACGGGGCACTTGCACTGATCACCGACGCCCAGGGCCTGGCCCATCTGCCGGCGGACTTTCAGCTGCCGGTGGCGACCGTGGAGAACGTGCGGGCCGTCGCCGCCGCCGCGGCCCAGCGCATCTACGGCACCGCCACCCGCTGCCCGCAGCTGTTCGGCGTAACCGGCACCAACGGCAAGACCACCACCACCTTCATGATCCGCTCCATCCTGGAGGCCCTGGGCACGGAGACCGGTCTGGTCGGCACCATCGAGATGTCCGCGCGTGGGCAGATCATTCCCAGCGTGCTCACCACCCCGGAATCCACCCAGCTGCACGGGGTGCTGGCCAGCATGGCCGAGCAGCAGGTCGACGCGGTGGCCATGGAGGTCTCCAGCCACTCGCTGAGCTACGGTCGGGTGGACGCCCTGTCCTTCGCGGTCGCCGGCTACACCAACCTCACCCAGGACCACCTGGACCTGCACGGGACCATGCAGGAGTACTTCGAGACCAAGGCCCAGCTGTTCACCCCCGAGCGAAGCCAACGCGCCGTGGTGATGGTCGACGACGCGTACGGCCAGCAGCTGGCCGACCGCGCGCTGGTCCCCACGGAATCGCTGAGCCTGGATGCCGGTCACCCGGGCGCCGACTGGCGTGTGGAGAACCTGCAGCACTCGGGCCTGGGCCACAGCTTCAACATCACCCACCGCGACGGACGCACCCTAAGCACCCGCACCGGGCTGCCTGGCATGTTCAACGTGGCCAACGCGGCGCTGGCGGCGCTGATGGTGCTGGCCAGCGGGGTGCCGCTTCACGCGCTGCAGCAGGCGCTGGACGCCAGCGACCCGCTGTCGGTCGCGGTGCCCGGACGCATGCAGGTGGTCGGCGAGTCGCCGGTGGCAGTGGTTGACTTCGCGCACAATTCGGACGCGCTGGCCAAGGCCCTGGACTCGGTGCGCCCGGGCCCCGGGGGACGGCGCATCATCGTCTTCGGTGCTACCGGCGACCGCGACACCACCAAGCGCCCGGACATGGGCGCGGTGGCGGTACGCCACGCGGATATCGTGATCGTCACCGACGACGACCCGCACGGGGAAGACCCGGCCCCGATCCGCGAGCAGGTGGCCGCCGGCGCCGCCCGCGCCATCGAGGCCGAACGCCCCGAGGTGCAGCTGCACAACATCGCGCCACGCGCCCAAGCCGTGGAGTTTGCTGTGAGTTTGGCGGGAGCCAACGACGCGATCCTCGTGGCAGGCCGCGGGCACGAAGTCAGCCAAGACGTCGCGGGAATGGACGTCGAACTTGACGATCGAGTGGAACTGGCCAATGCCCTGAAACTTCATGGTTTTGTGACCATTCCCTAGCACGCCCAAGTCCACCAACGTCATCGCCCGAGTGTAAAGTCCTTATTGCCATGATTGAACTGTCTTTGACCGACCTGCTGAGCATCACCGGAGGGAAAGCGACGAATACCGTCGCCCCCGGCACCGTGGTGACCTCGGCGACCACCGATTCCCGCGACGTCGTACCAGGCTCGCTTTTTGTCGCCAAGCCCGGAGAGTTCTCCGACGGCCACGCCTTCATCGACGCCGCGCTGTCCTCCGGGGCCGTACTGGCGCTGGCCGAGCGTGTCACGCTCGACGAGCAGCGCCGCGAGCACCCGGCGGTCATCGTCCCGGATGCCGTGGAAGCCATGGGCAAGATCGCGGCCCACATCGTCGCCTACCTGAAGCAGAAGAACGATGCGGTGGTTGTGGGCATCACCGGCTCGGCCGGCAAGACCACCACCAAGGACCTGCTGGCGGCCATCCTCTCCGAGGTCGCGCCGACCGTCTCGCCAATCGGCTCCTACAACGGCGAGGTCGGCGTGCCGCTGACCGTCTTCAATGCCACCGAGGACACCAAGTACTTCGTGATCGAGATGGGTGCCACCGGTATCGGTCACCTGACCTACCTGACCGACATGGTCCACCCGAAGATCGGCGTGGTGCTCTGCGTGGGCACCGCGCACGCCGGCGAATTCGGCGGCGTGGAGAACATCGAGAAGGCCAAGGGCGAGCTGGTCGAGGCGCTGGACGCCGACGGCATCGCCATCCTGAACGCCGAGGACCCGCGCGTGGCGCGCATGGCCTCGCGCTCCGGGGGAGCGGTCCGCTTCTTCGGCACCGGGAGCAAGCCGGTGGAGGGCGCCGGGGTCTGGGGCGCCGACGTGGAGGTCAACTCCCAGGGCCAGCCCGAAATGACCCTGCAGTTCCCCGACGGCTACTCCCAGCGCATCACCTCCGGCCTGCTCGGCCGCCACCACGTGGCGAACATCCTGGCAGCTGCCAACGCCGCCTACGCCCTGGACATCGATCCCGCGCTGATTGCCCGCGTGCTCAACGGTCGGAAGGCAGGAAGCCGCTGGCGCATGGAGCGCGTCGAGCGCGCCGACGGCGTGAGCATCATCAACGACGCCTACAACGCGAATCCCGAATCCATGCGCGCCGCACTGGTGACCCTGGCCGAGCTGGGCCTGCCCAGCGGCGAGACTCCGGGGCGGCGCACCTGGGCGGTGCTCGGTGAAATGCTGGAGCTGGGCGACGAGTCAATCCACCAGCACGACCTGCTGGGCCGCCTGGCGGTGCGGATGAACATCAAGAAGCTCGTGGTCGTCGGCCGCGGCGCGAAGGCGGCCTACAACTCCGCGGTGCTGGAAGGCAGCTGGGGCGACGAGGCGTTTTTCGTAGAGAACGTGGACGAAGCCCGCACCCTGCTGCAGGAGCAGCTGGAGCCGGGGGACATCGTCCTGTTCAAGTCCTCCAACGGCGCCGGCCTGCGCCATCTGGGTGATGACATCGCAGCATTCGTGAAGGAAGGCGAGAACGCATGATCGCATTAATCGTAGGAGCGGGCATCGCCCTGCTGCTGACCGTGGTGTTCATGCCGCTGTACATCAAGCTGCTCACGAAGAAGCAGTACGGACAGGTGGTCCGCGACGACGGGCCGATGTCCCACGCGGTGAAGTCCGGAACGCCCACCATGGGCGGCGTGGTCTTCGTGCTGGCGGTCTTCATCGCCTACTTCCTGACCCACGCCATCCTGGGCATGATGGGCCGGGCCAGCGCGGGCATCACGGCCAGCGGCCTGCTGGTGCTGCTGCTCTTCGGCGGCATGGGCCTGGTCGGCTTCCTGGACGACTTCATCAAGATCTTCAAGAAGCGTTCGCTGGGCCTGCGCGCCTGGCAGAAGATCGTGCTGCAGGCAGTGGTGGGCATCAGCTTCGCCGTGCTGGCGCTGCAGTTCCCCAATGACCAGGGGCTGACCCCTGGCTCCACCGCGATCTCCTTCCTGCGCGACACCAACATCGACTTGGCCTTCGCCGGACCGATGGTCGGCCTGATCCTGTTCGTCCTCTGGGCCAACTTCATCGTCACCGGCACCACCAACGGCGTGAACCTCACCGACGGCCTGGACGGCCTGGCCACCGGCGCCTCCATCATGGTCTTCGGCGCCTACACGCTGATGGGCATCTGGCAGCAGAACCAGGCCTGCAGCAACGCGAACGCGCTGGACGTGTGCTATTCGGTGCGCGACCCGCAGGACCTGGCCATGCTCGGCGCCATCCTCTCCGGCGCGCTGATCGGCTTCCTGTGGTTCAACGCCAAGCCGGCCAAGATCTTCATGGGCGACACCGGCTCGCTGGCCATCGGCGGCGCCGTCGCGGCCTTCGCGATCCTCTCCCGCACCCAGTTGCTGCTGGTCATCATCGCCGGCCTGTTCGTCATCATCTCGCTGTCCGTGATCATCCAGGTGGGCTACTTCAAGATCTCCGGCGGCAAGCGCGTGTTCAAGATGGCCCCGCTGCAGCACCACTTCGAGCTGTCGGGTTGGTCCGAGGAAAACGTCGTCATCCGCTTCTGGATCCTGGCAGGCCTGTTCGTGGCCGCAGGTCTGGGCATCTTCTACTCTGAATGGGTTGTCGCACTGTGAGCGCAAACGCCAATGCCGCACTGGCCGAACTGACAAGCTGGGATTCGAACTGGAAAGGCCTGCGCGTTCTCGTGGCGGGCCTGGGCCTGTCTGGCTTCTCCGCCGCCGACACGCTAATCGAGCTCGGAGCCGTCGTCACCGTCCTGGACGGCCGCGACGACGAGCTGAACCAGCAGCGCGGGGAAACCCTGATGATCGTCGGCGCGCACCAGGTGCTGCTGGGCGCCGAGCACGTCACGCACCTGCCGCAGGTGCAGGACCAGCAGCCGCAGCTGGTGCTCGCCTCGCCAGGCTGGAACCCGCGCCACCCGGTCATCGCCGAAGCCACCGAGGCAGGCATCCCGGTCTGGAGCGACATCGAGCTGGCTTGGCGCGTGCAGAACCGCGCGGGGCGCACGGCGCCGAAGTGGCTGGCCATCACCGGCACCAACGGCAAGACCACCACCGTGGGCATGACCGAAGCGATCCTGCAGGCCGCTGGCCTGAAGGCCATCGCCGTGGGCAACGTCGGCACCCCGATCCTGGACGCCGTGCGCGAGCCGGTGGACTACGACGTGTTCGCCGTGGAGCTGTCCAGCTTCCAGCTGCACTACACCCACAGCATTTCCCCGGTCGCTTCCGTGGTGCTGAACATCGCCGAGGACCACGTGGACTGGCATGATGGGTTCGAGAACTACAAGGCCGACAAGGCCAAGATCTACGAGCGCACGCAGATTGCCGCGATCTTCAACGTCGCCGACGAGGTCACCCTCGACATGGTGGAGAACGCAGAGGTCATCGAGGGCTGCCGCGCCATCGGCTTCACCACCAACACCCCGTCGGTGTCCATGGTCGGAGTGGTCGAGGACCTGCTGGTGGACCGCGCATTCATCGAGGACCGCCGCACCAATGCGGTGGAACTGATCGCGTTGAAGGACATCGGCGAGATCGTCCCGCGCCACACCGCTGCGAACGCAGCGGCCGCCGCCGCGCTGACCCGCGCCTTCGGCGTTCAGCCGGAAGCCGTGCACCGCGGCCTGAGCGGCTTCGACGCCGGCGCCCACCGAATCCAGGCTGTCGCCCGCCGCGACGACATCCTGTGGATCAACGACTCCAAGGCCACCAACCCGCACGCGGCCGACGCCTCCCTGGCGGCCTTCACCAAGGTCGTCTGGATTGCCGGCGGCCTGTCCAAGGGCGTGGACTACCACGAGCTGGTGGCCAAGCACGCGGCCCGGCTGCGCACCGTGCTGCTGATCGGCACCGACATCCAGGGGCTGCGCGAAGCGCTGGCCGAGCACGCGCCGAAGGTCGAGGTCATCGACATCACCGCCGCGGTGCACGATGAAACCGGCACCCTGCCCAGCGGCGCCCAGGTCATGGCCCGCGCCGTGCACACCGCAGGGAAACTTGCCCAGGCGGGGGACACGGTGCTGATGGCACCGGCCGCCGCGTCCATGGACCAGTTCAGTTCCTACGCCCAGCGTGGCAACGCCTTTATCAGCGCGGTCAGTGATCTGATGGATAGTGGTTCCACGGATCAGAATTCCGACGACTAACAGCACGCAAGAGAACCCGGCCAGTGCCGGAAAGCAACAACAGACGGGGGCATTGGTGGTGACCAAGGAGCGCAAGCAGCCGCAGGGCGCCAAGGCCGAAACCGGGAAGACCGCCGCCTCCGGCAAGAAGCCCGGCCTGCGCCCGCAGGGCGGGATCTTCAGCGGAGTCGAGAAGGCCAGCGCACGCCTGGCCTCGACCGACTACTGGCTGGTGCTGGTGACCTCGATCTTCCTGTCGGTGTTCGGCGTCATCATGGTGCAGTCCTCCGCCTCCGTCGAAGCAATCGCGGCCGGACGCAACGGTTTCACCGTGGCCCTGTCCCAGGCGATGTTCGCAGGAGTCGGCATCGTCTGCATGCTGGTCATGCAGTTCATCCACCCCTCCAAGCTCAAACGCCTCGCGTGGATCGCCGTGGGTGCCGCGATGGCGCTGCTGTTCCTGGTGGCGTTCACGCCGCTGGGACATGAAGTCCTCGGCAACCGCAACTGGATCAAGATCGGTGGATTCGGCCTGCAGCCCAGCGAATTCGCCAAGCTCGCCTTGGCGGTGTTCTCCGCCTTCATGCTCGAGAAGAAGCAGCACCTGCTGGGCGACATGAAGCACCTGATGATTCCGATCCTGGCACCGGTCGGCGCCATCATTCTTTTGCTTGTGGTGCTCGGCAAGGACGTGGGCACCGCCCTGGTGCTCATCATGATCCTGGCCACCGCGATGTTCCTGGGCGGCCTGCGCATGAAATGGCTGCTGGGCTTGGGCGCCGCAGGGTTCGCGCTGCTGACCGTCCTGGTCATGGCCTCGGCCAACCGCCGCGGACGCATCAAGGCATGGCTGGGCATCGACTGCGGCAGCGGAGACCAGTGCTACCAGTCGAACATGGGTATGCACGCCTTCGCCTCCGGCGGCTGGTTCGGCGTCGGCCCAGGCCAGTCCCGCATGAAATGGTCCTACGTACCCGAAGCGCAGAACGACTTCATCTTCTCCATCCTCGGTGAAGAGTTCGGCTTCATCGGCGTGATCTTCGTGCTCGCCTTGTTCGCCATCCTCGCCCTGGCCATGTACCGCATCGCCATGCGCGCCACCGACCTGTACACCCGCGTCCTCATGGGCTGCCTGATGTCCTGGATCATCGGCCAGACCTTCGTGAACCTGGGCACCGTTTCCGGCGTGCTGCCGGTCATCGGCGTGCCGCTGCCTTTCATCTCCTCCGGCGGTTCCGCGATGCTCGCGGTCATGCTTGCCATGGGCTTCGTGCTCTCCTCGGCCCGCCAGCAGAAGCAAGACCAAGTGGTCTCCGTCGTTCCTTCCACCAAGCCGGCGGCCAAACCCAAGCCCAAGCGCTGAGCCCACGGACCGGGCCCGGCACCCCCGCGGACGGTTCTCACCGAGCGCACCACAGAATTACCAACGGCACCCGCTGCCGACCAACCCAAGGAGTACACCAGCACCATGAGCGAACCGATTCGACTGGTAGTCGCCGGCGGCGGCACGGCCGGGCACATCTCGCCCATGCTGGCGATCGCCGACGCGGTCAAGGACGAAAACCCGGCCGCGCAGATCACCGCGCTGGGCTCGCCCGGGGGACTGGAAACCCGGCTGGTGCCCGAAGCCGGCTACCCGCTGGAACTGATTCCAAAGGCCCCGATGCCGCGCAGCATCAATCTCGACGTGCTGAAGTTCCCCTTCCGCTTCGCCAAGGCAGTGAACCAGGCCAAGGCGGTGCTGCGCCGGAGCAACGCGCAGGCGCTGCTGGGAGTTGGCGGCTACGTCTGCACCCCGGCCTACCTGGCCGCCAGGAAGCTCGGTGTCCCGATCTTCGTGCACGAAGCGAACTCGAAGGCCGGCATGGCCAACAAGCTCGGCGCCAAGCACGCTGCCGCCGTGGGCACCACCTTCGCCGGCACCGGGCTGCCCGGCGAGGAACAGGTCGGCATGCCCATGCGCTCCAACGTGGCCACCATGGACCGCGCCGCGCTGCGCGACGAGGCCCGGGCCCACTTCGGGCTGACCGACGACCGCCCGGTGCTGCTGGTCACCGGCGGCTCCTCGGGCGCGCTGAGCCTGAACAACGCCGTCGCCCAGTCCCTCCAGCAGCTGAACGCCGCCGGCATCCGCACCGTGCATATCACCGGCCGCGGCAAGCAGCTCACCGACGACTCCGGCGCGCTGCTGGCCCACGAGGGCTATACCCAGGTCGAATACGTTGACCGCATGGACTACGCCTACGCCGCGGCGGACCTGATGGTCTGCCGCTCGGGCGCCGGAACCGTCTGCGAACTCGAAGTGGCAGGCACCCCCTCGGTGCTGGTTCCGCTGCCGATCGGCAACGGCGAGCAGAAGCTCAACGCCCGCGAACTGGTCCAGGCCGGCGGCGCGCTGCTGGTCGAGGACAAGGACTTCTCCGCCGGCTACATCGCCGAGCATGTCATCCCATTGCTGGGCGATCGGCATAAACTGGAAGGGATGTCGCAGGCCGCCTCCTCACTGGGACGGCGCGACGCCGCGCAGATCATGGCACGGAAGATCATCACCGAAGTTTCATCCCGGGCACTGCCGGGACAGGAAGGCTAGAACATGTCGAAGCGAGCCGACGAGCTCAATGCCGAATTGGGCAAGGTACACCTCATGGGTGTTGGCGGTGTCGGAGTCTCGGCCGTGGCCCGGCTCATGCTGGACTACGGGCTGAGCGTCTCGGGATCCGACGCCAAGGACCTGCCGGTGATGGACGGGTTGCGCGAACGCGGGGCCCGCATTCATGTCGGCTATGCGCCGGAGAACCTGGGCGACGCGGACACCGTGGTGATCTCCTCGATCATCAAGCCGGGCAATCCCGAATACGACGAGGCAGTGCGCCGCGGACTGCGCATCCTGCACCGCTCCCAGGGGCTTGAAGCGACCATGCGCGGCCATGACCGCGTCGTGGCGATCGCCGGAACCCACGGCAAGACCACCACCACCTCGCTGACCGCCCACATGCTCAAGTCCGTCGGGGCCGTGCCGAGCTTCGCGGTGGGCGCCAACATCCCGAGCCTGGGTACCAACGCGGAACTGGGCAACGGAGGCTACTTCGTGGCCGAGGCCGACGAATCCGACGCATCGTTCCTGAACTACCGCCCGGACGTCATCATCGTGACCAACGTCGAGGCGGACCACCTTGATCACTACGGCACCGCCGAAGCAGTGCACCAGGCCTTCGTCGACTTCGCCCAGCTGCTGCCCGAGGACGGGCTGCTGATCTGCTGCGCCGACGATCCCGGCGCCAACGAGCTCGCGCACAAGATGCGCCAGAGCCGCAGCGACCTGCGGGTGCAGACCTACGGTTTCTCCGATCATGCAGACCGCCGGCTGAGCGATGCCCGCGCTCTGGACAACGGCCGCTTTGCCGCCACCATCGAATGGGGCAGCGGACAGGAGCACATCCTGAACCTCGCGGTGCCCGGCCAGCACAACCTGCTCAACGCCGCCGCGGCGCTCTCGGTGGGCATCGACGCCGGCGTGGACGTGGACGACGCGCTCGAAGCCCTGGCCGGCTTCACCGGCGCGGCCCGCCGCTTCGAGTTCAAGGGCGAAGCCGACGGTGTGCGGGTGTACGACGACTACGCCCACCATCCCACCGAAGTCACCGCCGCGCTGAAGGCCGGCCGCGTGATGGCGGGGGAGGGCAAGCTGCACGTGCTCTTCCAGCCGCACCTGTTCTCCCGCACCAAGGAGTTCTACCGCCAGTTCGCCAGCGCGCTCTCGCTCGCGGACACGGTGACCCTGCTGGAGATCTATCCCGCCCGCGAGGAGCCCATCGAGGGTGTCGCCAGCGAGCTGATCGCCGAACGCGTCGAAGTGCCGGCCCATGTGTTCGCGCCGGAGGCCGCGGTGGCCCATGTGGTGGAAAACGCCGAGCCCGGCGACGTGATCATGACCGTGGGAGCAGGAGACGTCACCTACCTCGGCGGCCGGCTGCTCGACGCTTTGTCCTGAGACCCGCTCGACGAACGCAACCCTAGGAACCAATGGACGAAAAAGCCAAGGTCGTTGAACTTCCGCCCAGCCCGGAGAAGAGGCGGCGCAAGATCATGCTCATCGGCGCAGCCGCCATCGTGGTGCTCAGCCTGGTCGTGGTCTTGGTGCTGAGTTTTTCCCCGGTGCTGGCAGCCAAGAAGATCGAGGTGACCGGGACCAAGCTGCTGAGCGAAAAGCAGCTGCTCGAGTCGCTGGCGCCCTTGGAAGGCACGCCGCTTCCGCGGATTTCCGAAGCCAAGGTCGAAGAGCTGCTCGGTGAGCAGCCGGCGATCGACAGCGTCGTGGTTCGGGCCCAGATGCCCAACACCCTGGTGGTGGAGATCCATGAGGAGGTTCCGGTGGCGATCCTGGTGGACGGCAAATCCAACTTCCTGGTGTCCGACACCGGCGCCAAGCTGAAGAAGCTCGGCGCCAAGGACAAAACCAAGTTGCCGAAGATCAAGGCCTCGGATGCCACCAAGGATCCAGAGCAGTTCAAGTTGCTGACCTCGATTCTCAGCGGGGTCGACGCCAAGGTGCTGGAGCAGGTTTCCACCGCTTCGTTGACCGAAGCGGGATTCATGGAACTTGCTTTGCCGCAGAAGCGTACACTGATTTGGGGCAACGGGGAGAAGGCGGCGTTGAAAAATCAGGTGACACAGATTTTCCTGAATAATTCAAAGGACAGCGCGGAGGCGAAGAAGACCATCGACGTCTCCAATCCGGAAAATCCGGTGACCTATTAAGTACGTCAGACTTGGGCGCGGGATGAACATTCTGAGCCAAAATTCTGGAAAGATAGGTTTGAAGTAGCGACACGCCTAGGCGGTCGTTGCACAAAGACCATACGACTCATAGCGTTCTTAATAACGATCGCTTGACAGAAACCTGACCTTCAGGCTAAGGGTGAAGGTTTCGGCATGGGTCGGATTCATGTAGCACATCTAACAAGGGAAGCGGGACGTGGCAGCTCCACAGAACTACCTCGCGGTCATTAAAGTCGTCGGTATCGGCGGTGGCGGTGTAAACGCAGTCAATCGTATGATCGAAGTCGGTTTGAAGGGCGTTGAATTTATCGCCATCAACACCGACGCTCAGGCACTGCTCATGAGCGACGCCGACGTCAAGTTGGATGTTGGACGTGAGCTGACTCGCGGTCTGGGTGCAGGCGCCAACCCTGAAGTTGGACGCCAGGCAGCCGAGGACCACGTCGAGGAGATCGAGGACGTCCTGCGCGGCGCCGACATGGTCTTCGTCACCGCAGGCGAAGGCGGCGGCACCGGTACCGGTGGCGCCCCTGTCGTTGCCCGCATCGCACGCTCCCTGGGCGCGCTGACCATTGGTGTGGTCACCCGCCCGTTCACCTTCGAAGGCCGCCGCCGTGCCAACTCGGCAGAGTCCGGCATCGAGGCGCTGCGCGACGAGGTCGACACCCTGATCGTCATCCCTAACGATCGTCTGCTGTCCATTTCGGACCGCAACGTGTCCGTTCTGGACGCATTCCGCCAGGCCGACCAGGTCCTGCTCTCCGGTGTCCAGGGCATCACCGACCTGATCACCACCTCGGGCTTGATCAACCTCGACTTCGCCGACGTGAAGTCCGTCATGCAGGGCGCTGGCTCCGCACTGATGGGCATCGGCTCGGCCCGCGGCGAGGACCGCGCGGTGAAGGCGGCCGAACTGGCCATCGCCTCGCCGTTGCTGGAAGCCTCCATCGACGGCGCGCACGGTGTGCTGCTGTCCATCCAGGGTGGTTCGGATCTCGGCCTGTTCGAGATCAACGAAGCCGCCCGCCTGGTCCAAGAAGTCGCCCACCCGGAAGCAAATATCATCTTCGGCGCCGTCATCGACGACGCACTGGGGGATGAAGCCCGCGTGACCGTGATCGCCGCCGGCTTCGACGAGCCGGACGTGACCAGCAAGCCGATGTCCGCACCGGCCCTGTCCAAGCCAGCCGTCAGCCGTGCAGCAGAGCCAGCTGCACCTGCCGCGCCTGCTGCTCCCGCCGTTGTCCCGCCGGCCGCCCCGGCACCTGCAGAGAAGCCTGCCGCAGAGCAGAACCCTTTCCAGGACCTGCCAGACGTTGTCGATTCGGACCTGAACGGCTCCAACGACGACCTCGACGTCCCGGACTTCCTGAAGTAAGAACAGCAGGAAGCTGAGCAGTGCTACATTTCGCGTCGAACCTCGATCCGAGCATCCAGCTGGCCTTCACGACGCAGGCCGAGGGAAACCTCGCCCTGCATGTGAATGACGATCCCCGCCTCGTGGCGGAGAATCGTGCCAGGCTGGAGGACTCGATCGGGGTTCGACGTTTTTCCCTGAATTTCATGAACCAGATCCACTCCACGCTGATCCATGCGGTCGACGGTGCGCAACGCACCTCGTGGAGCGACCCGGAGGCGCCGACCTGCGATGCGCTGGTCGACCCCTCAGGGCTTGAACCGCTGGCGGTCATGGTCGCGGACTGCCTGCCGGTGCTTTTCGTGGGGCGCAATCCAGAATCCGGCGGCAGTCTCACGGCCGCTGCCCACGCCGGACGCCGCGGACTGCTGGACGGAATACTGTCCAAGACCGTACACCAGCTGCGTTCCCACGGCGCGGTGCAGATCGAGGCCGTCATCGGCCCTTCGATCTGCGGCAACTGCTACGAAGTGCCGCAGCAGATGGCCGAGGAATCCGAGCAGCTTCGTCCGGGAATCCGCACCCGGACTTCCTGGGGAACCGAGGCGCTGGATCTTCCGGCCTCCGCGGCCCGGGAGCTGGCGGAACTGGACGTCCAAGTCCAGCTCAGCGGTCTCTGCACCTTGGAAGATGAACGATTTTTTTCATACCGCAGATCTACTGACTCGGGCCGACTTGCAGGACTTATTTGGCGCGAGTAACACCCGTGTGCGACACACCGGTGAGAAAATCTCGAATGAACATTGCTACCTGAATTCTGTGCGGTAGCGTCGAAGTAGCGGAATCATGCATGGGGTGCATGAACGGGACAAATTAGGAGAATTATCGTGGCTGACGGACTGCGCAAAGCAATGGTCTATCTCGGCTTGGCGGACGCCGTCGAGCACGAAGAGGCTGTGGTAGATAAGGCAGAACCGAAACCTCCGGTTCGCGTCGTCGAAGACCCTGCTCCGAAGCGTCCCGCCGAATCCCCGCGCCCGCAGCCAGTCGTTCGCGCGGCCGCTCCGCAACCAACAGCCACAGAACCGGATGCCGAATACCGTGCACCGGTAACCCCCATCAAGCGTGCCCCTTCAGTGAGGGATGAGGATTCCGAATTGCGTCAGATTACAACCGTGCACCCTCGTTCTTACAACGATGCCAAAATCATCGGTGAGAACTTCCGTGACGGCATTCCGGTGATTATGAACGTCACCGACATGGGTGAAACCGACGCCAAGCGTTTGGTGGACTTCTCCGCTGGCCTCGTCTTCGCGCTGCACGGATCGATTGAGCGAGTCACTAACAAGGTGTTCCTGCTCTCGCCGTCCACCGTCGAGGTGCTGGGCGAGGACCGCAAGCAGTCCGAAGCCCAGGCAACCTTCTTCAACCAGAGCTAAGACGCCAGGAGCGAGCGCACAAAAATGGTGTTCGGGATTATTTATCTCGCCTTAGCGATCCTGCAAATTCTGCTTCTGATGCGAATTGTGCTGGATATAACTGAAAACTTTGCCCGCCATTGGCGTCCCAAGGGCATCGCGCTGGTCGTCGCGTCGTTCGTCGTGTCGATCACCGATCCGCCGCTGCGGTGGCTCCGCGGGAAAATCAAGCCCCTGGATCTCGGCGGTATCCGCCTTGACCTGTCCTTTTTGATTTTCTTCATCGTCGTCATGATCGCGAAGGTCATCGTCGGCAATCTGGGGGCGAGCACAGGTATCTGAGTAGGAGTTTCTCCTCCAGCTAGGGGATTGTAGGCATAGCGCCTACAAGGTAGATTCAAAGAAAAAGAGACTCGGGTGAAGACCCGATTTCGTATTTAGTGTCCAAATCGTTATATCCTTTAGGAAATAGTGCTCCGACTTCACCGGTCGCGACACTGAAGAACGGTAAGTGTTTCGCAGGGCAACCAAAGGCCTTGCGGAAATGATCCCAGCATTGAGGTGACCCAATGGCTTTGACGCCAGAAGACGTAGTCAATAAGCGCTTTCAGCCGACCAAGTTCCGTGAAGGCTACGACCAGGACGAGGTAGATGACTTCCTCGACGAGATCGTGGTGGAGCTGCGTCGCCTAACCGGTGAAAACGAGACTCTCCGCCGCCGTCTGAGCGAACTTGGCGAAGACGCAAACGTTGTAGCCAAGGAACAGGCTGTTCCGGCTCCAGTATCCGCTGCTCCAGCTGCCAAGCCAGCCGAGGATAAGAAGGCTGAAACCAAGCCTGCCGAAGAAGCCAAGGCTGCTCCGGCTCCAGCTGCCAAGCCGGCAGAAGAGAACCAGGCCGAGCCAGCTCCGGCTGCCAAGCCTGCCGAGAAGAAGGTCGAAGCAGCTCCTGCAGCAGCACCGGCCGTCGCTCCTTCCGCCGAATCGGCTGCCAACGTTCTTGCCATGGCCCAGCGCCTGCACGACGAATACGTCGCATCCGGTGTTGAGCAGCGCGACAAGATCATCTCCGATGCCAAGACCGAGGCAAACTCCTTGGTCACCTCGGCAGAAGAGAAGAGCCGCAAGACCCTGTCTGCCCTGGAGCAGCAGAAGTCCGTCCTCGAACGCAAGCTCGAGCAGCTGCGCGGCTTCGAGCGCGACTACCGTGCTCGCCTGAAGACCTACATCGAAGGACAGCTGCGCGACCTCGAGTCGCAGGGTTCGATCGATGGCGCAGCAGGCAAGGCCAACTAACTGCCTGCGGTTCAACGCTTGAACTGGTCATAAAGTAAGATCATCGGTGGTGCACGGATTCTTTCCGGCACCACCGATGACGTTTAAAAGGAATTAATGGGTAACACCGTGAGTGAACCACAAGCGGGCAGCGCCGCCGCAAAGGCCAAACGCTACACCGGACTCGGCCTGATCATCGCCCTGATTGCCCTGGTTCTTGACCAGGGCGTGAAGCTCTGGGTCGAAAACAGCATGGAGCTGGGAGAGTCCTTCGAGGTGATCCCGGGGTTCTTTGACATCCACTACATCCTGAACCCGGGCGCCGCGTTCTCCATGGGCGAGAACTTCACCGTTGTGTTCACCATCCTGCAGGCCACGGTGGCCGTGGTCGTCACCTACCTGTTGTTCCGCCGGGTCAAGATCCGCAGTTGGTCCATTGTCCTCGGCAGCCTGCTGGGCGGCGTGCTCGGCAACCTGGGCGACCGATTGTTCCGCGAACCTGCCTTCGGTTTCGGCCACGTGGTCGACATGTTCTCGGTGACGAACTTCGCGATCTTCAACGTCGCCGATTCGTTCATCGTGTGCTCCATGATCGTGGTCGCCTACATGCTCATCCGCGGCATCAATCTGGACGGCACCATCGGGGACAAGCCGAAGGACAGCGGCTCCGCAGCCCAGGGCGACGACCCGCAGAAGCCTGCTTCATGAGCCCCCTGATGGACGCATCGCACCATGCCCTCTCGGTCGACGAGGCCGACGCCGGATCCCGGCTGGATGCTTACCTGGCGCGCGTACTGCAGATTCCCCGCACCCTGGCCTCCAGCCTGTGCAAGGACTCACAGGTGCAGGTCAACGGGAAAACTATTGCCAAGTCACTAAAGCTCAAAGCGGGGGACAGGCTGTCGGTGACCATACCGGCCCAAGCCGACCCGCTGGAAATCAGGGTGGAAGCCGTGAAAGACCTGAAGATCATCGCCGACGATGACGACTACGTTGTCATCGACAAGCCCGTGGGCGTCGCCGCCCACCCGTCGCCGGGCTGGGTCGGTCCGACCGTGGTCGGGGCGCTGATGGCCGAAGGCTACACGATCTCCACCTCCGGAGCTTCCGAGCGTCAGGGTATCGTGCACCGGCTCGACGTGGGCACCAGCGGACTGATGGTGGTGGCGAAGTCCGAACGCGCCTACACCGCCCTGAAGCGCGCCTTCAAGGAACGCACTCCGAAGAAGATCTACCACGCAGTCGTCCAAGGCCTGCCAGATCCGCTGGAAGGCACCATCGACGCACCCATCGGCAGGCATCCAGGGCACGACTGGAAATTCGCCGTGCTGGACGGCGGACGAAACTCGGTCACCCACTACAAGGTCATCGAGGCCTTCGGCCGCGCCAGCTTGGTGGAGGTGCACCTGGAAACCGGGCGCACCCACCAGATCCGCGTGCACTTCTCCGCATTCGGCCATCCCTGTGCCGGCGACCAGACCTACGGCGCCGACCCGAAGCTGGGGGCCGCGCTTGGGCTGACCAGGCAGTGGCTGCACGCCAAGCGCCTGGGCTTCGAACACCCGGTCACCGGGCAGTGGATGGAATACGAGAGCGAATACCCCTCGGACCTGTCCGGCGCGCTGGAGCTGCTGCGCGAGGGAACCTTCTAGGAACACCATGGAACGGGGTGCACCTGTAAGCGCCGGCGCGGCCCGGAAATTTTCCGGGCGGCTGTATCTCTTCCCACACCTGGTTCAGGCTCGAGGACTTCCGTGCCGGCTGTCGCTAGACTGGTTTGGTGAGCGCGACACGTGACGGATTTGTCCATCTTCATACACACACCGAATACTCCATGCTGGACGGGGCGGCCCGGCTAGGCGAACTGTTCGCCGAGGCCAACCGGCAGGGCATGGAAGCCATGGCGATCACCGACCATGGCTACCTCTTCGGAGCTTTCGACTTCTGGCGCCAAGCCACCGGTGCCGGCATCAAGCCGATCATCGGCGTGGAAGCCTATGTCACCCCGGGTACCCACCGCACCGACAAGACCCGCGTCAAGTGGCGCACCGAGGAACGCCAGAAGGGCGACGACGTCTCGGGCGGCGGCCTGTACAACCACATGACCCTGTTGTCCTACAACAACAAGGGCATGGACAACCTCTTCAAGGGCTCCTCGCGCGCCTCGCTGGACTCCGTGTTCGGCAAGTACCCGCGCTGGGACCGCGAGCTGCTCAACGACCACCACGAGGGCCTGATCGCCACCACCGGCTGCCCCTCGGGCGAGGTGCAGACCAAGCTGCGCTTGGGGCAGTACGATGCCGCGAAGGCCGCAGCCGCCGAATTCCAGGACCTGTTCGGCAAGGAGAACTACTTCTGCGAAATCATGGACCACGGCCTGGAAATCGAACGCCGAATCACCAAGGACCTGCTGCGGCTGGCCAAGGAACTTGCCATTCCGCTGGTCGCCACCAATGACCTGCACTACACCCACGAGGCCGATGCCAAGGCCCACGAAGCGCTGCTGGCCATCAACTCGGGCTCCACGCTGGATGAGCCGACCTACGACCAGGGCGGCAGCCGCTTCGCCTTCAGCGGCACCGGCTACTACCTGAAGAGCTCGCGCGAAATGCGCGAGTTGTTCAAGGAACTCCCCGAGGCCTGCGACAACACGCTGCATATTGCGGACCGCGTGGACCTCACCTTCGACACCAGCGCCAACTACATGCCGAAGTTCCCCTGCCCTCCCGGCGAGGACGAGACGAGCTGGCTGATCAAGGAAGTCGACAAGGGTCTGCACTACCGCTACCCGAACGGCATCCCGGAGGCTTCGCGCAAGCAGGCGGACTTCGAGCTGGACGTCATCATCAAGATGGGTTTCCCCGGCTACTTCCTAGTCGTGGCGGACTTCATCAACTGGTCCAAGGACCACGGCATCCGCGTCGGCCCGGGCCGCGGTTCCGGCGCAGGCTCCATGGTTGCCTACGCCATGCGCATTACCGACCTGGACCCGCTGGTTCATGGCCTGATCTTCGAGCGCTTCCTGAACCCGGAACGTGTTTCCATGCCCGACTTCGACGTCGACTTCGATGATCGCCGCCGCTCCGAAGTGATCCACTACGTCACCGAGAAGTACGGCGATGAGCGTGTGGCAATGATCGTGACCTATGGATCGATCAAGACGAAGCAGGCGCTGAAGGACTCCTCACGCGTGCTGGGCTACCCCTTCTCCATGGGCGAGTCCCTCACCAAGGCGCTGCCGCCGGCAGTCATGGCCAAGGACATCCCGCTCAACGACATCGAGAACCCGGAGTCCAAGCGCTACTCGGAGGCCGGGGACTTCCGCAACCTCGTGGCTAACGACCCCGAGGCCAAGCGTGTCTTCGAAACCGCCAAGGGGCTCGAAGGCTTGAAGCGCCAGTGGGGCGTGCACGCCGCCGGCGTGATCATGAGCTCGGACCCGATCATCGATGTCGTGCCGATCATGCGGCGCATCCAGGACGGGCAGGTCATCACCCAGTTCGACTACCCGACCTGTGAAGGCCTGGGGCTGATCAAGATGGACTTCCTCGGTCTGCGAAACCTCACCATCATCTCCGACGCCCTGGCCAATGTGAAGGCCAACAAGGGCGTGGAGCTGGACCTGGAGACCCTGCCGCTGGACGACGCGGCAACCTACCAGCTGCTGGCCCGCGGCGACACGCTGGGCGTATTCCAGCTCGATGGCGGTCCGATGCGCTCGCTGCTGAAGATGATGCGCCCGGATAACTTCGAAGACATTTCCGCGGTGCTCGCGCTCTACCGCCCGGGCCCCATGGGCGCGAACTCGCACACCAACTACGCGTTGCGCAAGAACAAGCTGCAGGAAGAAACCCCGATCCACCCGACACTGGAAGAGCCGCTGCGGGAGATCCTCGGGGGGACCTTCGGCCTGATCGTGTACCAGGAACAGGTCATGTCCATCGCGCAGAAGCTTGCAGGCTTCTCGCTGGGCCAGGCGGACATCCTGCGCCGCGCCATGGGCAAGAAGAAGAAGTCCGAGCTGGACAAGCAGTTCGCCGGCTTCTCCAAGGGCATGATGGACAACGGCTTCACGATGGAAGCCGTGCAGGCCCTCTGGGACATCCTGCTGCCCTTCTCCGACTACGCGTTCAACAAGGCCCACTCGGCTGCCTACGGCGTGGTGTCCTACTGGACCGCCTACCTCAAGGAGCACTACACGGCCGAGTACATGGCCGCGCTGCTCACCTCGGTGGGCGACGACAAGGACAAGCTCGCGCTGTACCTCAACGAGTGCCGCCACCTGGGCATCACCGTGCTGCCTCCGGACGTCAACGAATCGGCCCTGACCTTCACCCCTGTGGGCAACGATATCCGCTTCGGCATGGGCGCCATCCGCAACGTCGGCTCCAACGTCGTGGACGGCATGGTGCAGGCGCGCCAGGAAAAGGGCGCCTACACCGACTTCAGCGACTTCCTGAACAAGGTCCCCGCGGTGGTCTGCAACAAGCGCACCATCGAATCGCTGATCAAGGCCGGAGCCTTCGACTCCATGGGCCACCCCCGCCGCGCGCTGGTCGCGATCCACGAAGAAGCCGTGGACTCGGTCATCCAGCTCAAGCGCAACGAGGCGGCCAACCAGTTCGACCTGTTCAGCGCCCTGGATCCCTCCGAGGCCTCGGATGCCATGACCGTGGCCATCCCGGACCTCCCGGACTGGGACAAGAAGGAAAAGCTGGCCTACGAGCGGGACATGCTCGGGCTGTACGTTTCCGACCACCCGCTGCAGGGCCTGGGTTCCGCGCTGGAGCAGTATGCCGACATGTCCGTGACCCATGTGCTGTCCGACGACGGGCCGCAGGACGGGCATATCATCTCCATCGCAGGCATGATCTCCGGGTTGCAGCGGCGCATCGCCAAGAAGAGCGGCAACCCGTACGCGCGCTGCGAGGTGGAGGACCTCTCCGGTTCCATGGAGGTCATGTTCTTCGGACAGGCCTACCAGCCGATCGCCGAGGTGCTGGCCGACGACCTGATCGTGGTCATCAAGGGGCGCGTACAGCGCCGCGACGACGGGTCCATCACCCTCAACGCCCAGGAAATGATGATCCCCGAATTGTCCGAGGACGCCAACGGCGGCCCGGTGGTCATCGGCATCCCGACTCACAAGGCCACCGAATCCCTGGTGCAGAAACTCGGCGACGTGCTGCGCACCCACAGCGGCAACACCGAGGTCCGGGTGAAGCTCACCGGCAGCCGCGGCACCTCGCTGCTGCGCCTGGGCATGAACTTCCGGGTGAACCCTAACCCCGCCTTGTTCGGCGACCTGAAGGTCCTGCTCGGCCCCAATTGCCTGGACGTGTAGCGCTCCGGAGCATTGCGGCGCAGCCGCAGATGACCGGGTGAGGTAACCAATGGGTGCCGCACCCGGTCTTCGGCGTTAAAATGGGTACGTGACTTCCAATCCAGTAACCGTCTTTTCCGAACTCGCAACCCTCGACTGGCGCGCCGAGGACTTCAGCTACGCCCAGCTCAAGGCCAACCTGCCGCGCCCTGCCATGAACTCGCAGACCGCCGCTGAAACCGTGCAGCAGATTATCGATGATGTGCGTGCCCACGGCATGGGCACGCTCAAGGACCTGGCCCGGCGATTCGACCAGGTGGAGCTGGATCATACAAGGGTTGCGCAGGCGGAACTGGACAAGGCGCTGGCCGAACTTGATCCCGCGGTCCGCTTGGCGCTGGAGGAATCGATCTCCCGCGCTCGGCTCTTCGCCGCCGCCCAGGTGCCGGCCGACGCCGTGGTCGACTACAGCAACGGCGGATCCGTCACCCAGCGCTGGGTGCCGGTGCGCCGCGTGGGCCTCTACGTGCCTGGTGGACTGGCCGTCTACCCGTCCTCGGTCATCATGAACACCGTCCCGGCCCAGGCCGCGGGCGTGAAGTCCCTGGCCTTGGCCAGCCCGCCGCAGAAGGAGTTCGGCGGACTGCCGCACCCCACCATCCTGGCTGCCGCGAAGCTGCTGGGCATCGAGGAGGTGCACGCCATGGGCGGCGCCCAGGCCGTGGCGGCCTTCGCCTATGGCGTGGACGTGCCGGGGGACCCGCGCGGCGGCATCGAGCCGGTGGACGTGATCTCCGGTCCGGGCAACGTCTTCGTCGCTACCGCCAAGCGGCTGGTCAAGGGCGTCGTGGGCATCGACGCCGAGGCAGGGCCCACCGAGATCGCGATCCTGGCCGACAGCACGGCAAAGGCGGACTTCGTGGCCGCCGACATGATCTCGCAGGCCGAGCATGATGCCAACGCCGCCGCGGTGCTGGTCACCGACTCGCCGGCACTGGCTCAGGCCGTGCGCGAGCAGCTGGACGTCCAGGTCGCGGCCACCAAGCACAGCGAACGCGTCCGCGAGGCGCTGAGCGGCAGCCAGTCCGCGATCATCCTGGTCAAGGACCTGGACCAGGGCGTGGATGTCTGCAACGCCTATGCGGCGGAGCACCTGGAAATCATGACCGGCAACGCCGCGCAGGACGCCGCCCGCATCACCGCCGCCGGCGCGATTTTCGTGGGCGACTATGCCCCGGTGTCGCTTGGCGACTACTGCGCCGGGTCCAACCACGTGCTGCCGACCAGCGGCACCGCGTTGCACGCCTCGGGGCTGAACGTGAACACGTTCCTGAAGGCCGTGCAGGTCATCAGCTACGACAAGTCGGCGTTGGGCGATGTCGCGGCGCACGTGATTAATCTGGCGACTGCCGAGGACCTTCCGGCCCACGGCGACGCGGTCGCCGTGCGAAAGGCGCACAAAGCGCTAAACTAATACATGACATGTGTGGATTTCGGAAGGTACGCTTTGTGGAATCCAGTTTTAGCACTGAGTTGGAGGTGTCATGAACTGCCCTTATTGCCGCAACCCCGATTCGCGTGTGGTCGATAGCCGAGTTGCTGATGATGGCGTCTCCATCCGCCGGCGCCGGCAGTGCACCGCGTGCTCCCGTCGTTTCACGACGATCGAAACCGCAAGCCTGAGCGTCTTGAAGCAGTCCGGTGCGGTTGAACCGTTCTCCCGCAACAAGGTGATCAACGGCGTGCGCAAGGCCTGCCAGGGACGGCCGGTCACAGACCACGACCTGGCGATTCTGGCGCAGGAAGTCGAGGAAGCCGTGCGCACCTCGGGCGCCGCGGAGATCCCGGCGCACCAGGTGGGACTGGCAATCCTCGACCCGCTCTCGCGCCTGGACGAGGTGGCATACTTGCGTTTTGCCAGTGTCTACCACAATTTCCAGTCGCTGCAGGATTTCGAGGCGGCGATGGAGAAGCTACGCGAACAGCGCGGCAAGGCTCCGCAGGGGACCCAACGTCCACTGACCGCAGACTGACCCTTCGGGATACACCAGAGGCGTTGGCCCGGCCCTTTTCAGGGACCAGGCCAACGCCTCTGGTTTTTGCGCGCCGCGTCGGCGCCGCGCCCTATGGCAGGGTGAGGATCTCGGCGCCCGAGTCGGTGACCAGCAAAGTGTGCTCGAACTGCGCGGTGCGCTTCTTGTCCCGCGTGGTGACAGTCCAGTCGTCGGCCCACATGTCCCATTCAACGGTGCCCAGGGTGAGCATCGGCTCGATGGTGAAGACCATGCCCGTCTCGATCAGCGTGTTGTAGCCCGGCGCCGCATCGTAGTGGGGGATGATCAAGCCCGAGTGGAAGGCCTCGCCCACGCCGTGGCCGGTGAAGTCGCGGACCACGCCGTAGCCGAAGCGCTTGGCGTAGCTTTCGATGGTGCGGCCGATGACGTTGATTTCGCGGCCCGGCATGACCGCCTTGATGGCGCGCTTGAGCGAGTTCTCGGTGCGCTCGACCAGCAGGCGGGATTCCTCGTCCACGTCGCCCACCAGGAAGGTGGCGTTGTTGTCGCCGTGCACCCCTCCGATGAAGGCGGTGATGTCGATGTTGATGATGTCCCCGTCCTGCAGGACCGTGGAGTCGGGGATGCCGTGGCAGATCACTTCGTTCAGCGAGGTGCACAACGACTTCGGGAAGCCGCGGTAGCCCAGGGTGGACGGGTAGGCGTTGTGGTCCAGGAGGAACTCGTGGCCGATGCGGTCCAGCTCGTCGGTGGTGATCCCTGGCTGGCAGGCCTTGCCGACTTCGGCCAGCGCCTGCGCCGCGATGCGTGAGGCAATGCGGATGCGTTCGATGACCTCGGGGCTCTTGACCTCGGATGCGGTGTTCTTGGCCGGTTCGCGCTTGCCCACGTACTCCGGACGTTCAATGTTCTTGGGTACCGGGAGCTGGGGGGAGACCACGCCCGCGGTGAGATTTCCGATTGGTGCAGTTGCAACAGTAGCCATGAAGATATTCTATCGCCCGGCTGGCCCCCGGATTTGTGGATGAGCTGAGAGCCGAACGCATTTCACACCGAAAACTATCCCGGTGCGCTAGCGTTGAGCTAGGCAGCCATAGAACCATCTGAAGGAGCAGGCGATGAGCTCAGAAGGAACCCCCGGTGAGGGGAAGTACTGGTACAACGTGAACACGAAGAGCATCGAGAAGGGCGCGCAGTCGGACTGGTCCCAGCTGCTGGGCCCGTACGACACCGAGGCTGAAGCCCGCACCGCGCTGGAAAAAGTGCAGGCGCGCAACGACGCCTGGGATGCGGAAGACGAAGAAGACGACTAGTTCTCCTGCGTCCGCGCACAAGAAAACCGGTGCGAGCAGCCCCTGCACGGGGCCGCTGGCACCGGTTTCCTCTTTGCCGCGGCGTGGGCCGACGAAACGCTACTGGTCGAACTCGTACTCGGCCGACGGGAAGGTGCCGGCCAAGACGTCCTGGTGGTAGGCGCTGACCGCCTCGGAGACCGTCGTGCGCAAATCGGCGTACTTCTTGACGAACTTCGGGGTGCGGCGTCCCCCCAGTCCCAGCATATCCTGCCAGACCAGCACCTGGCCGGTGGTCGAGGCCCCGGCGCCGATGCCGATGGTTGGCACCACCAGTGCCTCGTCGATCAGCTTGGCGGCAGGGCTCGGAACCATTTCCATCAGGATGCAGAACGCGCCGGCGTCCTGCAGGGCCAGCGCATCGGCTTTCATGCCCTCCACGGCGTCGCCGCGGCCCTGGATGCGGTAGCCGCCCAGGGCGTGCTCGGACTGCGGGGTGAAGCCGATGTGCCCGATGACCGGAACCCCGGCCAGGACCATGGCGCGCACGTGGTCGGCGTAGGCGGCGGTGCCTTCCATCTTCACGGCGTGCGCATGTCCCTCCTTCATCAGACGGACGGCGGTGTCCACGGCCTGGGCAGGGGACTGCTCGTAGCTGCCGAACGGGAGGTCGGCGACAACCATGGCGCGCTTGCTTCCGTTGGCAACGGCCTTGGTGAAGATGATCATTTCATCGATGCTGATGGGAAGCGTGGATTCGTAACCGATGACGGTGTTGGCGGCTGAATCGCCCACGAGCAGGATCTCGATTCCCGCTTCATCGAAAATTTCGGCCATCATGACGTCATATGCGGTTAACATGGCGAATTTTTCGCCTTGTTCTTTGGCTTGCTGTAGATGGTGAACCCGGATGCGGGACGGGCCTTTTTCAGGGTTCGCTACGTATGGTTGAGGCATGAAACGACTTTATCGCACTTGGCGCAGGCGGTGCTTGCACGGCTAAAGAGGTCGAAACGTTATAGTCTTGCAACAGGTCAACATAACTACGGGCCTGATGGGCGCCGGACTCTAGTATTTATAAGGCGGTGGAATATGGATCGTCAGCAGGAATTCGTGCTGCGCACCATTGAAGAACGTGACGTTCGATTTGTGCGCATGTGGTTTACCGATGTGGTTGGTTCACTGAAATCTGTGGCGCTGGCACCCGCAGAAGTCGAGGACGCCTTTGAAGAAGGTCTTGGCTTCGACGGTTCCTCGATCGACGGCCTGTCCCGGATCTCCGAATCAGACATGCTCCTGCAACCCGATCCGGCCACCTTCCAGCTGCTTCCGTGGCGCGGTGAGGTCGAGCCGACCTCCCGCATGTTCTGCGACATCCTCACCCCCGAAGGCCAGCCCTCGAACGCCGACCCGCGCCAGGTGCTCAAGCGCCAGCTCACCGAAGCGGCCAATATGGGCTTCACCTGCTACACCCACCCGGAGATCGAGTTCTACCTGTTGAAGAACTCCGAGCTGGATGCCGAAGGGCGTCCGCAGCCGATTGACAGCGGCGGGTACTTCGACCATGTGCCGGACGGCGTCGGCCAGGACTTCCGCCGCGCCTCGGTCACCACGCTCGAAGCCCTGGGCATCTCGGTGGAGTTCTCCCACCACGAGACCGGACCGGGCCAGAACGAAATCGACCTGCGCTACGCCGATGCCCTGCAGACTGCGGACAACATCATGACCTTCCGCACCGTCATCAAGGAAATGGCCATGCAGAAGGGCATCCACGCCACCTTCATGCCCAAGCCCTTCGCCGAGCATCCGGGCAGCGGCATGCACACCCACTTCTCCTTGTTCGAAGGCGATGTCAACGCATTCTTCGAGGCCGGCCGCGAGTACCAGCTCTCCGACGTCGCCAGGTCGTTCATTGCCGGCATCCTGCACCATGCGCAGGAAATGACCGCGATCACCAACCAGTTCGTGAACTCCTACAAACGCCTGTGGGGCGGGGGAGAAGCCCCGAGCCACCGGTCATGGGGGCACAACAACCGCTCCGCCCTGGTGCGCGTGCCGCTGTACAAGCCGGGCAAGGGCCAAAGCGCGCGTGTGGAGTACCGCGGCATCGATTCAGCCGCCAACCCGTACCTCGCCTACGCCTGCCTGCTGGGCGCCGGCCTGAAGGGCATTCGCGAAGGCTACGAGCTGGAGGACCCGACCGAGGACGACGTCTGGAGCCTGTCCACCGCCGAGCGCCGGGCTTCGGGCCACGTGCCGTTGCCGGGCAGCCTGCATGACGCCCTGCGCGCCATGGAGGAGTCCGAGCTCATGGCCGAGATCCTCGGCGAGCAGGTGTTCAACTCGTTCTTGGCCAACAAGCGCGCCGAATGGGAAGAGTACCGACAGATCATCACCCCGTACGAGCTGGATAAATACCTGGGGATCCTCTAGGAGGACCCCGGCGCGCCGACGCGCGTCACACAGTCAGGAGCCGACGTTCACGCCATGACAGAAATTTCCTCGCGATCCCTGATCAACGCCGGGTTCTCCGACGTTGAACGGGCCAAGAAGTTCCTCGATTCCACGGAACTGTCCACCTTGGACCCGGAACTGATCGTGAAGATGATGGCGCACGCGCCGGACCCCGACCAAGCCCTGCTGCTTGCCCTGCGCTTGGTGGACCGCCACCCGCAGGCGGCGGAGATCTTCCTGCAGGCCGAGAGCTGCCAGGCGCTGATCCGGCTGCTGGGCAGTTCCGCGGCACTGGGCGAATTCCTGATCCGATGCGAGGACGCGCTGCAGGTCGTTGCGCAGGCACCGTCCACCAGCTTCACCAATGTGCCCGCAGACCAGCTGCGCAACGACATGCTTGCAGCGGTCGGCGCGGTGCAGACTCCGAACGGCCACTGGGTCGCCTCGTGCACGGGGGCCGAGGCGCGTCAGAAGCTGCGCGTCAGCTACCGGCTGGCGTTGCTCTCGCTGGCCTACCGCGATCTGGGATCGGCCCAGCCGCAATGGGTCATGCCGCAGGTCGCCGCCGAACTGGCTGACATGGCCGCGGCAGCCCTGGAAGGCGCCCTGGCCGTGGCCCGCGCCGAAGCCGGCGAACAGTACACCCCCGAACAGGTCGACCAGGTGAAGCTGGCCGTGATCGGCATGGGCAAGTGCGGCGCCCGCGAGCTGAACTACATCTCCGACGTCGACGTGATCTACGTGCATGGTTCGCTGCCGGGCATCGAGGAAGATCTGGCCGGCGCCGTCGCCACGGTGTTGTGCGGCAACGCCGCCCGCGCGCTGATGGTTCCCGGCCCCGAGCCGATGCTCTGGGAAGTGGACGCCAACCTTCGCCCCGAAGGCAAGGACGGCGCGCTGACCCGCACCCTGTCCTCGCATGAGGCCTATTACCGGCGCTGGGCGCACTCCTGGGAGTTCCAGGCGCTGCTCAAGGCGCGCGCCATCGCCGGCGACAAGGACCTGGGCGCAGCCTACGAGCGCATGGTCTCGCCCATGGTCTGGTCCAGCTCCGAACGCGACGGATTCGTGGAATCCGTGCAGGCCATGCGCCGGCGGGTGAACGACAACATCTCCAAGGACGACGTGCCCTGGCAGATCAAGCTGGGCCCGGGCGGGCTGCGCGACGTGGAGTTCACCGTGCAGCTGCTGCAGCTGGTCCACGGACGGGTGGAGCCTTCCATCCAGGTGCCCACCACCACCCTGGCCATCCACGCGATGAGCGAGACCGGCTACATCGGCCGCGAGGACGCCACCAACTTCGATGGCTCCTACCGTTTCCTGCGCCTGCTGGAGCACCGCATCCAGCTCAGCCAGCTGCGCCGCACGCACCTGATGCCGCGCAACGAAAACGCCCAGCGCGTGCTGGCCCGCGCCATCCGCGGCGCCGGGGACCTGCAAGCCACGAGCCCGGAAAAGCTGCTGCGCCGCTGGAACGAAACCAAGCGCCTGGTCCGCTCGCTGCACGAACGCATCTTCTACCGCCCGCTGCTCGTCAGCAGTTCCAATCTCTCGGCGGACGACGTCCGGCTCACCGCGGAATCCGCGCAGGCCCGGCTGCGCGCCCTGGGCTATCTGGACCCCAAGGCCGCGATGCGCCACATCGAGGCGCTCACCGGGGGAGTCTCCCGCCGCGCGGCCCTGCAACGCCAGCTGCTGCCGGTGCTGCTTGACTGGTTCGCCCGCGGCGTCGACCCGGACGCCGGGCTGCTCGGCTTCCGCCGCCTCAGCGAGTCCCTGGGCAAGACCCACTGGTTCCTGGGCATGCTGCGCGACACCAACGCCGCCGCCGAGCGCCTGAGCCACCTGCTGTCCAATACGCGCTTCCTCACCGACCTGCTGGCCAATGAGCCGGCCGCCGCCGCCTGGCTGGGCACCGACAGCTCGTTGATGCCGCTGAGCCGAGAAAGCCTGGCGCAGCAGAACACCTCCATCATCCAGCGCACCAAGGCACCCGAAGCCGCCATCCGGCAGATCAGGCTCGTGCGCCGCCGCGAGATCCTGCGCGTCGCGCTCGCCGACGGCGCGGGCCTGCTGCGGGTGGACCAGGTGGGCCGGGCCCTGTCGGACATCGACGGGGTCATGATCGACGGGATCCTCACCGTGCTGCTGGCCGCCGACCAGGCAGTTCACGGGGAGCAGGCGCGCATCGCGGTGATCGCCATGGGCCGCCAGGGCGGGCAGGAGATCGGCTACGGCTCCGACGCGGACGTGCTCTATGTCCAGCGCCCGGTTGCAGGCGCGACCGACCAGCAGGCCCAGGAGCAGGCCTCGCGTGTGGTCACCGAGCTGATGTCGTGGAGCTCCAAGCCGTTGAAGCCGGCCATCCCGGCCGAGGTGAAGTTGAAGATCGACTCGGACCTGCGCCCCGAGGGGCGCCAGGGCGCTCTGGTGCGCTCCTTCGATTCCTATGCCGCCTATTATGAGCGCTGGGTGGAAGTCTGGGAACGGCAGGCGCTGCAGCGCGCCCGGCCGTTCGCCGGCGACGAGCAGCTGGGCCAGGACTTCATGGAGCTGATCGAGCCGATCCGCTACGGCCGCGGCCTGGACGAGGCGGAGATCAAGGAGATCCGCAAGATCAAGGCGCGCGTAGAGGCAGAACGGCTGCCGCGCGGAGCGGATCCGAACCGGCATCTGAAACTCGGCCGGGGATCGCTGTCCGACGTCGAATGGCTGGTGCAGTTCTACCAGCTGCGCTACGCCTGGAAACACCATGAGCTGCGCACGCCGTCCACGCTCGTCGCGCTGGACCAGCTGGCGGCCTTGGAAATCATCACGGAAGAGCAGGCCGAGGTGCTGGACATCGCCTGGCGCCTGGCCACCCGCATCCGTTCCGCCGAGATCATCACCTCGGGTCGTTCCAGCGACGTGCTGCCCGGTTCCGCGAGGGACATGGAAGCCGTGGCCCGCTGGTGCGGCTACGAGGCGAACACCGGCATGGAACTGGAAGAAGACTACCTGCGCGCCACCCGGCACTCCCGGGCGTTGTTCGAGCAGCTGTTCTACGGCTTCGAAGACTAGCCTTGATGTCCCGGACGCAGATCCGCGAGGAGCGCTGGAGCCCGGAGCCCGGAGGCTGGCGTGTGTGGAGGCGCCGAGTATACCTCGGCTCGGGCAACGCGTTCTGGGAGCAGTCGGCGGCAGCGCTGCTGCGCTGGGAAGTGAAAACCCGCAGCGGATTTCGCATCAGCACGCAGGACAAAGTCTGCAGCGGAGCCAAGCCGCAGATCATCGTCCCCGTGGGACCGGTGTCAATCCACGAACCTGTCGAGGTGGTGGATGTCGTTGAATGCGGCAACCTGGCCGGATTCGCCTATCGGACCCTGCCGGGACACCCGGTCTGCGGCGAGGAAGCCTTCATCCTGCGCCGGATGGGGCCAGCGGTGTTCCTGGAGATCCGCTCGCTCACCGCCGCTTCGGACCGCTGGACCTGGCGTTCGGTCTTCTGGCTGCTGCTCGGAGCGCAGCGGTTCATCCGGTGGCGCTATCTGCGGGTGATGCGCCAGTGCACGTCCTGACCTGCATCTGCATCGGCGGGACGGCGGCAAGACCATGAATTTCATTTCGACCCTCGCACCCGCGCTTCATCAGACGATAGGCTGGGCAGGCAGTTCCAAATTTCGGTTCGGCGCCCCCGGATTGCCCGGCAGCGCCGATGGTTTGAGGGGGAAAAGGACATGGATCCGCAGTTAATGCAGGCAGCGGTCGACCAGTCGGTACTGGCGCTGGAAAGCAACGACAGCGGCCCGTTCGGGGCGGTCGTGGTACTGGACGGCAAGGTCATTGCCACCGGATACAACACCGTGGTGCATGATTCGGATCCGACGGCCCACGCGGAGGTCAACGTGATCCGCAAGGCCGGACAGGCTCTGGGAACCTTCGACCTGTCACAGTGCGAGCTCTACACCAGCTGCGAGCCGTGCCCCATGTGCCTCGGCGCCATCTACTGGGCGCGATTCAAGCACGTCTACTACGCGAACGACCGGCAGGACGCGGCGAACATCGGCTTCGACGACAACTTCATCTACACCGAACTGGAGCTTCCCATGAGCGAACGGCGCATCCCGTTCACCAAGGTCGAGCTGGCCTCGGCTCTGGGGGCCTTCGAAGCGTGGACCGCCAAGGTAGACAAGCAGGAATACTAGCCGCCGCTGATTCAGGGTTGGCTTGGCGATTAGCGGTGTTCCACGTCCGGCCAAGCCACGCGGAAGCGTTCGGTGGGCTGCAGGGCCTTGGTGCGCAGCGCATTGGCCAGGACGATGCCGTGGGGTGAGATTTCCAGTATGTTCAGCACCTCGGCGGCATCGCGGGAGCCGGCATCCAGCACCCAGGTGGTCATCACCTCGCTGATGCCGCGATCCACCAGCAGCTGCTCGCCGTCCACGTATCCGCAGGCATCCGCCGCTGCGTGGCCCAGGACATTGCGCGGGGTCACCAGTTTGTAGTCGGGATCCGCAGGGTCGAGATGACCCACGGTTTCGCCGTCTTCGCGCTGCACGCCGACCCGGGCGGAAAAGTCCATGACGCCAGCGTACCCCGGAACGAAACAACGCCGGGTTCCACCCGTTGGTGGAACCCGGCGTAGTGCTGTCACCCCGCAGGGCGGGGATTAGCAGCCGTAGTACAGCTCGAACTCGTATGGGTTCGGGCGCAGGCTCAGTGGCTTGATTTCGTATTCGCGCTTGTACTCGATCCAGGTCTGGATCAGGTCCTCGGTGAACACGCCGCCCTCGAGCAGGAACTCATGGTCGGCTTCCAAGGCCTTGAGCGCCTCCTCAAGGGTTTCAGGAGCACGCTGGATGTCCTTGGCCTCTTCGGCAGGAAGCTCGTAGAGGTCCTTGTCGATCGGGTCTGCAGGCTCGATGCGGTTCTTGATGCCATCCAGGCCAGCCATCAGCTGGGCTGCGAAGGCCAGGTACGGGTTCGAGGAAGCATCTGGAGCGCGGAACTCGATGCGCTTTGCCTTCGGGTTCGAACCGGTGATCGGGATGCGGATACCGGCCGAGCGGTTGCCCTGCGAGTACACCATGTTGACCGGTGCCTCGAAGCCCTTGACCAGGCGGCGGTAGGAGTTCACGGTCGGGTTGGTGAAGGCAAGCACCGCATCTGCGTGCTTCAGCAGGCCGCCGATGTACCAGCGGGCGGTGTCGGACAGGCCGGCGTAGCCCTTCTCGTCGTAGAACAGCGGATCGCCGTTGCTCCACAGCGACTGGTGCACGTGCATGCCCGAGCCATTGTCGCCGAAGACCGGCTTCGGCATGAAGGTTGCGGACTTGCCCCAGGCATCGGCCACGTTCTTCACGATGTACTTGAACAGCATCAGTTCATCGGCGGCATGCACCATGGTGTTGAACTTGTAGTTGATTTCAGCCTGGCCGGCAGCGCCAACCTCGTGGTGGCTGCGCTCGACTTCTAAGCCTGCTGCATCCAGCTCGACGCAGATGGCATCGCGCAGGTCAGCCTGCTTGTCGGTTGGGGAGACAGGGAAATAGCCGCCCTTGAACGGGGTCTTGTAACCCTGGTTGCCGCCCTCTTCCTTGCGACCGGTGTTCCATGGCGCTTCGTCAGAGTCGATCTTGTAGAACGCACCCTGCGGCTTGGACTCGTAGCGGACGTCTTCGAAGATGAAGAATTCTGCTTCCGGAGCGAAGAATGCGGTGTCGGCGATGCCGGTCGATTCCAGGTAGGCCTCGGCACGCTCGGCCACGCCACGCGGATCGCGGTGGTACGGCTCGCCGGTGCGGGGGTTGATGATCGAGAAGTTCATGGCCAGGGTCTTCTCGATACGGAATGGATCGATGAACGCGGTGCTGACATCCGGGATAAGCTGCATGTCGGAATCAGAGACACCTGCGAATCCGCGAATGGAGGAACCATCGAAGAGCTGGCCGTTGACGAAGAAGTCCGCGTCGACCGACTTGGCTGGAACATTGAAGTGCTGCTGGACACCTGGAAGGTCAGTGAATCGAATGTCGACGAACTTGACGTCCTCTTCGGCAATGTAGGCCAAAGCTTCTTCTGGACTCTTAAACATGTGCAGGTTACTCCCTGGTGAGATTTAGGTTTGGTAAACGGAACGATCACACGAAATGATCTGAGCTGTTCTCTTGCTTACCCATCAAGCTTACCTAGGATCCGTTTCTTATTGGTGTCTCTATTGTTTCGTCCGCGTTACAAACAACATGTTCGGGCGTGTCGTACGTCTCTGATCAGTGTGAAAGCACGGGTGTAACAAACAAATCCGTGCGGAAAATCAGTGAAAAATGTTTACACAGGGTGCGCGGATAGACTAGTGGGGTGGAACGCAAAGACTTTAGTTCGTGGCTTGAAGGCCCGCCCCAGCTTAATTCCCAGCATTGGCCGGGGGAGCACATGGGCCGTCCGGAGAAGGGCCCCGGCTCGATTGGGCGCCTGCCGCGCCGGCTCGGGGCAATCAGCATCGACTGGGGGCTGTCGATGCTGCTCAGCTGGTGGCTTTTCGACCTGAACGACTGGGCAACGTTGGCGCTGTTCGGCCTAGGCCAGATCATCGGAGTAGGCATCACCGGGCATACCATCGGCCATCGGGTCTTCAGGATGCAGGTCCAGTCGATGGACGGTACTGCGGTCACGCCGTTGCAGGGACTGATTCGCTCGGTGCTGCTCTGCCTTTTCATCCCGGTACTGATTGCCGACAAGGACCAGCGCGGACTGCACGACCGACTGGCCAAGAGCATCCTAGTCAACATCCGCTAGCAAGAGCAGGCTCCCTCGGCCCGGGCACGAGGTCCCTGGCGCTGCACAGAATCAAGACAAAAAAGAAACCGCATCGAACGATGCGGTTTCTTTTTATCCGGTCCTAGCCTCGCATGGCGCGGCGGTTCGGGCGAACGCGGTTCGGGTCGATGCCCTTGGGGATCGGCAGGCGATTCGCGGTCAGGGTGCTCAGACGCTTCTCGACTGCGCTGACCTCAAGCTTGGTGATCGACTTCGGAAGCTTCTTCATTTTCTTGGCGACGTCTTCCAAGGCCACCTGGTCTTCGTCCTGGCCGGCGTTGATCACGTGGATCGGAACGTTCGGCAGGACGCGGCCGACTCGTTTGCGCTCGGAGATCACCAGATCGCGCACGCGGGACTTGGGGCCTTCGGAGACCAGCACCACGCCGGCGCGGCCAATGGCCATGAACACGAGGTCCTGGTGGCGGTTGTAGGCAACCGGTTCCTCTTTCAGGATCCAACCGCGACGCAGTACGCTCATCGCTGCGCCGACAGCACCCGGTCGTCCGACCAGCTGCGAGAAGGCGGCCTTCTCGGCGCGGCGGGACATGATGTACATAGCAGCGAGCAGGGCCAGCGGGATCGAGATGATCAGCATGGTGACCCAGTTGCGGATCAGCAAGCCGATGACCAGGCCCACGGCGATGATTCCCAAGGCAGCCAGAGCCATCCACCAGACGACCATCGGGTCGTGGCGGCGGGTCATCTGGAAGACCTGGCCGATCTGCTTTAGGCGACCGGGCTCTTTGTTCTGCTTCTCAGCTTTTGGTTTACGCGAAAAAAGCCCACGCTTTGATTGCGAGGCAGCGTCGTTGTCGGAGTTTTTGGCCATAGTGCCTCAATTCTACGCGATGAATCTATGAGATCTAATCCAGTGCGGGAAATTGCCAGTCCCGTACGGCTGCGGGGGAGGGCCAACGCACGATGTCCCGGCCCGAATGGTCCGGAGTGTACCATTCGGGCCGGGACATTTCCGGCGGCGTTGCCTAGCTTCCGATCAGCGAGGCAGCTTCCTGACGGGTGTCGCCGGAGGATTCGATGTGCGCGAGCGCCTCGGGGATCTCGCGGCCCTTCTTGCGCATGGCTCCTGCCCACAGTCGCCCGGCCCGGTACGACGAGCGCACCAGCGGCCCGGACATGACCCCGGCGAAGCCGAGCTCTTCGGCTTCCTGCTGCAGCTCCAGGAATTCCTGCGGCTTCACCCAGCGGTCAACAGGCAGGTGACGTTCGGTCGGGCGCAGATACTGGGTAATGGTCAGCAGGTCGCAGCCAGCCTCGTGCAGGTCGCGCATGGCCTCCGAGATTTCCTCGCGGGTCTCGCCCATGCCCAGGATCAGGTTCGACTTGGTGATCATGCCGCGCTGGTGGCCATGGGTGATGACGCCCAGAGAGCGCTCGTAGCGGAACGCCGGGCGGATGCGCTTGAAGATGCGCGGCACGGTTTCCACGTTGTGCGCGAAGACCTCCGGAGCGGAGTCGCAGATCGCGTCCAGGTTCTCCGGCTTGCCGGAGAAGTCCGGGATCAGCAGTTCCACGCCGGTGTTCTCGTTGAATTGGTGGATGCGGCGCACGGTTTCCGCGTACAGCCAGACACCCTCGTCTTCGAGATCGTCGCGGGCGACTCCAGTCACGGTGGCGTAGCGCAGGTCCATCTTCTTCACGCTCATGGCGACCTTGAACGGCTCGGAGCGGTCCAGCGCCGCCGGCTTGCCTGTGTCGATCTGGCAGAAGTCGCAGCGGCGGGTGCACTCGGAACCGCCGATGAGGAATGAGGCCTCGCGGTCTTCCCAGCACTCGAAGATGTTCGGGCAGCCGGCTTCTTCGCAGACGGTGTGCAGTCCCTCGGACTGCACCAGGTTTTTCAGCCCCACGTATTCAGGACCGATGTTGAGTTTCGCCTTGATCCACTCGGGCTTGCGCTCCACGGGTACGGCGGCGTTGCGCTTTTCAACGCGCAGTAGTCGACGGCCTTCTGGCTCGATGCTCATTGACTGCTCTTTCTAAAGGAAGGGAGTGGTTGTCTAGACGACTTGAGGGGTGAGGAGACGCTCAAGCTCCTGCTGGACGCGATCGACCACGTCGCTGGGGGAGATTTCGCGGCCCAGTTCCTTGGAAATCGTGGTGACGCCGGCATCCGTGATGCCGCACGGGATGATCTGGTCATAGGCGTTGAGATCATTCGAGCAATTCAAGGCGAAACCGTGCATGGTCACGCCGTGGTTGATTCGAATTCCGATGGCGGCGATCTTGCGGTCCTGCTCGCCCTCCGCACCTGGAACCCACACCCCGGAGCGTCCCTTCACCTGCGCGGTGGGGATGCCGTACTCGTCGACCACGTTGATCAGCGCTTGTTCGAGGGTTTCCACGTATAGCCTGATTGCGCTGATCTTGCGCAGCTTGACGATGGGATAGCCAATGAGTTGTCCTGGGCCGTGCCAGGTGAGTTTGCCTCCGCGGTCAACGTCAACAACGGGGGTGCCGTCGAGGGGAAGATCTTCGGGTTCAGTTCGTTTGCCAGCCGTGTAAACGGCTGCATGTTCGAGGAAGAGGACTTTTGGGGTTTGTTCGTCCGCGGCCACCGCATCATGCAGCTGGATCTGGTAGTCCCAAGCCTGCATGTACGGAATGTATTCTGTGCCGAGTCCGACTCTTTCGAATTCGATCGCCATGGGGGTTACCCTACGCCGTTGAACCGGCGGTCGCTAATTCGCCACCACCCGCTGTACATGTGGATAACGAATTTGCAATTCGGGATTATTCGGTAGAACGGAACCATGGATGAATCAACGAATGTGCTGGCCTGGCCAACGTGCCCCGGTTACATGACAGTGAAACCCTTAAGTACCAAGTCACCATGCAAAGTTTGGCTCATTCGACGAGAGTCGGACCAGCAATATATGGTGCTGAAACTTAGTCTGACTATGGAAAATGTGGCATCGCAGAGGCTTCACAATGTCAATGCCGCGAGGAAATATGTCGTCGATTCTTACGGCATGCTCAGCACCCAGCTAGGCGACGGGTTGCTGATGGAGTACTGCCCGGGTGGCAGCCTCGCTGCGCTCATGGCTCGGCGCTCGAACTTCACGCTCGCCGAATGCGTGACAGCTCTGGCCCCCATCGCCCAGGCCATTGCGGGACTTCATGCAGCAGGGATGCGGCACGGGGACATTTCGCCGTCCAACATCATGCTCACGGCACAGGGCATGCCGAAGATCATCGACTTCCAGGAAGCCTCTTTGAGCCAGGATGCGGCTGAAGTCGCCGGGACGCCCGGATTCATCGCACCCGAGACGTTCACAGGCGCAGGGGAGGAGGAGCTCGGCGCCCGGGACGTCTTCGCGCTGGGAAGCTGCCTCTGGTACCTTTTGGACGGCGAACCACCGGACGAGCCGCATTACCGCCCGCCGGTCAGGGTCCAGTTTCCCGGCGTTCCCGAGATCATCCAGGAGCTCCTGGCCGACTCGTTGGACGAAGATCCGCTGCAGCGCCCCACCGCGGACCAATTCGCCCGGACGCTGTTCTCCAGCATTCCGGCCGCGCCGATCCACTGGGAAGGGTTCATCGACACTGACAGCAACCAGCTGATGGATACGATCCACCCTGACGTGGCGGCACGGACGCAACACCGTCGAGCCGGGTCACGTCGGAAAGCAGGAAAGACCAGCACCGTCATTCCGGGAGATAGTGGCAGCTGGCACGGGCACCGTCTACGCCGCACCCCCGGAGGCGCGAAGGTCGTTGCCGCGCTCGCGATCGGAGGCATCGCGTTTGCGGCCAGCTTCCTAGGGGTGAAATACCTGTTGCCCGGCCAACCGCCGGACCCGGCGGCACAGGGCGCAGTACCGGGCGAGACGCCAGGCTGCCGGATCCTGGACGTCGGGGAGGTCCCAGCCTGCTCCTTCGAAGCCGATACAGTCATTGCAAGCTTCCTGGCACTGTCCGCCGCGCGTGACCGGGCCATGAACTCAGGCGATTCCTCGGCGCTGCGAAAAATCTACGTCGAGGACTCGGAGCAACTGCAGAGGGACCGTGAAACCCTGGACTCGATGCGCAAGCTGAAATTGCGGTTCAATGGCCTCGAAACGAAATTGGAGGATGTCTCGATCCAGGCTCGCGGCTCCGCAGACACCGTGATCCTTCAGGCCCTTTCGACGCACAGTTCCTATACCTACGTTGATGCAGCCGGCACGTTGCGGCACCAGGTGGCCGCGGGCGACCCCGAACGGATCCAGGTCGAGGTCGAGCTTGTTGACGGCCAGTGGTTCCTCGGGACGGTGCTCAGTCGCAGCGACTGAGAATCAGCGCCCGTTAAACTGCAAACGGCCGTTCTCCCAGGAATCAGGGAGAACGGCCGGTGAGCGGACGCAACAGCGTGTTGGGCGATTAGCTCCAGAGCACTGCGACGGCAATGTTGACCAGTGCCAGCCCGCCGACTGCGTGGGCGATGCCGGTGGAGACTTCCTGGCCTGCCTTGACCTTCTTGCGGCCGATGAAGGCGGCCACGGCGATGCCCAGGGCGATGACGACCTTCACACCGATCTTGATGTGGTTGACGTCAGCGTCCTGCGCTTCGTAGATGCCTACCAGTGCCAGGCCGGTGATCACCTGCAGCAGCGCACCGTACCACTGCCACACGTTGACAGTAGGGGTCTTGAAGTTGGCCAGCCAGCCGCCGAAGATCGCTGCCGCACCCAGAATGTGCAGGAATACGAGGAAAGAGATTGCAAAAGTCATATCTCCAGAGTAGTCGAGGTTCGACGCATTGTAGAAACGACAAGGGGAAGCTTCCACCGCCGGCGAACCAACGTGAAAGCTTCCCCTTGCTAGAAGCGCTGAAGCGTCCCGGCCTTACAGGCCCAGATCGCCCTCGAATGCGCCGCCTTCAAGACGTGCCTTGACGGTCTGCAGGAAGCGACCGGCATCGGCACCGTCTACCAGACGGTGATCGTAGGTCAGGCACAGGTACATCATGTGGCGGATCGCAATCGAGTCATTACCCTCGGCGTCGGTGACGACCATTGGGCGCTTGACGATTGCACCGGTGCCGAGGATGGCAACCTGTGGCTGGTTGATGATCGGGGTGTCGAACAGGGCGCCAACCGAACCGATGTTAGTGATCGAGAAGGTGCCACCGGACAGCTCGTCCGGACCGATCTTGTTGCTGCGGGTACGGGCAGCGACATCAGCGATCTTGTTGGCCAGACCAGCAAGGTTCAGATCGCCAGCGTTGGAAACCACAGGAACCAGCAGTCCCTTGTCGGTATCCACCGCGAATGCCAGGTGCTCGGCATTGTGGTAGGTGATCTGCTGAGTCTCTTCGTTGTACTCGGCGTTCAGCTTCGGGTGGGCCTTCAGAGCCTCGGCAACAGCCTTGGCGATGAACGGCAGGTAGGTCAGGTTCACACCGTTGACTGCCTTGAAGTTGCTCTTGGCCGAGCCGCGCAGCTTCACGATGCGGGTCATGTCGATCTCGTGGACCTGGGTCAGCTGAGTCGAAACGTCCAGCGATTCGCGCATGCGGCGGGCGATGACCTGGCGGATGCGCGGAGCCTTCTCGGTGGTGCCGCGCAGGCTCGAAGCCTCCACTGCCGGGGCGGCTGGCTTGGCGGCAGCAGGAGCGGCGGCAGCGGCTGGAGCAGCTGCTTCCTTGGCGGCAACTGCGTCAAGCACGTCCTGCTTGCGGATGCGTCCGCCAACACCGGTGCCCTTGACCGAGGCGATGTCGATGCCGTGCTGGTTGGCCAGGCGGCGAACCAGTGGGGTGACATAACCCGAATCGTTCGACTCGGCGGCTGGAGCAGCTGGTGCGGCCGGAGCCGGAGCGGCAGCAGGTGCCGGAGCGGCCGGGGCTGCAGGAGCGGGGGCCGGAGCTTCTTCCTTGGCAGCCGGTGCTTCCTCCTTGGTGGCCGGAGCTTCTTCCTTGGCTTCCGGAGCTGGCTCGGCTGGAGCAGCAGGAGCTGCATCTGCCGAACCGATGACGGCCAGGACTGCGCCGACCTCAGCGGTCTCGTCTTCCGGAACGCGGATTTCCAGCAGGGTGCCGGCCACTGGGGACGGAACCTCGGTGTCGACCTTGTCGGTGGAAACTTCCAGCAGCGGCTCGTCGACGGCGACTTCCTCGCCGACTTCCTTCAGCCAGCGGGTGACGGTACCCTCGGTGACCGACTCGCCCAGGGCAGGCAGGGTGACCTCGGTGCCGGAAGCGGAGCCAGCGGCAGGAGCCGCAGGAGCAGACTCGGCAGGTGCTGGTGCTTCTTCAGCGGCAGGCGCCTCTGCGGATGCCTCTTCGGCGGCAGGAGCAGCAGGGGCAGCAGACTCGCCGGCACCCGATCCGTCGCCAATGCGGACCAGGGGAGCGCCGACTTCGGCTTCCTCGTCCTCGGCGACAAAAATTTCCTCGATGACTCCGGCAACAGGCGAAGGAACCTCGGTATCAACCTTGTCGGTGGAAACTTCCACCAATGGCTCGTCGACCTCTACGCGGTCGCCGACCTGCTTCAGCCAGCGGGTTACCGTACCTTCGGTAACACTTTCACCCAGTGCGGGCAGGTTTACGGTTTCAGACATCTTCCCGTATCTCCTCGTTTATAAAACTTGAATTTTGTAGGAGGCGTTGCCTCCGAGCCTAGACCATGCGGGCGGCGCGGCCGAAACCTGCGCCGCCCGCATGACTTGATGCGCTGTTAGCCGTGCAGAGGAGCGCCGGCCAGAGCCATTGCGGCTTCGCCCAGGGCTTCGTTCTGGGTCGGGTGCGCGTGGATCAGCTGTGCAACGTCCTCTGGGTAGGCTTCCCAGTTCACGATGAGCTGTGCTTCGCCGATCTGCTCGCCAATGCGGCCACCGATGCCGTGCACGCCGACGATAGGGCCGTTCTTGACACGGACCATCTTGATGATGCCGCTGGTGCCCAGGATCGAGGACTTGCCGTTGCCGGCCAGGTTGTACTCGGTGGTCTCGATCGAATCGGCGCCGAACTTCTCCTTGGCCTTGGGCTCCGTGTAGCCGACGGAGGCGATCTCTGGCTCGCAGTAGGTCACCTTCGGGATGTTGATGTCCTCGATGATGGTCGGCTTCTTGCCGGCGATTTCCTCGGCGACGAAGCGGCCATGCTGGTAGCCGCGGTGCGCCAGCTGGAGGCCTGGCACGATATCGCCGATGGCGTAGATGTTTCCAACGCCGGTGTGCAGGCGCTCATCGGTGATCACGAAACCGCGATCGATGGTGATGCCCTGCTCCTCGTAGCCCAGGTTCGCGGTGACCGGACCGCGGCCTACTGCAACCAGGACGATTTCTGCTTCCAGGGTCTTGCCGTCGGCCAGGGAGACCTTGACGCCGTTGGCATCCTGCTCGACCTTTTCGAAGAAGACACCGGTGTTGAACTTGATGCCGCGCTTCTTGAATGCGCGCTCCAGGTTCTTGATGATGGCAGGATCCTCGTTCGGAACCAGCGACGGCAGGCCCTCGACGATGGTGACGTCCACGCCGAAGGACTTCCAGACCGAGGCGAACTCGACGCCGATGACGCCGCCGCCAAGGACGATGGCGCTCTTCGGCAGGTCTTCCATGTTCAGGGCTTCGGTGCTGGTCAGGACGCGGCCGCCGATTTCCAGGCCGAAGGTCTTGGACTCGGAACCGGTGGCGAGCACGATGTACTTGCCCTTGTAAACGGTGCCATCAACATCGATGGAATCCTGCGAGACGAGGCGGCCGTTACCGGTGATAACGTTGACCTTCTTCATCTTCAGCAGGCCCTGCAGGCCCTTATGCTTGCCGGCGACGATGCCGTCCTTGTAGGTGCGGACGCCAGCCAGGTCGATCGACTGCAGCGAGGAGTTGATACCGTACTTGGCACCCTCACGTGCGTTCTCGGCAAGTTCTGCGGCATGCAGGTAAGCCTTGGTCGGGATGCAGCCGGTGTGCAGGCAGGTGCCGCCCAGCTTCTCCTTCTCGATCAGACCGACGGTGTAGCCCAGCTGGATGGCGCGCAATGCTGCCGAGTATCCAGCGGATCCACCGCCGAGGATGAGGACATCAAATTCTTGCGTTGCTGCCGAATCGGCCACGTGAACGCTCCCTCGTTATTAGCTTAGTGAGGCCGACTTTGGTCGGCCAGGGGATCGGGTCGCGGATCGATGGTTTGTGCTGGTAGGCGCGCGCCAGCAATCCGCAGTGATGTTTCAAAACTTACCTTAGTACCGTCGGCGCGGTGCAGTCACCTTCGCGCGCCCAAAAGTAGGGTATGTCTCGTTGCCCTGAACCGGCCGTGGCGCATGAAATTGATAAATTCCATGCGCCACGGATAGTCCTAGCGGGTGCCGGCCAGCTTTTCAGCGTAGGCAACCAGCGTGCGGACCTGCGAGCCGGTGCCGTTCTTCGGGGTGTAGCCCCAGGCCTTGCCCTCGTTGAAGGCGGGACCGGCGAAGTCGATGTGGGCCCAAGGGATCTTGGCGCCGTCGACCTCTCCGACGAACTCCTCCAGGAAGACGGCGGCGGTCATCATGCCGCCCATGCGTTCGCCGATGTTCGCCAGGTCTGCCACCTGCGAGTCGATGCTCGGGCGCAGCTCCTCGGGCAGCGGCATGGCCCAGGCCAGCTCGCCGGCTTCGTCGGACGCGGCGACCAGGTCGTCGCGGACCTGCTCGTTGCCCATGATGCCGGCGGTGCGCAGGCCAAGTGCCAGCATCTGCGCGCCGGTCAGGGTGGCCATGTCGATCATCACGTCAGGCTTTTCCTCGCTGGCTGCGGCCAGGCCGTCGGCCATCACCAGGCGGCCCTCGGCGTCGGTGTTCAGCACCTCGACGGTCTTGCCGCCGAACATGGTGATGACGTCGCCCGGACGGGTCGAGGCCCCGCCTGGCATGTTCTCGGCCAGGCACAGCCATGCGGTGACCTTCAGGTCCAGGCCCAGCTCGGCCACGGCGCAGATGGTCTGGAACATCGCGGCGGCGCCGGACATGTCCGACTTCATGGCGTGCATGCCTGCAGGCGGCTTCAGCGAGATGCCGCCGGTGTCGAAGGTGATGCCCTTGCCGATCAGCGCCAGGTGCTTCGGGGCCTTGGCCGGCGAGTACTCCACCTTGACCATGCGCGGCTGGCGGGCTGAGCCGCCGCCCACGCCGATCAGGCCGCCGAAGCCGTCCTTGGCCAGGCGCTTCTCGTCCATGACGGTGACCTTCAGCGGCAGCGGCTTGGTGTAGTCCTTGACCGCCTGGGCGAAGGACTCCGGGTAAAGCAGGTTCGCCGGGGTGTTGATCAAATCGCGGGTAGCGCGCACGGCGCGGCCGAGGATCGCGGCGCGCTTGAGGGCGTCCGGCAAGTCCTTGGAGGTCGCTGCGTCGGTGGCGACCATGGCTTCGGCGAGCACCGGCTTGTCGTTGGCGGCGGTGCGCAGGTTCTCGTAGCGGTAGGAGCCCAGGGCGATGCCCTCGGCGATCGCCGCGACGCGTTCGGTGGTGTCGGCAGGCAGCGCGTAGATCGCGCTCTTGGCGTTGGACATCTGGCGGGCGGCCGAACCGGCGGCGCGGCGCAGGGTCTCTGCATCCAGCTCCGACAGTTCTTTGACGCCTAGGCCGATGAACATCAGGACCTTGGCCTTGGTCTCCTCGACGGCTGGCAGCAGCGCCACCTCGTCGGCCTTGCCGCCGACGCCGATCAGGGTCAGCGACTTCTCAAGTTCGGTGGTGACGTCCGCGGAGAACGGGGACGCGGCAATTGACACCTTGTCGCCGTTCTTCAGTACGCCCAGCACCAGGGTATCGGCGCTCTTGCGCTTGATGTCGGTGCCGATGGCAGTCAGTGTGAGATCACTGGAGTTGATCACAAAATCATTCCTTCTATGCCTTTGTAGGGTCTAAGGACGAGACAGCCCAGAGTTCAATGCCGGAAACGGTGATGCCGGTGGGCTGCGTATCTCCCATAGACGATGTTATCCGAGGTCCGGCGTCGGCGTGCGATACTTCACAGCGAGCGAAAGCCCGCACGCGCTAGGATTGATGATTGAGCTGTGTCCGGATGCCGTGTGCCAGGAGCATCGTGGCGGGGCAGGAATTCTTTCCAGTGTGGTCAGTAGAGAGGTGGACATGTCCAGGGAACCGTTGATGACGTTGGTCGCGTCCGAGGTGGACGACGCCCGACTTCAGGGCCTGGGCATGTACGTGGCGCTGCGCGGAATGTCAGATGCAGGCCATGCCCACTCGCAGGTGGCCAACGAGCTGTTCGGCCGCCTGGACTCCGAGTTGTTCGCGACCTTCGACGCCGACGAGTTGGTGGCCTACACCTCCCAGCGGCCGCGGGTGACCTTCCTGGGCGACCATTTCGCCGGCTACCAGGCCCCGCGCTTGGAGATGTATCTCATGACCGACGAGCTTGAACGCAAGTTCTGGCTGCTGACCGGCGTGGAACCGGACCTGAAATGGGAGCGGCTGGTTGCCGAGCTGCTCGGCTTCATCGAGGCGTTCAACATCTGCCTCGTGGTCAGCACCGCGTCCCTGCCGATGCCGGTGCCGCACACCCGCCCGGTCGGGGTTACCGCCCACGGCAACCGCAAGGACCTGATCGAAAACATCTCGACCTGGAGCCCCACCGTGGAATCCCCGGCGGGACTGACCTCGCTGATGGAGATCCGCCTCAACGACGCAGGGCGCGACGTGGTCGGCTATTCGCTGCACACCCCGCACTACCTCGCCGAATCTGAGTACCCGGCGGTGGCGGTGGCCGCCTTGGAGCATGTCGGCGCCGCGCTGAAGCTCGCCCTGCCGACGGACAACCTGCGCGAAGCGGGCCGGCTGGTCGACACGCAACTGGCCGAGCAGCTCGAAAGCAGCACCGACGTGCGCCAGATGGTCGACGGCTTCGAACAGCGATTCGACGCGCACGCCCAGGAGCACGAGCGCCGTTCGCTGCTGCTCGACGAGGGGGAAGACATGCCGGATGCCGAGGAACTGGGCACCCGCGTTGAAGACTTCCTGGCGACGATCGAAGACACGCAGGACTGGCTGAACAATTCCGAGAATGACCCGTTCCCGGGTGAAACGGAACAGTGAGCACTTCCCACCTGAACTCGAAAAAATCGTGGCTCGTCTACGGTTTCGCAATACTTACCTACATTTCGGCCATTGCGCAGCGCACCAGCTTCGGCGTGGCCGGACTTGAAGCCACCGAGCGCTTCGACGCCAACGCGCAGATCATGGCCACCTTCTCGGTGGTCCAGCTGGTGGTCTATGCCGGGGCGCAAGTCCCGGTCGGGTTGCTCTTGGACCGTTTCGGCCCGCGCATCCTGATTACCACCGGCGCGATGCTGATGACCGCCGGCCAAGCGTTCCTCGCCATTTCAACCAACGTCCCCATGGGACTTGTCGGCCGTGTCATGGTCGGCATGGGTGATGCCATGGTTTTCGTCTCGGTGCTGAAGCTGCTGCCGCTGTGGTTCTCCGGATCGCGGATCCCCATCCTGACCCAGCTGACGGGAACGTTCGGCCAGTTGGGGCAGCTGATCAGCATCTTCCCGTTCCACATGATCCTCGTGGCCCGCGGATGGACTCCCGCCTTCTCGGTCCTCTCGGCCTTTGCCTTCGCGACGCTGATTACCACCATCGCCTTTGTCCGCAACGGCGACAGCTGGGCGCACGCCAAGCAGGGCGCCGGAACGCACCAGGGATCGCGCCTACTGGCGGCCTTGCGGCAGCCCGGCACCAGGCTCGGATTCTGGACCCACTTCTCCACCGCATTCATGATCAATACGTTCATGATGACCTGGGGCTACCCGTTCCTGGTCCAAGGCCAAGGGATCGACAGCGCACTGGCTTCGAGCCTGATGTCGGTGTTCGTCGTGGTCGCAGTGCTGGTCGGTCCGCTGCTTGGCGCCTTGACATCTCGGCATCCGGGCAAGCGCTCCTTCTTCGCGCTGGGAATCATCGCCGGGATGGTCGTGATGTGGGCTATCGTGCTGCTGTGGCCGGGACAGGCGCCGATGTGGGTGCTGATCATCCTCATGGTTGCAGTCGCCGCCGGTGGCCCGGCGTCGGTGATCGGCTTCGACTTCGCCCGCACGTTCAATCCGCCCCACCTGCAGGGAACCGCAACCGGCGTGGTGAACACCGGCGGCTTCATCGGCGCCTTCATCACGATCTACGTCATCGGATTCATCATGGACTGGGCCTACAAAGCCGGCGGCTCGACCGGGGAGCTCTACAACCTCCCGGCATTCCGCGTCGCGCTGTCCTTCCAGTTCGTCATGATGGTCATCGGGGTGTCCTTCATGCTGATTGAACGGGGTAAGGCCAGGCGATTCCTGGCCGAAAACGGCTAGCTCCGCGTCCTTCGCCGGCCTGCCCCTTTGGTTCTCCACAGTTCGCCAGGCATCGGGAAAGGACACGGGCCCGGTGCTTCACCGTGGGTTCATGACTACTACACCTGAACGCCACCCGCTGTCCCTCGCGGATGTTGAAGACATCCTCGCCTACATCCCGCACGCTTTGGGATTCCACCCCGTCGATTCGGTGGTGCTCCTGCTGGTCCAGGAACAACGGCTGGAAGCAACGCTGCGCGTCGACCTGCCCGCCATGCAACCGGAGGAAGGGCTGAATGCCTGGGTGTTGCAGGTGACAAACCTCCTGCGCCGGATGCCCGAAGTGCGCAGTGTTGTCGCCGTGGTCTACGCGCCGTCAGGGCTCGGAAGTTGCCGCGAAATTCCCTACCGGGCGATGCACGAGAAACTCCGCGACCGGCTGCAGCTGCGGGGCATCGAGCTGCGCCATGCCTGGTGCCTGGGGCCCCGGTGCATCTGGGACTACCATGCGGAAAGCGTCGAGGCCTGGCTGCCAAGGCCGGAGACCGACGGAAACGAGACGCACCTGTCGATGGTGCTGGCAGGATCGGCGCCGCTGGACAAGCCCTGGGACGGGTGCGGCATGGAGCCATGGCCCAACGCGGAGAACGTCAGGGAGCTGGCGGACGCGCTCAGAGGGAATTCTGTCGAAGGAATCGCCCGCTGGGCGAAGCTACTGGAGTTGCCGCCGGAACTTGCTGCCCGGGAAATCCATGAGGACCCAACCTGCGCGGCCGAACTGATCGACTCGTTGCGTTGGAAAGTCGTGCGCGACATCCTTCCCTATCTTGCCGGTACCAGCCATGGGGAAACGGTTGATGTTCTGGTCAAGTTGTCCGAACGCGAACCGGGGGAGGAAGTGCCGGAACTGGGCCAGTTCCTGCTGGGCCAAGGGTGGCGCAGTCCCGATTGGGAGCGCACCGAGAGGTTGTGGTACCTGGCCCGCGATCTGCTGGGCATTGCGCAGAACCACCAGCGCTACGCGCTGATGTGTGTGCTCGGCTGGATTGAATGGGCCAAGGGAAGGGGATCCCTGGCCATGACGCTGTTGGACCAGGTGTTGCGCGAATGCCCGGACTACAATCTGGCGAAGCTGCTGAAGGAAATGCTCAATCAGGGCATCATGCCGCATTGGGCCACCGACCAGCTGAGGGCTTGGAGGGCCCATTTCGCATGACACGATGCGCCTTTGCGCCCTCCAAGTGGTGTCCGGGCATCAATTCATGGATAATGGTTCCACAGACCCGGTTAGGTTCGAAAGCGCCTATGCCTCAAAGTCACTGATTTTGGGAACATTTGGCGGAGCTGGTGCGTTGTAAAGGATGTGCCAACTTACGGTGATTCGTCGTGTACGAATTGCTATCGGACTTGACAGGGTCATAGTGGTGTTACCGGCAGGTGCATCCGGAACGCATCGTTAGAAAGGTTATTCGTGTCATCTTCTGAGACGAACGCTAATCGCAAGGCAACCGAGGCTGAGGTCGACGTCGCCGAGGAATCGGTATCCAAGCCTGTAGCGAAGAAGCGCGCTACCAAGGCCCGTACCAAGAAGGCAGCAGCCGACTCCGTAGATCAGACCGAAGAGGCCACCGAGCCCGAGGAACTCGACGACGATGCCGAGGCAAACGCCGAAGCAAAGGCCGGCGAGAAGCCAGAGGAAGAGTCCAAGGGCTTCACCCTCTCGACCACCGACGACGACGCCCCGCAGCAACAGGTCATGGTTGCCGGCGCTACCGCGGACCCGGTTAAGGACTACCTGAAGCAGATTGGCAAGGTTGCCCTGCTGAACGCGGAACAGGAAGTCGATCTCGCGCTGCGTATCGAAGCCGGCCTGTTCGCGCAGGACAAGCTGGATCACCACAGCGAAGGCATCGACCAGCGACTGCGCTGGGACTACGAGCAGATCATCCACGACGGCAAGATCGCCAAGAACCACCTTTTGGAGGCCAACCTCCGCCTTGTGGTCTCGCTGGCCAAGCGCTACACCGGCCGCGGCATGCTTTTCCTGGACCTGATCCAGGAAGGCAACTTGGGCCTGATCCGCGCCGTGGAGAAGTTCGACTACACCAAGGGCTTCAAGTTCTCCACCTACGCGACCTGGTGGATCCGCCAGGCGATTACCCGTGCCATGGCTGACCAGGCGCGTACCATTCGCATCCCGGTCCACATGGTTGAAGTGATCAACAAGCTGGCACGCGTCCAGCGCCAGATGCTGCAGGACCTGGGCCGCGAACCAACCCCGGAAGAGCTGGCCAAGGAACTGGACATGACCCCGGAAAAGGTGGTCGAGGTCCAGAAGTACGGCCGCGAACCGATTTCGCTGCACACCCCGTTGGGCGAGGACGGCGATTCCGAGTTCGGCGACCTGATCGAAGACTCCGAGGCCGTCGTGCCAGCCGATGCGGTTTCCTTCACCCTGCTGCAGGAGCAGCTGCACTCGGTGCTCGACACCCTATCTGAGCGCGAGGCCGGCGTTGTCGCCATGCGCTTCGGCCTGACCGACGGACAGCCCAAGACCCTGGACGAAATCGGCAAGGTCTACGGCGTGACCCGTGAGCGTATCCGCCAGATCGAGTCGAAGACCATGTCGAAGCTGCGCCACCCGTCGCGTTCACAGGTGCTTCGGGACTACCTCGACTAAGTCTTTAGTGAGCTGTGGCCGGGCCGATCCGCAAGGATCGTCCCGGCCACAGCTGCTTAATCACCCAAGCGCGGCCAGCGCGACTGGCTCCGCCGGCAGCTTGGCGGCACAAAAAACCGCAGGCGGTCCCATCCAGTGATGGGACCGCCTGCGGTGCATCCCTCGCGGGACAAGTTACGATCAGTCGTTGATGTCGACCTTCGGCTTTTCGTGGAGCCGCGAGGACTCGTCATGCCACACGGAAGTCTGTGGGCGCAGTTTTGGTTCCACGTCCCGTGCATGGTGAGCGCAGAAGAGCAGCTCGCCGCCGGTAGAAGCCAGCACAGCCCGTACGTAGGCCTGTGCACCGCAGCGGTCGCACCGGTCGAGGGCGTTGAGTTCACGACTAGGTGTTGTAGTAGTCATCGCCAGCCTCCCTAAATAGATGGTTACTCTATACAACCAGCTTTGCCCCTGACTTTATCCCGAAAGGGCCGCGCTTTCGCTCACCGCGTAGCGAGTGTGGATAAGCTCTCACGGCCGGACCGGCAACCGCATTACCGCCAAATGCCGCCAATTCGAACAAAGTAACGATTAGAATGGAATGCAAAGTAGTTCTTTTCTCGCGTCAGTAGGAGACAGCAGCCCAGTGGCCTCATCCGAAAATTACAACGCCCGCCACCTCTCGGTTCTTGAAGGCCTGGAGGCCGTGCGCAAGCGGCCGGGTATGTACATCGGTTCCACCGATTCCCGCGGCCTGATGCATTGCCTGTGGGAAATCATCGACAACTCGGTTGACGAAGCCCTGGGCGGCTTCGGCCAATCGATCAACGTGATCCTGCATAGCGACGGATCGGTCGAGGTCCAGGATGACGGCCGAGGCATTCCGGTAGACGTTGAACCAAAAACCGGATTGAGCGGCCTAGAGGTCGTTTTCACCAAGCTGCACGCCGGTGGCAAGTTCGGCGGCGGTTCCTACAGCGCCTCCGGCGGCCTGCACGGCGTGGGCGCCTCGGTGGTCAACGCGCTATCCTCCCGGCTCGATGTCGAAGTGGACCGCGGCGGCAAGACCTACGCCATGCAGTTCCGCCGTGGCGAGCCTGGAGCCTTCGTGGACAAGGGCCGCAAGAAGTTCGATGCGGAATTCATCCCGCACGAAAAGGCCACCCCGCCGGAGGTCATCGGCAAGGCTAAACGCGGAGTCACCGGAACGCGCATTCGCTACTGGGCGGATAACTACATTTTCACTCCGGACGCGAAATTTTCCTATACCGACCTCCAGGACCGGGCGCGCCAGACGTCGTTCCTGGTTCCAGGACTGCGCATCACCCTGCGCGACGAGCGCGGCCTGCCCGGCACCCCCGGGGCCGAAGGGCCTCACGAAGAGGTCTTCCAGCATGACGGCGGCATCAGCGAGTTCGTCGACTTCTTGAGCAGCGATTCGCCGGTGACTGATATCTGGCGTTTCCACGGCAGCGGCTCCTTCCACGAGAAGGTCCCGGTGATCGACGAGAACGGCCGCAGCCACATCGAGGACGTGCAGCGCGTGTGCGAAGTCGACGTCGCGCTGCGCTGGGGGATTGGCTACGACACCACGCTGCGCAGCTTCGTCAACATCATCGCCACCCCCAAGGGCGGAACCCATACGACCGGTTTCGAGCAGGCCCTGCTGAAGTCGTTCCGCAAGAACGTCGAGGCCAACGCCCGCAAGCTGAAGTTCGGCCAGAAGGACAAGCTGGAGAAGGATGACGTCCTGGCCGGCATGACCGCAGTGCTCACCGTGCGCCTGGCCGAGCCGCAGTTCGAGGGCCAGACCAAGGAAATCCTGGGCACGCCCCAGGTGCGCCAGGTGGTTTCCAAGGTTCTGGAAAAGGCCATGAACGAACGCCTCGGCTCCAGCAAGCGCAGTGAGAAGGCCGAGGCCTCCTCCTTGCTGGAGAAGGTCGTCAACGAGATGAAATCCCGCGTCTCGGCCCGCATGCACAAGGAAACCCAACGGCGCAAGACCGCGCTGGAATCCTCGTCGCTGCCAACCAAGCTGCTGGACTGCCGCAGCAAGGAAGTCGGCCGTTCCGAAATGTTCATCGTCGAGGGCGATAGCGCCCTGGGAACCGCCCGCTTGGCTCGCTCCAGCGAATTCCAGGCGCTGCTGCCGATCCGCGGCAAGATCCTGAACGTGCAGAAGGCCTCGGTCTCCGACATGCTCTCGAACGCCGAATGCGCGGCGATGATCCAGGTGATCGGCGCAGGGTCGGGCCGCAGCTTCGACATCGAGCAGGCCCGCTACGGCAAGATCATCCTGATGACCGATGCCGACGTCGACGGCGCGCACATCCGAACCCTGCTGCTGACCTTGTTCTACCGCTACATGCGGCCGATGATCGAGCACGGGCGCGTGTACGCGGCGGTTCCCCCGCTGCACCGCATCGAGATCATCAACCCCGGATCCAAGCAGAACGAAGTGGTGTACACCTATTCCGAAGCCGAGATGCAGCGCCTGCTGGCCAAGATCGAAGCCGAGGGGCGGCGCTACAAGGAACCGATCCAGCGCTATAAGGGCCTGGGTGAGATGGATGCGGACCAGTTGGCCGAAACCACCATGGATCCGCGCCACCGCATGCTGCGCCGCGTGAACATCGAGCACGCCCAGCAGGCAGAGGAGATCTTCGACCTGCTGATGGGTTCGGACGTCGCGCCGCGCAAAAGCTTCATCATCGCCGGAGCCGAAGACCTGGAGCGCGAACGCATCGACGTGTAAAACCAGCGAAAACCGAGTCCGCCGCCGCCAGCCCACGTATCGTGGGCTGGCGGTGGCGGACTTCGTTGTTGGCGGGGCCGGCGGCTACCAAGCCAGCAGGCGCGGAGCGATCAGCAGGACGGTCGGGCACACCATGAGCAGCACGGTGCAGGCAAGGACCAGGCCGCGCTGCGGTTTAGCCAGCGGTTCCTCGGGGGTGAGCAGCCGTTGCAGGCGACGGGAGGAGACTTCGCCGCCGGGCATCCCTACCTGCTGCGCGTTGGATGAACCTGCGGCGGCGGAGCCCGGAGCCTCGGGGGCGGCGGCCGCCGCGACGGTGACGATGGCCTTGAGCAGGGTTTGGCGTCTGACCTGTTCCAGAGCCTTGTCATCGGCCAGCATCTCGATCAGCTGGCGCACCGCGTCCAGCGACAGTCGGGACGTCGGAAGCCAGGGCAGCGCCTCGTTCCATGCGGTGAACGCCAGGATCAGCAGATCGTGCCGCTGGTCCAGATGCGAGCTTTCATGGGCGATCACCGCAGCCTGTTCCTCGGGGGAGAGCTTGGTGAGCAGCCCGCGGGAGAGCACGGTGACGGATTGGGCGATCCCCGGTACGCAATAGGCGACCGGCATGTCGTGATCCAGCACCAGGGTATTGGGCCGGGTCTCGGAAGGGTTGCTTAGCAGGCGGAGCAGCTGCCGATGCTTGGCGCGCTGTCTGGTGGTGCGCCATGCGGCGCGGGCCAGGGTGAGCACCAGATGGAAGCCGAACAGCAGGGCGGTGCTCAAGGCGAAAAGGTGCACGACGCCGGGATAGGGGACACCGGGTTCGCCGGTGATCAAGCCCCAGCCGGCAATCAGCGCCGAGATCAGGTCGTTCCCCAGTGGCGCCAGGCCCCAGACCAGCATGGAGCCGATCATGGACAAGCCACCGCCAAGTGCGATGGCCTGCCAGAGCAGGACAGCTTGCACGGGAGCACGGGAGGTCCATTTTGCCTTGGACAACGCCAGCGGCGTTGGCCACGCCAATGCGATAGCCAACGCCGCTAGGAAATATGAGGTGAGAAGCACTCAGTCCCCGAAGTTCGTGTAAATTAGGCGGACTTTACAGTGTCCAAGATAGCACGAAGGGATGCTGCTTCATCTGCTGAAATGCCGCCGATAAAGCGGGCGAGAACTGCTTCGCGGTCCTGGGCGGTCCCCAGGGCGTCGTTGAGCAATCCCACAGTGTGATCCTCGCGGGTGGAGGACGCGGTGTAACGGTGAGGGCGGGTGGTACGTTCGCGTATCACGAGGCCCTTCTTCTCCAGTCGTGCCAACACGGTGAGAACCGTGGTGACTGCGAGTTCCTTTGCATCGGTACCAAGTGCCGCAAGATCGTCCCGGAGGTCGTTTGCGGTGAGTGGTTCTGCGGAATCCCACAGCAGGTCCATGACGGAGCGTTCCAGATCGCCAAGGCTGGCCACTAGGTAGTACCTCACTTGCTTTAGTTGCTGCGCACCAGGCCTCCCGTCGTAACGACGTGAAATCTGGTGCTTGGAAATCTCATTGTAGCGGCATTTGACCAATATTTCTACGTACCGTAAAAGAGCTCTGTGAGCACGCCGTTTCCTATTTGCGGCGTTCCGGCTGAAGTTATGAAGGGTACTTTTTGCTGACTTGGGGAATTTAATTTCCGTGGACGTGAAACGGTTTACGGGTTTAGAATCGCCCGAACCTGATTTTTAAGGGCTGCTTCCCAGATTTCCGGGCCGCGCGAGTGACATGGCCGACGCGATTTCTACATGTTGTCGAAATTGAACTATGGTGATCACGGGAGCTAATTTCTACGGGGCGTAGAAGTTGGCAATCAACCAACTCGCGACACATATATACAGAGGACCCGATGGATGCATTAGAGATTGCCCGGTGGCAATTTGGCATTACAACCGTGTACCACTTCTTGATGGTGCCCTTGACGCTGGGCCTGGGCTTGACCGTGGCGGTGCTTCAAACCGTCTGGTACCGCACGGGCAACGAGCAGTGGCTGCGCATGACCAAGTTCTGGGGCAAGCTGTTCCTGATCAACTTCATCATGGGCGTTGCCACCGGCATCGTCCAGGAATTCCAGTTCGGCATGGCCTGGAGCGAATACAGCCGCTATGTCGGCGACGTGTTCGGCGCTCCGCTGGCCATGGAAGCCCTGCTGGCTTTCTTCGTCGAATCGACCTTCCTCGGGTTATGGATCTTCGGCTGGAAGAAGCTTCCCAAGCTGGCCCACCTTGCCACGATCTGGGCCGCGGCGCTGGCTTCGCTGCTCTCGGCCTACTTCATCCTGGTCGCCAACTCGTGGATGCAGCACCCGGTCGGCGCTGAGATCATCGACGGCAAGGCCGTCATGACCGACGCCTGGGCGGTCTTCACCAACAACACCGCGCTGATCACCTTCCCGCACACGCTCTTCGGCGCATTCGCCGTCGCCGGCGGTTTCCTGCTGGGCATCTCCTGGTTCCACCTCTACCGCCGCCGCAAGGAAGGCATCGATTCCGTCGACTCCCAGGGGCGCGTTGTCGTCGGGCAGGACCTGAGCAAGGGCAAGAGCCGCGACAAGACCGACTACCACGTGTGGATCAAGTCGCTGCGCATCGGCGCCGTCGTCGCCATGGTCTCGTTCCTCGGCGTGGCACTGACCGGCCACGAACAGGCCAAGCTCATGTTCGAGCAGCAGCCAATGAAGATGGCTTCCGCCGAAGCAGCCTGCCATGACGGCACCGGCTTCTCGGTGCTCACCCTGGGAGATATCACCTCTCCGGGCTCCACCAACTGTGCAGACATCGTGGCCACCTTTGAACTGCCTGGCCTGCTGTCCTTCCTGGCCAACGGCGACTTCACCACTGAGGTCAAGGGCGTGAACACCCTGATCCCCGAATACCAGGAGAAATACGGCAAGTACTATCCGGAGGACCCGAACTTCGGCCCGTACGCAGGCCAGGAGATCAACTACCTGCCGGTCATGGAAGTCACCTACTGGGGCTTCCGTCTGATGATCACCCTGGGCGGTCTGTCCGCGCTCACCGCGGCTCTGGCCCTGTGGCTGACCCGCAAGGGCACCGTGCCGCAGAGCAAGTGGCTCTCCCGCCTGGCGCTGCTGAGCATCGCGGCCCCGTTCGGTGCGAACTCGGCAGGCTGGATCTTCACCGAAATGGGACGCCAGCCCTTCACCGTGGCGCCGAACCCGCAGATGGGCGGCATCGACCAGGTCTTCATGTACACCGCGGCCTCGGTTTCGCCGACGGTCAGCGCCGGGGAGATGCTCTTCTCGCTGATCACCCTGACCCTCGTCTACGGCGTGCTGCTGGTAGTTGAACTGGTCCTGCTCACCCGGTACATCCGGGGCGGCATCGGCTCGGCCATGCCGGAGCTGAACGCGGCCTCTGACAAGGATGACGCCGACGGCCCGGGACACGACAAGAACGACGACGGCGACGTGCTCGCCTTCGCCTACTAGACCCGCACAGAACATAGGAGAAACACCATGGATTGGCTACCAGCTCTCTGGTTCATCCTCATCGCTGTGCTCTGGTGCGGCTACCTCTTCCTGGAAGGCTTCGACCTGGGCGTGGGCATGCTCATCGGCCTGGGCAGGAACAGCGAGAAGCGCAAGCGCGTCCTGCTGAACACCATCGGCCCGGTCTGGGACGGCAACGAAGTCTGGCTGCTCACCGCCGGCGGCGCCACCTTCGCTGCCTTCCCTCACTGGTACGCCTCGCTGTTCTCGGCGCTGTACATCCCGCTGACGCTCGTGCTCGTGGCGCTGATCTTCCGCGCCGTGTCCATCGAGTACCGCGGCAAGGCGAAGACCGAACGCTCGCGCAAGCTGTGGGACGCAGCCCTGGGCTACGGCTCGCTGGTCGCGGCCTTCGGCGTGGGCGCCATGCTGGCGCTGACCACCCTGGGCCTGCCGCTGAACGAGAACGGCGACCGCGTGGGCGGACCGTTCGCGTGGTTGACCTGGTACGCAGTGCTCGGCGGCGTGGCGGTCGTGGCCTTCTGCTGGATCCACGCGCTGGCCTTCGTCCGGCTGAAGACCGACGGCCCGGTCCGCGAACGCGCCGGCAGGCTGTTCACCCGCTGGCTGCCGCTGGCCGTGCTGCCGCTGGTGGCCTGGGTATTGATGGTGCTGCTGGACAATGACTCGGCAGTGGCTTGGGCCCTGCTGGCCGCCGCGGCGCTAGCCCTGGTCGTCAGCATCGTCACCGCCCGCGCCGGACGCGAAGGCGTCTCGTTCATCGCCTTGGGCGTGATGCTCGCCGCCGGGGTGGCGGCGATCTTCACTGCGGCGTTCCCCGTCGTGCTGCCCTCCACCCTGGACCCGGCCTTCGACCTGACGATCTACACGGCCTCCAGCTCGGCCTACACGCTGAAGCTGATGAGCATCGTGGCGGCCTTCGGCGTCCCGCTGGTGCTGGCCTACCAGTCCTGGAGCTACTGGGTCTTCCGCAAGCGCGTCAAGGAGGAGCACATCCCCGAGGCGCACCACCCGGAACCGATCGTCAAGTAGCACACCCCACCGCGGCGACCGAAAGGAACGCACCCCATGCGCACACCGCGCTTCCTGCCCCGAGAGCTGATCGCTCCACGCCAGATCGTGGTCCTCACCGTGTTCTCGGTGCTCAAGACCGCCGGACTGGTGCTCGCCGCGTACGGCCTGGGCCAGTGGATCGCGAACATGGCCTCCGGAACCGGCAATACCCCGGCGCTGCTGGTCCTGGCCGCCGCCGGCGTGCTGGGCCGCGCCGCCGGGGTATGGGGCCTGAACACCGGGGCGCGGCGCATGGGGCTGGGTGCCAAGGAGCGGATGCGCGCCACCTTGGTGCGCACCGCGGCGAGCCGGCCGGGCATCGTCCCGGCCGACTCGGCCGACCACTCGGTGCCGGTCACCGCAACCCTGGCAAGCCACGGCATCGACAAGCTCGACGACTACTTCACCAAATTCATCCCGGCGCTCATCGGAGCCATGGTGCTCCCGGCGCTGCTGGGCATCTACATCCTGTCCCTGGACTGGATCAGCGCGGTGGTGCTGCTGCTGACCATCCCGCTGGTCCCGGTGTTCATGGCCCTGATCGGCCTGCACACCCAGGACACCCTGGCCGCCTCGCAGTCCAAGCTCGACGCGCTGGCCCACCAGATGTACGAGCTGGCCCAGGGCCTGCCCGCCCTGCTGGGCCTGGGCCGCGCCCGCCGCCACGGCAACGCCATCGCCGCGGTCAGCGAAAAGTACCGCCAGGCCACCATGGCCAATCTCAAAACCGTGTTCCTCTCCAGCTTCTGGCTGGAACTGATCTCCACCCTGTCAGTGGCGGTGCTGGCAGTGATGATCGGCGTGCGCCTGGTCGGCGGCAGCATGGACCTGGCTCCGGGCCTGATCATCCTGATCCTCGCGCCGGAGCTGTTTTCCGCGCTGCGCGAGGTCGGCTCCGCCTACCACGCCGCCGACGACGGGCTGGCCTCCTACCAGCGCTACCAGGCCATCACCGCCGAACAGGAAAACCACCAGATCCTCTCGCTGGTCCCCGCGACCCCGGGCAGCCTGCTGGAACTGCGCGACGTGTCCATCGGCTACCGCGCGGGAGAACCGGTGCACGAGCACCTGGACCTCACCCTGATGCCGGGGGAGCGCAAGCTGCTGTCCACCGCCAGCGGCACCGGCAAGACCACCGTGCTGCGCCTGGTCGCCGAGGCCTCCACTAGCGACAACAGCTTCGATGCGGCCCGCGTCAGCGGCCAGGTCTATGTGGGCAGCCAGCTGGCAGTCATCAGCCAGCACCCGCAGTTCAACGCCGCCACCGGCGAGGCCCAGCTGGCCCAGGACGTCCCGGACGCCGAGGAGCGGCTGGTCGCCGAGCTGGCGGCCCGGCTGGAACTGGAGACCATGCTGCCGCGGCAGATCGGCGAATACTCGCCGGGCGAGCTGCGCCGGCTGGAGGTGCTGCGCGCCGTGCTGCGCCTGCACAGCGTGCCAGACTGCCGCCTGCTGCTGGCCGACGAGCCCACCGCCCATCTGGATATGGCCAACGCCGCTGCCGTACGCCAGGTGCTGGCCGAGCTTCCGGCCGGCACCGCCGTGCTGGTTGCCAGCCACGACCCGCTGCTGGCCGCCAACCCGTCGCAGGCCGGCGAGAAGGGTGCGCCGCAGGCTTCGCAGCCTGCCCGGGACTTCGCGAGCCGGCATGCTGCGGCCCCGTCAGCCCAGGCGTCCGCTGTGCCAACGGCTTCAGCCGGCCCCGCGCCGCGCTTCAACCCGCTGCGCGAGCTGTTCTCCGGCTACGTCCCGGCCCGCAAGGCGGCGGTCTACGGCACCTTCGGCATCCTGTGCGCCGTGGCCCTGTCCGCACTGAGTGGATGGCTGATCGTCGAATCCAGCTACCAGCCGGCCATCTTGCACTTGACCGTCGCCTTCGTCATGGTCCGCACCCTGGGCATCGGCCGCGCCGCCTTCCGCTACCTGGAACAGCTGGCCATCCACGACGCAGTGCTCGGCTACGCCGGGGCGCTGCGTGAGAAGATCTGGACCTCCATGGTCGCCAACCCCGCCCGCTGGGGACTGGTCAGCCGCTCCTCGGTGGTGCTGCGCTTCCTGCTGGCTGAGGTCGACGAGCTGCGCGACCTGCTGGCCCGCGTGCTCTTCCCGCCGATCCAGGCCGTCGCCGTCTGGGCCGCCGGCATCGCTGTGCTGTTCTACATCCAGCCCGCCTTCGGCTGGGCCGCGCTGGCCGCCGGACTGCTGCTGGCCTTCCCGGGCCGCTGGCTCGTGCGCCGAGTCGAAGGCCTGCACCTGGCCCGGCAGCTGGCCCACCGGCTGAATGTGAACCAAGCCGTGCTGGGCATCCTGCGCAACCAGGGCGCGCTGCGCGCCTACGGGTCGCTGGCCCGGGTGCTGGACAAGCTTGCCATCGCCGAATCCGAGAACACCTCGGCTGCCCGGCGCCACGCGCTCGGCCAGGGCCTCGCCCCGGCCCTGGGTGCGCTGCTGACCGGCGCGCTGGCCGTCGCCTTCGCGGAGCTATCCACCAGCTCGGCCTCCTTCACCGCGCTCGCCGTGCTCATGGCCCTGGCCCTGGGCGAAGCCGCCACCGCCGCGCTGAGCGCCGTGCAGCAGGGCAGGGCGCTGAAGGAACTGACCACGACCCTCGCCTCGCGCGGCGTTGGGGGCAGCGCAGCCGAAGGCCAGACCGGGCTGCGGGAGACCTCCCCGGCCGGCGCGCCAGCTGTCCGCGGCTTCGTGCTGGAGGACGTGTCGCTCGGTTACGGGCCGCAGGCCCCGGTGATCGAGCAGCTGACCGCCCGCATCGAACCGGGCCAGTGGACCGCGCTGACCGGGCCGTCCGGCTCGGGCAAGTCCACGGTGCTCACCGCGCTACTCGGGGCGCTGCCGCTGGAGAGCGGGCGCCTGGCCGCGCTGGATGCGGACGGCCGGGAACACCAGTTCGCCGCGGCGAACCTGGATTCGGTGGCCTGGTGCCCGCAGGAAGCGCACCTGTTCGACTCCACGCTGCGCCGCAACCTGCTGCTGGGCGCCGCGGACGAGGTGCAGGTTTCCGACGACCAGCTCCAGGACGTGCTGCAGCAGGTGGGCCTGGGCGGCTGGCTTGCCGAGCAGCCCGGGGGACTGGACACGCGTATCGGCTCCGGGGGCCACCGGCTTTCCGGCGGCCAGCGCTGCAAGCTCGCCGTGGCCCGCGCTCTGGTGGGCGGGCACCAGGTGATCCTGCTGGACGAGCCCACCGCGCACCTGGGCCAAGACGAATCCGTGGAATTGATGCAGACCCTGCGCGGCGCGCTCGAAGGGCGCACCGTCGTGCTGATCACTCATGACGAGCAGCTCGCCCGCGAATGCCAAGGACAGATCCGGCTGCAGGCCAAGCTGGCTCCCGCCAGCTGACGGCTCGCGGCTCCGAGTGGCCAGCTACAACGCGGACAAGCCCGGGACCGGTTCAGTGCGAACCGGTCCCGGGCTTGACTGCTGCCGGGGGTCAACTACCGTTGGCCGGCGGAAACTGCTAGAGCACGACCCCGCCGTCGTCGAACGGCAAGGTGTCCTCGCCTGGCTGCACCGACGGGCGGGAGGACGGAACCACCGGGGGAAGCTCCGCGCCTGCCGTGGCCGCGGAGGCCGCGCGGGCCGGGGCTTCGCCGGTGCCGGTAGCGACGCTCAGCGAGCCGCCGAGGATGTTGATGCTCTGCGCCAGCGGGGCGCCGGAGCCGTCGCGCTTGCCGAATTCGGTCGGCAGGGCGCGCACCACGCCGGCCGCGGAGCTGGCGCGGGCCGGACCATGCCCGGCGTAGCCAAGCACCAGGTAGTCCTCGCCCTTGACGAAGCGGTGGGCACGCACGCCGGCGGTGGCACGGCCCTTGGCCGGGAATTCGCTGAACTCGGTCAGCTTCACCGACTGGCCGGAAGTGCCCGGCAGCGTCTGCGAACCGGCGGCGATGGTTGCCACCACCGCGTCCTGCGCGCCGGCGCGCACCACGCCGAAGTAGATGACCTTGTCCTCGGCGCTGAGCTTGATGCCCGCCATGCCTCGGCCGGTGCGGCCCTGCGCGCGCACGGCGGAGGCGCCGAAGTGCAGCAGCTGCGCCTGGCGGGTGAGGAACACCAGTTCGTCCTCGTCCTCGGCCGGGGCCGCGGCAATGACCTTGTCCCCGTCCTTCAGGGTGATGGCTTCGAATTCGTCGCGGTTCAGCGGGTAGTCAGGGGTGACGCGCTTGACCACACCTCGCTCGGTGCCGATGGCGATGACCTTGTTCAACGGCAGCAGCGCCACCGCCTCCTCGCCCTTGGGCAGCTTCAGGAAGTCGGCCACGGCCACGCCCTGGGCCAGCTGCGGGAAGCCGTGCATCTCGGGCAGCACCGGCACGTCGATCAACGAGATGCGGATCATCCGGCCGGTGGAGGTCAGCGCGCCGATCTCGCCGCGCGCGCTGGAGGCGACCTGTGAGACCAGCACGTCGTGCTTGATGCGGGCCGCGGAGAAGTCCAGCGCGGTGCGGTCGTGGGTGCGGGCGATCTGCCCGGTGGCCGAGAGCAGGACCCAGCAGGGACTGTCGGCCACTTCCATGGCCAAGGTGGCCTTCTTGCCCGACCCGACGGCCTCCGGCAGGGCGGTGCCCTTCAGCGGCTGCAGCTGAGCGCTCTTGGACAGCTTGGTGCGGCGCGGAGTGCCGAAGGTCTCGGCCATCTCGCCCAGCTCGCTGGACACCAGTTCGCGCAGCAGCGTCTCGGATTCCAGGATGGCGCGCAGTTCCTCGATCTCCTTGCGCAACTGCTCGGCCTCGGTCTCCAGCTCCAAGCGGGAGTACTTGGTCAGCTGGCGCAGGCGCAGCTCCAGGATGTGGTTGGCTTGGGGCTCGGAGAGGTCGAAGACCGTCATCAGCCGTTCGCGCGCCTCGGCGGTCTGCTCGGAGGAGCGGATGATCGCAATGACGTCGTCGATGTCCACGATCGCGATCAGCAGGCCTTCGACCAGGTGCAGGCGGTCCTCGCGCTTGGCCAGGCGGAAGGCGGTGCGGCGGCGGACCACGTCCACGCGGTGGTCCACGTAGACCGTCAGCAGTTCGCGCAGGCCCAGGGTCTGCGGCTGCCCGTTGACCAACGCCACGTTGTTGATGCCGAAGGAGTCCTCCAGCGGGGTGTGCTTGTAGAGGCTGGCGAGCACCGCGTTCGGGTTGAAGCCGTTCTTCAGCTCGATGACCAGCTTCAGGCCGTTGTGGCGGTCGGTCAGGTCCACGACGTCGGAGATGCCGGAGATCTTCTTGTTGTTGACCCCGTCCTTGATCTTCTCGATGATCTTCTCCGGGCCCACGCCGTAGGGAAGCTCGGTGACCACCAGCGCGGACTTGCGCGCGGAGACCTTCTCCAAGGCCACGGTGGCACGGGTGCGGAATAGGCCGCGGCCGGTGCGGTAGGCGTCCTTGATGCCGTCCAGGCCCACGATGGTGCCGCCGGAGGGCAAATCCGGGCCGGGCACGAACTTCATCAGGTCCTCGACGGTGGCGTCCGGCTGCACCAGCAGGTGCTGCGCCGCGGCGACGACCTCGCCCAGGTTGTGCGGGGCCATGTTGGTGGCCATGCCCACGGCGATGCCGGTGGTGCCGTTGACCAGCAGGTTCGGGAAGGCCGCGGGGAGCACCTCGGGCTGCATGAACTGGTTGTCGTAGTTCGGGACGAAGTTGACCACGTCCTCGTCGAGGTTCGCCGTCATGGCCACGGCGGAGGCAGCCAGCCGGGCCTCGGTGTAGCGGGCCGCGGCCGGACCGTCATCCAGCGAACCGAAGTTGCCGTGGCCGTCGATCAGCGGCAGACGCAGGGCGAAGTCCTGGGACAGGCGCACCATCGCGTCGTAGATGGCGGTGTCGCCGTGCGGGTGCAGCTTGCCCATCACCTCGCCGACCACGCGGGCCGACTTCACGTGGCCCTTTTCCGGGCGCAGGCCCATCTGCGCCATCTGGAACAGGATGCGCCGCTGCACCGGCTTCAGGCCGTCGCGGGCATCGGGCAGCGCGCGCGAATAGATGACGGAGTAGGCGTACTCCAGGAACGAGGATTCCATTTCGCTGGTGACATCGATGTCGACAATGTTCTCCACGAAATCCGCGGGGAGATCTTCAGACTTCTTTCGAGCCATGAACCTGTAATTCCTTCATCTGCATAACTTTTTGCTTAAGTCGCCGGCTGTTCGTGTTCCTGCTGGGCACAACGTCGAAGTCGCGACTATCCTAAGCCTATGGTGGATCGTAAACTTTCGGTGGCATATCCGGCCCATTGGGAAGCAGACGTGGTGCTCCGGGATGGCACTACGGCACATCTTCGGCCCATAACCCCGGCTGATGCGCAGGCCTTGCAGGACATGCATCAAAAGCAGTCCGAAACCTCGGTTTACCTACGCTATTTTACGTACAAGTCAGCGCTCACCGCGAAAGAGCTTGAGCGGTTCACGAATGTCGACCATGTGAACCGCGTCGCCTTCACGGTTTTCCGCGGCAGCAACATCATTGGCGTGGGCCGCTACGACCGGCTCGACGACCCCACCGAAGCCGAAGTCGCGTTCAACGTGTCCGACGCCTACCAAGGCACCGGCATCGGATCGATCCTGCTTGAGCACCTGGCCGCGGCGGCCCGCGAGAACGACATCACCCGCTTCACCGCCGAGGTGCTCCCGGAGAACCGCAAGATGCTTACGGTCTTCTCCGAGGCCGGCTACGCGGTGGCCCGCCACTTCGAAGACGGCGTGGTCATGCTCGAATTCCCGATCAACCCGACCGAACGCTCCCGCGAGGTGACCGAGGCCCGCGAGCACCGCGCCGAGGCCAGCTCGGTGGCAGGCCTGCTGGCTCCGAAGTCCATCGCGGTGGTCGGCGCCAGCCGGACCTGGGGCAAGCTGGGGCACAGCGTGCTGGACCGCCTGGTCGAGGGCGGCTACACCGGGGCCACCTACGCGGTGAACGACGCCGCGCTGGAAGTCGGCGGCCACATGGCCTACGGCAAGGTCAGCGAGATCCCCGGCCCGGTGGACCTGGCCGTCATCTGCGTGCCGCGCGACCAGGTCACCGGCGTCATCGAGGACTGCGGCGCCCACGGGGTCAAGGGCCTGGTGCTGATGACCGCAGGCTACGAGAACGCCGACGGGCTGGCCGCCCAGCGCGAGCTGGTCTCGCTGGCGCGCGCCAACGGCATGCGTGTGGTGGGCCCGGCCTCGCTGGGCCTGATCAATACGGCCCCCGAGGTCCGCATGGCCATCACCGGCACCACGGTGCAGCCCACCGCCGGCAACGTGGGCCTGTTCAGCCAGTCCGCCTCCATGGGCGCGATCCTCCAGGGGGTCAGCGTGCAGCACGGAGTGGGCGTGAGCAGCTCCATCTCAGCCGGGCTGCGCGCCGATGTCTCCGGCAACGACGCCATGCAGTACTTCGAGGACGACCCGCGCACCGACCTGGTCGCCATGCACCTTGAATCCTTCGGCAACCCGCGCAAGTTCGCCCGCATCGCCCGTCGCCTGGCCCGCAGCAAGCCGGTCATCGTGGCCAAGTCGGACCTGCTGGGCCGCCGCCTGCCGCCGGGGCACTCGGTGCGCGTGGGCCAGGCTCCGCCCGGCGCCCTGAACGCGATGCTGCGCCAATCCGGGGTGATTCGCGTGCAGTCCGTGGAAGAGCTCATGGACGTGGCCGGCCTGCTCTCGGTCTACAAGGCACCGGCCGGGCCGAATGTCGCGGTGCTCTCCAACTCGCTGACCTTGGCCGAGGTGGTCTGCGACGTCGCGGAGGCCTGCAATTTGAATGCCACCGCCGAACCCCGGGAACTGGACTACACGCTGGGCCAGTCGCGGGTGCTGCCGAAGCTGCGCGAACGGGTGGCCGAATTGGTCGCGAATCCCGACGTGCACTCGGTGATCCTCGCCCACCTGTCCTACTCGGGCATCTCCACGGACGCGGTGCTTGAGGTGCTCAGGGAATTCTCCACCCAGCCCAAGCCGGTCATCACCGTGCTGCCTGGGCAGATCGACCGGAAGATCGCCGGGGGAGTGCACCACGGGGTGCCGGTCTACACCTCGCCGACCTCCGCCGCCGGGGCGCTGGGCAAGGCCCACGGCTATCGCCAATGGCTCGACATCCCCTTCGAGCCGCTGGTCGAGCCCGAGGGTCTGCAGGTCGAGGCCGCCGCGGACTACCTGCACGAGCTCTCCGCCGGGATCCCCGGCACGGAGCTGCGCCAGCTGAGCACCGAGCAGACCACGAAGCTGCTGGGCTTCTACGGCATCAACATCTTCCCCTCCCAGGTGGTGCATACCGCGCAGGAGGCGGTCGACGCCGCCGACGAGCTGGGCTGGCCGGTGGTGCTCAAGGCCAACGACCCGGATCTGCGCCAACGCCTGGACCTGGGCGGGGTGCGCCTGAACATCCCCGATGCCGAATCCCTGCGCGCTGACTTCACCCACATGAGCGCACTGATGCGGCAGTACGGCGTCAACTCGCTGGAGGTGCAGTCCATGGCTTCGGCCGGGCAGGCCTGCGTGGTGAAGGCCATGGAGGACCCGCTGCTGGGCCCGGTGGTCTCCTTCGGGCTCAGCGGCGACGCGGTGAACCTGCTCGACGACTGGGCGCACGGGGTCGCCCCGTTCTCCGCCACGGACCTGGCCCGGCTGATGCACCGGCCGCGCAGCAGCGCCCGGCTCTTCGGTTACCAGGGACTGCCGGCGGTGGACCTGGACGCGTTGCGGGACTTCATCACCCGGGTCTCGCTGTTCAAGGACAACCACCCGGAAGTCACCATTGCGCAGTTCGCCCCGGTGTCGGTGTCCACCGATTCGCTCAGCGTGCTCGGGGTCAAGCTGAGCATCGGCAATGCCGAACGGCGCACCGACAACATCCGCCGGGCGCTGCGCGGCTGAGCCCAAGGACACGAAACCTGAAAGACGGCAGCGCACTGGGTAGAATTGGATCATGAGCTCTGCAACGTATTCGACGACTGCCGGTGCCGACCTCCAGCATGACCTGGTCCGCGCGGGATTCTACCCGCAAATGGTCCAGGACGTGCTGGCCGAAGCGATGCTGGATCTGCCGGTAGTTGACCACTTCCTGCACCTGGAGACCCATTTCGACCACACCGAGGTCCACCGCCACATCACCGTCATGGTCCGCAGCGAGAAGGTGCTGTTCATCGTGCACGTCGACGACCAGCAGCTGGACGACCACGGCCACGACGTGATGGCCCAGGTTTCGGTGGAAATGGTCAGCCTGGCGCGGATCGAGTCGGTGGCCACCAGCTACGTCTACCACCAGCCGCAGCACTACAGCGGCACCGATCTGGTGCGCGAGCTGACCTTCGGCATGTCCTGGGACGGCACCAAGCGCATCGACCTGGCCCCGGCCGAATGTGCCGACCCGCAGTGCGACGCCGACCACGGCCTGAACGGCACCTCGCAGCCCGAGGACCTGGTGCTGCGCGTCAGCTCCGAGGCCGACGGCCAGCGAGCGGTGGACAAGGCCCGCGAATTCGCGGTGCGCCTGCGCCTGGCGACGATCGCCTAGGGACGCCAAGCCAACGTGACTGACTCTTCGCTGCCCGTCCCCAGCCAGAAAATCCCCGCCGCGCCGGCCTACGGAGCGGCCACCCTGTCCGAGATCCTACCCTCGGCGGCCCACGCGCTGGGGATCCCCGGCTACGCGAACCCGCTGGGCCTGGCGCCAACCAAGCGCGTCGCCGTGATCATGGTCGACGGCCTGGGCTGGAACCAGCTCAAATCCCACCTCGGGCACGCGCCGTTCCTGCGCCCGCTGTTCGAGCGCGCGCAGAAGCTGGGCACCGGCTTCCCGTCCACCACCGCGACCTCGCTGTCCAGCCTCGCCATTGGCGCGGCGCCTGGCGAGCACGGGATGCTCGGCTACGACGTCATCGACCCCGCCCGCCGGCGCGTGGTCAACCAGCTGGGCGGATGGCCCGGCGACCTGGACCCGCTCTCGTGGCAGCCGCTGCCCACGGTCTTCGAGAAGGCCGCGGAGCACGGCATCCACACCGCGACGGTGTCCATCGCCCAGTTCTCCGACTCCTCGCTGACCCGCGCGGCGCTGCGCGGACCGAAGTTCGTCGCCGCGCGCCAGCCGGCGGCCCGCGCCCGCGCCACCGCCGAGGTGTTCGCCGCGCAGCGCAACGCGCTGGTCTACACCTACTTCAACGAGCTGGACAAGGCCGGGCACAAGTTCGGCGTCGATTCCCCGCAGTGGCGGGACACGCTCGAAGAGCTTGACTACGTCATCAAGACCCTGGTCTCGCGCCTTCCGGAGCAGACCACGGTCCTGATCACCGGTGATCACGGCATGGTGGACGTGCCCGCCTCGCAGCGCATCGACTACAGCCTGCAGCCCGAACTCATCGAGGGGGTTGAACTGACCAGCGGCGAGCCGCGCGGTGTGCAGCTGACCTTCGCCGAGGGCACCGATGCGGCCCAGCGGGCCAAGGTCCGCGAAGCCTGGCAGCGCGCCTACGGGTCCAAGGCGTGGATCCTGAGCCGCGAGGAAGCCGTGGAGCTCGGCTACTTCGGTGCGGTCCGTCCCGAATTCCTGCCGCGGCTTGGTGATCTGATGATCCTGGCCGCCGAGGCCATCGCATTCTACGACGGCCGCCGGGTCAAGCCCATGGCCTTCGAGATGGTAGGGCAGCACGGCTCGCTTACCGCGGCGGAGCGTTTCGTGCCGCTGTTCGTGCACCGCACCGCCTAGCGCGCAGCCGCAAGCAGAAAATCCGGGGGCAGCCAGCTGGCTGCCCCCGGATTTTTTGATCAAGTTCCGTTCGGAGGCTGGATTAGGAGTCGGTGTCCTTTTTGCGCTTGCCGAACATGATGTCGTCCCAGCTCGGCACGGAGGAGCGCTTGGCCTTGCGGCCGGAGCCGTCCTCGGCGGGCTCGTCGGCAGGCTTCGCGGAGGTGCCGGAGGACTTCTCGGCATCGGTGACGACCACCAGCTGCGAGGTGCGCGGCGAGATGCCCTGCGGCAGATGCGGCAGCGACTCGTCCTCTTCGGCGTCGTACTTGCTCATGCCGCGCTCGATGATGTCGTTGTAGCGGGCCTCGCGATCCGGATCCTGGTCCTGGGGACGCTGGCCGCGGCGTGCGTTCAGCAGGGAGACCAGTTCTTCGGTCTCATCGGGTTCCGGGGCGGCCGGGGCCGCAGGTTCCTCAACCTGCGAGATGGCCGAGACGGGTCGGAAGTATTCGGGCGCGACCTGCTCGCTGAGTGTCTGCGCCCAGCGGTTCAGGTTGCTCAGGGTCTTGCGGGCCGGGGAGAAGGACCAACGGGCCACGTTATCCGGCTGCGGCAGGGAGCTGTCCAGCTTTTCCACGTTTTCGGCCGGCAGTGGCGAATCGAATTCGACGGTGACGATCCACTGGCCCTCGGGATCCTTCCACGAGTTCCAGCGGGCCGTGAGCGGATCGATGTTCAGCTGGTGCAGGCGGTGGGCGACCATCGAGCCCAGGTCTGCGGGTTCCTCGCCGAAGACTTCGCGGTACTCGGCGTCGGTCTGCGGTCCGGAGACCTCTACGCGGCGGGCGAGCTCGGCGATGTGCTCGCGCTCGGCCAGCACTGGCCCCTCGTACTTGACGATCGACTCGACCGGGACGTCCCACTCCAGCGCCAAATCGTAGGCTGAAGCACCGGCGCGCACGCGGGCCTGGATCTCTCGGGGGGTGTGAACCGAGGACTCGTCGCGGTTGCGCGGCGCGCGGGAGCGCGCGATTTCGGCCATGGCACTGCGCAGGGCATCGTCAACGGGCAGCTCGAAGCTCATCCCGTCGTCGCTGCTGACCTGCAGACTGGAACCATTTTCATGAATTCCTACCAGTCTCAGCTGACGCATTACTACCCTCCACACGGTTCATTTACTGAATAAAACTTTGCCACTTGTCGCCCGATTTTCCTACCACCGGGCGGGGCGTGGCGCAAGATTAGTCGTCAAGCTCACCCAGAAAGTTGCCTTCGGGCTTCCGCCGTGGGCATAGCGCGCCGGGCTCGGGCAGAATCCGGGTCCGCCGGACGTTATACTTCTATGCCGGAATGAAAATCCCCTGCGCGGATTTCCACCCACTTCATCGCCTGCAGAAAAGAGCTGACAACCACCATGGCCACACAGTCTGCCGCCGTCCACCCGAGCGAAGCCGAGAAGGCCCGAGCCCGGGAAATCGCCGCGCTCAAAGCCGGGAAAACCGCGGCAATGGCGAACCTGATCGATGAGTCGGAATCCGAGCTGGCCGAGCTGTTCATCCTGCCCGGGGGAGAAGCCCAGGCCGAAGAGGCCAGCGTAGACTTCGTGCCGGAGCAGGCCGACGAATTCACCTGCGCCTCCTGCTTCATGGTGCGCCACCGCACCCAGCTGGTGCGCGAAGCGGGCGGGCAGAAGTTCTGCGCCGAGTGCGAAGGCTGACCGGCCGGGCTCTGCCCCCTGCGCGCCGCAACCTGCAGCGCATGAAAGAACCCCGGAACCCGCCGTGCGGCAGGTTCCGGGGTTTGATTCGTTCCGGAGGAGACTAGGGCTCCTGGGGGTGCTCCTCGTCCGCCTCGGCAGTCGCCTGGCGGCCTTCCTTGGTGAACTCGTACATGATGCCGCCCAGCGCGGCGGTCAGTTCCTCGGGGCGTCGGGTCGAAGCCAACCAGTACGGGGTGGCGTCGCGCTCGTCGGTGACCTCCATGCGGACCACTGCGTCGAGGTAGCCGCGCAGCAGCATGAAGGCCATCCCGTGCAGCTTCTGCCCGCGCTGCTTGAACGCTTCCTCACCGCGGTAGCCGACAACCTGCCCGATGTAGCGGCGCTCGATGGTGGCGCGGCCGACGGTGAGGGTCTTGTCGGTGACTTCGATGACCGGCACACGCAAGAGCATGATGACTGCCAGAGCCAGCAGCACGATGATGCCGGTGGCGTAGCCCGCAGCGATGTTGATCGGAGCCACGGCGATACCAGCGGTGATGGCAATCAGCAGCGGCCACATCCATGATCCGAACGATGGCCAGATCTTTTCGCGGAACAGGACGTTGGAAGCCTCTGGGCTGGTATTACTCATGAGTCCTAGTCTAGGCAATCTTTCGGTAGGCGCCGAACGGCCGGCTGTGGGTCGGCTGTGGGTCCGCAGACGGGCCGGGCGCGATAGAGTTGTGCAGGTAAATGCAGACCAGCTGCAACTTCCTAGAGTTCCGGGGGATGACCAAACCACGATGAGCGAGCCTACGATCTCAATCTCCATCAAGATGCTCGATAGCGAACTGCCCGTTCCAAGCTATGCCCATCCTTCGGATGCGGGTGCTGACCTGCATGCACGCACCTCGCTGGTGCTCGAACCGGGCCAGCGCGCCCTGGTGCCGACCGGCATCGCCCTGGCGTTGCCGCACGGCTATGTCGGGCTGGTGCACCCGCGCAGCGGCTTGGCCACCAAGCACGGCATCACCATCGTTAATGCCCCGGGAACCGTCGATGCCGGATATCGTGGTGAGATCATGGTCACCCTGCTGAATACCGACAGGGACCAGGCATTCGAAATCACCCGAGGCGACCGCATCGCGCAGCTGGTGATCCAGAAGGTCGAACAGGCGGCATTCGTTCAGGTTGACTCCCTGGAGGACTCGGCCCGCGGAACCGGCGGCTTCGGCTCGACCGGTGGATTCAGCGCCAACTAAGCACGCTTGGCGCCAAGCGAAACTCTCTAAGGACATCATGATTTTCAAGCGCAAGAAGGCGAACGCCGAGCCAGCAGCCGAGCAGGCTGCCGGCGCCACCGAACCGGTGGCCGAAACCCCCACCGAGCAGGCGACCGGGACTTCCGCCGAGCAGCAACCAGCCAAGAAGCCGGTGCTCAACGGCCCGTTCGACTACGCGGACATCGAGAACACCGACGAATACCTCGACTTCGGCTCCATCCTGGTCAAGCCGGTCGCCGGACTGAAGGTGCGCATGGACGTCGAACAGTCCAACCAGCGCGTCATCGCCGTCTCCCTGGAACTGGCCGAGTCCCGCGTCCAGCTGATGGCATTCTCCGCCTCCAAGTCCACCTCGCTGTGGCCGGGCATCAGCGACAAGATCCGCGAGGACATCGCCAGCCAGAACGGCGAGATCTACCAGCGCGACGGCGAATACGGCCAGGAGCTGCTGGCCCAGGTTCCGCAGCAGCTGCCCGACGGCCGCGCCGGGCATGTTGCGCTGCGCTTCGTGGGCATCGACGGTCCGCGCTGGTTCCTGCGCGCCGTCATCGGGGGCGCCGCCATCGGCGACGAGGAGGCTTCCAAGGCCATCGACGACCTGGTGCGAGGCGTCGTGGTGAACCGCGGCGACAAGCCGCTGCCTCCGCAGGAATTGCTGCCGCTGAACGTCCCGCGCAACGCCCAGACGCGCCCGGACGCCGAGGCGCAGGGCGAGACCGAGGCCGCCGGCCAGGCGCCGCAGCGTCCGGAACGCGGACCGGAAATCACCCAGATCGGCTAGCCGGATGCCCCTCGAATCCAAGCCGGTCACCCCGAAAATCGAGGGCACGCAAGCGGCGCGCAGCTTCACCCGGCTGAAGTCGCTGGCGCAGCTGCCGGCCAAGGGCAGGGTGGAGCACACCGGCTACATCCAGTCGGTCAGCTATTCGGCGCCCCACCAGGCGCCGCTGCTGACCGCGGTGGTGGTCGACCGGCTGGGAACCGGGGCTCCGCGCCGGGGCACCGTGCCGCACGTGCGGCTGCGGTTCATGGGCCAGAAGAACGTCCCGGGCATCAAGCCCGGGGTGAAGATCCAATACGCGGGAATGGTCGCGCCTGTCGACCAGATCCCCACCATCTATAATCCGCGTTACGTCATCGTTCCCGTTCCCCGCGGGTGAACGCCGAACGCCGCCGGCCGCAGCGCCTGCCGGATGAGCCCGCACTGGGCAGAAGCGAGAATACCGTGAACGAGAATCCACCAGCCGGCGAGCAGCCTAGGCCGGAGAAGAAGCCGAGCCTGGCCGAGGCGATCGGCGCCAGCGCCAAGGTCGCGCAGAACGCCGACGGCGGCATCGACGTGCTCTCCACCGTGGGCGGGGTGCGCGGCATCCTGGAAACCGTGGTCCCGGGCTTCGTGTTCGTGCTGGTCTACGCGCTGACCAACGAGCTGTCCTGGGCGCTGCTGTCCTCGATCGGGCTGGGTGTGGTTTTCATGGTGCTGCGGCTGCTGAACAAGTCAACGCTGGTGCAGTCGGCCAGCGGCCTGGTCGGCATCCTGATCTGCGCGCTGGTGGCCCGCACCTCGGGCAACGCCCGCGACTACTACGTGCCCGGCTTCCTGATCAGCGGCGGCTACCTGCTGGGATTGATGATTTCGATCTTCGTGAAATGGCCGCTGATCGGCCTGCTCTTCGGCTTCATCCGCAACGAGGGCGTGGCCTGGCGCCAGCAGCCGGACCGGTTGCGCCGCTACGGCATCGCGACCTGGATCATCTGCGCGGTGTTCGCATTGCGCCTGGCGGTGCAGCTGCCGATGTACTTCACCGACCAGGTGGTCTCGCTGGGCATCGCCCGCGCGCTGATGGGTGTGCCGCTATACGCGGCCGGCCTGTGGTTCGCCTGGCTGGTCTCCCGCCCCGCCACCGCCGGGCACGCCCCGACGCCCGAGGACCTGGCCTCCTAGCCGCGCGCAGCGGCCCCGTACGCGAAAAAACCTGGCATCCCAATTGCGCGATGCCAGGGTTTTCGCTGCCCGGGGCGGGGCTGCCGGCTACCGGGTGGCTGCCTGCAGCACCCGGCGCAGCAGCGGTTCGGCCCGCGGGGTGGTGATGAAGAAGATCTCGTCGCCGCCCTCGATGACGTCGTCGTCGCTGGGCGGGAACGGGGTCTTGTCGCGCACCACGGCCATGAGCGTGGTTTCCTCCGGCCACGGCACGCGCCCGATGGTGCGCCCGATCATGCCCGAATCATGCGGCACGGTGAACTCCACCATGTAGACCTCGCCGGCCTTCAGCGTCAGCAGGCGCACCAGGTCGCCGACCTCCACGGCCTCCTCGACCAGCGCGGTCATCAGGCGCGGGGTGCTCACCGCGACGTCCACGCCCCAGGCGTCGTCGAACATCCACTCGTTTTTCGGGTTGTTCACTCGGCCTACGGTGCGGCGCACCCCGAACTCGCTCTTGGCCAGCAGCGAGACCACCAGGTTGACCTTGTCGTCACCCGTGGCGGAGACGACCACGTCGTAGTCCTCCAGCTGCACGCGCTGCAGCACGGCGAGCTCGCAGGCGTCGCCGATCAGCCACTTGACGCCTTCAAGGTCGGCGCGCTGCTCCATTTCGGCCTTGAGGTCCACGAGCAGCACCTCGTGGTGGTTGGCCACCAGCTCGCGGGCGATGGAGGACCCGACCGAGCCGGCTCCGGCGATCATTACCTTCATTAACAGGCCTTTCGCTTAGTCTGCGGGGGCTGGCTTGGGGGCGCTGGCCAGGATCTTTTCCACTTCCTGGCTGCGGTCCAGGTGCATCATGACGTGGATCAGGTCCCCGCCCTGCAGCCTGGTGCGGTTTTCCGGAATGGTTCCCTCGCCAAAGCGGGTCAGGTAGGCCACGCGCACCCCGGCGGCGGCCTCCAGGTCCTTGACCAGGCGGCCGTACCATTCGCGGTGCAGCGCCACCTCGGTCAGTACCAGGCGTCCCGAGGGCTCGCGGAAGTCCCCGCGCATCGAGTAGTCCGGCAGGATGCGGCGCAGCACCTGGTCGGTGCTCCAGCGCACCGCAGCGACCGTGGGGATGCCCAGCCGCTGGTAGATCTCGGCGCGGCCCGGGTCGTAGATGCGGGCGACCACATGCGGCACGTTGTAGGTTTCGCGGGCGACGCGGGTGGCCAGAATGTTGGAATTATCACCGCTGGAGACGGCCGCGAAGGCGTAGGCCTGATCGATCTCCGCCTGCTCCAAGGTGTCCTTGTCGAAACCCAGGCCGGTGACGGTGCTGCCGGAGAAGTCGGCGCTGAGCCGGCGGAAGGCCTCCGGGTTCTGGTCGATGACCGCCACCGAATGCCCGGCGGAATCCAGCGTATGGGCCAGCGCCACCCCCACTCGACCGCAGCCCATGATCACAAAGTGCGCCACCAAAAACTCCTCGGGGTCCAGCGTCCGGATGAACTTCGCCGCGGCACCGCTGCTGGTGCCACGAATGCAACAATAGCGCTGATCGGGCCCGCGTTGGGTCCAACGAAGGCGGCATGCCGCGCGGAGCCTGCGATAACGTTGTCTCGTGCCTGCTTTATTTGATGGTCTGAAACGGATCCTCGTGGGCCGGCCCTTCAGCACCGAACAGCTGAAAAAGAAGCCGCTCCCACCGAAAATTGCGCTGCCGATTTTCTCCTCCAGCGCCCTGTCCTCGCTGGCCTACGCCCCGGACGAAATCCTGCTGACCCTGGCCATGGCCGGTGTGGCGGCGACCATGCTCTCCCCGGCGGTGGGCGTGGCAGTGCTGGTGGTGCTCGTGGTGCTGGTGCTGTCCTACCGGCAGTCCATCAAGGCCTACCCTTCCGGCGGCGGCGACTACGAGATCGTCCGCAAGAACCTCGGCGCCCGGCCGGGCACCGCGGTGGCCGCGGCCCTGCTGGTGGACTTCGTGCTCACCGTCGCGGTCTCCAGTTCCTCGGCCGCCCAGTACCTCAGCGGCATCGTCCCTGCGCTGGGGGAGCACCGCGGCCTGGTGGCGGCGGGCATCGTGGTCTTCCTAGTGGTGGCGAACCTGCGAGGGCGCGGGCAGAGCCGCTGGACGCTGGCCGTGCCGGTGTACCTGTTCGTCTTCGGCATGCTGGCGCTGATCGCGATCGGCGGGCTGCTTGCGGCCACCGGCAACCTGGGACTGGCGCCCAGCGCCGAGTTCACCATCGTGCCCGAGGAGCAGTTCTCCAACGGGTTGCACGGCGTGGTGGGCGCGCTGCTGATCCTGCGCGCCTTCTCCACCGGCTCCGCGGTGCTGACCGGCATCGAGGTGCCGATCTCCAACGTCCAGTACCTGACCAAGCCGCGCGCCCGCAACGCCGGACGCATCCTGCTGGTGGTCGGCTTGCTTTCGGGCGTGCTGACCCTGGGCACGCTGATGCTGGCACGGGCCAGCGGCCTGAAGATTGTCGCCGACCCGCAGAAGTCCCTGCTGCTGGACGGGCAGCCGGTTTCCGCAGACTACGTCCAGGTGCCGGTGCTCGGCCAGTTGGCGCAGGCGGTGTTCGGCAACTTCATGCTGGGCACCGTGGTCGTCTCGGTGCTGACCATCCTGGTGCTGCTGCTGGCAGGCAACCAGGCCTTCAACTCCTTCCCGTCGCTGGCCAGCCACCTGGCCACGGACGGCTACCTGCCGCGCCAGCTGCGCACGCGCGGCGACCGGCTGGGCTTCTCCAACGGCATCCTGTCACTGGGCGTGGCCGCGGTGCTGCTGGTCCTGGTGTTCCAAGGCGATGTCACCATCCTGATCCAGCTGTACGTGGTGGGAGTGTTCGTCTCCTTCACGCTCAGCCAGCTTGGCATGCTCAAGCACTGGCACCGCGAACTGGTGCCGGTCGCGGACCGGCGCATCCGCGCTGCGATAAAACGCCAGCGCCTGCTGAACCTGGTGGGCCTGGTGCTCTCCGGGCTGGTGCTGCTGATCGTGCTGGCCACCCGCTTTGTGCACGGCGCGTGGATCGCGGTGCTGGGCATCGTGTTGCTGATGCTCGTCATGAATTCGCTGCACCGCCACTACCAGCAGGTGGATGCCGAGCTGTCCATCGAGGACGGCGGCCAGGCCACCGCGCTGCCGGCGCGAGTGCACGCCCTGGTGCTGGTTTCCACGGTCCGCAAGCCGGTGCTGCGCGCCCTGGCCTTCGCCCGGGCCAGCCGTCCCTCGAAGCTCGAGGCGATCATCGTGGACGTGGAGCCGCAGAAGACCCAGCGCACCTTGGAGGACTGGGAGCGGCTGCGCATCCCGGTGCCCATCACGGCGCTGGCCTCGCCCTACCGCGACATCCCCGGGGCGCTGATCGAGCACATCCGCTCGATCAAGCGCGAATCCCCGCGGGATCTGATCGTGGTCTACATTCCCGAATACGTGGTCGGCCACTGGTGGGAGCAGCTGGTGCACAACCAGACCGCCCTGCGGGTGAAGAACCGGCTGCACTACGAACCCGGAGTGCTCATCGCCTCCGTGCCCTGGCGCCTGCTGAGCGCCAAGAACGCCCTGGGCGGAGGGCCGACCGAGGAATCCTCGGCCCACCGCGAATCGAACCCCCTGCCGAAGGACTAACCGTCGTGACCGAATCACCCACCCTGAAACTGCGTCTGGGCGCCATCGCCCACGGCGGACACACCGTGGCCCGCCACGAGGGGCGGGTCATCTTCGTCCGCCACGGCATCCCCGGCGAGCTGGTCACAGTCCGGCTGACCGACAGCGACGAGAACGCGAAGTTCTGGCGCGCGGATGTCGTCGAGGTGCACGAGGCCAGCGAGCACCGCGTGCCGCATTTCTGGGAGGCGGCCGACGCATTGCGCCACCGCGACCCGGTGGGCGGCGCAGAATTCGGCCACATCACTCTGGAGCACCAGCGCGAGCTGAAGGCCGGGGTGGCCGCCGAGCAGCTGACCCGGCTGGGTGGGATGAAGGCCGAGGACTACAACTTCCCGGCCGTGCAGGCGGTGGCCGGACAGGACGACGGCCTGGGCTGGCGCACCCGCATGTCCTACTCGGTGGACGCCGAAGGCAAACTGGCCATGAGCGGCTTCCGCAGCAATACGCTCACAGCTATCGACTCCATGCCGTTGGCCCACCCGGCCATCGAGCGCACCGGGTTGTACACGATGGACTTCTCCGGCATCGAGCGGGTGGAGGCCGCGGTTTCCAGCAGCGACGATTCCACGGTGCTGATCCTGTTGGCCGAATCCCGCCCCGGCGCCGCCCGCAAGGCGGCCCGCCAGTTCCCCGAGGGCGTGAACGTGGCGGCCTTCAGCCAGCAGGGCGGCTCGGCCGCCGACGGCCGCGGCGAGCTGCAGGCCCTGACCGGGCGCAGCTGGCTGCAGGAGTCGGTGCTGGGGGAGAGCTTCCGGATCACCGGCGAAGGCTTCTGGCAGGTGCACCGCGCGGCGGCCACCGTGCTCAGCGAGCGGGTCATGGAGCTGACCGAGCCGGCGCGCGGCGAGCAAATCGCGGACCTGTACGCCGGGGCGGGCCTGTTCTCGCTGCCGCTGGCGAAGGCGGTGGGCCCTGAGGGGCGCGTGTTCTCCATCGAGGGCGCCCCCGGCACCCACGCGGATGCCAAGAAGAACCTGCGCGAGCTGCGCCAGGCCAGCGTCATCCGCGGACGCGTGGAGCGCGTGCTGCGCCAGGTCGCGCGCGACGCCCAGCTCGATGCGGTGGTGCTCGACCCGCCGCGGGCCGGAATCGACAAGCAGGTGGCCGCCGAATTGGGTTCCAGCGGCGTTTCGCGCATTTGTTACGTCTCCTGCGACCCCGCATCTTTCGCCCGGGACACCGCTCGTTTGACCTCGCGCGGCTACGAATTAGCGCACATGGAGATTCACGATTTGTACCCGCACACCCACCATATGGAGTCGATTGGGCTCTTCGTGCGCCGTTAGACCATCGAATATTGCCGTTTGGACACGAATTTGGCGGAAAATTATCCCCGTTCATTCTTTTTGTCCTAGTTGGCGATAGACTGTTTTTAGCTCTGCAACGATACAAGCATGAGAATCTCAGTTAGGAACTCCTAACTGGAATGCGAGTGTGTGCGTGCAACAGAATGAGTGTCTGGCGAGAGGAGTCCCACGTGAGCAATGTGGACAGCTTCGGTGCCAAGGGCGTACTTGACGTCAATGGAACCGAATACGAAATTTACCGACTGAATACGGTCGAAGGCGCAGAAAGCCTTCCTTACAGCCTTAAGGTTCTTCTGGAGAACCTGCTTCGCACCGAAGATGGTGCGAACGTTACCGGCGAGCACATCAAGGCTCTGGGACAGTGGGATGCTTCGGCACAGCCGAACACCGAAATCCAGTTCACCCCGGCCCGTGTGATCATGCAGGACTTCACCGGCGTTCCATGTGTCGTCGACCTTGCCACCATGCGCGAGGCCGTCAAGGAACTGGGCGGCGACCCAACCCGTGTGAACCCACTGGCTCCTGCCGAAATGGTCATCGACCACTCGGTGCAGATCGACACCTTCGGTTTCGAAGGCGCCGTCGAGCGCAACATGGAGATCGAGTACCAGCGCAACGGCGAGCGTTACCAGTTCCTGCGCTGGGGCCAGACCGCATTTGACGACTTCAAGGTCGTCCCGCCGGGAACCGGCATCGTGCACCAGGTCAACATCGAGTACCTGGCGCGCACCATCATGACCCGCGAGGTCGACGGCGTGCTGCGTGCCTACCCTGACACCTGCGTCGGCACCGACTCGCACACCACCATGGTCAACGGCCTGGGCGTGCTGGGTTGGGGCGTTGGCGGCATCGAGGCCGAGGCAGCAATGCTCGGCCAGCCTGTCTCCATGCTGATCCCACGCGTTGTCGGCTTCAAGCTTTCAGGCTCGATCCCTGCCGGCGCAACCGCAACCGACGTGGTGCTGACCATCACCGAAATGCTGCGCAAGCACGGTGTTGTGGGCAAGTTTGTTGAGTTCTACGGCGAGGGCGTGGCAGCAGTGCCGCTGGCCAACCGTGCAACCATCGGCAACATGTCCCCTGAGTTCGGTTCGACCGCCGCCATGTTCCCGATCGACGATGTCACCCTCGACTACCTGCGCCTGACCGGCCGCAGCGAAGAGAACATCGCACTGGTCGAGGCTTACGCCAAGGAACAGGGCATGTGGCACGATCCAAGCCGCGAGATCCGTTTCTCGGAGTACATGGAACTGGACCTGTCCACCGTAGTTCCATCGATCGCCGGCCCGAAGCGTCCACAGGACCGCATCGAGCTGTCGAGCTCGAAGGAGCAGTTCCGCAAGGACCTGCACAACTACGTGTCGGCCACCGAGGACACCCAGGGCGTCGGCCGTCCATCGGTAGCCGTCGAGGTCACCAAGGAAGATGGACAGAAGTTCACCATCGACCACGGCATGGTCTCGATCGCATCGATCACCTCGTGCACCAATACCTCCAACCCTTCGGTGATGCTTGCAGCAGCAGTGCTCGCTCGCAACGCCGCCGAAAAGGGCCTGTCCTCCAAGCCATGGGTCAAGACTTCGGTCGCACCGGGCTCGAAGGTCGTCACCGAATACTACGAGGCTTCCGGCCTGCTGCCATACCTGGAGAAGCTCGGCTTCTTCGTGGTCGGCTACGGCTGCGCCACCTGCATCGGCAACTCCGGTCCGCTGGATACCGAGATCTCCGAGGCCATTCAGGCCAACGACCTCGCCGCCACCGCAGTGCTCTCGGGCAACCGCAACTTCGAAGGCCGCATCAACCCGGACGTGAAGATGAACTACCTGGCTTCCCCGCCACTGGTCATCGCCTACGCCCTGGCTGGCACCATGGACTTCGACTTCGAGACCGATTCGCTGGGCAAGGACACCGAGGGCAACGACGTCTTCCTGAAGGACATCTGGCCATCGCCTGTCGAGGTCCAGCAGATCATCGACTCGTCGATCGACAAGGACATGTTCGCCAAGGGCTACGACGGAGTCTTCGAGGGCGACGCCCGCTGGAAGGCACTGGACACCCCTGAGGGCGACACCTTCGCATGGGACGAGAAGTCGACCTATGCCCGCAAGGCACCATACTTCGAGGGCATGACCGCCGAGCCGCAGCCGGTCCAGGACATCGAGGGCGCTCGCGTGCTGCTCAAGCTGGGCGACTCGGTCACCACCGACCACATCTCGCCTGCGGGTTCCTTCAAGTCGGACACCCCGGCTGGTCGCTACCTGATCGAGAACGGCGTGGATCGCAAGGACTTCAACTCCTACGGCTCGCGCCGTGGCAACCACGAAGTCATGATCCGCGGTACCTTCGCGAACATCCGCATCAAGAACCAGCTGCTGGACGGCGTCGAGGGTGGCTTCACCCGCGACTTCACCCAGGAAGGCGCTCCGCAGTCGTACGTGTACGACGCTGCAGAGAACTACAAGGCTGCCGGCACCCCGCTGGTCGTTCTGGGCGGCAAGGAATACGGTTCGGGCTCCTCGCGTGACTGGGCTGCCAAGGGCACCGCGCTGCTGGGTGTCAAGGCCGTCATCACCGAGTCCTTCGAGCGCATCCACCGCTCGAACCTGATCGGCATGGGCGTTCTGCCGCTGCAGTTCCCAGAAGGCGAGTCGGCTGACTCGCTGGGCCTGACCGGTACCGAAACCTTCGCAGTCTCCGGCGTCACCGAACTGAACAACGGTGTCACCCCGAAGACCCTGAAGGTCACCGCAACCGCTGAAGACGGCAAGGTCGTCGAGTTCGACGCAGTCCTGCGTATCGACACCCCGGGTGAAGCAGACTACTACCGCAACGGTGGCATCCTGCAGTACGTGCTGCGCCAGATCGCAGCCGCCAACTAAGGACCCTGCTTAGATCACTGATCGACGTGAACCCTAGGTAGTTCCGCATCACCGGAACACCGTGAGACCCAAGGCCCCGGCCTTGGGTCTCACGTTTTAATCGTGCAAGAATGTTCTGGCACCAAGTAGCTGCCCGGATCCACCCGGACCGCCAACCAGCCCTGCCATGATGAAAACAGCGATGCGCGAGATGACGACTCGAAAACTCCTTCTTGATCAATTCCTTGATCCCGCACAACTCGATGCTGTCGAACGCTGGCTTCCGGGCTGCACCATGACCGCCGACCTTTCCTGGCACGAAACCGATACCCTGGTCCTGCACCTGCGCACGGCGGGTAGCGACTACATCCTGAAAAGCGCCGGATCTTCGAACCATCATTTCGAGCGTGAACTTGCAGCTCACCAAGGGCCGACGGCGGCATTGGTCGAGTCGGGGTACGGAGCTGCGCTGCTTTTCGCCGATTCCTCGGCCAGGCTCATGATCCTTGAATATCTTCCCGGAGGCCTCAGCGAGCACACCGCACGGGAACTGGACCCGGAATTCCACCGGCAAGCTGGAGACGCCCTGCGAACCCTGCATCAGGGCGAGGGGCATCTTGACTCAGCATATGAATCCAAGCTGCTGGCGATGAGCCTTAAACGGCTCAGCCAAGAGCACCGGATCGATCCGGAGAACGAGCGCCGGGCGTACGAGGTCCTGCGGGCTTATCAGCCACGGCCGGTCCGGCTGGTACCAACCCACGGAGACTGGCAGCCGCGCAACTGGTTAAGCGACCATGGAAAATTGAAGGTCATCGATTTCGGCCGTTTCGACTACCGTGCACCGTCCACGGACCTGGTGCGGCTGGCCAACCAGCAATGGCTGGGGCATCCCGAACTTGAATCGGCCTTCCTGCAGGGTTACGGCGGAGACCCGCGGCAGGCACGCAGCTGGCCGATCGAATGCCTGCATGAAGCCATCGGCACGGTCGTCTACGCCTATCGCCTCGGCGCTGAGGACTTCGAAGCCCAGGGCCATCGTATGCTCGGCCGGGCCTTGCAGCTCGCCGGGTGCTGAAGATCCTGGGCTGGTTCCGGTCTCCCTCCGGTCTTCCGCTGCGGCGGCAGCCCTAGCCGGAACGTGCGGTGCGCAGCATCTTCAAGACGTCCCTGACGGCGAAGATGCGCTGCCGAAGTCCGTGGGCGCCGAAGGGTTCCAGCGAAATGAGCATGCGGATCCGGTCGCGCAACCCCATCCGCAGCTTCGCGTGCTGGGTGCCGATGTCGGCCTCGGCCCGGGGGAGCTGGTCGAAGATCGATTCCCGGGCAGGAACCTCGCGGCGGATGACTACCGGCACCCAGTCGCCGTCGATCCTGGCCCGCGCCCGGTATTCCCACGCCGTGGCGGTGGGCACAACGCGGCCGGAGGCCAGGGGTACCGGAGGCTTCCCGCGCCGCCTGGTGACAAACCCGGTCACAGTTCCGGGCTGCATATCATCCAGCGGCAGCCACACGGTCAGCCGCACCCCGAACCCGTGTCCGGACAGGTGCTCGTTCCAGCTGACGCCAACCGGCCCATCGGTCATGGCGGTGCATCGGTAATCGGCGCGAACCCCTTCGGGCCGAGACCGCTCAAGATAGGCGACCGAGTCCCGGTATCCCATGGACATCAGCGTGGACGCGCTGATCCGCCCCAGATAGAAGACCGGGTCCAGCGGCAGCGGATGCTCCGGCTTTATGACATGCAGGACGAATTCCCGTCCGGCTGCCTTGGCCTGCTCAAAATCGGCGAGCAATCCGCCGGTGGCGCTCATCTCAATCATGTGCACGTACTGTTCCAGCGGGCCGTTGCCCCAGTACGGGGAGTTGCCCACGCACCAGAGCAGCCAGATTTCCCTGGCGCCATGCTCCAACGCAGCGGTGATGTTCGCATCCCGGATCCACGCCGCATCGGTCCAGGTGGCGCCGCCGCGATGCAACGGTGCGGTGAAAATCGGCAAGCTCATTCCAGCTGCCAGCAAGGGCAGATCCACGTCTTTTGAGGAGACCGCGATGCTGCGCTTTTCGGTGAAGTTGGCGATATTGAACGTTCCCGGGATCCTGTTTTTCCGGATGGCCTCTACATCCACTCCCATGGAGGGGAAGAGCTTGGTGATCATGGCCTCGGGGCTGGAAAACGCCGGCAGGTTCCAAGGCCCTCGCAGGTAGTCTCGGAGCGGCAGCGGCGAGGAGAAGTTGGAGACCTTGACAGAGGCCCAGTGCTTCATGATCTGCTCGGCATCCTGGCCGGAGAGCATCATGGCGGTGTTCAGGATTCCGCCGGAGGTCCCGTCCACGTGGGTGAATTCCAGGCCCGCTTCCTCAAGGGCCTTCAATACGCCGGCTTGCCAGGCCACGCGCATGCCGCCCCCGGCGAGCACCAGCGAGCGTTTCACCGCTGTGGCCGTTCATGCTTCGGGAGCATCTTCGCGCCCAGGCCGGCGGCCAGCACCGCGGCCGAGAGCAGGTCGAACGCCGCGACGGCCAGCGCCCGGCGGGCGAACACGCCGCGGTGCACCCCGATCGCCACCGCGCCGACCGCGCCGGCCTTTTGGACCACGGACCAGAACAGTGCCAGGCGCATCGACTTGCGGCAGAGCATTGAATGGGTCAACAGCCCGCCGGTGATCGTCATGAACATGCCGACCGTGCCGAACAGCTGGCGGGTCGCCGGCGAATTCTCGGCTCCCACGAGCTTCAGCACGAGTCCCGGAGCTGCTGCCTGGCTTGCGCCGGACACCACTGTCAACGCTCCGATCCCCAGTGCCGCGCGAGCCAGCATGGACGCGGGGCCGGATTCGACGTGTGTGCATTTCATGGCAGTGCCTCCCACAGTTCATGGCCTGCCAGCAGATAGCCGACCGCGGCCGCCCAGTAAATCAGTGCTGCATAGAATCTCGCCCAGTTGCGCGAGACCCACTGGTGCATCTTGGCACGCAACTCCGGCTCTTCGGACACCGCTCCAGTGAGCAGCTGCTGGTTAACCGGACGCATGGACAGTGCGTACCACAAGGCCAGGAAAATGTACGACGCGGCGGCGGCGATAGAGAATACCAGCGTCCACACGTGGGTGCGTCCCAGCCATATTTGGATCAGCGGGGCGACCAACAAGGGAAGGAACATGATCCCCAGAAAGCGGGTGATTGCAGTGATGGGCACGGCGAAGACCGTTGACAGCTCATCGAGCCGCAAGCCGAGGAATACCGGGCGCAGGAAGAACTGCGCCACCGTCATGAATCCGAGATACAACGATGCGCCGAAGACCGTCACCAGTGCCGAAATCAGTGCGGTCCAAGCCAAGGCAGTACTCATTGGACGCGGCTTTCGCCCCGCCGCGGCGGATCGGGCCATTCTTCGCCCAACCCCAGCCCGACCACCGAATCCATGCCGTCCCCGCCGTAGGGGGCGCGGTCCCGGCCGTACTGGAACCACGCCTCGTAGTGGTCATCGAGCACCCCGTGGGAATCGGGAATATACAGGGTGAACACCGGCTGCGGGTCGAAATCCAGTCCCGCCAGCCCGGCCACCTGCGGCAGGTCTCCGAACTCCAGCCGCGCCTTGGCTTGCCTGCCGATCGACACGTCGGCGGTGCCCTGGAAGTAGATGCTCGACTTGTAGAGCATGCCGCGGAACGAGCAATAGTTCACCGCACCGACCTTGAGCGGCAGCGCGGTGGGCGCCGGGCGGTCGATCTCCACCAGCGCGCCCTTCACCCCGTCCAGCTCATAGGCGCTGGACACCGTCCGATCCGTCACCTTGAAGTCCAAGCTGGCCTGGTGCTTCGGCATGCCCCAGATGCCCTTGCCGCCCTTGACCGAAATTTCAGTGCTCACCGGCAAATCCACCACGTACTGCCCCAGGTTCAGGGTTTTCTGGAACAGCATGGGCAGCAGCGGCGGTGCCGGGCGCATGCCGCGGGTGACAGCCAGCGCCAGCGAGTATTCGATGTAGGCGCCGATGTCCGTGGCAAGGTAGTTGATCACGGTGACCACCAGCAGCGAGCGTCCGCCTGGCAGCCTGAACGGATGCAGCTCTTCGCCCGGGATCAGCTTCGCGGCGGCACGGGCGTCAATGGGAAACGCGGTCATCAGCACCGGCGAGGGTTCGGAATTGACCGGCAGCAGGTAGCTGATGCCGTCCACGGTGGCCTTCTGCCCGGACAGTTGCCGCTGCCGAGCCGGCAGTGCCGAGGGCAGCAGGCGCAGCGCCGAGCGCAGCGGGGGTAGCAGATTCATGATGCAAGCTCCTGAAGGATCAAGGGATAGCTGTCGCGCCAGGCATCCCTGCCGAAAATAAGATCCAGATGTCCGTAGCCGGGAATCACGTGCAGCGAATGCTCCCCGGGGGCGTAATAGTCGAAGAATTCGTAGGTGCGCCGTTGCCCCTGCGGCAGGAAGCACCGGTTGTCCGCCCCGGCGATAAAGGAGAACCGTGCCTCGGTGCGCGGCGGCCCGTCCACCAGCGAGTCGGGAAGCTGGCTGTGCTGCCCGGTGGGCACCAGGTATCCGGCCTTCACGCACCCGGCCATCTGGCGGAAGAAAGACAGCGGGGCGCCGGCGAACTCCCCGATGATCCAGCGGTGCGTGGCATCGTCCAGGTTCGCGTGGGACCACAGGGCCGGATGCCCCGCCCCGTAGGTGAAGGACACCAGCCGGCACACGGTGTTGTCGCATTCGTGGTGGGTCAGCTTCACCCCCGAACGCACGATGCGCGAGAAGTAGCCCTGGGACTTGTAGCCCCAGCGCGGGGAGAGCATCGGGGTGAACCCGCCCAGCAGCGGCAGCAGGTGGGTGAGTTTCTGCCGGGATACCCACGGGACATCCACGAACAGCGAACAGGCGTTGGAGACGATGGTGCGCACCTGCGGCAGCAGCCCTGCCACCGCGGCCATGGTGAAGGAGGTCGAGCCCTGGCAGTGCACGAACGCGGCCAGCGAATCCGCCCCGGTGCGCGCCAGCACCTCGCGCACCGCCGCAGGATGGTCGAACACCGCCGCGTCGTCCAGCGTCCAGGCCACCGGCGGCAGGTCGATGGACGCACGCCAGTTCAGCATCCACACGTCCCAGCCCTCATCCAGCAGGGCGTCCACCAGGGTGCGCGCGATCGGCGGGCGGAACAGCTCGGCGCGCACCCCGGCCCCGTGCACCAGCAGCACCGGCCCGCGCGGGGCGTCCGGGCGGCGCAGCGAGGCGACATGCACCAGTGTCAGCGGCAGCCCGTCGTCGGCGCGGAACTGCACCACCTCGGTCGCATGATCGGCGCGGGTTGTCTGCATGGTGGTCATTGGACACCTCCCGGGGTGCTGAAGCCGTTGATGCTCACGGTGATCGGGTTTTCCAGTAGCCGCAGCGGCGGCAGCCCGTCGGCGGGCACCGGGCGCATCTGGTTCTGGGTGCTGGGTCCGGTATCCCAGTCATGGACGACGGTATCGGCAATCACCGGGTAGATCACCAAGGTGCCGTCGTCGCGCAGGTGCATCCGCAAGAAGCCCTTGCCATCCTCGTAGGCCAGCGCCGTCATTTTCAACCTGCCCACAGCCCCGGGCGGGGCGAACACCAGGTGCAGGGCGAAGACCATCGTGCCTACGGCGGCGCCCAGCACCGTGGCGTAGACCGCCGCCAGCAGCACGGTGATCCACCCTGCGCTCCAGTTCCGCTGCCAGGGCAGGGCGATGAGCCCGGTGAAAATGGCCGAGGCCAACAACAGCTGCAGGCCCACGATCAGCAGCGGCTGCACCATCGGATTGGATTTCGCGGAGGCCTCAGACCCGGCCTGGACCAGCCCCCGGGCATTGCGCGCCAGCCACAGCAGCAGGGCGATCAGCAGCGGCACCACGAACAGGAACACCACGATGCCCACGGCGTGGACCCAGTCGCCCGAACCCAGCGCCTCGGGATACGAGTCGCCGGTGATTCCGGAGAAGACGGTGCACAAGAACATGAAGCAGGCCAGGTGCACCACGCCCAGCCCGGTGCTGAACCAGGGGTTGCGCCAAGGCAGGAAAAACGCGCTGAACGGGTTGGCCAGCTGCCAGTGCAGCGCCCGCTCCTGCGTCGGGGTCGGGAACACGGTCTCGGCCAGCGCATACCGCTGGCGCTCAGCCGGATTCACCATCTCCCGCGAACCGGTGGGCGGCAACAGCAGCTCGGGCGACAGGTGCCGGGCACCCGAAAGGAAGGCGCCACCCAGGCCGCAGGTCAGCAGCTGCTCGCGGCGCGGGTCCTCGGGTCCGGCCTGCTCGTGCAGCTGGGCGTAGCGTGCGTAGTGGTGCTTGTCCCCGCTCAGCCGCACCCGGATCTGCGCCCCGGTAGGCGTCGATTCTCCGGTCGCCGGGTCCGTGCACTGCAGCAGGTAGTGGTTCTCGAAGTAGCGCAACGCGTTGTTCGCGTTCGGGTCGCCGTCCGGCAACGTGCCGGTGGCCTCCCAAGTGGGGGAGGAGGCGCACAGGATGATCGCATCGCCCGGCTTCAGGTGCCGCGTCACCTCCGCCTCGAAGTACTGCAGCTGCGGCCGGTCGATGTAGCTGCCCAGCTCGCTGTCCAGCGCGACCAGCCACCAGGTCTTCTGCACCGTGTTGGCTTCCAGGTTGGTCAGCCGCGCGGCGAAGTAGCCACGGGACTGCAGGGTCTGCCACCCGCCGATCTTCGCCTGCTGGCAGAAGATGCGTTCGAAGGCCGTCAGCCCGTCGTACCAGTCGTGGTTCCCGGGCAGGGCCAGCAGCGCGGCCGCCGGCCCCGGAAGCGAAGCGGCACGGTAGGGTCGCACCAGCCGGTCCTCGTAGGCGCGTTCGGAGGCCGCCGGGTAGACCTCGTCCCCGCCCATGACCAGCAGCTGCGACTTGGGCAGCCTTACCGGCGGCTGGCCGGGCTGCGCGGCCTGGACCTGCAGCTCGGGCTGGGCCAGCGCCCAGGCCATGGTGTAGGTCGCGTCGAAACCATCGCCGAGATCCGCGATGAAGTCGATCCAGCGGCCCTGCTCCTGCGGCGGGAATTCGGCCAGGTCCATGGCTCGCTGCGGGAAAATGCTCTGCATCTCCCGGTTGTCCATGAACCCCAGGAAGACCTGGGCGGCCAGCGCCTTGATTCCGGTGCGCACCAGCTCGGGCGGGGACAGCCAGCGCGCCGCCGGCCGCGGGCGGAACCCCAGTTCATGCTCGAACTGCTCCAACTCATGCTGGTTCATGATCGTTCTTCCGGACACGGCGCGGCGCAAGGTAGCTGCGGTACAGCGACCCCAGGAACAGCCCGCCAAAGGCCGACAGCGCCTGGACCTTGCGCGGCCCCTGCGCCCTGAAGGTCGTGAGCTGGCGCGCGAAGTCCAGCGGCTCGATATACAGGATGCCGGATCCCAGCACCGCCGGGTCCTCTGCCGCCAGCAGCCCGGAGGCCGCAGGGTGTTCCGGTGCCGGCGGGAAGACGTGGCCTTCCAGCAGCTGCACGAACAGGGTTGTGGTATCCGGCCAGAGGTCCACGCCCGGCCCGTCATGGATGTCCTTGAAACCCACCATGGTCAGCTGCCGCCCGCCCGGGGACTGGACATGCAGGCGGTAGAGCATCAGCCGGCGTTCCTGTTCATCCGGCACGAACAGGTTGAACCAGCCGCGTAGCACCGGGCAGTGCCCGCCGAGCACATCCGCGTCGAGGAAGCCCTCGGCGCTCGCCGGGTGGCGCGGATCGGCGGTGAAGCGGTCGATGTCCTTGGCCGTGATGGTCAGGGTGAACATCATGCGTTCGTGGCGCAGCGAGGCCTGTGCCAGGCCCGAGGCCGGCTCGCCCACGCCCAGCGTGAAATGCCCGCGCATGGTTTCGGTGAACGCCACCGAGGTGGCCCGGGGATTCAGTGGCTCGACCGGGGCGGCCGGGTCCTGCGCGGTATGCGCGTCAACAGGTCCGCCCTCCGGCGCCGCACCGGCTAGGGAAGATCCGGCCGCGACGACGGGGGAGGCCCACGACTGCTCGAGCAGGTGCTCGCAGGCCCGGTCCGCCATCGCGGCGATGGTCAGCGACGGATTCGGGCCGACCGGGCCGGGCATGGCGGCGCCGTCCACCACGTACAGGCCCGGCTGGCCGTACACCTCCGACCACGGGTCGCAGACGCCGACCTGGTCGTTGGCGCCGATCGGCGCCCCGCCCAGCGGATGCACCGTGACCACACGCTGGGCCTTCCACAGCGGGTTGTCGTTGAAAGCAGCACCCAGTTGGTCGCCGATGCCGCGCATGGCACCGCGCACGGATTCGAAGAACTCCTGCGAGGTGGACAGCGTCCAGTCGGCTGCCAGCCGGCCCTCGCGCAGGTACATGCGCCCGTCGGGCACGTCCCGGCCCATGCCCAGCAGGGGCAGCGCCGTGCTGGAAAAGCGTCCAGGGCCCAGCGCCATGGCCAGATCGGCAGATATGCTGCTGCGATTTCGCTGGAACAGCCGGTTCTCGATGATCTTGGCGGCCACCTTGCCGGCCCGGGGCAGAGCCTCGCGGAACTGCGAGAGTTCCATGAGCCAGTTGAAGAACGCCGGATAGCCGGCGTCCTGCAGGTAGTAGCCGCGGCCGGTGGCGCCGTTGCCGTCCAGCGCGTCCGCGACGCGCACGGTGCTGGTGATGACCGGACCGCGGTTCCCGTACAGCTGGCGCGGCACGGTGCGCCCTTCGACCTGCTCGCTGGCATTGAACAGCAGTCCGAGCAGGTCTCCGTTGCTGCTGAAGCGGGTGCCCAGCGCCGGGCTGATCCCGGGCAAGGTCATCCGGTTGCGCAGCAGCAGGTAGCTGGTGCCGAAGGTGCCGGCGGCCAGCAGCAGCTTGGCGCAGCGGATCAGCCGTTCGGGAAGGTCGCCGGTTGAGGAGGGGTGCTGAGGGTCGTGGATCACGTAGCGCACCAGCCAGCTGCCGTCCGACGCGCGGGAGAAGCCGCGCACCTCGTGCAGCGTGCGGATGTCGGCGTTGCCGGTGGCCGCCGCAGCTGAGAGGTAGTTGTGGTCAAGGGTGTTCTTGGCGCCCGAGTTGCAGCCCAGATCGCATTCGCCGCACAGCGTGCAGGTGGTGCGCGGCTTGCCGTGGAGGTTGCCGTAGTCCGCCAAGGGCAGCATCCGGCCCGGCTGGGCGGGGGAGTCCGCATCGGTGGAGAAGTTCACCGCCAGCGGGGGACGGAACACCGTGTGGCCGCCGGCCTGGGCGGCCTGCTCGAAGGCGTTGGTTTTGGCGGTGTCCTGGTAGGGGTAGCGGTCCACCCCGATCATGTCCTCGACGCGCTGGTAGTGCTGTTCGAGATCGCGGTATCCGATGGGCCAGGATTCGTACCCGCCGCCGGGCAGCGGGGATTCGTTGACGAACCACTTTTCGTCCTTGCGCAGCAGCACGTTGGCGTAGATCAGCGAGCCGCCGCCCAGGCCGCTGGAGACCAGCCCCTCGAGGCCCCGCAGGGTCCACGCGTCGAACAGTCCGTAGAGTTTTTCGCTGGGATCCCAGAAGGCGGTGGACAGCTCCGACGGAGAGCGGGCGAAATCGCCGGGCCCGTATGACCGGCCGCGTTCCATCAGGACCACTTGCTTGCCGGCGTCGGCCAGGCGGTAGGTTGCCACCGAACCGCCGAACCCCGAACCGACCACAACTGCATCTACATATTCCGTCGGCACTTGGCCGGCACGAATTTCCCCCATGTCCCCCTCCTGGGAAGACTTAGCAGATTCGCGAGGTGGAAAGCCCCGTGTCCAGAATTAGGCTCATTTTACCTACGCGGCGCGAGGGTGGAAAGAGGGAAATTCGACAGCTTCTAGTTTCTTTTCCGTCGTCGCGACCGCGGCCAAGCTGGGCGTAGCCAACATCATCATCGAAAAATTGGTTCCAGCCCAAAAGGTGGCGGATAATGGGAGCAGTCAAGTGCGCGATAGACTAGTTGTTTCGCACGGACTTGCGGTGCCCGCATGGGCAGAAATGTGAAGGGGATGACTGTGTCTTTACTCGGGACCATTAAAAAACCAAGCGACCTGCGGGCGCTTACCCTGGATCAGCTCACCCAACTTGCGCAGGAGATCCGCGCCTTCCTCATCGACAACGTCGCCCGCACCGGCGGCCACCTGGGGCCGAACCTCGGCGTGGTGGAACTGACCATCGCCATGCACCGCGTGTTCGATTCGCCGACCGATTCCATCGTGTTCGACACCGGCCACCAGTCCTACGTGCACAAGCTGCTCACCGGGCGCCAGAACTTCGAAACGCTGCGCCAGCAGGGCGGCCTGTCAGGCTACCCCGACCGCGGCGAATCCGAGCACGACATCGTCGAGTCCTCCCACGCCTCGTCCTCGCTGTCCTGGATCGACGGCATCTCCCGGGCCAATAAGCTGACCGGCCGCACCGAAAGCTATGCCGTGGGCCTGGTGGGCGACGGCGCGCTGACCGGCGGCATGGTCTGGGAAGCGGTGAACAACATCGCCGCTGACAAGGAACGCAAGGCGGTGATCGTGGTCAACGATAACGGCCGCTCCTACGCCCCAACCATCGGCGGCCTGGCCGACCAGCTCGCGGGACTGCGCCAGCAGCTGGACAAGTTCCGCACCCACCCCGCCTACGAGTCCGCCATGGACAAGCTCAAGGGCCGGCTGAAGGATTCCGGCCCGGTCGGCAGCTTCACCTACAAGTCGCTGCATGCCACCAAGAAGGGCATCAAGGACTGGTGGGCCCCGCAGGGGCTCTTCGAGGACCTTGGCCTGAAGTACATCGGCCCGATCGACGGCCACAATCTCGCCGCCGTGGAGGAAGCGCTCCAGCAGGCCAAGCAGTACGGCGGTCCCGTGCTGGTGCACGCGCTGACCGAGAAGGGCCACGGCTACGCGCCGGCCCTGGCCGACGAGGCCGACCAGTTCCACGCGGTGGGCGTCATCGACCCTGCCACCGGCGCCCCGGTCGCCAAGCCCAGCGCGCAGAGCTGGACCAGCGTCTTCGGCGACGAGATCGCCAAGATCGCCGACGAGCGCGAGGACGTTGTGGCGATCACCGGCGCCATGCTGCTGCCGGTGGGCCTGAAGAAGATGTCCGACGCCCACCCGGACCGCGTGCTGGACGTGGGCATCGCCGAGCAGCATGCGATGACCACCGCGGCCGGCCTGGCCTTCGGCGGCCTGCACCCGGTGGTGTGCGTCTACGCGACCTTCCTGAATCGCGCCTTCGACCAGCTGCTGATGGACGTCGCGCTGCACAAGGCAGGGGTCACCATCGTGCTTGACCGCGCCGGCGTGACCGGCCCGGACGGCGCCAGCCACCATGGCATGTGGGACATGGCGCTGACCCAGATCATCCCGAACCTGCACCTGGCGGCCCCGCGCGACGCCACCCGCCTGCGCGAGGAACTGCGCGAAGCCATGGACATCAACGACGCCCCGAGCGTGGTGCGCTTCTCCAAGGGCTCCGTGGGCGAAGAGGTCGAGTCCATCGACCGGCTGCCCGACGGCGTGGACGTGCTGGCCCGGCTGGGCGACCGCGCCGCGCCGGACGTGCTGATCGTCTCCGTCGGAGCGATGAGCGAGCTGTCCCTGGACGTGGCCCAGCGGCTGAACAGCCAGGGCGTCTCGGTGACGGTGGTCGACCCCCGCTGGGTGCTGCCCATGCCGTCCTCCGTGATTTCGCTGGCCGCCCGCCACCGCATCGTGGTCTGCATCGAGGACGGGGTGCGCGCCGGCGGCGTCGGTTCGCGCCTGCGCACCGAGATGCGCGCCGCCGGGGTGGACACCGCGCTGAACGAGGTGGGCCTGCCCACCAAGTTCCTGGCCCACGGCACCCGTGCCGAGGTGCTGGAGCGCGTCGGCCTGACCGCCCAGCAGGTCGCCCGGGACACGCTGGCCCAGGTGCTGGGCACCAAGGTCCCCTTCGCCCGGCCGCTGCCCGGCCAGGACCTGCCCACCGGACAGATCCCCAAGCTGTGAGCGCCCAGCCCGGCTGCCCCGAAGGGCTGCCCCGCAACCCTGCGAGCGTCGCCGCCGGCGCGCTGGTGGTGGCCCGCGCCTGGAAGTACGACGCCAGCCCGCACTGGGTGGTGCCCGGCTTCTACCTCGGCTCCGACGAGTACGGCCACTGGGTGCACCAGCCGGCCGGATCGCTGGTCTCTCGTCCGGGAACCGCGCACCTGGCCGCCTGCGACGCGCTGTGCCTGTTCCCCTCCGAAGGCCAGTGGATCGCCACGCTGTACGACGATCCGGACGAGGACTTCGACATCTACATCGACCTGGCCGGCAGCATCGGCTGGCGGCGGATGAAGCGCGGGGCCTGGGAAGTGAACTCCATCGACCTGGACCTCGACGTGATCCGCTCGCACAGCCGCGGCACCTTCCTGGACGACGAGGACGAGTTCGACCAGCACCGCCTGAGCATGGGCTATCCCGAGGCCCTGCAGCGCTCGATCCGCGCCGAAAGCAAGGTGCTGCTCGATGCGGTCCGCGCTGACGCGGCGCCATTCAACGCCGAGCACCGGCGGCGCTGGCTGGTCCGGGCCCGCAGCCTGCAGCACGTCGGCTGAGCCGGCAACACCACGCACTTTGAGACAAAACACCGAGAAACCAACCCCTGGGGGAGACCGATGGCGATCATTCGCACCTACCGGATGAACGAGAAGAACGAACTGCAGTTCCGCGAAGCGTGGTTCCAGCAGTTCGAGGACGAAGAGCTGGGCCAGTTCGTGGTCAACCACGGTCCGGTGGGCCACATGTCGCAGACCAGCGAGGTGCAGGACGTCACCGCCGACCGCGCCGACGAGCTGTTCGCCGGTTTCGCCGAGGCCTGCGCCGCCGAGGGCTACAAGGAGCTCTCCGACCAGGAGCAGTCCTGGGTCATCGTGCAGTACGCGCTGAAGACCGCCGAGGGCACCGCGCGCGACAAGTACCTGCAGAACAAGGCCACCGAGGCGCTGGCCGGTCACCTGGCCTGGCGTGGCCTGGGCACCGTGGAATCCAGCGACTTCGGCAACCGCAAGCTGAACATCCGCATCCTCTCGCCAGCCCCGAAGCTCGCGGTCAACGCCATCAAGGTCTGCATCCGCGAAGCCAAGCTGGACTTCACCAAGATGGTCATCGCCACCGCCCCGTACGACGGCCTGGATCAGGCGCGAATGGCCTACCCGATGCCGCCCAAGCCGTTCAGCCTCGACTAGGCTCCGCGGCGCGCATCCATGGTGGGCATCCGGCCACTGGTTCCGCAGGACTACCGCGCCGTGCGCGAGCTGTCGCGCAGCCTGGGCCGCACCAGCGCCCCGGAGCGCTTCGCTCCCGGCGGGTGCCTGCTGGCCGCCATGTCCGAGGACGGGCGCCTGGTCGGCTGGGCCAAGGCGCAGTGGTGGGATCCGCAGGACCCGGTGGCCCCGGCGGGCTACCACCTGGGCGGGGTCGAGATCGACCCCGGCTGGCAGCGCCGCGGAGTGGCCACGGCCTTGGGCCTGGCCAGGCTGAGCTGGGTGGCGCAGCGGGCGGATGCCGCCTGGTGCGTGGTGAATGCGCGGAACACCGCCTCGCTTGCGCTGCAGCGTTCGCTGGGATTCACCCTCGGGGCGCGGGCCGCCGGATTCGGCACGGTCCACTTCACCGGGGGAGCCGGAGTGCTGCTGTGCCGGACACTTCAAGATTTCGCGCCCGGCGACGGCGCGCACAACGACAAGCAGAAGTAGGGACTCATGATTCCTCAAGAAGACCGGGACGACAACGCCGGCGCCAAGCGCAAGCCAACCCACCTGGGGGCCACCCGGGTGCCGCTGCATCTGGTGTTCCAGGCCTGCGTGGGCGTCATCATCGGCATCGGCATCACCTCGCTGTTCTCCGGCGTCGACCACGCGCAGCTGGCGCTGGCCGGCGTGATCGTGGTGATCGCCGCCTGGATCGTCGAGCAGGGATTCCGCCTTCCGGAACCCAACACCACCTCCGGCGCCCGCATCCGGCTGGTGCTGCGCATCGTCTCGCTGGTCGGCTTCACCATCGCGGTCAGCCCGCTGCTGCAGCTGATCGAAGCCTAGCTGTGGCCGTCGAGCGGGCCAAGCCCCGCCGCACCCTGAAAGCGATGCTGTGGCCGGCCGCCCAGGTGCTGGTCGGCTTTTCCGCGGGGCTCGCGCTGGCCAAGACGATGTCGCTTCCCGAGGAGCAGATCGCGTTGATCGGCACCGTGATCACGCTGGTCACCTGGCTGGCGGACGAAGCGGTCACGCTCCCGGCGAAGGACACCCGGCTCGGGGCGGCCTTGCACGGCACCCTCAGGTTCCTCGCGCTGGTCGGATTCATCATGGCCCTGCAGTCCCTGGCGGCGCTCAACGGGCTGACCTCCTAAACCCCGCCGCGCTGCAACCCTGCGCGCAGGCCGCGCAGGGGTCCAGGCAACAAAAAAGCTCGGGCGGATGCTTCCAATCAAGGAAGCATCCGCCCGAGCTCTTAGCGTTCAACGCCGGGGCGTCGGAGCCTAGTCGGTGCCTGAATCGAAGGCGGCCAGCTCGTTGACGCGGTCGGTAGCCAGCTCGTCGCTGTCCACCGGGGTGGCGTCGACGATCGCGTCGGCGCCGCCGGCCTCCAGCGAGCCCACCAGCTTGGCGGTGGTGCCGCCGACCAGGCCCATGGCAGCGTACTGCTCCAGGCGGCCGCGGGAATCGGCGATGTCCAGGTTGCGCATGGTCAGCTGGCCGATGCGGTCCACCGGGCCGAAGGCGGCGTCGCCCACGCGCTCCATGGACAGCTTGTCCGGGTGGTAGCTCAGGTTCTCGCCGGTGGTGTCGACGATGGTGTAGTCGTCGCCGCGGCGCAGGCGGATGGTCACGGTGCCGGTGATGGCCGAGCCGACCCAGCGCTGCAGGGACTCGCGCAGCATCAGGGCCTGCGGATCCAGCCAGCGGCCTTCGTACATCAGGCGGCCCAGGCGGCGGCCTTCGTTGTGGTAGCTGGCCACGGTGTCTTCGTTGTGGATCGCGTTGACCAGGCGCTCGTAGGCGATGAACAGCAGCGCCATGCCCGGAGCCTCGTAGATGCCGCGGGACTTGGCTTCGATGATGCGGTTCTCGATCTGGTCGCTCATGCCCAGGCCGTGGCGTCCGCCGATGATGTTCGCCTCGTTGACCAGGGCTACCGGGTCGACGTATTCCTTGCCGTTGATGGCGACCGGGCGGCCGGCGGAGAAGGTGACGGAAACATCTTCCGAGGTGATCTCAACGCTTTCGTCCCAGTACTTCACGCCCATGATCGGCTCGACGTTCTCGATCGAGCTGTTCAGCAGCTCCAGGGTCTTCGCCTCGTGGGTGGCGCCCCAGATGTTGGCGTCGGTGGAGTAGGCCTTCTCAGCCGAGTCGCGGTAGGGGAAGCCGTGGGCGACCATCCACTCGCTCATCTCCTGGCGACCGCCCAGTTCAGCGACGAACTGCGGGTCGAGCCACGGCTTGTAGATGCGCAGCTTCGGGTTGGCCATCAGGCCGTAGCGGTAGAAGCGCTCGATGTCGTTGCCCTTGTAGGTCGAACCATCGCCCCAGACGTCCACGCCGTCCTCGCGCATGGCGCGCACCAGCAGGGTGCCGGTGACCACGCGGCCCAGCGGGGTCGTGTTGAAGTACGACTTTCCGCCCGAGCGGATGTGGAAGGCGCCGCAGGCCAGGGCGGCGAATCCCTCTTCGACCAGGCCCGGCTTGCAGTCGACCAGGCGCGAAGCCTCGGCGCCGTACTCCAGGGCGCGGCCCGGAACGGCGTCGATGTCCGGCTCGTCGTACTGGCCGAGATCGCCGGTGTAGGTGTACGGGATGGCGCCGTTGTGGCGCATCCAGGCGACGGCAACGGAGGTGTCGAGGCCACCGGAGAACGCGATACCGACGCGCTCGCCTACTGGGAGATTGGTAAGAACTTTAGACATGTTTCCATCCTAATGGATAAATATGCATTGTAGTGAATTGAGACTGAATGCCGGGGCGCGGAGACCTAGCAGATAGCCTATGGGTATACGACGCTCCAGTGAAGCGGAGCACAACTATGAAGTGAAGAGGTGTCCATGGAATTCCGCCAACTTGGCCGCAGCGGCCTGAGTGTTTCCGTCGTCGGTCTGGGCTGCAACAACCTGGGGCGGACCGGTACCGCCACCGAGTCCCAGGAGGGGACCAACGCGGTCGTCCATGCCGCGCTGGAGGCAGGAATCACGCTGTTCGACGTGGCCGACACCTACGGGCGTGAACCGGGCCTTTCCGAAATCCGCCTGGGCGCCGCGCTGGGCAGCGCCCGCGGGGACATCATCCTCGCCACCAAATTCGGCATGGACATGCGCGGGGTCAATGGGCCAGACTTCTCAGCGCGCGGATCGCGCCGCTATGTCGTCAAGGCGGTCGAGGCCTCGCTGAAGCGTCTGGGCACCGACTACATCGACCTGTTCCAGTTCCACACCCCGGATCCGAATACCCCGATCGAGGAGACCCTGCGGGTGCTGGACGACCTGGTGGCCAGCGGGAAGGTCCGCTACATCGGGCATTCAAACCGGTCCGGCTGGCAGATCGCGCAGGCCGAGTACGTGGCCCGGGAGCTTGGCACCGAACGCTTCATCTCCGCCCAGAACCACTACAACCTCATCGACCGCCGCGCAGAGCTGGAGGTGCTTCCGGCTGCGAGGGAATTCGGGCTCGGCGTGCTTCCGTACTTCCCGCTGGCCAACGGGCTGCTCACCGGCAAGTACTCCAAGGGCCACGCGCCCGAAGGAAGCCGCCTGACGCATTCACGGCAGTACCTGGTGGAATCCAGCAACTTCGAGCAGCTGCAGAAGTTCGCCGACTTCGCCGCAGCGCGCGGGCTCACCGAGATCCAGCTGGCCTTCTCCTGGCTGGCGGCCCAGCAACCGGTCGCCTCGGTGATCGCCGGAGCCACCCGTCCCGAGCAGATCACGGCCAACGCGGAGGCAGTCAGCTGGGTGCCGACCCCGGCCGAGCGCGCGGAGCTGGACGAGATCTTCCCGGCCCCGGAGAAGATCGCGCCGTTCTAAACGGAGCTTAAAAACACCATGCGGCGGAACCCCCGAATCGGGGAGTCCGCCGCATGGCGCTTTAAGCGACAGCAAACCAGCAGGGATCTATGCGTCGGCGGTGACGTAGACGACGATGTTCTTGTCCTTGATTTCCGCGGCGTAGCGCGGCAGCGCCGCCTTGGCCGGGCCGGCCACCACGGTGCCGTCCTTCGGGGCGAACTTCGAGCCATGGCAGGCGCAGTAGAAGTTCTCGTCCTGCGACTTCGGCGTCAGCGCGCAGCCCTGGTGGGTGCACTTGTTCGAGTAGGCCAGCACGGTCTTCTCATCCGGGCGGAACACCATGACCGCGGTCGCGCTGCCGTCCGGGTAGGTGGCCGGCGCCGAGGCGCGCGAGCCGACCGGCAGGTCCGAGACCGGCATCAGCACCTGGCCTTCGCCGCTCGGTTCGGGGATGGAATTGGCCTCTGGGGTTTCAACCGCTGATTCTCTGTTGCCGCAGGCGGTTAGCAGGGCTGCCGAACCGATCGCGGCGGAGGCGCACATGAACGTGCGGCGGGCTGGTCGGGCGAAGTCAGTCATGGCTTCATTGTTGCAGAATTATCTGTGACGTCGCCAAGAAGGCGCACCACACCCTGTTTCCGGACGCCGTATCTCTGTAGAGTGGGCGAATTCGCCAATGCCAGCGGAGAAGGACCCCGAGCCGAGGAGAACCCATGCGCACCTTGACCTACTACGTGGCGGTAAGCCTGGATGGATTCATCGCCGGACCGGCAGGGGAATTCGACGCGTTCCTCGCCGAGGGGGACCACATGCAAGCCATCGGCGAGCAGTTCCGCGGCACCGTGCCCACCGTCCTGGCCGAAGCCGTGGGTATCCCAATCCAGGACGGGCCCTTCGACACCGTGCTGATGGGATGGAACACCTACGCGGTCGGGATGCCCGACCAGCATCTGGCCAGCCCCTACGCCCACCTTCGCCAGGTCGTGTTCACGCACGGACGGCAGGGCCCGGAAGGCAGCCAGGACGTGCTGTTCACGGACCGGGATCCGGTGCAGCTGGTGCGCGAACTGAAAAAGGAAGACGGCAAGGACATCTGGCTGTGCGGCGGCGGCTCGCTGGCCGCCGCACTGGCCGAGGAGATCGACCAGCTGGCGCTGAAGATCAACCCGGTGACCTTCGGCGGCGGCATCCGGCTGTTCGGCGACCGCTCCTACCAGCCGCAGCCCTGGCGCAGCACCTCCGTGCAGGCCTTCGAATCCGGGGTCGCGCTGGCGCAGTACGAGCGGGCCTAGCGCTTCCCTCCAGTTGCAGAACACGACGGCGGGGCCCTCGGCCGGCGCATGCCGCCGCCAAGGACCCCGCAGTGATGCGCCTGGTCAGTTGTTGAACTTTGCTCCGTTGACGCGTTCGGAGGCGCCGACCTGGTCGAGGTACGGAGTGATGCCGCCCAGGTGCATCGGCCAGCCCGCGCCGGTGATCATGCACAGGTCCACGTCGGCCGCTTCGGCCACCACACCCTCGGAGAGCAGCAAGCCGATCTCCTGGGCCAGCGCGTCCTGGACCCGAGCCAGGATCTGCTCCGCACTTGACGGGTTGCTTCCTTGCATGATGACCTGCGCCGCTGCCGGGTTCAGCACCTGGCCGCCCTGCTCGTCGGAGACCCACAGCGAGGTGACCTTCGCGTCGATCAGCTTCTGCAGGTTCTGCGACACCGCGAAACGGTCGCCGAAGGCGGCGTGCAGGGATTCGGTGACATGCTGGGCCACAGGCAGCCCGACCATCGACAGCAGGGTGAACGGGGTCATCGGCAGGCCCATGCTGGACAGGGCGTTGTCCGCGGTCTTGGCGTCGGTGCCTTCGTCAAAGGCCGCCTGGACCTCGCTGAGCAGGCGCAGCAGCACGCGGTTGACCACAAACGCCGCCGCATCCTGGGCGAGCACGGTGGTTTTCCTCAGCGCCTTGCCCAGCACGAACGCGGTGGACAGCGCGGTGTCGCTGGTCCATTCGGTGGCGGCGATCTCCAGCAGCGGCATGAGGGCCACCGGGTTGAAGAAGTGGAAGCCCACCAGGCGTTCGGGGTGCATCAGGTCCCGGCCCATCTCGGTGACCGAGAGCGAGGAGGTATTGGTGGCCAGCACGCACTCGGGGGAGACGACCGCCTCGACCTCGGCGAAGACCTGCTTCTTCACGCCCAGCTCCTCGAAGACCGCCTCGATGACGAAGTCCGCGTCGGCGAAGCCCTCCTTGGAGACCGAGCCGGAGACCAGCGCCTTGGCGCGGTTGACCGCGTCCTGGCTCATCCGGTCCTTGGCATGCAGCTTGTCGATCTCGCCGTGGATGTAGCCCAGTCCCTTGTCGATGCGCGACTGGTCAAGGTCGGTGATGACCACCGGCACGTTCAGCCGGCGCACGAACAGCAGTGCCAGTTGGCTGGCCATCAGCCCGGCCCCGACGATGCCGACCTTGGTCACCGGGCGGGCCAGCCTGGCGTCGGGCGCTCCGGCCGGGCGCTTGCCGCGCTTCTGCACCAGGTCGAAGAAGGCGTAGATGGTGTTCTGGAACTGCCTGCTGCCCATCAGCTCGGTCAGTGCTTGGATTTCCAGCTGCGCCGATTCGGGCTGGGTCAGGGTCAGGCCCTGGCGGAAGACCTCCAGCACCTTGGACGGGGCGGGGGCGGCGCCGTGCAGCTTCGCGTCGACGAACGCCTGCGCGGCATCCGCGGCCTCCAGCCAGCGGCGGGCCACCTCGGGATCGCGCGGGTCCACCGCGTTGGGGCGTCGCACCTCGAGCTCTCCGTTGAGCACGCCGTCGACGAACGCGACCGAATGCTCAATGAAGTCCGCCGGCTCGAACAGGGCATCGGCTACACCCATCTTGTAGGCGGCAGGCCCGGAGAGGGTCTTGTTGTTGTTCAGCGGGTTCTCGATCATGACCTTCAGTGCGTTCTCCGGGCCCACCAGGCGCGGCAGGCGGTAGACGCCGGCCCAGCCCGGAATCAGCCCGAGGAACGCCTCGGGCAGGCCCAGCGCGCCGGCGGCGGTGCTGACGGTGCGGTAGGTGCAGGCCAGCGCAATTTCCAGGCCTCCGCCCAGGGCCAGTCCGTTGACGAAGGCGAAGGTCGGCACACCCAGGTCGGCTAGCAGGTCGTAGGCGTGGTGGCCCAGGGAGGCCATGGCGCTGCCCTGCTCGGGGGAGCGCAGCCGGGTGACCGCGGACAAATCCGCGCCGGCGATCAGGAAGTGCGGCTTGCCGGTGATGGCCAGCGCGTGGATCGCCCCGGCCTTGGCGCGCTCGGCCTGGGTTTCCAGCGCGGCGCGCAGCTCGATCAGCCCGTTGGGGCCCAGCGTGGTCGGCTTGCGGTGGTCCAGCCCGTTGTCCAGGGTCAGCAGGGCCAGCACCTTGCCGCTGGGCAGCAGGACGTCGGAGACCAGCGAGTGGGTGACGGTCTCGTCGCGCATGAGCTCGGCGACGTCCGAGAAGTTCTGTGAAGTTGCTGCGGTCATGGTTCTGCTCCTTTAGGCCTTGCTGCCGAAGTCGGGGTGGTTCGGGTTTTCCCAGATGACGGTGCCGCCCATGCCCAGGCCGATGCACATGGTGGTGATCCCGTAGCGTACCGAGTGGTCCTCGGAGAACTGGCGGGCCAGCTGGGTCATCAGCCGCACCCCGGAGGAGGCCAGCGGGTGGCCGACGGCGATGGCGCCGCCGTAGCGGTTCACCCGCGGGTCCTCCTGGTCGATGCCGTAGTAGTCAAGGAAGGAGAGCACCTGCACGGCGAAGGCCTCGTTGATCTCGAATAATCCGATGTCCTGAATCTCCAGCCCGGCCTTGGCCAGTGCCTTCTCGGTGGCGGGGACCGGGCCGTAGCCCATCACGTCCGGCGCGACGCCGGCGAAGGCGAAGGAGACCAGGCGCATCTTCGGGGCCAGCCCCAGCTCGCGCACGGCTTGGCCGCTGGCCAGCAGCGCGGCGGTGGCGCCGTCGTTCAGGCCTGCCGCATTGCCGGCGGTGACCCGGCCGTGGGCGCGGAAGGGGGTGCGCAGTTCGCTCAGCGATTCCATGGTGGTTCCCGGGCGCGGCGGCTCGTCCACGCGGTGCACCGCCCAGCCTTCGCCCGGGCGCTTGGCGGCCACGGAGACCAGGTCAGGCTGGATCTGCTGGTTCTGGTAGGCGGCGGCGAGCTTGGCCTGCGAGGCCACCGCGTAGCGGTCGGCGCGTTCCTTGGTGATCGCGGGGAAGCGGTCGTGCAGGTTCTCCGCGGTGTTGCCCATGTTCAGCGCCTGCGGGTCGACGATGCGCTCGGATACGAAGCGCGGGTTCGGATCGGCCCCGGCGCCCATCGGGTGGTTGCCCATGTGCTCCACGCCGCCGGCGATGACCAGGTCGTAGGCACCGAAGGCGATGCCGCCGGCCGTGGAGGTCACCGCGGTCATCGCGCCGGCGCACATGCGGTCGATCGCGTAGCCGGGCACCGACTGCGGGATGCCGGAGAGCAGCGCCACGGTGCGCCCGATGGTCAGGCCCTGGTCGCCGGTCTGCGTGGTGGCCGCCAGCGAGACCTCGTCGATCTTCTCGGCCGGCACCTGCGGGTTGCGCTCCAGCAGGCCGCGCACGGCCTTCACTGCCAGGTCGTCGGCGCGGGTGCCGTGGTAGATGCCCTTCTCGCCGGCGCGGCCGAACGGGGTGCGGACCCCGTCGATGAAGACGACGTCGCGGTCATCGAGCATTCTGCTTGCGTTCTCGTGCTCGGTCGTGGTGTTGGCACTCACCGGCGGGCTCCTTGCGGGGTAGGTTCTGCCTGCCGGAGGGGCCCGGCAGTGGCCACCGTCACAGTGACCTGCCTCATACGTTACTCATGAGTAACTTTTAGCGCAAGTGGAGATCCCGCCGGCTGGCCGGCATCGGGGCCGCAGGGGACGCAAAAGCCGCATGCGGCACCCGCGCCGAGGGCTCGGCGGCAGGGTGCTGCATGCGGCAGCGGTATGCAACGGTGCGGTTCACAGGCCGGGCGAAGGTGAACCCGAATTTCGGCTAGGCCTTCATCGCGGCGGCCAGCTTGCCGGCCAGCAGCTCGCGCTGCCACGGGCGGGCGCCCAGCGCGCTCAGGGCCTCGTCGATGGAGCCCTCGCTGAGCACCGCCGGGGGAGTCCAGCACAGTTCGCGCAGGAACTTGGGGGTCAGCAGGTTTTCGGCGGGGATGTTCCAGGCCTCGCTGACCTCGGTCACCACCAGCTTGGCGGCGGCCAGCCGGTCCGCGGCCTTCGGGTTCTTCTCGCTCCAGGCGCGCGGGTTGGGCAGCCCGGTCTTATCAGTGCGCAGCTCGGGCAGGTCGCGGGTGCTGCGGCCGCGCCGCACCGCATCCAGCCAGCGCGGGGCGTCGCGCTTCACGCTGCGCCCGTGGAAACCGGGGATCTGCAGCAGCGCCGGCACCGAGTTGGCCCGGTGCTCGATCGCCGCCATGATGGCGCGGTCCGGCAGCAGCCTGCCCGGGGCGACATCGCGGCTCTTGGCCAGCGATTCGCGCGAAAGCCACAGCTCGCGGGCCACTGCCAGGTTGCGTTTGCTCTTGATCTTGTGGATGCCCGAGAGCTTGCGCCACGGCTCGGCCACCTCGGCGACCTGCGGCGGAATCAGCTCGAAGGCGAATTCCTGCCGGGCGAACTCCAGCTTGCCCTGCTCCTCGAGCACGCCGGTGACCTCCTGGCGCAGCTCTTCGAGCACCTCGACGTCCAGCGCCGCGTAGGTCAGCCAGGATTCGGGCAGCGGGCGCGTGGACCAGTCGGCGGCGGAGTGCTCCTTGGCCAGCGCCAGGCCCAGCAGCTCGGCAACCATGGTGCCCAGCGAGACGCGCGGGAATCCGGCCAAGCGCCCGGCCAGCTCGGTGTCGAACAGCGAGGCCGGGGCCAGGCCCAGCTCGTTCAGGCAGGGCAGGTCCTGGGTGGCGGCGTGCAGGATCCATGGCTGCTCGTTGGCGAACTCGACCAGCGGGGACAGGTCCTCCAGGGTTTCCGGATCGATCAACCAGGTGCCGGCGCCTTCGCGGCGGATCTGGATCAGGAAGGCGCGCTGGCCGTAGCGGAAGCCGCTGGCGCGTTCGGTGTCCACCGCCAGGTCTCCGGTTCCCGCGCGCAGGGCGCGCACCGCGCGGCGCAGCGCCGGCGGGGTGTCGATGACTTCGGGCACGCCATCGCGCGGCGCGGTGAGCGGGATCAGCGGCGGCGCGGAAGGCTGCGAGTCGTCGGAGGCGGATAACGGTGCGGTCGGCTGGGAATTGCTCATGGTGATTCCATTCTAAGACCGCGCGGGGAACTTCGGCGCTAGCTCAGGCGGCGGCGCGGCAGCTGCTGCACGCCCTCGGGCAGCGGAGGCAGCCCGGCGAAGGTGCAGACCATGTCCGCCCAGGCGCTCAGGTGCACCCCCAGGTCTTCGGATTCGGGGGACCAGGAGGCGCGCAGCTCGATGTCGATGTGGTCCTGCTCCCCGGCCATGTTGCCGAAGGATTCGGAGATCACGCGCGTGGCGGTGCCGCCGGCCGAATGATAGGCCGCGCCGCGTTCGCACAACGCGTCCTCCAGCCAGCTCCAGGCGACCGAGGCGAGCATGGAGTCCTGCCCCATGTCGTTCTCGAGCCGGGCGCGGATGTAGGTGACGATGCGGAACTTGCCGTTCCACAGCTGCTGCCCGGCAGGGTCGTAGAGCAGGATGAAGCGGCCGGTGGCCAGCTGCTCGGCCGGCTGCAGGAACGGGGTGCGGCCCAATTCCTTGCCGAGGCGACCGTGGCTGGGACCGGCGTGCTCTAGCACGTCCCCGCTCAGGGCCAGGGCGAAGGGCGCGAGGCGTCCGGGGGCCGGGATTTCGGTGAACTGAAGCTCTTTGCGCACCGTGGCGCGGGACAACTCGTCCAGAGCCTTGGCGAAGGCCGGCGGGGTGGCGGCGGCAGGGCGTTCATTGGTCACAGTCAGAGTCTAAAACGCGCCGCACCGCTGGTGCGGTACGGCGCGCCGGTCGGCCCGCGGCCAACTGGAGTTCGAAGCTAGGCGGTCGCGAACTGGCCCATCAGTTCTTCGAGCTTCGCGGTGAAGGCGTCCACGTCGGCCTCGGTGGTGTCGAAGGAGCACATCCAGCGCACCTGCCCGGCGGCGCGGTCCCAGTCGTAGAAGCGGAAGTGCTGGCGCAGCTCGTCGCTGACCAATGTGGGCAGCTGCGCGAACACGCCGTTGGCCTGGGTCGGGTAGACCAGTTCCACGCCGTCGATGCGCTGCACCGCGGCGGCCAGCTTCGCGGCCATGGCGTTCGAATGCCCGGCCAGCTCGCGCCACAGCCCGGTGCCGTAGAGCTCGATCAGCTGCGCGGAGATGAAGCGCATCTTGCTGCCCAGCTGCATGTTCATCTTGCGCAGGTACTTCATGTCGGCGGCCAGCTCGCTGCGCAGCGTCAGGATGCCCTCGCCCAGCAGCATGCCGTTCTTGGTGCCGCCCAGCGAGACGATGTCCACCCCGGCGTCGGTGGTCAGCTCGCGCAGCTGGACGCCCAGCGAGGCGGCGGCGTTGGACAGCCGCGAGCCGTCCAGGTGCACCTTCATGCCCAGCTGGTGGGCATGCGCGGTGATCGCCTTGAGCTCTTCGGGGGTGTACAGCGTGCCCAGCTCGGTGGCCTGGGTGATCGATACGGCCAGCGGCTGCGCGCGGTGCTCGTCGCCCCAGCCCCAGGCCTGCTGGTCGATCAATTCAGGGGTCAGCTTGCCGTCCGGGGTGTCCACCTGCAGCAGCTTGAAGCCGCCCACGCGTTCTGGGGCGCCGTTCTCGTCCACGTTGATGTGGGCGCTGGAGGCGCAGATGACAGCACCCCAGCGCGGCAGCAGCGACTGCAGCGCGGTGACATTGGCGCCGGTGCCGTTGAACACAGGGAAGATCGCCGCCTGCTCGCCGAACAATTCGCGCGCCAGCGCATCGAGCTGTTCGGTGTACTGGTCCTCGCCGTAGGAGATCTGGTGGCCGCCGTTGGCGCGCTCGATGGCCGCCAGGATCCGCGGGTGCACGCCCGAGTAGTTGTCCGAGGCGAATCCGCGCAGTGCCGTGTCGTGGCTGAAGGTCATGATGGGTGAGGTCCTTTGCTGGTCGGGGCCGGCCGGTGGGCCGGGGAAAATGGTGGGCGCGGCGCATCGGCCGGTGGGCGGTGTTCCGCGCCGGTGGCGGCACGACGCCTGCCCGCCGCCGGGAGCGGTTGCGGGCAGGCGTGCGCGGGCTAGGCCTCGGGCGCCGCGGGCGTGGCCTTCGCGCCGGCCTTGGGCAGCGCGACGCGGGTGCCGTTGAGCTTCGCGGCGTCTGTCCGCAGCGCGTCCACCGCGGCCTTGGCCAGGAATTCGACCGGGGTGTGCCCCTCGGGCGCCTGGTCGGCCGGTTTGTCGCTGAGCGCCTTGACCACCCAGCTGAAGGCCGCGGCCTGCGGAGCCTGCTTGGTGAACAGCCGGGCCACGGCGTTGACCCAGTGCTCCGCGGCGGCCTTGACGGCGCCGTAGTTCGCGTTGGAGGGGGTCGGGTTCAGCACCGATTCGGAGCTGACGATCGCCAGCCGGCCGGCCTCGGAGGCCACCAGGTCGTCGACGAACACGCGGCTCGTGTTGCGCAGCGTGGTCATGACCGACTCGTGCAGGAAATCCCAGTCCTCGTCGCTCTGCCCGGCGATCGACTTGCCGCCGCGCCAGCCGCCGACCAGGTGCAGCAGCACGTCGATCGGGCCGTGCTGGCCGTGGATGGTGTCGCGCAGGTGCTCGACCGCCGGGTGGTAGGCAAGATCGCACTGGTAGCGCAGCACGCCGCGCGGCATGCGCTCCACCAGCCGATCCGCATCGCTGCCGATGGCCAGCACCTTGGCTCCCGCCTCCATCAGCGCTTTCGCGCAGGCGATGCCGGATGCCGAGGTGGCCCCGGCGATGAGAACCACCGGGGCCTTGCGGCCTTGCTGCTTCTGGTCCAATGTTTGTTCGCTCACGTACCTAGCCTAAATCAAGCGGGCCTGAAAAGGGCCGACTAGATGCGGTCAGCGCCGGTCATGCCGCGAGTGGACTCGATGACCGCGGTCATCTTCTTGGACAGCGCCTCGTAGAACATGGACAGCGGGAACTCGTCGTCCATCACCTGGTCGGTGATCTCGCGCAGCGGCGCGGTCAGCGGCAGCGCCTGAGGGCCCTTGGCCCACACCGAGGCCGGGTGCGGGGTGACGGTGGCGGACACCAGCTCGTAGGCGGCCAGCCAGTGGGCCAGCTTCGGGCGGTCGATGGACTTCCAGTACAGTTCGTCGATCGAGTCGCCCAGCGCGGCGACCACCGCGGGCACCTCGGCCCAGTCGATGCGCAGCTTGGTATCGGTCCAATGCAGCACGTGGTGCTGGTGCATCCAGGCGAACAGCAGCTGGCCGCCCAGGCCGTCGTAGTTGCGCACGCGCGAACCGGTGATCGCGAAGCGGAAGATCCGGTCGAAGATCACCGCGTATTGCACCAGCTTGGCCATCTTCGCGGTCTTGTCGTCCGCCTTCGGATCGGCGGCGATCTTCATGCATTCGCGGAACGCGGTCAAATCGCAGCGCAGCTCCTCGAGCGAGTACAGGAAGAATGGCATGCGCTGCTTGATCATGAACGGGTCGAAGGGCAGGTCCCCGCGCATGTGGGTGCGGTCGTGGATCAGGTCCCACATGATGAACGCCTCTTCGGCCAGCTGCTGGTCTTCGAGCAGCGCCGCGGCGTCGTCCGGCAGTTCGAGGTTGGTGATCTGCGCGGCGGCCTTGAGTACCTTGCGGAAGCGCGCGGCCTCGCGGTCCTGGAAGATCGCGCCCCAGGTGAACGACGGGGTCTCGCGGATCGCGACCGACTCCGGGAAGAGCACCGCGGAGTTGGTGTCGTAGCCGGCGGTGAAGTCGATGAAGCGCAGCGGCACGAACAGCTTGTTCGAGTACTCGCCGGCCTCGAGCTGCGAAATGAACTCGGGCCAGATCACCTGGACCAGCACCGCTTCGAGGTGGCGGTTGGTGGATCCGTTCTGGGTGTACATCGGGAAGAGCACCAGGTGCATCAGCCCGTCCACGCGCTGGGTCTGCGGCTGGAATTCCATGAGCGAATCGAGGAAGTCCGGCACGCCGAAGCCCTGCTCGGCCCAGCGCCTCAGGTCTGCGACGAGCTTGTCCAGGTAGTCGGCCTCGTGCGCGAAGAAGCCGCGCAGGGTCTGGATGGAGTCGACGATCGTGTCGACCAGCTCGCCGGCGCGGACGCGCTGCTCGGGCTCGGCCACGGAGCCGTCCTTGAGCTGCAGACCCTGGAATTCACTGGCGGCGGCCTTGAGTCCAAGCCATGCGTCGGACTCGGCGATGCGGCGGGCGTCGGAGGGGCTGGTCGGCCGTGGTTCTGCGGAAATCTGGGTCATTGAGATACACCTTCTTCTTCGGTAGGGCAGCGTTCAGTTGCTTGACTAGAACGCTACGCCCATCGAAAGGAAAAGTAATCCTGACTCCTCGGTGAATAAGTAATGCTTATTCTTGGGGTGACTTGCGTCGCTTCACGCTGAGCACTGTTTAGCCCTGCGTTTCGCGCAGCTTCAAGCTCAGCGAATTCATGCAGTACCGCAGGTCGGTCGGGGTTCCGAAGCCCTCGCCCTCGAACACGTGGCCCATGTGCGAATCGCAGTTGGCGCAGCGCACCTCCACGCGCTTCATCCCCATCGACTCGTCGGTGATGTAGCGGACGCGGTCTTCGGCCAGCGGTGCGAAGAACGAGGGCCAGCCGCAGCCGGCGTCAAACTTGGTGGTGCTGGCGAACAGTTCGGAGCCGCAGGCACGGCAGGAATACACGCCCTCGGTCGTCGTGTCCCAGTATTCGCCGGTGAACGGGCGTTCGGTGCCGGCCTGCCGCAGGACGTGGAATTCTTCGGGGGAGAGAACCTGGCGCCAATCGATCTCGGCGGGGTTCCGGTCTTCGGTGTTCTGGTTTTCGTTCATACTTAGGAAACTACCTCCGGGGCGTGATGATTCCCAACACGCCATCTGCAAAGATGAAAACATGGCTCGGAAAATCGTCGACAAGCTCGAACCACGCAAGACAGTTCCCGCGACCCTGATCGGCGCCGGTCTGGGAGTCGCGGCAGGTTCGCTGGTGGCCGCCAGCGTTTCCGCGCTGGCCGGGTACTTCGCCCGGCGCGTGGTCACCCCGGAGGAGCGGCGCGCCTCGAACGCGGTCATCCGCGAGATTACCACCGACGCGCAGGGCAAATTGTGGATGCATCTGGCCCGCGACGCGGAGACCGCCGAACCCGGCGGGTGCACCTTCCTGGCCGAATTCGATGCCTGCGCGGTGCGTTTGTCGGCTCCGCAGGATGTCGCGGGCAAACCGAAGATCGTGGCCCGGCAGATCGAGCAGGTCTACCGCGGCACCCTGGACGGGGTCAAGCGCGGCTACCTCTCCGGGGCGATGTACGAGCACCCCTCGGACCTGGGCTTCGAGGCCGAGGACGTGAGCGTCAGCCTCGACGTGGGCGACGGACCGGCCTGGCTGGTGCCCGGGACCAGCCACCAGGACGTCTGGGTGATCGGGGTGCACGGGCGCGGGGCCCGCCGCACCGAATCCATCCGCGCGCTGCCCGCTCTGGCCAAGGCCGGGGTGAGCACCTTGTTGATGAGCTACCGCAACGACGGACTGGCACCGACCGCCCCCGATGGGCGCTACGGGCTGGGAGACACCGAATGGCTGGATGTCGAAGCCGCGGTCCACTTCGCGACCTCGCGCGGCGCGCGGCAGGTCATCTTGCTGGGCTGGTCGATGGGCGGGGCGATCAGTCTGCAGATGGCCGACCGCTCGGACTTGGCCGACCGGGTGGATTCGCTGATGCTGGTAGGCCCGGTGATCAACTGGGTCGACGTGCTCTCCCACCAGGCGCGGGCGAACAAGATCCCGCAGTCGGTCGGGCGCTTCGGCCAGTGGCTGCTGTCCAACGAGGCCGGGCGCTGGATCACCGGCCAGGCCGCCCCGGTGAACCTGAAGCGGCTGAATTGGGTGGACCGGGCCGAGGAGCTGTCCCACCCGATCCTGCTCATGCATAGCAGGGACGACCAGTTCGTGCCCAACGGGCCGAGCCTGAAGCTCGCCGCGCTGCGCCCGGACCTGGTCAGCCTGAAGACCTTCACCCTGGCCGGGCATACCAGGGAGCCGAACGTGGATCCGGACGGATTCACGCAAGCGGTCAGTGACTTCCTCGCCGCGCGGATCAACGCATATACGGCGAGGTAGCCGACCGCCGCGCCGGACCGCCTAGCCGGCGGCGATCGACGCCCAGATGGCGCCGGTGGCCTTCGCGGCATCCTGCGGGGCGATCTCCAGGCTGAAGCCGCGGCGCCCGCCGGAGATGAACACCGTCTCGAACTGCAGTGCGCTGTCGTCGATCACGGTGCTGGAGTGCTGGCGCTGCCCGAACGGGGAGATCCCGCCCAGCACATAGCCGCTGCGCCGCTGGGCTGCGGCCTTGTCGGCCATCTGCACCTTCTTGGTGCCCAGCGCCGCGCCGACCGCCTTGAGATCCAGCATGCTGTCCACCGGCACCACCGCGACGGCCAGGTCCTGGGCCGCGGTGGCGCCGGTGGCGACCATCAGCGTCTTGAACACCCGGGCGCCGGGAACCCCGAGCTGCTCGGCCGCTTCTCCGCCGTAGCTTTCAGCCGAGTCGCTGTGCGTGTAGCTGTGCGCCACGTAGCCGATCCCGGCGGCATCCAGGGCCGCGGTGGCCGGGGTGGAGGCGGCGTGTTTCTTCTTGCCCACGGGCGTTTGAACCTTCCTGCGCGGTATGTTGCGCCGCGCCTAGGCGGCGAGCTGTTCGGCGATCTGGCGCTTGATGCGGCCCAGCATGGCGGTCATGCCGCGCATGCGCAGCGGCGAGAGCGCGCGGGTCAGTCCCAGCTGCTGTGGCATGTCATCGGGCACCGCCAGGATCGCGGCGGCGTCCTTTCCGTCCAGCCCGGCGGCCAGCACCGAGGCGAAACCACGGGTGGTCGGCGCCTCGGGAGGAGCGGAGAAGAACAGGCTCACCGGGTTCGCGTCCGCGGCGGACACCTCCACCACCAGGAACAGCGGCGACTGGCATTCGACCACCTGCTCGAACAGCTCCGGGTGCTCGGCCAGGCGCTCGGGCAGCTCGGGCAGCTCGCGGGAGTACTCCAGCAGCAGCTCCAGGCGGTCGGCCTCGGGCACCTCGGTGAATTCCTCGATGATTTCGGCCAGTTCTGCGGGAATCGTGCTCATGCGCGCACCCCGCGCTTGGCTGGAACCTCGCCCTGCTCGGCGCCGCGGACGATCGGCACGCCCACGGCGTTGCCCCATTCGGTCCACGAGCCGTCGTAGTTACGCACGGACTCGAAGCCCAGCAGGTGCTTGAGCACGAACCAGGTGTGGCTTGAGCGTTCGCCGATGCGGCAGTACGCCACCACGTCGTCGCCCGGCTTCAGCCCGGCCTCGTCCAGGTAGATCGCTTCGAGCTCGGCGCGGGAGCGGAAGGTGCCGTCCTCGGCGGCGGCGCGGGCCCACGGCACCGACGCGGCGCTCGGGATGTGCCCGCCGCGCAGCGCGCCCTCCTCCGGGTAGTTCGGCATGTGGGTGCGTTCGCCGGTGTACTCCTCGGCGGAGCGCACGTCGATCAGCGGGTTGCCCAGGTGCTCCAGCACCTGCGGCAGGAAGGCGCGGATTGCCTCGTCCGAACGCTCGATCACCGGGTACTGCGACGGGGAGACCGCCGGCTTCTGCGTGCTCAGCTCGCGGCCCTCGGCGATCCACTTGTCGCGTCCGCCGTCCATCAGGCGCACATCTTCGTGGCCGAACAGGGTGAAGACCCACAGCGCGTAGGCAGCCCACCAGTTCGACTTGTCGCCGTAGATCACCACGGTGCTCTCGCGGCTGATGCCCTTGGCCTGCATCAGCGCCGCGAAGCCCTCGCCGTCGACGTAGTCGCGGGTGACCTCGTCATTCAGCTCGGTGTGCCAGTCGATCTTCAGCGCGCCCGGCACATGCCCGGTGGAGTACAGCAGGATATCCTCGTCGGACTCCAGCACCACCAGGTTCTCGGCGCCCAGGTTGTCCGCGACCCACTGCGTGGAGACCAGCCGTTCAGGATGGGCATACGCTGCATACTTCTCGTTGGACTCAACGGGCAAAGGCATTTTCTATCACGTTCCTTGACGGTATCGGGGCGGCGGGAGATCCCCGCCGATCGCTTGCTCTGCTTCTAGCCTAGTGCTCCGAGCGCCCCGGCACTGTGTGGGGTGCGACATTTCACCGTTTCTGCGGGTCATTCAAGGTAAACTGGCCGATGGGCCGCCCGCGGGCCGCCCGCACATCACCGCATTCAACCGAAGGATCCCCGAAGCCCATGGCGACGATCACCCACCTGAGCGAAACCATCCCGCAGCTGTCGATCGACGAGCTGCTCGCCGGATTCCATCCGTCATACCGCTTCGGTGAGGTGTCCTTCAATACCTACCGCCCGGACCCGAACCAGCCTTCACAGACCGAGGCGGTCCACAAGCTCACCAGCTTCGCCGAATCGGTGGGCAAGAGCTCCTCGGGCTCCTTCCTGGGCAAGCTGTTCGGGAAGAAGAAGGTAACCAAGAACGGCATCTACCTCGACGGCGGCTTCGGCGTGGGTAAGACCCACCTGCTCGCCTCGCTGTGGCACGCCGCTCCCGGCCGCAAGGCCTTCGGCACCTTCGTGGAGTACACCAACCTGGTCGGCGCGCTGTCCTTCCGCCAGACAGTCGACGTGCTCAGCCAGTACTCGCTGGTCTGCATCGACGAATTCGAGCTTGACGACCCGGGGGACACCGTGCTGATGTCCCGCCTCATGCGCGAGCTGTCCGACGCCGGGGTGAAGCTTGCCGCGACCTCCAACACCCTGCCCGGCGCGCTGGGCGAGGGCCGCTTCGCCGCGGTGGACTTCCAACGCGAAATCAAGACCCTCTCCGAGCAGTTCGACGTGCACCGCGTGGAGGGCGAGGACTTCCGCCACCGCGGCCTGCCCGAAGCCCCGCAGCCGCTGGAGGACTCCGCCATCGAATCCTTCGCCGCCGAACGCTACCCGGATAAGACCCTGGCCGTGGACAACTTCGCGGACCTGGTGGCCCACCTGTCCAAGGTCCACCCCTCACGCTACCGGCAGCTGCTCTCGGAAACCGACGTGCTGGTGCTGCACAACGTCGACACCATCACGGACCAGGCCATCGCGCTGCGCTTCGTGGTGCTCGCCGACCGCCTCTACGACAAGGATGTGCCGATCGTTGCCTCGGGCAAGCCGTTCAGCGAGCTGTTCACCCCGGAAATGATGGCCGGCGGCTACCAGAAGAAGTACTTCCGCGCTGTCTCGCGCCTCACCGCGCTGGCCCGCGAAGGCCAGATCGGCGAAGCGGCGCTCTAAACCGCGCCCCGCACTTCCAGCTCATCGCCGGGCAGTCACCTGCTCGGCGATGACGTGTATTAACAGGCCGATCACCAACGCCCAGAACGCCCCGCCGATACCGAACAGCGTCACGTTCGCCGCGGCCACGAGCATCGTGGCCAGGGCGCTGAGCTGCCAGCGAGGCTCCTTCATGGCCCCGAGCATCGCATTGGCCAAGGTCGCCAGCAGGGCGAGGCCCGCAGCGGCCTCGAACAACCCGGCGGGGGAGAGCGTCGCCAGCGAGGCGACCAGCGCCGATCCCAGCGCGAACACCAGGTAGAACACCCCGGAGGAGGCCGAGGCCTTCCACCGCTGTCCGGGATCCTTGCCACCGGACTCGCCGGCGGACAGGGCGGCGGAAATCGCCGCCAGATTAATCGCATGGCCGCCGAAGAAGGCGCCGGCGGCGCTCCCGAACCCGGTGGACAGCATGCTCGAACGCCACGGGGTGCGGAACCCGAAGGACGACATCACTGCCACGCCCGGGATGTTCTGCGAGGCCATGGTCACGATGAACAGCGGCAGGCTGATGCTCGCCACCGCCTGCCAGGAAAACTCCGGCGCCACGAATTCCAGCGTCGGAAGTACCTCGATCTGCGCCCAGGAATGGGAAGCGCCGATCGAGAACAGTCCGCACCCCACAGCGCCGAGCATGCTCAGGGCCACCGCATAACGCGGCAGGAAACGCAGCCCCGCCAGGAACACCGCCAGGATCAGCACCGCCGCCACCGGGATGCTGCCCAGCGCGGTGAAGGGCTTGAGGCACAGCGGAATCAGCACGCCGGCCAGCATTCCGTGGGCGATCGGCACGGGAATCGAAGTCAGCAGCCGGTGCAGCACCGGGATGAGTCCGGTGAGTATGATCAGCATGCCGCTGATAATGAATGCGCCGACGGATTCGGCGAAACTGAAACTGCCCGCAGCCAGGCTTGCCAGCAGCGCCGCGCCCGGTGTGGACCAGGCAACGGTGATCGGCAGCCGGTGCTTCAGGGACAGTACCAGAGAGGCTACTCCCACTAGGAAAGTCAGCGCGAGCAGGCCGGAGGATGCCTGTGAGGGGCTTGCTCCCGCCTGCAGCAGCCCGGTGATGACCACTGCGAAAGACGACGTGAACCCGACCATGGTGGTGATGAACCCGGCGAGCACGGCTTCGCGTGGCAGACGCGGACGGCTGATGATGTTGCTTTCCATGCTTAGTTTCTATCGGTTCGCGAGCCGGGTGGGAAATTGCGGCGATCCGCCGACCAAGATGTGGGATCGGCAGGAGCGGGCAACCTGCCCGGAAACGTAGAAAAGCGCCACCCGCTGGGGTGGCGCTTTCCTACGTGCCTAGGGTAAGGCCAAAGCTCTAACGACTGGACGTTAGGCCTGATCCTTGTTTCCGAGGTTGCCCAGGAAGTTCTTGGCTCCATCCTGAACGCCATCGACCTTGTCGGCGTACTTGCCGCCGGTCTTGCGGTCGATGAAGTCCCCGGCCTTGTCGATGCCGTCTGAAATCTTGTCAGAGTTCTGGCTCGCGAATTCTCCGGCTTTCAGTGCCAGTCCTTCGACCTTGCCCTTTAGCTCGTTAAAACCTGCCAATGGACACCTCCCTTCAACACGGAGGGCCTCTTGCCCTCAACTCCTGCGTCCCATCATAGGGTGCAGCCTTCGCGTTGGGTAGTTCACACGGCGAACAAATATGTTTCAGGGCCAGATCGAAGCCACGGAAGTGCCCGCTGAGCAGGAAACTACTAACAGTTTTAGCTGAGAAAGAAACTTGGGACCCACACTGATGTGTGGGTCCCAAGTTTTTCGGAGCGGTCAACGAGGTTCGAACTCGCGACCTCAACCTTGGCAAGGTTGCGCTCTACCAGCTGAGCTATGACCGCAGGATCTATATGAAGTTATGGAGCGGTCAACGAGGTTCGAACTCGCGACCTCAACCTTGGCAAGGTTGCGCTCTACCAGCTGAGCTATGACCGCATGGACACTGAACTGTATCCAGTGCGCGATACTGGGATCGAACCAGTGACCTCTTCCGTGTCAGGGAAGCGCGCTACCGCTGCGCCAATCGCGCCGAAGATTCAATGAAGAATCCCGACAGAATTATCATTTTACCGATGAATTCTTGGAGCGGTCAACGAGGTTCGAACTCGCGACCTCAACCTTGGCAAGGTTGCGCTCTACCAGCTGAGCTATGACCGCATATATTTAGTTATGAAATCCGTAATCTGGTGGACTACGAGTTCCGTGCGCGATACTGGGATCGAACCAGTGACCTCTTCCGTGTCAGGGAAGCGCGCTACCGCTGCGCCAATCGCGCAAAAAAGATGAGCAATCTTCATTGCGAGGTGGGGACGGGATTCGAACCCGCGTATACGGCTTTGCAGGCCGCTGCCTCGCCTCTCGGCCACCCCACCAAATCCGGCCGAAGCCAGGCGACTAGTTTTACCTAGTCGGTGCATCTTTTTGCGAGCGGACAACGAGGTTCGAACTCGCGACCTCAACCTTGGCAAGGTTGCGCTCTACCAGCTGAGCTATGTCCGCAAAATGGTTGTTGTTGGAACGTTTTCGTTCTTTCCAACGAGTAAAAACTCTATACGAGTTTTCCCAAGCTTCCAAATCGAAAGGCTGAGATCTGGTTCACAAAGCCCAAAACCCGCGGAATTACGGGGAATAATTCCTAAACGCGCGGCGACTAGGGGCGAAGTGTCCACCTGCGGTGCAATCATCGTGTATATGACGTCACCGAAACTAGCGATTCAGACCGATCATGGCCGCATGTACAGCCGCCGGGACGGCGGCGAGGCAACGGTTCCATCGATTACGACAATCATTGGTATGGACCATGTCGACCTCACCGGTTGGGCGGGCTACATGGCAGCCAAGTCCTTATCCGAGGATGCCCGGCTTGCCGCGTCCATCTCCGAGCTCGGCCGTATGAGGTCGCTCGTGCGTGATTCGGCTACCGCGGCGGAGTCCTACCGTGATGCAGCGGCCGCACGTGGCGACCGGGTGCACAATTATGCAGAGCAGTGGGCGCTGGCGGAACTAGGCCAGCCGCACGAACTGGATTCGGCGCGCCAACTGCTGCAGGCCCATGGCGAACAGGACTACGCCGCCCACTTTGAATCCTGGTGGCGCGACTACCGGGTGGAGCCGGTGGCCGCGGAGGTGACCGTGTGGAACGAGAGCATCGGCTACGCCGGGACCATCGACCTGGTCGCGAAGATCGGCGGAAGGGACTGCCTGGTCGACTACAAAACAAAGACCAGCGACCGCGACGGCTTCGTCAAGCGGCCCGACGACAAGGTGATCATGCAGCTTGCCGCCGCCTGCAAGGCCGAGGAGCGGGTCGCCGACGCGGAGGCCGGGCAGTGGGAGCCGTGGCCGTATGGTGCTGACACCATGCTGCTGGCGGTGGCCCTGGGCCCCACCGGCAGCCGCACCTTCATGGCGCCTGCGGCCGCCATGCCCGACTACTGGGCCAAGTTCTACGCGCTGCGCCGCAACTGGGAGGCGTCCTTCAGGATCGCCAGGTCACGGGCCACGCTGGTGGAAATCACTCCACCACCTCAGCGCCAGCCGTGATCGACCGCGTAGACTGGATGGGCTTGGGTCTGGCGCGGCTGGACCGGGCGATCCGCTGAAAACAACAGAAGGCAGTTTGAAGAACTATGGCAATTTTGGGAATTCGGATCATCGGTGATCCCGTCCTTCGCACCCCAGCGCAGGAGGTGACCGAGTTCGGACCGGAAATCCAAAAGCTGGTCGAGGACATGGACCAGACCATGGAAAACGTCGACGGCGCCGGCCTGGCCGCGCCGCAGGTCGGCGTATCGCTGCGCGTCTTCACCTACCAGATCGGCGAGGAGCGCGGGCACATCATCAACCCGGTGCTCGAGCTGAGCGATGACTTCCAGGAGGACCAGGTCGAAGGCTGCCTGTCCATCCCCGGCATCGCCGCCCCGGTCCCGCGCCGCCGCCATGTGCGCGCCACCGGCTTCGACAAGTTCGGCACCCCGCTGGTCCTCGAAGGCGAAGGCATGCTCTCGCGCTGCGTGCAGCACGAAACCGACCACCTGGACGGCATCCTCTTCCTTGACCGCCTGCCCGCCGACGAGAAGAAGGCGGCCTGGCGCAAGCTGCGCGCCACCAGCTACTCGCAGACCGCCAACCAGACCATCGCCAAGCGCTCCGGATCGCTGGGCTCCAGCTTCGGCGCAGGATTGGGGAAGTAGCCCGTGCGCATCCTCTTCGCCGGCACCCCGCAGGTCGCCGTCACCTCCCTTGACTCGCTGCACGCGGCAGGATTCGACATCGCCGCCGTGCTCACCCGCCCCGACGCCCCGCTGGGCCGCAAGCGCGTGCTGACCCCTTCGCCGGTTGCCGCCCGCGCCGCGGAGCTCGGCCTGCCGGTCATCAAGGCCTCCAAGATCACCGCCGAGGTCACCGAGCAGCTGCAGGGCCTGGATCTGGACGCCGCCGCCATCGTCGCCTTCGGCGGGCTGGTCCCGGAAGCCGCGCTCTTGGTCCCGCGCCACGGCTGGATCAACCTGCACTTCTCGCTGCTGCCGAACTGGCGCGGCGCCGCCCCGGTGCAGCACTCCATCATCAACGGCGACGACATCATCGGCGCGGTGACCTTCCAGCTGGAAACCGGGCTGGATACCGGCCCGGTCTTCGGCCAGGTCACCGAGGTGGTCAACGAGCTGGATACCGCCGGAGTGATGCTGGAACGGCTCAGCGCCTCCGGCTCGATGCTGCTGGTGCAGACCCTGCAGGCGCTGGACGCCGGCCAGGCAGTCGCGGTCCCTCAGACCGGGTCGCACACCTACGCGCCGAAGATCACCGACGAGGACGCGCAGCTGGACTTCACCCGCCCGGCCACCGAGATCCGCCGCCGCGCCCACGGCACCACCCCGTTCCCCGGCGCCTGGTGCGCGGTGGGGGGCCAGCGCTACAAGTTCGGCCCGCTGCGCGAACGCCGCGACGTGGCCGGCCTGGCTCCCGGGCAGCTGCGCATCGAACCGGGCAAGCAGCCCACAGTGCTCATCGGCACCGCCACCTGGGCCCTTGAACCGACAATGATCCAGCCCCCGGGCAAGAAGATGATGAACGCCTCAGACTGGGCCCGCGGCATGCTGACCCAGGGAACGGAAGTGAGCTTCGCATGAGCGCGAACGAACAGCGCGGGAATTCCCGCCCAGGGCGCCGCGGCGCGGAGCACGGCGACGGCCAGCGCCGCAACGAGGCCGGGCGCACCCGCAACCGCGGCCAGGGCGGGCGCCCGCGCCAGTACTCGCAGGCAGCTCCCGGCCAGCGCAAGCGCAGCGCCGACCCGGCCCGCCTGGTCGCTTTCAAGACCCTGCGCGAGGTGTCCGGCGCCGACGCCTACGCCAACCTGGTGCTGCCCAAGCTGATCCGCGAATACCAGCTGGACCGCCGCGACGCGGGCTTCGCCACCGAGCTGGCCTACGGCGCGCTGCGCGGCCAGGGGTTGTACGACGCGATCCTCACCACGCTGGTCGACCGCCCGCTGGCCGAATTGGACCCGGCGATCCTGGACGCGCTGCGCCTGGGCGCCCACCAGCTGCTGGCCATGCGCGTGCCCAAACATGCTGCCCTGGACGAGACCGTGTCCCTGGCCCGCGCGCAGATCGGCGCCGGCCCCTCGGGGCTGATCAACGCCGTGCTGCGCCGCGTGAGCGAACGCGAGGCCGGCGAATGGATCGAGCAGCTCACCGCCGCCGCGGAGGGCGACGCCGCGAAGCTGGCCATCGAGCACTCCCACCCGGACTGGATCGTGCGCGCGCTGCGCGGCGCGCTGATCGCCCACGGCCGCGACGCCGGCGAGCTGGCAGCGCTGCTGGAAGCCGACAACGCCGCCCCGGTGGTCAACCTGGTGGCCCTGCCTGGGCTCGGCGACCTGTCCGGCGCGCTGGAATCCGGCGCGGAACCCGGCACCCTGCTGGCCGATTCGGCCACCTACAAGCACGGCGACGTGGCCCGGGTCCCCGGGGTGCGCGAAGGCACCGTGCGCGTGCAGGACGCCGGAAGCCAGGTCATGGCCCGCGCCCTGGCCAACGTGGAGCTGCCGGAAGCCGGCGACGACCGCTACTGGCTGGATCTGTGCGCCGGCCCCGGCGGCAAGGCGGCCCTGCTCGGCGCGCTGGCCGTGCAGCGCGACGCCCGGCTGACCGCCAACGAGCCCACCGCCCACCGAGCCCGCCTGGTGGAGAACTCCATGGACGCGGTGCCGCACGACTACTGGATGGTCACCCAGCAGGACGGCCGCGCCTACGGCGGGGAAGACTACGCCGGGGACTACGACCGCATCATGGTCGACGCCCCCTGCTCCGGCCTGGGCGCGCTGCGCCGCCGCCCCGAATCGCGCTGGCGCAAGGCCCCGCGCGATATCCCGGAGCTCACCGCCCTGCAGGGCGAGCTGCTGGACGCCGCCTTCCGCGCCGTGCGCGTGGGCGGGGTAGTCGGCTTCGTGACCTGCTCGCCGCACCAGGCCGAAACCCGCCTGGTGGTGGAGGACTTCCTCAAGCGCACCCCGCAGGCCAAGCTGCTGGACACCGGCGCCGAGGTCGCCAAGGTGATGTACCAGGACGCACCGGCCGCCGGCCACGCGCTGGGCGAGGGCTCCACCGCGCAGCTGTGGCCGCACCTGCACGGCACCGACGCGATGTTCATGGCGCTGCTGACCAAGGCCGCCCCGGCCGAATAAGGCCGCGCCGCGTCACCAACTGCCAGCGTCCGCCCGGACGCTGGCAGTATTGGCTTGAGAAGTATCCAGCCCCTGCCCGAACCCAAGGAGCCACCGTTGAGCACCGCGCGCATCCACCCCTCGATCCTCTCCGCCGACTTCGCCAACCTGGAGCGCGAGCTGCAGCGCATCCACACCGCCGACGGCGTGCACGTGGATGTCATGGACAACCACTTCGTGCCCAACCTGACCCTGGGCAAGCCGGTGGTCGAGGCGCTGCACAAGGTCAGCGAGCTGCCCATCGACGTGCACCTGATGATCGAGGACGCCGACCGCTGGGCCCCGGAATACGCGCAGCTGGGTGTTGACTCGGTGACCTTCCACGTGGAGGCCTCCACTGCGCCGATCCGGCTGGCCCGCGAGCTGCGCGCCGCCGGTTCCAAGGCCGCCATGGCGCTGCGCCCGGCCACGTCGATCGAGCCCTACCTGGACATGCTCGGCGAGCTGGACATGCTGCTGCTGATGACCGTCGAACCGGGTTTCGGCGGCCAGAAGTTCCTGGACCTGGTGCTGCCCAAGATCCGCCGCGCCCGCGCCGCCATCGACGGCTCCGGCAAACCCATCGCCCTGCAGATCGACGGCGGCGTCTCGCGCGACACCATCCTGCGCGCCGCGGAAGCCGGGGCCGACGTGTTCGTCGCCGGGTCCGCGGTGTACGCTTCGCCGGAGCCGTCGGTGGAAATCGACGTATTACGCAATCTTGCGCTGGGTGCGCACTGAAGCGCCACAAAGTATGCAACAATAACGAATGTAAACGTAAATACGTGCTCCGGGGTCGGTGAAAGTCCGAACCGGCGGTGATAGTCCGCGACCCGCGTCCAAGGCCACAAGCCGAGGAAGCGGTTGAGCCGGTGGAATTCCGGTACCGACAGTTAAAGTCTGGATGGGAGAAGCACGAATTTGATTTGCCTTGCGGTAGTGCCGGCGGTTCCCTGAGCGGAGCCGTATTCTTCGGCCCATGCCGCAGGTCCATCAAATGCACACCCCCGGAGCCGCCGCTTCGAGAAGGGTGGAAAGATGGATTTCCTGCGGTGGCTCATTGAAGCTTTTAATTCACAAATTGCGGTAGGTTCCTCGGCACTGCTGGTGCGCGAGGTTGTCGGCAACATCTTCGGCTTGGCCAGCGCCGTGGGCGGCATGCGCCGCAAGGTCTGGGCCTGGCCGGTCGGCATCGTCGGCAACCTGCTGCTGCTGACAGTATTCCTCGGCAGCCTGTTCGACACCGACTACGCCGCGAACCTCTGGGGCCAGGCTGGCCGCCAGATAATGTTCATCTCGGTCTCGATCTTCGGCTGGTACCGCTGGAAGCAGGCCCGCGACGGCAGCGGCAGCGCCGTCACCCCCGTCTGGGCCTCGAACAAGATCCGCCTGGGCCTGGCCGCCACGCTGGTGCTGGGCACCGTGGCGCTCACCCCGCTGTTCCGCATCCTCGGCTCCTACGAGCCGGTCTGGGCCGACGCGTGGACCTTCGTCGGATCGCTGCTGGCGACCTTCGGCATGGCCAAGGGCTGGGTCGAGTTCTGGCTGATCTGGGTCGCGGTCGACGCGGTCGGCGTGCCGCTGCTGTTCTCCGCCGGCTACTACGCCAGCGCGTTCATGTACCTGTTCTACGGCGCCTTCACGCTGATCGGCTTCTTCGTCTGGGCCCGGGCCAAGAAGGGCGACAAGCCGGCGGTGGAAACCGAGCTGCCCGACCCGACCCTGCAGTCCAAGCGGTAACCGCCATGGCCACCGAACAGCAGCTCGACGCGGCACTTGAAACCGCGCTGGAAACCGCCCGCCGGGGACACCGCGGCGCCAACCCGCTGGTCGGCGCCTGCATCCTGGACGAGAACGGTTCGCTGATCGCCACCGGCTACCACCAGGGCGCCGGCAGCCCGCACGCGGAGATCGACGCGCTGCGCCGCCTGGGCCGGATCTCCCGTGAACGCGCCGCCACGCTGACCATGGTCGTCACCCTGGAGCCGTGCAACCACACCGGGCGCACCGGTCCCTGCGCGGCGGCCATCGCCCAGGCGGGCCTCGGCGCGGTGCACTACGGGCAGGCCGACGACACCGCCGCCAGCGGGGGAGCGGACTACCTTTCCGCCGCCGGCGTGAAGGTCAGCCAGGCGCGCGAGGCCTCCGCGATCCGCGAGCTGAACCACCGCTGGATCCGCGCCAAGGAACAGGGCCGCCCGTTCATCACGGTCAAGACCGCCCAGTCCCTGGACGGGCGCATCAACGCCCCGGACGGCACCAGCCAGTGGATCACCTCAGCGCAGTCCCGGGCGCACGCCCACGCGCTGCGCGCCCGGGTGGACGCGATCGTGGTCGGCACCAACACCGTGGTGCACGACGACCCGCGGCTGAACGCCCGCGCCGCCGACGGCACCGCGCTGCCGCGCCAGCCGCACCGGCTGGTCATGGGCCGCCGCGAACTGCCCGGAACCCTGGCCCTGGCCTTCGACGAGCACTGGGAACAGGTGCGCACCCGCGAGGTGCACGAGCTGATCGCCCGCGCGAGCGAGCTGGGCTACGGGCACCTGCTGATCGAGGGCGGCGCCACCGTCGCCTCGGCCTTCATCGCCGCCGACCTCGCGGACGAGATCTACTGCTACCAGGCGCCGGTCATCATCGGCGCCGGGGACTGTTCGGTGAACATCGCCGCCACCCGCACCCTGAGTGACGCGCGCGCCTACCGGATCGACGCCTTCAGCGGCGAAACGCTAGCCCGGCTCGGCCCCGACATTATGCTGCACCTGGAACCGCTGCCGGACAATTAGGCGCCATCCAGCACTCCCGCACCACCACCGCGCCCCGGGCGGCGGCTTTGCCGCACCCGAAAACCAGCGGTCCCACGCACTTCAGACTAAGGAAACCACCAACCATGTTCACCGGAATCGTCACCGGAACCGGCACCATCACCGGCATCACCACCGATCCGCGCAAGGACCTTGCGGTCCTTACCCTGAAGGCCCCCGGGCACACCGAGGACCTGGGCCTGGGCGGCTCGCTGGCAGTCAATGGCGTCTGCCTGACCGCCACCGCGCTGGACGGGGACACGCTCAGCGTCGACGTCATGGGCGAAACGCTGAACCGCACCACCACCGGCCAGCTGGCCGAGGGCTCCATCGTGAACCTCGAACGCTGCACCCCGGCCGGGGCCCGGCTCGACGGCCACGTCGTGCAGGGCCACGTCGACGCGGTCGGCGCCGTGCTGGCCCGCGAGGACCACGGGCAGTGGACCACTTTCCGCGTCTCGGTGCCCGATCAGTACGCCCCGCTGACCGCGGAAAAGGGCTCGATCGCGCTGGACGGCATCTCGCTGACGCTCACCGCCGTCTCCCCGGCCGATACGCCTGCCGGCGGGCACTGGGTGGAGGTCGGCATCATCCCCATCACCCTGGCCGAAACCACCATGGGCTCCCGCCAGGTCGGGGACCGCATCAACATCGAGGTCGACGTCCTGGCCAAGTACGTCGCCCGCCTGAACGCTTTTGGAGGTCGAAACTAATGGCTGCCGCATCCTTTGATTCCATCCCCGCCGCCCTGGCCGCGCTGGCCGCCGGCCGCGCCGTAGTGGTCGTCGACGACGAAGACCGCGAAAACGAGGGCGACATCATCTTCGCCGCCGAGCACGCCACCGCGCAGCTGATGGCCTTCACCATCCGCTACACCTCCGGGGTCATCTGCGTTCCGCTGGATGCCGAACGCGCCGACGCGCTGCGCCTGGCCCCGATGGTCGGCATCAACCAGGACGCCAAGGGCACCGCCTTCACCGTCAGCTGCGACGCCGCCAGCGGCATCAGCACCGGCATCAGCGCCGCCGACCGCGCGCTGACCAGCCGGCTGCTCGCCGACCCGGACACCGTCCCGGAGCAGCTGCACCGCCCCGGGCACATCTTCCCGCTGCGCGCCGCCGCCGGCGGGGTGCTCGAGCGCCGCGGCCACACCGAAGCCGCCGTGGACCTGTGCCGCGCCGCGGGCCTGTCCCCGGTGGGCGTGATCGGCGAAATCACCCACGACAACGGCGAGATGATGCGGCTGGACGCGCTGCGCGTCTTCGCCGCCGAGCACAGCCTGCCGCTGATCACGATCGACGACCTGGCCCGCTGGCGCCGCATCAACGACGCAATCGAGCTCACCGACCCGGTCGCGCTGCCCACCGGCTTCGGCGAATTCACCGCCCGCGCCGCGCTGGTCGAGGGCCACGAGCACCTGGTGCTCAGCCATCCGGGCCCGGACGGCGCCGAGCCCGGCAACCTGGTGCGCATCCATTCCGAGTGCCTCACCGGCGACGTGCTCGGCTCCTACCGCTGCGACTGCGGCGAGCAGCTGCAGGCCGCGATGACCCGGATCGCCGCCGAGGGCGGGCATCTGGTCTACATCCGCGGCCACGAGGGCCGCGGCATCGGGCTGGTCAACAAGCTGCGCGCCTACGCCCTGCAGGAGCGCGGGCTGGACACGCTGGATGCGAACCTGCACCTTGGCTTCCCGGCCGACGCGCGCGAGTACTTCGCGGTCGCCGCGATCCTGGCCAAGCTGGGCCTGCAATCCATCCGGCTGCTGAGCAACAACCCGGACAAGCGGGACAAGCTCACCGAGGCCGGCATCCAGGTCGCCGAGCTGGTGCCCAGCCTGGTGCCGCCGCGACGCGAGAACGAGGACTACCTGCGCACCAAGCAGGCCCGCTTCGGCCACCAGCTGGGGTTGAACCTGCCCCAGGACGAGGCGCAGGCGCAAACCTACCACGGCGCCTGAGCGCCGACACCGACACGAACAAAGGACATCCCACCATGAGCAAGCACGGAGCACCCGCCAACGTCGCCGAGGAGTTGAAGGCGCTGGCCGCCGGCGATGCCTTCTCCCAGCTGAAGGTCGCCATCCTCGCGGCCAGCTGGCACGAGGTCATCATGAACGGGCTGATCGACGGCGCCCAGCGCGCAGCGAAGGACGCCGGGCTTGAAGCGTCCACCACGCTGATCCGCGTCCCGGGCACCTTCGAGCTGCCGGTCGCCGCAGCCACCCTGGCCGGGGACTACGACGCGGTCATCGCCCTGGGCGTGGTCATCCGCGGCGGCACCCCGCACTTCGACTACGTCTGCCTGGCCGCGACCAACGGCTTAACCAATGTGAGCGTGGACACCAAGACCCCGATCGGGTTCGGCGTGCTGACCTGCGACACCGAGCAGCAGGGCCTGGACCGCGCGGGACTGGAGAACTCCAGCGAAGACAAGGGCTACGAGGCCTACAGCGCCGCGGTCATGACCGTCGCGGCGCTGGGCTGAGCCGCCGGCCGGAGCACCGCCGCGCGGCCGGGTCCGGGCCCGGGGCCGAGCCGTCACAAAGCAGGCCCCGAGTTCGGCCCCGACCGCGCGAAACGCTAGACTGGTGGATGTGAAAACTTTTGAGGAGCTCTTCAGCGAACTGTCGCTCAAGGCCCAAACCCGCCCGGAAGGCTCTCGTACCGTCACCGAACTCGACTCCGGTGTCCACGGCATCGGCAAGAAAATCGTCGAGGAAGCCGCCGAAGTGTGGATGGCCGCCGAGTACGAATCGGACCAGGAAGCCGCCGAGGAAATCTCGCAGCTGCTCTACCACGTACAGGTCCTCATGATCGCCAAGGGAATGTCTCTGGCCGACGTTTACAAGCATCTCTAGCCGTCGCGCCGGCCGCGGTCGGATCCCTGTCCGGCGATCCGCACCGCGCCTACGCACGGCGGCAGTAGCAACGGCCAACGAAACCACTCCTTGGCGCTTGTTCTTGGCACCACGCCGCAGCGCCACACTCCTGAAACGAGTCACCTTATGCTCCGCGTAGCCCTGCCCAACAAGGGTGCCCTGTCCGATATCGCCTCCACCATGTTCAAGGAGGCCGGCTACCTCCAGCGCCGCGATTCGCGCGAACTGGTCATGGTGGACGAGGACAACCACGTTGAATTCTTCTACCTGCGTCCCCGCGACATCGCCGTCTACGTCGGCCGCGGCATCCTGGACGTGGGCATCACCGGCCGCGACCTGTACCTGGACGCGGATGTCGACGACGACGTCGAGGAGCTGATCCCGCTGGGCATCGGCAAGTCGGCGTTCCGCTTCGCCGCCCCGGTCGGCGCCTACACCGACGCCAGCCAGCTGAACGGCAAGCGCATCGCCACCAGCTACGACGTGCTGCTGCGCCACTACCTTGAGAAGTCGGGCATCGACGCCTCCGTCGTCCGGCTGGACGGCGCCGTCGAGTCCTCGGTCCGCCTGGGCGTGGCCGACGCGATTGCCGACGTGGTGGAAACCGGCAACACCATCAAGGCCGCCGGCATGGAGATCTTCGGCGAGACGCTGCTGGCCTCCGAGGCCGTGCTGATCGGCCGCATCGGCCACCAGCCTGCCGGGCTGGACGTGCTCACCCGGCGCCTGAGTGGCGTGCTCGTCGCCCGCCAGTACGTGATGCTGGACTACGACGTGCGCCGCGACCTGGTGGAGCAGGCCTGCGCGCTCACCCCGGGCCTGGAGTCGCCGACCGTCTCCGATTTGGCGAACTCCGAATGGTGCGCGGTGCGCGCCATGGTCAAGAAGTCGCAGACCAACAACATCATGGACGAGCTGTACGACGTGGGCGCCCGCGCCATCCTGGTCAGCCAGATCCACGCCTGCCGCATCTAGCCGGCCCGCACCCAAGGAGCAATTCGCGATGAGCGTTGCAATTCGAGTGATTCCCTGCCTCGACGTCGATGCCGGCCGCGTGGTCAAGGGCGTGAATTTCGAAGGCCTGCGCGACGCCGGGGACCCGGTGGAGCTCGCCCGCCGCTACAACCTGGCCGGCGCCGACGAGCTGACCTTCCTGGACGTCACCGCGTCCAGCTCGGACCGCGAAACCACCTACGAGGTGGTCCGCCAGACCGCCGAAGAGGTGTTCATCCCGCTGACCGTCGGCGGCGGCGTGCGCGCAGTGGAAGACGTGGACCGGCTGCTGCGCAATGGCGCCGACAAGGCCTCGATCAACACCGCCGCCGTCTCCCGCCCCGAGGTGATCAACGAGATCACCGAGCGCTTCGGCTCGCAGGTGCTGGTGCTGTCCCTGGACGCGCGCCGCACCACCGACCCGTCGATCGCCTCCGGCTACGAGGTGACCACCCACGGCGGCCGCCAGGGCACCGGCATGTGCGCGGTGGCCTGGGCGAAGGAAGCGGCCGAGCGGGGCGTGGGGGAGATCCTGCTGAACTCCATCGACGCCGACGGCACCAAGGACGGCTTCGACCTGGAAATGATCCGCGCCGTGCGCGCCGAGGTCAGCGTCCCGCTGATCGCCTCCGGCGGTGCCGGGCGCCCGGAGGACTTCCCGCCGGCCATCGAGGCGGGCGCCGACGCGGTGCTGGCCGCCTCGATCTTCCACTTCGGCCCGATCGACATGATCGCCCGCGTCAAGCAGAAGATCCGCGAGGCCGGCTACCCGGTCCGCTAACGCCGCAGGCAGAAAAGTGCCGGCCCCTTCCACCAGGGGGCCGGCACTTTTTGCGCCGTCGTGAACGCCCGCGGACTGAGGGTCCAGGCGGCGGGGACTAGAGCGAGGGCTTGTAGCGCTTGATGATTTCCAGCGCGGTGTCCCCGCCCTCGAAGGTGACCAGGCAGTGCTCGGTGCGCCCGAACGCATAGAGCATCAGCTCCGGCACCGGGCCGCTGATCGACACCGCGTTGCGGGCCTTCTTCGCCACGTGGCGCTGGCCGTCCGGGCGGGTGAGGATGATGCCGACCGGGGCCTTGCGGAACAGCAGCCGGGACATCCGGGTCAGCGACTGCCAGAGCATCTCGGTGTACTCCTTGTCCAGCACGCGCGGGGCCCACTGCCCGCGGGCGCGGCGCACGTCCTCGGTGTGGACGAAGTATTCGCTCAGGTTCGCGGCCTGGTCGACCTTGTCGATGGCGAACGGCGAGTACTTCGCCGGCCCCGAGCGGAAGCGGCGCACCAGCGCGGCGTAGCGCTCGGGGGATTGCGCCTCGGCGGCGGTCTGCCGCAGCTTCTCCTCCAGTTTCCCGGACAGCGGCTTGAACACCGTGCCGGCAGAGAGCAGCGAATTCTCGCGCAGGACGAGGTGCGCGGCCAGGTGGCGGGTCTGCCAGCCGGCGCACAGGGTTTCGGCGGTGGGACCTGCGGCCAGCAGCGTCTCGCCCAACGCCAATCGGGAAGCGTGAACTAAGTGCATCACCTCTGAAACTAGCACGCTTCGCGGTGCCGTGCGCGCAATGCGCGGCGGGTGTCGGGCACCTCCGGGCCCGGCCGGCGTCAACCCGCAGGTCACGGGGCACGGGATCGGGCGCGCACGCAGTATGCTGTAGGGGATGGCTACTTCTCATGAGGGTCCGCGCCCGGACCCCGAATCCCCGGAACTCGACCCTGCGATCGCGCAGCGTCTCAAGCGCGATGCCAACGGCCTGTTCGCCGCCATCGTGCAGCAGCACGACACCGGCAAGGTGCTGATGCTCGGCTGGATGGACGACGAGGCCCTGCGCCGCACGCTGGGCACCGGCCGGGTGACCTTCTTCTCCCGCTCCCGCCAGGAGTACTGGCGCAAGGGCGATACCTCCGGACATTTCCAGTTCCTCAAGTCCGCGGCGCTGGACTGCGACGGCGATGCGCTGCTGCTGCAGGTCGACCAGGTGGGCGCCGCATGCCACACCGGCACCGAATCCTGCTTCACCGGCCGCGAGCTGCCGGCCGTCGTCGGCCACCGCCCGGCCTAGGCCGCACCGGATCCGGCCGCACTGCCCAGGCATCGCCCGCACCAAGGCCCGCGCACGGGCCGGACGACCAGAGCATCGATCAGCGCGTAGAAGAAGAAACAGATGAAAACCCTCGGCACGATTACCCCCACCCGCGAGGCATTCCTCGCCATGGCCGCCACCCGCCGCGTCATCCCGGTGACGGTCTCGGTGCTGGCCGACTCGCTCACCCCGATCGGCCTGTACCGCACCCTGGCCGGCGGCCGTCCGGGCACCTTCCTGATGGAGTCGGCTGCGGCCGGCGGCGTCTGGAGCCGCTACTCCTTCATCGGCGTGAACTCGCCTGCCACCCTGAGCACCCGCGGCGGCCAGGCCTACTGGCAGGGCAACGCCCCGGCCGGCCTGCCCACCGGCGGCGTCGGCGTCGAGGTGCTGCGCGACACCGTGCGCGCCCTGCACACCGAGCCGATCCCCGGCATGCCCCCGCTGACCGGCGGCATGGTCGGCTTCATCGGCTGGGACTGCGTGCGCCACTGGGAGAAGCTGCCCCACCCGCCGGCCGACGACCTGAACCTGCCCGAGCTGAGCATGAACCTGGTCGGCGACATGGCGGTGCACGACGCCACCGAGGGCACGCTGACGCTGATCGCCAACGCCATCAACTTCGATGACAGCGACGAACGCGCCGAGGCGGCCTACGACGCCGCCGTGACGCGCCTGCAGGGCATGCTTGAGAAGCTCGACGCCCCGCTGCCGGGCACCGCCGCGGCGCTGTCCGGCACCGACGTGCCCGCTCAGCAGCTGATGTCCTCCGTCACGCACTCCTGGGAGGAATCCGGCTACCTGGATGCGCTGGCCAAGTCCAAGACGGCGATCGTGGACGGGGAGGTCTTCCAGATCGTGGTCTCGCGCCGCTTCGAGCTGGAAACCCAGGCCGACGCGCTGGACGTCTACCGCGTGCTGCGCGCCACCAACCCCAGCCCCTACATGTACCTGTTCAACTTCGTCAACGAGCACGGCGAGCCGTTCCAGATCGTCGGCTCCTCCCCGGAAGCGCTGGTCACCGTCAACGACGGCCACGTCGTCACCCACCCGATCGCCGGCTCCCGGCCGCGCGGGGCGAACTACGAGGAAGACCAGCTGCATGAGAAGTCGCTGGTCAACGACCAGAAGGAACGCGCCGAGCACCTGATGCTGGTGGACCTCTCGCGCAACGACCTCTCGAAGGTCTGCCAGGCCGGCAGCGTGGAGGTCACCCAGTTCATGGAGGTCGAGCGCTTCAGCCACATCATGCACCTGGTCTCAAACGTCGTGGGCAAGGCGCGCGAGGACGTGGACGCGTACGACGTGCTCGCCGCGACCTTCCCGGCCGGGACGCTGTCCGGGGCGCCCAAGCCGCGCGCCCTGCAGCTGCTGGATCAGTACGAGCCCTACCGCCGCGGGATCTACGGCGGCGTCGTGGGCTACCTGGACTTCGCCGGGGACATGGACATGGCCATTGCCATCCGCTCCGCCCTGCTCAAGGGCGGGCGCGCCTACGTGCAGGCAGGCGGCGGCATCGTGAACGACTCGAGGTTCGCCGACGAGGCCCTGGAAACCGTGAACAAGGCGGCCGCGCCGCTGCGGGCCGTCTGGGCCGCGCAGTCCATGCATGCCGCGCACACCACCACCGAATCGGATGAGAGCAAGTGAAGCAGAAACTGACTGCCCGCAATCTGGCCTTCCTCGGTGCGCTGGGCGCCGTGATCGTGCTGTGGTCCGCCACCCGCACCTGGATCACCGTCGATGTGCAGTCCGGCACCGTGCAGATCCCGCAGATCGTGGTCGACGGCGCCGCCGCGGCGGCCGCAACCACCGCGCTGTCCATCGCGGTGCTCGCCGGCTCACTGGCCTTGCTGATCGCCGGCAAGATCTCCCGCTACATCATCGCCGCCATCTGCCTGCTGGCAGGCCTCGCGATCATCTCCGCCGGCGTGGCCACGCTGGCCGATCCGCAGGCCGCCGCCTTCACCGCGGTGTCCACCGCGACCGGCCTGGCGCAGAACGCCGCCGAGTACTCCGTGAGCGCCTGGCCGGCGGTGGCCATCGCCGGCGGTGCGCTGATCTGCGTGCAGGCGGTGCTGGTGCTGGCCGTCGCCCGCAGCTGGGCGGTCAAGGCGGACAAGTATTCCCGGTCGGCGGGGAAAACCGCGGCTGAACCCAAGGACGCCTCCTCGCGGAACATCTCCAGCTGGGAGCAGCTTTCCGACGGCGAAGACCCCACCGAGGACCCGCGCTGAACTTGATTCCGGCCACCTGGTCGACACGTTCGCCGCAGGAATAGGACTGAAGCGAACTCAGATGGCAGAATGGAAGCAAGCAGATCACCGTGCAGGCCCGGCTACCGGGCAGGCGCACGCACCACAACAACCAAGGAGACATCGAGCAATGTCGCAGAAAACCGAGATCGATCCGGTATACACCGAGCAGATTGGCCACGGTAACTCCGTCGCAGCCTGGGCTTGCGTCCTGACCATGATGGTCGGCGCGATTGCCGGCGGCATCGCCTTCGCGAACCTGAACTGGACCTTCTTCTGGATCTCCATGGGCGTCGTCGTCCTGGGCCTGGTCCTCGGCGGCGTGCTGAAGGCCGCGGGCTTCGGCGTGGGCGGTTCGCGCAGCGGAGCAGCGCACTAAGTTGACTGTTCTTGATGACATCATCGCGGGCGTCCGGGAAGACCTGGGCGCCCGTCGCGCGCTTCAGAGCCTTGACGTGGTCAAGCAGCGCGCCGCGCAGGCCCCGGCGGCGCTCGACGCCTACGCCGCCCTGGGGGGCCATGCCGACCCCGCGCAGCGCGACACCGTCCTGCGGGTGATCTCCGAGGTCAAGCGCAAGTCCCCGTCCAAGGGCGCGCTGGCCGACATCCCGGAGCCGGCAGTGCTGGCCGGCGAGTACGAGGCCGGCGGCGCCTCGGTGATCTCCGTGCTGACCGAGGCCCGGCGCTTCGGCGGCTCGCTGGACGACCTGGACGCCGTGCGCCAGGCCGTGAGCATCCCGGTGCTGCGCAAGGACTTCACGGTCGACGAGTACCAGATCTACGAGGCCCGCGCCCACGGCGCCGACCTCGTGTTGCTCATTGTTGCGGCGCTGGATGACCAGAGACTGCGAACCTTTCTAGAATTGACCCATGACTTGGGAATGCACGCGCTGGTGGAGACGCACACCGAAGAGGAGATCGCGCGCGCGATCGCCGCGGGCGCGAAGATCATCGGCGTGAACGTGCGCAACCTGAAGACGCTGGACGTTGATCCGGCGAACTTCGGCAAGCTCGCCCACCTGCTGCCGGCCGACGCGGTCATCGTCGCCGAATCCGGCGTGGAGTCCACCGTGCAGGTGCGCCAGTACGCCGCGGACGGCGCCGACGCCATCCTGGTCGGCGAGGCGCTGGTCAAGCACGCCGACCCGCGCACCTCGGTGCAGGAGTTCATCCAGGCAGGAACCGCGGCCAAGCCGCAGCGCTGAGGCGGACGACCCCGACCACGGCGCAGCCCACCAAACTGATCGTGCCCCGCAGGAAGCTTCCGGCGGGGCACGAAATCTACCACGATTGACGTTTCGTTGAAGGAAAGAGGGAATCGATGAGCACACCGGAGCACTCCGAGCACGCCGACTCGATCGACCAGCAGTCGCTTAAGCACGCCAGCGGCCCGTACTTCGGTGCCTACGGCGGACGATGGATGCCAGAATCCCTCATGGCCGCCATGGACGAGCTGAACGAGACCTTCGAAGCGGCCAAGAACGACCCCGAGTTCGTCGCCCAGGTACGCGACTTGAACACCAACTACTCCGGGCGCCCCTCGCTGCTGACCGAGGCCAAGCGCTTCTCACAGCAGTACTGCGACGGCGTGCGCATCTTCCTCAAGCGCGAGGACCTGAACCATACCGGCAGCCACAAGATCAACAACGTGCTCGGCCAGGCCCTGCTGGCCAAGCGCATGGGCAAGACCCGCATCATCGCGGAGACCGGAGCGGGCCAGCACGGCGTCGCCTCGGCCACCGCCGCGGCTCTGATGGGTCTGGAGTGCGTGGTCTACATGGGCGCCGAGGACTGCCGCCGCCAGGCGCTGAACGTCGCGCGCATGCGCCTGCTGGGCGCCACCGTGATCCCGGTGACCGTCGGCTCCCAGACGCTGAAGGACGCGATCAACGAGGCGCTGCGCGACTGGGTCGCCAACGTTCAGACCACCCACTACCTGCTGGGCACCGCCGCCGGCGGCGCACCCTTCCCGGCGATGGTCCGCTACTTCCACGAGGTCATCGGCGAGGAGGCCCGCGAGCAGATCCTGGCCCAGGCCGGACGCCTGCCCGACGCGGTCACCGCGTGCATCGGCGGCGGCTCGAACGCCATCGGCATCTTCCACGGCTTCCTCGATGACAAGGACGTGGCGTTGTACGGCTTCGAGGCCGGCGGCGACGGCGTGGACACCGACCGCCACGCCGCGACCATCACCCTGGGCCGCCCGGGGGTGCTGCACGGCGCGAAAAGCTACCTGATGCAGGACGAGGACGGGCAGACCATCGAGTCGCACTCGATCTCCGCCGGCCTGGACTACCCGGGGGTCGGTCCGGAGCACGCCTTCCTGGCGGACATCGGCCGCGTGAACTACGAACCGGTCACCGACACCGAGGCGATGGACGCGTTCAAGGCGCTGTGCCGCACCGAGGGCATCCTGCCGGCGATCGAGTCCTCCCACGCGCTGGCCGGCACCATGCGGCTGGCCAAGAAGCTGGTCGCCGACGGCGCGACGCCGGAAGAGACCATCATCATCGTGAACCTCTCCGGCCGCGGTGACAAGGACGTGGGCACCGCCGCCGCCTGGTTCAACATGATCGACGAAAAAGACGCAGACGCGGAAATCAGCGGCGCCGCGGCGGCCGCCGAGCGCTCCGCAGCGGATGACGAGGAGAAGTAGATGACCCGCGTGACCAGCGCCCAGAAGATCGCCGCGGCCCGCGCCGAGGGGCGCCCTGCCCTGATCGGCTATTTGCCCGCAGGCTTCCCCGACGTGCCCACCAGCATCGAGGCTGCCGTCGCGCTGGCCGAGAACGGCGTGGACATCATCGAGATCGGTATTCCGTATTCGGACCCCGTGATGGACGGCGAGGTCATCCAGGCCGCCACCGTGCAGGCGCTGGCCAATGGCTTCCGCGTGGCCGACGTGTTCGAGATCGTGCGCGGCATCACCTCGCGCACCGACGCCGCGGTGATGGTCATGACCTACTGGAATCCGGTGCTGCGCATGGGCGTGGACGAGTTCGCCCGCCGCTTCGCGCAAGCCGGAGGCTCCGGGCTGATCACCCCGGACCTGGTGCCGGAGGAAGCGGCCGAATGGATCGAGGCCAGCGAAAAGCACGAGCTGGAGCGCGTGTTCCTGATCGCGCCGTCCTCCACGGCCCAGCGTGTGCAGCGCACTGTCGACGCCTCCTCCGGCTTCATCTACTGCGTTTCGCTGATGGGCGTTACCGGCGCCCGCGCCGAGGTGTCCTCCGCGGCGCAGGCAGTGGTCGACGCGGCCCATGCCGCCGGCGCGGAAAACGCCTGCGTGGGCCTGGGCGTCTCGCGCCGCGAGCACGTGCAGGAAATCGGTGCCTACGCGGACGGGGTGATCGTGGGCACCGCCCTGGTTGCCGCGCTGCGCGACGGGGGAGTCGCAGCGGTCGCAGCGCTGGCCGCGGAGCTGAGCGGCGCGGCCGCCAAGGAGCACGCCTAGGATGAACCTGTCCGCACAGCTTGCCCTGGCCCTGCCCGCCTCCATCCCGTCCCCGCCGCCGGAGTTCTCCAAGTTCTCCATCGGCCCGCTGACCATCCACGCCTACGCGCTGTGCATCCTGGCCGGCATCCTGATCGCCCTGTGGGTGACCAACCGCCGGCTGACGGCGCGCGGCGGCAATTCGGACATGCTCTGGGACATCGTCATCTGGGCGATCCCGTTCGGCATCGTCGGCGGGCGGCTCTACCACGTGCTGATCACCGACCCCGGCTACTACTTCGGCCTGGGCGGGCAGCAGTCCCACTGGGCTGAGATCCCGCAGCTGTGGCTGGGCGGGCTGGGCATCATGGGCGCGATCTCGCTCGGCGCGGTCGGCGCGCTGATCGGCTGCCGCCGCACCGGGATCCGGCTCTCGGCGTTCGCCGACACGGCCGCCCCGGGCGTGCTGCTCGCGCAGATGGCCGGACGCTGGGGCAACTGGTTCAACCAGGAGCTCTTCGGCGCCCCGACCACCCTGCCCTGGGGCCTGGAGATCGACCCGGGCAACCACAACTTCCCGCCCGGGCTGCCGGCGGACACGCTGTTCCACCCGACCTTCCTGTACGAATCGGTCTGGAACCTGCTGGGCTTCTTCGTGCTGATCGGGCTGGACCGCAAGTTCCAGCTGCGCCGCGGCGCGCTGTTCTGGTGCTACGTGATCTGGTATGGCATCGGCCGCACCTTCACCGAGTCGCTGCGCCTGGACCCGGCCGAAGTCATCACCATCGGCCCGCTGTCCCTGCGCATCCACCAGTGGCTGGCCATCGGCCTGATCGTGCTGGGCACCGTCGCGCTGATCTACGTGCTGGCCAAGCTGCGCCCGCAGCACCAGGACTCGATCTTCCTGCCGGGCCGCGAACCGGCGGCCGTGGACGCGGGCCAGGACGCGAGGGCCGACGACGCCTCCGCCTCGAACACGCCTGCCGACTTCGACAAGCCTGCCGACTCGGGCTCGCCCGAGGGCCCCGAGGCCAAGGGCTGAGCGCACCGCATCAAGCAACTCCGGCAAGGGGGCCATCCATCAAGGATGGCCCCCTTTGCCATGCCCGCCAGCAGGACCCGAATCGTCGACAACGCGCGTCCTGCTCGAAACCCCGCGTCAAAAACCCGCAATCGGGCGAAACATTCGCCCGCGCGCCGAACGCGGCGGCGTTGCGCGCGCAACATTTTCGAAACATGGCGCGGCTGCCGGTTTCGGGCAGAACGGCGGGGTTCGCGCCCAGCCTCGGCGGCGAAGCCGGCAGGGGAGCGCAGAAAGTTCATAGGTGCTTTTAACATTCCGGAAACACAACCGTGCGCACGAAAGAAACAAACCGTGCGTAGTCTGGATCCCACGCACCGCACTGCAAGCCTCCCCACCCCGCGGAGGCCCGGCGGCGCGTGAACCACAACGAGGTGGGAACCGTTCGTCCCTCATGACCTCGACCGTAGAGCCCACCGGCGCTACCCGTTCGATGTGTTGGGGAACGATGATGAAACACAGGTGGCCGGCAGCCGATGGATCCCTGCACCGAGCATTGCTGCCGCGCAGCGCAGCCTCGCCAGCCCGACCGCCTTTCCTGCTTGAACCATAGAAAGGCACGCTCATGAGCATGACCGGAGTCCAGTTGAACGCCTCGCCAGGCTTTGGCGGGGGACGCCCCTCGCCCTATACCCGATTCTCCGCCGTGCCACCCGCGCAAGGCCTGTACGACCCCGCCGCAGAGAAAGACGCCTGCGGCCTGGCGATGATCGCATCGCTCAAGAATTCCGCATCCCACCAGATCGTCTCCCACGCGCTGACCGCCCTGCGCCGCCTGGAGCACCGCGGCGCGATCGGCGCCGACGAAGGCACCGGCGACGGCGCCGGCATCCTGCTCCACCTGCCCGACGCCTTCCTGCGCAGCGTCGCCGAATTCGCCCTCCCCGCCCCCGGCAGCTACGCCGTCGGCATGGGCTTCCTGCCCGCCCAGGCCGCCGAACTGCAGCTGGCCCGCGAAGAGCTCGAAGCCCTGGCCGAAGAGGAAAACCTCACCGTGCTCGGCTGGCGCGACGTGCCAGTGGACGCCTCAGTGCTGGGCGCCTCGGCCCGCGCCGTGATGCCGCACATCACCCAGTTCTTCGTCGCCGCCCGCAGCGGCGCCGCGTCCGCCGCCGCCTCGCGCGAGCTGGACGCCGCCGCCTGGCGCATCCGCCGCCGCGCCCACAACAAGCTGGGTGTGTACTTCGCCTCGTTCTCCTCGCAGAGCATCGTCTACAAGGGCATGGTCTCCACCGCCCAGCTCGAGCCGTTCTACCCGGATCTGTCCGACGCCGGCTTCGCCAGCCGCTGCGCGATCGTGCACTCGCGCTTCTCCACCAACACCTTCCCCTCCTGGCCGCTGGCCCAGCCCTTCCGCACCATCGCGCACAACGGCGAGATCAACACGGTCAAGGGCAACCGCAACTGGATGCGCGCCCGGCAGTCCACGCTGGCCTCCGACCTGCTCGGCGAAGTGCCCGAGGAGCTGTTCCCGATCTGCACCGCCGGCGCCTCGGACTCCGCCTCCTTCGACGAGGTCGCCGAGATGCTCATGCTCTCCGGTCGCGACGTCGCCGAGGCGATCATGATGATGATTCCGCAGCCGTGGGAGAACGACACCGCCATGGACGCGGACCTGCGCGCCTTCTACCAGTACCACTCGATGCTCATCGAGCCGTGGGACGGCCCGGCCGCCGTGTGCTTCACCGACGGGAAGATGGCAGGCGCCGTGCTGGACCGCAACGGCCTGCGTCCTGCCCGCTGGTGGGTCACCGACGACGACCTGGTGGTGCTGGCCAGCGAGGTCGGCGTGATCGACGTCGCCGAGGAGCACATCCTGGCCAAGGGGCGCGTCGCCCCGGGCAAGATGTTCGCGATCGACCTGGACGCCGGGCACATCGTGCAGGATCACGAGATCAAGGCGCAGGTCGCCGCCGCCAAGCCGTGGCGCGAGTGGGTGTCGCAGAACCTGAAGTCGCTGGACGACTTCCCGGATCTGGAGCATGTGCGCCACAACTCGGCCTCCGTGCTGCAGCGCCAGCTGACCTTCGGCTACACCACCGAGGAGCTGCGCATCATCCTGGCCCCGATGGCCGCGAACGGCGCCGAGCCGCTGGCCGCCATGGGCACTGACACCCCGATCGCCGCGCTGGCCGACCGCCCGCGCCTGCTGTTCGACTACTTCACCCAGTCCTTCGCCCAGGTCACCAACCCGCCGCTGGACGCCATCCGCGAGGAGCTGGTCACCTCGCTGGGCACCTCCATCGGGCCCGACGGCAACCTCCTGGCCACCGGACGGGTGCCGCAGACCCAGCTGGCGCTGGACTACCCGGTGCTCTCCAACGACCAGCTGGCAAAGATCGTGAACCTGCGCGACGAATCCGGCGCCAAGTACTCGCTGAAGGTCCGCGGGCTCTACCGCCCCACCGGCGGCGAGTCCGAGCTGCGCGCCCGGCTGCAGGAAATCTGCGAGAAGGTCTCCGCCGCCGTGAACCGCGGCGTGCGCTACATCGTGCTCTCCGACCGCGACTCCTCGGCCGCCTGGGCGCCGATCCCATCGCTGCTGCTCACCTCCGCGGTGCACCACCACCTGCTCAAGAGCTCCACCCGCACCCGCGTGTCGCTGATCATCGAATCCGGCGACGCCCGCGAGGTGCACCACATCGCCGCGCTGGTCGGCTACGGCGCCAGCGCCATCAACCCCTACCTGGCCCTGGAGTCGGTGGAGCAGATGGCGGAGCACGGCGAGCTGCCCGGCGTCGGCCCGGGGAAGGCCAGCGCCAACCTGATCAAGGCCCTGGGCAAGGGGCTGCTGAAGATCATGAGCAAGATGGGCATCTCCACGGTTTCCTCCTACTGCGGCGCGCAGACCTTCGAGGCCGTCGGACTGTCCCAGCGTGTGGTGGACCAGTACTTCACCGGCACCGCCACCAAGCTCTCGGGCATCGAGCTGGACGTGGTGGCCGCCGAAGCCGCCGCCCGGCACTCCCGCGCCTACCCGCAGATCGACGGCGGCGCGCAGCCGGCCGAGCTGGAGACCGGGGGAGAGTACCAGTGGCGCCGCGAAGGCCCGCCGCACCTGTTCAACCCGGAAACCGTCTTCCGGCTGCAGCACTCCACCCGCACCCGCCGCTACGACGTGTTCAAGGAGTACACCAAGGCCGTCGACGACCAGGCCAAGGAGCTGAAGACCCTGCGCGGGCTGCTGGAATTCGACACCGCCGGCATCACCCCGATCGACATCGACGAGGTTGAGCCGGTGAGCGAAATCGTCAAGCGGTTCGCCACCGGCGCGATGAGCTACGGCTCGATCTCCGCCGAGGCTCACGAGACCCTTGCCATCGCGATGAACCGGCTGGGCGCCAAGTCCAACACCGGCGAGGGCGGCGAGGACCCCGAGCGCCTGCTGGACCCCGAGCGGCGCAGCGCGGTCAAGCAGATCGCCTCCGGGCGCTTCGGCGTGACCAGCCTGTACCTGACCAACGCTGACGACATCCAGATCAAGATGGCCCAGGGCGCCAAGCCCGGCGAGGGCGGCCAGCTGATGAGCCAGAAGCTCTACCCGTGGATCGCCAAGACCCGGCACTCCACCCCGGGCGTGGGCCTGATCTCCCCGCCGCCGCACCACGACATCTACTCGATCGAGGACCTGGCCCAGCTGATCCACGACGCCAAGTGCGCCAACCCGTCAGCCCGCGTGCACGTGAAGCTGGTCTCCGAGTCCGGCATCGGCACCGTCGCGGCCGGCGTGGCCAAGGCGAAGGCCGACGTGGTGCTGGTCTCCGGGCACGACGGCGGCACCGGCGCCTCGCCGATCAACTCGCTCAAGCACGCCGGCACCCCCTGGGAGCTGGGCCTGGCCGAGGCGCAGCAGACGCTGATCCTCAACGGGCTGCGCGACCGCGTGACCGTGCAGGTCGACGGCCAGCTGAAGACCGGGCGCGACGTGCTGATCGGTGCCCTGCTGGGGGCCGAGGAGTTCGGTTTCGCGACCGCCCCGCTGGTGGTCTCGGGCTGCATCATGATGCGCGTGTGCCACCTGGACACCTGCCCGGTGGGCGTGGCCACGCAGAACCCGGTGCTGCGCGAGCGCTTCTCCGGCAAGGCCGAGTTCGTAGTGAACTTCTTCGAGTTCCTGGCCCAGGAGGTGCGCGAGCTGCTCGCCAGCCTCGGGGCACGCACCCTGGCCGAGGTCGTCGGCCGCGTCGAGCTGCTCAAGGTCAGCCAGCAGCAGCTGGCCGCGCACCAGAAGGTCGCCGGCCTGGCGCTGGAGGCCATCACCCACGTGCCCGAGGTGCCGCTGGCCGCCCGCAGCCGCCGGATCTGTCAGGACCACGGGCTGGAAGCGCACCTGGACCAGCGCCTGCTGGCCGCCGCGCAGCCGGCCCTGGCCGACCGGCTGCCGGTGTCCATCGAGGCGGACATCGTGAACACCGACCGGTCGGTGGGCACGCTGCTGGGCCACCATGTGACCAAGACCTTCGGGCTGGACGAGCTGGATGCGGACACCATCAAGGTGAACCTGTCCGGCCGCGCCGGGCAGTCGCTGGGCGCGTTCCTGCCCGCCGGCATCACCCTCGCGCTGGCCGGGGACGCGAACGACTACGTCGGCAAGGGCCTGTCTGGAGGGCGGATCGCCATCCACCCGCCGCAGCGCACCGAATCCGCGCCGGAGGAGCAGGTCATCGCCGGCAACGTGGTGGGCTACGGCGCCACCAGCGGGCAGCTGTTCATCAACGGCTGCGTGGGCGAACGCTTCGCGGTGCGCAACTCCGGGGCGACCCTGCTCGTGGAGGGCATCGGCGAGCACGGCTGCGAGTACATGACCGGCGGCCAGGTGCTCATCCTGGGTCCCACCGGGCGCAACTTCGGCGCCGGCTTCTCCGGAGGCACCGCCTGGGTGCTGGACTTCGATGCGGCCACGCTGAACCCGCTGGCCGCCGCGGACGGCGACCTGCTGATCCGCGGGATCGACGACGAGGAAGCCCAGCGCATCTTCGAGCTGCTCACCGAGCACATCGCGCTGACCGCCTCGCCGCTGGCCCAGCGCCTGGTGCTGGACTGGGAGCGCACCCGCGCCCGGTTCACCAGCATCATCCCGCGCGGCTTCGCGGCCGTGCAGCAACTGCGAACCGACGCCGTCGCGGCCGGGGACAACCCCGACTCGCCGGAGGTCTGGACCAAAATTCTGGAGGTGACCCGTGGCTGATCCACGCGGATTCTTGACGGTGACCGAACGGGTCACCCAGCCCAAGCGGCCGGTGCCGATCCGGCTCATGGACTACAAGGAAGTGACCGAACGCCAGGCGGCCGGCACCCTGAAGTCGCAGGCCGGGCGCTGCATGGACTGCGGTGTGCCGTTCTGTCACAACGGCTGCCCGCTGGGCAACCTCATTCCGGAGTTCAACGACCTGGTCTACAAGGACCGGATGGACGACGCCGCCGCCCGGCTGCTGAGCACCAACAACTTCCCGGAGCTCACCGGGAAGCTGTGCCCGGCCCCCTGCGAGGCCTCCTGCGTGCTGGGCATCAACCAGCCGGCGGTGACCATCAAGCAGGTGGAGGCCGAGCTGGCCGAGCACCTGATGGACGGCGGGGACTTCACCCCCGCCCCCCCGGCGCGCCACACCGAGTTCCGCGTGGCGATCGTCGGCTCCGGCCCGGCCGGCCTGGCCGCCGCCCAGCAGCTGACCCGCGCCGGGCACACCGTGGCCGTCTACGAGCGCGACGAGGCCATCGGCGGGCTGCTGCGCTTCGGCATCCCCGACTTCAAGCTCGAAAAGCACGTGATCGACCGCCGGCTGGAGCAGATGCGCGCCGAGGGCACGATCTTCCGCACCGGCATCGAGATCGGCAAGGACATCACCTGGACCCAGCTGCGCCGCGACTACGACGCGGTCATCGTCGCCACCGGCGCCACCGTGCCGCGCGAGCTGCCGGTACCGGGGCGCGAGCTGGGCGGGGTGCACCACGCGATGGAATTCCTCACGGAGAACAACCGCGTGGTCGCCGGCCTGAAGTCCGAGCGCGGCATCGACGCGGCGGGCAAGCATGTGATCGTGCTCGGCGGCGGCGACACCGGCTCGGACTGCATCGGCACCGCGCTGCGCCAGGGCGCGGCCAGCGTCACCACGCTGGCCATCGGCAAGCAGCCGGGCACCGAACGCAGCGAGAACCACCCGTGGCCGATGATGCCGGTGCTCTTCGAGGTGCAGTCCTCCCACGAGGAGGGCGGCGAACGCACCTACCTGGCATCGACCGTCAACTTCGTCGGCGGCGAGGGAAGTAAGCAGAACACCGTGATCGGTGTTACAGTGGCAGAGACAGAATTTGTTGCTGGCAAGCGCCTCCCGAAGCCTGGAACCGAACGCGTCATCAAGGCGGATCTGGTTTTGCTTGCCCTCGGGTTCACCGGTCCGGAAGATTCCGGGTTGGTCGAACAGGTCAGTACCGAATTCGACAACCGGGGCAACGTCGCCCGAGATGGCTACTACATGACGAACGCCGACGGGGTGTTCGCCGCCGGAGACTCCGGTCGGGGGCAGTCGCTGATCGTGTGGGCAATCGCCGAAGGGCGTGCCTGCGCAGCCTCGGTGGACAAGTTCCTCATGGGCTCGACCACGCTTCCCGCGCCCGTAGCTCCAACCGATAGGGCCATCAGCATCATTTGAGAGTCACAGGCTTGAATGCGGCACACCCCGCCCGGGGTGGGCCGCATTTTGCCTACGGTTTACATGAAAGGCATATGGCTGACGGAATGAGACGCGCAAAGATTGTTGCTACCTGGGGCCCCTCCCTGGCGAGCTATGAAAACACCGTAGCGGTACTGAAGGCGGGCGTCGACGTGGCCCGCCTGAACATGAGCCACGGGGACCACTCGATGCACGCGCAATCCCTGGCGAACGTGCGCAACGCGGCGGCCGAGATCGGCCGCGCGGTCGGCGTCTTCGCCGACCTGCAGGGCCCGAAGATCCGCCTGGGCCGCTTCAAGGACAACGCGAAGTACATCCTGGAGGCCGGCGAGGAATTCACCATCACCATCGAGGAGGTCGAAGGCACCCGCAACCTGTGCGGCACCACCTTCAAGGGACTGCCCTCCGATGTGCAGGTGGGCGACTTCCTGCTGGTCAACGACGGCAAGGTCAAGCTCAAGGCCGTCGAGGTCACCGACACCGAGGTGCGCTCGGAGGTCGTCGTCGGTGGCGAGGTGTCCAATAACAAGGGCATCAACCTGCCCGGCGTAGCCGTGAACGTGCCTGCGCTGAGCGACAAGGACGAAGACGACCTGCGGTGGGCGCTGCGCGCCGGCATCGACATGGTCGCGCTGTCCTTCGTGCGCAATGCCAGCGACATCGAGCGCGTGCACGAGATCATGGACGAGGAAGGCCGCCGCGTGCCGGTCATCGCCAAGATCGAGAAGCCGCAGGCAGTGGACGCGCTGGAGGAAATCATCAACGCGTTCGACGCCATCATGGTCGCCCGCGGCGACCTGGGTGTGGAACTGCCGCTGGAAGACGTGCCCGTGGTGCAGAAGCGCGCCGTGGAGCTGGCCCGCCGCTGGGCGAAGCCGGTCATCGTCGCCACCCAGGTGCTCGAATCCATGATCGAATCGCCGACCCCCACCCGCGCCGAGGCCTCGGACTGCGCCAACGCGGTGCTCGACGGCGCCGATGCGGTCATGCTCTCGGGGGAGACCTCGGTGGGCGCCTACCCGGTGGAGACCGTGGAGACCATGTCCCGCATCATCGCCTCCACCGAGCAGCACGGCCTGGACCGCATCCCGCGCCTGGGCTCCAAGCCCAAGACCCGCGGCGGCGCGATCACCCGTGCCGCGGTGGAGATCGCCGACCAGCTCGACGCGAAGTACATCGTGGCCTTCACCCAGTCCGGCGACTCGGCCCGGCGCTTATCGCGCCTGCGGCCGAAGAAGCCGGTGCTGGCTTTCACCCCGCTGCAGCAGACCTACAACATCATGACCCTGATGTGGGGCGTGCAGGCCCGCCTGGTCGCCTACGCGGACCACACCGACAAGATGACCGCCCAAGTCGACGAGGCACTGCTCTCCGAGGGGTTGGCCGAGCTGAACGACATCGTTTGCATCGCCGCCGGTTCCCCTCCGGGGCAGGCAGGCTCGACCAACTCGCTGCGCGTGCACAAGGTCGGAGACCTCGCCGACGCCGGCCAGCTGGTCAACGGCAAGCCGATGCCGGCCCGCGAGAAGGTCGGGCCGTGGGCCGAGGAAAACGTTTCGGTGCCCAAGTCGCTCTAGCGCTTCGGCCTCGGCTGGCAGGCTGAAACCCAAGGACCCGTCCGCGCTTCGATCTCCATCGAAGAGCGGATGGGTCCTTCGCCTTCCTCCACCGGGTGCCGTCCGGCGAAGATGAGCGCAGCTGCCTTGGTGTCCGGTGACGCAAAAAATCCGCTGGCGGCAGTTGGAAAACTGCTGCCAGCGGATCTGCTTTGGTGCCCAAGGTGGGACTCGAACCCACACATCTTTCGATACCGCATTTTGAGTGCGGCGCGTCTACCGATTCCGCCACTTGGGCGAGCACAAAGAATATCCTACTTGAGCGTTCGCGGAATTCCTAATTGAGTTCGTGGTCGATATCAGCCCTGTTCCGTGCGCAAACCAGTAGGCTTAGAGGTGACACTGAGGCAACGGGGCTTCACGTACTGAAACCACCGAAATCTGCCGATCATGATGGCAGGCATTCTTAATACGAAGGACGGCGCCGAATGAGCGAGCTACCAGAAATCACCAGAATCCCCTCCGAGGCGAGCAGCGCGCCGCGCCGCGTCATCGTGGCCGAAGACGAGACCCTGATTCGCCTGGACATCGTCGAAATTCTGCGTTCCGAAGGCTACGACGTCGTCGCCGAGGCGGACAACGGCCAGAGCGCGTTGGAGAAAGCCCGCGAGCTGAAGCCTGATCTGGTGCTGATGGATGTCAAGATGCCGGTCATGGATGGCATCACCGCGGCCGAAGCCATCGTGAAGGAGCGTATCGCCCCGGTGGTACTGCTGACCGCGTTCAGCCAGAAGGAGCTCGTGGAGCGCGCCCGCGAGGCCGGTGCCATGGCCTATGTGGTCAAGCCGTTCACCCCGGCCGATCTGACCCCCGCGATCGAAATCGCCATCTCCCGCAACGACGAGCTGCGCGCGTTGGAGGAAGAAGTTTCCAGCCTGGCCGAGCAGTTCGAAACCCGCAAGCTCGTGGACCGCGCCAAGAGCCTGCTGATCACCAAGATGGGATTGAGCGAGCCCGAGGCCTTCCGCTGGATCCAGAAGACCTCCATGGACCGCCGCCTCAGCATGCGTCAGGTCGCCGAAACCGTCATCGATCAGGTGAAGTAACCGGCGGCAAGCCCGTAAACCATCGAAATGTGTGTCAGACCACCTGTGGTTTGACGCACATTTTTTATTTTCCGCGTCAAGCGCGCAATTCTCGATTCCGGTGTTTGCGCAGGAAGTTGCCGGTTGTTCACCTTCCGTTAACCTTGCGTTGCCATGGTGGACATGTTGACGAACCATTACATGGGCATAAGATTGAAATTACGCGCAGACCCTTGGTTTGGCGCGCCCTCCAACTTGCAACACGGATCGTCCGCGGTCCACGTAATTTTCCTTGCCGTTCGACCCCTCAGGCTGGTATTCAATGGATTTGACGCTTATCGTCGTCCTGGTCATTGCCTTGGCGTTGTTTTTCGACTTCACCAACGGTTTCCATGACACGGCCAATGCGATGGCCACCCCAATCGCAACCGGGGCAATCTCGCCCAAAAAAGCAGTTGCCCTCGCCGCAATTTTGAACCTCGTCGGCGCATTCCTTTCCACCGAGGTCGCCAAAACGATCTCCGGAGGCATCATCAACGAGGACCCCGCGACCGGGGTCGCCATCGGCCCGGCCATGATTTTCGCCGGTCTGATGGGTGCGGTGATCTGGAACCTGCTGACCTGGCTGCTGGGCCTGCCATCCAGCTCCTCCCACGCATTGTTCGGCGGCCTGGTGGGCGCGGCAATCGTCGGCGCCGGATTCGGCGCAGTGAACTACGGCGTACTGCTGTCCAAGGTGCTGCTGCCGGCCATCGTGGCCCCGTTGATCGCGGGTATCTCCGCGTACCTTTGCACCAAGCTGGCCTATGCGATCACCAAGCGCCAGTCGGGAACCTCGCCCAAGCGCGGCGGTTTCCGCTACGGCCAGATCTTCTCCTCCTCGCTGGTCGCGCTGTCGCACGGTACCAATGATGCGCAGAAGACCATGGGCGTCATCACCCTGACCCTGGTGGCCTCCGGCCTGCAGGACGCCGGCACTCCGGTGCACTTCTGGGTTGTCGCGGCCTGTGCGTTCGCGATCGCGCTGGGTACCTACACCGGAGGCTGGCGCATTATCCAGACCATGGGCTCGGGCCTAACCGACGTCAAGCCCGCACAGGGCTTCGCGGCCGAGATGTCGACCGCGTCGGCCATCCTGACCTCCTCGCACCTGGGCTTCGCCCTGTCGACCACCCAGGTCGCTTCCGGCTCCGTCATCGGTTCGGGACTCGGGCGCAAGGGCGCCGAGGTCCGCTGGGGCACCGCCGGGCGTATCGCCCTGGGCTGGCTGTTCACCCTGCCGGCAGCGGCAATCGTCGGCGGCCTGGCCGCGTGGATCACCCATGCGGGCACCGTCGGAGTCATCATCGTCGCAGTTGCCGGTTTGGTTTCGATGCTCGCCATCTGGGTGCTGTCGCGCAAGAATCCGCACACCCACGAGACGGCGATGTCCGACATCGACAACTCGGGCGCCGCAGTGAACATCCTGAGCAAGAAGGAACGCCGCGCGAAGGCCAAGGCCGAAGCCAAGGCGAAGCAGGCTGCCTTGCGCGCCAAGGCCGAACGCGAGGAAGCTGAAGAAGAGAAAGTTGACAAAGCATGATCGACTGGACAGCATTTCTGATCGTTGCCGTCGTCACCTGGGCCGCCGCCCTGCTGATCGTGGCCGCATACTCGATGGGTGTGCGATTGCTGGCCGTGGCCAAGGACAAGGGCGCCAACGTGGGACTGAACAAGTCCGGCGCCTACGCCTGCTTCACGCTGTGCGGGCTGATCGTCGCCTTCGGCGTGGTCCTGATCGTGCCGCAGCTGAGCGAGGCGATCCTGGGGATCTCCTAGGGCCACCGGCCTGACGTGCCGGGGCCCGGCGGACAACTGAATATTGCCTTCGATGGAGGCACCCATAGACTAGAGCCATGACAAGCTTCAAGTACTACGTGGGTGCCTCCATCGACGGTTTCATCGCAGATCGCGCCGGGGATGCGCATTGGCTCCAGCCCTTCTCCAAGCTGGCCGGAGTCCGCGAGCATTTTGACGAATTCTTCGCCGGCGTCGGCGCCATCGTGATCGGCGGCAAAACCTATGAGAACATCGCCCGCGATGTGGCCGAGGGCAAGCTGGAATGGGTCTACGGCGACAAGCCGGTGTGGGTGTTCACGCACCATGAGCTGCCGACGGTGCCGGGGGCGGACCTGACCTTCATCCGCGGAGAAATCGGCTTCTGGAGCCGCGACATCGCGCGCAGCGCCTCGGTGGGGGACGTCTGGGTGGTCGGCGGCGCCGACCTGGCCGGCGGCTTCGTCGAAGCGGGCATGCTTGACGAGCTGCTGCTGATCACCGAGCCGGTGCTGCTGGGCGGCGGGGCGAACATCTTCGGCCGCGGCGTGAACATGGAGCTGGACGGGCTGGAGCTCAAGGACCTGGGCGGCAACGTCTTCGCCTCGCGCTACGCCATCACCTGATCCGCCCGCGCCAGGCTGACTTCCTGCGGCATGACAGCGCCCGCCCCGGGTCCATCCGGGACGGGCGCTTTTTTCTGACCGGGACGTGACTTAGGGCTCGATGGGCAGCAGCATGTTGGTGATGCGCGCGGTGGCCACCCGTTTGCCGTCCGCGTCGCTGATCACGATCTCATGGGTGGTGCTGCGCCGGCCCAGGTGCAGCGGGGTACAGGCGGCGCTGACCAGCCCGGCGCGCCCGGCGCGGTGATGGGTGATGTTCAGGTCCACACCTACCGGGTTGGCCTTGCCTGCCCCGTGCAGGGCCGCGGCGAAAGAACCCAGGGTTTCGGCCAGCGCCGCCGACGCGCCGCCGTGCAGGATACCCATCACCTGGGTGTTGCCCTCCACCGGCATGGTGGCGCAGAGCCGGTCCACCGAGAACTCGGTGAATACAATGCCCAGCTTTTCCACCAGGGTGCCCACCCCATGGCGGGACAGGAAAGGCCACATTGATTCGGGGACCCCGTGGGCGGCCAGCTGCTGGGCAAACGGGTGTGCTGAAGATTGCGCGGTTCTGGAAGTGAAATTGTCGCTCATGCCAACTAGGCTTTCAGGTGTGAGCGAAACTACCAAACCGACGCCCACGTCGGACAAGACCCTGCTGATCATCGACGGACACTCCATGGCCTTCCGCGCGTTCTACGCGCTGCCCGCGGAGAACTTCGCCACGAGCACCGGTCAGCACACCAACGCCGTGCACGGCTTCGTCTCGATGCTGCTGACGATGATCCGCCAGCAGAAGCCCACCCACGTCGCGGTGGCCTTCGACTTGGACACCCCGACCTTCCGCGTGCAGGAATACAGCGAATACAAGGGCGGACGCAACAAGACCCCCGAAGAGTTCTACGGGCAGATCGAGCTGATCCAGCAGGTCATGCACGGGATGAACATCCCCACGGTGAGCCTCGACCCGTTCGAAGCCGACGATGTCCTGGCCACCCTGTCCACGCGGGGCGAGGAAGCCGGCTTCAAGGTCCTGGTTGTTTCCGGCGACCGCGACGCCTTCCAGCTGATCACCGACAAGACCCTGGTTTTGTACCCGAAAAAGGGCATCAGTGACATCCCGCCGATGGACGCCGACGCGGTGGAAGCCAAGTACTTCGTGCGCCCCGAGCGCTACTCGGATTTGGCCGCACTGGTCGGCGAATCCGCCGACAACCTGCCCGGCGTGCCCGGGGTCGGCCCCAAGACCGCGGCCAAATGGATCAACCAGTACGGCGACCTGGCCGGCATCCTGGAGCACGTCGACGAGATCAAGGGCAAGGTCGGCGAATCGCTGCGCGCCCACGTGGACAACGTGACCCGCAACCGCCGCCTGAACCAGCTGCGCCACGACCTGGACCTGCCGGTGACCCTGGACGAGATGGAGCTGGTGGCTCCGAACCGCGAGGAGATCGAGAACCTCTTCGACGCGCTGGAATTCAACACGCTGCGCAAGCGCCTGTTCGACCTGTTCGCCGCGCAGGAGGAGGACACCGCTCCGGAGGTCGCCGAGTTCGCGCGCGTGATCACCGACAACGCCGAATCGCTGGCAGCATTCCTGGCCGCCGGAGAAGGTGCGCCGGTCGCAGTGCAGCCCGGCGTCGCCAACGGCGAAGCCGTGGGCCTGGGCCTGTTCCGCGGCAACGAAGCCGCCTGGGTGGAGCTCTCCTCCCTGGACGAGGCCACCGAAACCGTGCTAGCGGACTTCCTGAAGGATGCCGACGCCCCGAAGATCTTCCACGACGCGAAGGTCGCCATGCACCTGCTGGCCGAGCGCGGGCTGGGCGTGGACGGGATCGCCGATGACACCCTGATCAGTGCCTACCTGATCCAGCCGGACCGGCGCAGCCACGAACTGGTCGACCTGGTGCAGTACCACATGAAGTACCAGGTGCCGGTGTACCAGGCGAAGAAGGGCGAACTGGATCTGGGGCTGGCCGGAGAACTGGCCGAACCGACCCTGGCCCAGGCGCAGGCGATCTTCGACCTGTCGGCCTACCTGGACACCAAGCTGGTGGAGAAGCATGCGGACAAGCTCGCCCGCGACATGGAGCTGCCGCTGATCCCGGTGCTCTTCGCGATGGAGCGCGCCGGCGTGGCGGTGAACCGCGCCCGCCTCGATGAGCTGCGCGCCCACTTCACCACCCAGGTGGACCAGGCGACCAATGAGGCGTTCGCCGCGATCGGCCATGAGGTCAACCTCTCCAGCCCCAAGCAGCTGCAGGTGGTGCTCTTCGAGGAGCTGGACCTTCCGCGGACGAAGAAGATCAAGACCGGCTACACCACCGATGCCGAGTCGCTGCAGGACCTGCTGGTCAAGACCGGGCACCCATTCCTGGTTGCGCTAATGGCCTACCGCGACGCGATCAAGCTGCGCCAGACCGTGGACGGGCTGCTGAAGTCCGTGCAGCCGGACGGCCGCATCCACACCACCTACGCGCAGACCGTCGCCGCGACCGGCCGCCTGTCCAGCCTGAACCCGAACCTGCAGAACATCCCGGTGCGTTCGGAGGAGGGGCGGCGCATCCGCGACGTCTTCACCGTCGGGGAGGGCTACGACACCCTGCTGACCGTTGACTACTCGCAGATCGAAATGCGCATCATGGCGCACCTCTCCGAGGACGAGGGCCTGATCGAGGCCTACCGCAACGGTGAGGACCTGCACCGCTACGTCGGCTCACGCGTGTTCAACGTCGAACCGGCCGAGGTCACTTCCGAGATGCGCTCCAAGGTGAAGGCGATGAGCTACGGCCTGGCCTACGGGCTGAGCAGCTTCGGGCTGTCCAAGCAGCTGAAGATCGGCGTCGACGAGGCCCGCAAGCTCATGAAGGACTACTTCGACCGCTTCGGCGCCGTGCGCACCTACCTGCGTTCGGTCGTCGAGCAGGCGCGCAAGGACGGCTACACCGAGACCATCTTCGGGCGCCGCCGCTACCTGCCTGAGCTGAACAGCTCCGACCGCCGCCTGCGCGACATCGCCGAACGCGCCGCGCTCAACGCCCCGATCCAGGGTTCGGCCGCCGACCTGGTGAAGGTCGCGATGCTCAAGATCGCCGACGGCCTGGCCTCCGGCGGCTACGCCTCGCGCATGCTGCTGCAGGTGCACGATGAACTCGTGCTGGAAATCGCCCCGGGCGAGCTGGACGCGGTACGCGAATTGGTGACCCTGGAAATGGGCCGCGCCGCGGACCTGCTGGTCCCGCTGGACGTCCAGCCCGGCGTCGGCGCCACCTGGCACGAGGCGGCGCACTAGCCCCCGGCCGCCACCGATTCCGATCCGCCGGGCCGCACCTTCCACCGGTGCGGCCCGGCGGTTTCGGCACCAGCCCACAAAACATCCACCAGCGAAAGGCCCGACACCATGAACCCTGCAACCCCCGAAGGGATCGAACTGGAATTCATCGGGTCCGGCCTCGTCGACGGCCAGCCCTCCGCGTCCTGGCTGCTGCTCGAACGCGCCATCGCCCGCGGCTTCCATGAATCCAGCGCGGACGCCGATGGCCGCAAGATCCTGGCGGAGCTTGACGAGCAGGACGAAGTGCAGTCCATCCTCGCCTTCGACCGCAAGGCGGCCGCGCCCAGCCTGCATGCCGCCGATCCCGTAGGCACCTATTCGTATTTTGCCGGCACGCTGAACGTCGGCGGGCCGCAGCTGCTGGAGGTGCACGAGATCACCTCGGTCACCGTCAGCCCGACCCACCGCCGCCGCGGCATCCTGCGCTCGATGATCACCACCCACCTGGACCGCGCCGCGGCCGACGGCGTCCCGGTGGCGGTGCTGACCGCCTCGGAAGCCACCATCTATGGCCGCTTCGGATTCGGGGTGGCCGCCGAACGCTGCCGCTTCGAGCTGAAGTCCGGGCAGGGCGCGCAGTTCCGTGCCCCGGCCTCCGGCACCGTGCAGGCCGTGGCCCCCTCGGCGATGGCCGAGCAGGTGGCGCAGCTCTACCGCGAGCACCACCTGGCCACGCTCGGCTCGGTGAGTAACAACTCCTTCGACCTGGGCACGGCCACCGGCCGTTGGGAAAGCTACGACAACCTCAAGCCGGCCGCGAAACTGCGCGGCGCCCTGCACTACGACGCGCATGGCACCCTGGACGGGTTCATCACCTACACCTTCGAGGGGTGGAAGCAAGAGGAGCCGGCGATGTCCATCGGCACCCTGTGCACGGTGAACGAGACCGCGCGCCGCGAACTTGTCGCCTACCTGTGCGACCACGACCTGATCGAACGCGTCACCGGGCGCGGCCCGGTGGACGACGTGCTGCCCACCGCGCTGCGCAATACCCGCGACTACAAAACCACCGCGCGCGGGGACCACCTGTGGGTGCGCATCCTTGACGTGCCCGCAGCGCTGGGCGCCCGGAGCTACCAGCGTGATGCGCGCGTGGTCCTGCAGGTCGACGACGATCTGGGCTACGCCGCGGGCACCTGGGTGCTGGAAACTGCCGGGGGAGTGATGTCGGTGCAGCGCGCGGACGGGGCCGCCGCCGACGCCCGGCTGGACGCCCGGGATCTGGCCACGCTCTACCTGGGCACGCGCAGCGCCACCCATCTGGCTGGCGCCGGGCTGCTCGCCGAGCACCGGGCCGGCGCCCTCGATGACCTGGATGCGATGTTCACCGGTCCGCGCACCCCGTACTGCCAGGCGGACTTCTAGACCCGATGCCGACCTTCGAACGATCACCCGCTCCCACCCGGCGCGGGGTCCTGCGCGGTGCGCTGGGTCTGGGAACACTTGCAATCGCCGCACTCACCGGGTGCGCACCCAATCCCGAAGCACCGGACCCGACCCGCGGCGGTCCCAGCGGGACGGACGCCCCACCCGCGCCCGAACCCTCGCGAAGCGCCTCCGCCGGCCCATCCGCGACGCCGCAGCCAAGAGCCGCGGCGGTCATGTCGCGCGCCGAGGCGGTCGCGAAGTACCACGGCCGGAAGCCCGGCACGTTCGGACTGGACGTCCCGGGGATCCAGCTCGGGCTGCCCCGCGGGAACAAAACCGCGGCGCTGACCTTCGATGCCTGCGGGGGACCGGGCGGAGCGTTATTCGACCCGGCGCTGATCACGGCGCTGCGCGACGCCGAGGCGCCGGCCACGCTGTTCGTCAACCAGCGCTGGGCGCGGGCCAACCGGTCCCTGGCCGCGGAGCTTGCCGCCGATCCTTTGTTCGAGATTGCCAATCACGGAACCAGCCATGCGCCGCTGGGCACCGCCGGGCAGATGGCCTATGGCATCCCGGGCACCGCGTCGGTGGGACAGGCCTACGACGAGATCATGGGCAACCAGCGCTACCTGCAGGAGGAGTTCGGCCTCACCGCAAAGTTCTTCCGATCCGGCACCGCCCACATGGACCAGGTCGGCGCCGCGCTGTGCCGCGACCTGGGGCTCGTGCCGATGAACTTCACGGTCAATCTGGATGCCGGGGCGACCTTCCCGGCCTCCACCGTCGCGGCGCAGGTCGGCGGCCTGCGCGCCGGCGACGTCGGGATCGGCCATTTCAACCGCCCGGATTCCGGCACGGCCGCCGGGGTTCGCCAAGGGCTCAAAACCTTGCAGGATGCCGGAGTCGAGCTCGTACGGCTTTCCCAGGGCTGGTGAACGGCTGCCCGGGCCCCGCCCGAGGAACGCAAATGTAGCGAACCTCACAAAGCAGAGCTGCGGATGTTGGGGTGATCTGCTTTGCCTCGGCAAAGCCCAGCGCGTAGACTTGAACAGCGTGCCGTGGCCATGCCATGTCCGCAAATTGTTTTACCCGCTCGAAATTCCGGGACTTCCGGGGTTTCGACTGATCAAATCTATCCACATCGGAGTCCCTACTACATGACCATCACCTCGAACGAGAACAACAGCGCACCAGTTGTCGCAATCAACGACATTGGATCCGCTGAGGACTTCTTGGCCGCAGTCGATGCCACCATCAAGTACTTCAACGATGGTGACCTCGTCGAAGGCACCGTCGTCAAGGTTGACCACGACGAAGTTCTGCTCGACATCGGTTACAAGACCGAAGGTGTCATCCCTTCCCGCGAGCTTTCCATCAAGCACGACGTTGACCCGGGTGACGTTGTCACCGTTGGCGACAACGTCGAGGCCTTGGTCCTGACCAAGGAAGACAAGGAAGGCCGCCTGATCCTGTCCAAGAAGCGTGCACAGTACGAGCGCGCTTGGGGCGACATCGAAAAGATCAAGGAAGAGGACGGCGTCGTTACCGGTACCGTCATCGAGGTTGTCAAGGGTGGCCTCATCCTGGACATCGGCCTGCGCGGCTTCCTGCCTGCGTCGCTGGTCGAGATGCGTCGCGTTCGCGACCTGGCCCCATACATCGGCCAGGAAATCGAAGCCAAGATCATCGAGCTGGACAAGAACCGCAACAACGTTGTGCTGTCCCGTCGTGCATGGCTCGAGCAGACCCAGTCCGAGGTCCGCTCGACCTTCCTCAACAAGCTGGAAAAGGGCCAGGTTCGTCCGGGCGTTGTTTCCTCCATCGTCAACTTCGGTGCATTCGTGGACCTGGGCGGCGTAGACGGCCTGGTACACGTTTCCGAGCTGTCCTGGAAGCACATCGACCACCCATCCGAGGTTGTCGAGGTTGGCCAGGAAGTCACCGTCGAGGTTCTGGAAGTCGATCTGGACCGCGAGCGCGTTTCCCTGTCGCTGAAGGCTACCCAGGAAGATCCATGGCAGACCTTCGCCCGCACCCACGCACTGGGTCAGGTTGTACCGGGCAAGGTCACCAAGCTGGTTCCATTCGGTGCGTTCGTTCGCGTCGAAGACGGCATCGAAGGCCTGGTTCACATCTCCGAGCTGGCAGTTCGCCACGTTGAGCTGGCCGAGCAGGTTGTCTCCGTGGGCGACGAGCTGTTCGTCAAGGTCATCGACATCGACCTGGAGCGCCGCCGCATCTCGCTGTCGCTCAAGCAGGCCAATGAAGGCGTGGATCCAGAGGGCACCGAGTTCGACCCAGCACTCTATGGCATGGCTGCAGAGTACGACGAGGCCGGCAACTACAAGTACCCAGAGGGCTTCGACCCAGAGTCGAACGAATGGCTTGAAGGCTTCGAGACCCAGCGCGCTGCATGGGAAGCACAGTACGCTGCTGCCCAGGAGCGTTGGGAAGCCCACAAGAAGCAGGTTGCTGCCGCAATCACCGCCGATGCAGAAGCAGAGCCTGCTGCTGCCGGCGAGGCTGCCCCAGCATCGTACTCGTCGGAGGCTCCAGCCACCGACGCCGGCACCCTGGCTTCCGACGAAGCACTGGCTGCTCTGCGCGAGAAGCTGACCGGCAACTAATTTCGCTTCTCCCGCTGCGGCGGGGTGAACGAAAGCGTTTGCTGTGCAAGGCCCAACCCGTTTCGGGTTGGGCCTTGCCCCATTTAACCGCCGGCTCCGCCCGGCCGGCCCAGACCGCGTCATCATTAGTGCTGATCCGCGCACTTCCAGATCGCTCCCGCGGTGGACTCCCGATAATAGATCCGATCGGTAGTCTAAACCCAAGAGCGGTTTCCCGACTCCGGCAACGGCCGGATCGCCGGTCCGAAGGAGTGCGCAAAATGCAGATGGCGAACCAGGCCGCGTCCGGGTCCACGTCGCACAAGAACATCCCGTTCTGTTCGCTGCGCGAGGACGAGTGGGCGCAGGTACCGCGTACCATCCCGGACCTGTGGCTGGGCGTCGGCGTCTGGGTCCCGCTGGGGGCCCTGTTGCTCTACCTCATCCGCTTCGCGCCGCAGCCCCTGGTTTTGGGCAGCTGGGCGCCAATCCTGCTGAGTTACTCGTTTTTCATCGGGGTCATCGTGCTGCTCGGCGGGGCCGGCCGGCACGCGGCGTGGATCGGGCTGGCGGCCGCCATCTGGTTCGATGCGCTGCTGGATCCGACAGGAACCGAGCAGCAAGTGCTGTATGCCGCCATGGGCTACTTCGGCCTGCTGGCGATCGCGGGACTGATCGGCCAGCTGAGATTTGCGGCATTGCTGACGACCTGGCACCGGCAAGCGCAGGGAAGCGTGCAGGTACCCTCGAACGCGCTCAAGCCGCTGGGCTACAGCCAGCTGATCCCCACTTGGATGTGGGGCCTGACCAGTGCCATCGTAGTTTGGCCGCTGCTCAAGGCAGGCTGGAAATTCTTCACCGTCGCCGACATGGACTTCGCCGCGGTTGACGCTGAGCTGTACTACGAACTAGGCGTGGGGCTCGGGGTGATGGCCCTGGTCCAGTTAGTCGGCCTCTTCAAGTGGTTCGAATCCCGTAGTGTTCCGCTGATGGCGCTGGAGATCCCGGTGGTACCCGAAACCGGGCCGCTGGGCTTCATCGGCGTGGGCAATGGGCTGCCGGCGTCCCAGGTACAGCCCGCGCAGTGCACCTGCGCCCAGGATGAGGCCAACAACCAGGCCGAGGACTTCAAGCATCCCGGCTGGTTTCGGGTGTCCGACCAGTGCGCGGTCCACGGCATCCGCGCCGTCAACGAGCTTTCCGCGGGGCAACTCCTGGAGATCGCGCAGGAGCCGTGGGTGTACGGAGCGAATGTGGAGGCACTGCCGTGCGCGGGCACCGGGCGTATGGTCATCTCCGGGTTGTACGGCTGGGGCGCGAAGCCGGTCCGGCTGGGCATTCGCAGCTTCTTCAGCGGCGGCCTCCAGACCGGGGCGCATCTGCTGCCCGGCACGGCGCGCGAACCGCTGCGCCGCGCCACGCGCAGCATCAGGTGGGTGGATCCGAGGGGCAACGCCCTGGCCCCGGAAGCGCTCGATGCCGCTTCGGAACGGGTCATCGACCGGATCAATCTGGCGCCGGTGGGCCTGCGCGGGCATGCCGTGCGCGTGGCAGGCCAACGGGTCCGCTTCGAGGCGGCCGATGCGCGGATACCGGCTGAACGGGACGCCGCGAGATCCTAGCATCGTGATCCCGCGCGGATTTATCATGCTTGCATGAGCGAACCGCATTCGATCGCCGTGATCGTCGCCCACCCGGACGACGATGCCTATGGGTGTGCGGGATCGATCGCCCTGCACGAAACCGACCCCGGCTTCAAGTTCATCCTGGTGATCGCGACCGATGGCGGGGCGGGACTGATCGCCGACGGCATCCCGGCGACCCCGGAAACCTTGGGCGCCTGGCGGCGCGGCGAAAGTGTGCGCGCCTGGCAGGCCCACGGGCGGGTGCCCGACCGCCATGTGTGGCTCGACTACGCCGATGGCGGGCTGCACCTGGTAGAACCCGGTGAGCTGGAGGACCGGGTGCGCCGGATCCTGCTGGAAGAACGGCCGCAGGTCGTGGCGACCTTCGGCCCCGACGGGATCACCGGGCACCGGGACCACATCGCCATCGGGCGGGCTGCCGACGCCGCCTTCCACCAGGCCAGGGAGGTCCCCGGGCCGGGGCTGCGCCGGCTGGTCCACGGGGCGGTGCGGGAATCGACCTTCCAGCGCTGGAACGCCTCGCGCGAACGTCGCGGGCTGCCGCCCTTCGACCCGGCGGTCGAATACCAGCTGCGGCCGGTGCCAGACAGCCTGATCGACATTGAGGTGGACACCACGCAGGTCGCCGGACGGATCCTCGCCGGGCTGCATGAACACCGCAGCCAGCGCCCGGTGCTGACCTACCCGGGCGGCGAAGCCGGGTGGGAGCGCATCGTGGGGCGGGAACCAGCGGTGCTCGCCTGGCCGCCGCGCCCACCAGGCGCACCGTTGTTGACCGACCTGTTCGAAGGGCTGTAAGCCCGGCACCGACTCCGGCACCGGGGCCGAGGCTAGGCGGCGCGGTGCTGGTTGACGGTGTTGCGCACCGGACGCTGGTCCGGGTCCATGAAGCGGGGCATGATCACCTGTGGCACCCCGCCGTTCGCAATGACCTTGATCAACCCCGCGTGCACATCGTGGTGGTGCTTCTCGCACAGCATTGCGCCCCAGTATACGGAGGTCACGCCACCTTCGGACCAAAGCCAGATGTGGTGGACGTTGCAGGACTCCGGATCGCGGGTGCACCCGGGCACGATGCAGCCTCCGTCGCGCACCGTGATCGCCAGGCGCATCGGCTCGGTGTGGTACCGCGCGGCCCGGCCCATGTCCAGGACCTGGCTCTTGCCGCCGAGCACCAGCGGGATGATTTTCGCCTCGGCCAGTGTGCGGCGCAGCTGCGCGGCGGACAGCTGATGCCCGTGCAGGGTGATGCCGTGGGTGGCGGCACGCTCCTCAAGCTCGGCCAGCGTGAGGGTGACGACGACCCGCGGCGCCACCGTGGCCACGCCCTGCGCCCCGTCGGTATCCCCGGTCCCGGGCAGCGGGTCCTGCCCGCCGGGTTCCACCAGCTTGCGCAGCCGCTGCGAATTGATGCGCAGGAAGCCGAGCAGGGCGTTCAGCCGGCGCAGCGCCACGGAGGGCTCCGGGGCAGGATCGGGCTCGGTGTGGGCGGCGGCTTCCTCGTCGGTCACGAAATCAGGGTGTTCGGGGATGGGGGCGGCGGATTCCTGACGCCCGAACGCGCCGAAAACGACGTTTGACTGACCTTCGCGCGCCTGCTGGCCGGCTTGGGTGCGCGGATTGTCCGCCTGCGCGACAATGGAGTCGAACAGCTCCGCGCCCAGTGGGTCCAGCAGCAGCTCGATGCAGGTCAACCCGTGGCGGGTGCCGCGACGGAACAGGCCCGCCAACGCGGCGGGATCCTCCTCTTCGGCCTGGGTGCGGGCCTGCTTGAAGATCTTGTTCACCCGCCGCTGCCGCGAGGTCGACTGCGGTTCGTCCAGGGCGTCGTTGATAAGCTGCTCCAGCAGCGCACCGGAGGCATCCTGCGCGGAAGCGGTGCGGGGGGCCGCGAATTCGGCGGCAGGTTCCTCGAACTTCTCCAGCCGGCGGGCGGCGGAGAGGATTTCGCGCGGGTGCTGGCCGGGATCCGCGAACCTGGCGGCCAGCCGGGTGAACTGCGGAGGGTGCTGCTGGTGCTGGTAGTCGAACTGGGCGATGACGTGGTGGGCATCGGCCATCCGGCGCCGCGCCTCGAAGAAGTCCACATCCAGCCAGGCGGCGGCCAGTTCCTCGGGGGAGGTGAAGCTGGGGCGGCCCTCGCACAGCTGCGGCGGCAGCGCCAGGTCGGATTCGGTCTCGCGCAGCGCGTCGAGCTCAAGCACCGACAGGCCATGGGCGGCGCTTGCCTCGATCAGGTGCGCGGCGTGGATCTGGACGCGCACGGATTCGTCGGCGGTTTCCTCCGCCGCGGCGGCCAGGGCCAGCGCGAAACGCGGATCGGCGGACGACGACGGGCCGCCGGCGGAGCGCACTCGGCGCAGGAGCGCGGGGATGAGCACGGCGAGGGCCAACGCGTCTCCGGCGCCCAGATCCGGCTGCTCCAGCCTGCGGGACAGGTCCTCGAGGACCTGCGTCAGTGGTGTGCTCATGGGCCCAGCATGCTCCCGCGCCGCCGGCCGCGGCGAGGGGCCGGCGAAAATGTGGATAACTATTTTTTGCGGGCTGTTCCCCCCGGGGTCAGCCCCGGCGGCGGGTGGAGGCGGTGACGGTGAAGGTCTTGTCGCGTGCCAGCTGGCGGGTGGGGCCGATGCGCCGGGCCAGCTCGCCGCGGTAGCGCAGGTGCGAATTGAACACGCAGAGCAGCTCGCCGCCGTCGGCCAGCACGCGGGCGGCGTCGTCGATCAGCTTTAAGGCGATGTCCGCGGTGACCGCATTGCCGATGTGGAACGGCGGGTTCAGCGTGATCAGAGTGGCGCTGGCCTCCGGCAGCCGGGACAGGGCGTCGTCCTGCACCGCGTCGATCCGCTCCGCCAGCTGGTTGGCGCGAGCGGCGGCCAGCGTGGAGGCGACGGCGGAGGCCGAGTGGTCACAGGCGGCGATGCGCAGCTGCGGGTGCGTGAGCGCCGCATAGATGCCGATGGAGCCGTTGCCGCAGGCCAGGTCCACCAGCGTCCGGTGCGCGGAGAGGTCGGGCAGGTGCTCCAGCAGCAGCCGGGTGCCCGGGTCCAGCCGGGCTGCCCCGAAGGTCGCGGCGCCCGCGGCCAGCGTGAAGGCGGTGCCGTTGACCTGGTGCTCGGCAAGCTGCGGGAAACGGCTGGCGGGGCGGGTTTCGCGCACCCCGCAGGCGGTGAGCACCCGGGACTTCTGCCTGGCCAGCGAGACGTCGACGCGCGAGAAGCGCTCGTCGAGCACCTGGTTCATCGAGCGGTTCATGTGCTTGATGCGCCCGCCGGCGAACACCTGCACCGCCGGGTCCGCCGTTGCGGCGATGGCGTCGGCCTGCTCGGCCAGCACGTCCAGCCCGCGCGGCAGGTTCATCAGCACGAGGCGCGCGCCGCGGGCCGCCTCGTCCAGCGAGGTGAACGCGACCCGCTCGGCCCACTGCGGGGCCAGGGATTCGAGGTTGTTCTCGATGGCGCGGCGGGAGGTCAGCGCGTCGGTGAATACACGCACCGTTCCGGCCCCGCGGGCCAGCGCCCCGAGGGTGAGCGCCCCGTAGTGGTCGCCGATCACGGCGAGCGTGCCGGGCCAGGGGGCGCCGAGCTGCGCCAGCGCTGCGGCGCAGGTGTCAAGCACCAGCCGGTCGGCGGCGTCGACCGCGAACAGGTTTTCCGCCTGCACGTCGGGCCAGCGGCTCAGCTGCGCGAGCAGGGCCCGGGCAGGGTCGGCGGGGGTCTGCGCGGGGGCCGGGATGCCGGCCGGGTCATGCTCGGTGCTCATGGAAGGTCCACCCATTTGGTGTCGAAGGGCTGCAGCCGGCCCGCGCCGGAAGTCAGCGCGGCGGTGAAGGCTGCCAGTTGGCCGGCGTCGTGCTCGGTGTCGTCGATCCCGATGTGCAGCACGGCGTGCGCCGCTTCCCAGACGCTGGGTTCGAGCTGGTAGCCGGCGGCACGCAGCTCGTTCTCCCAGCGCGCGGCCAGCGCGTGCGGGGCGGGCAGCGTGAAGATGCGCAGGCGCTGGCGCACATGCAGGGTCGAATGCTCCAGGGCCTGTGAGACCGAATCGGAGTAGGCGCGGACCAGGCCGCCGGCGCCGAGCTTGATGCCGCCGAAGTAGCGCACGCACACTGCCAGCACGTCGGACAGGTCGGTGCCGTGCCCGGTGTCGCGCTTGGCGAGGGCTTCGAGCATCGGGATGCCGGCGGTGCCCGAGGGCTCGCCGTCGTCGTTTGAGCGCTGGATCATCCGGTCCGGGCCCAGGATGAAGGCGCTGCAGTGGTGGCGGGCGTCGAAGTGCGTTTTGCGCAGCGCGGCGATGTGCTCGCGGGCCTGCGCCTCGGATTCGACCCGGAAGAGGTAGGTGATGAAGCGGGAGCGCTTGATCTCGACCTCGTGGACGCTGTCGCGGCTCAGGGTGGTGTAGGCCGACGCGCGAGAATCGGTGGAGTTCATTATCACCAGTTTATCGCGCGGCGCGCCAAGCGGTCCGGAAGCCGGTCCGGAAGCCGGGCCGCGGCAATAGTCCGCGCTGCACGATTTAACACGATGTGTGCACCTCGCAACGGTTTTTCAGGTTGATTTATCCGTGGTTTCAGCATTGACGCTAGGCCTTGGGGGTGGGAAAATATTCTCCACATGGGGCATCTACTGGGGCTGGTTTTGCATTGCTGGGGGAGTTGCCAATGGCTGCATCGTATGAAATTGAGCTGCTTGACCGATGGCGTCTGATTGCTGACTGCCAGCCGGTTAAACTGCGTTTGCGTGAACAGCGGGTACTGACCCTGCTGGCGGTCCATGGACCGGTCTCGCGGCGCCGGATGGCCGGAATGCTCTGGCCTGAAACCACCGAAATGCGCGCGGCCGACAGCCTGCGCGTAAGCCTGTGCCACATCCACCAGCAGTGCCCCGGGGCGATCCGCTGCGACGACGGGTGGGTGGAAATCGACCCTGCGGTATCCGTGGACCTGCACACCCTACGCCACCGGCTGCAGCACTTGTTGCTGGCCCCGGACGCCGACAGCCTGCAGGAGGACATTTTCCTGAACACCCGCCAGCTGCTGCCCGACTGGGACGAGCCGTGGCTGTTCGAGGAGCAGGAGGCGCTGCGCCAGCTGCAGCTGCGCGCGCTGGAGACCGCGTCGGCGCAGCTGCTGAACCTGGGGCTGCAGCATCGGGCCTGGCAGCTGGCGCAGAGCGCGCTGCGGCTGGATCCGATGCGCGAATCGGCTGCGAGCCTATGCGCCCGCGCCGAATCCGGGCAGGGCAACAACGCCTCGGCCACCGCGGGGCTGCTGCAATTCATCGGGCGGCTGAAGACCGAACTCGGGGTGGAACCGGGTCCCGAGCTGCTGCACACACTCACCCAGCTGCGCGGCGCGTAGCCGCCTAGCCGCCTAGCCGCCTAGCCGCCTAGCCGCCTAGCCGCCTAGCCGCCCGGCCGCCTAGCCGCCCGGCCGCCGCGGCACGGACGGTGCGCCAAGCCGCGGTGCGCCGTAAACCCGGTGCAGGCCGGCCCCGTACTAGGCTGGAACCCATGATGCATGTGGGCCTGACCGGTGGGGTGGCATCCGGTAAATCAGTAGTGGCGGCGAAATTGGCACAGCTCGGGGCGGTGGTGATCGACGCCGACGCGCTCGCGCGGGTGGTCGTCGAGCCGGGCACCCCCGGGCTGGCGGCGATCCGCGAAACCTTCGGCGAGCACATGCTGCAGGCCGACGGGACGCTGGACCGCGCGGCGCTGGGCGCTCTGGTGTTCTCCGACGACGGCGCCCGCGAAAAACTCAACGCGATCGTGCACCCGCTGATCCGCGAGGAAGCCGCCCGCCTGCGCCAGGCCGCGGCCCCCGGGGCGCTGGTGGTTGAGGACGTGCCGCTGCTGGCCGAATCCGGGCAGGCCGGAGCCTACGACGTGGTCATCGTCGTGCAGGCCCCGCGCGAGGAGCGCATCCGCCGCATGGTCGAGGACCGCGGCTGGACCCGGCAGGACGCCGAGGCGCGCATGGCCGCGCAGGCCACCGACGAGCAGCGCGCCGAGATCGCCGACTACCTGCTGGTCAACGACGGCACCCGGGAACAGCTGCTGGCCCGGGTCGAGGAGCTCTACCGGCAGGAGCTGGTGCGCTGATGCTGAAAACCGCCAAGTGGATCATGCTCGCCAGCTTCGCCGCCGCGCTGGTGCTCTGGCTGGGATTCGGTGGGCGCGGCGAATTCGTCGCCTCCGACGGGCCCTACTCGCCGGTGGTATATATCAGCGGCTGGCTGGCCCTTCTCGGGCTGGTGGCCGCGACCTGGCTAACGGTCGGGTTCTTCGGAGGGGCCATCCGCCGCACCGTGGCGCGCAATTCCATCCGCTACGGCATGAAGCGTGGACGCTAGGAAGCCTGAGACGCAGCGAGGCGCGGCAGGCCACGTGGCCCGCCGCGCATCATGCACTATCCCGGTGCGGAACCGGGCACCGGATCAGGAACCGCCCGGATCGGGCAGTCGGTCCAGCACCATGGGTTCTGGCGCAGCGTCCGGCCCTCCGGCGGCCATCTGGCCCAGCGCCATCGGCGTGGGCGCCGACCCCGTTGCGTCCTGTCCGGCTGCGGAAGCCGCCAGCTGTTCCAGCTGCATCGGAGACGGGGCCGAGGAATCCGCTCCGCCTCGGGAACCGTCCCCGCCGGTGCCGGCAACACTGATCTTGATCTCGTAGTCCTTGCTCATGTGCGTTTGCACCCCTTTCTTGGACCGTCGGGCTAGAGGTAGACCTGGGTGATGTTCTTCGCCGCATCCAGCACGATGTACACCTGCTTGCCGGTGGCCTTGGCCACCGAGAGCACCAGGTGGACGTTGGTCACCCCGTCGGTCGCTCCGGTCAGCACCTTGTGCCAGGCGTTGTCCGAGGCCAGATGGGCCCAGGCGTTCTGCGAATGGTTCGAGGTGAAGATCTGGTTGATGGTGGTCCACATGGTTGATCCTTCTTTCACGTTGCTCGTGCACGGTTTCACAGGTAGCACTGCGAGATGTTTGACGCGTCGGCGACGACGGTGACCTTCAGGCCCTTGGCCTGCGCCAGCGCGAGCATGGCCAGCATGTTGGTGATGCCGTCCGGGGCGCCGGTGGTGATCTTGCGCCATCCCAGGGTTCCCACGTGCGCCCATGCGTTCTGCGCATTGACGGTTGCGAAGACCTGGTTGACCGAGATGTTGTAGTAGGTGGCCGGACCGGTGTTCCGGGTGGCCACCGTCATCGAATGGGCGACCGCTGAGACGGACTCGATGTCCAGTCCCGAGCCGCTGCCGTCCCACCAGTTGCTGTTCGGCGCCGAGGAAGGGCCGAAGCTGGAGCCCGAACCCCCGTAGAGGTCGGTGGCGTCGCCGTAGTTCACCCGCCGCTCCAGATCGAAGCGGTTGTCCGCCTGCTCCAATGACAGTTCGTAGTGCTTGGCCGGGGTCATCTCCTGGTTGCTGTTGTTGCCGGTGGTGTCCACATGCCAGATCGCCACACCCGAATCAGGCAGCGAGGCGTCCCTGCCGGCCTGCTCGCGGTTCTCCACGATGAAGTACTCCGTGGCGCTGCGTGGATGCAGCAGGAACTCGTTGCGCCCTGCCGCGATGGTGTAGCTCTGCCCGGAAGCCATGGTGGTGGCCGCCGAGGACCAGCCCGCCGCATGCTTCAGGTAGGCGTCGACCTGGGTCGGGTTCTTGTCGTTGCCGCCGTAGCACATCAGCGAATAATGCCCGACGCCCAGGCCGACCCCGACGCTGTCGTAGTCGTACAGGTCCGGGAAGTCGCACACCATGTGCCCGTTCTCGTGGCAGAACGTGCGCAGCGTGAGCTGGTTGCCCAAATCCGTGATCTGGTAGTCGGAGAAGCGGCGCGTCGCGCTGAGCACGTACGGCGAGGCCAGCGCCCAGCTGTGCGGCCATAACCCTTCGCTCCACGCGTTCGAGCGCACCCCGGCGTAGAAGACGCTCAGCGCCTTGATGTAGCCGCCCGCGTCGGCCGTCAGCGAGGAGAAGTCGAAGCCGGCCGCGACCAGGCTGTCCAGCGCCTCGCGGATCAGCTCCTGGGCCCGGGTGCCGTAGCTGATGGCGGGGTCCGTGTAATAGGTGCGCGGATGCGCCGCCCGGTAGTAGGCGGCCACGAGGTTCTTGTAGGACAGCTTGCCGTCCGAGACGTCGCGGAAGTAGTCGAACGCCGATCCGTTGTTGCCGAAGCCGGTGTAGCCCGCCAAGTTGCAGAAGTCGTCGACCTCCTGCCGGCTGATCGTGGCCGGGAAGTCGCTGAAATCAATGAGCAGCACCAGCCCCCGGAAATTTCCGGTGGTCGGGTTCGCCGGCGGCGCCGCATCAGGGGAGGCCGACTGCGCCTTCAGCTGCGCCTGGGCTCCGGTGCGGCGCTGCATCCAGCGCGGCACCGGCCCTAGGGATTCGCGCGTCTCGCGGGCCTGCATGGCGCTGGATTCGCGGGTGATGCGCAGATGCTGCGGCAGGTTGAGTGTTTGCGGATCGGCGGTGTCTACGCGCTCGCCGGTGGGCTGCAACGATTCGCCGTTCTCGGCGAGCGCCGCGTACTGGTAGAAGCCGTCCTCGCCCTTGACGACGGTGTAGCCGTCCAGGGTTTCGAAGACCGCGTGGAACTGGTTGCCCCAGCCCTTGAGCGTCAACTCGGATCCGTCGGGGTTCTGAAAGGTGAATAATTCGCCTTGGAATGGGACTGGCATTCGGGTGCCTTCCTCCCTTGGGTGGCGTGGATTGGAATGGATCCCGCGCCGGCCGCGGCGAAGCGGCGGCAGACGGGACCCGCAAGGGCACAGCGAGGGGAGGTTCGAGAAAGCCGGCCCCCGGGTGTGCGTGTCAACGGCCAAGGGGACCGGGCGGCAATACATGCACCGGTTCGCCCCAGGACTCGCCCGTCCCCGGATGATCCGGCGGCGAACGTGCTGCCCCTACTATCGCGCGGCGAAATTACTGCGGTGTTACCCCGGCATTACCGCTGCGGCACCCCGTTGGCCACGGCGATCGTTCCATGCCCGAAACGGAGGGCGGATCGCAGCTTGGAGCAGAGCGAGGAGCACCCGAGAGCGGGATACGGCGTCTTTGCGGGGGTGTGGTTGCTCTATGGCCGGGTGGAGAGTCTGGGCGGTAGCAACCTTGGCCCTGGTTCACGCAGGTACCAGGTACTTGCCGCCGCCCAAGCAACATCTGCCCCCCCCCCCGAATCAATCAGGCTCAACTCGTCGAAAAGCGGCATCGGCGAATACCTGGTCCCGTTCCAGCAAGGTCTCGATCGCGCGAGCCTGCTGGACGGAGCAGGAGGAAGCCTCCGGCCGTGTCACCCCTTGCTGCGGCTGCCCCCCGCAGTGATGATCGACGATGTGCCCGGAACCCGGCGGGCCACGATCCTGAGGTTCGCATCAGACTTGGCCGCAGGGCAGACCGAAGTGATTACCGGCCGCCATCTATTGGCCAAGCACCCAATCGACGCGGACTGGGCACCGTCGAACAAGATGGTCTACGGATGGAATTCTTGGTGGCCTCACCGAGCACGTGGAATAACTCCTGCTGCGGTGAGCCGATCGTGCAGGTACACCATGTTGGCAGGCTACTTGTGCTGCCCTGTTTGCGGAGCGACACGGTGGCAATCTGGCCTGCGCTGTTTGAAGCGCTGGAAGGATCCATGTCGATGGGCACCGGCCGCGGCTCATTCTGCGCGGAAATCTCTCTTGCGGGGAACCTGTACGCCGCGGGTTTTCGCTGGGCGGGGTACCGGATCGCATCGGGTCGCCGGTTCTCATGCCCGCCGTGCTTGATGGGGCAAAGCGCTACTTCGACTGGGCCGATGCCATGGCGCGCCGCCCCATCCCGAGACCCCGAGCGCATCGAGGCGATTAACCGATTGCTGGATTCTTTCAGCCAATCGCCAGCAGCGCGCAAAGAGTCGGGACCCAGGGCGTAGCCTAGATGTATGAGTCTTGCACAGCCCATCAAACGAGTTGTCGCCCCCTTCGAGGTCATCAGCGAATACGAGCCTGCTGGCGACCAGCCGCAGGCCATCGCGGAGCTGACGCAGCGGATCCAGGCCGGTGAGAAGGACATCGTGCTGCTCGGCGCGACCGGTACCGGCAAATCCGCGACCACCGCCTGGCTGGTCGAGCAGGTGCAGCGCCCCACCCTGGTACTGGTGCAGAACAAGACCCTGGCCGCCCAGTTGGCCAACGAGTTCCGCGAGCTGATGCCGAACAACGCGGTCGAGTACTTCGTGTCCTACTACGACTACTACCAGCCCGAGGCCTACGTGCCGCAAACCGATACCTTCATTGAGAAGGACTCCTCGATCAACGAGGAGGTCGAAAGGCTGCGCCACTCGGCCACCAACTCGCTGCTGACCCGCCGCGACACCATCGTGGTCGCTACGGTCTCCTGCATCTACGGTCTGGGCACCCCGGAGGAGTATGTCGCCGGGATGGTGACGGTGCGCCAAGGCGAGGAGCTGAACCGCGACGCGATGCTGCGCCAGTTCGTGGCCATGCAGTACACCCGCAACGACATGGACTTCCACCGCGGCACCTTCCGGGTGCGCGGGGACACCGTGGAGATCATCCCGATGTACGAGGAGCAGGCGGTGCGCATCGAGTTCTTCGGCGACGAGGTGGAAGCGATCTACACGCTGCATCCGGTCACCGGCGAGGTGATCCGCGAGGAAACCGAGATGTACATCTTCCCGGCCAGCCATTACGTGGCGGGAGCCGAGCGCATGCACAAGGCGATCAAGTCCATCGAGGACGAGCTGGCAACGCGGCTGAAGGAACTGGAGTCGCAGAACAAGCTCGTCGAGGCCCAGCGGCTGCGCATGCGCACCACCTACGACCTGGAAATGATGGAGCAGATGGGCTTCTGCAACGGCATCGAGAACTATTCGCGGCACATCGACGGTCGTGCGCCGGGTTCCGCCCCGCACTGCCTGCTGGATTACTTCCCAGACGACTTCCTGCTGGTCATCGACGAATCCCACGTGACCGTACCGCAGATCGGAGCCATGTACGAGGGCGACATGTCGCGCAAGCGCACGCTGGTGGAGCACGGGTTCCGCCTGCCCAGCGCGATGGACAACCGTCCGCTGAAATGGGATGAGTTCCTGGAGCGCATCGGGCAGACGGTGTACCTGTCGGCTACCCCGGGAAAGTACGAGCTGGGCAAGTCCGACGGCTTCGTGGAGCAGATCATCCGCCCTACCGGCTTGATCGACCCGGAGATCATCGTCAAGCCGACCAAGGGCCAGATCGACGACCTGCTGGATGAGATCCGCACCCGCGTGGATCGCGACGAACGCGTGCTGGTCACCACCCTGACCAAGCGCATGGCGGAAGACCTGACCGACTACCTGACCGAGCACCAGGTGCGCGTGCAGTACCTGCACTCGGACGTGGACACGATCCGGCGCGTGGAGTTGCTGCGCGAACTGCGCATGGGCTCCTTCGACGTGCTGGTGGGCATCAACCTGCTGCGCGAGGGCCTTGACCTGCCCGAGGTGTCGCTCGTGGCGATCCTGGATGCCGACAAGCAAGGCTTCCTGCGCTCGGCGACTTCGCTGATCCAGACCATCGGCCGCGCAGCCCGCAACGTGTCCGGCCAGGTGGTCATGTACGCGGACAAGATCACCGACGCCATGAGCCAGGCGATCGAGGAGACCAACCGCCGCCGGCAGATCCAGCGGGCGCACAACGAGAAGCACGGCATCGACCCGATGCCGCTGCGCAAGAAGATCGCGGACATCACCGACCAGCTGGCCAGGGAGGACGCCGACACCCAGGAGCTGCTGAACAACAACCGGTTGGCCAAGGGCGCCAAGCGCACCTCGGCGTCGTCGACAGTGCGCAAGGACGGCCTGGCCGCCGCGCCGGCCGAAGACCTGCTGGGCCAGATCGAAGAGATGACCGGACAGATGCACGCGGCGGCGGCCGAGCTGCAGTTCGAGCTGGCGGCCCGGCTGCGTGACGAGGTGGCGGAGCTGAAGAAGGAGCTGCGGCAGATGAAGGCCGCCGGCCACGCCTGAGCGGCACTGCCTTCGGGAAAACGTCAACCCCGTCCGGACAAAAATCCCCGCCGGGACGGGGTTTCGCGCGCCCGGATGTCTGACTTGGCGTAGGACGCCCCACCCGGGGCTGTGATTTCGCTGTGGGATACAATGGTTGATTGGACGTAGGGGAGTATCCCAAATGCTGTGAACGTCAGCACGCGAATCAACGGCGATTCGCCGGGCGCAGCAGCCGAATTTCGCACCGCCGGATCGCGGTGCGGGCGGCGGAGAGACTTGCGAATATCAGCCATACCCTGCAATGAAAGGTCGCTCTTCCGTGGGCATTTCCGGGTTAACACTTCAATTTGAAACCATCGCACTGATCGTGCTGTGCGCGGTGCTCGTCGCCGATCTACTTTATGTGACCAAGCGTCCGCACATTCCTTCCATGAAGGAAGCTGGCATCTTCGTCGTCATCTACATCGGCCTGGCGCTGGCCTTCGGCGGCGTGCTCTGGTGGCAGGCAGGCCCGCAGCTCGGCCAGGAATTCTACGCCGGCTGGGTTACTGAATACGCACTGTCCGTGGACAACCTGTTCGTGTTCATCATCATCATGGCCCGCTTCTCGGTACCGCGAAAGTACCAGCAGGAAGTGCTGATGTTCGGCATCATCATCGCGCTGATCCTGCGCGCGATCTTCATCGTGGCCGGCGCAGCCATCATCGAGCAGTGGTCGTGGGTCTTCTACATCTTCGGAGCCTTCTTGCTGTGGACCGCATGGAACCAGCTGAAGGACGAGGGCGACGAAGACGAGGAAAGCGGTCTGGTCAAGAAGCTGACCAGCAAGCTGCCGATCTCCGACAGCTTCGACGGAAACAAGCTGCGCACCGTGGTCGACGGCAAGAAGCTGTTCACCCCGATGGTGATGGTGTTCATCACCATCGGCATGACCGACCTGCTGTTCGCCTTCGACTCGATCCCCGCGATCTTCGGGCTGACCCAGTCGGCGTTCATCGTGTTCACCGCGAACATCTTCGCCCTGATGGGCCTGCGCCAGCTGTACTTCCTGCTCGGCGGCCTGATGAACCGACTGGTGTTCCTGAAGCACGCACTGAGCTTCATCCTTGCGTTCATCGGCGTCAAGCTGGTCTTCCACGCCCTGTATGAGAACCAGGTGCCATTCATCAACGGCGGCGAGCCGCTGCACCAGTTCGCCTGGCTGGACATTCCGGTGGGCATCTCCCTGCTGGTGATCCTCGGCGCGATTGTCGTCGCCACCGTGCTGTCGCTGTGGACCCCGATGGGCCGCCGAGCCGCCGAAAAAGCCGAGGAAGCCGAGGCGATTTCCGCGGCAGCCAAGGCCGCGGCCGAGGCCAACGACGGCAAGTAGCAACGTCAGGCGAACTGCCCGCCGCCTGCCCGACCTGGGCCGGTCAGGCGGGCTTTTCGCTGTCCGGAATCCACCATTAACGCATTCTGCTAGGGTACACATCATGAGCACCACACCGTCCGCCGTCACCGAAACCGCCGCAGGAATTGCGGTGGCCTCCGGCACCCTCTCCCGACTGCTGGGGCATGCCGCCGGGCAGGGGCGATCCGTCACCGCCTGGCGCGTGCTCTCCGGGCTGGACCGGGACGGGGCGCAGCGCGTGGGGGATCTTGCACTCCAGCAGCGCGTCGCGCAGCCGACCATGACCGGACTGGTCATCAGGCTGGAACAGGACGGCCTGGTCGCCCGCCGTCCCGATCCCCACGACGGCCGCGCCAGCCTGGTCGAATTGACCGGGCAGGGCAGGAACGAGGTCGAAGCCTACCGGTTGCGCGCCTACACGGCGCTGGCCGGCGGCATCCAGACGCTGCCCGAAGCCGACCAGCAGATCCTGGGCACCGCCGCGCCGTTGCTGCAGAAGCTGTGCGATGAACTGGCCGACCAGCTGGATCGCTGAGCGGCTTCGACGCGCCTGCCAGGCCTAGGACCCGGAAAGTCCCTTCGCGGCGGCTTCCGGGTCCTCGCCATTTGTCATGGCCAGCAGTCGGCGGAAGATCGCCGGACCCTCGTCGCCCAGCCCGTCGTGGTGGAAGTCCTCGGTCACCCAGGCCTGCAGGCCCTTGACTCGCGAGGCGGTTTCCAGCGACAGGTCGCGGTCCACGTAGACGTCGTCGTGGTAGACCGCCGCGGCCACCGGCACGGTGTTCTCGGCCAGCACACCCAGGTCGTAGAGCGGGCCGAAGTGCTCGTGCTCGGCCAGGATCCGGGCCACGTCCTCCAGCGGGCGCAGGGCCGGGTCCTCGGCGAAGTGCCAGCGGAAGATCATCTCCCCGGTCAGCAACGGGGTTTTCGCATGCGAGGTGAACTGCGGGAACTCCGGCAGCACCGCCTCGGCCGCGAAGTTCGTCGCCGAGCACTGGGCGTAGATGCTCTCGTGCATCAGCGCATACAGCGGGTTGGCGGCGAAGGATGACTGCGCGTAGAGCGCCTCCAGGAAGGTGTCCGACAGGCGCGGGCCGCCGGGGGTGTCGATGAACGCTTCCTCGAACACATGGTGCAGCAGGTGCACCCGGCTGTTGCCACCTAGGTACATGCCCAGCATCTGCACCAGCGGCACGGTGACGCGCTGCCCGTTGGGCAGCACCTCGTCGCCGCCGTGGCGCACGTGCTCGTAGATCCGGCCCAGGACCTCGAAGTCCTGCGGATACCAGGAGAAGTACTCGGTATTGCGTTCGGCCATGCGCTGGTAGGTCGCCCGGTAGACATCCCGCGGATCGGCATCCAGGGAGGCCAGGCCGCCGGTGACCAGGCAGCGTTCGAGGGACTGCGGGAACAGCGACAGGTAGGTGAGCGTGCAGAACCCGCCGTAGCTCTGGCCCAGGGTGCTCCACATGTCGATGCCCAGGTGCTCGCGCAGCGCCTCGGCATCGCGCACGATCGAGTCCGCGCGGAAGTGCTCCAGGTAGCGGGCCTGGGCGGCGAAGTCGCCGCGCAGCGGCAGGGACTTCCGGGTGGCAGGGGTGGACAACCCGGTGCCGCGCTGGTCCAGCAGCAGCACGCGGAAGTGCTTGACCGCCTCGGCCAGCCAACCGGACAGGGATCCGGGACGCGGGGACTTCCCGCCCGGTCCGCCCTGCAGGAACAGCAGCCAGGGCAGGGTCGCATCGGTGCTGATCTCGCGGGCGAACACGCTGATCTTCTCGCCGGCCGGGCGCGCGTAGTCCAGCGGGACCTCGATGCGGTGCTCGGTGACGTCCATGCCGCGGTAGTGGTTCATCGTGCTGCTCCTTTGGTGCCCAGGGCGGTCAATGCGTCGCCGTCCAGGCGGCGGGTGGTCCAGCCGTCCATGGAGGACGAACCGATCGAATCGTAGAACTTGATGGCCGGCTCGTTCCAGTCCAGCACCGCCCATTCCAGGCGCTTGTAGCCGCGCTCGACGCAGATCTGCGCAAGCGTTTGCAGCAGCGCGGTGCCGGTGCCCGATCCGCGCCGGGCGGAGCGCACATACAGGTCTTCCAGGTGGATGCCGTGGCGGCCCTCCCAGGTGGAGTAGGTCAGGAACCAGATCGCCACGCCGATCACGGTGCCGGACTCGTCCTCGGCCACGTGGGCGAAGACCTTGGGGTCCGCGCCGAAAAGGTGGCTCTGCAGGTCCTGCACGGTGTTGCGCACCGCGTCCGGCTCCTTCTCGTACACTGCAAGTTCGTGGATCAGCTCCAGAATCTGCGGGCAGTCGGCCGGTGTTGCTTCGCGCACATTACTCATGTGCTCAAGCTTACCGCCGCCGCGCCGCCAATTCGTCGGTGACCAGTCTTAAGGTTGAATCCATGATGGGTGGACACCACGCCATGAGCGGCGCTGCCGCATGGCTAGCAATTACGACTCCGGTGAGCATTGGCTCCGTAGACCTCGGCTTCGGCGCGCTGCAGATGGACCGGTGGGAAACGCTGGCTGGGGCGATCGTGTGCGCGGGCGCCGCGCTGCTGCCCGACGCGGACCACCACGGCGCCACTATCGCCAGGTCGCTGCCGCCCATTTCAAGCATCTTCACCCGCATCATTGGCAAGGTCTCCGGCGGACACCGCAATGGCACCCATTCCATCCTAGGCATGGCGTTTTTCATCCTGCTGGCCTGGCTGGCCAACGGCTGGGCGGTGCAGACCGCAGCGCTGGGCATCGTGTATCCGGCCGCCGCGCTGTTCGCGGTGTTGCTGATCTCCTTCGCCGTGAAGTCGGTGAAGTTCATGCCCCCGGCCCTGTGCTGGGTCATCGCGCTGGCGGCCGGGGCGTTTGTCGGCATGAATACGCCCGAGGAGAACCAGTGGTTCCTGCTGGCGGTCGCCGTCGGCGTGGCGGCGCACGTGCTGGGGGACATGCTCACGATCGGTGGCTGCAACCTGATCTGGCCGATCAAGATCCGCTCCCCGCGCTGGTTCCGGCGCCTGCCGGTCATCGGCTCGGTGTGGAAGGCCAACGGGCGGGTTGCCGTGCCGGTTCTGGCCGCAACCGGGTCCGCCGCCGAATGGACTCTGGCCTCGCTGCTCACCGTGTACGTGGGGGTCGCACTGATCGTCGCATGACCGCGCCGGGAGGACCGGGGACGCGGCAGATCCTGGTAATGCTCGTGTAACGGGCGCCGGCGGATACTTGGCCTACCCGGGTGCTGGCGCATCGCCCCGGCCGACCGGGCCTCGTGGGCCTGCCCAGACCAAGCTTGGCAGGCTTCTTGTTTCCCGCCGGTGACCCGCTGTTCGGGGCTGCCGGCGGCCCGTACCGATTCTCTTTCCGCAGAACCACGGGCAGCAATCGAGGGATCAGCTATGGCGAACGCCGACGCGCATCCGCAATTCACCGCCAACATGGCCCAGCGCCGTTTCCCTATCGCCGTATCGGACCTCACTGCCTGGCAGGACGAGGCGCGCTACCTCGCCCAGTTGCCGCGCACCGCGGCAAACCCCGATGGGACGCAGCAGACAGCTGACGAGCTGGACCAGGCCATCAAGCACCATCTGGACGCGGCGCAGGCACGGCTGACCAGACCGCGGTTCAAGATGATGCTGGGCACCACGCTGATCGGCAGCGTCATGGCCCACGTGCACGCCGCCGAATCGCTGATGCTGCGCCGCGGCGACATCGACTACCTGATGGGCAAGCTGCCCAAGATCCAGTCCGACGTGCGCAACCACCTGAGGCTCAAGGACCCTCAGCGTATCGGCTTCGAACAACTCATGCGGGATCTGGACAAGCTTGGCGCCAACGCGCCGGCCAAACGCGAAGTGATCGCCTCCGGCCACGTGCGCGAGGAGATCATCAACGCCGGCACCGCGGCGAACATGGCGTACCGGCGCGAGTACGCGCGCATGCTCAGCTTCCACCGCGGGCTGACTGCGTGGACCGTGATCCTGCTGGTCCTGGCCGCCGGCCTGGCCTTCTGGGGCGCGGTGCGCCCGACCGACCTGGCGATCTGCTTCACCCCGCAGGGCCAGGGCACCGTGGTCTGCCCGACCCGAGAAAGCCCCTATGCCGCGGGACAGTCGGCGGCGCCGGCCGGCAGCGCGGACAACACCGAGAACTCCGCCCAGGTGTCCTCCGGCGAGCAGCGGCGCGACGAAGTCATCGCCGGCACCGTGCGGCCCACCGATATCGCCCTGCTGCTCTTCGTCGGCATGGCCGGGGCCGCGGTGTCGGCCGCCGGGTCCTTCCGCAGCGTCGGCGGCACAGCGACCCCGTTCAACCTGGCCATCGCCATGGCCCTGCTGAAGCTGCCGCTCGGGGCGCTGATCGCGGTGTTCGGGCTGTTGCTGATCCGCGGGGGATTCTTCCCTGGCCTTTCCGACCTGGACAGCGCCCCGCAGATTCTGGCCTGGGCGGTGATTTTCGGCGCCGCCCAGCAGCTGTTCACCGTGATGGTCGACGAGCAGGCCAAGCGCGTGCAGGACCAGGTCGGCGAGGTGGTGGAAGCGCCGAACGAATGAGCGGCGTCGGGGAAAGGACAAGGACATGCCATTGGCGAACGGGTACGGGGTGCTGATCGGGACCCTGCACGACTACTACCGGGACCCGCCGGATGACTTCGGGCGCTACTACCACGGCAACCTGGTGATCCACGCGCCGGCCGGCAACTACAAGTGCGCCATCGACGTGGATCCGAAGAACATGCCCGACGGCGTGCAGTGGCGCACCGTGCGGCTGCGCGCGCTGGACTTCGCGGCGCTGTCTTCCCTAGCCGACGGCTGGCACCCGCTGGCCTCCGATCCGTCCTCCGGGGCGCTGGACTACATCCGCGCCGCGGTGCTGCACCCGCCGGTCATCGTCCACCTGCTGCGCTTTTCAAGCTGCCTGAACCGGCTGCTGGCCTGGCTGCGCTGGAACCCGCCATGGAAGAGCGGCACCGGGTTCCAGGCGCTGACCGAGCTGGAAAGCGTGATTGATGCGGGCACCCGGTTCTTCGTGTTCGGCGAGCCGTTCTCCAGCGGGCTGGGAGTGCACAACGTGCACCAGAACCAGGGCGACCCGGTGGGCGGCGGGCACGATGCGGAGAACTGGATCTGGCAGGATGGCGGCACCATCGTGCTCAAGCCAGACGGGAGTCTGCTGGGATTCCTGAACAAGTTCCAGACCCAGTCGTTCAAGACCGATCAGACGGGCCGTCCGGCCTAGGTGTACAGCCCAGGGCGCAAGGGCGCCCCGGACCGTCCGGGATCCGACGGTCCGGGGCGCGATGCCGCGCGCGGCTACCAGTACATGATGCTTGACTTGCCGCTACCGCCTGCCCAGTACAGGCGCAGCCGCACCACGTAGCGGCGCCCGGCCAGCAGGCGGGTCTTCAGCTGGGCGTTCAGCCCGGTGCCGCTGTCGTCGTCGCCGCCCAGGTAGCGCAGCGAGCCGTTATCGTCCTCGAAGAGCACCAGCACCATGTCGGATTGGCCGAACGTGGCGATCGTGTAGTCCTGCGAGGCGTCCGGGACGATGGTGAAGTCCGCCTGCTGCCCGGCGGACAGCTGCAGCACCTTGGATTCAAAGGCTTTCAGCTCGGTGACGGCGGCGGTGGTGGCCGGGTAGAACTTCTTGGCCCACTCCTTGTCCTGGTCCGAGAGCCCTCCGGCAGGTTCCAGGCCGCCGGAATACTGGGCGGGCTGCACGATCAGGCCTGCGGGGAACCAGTACTCCATGACAGAGTTCGGATCCCACGGGGAGCCGTCCACCTCCTGCGCGCTGAACTTGTGCAGCACGTTCTGCTCGGTCTGCGCCCGCGTCCAGAAGTTTGGGGACCCGGTGAAGAACTTGTAGACCGCGTCCTCGTCCCACACGATGCCGGAGAACGGGTTCTGGTGCTCGTGCGGCAGGCCCAGGCTGTGCCCGATCTCATGCAAGGCGGTGGTGTGCCCGTAGTCGTCGGTCAGGTCCCAGCCGAAATTCATGGTGGTTTCGGTGGCGGGTATGCCCAGCAGGTCGCGTCCCACATAGGACCAGGATCCGTCAGCCTGGTCGAAGGCGATGCGGATTTCAGAGGATCCGCGGTCGGTGGTCTCGGTGAACTTCAGGCCCAGCGGCAGGGCCTTCCACTCGGCGAAGGCCTGGCGCACGGCTTCGCGCTGCGCTTCGGGCCCGTCGATGAAGAAGTAGTGCAGCTCGGTCTCATTGACCCAGACCTTGGACAGCACCCGTATGAGGCGCATCCGCAGGTCCGGCAGACCGGCCGGAAGCTCGCGTTGGACGATCGGCTTGGTCAGGCACAGCGGCCGGTTTTCATTGCTCATATCCTGCTCCCTGGATTCAGGTTTCACGGAGTTTCGAGGGTGCGCGCCGCACGGGGTGCGGCGCGCGGTCTGCCTAGCTGACGTAGACGAGCGGAACGCCAAGGTAGTTGGCATTGCCGTCGGCGAAGTTCAGCTGGGCGTTGGAGCCTCCGCCGCGCGCGTAGACGTAGAGCGCGACGGACAGCAGCAGGTAGGCCTGGTCGGCACCGAGCAGGTCCGAATAGTACATCGTGCGCCAGCCGTCGAAGCGGTCGTTGACGTTGATGTTGTCATCCCCGGTCGACAGCACGTTCACGCTGCCGGCCGGCTTGTAGTTGTACTGGTAGCCGCGGGCGGTCATCGAGATGTTGACCTTCGCCTCCTTGGAGTCGAACCATCCGTCGTCCGCCCGCACGATGTAGAAGCCGTTGAACGGGACGTAGATGGTCTGGGCGTAGTTGCGGTTCTCCGGGGCGCGGAAGGTGAACCACCAGTCCATGTACAGGGTGAACGAGCCGGCGCCGGTGCCGAAGAGCCCCGAGCCGGCGCCGCTGGCCCAGCAGGACGCGTCGATGTTGCCGGGGTTGTAGCCCTGCCAGGCGATGGCCCCGTTGGAACCGTGTAGCGTGCCGTAGTACGGGGTCAGCCAGCCCACCGCCGCCGCGGAAGGCCCGTTGCCCATGACCGCGGAGAGCGCCGTAGATTCGCGCGGCGCCTGCTCGGCCAGCGTTGCCGCGCAGGACTTCATGTCCTTCGCCGCTGCTTCCTCTGCGGAGGAATCGCTGCCCAGGTACGAGGCCAGGGATTCCGGCAGCGAGTCCTGCAGCGCGGCCAGGCTGCGCTGCCCGCGCGTCTCGACGTCGGCCAGCCGGTCGGCCTGCGCCTTCTGCAGGGCGACGACCTCTTCGCGCCGGGCCGCTAGCAGCCGGTCGAAGACCAGATCGGTCCCCTCATTGATATCCGCCATGATTTTTCCCCCTCATGCTGAGGCCAACGCCCGTGCCGTAGCCGGTGGATACCGGGTCGGCCGCCCGGGTTCGGGCGCGTCGGCCGCGTGGAGGCTCCAGCGTAGCCGGAGCGTCGTTACCCGGTTATTACCCCGGCGTTACGCGCCGGGATCATCCGGTGGACACCCGGTAGGCGACGCTGTTCAAGGTGGCCGGGTCCTCGTCGAAGGTGCCATGCGCGGAGGCCAGGCAGCGCCGGCCCGGGGCGCCGACTTGGGTCTTGGACCAGGTCGCGTCCGCCGCGGCGGTGCCCAGGAAGCCGGTCAGGTCCGCATCCGCGGCGACCGAGCGTTCCAGGCCGAGCAGGCCGACGCCGCGTTCGGCTTCCAGCGCGGAGCTGATCAGGCAGAGCAGCGAGCGCGGGTAAAGCCACAGCACGCTGTCGTCTTCTTCCAGCTGCCGGTGCAGGCCGAACAGGTGCAGCTGTTCGATGCCCTGCGGCGAGCCGACGAGCGGGCGCAGCAGCCGGTTGAAGTCGGCGATGGAAAGGGCCGCTGCCAGCAGGTTCAGCGAACTGACGCCGGTGCCCGAGCCGTGCTGCAGGTACAGCGGCAGGAAGCGTGAGTGGAAGATCGCGCCGGCCGAATGCCCTGCCGCGTGCACCTGGACGGCGCCGGGATTCCGGGCGGTGAATTCGGCTAGCCGCTGCGCCACGTAGGCGGCGCCGCCGTCCGCGGCCACGGCCTGGTCCGCGCCGACCTTCATTTGCGCCCAGACCTTCTGGCCCAGCGGGCGCACTGCCCGTTCCACCCCGGCGCTCCACAGGTCCTCGACGAGGTTGCGGGCCCGGCCCTGTTCCTGCAGCTCGCGGGCGCCGCTGCGCGGCAGCAGCGAGCACAGGGCGTCGAGCAGCCCGGTCTCCCAGATGAAGAAGATAGGGTAGATGCCGTGTTCCAGCCAGTGCGGCAGCAGGCGGGAAGCGCCGATGATGCCGCGCGCCTCGCTGACCAGCCCGCCGTGCGCCCAGAAGAGCAGCCGCAGCGGGCCCTCGTGCTGCTCCATGTAGCGGGGCAGGTGCTCGGCGAAGATCGCGTCCACGTCCTCGGCGCTGGTGACCAGGGCGCCGTCGTCGGAGAATTGCCCGTTGGAGAGGTTGACCAGGTGCGGGCGCAGGGCCTCCAGGTCAAGGGTGGGAGGCAGCGAATGCAGCGTCGCCGGTTCGGCTGGCTGCAGGCTCAGCAGTGTCATGGGGTGCTCCTTTGCGGTGCCGCGAACGCGGTGTTGGCACAAAGGATGGGCGCTGTAGCGTTACCGGAGCATTACCCGCCGGCTTGGGCCGGGGGATTCTCGCCCCGGTACACCATGGCCAGGCCTGCGGCGAGCAGGGCGAACTGCACGATGGTGGGCACCGCGCCTTCGGCGGAGAACAGCACCGACCAGCCGCTGAGCAGCAGCACTAGGGTCGGCAGGAGGATCAGTGCGCCGCACAGGCGCAGCCGCGGACCGTTCATGGCCAAATCCTACGACACGGCCCGCGGCAAGGCCAGAGCTGCTGGCGCTGCCGCGGGCCGTAGAAAGCACGCAGGTGCGGGGGAGTGGGAGGGACTCAGGAGTCCAGGCGTCCCACGGCGGTGACCGTGACCACCGGCTCGCCCACCGCGTCGGAGTCGTCCAGCGAGATGGTGGCGTTGATGCCCCAGTCGTGGTTTTCCTCCGGGTCGGCGAAGATCTGCCGGACCTCCCAGATCCGGCCGGGCTTCTCGGCGACGATGAACAGCTTGGAGCTGCGCCCGGTCGGGCCGTCGTCGATGTCCTCGTGCTCGTCGAAGTAGTCGTCCATGGCGTCGGCCCAGGTGTCCGCGTCGAAGCCGTTGTGCTCGTCCAGCTCACCCAGCGCCTTGTCCTGCTCGTCGGCGAAGAGCTTGACGCGGCGGAACATCTCGTTGCGGACCATCACGCGGAAGGCGCGCACGTTGCTGGTGAGCTTCTCCGGGGCCTGCGGGGTGATTTCCTCGGACTCGTCGTGCAGTTCGCCGCGGGAGAGCTCCTCCCACTCGTCAAGCAGCGAGGAGTCGATCTGGCGGATCATCTCGCCCAGCCACTCGATCAAGTCTTCCAGGTCCTCGCGCAGCGCGTCCTGCGGAACGGACTGGCGCAGCGCCTTGTAGGCGTCGGTCAGGTAGCGCAGCAGCACACCCTCGGAGCGAGCCAGCTGGTAGTACTGCACGAAGTCGGAGAAGCCCATGGCGCGCTCGTACATGTCGCGCACGACGGACTTGGGCTGCAGCTCGAAGTCAGCCAGCCACGGGGCGCCGGCGCGGTACTGCTCGAACGCCGCCTCCAGCTTCTCGGCCAGCGGCATCGGGTAGGTGACCTCTTCCAGCGCGGTCATGCGCGCGTCGTAGTCCATCCCCTCGGCCTTCATCGCGGCGATCGCCTCGCCGCGGGCCTTCTTCTCCTGCCCGGAGAGCACCTGGCGCGGCTTTTCAAGGGTCGCCTCGATGGTGGAGACCACATCCAGCGCGTAGCTGGCAGAGTCGGGGTCAAGCAGCTCCAGGGCCGCCAGCGCGAACGGGGACAGCGGCTGGTTCAGCGCGAAGTTCTGCTGCAGGTGCACCGTCAGCTCGTAGTAGTTGCCGTACTGGTCTGGCTGCTCGCGGCGCACCACCACGCCGGTGGCGATCAGCTCGCGCAGGATGCCGATGGCGCGCAGCTTCAGCTTGCGCTGCGCAGAGGCGGTCTCGTGGTTCTCGGTGAGCAGGCGCACCGCTGCCTCGAACGCGTTGTCCTCGCGCTCCAGGAGGTTCAGCAGCATCGAGTGCGAGACCTGGAAGGAGGACTTCAGCGTCTCGGGGGCGGCGTCCACGATCTTCTCGAAGGTCTTCTCACCCCAGGTCACGAATCCCTGCGGCGGCTTCTTCTTGGGGATCTGCTTGAGCTTGGTCGAGTCCTCGCCGTGCTTCTTCAGGGCCTTTTCCATGGCCTTATGGTTCTCGATCGCGTGCTCCGGGGCCTGCACCAGCACGGTGCCGGCGGTATCGAAGCCTGCGCGTCCGGCGCGTCCCGCGATCTGGTGGAATTCGCGGGCGTTCAGGATGCGGGTGCGGGTGCCGTCGAACTTGGACAGCGCGGTGATCACCACGGTGCGGATCGGCACGTTGATGCCCACACCAAGGGTGTCGGTGCCGCAGATGACCTTCAGCAGCCCTGCCTGCGCCAGCTGTTCGACCAGGCGGCGGTACTTGGGCAGCATGCCTGCGTGGTGCACGCCGATGCCGTGGCGGACCAGGCGGTTCAGCGTCTTGCCGAAGCCCGCGGCGAAGCGGAACCCGGCGATCAGCTCGGCGATGCGGTCCTTTTCCTCGCGGGTGGCCACGTTGATGCTCATCAGCCCGGTGGCGCGGTCGATCGCGTCCAGCTGGGAGAAGTGCACGATGTAGATCGGCACCTGGCGGGTCTTGATCAGCTCCTCCACGGCTTCCTGCACCGGGTCCATGGAGTAGTAGAAGTGCAGCGGAATCGGACGCTGGGTGTGCGCGACGGTGACGGTGGTCTTGCCGGTGCGCTCCTCAAGCTCCTTCTCGAAGCGGGACACGTCGCCCAGGGTCGCGCTCATCAGCAGGAACTGCGCCTGCGGCAGCTCGATCAGCGGCACCTGCCAGGCCCAGCCGCGCTGCGGGTCGGCGTAGAAGTGGAATTCGTCCATGATCACGCAGCCCACGTCGGCCCGCGAGCCTTCGCGCAACGCGATGTTCGCCAGGATCTCCGCGGTGCAGCAGATGATCGGGGCATCCGCATTCACCGACGAGTCGCCGGTGACCATGCCGACGTTCTCCGCGCCGAAGATCTTGCACAAATCGAAGAACTTCTCCGAGACCAGCGCCTTGATCGGCGCGGTGTAGAAGCTGATCTGGTCGCGGGCCATGGCGTAGAAGTGCGCGGCGATCGCGACCATCGACTTCCCGGAGCCGGTCGGCGTGGCCAGGATGACATTGCTGCCGCCGGCCAGGGCCATCGACGCTTCGTCCTGGGCCGGGTACAACTCGATGCCGCGGGTGGACACCCAGCGGCCGAAGGCCTCGTAGATTTCGTCGTCGGATACGTTTTTCGCGTCTGCAGGCAGGTAATCGGTGAGCAACATGATGCTCCAAGCCTATCCTTTGCGAACTGTGACCACGGGCTAGGCGATGACGCGCCGCGCGAATATGCTCTGGAATATGAAGTGGGACCCGACAAAGTACACCGAATTCGCCGACTACCGCGGCCGCCCCTACAAGGACCTGCTCGGCCAGCTGGGCGAGCTGGACCCAGCGAAGGTTGTCGACCTGGGCTGCGGGCCGGGAAACATGACCCGGCTGCTGGCCCAGCGCTGGCCACAGGCGCAGGTCACGGGTCTGGACTCCTCGCGGGAAATGATCCAGCGCGCCTCTGGCAGCGAGCACGAGCCGAATCTGGGATTCGCGCTGGCCGACGCCATGCACTGGCATCCGGACCCGGACACTGACCTGTTGTTCTCCAACGCCATGCTGCAGTGGCTGCCCGGGCACCGCGAGCTGCTCAGGGTGTGGCTCGATGAGCTGAAACCCGGAGCCTATGTGGCCATCCAGGTGCCGGGGAACTTCGGCTCCCCGTCCCATGCGGTGATGCGCCAGGTCGCCGACAGCGCCGCCTGGGCGGACAAGCTGGTCGGGGTGCTGCGCCACGACGACGTGGTGGGGGAACCTGACGAGTACCAGCGCATCTTGCTGCAGGCTGGGTTCCAGGCGAACGTCTGGGAGACCACCTACCAGCAGGTGATGATCGGCGAGGACCCGATCCTCGACTGGGTGCGGGGCACCGCGCTGCTGCCGATCAAGGCCGCGCTGAGCGCCGAGGACTACCAGCGCTTCGAGGATGACTACCGGGTGCAGATCTCGGCACACTATCCCTCGTTCGCCGGACCTGACGGAACGAAAGTCACGAACTTCCCGTTCCGCCGCATCTTCATGATCGGCCGCAAGCTCGGCTGACGACGCGCGTCCTGCCACCCGGCAGGCCACCGGCTCTGGCGCGACCGGGCCAAGCGGAGCATACTGTGTGCATGGACGCGTACGATGCCTTTCTTGCGGCACCGGAGCACTGCCTGAATCTGGCCCGGCTGCAAGCCGACTTCAATCGAGAGTTCGATTCGCCGTGTCCGCCGGTTGAGGTGCTCGCGCGGCGTCTGGAGTCCATGCTGGCCAGCGCGCAGTGTTTCGCCGTCGCCGCCCAAAATGGGCACGGCCTCGTGGGGCACGCGCTGCTCACCCTGCGGCCCACCATCTATTTCGACGGGCCGCTGGCGGTGCTCGACGAACTCTACGTGCAACCCGCCCTGCGCGGCCGGGGCATCGGGTCAGCCCTGGTCAGCTGCCTGCTCCAGGAACTGAAGCGGCGCGGCAGCCTGGAGCTGCATATCAACGTGGACGAGGACGACACCGGAACGCGGCGCTTTTATGAGCGCCACGGCTTCGCCAATCGCGAGCCGGGCAGCGAGTGGCGCATGCTGCTGTACTTCCAGGAGCTGCCGCCAGCCGGATAACCTGCGGCAGCCGCCTGAGGGTTCCTACCAGCCGCGTTCGCGCCATTCATCCAGGTGCGGACGCTCGGTGCCCAGATCCGTGGTACCGCCATGGCCGGGGAGGACCTTGGTCTCGTCGGGGAAGCGGTCGAAGATGCGTTCGGTGACGTCGGCGATCAGCGAGCTGAAGCGCTGCGGATCCTTCCAGGTGTTGCCCACCCCGCCCGGGAACAGGCTGTCGCCGCTGAGGATCACCGGCTGGCCCGAGGAATCCACCAGCGCGTAGGCGATGGATCCCGGGGTGTGGCCGCGCAGGTGGATCGCCTCGATGACCACGTCGCCCAGCTGGATCTTCTCTCCATGGGAGAGCGGATGGCTGATCTTCACACCCGACTCGTCGGCGATGCCCTGCCTGTCGTCGGCCCCCGCATAGGTGGTGACCGGGTACTTCTCGACCGCCGCGGCCAGCGCGCGCACATGGTCCCAATGCTGGTGGGTTGTCGCGATGGCAACGATCTCGGTGTCCGGTCCGTCCTCGGACGCGGCGGAGATCAACTCTTCAATGGCGGGGAAATCATCGGCCGCATCAACCAGCAGCTGCTTGCCGCTGGCCCTCTCGGTGATCAGGTACACGTTGTTGCTCATCTCGGATACGGAGATCCAGCGGATGCTTACATCGTCCAGAAGAAGTTCATTCATGTCCCCAGACTACGGGGAAACCAGGTGCGTACACGATAGGCTCGGAATACGACATCCAATCTATGAAACGGAGCGTTGCATGACCGACCTGGATTTTGTCAGCCTCGACCAGAAATCAACGGTAGCTCCATATCAGCAGGTGCGCGAGCAGATTCTGACGGCCATCTCCGATGGCAGGCTCGCCCCGGGAACCAAGCTTCCCTCGGTGCGCGCGCTCGCCGGATCGCTGGGCCTTGCAGTGAACACTGTCGCCAAAGTCTACAAGGAACTGGAGCTGCAGGGTGCGGTCGCCACCCGCGGCAGGCACGGGACGGTAGTCCAGGCCGCGGAGGACCGCGGGGACCAGGAAGTCAGCGACGCCGCCGCCGACCTGGCGCGGATCTCGCAGATGTGGAACGTGGACGAGGAGACCGCGGTGAAGTACCTGCGCGCCGCCTTCAGCTCGCTGCCCAAATAATCTGCGTCCCCGAAGCGCTGCGGAATTCCCTGCCCGGCCTCATCAGGAGGAGGGCGCCGCGGGTGGCGTCACCGTCAACGAATACCTGCCTGCGGGAAGCTTCGACGGCATCCGTCCCGCGCGCAGCGCGCCGAGCAGTTCCATCGGGTCCACGGTGAAGTCGACCAGTTGCTCGCGGCCGGTCATGATCGCCTGGTTGGCGGCCAGCTCGAATGCCGAGACCTGGGCAAGATGCGGTACCTCGGACCCGAGCGAACCGGACAGCGCCCATTCGATGAATTTGCGCGCCTCATTCGAAGCCATCTGCTCCGACGGGGTGCATGCCCAGAAGTCATCCAGCACCTGATCCACGCGGGCGGCGCCGAGCGTGAGCAGCAGCAGGCGCGTGGTCAGGGGCAGTGCGTCGGCGACCTTTCCGGCCCTGGCGGCGGAAATCAACTTGCGGATGACCCCGGCGCCGTCATCCCCGGCCAGTGATTCGGCGAAACCCGGAGCGGTGTGTTGGTGCGGCAGCAAGATCGAGGCCAGCGCTTCCTCCCATTGGCCAGGCGCAGGCAGCACCGGGCCCGGACGGGCTCCCGCTCGGCGCGGACCCGGAACCGGTGCCTCGGAAACCGCCGTGCCGCGCAACTGCCACAGTTTCCGCAATTGCGCGAACTGGTCGATCAGCGCATCATCGGTGATGCCGTAGGCCAGCAGGAACTGGGGCATGATCTCGAAGGTGATGGCCTTCAAGTTCGGCAGCCGGGGCACCACCTGCCGGGCAATGTCCATCAGTTCCGGGTCGGCGAGCCCGCTATGCGCGTCGACCCAGTACCCGCCGTATTCCTGGCCGCCGGCCAGATGCATTTCGATGACCCGCTCCAGCGGCAGCTGGTTGACCACCTCGCAGATGGGCTGGCGGCCATTGCGTTCGTTGGCCCAGAGATTGTGCAGGTCCAGGAGGATCCCGCAATCGGCCTGTTCGGCGACGGAGCGGAAGAACTCGCCGTCCGGCATTTCGCCGGGCAAGGGCTTGAGATAGTTGACCCCGGTTTCGACGGCGAGCGGCACCGGCAGGTGGCGCTTCAGGAAGCGGATGTTGTCCACCGCGCAAGCCACCGACTCGGGGGACTGGATCGGGGGAAGCAGGAAACCCATGTCGATCTCGCCGCCGGCTTGCCGCAGCCGATTGAAACTCAGGTGCTCGCTGGCCCACGGGGCGCCCAATCGGATAATGCTGCGCACGAATGCATCAACCTGTTCAGGGTCCGGTGGGCAGGTTCCTCCGACGGGGAAGCCGACACCGTGGGCCAGGCAGGTCTGCGGAGCCTCGGCGAGGTGGCTGAACACCGCTTCATCCAGCATGTACCCGTGTGTGTCGGGCCCGGGCTGGAACCAGAAGGCCTGCGGTTCCAGTTCGAGCACGTCCACGCCGTTGTCCGTCCGGGAGAGCACCCCGTCGAGGGCAGGCCAGTAGATCACTCCGACGCCGAGCTCGGGCAGAGCGGTGAGCGGAATCAAGCCAGCTCGTCCATCGGGCGGACAACAAGATCCTCATCGACCATGAACCTCCGGGCCAGATCGAAACGGATGTCGAAGCCCGAGCAACAGGCGGGGCAGCCGAGCCGTCCCAGCACCTCGCGCTGAATTTTCTGCATCTGGTCCAAGTCGTACATCGCCGTGGCGGGAACCGTCACCCTGATGGTTTTGTCATCCAGCAATACCGATCGGTTCAGTCGTTCCATCGCAGTCTCCTGGTTCTCGACGTGGGCGGGCTGCGCAAAGCGCTATCCGCGGGAGTTGCTGCGGCACTCCTGGAACACATGATGCGGGGCAGTCCATTACCCACGTATTACTGGGTACCTCTCACCAATGTTTTCCGGCTGTGGAAAACCTTCCACGAATTTTTCAGTAGCTCATAGGCTGTGCCAATCGACCCAACGGAAGATTCGGGAGCACACCATGAACCACACTGCTGAAAACCGGTTGAAACTGCCAACCGCTGTCGCGGCCTGCCTGATGGTCGGCCTGCTGGCAGGTTGTACGGCACCGCCTGCGCAGCCCGAGCCCCCTGCGGTTGACCGCAGTGCGCAACCGGTCTCGCTTGCCTGGAGCAGCAAGGAGAACGTCGTCTCGGAAATCCAGGTCGAAGAGCAGCTTGGTTTGGCCATCGCCTATGTTGAACGCCAGCGCAAGCTGACACTGGTGGCCCGCGAGCTCGCCGACGGTTCGCTGCGCTGGAAGCGCGAGGCATCGGTGGGGCACAACCCCGGGGGCATGAGGATGAGGCTGCCGGTGTTCGAGCACAACGGAAGCCGGATGGCGGCATTTGTTGAATCGGTGAAGGGGAAATCCGAACGGCTGGTGGTCATTGATCTCGCTACCGGGAAGAACACCTCGGCGAGTATTGAGGTTGACTTCATGACCAACCGTCCCGTTGAATGCGAAGAGACCTGGTGCGTTGAGGGTGACAGGAAATCCGGAGAACCGGTGAACATGCGCTACGACATGGAGAAGGGCCGCTGGAAGCAGCTCGCCGGGGAGGACCTTCCCACACCGAAAAAGAATCCGGACGACCGATTCGTCGGCGAAGGTCTCTCGTCGTCGTCGCAGCGCGGGCCCAGGGAGGAACTGCTCAGCTACGCGCGGGACGGCAAGATCCTGTGGAGCGTGCCCTACGAACAGGTCTTCGACTCGTACTACTCCACGGACAACGGGTGGGAGTGGACTACGTTCGAGGAACCGCAGCAGATCTTCGTCGGCCATGGTTCCCGGATTGACTACCAGTACCACCCCGAAGGCGATGCCTACGTGCAGGACTGGAACAAGGACGCCATGATGGTCGGGATCGACCCAGACACCGGAAAACGCCGGTGGGCGGTGCCCGGCGCGGACCAGGCCTGCTCCGGAATCGTTGAGACCCGCCAAGCCCAGACGCGCAGCACCTTCGTCACCTGCAGATTCCACCAGGCATTGGCCACGGTGCATCCGTCCACCGGCAAGCGCGGGGCGCTCACGGGCCTCGAATGGGACGTTGCAGGCATCGACGCGGCCACCGGCAAGGAACGCTGGGCGTATGACATGCCCGGATACGAGAAAGCTGTGGAACTGGCCAAGGCCAACAACAGAATCCTCGGCGACCAGAAATACGTGATCGTCCCCATGGCCTCGGGATTCGCCGCCGTGGACAGCTCGACCGGGGAAAAGCTCGAACTCTCCCACGTCCTTGGTGACACCGTCTTGTGCACCAGCGACCGCGATTCGGTGGAAGTCAGGCACATCGACGGATACGAACAGACGGCCTACCTGAGGGTGCCGCAGACCGTGCAACCATGCACCCGTGACACGCAGAAGGCCACGAAGGACCTTCCGCTGTATGCGGAGTTCCAGCGCACAGGCAAGGACCAGCAGCGGATCGCGGTGCTCCCGGACCGCGCGGGCATGGTCGCGTACCGCATGCCCGATGAATAGTGCCCCAGGCGGCAAACCCTGCGGGAAGCTTCTCTGGGAACAGGCCTGAAACTTGCTGGAATACCCTCCCAGAAACCAGGCCTACAATCACGTCTCATGACTACAGAATCCGCTCGGGTCACGTCAACGCGGCCTGCCATCCCAGTGCTCATCGCCCTGGGCCTCATGGCGCTGTCACTGCCGGCATTTATAGTCCGCGAACAGCTGTACACAGCGGTCACCGCGGCGGCCGGTTCCTCCCCGGCACTCACCCTGCTGGCGGTGTTCTTCGCCGACGCGGCGTTGCTGCTGCTGGTCTTGTTCACCGCCGGGCTGGCCGTATGGTCATGGTTCAGGGACCGGGCGGCGTTCGCGAGGCTGGTGCTGGGAGGCCTGGGAGTGATCCTCGCCTACGCCGCAAGCAGCACGCTCAAGCTGATCCTGACCGAGGCGCGGCCCTGCCAGAGCATTCACGTGGCCATTGCGGAAACCTGCCCGCCGCACGGGGACTGGTCCTGGCCTTCGAACCACTCGGTGCTCGCCGCCGCCTTCGCGACCGCCTGCGCCTTGGCCATCGTGCGGCTGCGCTGGTACCTGGCCGCCACGGCCCTGCTCATCGCCGTGGCGCGGGTGGGAGTCGGCGCGCACTACCCGCACGACGTGCTGTTCGGTCTTGGCCTGGGCATGCTGGTGGTCCTCGTTGTGTTCAATTTCCTCCCGCGACTTGTCCGTCGCCTGCCCGGAACCGCGCGGATCGCCCAGCAGGCCGGCGGGCACTGAGCCCGCCCGGTGCGGGGGATCGCACGGCGCTCGCCGGTCGACGGTGCGGCCTTTGGCGATTTGCATGTGAGTTGCGTCAGAGTTCACACTCATTCGAAGCAATTTTCGATTAGTATTGCTTCGTGGCTATTACTGCAGAGAGCAAGAAAACTGATCTGACGCGCCTGGTCGTGAAGGGCGCGCGCGAGCACAACCTGAAGAACGTGGACATCGATCTGCCGCGCGACGCGATGATTGTCTTCACCGGCCTGTCCGGGTCCGGCAAGTCCTCCCTCGCGTTCGACACCATCTTCGCCGAGGGCCAGCGACGTTATGTCGAGTCGCTCTCTGCCTACGCGCGAATGTTCCTGGGCCAGGTCGACAAGCCGGACGTGGACTTCATCGAGGGCCTGTCCCCGGCGGTGTCCATCGACCAGAAGTCCACTAGCCGCAACCCGCGTTCCACTGTCGGCACCATCACCGAGGTCTACGACTACATGCGTCTGCTCTGGGCGCGCGTGGGCCGGCCGCACTGCCCGGAATGCGGCGAGCCGATTTCCAAGCAGACCCCGCAGCAGATCGTGGACCAGCTCATGGAGCTGCCCGAGCGAACCCGCTTCCAGATCCTGGCTCCCGTGGTCCGCGCCCGCAAGGGCGAATTCGTCGACCTGTTCGCGGAGCTGTCAGCCAAGGGCTTCTCCCGCGCCCGCGTGGACGGGCAGACCATCCAGCTGACCGATCCGCCGAAGCTGGCCAAGCAGGTCAAGCACACCATCGAGGTGGTTGTCGACCGCCTGGCCATGAAGGAGGAGGTCCGCCAGCGGCTGACCGACTCCATCGAGACCGCGCTGGGCATCGCCGACGGCCGCGTGCTGGCCGACTTCGTGGACCTGGAGGACGACGACCCGAAGCGCATCCGCTCTTTCTCCGAGAACCTCGCCTGCCCGAACGAGCACCCGCTGGCCATCGACGAGATCGAGCCGCGCACCTTCTCCTTCAACAACCCCTTCGGCGCCTGCGCCGCCTGCTCCGGCATCGGCACCAAGCTGGAGGTGGACGAGCACCTGATCGTCCCCGACGACGAGGTGACCCTCAGTGAGGGCGCAATCGCCCCGTGGTCGCTGGGCAAGGCCACCACCGAGTACTGGAACCGGCTGATCGAGGGCTTGGGCAAGGACCTGGGCTTCAGCATGGACACCCGCTGGAAAGACCTTCCCGCCGCAGCCCGCCAGGCCATCCTGAACGGCAAGGACCACAAGGTCGTGGTGCAGTACAAGAACCGCTTCGGCCGCGAACGCAAGTACTCGACCGGCTTCGAGGGCGTCATCTCCTACGTGCACCGCAAGCACCAGGAAACCGAATCGGACCACGCACGCGACCGCTACGAGCAGTACATGCGCCAGATCCCGTGCCCGACCTGCGGCGGCGCCCGGCTGAACCCGGCCTCGCTGTCGGTGCTGGTGGGCGGCAAGTCCATCGCCGAGGTCTCCGCCATGGACTTGCGCAGCGCCGCCGAGTTCCTGACCACCCTGGAACTGAGCAACCGCGAGGCGCAGATCGCGGTGCAGGTGCTCAAGGAAATCGGCGCCCGCATGAAGTTCCTGCTGGACGTGGGCCTGGAATACCTGACCCTTGAACGCGCAGCCGGCACGCTGTCCGGCGGCGAAGCCCAGCGCATCCGCCTGGCCACCCAGATCGGCTCCGGCCTGGTGGGTGTGCTCTACGTGCTCGACGAGCCGTCCATCGGCCTGCACCAGCGCGACAACCGACGGCTGATCGAGACCCTGCTGCACCTGCGTTCGCTGGGCAACACCCTGATCGTGGTGGAGCACGACGAGGACACCATCGCCGAGGCGGACTGGATCGTTGACATCGGCCCTGGCGCGGGCGAGCACGGCGGCGAAGTGGTGCACTCCGGCTCCGTGGAGGGGCTGAAGGAGAACACCCGTTCGCTGACCGGCGACTACCTTTCGGGCCGCAAGCAGATCGAGATCCCGTCCAAGCGCCGCAAGGTGGACAAGGACCGCAAGCTCAAGGTCGTCGGCGCCAGCGAGAACAACCTGCAGAACGTCAGCGTCGAGTTCCCGCTGGGCGTGCTGACCGCGGTGACCGGCGTGTCCGGCTCGGGCAAGTCGACCCTGGTCAACGACATCCTCTACAAGGTGCTGGCGAACAAGCTCAACGGCGCGAAGCAGGTCCCCGGCCGGCACACCCGCGTGCAGGGCTTGGAGCACCTGGACAAGGTGGTCCACGTGGACCAGTCGCCGATCGGCCGCACCCCGCGCTCCAACCCTGCCACCTACACCGGCGTGTTCGACAACATCCGCAAGCTGTTCGCGGAGACCAACGAGGCGAAGCTTCGCGGCTACCAGCCGGGCCGCTTCTCCTTCAACGTCAAGGGCGGACGCTGCGAGGCCTGCTCGGGCGACGGCACGCTGAAGATCGAGATGAACTTCCTGCCGGACGTCTACGTGCCCTGCGAGGTCTGCCACGGGGCGCGCTACAACCGCGAAACCCTGCAGGTGCTCTACAAGGGCAAGAACATCGCGGACGTGCTGGACATGCCGATTGCGGAGGGCGCCGAGTTCTTCAGCGCCTTCACCCCGATCGCCCGCCATCTGAAAACCCTGGTGGACGTGGGCCTGGGCTATGTCCGCCTGGGCCAGCCGGCCACCACGCTCTCCGGTGGCGAAGCGCAGCGCGTGAAGCTTGCCGCGGAGCTGCAGAAACGCTCCAACGGCCGCTCCATCTACGTGCTGGACGAGCCGACCACCGGCCTGCACTTCGAGGACATCCGCAAGCTGCTGCTGGTGCTGCAGGGGCTGGTGGACAAGGGCAACACCGTGCTGACCATCGAGCACAACCTGGATGTCATCAAGTCCGCCGACTGGGTCATCGATCTGGGACCGGAAGGCGGTTCGGGCGGCGGCACCATCATGGCCACCGGCACCCCGGAGAAGGTCGCGAAGGTCGCCGAATCGCACACCGGACGGTTCCTGGCCGAAATCCTCTAGCCCGGGGGCGCCGCGAGCGGCGAACCCGGGGGAACGGGCGCGGGTATATTCGATTTCAGTTATGGATTATTTACCCGCGTCCGCTTCATGGGATGATGTCCTAGTGAATATGTCGGTAACCAGCGTGCTCTTTGATCTGGACGGGACCCTCGTGGACCCTGCAGGGTCCATAACCTCGGGAATCCGCCATGCCCTGGTGGCCCATGGGCTTCCGGATCCCGGCGAGGAAAAAATCGAAGCGTTGGTCGGCCCGCCGCTGCAGATCGGGCTGCGCACCCTGGACGGTGTCACCGACGCGAATATCGACTCGGTGATCGCCGCCTACCGGGCCCGATACTCGGAGGTCGGCATGCGTCAGTCGGTGGTCTACCCGGGCATGCGTACGCTGCTGGACGGGCTTCGCGCCGCCGGCATCCACACCGCGGTCACCACCGCCAAGCCGCTGCCCATCGCCCGCGAGCTGATCGAGGCGCAGTCCCTGGCCGGCAGCTTGGATGCGGTGCACGGGAACACCAGCGAAGGCGGATCCCACGGATCGAGCAAGGCGCACATCGTGGCCGCCGCGTTGAAGCACGCGGATCTGGATCCGTCGCGTAGCGTGGTGGTGGGGGACCGGCACTACGACCTGGACGCCGCGCGCGCGAACGGCGTGAAGTCCATCGGCGTGCGCTGGGGCTTCGCCCAGGGCGACGAGCTGGACGCCGCCGACTACCGGGTCTCCACCGCGGTCGAACTGGCGCAGCTGCTGCTGGGCAGGGACGGCGCGGCCGAATTGAACTTTGAAGAACTGATGCAGGAAGGTGCACGGTAGATGAGCATCTACACCATGACGCGATCCTCGATCCGCGGCATCATCCACGGCATCTGCCGCGCCGAGGTCACCGGCCTGGAGAACGTGCCCAAGGAGGGCGGCTTCATCGTCGCCTCCAACCACTTGTCCTTCTTCGACTCGCTGATCATCCAGGCGCTGACGCCGCGCGATGTCGCATTCTTCGCGAAGGCCGAATACTTCACCACGCCCGGAGTGAAGGGCAAGCTGATGAAGTCCTTCTTCGAGTCGGTGGGATCCATCCCGGTCCAGCGCGGCGAGCAGGCCGCCTCCGTGGCGGCCCTGGATTCGCTGGTGGAGATCATCGAGGGCGGTTCCGGCATCGGCATCTACCCGGAGGGCACCCGTTCGCGCGACGGCAGGCTGTACCGCGGCCGCACCGGGGTGGGTTGGCTGGCGCTGACCACCGGCGTGCCGGTGGTCCCGGTCGGGCTGATCGGCACCGAGAAGCTGCAGCCCGCGGGCACCAAGGGCTTCCGCCCGGCCAAGTTCCACATCCACTACGGCGAGCCGCTGTACTTCGACAAGCTCGGACGCAAGCACCCGCTGCCGCAGCGCCGCCTGGCCACCGATAGGATCGTCGACGCGATTGCCGAGCTTTCCGGCCAGGACCGCGTGGACTCCTACAACCAGCTGCCCCCGGACGCCAAGTAAGCCATGGCCGATCCCGCCAGCTACCGTCCGAAAACCTCGGACATCCCCACCAGGCCGGGCGTGTACCGCTTCCGCGACGAGCACGGCCGGGTCATCTACGTGGGCAAGGCCAAGATCCTGCGCAGCCGGCTGCTGTCCTACTTCGCCAAGCCCGAGCGGCTCACGCCCAAGACCCGCACCATGGTGTTCACCGCCGCGAGCGTCGAGTGGACCGTGGTGGGCTCGGAGCTGGAGGCGCTGCAGCTGGAGTACACCTGGATCAAGGAGTACAACCCGCGCTTCAACATCGTCTTCCGCGACGACAAGTCCTACCCCTACCTGGCCGTGACCATGGACGAGAAGTTCCCGCGCGCCTTGGTGATGCGCGGGGACAAGCGCAAGGGCGTGAAGTACTTCGGCCCGTTCTACCCGGCCAAGGCCATCCGCGAAACCCTTGACACGCTGCTGCGCGTCTTCCCGGTGCGCAGCTGCGCCCCCGGGGTGTTCAAGCGCGCGCAGGCCTCGGGCCGCCCGTGCCTGCTGGGATACATCGACAAGTGCGCCGCGCCCTGCGTAGGGCGCATCAGCGAGGAAGACCACCGGGCGCTGGCCGATGACCTGTGCACCTTCATGGGCGGGGAGGCCACCCGTTTCACCAAGGCGCTGACCGCCAAGATGCAGGAAGCCGTAGCCCAGCTCGAATACGAGCAGGCGGCCCGCTACCGCGACGACATCGCGGCGCTGAACAAGGTCTTCGAGCGCAATGCGGTGGTGCTGGCGGACAACACCGACGCGGACATCTTCGGCATCCACGGGGACGAGCTGGAAGCCGCGGTGCAGGTGTTCCACGTGCGCGACGGGCGCATCCGCTCCCAGCGCGGCTGGGTCGTGGAGAAGGTCACCGACACCACCGACGGGGAATTCGTCGAGCAGCTGCTCACCCAGGTCTACGCGGACCACGCCGACCGCATCCCGCGCGAGATCCTGGTGCCGACGCTGCCCGAGGACGTGGACGACGTCACGCAGTGGCTCTCCGAGCTGCGCGGCTCGCGGGTCTCGCTGCGCGTGGCCCAGCGCGGGGACAAGGCCGCGCTGGCCGGCACCGTGGTGGAAAACGCCGAGCAGGCGCTGCGCCTGCACAAGTCCAAGCGCGCCGGCGACATCACCACGCGTTCGCTGGCCATGCAGGAGCTGCAGGACGCGCTGGGCGCCGAGCAGGCGCTGCTGCGCATCGAATGCTACGACGCCTCGCACACCCAGGGCACCAACGTGGTCGCCTCGATGGTCGTGTTCGAGGACGGACTGCCCAAGAAGAGCGAATACCGCAAGTTCTCCATCACCGGGGAAGCCGCGCGCGACGATACCGCCAGCATGTACGACGTGATCCACCGCCGTTTCAGCCGCTACCTGAAGGAAAAGGTGGACCCGCTGGTGCTCGCCGGCGGCGAGGTGGAGCCCGGCACCGCCGAGGTGAAGAAGTTCGCCTACCCGCCCTCGCTGGTGATCGTCGACGGCGGCCCGCCCCAGGTCGCCGCCGCCCAGAAGGCCCTGGACGACCTGGGCATCGACGACATCCCCGTCGTCGGCCTGGCCAAGCGCCTGGAAGAGCTGTGGCTGCCGGATGACCCGTTCCCGCTGATCCTGCCGCGTGCCTCCGCCGCCCTGTACCTGGTGCAGCGGCTGCGCGACGAGGCGCACCGCTTCGCGATCACCTTCCACCGGGCCAAGCGCGGCAAGTCGATGCTCGCATCCGAGCTGGATGCCGTGCCGGGGCTGGGCAAGGCCAAGCAGGAAGCGCTGCGCAAGCATTTCGGCTCCATGAAGAAGATCCGCGCCGCCAGCGTGGAGGAGCTGCTCGAAGTGCCGGGTGTGGGCCCGAAGCTGGCGCAAACCATCAAGGATTCGCTTCAAGGCGCGTCACCGGGCGCGGTAAACATGACTACCGGAGAAATTCTGGACTAGCCTTGAAGTATGAGCGCTGAGTATGAAGCCGTAAAGCCCCCGGAGTCCGAGCTGGTGATCGTTACCGGCATGTCAGGTGCCGGTCGCACGACTGTTGCCCACGCCCTGGAGGACCAGGACTGGTATGTGGTGGAGAACCTGCCGCCGGCCATGCTCGGACCCCTGACCGAGCTGATGAGCCGCTCGCAGGGATCCATCCCGCGCATGGCCGTGGTGATGGACGTGCGCTCCAAGGACATGTTCCCGGAGATCCGCGACGCGCTGGCCAATCTGACGGCCAGCGGCGTCAAGTACCGCCTGGTCTACCTCGACGCCAGCGACGAGGTGCTGGTGCGCCGCTTCGAGCAGGGACGACGCCCGCACCCGCTGCAGGGCGACGGGCGCATCGTCGACGGCATCCAGCGCGAACGCGAAATCACCCGCGAGCTGCGCGACGCCGCGGAGATCATCCTGGATTCCTCCTCCATGTCGGTGCACGACCTGGCCCGCTCGGTCAACGAGCTGTTCAGCGAGTCCGGACCGATCATCCTGCGTATCAACGTGATGAGCTTCGGCTTCAAGTACGGCCTGCCCACCGACGCCAACTACGTGGCCGACGTGCGCTTCATCCCGAACCCGCACTGGGTGCCGGAGCTGCGCCCGCAGACCGGCCGCGACAAGGAAGTCTCGGACTACGTGCTCTCGCAGACCGGAACCAGCGAATTCATCGAGAACTACCTCAAGGCGCTGGAGCCCGTCTTCGAAGGCTACCGCCGTGAGAACAAGCACTACGCGACGATCGCCGTGGGCTGCACCGGCGGCAAGCACCGTTCGGTGGCCACCAGCATCGAGCTAGGCCGCCGGCTTGCCCAGCTGCCCAACGTCCGCGTCAACGTCAGCCACCGAGACCTGGGACGCGAGTAGGGATTATGGCTTTCGCTACCGGCCCCATCCCGATCCAGGGCCTGAACCGCAGCGACGACTACCGCAACCCGTCGGTCGTCGCCCTGGGCGGCGGACACGGCCTGTCCGCGTCGTTGTCCGCGCTGCGCCGGCTGTCCACCGACCTCACTGCCGTGGTGACCGTCGCCGACGACGGCGGCAGCTCCGGACGCCTGCGCAATTCCTTCGACGTGCTGCCCCCGGGCGACTTGCGCATGGCGCTGGCCGCCTTGTGCGACGACAACGACTGGGGCCGCACCTGGCGCGATGTCATGCAGCACCGCTTCGAGTCGCTGGAGAACGCTGACGAGCCGCTCAACGGCCACGCCGTGGGCAATCTGCTGATCCTGGCGCTCTGGGAGCTGCTGGACAGCCCGGTGGCGGGCCTGCGCTGGGCTGGCGCCCTGCTCGGGGCTCGCGGCCAGGTGCTGCCGATGAGCACGGTGCCGCTGTCCATCCACGGCGAGGTGCTGGAGGCCGACTCGGCCACCGATACGCTGGTGCGCCGACGCATCGAAGGCCAGGCGAAGATCGCCAAGGCGGGGCACGGGGGACTGGTCACCAACGTGAGCCTTGATCCGCCCGATGCGCCGGCCTGCGCCGAAGCCCTGGAAGCCATCGAACTGGCCGACTGGGTGGTCCTGGGCCCCGGCTCCTGGTACACCTCGGTGCTGCCGCACCTGCTGCTTCCCGACATGCGCCAGGCCATTGCCAGCACCACTGCCAAGCGGCTGCTGACCATGAACCTGGACCTGGAAACCGCCGAAACTTCCGGACTGGATGCCGCGGCGCACCTGGAGGTGCTCAGCCGCTACGCCCCGGAGGTGAAATTCGACGCCATTCTGGCCGACGAATCGCTGGTGAACAACAAGGAGCGATTTGAGCTGGCAGCGCAAAAACTCGGTGCCCGGACCTTTTTTAGTAGAGTAGGAGTATCTGACGGTCGTGCAGTGCACGACCCGTTGCGTCTAGCGGCGGCCTATCACGAGGTGTTTACCGCAATCGGATCCTAGGAAGGATCCATGTAAGGGAGTTTGATTCATGGCATTGACGGCTTCCGTCAAAGACGAGCTGTCGCGGGTGGAAATTCGCAAGCCTTCGGTCCGCAAGGCCGAAGTCTCTACCATGCTGCGCTTCAGCGGAGGATTGCATATCGTCTCCGGGCGAATTGTCATCGAAGCTGAAGTGGACCTGGCTGCGACCGCCCGCCGCTTGAAGATTGCCATTGGCGAGCTGTACGGCCACGATGCCGAGATCGTCATGGTGTCCGGATCGGGGATCCGCAAGGGCAGCCGCTACATCGTGCGCGTTTCCAAGGACGGCGAAGTCCTGGCCCGCCAGACCGGCTTGCTCGACCAGCGCGGCCGCCCGGTGCGTGGCCTGCCCTCGGTGATCGTCAACGGCTCGACGGCAGACGCCGAGGCCGTGTGGCGCGGTGCGTTCCTGTCCCACGGTTCGCTCACCGAACCCGGACGCAGTTCCGCCCTGGAAATCACCTGCCCGGGCCCCGAAGCAGCGCTGGCCCTAGTGGGCGCGGCGCGCCGCCTGGGGCTGACCGTCAAGGCCCGCGAGGTGCGCGGCGTGGACCGCGTGGTGATCCGCGACGGCGACGCCATCGCCCAGCTGCTGACCCGCATGGGCGCGCACGATGCGCTCATGGTCTGGGAAGAGCGCCGCATGCGCAAGGAAGTGCGCGCCACGGCCAACCGCCTGGCGAACTTCGACGACGCCAACCTGCGCCGCAGCGCGCAGGCCGCGGTGGCCGCCGGTGCGCGAGTTGAGCGCGCCATCGAGATTCTGGGTGACGAGGTGCCAGAGCACCTGCGTTACGCCGGACTGCTGCGCCTGGAGCACAAACAGGCGTCGCTGGATGAGCTCGGCCGCATGGCTGAACCACCCATGACCAAGGACGCGATTGCCGGCCGGATCCGCCGCCTTTTGGCGATGGCCGATAAAAAAGCCAGTGATCTGGGAATACCCGGCACCGAGTCCAGCGTTCCAGTAGATGAACTGGAACAGTAAAGTGTCCCCGCGGTAATCCTTTCCGCGGAGATTCATCCAATTGAACAGATTGAGGAGAATCATGGCTGTCTATTCGCTGCCAGAACTGCAGTACGACTACGCTGCCCTTGAGCCGAACATCTCGGCTCGCATCATGGAGCTGCACCACTCGAAGCACCACGCAACCTACGTTGCCGGCGCCAACTCGGCACTGGAGCAGCTGGCTGAGGCTCGCGAAAAGGGCGAGTTCGGCAACATCCCAAAGCTGTCCAAGGATCTGGCCTTCCACCTCGGCGGCCACACCAACCACTCGATCTTCTGGAACAACCTGTCCCCAGAAGGCGGCGACAAGCCTGAGGGCGAGCTGGCTGCCGCGATCGACGACTTCTTCGGTTCCTTCGATGCATTCCGCGGTCACTTCACCGCGTCGGCCATGAGCCTGCAGGGCTCCGGCTGGGCAGTCCTGGCATACGATGCAATCGGCGGCCAGCTGGTCATCGAGCAGCTCTACGATCAGCAGGGCAACGTCCCAGTGGCAACCATCCCGCTGCTGATGCTGGACATGTGGGAGCACGCCTTCTACCTGGACTACGTCAACGTCAAGGCCGACTACGTCAAGGCCTTCTGGAACATCGTGAACTGGGCCGACGTCCAGGCTCGCTTCGAGGCTGCCCGCAACGGCGCCGCCGGGCTGATCGTTCCAGGCAAGTAAACTGACTTATTCGGTAAGTTAGCTCACATTCAGCGCTGAGATGGCGTAGAATGTTTAAGTGTGTGGTGGATCCCGGCATCAGCCGGGATCCGCATGCACGGCACAACGGAGTGTCCTCTTTAAAGTAGGCCACTTCCGTAAGATTGCGGTCGTGGCATCATTTTCCCATTTAGAGGAGATAGTCACGTGACAACCCGTGTTGGAATCAATGGTTTCGGTCGTATCGGACGCAACTTCCTGCGTGCGGTCCTTGCCCACAAGGCGGACATCGATATCGTCGCCGTGAACGACCTTGGTTCAATCGATTCGCTTGCTCACCTGGTGAAGTTCGATTCCGTCCTCGGCCCGCTGGGCGAGCCGGTTTCCGTCTACGGCGACGAGATCGTCATCGGCGAACGCCGCATCAAGGTCCTGTCCGAGCGCAAGCCAGGCAACCTGCCATGGCGCGACCTGAACGTAGACATCGTCATCGAGTCCACCGGCCTGTTCACCAAGGCCGACGACGCCCGCCACCACATCGAAGCCGGCGCCAAGAAGGTCATCATCTCTGCCCCCGCCAAGCATGAGGACATCACCATCGTGATGGGTGTCAACCAGGACAAGTACGATCCGGCCAGCCACGCCATCATCTCGAACGCTTCGTGCACCACGAACTGCCTGGCCCCGGTGGCCAAGGTGCTCAACGACGAATTCGACATCGTCGACGGCTTGATGACCACCATCCACGCCTACACCGCCGACCAGCGGCTGCAGGACGCCCCGCACCGCGACCCTCGTCGCGCCCGTGCCGCGGCGCTGAACATGATCCCGACCTCCACCGGCGCCGCCAAGGCCATCGGCGTGGTGCTTCCGGAGCTGAAGGGCAAGCTCAACGGCTACGCCATGCGCGTGCCGGTCCCCACCGGCTCGGCCACCGACCTGACCGTCAACCTGGCCCGCACCGCCACCGTGGAAGAGGTCAACGCGGCCTTCGAAAAGGCGGCCAGCGAGGGCAAGCTGTCCAAGTACCTCGAATACTCGACCGACCCGCTGGTTTCCACCGACATTGTGACGAACCCGCATTCGGCGATTTTCGATTCCGGGCTGACCACCGTGATCGGCAACAGCGTGAAGGTTGTGGCTTGGTACGACAACGAGTGGGGATACACCTCACGCCTTGTTGACCTTGTCGAATTCGTGGGTTCCAGCCTCTAGTCGATAACCTAGAGACATGACTTCACATACTCTCGACGAATTGCTCGCTGACAACGGTGTCCGCGGACGCTACGTACTGGTCCGCAGCGACCTGAACGTACCGCTCGACGGAGCCACCGTGACCGATGACGGCCGTGTCCGCGCTTCGCTGCCGGTCATTTCCAAGCTGGCCGATGCCGGCGCCAAGGTCATCGTGATGGCCCACCTGGGCCGTCCGAAGGGCCAGTTCGACCCGAAGTACTCCATCGCTCCGGCGGCCAAGCGCCTGAACGAGCTGGCTGACTTCGACGTCACCGTGGCATCCGACGTCGTGGGCCCCTCGGCCCGCGAGGCGGCTGCCGGACTGGCCGACGGCTCGGTCCTGGTGCTGGAAAACGTCCGCTTCGACGCCCGCGAGACCTCCAAGATCGACGCGGAGCGTGTCGAGCTGGCCAAGGAACTGGCCGCGCTGACCGGCCCCGACGGCGCCTACGTCAACGACGCCTTCGGTGCAGTGCACCGCAAGCACGCTTCGGTGTACGACATCGCCGCACTGCTGCCGAGCTACCAGGGCGACCTGGTCGCGACCGAGGTCCAGGTCCTCAAGACCCTGACCGAAGCACCCAAGCGCCCCTACGTGGTCGTGTTGGGCGGTTCGAAGGTCTCGGACAAGCTGGCGGTCATCGACAACCTGATCGGCAAAGCCGACCAGCTGCTCATCGGCGGCGGCATGGCGTTCACCTTCCTTAAGGCCCAGGGTCATAACATCGGCGGCTCGCTGCTTGAAGAAGACCAGATCGCCGTGTGCCAGGAGTACCTGCAGCGCGCCGAGAAGCTCGTCTGCGACATCATCCTCCCGGTTGACGTCGTGGTGGCCGACAAGTTCGGCGCCGACGCAGCCCACGAGGTGCTGGACGCCGACAAGATCGAGGAAGCCAGCTTCGGCTCCAACGGCCTGGGCCTGGACATCGGCCCGAAGTCCGCGGAGAAGTTCGCCAGCTACATCACCGGCGCCAACACCGTGTTCTGGAACGGCCCGATGGGTGTCTTTGAGATCCCTGCGTTCGCCGAGGGCACCCGTACCGTCGCGCAGGCACTGGCCGGTTCGGAGGCGTTCAGCGTGGTAGGCGGCGGCGACTCTGCCGCGGCCGTGCGCGCGCTGGGCTTCTCCGAGGACGACTTCGGACATATCTCCACCGGCGGCGGCGCCTCCCTGGAGTACCTTGAAGGCAAGACCCTCCCGGGTGTTGCCGCACTGGAAGGCTAATTAATGACCATTTCGCAGAACGGCGCCTTTGTGCGCCAGCCGCTGATCGCCGGCAACTGGAAGATGAACATGGACCATGTCCAGGGCATCACCCTTGTCCAGAAGCTGGCGTGGACGCTGAAGGACCACGAGCACGACTACGATCGTGCAGAGGTTGCAGTCTTCCCGCCCTTCACCGACATCCGCGGTGTGCAGACCCTGACCCTGGGCGACAAGCTGGATCTTGTCTACGGTGCGCAGGATCTGTCCGCTCACGATTCGGGCGCCTACACCGGCGAGATTTCCGGGCAGTTCCTGAAGAAGCTGGGCTGCACCTACGTGCTGGTCGGCCACTCGGAACGACGCGAGTACCACAACGAAACCAACGAGGTCATCGCCTCGAAGCTCGCGGCGGCCTACCGCCACGAAGTGACCCCGGTTCTCTGCGTGGGCGAAGGCCTGGAAGTCCGCAAGGCAGGAGAGCATGTAGCCTTCACCCTTGAGCAGCTGAACGAATCCCTGGCGGGCGTGAGCGCCGAGCAGGCCGAAAACCTGGTCATCGCCTACGAGCCGGTCTGGGCCATCGGCACCGGCGAGGTCGCGGGACCGGCTGACGCGCAGGAACTGTGCGCGGCGATCCGCGGGGCACTGGCCGAGCGCTTCGGCGAGGACATCGCGCAGAAGACCCGACTGCTCTACGGCGGCAGCGTCAAGGCCTCGAATGCGGCTGCGATCATGCGTGAACGCGACGTCGACGGCGTGTTGGTTGGCGGAGCCAGCCTCGACGCCGAAGAATTTGCTAATATTGTACGGTTCGAGCATCATCTCGTTACCGACTGAATCTAACTAAGGAACCGTCGTCTTGGATATTATCAAGATCATTTTGCAGGTCCTGCTGGGCATTACCAGTGTCTTGCTGACCCTCCTGATTCTCCTTCACAAGGGTAAGGGTGGCGGTATGTCCGACATGTTCGGCGGCGGCATGACCAGTTCGATGGGCTCTTCGGGGGTCGCAGAGCGAAACCTGAACCGCATCACCATCATCCTTGGCCTGATCTGGGGCGCAGTCATTATTGGCTTGGCCCTGGTGATGAGATTCAATATCGAGGCATAGTCTTCGGCATCGCATCGCGTGCAATCGGTGGGCATTTTCCGCATACTTGTGGAAGATGCCCACCGATTTTTTAATTGCCTGAGCACCAGCATGAGTTCGGACCAGCAGCAGGAGAACGAACCCGCCGACCGCGCCAACGCCGGCTGGATTGCCGGTTTCGGAACCGTCGCCATGGCGCTCGGCGTGGCTTTGGTAGTGATGTTCACGGGGCAGGACTCCCTGCCGGCCGACGGCGGGCTCGCTGTTGCAAACGCCACCCGGACCGAATCCTTGGGCCCGCTGTTGGCAAGCATCATCGCCCCGCTGCTTATTTTCGGCGGCATGGCGTTGGTCTTGCTCTCGTGGTTCTCCGGGCGCACGCTCTCCGGTCTTTTCTAAGACTCAAAGACAGGAACACGTGGACCTCATCAACGTCATCCCCTTCATGGCGGGGCATCTGGATGTCACCGTGGTTGCAACGGTTCTGGCACCCTCGCTGCGCGGTGGCCGACTGCCGCGGAATACCGCGATCGCAATTAAGGCCAGACATACGCTGGCCAGCGATGCGGCGTGGCCATGCAGCCGGCGCACCAGCGCTGAATGCAGCTGTTCGCTGCGGTGGGAATCTGTTGTTAGCCGGTACTACCTCTTTGTGCCTGCTGCAACGGGCCGGATGGGCCTTCGAAGTGACGGGCCTCTGGTTGTGACTTCATCGCGGTGGCGATGAGTGGAGTTTATCCAATGCCGTAGGTTAATGTGGCGCCTTTTCGGGTTGCTTTAAGAAACGTCTAAGCTAACTGAACACAAGCCATTAATCTATTTTGTACTAGGACTATCCGCACCGCTAAGGCCTAGCCGCTCAAAGAGCGATTCACCAAGATGCCGCCGCAGAGGCTCATAGGTATTCGAGGTGAGAACTGAAACCTTTTTCAGTCGACCGCTTTGAGTAAGTGAGTTAATTTGCTTCAGGGCTAAATCATAGTCTTGCTCAAAAACAGATTTGATATGTGCATACAGGGGATCAATACCACGAATGTCCCATGCGGAAGCTTCTGCGCTGACAGAATCTATTTCGCCGAGCATCGTACGTGCTGCCCACGATGTACTTCTGATCCGACAGTCTACGATCAAGTCTGCACGGCCCTTACATAGCTCGGACAGCTTACGCGTAATGTCTAACGAACAGCTGAAATTCCGCTCTTCAAGGGCAATTTCAGCAACTCCTAGGCTCCAGTTAATGGGAGATTGAATACTCGTTGGGAAAAGTTTCATCGAGACACTGGTTACTAGCAATGCTCCCGCGGCTAGCATAAGTTGACATGATGACTCAAGGTACTCAACGGTTGGTTCAAGAACTGTTCCTTTGATGGGTAGTGTCTCGACCTCAGCATTGGCATCCTTCAATACTGACAAATACTGAGAGCTGACCTTACCGTTCGTGTGAACGACCAAATTTCGGCGAGCAAAAATTTCGCGAAACCTGGTCCAATCTCCAGTTACCTTTTTTAGATCGACATCGAATCTGGCAAACCACTTTATCCAGTCTTCAATAGAACCTCTGGCGAGATCCTCTACTGTATTCGCAATAAGATGATCGCGTGCATCATCTACGGAATCGAGATTCCTTAATTCAGATAATGTAATAGAAGATTCTTCTACTTTAGAAATCCCGGGTCTAATTTGAAGAATTTTAGTCGCTAAATCAGTCATTAAAGTCTCAAATCCGCTGACTAAAATGACAAGCATCGAACGGCTCATAAGAGCGGCATGTTCCGGTCGTTTAACTTTCCTTCCAGCTTCCATTATCATTTTCTCAAATACAAAGAAAACCTCAGGATCCCAGTCTTCGGAGGAAAGTGTGAGCCCTTCATCGGGGCCTTTGCTTTTGCTATCAACTGAAGCAGTCACATGTCTAGCAAATAATAATGAAAGTTCTTTTAGTTCCGCAGACTGTTCTTTCGTCAAGTGCTTGGTTAAATTGGGGTCCAGACTCAGGGGTGGCCCATCGTCTTGGCGTATGGTGTCAATTACGCTCAAGCATCCTGAAACGAAACTATAATGTTGTTCGCCGATATAATGGAAAATCTTTTGGTCTTCAATGAATTTATCATTCTGAGTCGCTGTGATTGATTGCTTGTTGGGCATGATTCCATTTCTAGTCTAGGTTTAAAGCCTTGTGGCGCGTGGACTAGGCCTTAGTGGTGGATGGTGCGACGCCAACAACCATTGTCCGGTGAGTTGTTGCGCGTATTCTCGTTAGATCCTGATAGAATACACTTATTGGTTTTGCGGTGAGGCAATTATAGATAAACTCTGAAATTAGCACTCGATATGATATCTATTTAACTTCGTAGAGTGCACTTGGTCAATAACTAGATGCGATAGTTTTCATCATAATTCCGTGTCACCTAAGTTTCGCTCAGAAATTTTGGTTTTATAAATCACTGAACTGCTGCGCAAGTTCAACAACCCGCCGTGCGGTGCCCCAGGACAGCTTGACTCCGGCGCCGCCGTGCCCGTAGGCCGCGATCACCGGCAGCGGGTGGCCTGCGACGTGATCCAGCCGGATGGTCTCTCGCGCCGGGCGCAGGCCGACCTTGTGCTCCAGCACTTCCAGGCCTTCCAGCTCCGGCACCAGCTTGGCAGCGCGCTCCAGGATGTCGATGGAGGTCTGCGGCTCGACCTCGCGGTTCCAGTCGTTCGCGGTGTCGGTGCCGCCGACGATGATGTCCTCGCGCCGGGGGATGATGTAGCTGACGCCTTGCGGGTAGTCGTCGTCGCACAGCCACTGCGTCAATTTCTTCGTGTTGGCCAGGCGCACCACCTGCCCGCGGATCGGGTAGACGGTCTCATCGTCGCCCAGCAGCTCGCCGCCGCGCAGGCCCGCAGCCAGCACCACCAGATCCGCTTCGTCCTTGAGCTCCGCCAGATCGCCAACGGTGCGCTTTTCGAACTTCACGCCCAGCGCTTCGACCTGGCCGCGCAGCCAGCCAAGGTAGGTGCTCATGGTGATGATCGGCACCGTCGCCCAGACGCCCGCGTGGGCACCGTCCGGCAGATCCGCTGGGGATGCTTCCTCGGTGCCGGCGACGATGCGGGTCCAGCTGCGGTCCGCGCCCGGCAAGTGGTCCACGTTCAGGCCGCGGCGCAAGTCGATGCCGGTCTCGGGGTTTTCCGAGAGCTGCTCGAAGCGGGCCAGCGAATCCGCCAGCAGCTGGTCGGCGGCCGGGGAGTTCTCCGAGTGGTAGGGGAACCAGATGGCCGCGGCGACCGAGGAGACGCACTCGTGCAGCTCCTGGTCGTAGGCGACGGTGACCTGGTGCCCGGCGGCGGCCAGCTCGTGGGCCGCGGACAGGCCGATGACGCCGGCGCCGATCACGGTGATGCTCGAGGCAGTGCTGGGCATGGGGGAGTCCTTTCGGGAAAAGCAAAGGCCGATGCCGCCAACAGCTGGTGTTGGCGGCATCGGCGGATAACGCGTTTTAGAGCAGCGTGGCGGCGGAGCGGTCCACAAGCCAGCGGGTGGCCTGCGTTCCCTGCACCGCGCTGGCGGGCACGGCGGCTTCGTTGACCTCGTGCTGCGCGGCGGCCAAGGCAGGAGCCTTCTCCGCCCCGGCCACCAGCAGCCAGACCTCGCGGGCCGAGTTGATGGTGCCCATGGTCAGCGACACGCGGTGCGGCGGCGGCTTGGGGGAGTCGTGGATCGCAATCGCTCCCAGCTCGGCCGACCTGGTGTGGTTCGGGAACAGGGATGCCACGTGCGAATCCGGGCCCATGCCCAGCATCAGCACGTCGAAGGCCGGGCTCGCGGCGCCTTCCGGAGCCTCCTGGGCCAGCAGGGCCGTGTAGGCGGCCGCCGCGTCCTCGGCGCAGTCGTACTGGTCGGTGGAGCCCATGGCGTGCACGGTCTCGCGGTCCAGTCCCAGCGTCTCAAGGGCCGCGAACAGCACCTCCGCCTGTCCGGCATTGCGGTCCGCCGAATCGGCGGGGACAAAGCGCTCGTCGCCCCACCAGAAGTGCACCTTCGACCAGTCCACGCTCACGCGGGCGGGATTCTCCGCCACGGCGGCCAGCGCGGCGATGCCCAGCGAGCCGCCGGTCAGCACCACGTGCGCCACCCCGCGGGCGGCAATGGCGTCGGCGATCGAGGTGACCAGCCGGGCGGCAATGCCGTGCGCGGTGGCTGCCAGGTCCTCGTGGATGACGATCTGTCTAGCGATCACTTGAACGGATGCTCCTCAAGTTGGTCAGGGCCAGGCCGCGGGTGATGACCTCGCCGAAGACGTCGTCCGCATCCAGGCGGCGCATCTCCTCGGCCAGGCATTCGGCCACCGAGCGGCGCGGCAGCGAGATGCGCTGCGGAGCGGAGCCCGGCAGGTACAGATGAGCCACGGGACCCGAGGGGCGGGAGAGTTCCACGTCGCCGCCCTCGCGGGAGAGCCGCACCGAGGACAGGCCCGCGGTGGACTTGTCAGCGGCGATGGTGACCGGCACGTCGAGGCACATGGTCAGCCAGGCTGCCAGCAGCGTGGTGGAGGGGGAGTTCTCCGAACCCTTCACGGTGATGCTGGTCAGGCCCTCGGTGCCCACCAGATCGATGATGCTCGCCAGCTGGGCGCGCCACAGGGTCAGGCGGGTCCAGGCCAGGTCGGTGTCGCCGGCGCGGTAGGTCGCCACGCGGCTGAACAGCGCCGCGGTGGGGTCCTTCGTCTCGCCGGAATCGGTGATGCGGCGGTGCGCGATCTTGCCCAGCGCGGTGGCCGCCGGGTCGACCGGCACACCGTGCGGCCACCAGGCCACGATCGGCGCGTCGGGCAGCAGCAGCGCGGAAATGAGCGCCTCGTCGGCCTCCATGTCCGGGCCGTGCGTGCGCATCACGATGACCTCCGAGGCGCCGGCGTCGCCGCCCACGCGGATCTGCACGTCCAGGCGGTTCTCGCCCTGCGCGGAGCCGCGCACCACCACGATGATGCGGCAGGGGTGCTCGCGGCTTGCGAGGTTGGCGGCCTCGATGGCGTTCTCCGCGAAGCCCTCGCGGGTGATGACCACCAGGGTCAGCACGCGGGAGAGCGCCACCACGCCGTGGGTGCGGCGCGAGGAGATCAGCTTCTTGGCGACCTTGGAAGTGGTCGTGTTGGGAAGTTCGATCATCATGGGCGTCGCCACGTCCTTCCATCCTTGGCCATCAGTTCGTCGCTGCTGGCGGGGCCCCAGGAACCAGGGGCGTAGGGGTCCGGCTGCTCGGGCTGGGCCGCCCAATACTCCTCGAAGGGATCCAGGATGCGCCAGGACTGCTCGACCTCTTCATGGCGCGGGAACAGCGGAGGCTCGCCCAGCAACACGTCCAGGATCAGGCGCTCGTAGGCCTCCGGGGAAGATTCGGTGAACGCGTTGCCGTAGCCGAAGTCCATGGTCACGTCGCGGATCTCCATCTGGGTGCCGGGCACCTTGGAGGAGAAGCGGATGGTCGCGCCTTCGTCTGGCTGCACCCGGATCACGAACGCGTTCTGCCCGAACTCGTCGTCCTTGTGGTCGGTGAACAGCAGGTTCGGGGCCTTCTTGAACACCACCGCGATCTCGGTGACGCGCCGTCCCAGGCGCTTGCCGGCGCGCAGGTAGAACGGCACCCCGTCCCAGCGGCGGGTGTTGATGTTCAGCCTGATCGCCGCGTAGGTCTCGGTCTTGGACTTGGGATTGAAGCCCTCCTCGTCCAGGAAGCCGACAACCTCCTCGCCGCCCTGCCAGCCGGAGGTGTACTGGCCGCGCGCCGAAGCCGCGCCCAGGTCCTGCGGCAGCTTGACCGCTGCGAGCACCTTTTCCTTCTCGCTGCGCAGGTGGTCCGCGTCGAAGCTGATGGGCTCCTCCATGGCGGTCAGCGCCAGCAGCTGCAACAGGTGGTTCTGGATGACGTCGCGGGCCGCGCCCACGCCGTCGTAGTAGCTCGCGCGCCCGCCGATGCCGATGTCCTCGGCCATGGTGATCTGCACGTGGTCCACGTACTTGTTGTTCCACAAAGGCTCGAACATCTGGTTGCCGAAGCGCAGCGCCAGCAGGTTCTGCACCGTCTCCTTGCCCAGGTAGTGGTCGATTCGGAATACGGCGTCCGGCGGGAACACCGACTCGACGATCTCGTTCAGCTCGCGCGCGCTGGCCAGGTCGTGGCCGAAGGGCTTCTCGATGACCACGCGCTCCCAGCCCTCGTTGGCGTCGTTGGCCAGCTTGTGCTCGGAGAGCTTTTCGCAGACCACGTCGAACCAGCTGGGCGGGATGGACAGGTAGAACGCGTGGTTGCGTCCGGTGGAGCGGGTCTCTGCCAGCTCGTCCAGGGTGGCGGAGAGCTGCTCGTAGGCGTCGTCGTCGTCGAAGGCGCCGGAGATGAAGCGCATGCCGGAGGCCAGCTGCGCGAACACCGTCTCGTTGAACGGGGTGCGGGCGCTGGCCAGGATCCATTCGCGGGCCTGGGCGGCGAAGTCCTGCGCGGACCAGTCGCGGCGGCCGAAGCCGACGATGGCGAAGTTCGGGGGCAGCAGGCCGCGGCTGGCGAGGTCGTAGACCGCCGGCATCAGCTTCTTGCGGGCAAGGTCGCCGGTGATTCCGAAGAACACCAGCGCGCCCGGACCGGCGATGCGGTTAAGCCGCCGGTCGCGGGCGTCGCGTAGTGGATTGCTCATCTGCGGCTACTTCGCCGCCTCGAGCAGGGCCGCGATGCCGGCCTTGCGGTCGGTGAGGTTCACGCGCAGCACCGGGCGGTTGTGCGCCGCATCGGAGAGCACCCCGGCGTCGCCGCTGGCCTGGGCGGTGATCAGCCCGCCGAAGCTGTAGGGGCGGCCCGGGATTTCCAGGTCCTCGTGGTGGTCCGCGGTGACCTGCAGGAATACGCCCTGGGCAGGTCCGCCCTTGTGGTACTGGCCGGTGGAGTGCAAGAAGCGCGGGCCCCAGCCGAAGGTCACCGGGCGGCCGGTCTTGGCGGCCAGCGCGTCGCGCAGGCCTTCGAGATCCGCGTCGCCATTGCGGTCGAGGTAGGCCTGCACCGCGAGGTAGCCGTCGTCCGGCAGCGCGGCGGTGAGCTCGTCCAGCGCGCCGGCCAGGGTGGCGGCAGAGGTGCCAAACAGCTCAACGGAGCCGTCCACTGCATCCGGGGCGGACGCGGCCGGGGCGTCGAGCAGCGAACGGGCGGCGACCTTGGCGGCTTCCACGTCCGGCTGGTCGAAGGGGCTGATGCCCAGCAGGTAGCCGGCCACGGCGGTTGCATACTCGAAGATCATGAACGAGGTGCCCAGCGGGGCGCTGAAGTGCACCGCAGTGGCCTCCTCGTCGATGTCCTCGGGCAGCTGATCGTAGACGTAGAGCGGCAGCACGTCGGCGGCCGGCTCGCGCAGCTCCGGGGCCCCGGGGTGCGCCACCACCGGCAGCACGCCCTTGGAGTCCTTGCCGGTGGATTCGGCGATGAGCTGCTCGGCCCAGTCGCCGAAGCCCGGCAGCGCGTCGCCCACGCCGGCAATGACCAGCTTGTCGCGCCCGGCGGTGGCCATGGCCGCGCCCAGGTGCAGGGCCAGGTTGTCCTCGTCGTCGGTTGCCAGCACGTCGTGCAGCAGGCCGGCTTCCTCGATCAGCGCCTCGATGTCGGCGCCGGCCAGGCCCGAAGGCACCAGGCCGAAGGCGGTCAGCGCGGAGTAGCGCCCGCCCACGTTCGGGTCGGCGTTGAAGACCGCGCGCACACCCTCGGGGTTGTCCATCGGGGAACCCGGGTCGGTGACCAGCACCAGGCGGGTTGCCGGGTCGATGCCGGCGGCCTGGAAGGCGGCGGTGAAGGCGCGGCGCTGCGAGTCGGTCTCCACGGTGGAGCCGGACTTCGAGGCCACGACCACCACGGTGCGCTCCAGGTCAGTTGCGAGGATCGGGCGCAGCATGGCCGGGTCGGTGGTGTCGCAGATGACCAGGTCCACCTCGTCGTGCGCGGCGATGACCTCGGGGGCCAGCGAGGAGCCGCCCATGCCGCACAGCACGATGCGGGTCAGGCCCTCGGACTGCAGCTGCTCGCGCAGCTGGAGGATGGCCGGGAGCAGCTGCTCGGCGGCCTCGAAGGGGTTGACCCAGCCCAGGCGGATGGCGGATTCGGCTTCCGCGGCCGGGCCCCAGATGGTGGGGTCCTGCGCCGCGATGCGGCTGCCGATGCGGGCCTCGATCAGCTGCGGAAGCAGCTCGTCGACTGACTTCAGGGCGTCGCCGGAGGTGACCAGACCCAGTTCCATCTACTTTGCTCCCTTCAGGGCCACCGACATGTCCTCGAGCAGCTCGTTCCAGGCGTCCTCGAACTTCTTCACGCCCTCGACCTCCAGCAGGTCCACGATCTCGTTGTAGTCGATGCCCAGGGCCGCGAGCTTGTCCAGCACGCGGTTGGCGGCGTCGTAGGTGCCGGCGATCGCGTTGCCGCGCACCTCGGCCTCGGCCGCGGTGGCGTCCAGGGTCTTCTCCGGCATGGTGTTCACGGTCTGCGGCGCCACCAGCTCGGTGACGTACAGGGTGGACGGGTAGGCGGGGTCCTTCACGCCGGTGGAGGCCCACAGCGGGCGCTGCACGTTGGCGCCGGCGTTGGCCAGCACCTCGTAGCGGGCCGAGGTGAAGGATTCCTCGAAGACCTGGTAGGCCAGGCGGGCATTGGCCACGCCGGCCTGGCCGCGGACCGCCGCGGCGGCCTCGGTGCCCAGGGCGTCCAGGCGCTTGTCGATCTCGGTGTCCACGCGGGAGACGAAGAAGGAGGCGACCGAGTGGATCTTGGACAGGTCCAGGCCCTTGGCGTGGGCCTTCTCCAGGCCGATCAGGTAGGCGTTGATGACCTCGCGGTAGCGTTCCAGCGAGAAGATCAGGGTGACGTTCACGCTGATGCCCTCGGCGATGGTCTCGCTGATGGCTTCCAGACCCTGAACGGTGGCGGGGATCTTGATCAGCACGTTCTCGCGGTCCACGCGCTCGTACAGGGCCTTGGCCTGCGCGATGGTCGGTGCGGTCTCGTGGGCCAGGCGCGGGTCCACCTCGATGGACACGCGGCCGTCGAAGCCCTTGCTCGACTCGTAGACGCCTTTGAACAGGTCGCAGGCGGCGGCGACGTCGTCGCTGGTGATTTCGGTGATCGCGTCTTCCACCGAGTGGTGGCGCTGCGCGGCGATGGCATCGCCGTAGACCTCGGCGTTGGACAGCGCGGCGGCGAAGATCGCGGGGTTGGTGGTCACGCCGACGACGTTCTTCTCTTCGATCAGCGCAGCCAGCGATCCGCTGGTGAGTCGTTCGCGGGACAGGTCATCGAGCCAGATGGATACTCCGGCGTCGGACAGTGCCTGGGTGTTGGGGTTGCTCATGATGTGTGCTTGAGTTCCTTAGTTGGCGGCGTTCTGGACGGAGGTTTCGGCGGCGGCCACCACGGCTGCGGTGGTGATGCCGAACTCCGAGTAGAGCTTCTTGTAGTCGGCGGAGGCGCCGAAGTGGTCCAGCGAGACGATTTCGCCATGGGCGCCGACCAGCTCGCGCCAGCCCTGGGCCACGCCGGCCTCAACCGAGACGCGGGCGGCGACGGCTGCGGGCAGCACCGATTCGCGGTAGGCGGCGTCCTGCTTGGCGAACCATTCGTGGCTCGGCAGCGAGACGACGCGAGCGGCAATGTTCTTGGCTGCCAGCTCCCCGCGGGCCTCCACTGCCAGCTCGACCTCGGAGCCGGTGGCGATCAGGATGACGTCGGGGGTGACCTCGGCGCCGTCGCGCACCGCTTCGGCCAGCACGTAGCCGCCCTTCAGGGTGCCTTCGGCGGAGCGGAAGCCGGCTGCCGAACGGTCGTAGATCGGCAGGTTCTGGCGGGAAAGCACGATGCCGGACGGGGTGCCGGTCAGCTCCAGCATGCCGCGCCAGGCGTAGGCGACCTCGTTGGCGTCCGCCGGGCGGATCACGTCGAAGTTCGGGATGGCGCGCAGGCTGGCCAGCTGCTCCACCGGCTGGTGGGTCGGGCCGTCTTCACCGAGGCCGATCGAGTCGTGGGTCCATACGAAGATCGACGGGACGCCCATCAGCGCGGCCAGGCGGATGGCCGGGCGCTGGTAGTCCGAGAAGATCAGGAAGGTGCCGGAGAACGCGCGGGTCGGGCTGGAGAGCACGATGCCGTTGACGATCGAGGCTGCGGCGTGCTCGCGGATGCCGAAGTGCAGCACGCGGCCGTACGGGCTGGCCGACCAGGAGTCGGTCGAGCGGCGCTCGGGCGCGAAGGACTTGGCGGTGTCGATGGTGGTGTTGTTCGAGCCGGCCAGGTCGGCCGAGCCGCCCCACAGCTCGGGCAGCTCATCGGCGATCGCGTTGATGACCTTGCCGGAGGCGGCGCGGGTGGCCATGGTGGAGCCGGGTTCGAAGACCGGCAGCTTCTCGGTCCAGCCCTCAGGCAGCTGGCCGGATTCCAGGCGGGCCAGCAGCGCGGCGCTTTCCGGGTTGGCTGCCTTCCATGCGTCGAATTCCTTGTTCCAGGCTTCGTGGGCGGCGGCGCCGCGGGCAACGGTCTGGCGTGCGTGGGCCAGCACCTCGTCTTCGATGGCGAAGGTCTTCCCGGTGTCGAAGCCCAGGGCCTTCTTCAGGCCGGCGACTTCTTCGCCACCGAGCTTGGATCCGTGGATTCCGCCGGTGTTCTGCTTGGTCGGCGATGGCCAGCCGATGATGGTGCGCAGCGAGATGATCGACGGGCGGCCGGTCTCTGCCTTGGCGGCGCGGATGGCTGCATCCAGGGCGGCGACGTCTTCGACGTATTCGCCGGTTTCGGTCCAGTCCACGCGCTGGGTGTGCCAGCCGTAGGCGGCGTAGCGGCCCAGGACGTCTTCGGTGAAGGCGATGTCGGTGTCGTCTTCGATGGAGATCTTGTTGTCGTCGTAGATGACGACGAGGTTGCCCAGTTCCTGGTGGCCTGCCAGCGAGGAGGCTTCGGAGGTGACGCCTTCCTGAAGGTCGCCGTCCGAGGCAATGACGTAGATGGTGTGGTCGAACGGGCTGGTGCCGGCCGGTGCGTCGGGATCCAGCAACCCGCGCATGCGGCGCTGGGAGTAGGCGAAGCCCACGGCGGAGGCGAGGCCCTGGCCCAGCGGGCCGGTGGTGATCTCGACGCCGGCGGTGTGGCCGAACTCCGGGTGGCCGGGGGTCTTGGCGCCCCAGGTGCGCAGGGCGGCGATGTCTTCCATTTCCAGGCCGTAGCCGGAGAGGAACAGCTGCAGGTACAGGGTCAGCGAGGTATGGCCTGGGGAAAGGATGAAGCGGTCGCGGCCGATCCAGTTCGGGTCCTTCGGATCGTGGCGCAGGTGCTTGTGGAAGATCAGATAGGCAGCAGGGGCCAAGCTGATGGCGGTGCCGGGGTGGCCGTTGCCTACTTTTTCAACAGCATCTGCCGCCAGGACACGGGTGGTGTCAATGGCTTTACGGTCCAACTCGGTGAGGGAGAACTCTTCTACTAAGGATTCAGTCGCCACTGCGGCGTTCCTTCCATTCAGGCTTGGACGGGAGAAATACTCCCGCTGACACGCAATACGCCGTCGGTCCTATGTACCCGGTGTTCGAGCTTAGAGGGGTCATTGGTCGCGACGGCGCAATCAGGTTCAACTCTATCGCGAAACGCCCATTTGATGCGCGGGTTAAGCAAGATGACACCCAAAGATTTGTAACCGCGAGCAACTCGTTGCGTTTGCCGGCGCGTTTTGTGCCCGTTGCCGCCAGTTCAGGAGCGGCTCTTCGGGCTGATCGGAATGGACGAATCGTGTCCGGGAAGACGTGGCGAGCGGTTTGGTCAGCGTACGGCAGCGGCGTGCCGCATCGTCTCCATACCAAGGAACGGGAACCTTTGAACAAGATCTATAATTTGTGCATGAACAGCCCACTATGTTTGAATTTTGTTGGTTAATGGCCAATGCGATCGGGTTCCAATGATTTTGCGGCCCATCGGGTGGCTGGGTGCGGGCGGGATGATGTCGACGGGCGGATTTCATGACCTGCTTTGGCGTCGCGCGGCGGCGGATCGGTTGCGCGGGGCGAATCCATTTGTTGAAGCGCTTGGGTTCGCCAGCAATGTTGCGGCATGGACTTTGCGTTCAGCGATGGTCTGTTGATCGTGTGCCAGTGGGCGCGCGCTCGGCCTGCATGAGACGCCATGTTGACTCAAATCACCTTGTTTCGGCCGAATCCCTGATTGGGGAGAGTTTCTTTCAATTTCTATAACACGTAGAATGGTTGTGTCTGTCCTTGTACCCTGCGAAGAACTGAGTGCGTTTAATTGAAGACTCAAAGTGTCGCCGACTTGTCAGTGCCACGCGCATCGCGCCAGCCTGATGAATCCACCGGCGACTTTCTGAAGCGCAAGGCCAGTGCCTACCTCGCACTGACCAAGCCTCGCGTGATCGAGTTGCTGTTGGTGAGCACGCTTCCAACCATGATCTTTGCCCAGCGCGGATTCCCTCCGGTCTGGCTCATGGTTTCCACCATTGTTGGCGGTGCCATGGCCGCTGGCGCTTCGGGCGCATTCAACTGCTACATCGATCGCGACATGGACAAGCTCATGAAGCGAACCAAGGGCCGTCCGCTGGTTACCGGCGACCTGACGCCCAAGGAAGCGCTGATCTTCTCGTGGACCCTGGCTATCGCTTCGCTGGTGGTGCTCTGGGTGGGAACCAACCCGCTGACCACCGCGCTGGGGCTTGCGGCGATCCTGCTGTACGTCGTTCTGTACACCATGATTCTCAAGCGCCGCACCGCGCAGAACATCGTCTGGGGCGGTATCGCCGGGTGCATGCCTGTGCTCATCGCTTGGGCGGCCGTCAAGGAAACCATCGAATGGCCTGCGATCATCCTGTTCCTGGTGATCTTCCTGTGGACCCCGCCGCACTACTGGCCGCTGTCCATGAAGTACGCGGACGACTACAACGCGGCATCGGTTCCAATGCTGGGTGCCATCGCCAATGCGCGCCGCGTTTCCGTTCAGGTTGTGCTCTACGCATGGGCCACCGTGGTGTGCTCGCTGCTGCTCGTGCCGCTGGGTGACGCGGGAATCGTCTACACGGCGATCGCTGGCGGCGCCGGCGCGTGGTTCGTCTACGAATCCCATGTGCTCTACCGCGAGGCGCAGCGCGACCACAAGCCAGCCGAGGTCAACCGCAAGGCCATGAAGGTCTTCCACATCTCGATCACCTACCTTTCGATCGTGTTCCTGGCCTTGGCCATCGACCCGTTCGTGGGAAGCCCGCTTTTCGGCTAGGACTTCTCCCGCGCTTCAAGCATCCGGTGCTGAATCATTTGATTCAGTGCCGGATGCTTGTTTTAACGCCGATTCGCAACAGAAACGAACCTTGCCCTGCTATGCAAGTCTTGTTATGCAAGGTAAGGTTCCAAGCATGGAAGAACAGGGCGAGAAGATTGCGACGAATATCCGCAAGGGCGTCTTGGAATACTGCGTACTGGCTTTGCTGGCGCAAGGAGACAAGTACGGCCTTGAGCTCGCCGATGAGCTGGTAGAGCGCAATCTGACGGCCAGCGAGGGAAGCCTCTATCCCTTGCTGGCGCGGATGAAAACTGCGGACCTGGTGACCACTCGGTGGGAGGAAAGCGATACCGGCCGGCGGAGGAAGTATTACGCGATGACCGATCGGGGAGCATCGCACCTGCGTCAATTCGATGCGGTATGGAACGAAATATCTGGGCAAGTAGGCGAACTACTCGGGAGACGACATGAACATGACTGAGAACCATGGTGCTGTAGGCAAATATCTGGAAGCGCTCGACCACGAGTTGCGGAAGGTTCCTCCAGCGCGGCGCGAAGCAGTCGTCGCCGACCTTGCGGAGCATATCGACGAAGCCAGGGAACGCGGCCGCAGCGATGACCAGATCATCGCCGGCCTCGGGCCGGTTCAGGCCATCGCCGCCGAGGTCCAGGCGGACTTCGCCGATGGAGCCGTGGAAATGGAGCAACGCGCGAAGCGCAAGGTTCTGGGCTTCATTGCACTTGCGGCGGGAGTGCTGGCCGCAGTGGTCGACACGTGGATCTACCCGTCCTTGAATGTTGATGAATTCTGGCCGGATTGGTTGCATTCGAGCGCGATTAACTACGATGCGAGCACCCGATTCGGAGCGGGTTTGATGCTGCTCTTCCTGCTTCCAGGCCTCATGGTTGCGGCGGGATCCATGATGAAATCCCCAGCTGCGCGCATCTGCAGGACGGTCGCTGCGGTGATCGTGACGGCACTGCCCTTCGTGATCGGCTTCAACCTCGGAGTCTTCTACCTGCCGCTGATCGTGGCCGCGTGGATGATCGTTGGAGTATCCTACCGTCGGCAACAGCGGGCTCAGGGCCGCAGGCACCTGCCCTTGCGGATGACTGCCGGGCTGGCAGCGGGAGTCCCTGCCGCGGCGCTGCTGGCCGGCCTGGCCACCGGAACCGTGGAGACCGGGGTGCAGGGGATTGCAGTGCTGGCGGTTTTGGTCCTGGCCGCCGTGGGAGCGATTCGGGGCCTGCGCGCAGCCTACTGGGTCTTGGCGGCGTGCGGTGCGCTGTTGCTGGTCGCGTCGGTCTTCGACATGGGTATGCTGGTGCTCGGCTTCTGGATCGCGGGGACGATCTATTTCTTTGCCGGGCTGGCAGGGTTGCTGCGGCTCCAACCCGCGCAAAAGGCCTAGGAAAAGTTGCGCATAAACAACGGGCGGCTCCCAACAATACGTTGGGAGCCGCCCGTCGTCGCAGGGGAAGGGAACTAGTCCTGGTCGATGCGCGCGGACTTGGGCATCAGGCTCGAACGATCCCAGACGTTGGTCGCTGCGACCATGAGCATGCTGGCTCCGAGCATGTGCAGCAGCACCAGGACGACCGGCAGGCCGTTGAAGTGCTGGATGTAGCCGATGGCTCCCTGGACCAGGATGGCAACAACCATCCACCAGCCGGCCGCACGAAGCTTCGGATTGTTGGACGTGCGGTAGGCGAGCACCATGAAGGCGATGGTCGCGAGGATCAGCAGGTACACCGGACCGGTATGCAGCGGGGTGACGATGCGCGGATCAAACAGGTGGCGCGGTGCATCGGCGTCGCCCGCGTGCGGGCCGGTGCCGGTGACGATGGTGCCCATGATGATGGCGATGCTCGCCAGAAGCAGCACCAGGGTGCCGACCTGCGCGATGGCTTTGGTCGTGGCCGGCGCTTCGTCACGCTTGAGTTCGCGGCGGGTGCGGTTGACCAGGATGGTGGCCAAAGCGACCAGCGATGCCGAGAGCAGGAAGTGCAGCGAGACAACCCACGGGTTCAGGCCGGTCAGCACGGTGATGCCGCCGATGACACCCTGGCCAGGAATGCCGATCAGCAGCACCAGTCCCAGCTTGTACAAGGTGGAGTGGGTCTTGCGCATATTCCAGATCGAAACCAGGAAAGCGATGGCAATGACCAGAAGGACAAAGGTCAGCAGTCGGTTGCCGAACTCGATCAGGCCGTGGATACCCATCTCTGGGACCGGGGTCATGGAACCGGGCACGCAGTTCGGCCACTGCGAGCAGCCCAAGCCTGACTTGGTCAGGCGTACTGCGCCACCGGTGACGATGATGCCAATCTGGGAGATCAGTGATGCGATCGCCAGACCGTGAACGAGGCGGGTTACCTTCGTTGGCAGCTTATCGGCCCAGCTCTTTGCGGCTAGGTCTGAAGACATGAGAATCATCCCTTTTGGCTTGGTGTGGTGGTTAGTTCCATTTGAACTTCTTGATAGCAGCGAATGAGCCGGCAGCGGCCCACAGCACCAGGAAGATCAGTCCGGGAAAATTGAAGTGCCCGTTGATCAGTGCATCGCGCATGGCATCGCCCAGGGCTGCCGACGGCAGTGCGCTCAAGGTGGGCTGTAGCCATTCCGGGGCCATGCTCAGCGGATAGAGGACGCCGCCGGCGCCTGCGAGCAGGATCCAGGCCAGGTTGGTGATGGCCAGCGTCGCTTCCGGGCGGACGGTTCCGGCGATCAGCAGACCCAGGGAGGTGAAGGCCGCGGCGCCCAGGAGCAGGAAGAGGATCCCGGGAATAATGCCCCAGGGATTCGGCTGCCAGCCCAGCAGCAGCGCCACGGCGCTGATCAGGACCGCCTGGATCACCAGCACGGTCAGCACGGCGATGACCTTGCCGAAAATGAGTCCTGTTTTGCCCAGCGGGGTGGTGGAGAACATTCTCAGCACCCCGTAGCGGCGGTCGAACCCGGTGCCGATGCCCTGGCCGGTGAATGCGGTGGAAATGACGCACAACGCCAGGACTCCGGGCACCGCTGCATCAATGGTGCGCTCGGCGATATCCGAAATCAGATCCGTGAACGTCAGGACAAAGAGGGCGATCATCGGCATGACCACGGCCAGGATCAGCTGCTCGCCGTTGCTGAGCATCTGGAGCGCTTCGTACTTGCCCTGGATCAGGATGCGCTTGAGCGGTGAAACCGCGTTGGACTCGGTGCTGACCTGGGTCATGCCTGTTCCTCCTTCTGCGCAAACTCGAGGAAAACATCTTCCAAGCTGCGTGACTGCAAGTTCAATTGGGTCGGCAGGATCGATTCCCTGGCCCACCAGCTGGTCAGCCAGTTCAGGTGTTCGGGAGTCGTCACGCCGTCCAAGCGGTACTGTCCGGCCGAGGTCTCCGCAAGGTACAGGCCAAGCGGTGGTTGGGGGAGTGCGAGCCCTGCAGTGGCGCTGAATGAGACCGGACGTGCATCGTGGCCCTCTTCCGCCCTGGCGATGAGCTCCGAGACGGTGCCCTGCGCAACGGTGCAGCCCTTGTCGATGATGTACACGTAATCGCTCAGGCGCTGCGCGTCATCCATGAGGTGCGTGGTCAGCACGATCGCCTTGCCGGCGTCGCGCAGCTCCGAGATCAGGTCGAAAACGACTTGCCGGGACTGCGGATCGAGTCCGGCGCTCGGTTCGTCGAGGAACAGCACTTCCGGATCTCCGGCCAGGGCCAGAGCCAATGCCACCCGCTGCTTCTGGCCGCCCGAGAGGCGGCGAATATTACGCGATCCGAAGGATTCCAGATCCAGGCGTTGGATCAACGCGTCGATGTCCACCGGGTTCCGGTAGAGCGAAGCGACATGGCGCAGCAGCGGCACCGGCCGCATCGACGGGGGGAGCCCGCCGTCCTGCAGCATGACGCCGACGCGTGCCCGAAGTTCCGGGTTGTCGCCGTAGGGGTCCTGGCCCAGCAGTTCGATGGAACCGCCATCCGGATGCATCAGTCCCTGGGCGCAGGCCAGGGTCGTGGACTTGCCAGCGCCGTTGGAGCCCAGCAGCGTGGTGATTTGCCCCGGGTAGGCCTTGAGCGAGACCGATTCCAGGACTCGCAGCATGCGATTATCCAGGGCCGGAACTGGACCTAAATCTTTGGCCAGCTCATTAATGACGAGGCTGGGGGTTACAGAAGACACCACAGCATTCTACGTCATGTCGAACTCTCCAGCCTGAGTGGTTGGTCACCATCACTCGAGTTGTCGGCGCCAACGCGAGAGAATTGAAGATGTCAGAAGCAGTTCGAAAACCGCGTACCTTCTAGGCGGGAAAGCCCATCCTTAGTAAGTCCTTCCTTACTAGACTGATCGCGAAAATATACGCATGATTGTGTTGTGTATTCATCTAATTCAAACTCAGTGAGTAGCTCGACCAGCGTCGTCGCCGGCGCTGCGGGTGATACAGAGGAACGCACGCGCGACCGGGTCCTGAACGCTGTTCTCGAAGATGGGCCGGTCAGTGCAGCCGAGCTTGGCAGCAAGCTTGGCTTCACACCCGCGGCGGTCCGCCGTCACCTTGACGCCCTGTCCAAGGCAAGGCTCGTCGAGGTAAAGCTCGTGGCCAACCAGAAGACCGGTGCTGGCCGCCCGTCCCGCAGATACGTGCTCTCGCACCGAGGGCAGGCCAAGCTTGGCAACGATTACTTGGAAATCGCCACCGATGCACTGAAGGTGCTCGGTGAGGCAGCCGGCGAGGATGCGATCCGCAAGTTTGCCCGCGATCGATTTGCGGCGATGGAAGACCGCTACGCCAAGGCCCTGGCCGGCGTGGAAGGCCTGGAAGCCCGGGCTGACGTTTTGAGCGAACTGCTCAGCACGGACGGCTTTGTTGGGTACACCCGCAAGGTCGACACCAAGGTGGCTACGGCCCTGATGCATAGCGTCCAGCTTTGCCAGGGGCACTGCCCAATACAAGACTTGGCACGGGAGTTTCCGGTGTTTTGCGACATGGAAACCGAAATGTTCGCCCGCTTGATCGGGGTTGATGTGCGTAGGCTCTCAACCTTGGCCGGAGGCGGACACGTGTGCACGACCCACATCCCTGTGGGGCGTGAAAAGGCGCCAATGCGCGCCGAGAAGAGAACTCGAATTCAGTTCACGAAGCAGGAGAGGCCGCGATGACGGATCAGATTGCACAGGAGTCTGCAGACCCAGGTGTAATTTCCGAGATTCTGGAAAAGAACCCTGAACTCCAGGGAATCGGTAATTACGAATTCGGCTGGGCCGATAAGAACGACGCCGGAGCCAACGCGCGCCGCGGTGTCGACAAGGATGTAGTAGCTAACATCTCCGCTCTGAAGAACGAGCCGGAATGGATGCTGAACCTCCGCCAGAAGGCACTGAAGTACTTCGACCGCAAGCCTATGCCGACCTGGGGTCCAGACCTCTCGGGCATCGACTTCGACAACATCAAGTACTTCGTGCGTTCCACTGAGAAGCAGGCCACCAGCTGGGACGACCTGCCCGAGGACATCAAGAACACCTACGACAAGCTGGGTATCCCGGAGGCTGAGAAGCAGCGTCTGGTTTCCGGTGTTGCCGCGCAGTACGAGTCCGAGGTCGTCTACCACCAGCTGCGTGAGGACCTTGAGGCCCAGGGTGTTATCTTCCTTGACACCGACACCGGCCTGAAGGAACACGAAGATATCTTCAAGGAGTACTTCGGTTCGGTTATTCCGGCTGGCGACAACAAGTTCGCTTCGCTGAACACCGCGACCTGGTCGGGCGGTTCCTTCGTGTACGTCCCGAAGGGCGTCCACGTGGAGATCCCGCTGCAGGCCTATTTCCGCATCAACACGGAAAACATGGGTCAGTTCGAGCGCACCCTGATCATCGCCGACGAGGGCTCCTACGTCCACTACATCGAGGGTTGCACCGCCCCGATCTACCAGTCCGACTCGCTGCACTCCGCAGTGGTCGAGATCGTCGTGAAGAAGAACGCCCGCGTTCGCTACACCACGATCCAGAACTGGTCGAACAACGTGTACAACCTGGTGACCAAGCGCGCCGTCTGCGAAGAGGGCGCCACCATGGAATGGGTCGATGGCAACATCGGTTCCAAGGTCACCATGAAGTACCCGGCCGTCTATCTGGTCGGCGAGCACGCCAAGGGCGAGACCCTGTCCATCGCCTTCGCCGGCGAGGGCCAGCACCAGGACACCGGTTCGAAGATGGTCCACATCGCCCCGAACACCTCCAGCGCCATCGTGGCCAAGTCGGTAGCCCGCAACGGCGGCCGCTCGGCGTACCGCGGCCTGGTCCAGGTGCAGGAAGGCGCCAAGGGCACCAAGAACTCGGTCGTCTGCGACGCGCTGCTGGTTGACCAGATTTCGCGTTCGGATACCTACCCGTACATCGACGTCCGCGAGGACGACGTGACCATGGGCCATGAGGCAACCGTTTCCCGCGTTTCCGAGGAACAGCTGTTCTACCTGCAGTCCCGCGGCCTGGCCGAGGACGAGGCCATGGCAATGATCGTGCGCGGCTTCGTCGAGCCGATCGCGCGCGAACTGCCAATGGAATACGCGCTGGAACTGAACCGCCTTATTGAACTTCAGATGGAAGGATCGGTCGGCTAAGAATGTCGGAGACCACCACCCATATCCCGGAAGAGAAGTCGCGCATCGGCGCACCATCGATTCCCGGTTTCACCGAAGAGGGCGAAAACCTTTCGCCGATCAACGACTCCAACGGCTCGCCGCTGGGTGGCGCTTCATCGAAGGCGCACAGCCACGGCGGCGGCGTAGGCGTTCCGGACTCCTCGCGTGCAGGCCGTCTGACCAGCTACAACGTCGAGGACTTCGCCAAGCTGACCGGCCGCGAAGAGGACTGGCGCTTCACCCCGCTCAAGCGCCTGAAGGGCCTGCACACCGACGAGCTGACCGGTGCCGCCCCGAAGGTCGAGCTGACCGGCAGCGATGCAGTCGTGCTGACCGAGGTCGCCGCCGATGACGTGCTCAACGGCATCGCCCACACCCCGGATGACCGCGTCTCGGCCAACGCCTGGAAGTACGCTTCCAGCTCGCAGGTCGTCACCGTTCCGAAGGGCGCCGAAGGCGTGCAGGCCACCCTGCGCATCACCGGCGAGTCGCTGGATGCCGCCGCCCAGCACATCATCGTGGTTGCCGAGGAGAACACCGAAGCAACCATCATCCTGGACCACGTCGGCTCCGCCGTGCTGGCGCAGAACATCGAATTCGATGTCCGTGCCGACGCCCGCCTGACCGTGATCTCGCTGCAGGCCTGGGAGAACGACGCCGTCCATGCTTCCTCGCAGCAGGCGCTGGTTGCCGCCGGTGCATCGTTCAAGCACATCGCCGTCACCTTCGGTGGCGACCTGGTGCGCGTGAACCCGTCGGCACGCTTCACCGGCGAACGCGCCGAGATCGAGCTGTACGGCCTGTACTTCGCCGATGCCGGCCAGCACCAGGAGCACCGCCTGTTCGTTGACCACGCCGTGGCCAACTGCAAGTCCAACGTGCTCTACAAGGGTGCGCTGCAGGGCAAGGACGCGCACACCGTATGGGTCGGCGACGTGCTGATCCAGAAGGCCGCCGTGGGCACCGACTCCTACGAAGCGAACCGCAACCTGGTGCTGACCGACGGCGCACGCGCCGACTCGGTGCCGAACCTGGAAATCGAAACCGGCCTGATCGACGGTGCGGGACACGCATCGACCACCGGCCGTTTCGACGACGAGCACCTGTTCTACCTGATGGCCCGCGGCATCGACGAGAAGACCGCACGCCGCCTGGTGGTTCGCGGCTTCCTGAACGAAATCGTTCAGCAGATCGGCGACGAAGCTCTGCAGGAGCGTCTGACCGAGACCATCGAATCCGAACTGGCTGCAACTGACAACTAGTCAGTGCCTGTCTTCATCAGCTTTTAGAAAGAAACGGAACGACGTATGTCTACTCTGGAAATCAAGGACCTGCACGTCTCGATCGACACCGAGCAGGGCTCCAAGGAAATCCTCAAGGGTGTAACCCTGACCATCAACACCAATGAGACCCACGCAATCATGGGCCCCAACGGTTCGGGCAAGTCGACCCTGGCGTCGACCATCGCCGGTCACCCGCGCTACAACGTCACCAGCGGTTCGATCACCCTGGACGGCGAAGACGTGCTGGAGATGAGCGTTGACGAGCGCGCCAAGGCAGGCCTGTTCCTGGCCATGCAGTACCCGGTCGAGGTTCCGGGCGTGACCATGACCAACTTCCTGCGCACCGCCAAGACCGCTATCGACGGCGAAGCCCCGAAGCTGCGTACCTGGACCAAGGACGTCAAGGAAGCCATGGGCAAGCTGAAGATCGATGCCGACTTCGCACAGCGCAACGTGAACGAGGGCTTCTCGGGCGGCGAGAAGAAGCGCGTCGAGATCCTGCAGCTGGAACTGTTCAAGCCGAAGTTCGCCGTGCTGGACGAGACCGACTCCGGCCTGGACGTCGACGCACTGAAGATCGTCTCCGAGGGCGTCAACCGCGCCCAGGAGGAGAACCAGATGGGCACCCTGCTGATCACCCACTACACCCGCATCCTGCGCTACATCAAGCCGGACTTCGTGCACGTGTTCGTGGATGGCAAGATCGCTGAACAGGGCGGCCCGGAGCTTGCCGACCGCCTGGAAGAAGAAGGCTACGACCGTTACCTGAACGTCAACGCCTAGTTAGGAAAGTTCCCATGAGCGAAGCTACGGAACAGAGCAAGGGCTCCACGACTACTCCGCTGGAGGACGTCGAAGAAGCACTGAAGGACGTCATTGACCCGGAACTCGGAGTCAACATTGTCGACCTGGGGCTGCTCTACGGATTGAAGTACGCCGAAGACGGCGCGCTGGTCCTGGACCTCACCCTGACCACCGCCGCCTGCCCGCTGACCGACATCATCGAGGAGCAGGTAGCCTCCGCGCTGGAGAGCGTCGTCGACGATCACCGGTTGAACTGGGTCTGGATGCCGCCTTGGGGTCCTGAACGGATCACCGATGACGGACGCGACCAGATGCGAGCCCTCGGGTTCAACATCTAGTCACGGCTGAGCCACAAAGGCGCCGCACGAATTTCGTTTCGTGCGGCGCCTTTTGCCATCTGCTGTCGGCTCGCGGTACGGCTGCAGGGGCAAAATCTCTGCCCATTTCGACTCAGTGGGACTGGCGGTGGCAGGCGGCGCGAAGCCGTGCGTATAGTTCCCTGTATTCCAGTGAGGGCTAGCTCACATAGAGTGCGACAGGGGAGAGAATCGTGACAGAAACGACGCACGCAACCGCCAAGCTGGTTGCCAAGCCCATTGAGGACATTGAAGAAGCGTTGCGGGATGTCATTGACCCGGAACTCGGTGTGAACATCGTTGACCTGGGCCTCGTGTACGGGTTGCGCTTCGCCGAGGACGGCGCCCTGGACATCGACATCACGCTGACCAGCGCGGCTTGCCCGCTGACCCCGGTCATCGAGGACCAGGTGGAAAACGCCTTGCAGAGCCTCGTCGAGGCCTACCGCCTGAACTGGGTCTGGATGCCGCCATGGAGCCCCGAACACATCACCGAAGACGGCCGCGACCAGATGCGCGCGCTGGGCTTCAACCTCTAATCCTGCTTACTGGGCATCGATTCGAAGGCGACTGCGCTTCCGGTGCCTCCTGCGGCGGCCATCAACGCGACGGCACGCTGGCCCGGGGTGCGGGCCTGCTGGGCCTGCCAGAATAAACGGGTGACCAGGACCGCTCCGCTGGCCCCGTAGGGATGCCCGAGGGCCAAGGCTCCGCCTTGGCGGTTCACCCGGTGTTCGCCAATGCCCAATTCGTCCAGGCAGGCCAGCGCCTGCACCGCGAACGCCTCATTGAATTCAATCAGCGCGTCGCTGCGCGTGGGATCCTCGCCGAGCAGGCGGACCAGATTCCGGTAGGCGGGCGTCGCCGCCATGCCGAGGATTTCCGGATCGCTCGCTCCGGAGGCCGCGCCGAGGTAGCGCAGGGCAAAGTCAGGTTCCAGCTGTTCGAGCATCCGCTCGCTGGCCAGCACGACCGCGGCCGCGCCGTCGTTGATCGGGCAGGCGTTGCCCGCTGTGACGCTGCCTCCAGGCACGAAGGCCGGCTTGAGCGCTGCGAGCTTGCGCGGGGTGAGCCCCGGGCGCGGGCAGGTGTCGGCCTCGACCAGCCCGTCTGAAGTCGGGATGCCCACCAGCTCGGCGCTGAATGCCCCGGATTCCATGGCCTGCAGCGCCTTGCGGTGGCTGTCCAACGCGAACTTGTCCTGCCGCTGCCGGCTGATGCCGTAGCGCTGCGCGATATTCTCCGCCGCGACTCCCATGTCCGGGTCCGGATCGGGAACTGGCGTGAAGCGCGCCCGCGAATAGAGCCGCGGCTGCATCATGGGATCGGTCTGCTTCTCCACGCGCCACGGCGCGGTGCTCGCGGATTCAACACCTCCGGCAATCACTAGGTCCGCTTCGCCGCAGCGGATCATGCGCGCCGCCGCCGCGATGGATTCCAGTCCGCTGGCGCACTGCGCATCCACGCTGGTGGCCGGAACCGTCTGCGGCAGCGCCGAGGCGAGAGCCGCAACCCGGGCAATGTTCCCGCCCGGTCCGGCGGCGTTGCCGGCATAAACATGGTCCACGGCCTGGGGTGCAATGCCCGTGCGTTGCAGCAGCGCATCGACCACGGTCCCGAGCAACCTGTCCGCGGTGATCCGGGTGAACTCCTTGCCTGCGCGGACAATCGGAGTGCGCGCGGCGCCGATAATGTAGGCGTGATTCATCTCAGGGCCACCTTCGCTAGGTCGGGAATACTCGAATCGGGAAGTTCGGCGTCGGCGATCTTTCCGCTGGAAGTCATCGGCCAGCGTTCAAGAAATACCAGTTCGCGGGGGATCTTGTAGCTCGGCAGCAGCTCGCGCAGCCGGCCGGCAAGCTCCGGGCCCGGCTGCGGTTCCGTGCAGGTGTAGGCCAGCAGCGTTTTGCTGCCGCCGCGCAAGGACATGCGGATCCGCACGTCCGCCAGGCCAAGCCGTGCGAAGGCCTGCGCGATTTCACCCGGATGCACGTTATTGCCGTTGAGGTTGAGCATCGCTCCGCCGCGTCCGTGAAGTTCCAATCGGCCATCGTCGAGCAGCCGCCCGAGGTCGCCGACGCTGGTGGAGGCTCCGCACCGGTTGATGCACACGGCGCCGGAAGAATCGTAGCCTTCGGCGTTGAACGGGCTGTCTACGAAGATCGCGCCCCCGGGCGAAGCCCCCTCCTCACGGTGGATGTGCACCTTCACCCCGGGGAACGGAATGCCAATGAAGTTTCCGGCGGGCTCTTCGCCTGGTTCGCGGTGGCGGTAGGCAATCAGGCTGTGCTCCGAGCTGCCGTAGTATTCGGTGCAGGCCGTCGCAGGGGTATCGGTGAAAATCGTCTCCACCGTGGGGGCGGGCAGCGGTTCACCGCCGCTGACCACCGTGTTAAGCGAGTCCAGTGCGCCGTCGGGGGACGCATCGAGCAGCCGCTGGATGATCGTCGGGACCGAGACGATGTGGGTGCAGGCGTACCTTCCAAGCAGGGTGCGGGCCGTATCGGTGTTCCAGCGTCCGCTGGCCAGCAGGGTTCCACCGGTATGCAGCGATTCGACCAGCGCGTACAGTCCGAGCCCATGGGATATCGGCCCGGGGCATAGGGTGAGCGCGGCGGGAACTGCGCCGAGGATCGCGGCGCCCGAGGACAGCGACTGCTGCCATGAGCCCTGGCTGCGCACGATTGCCTTGGGCTCGCCGCTGGATCCGGAGGTGCAGATGACCAGCAGTTCGCGCTCTGCAGAGGCCGGCCGGACCGGGTGCAGGGGACCTGCGCCGTCAACTGGAACCGAATGGGTGGAGAAACCAAGGTTTTGGAGCACAGCTGCGTGCTCCGGGGCGGTGACCACCAAGGAGGCTCGGAGGCGTCGGGCGGTTGCTGCTAGCTGTTCCTGCGTCCAGGCTGGATCGAGGACAACCAGCGACTTTCCGGCCAGAACCGCCGCATGGAACCCGACCGCCATGGCCACCGGGTCCTGGGTATGGATGCCCACGCGCAGGCCCGGGTGCCGGCGAAGGCGCGTGGATAGACCTTGGGCCCGAAGCATCAGCTGGCCGAAGGTCAGTTCCTCCTTGGCGGAGGCCACTGCGATCCGGTCCGGCGTGCTTCGAGCCCAATGCTCCACGGCAAGCGAGAGATCCACGAGGTTACTTCAGCAGTCCGCGGTAGCTGCGGTGGACGGTCAGGGCGACGAGCGTGGCCACCACTGCCTTGAGCAGGTCACCGGGCAGGAATGCGAGGGAGCCGACCAGCGAGGTCTTCAGGTCGAGACCGGTGACGACCGCGGTCCACGGGACGCCGAACAGGTAGATCACCACGATGCCGCCGAGGATGGTGGCAACCAGGCCGGACACCAGCTGCAGGAGCTTGGACTGCATGCGGATCACCCAGTACTTGAACAGCGCACCGATGACCAGCGAGCCGAAGAACCATCCGACCAGGTAGCCGCCGGTTGGGCCCAACAGCACACCCAACCCGCCGCGGCCTCCGGCCAGCAGCGGCAGTCCGGCCACGGAGAGCACGATCACGACCAGCGAGGCCAAGGAGCCGCGCCAAGGGCCCAGCATGGCGCCGGCGAGCATGACGCCCAGGGTCTGCAGGGTGATCGGCACCGGGATGACGCCCAGGGTGATGGGCGGAACCAGTCCCATTGCGGCGATCATCGCCGCGAAGACTGCGACGTACACGGTATTGCGTGTTTGGGAGGGGGCGGTGGTGGTGGACATGGGTACTCCTAGAGACGGGTGAAGGCGATGAAGGGTGGTGGGGCGGCTAGAGCCGGTGGTGCCGTGCCGGTGCGGAATCATAGCCGCGGGCGTCGAGCGCTTCGGCGGTCTCGTCCGCGATTTTCAGGGATCGAATGACCAACGGGACGCTTACCGCGAGCGGGTTGTTGCCCAGACCGCGGGCGTGCTGCGCCTCGCGGACCTCAAGATAAACGCGTTTGAGCTCCGGGATGAACCGGATGGCCATGGACAGGGCCAACGCGATCTGCGCCGGATTGGCGCCGAGAACGCGCAGGGGAGAAGCGACCTTCTGGAACAGCTCCAGCATGGCGTCGAAACTCGTGGTCAGGCTGACCGAATAGGCGAATATGCACATGGTGAGCAAGCGCAGCACCGCGATGGTTGCGTTGAGCCAGCCTGTTTGGATTCCCAGCAGGATCAGCACCACAGCGAGGATGGCGGCCAGCGTTACCAGCGGCATGCGCAGCTGCTTGAAGTCCACCCGGGCCGATACCAGCGTGGCGATGCTCACGAGCAACAAGGCCAGCAGCACTTGCCAGAAGGAGATCAGATACAGGCTGATGCTGATCGCCAGCAGGGTTCCGAACTTCCATCCCGCGGGGATTCTGGACAGCCACGACGTATTTTTCGCCGCGATCATGCGTGGCTCCACTGACGGTAGTGGGCAATGGCCTGGTCCGGAGCCCCGTCGAATCCGATGCCGCCGTCGGTGACCACCACGACCCGGTCGAAGTCCGCGAGGATCTCCAAGTCATGGGTGACCACGATGGCCCGCTGGTCCAGCCGGGCGATTTCTCGTTGGAATGCCAGCCGGTTCTTCAAGTCCAGCATGGTGGTCGGTTCGTCGAAGACAATCGTTCGCGGCTGCATCGCGATGACAGCGGCCAGCGCGACCATCTGTTGCTCTCCACCGGAGAGGGTGTGGCTTTCACGCTCCGCGAGATGCGTGATGTTCAGCTGCGCCAGGGTGTCGGCGACGCGGAACTGGCGTTCCTGCTTTCCGAGTCCGAGATTTTTCAATCCGAAGGCGATGTCTTCGGCCACCAGCGGCATGATGATCTGGTTTGCAGGGTTCTGGAAAACGAACCCCACATCGCGCCGGATCTGCTTTGCATGCTTGGCCGTGGTGAGCTCGCCGACGCGGACGGTGCCCGTGGTAGGCAGGACCAATCCGTTCAGCAGACGGGACAGGGTGCTCTTTCCCGCACCATTGGCACCGATGATTCCGATGCGCTGTTCGTTGAGTGCGAGCGTGAGATTGGTCAGCACGTCACGGTCGTCGTAGCTGACCGTCACGTTCTCCAGTTGAATCTGAGGTAAGTTCACAATGCTCCAGCAGGTCACTCATGCAAGGCCGATGAGATCTGCTGGGTGCAGTTCGATCAGTCATGCTCTTAGTTCATGGCTTGGGTGGCCACAATTAAGAGGATACTTGATCACCGTTCAATTTTCTTGATCACTGTTCAAGAAAGTAGCTATACGACGAAAAACTGCTCGTAAATCAAACCCAGAGCGAGGCCGATCATGATGATTCCGGAGCTGAAGGTCACCATGCGGGCGGCCACGGGCCTGGAGCGAAGCAGGACCCGGGCGGCCTTGGCCACGGAGAAGTACACGGCGATCGATACCACGAAGTGCCCGAGGCCGAGAATGGCCGTTTGCACCGTCATCGGCATGGGCTGCGCGCTATCGAGGAACTGGGGGATCAGTGCAACATAAAGAAGCAAGGCCTTGGGGTTGGTGCCGCTGGTGAGCAGACCCTTGAAGAACGGGGCGCGCCATGCGCCGGCGGACTTCACCTCGGTCGGGGCCTTTTGCAGCAGGGCAACCGAAGCCGACGCCTGCGGGGCGTCCGGTGTAGGGTCGGTGGCGACTTCCTGGAGTCCCGGGCCGGCGGAACCGTCATAGAACTTGGCTTTCTTCCAGCTGCGCAACGTCGAGATGCCAAGCCAGAGCAGGTAGAGCGAACCGGCCATGGTCAGGCCCATCAAGAGATTGGGGGAGCTTGCCACCAGGGCGGCCATGCCGCAGACCAGAAGTGCGGTGTGGAACAGGTATCCGGAGAGCAGGCCCCAGACTGCCGGGCGGTAGCTGGTCTTTCCCAGCGCGGAGGAGATGATGTAGGCCCAGTCGGCGCCAGGGGTGCAGGCAAGGGTAATTGAAACCAGCAAAAAACCCGTCAGCTGACTGATTTCCATTGTTCCTCCAGTGTGTATCTGATGACCTGGGAACAACGTTAGGAGAAAAAACGGGAATTGTGCTTGCCGAATCTTTGCCTTGACGGACCACATGAGCAATATAAATCATTCTTACTCAGAACTTAAGCAAAATATTTGTGCAGTACTATCAAGCTATGGATAAATTGGATCGCGCCATCATAGCTGAACTGCAGCAGGACGGGCGAATGAGCGCCACTGCTGTTGCCGCCCGCGTCGGACTATCGGTTGCGCCATGTCACCGACGGATGCGCGAGCTGGAACGGTCCGGTGTGATCACCGGATACCAAGCCGTGGTCGATCCGAGGCAACTGGGGCTCGGATTCGAGGCGCTGGTGTTCGTCACGCTCAGGGACCGTTCGCATTTGAAGGAATTCGAGGCAGCCGTCGAATCGGAGGAGCTCATCGTGGAGGCGCAGCGCCTGTTCGGCGAACCCGACTTCCTGCTGCGGGTATTCGCCAAGGATCTGCCGCACTACCAGCGGGTCTATGACGAGGTGCTGGTGAACTTGCCGGCGGTTGAAAAGTTGACCAGCACCATTGTCATGCGAAACATCAAGGGCAGGGCGGTCCTGCCGGTCTAGCCGACACTCGTAATCTTTGCCGGCACGCGGGTTACGCGTGGTGTCAGCAGCAAGGACATCAACATGACCCCGAAAGCGATCCACAGGGCTTCCGGCAGGCCGGTATGATCGACGGCGAATCCGATCAGTGGTGGGCCGGAAAGCATCGCGCCGTATCCGAAGGCGCTGATGATGCTTACAGCGTTGGGGCCAAGTCTGCTGCCCTGCGAGGCGGCGATGGTCATGCCCACCGGGAAGCCCAATGAACTTCCCAGGCCCCACATGACCGCTGCGATTCCAAGGACGATAGGGCCGTGGCCGATCAGGAATATGCAGATGCCGGCCAACCCTATCGAGCCCATGAGCAGCAGGGTGCGCCGTGGTCCGACGCTGTCCACGATCTTGCCACCAGCAAACCGCCCGGCCGTCATGGCTGCCACGAAAAGGGTGAACATGAGCGCGCCGGTGTGATGGGGCAAGCCATGGCCATTGACGGTTGCCAGAGCAATCCAGTCATTGGCCGCGCCTTCGGCGAAGCTTAGGCCGGCCACCATGAGCCCGAGCAAGAGCAGCAGGCCCAACTTTTGGTTCGACGCGGTATTGCTCCTGTTCGACGGTTTGGATCGAGTTCCGTAGTTTTCTTGTTCCCAGCCAACTAGCCCCACCTGTGCCAGAACGGCGATAGCCACCAGCATGGCGGCGACAATCGAGAAATGCCAGATGGTCAGCATCCGGAGGCTAATTGTTGCCGTCGCGATCCCCGCGCCGAGTAGCGTTCTGAGACTGAAGAATCCATGGAATATCGGCATGAGGCTTCGCCCTTGATGCCGTTCAACACGAGCGCCGCTGACATTCATCATGATATCCAGGCATCCGAAAAATATCCCATTAATAAAAAGGAAGATGAACGCAGTTATTGGTGTGCGCGTAATTGAAATTGAAATACCAAGGGCGACAAGGCACGCAGCGAGTAGAATTGGGAAGTAGAAAAGTAGTTTTCGAGTATTTATTTTTCTACTAATTATCGGAATTATCGAAATGCCCAATAGGGTTCCCGCGGTCATGCACAGCAGGAATGAACCGAACGTCAGGCCCGAAAAATTGAAGACCTCATCAATGACGGTCAGGCGACCGGCCCACGATGCGAAAGAGATGCCAGCAGCTAGAAAAATGAGATTAATGCTAGTCCGCTCGGTGAGAACTCTCCGAGAAGCTGTGCTGGTGGCCTGTGTCATTTACCCTTTCGCCCTTCAACGTGAAACTGCTTAAAAGTTTATCTCATTCCGCGTTAGTTTCCTTGCGTGATGCCCTCGTTAGAGCGATTTTCAGTGTCGGTGTTGCGCTTGCTCGTATGCCATTCACAGAATCGGATAATGCGCCCGCCTCAGCCTGATTGGTCCAGTCGAGATTAGATCCTCGGGCTCTGTAATTATTGCCCAAGTCAAACAAATGCAAGGCTGGTGTGATTTGCCGATGCCACGTAGGCTCTGAGCATTATCTGAAGCTCTTCCAACGAAGCGGGGATATGGTAGTGGGAGCCAAGGCACTGAAAACTGATGTGGTGATCATCGGATCCGGGTTGTCTGGACTGGTTGCGGCGGCCGAGGTCATAGACGCCGGGCTGCACGTAACCGTCCTGGACCAGGAAAACTCGAACAATCTCGGCGGGCAGGCATATTGGTCATTCGGCGGGCTGTTTATCGTTGACTCGCCCGAGCAACGGCACCTCCGTGTCAAGGACTCCTTCGAGCTTGCTTGGAGCGACTGGCGGGACAGCGCACAGTTTGATCGGCTGGAAGATCAGGACGCCTGGGCTGTGAAGTGGGCCAAGGCCTATGTTGAATTCGCCGCTGAGGAAAAACGCTCGTGGATTCGCGAACAGGGCATCGAGCTGACTCCGGTTGTCGGCTGGGCCGAGCGGGGTAGCGGCGCCGCGGGAAGCCACGGGAACTCCGTTCCACGCTTCCACATTTCATGGGGAACGGGTACTGGCGTTAGCGGCCCCTTCGCAGAGAAAGTTCTTCAAGCGCACCGGGACGGCAAAGCAGATCTCTGCTTCAGGCATCGGGTGACCGAACTCGTCGTGACTGATGGGACCGTCACCGGGGTGCGCGGCAGCGTCCTGGAGCCGGATGCCAGTGCCCGTGGCGTCAGATCCTCTCGGGTCGTCGAAAGCGAGTTCGAGATCCATTCGCAGGCAGTGGTCGTGGCCACCGGCGGGATCGGGGGCAACCATGATTTGGTCAGGAAATACTGGCCGGACCGCCTTGGCAATGCGCCAGCCCACATGATTTCGGGGGTGCCTGCGTACGTTGATGGTAGCGGACTGGACCTTGGCGAAGCTGCGGGGGCAAACGTCGTGAACCGCGATCGCATGTGGCATTACACCGAAGGAATCAGAAACTGGGACCCGATTTGGCCACTGCATGGCATCCGGATACTCCCGGGTCCCACATCAATGTGGTTCGATGCAAACGGCAACCGCCTGCCTGCGCCCGGTCTGCCGGGGCACGACACCATCGGTACCCTCCGTCATCTGAGAACCGATCCGAGCTCTTCCGCGTTTGACCATTCGTGGTTCGTCTTGAACCAGCGGATCATCGAGAAAGAATTCGCGCTCTCCGGCTCCGAGCAGAATCCGGACCTCACCAACCATGATCGCAAGGCAGTGGTCAAAGACCGGCTTTTCGGCAAAGGCGCCCCGGCTCCCGTCGCGGCGTTCCTGGAGCATGGGGCGGATTTCGTGTCATCCGATACTCTCGAAGGCCTGGTCGCGAAAATGAACGCGATTGCGCCAGAGGCACAGTTGGACACGGAACTCCTGCGCCGGCAAATAGAATCACGAGATCTCCAAGTGGAGAACGCCTTCAGCAAGGACTCGCAGATGCAAAGCATCCGGAATGCGCGCAGGTATCTGGGCGACAGGCTCATGCGCGTCGTCGCGCCGCATCGGATCCTCGACCCTGCCGCCGGGCCGCTGATCGCCGTGAAGTTGCATGTGCTGACCCGCAAGTCGCTTGGCGGATTGCAAACCGACCTCTCGGGGCGTGTGCTGTCTCCGGAAGGCAGGCTTCTGAATGGACTCTACGCCGTGGGGGAAGCCTCAGGCTTCGGCGGCGGGGGTATGCACGGATACAACGCTCTTGAGGGAACTTTTCTGGGCGGTTGTCTCTTCACCGGTCGCCAAGCAGGTCGAGCCATTTGCTCGCAGGTCATCTAACGGTGGAGAAAGCGCGGTCCGCAGCACGCCCTCGCGCTGGCTCACAATGCCAGTCGCGATCGATCAGCCCGGTTCAGGGACCGCCTGCAGTGACAAGAGCCTTGTCAATGTTGGCATCCGGGGATTGCGGCGGACTGGACTAGAGGTTTCTGACCGAAGAAAAGAATCGCCGTGCACCTGTTTGACCAAGTGAACGGCGGTTCCTGTTTTGCGCCCCCGGCGGGATTCGAACCCACGACCTAGAGATTAGAAGGCTCTTGCTCTATCCAGCTGAGCTACGGAGGCAGAACCCAAAATAGTTTAGCCTATGGTTCGCATGGAACGCGATTCGAAACGGATAGGGTGGGATTGGCAGTGGTTTTACAGTTGCTGATTAGGCGAGGTTAACGTGCAGCGATGGAAAATCGGGAGAGTTCAAGGAACTGTGCTGTTCTGTCTCTTGAGCATGATTCTTGCGTGGATCGTCGCCATGCCGCTATGGCTTGGCGGGGGACTTGCCCATCCATCATTCAGGTGGATCGCGCTGGCGATGATGATCACTCCGAGCATTGCGGCTGTTATCGTAGCGTCCCTCGAAGGGAAGCTCGGTAAATTTTTTGAGCACGTCGGCATGTGGCCAGTGCGCCGTCCTTGGCGGTTCATCACCGCCATGCTGCTCGGAATACTGATTCCGGTGTTCTTGATCCTCCAGGCGGTCTTCGTCGGGTCCTGGCTCGGCGTCTTTCCCGGGGATCTGCAGAACTTCACGATCTTGAAAATCGTTTCAGGCGAGGATGGTATCGGCCACTACCTCGCAGATCAGGGTGGTTTGATCCTTGTTGCGGGACTGATGAACCTGCTTCCTGCTCTGGGTGAAGAAGTCGGTTGGCGTGGCTGGTTGTGGCCCCGCCTGCAGCCGATGGGCCAACTTCCCGCCATTCTGATTTCCGGAATCGTGTGGGGAATTTGGCATGCACCACTAATCCTTCTCGGCTACAACTACCCGTTGGCCGACGCAGCATGGGGCGTAGTGTCCATGTGTGGAATGTGCGTTGTGGTGGGCGCATTCTTCGCCTGGTTGCGGACCTTCTCCCAGTCGGTCTGGCCTGCCGCCCTCGCCCACGCGATCTTCAACGCCAGTGCGGGACTCGTATCGCTATTCATGGTGATGGGCGTAATCCTTGATACGCAAAAGGCCTCGATCCTCGGATGGTCCGGGTGGATCCTTCCTGCAATTCTGATTGCTGTCATGCTGTCCGTCCGCGCCTTCGGCGAACCGGCAACACCGCGATTATCCACAGATCGTCCGATTCGGTCCTGAATAAAAGGAGCATGGCTGAACATGGAGTGGAAGCCGGCATTCGCTGGTTCCACGTTCAAAGGAGAACAGGCCATGACCGATTTGATGACCATCCGGGGGATTGTCGGTACGGAACCGCAATTGAGCATTACCCCGAAGGGGCTCGCGGTACTCAAGTTCCGTGTTGCGACTCATGAACGCAAACGCGACGGCGAAACCGGGCAGTGGGTCGATGGCGCAACCAGCTGGTTTTCCATCTCGGCATTTCGCGCCCTGGCAGAAAACGCGATGGAGTCGATTGCCCAAGGAGACCATTTGGTGATCTTCGGAAAACTGCAGATTCGACAGTTTGACCGGCCCGACGGCACCCGGGGGATGAGCGCCGACCTCGAGGCATATTCGCTGGGCCATGATCTCAGGTTCGGCACGTCGCTATTCACCAAGGTTCGCAGTGACGGCGGCGAAGCCGAACGCGTGACGCACACCTCGGCCGCGGGGAATTCTCGATCTTCGGACGAAGTGCGGGGAGAGAACATGTGGGCCAGCGAGGACACCGACGCGGCCTGAAACCCGCAAAACCTTCGGTGCCCGGGCGGACTTTGTGAATCCGGGCACCGTGAGAGGAAGATTCTGCCCCATGGATTGGGTTTTGGAGCCTGCGACAGACTAGCCTTAAGGGTATGGCGGAATTCATTTATACGATGACCAAGGCTCGCAAGGCCGTTGGTGACAAAGTCATTCTTGACGATGTCAGCATGTCGTTCTATCCGGGCGCCAAAATTGGTGTCGTGGGCCCTAACGGTGCTGGTAAGTCAACAATCCTGAAGATCATGGCGGGGATTGATACCCCGTCGAACGGTGAGGCTCGACTCTCACCAGGCTACTCGGTCGGCATCCTCCTGCAGGAACCGCCGCTGAACGAAGAAAAGACTGTCCTGGGCAACGTCCAGGAAGGCGTTGGCGAGATCTACGAAAAGATCCAGCGCTTCAACGAAATCTCCGAAGAAATGGCCCAAGACGGCGCCGACTTCGATGCCCTGCTGGAAGAGATGGGCAAGCTGCAGGAAGCGATTGACGCTGCCGACGCTTGGGACATCGACAACCAGCTTGAACAGGCCATGGATGCCCTGCGCTGCCCGCCGGGCGACGAAATGGTCACCCACCTCTCCGGTGGTGAGCGCCGTCGTGTAGCACTGTGCAAGCTGCTTCTGCAGAAGCCGGACCTGCTGCTGCTCGATGAGCCCACCAACCACTTGGACGCCGAGTCGGTCCTGTGGCTGGAGCAGCACCTGTCGGCCTACCCGGGCGCCGTACTGGCCGTGACCCACGACCGTTACTTCCTCGATCACGTCGCCGAATGGATCTGTGAAGTCGACCGCGGTCGTCTGCACCCATACGAGGGCAACTACTCCACCTACCTGGAGAAGAAGCGCGAACGCATGGAGGTCCAGGGCAAGAAGGACCAGAAGCTGGCAAAGCGCCTGGCCGAGGAACTCGAATGGGTTCGCTCCAACGCCAAGGGACGCCAGACCAAGTCCAAGGCCCGTCTGGCACGTTACGAGGAAATGGCAGCTGAAGCCGAGCGCACCCGCAAGCTTGACTTCGAAGAGATCCAGATCCCGCCAGGCCCGCGCCTGGGCCAGGTAGTTATCGAGGCCACGGACCTGAAGAAGGGCTTCGGCGACCGCGTCCTCATCGACGGCCTATCGTTCTCGCTGCCGCGCAACGGCATCGTTGGCGTTATCGGTCCGAACGGTGTCGGTAAGTCGACCTTGTTCAAGACCATCGTGGGCATGGAGCAGCTGGACGGCGGCAACCTGAAGGTCGGCGAAACCGTCAAGATCTCCTACGTTGACCAGAACCGCGAAAACATCGATCCGAACAAGAGCCTGTGGGAAGTTGTTTCGGACGGACTGGACTACATCCAGGTCGGCCAGGTCGAAATGCCTTCGCGCGCCTATGTTTCGGCGTTCGGCTTCAAGGGCCCGGACCAGCAGAAGAAGGCAGGTGTGCTCTCCGGTGGTGAGCGCAACCGCCTGAACCTGGCACTGACCCTCAAGCAGGGCGGCAACCTGTTGCTGCTCGATGAGCCTACCAACGACCTCGATGTTGAAACGCTGTCCTCGCTGGAAAACGCGCTTCTGGAGTTCCCGGGCTGTGCAGTGGTCGTCTCCCACGACCGTTGGTTCCTGGACCGCGTGGCCACCCACATCCTGGCCTACGAGGGCACCGAAGAGAACCCGTCGAACTGGTACTGGTTCGAGGGCAACTTCGAGTCCTACGAAGCCAACAAGATTGAGCGCCTGGGCCCGGATGCAGCGAAGCCGCACCGCGTCACCCACCGCCGCTTGACCCGCGACTAAAGATTCCGGGTAAGGGAAAAGCCGCCACGAAAGTGGCGGCTTTTTTCGTACCCCGGCGCGGGCTCCTGTGAGCGCCTAGGTGTTTGGCGAGGCGGCCATGAGCCCGGACAGCCGGAGGTACTGGCGGTCTTGGTGGAGCAGGTGCTGCTGGTGGGTGCCGTGCAGGATCTCGTGGACCTCGGCGGCGATCAGCCGGGAACCGCCGATGCCGATCGAGGAGTGGAGGCTCGCGCGAAGCGCCACCGGAGCATGCGGGAAATACGGTTCACCGGTGGGCAGGAACTGGAATCCCTGTTCCTCGGTGAAGCGGGGAGCTCCCGGCTTGGCAAAGTTCGTTGCCAGTTCGTGATGGTCTTCGCCCAGCAGGTGGATCATGAAGCTCGATGCGGACAAGACCGCTCCTGCGGCTCCGGACTCCTTGGTCAGGGAAAAGGACACAGCGACGGGTTCAATGGACAGCGAGGCCAGCGATGACACCGTCAGGCCGTAGGGAATGCCGTCGACCGTTGCGGTGATGAGCGCGACGCCGGCGGGGTGATGACGGAATGCGGTACGGAAATCATCAGACAAAGTCGACATATTCACTGATCCTTCTGCTGGGCTGTATGGGGCAGTCCAGTGTTGGTCAGGGCCGATGCTGGCCCTGAATCTAAACCATCTATACGCCCCACACTAAGACTTCAAGTAAACTTGAGGTCAAGCGGAGGTGTGGTGATCATGGACACAATGAGCGGCAAAGAGCTGGCTCGCGAGATGCCCGGGCAGGAACTGCTGAGCATCGGCTCGGTGAGCGAGCGAACCGGGGTCGCCCGTTCGGCCCTGCACTATTACGAAGACGTGGGACTCATTGCGTCGCTTCGGTCGGCGGGCAACCAGCGCCGGTATCCGCGGCACATGTTGCGGCGTATCTCGCTGATCACCGTTGGCAGCAAGCTGGGTATTCCGTTGAGTGACATCAAGCGAGCGCTTGAACCGGTGCCGATGAACACCATGCCCTCCGAAGCCGACTGGCTACGGGCGACAGCCGAATGGAAACGGGTCCTGGAAGCACGCCGAAGGGCCATCGAGGAACTCGAAGACCGCTTGATGGGCTGCATCGGCTGCGGCTGCCTCTCAATGCAGGCCTGCACGTTGCTGAACCCGGACGACGCGCTGGCCCAGGAAGGCTCGGGCGCGCGCCGCCTGGAAGCCGCCGACGACGAGGACTTGCGCCCAACCTGACCCGGCCCGCCGCTGGGCTCGCTACAGCGAGTCCTCCGGCAGCCTGACCATTCCTTCCTGAGCCACCGTCGCCACGAGCGTTCCCTCTCGGTTGAAGAACTGCCCGGTCCCCAGCCCGCGGGCCGATGAGGCCGACGGCGAATGCAAGACGTACAGCAGCCATTCATCGGCGCGGAAATCCCGGTGCCACCACATTGCATGGTCCAGGCTTGCGACGCTCAAGCCCGGGTGGACCCAGGTCTTGCCGTGGGCGCGGAGCACCGGTTCCAGCAGCATGTAGTCGCTGGCGTAGGCCAGGGCGGCGCGATGCAGCGCCGGGTCGTCGGGCAGCTTGGCGGTGGTGCGCAGCCAGACGACGGCCTCGGGGGACTTCTCGAACTTGTGCGGAAGGTAGATGGCGTCGGTGACATGCCGGACGTCGAACGGCCTCTGGTAGGCCCACTCGCGGGCCACCGGGTGGTCGATGTGCCCGATCAGCTCGGCCGTGGTCGGCAGCGTCTCGGGGTCCGGGGCCGAGATCGGCAGCGGATCGTGGTGCTCGATGCCCTGGGCCGGTTCCTGGAACGAGGTGATCATCGACAGGATCGGCTCGCCGTTCTGGTAGGCGTGCACACGCCGTGCCGAGAACGAGCGTCCGTCGCGCAGGCGCTGGACGCCGAAGGTGATGTTCTGGGTGGGGTCCCCGGGGCGCAGGAAATAGCCGTGAAGCGAATGCACAGCGCGGCTGGGTTCGACCGTGCGCGTTGCCGCGACGACGGACTGCGCCAGCACCTGGCCGCCGAAGACGCGCCCCAAGGTGTGCGACGGCGTATGTCCGACGAAGATGTCCTCGTCGGTTCGCGCATGGTCATCGCCATCCAGATTGAGCAGATCCAGCAGCATTTGTGTTGTGCCTAGTTCTTCGGACACGATCTCGACTCCTTCAGGTACATAATGCGGAGGAAGGGCAACGCCGTGTACCGCAAAGTAACATGACGTCTTCCATCCACAGTCTCATCGTCCAACTATACGTTTCATGGCAGTTCATGACGCCATTAGCGGAAGCTGGGATTTGCCGAACGTGAGTCGTGAGACCATGAATGCATGGCAAGCAGCGCATTAGTTTTTGACGACAATACCTCCGTGGCGGATCTGGCGAACTTCATCAGCCGCGCCAAAACTGTGGAAGACGATGCGGCGCTGCTCATGGCCCGGGGTGCCGCGCTGGCAGTCTACGTCCCGGTACTGGTTTCCGCAGACCTGGGCCAGGGCGAATACACGATCCTCGCCATGCGGGTGCACCGGTTGGCCCAGCCGGCGGAGCTGACGCGCAGCTACTCCCTGGCTTCGATGCAGGACCGCCTGGCCCGCATGACGGACGGCTCCGTCGAGTTCTCACTTCCTCCGGTGCAGGAGAACCCCCGCTGGGCCGGGATCTCGGTACCGGTTTCGGGATGGATCGATAGCGGCGCCATCGCCGACGACGTGCTGCGCAGCGCGGCCCAAACGGGTATCGATGCCGTGGCCAAGGCCCTTCCCGAGAATCCCGGAAAGCCAGTGGTCGCCCAGATCCGCCAGCGGATCTGGTCATCGCCGATTGCCGGTGCCGAGCACGAGCTTCCCATGGGGGCAGCCTTCGCGATGCAGGCCCTGGGATTCCTGGCACCGGGAAGCGAAAGCCGGGTCTTCCGCAACGGGAGCTGGGTGCGGATTAGCAACGGCCGCGGGCACGTGGTGCTGCGCAGGTCCTCGCTGCTGGGCTAGGCGGCAGCGCGGGGCGTTAAGCGAACCATGGGCTGGAACTCCTTCGGGGGAGTTCCAGCCCATTCGCTCTCTGCGGCAGGCTACATGGTGTCCGGGGTGTTCTGCAGCGAGTGCGCGGCGCGCTCGAAGTAGTCGCGCAGCGTCTCGGCCTGGAGCATCGGAAGCTCGAGCTGGTCGATGGCCTTGTTCATGTGCCCCAGCCAGACGTCGCGGTAGTGCGAGTTGATCGGGTAGTTGTGGTGGCGCATGCGCAGGCGCGGGTGGCCTCGATGCTCGGAGAAGGTCGTGGGGCCGCCCCAGTACTGCTCCAGGAACAACTGCAGGCGCACCTGGGCCGGGTGCAGGTCTTGCTCGGGGTACATCCGGCGGAAGTCCTCGTCCTCGGCCACGGAGGCGTAGAAGTTCTTGGTCAGCTGGGCGAAAACCGGTCGGCCGCCGACTTCCTCGTAGAAGGTTCCTGCGTACTGCGAGATATCCACCGGCTCCTGCGCCAGGTCGAGGAATTCCTGCGAGGATTTCCCCATCACCAATGGGTTGCTCATGGGGTCGCGTCGGGCGACCTGCGGAAGGAACTGTGGTTCGCTCATTGGCTAAGTCCTCGGGTATCTGTCGGTTGGAAGGTGACTGGCTCGTGCAGGACCGGGAAATTCACGGACCGCGCGATAAAACAAACCTTGTTGGCCTCGTGGTGCAGCGAGTCGGCCAGTTCCCGCTGGGACTCGTCGGCGAGTTCCACGCGGGGATGCAGCACCACCTGGGTGAATTCTCCGCTGTTGTCGCGGTTCAGGCGTAGGGTGCCGGTTGACTGGTCGCTGTAGCCGGTGACCACGACGCCGTGGGTCACCGCCACATGCAGGTAGGAGAGCATGTGGCATTGGGTCAGCGCCGCCAGCAGCAGCTGCTCGGGATTCCACCGGTCCTTGTCGCCATGGAAAGTGGGGTCGGCGGTCCCGGGAAGATCGGGCAGGCCCGGCGCCCGGACGATGTGGTCCCGGCCGTAGCTGCGGTATCCCTCGGTGCCGGACCCGCGGTTGCCGGTCCAGTCGATGCTCACCTGGTATCGGTGCTGCGAGAGGTCCATGACCCCATTCTCCCACCCTTTAAACGAAACGTGGTGTGCCTTCACGCACACGGCGCGTGGCACACCACGGGATCGCTATGGGCTAGGCCTGCGCGTCAGCGGCGCGGGCGGCCAAGGCGCGCTCCACGTCTGCCTTGGACTCCACCAGCAGTCGGCGCATGGCTGGGTGCTTCTGGCCGAGCGAGGCCAGGAAGCTGTCGGTCTGCGCCAGCGTCTGCTCGGAGACGTTCGAGCCGGGGTAGAAGCCCAGCACGATCTGCTTGGCCATTTCATGGGAGAAAGACTCCCACGTGGTGACCAGCAGGTCGAAGTACTGCTGCGCATATCCGGAAATCAGCTCGGAGTCGTGGGTGGTGTTGAAGCCTGCGATGACCGCGCTCTGCTGGTCGTTGGACAAATCCCCGCTGGTTGCGGCCGCGAACGCGGCGGCCTTGGCTTCCGCAGTGGGGCGCGCGGCGCGGGCGGTGTGCCAGGAGGCCTTGCCCTTGGCGGTGTCGTCGGCGGCGAGCACCGCGTCCAGCCCCGCGTCGTCCATGCGGCCGCCGGCGGACAGCGCGATGGCCAGCGCCCAGCGCAGATCGGTATCGACGGCTAGCCCGTCGAGCGCGGTGGAGCCGTCGAACAGCGCCTGCACCGTATCCAGCTGCGCGGCGGTGCGCGAGCGGTGGGCGAAGGCCTTGGCGAACTGCAGCTGCGCGTCGGATCCGGCTTCGGCCTCGGTGGCCAGCTCCCACAGCCGGTCGGCGGCGTGGATGCCGAGCTCCTGGCTGTGCTCTGCGGCCACGAAGGAATCCAGCGAGGTGTTCAGCTGGCGCAGCAGCACCATGATCACCGTCGAATCGACCTCGTGGCCGATGTTGTTCAGCAGCAGCTGGACGTAGGTGCGGGCCGGGGACTCCGCTTCGCGGACCGCATCCCAGGCGGCGGACCAGACCAGCGTGCGCGGCAGCGACTGCGCGAAGTCCTTCAGGTGCTCGGTCGCGGTGGCCAGCGAACGCTCGTCCAGGCGGATCTTGGTGTAGGTCAGGTCGTCGTCGTTCAGCAGCACCAGATCCGGGCGCGCCAGGCCGACCAGCGCCGGCACCTCGGTGAGCTCGCCGTCGATGTCCAGCTCCTCGCGGTGCACACGCTGCAACTTGCCCCCGGCGTCCAGCGAGTAGAAGCCCACGGCCAGGCGGTGCTGGCGCAGGGTCGGGTAGTCCGCGGCGGCGCTCTGGTGGATGGCGAAGTCGGTGATCACGCCGTTCTCATCCTCGGAGATCTGGGCGGTCAAGGTGTTCACGCCGGCGGTCTCCAGCCAGGATCCGCCCCAGTGGCTCAGGTCGCGGCCGCTGGCCGCTTCCAGCTCGCGCAGCAGGTCGGGCAGCTCGGTATTGCCCCAGGCATGCTTCGCAAAGTACTCGCGCACGCCGGCCATGAACTCCTCCTGGCCCACGAAGGCCACCAGCTGGCGGAGCACCGAGGCGCCCTTGGCGTAGGTGATGCCGTCGAAGTTGACCTCGACGTCTTCCAGGTCGTTGATCGGGGCCACGATCGGGTGGGTGGAGGGCAGCTGGTCCTGGCGGTAGGCCCAGTTCTTCTCCAGTGTGTTGAAGGTGGTCCAGGCGCTGGTGAACTCGGTGTTCTGCGCGGCGGCCAGCGTGGACATGAACTCGGCGAAGGATTCATTGAGCCACAGGTCGTTCCACCATTTCATGGTGACCAGGTCGCCGAACCACATGTGGGCCAGCTCGTGCAGGATGGTGATGGCGCGGCGTTCAACCATGGCGCCGGTGGGCCGGGAGCGGAAGACGTACTCTTCCAGGAAGGTCACCGCGCCCGCGTTCTCCATCGCTCCGGCGTTGAACTCAGGCACGAACAGCTGGTCGTACTTTTCGAACGGGTACGGGGTACCGAAGTTCTTCTCGTAGAATTCGAAGCCCTGGCGGGTGATGGTCACGATGTTCTCGACATCCAGGTACTCCATCAGCGAAGCGCGGGCGAACACGCCGAGTTCCACGGTGCGGCCGCTGGAGGAGACCAGCGAGTCGCGGGCCACCTGGTAGGGGCCGGCGATCAGCGCGGTGATGTAGCAGGAGATGCGCTGGGTCGGCGCGAAGTCCCAGGTTGCGGCCTCGCCCTTCTCGACCGGTTGCGGGGTCGGGGCGTTGGAGACGACGTTCCAGTACTTCGGCGCGGTCACCGAGAACTGGAAGGTGGCCTTCAAATCCGGCTGCTCGAAAACGGCGAACATGCGGCGGCAGTCGGCGACCTCGAACTGGGTGTAGAGGTAGACCTCCTGATCCACCGGGTCCACAAAGCGGTGCAGGCCTTCGCCGGTGTTCATGTACAACGCATCCGCGTCGATCACCAGGACGTTCTCAGCGGTCAGATTCGGCAACTGGATGCGGATGCCGTCGGCCACCTCGGCCGGGTCCAGCTCGACGCCGTTCAGGTTCACCGAACGCACGGTGTCGGTCACGGCGTCGATGAAGCTCGCGGCTCCCGGGGTCGCGGTGAATCGCACGGTGGTCTGCGAGGTGAACACGCGCTCGCCGCGGGTCAGGTCGAGATTCACCTCGTAGGACTCGACGTTGATCACGCTGGCGCGTTCGGCGGCCTCGGCGCGCGTGAGGTTCATTCCTGGCATGGGGGCTCCAATTTCTCGTGAGGCATCACCTCACCCGAAGTTCTGAAATGGATATTGAATATCTATGCCTATTGTGTCACCCGCCACCCGCCCCTCCGCAACCCCCGGGCCGGGGGAATCCGTATATTTCGCGTGTTTTTTCGGCGTCACCATTCTTAGTTCCCCGAATCGGGCGGTGACTTCACACAATTACCCGGAGCGCGACGCAATGCCTGCGGCGCGCGTGTTGGTCGCTAAGCTAGAAAAGACAGCAACAACCGTCCACAATGAATGAGGCTCCACACGATGCGCGTGCATATCGCCACCGACCATGCCGGTCTTGAACTCAGCGACTACTTGGTCAAGCACCTGACCGCTAAGGGCTACGAGATGGTCAACCATGGACCGAAGGCCTATGACGCGGAAGACGACTACCCGGCCTTCTGCATCAACGCGGCCAAGGCAGTGGTCGCCGACCAGCGTGCCGGCGTCGAAGCGCTGGGCATCGTACTGGGCGGTTCGGGCAACGGCGAGCAGATCGCCGCCAACAAGGTCGAGGGCATCCGCGCCGCACTGGCCTGGAACCTGGACACCGCCAAGCTGGCCCGCGAGCACAACGACGCCAACGTGATCGCCGTGGGCGGCCGCCAGCACACTGTGGAGGAAGCCGCCGAACTGATCGAGGCATTCCTGGCCGAGCCGTTCAGCGAAGCCGAGCGCCACGTTCGCCGCATCGGCAAGATCGCGACCTATGAAACCACCGGCGAGGTCATCGACTAGCCGTGCCCGAAGGACACTCCCTTCACCGTCTGGCCCGCCAATTCGACGACGTATTCGGCGGCCAGACGGTCCACGTTTCTTCCCCGCAGGGCCGCTTCGCCGTCGACGCGCAGCGCATCGACGGGTGCGAACTTGAATACGCGTTCGCCAAGGGCAAGCAGCTGTTCTGCCATTTCTCCAACGACCTGTACCTGCGGGTGCACCTGGGTCTCTACGGAGCCTTCAGCTTCGGCGGAGACAGCTACTTCACCGGCGCGTCATCCATCGGCGCCCCGCGGAAGATCGGTGAACGCGAAACCGCTTCGCCGCAGGACGCGGGGGAGTACTCCGGTCCGCCGGCTCCCGTGGGCGCCGTGCGCGCACGCATCGTGTCCGAGCACGGCTGGGCGGACTTGCGCGGCCCAACAGCCTGCGAGGTGCTGGACCACGAACAGGTGCAGGCCCAGTTGGCCAAATTGGGGCCGGACCCGTTGGTCGGTGCCGCCGTCAGGTTCCGGGCGGCTAAGGGCCAGGCGGATGCCGCCGAGGCGGACGCACGGCTGGATGAGTCCTACACGCTGTTCCGCGCGAACCTGTTGCGCACCAAGTCGCCGATCGGCATCGTGCTGATGAACCAAAACCTCATCAGCGGCGTCGGAAATATCTACCGCGCGGAAACGCTGTTCCGCAACCGGATTTCTCCCGATCTTCCGGCCAACGAGCTTTCGACCCGGGCCGCCAAGAAACTGTGGAACGACATCGTGGCGACGATGGAGGACGGCGTGCGCGACGGGAAGATCATCACGACCCGCCCCGAAGACCGTGATTCCGAAGGACTTCTCTGGCCGGATAATGCCTACTACGTTTACCAGCGCCAAGGGATGGGATGCAGGAAATGCACCGCGACGATCTCCCTCGCTGAGGTCGCCGCCAGGAAACTGTACTGGTGCCCCAAATGCCAGCGCCTGCCGCGCAAGCGCGCCGGTAAATAAGCATGCGCTGCGCCGGGAATTCGGATTTATTCTTTTAAATTCAAATTCCCGGCGTGTACTGTCTTTTCTGGGTGGCGCTCCGTGCTAGGCGAATGCACCCAAGTCGGAGACTGGTTTCCCGATTTGCAATGCCCAAGTTTTATGGTCTAGACTAGAACTTGTTCGAAGCGAAGTAGCTTCGAAATGGGGATGTAGCTTAATGGTAAAGCCTTAGTCTTCCAAACTAATGACGCGAGTTCGATTCTCGTCATCCCCTCCAGAGAAACCCCGCTCCGGCGGGGTTTTCGTTTATCCGGTAAGTGTCGCCCGTTGCTGGCCCTCGCTGGAATCCGAATCGCTGGCCATCTGCCTTCCCAGGACTTTCGCGGTAGGGCATCGGATTTCTGCGCTGGAACCCACGCGCATTGATTCGGCCTGACCGGCAAGGGGACTTCGATCTTGCCTGGCATCGAGAAAACCTGCGTCGCCCGCAAAATCTGGCCGAGGGCGATGATGATGCCAGGGTCGCGTGCCCAGAAATCCGATTCCGCGAGCAGCACGATGTCATGCCACGAGAAGTACGGCACTGCAAGATGCATGCTGCCTGGTCCGCTGGCAGTGAACTGCACCGGAACGCGGACCCAGTGGCCGCAGGGCGTCATGGGAGAGTCCGCGGCGGTGGCTGGCGCTTGGGCTGCCGCCTGTTGGGTTCAAGGGGGAAGGCTTGCCTGAATGCGGGAAGACCCGATGTTCGCGGAGCCGCTGGCGCCGGGAACGGCCCCAGCCGCTGAGGTGTGCCGGTCAACTTTCCTGCGCTGGTTCCCGTTGTTTCCAGCCCCTACGCCCCGACGGGAAGTTTTAGCGTCGAGAATTCCGCGTCTTTTCGCCCGTTGATGCGTCGATGGCTACGGCTTATGGTGTCGCCCTCCCGGGGCTCGCGAATAATAAATCTCCTGTTACTCAACTCACGTCGGGGTGGAATATACGTCAAAATCGAAGGTAATTCTCGGAAAATCCCCGGAAACACGCGGTTTCCCGGCGGTGCTGGGAGAGGGATCCTGATTTTGCATTTACCCCGAACCCGTGTATCTTTATTTCTTGTGGTCAGGCGCGGATAAACAAATCCAAACCTGAATTCACAAAGAGTTGGTTCAAGTGAGAAGCGATTTTCACAAGAATTCAACGGGGTGTAGCTCAGCTTGGCTAGAGCGCGCGCTTTGGGAGCGTGAGGTCGCAGGTTCGAATCCTGTCACCCCGACTCATGAACTAAGGATTCCGGTCTGGATGTACATGAAACTTGAGAGCTAAATATTATTTAGATCTTGTGATCTTCGGATGCTAGTGAAATAGACCCGAACTGCATCACAAACGATTAGTGGATACAGGAAAACGTCGGTTAGACTGATCACTGCTAATCGGGGTGTAGCTCAGCTTGGCTAGAGCGCGCGCTTTGGGAGCGTGAGGTCGCAGGTTCGAATCCTGTCACCCCGACTCTGTCGAACAACCCCGCAACGCCACCATGTTGCGGGGTTTTTTGCAGATTAGACCTAATTATTACAACTCAGGAGTACAACGCTGTGAAGAGCGCCGTCGAAAACGTCAACCCGACCCGGGTTAAGCTGACCGTTGAAGTTCCTTACGCAGAGCTGAAGCCCCGCGTCGATGAGGCGTACAAGACTATCGCTCAGCAGATCCAGATCCCAGGCTTCCGCAAGGGCAAGGTTCCTTCCCGCCTGATCGATCAGCGCGTTGGCCGGGGCTACGTCATCGAGACCGCGGTGAACGAGGGTCTGAACGAGTACTACCAGGCCGCCATGGTCGAGAACGAGCTCACCCCGCTGTCGCGCCCAGAGGTCGACATCACCGAGCTGCCTTCGATCGAGAAGGAAGGCGAAGGCCAGCTGGTCTTCACCCTGGAAGTTGACATCCGCCCGACTGTCGAGCTGCCTGACTACAAGGGCATCGAGGTTTCCGTTGAGGCCAAGGAAGTTTCCGACGAGGACATCGAGAAGGCTCTTGACGACCTGCGCGGCCGCTTCGGCACCCTGAAGGACGTCGAGGCTCCAGCAGCTGCCGATTCCTTCGTCACCATCGACCTGACCGCTTCGGTCGAGGGCGAAGAGGTCGACTCGGCTCAGGGCCTGTCCTACCAGATCGGCTCGGGCAACATGCTTGAGGGCATGGACGAGGCCATCACCGGCCTGTCCGCTGGCGAAGACGCAACCTTCGAGACCGAGCTGGCTGGCGGCGAGTACGCCGGCAAGCCTGCCACCGTCAAGGTTGTCGTGACCGCTGTGAAGCAGCGCGAACTGCCAGAAGCCAACGATGATTTCGCGCAGCTGGCTTCCGAGTTCGACACCATCGCCGAGTTGCGCGAGGACCTGAGCAAGTCCGCCGCCGAAGGCAAGATCGTCGAGCAGGGCGTTGAGGCCCGCGAGCTGGTCCTGGACAAGCTGCTGGAACTGGTTGAGGTTCCGGTGCCTGAGTCGGTTATCAACGAGCAGATCGAGCAGCACTTCGACCAGCCGAACGCCGAGGACGACCACGACACCGAAGAGCACCGTGCGGAAGTTCGCGAGAACACCGAGCGTGCCTTCAAGAACGAAATCATCCTGGACGCAGTTGCCAACGCCGAAGAGGTTGGCGTGGAGCAGTCCGAGCTGATCGACTACATCGTGCAGACCGCAGGCCAGTACGGCATGGAGCCGAACCAGTTCGCTCAGATGCTGGACGGCGCAGGCCAGGTTCCAATGCTGCTGGGCGAGGTTCGCCGCCGCAAGGCACTGGCAAAGGTCCTGGAGTACGCAACGGTCACCGACTCGAACGGTGCAGCTGTGGATCTGAGCTCCTTCGTGAAGCCAGCTGGCGAGGACGAAGCAGCAGAGGCTGAGGCCGAGTCCGAGGCAACCGAAGCCAAGTAGTCTTCACCCAAATCATTGATGGCCGTCGGCCAGCATGTGCAAACACGCTGGTTGACGGCCATTTTTGTTCGCTTCAGGCGTGCAGCATGCGCCGTGAGCGAAACAGGGGCATGAATCGCCCCATCGAGGACTTGAAGTAAGTAATCTGCAAGTAAACCAGTTGCAGCTTTGGGATTCGGACTTTGGATCCCAGAATCTGATCTACACGTTTGGAAGAGGTAGAGAACATGTCAAATGATTCGCGCACTCCCACCATGGCTACCGTTGACCCGGCAGGCCGTGAGGATTACATTTACAACCGCCTCCTCAAGGAGCGCATCATCTGGCTGGGCTCCGAGGTCCGCGACGACAATGCGAACGCCATCTGCTCGCAGCTGCTGCTGCTCTCGGCGGAGGACCCTGAGAAGGACATCTACCTGTACATCAACTCGCCAGGCGGCTCCATCACCGCGGGCATGGCGATCTACGACACCATGCAGTACATCCCGAACGACGTGGTGACCGTGGCCACCGGCCTGGCGGCCTCCATGGGCCAGTTCCTGCTGTCCTCCGGCACCCCGGGCAAGCGCTTCGCCACCCCGAACGCCCGCATCCTGATGCACCAGCCATCGGGCGGCATCGGCGGCACTGCCTCGGACATCAAGATCCAGGCTGAGCTGATCATGCACATGAAGAAGGTCATGAGCGAGCTGACCGCCGAGCAGACCGGCCAGACCGTGGAGCAGATCCTCATCGACAACCAGCGCGACAAGTGGTTCACCGCCGAGGACGGGCTGGCCTACGGCTTCTTCGACAAGATCGCCAAGCACGCCGGTTCCGTCACCGGTGGCGGCGGAGTCGAATCCTAAGCGCCGCACCCACTTGCTTGAATCACACAGACTTGTCCTAGGAGAACACCATGCACTTCAATCCTGAAGCCACCAGCGGCCAGATGCCTTCGGCCCGCTACATCCTGCCGCAGTTCGAAGAGCGTACCCCGTACGGCTTCAAGCGCCAGGACCCGTACGCCAAGTTGTTCGAAGACCGCATCATCTTCCTCGGCGCCCAGGTCGACGACGCCTCCGCGGATGACGTGATGGCCCAGCTGCTCGTCCTGGAATCGATGGACCCGGAGCGCGATGTCACCCTGTACATCAACTCCCCGGGCGGTTCGTTCACCGCGATGACCGCGATCTACGACACCATCCAGTTCATCCGCCCAGAGGTGCAGACCGTCTGCCTCGGCCAGGCCGCCTCGGCCGCGGCCGTGCTGCTGGCCGCCGGCACCCCGGGCAAGCGCCTGGCCCTGCCGAACGCCCGCGTGCTGATCCACCAGCCTGCCATGGGCGGCGGGGAGCGCGGCACCGCGACCGACCTGCAGATCCAGGCCGAAGAAGTCATGCGCATGCGCTCCTGGCTGGAGACCACCATCGCATCGCACTCGGGCCAGACCGTGGAGAAGGTCCGCGACGATGTGGAGCGCGACCTGTTCATGACGGCAGAAGAAGCGAAGGCCTACGGCATCGTGGACGAGGTCCTGACCCCGCGCAAGATCAACCGCGCGATGCTGGGGCACTAGTCCGAGCCGGGAATAATTGTTGAATACTGGCGGTTTACCTGAAATGTGGCTTTCACTCGAAAATGACTCATGACAGGTAAGCCGCCTTGTTCAGCTATTTCGGGGACTACCTAGCCTAGAATTAAGTAAGTCCAAAGCTACTGAAGGCAAATGGGAGAATGGTGCGATGGGACGTATGAGCGAGGGCTCGGACCTGTTGAAGTGCTCTTTCTGCGGAAAGAGTCAAAAACAGGTTAAGAAGCTGATTGCCGGGCACGGCGTCTACATCTGCACCGAGTGCATTGAGTTGTGCAATGAGATCATTGCCGAAGAATTTGCCGAAGAGCAAGTCAATGAGGAATTCTCCCTGCCCAAGCCGCGTGAGATCTTCGATTCGCTGCAGGAATACGTGATCGGCCAGGAGAATGCCAAGCGCGCCCTCTCCGTCGCCGTATACAACCACTACAAGCGGATCCATGGCAACCAGGAGCCTGCTCCGGTAGCCGCCCTGACCAACGACGACCCGCTGGGCGACGTCGAGGTCTCGAAGTCCAACATCATGCTCATCGGCCCTACCGGTTGCGGCAAGACCTACCTCGCCCAGTCGCTGGCCAAGAAGCTTAACGTGCCGTTCGCCGTCGCCGACGCCACCAGCCTGACCGAGGCCGGATATGTGGGCGAAGACGTCGAGAACATCCTGCTCAAGCTCATCCAGGCCGCGGACTACGACGTCAAGAAGGCCGAAACCGGCATCATCTACATCGACGAAATCGACAAGATCTCCCGCAAGAGCGAGAACCCGTCGATTACCCGCGACGTCTCGGGCGAGGGCGTGCAGCAGGCCCTGCTGAAGATCCTCGAAGGCACGGTCGCAGCGGTACCGCCGCAGGGCGGGCGCAAGCATCCGCACCAGGATTTCCTGCAGCTGGACACCACCAACATCCTGTTCATCGTCGCCGGCGCCTTCGCGGGCCTGGAAGAGATCATCTCCTCGCGAGCAGGTCGCAAGGGCATCGGCTTCGGCGCCCCGTTGACCGCGCTGAAGTCCGAGGTGGCCTCGTACTCCGACGTGCGGCCGGAAGACCTGCTGAAATTCGGCCTGATTCCGGAGTTTATCGGCCGCCTGCCGGTCATCACCACCGTCGAGCACCTCGACCGCGATGCGCTGGTGCGCGTGCTGACCGAGCCGAAGAACGCACTGGTCAAGCAGTACCAGAAGATGTTCCAGATGGACGGGGTGCAGCTGAGCTTCGAACAGCCGGCACTCGACGCCATCGCGGAACTGGCCATCGAACGCGAGACCGGAGCGCGCGGCCTGCGCGCCATCCTGGAAGAAACCCTGGCCGGGATCATGTTCGACCTGCCGAGCCGCGAGGACGTCGCCGAGGTCGTTGTGACCCGCGAAACCGTAATGGACGGCGCCGAACCAACCCTGCTGTCGCACGCAGTGGTGGCCAAGCGCAACAAGAAGTCCGCATAGTTCAGCCCATCATCAGCCTGCCGGGTTCCGGCAGGACACCCTAGGAAAGTTGGTAGTTCATGGCTTCGCGTCAGCATGTCGATTTCTGGTTTGACCCAATCTGCCCGTTCGCCTGGGCGACGAGCCGCTGGATCAAGGAAGTCGAAAAGGTCCGCGACATCGAGGTTTCCTGGAATGTCATGAGTCTCTCGGTGCTGAACGAAGGACGCGACCTGCCTGCCGACTACCGCGCGAAGATGGACGACTCGTGGGGCCCGGTCCGGGTCATCATGAAGGCCGCGCAGGAGCACGGCGACCAGGTCAAGGACCAGCTCTACACCGCCATGGGCGAGCTCTTCCACTACGAGAACCTGACCGACCGCGACGAAGTCATTGCGAAGGCACTGCAGCAGACCGGCCTGCCGGCCGAGCTCGCTGCAGCAGCCCGCACCGATCAGAACGACGACGCGCTGCGCGCCAGCCATGAAGTCGGCATCAGCAAGGTCGGCCAGGACGTTGGAACCCCGATCGTCGCCGTCGACGGGGTTGCCTTCTTCGGACCTGTCATCACCCGGGTTCCGAAGGGCGAAGAAGCCGGCAAGATGTTCGACGCGGCCGCCCAGTTGGCCGCCTTCCCGTACTTCTTCGAACTCAAGCGCTCGCGCACCGAAAGCCCGGTGTTCGACTAATTTATGCAGCTGCTTCAGGGACGTTCCGCTACGGAACGTCCCTGAAGCATTTAAAACGTCCCTGAAGCATTTAACCCGTCCGATCCATACCGATCACACAGGCAATGCCCGACGCGAAAACACGGAGGATTGCTAAGGTGGTGTAGTCAGGGCCGATTTTGGCCGGCTCCAGGAAGGACAAACCGTGCCTGAAACAATTTTCCGCTGGCGATCCGTCGCCGCGAGCGTAGTCTTGATCATCGGCCTGGTGCTCGCGCCGATCTCAATCGCCGGCTTGTGGGCGACCAAGTACGTGACCAACACCGACGGTTTCACCCAGACTCTGGCGCCGCTGGGCAAGAATCCGCAGCTGCAGGAGAATGTCTCCGGACAGATCTCCCAAGCGATTTCCAACCAGCTGCAGCTTGAAGAACGCATTGATTCGCTGACCGGCGACGGGTTCATCTCGAAGCTGGTGCCCAGTGGCCAGATCGCCGAAAAGGTGGACGGCATCGTCGGCGGCGCCGTGCACAACCTGGTGCAATCCAATCAGTTCGCCTCGTTGTGGGAATCCACCCTGCGCGCAAGCCATGCGAAAACCGTGGCGATCCTCTCCGGCAACAGCGCCTCCGTGGCCCTTGACGACGCGGGCGCCCTGACCTTCCAGCTCAGCGACGTGCTCGGCGAAGTAGTGTCCTCGCTGACGAACCTGGGCATCCCGGGGCTCGGCGCGGTGACGAATCTCGAGTGGGATGTGCAGATCATCCAAAGCGACGCGTTGCCGGCCGTGCAACGGGCCTATACGCTCATCGAAACCTACGGGCCCTGGCTGGTCTACGTTTCGGCGGGCTTGCTTATCGCCGCGGTCATCCTGAATCCGCGCTACGTGACCCGCGCGCTGATCGGCCTGGGGCTGGTGACCGGAGTCAGCGCCCTGGCCATGGCGACCCTGATTGCCGACTACACGGGGGAGCACCTGTTCTCGAATCTCGACCCCGCGGTCGCCGACCTGATCTACCACCAGGCCACCGGGTCGCTGACCGGCGCCCTGACCACAGTTGCAGTGGTTGCGGGAATCCTGGGCGCGTCCTCCTGGCCGATCTCCACGATCCTGCGCCGGCGGCAGGGGACGCAGCGGGAGCAAGTCAGCCGGACCCTGGCCGGACAGTAACAGCAGGCAAAACAAACGGCGGGCCGCCAGGGAAAAATTCCTGGCGGCCCGCCGTTTATTCTTACGGAGCCTAGGCTTCTTCGACCGGCGCCAACTCGACGTTGGCGACGGTCAGTTCACCGTCGGCCTCCACGAGGGTCAGCTCGCGGGCGTTGGCCGCGGACTTCAGGTCCTCGAAGCCTGCGCGCAGCTGAGCGATCTGTGCAGCCGGAGCATGCACCTCGCCGGAGAGCACCTCGGTGCGCTGCTTGACCTTCGCGTCCGACTTGGCCTTGCGGATGCCTGACAGGGCGGTGCCCACCAGCGGCAGCACCTCTGCGTCCGCATCGGCAATCGCCGCGGCCAGGTGGCCGGTGGTCGGCCACTGGGCCTGGTGCACCGAACCGGCACGCCACCAGCCCCAGACCTCTTCGGTCGCGAACGGCAGGAACGGGGCGAACAAACGCAGCACCGAATCCAAGGTGGTGGCCAAGGTGGCCAGCACGCTGGCCTGCTGCGCTTCGCCGTGTCCGCCGTAGGCGCGGTCCTTGACCAGTTCCACGTAGTCGTCGGTGAACGACCAGAAGAAGGACTCGGTGATGTCCAGGGCACGGGCGTAGTCGTAGTTCTCGAACGCACGCTGGGCGTCGCCGATCACCGTCGACAGGCGGGTCAGCAGCGAGTGGTCCAGGCCGTTGATGACCACGGAGGCGTCATCGGTCAGCACGTTGGCCTCGGTGGCGCCCAGGTTCAGCACGAACTTCGACGCGTTCAGGATCTTGATGGCCAGGCGGCGGCCGATCTTCATCTGGTTGATCTCATACGCGGTGTCCGCGCCGAGCTTCGCGCTGGCGGCCCAGTAGCGGACGGCGTCCGCGCCGAACTTGTCCAGCACGTCGTTCGGGACCACCACATTGCCCTTGGACTTGGACATCTTCTTGCGGTCCGGATCCAGGATCCAGCCGGAGATCGCGGCGTGCTTCCACGGGATGTCGCCGTGCAGCGCATCGGCACGGACCGCGGTGGAGAACAGCCAGGTGCGGATGATGTCGTGGCCCTGCGGGCGCAGGTCGAACGGGTAGACCTTCGAGAAGAACTCGTCGTCGCGGCCCCAACGGCCGACAATCTGCGGGGTCAGCGAGCTGGTGGCCCAGGTGTCCAGCACGTCGGCGTCGCCGATGAAGCCATTGGCCTGACCGCGCTGCGCCTCGGTGTAGCCTGCCGGGGCGTCGGCGGCCGGGTCGACCGGCAGCTGCGAGACCTCGGGCAGGATCGGGGCGTCGTAGTTCGGCTCGCCGTGCTCGTCGACCGGGTACCAGACCGGCACCGGCACGCCGAAGAAGCGCTGGCGGGAGACCAGCCAGTCGCCGTTCAGGCCTGAAACCCAGTTCTCGTAGCGCGAGCGCATGAAGGACGGGTGGAAGTCGATCTGCTGGCCGCGCTCGATCATGCGGGCGCGGCGGTCCTCGTCGCGGCCGCCGTTGCGGATGTACCACTGGCGCGAGGTGACGATTTCCAGGGGCTTGTCGCCCTTTTCGAAGAAGTTCACCGGGCGGGAGATCTTCTTCGGCTCGCCGTCCAGCAGGCCCGCCTCGGTCAGCAGCTCGACCATGGCCTCCTTGGCGGAGAACGAGGTCTTGCCGGCGATCTTGGCGTAGGTTTCCTTGCCTGCCTCGGAGGTGATCCATTCCGGGGTGTCGGCCAGGATGCGGCCGTCGCGGCCGATGATCGGGCGGGTCGGCAGCTGCAGCTCGCGCCACCAGGTCACGTCGGTCAAGTCGCCGAAGGTGCAGACCATCGCGATGCCCGAACCCTTGTCGGCCTGGGCCAGCGGGTGCGGGTAGACGGTGACCGGAACGCCGAACAGCGGAGAGGTGACGGTCTTGCCGAACAGGTGCTGGTAGCGCTCGTCATCAGGGTGCGCGACCAGGCCGGCGCAGGCCGCCAGCAGCTCGGGGCGGGTGGTCTCGATGAAGACCTGCTCGCCGGACTCGGTGGTGAACCCGTAGCGGTAGTAGGCGCCGGGCATCTCGCGGTCCTCGAGCTCGGCCTGGGCCACTGCGGTGCGGAAGGTGACGTCCCACAGGGTCGGGGCCTCGGCCATGTAGGCGTCGCCCTTGGCCAGGTTCTCCAGGAAGCCGCGCTGCGACACCGCACGCGAGTTGTCATCGATGGTGCGGTAGGTCATGCGCCAGTCAACGGACAGGCCCAGGGTGGTGAACAGCTGCTCGAAGACCTTCTCGTCCTCGACGGCCAGCTCTTCGCAGATCTCGATGAAGTTCTTGCGGCCGATGACATCCCAGTCGCGCTGGTTCTTCGCCGGCTTCTCCGGCGGGCGGTAGCCCTCGATGTACGGCTTGGTCGGGTCGCAGCGGACGCCGAAGTAGTTCTGCACGCGGCGCTCGGTCGGCAAGCCGTTATCGTCCCAACCCATCGGGTAGAACACGTTCTTGCCGTTCATGCGCTGGTAGCGGGCCAGCACGTCGGTCTGCGTGTAGGAGAACATGTGTCCTACGTGCAGTGAACCGGACGCGGTTGGCGGGGGAGTGTCGATGGAGTAGACGGCCTCGCGGGTCGTGTCCTCGTTGAAGTGATAGGTGCCCTCGGTGCGCCACCGGGACGAGAGACGTTCTTCCAAGCCTTCCAAAGCCGGCTTGTCAGGAACGGAAACCGTTGCGGGCGTGTCTGTGCCCAAGTTTTCTTCTGCCATGGCTTCATTCTTTCACGTTTTATCCGGGCCGCGCTCATCCGTGTCCATGGTTTGCCCCACGTCGGACGGGCGAGGGGCGGGAACCGACAAGCTTGCCTGCATGCCCATAGGCAGCGCCGCGCGCACGGCGTACCATCGGTTCCATGATCGAGCATCGCGCCCCCGTGATTCCGCCGCCGGTCGTTGTTGCCGCCGCCCTCGCGGCCCAGCGCCGGTTGGCCGGTCGACGCCGTGGCGGCCCGGTGTCCACCACGGCCGCCGGGGTGCTGCTGGCCGCCAGCGCTGGCATTTCGGTGTGGGCGGACCTCGGGTTCGGCGCCGCCAAGACCTCCATCAACCCCCTGCATCCCGAGAAGAGCAGCACGCTGGTCGTCTCCGGCGCGAATTCCATCAGCCGCAACCCGATGTATCTGGGCATGGTGGGCGCGGTGACAGCCCATGCGCTGTGGCGCGGTTCGTTCCGCGCACTGCTTCCTGCCGTCGGCGTCGCCCTCTGGCTGGACCGCTTGCAGATCCCCGCCGAGGAGGAAGCGCTGCAGGCCAAGTACGGGCAGGCCTATGCGGACTACACGAACCGCGTCCCGCGCTGGATCCAGCTGCCTTCCACCCTCATCTGGCTGGCCAGCCGCGACCGGTTGCGCATCGCCGGCTGAATCCCGTACCGGCCGCAAGCCGCGTGATTCGGGTGTCCGCGGATCATATGATGTGGGTATGGCACCTTTCACCGGCCTGTCTGGGCACGAACTGTTCATCTTCGGCTACGGATCGCTTGTCTCATCCGCTTCGGTTTCACGCACGCTCCGGCGCGAGATCCAGCAGCAGCACATGCCGCTGGCACTGCTGCACGGCTTCGCGCGCGACTGGGAAATCAGGGTGCCCATCGTCTTCGACGACGGCCACGCCTGCAACGGCCAATTCCTGGACATCAGCCCGCAGCCCGATGCGACAGTCAACGGCGTGCTGATCCCGGTCACCGAAGGGGAACTGGAGATGCTCAGCCGCCGCGAGGCGCAATACGACGCCGTCGAGGTCGGCGCCCGGATCCAGCCGGCCCTGGCACCCGGTGCCAAGGTCCTCGCCTTCCAGGGCCGCCACGAATTCCGCCGGCACACCCCGCAGGTGGCCAGCTACCGTCCCTACAGCTACCGATCCCTGGTCGAAACAGCCGTGCTCAGCCGCGGGGAGGACTTCCTGGCCCAGTTCCATGCCATGACGAAACCCGCAACGGTCAACGAGTACCAGGGCGGCTACCGTTTCGCCGATCCTGCCCAGGAACTCGCCGCCCGGCCGCTGGCCGGCTGAGGAAAGAAAAATTCACGGCTTACCTCGGGTTCGGCGCGAAGTTCTAAACTAAACCCATGACTATTTGGGAAAACACCTCGTCCAACCGTTCGGCCGTCGTCACCGGGGCATCCTCCGGCATCGGGCAGGCCACCGTCCGCGCACTGCGTGCGCAGGGATGGACAGTCTTCGCCGTGGCCCGCCGCGCGGAACGCCTGGAAGCGCTCGCCCAGGAAACCGGCGCCATCGCCATTCCCGCAGACGTCAGCAACCAGACCGACGTCGACTCGCTGGCTCTGGCCGTGGCCGAGCACGGGGGAGCTGACACCCTGATCAACGTGGCCGGCGGCGCCCGCGGCACCGACTACTGGGCCGACGCGGTGGACGAGGACTGGGAGTTCATGCTGCAGTCAAATGTCATGGGAACCATGCGGCTGACCCGCGCCCTGCTGCCCTCGCTGCGCAAGGTGCACGGCACCGTCCTGAACCTGACCTCCACCGCAGCCCTGGCCAGCTATGAAGGCGGCAGCGGCTACAACGCGGCCAAGGCCGCGCAGAGCGCCATGACCCAGGCCCTGCGCCTCGAGGAGGTGGAGCACGGCATCCGCGTCATCGAGGTGCTTCCCGGCCTGGTGCAGACCGAGGAATTCTCGCTGCGCCGGCTGGGCAACCAGCAGGCGGCGGACAACGTCTATGCAGGGGTCGAACAGCCGCTCACCGCCGACGACGTGGCCGAGGTGATCCGCTACGCGGTCAGCGCCCCGGCCCACGTGAACCTGGACCAGATCGTCATCCGTCCGCAGGCCCAGGCCGCCAACCACAAGCTGATCCGCACGGGCAACTAGCAGCCCGCCGTTTCTGGCAAGGAGCCACCATGAGCAGCACTCCCGAGGTCATCCACGTGGTGGCCGCCTCCCACGGAACCGACAACCCCGACGGCCAGCGGCTGATCAACCACCTGCGCGGCCAGCTCGAAGTGCTGGCCGCCGGCTGGCTGCCCGAGCTGCGCTGGCACGAGGCCTATGTGGACGTGCAGCGCCCTTCCCTGCCCGAGGTCCTCGATGGCCTGCCCACCGGCGAGCCTGCCGTGGTGCTGCCGCTGCTGGTGGCCGACGGCGTGCACACCACGCAGGATGTCGCCCAGGCCGTCGCCTCCCGGGAGCACACCGTCGCCGCTAAGCCGCTGGGCCCGCTGCCGCAGCTCGCCCGGGTGCTCGCACAGCGCGCCCAGGGTCACCTGGATGACAACCCGCAGGTGATCCTGGCCGCGGCCGGGACCCGGCTGGAAGTCGGCCAGCGGCAGGTCGTCGAGCTCGCCGGGCAGCTCGGGAACCTGCTGGAGCGCGAAGTCCAGGTGGCCTACTGCGCCGGGGCGCAGCCGAACGTCCTGCAGGCTGTCGCCGAGGCGGGCACCCGCCCGGTGCTGCTGCTCAGCGTCCTGCTGGCCGACGGCTACTTCCAGGACAAGCTGGCTAGCACGGGAGCCGCGGTGGTGACAAGGCCGCTGTTGCCGGACGTAACGATCGCAGAATGTTTCCTCGTGCGACTGAAATCTGCGCTTGAAACCGCCGGTTTCATGACGCCGCATGACGAAGTTCGACCTCTCTAGGCCTCGCGTGTTCATGTGACATCCGGCGGTTGCCAGCGCCCGGGGGCGGTTTTCTACGCTGGATCACATGACGCAGACAACCACACCGGCCCGGCCCCAGCGGGCGGCCAAGCCCAATGGCCAATGGAAGATCGACGGCACCACCCCGCTGAACGCGAACGAGGAAATGAAGGCCGCGGACAACGGCCTGAACGTCCGGGCGCGGATCGAAGAGATCTACGCCGTGCAGGGCTTCGATTCAATCGATCCCGAGGACCTGCACGGCCGCTTCCGCTGGTGGGGCCTGTACACCCAGCGCGCCCAGGGCATCCCGGGCGGAAAGACCGCCACGCTGAGCCCCGAAGAGCTCGAAGACCGCTTCTTCATGCTGCGGGTGCGCATCGACGGAGGCGCGCTGACCACGCAGCAGCTGCGGGTGATCGGGGGCATCTCCACCGACTTCGCCCGCGACACCGCAGACTTCACCGACCGCCAGAACATCCAGCTGCACTGGGTTGACGTGGTGGACGTGCCGGAAATCTGGCGCCGGCTGGAATCCGTCGGACTGCACACCACCGAGGCCTGCGGCGACGTGCCGCGCGTCATCCTCGGTTCCCCGGTCGCGGGCATCGCCGCCGAGGAGATCATCGACCCGAGCCCGGTCATCGCCGAGATCTCCCGCCGCTACATCGGCAACCCGGAGTTCGCGAATCTGCCGCGCAAGTTCAAGACCGCCATCTCCGGGCATCCCAGCCAGGACGTCGTGCACGAAATCAACGACATCGCGTTGATCGGCATCGAGCACCCGCAGCTGGGCCCGGGCTACGACCTCTGGGTGGGCGGCGGACTGTCCTCCAACCCGCGGCTGGGCGAACGCCTGGGCGCCTTCGTCACCCAGGAGCAGGCCCCGGACGTCTGGGAGGGCGTGACCTCCATCTTCCGCGACTACGGCTACCGCCGGCTGCGCAACCGGGCCCGGCTGAAGTTCCTGCTGGCCGACTGGGGAACCGAGAAGTTCCGCAAGGTCCTTGAGGAAGAATACCTGGGCTACGCGCTGCCGAACATCGGACCCGGCCCGCAGCCTGCCACCGCCGGGGACCACTCGGGGGTGCACCCGCAGAAGGACGGCAAGTTCTTCATCGGGCTCACCGCGGAAGCCGGACGCTCCTCCGGCACCACGCTGACCGCCCTGGCCGACCTGCTCGAAGCCCACGGCTCCACCCGGCTGCGCACCACCCCGCACCAGAAGGTCATCGCCCTGGACATCGCCGAGGAGCAGGTCAAGGACTTCGTGGGCGGCGCCCGCACGCTGGGCCTGGAAGCCTATCCGGGGCTGCTTCGCCGCTCGGCCATCGCCTGCACCGGCATCGAATACTGCAAGCTGGCCATCGTGGACACCAAGAACACCACCATCGACGCGGTGCGCGAGATCGAATCCCGGCTCGCCGACCACAACGGCAAGCTGCCCAAGGCGTTGTCCCTGCACGTGAACGGCTGCCCGAACTCCTGCGCCCGGGTGCAGACCGCCGACCTGGGTTTCAAGGGCCAGCTGATCACCAACGACGCCGGGGAACAGGTTTCCGGGTTCCAGGTGCACCTGGGCGGCACGCTGGCCGGGTTCGAGAACGGCGAAGCCACCCTGGGCCGCACCGTGCGCGGCCTGAAGGTCGCCGCCCACGAGCTGCCCGACTACGTCGAACGCGTGGTGAAGAACTACTCCGTCCTGGCCGAAGACGGCGAATCCTTCGCCGCCTGGGCGCACCGGGCCGCCGAGGAGGACCTGTCATGAGCACCCGAACCCTGAAGACCGAGGACGAGCTGCGCGCCATCGCCGCGCTCGGAGCCACGGAGCTGGGCTGGGACGCCGGCGCCGCGCAGGTGGTCGAGTTCGCCGCCCGCCACCTGGAGGTGTCCGAGATCGCGGTGGCCTGCTCCATGGCCGACGCGGTGCTGCCGCACCTGGTCGCCCGGCAGCTGCCCGGGGTGGACGTGCTCTTCCTGGACACCGGCTACCACTTCACCGAAACACGCATCACCCGCGACGAGGTCGCCGAAAGGCTTCCGGTCAGAGTGGTGGACGTGCTGCCCGAACTCACCGTGGCGCAGCAGGACGAAGAATACGGCAAGGACCTGTTCGCCCGCGACGCGGCCGCCTGCTGCAAGCTGCGCAAGATGGACCCGCTAAAGCGTGCCCTGTCCGGCTACGGCGCCTGGTTCACCGGGGTCCGCCGCGACGAGGCCCTTACCCGCAGCAACACCCCGCTGGTGTCCTTCGACGAAACCCATGGGCTGCTCAAGTTCAACCCGGTGGCGACCTGGAGCTTCGATCAGCTGATCGGCTACGCCACCGAACACCAGGTCCCGGTGAACCTGCTGCTGGCCCACGGCTACCCGTCCATCGGCTGCGAGCCTTGCACCCGGCCCGTCGCCGAGGGAGAGGACCCGCGCGCCGGACGCTGGGCCGGCCTGTCCAAAACCGAATGCGGCATCCACATCTAACTTTTGAAGGACCTCCCCATGAGCCTCACCGCTACCGCCCCGACCGGCACCCAGCGCAGCGTCCTGGACGCCCTGGAAGCCGAATCCATCCACATCATCCGCGAGGTGCTCGCCGAATTCGAGAAGCCCGGACTGCTCTTCTCCGGAGGCAAGGACTCCGTGGTGGTGCTGCACCTGCTGGCCAAGGCCGTCTACCCGGGCCGCGTGCCGATCCCCGTGGTGCACATCGACACCGGCCACAACTTCGGCGAGGTGCTGAACTTCCGCGATGCCGTGGTCGAGAAATACGGCCTGAACCTGGTGGTCGGCTCCGTGCAGGAGTACATCGACCGCGGCGAGCTGGCCGAACTGCCCGACGGCACCCGCAACCGGCTGCAGACCCGGGTGCTGCTTGACACCATCGAATCCAACGGCTTCGACGTGGTCTTCGGCGGGGCCCGCCGCGACGAGGACAAGGCCCGCGCCAAGGAGCGCATCCTGTCCCTGCGCGACGAGTTCGGCGTCTGGGATCCGCGCAACCAGCGCCCGGAAATCTGGAACCTGTACAACGGCCGCCACGAGCCTGGCTGGCACGTGCGCGCCTTCCCGATCTCCAACTGGACCGAACGGGACATCTGGGCCTACATCCAGCGCGAGAACATCGCGCTTCCCTCCATCTACTTCGCCCACCAGCGCCAGGTCTTCGAACGCGACGGCATGTGGCGGGCGGTCACCGCGGTCAGCCAGCCCGAACCGGCCGAACAGGTCGTTGTCCGCCAGGTGCGCTACCGCACCGTGGGGGATGCCAGCTGCACCGGCGCGGTGCTTTCCGCCGCTGACACCGTGGAGAAGGTGCTGGACGAGCTGGCCGTGGCCACGCTGACCGAACGCGGCGCCACCCGCGCCGACGACAGAATTTCCGCCGCGGGCATGGAAGACCGCAAGACCGAAGGGTACTTCTAAGATGACCACCACACTTTTGCGCATCGCCACCGCTGGATCCGTGGACGACGGCAAGTCCACGCTCGTGGGACGGCTGCTGCACGACGCCAAGGCCATCCTCGCCGACTCGCTGGACGACCTGGCCCGCACCAGCGCCGAACGCGGCTTCGGCGGACAGGCCGGCGCCCTGGACCTGGCGCTGGTCACCGACGGGCTGCGCGCCGAACGCGAACAGGGCATCACCATCGACGTGGCCTACCGCTACTTCTCCACCGCCCGCCGATCCTTCATCCTGGCCGACTGCCCGGGCCACGTGCAATACACCCGCAACACCGTCACCGGCGCCTCCACCGCCGATGCCGCCATCGTGCTGGTGGACGCCCGCCACGGGGTGCTTGAGCAGACCCGCCGCCACCTGGGGGTGCTCGCCCTGCTGCGGGTGCCGCAGCTGGTGCTCGCGGTCAACAAGATGGACCTGGTCGACTGGGACGAGCAGCGTTTCAGCGCCATCGAAACCGAGGTGCTGGACCTGGCCGCGCAACTGGGCCTGCAGGCCGCCACCGTCATCCCGGTCAGCGCGCTGCACGGGGACAACGTGGTGGATCCCTCCGCCCACAGCGACTGGTACGCCGGGCCCACCCTGCTCGGGCTGCTCGAAGAGCTGGCGCCGGGGCGCCCCGCCGGGACCGCCCGGCTGGACGTGCAGTACGTGATCCGCCCGCAGGGAGCGCTGGCTCCAGGCCTGGACCCGGAAGCGTACCGCGACTTCCGCGGCTATGCAGGCACCCTGGCCGACGGCAGCCTCTCGGTGGGAGAGACGGTGGGCATCCTGTCCAACGGCTACCCGGCCACCAGCCGGGTCAAGGCCATCGGCACCCCGTCCGGGCCGGTGGGCACCGCGCAGCCGGGGGATGCGATCGTCCTTGAACTGGAGGACGAGGTGGACATCGCCCGCGGGGACACCGTGGTGGCAGGCCAGCTGCCGCAGGCGGTGCGCGAATTCGACGCCGAGGTGTGCATCCTGGCCCCGGCCACGCTGGCCGAGGGGCAGCGGGTGCTGCTCAAGCACGGCACCAAGGTCGCCGCCGCGAAGATCGGGCCGATCAGCCACGTGCTCGACGTAGCCGACTACTCGCACCGGCAGGCCGACACCCTGGGGCTCAACGACCTGGGACGGCTCACGGTGCGCAGCTCCGCGGCCCTGAGCCCTGCCGACTACAGCGATTCGCGCACCGGCGGCAGCTTCCTGCTCATCGAACCGGCCACCGGGCGCACCCTGGCCGCCGGGATCATCGGAGCCGGGCATGCAGCCGCCTGAGCGGCCGGCCGCCGGACGCACCCGGCTGACCGCGCACGCCCCGCGCGCCAACCGGCGCGGTAGGGCCCTCGGGGCAGCCGCGGCGGGGCTGCTGGCGGTGGCCGCGGTGCTCACCGCCTTCGTCCCGGCCCCGGCCAAGAATGCCGGGACGGCCGCCGACCAGGGACCGGCCGCCACCTTGCGCCTGGGCTACTTCGCGAACGCCACCCACGCCCCGGCGCTGGTGGCCGACGCCAAGGGCATCCTGGGCAAGGCAGTGGGCGCGGACGGCACCACGGTGGAAACCCAGATCTTCAACGCGGGCCCCGCGGCCATCGAGGCGCTGAACTCCGGGGCCATCGACGCGGCCTACCTGGGTCCCAGCCCTGCGCTGAACAGCTACCTGTCCAGCGGGGGGACCTCGCTGCGCGTCATCGCCGGGGCCGCGTCCGGCGGGGCCAGCCTGGTTGTCTCCAAGGACATCACCGAGGTGTCCCAGCTGGCCGGCACCGAACTTGCCACCCCGCAGTACGGCGGCACCCAGGACGTGGCGTTGCGCAGCTTCCTGAAGGAGCGGGGCCTGGATGAGTCGGTCACCGTCACCCCGAGCACCAACGGCACCGTGCCGCAGCTGTTCGCCCGCGGCTCCATCGACGGGGCCTGGCTGCCCGAACCGCACGCCTCGCTGCTGGTCAAGCAGTACGGGGCGCACCGCCTGGTCAACGAGGCGCAGTTGTGGCCGGAAGGCAAGTTCCCGACCACGGTGCTGGTGGCTTCGCAGGAGTTCATCACCAAGCACCCGGACACCGTGCGGGAGCTGGTGCAGGCCAACGCGGAGGCCATCGTCTGGCTGAACACCACCGGCGAGCAGCAGAAGCTTCACACCGTGCAGCAGGCCCTGGCCGCGCACGGCGGCGGCACCCTGTCCGATGAGGTGATCTCCGCGGCGCTGGACCAGATCAGCTTCGATGAAACGCCGCTGAGCGGAACCTTCGACACCCTGGTGGCCCATGCGGCCGCGGTGGGCATCGGGGAACCGGGCAGCACGCAGGGCCTGGTGGATGACTCCTTCGCCGCCGGGGAGGGGAAGTAATGGGAGTGCAGCTGAACGAGGTGTCCCTGAGCTACCCGGGCACGGGGCTGGTCATCGACAGGCTCAGCGCCCGCATCGAGGACGGCGAATTCATCGCAGTGCTCGGCGCCTCGGGCTGCGGCAAGTCCTCGCTGCTGAACCTGATCGCCGGGCTGCTGGCCCCCACCGAGGGCTGGCTGGACGTCCCGGACGACGGGGCGGCGTTCATGTTCCAAGATTCGAACCTGCTGCCCTGGCTGAGCGCGGGCCGCAACGTGGAGCTGGCGCTGAAGCTGGCCGGGCATCCGAAGGACACCCGGCAGGCACGGGTGGACCAGCTGCTGGAGCTGGTCCAGCTGGGGCACGCGGTGCACAAGAAGCCGCACGAGCTCTCCGGCGGCATGCGCCAGCGTGTGGCGCTGGCCCGGGCGCTGGCCCAGGACCGGCAGGTGCTGCTGATGGACGAGCCCTTCGCGGCCCTGGACGCCATCACCCGCGACCTGCTGCACGAGGAACTGCGCTCGCTGTGGGAGCAGACGGGCAAAACCATCATCTTCGTGACGCACAACGTGCGCGAGGCCATCCGCCTCTCCGGGCGCATCCTGGTCCTCTCCTCCCATCCCGGACGCATCCTGGAAACCCGGAGAATCACCGAGGACCTGCGCCGCAACCCGGCGCAGTCGGCCGCCCTGGCCGACGAACTGACCACCATCCTGCGAAAGGAGCAGCGCAAGCATGAGCGCACTGACGCAAACTAGGGCCGCCGCCGCGCTCCGCCCGGCCGCCGCGCTCCGCCCGGCCGCCGTGCTGCGCCGCCGCGGGCGCGCCGATGCGGTTATCGCCCCGCTGATCACCCTGGTGGTGCTGGTCAGCCTGTGGCAGATCGCCGCCTGGGCTTCGCCGCTGCGCGAGGACCTGTTCCCCGGCCCGGCGGCCGTGGCCGCCAAGCTGCCCGAGCTGCTGGCCGACGGGACCCTGCTTTCCGCGGTGGGCACCTCGCTGTTCCGGGCGCTGTCGGGCTTCGTGATCGCGGTGCTGGTCGCCACCCCGGCGGCCCTGCTGCTGGCCCACCTGCCGCTGCTGCGCAAGGGCTTGGGCCCGCTGGTCTCGGCCATGCAGGTGCTGCCCTCCATCGCCTGGGTGCCGGCGGCGATCATCCTCTTCGGGCTGAGCGACGCGACCATCTACACCGTGCTGCTGCTCGGGGCGATTCCCTCGATCATCAACGGACTGCTCTCGGGCATCGACATGATCCCCGCCCAGTACTCGGCCCTGTCCCGGGTGCTCGGGGCCAGCAGGCGCCAGCATATCGTGCATGTCGAGCTTCCCGCGGCGCTGCCCGGCTACGTGGCCGGACTGCGCCAGGGCTGGGCTTTCGCCTGGCGCTCGCTGATGGCGGCGGAACTGATCGCGGTGGGCGGCTCACTCGCCCTGGGCGTCGGCTCGCTGCTGCAGCGCGGCCGGGATCTGGCCGACCTGCCCCTGGTGATGTTGGTCATACTGGTGATCCTGCTGGTGGGCGTGCTGATCGAACTACTGTGTTTTGCCCCGCTGGAACGCAAACTGCTGCGCGACCGCGGAATGACTCGAACTGGAGAAAACCATGGCTAACGGACATATCACCCTCATCGGCGGGGGACCGGGCGACCCGGAACTGATCACGGTCGCCGGCTACAAGGCCCTGCTCGCCGCGGACGTGGTGCTGGCAGACCGGCTCGGGCCGACCGAACTGCTTGCGGACCTGGCTGACGACGTGATCGTGGTGGACGTGGGCAAGGCCCCGGGCTGCCACGTGAAAACCCAGGACGAGATCAATGAATTGCTGGTCAAATACGCTTTGGAGGGAAAGAACGTGGTGCGCCTGAAGGGCGGGGACCCGTTCGTGCTGGGCCGCGGCGGCGAAGAGCTGCTCTATGCGGCCAAGTTCAACATCCCGACCCGGGTGATCCCCGGCATCACCAGCTCCATTTCGGTTCCGGCGGCCGCCGGCATCCCGGTGACCCACCGCGGGGTGGCCGCGGGTTTCACCGTGGTCAGCGGCCATACCGAGCTGGCGGACGTGCCCATCCGCAGCGACCACACCCTCGCCGTGCTGATGGGAGTCTCGAATTTGCCGAAAATTGTTGAGACATTGCTTACCCGCGGTTTACCGTCAAGTACGCCAATTGCGATAGTTGAGCGAGGTTACTCACAGACGCAGCGGACAACTATCGGTACGCTAGAAGGGATTGTAATGCGAGCCCGCAAGGCCGCAGTGGCGAATCCGGCCGTCATCGTGATTGGTGATGTCGTTCGGCTAGCCCCGGAAGCCTCCGACAGCCTGGCAGGCCTCCTGCCGCTAGAGAACGCCGACGTCCCTGCGGCGGCCACATTCGTTGACTAAGAAAGAGATGTTGTTTGATGAGTGAACTGATCGTCCCCGAGCACCTTTCGGCCCGCGCCCTGCGCGTGGCAATTGTCGGCGCCGGCCCGGCAGGCATCTATGCCGCTGATCTGCTCAACAAGAGCCAGCCGGTCTCCTCCGGCGCGCTGAGCCTGAAGGTAGACCTGTTCGACGAGCTGCCAACCCCGTTCGGCCTGATCCGCTACGGCGTGTCCCCGGACCACCCGCGTATCAAGGGCATCATCACCGCCCTGCACAAGGTGCTGGACAACGACTGGATCGACTTCTACGGAAACGTCGGACTGGGCCGTGACATCACCCTTGAGGACCTGCGCGCCCGCTACGACGCGATCATCATCGCCACCGGCGCCCAGAAGGACGCGGACCTGAACATTCCAGGCATCGACCTGGACGGTTCCTACGGCGGCGCTGATTTCGTGTCCTGGTATGACGCCCACCCGGATGCAGACAAGGACTGGGACCTGTCGGCCCGCGAAGTCGCGGTCATCGGCAACGGCAACGTGGCGCTGGACGTGGCCCGCATCCTGTCCAAGCACGCCGACCAGCTGCTGGAAACCGAAATCCCCGCCCACATCTACGCGCAGCTGAACGACTCCGCCGTCACCGACGTGCACGTGTTCGGGCGCCGCGGCCCGGCCCAGGTGAAGTTCACCCCGCTGGAACTGCGCGAGCTGTCCCACTCCAAGGACGTGGACATCGTGCTGTACCCGGAGGACTTCGAATTCGACAAGGCCTCGGATGAGGCCATGAAGACCAACAACCAGACCAAGACCATGGTCTCCACGCTGACCAACTGGCTGATCGAGCAGGAAGAGCGCGAAGAAGCTCCAAGCGCCTCGCGCCGCCTGCACCTGCACTTCCTGCAGTCCCCGATCGAGGTACTGGGCGAAGACGGCAAAGTGACCGGCCTGAAGGTCGAGCGCAACGAGCTGGACGGCAACGGCGGCGCCCGCGGCACCGGCGAATTCATCGAGTACCCGATCCAGGCGCTCTACCGCGCGGTGGGCTACTTCGGCTCGGCCGTCGGCGAGATCGAATACGACGGCGCCAAGGGTGTGCTGCCGAACGTCGAAGGCCGTGTCCTGGACGCAACCGGCACCCACGTGCCCGGACTGTACGCCACCGGCTGGATCAAGCGCGGCCCGGTAGGCCTGATCGGCCACACCAAGGGCGACGCCCTGGAGACCATCAACCACCTCTTGGAGGACCTGGGCTCCCTGGCCCAGCCGTCCATCGAGCAGTCCATCGCGGATCTGCTGGACGAGCGCGGTGTGCAGTTCTCCGACTGGGATGGCTGGAAGTCCCTGGACGCGCACGAGAAGGAGCTGGGCGCTGCCGAAGGCACCGTGGCCACCCGCTTCGGCGACATCACCCGCGACCGCATCAAGGTTGTCGAGCGCGAAGACATGTTGGAATTCTCCCGCGCAAAAAAACTAGCTGAGAGTCTGTAAGCTCCACCCCAGACTCTGACATCTCAGGGATGGTCCCGCCGCACTGCCGGCGGGGCCATCCCTTGGTGTTTGTGCAGTGAACCGGTCCTGAGGGCGGTTCAGGCGAGCAGCGTGTCCCAGAGGTAGTCCTCCGACACCACTGGAATGCCGTAGTCCCGGGCCTTCTTGGCCTTGCCTGACAGGGAATCCGGATCCGCGGCCACCAGAAGGCTCACCTTCTTGGTGATGGCGCCATGCGGAACATAACCAGCGGCCCGGAGGTCCTCCTCGATCTGCGCGCGGGCCCGAGACATGTCCCCGGTGAGCACCACCAGAGATCCGGGAGCGAGTTTTCCGGCTGATGGCACCGCCTCAGCCGTGGCTAGTTCGATATCCGCAGGCGGTCTCAGCGCTCTCTGCACGCTTTGCTGCCCAAGCCCGAGCAGGCCGGCGACCGTCTTGAGATCCAGAAGTTCTTCCTCGGTCAGCGTGCCGTCGGCCCAGGCTGCGCGCACCAGCTGCTGGAAATACAGCTCGTGGAGTTCCAGCGCCCCGGCCCGGTCGAGTCCCAGCTCCGCGGCCAGCGAGATCAGCTGCTGTTCCTCGTGGGCCGACAAGTACCGGTCCATCAGCGCCCGGTCGAGGATCGCCAGGTAGTCGTCCTGGGCTTCGGTGCCGGTGAACTGGGGCAAGCGGGTGGTCAGCCGGTCCAGGAAGTGGCGGGCCGGTTCGGCGTCGGCGGCGGCCCGTCGCACAGGAATGATGCGCCCTCCCGGGGACGCCTTGATCCACGCCGATTGCGCCGCCCGGCCAAGGCGCAGATCCCATTCGGGATTCTGCTCATCGAGTTCCATGTAGCGCGAGAGCAGGACTGCGGTGGCGGCCGCGTCCCCGGCCGCGCTGTGGGCTTCCAGGAGCTCGATGCCGAAGGAATCGCAGCAGTCCTGCAGCGAGCGCCCGGCGCCGTGCAGGTACTGATGGGACATGCGCATGGTGCACAGCCCATGCTCTAGAAAGTGCCCCGGCACCGGCATGCCGGCCCGGCGGAACTCCGCGTCCAGGAACCGTGCATCGAAGGAGAGGTTGTGGGCCACCAGCACGGTGCCTGACAGCCGCCATGCCAGTTCTGCGGCCAGGTCGCTGAACGTCGGGGCACCGAGCAGATCACGGCTGCGGATTCCATGCAGCGACTGCTTGCCCAGGTCCCGCTGCGGGTTGACCAGCGTTTCCCAGCGGTCCAGCACTTCGCCGTCGCGGTTCATTCTCACGATGGCGATCTCCGCGATCCGGTCATGTCCGCCGGGGAACAGCCCGGTGGTCTCGGTGTCGAGGACGGAGAAGACTCCGCTGGCCATTTTCATATTTCCCCCTGTACTTTTCTCCGGCTGAATCCGGTAACTCCCATTCTGCCCACCGGATGCGCGTGGCTGAAACCCTGGGGTTCACATATGATCAGTTCACAGTCGCTTTTTCGTTCAGGTCGATCCCGACGCCCCAGGCCTCGGCATGAAATGGATGGTGTACCGTTTATGCGCAACGCTTTTCCTTCATCCCTGCGCCACCTCGCCGAGGGGACACGGCTGTATGGCCGGGACCAACCAGGGCAGATGGCGGCCATTCTCGCCCTGAGCATTTACCTTCCCTTGACCCTGCCGCTGCTGCGCGAGGGAGTCTGGATCGGCTTTTCCGCGTGGGTTGAAGCCGTGACGGTACCGGGTCCCGGGCTGATTCTGGCAGGCTATGCGGTGATTGTTGCCATCGTGATCGCGTTGGCCCTGGCAGCTCCGGGCCTGGCCGCCACTGCGCCGCTGGCGCCCTACCCTGTGGAGCGGCCGGTGAAGATCCGCATCCTGCAAAATTGCCGGCTCTTCCTGGGCAGCATGATCGGTATGGGCGCGATCGGGGTGCTCTTTACTTCCGGCATTGAGCGCCTTGAACACATCGTCTGTGTTGCCATCGGCGCCCTGCTGCTGCAATTGGGCCATCTTGACGAGGTCAACGCGGCGCAGGCCGACGCCGTGCTTGGACTTCTGGGGGAAGAACCGCTGCAGGCCTACGACCAGTGGTATGCCAAGCAATGGGGGAGGCCAAGAGCCGGTGGACGGGTCCGCGCCCGGGCTTCGCTGGTTCGCCGCAAGCTCTGGATCATCGCGCTGATGATGCTGGTTCATCTGGGTGTGCTCGTGGCCTACATTGCGATTGTCCACGGAACCGCGGGCTTGGCCCGCCACTGGGCGACGGTGCTGTTCCTGTCCGCTGCCGCGTCGGTGGTGAACCTCTTGATCATCGACGCGGTCCTTATGACGCTGCTGGCGATACGGCACACCAGGGGGAGCCGTCACAGCAGATGGGTTTCGCATCCGGAAACGTATTTCGCGCTCATGGCCATGGGCGCCAAGGTCCTCGCCACCGCGGCCATGGCCGCGCTGCCGGCGCTGTGGATGAACGAAGAGAATCGGCAAACGTCGTTGGCGTACCTGCTCTTCCTTGGCATTGAATTGCTCCTGGTTTTTGTGCTGGTGCTGCTGCTAGTTCGCAGATGGCTTGTACCGGGCAGCTTGCCTCCGCAGCCCTTGGGCCGATACGACGGCGATGCGATGGCGGTGCTGCTCAAGAAGCGGGCGGCCCGAGATCGCGCAGCCATACGCGGGGCGGTTGCCTACCGCAGCCACCAAGAGAGAGCATCATTGAAATTGGCTGTGGACAAATAGGGGCGCCATGGTCGACAACGTAATTCTTTTCATGGCGTGAGGGGACTGCAAAAAAGTATGTGAATTCCACCGCGCCATCACAAATGGCTCGAATTTCGAGTTGCTAGGCGTTGCAAGCCATCGGACTTCAGCCAACGTCCACAATGGAACCTACTGTCGAGGCCGACGGAGCAGGACTTCGACGATACACAACGCGACCAGCGACAAGATGCCGGCACCGAGAAGTACAAGTCCAACTGGCTCCAGATCAATGACTCGCGATGTGTAGAGGTCTTCCGAGCCATAATTCTTGTCCCAGACAACCGTGCTTTGGGCGGACACGAAGAAAACTCCAAGTGCCGTGGAAACCGAGGCAACTGCCCATCCAAGAATGTGAAACAGTCTTGTTTCTTGAGTCAAAAACAACTTTTGGTTTCCTTCGTTCGAAATGGACATTAGGCGAAAACGTCCCGGCATGTGCGAATCGCCGGGCGAACTTGACCCCGATGCGACCGAGGAGCTGCCCTAGTCGCCAATGATTTCAAAGCATAGCCCGTGACAGTTGTGTTTGAGGAAGAATCATAAGAAATATCTAGTCATCGCATTCGAATCGGTGCACTTTCTGCCGAGTATTGCTGTCAAAAAACGGATTGGATAATGAGCGCTACGCGGATTTCCCCATTGTATGTTCCTGACTGCTTTTCTCATTGCGGGCAAAACGCCGCGGCCGTTCCCGGTTTGAATCGAGGGAACGGCCGCGACGTTTTAGTCGCTTGGTACTAGGCTCTTAGGCGCCAACAGCCTTCGAAACCTTGGCGGCAGGAACGCTGCGGCGCAGCATGACGAACAGCAGAACCATGCCGACCGTCAGCGCGATGTGCCCCAGCCCGGCGATACCTGCAATCATGGCGCTGGATTCCTTGCCCAATACGGTCAGCGATCCGTGCACGGTGAGCATGGCCGCGGTCAGGACGACACCGATGTTGTAGGTCCACATGAACCATGCGTAGAGCTTGGCATGGGCGCTGATGTTGAACGCCTTCTCCAGCAACAGGACCATGAGCAGGACCATGAATCCGAGCACCAGCAGGTGGGTGTGGACGACTGACAGCTGGGTCCAGCCGCCTTCCGGGAAGTCGTTCATTTTGGTGAATTCGCGGTAGAACAAGCCGGAGGCCACACCGACGGCCATGTAGATGAACGAAAGATTGACGAGCTTACGCATTGATGGAGCTTTCTGTCGAAGGTGAAGTTTCGGATTCAACGGCATACTGGACGCCTGAACCCTTGCCGAAGACCGGCTTGTTGTTGGAACCGAGGACTGCGAACAGTGCCGGCAGCAACAGGGTGCGGACCACGAAGGTATCCAACAGGACGCCGAGGCCCACGATGAGTCCCAGCTGTCCCAGAACCATCAGCGGCAGGGCGGAGAGGGCTGCGAAGACTCCGGCAAGGACCAGGCCGGCGCTGGTGATTACCGAGCCGGTGCTGCGTGCCGCATTGGCCACGGCATCTGTCAGCGAGGACGTGGCGGAGTTCTGGCGGACTCGCTGGGTGAAGAAGATCGTGTAGTCAACACCCAGAGCGACCAGGAACACGAAGGCCAGCAGCGGAACCTGGACGTCCAATGCCGAGACATCGAAGACCATCGACGAGATCAAGGAGCCGAGTCCCACGGCCGCCGCGGCGCTGAGCAGGTTGACCAAACCCAGAGACAGGGCCGTACGCCAGGAACGGGTCAGCCAGCCGAGCATGGCGAAGCAGATGATCATGATCATCGGAGCGATGACATACAGGTCGCGCAGGTGGCCCTGATGCGAGTCGTACTGCGATGCGCTCTGCCCGCCCACCAAGACCGTGGCAGTGCTTGCCTCGTCGGCGGTCGAACGGATCTGGGCGACCAGATCCATGGCCTCGGAGCCGGAAGGATCATCCGAGGAGATCACGGAGAACTGCTGCCAGGAGGAATCCCCGAGTTCGCGGGCTTCGCCGACGCGCACCACCCCGTCGAGGCCCTTGAGCCGCTCCTGCAGGACAGTGGTGTCGGATCCATCAACCAGCACGGTGATTGGCTGTGCTTCGCCGGCCGGGTAGTGCTCGGAGAGCACGGTCATGGCGCTCGCCGATTCGGTCGGGGTACGGAACTGCTGGGTCTGGTCCAGACCGAGACGGGTTCCGGTCAGCGCGCCGGCCAAGACCAGCAGCAGCACAACCAGGGCTGCGAGGTTGGCCCCCGGTTTGCGCATGACCGCGGTGGCGGCTTTGCCGAAGTACTTGCCGCGGGTGTTCGGCTGGCCCGGCTTGGGAACCAGCGGCCAGAACACCTTGCGTCCGCACAGAGCGAGGACCGGCGGCAGCAGCAGGAAAACGAACAAGGCTGCGATGAGCAAGCCGGCGGCGCAGACGATGCCCAAGCCGCGGGTGTCTTCCATGACGGCAAGAGACAAGGTCAGCAGAGCCAGGACTACGGTGAGGTTGGAAGTGAGGATTGCTTCGAAGCTGGCGGCCCAGGCCTTGGCCAGCGCCTTGCGGTGGTCCTCGTTCTTCTGCAGTTCATCGCGGTAGCGGGAGATCAGCAGCAGCGCGTAGTTGGTGCCCGCGCCGAAGACCAGCACGCTGAGCACGCCGGAATCGAAATGCAGGTCCCAGGCGTTGCCCAGAACGTCGGCGACCATCGAGGCGCTACGGTCGGCCAAGGCCACCACGGCCAGCGGAATCAGCCAGAGAATGGGGGAGCGGTAGGTGGCGATTAGCAGCACCGCCACGATGCCGACGGTGACTGCCAGCAGGGTGAAGTCGGCGCCTGCGAAAGCCTGGCTGACGTCAGCTGCGAAGGCGGTTGAACCAGTCATCTGCAACTGGACGCGGGACAACTCGTGCGCGCCCAGCCAGTCGCGGATCTCGGTCAGGGTCTGCTTGTCGGCGTCCAGGTCGACGGTGTCCCAGGAAACTGGAACCATCACGGCCTTGGCGTCCTCGCTGGGAAGAGCTGGACCTGTCTTGACCGCCAGGTCGGAAGCCATCTGCGGTGCGAGCTTGGTGACCTGATCGATTTTGCTGCTGCTCAACGCTTCCCCAGTGGAACCGTTGGCGACAAGGATGGCGGAGGTTGTGGTGCTGTCGCTGTTCTGTGCCAGCAGTTCGGCGACCTTGGCGGAATCTGAGCCGGCAACGAGCGAACTGTCTGCGCGCTTGGGGGCATCCACCCCGCTCAAAGCGCCAAAGAGCAACACGACCACGGCGAGCAGGGCCACGGTCCACCAACGGGCTGAACGCCGGGAAGTCAGCGAACTGGCGACGCGGGAAATGACTGGAACTTTCATACTTCCAGTCAACTCGGATTAACAGTGTCTGCCATCGTGGCTTGTGCTGATTCAAAGATCAACCGAACGGTTGAGGCGGCCTCGGGCGAGTCGCCATGGCTTCCGCCTGGTTAGAGCAGGCCGAGGTCCTTGGCTGCATGGATTGCCCCCGTGCGGGAGCTTGCCTGGAGCTTGTCGAAAATATGCACCAAGTGGGTTTTGACTGTCGCTTCCGAGACGAAGAGGGTCTTGGCGATCTGCTTGTTGCTGGCACCGGTCGCCAGCTGCTGCAGCACTTCGGACTCTCGCTGGGTGAGTTCCACCTTGGGACGGCGCATCCCAGCCAGCACCCGTTGCGTCATTTCAGGTGCCAAAACCAGCTGCCCTGCCGCAGCCTGGCGGATCGAGTCGATAATGGTCTGGGACGAGACGTCCTTCAGCAGGTAGCCTGCCGCTCCGGCCTCGATGCACTGGATGATCTCGGCATCCTTGTCGAAGGTGGTCAGAATGAGCACCTGCGGGGGATTAGGCATCGCCCGCAACGCAGCAGTGGTCGCCACGCCGTTCATGCCGTCGCCCAGGCGCAGATCGCACAGCACCACATCCGCCGGATCCCTCTGGGTGATCGCTACCGCTTCCTCGCCGCTGGAGGCCTCCCCGAGCACCGAGATTTCCGGATAATTGGCCAGCAACGCCCGCAGTCCGGTGCGGACAATGGGATGGTCATCAACCAGCAGCACTTTGATCACTGTGCATCCTTCCGAGGAGTCATTGGCAGGTGCGCGCACAGGGCGGTGCCTTCACCTGGTGAGCTTTCAATGTCCAGGCCGCCACCGAGCTCGCCCAATCGCTGGATCATTGCGGTCAAACCAAAGCCGCCGGCTGGTGTTGCCCCGTGTCGCGGTGACTCGACATCAAATCCTATGCCGTCATCAACGATATCCATGCGCACCTCGTTGGCAAGCACCCCAAGGTTCAGGCTGACCCGTGTGGCCTGCGCGTGGCGCCTGACGTTGGACAGTGCTGACTGCGCCGTACGCAGCAGCGCAATCTGGATGCTGGGATCCAGCGCGGGGATGCCTTCCTCAACGTTCAAGCGAGTCGCGACTTTCGAATCAGTTTCGAATGACGCCAGTACACGTTCCAAGGCTCCGGCGAGCGCCTGGGTGTCCAGTTCCGCCGGGGCCAGTGCCGCGATGATCCGGCGCAAGTCGTTGAGCGACTGTCCGGAGAGCTCATCAATACGCGCCAGAGCGTCCAGGGCAGTCTGCGCATCCGCGGCAGCGGTTGCCGCCTTGGCATGGAGCCCGATCGAGGAAAGCTGCTGGGCCACCGTGTCGTGAATCTCCCGCGCCAAGCGGGTGCGCTCGGCAGCGATACCCGCCTCATGCTGCGAGCGGGCCAGTTCTTCCTGGAGGTCCGCCATTTCCTGCTGGGCACGCATCAATGAATCCACCAGCTTGCTGCGGATCTCCGCATCGCGTTCAAGCTGCAGGTAGCCGCGGGAGATGCCCCAGGCGAACAATCCGCCGACCAAAGGCCCGACGACGGATGCCAAGGAGGACTGTCCATTGTGCAGGTACGGGGTCATGATGGTGAAGGCGTAAAGCACCAGAGACCAGAGGATGGACGGGAGCAAGGGCAGCTGGTGTCCCAGCAACAGCCAGAGACTGAACGCCAGCCACATGAACTCCGGGGTCGTCCAAAGGCTCGCCACCCAGACGGCCAGGAGCACGGCAATCCACCAAGATGGAAGCTTGGCTTCCCCGCGCACCGCCATGCGGACGAAGCCGGCAATGTACCACCCAGCAAATAGCGTTGCCGCCAGGAGCACCGGCCAGAGGCTGGCTTCCGTGGAGAGGCCGCGCAGCACCACCACCGCGAGAAGGATGGCGGTGACCACATGCTGGCCCCAGCGGAGGATCGCCGGTGAAGTGATCAGCTGGTGTCCTGATTCCAGATGTGGCGCTGAGGACGGGTAAAGGCTCATGTCTTGAGACTACCGAACATCCGTGGTTGGCCATGTTCCTCTTTTGGGGAAGGAACGCTATGCGCTCGCCGATTTCCCTGGCTCCAATCCGATGTTTTATACCTCGGCAAAGTTGCTTCCCGAATTGGGCGAGACGAATAGGGGGATATGAAAATCCCCTCCGCGTAAACTCAGTACATGTGCATCGCTTTCGTTCAGATGTCGGCCTCTGATGCCGACGAGCTGCTCAAGTTCCTGACCGCCAATCGATTCCCGTTCCATGTCCAGCAGGCACCCCGTGTTGAAGACGTACGGACAAGAATCGAAAATAGCTATTACTAGAATGAAGACCGGCAAGGCTACTGGGTAGCGCAAGGCGAACAACGCATTGGAATGGTTGTCTTGGAAGACTTGCAGGACGCCGAATCTCCGCTGTTCGATCTGCGTCTGGTCGAGTCGTATAGAGGGCAAGGGATCGGCGTGAAGGTACTGCGCGCCCTATGCGACTTGGTTTTCGAATCAATGCCGCACACTCTCCGCTTCGAAGGCCAGACGCGGGAAGACAACATCGCCATGCGCAAGACCTTTATTCGCTCTGGGTTTCTAAAGGAAGCTCACTACCGAATGGGATGGCCAACAACGGATGGTCGACCCATGGCCTCGATCGGCTACTCAATCCTGCGTGACGACTGGTCAAGTGGAACCGTCACCCGTTTCGAATGGGATGACATCGCGGTGTAAGAATTTTCTGCCTTTCGGCATCGGTTCCGGCAATCCGCCGGGCTTTACGAGATACCTCGTCGGCTTCATGCGGTGCCTGTTCTAGCCGCATCGTGCAGCACCACCAGCTGCGAGGTGGCTCGGGTCATGGAGACGTAGCGTCGCACGGATCCTTCCACGCCGGAACCAAAGCGCTCGGGCCGGTACAGCAGGACAAGGTCGAATTCCAGCCCCTTGGCCTGCTCAGGGCTCAACGCGGCAACCCTCGGCCGCGGTACGAACGAGTCGTGGCCGATGACCGCGGCGATACCTTCAGCGTGGTTTTGCAGCCAGGCACTGAGAATCGGTTCCAGTTCATCGGGATGTGCATATCGTACCGGTGCGCCATCGGAGCGAATGGACACAGGAACATTCGCCTCAGGCATCTGCTGGCGGATGACACTTGCGGCGGCATCCATGACCTGGGCGGTGGTTCGATAATTGATGTTCAGTTGTGCAACATTGACGTCCCGTATGCCTGCCCGGGCTAGGCGCTCAGCCCAGGACTCGCTGAAACCTCCAGTTGCCTGCGCCCGGTCGCCGACAATCGTCAGGCTGCCCGAGGGACAACGCCTCAGCACCATCGCCCACTGGGCATCGGTCAGATCCTGGGCTTCATCAACAATCACGTGGGAGAAAGGCCCTGCCAAGGCGTCGCCAGGTGGTTCCTCGACGGACCGTTGCTGGATTAAGCGATCCTGCAGGTCGGAATTCATCAGCTGCGAGGACAGGTCTTCCTTGTCATCGGCGGAAGCGATCAGGTCGTCGATGACCTGTCGCATCAGCCTGCGTTCCGAAGCGAATTCGGCGGCACGCCGCAAACGGACCTGCTCACCGTGCGGGTCGCCAACCAGCGCCCGGGCTGCATCGAGCAACGGCAAATCAGACTCGGTCCACGCTGTCCCGGCCCCTGCCTGCAGCAGCGTGTCGATGTCGTCCAAGCTCAGCTCCCGGGCACAGTAGCGAAGCAAGGGTGCGTTCGAATACAGGGTCCGCAAGAGATTGCCCGGATCCAAGACAGGCCAGTACTCCTCCAAGCAGGCATCCAGCTGGTCGCTGGTAGCAACTGCTTGCCTGGCTTCTGAACCGCTGACCTCGTCGCCGGATATCTTCGCCGCCAACTGGTCGACAAGTATCTCGCGCAACTGGGAGCGCGCGGCGTTATGGTCCAAACCCGATTCGAGCGAATTCACCGCGGCCGTCCATTGGGCAGGGGAGAGCATGAGATCAGCCCACGGGGTTTCAATGACCAATTCCTGCACGGGAGGCTGTTCGAACACCTGAATGGCTCGTTCCACGGCGTCAACCATCGCGGCGGTAGCCTTGAGCTGCCTGATGCGCGCGTCGGACTCCACCTCGATGGCACCAGCGTTCGAAACCATGTTCGAAAGTGTTGAAACCAGTACCTCGTCCTCCCCGAGGTTCGGCAAGACGTCGGAAACATAGGCTGTATAGGAATCATGGGGACTTACCACGAGCACCCGACCGCCCTGGCTTTTCATCCGAACGTCCGAATACAGCAGATACGCGGCACGATGCAGCGCTACAACAGTCTTGCCCGTCCCCGGACCCCCGTCCACCACGAGGGCCCCGGTCGATGGTCGGCGGATGATCGCGTCCTGGTCACCGTGGATCGTCGCCAGGACATCCTGCATCTTCCCGGTGCGCTGCTCACCCAGCAATGCAAGAAAAGCCGAATGGTCATCCAGCGAGGTGCTGTCGCCCAGATGCTCCAGGTCGAACACCTCGTCGAAGTAGCCGGCGATCAACTGCTTGCGCCAGCGGTACCTCCGGCGCATCACCAAACCCTGCGGGTTCGCATGGGTCGCAGCGAAAAACGGTTTCGCAGCTGGCGCACGCCAGTCGATCATGAGAGGGTTGCCCTGTTCATCGCTTAGGCCCAGGCGTCCGATGAAAAGGCGCTCGCCGGAAGACGTCTGCATAAATCCCAGGCAGGACTGGGGACCGACGCGGTCCAGCTGCGCCAGCCGCTGGCCCAGCTCGGTGACTTCCACGTCCCGTTCCAGGGATTGTTGCAAAACCCCCGCCCGGTCGGCACCGCGCGAAATGAGCCGGTGCCGGGTTTGGGTTCGAAGGTACTCCACACGCAGCCAGATTTCTTGCAGTCGCACATTGTCCGCGTCGAGCGACCCGGCAGGCAAGCGGCCGGCCTGCGTGTTGGACAGTGCGAAAAAATCAGGTAGCGGCGCGCCAGCGGCTGAAGGGAAATAGGGCATTCGAAGACTCCTGGCATTGCATCAAACTAGCGGGGCAAACATCGATTATGCGCCCTGCCCGGGGCCTTGCGGCAAGGGGGTGCCGGTGGGCTATTCTGAAAATGAGGGTCAAGGGAACTTCGCCGTCTCCGAGGTCGAAGAATGCCACGATTTTTCGACTTGAACGCATTGGCGATGTGACAGTGCGCTCACTGCGCACTTTGTTGGTGCCGCGAATTTTCACAGTGCCCAAGTCGCGATAAGATAGATGAACCATGACTTTGAACCGGCCATCACCGGGGAGTCGTCGGAAGAACAGCGTTTTTCGATCACGTTCGCCGAGCGCCAAGTAGAACCGACCGGGTCCAGCCCGTCACAGCTGAAGAGAAGCGATTTTCCGCCAGTGCCCACAGCACCCGGCGGGGGATAAGCGGGGTGGTACCGCGGCGAAAGTCGTCCTCGTAGGCAAGGATTTATCGACCCTACGCTTGAAGGACGGCCAAAGCGATGAGCTTCTACCCGAAGGTCACTACTGACCCAACCGGTTCGACCCCGGCTTCGCCGCGTTTCCCAGAAATTGAGAAGCGCGTGCTCGACTACTGGAAGAACGACAACACTTTCCAGGCCTCCATCGACCAGCGCGAGGGCGAAGAATTCGTCTTCTACGACGGCCCTCCATTCGCCAACGGCCTGCCGCACTATGGCCACCTGCTGACCGGCTACGTCAAGGACCTGGTTGCCCGCTACCAGACCCAGCGCGGCAAGCGCGTGGAACGCCGCTTCGGCTGGGACACCCATGGCCTGCCGGCGGAGCTGGAAGCCATGAAGCAGCTGGGCATGAACGACAAGCAGCACATCCTGGAGATGGGCATCGACAAGTTCAACGACGCCTGCCGCACCTCGGTGATGAAGTACGCCGACGAATGGCAGGACTACGTCACCCGTCAGGCGCGCTGGGTGGACTTCGAGAACGACTACAAGACCCTCAATGTGGAATACATGGAGTCGGTCATCTGGGCGTTCAAGCAGCTGAGCGACAAGGGCCTGACCTACCAGGGCTTCCGAGTGCTCCCGTACTGCTGGAAGGACGAGACCCCGCTGTCCAACCACGAGCTGCGTATGGACGACGACGTCTACAAGGACCGCCAGGACCAGACCGTCACCGTGGGCTTCACCATCCTCGCCGGCGAAAACCCGGTCTCGGCCGAGCTGGCCGGCGTGCAGGCCCTGGCCTGGACGACCACCCCGTGGACCCTTCCGACCAACGAAGCCCTGGCCGTGCACCCGGACGTTGAATACGTCGTGGTGCCCGCGGGCGAGAACGGCGTGAAGGCCTCGGAGGCCGCCGGACCGTTCCTGCTGGCCAAGGACCTGCTGGGCTCCTACGCCAAGGACCTGGGCTACAAGGACGCCAAGGCCGCCGCCGCTGCCATCACCGCCAGCTACACCGGCGCCCAGCTGGCCGGCGTGCGCTATGCTCCGCTGTGGGACACCTACACCGACACCGAGAAGTACGGCACCGAAAACGCCTGGCAGATCCTCACCGCCGACTACGTCACCACCGCGGACGGCACCGGCCTGGTCCACCAGGCTCCCGCCTACGGCGAGGAAGACCAGAAGGTCTGCGAGTCCAACGGCATCCCGGTGATCCTCTCCGTGGACGAGGGCGCCAAGTTCCTGCCGGTCTTCACCGGCGGCCCGCTGAACGACATCGCAGGCGTGCAGGTCTTCGAGGCCAACAAGACCATCACCAACGTGCTCAAGGCCGACGGCCGACTGGTCAAGCAGGCCTCCTATGAGCACTCCTACCCGCATTGCTGGCGCTGCCGCACCCCGCTGATCTACCGTGCGATCTCCTCCTGGTATGTCGAGGTCACCAAGATCAAGGACCGCATGCTGGAGCTGAACGAGCAGATCAACTGGATCCCGGGCAACGTCAAGCACGGCCAGTTCGGCAAGTGGCTGGAGAACGCCCGCGACTGGTCGATCTCCCGCAACCGCTTCTGGGGCTCCCCGATCCCGGTCTGGGAATGCGACGGCGTGGAGTGCGAGCACCGCGAGGTCTTCGGCTCGCTGGACGAACTGAAGAACTTCTTCGGACGCCTGCCGGTGAACCACGACGGCCAGCCGGATCTGCACCGCCCGTTCATCGACGAGCTGACCGCCGCCCATGAAGGCTGCGCCGCCGGCGGCACCCTGCGCCGCGTCGAGGACGTGCTGGATGTCTGGTTCGACTCCGGCTCGATGCCCTACGCCCAGGTGCACTACCCGTTCGAGAACCAGGAATGGTTCGACGGCGGGCACAATCCTGCGGACTTCATCGTGGAGTACATCGGCCAGACCCGCGGCTGGTTCTACACCATGCACATCCTGGCCACCGCGCTGTTCGACCGCCCTGCCTACACCAACGTGATCTCCCACGGCATCGTGCTGGGCTCGGACGGGCAGAAGATGTCCAAGTCCCTGCAGAACTACCCGAACGTCACCGAGGTCCTGGACCGCGACGGCTCCGACGCGATGCGCTGGTTCCTGATGGCCAGCCCGATCCTGCGCGGCGGCAACCTGATCGTCACCGAACAGGGCATCCGCGAGGGCGTGCGCCAGGTCCTGCTGCCGCTGTGGAACGTGTGGCACTTCTTCAACCTCTACACCAACGCCGCGAACAACGGTGCCGGCTACGAGGCCAAGTTCTCCACCGACTCCACCGACCCGTTGGATACGTACATGCTGGCCGCCACCGGCCAGCTGGTGCGCGAGGTCACGCAAGCGCTAGATTCCTACGAGGTCTCCGACGCCACCGAGGCAGTGCGCCGCTACATGGACACGCTGACCAACTGGTACGTGCGCCGTTCGCGCCAGCGCTTCTTCGACGAGGACACCCAGGCCTTCGACACCCTGTACACCGCGCTGGAAACCTTGGTGAAGGTGACCGCCTCGCTGCTGCCGCTGGCCAGCGAGGAGATCTACCGCGGCCTGACCGGTCAGCGCTCGGTGCACCTGACCGACTGGCCGGACGCCAACGACTTCCCGACCGACGCCACGGCCCTGGAAGCCATGGAAACCACCCGCAAGATCTGCTCGGTGGGCTCCTCGCTGCGCAAGGCCAAGAACCTGCGGGTGCGCCTGCCGCTGGCAGAGCTGAAGATCGTGCTCACCGATGCCGCCCGCCTGGCCGGCACCTACGAGTCGATCATCGCCGACGAGCTGAACCTGAAGTCGGTCACCCTGATCGAATATTCAGATTCTGCCCGCGCAGAATATGGAATCGGAATGACTTTGAAGCTCAACTTCAGAGAACTGGGGAAAGTATTTGGCAAAAACGTCCCTTTGATTAAGAAAGCTATCGATTCGGGTAACTTTGTGGGCGGACCTGAAGGATTGAGCATGAACATCGATGGTGAATCAATCGTTGTTACTCCTAATCTTTTCGAAATGACAACAGTTATTGGTGAATCCGATGGCTCGTGGAGCGCCGCTGTGCTCGATGAAGCCGGATTTGTGGTGCTGGACACCGAGGTCACCGCCGAGCTGGCCGCCGAAGGCACCGCCCGCGACATGATCCGCTCCATCCAGTCCGCCCGCAAGGACGCGGACCTGCAGGTCTCGGACCGCATCCGCACCGTGGTCACCGCCACCTCGGAGACCATCGCGGCGCTGGAAGCCAACCGCGAGCTGGTGACCGGCGAGACGCTGACCGCGCAGCTGGAGCTACTGGTCGACGACTCGGTCGAATCCGAGCAGGTCACCGTCGTCGTGATGCAGGACGCGGCCAAGTGAGCGAACTGAGCCGCGTCTACCGCGACCTGCTGGACCGCGCGCCGGAAAACAAGATGGAACCGCGCATGGACCCGATGTTCCGCGCCATGGAGATCCTGGGCGAGCCGCAGAAGGCCTGCCCGGTTATCCACATCACCGGCACCAACGGCAAGACCTCGACCGCCCGCATGATCGAGTCCCTGCTGCGCGCGCACGACCTGCGCACCGGCCGCTACTCCTCGCCGCATCTGGTCTCCGTGACCGAGCGCATCAGCGTGGACGGCGAACCGGTATCGGAGGAAACCTTCGTGCGCGTCTGGGACGAGATCAGCCCGTTCCTGGAGATCGTCGACGCCGAGCTGGACGAGCGCGGGGAAACCCGCCTGACCTACTTCGAGGCAGTCACCATCCTGGCCTTCGCGATCTTCGCGGAGGTACCGGTGGACGTGGTGGTCCTGGAGGTGGGCCTGGGCGGCATCACCGACGCCACCAACGTGGCCGACGGCGACGTCTCGGTGATCACCCCGATCTCGCTGGACCACACCGACCTGCTGGGCGACACCACCGAGCTGATCGCCCAGGAGAAGGTGGGCATCCTGAAGCCCGGCGGCTACCTCGTCTCCTCGGTGCAGCCGGTGGACGCCGCCGACGTGCTGCTGGCCCGCGCCCGCGAACTGGAGGTCCGCACGGCCTTCGAGTCCCTGGACTTCAAGCTGCTGGACCGCCAGATCGCCGTGGGCGGCCAGCTGCTGAGCATCCAGGGCCAGGCCGCGACCTACGACGAGATCTTCCTGCCGCTGTTCGGAGCCCACCAGGCGCAGAACGCCGCGGTGGCGCTGGCCGCCGTGGAAGCGTTCCTGGGCGGGGGAGAGCGCGAGTTGAATGCGGACCTGGTCCGCGAGGGCTTTGCGCAGGCCTCCAGCCCCGGACGCCTGGAACTGGTGCGCACCGCGCCGAGCATCCTGGTGGATGCCGGGCACAACCCGGACGGCATCCGCGTCTCGGCCGAGGCGATCCGCGAATCCTTCGGCTTCTCCCGGCTGGTGCTCATGGTGGGCATCCTGCAGGAGAAGGACGCCGAAGCCATGCTCTACACCATGCGTGAGGAGTACGGCGACCTGGTGGAGGACCTGTGCATCACCCAGTCCTCCTCGCCGCGGGCCATCCCGGCCGGGGAACTGGCAAACATGGCGCTGGCCGCCGGCTGGCCTGAAGAAGACATCCACGTCACCGAAGACCTGGAAGACGCCATCGAGTGGTCCGTCGGCCGCGCCGAGGCAGGCAACGACCTGTCCGGCGGCGTGCTGGTGACCGGCTCGATTACACTGGTGGGCGAGATTACGACCCTGCTCAAGGGAGGAGCCTAGTCATGGCCAAGCTGACCCGCGCCCAGCGCGAGTGGCGCCCGGGCATGCAGAAAAAGCAGCGCTCGGTTAAAACGATGTTCGCCTCCACCGTGCTGGTCTGCGAGGCCCTGCTGGCGGTATTCGTCACGCTGGCGGCCTTCGGGCTCAAGCGCGGCGAGCCGGCGGTGATCCTCAGCCTGGGCGCCGCGGTCGCGGTGCTGTGCATCGTGACCTGCGCGATGCTGACCAAGAAGATCGGTTTCATCATCGGCTGGGCCCTGCAGGTGGTGTTCTTCCTCAGCGGTTTCATCCTGGTGGACATGTTCTACCTGGCCAGCGCGTTCACCCTGTGTTGGTGGTACGCGCTGTCCAAGGGCGAAAGCATGGACCGCGAGAACGCCCAGCGCGCCGCCGCCCAGGAAGCCTGGGACAAGGCCCACCCCGAACAGGCCTAGGCCCGTTCGACCACGAAGTTTCAACCACCGATACGAAGAGGTAGTCACATGACTGAACGTACCCTGATCCTGGTCAAGCCGGATGGCGTCAAGCGCGGCTTGACCGGCCAGATCATCGCCCGCATCGAAGCCAAGGGCTACACCATCGCCGAGCTGAAGCAGGTCACCGCGACCCGCGAAGTGCTGGCCCAGCACTACGCCGAGCACGAAGGCAAGCCGTTCTACGAGCCGCTGGTAGAGTTCATGCTCTCCGGCCCGGTTGTCGCGATTGTGGCCGAGGGCCACAACGTGATCACCGGCTTCCGTTCGCTGGCCGGCACCACCGACCCGACCACGGCCGCTCCGGGCACCATCCGCGGCGACCTGGGCCGCGACTGGGGCCTGAAGGTCCAGCAGAATCTGGTTCACGGCTCGGACTCGGAAGAGTCTGCAGCACGCGAGATCGGCATCTGGTTCGGCAACTAGCCGATGAAACACGCAATCCCAGGGACCCTTCGGGGTCCCTGGGATTGCGTGTTTAAAGGGGATGCCTACAACCAGCCATCGAGGTTGTTGTTGGTTCCGGGAGGAGGGGCTGCCAGCGTGGGGGCCGGGAGGCCGCCGGTGCTGATCGAATCGAAGTCGTCCTTAGAGATCAGGACCACCGATTCATGGTTAGCACCTTGGACGGTGATGACCTCGTGGCCGGTCGCCACGTTGTCCAGCAGGTGCGAAAAATTCTGTAGGGCTTTTTCATAGCTGAAATTCAGCATGCAGATTCCTCCTGGTGTCATGTGTTCAAAGCGTCGAGGATGGGGCGATGCCTGCACCGTGGATGAAGGCCACGGTACTAAACGGCCAAGTGGCCGTCCGGGGAGTATGTTCTCTGCATCGCTCCAGGTAATTCACATGAGTCACATTAAACACACAAACATCGGGCAATACAATCTTCAGCATTATTTTGTGACACGAATTGATGAATCCGTGGATTGCCGCTGGCGGTATCGATGCCGCCGCGGTGGCAAGGTTCCAAGATCCGCAGGACGCGCCCCTGACGCAGCGTGAACCGATGGGACTAGTCCGTGGCGAGCCTGGCGAAGAGCAGCGAGTCGCGGCGACCCGTTGCCGTGCGCTTGTGGGCTCGCAAAAGCCCCTCGTAGCTGAACCCGGATTTTTCAAGCACCCTGCGCGAGGAGGTGTTCTCCGGCGCGCAGGTGGCCTCGATGCGCTGCAGTCCTAGGTCGCTGAAACCAAGGTCGAGCAGGAATCCCGCCACGACCGTTGCGTACCCTCGGTCCCAGCACGTGCTGTTCATGGCGTAGCCCAGTTCTCCGCATGCATGCTGCCCGCTCGCGGTCCATACCGCGCCAGCTCCGATGGCCTCGTTGTCCAGCGTCACCGCAAGGTTCAACGCGCTGGCGGCGGAGGCCATAGCCTCGTTGATGAACGCCTCGGTGTCGGGTCGGGAGTTCGGGCCCCAGTCGACGTACCGGCAGACCAGCGGATCCGAGGCATAGGCATGCACGGCATCGATGTCCTGCAGGGTGAAGCTGCGCAGGGCAAGGCGGCCGCCATTGGGCACCAGGTGTTCTCTGAGCGGTTTCATACGGTGTTCGGTTTCCCTTTCCCGGGTGTGCAGCAGGGTATGGCGCAGGCGGCTGAAAACAAGGGGTCCAGCTTCCGGGTGATGGAAGCTGGACCCCTTGGACGTACACAGCGGGCAGTGCGCGGTGTTGAACTACTCGGCGGCGTCCTTCACCTCGTCGGAGGCCGGATGAGCAGGCTTGGCTGCTTCCGCCTTGTTCTGAGGCGCCCGCTCCTTGGCGGCCTTCTCCTTGGCGTCGAGGCGTTCGAGTGCGGATTCCTCCTCATCGAGCGCGACCTCCGCGAGGATGTCCTGTTTCGCCTCGACCGCTGGATCCTTCTTCTCGCGTCCTGTCCAGACCTTGATCACGGCCCATGCAGCGGCCGTCAGGGGCACGGCGAGTACCGCTCCGATGATGCCGGCCAGCACGGTGCCGGCGGTCAGCGCCATCAAGACGACCAGCGCATGCAGGCTCAGGGCGTTGGCCATGACGACCGGCTGCAGGAAGTTGCCTTCCAGCTGGTTCACGATGATGACCGCGGCCAGCACGATCAGGGCAACCACCGGCCCGTTGGTGACGAGGGCGACAAGGGTGGCCAGCACGCCTGCTACCGTCGCGCCGACCATCGGCACGAAGGAACCCAGGAAGACGATGACACCCAGCGGGATGGCCAGCGGAACCTGCAGGACCAGCAAGGTGGCGGTGATACCGATCGAGTCGACTGCCGCCACGATCGAGGTGCCGCGGATGTAGCCGCCGAAGGTGTGCAGCGCGCGGTCGCCGGACAGGATCCACTTGTTGCGGTAGTGCTTCGGGGTCCAGGAGACCGCGAAGGCCCAAATACGGTCGCCGTCCTTCAAGAAGAAGAACAGGATGACCAGCAGCAGGATCAGCCCGGTGATGAAGCTGCCGGCGGCGCTGATCGTATTCAGCGCCCCGGTGCCGAACTGGGAACTGGTCAGGAATCCAGTGACGGTTTGAACTGCCTTGTCGATCTGCTCCTGGTCGATGGTGAACGGAATGTCGACCAGCATTTTCTGGACAATCTCGTTGAGCTGGTTGAAGCCCTGGACCGCCTTGTCGACGAGCGTCGACCATTCGTTGGTTACGGAGAACACCAACCCAGTGCCGATGCCGCCGAGCACGAGCAGGGAACCGAGGAAAACGATCCACGCCGAAAGCAAGGCGTTGAAGACCTTGCGCAGCTTGACAACCAGTGGCCACAACGCGCAGGCGATGATGATTGCCAGCAATGTCGGGATGACGATCGTGGTGAGCCTGAGCATGCCGACGATGATGAACCCGGCCAACGCGCCGACAACCAGGATCTGCGCGCTGCGGATTCCCATGCGTCCAAGCAGGTCGGTCCACAGCCCGCTGACGGTGAATTCCGGCGGCTGCTCGGCGCTCAAGCCCAACGCCGCGTCGGCCTTCACCTTTGGCGCCCTCTCCTTCGTCGAGGGTTTCGCCCTGCGAAACAAACTCATACTCGCTCCTCTATGCCGTTTGTGATAGCTCCAACAATAGGCTAGCGAAATGAATAGCTGGTTGATCAACACCGTGAGGATGATCTTTTGCCAGCTCAGTGATGACTTGCGCGTGCTCTGGGTGGATGATCGGGGCTAGGAACGCGGTCCGAAGTATTCGCTGGCCAGCAGGCCCATGATGATCCGATCGTGGAACTGGCCATCATGGAAGCCAGCCTGGCGTTCGCGTCCTTCTTCGCGGAATCCTGCCCGGTTGAAGGTGCGCAGCGCACGCTCATTGTAGGCCCAGACGCTCAGTCCGATGCGGTTAAGCCCCATTTCGCGGAAGCCGAAATCGATAATCATCTTGGTTGCCATGGTGCCGTAGCCCTGGCCCACGTTGGAGCCGCCGATCATGATCATCAGCTCGGCCGAGCGGGCCGGGGCGTTGTAGTTGTACAGCGCCGTGTGGCCGATCAGGGTGTCGTCGGGCAGCGTGATGCACAAGCCCACCCCGTCGGTGGTGCCCCGGTTCAGGCTGCGGCCCTTGAAGAGCTCGGCGGCTTCGGTTCCCGGATGCGGGAGCACCAGGGAGCCCTGCAGCGCCATGAACTCCGGGCTATTCCACCACTGGGTCAGGATTGGCAGGTCATCGTCCTGCAGTTCGCGCAGTCGGATGTGCTCCGAAATCAGCAGATTGATTCCGTAGTCCTGGGCGTTCTCTGTGTTCCATATGTCACTGGCCATGCATCCAATCTACCCTGTTGCGTATTTCACGTTCCTCGAAACGAGCTGCGGCTGGATCAACGTATACGCAACGGAAAAGGTGGTTTGGCTAGGAGTTAAGCTAAAGAATTGCTTCAGTGGGACGCGCTGGACACGCCGGAGTCGCTCACCGGGGCTTGGGCACGGACTTCGAGTGTTTGCCCAGCCAGAAATCCAGCGCTGCGGACAGCAGGATCCCCAGCGCATAGGCCGCGAGATCCAGCGCAGCGAATCCGGAGCCGAACACCAGATGGGCTGCCGGGAGCATGGAAGCCATCAGCGCTGGCAGGCCGGTGAGCTGCAGGAATTCGATCCCGAAGCACCACAGGAAAGCCAGGGAGGCTGGTAGCCACGGGGAACGCCTGACGAAGATGAAGGCGAGCAACACGTAGAACAATGCTGCGTACAGCACCCCGCCGGAGAGGTCTGCGGCCAGCCCGTCGGCCAGGTATCTGGCGCTTAAACCAACGGGGACCATCGCGATGGCGATGATCCCCAAGGTCAGTCGGCGTGCGGAAACACTGCCCATGCTTATCCGAAGAAGGCGTTCGGGAAACGCAGGATGACGGTCGCGGCGACCAGCAGCCACAGGATGGCGGTGATGATCCAGCTCCATTCGCGGAACAGCTTCTTGACTCCTTCGCCGGAGGGGATCACGCCGTTGAGCACGTTGCGTCCGGTGGTGAAGACAAAGAGCGGGATGACCATGGTCCACACGACCATGCAGTAGAGGCACAGGGCGTTGATTTCGTACAGTGCCTGGTACCAGAACCAGATGACCAGGCCCAACGCCGCGGTGATGCCCAGCTGGAAGCAGATCCAGAACCAGCGCTGCAGCTTGGTGGCCCCGGCCAGCAGCGTGAAGCCGATGGTCACCACGACGGCGAAGCAGACGATGCCGAAGAACGGGTTGGGGAACCCGAAGATGCCGGCCTGCTCGGTCTTCATGACCGTGCCGCAGGAAATCCATGGATTGACGTCGCAGCTGGTGACGTAGTCGGGATTCTTGTAGAGTTCGATCCGCTCCAGAACCAGGATCCCGGCCGCGACCCAAGCGATGAAGCCGGTGATGATGGTGAACAGGCCGAACCCGCGATCCCTCGCCCACCAGGGCAACACGCCCGGGGCCTGTTGATTTTCAAGTGATGAAACCATGCTTTGACTATTCCATATGTTCCTAGGAAAGCGGATGTCTCCGCCGTGTGCGTTCTTATCCTAGAAAGATTTTCTGTGCAACGGATATGTGCCCGTGAACGCGATGTGAACGAAATATGAGAGAATGGGAATGGTTGTTCGCGGATCCACAGTCTGCTTTCAACCCAACGAGAGACTTTCGAAACGACAGATCGTCAGGCGATGCATCGCTTCGGTTGAGTGCCCAATATGTGCGCCTCCCGAGGGAATACCGCGGATCGAAGGGCTGCAAAGGAAAGCAGCTGGTTTGAAAGGGCCGCGTTGAGCCGCAGTTGCTGCGTCGGGATCGGTAAACCGGACCCGCGGCGTGGATAGCTGCGGAATATATAGAGCTTTTGCGTCCGGCCGACTCATAGAAGAAGGCCGAGCCGCACGTCATGATTGTAGATTCAGCCAAGGCGCCGTCTGTGGAGGATGCCGACGTTGGACATTAGTAGGAGTACGCGAAATTAAATGAGCGCATCAAATCAGCGAAAGGGTGGGGCGCAGGGAAACAAGCGAGGCAATCGTTCGACGCGCGCCCGCCGCACCCAGGTGTCCACCACTCCGGCCCGTCCTTTGCGCCGTGCCATGACCTTGGCAGAGCTGAACGCCGCTGCCGGCGTCGAGGATACCCAGTACCGCTGGCGGGCCACCCGCCGCACCCAGGTGTCCACCCCTGACTCCAGCAAGCGCGCCAGCCGCCAGGCCGACCGCCGCGCCCAGAGCGCGCGCAGCGCAGCCGCCGACGAGGCAGTGAACGAGCAGGCCGCCAAGCAGCAGGCAGCCGAGGCCGCCGCTTCCGAGCAGCCGCAGGATTCGGCCGCCGAAACCGTCGAGGCGGCCGCACCGGCAGCTTCGCTGGAAACCGTCGAGGCCATCGCCCAAGCAGCCATCGAGGCCGAGGCGCACGCCGAGCCCGAAGACCGCACCGGCGCGTTGCTGGCCGAGCACGGCAACACCATGATCATGAACCCGTTTGCGATCCCTGAATCGGCCCACTCGGTGCTGGCCCAGGCCGTCGCGAAGAAGACCCGCACCACGCCGCGCCCTGAAGCCGAGGAGCAGTCCGAGGGCGAAGACGTCACCTCGCGCCGCCGTCGTCGCCGCCGCCGCGGAGACGTGGACCTGGAACTCGAAGGCGGCTCGCAGGACGATCCGCCGAACACCGTCACCCGTGTCCGCGCCCCGCGCGCCGGCATCGAAAGCCACGCCAGCGTGAACAACAAGGTCGCCTCGGTGCGCGGTTCCACCCGCCTGGAAGCCAAACGCCAGCGCCGCCGCGAATCCCGCGAGACCGGCCGCCGCCGCCAGGTGATCACCGAGGCCGAGTTCCTGGCGCGCCGCGAGTCGGTTGAGCGCAAGATGATTGTGCGCCAGCGCGAGGACCGCATCCAGATCGGCGTGCTGGAAGACGGCGTGCTCGCCGAGCACTTCGTGTCCAAGACCCAGCAGGATTCGCTGATCGGCAACGTCTACCTGGGCAAGGTGCAGAACGTGCTGCCGTCCATGGAGGCCGCCTTCGTGGACATCGGACGCGGGCGCAACGCCGTGCTGTACGCCGGCGAGGTCAACTGGGACGTGGCAGGCCTCGAAGGCCAGCCGCGCCGCATCGAGAACGCCCTGAAGGCCGGCGACTCGGTCCTGGTGCAGGTCACCAAGGACCCGGTGGGCCACAAGGGCGCCCGCCTGACCAGCCAGGTCTCCCTGCCGGGCCGCTACCTGGTGTACGTGCCGGGCGGCTCCATGACCGGCATCTCCCGCAAGCTGCCCGACGTCGAGCGCCAGCGTCTGAAGAAGATCCTGAAGGACCACCTGCCGGAGAACGCCGGCGTGATCGTGCGCACCGCAGCGGAAGGCGCCTCGGAAGAGGAGCTGACCAATGACATCAACCGCCTGCGTGCCCAGTGGGAAGGCATCGAGGAGCAGTCGACCTCGACCAAGACCCTGGCCCCTGAGCTGCTGTACTCCGAGCCTGATCTGACCATCAAGGTCGTCCGCGACGTCTTCAACGAGGACTTCACCAAGCTGATCGTCTCCGGCGAGCAGGCCTGGGACACCATCGAGGCCTACGTCATGTACGTGGCGCCGGATCTGATGGGCCGCCTGGAAAAGTGGGAGCAGGACGAGGACATCTTCGCCAACTACCGCGTGGACGAGCAGATCGCCAAGGCGCTGGACCGCAAGGTCTTCCTGCCTTCGGGCGGCTCGCTGGTCATCGACCGCACCGAAGCCATGACGGTGATCGACGTGAACACCGGCAAGTTCACCGGTTCGGGCGGCAACCTCGAAGAGACCGTCACCAAGAACAACCTGGAAGCGGCCGAGGAAGTCGTGCGCCAGCTGCGCCTGCGCGACATCGGCGGCATCATCGTCATCGACTTCATCGACATGGTCCTTGAATCGAACCGCGACCTGGTGCTGCGCCGACTGGTCGAGTGCCTGGGCCGCGACCGCACCAAGCACCAGGTGGCCGAGGTGACCAGCCTGGGCCTCGTGCAGATGACGCGCAAGCGCATGGGCACCGGCCTGCTGGAAGTCTTCGGCGAGGAGTGCGAGCACTGCGCCGGCGCGGGTGTCATCACCCACGAGGAGCCTGTTGAATCCCGCAAGTCCTTCAACTCGCATGGCGAGAGCCATTCGAAGAAGTACGCCGAGAAGCCTTCGCGCAACCGCCGCCGCCGCGGCGGGGACAAGGACGAGAGCAAGCCGGTAGAGCAGGAGCACACCGAGGTCGTCGAGGAGAAGACCGAAGCCACGCGCCATGCCCTGGCCAACATCGCCGCGGCCTCGCACCTGGATCACCCGGCCGAGCACGCCGTGAAGATCGGCGACGACGAGGTTCCGATGCCGAAGCACGTCGAGACCGGCTCCGCCGACTCGTCCCTCACCCTGGAATCGCTGGAAGCAGCGCTGCCGGAAGGCGAAGGACAGGGCGAGCAGTCCGACTCCGGGCGCAAGCCACGGCGCCGCTCCCGTTCCCGCGGCCGCAACCGCGGCCAGGACGAGCAGCAGGGGGCCGAGTCCCAGGCCGAAGAGCAGCAGGCTGCCGCCGAGCCGGAGAACGCAGCAGAACAGGTTTCCTCGAAGCCTGCCCGCAGCCGTTCGCGCCGCGCCTCGCGTCCGCAGGAGGCCTCCTCGGGGGAGCAGCCGGTCCTGACCGGCCTGGCCCTGCCGGCTTCCCAGGCCCCCGTTGCCGAGCAGACCGCAGCACCTGCTGCGCCTGCCGCCGCCGCTTCGGCGGCCCCACAGAGTTCCACCAAACCAAAGCGACGCAGCCGTCGGGCCACCTCGGTCCAGGGCGATGCGAACGCGGCGGTGGAAGTGGTCGAGGTATCCGCTGCTACCGGTTCGGTAGTCCAGATGGATACCGCCAGTTCACGGGCTGAAAAGCCTGCCGAACCGGCCGGTGCTCCGGTCATGTTCGGTGTCGGAGTTCCGGTCCGCGAACTGAAATAGATGAACTTGGTCACGGTTCACCCACTGGGGCAGTTTGTATTTGCCCCAGTGGCGTGGACTAGCGTAATCTAGTTGATCGGTGCTAAACGCCAAGATCACGGACTTTTGGTCCGCTCGGCGTCAAGGCACAAGCGCATGAGATCCCTGCGTAACGGACCTGAACAAGGTTTGCGGGTTGATTTCTGCGCCGGTAAGACAATAAACGTCGAGTAGAAGTGAGTACCCACGTGGTGTACGCAATTGTCCGCGCAGGCGGCCACCAGGAAAAGGTTTCCGTTGGAGACCTGATCACCGTTGACCGTCTTCAGGCTGCCCCAGGTAGCTCCATTGAGCTTCCTGCCTTGCTGCTGGTGGACGGCGAGAAGGTAACTTCCGCCGCTGCCGACCTGGCTAAGGTCAAGGTCACCGCCGAGGTCGTTGAAAACCTCCGCGGTCAGAAGATCGTTATCCAGAAGTACAAGAACAAGACCGGTTACAAGAAGCGCCAGGGTTTCCGTGCTGCTCTGACCAAGGTCAAGGTCACCTCGATCGCCTAATTAGGCGCTCGTACTATCCATTTTTTGTAGCGAAAGAGGCTAAATCATGGCACATAAGAAAGGTGCGAGTTCCACTCGCAACGGTCGCGATTCCAACGCACAGTACCTGGGCGTAAAGCGCTTCGGTGGTCAGGAAGTCAAGGCAGGCGAAATCATCGTTCGCCAGCGTGGCACCCACTTCCACCCAGGCGCCGGCGTAGGCCGCGGCAAGGACGACACCCTGTTCGCTCTGGCTGCCGGTGCAGTCGAGTTCGGCACCCGTCGTGGTCGCCGCGTGGTGAACATTGTGGCTGCTGCCTAACTCAGGCACGCAACAGCATTTTTAGTACACAAGGGGTGGGCCGATTCCGGTCCGCCCCTTGCGTGCGTAGATAGACTTTTAAGCGAGCAAAAGTTCGCACCCCTTTTCTAGGAGTAGATGGCCCCGTGGCTGCATTCGTTGATCGCGTTACCCTTCATGCCACCGCAGGCAACGGTGGTCACGGTTGTGTGTCCATCAAGCGTGAGAAGTTCAAGCCGCTGGGCGGCCCCGACGGCGGCAACGGCGGCAACGGCGGCGACATCATCCTGCGTGTCGACCCGCAGGTCACCACGCTGCTTGACTTCCACCACCTGCCGCACCGCAAGGCCGGCAACGGCGAGCCGGGCAAGGGCGGCCTGCGCCCGGGCAAGCAGGGCCAGGACCTGATCCTGGGTGTGCCTGCAGGCACCGTCATCAAGACCCGCGACGGCGACATCCTCGCCGACCTGGTCAACGTGGGCGATGAATTCCTCGCCGCCGCCGGCGGCCAGGGCGGGCTGGGCAACGCCGCCATCGCCTCCGACAAGCGCAAGGCCCCGGGCTTCGCGCTGCTGGGTATTCCCGGCCAAGAGCAGGACGTCGTCATGGAGCTCAAGTCCGTGGCCGACATCGCGCTGGTGGGCTATCCTTCGGCCGGCAAGTCCTCGCTGATCGCTGCGGTCTCCGCCGCGCGCCCTAAGATCGCCGACTACCCGTTTACCACCCTGGTGCCGAACCTGGGCGTCGTGCAGGCCGGCGAGGTCCGCTTCACCGTGGCCGACGTGCCGGGCCTGATCCCTGGCGCCTCCGAGGGCAAGGGCCTGGGCCACGAGTTCCTGCGCCACGTCGAGCGCTGCGCGGCCATCGTGCACGTGCTGGACTGCGCCTCGCTGGAATCCGACCGCGACCCGATCACCGATCTGGAGACCATCGAAGCCGAGCTGGCCAACTACGAGGCCGACTCCACCTTCACCGGCACCGACGGCACCATCGTCCCGCTGGTCGAACGCCCCAAGCTGGTGGCGCTGAACAAGGTCGACATGCCGGACGGCAAGGACATGGCCGACTTCGTGCGCCCGGAGCTGGAGAGCCGCGGCTACCAGGTCTTCGAGATCTCCGCGCTGGCCCGCGACGGCCTGCGCGATTTGTCCTTCGCGATGGCCAAGCTGGTGGAGGAGGCCCGCGCCTCGCGTGTCGTGGAAACCCCTGTGGTCGAGGTGCCGGTGATCCGCCCGCGCTCGGTCAACAAGCGGGAATTCTACATCCGCCGCGAAGAGCAGAACCTCGAACCATTGTGGCGCGTCATCGGCGAGAAGCCGGAGCGCTGGATCATGCAGACCGACTTCCGCAACGACGAGGCCGTCGGCTACCTGGCCGACCGCCTGGCCAAGCTCGGCGTGGAGACCCAGCTGTTCAAGGCCGGCGCCAAGCCGGGCGACGCGGTGGTCATCGGCGTGGAGGAGAACTCCGTGGTCTTCGACTGGGAGCCGACCATGGCCGCCGGCGCGGAGCTGCTGGGCAGCCGCCGCGGCGAGGACGTGCGCCTGGAGGACCGCGGCGCCCGCAAGACCCGCGAGGAGAAGCGCGCCGAGCACGAGGACCGCAAGGCGGCCAAGGCCGCTGCCCGCGACGAGCTGGAGGCCGAGCGCCGCGCAGGCATCTGGACCGAGTCCGTGCATGCGAAGGCCGCTGAGCGCAAGGCCAAGCAGCGCGCCCAGGAAGACCAGTGAACACCACCAAGACCCTCTCCGCGGTGTCCTCCCGCGCCCAGCTGCCCCAGGCCAAGCGCCTGGTCGTCAAGGTGGGCTCCAGCTCGCTGACCACCGTGGAAGGCGGCATCTCCCAGGAGCGGCTCGACTTCCTGGTGGATACGCTCTCGCGCACGGTGGCCGTGGGCACCGAGGTGGTGCTGGTGTCCTCGGGCGCCATCGCCGCCGGCCTGGCTCCGCTGGCGCTGGCCAAGCGCCCCAAGGACCTGGCCACCCAGCAGGCGGCCGCCTCGGTGGGGCAGGGCCTGCTGCTGGCGCAGTACACCGCGCAGTTCGCGCAGCAGGGGATCACCGTCGCCCAGGTGCTGCTCACGGCCGATGACCTGATGCGCCGCACCACCTACACCAATGCGCTGCGCGCGCTGGTGCGGCTGCTGAACCTCGGGGTGCTGCCGATCGTCAACGAGAACGACACGGTCGCCACCCACGAGATCCGCTTCGGCGACAACGACCGCCTGGCCTCGCTGGTGGCCCACCTGGTCAAGGCCGACGCGCTGCTGCTGTTCTCCGACGTGGACTCCGTCTACGATGCGCATCCCGCCCAGGGCGGCAGCCGCATCCCGCTGGTCGGCCACCCGGACGAGATCAGCGCCATCGACCTGGGCACCTCGGGCTCGTCGGTGGGCACCGGAGGCATGATCACCAAGGTGCAGGCCGCCACGCTCAGCGCTTCGGCCGGCATCCCGGCCCTGGTCACCTCCACCGCCAACGCCGCCCGCGCGCTGGCCGGCGAGGACGTGGGAACCTGGTTCGCCGCGCGCAACACCCGCCGCTCGGCCCGCGACGTCTGGCTGGCCCACCTCGCGGTGGCCCACGGCCGGCTGATGCTGGACGCCGGCGCGGTGCGCGCCATCCGCAGCGGCGAGAAGTCGCTGCTCGCCGCAGGCATCACCTCGGCTACCGGGGACTTCGAAGCCGGGGACGCGGTGGAGATCTGCGACGCCTCAGGAACCGTGGTGGCCCGCGGCCTGGTGAACTACGCCGCACTGGAACTGCCGGCAATGTTCGGCCGCTCCACCTCCACGCTGCTGGCCGACCTCGGCGAAGGTTACGAAAAACCGGTAGTACATGTCGATGACTTGGCGCTGATCTAGGTTCCGGAACCTACAATGGGTGCATGACCCTCACCGTTTCCGAGACCGATGCAGCCGTCCACAAGCTGGCCGACCGGGCCCGCCGCGCCTCGCGCGTGCTGGCCCGCGCCAACCGCGACTGGAAGGACAAGGCCCTGCGCGCCATTGCGGCGTCCATCGACGCCAACCGCGCAGGGATCATCGCCGCGAATGCCAAGGACCTTCAGGCCGGCAAGGCCAACGGGACCTCGGCGGCGATGCTGGACCGCCTGAAGCTGGATGCTCCGCGCATCGATTCGCTGATCTCCGCCCTGCACGAACTGGCCGGCCTGCCCGATCCGGTGGGCCGCGTCGTACGCGGCGAAACCCTGCCCAACGGCCTGCGCATGCGCCAGGTCAACGTGCCCATGGGAGTCATCGGCACCATCTACGAAGCCCGTCCCAACGTCACCGTGGACATCGCCGGTTTGTCGCTGAAGAGCGGCAACGCGGTCTTGCTGCGCGGCGGCTCGGCGGCCCTGAACTCCAACCTGGCGCTGGTCGGCTTCATCCGCGACGCCCTGGAATCCGTGTCGCTGCCCCGCGACCTGGTCATCTCCGTGGACGAATACGGCCGCGAAGGCGCCGACGCCATGATGGGGGCCCGCGGCAAGATCGACGTGCTCATCCCGCGCGGCGGGCGCGAGCTGATCCAGCGGGTGGTCACCACCGCCAAGGTGCCGGTCATCGAAACCGGCGAGGGCAACGTGCACATCTACCTGGATGAGAGCGCCGACCTGGAAATGGCCACCGACATCCTGCTCAATGCCAAGACCCAGCGTCCGAGCGTCTGCAATACCGTGGAAACCCTGTTGATCCACCAGAATGCCGCGGCCGCCGCCGGCGTGCTGCAGGCCTTGTCGGCCGCCGGGGTCACCCTGCACGCCGAGGAACGCGCCGCCCAGCTGGTGCCGGAGATTGCCACGGTGCAGGCGGGGGAGGACGACTGGGCCAACGAGTACCTCGACCTTGACATCGCGGTGAAGGTGGTGGACGACATGGACCAGGCGCTGGAGCACATCCGCGCCTACTCCACCGGCCACACCGAGGCGATCATCACCTCCTCGCTGCGCAATTCAGAGCGCTTCATCGCTGAAATCGACTCCGCCGCGGTCATCGTCAACGCATCGACCCGCTTCACCGATGGCGGCCAGCTTGGCCTGGGCGCCGAAGTTGGCATCTCCACCCAGAAGATGCACGCCCGGGGACCCATGGGACTGGCCGAACTGACCACGACCAAGTGGATCGTCCAAGGCGACGGACATGTCCGTAAATAGTTTCTGACCGCCTAATTCGGTACCATGTAGAAGAACGCTACCGTGACCTTTCGGGCCACTGCCCGGGCTAGCCCCCGACGCGGCAGGCAACGAGGAAAACAACTGGAGAAATATCTTGAACGCGCTGATTATGGCTTCCGCAGCCGCAAGCACCACTGGGTTGGATTCGCATACCTGGGCCCTGATCATTGGCGGCGGCATCTTCCTGGCATTTATGCTGTTGCTGCTGGTCACCGTTTCTTACACCAACGTAGGCCTGCGCCACGAAATCAAGCCTGACGATTTCGACGAGCACCGCCAGTTCAAGACCCACGCCGAGCACCACTGATCTTGGCGGACGAACAAGTCAAGAACCGCCCATTGCGCCTCGGCGTGATGGGCGGTACTTTTGACCCCATTCACAACGGCCACCTGGTTGCCGCGAGCGAGGTCGCCGCGGAATACGACCTGGACGAAGTGGTTTTCGTGCCCACGGGCGAACCTTGGCAGAAGGCCGACCGCAGCGTCACCGATGCCGAGCACCGGTACCTGATGACCGTCATCGCCACGGCGTCGAACCCGCGCTTCACCGTCAGCCGCGTGGATATCGACCGCGAGGGCGCCACCTACACCCGTGATACGCTGCTCGACCTGCGCGCCCAGCGCCCCGACGCCGAGCTGTTCTTCATCACCGGTGCCGACGCCATGAGCCAGATCATGAGCTGGCGGGACATCGACCAGGTCTGGGACCTCGCGCATTTCGTAGGCGTTAGCCGTCCGGGGTACGTGATTTCCGATTTGGGCCGGGACAACGTCTCCCAGCTGGAGATTCCTGCACTGGCGATTTCCTCCACCGACTGCCGCGAACGCGTCGCCGAGGACAAGCCCGTCTGGTACCTGGTACCCGATGGTGTGGTGCAGTACATTGCAAAATATGGGCTCTATACCGAGTCGTAACCTCACATTGAGCCGTAATACACGGCATAATCGATTAAGGTGACGGTATTTGTCTATGCGGTCGGGAGTAGCACCAGATGAGCGATAACTCGCAGCCAGTTTCCAGTAGGCGGGCATTGCGTGAAAAGCGACGCGCCGAAATGGAGGCGCTGCTCGCCAATAGCAAGGCTGAACAGGCCGCCAAGGAACAGGCGGACAAGAAGGCCAAGGCTGAATCCGCCAAGACCGATTCCAAGAGCTCTTCTGCTCCGGCTAAACCCGTACCATCTGCATCGAAGCCTGCTGATTCCAAGCCTGCGCCTGCCAAGACAACGGAATCCAAGCCTGCCGCCAAGCCGACAACTGCTGCCAAGAAACCGGCAGCCAATTCCGGTACCCCGAAGGCTCCCGCGAAGCCTGCCGAGAAAACCCCGGCCGCCAAATCTGCGCCCAAACCCCAGCCGGCCAAGACGGCAGCCTCCAAGCCTGCGGCACCTAAGCCCGCTGAAGCCAAATCAGCACCGGTCAAGAGCGCACCGGACAAGCCGGCGCAGTCCAAGCCCGAAGAGAGCGAGACTGCCGCTTCCAAGGCAGCTGCATCTACTCCCGCAGCGCAGAAGCCTGAAGCATTGGGGGAGCGCGCCTCATTGCGTCGCGCCCGTGACCGCGAAGCCTTGCGTGAGCGCCGCCGCCTTCAGGAAGAAGTCGGCTCGCTGACAAGCCATGTCCCAACCGTGGAGCCTGCCGATGATCCGAAGCCGCTGACCCGCCGGCAGCTGCGCTTGCAGGCATTGGCCGACCAGAACAAGGGAGCCGCTACGGCCAAACCTGTCCAGGCTGCCAAGCCTGCAAAGCAGCCAGGAGCGGAGGGCGCGCCTGATACAACTGTCATGAGCGTCGAGGACGCGTTGGCCGCACGACGTGCACACGACCCGAAATCTCCGGTCGAACCAATCCTGCTGGGCGAAGACGACTCCGAAATCGATCTTGAAGTTCTGGCCCATCAGCGCGAAATGGCTGCGCGTGCCGCAATTATTTCGCGCCGTGCTGCCGAGCGTGAGCGCCTGCGCGTGGAAAATTCCAAGCAGGGCAAGGAAGAAGTTGCTTCCGACCCATTCACTGGCGCGATGGGCAACATTCGCGAAGTCGAAGAGCGGATCGCCAAAACTGGTATCTCCGGGCCGAAAACCGAAAGCGTTTCGCTGTCGTTGGATGCCCAGGGGAAGATCGCTTCCAAGCCTCCCGTGAAGCCCGCCGCCAAGCCTGCGCCGAAGCCTGCAGCGAAAGCTCCTGCCAAACCTGCACCGAAACCGGCGGCAGCCAAACCAGCTGCAAAGCCAGAGCAAAAGCCTGCTGCGAAACCGGCTCCAAAGCCGGGTCCGGCCGCGAAGCCGACACCGGTTGCCAAGGCCCCTGTCGCGGCCAAGCCCGCGCCGGCATCAGCGTCCGAAAACAAGGTCGTCGAACTACCTCGTATCGAGGCAGTTGATGCCCAAGGTCTACAGCCGCTTGACGTGCAGACTCACGGTGTACGCCGTGCCAATAACATGCTTATCGCCATGATCGTGGCCTTGGGCGTTGGCGGCGCGGCCCTAGTGGCCGGCCTGATCATGTTGTTGACCAACTAGTTTTTATAGGACAATTAAGTCCTTGATCCACCCCTTCCTAAAGGAGACACCCAACTTCATGGGCGCACACGCAGACTCAATTGCCCTCGTGCATACCGCGGCACTGGCCGCCGCAGAAAAACTTGCCGAGGATATGGTCGCACTCGACGTGGCCGAACGTTTGGGCATCACCGATGCCTTCCTGATCGTCTCCGGCGGTTCCGAGCCTCAGGTCAATGCCATTGTGGACGAGATCCAGGCCAAGGTGATCGAGAAGTTCGACCTGCGCCCCGTTCGCCGTGAAGGCTTCGGCCTCGGCCGCTGGGTGCTGCTCGACTACGGAGACGTGGTAGTTCACGTACAGCACCAGGAAGACCGGGTCTTCTACGCGCTGGAGCGCTTGTGGTCCGATTGCCCGGTGATCGAGCTGCCTGCTGCCGACGGCAAAAAGAACTAGTCGAGATGGATTTGCATCCTGTTCAGACATTCATTTATGATAGATGAGTTGCCTGATCAGGTAGCGATCCTCACGGGGGTATGGCGCAGTTGGTAGCGCGTCTGCATGGCATGCAGAAGGTCAGGGGTTCGAATCCCCTTACCTCCACAAATGTGAAGAGTCGAGAGAACCTTGACAAAATTTGATCAGAATCCCCCGGCCATCGGCGGGGGGATTTCTGCTTATCCGGCCAGTAGTTCCGGGCCGGGTCGATCAGGTGCCGGCTGAGGATTTCCGAGGTCTGCGGGTCCAGCACGGTGACTTCTTCGGTGTCGATCAGCATCACCACTTTCTTGCGTCCGTGGATATTGCGGACCCCCAGGTGGCGCAGTTTCCCGTCGTGTCTCAGGGTCACTTTCCCGTCCTTGTCGATGTGGTTGTGGCAGTTCCGGAACTCGCGGTTGCGGGTCACATCGATCTGATTCAGGGTTTTCCGCGCGCCACGAATCGGTTGTAGTCCATCGCGGCACCGACCCAGAAAGACAGTGGACCACCTTCGCTCAATGCGTCCGCTGCGATTTCGATCCACCCCGGCGCCATTTCGCGACCAGATCCCATGAGTGCTTTTGTTGCCTCCGGCCGTTCCAGATACTCTTCGAGCTGATCGGTATTGACGCGTACAAGCAGGGTCCCGCTTTTTCGAACGCTCACGACCATCTTGCCATTCACCATGATTGACCTGCCTCCAAACATCGATACTTCGCGAAGTTCCGGTTCGTCGGCCAGCAGGGTACGGATGCGCTGGACGATCACAGTCTGCTCGGGCGTCATCTCGTCTACCTCGGCTAAATCCGCTTGGGAGGACCGTAGGAGAGCCGATCGAAGATCAGAATGTTCTCTACAATTTTGCCGTCAGTGATGGTGAATAATTCTGCTGCGGGTGCTGTGGAAGTCGCAGCAGTCTGGGGGTAATAGAACAGCGCCACGCGGTCCCCGTCGACGAACTCCGCGATCTCCCCAATGCCGACGAGCGTCGGAGCAAAACCGGCGATAAAGGTCCTGTAGGCGTCTTTGCCCTGGAAATCCGCCCCGGGGGATCGGCAGGTGATGTCATCGGAGACGTAGCTCATCGCCAAATCCACATTGCCGCTGGTCCACGCACGGTGGTAGTCCAGCACGATGTTGTAGGCGCTGTCCTACTTCATGAGACGCTCCCTGCTCGAAAGTGTGGATGCGGATGCAATGTTTCCGTGATGCAGTGGCTCCCAATAATATTCTCTGAAATCGACTTCGACACCGACTTGCGTGAATCATGTCAACAACATTTCCTGTCCAGCCGTTTGCCACGAGAGACTTTGGCATTGCTGGAAGATCCGTGGGCCAACACCTATTGACAGCGCAGCTGACGGAGTTGATCATTCAATACATGAAGTGTAATCCCGGGGGTGACATATCTCTGGACAGTTTCGATGTTCGTGCTGATCCGGAATGGTTACGTGTGCTCGCACATCGCCAGCGCGAACCAGTTGCTGTCCTGGAAGCTGTAATTGAGCGATTTCGCGCGGCCGGTGTCACCCCAGGAAGTGTTGAGTCCCATCTCCAGGATGCCGGGGATCGACTCTACGCGGCCGCTGCTTCCGGACGGGTTTCGTGGGCCGCTGAATTTGGGGGAGACCGCGTAGTCGCTCTTATCGCTGCGGAAGTTAGCGCACTTGCTTCACATCTAGTCGCTCGCGCGGCGGGCATACGTGCAGCCAGCATTGAAGCGTTGCTGGAGGAATACAGCGCAGTCACCGTGGCCAGCTCTCTGGGTGTGGCCAGGCAGAAAGTCTACGAACTCGCCAAAGGCAGTGTAGGCACCGACTTCATAAAAACCACGCCGTGGAGCTCGAAATGAATGAGATGAACGAAGCTGTAGATCTGCCAGATTTCTCGAAGAAAAAGTTCTTGCATCCCCTCGACGTGGCGGAGGCACGCGCACTTTACTTGCGTGGATGGTGGTTTGCACGATTGAATTCAGTACCGGTGCTTGTCGCCATTGGGGCAGTCGTATGGGTCGCCACGAACGATCTGTTTGCGGCCCTAGTCGCACCCGCTGGATCCCTGGCCATCGGCTTGCTCTCAAGCCGTTGGTTTATTGCTCGAGCGTGGGATTACATCCCGCGCAAGCGCCAACTCAACGAGGGAGCAGGGAGGTGGCGGGTAATCGCATCCGTTATCGATGCTGTTGCGATCTTGGTTATTGCAGCAGTAGTGATTGTCTCGATTCAAACTGCCGCGCCGGACCCTGGCGTCATTGCGTTCGCAACTGGTTCGGGCATCGGTGTTGCGCTGGTACAGGCCACAGAGCTGTTTGCAGGGTGGAAGCATGGTGCGGAGAACTTGGAAACCGCTAAGCGACTCATTCTGTTGGCCGCCGTTGTCGTGGCAACGGCGACCGTTGGATTGATAGGACTCGGTACGGTGTGGGGCGCCTGGACCATCGGAACCGTTGCGATGGGCGCCGTGACCGTAGTGGCCGCCCAGACAATTTTCTGGCTTGCGTCAACCACACTCCATCGTGGCCGCTTGGCGTAGAATTCCACCGGCCGGTCGGTAACCCGTTCAGCCTTCCGCGCCTGGGGGCTGCGGTCGTGAATTCCCGGGCGCGCAGCGCCGTTTCGGAGACTAGTCCTACGAGGCAGATTTGCGGCTGACCATCTCAGTGATCCAGATGGGTGCGAAAGGCGAGGTGCATCCCGGAGGTGTTGGATAATCGGCCAGGACCTGCAGATCCTCGCCGATTTGCAGGGCGCGCGACCGCAATGGCTCATGTTCGATACCGATTTGGGCCAAGGTGTTGTTCATCGCCCACTGCAAGCGTTCGGGTGCTGTCTTCATTTCGGCTTCGACAGTGTCCAGCAAATTCGTAAGCTCCAGATTCTCCGGTGACTTGACGACCTGATGCGCGGTCAATTCCCAGCCGGCACTGGCAACAATTGGGTCCGCGTCCTCAACGAGCATCCTACGGAGGTCTTCCAGATGCTTGCTTTTCTTCACCACGTAATTCACGAACCAGCCTTGGACCTTCGGAGTCCTGGCTTCACGGAGCCATCGCTCCAAATCATCAAGGGTGAATACGCGCGGCTTGCAGATCAGGATGGCGACCAGTCGGGTGGCCGTCTCACGGGTTGCCCAGAGCTGCTCCGCCAATTCCTGATTGCTTTTCAGGGCTTTCGCCAGGCCGCGAAGCTTGGTGAGATTCACGCCGAGGTCATCACCATGCTTTTCATTGACTGCACGCATGCGCGGGTCGTCCAACTCGGCGAGAGCCGTTTGAACCTCGGCCACCGTGCTCTGCGGCGTCAGGACAGTGCTCATGACTTGCTCCTTGAGTTTCCTTGGGTTATTTGCGCGAGGCCAGGACCACCGGCTGGCGAAGTATGGTACGAAGCTTCTCTGGTTGAACTCGACGAGGGTCGGAGAGGTAGATCTCGTGATGCTTCCCGCTCAGGTCCATGCCTTGCTCATTGATGAATTCATGCATTCGAGCCAATACGGGTGCTTCATCGTCATAGGAGCCGATGTGCAGCACCTGGACACAACTGCCTTCGGAAAGGCATCCAAGCCGGATCTTGTCTCCGGCGGGAAGTTCGCCCGAGGACTGTGCGGTGTCCAACGCCTGCGCGACGTCATCCGGGCCAAGCCATTCGGGAACCATCAGCATCATCGTCCAGTCCCACTGGGACTTGTCCCGCGCCACCGTGAACGATTCCATCTGCTCGGCCCACCAGAGACCTTCCAATGGCGGCATCACATAGTCCCGACCCGCCAGCTTGCTGGCGAACTTCAGTTTGTAGGCCACCGGGTAGAGGGTCTTCAGTGCGTCCTGGTAAGCCTGTGCGGTGTTCGGGTCACCATGTCCATCAATCATGAGATACTGCATCTGCGGCACATCGATGGACTGGAACGTCTTGGGCGCATGATAGGAATCGGTCTTCTTGAAATCGATCTTGTCCATCAGAACCACTTTCTCCATTTGAAGACACCATAAAGCCCGGCGGCAAACAGCACCATGCCCCCGATCGCCACGGGGTACCCCAGCGCCCAATGCAACTCCGGCATGTTGTCGAAGTTCATGCCGTAGATGGCGGCAATGAGCGTCGGAGCGAACAAGATTGCCGCCCAACCGGAGATCTTCTTCATGTCCTCGTTCTGGCGCTGGGCCACCAGCGTGGAGTTCACGTTGAGGATCTGGGACAGCGCGTCCCGGTACTCCTGCGTTTGGGTGTGGGCGCGGGTCAGGTGGTCCGAGACATCCTGGAGGTAGGTCTGCAGTTCGCCGGGCACGTTGTACTTCTCGAAGCCGGAAGCCAGCGAACGGACGACCTCGCTGAGAGAGGCGGTCGCATGCTGCATGTCGATGACTTCCTGGCTGAGCCGGTAGATGCGCTCGGTGACCGTGGCATCGCCGCCGAATACCTGCAGCTCGATTTGCTCCTTGTCGATGCCGAGTCCCTGCAGGGCAGGGACGTAACCGTCGACAATTTCGTCCAACAGCCGGTAGAGAATCGCTTCGGCCCCCAACTTCAACAACGCCTGGTTTGCCAGGAGCTGCTTGTCCAGAACCGCCTGGCTGCCGCCTATGTCCTCGGCCCAGTCGCGCCCCGGGGTCCCATCAATCCAGCGGTTATCCTGGCACAGGATCGCCAGCGCGCCGGGTCGAAGCAGCACATGGAATTCCGAAAGCTCGACTTCTTCGGCCTCGTCAAGGTACAACGCAGATCGGACGACCAGCAAAGTCACGTCCCCGTAGCGTTCGAGCTTTGGGCGCTGCCCGGCATGGAGCAGGTCGTCAACTAAAACTGGGTGCAGCTGCCAAGCCCGAGCCAACTCGTGGATGTCTTCGCGAGCGGGGACCGGGTAGATTCCGAGGCCAACCCGATTTGCCTCCGGCTGGGAGAATTCCAGCACCGACGCGATATCGGCATCCTTGGGAGCTTCAACGATCGCTCCATCTTGGATGAAACGGAAGATGGCCGGCACGCGGCTTGGCGTGCAGTGCTTCGGCGACCGGCGGGGGAGACTACCTGCCAAGGGACGAGACCCCACTCTCTTTGCTGGGTTCTTTTTCGAACCTGCCGACGTCTGATTGTGGAAGCGGATGATACGAAAACAGCCGGGCTCATGATTCATGAACCCGGCTGGGAATCCGTGGAGCTAAGGGGATTCGAACCCCTGACCTCTTCATTGCGAACGAAGCACTCTACCAACTGAGCTATAGCCCCCTACTGGGTAAACACTACTCCGATGGGCTTTCAACGCAAAACCGGGCGCGCCCATGATTCAGGTTCCTGAGCCCGCCAGCTACAAATGCGAAGCCCACCACGGCGCTCAGGGCGTCAAGGGAATCACTCAGCCTTCCTGGCTTTGGAAGTAATCCCGTTGGGCGGGGTAGTAGTCATCCCAGACGGGAAGCGGCCCACCCGTGATTGAAGCGAGCAACTGGTCGAGGTAATACTCCCAGCCCGGTCCAATGTCCCCGACTGCTCCTGGCACCAGTCCATGGTGCACAAAGCGCAGCTCGGTCGCTTGGGCCGCTGAGGACAACTCGATGGACAGATCCCATGAGCCGGAATCATCGACGGTCTGGGCCCGCAGGAAATTCGGCGCCCGGCATTCGGTGATGACGACGTCGGACCAGGAACTTCCTTCTTCGAAGCCCATCTGAAGCTTGATGGTCTGCCCCTGGGCCCCGGTTCCTTCCCACCGTCCGATCCACCGAGCTGTGCTGTCGGGCTCGGTGAGTGCCGCCCATGCCTCCTGAAGTCCAACAGGAAGCATTCGTGTCAGGACAAGGTCGATTCCGTTCGCATTTTTCTCCACGCGCCCGGTGGGTTTCGGTGTTCTCATGCCGGCTCCTCGGTGATGATCGCTGCTGCGAGCCATATGGGTTCTCTCCGTGCTTGTTCGCGCTGAACTCGGAACCTCGGTGAGAGCTGTAGAGCCAAGGGTAACGAGTCGAGCTCGAAATGTCTCCAGCTTGAATGAATCTGCCGTTGCGGTAGGTTTTTGAATCCGGGTAAAGAAAAATCTCAGGATGCTGGTGCATCCTGAGATTAATTTTCGTGGAGGTAAGGGGATTCGAACCCCTGACCTTCTGCATGCCATGCAGACGCGCTACCAACTGCGCCATACCCCCGTGAGGATTGCTACCTGATGAGGCAACTTGATAATCATAGAACACAATTCCGGGAACGCGAAATCGGGCATTGCGCCAAGTGAAAACCACCTTGAAAGCGACAATGGCTCCGACCCGCAGTGCAGATCGGAGCCATTGGCCAGGGGGCCTAGGCGACCTCGTCGACGTGCTCCACGTCGATCACCTCAGGTACGTTGCGCAGCGCGATCTTGGAAACGATCCAGATCACTGCGGTCAGCCCCGCGGTCAGCAGCAGCTGGGTGCGGGCCGCCGCATCGGTCATGGAGACACCGATGATGCCTGCCAGGACCACCATGGTCGCGATGGACAGGTACGGGAATCCCCACAGGCGCACCGGCAGGTGCTCGCCGTTCCGGTCGGCGCGGCGGCGCAGGATGTACTGCGTGACAGCGATGAATGACCAGATCACGATGATCGTGGAGCCGACCACGTTCAGCAGGATCGGCATGACCTTCTCCGGCCAGATCCAGTTCAGGCCAACGGCCAGGAAGGAGAAGGCAACGGAGCTGATCACGGCCTTGGCGGGAACGCCCTTGCCGGTCACGTGGGTTACTGCCACCGGGGCCAGCTTGCGCTTGCCCAGCGAATACAGCATGCGCGAGGAGCCATAGATGTTGGCGTTCATGGCCGAGAGCAGCGCGATGACCACTACGGCGTTCATGACGACCTCGACACCCGGGACGTTCAGCACGCTGAGCACCGCGGCGAACGGCCCGGTCACGATGGCCGGATCATTCCACGGCACCACGGCGACGATGACCAGGATGGAGCCCAGGTAGAAGACCAGGATTCGAGCCATCACCGAGCGCACCACGCGCTTGATGTTGTCAGCCGGGTTGTTGGACTCGGCCGCGGCGATGGCAACCACTTCGGTGCCGCCGAAGGAGAAGATCACGATCAGCACTGCGGCGGCGATGCCTGCCATGCCGCCCGGGGCGAAACCGCCGTGCGCGGCCAGATTGCCCAGGCCCACCGGCTGATCGGTCGGGATGATGTAGCTGAGCACCAGAGCGCCGAGCACCAGGAAGGCGATGATCGCCGCGACCTTGATGACCGCGAACCAGTATTCGAAGCGCCCGTAGTTGCGCACGCCCAGCAGGTTCGCGCCGGACAGGGCGATCACGAAGAGCAGGACCCAGCCCCACTGCGGGACGCTGGGGAACCATCCGGCGACGATGGCCGCGGCGCCGGTGGCCTCGGCGGCCACCACCACAACCAGCTGGATCCAGTACAGCCAGCCCAGGGTGCTGCCAGCCGATCGTCCCATCGCCTTGTGGGCGAAGGTGCTGAACGCGCCGGAGGACGGGTTGGCGGCGACCATCTCGGCCAGCATCGCCATGATGACGATGATGACGGTGCCGGCCAGCAGGTAGGAGACCAGCACGGCCGGGCCGGCAATGGAGATCGCCTGACCGGAGCCGACGAACAGGCCGGCGCCGATGGCGCCGCCCAGGCCCATCATGGAGATCTGGCGGCGGGTCAGCCCCGCATGCAGATGCTGCTCCGACTGGTCTTTCAGTGCCGCGCTCACGCGATGGCACCTTCGGCTGCGGCCACGGCGGCGGAATCGGCACCCAGCGCTGCCAGCACGCGGTCCACGTCCAGCTCGGAACCGGAGGAGATGCGCAGGCCCTCGCCCGGGAAGGCGCGGGCGACCACGCCGCCGGCCTCAAGGCGGGCCTCGATGTCAGCGGTGGCGTCGCCGGCGGCGATCCATACGAAGTTGGCTTCGGACGCGACGACCGGGTAGCCGGCGGCGGCCAGGCCCGCGTACATGCGCTCGCGCTGCGCGACGACCTCGTTGATGCGCACGGCCAGCTCGTCGGCGGCTTGCAGCGAGGCGACTGCCGCGCGCTGGGCCAGATCCGAGACGCCGAACGGGATGGCGACCTTGCGCAGGTTCTCGGCCACCTCCAGCGGGCTGATGGCGTAGCCGATGCGCAGGCCGGCCAGGCCGTAGGCCTTGGAAAAGGTGTGCAGCACCGCGACATTCGGGTTCTTCTTGAACAGCTCCACGCCGTCGGCGCGCACTGCCGAGCGGTCGAAGTGTACGTAGGCCTCGTCGATCACGATCAGCACGTCGCGCGGCACGGCGGCGATGAAGCGCTCCAGCGCCTCGGCTTCCACCACGGTGCCGGTCGGGTTGTTCGGGTTGCAGATGAAAATAAGACAGGTCTTCTCGGTGACCGCGGCCAGCATCGCGTCCAGGTCGTGCTTGGCGTCGGCGTCCAGCGGCACCTCGACCGGGGTTGCCCCGGCGATGCGCACCAGCGACGGGTAGGCCTCGAAGGAGCGCCATGCGTACATGACCTCATCGCCCTCGGCGGCGACCGCATGGATCAGCTGCGCGGCCACCTCGACGGAGCCTGCGCCCAGGGTCAGGTGCGCCGGATCCACGCTGTGCAGCGCGGCCAGTTCCGCAGTGACCTGCGGGGCGGCGATGCTCGGGTAGCGGTGGATGCTCTGGATCTCGTCGCGGATGGCGTCGAGCACCGACGGCAGCGGCTCGTGCGGCGACTCGTTGGACGAGAGCTTCGAGGCTCCAGCGGCGGCGGGCTTTCCCTGCTTGTAAGCGGGGACTGCCTGCAAGGAAGGGCGCTGGTGAAGGGTCATGGGTTCCTCTCTGAAGACCATGGGCACAAATGGGGGTGCGGGTGGCCCCGCTCATATCCTCGCGTGTCGCGATTCACAAGCTTCGACTCTAGAGTGGCAGATCAGGCCGTTTCAATCGCCGCGCGCACCGCTATGCAACCTGCATAGCGTAAATTGGTCAACACCCCATTTTACTGGTCAGTCTGCACAGTTCCCGAACCAGCTTTCGCACAGGCTTCTACCAGGGGAAGGGTGCGTCCCTGGAAATGCTCGTGCAGGGCGAAGGACGAGGAGGTGCGGGCAACCCCGGGCACGGTGTTGATCCGGTTGAAGATGTCCTGCAGGTCCTCGGGAGTCCTGGCCACTACGCGCAGCTGCAGATCCGAGGTGCCGGTGACGGTGTACATGTCCACGATCTCCGGGATCGCTTCCTCCAAGGCGGTGGCCACCGGATCGTGCCCGTACTTCTGGATGATCTCCACCGAGCAGAAGGCCACCAGCGTGTAGCCGAATCCCGCAGGCTCGATGCGCGGCACGATGCCGCGGATCACCCCCGCCTCGTGGAGCCGCGCCAGCCGGCTGCTGACGGTGCCGCGGGCCACCCCGAGGCGGCGGGCGCATTCCATGACCGGCAGCATGGGGGAGTCGGTGAGCAGCTCAATCAGGTCTGCATCCAGTTGGTCGATGCGCATTCGGTCCTCACTTCGTCTTCGGCTGCATAGGCTGCGGAGCGATCCCGCAGATTCAAGGCTAGCGCGGCACGCCGCCTGCCCGGGGTCCCGGGACAGCCTCGCGGCTATGGGGCATCTCACAAGATATTCTGGACTTTTCAGACCCCCGGGGAAAGGTGCATCATGGCGCGCAGGCAGGTTTTGGAATCGGTCGACGGACTGGCGGTGCTGGTCACCGGAGCGGCCCAGGGCATGGGGGAGCTGTTCGCACGCCGGGCCTGCGTCGACAAGGCGGCGCGGGTGGTCCTCTGGGACCTCAACGAGCTGCTGCTGGAACAGGCCGCCGATGCCCTGCGCGCGGCATTCCCGCAGACCGCCATCGAGACCCGGGTGGTGGACCTGGCCGACCCCGCGCAGATCGCCGAGGGCGCAGCGCAGGCGCTGGCGGCCGGCGGCATCGACATCCTGGTCAACAACGCCGGGGTGGTGACCGGCAAGCCCTTCGCCCAGCACAGCACCGGGCAGATCCACTCCGCCATGGCGGTCAATGCGCTGGCGCCGATGTACCTGACCCATGCGCTGCTGCCGCAGCTGGGAGTGCGGCGGCCGGGCCGCATCCTGACCATCGCCTCGGCCGCGGCGCTGGTATCGAACCCGAACATGAGTGTGTACGCGGCGTCCAAGGCCGCTGCCGCCAGCTTCAGCGACTCGCTGCGCCTCGAGCTCGAGCGGGAGCCGGGAAGAAACCTGGCGGTGACCACCTTCTGCCCGACCTACGTGGATACCGGAATGTTCGCCGGGGCCCGGCGTATGCTCTTCACCCCGATGCTACAGAAGCAGCAGGTGGCGGACCGCGCGTGGGATGCGATGCTGCGTGCCACCCCCATGGTGCTGCTGCCGTGGACCAGCAAGCTGGGGCAGGCGCTGCGCGGGGTGCTGCCGCGGGCGGCCTGGGATTTGCTGGCCGAAAAGGTGCTGGGCATCTACCACTCCATGGACGAATTTTCCGGACGGGCCCCGGCTGCTGACCGGTCGGCGCAAACCCCGGGCAACAGCGCGGTGTAGGGCTGGCAAACCCGAACTGGGAATCGGTCTCGAAGTATTCCGCGCGCGCTGCGCAGCAGGTAGCATCAGGTGCGCGGACGGCATCCGCCGCGGCCGCGCGACCTGGCCATACCCCGGCATGCCGGTGGGCAGATCGGCATCGCAAGAGCGCACATTCGTGAGGACCAGTCATGCAGAAGCTCAGAGTCAATTTGTGGATGAACGGCACCGGCGAGGAAGCCGGAAACTTCTATGCCGATGCCCTGCCCGGGAGCTCCATGGAGGTGGAATCGCGCTACCCCACCGAGGGCCTGCTGGACTTCCAGCAGCCGCTGGCAGGCCAAGCCCTGACGGTTGCGGTGTACGTGCGCGGCCAGCGGATCACCCTGGTCAATGCCGGCCCCGATTTCACCCCCAACCCCTCGATCTCGCTGATGCTGAATTTCGACCCCGCGGACTACGAGGGCAGCGTCGACGCGGCCCGGGCCGACCTGGACGCCACTTGGGCCAAGCTGTCGGCCGGCGGGCAGGTGCTGATGGAGCTGGGCGAATACCCCTACAGCCCCCGCTACGGCTGGGTGCAGGACAAGTACAACGTGTCCTGGCAGCTGATCCTGAGCGGCCCAGAGGGTGATCCGCGTCCCTTCGTGATGCCCAGCCTGCTCTTCGGCGGAGCGGCCCAGAACCGCGCGGCGGAAGCGGTGGCCCACTACAAGGAAGTGTTCGGCGCCCGCGAGGGCATGTTCGTCACCTATCCCGAGCCCACCGGGCCGGCGGCCGCCGGATCGGTGATGTTCTCCGACTTCGCGTTGGACGACGACTGGGTGACCGCCATGGACTCCGGTGTCGAACAGGACTTCTCCTTCACTCCCGGCGTCTCGCTGGAGTGGCCCTGCGACGGGCAGGAGGAGCTGGACCGGGTGTGGGATGCCATGAGCGCGGTGCCCGAAGCGGAGCAGTGCGGCTGGCTCGCGGACAAGTTCGGGGTCAGCTGGCAAATTGTTCCCGCCAACTTGGGTGAGCTCATGTCCAGGCCAAATGCCTTTGAGCACATGATGGGCATGAAGAAGCTGGTGATCGACGAGTTCTAGGGGATCGGGCGCGTACAGTGGGGTGGCAGTACCATTCACGCCGCACGTCAGGAGCACCATGCCAGCGCCCAAGATCCGTCCGTTCATCCTGCCCGAGCTGGCCCAGGGCTACGCGGGGGATCTAGACGCCGGAGGCTACCTCGACCAGCTGCGCTTTGCCGGGCTGGACGGGGAGATCGCGGCCGACGACGTGCGGTTCGAGCAGTGCGAATTCTCCGGACTGAACGCCGACCGCTTCTCGCTGTGCAATGCCCGGGTGTTGCAGAGCGAGCTGAACCAGGTCTCCGCTCCGGTGCTAGCCGCCGCCGCCGTGCGCCTGGACGAGGTGCGCATCTCGCACAGCCGCTTTGGCTCGGCCGACCTGGCCGAGTCCAGCGTCGACTCGCTGCTGGTGGAGAACTGCAAGTTCGGTTGGCTGAACCTGCGCGGCGCCACGCTGCGCGATGTGGAGTTCCGCGATTGCCAGTTCGACGAACTGGATTTGGGCACCCTGCAACGGGTGCGCTTCACCAGTTCGCGGACCAAGGTGCTGGCGGCCCATCAGGCGAAGCTGAGTTCGGTGGACCTGACGGGCCTTGAATTCGATATGGTCGACGGGGTGACCGGGCTGCGCGGCGCGCAGGTCACGCAGCTGCAGCTCATGTCGCTGGCGCCGCAGCTGGCCGACCATCTGGGTATCAAGATCGCAGGCTGATCTGCGGGTGGCGCTGGGCCAACTGGCCCGCGGTCTGCAACAGCAGCTCGCGCATCGCGATGGCCGCCGCCCCGGGAGGGGTGTCGCGGCGATGCGCCAGCCCGATGGTGCGTTCAAGGTTCGGCTGGGCAAGATCCGTGTCCTTGCGCGGAGTGCTGCGCAGCGCCCTGCCGTGCAGCTGGCTCCGTCCGACCAGGGCCGTGGCCGGCACGATGGCCACGCCCAGTCCGACCTGGACGAAGCGCAGCACTGCGTCCATTTCACCGCCGTCAATGACCACGTTGGGGCTCAGCTCCAGCGTGCGGTAGGCGCTCTGCGTCGCCGCCCGCAGGTCGTAGCTGGGGGAGAAGGCGATCTGCGGCACCATTGCCAGGTCCCGCAATTCCACCGGGCCCTGGCCCAATCGAGGATGCTGCATCGAATCGGCCACCACCAGCTGCTCCACCAGCACTTCGGTGTGCGCCAGGCTTGGCTCGGTCACCGCGTGCTCGCTGGTGACGATCAGCGCCAAGTCGAGCTGGCCGCCGGTGAGCTGCTCCAGCAGCGTCCGGGAACCTGCCTCGGAGATCTGCAACTCGATGCCGGGATACGTCGCGCGATAGGTTTCCAGCACCTCGGCCACCAGCGACACGCATAGCGTCGGCGGCGCGCCCAAGCGCACCCGGCCGCGGCGCAATCCGGCCAGTTCGGCCATCTCCACGCGAATCGACTCCGCATCTGCAAGCATCCGGGTAGCCAGCGGAAGCAGAGCGCGCCCCGCGGCGGTCAGCGTGAGGTTGCCGCGCGTGCGGTTGACCAGCGTGGTGCCCAGATCGTGCTCCAGCGTGGAGATCTGCCGGCTCAGCGACGGCTGGGAGAGGTGCAGGGCCGCGGCCGCGCGTGTGAAGTGCCCCACGCGGGCAATGGTGGCGAACCCTCGAAGTTGCTCTAGATTCATGATGCATAGCTTACTGCTATGGAAATCATGAAGATAATTCATTGGACGTATCGTGGACCCGGGCAGATGCTGGAAAACATGAAACCAGAACAGCAGATATCCACGTCAGTCCTCGTCATCGGCACCGGAGGATCCGGCCTGCGCGCCGCGATCGAATTGGCCGAGCAGGGCGTCGACGTGTTGGCGGTGGGCAAGCGCCCGCGCCACGACGCGCACACCTCCCTGGCCGCCGGCGGCATCAATGCGGCGCTGGGCACTATGGACGAGGAAGACAGCTGGCAGCAGCACGCGGCCGACACCATCAAGGAAAGCTACTTCCTGGCCGACCCGCGCACCGTGCAGGTGGTCGCCCAGGGCGCCGCCCGCGGCATCGAGGACCTTGAACGCTACGGGATGAACTTCGCCCGCGAGGTGGACGGCCGCATCTCGCAGCGCTTCTTCGGCGCCCACACCTTCCGCCGTACCGCCTTCGCCGGGGACTACACCGGCCTGGAGATCCAGCGCACGCTGATCAAGCGGGCCGAGCAGCTGCAGGTGCCGATCCTCGACACCGTGTACATCACCGAGCTGCTCACCGCCGAAGGGCAGATCTTCGGAGCCTACGGCTTCGACGTCAACCACGGCACCGGCTATCTCATCCACGCCGATGCGGTGATCCTGGCCGCCGGCGGGCACAACCGCATCTGGCGCCGCAGCAGCTCGCGCCGCGATGAGAACACCGGCGACTCGTTCCGCCTGGCCGTCCAGGCCGGCGCCCGGCTGCGCGACCCCGAGCTGGTGCAGTTCCACCCCTCGGGCATCATCGAACCGGAAAGCGACGCCGGAACCCTGGTCTCCGAGGCCGCGCGCGGCGAAGGCGGAATCCTGACCAATGCGCTGGGCGAACGCTTCATGGCCCGCTACGACGCCAAGCGCATGGAGCTGTCCACCCGCGACCGGGTCGCGCTGGCCGCCTACACCGAGATCCGCGAGGGACGCGGCACCGAGAACGGCGGGGTGTGGCTGGACGTCTCGCACCTTGACCGCGAAGTCATCATGAAGCGCCTGCCGCGGGTCTACCAGACCATGATGGAACTGCAGATGCTGGACATCACCTCGCAGAAGATGGAGATCGCCCCGACCGCGCACTACTCCATGGGCGGGGTCTGGGTGGACCCGCTGACCCATGCCACCGAAGTTCCCGGGCTCTACGCCATCGGCGAGGCCTCCTCCGGGCTGCACGGGGCCAATCGGCTGGGCGGCAACTCGCTGATCGAGCTGCTGGTCTTCGGGCGCATCGTGGGACAGCACGCGGCGCAGTACTCCGCGTCGCTGGCCTCCCAGCCGCGCTCGGCGCGGGCCATCGCCGCCGCCCGCGCCCACATCGCAGAGCTGCTCGGATCCCGCGGCCAGGAAAACGTGCGCAGCCTGCAGCGCGCCATCCGCGACCTGATGACCGAGCACGCCGGGGTGGTGCGCGACGAGGCCGGGCTGCTGGAAGGCCTGGCGAAGCTTCAGGCCATCGAGCAGCGCATGGCCAACGTGGGAATCCACCCGGACATCGCCGGCTACCAGGACCTGGCCCACGCCTTCGACCTGCAGTCCTCGGCGCTGGCCGCCCGCGCCACGCTGGAAGCAGCGCTGGAACGCCGCGAAACCCGCGGCTGCCACAACCGCAGCGACTACCCGGCCATGGATCCTGAGCTGCAGGTGAACCTGGTCTGGTCGCCGAGCACCGGGATCACCCGCGAACCGATTTCCGAAGTTCCGGCGCAGATCGCGGAACTGATCACCGAGGTGTCCCAGGAAGGCAAACTCGTGGAGTAACGATTCGGCGCGGACTTGCCACCCGGGCATCGGTATCTGAAACTGTGGTTAGCGGCAGGACGCGGGTCCCGATGCCCGGATCCGCATCCGGGTGCGCCGCGTGCGAGTGGAGGAACCCATGGTCCATGTCGGGCTGGTTTTTGTAGGCCTCATCCTGTTTGTCAACGGGCTGGTTTCACTGGGCCGGATTCCGGCGCGGTCGGCCGCTGTGCTGAACCTGCTGGTCGGTGGGGTGCAGATCCTGCTGCCCACTCTGATCATGGTGCAGGCCGAGGGCGATCACGTGCTGATCAACGATACGTGGCCCAGCTACTTGTTCGGCATGACCTACCTGCTGGTAGGGCTGAATACGCTCTTCGGCTTCGATGCAACAGCCTTCGGCTGGTTCAGCAGCTTCGTGGCGGGCATTGCCGTCTACAAGGCGCTCATGTCCCTGGACTTCGACCCGGTTTTCGCGGTCATTTGGCTTGCCTGGGCGATCATGTGGCTGTGCCTGTTCCTGCAGCACGCGCTGGGCGTGAGCAGTCTGGGGAGCATCGACCTGCAGCGTTTCGCCGGATGGCTGCTGGTTAGCGCCGGCATCCCGTCGAGTACGGTGCCGGCGCTGTTCGCGCAAAACGGGTTGTGGAGCACCAGCGGCGCCGCGGGCCTCGGTGCGCTCCTCGCCCTGGCCGCGGCCCTGTGCTTCAGCGCGTGGCAGGGGAGCAGGATGACCAAGCCCGCGGCCAGCACCGGGCACCTCGCCGCGTAGCATCCACTGTCGGGTTTAGCGTTCGCGCTGCACGCGGGTCTCGTCCCACACCGGGGTGTCGGATTCGTAGACCTTGCCGTCCGAGCCGAAGACCAGAAAGCGGTCGAAGCCGCGGGCGAACCAGCGGTCGTGGGTGACTGCCAGCACCGTGCCCTCGAACGCGTCGATGGCGCGCTCCAGCGCCTCGCCCGAATGCAGGTCGAGGTTGTCGGTGGGCTCGTCAAGCAGCAGCAGGGTTGCGCCGGAGAGCTGCAGCAGCAGGATCTGGAAGCGCGCCTGCTGCCCGCCGGAGAGCGAATCGAACTTCTGCTCCGACTGGCCTGCCAGCCCGTAGCTGTCCAGCGCGCCGGCGGCCGCCTCGCGCGGCAGGCCGGAGCGGTGCTCGTCGCCGCGGTGCAGGATGTCCAGCAGGGTGCGGCCGAACAGATCCGGGCGCGAGTGCGTCTGGGCGAAGTAGCCCGGACGGATGCGCGCGCCGAGTTTCACCGTGCCGGCATGCTGCACCGGCTCGATCACCACGTCGGACACCGGCAGGTGCTCGCGCTCCGGATCCGTGCCGCCGGAGGCCAGCAGGCGCAGGAAGTGCGACTTGCCCGAGCCGTTGGAGCCGAGCACGCCCACGCGGTCCCCGAACCAGATCTCCGCGTCGAAGGGCTTCATCAGGTTGGTCAGTTCAAGCTTTTCGGCGACCACCGCGCGCTTGGCGGTGCGCCCGCCCTTCAGGCGCATGTTCACGTTCTGCTCCAGCGGGATGGCCTGCGGCGGGCCGGCCTCCAGGAACTTCTCCAGCCGGGTGGTCGCGGCCTGGTAGCGGTTGGCCATGTCGGAGCGGAACGCCGCCTTGGTCTTGTACATGTTCACCAGCTCTTTGAGCTTGGCGTGCTCCTCGTCCCAGCGCTTGCGCAGCTCCTCGAAGCGTTCGTTGCGCTCCTTGCGGGCTTGAACGTAGGAGCCGAATGCGCCGCCGTGCACCCAGGCGGTGGCGCCGCCGTGGCCCGGTTCCAGGGTCACGATGCGGGTGGCGGCATTGTTCAGCAGCTCGCGGTCGTGGCTGATGAACAGCACGGTCTTGTTGGAGCGGGACATGGTGTCCTCGAGCCAGCGCTTGCCCGGCACGTCCAGGTAGTTGTCCGGCTCGTCGAGCAGCAGCAGTTCGTCGTTGCCCTCGAAGAGCGCTTCGAGGACCAGGCGCTTCTGCTCGCCGCCGGAGAGCGTGCGGGCCAGCCGGTCGCCGGCCTTGTCGAACCCGATGCCCAGGGCCGCCATGCAGACCTTGTCCCAGGTGGTTTCCAGTTCGTAGCCGCCGGCGTCGCCCCATTCGATGATCGCCTCGGCGTAGCGCATATGGACTTTCTCGTCCTCGCTGGTGAGCATCTTCGCCTCGTACTCGGCGACCTTCGCGGCGGCCTGGGCCAAGGCAGGGGCGGCGGTGGACAGCAGCAGGTCCTTCACCGTGGACTCGTCGCGCACCTGCCCGACGAACTGGCGCATGATGCCCAGGGTGCCGGTGCGGTTGATGGAGCCTTCGTCGGCTTTCAGGTCGCCTGCGATGATCTTGAACAGGGTTGTCTTGCCGGTGCCGTTGGGTCCGATCAGCGCGGTCTTGGAACCGGCGGTGACCTTGAAGGTCACCCCGCCCAGAAGCTGGGTGCCGTCGGAGAGGAAATACTGGATGTCTGTCACGTCGATATGAGCCACCTGGCAATCCTATCGGGCTTTGGCCGGTTCGTTCCGTCGCCGGCGCGTGCGCTCGGCTACGGTGGTGCCATGCAGATCGAGTTGGAAATCCACGGGGCGCTTCACACCTGCTGCCACCCGGGCTTCGAGGTGGGCCAGCAGGTGCAGTGGGAGATCGCCCGGCTGCGCCATCCGGATGGCACCGTGGTCTACGAACTGAACGACCATGACGTGCTCAGTGATTCCGGCGTGCCGGTCGCGGCGGTTCACGGCACGGTGAAGGAGATCCACTACATCGACCGCCGCTACGAGCCGGCCATCGGCGATCCGGTCCAGCTGCTGCCGACCGGGGAGCCTGCCCGGATCACCCCGACCACCAGCGTTCCGGCGGGCACTGACTTCGACCACGACCTGATCCATGTCACCCTGAAACTGCAGGACCCCGGGCAGCTGCCGGAGATCTGCGACTGGGATCCGCAATTGGAATGCCCAGCGGAGCCGGGAGCGCGCGAAGGCGTCGCCCGTGCGCAATTCGAGCTCAGTGACGCAGCCGTCCAATTGCGTGAACTCGCGGAGGAACTGGCCCAGCGCTACGGCCACCTGGCCGACGCGCGGATCGACGCCACGGGTCTGGCCTCGTTGCTGCCCCGGGCCCGGGGAGCCGCCGAAGTGCACTGGCGACTTGATTTCACCGACGTCCCGGCACAGCTGGTGATGGAGATTGCAGGTGTCGAATTCACCTTCCTGCCGGATACAGCGTCCATCAGGCAGGTGGAGCGGATCGTGGAGGCGGTCGCCGCCGGACGGCTCCGCGAGGAGCAGCGGGCAAAGGGCGCCTCCCTGGTCCTTGAAATGAGCATCGAACTGGCCGACGGCACCACGATCACCCAGCGGGACACGGTGCAGGGTATTGCTGGGCAGGATTCCTTTTCGATCATCCGTCCCCTCGGAGACCGGTTGGCTCGAACCGGCGCATTCACGGCCTGGGCTTAGCGGCTGCCTGTCTGCGGGAGTGTGGGCCCATCGAAAATGACGACGAGTGGACTACTACGCGTCGCCCGGTGTTCACCTGCCGGTCGGAAAGAATTGCGACTCTTGGGAGGCCATCTTGAGCAAACACCAAGCTATTTTTTGGGGGGACTACCCACGTGAATCGAACCGCAAAGAGGTCAGCAGGCATTATTGCCGCGCTGGCATTGGGGGCCGGCGGTCTGGCGCCGCTGACACTGTCCGCAGCCGCCAGCGCGGACACCGGAAGCTATTTTGAACGCACCGCCACCTACTCGGTTTACCAGAACCACCCCGAGGGGGCCGCGGCTGAGACCGCCGCGGAAATCTCCACTGTCTCAGCCGACGGACAGACGCTGATCTATACCGATGCCTTGTCCCGCATGATCGGCTTCGTCGACATCTCGGACGCCTCGAATCCAGCGGGCTTGGGAACCCTGCCGCTGCACCAGCTGGGTAGCGCCGAGGACGAGCCGACCAGCGTCGCCGCCTACGGCGAGTACGTGTTCGTGGTCGTCAAGACCTCCAAGAGCTACATCGACCCGTCGGGCCGCGTGGACGTGGTGCACATCGCGGATCGCAAACTGGTGCACAGCATCGAGCTGTCCGGGCAGCCCGACTCCATCGCACTGTCCGCCGACGGATCCTACGCGGCGATCGCCATCGAGAATGAACGCGATGAAGATGCCGGGGACGGTGGACTGCCGCAGACTCCGGCCGGTTCGGTGGCCATCCTCGATCTGCTGGGCGGCGCCCCGGACGAATGGACGCTTCGCGAAGTGCCGCTGGCCGGCGGCACCCGTGAAAAGCCGGTAGCCCTCGACCAGCTTGCCCAGGCCGGACTTGATACCCCGCAAGATCCGGAACCCGAATATGTCACTATCAATGACCGCAACCAGGTGGCGGTAACCCTCCAGGAAAACAATGGCATTGTCCTCATCGACCTGCCGAGCGGAAAGATTACCAAGGCGTTCAGCGCCGGATCCGTGGATCTGGCCGGCATCGACACGCAAGACGACGGAAAACTCGACCCCAGCGGTTCGCTTCAGGGAGTTCCCCGCGAACCGGATGCCATCGGATGGATCCAGGACCGCTACCTTGCGATCGCCAATGAGGGGGATTGGAAGGGTGGCACCCGCGGCTTCACCATTTTCGATTCCCTCACCGGCGAACCGGTGTGGGACGCCGGAAACCGTTTTGAGCGCCTTGCGCTGTCCCAGGGGTTGTTCCCCGAAGGCCGCGCAGGCAAGAAGGGCACCGAGCCCGAAGGCCTGGCCGTGCATGAGTACCGGGGTGTCGAGTACGCCTTCGTCGCCTCCGAACGCGGAAATTTCGTGGCGGTCTACGACCTGAGCGACCCGCGCGAGCCGAAATACCTACAGACGCTGCCCACCACCAATGGTCCCGAAGGGATCCTTCCGATCCCGGGGCGCGACCTGCTCGCCGTCTCCTCGGAAACCGACGAGGCCGACGAGGGTGTGCGTTCGGCGCTGACCCTGTTCAGTTTCGCTGCCGCCACGCCGCAGTTCCCGCAGCTGTCTTCCGATCCGTCCGCTCCAATGCCCTTCGGAGCGCTCAGCGGGCTGAGCGCCGACCCGGAGGCTGCGCACCAGATTTTCGCGGTCAGTGACAATGCCTACGAACCGCTGATCTACACCATCGATGCCGGCCAGGGGCTGGTCACGGACTCCCTGCCGGTGACCGAGGACGGCGCCCCGGCGAAATTGGACCTGGAAGGCATCTCCGCCCGTGCAGGGGGCGGCTTCTGGGCGGCCAGCGAGGGAGCCGAGGGCGCGGGCAACACGCTGGTGCGCATCGATGCCGACGGCGCGGTCGCCGAGCGGGTGCAGCTGCCGCAGGACATTGTCGGGACGTTGAAGGGCCAGGGGCTGGAAGGAGTTGCGGCCTTCGGCGCGGGGGAGGAAGAAGAAGTGGTCTTCGCCCTGCAGCGCGAGGTGGGGGGCGAGGACTTCGTCCGCATCGGGCGCTACCTCCCAGCCAGCGGCGAATTCTCCTGTTATGGCTACCAGCTGGAGGATGCCGGGGACGACGGGAGCTGGAACGGTCTCTCGGAGATCACCCGGCTCTCGGACGGCAGTTTTGCGGTGATCGAGCGCGACAAGCGCATCGGCGAGAACGCCAAGCTGAAGGCCGTGTACCAGTTCGCCCTGCCCGAAGCCTCGGCCAGCGCGCCGAACGACACGGTTCCCCTACTGGAGAAGAAGCTGGCGGTGGACGTCCTGCCGGTGCTGGAGCGGACCAACGGCCGGACCCAGGAAAAGCTTGAAGGCCTCGCTGTCGCCGGCAACGGCCAGGTCTACGTGGTGACGGATAACGACGCGGTGAAGGATGCCAGCGGAGAAACCGTCTTCGCCAGCCTCGGGGCCGAGGCCGAAGCCTTCGCCCTGGCGCCTGCGGCGAGTACCGCTCCGACCGAATCTGCGGCGCCCACCGCATCCTCGACTCCCACCGATTCGGCTGCACCGAGCACCTCGCCGTCGAGCACTCCGTCCACCAGCGAGGGCAAGGGTGACGGCTCAGCGGGCGCGCCGGACGGCGCCGAGTCCGCCGCGCCGGACGCCGGGGAAACCTCGGCCGCGGAACCAGCCACGGATGACCTGGCGCAGACAGGGGTGGGCAGCCTGTGGTTCCTGCCCCTGGGCTTGGTCCTGGCTGGGGTTGGCGTGGCCGCGGCCCTGAAGGCACGCGGCAATGCACGCGGGCACTGACAACCGAGAATAGCGGGGACCGCGGTGGCTGCCGACAGCCGCCGCGGTCCCCGCTTCATGCGTGGCATGCTTCTATACTGGCATGATGCAGATCACCGTGATCCTCGATCCTGCCGAGCAGGCCTGCTGCGGCGGGATGCTGAGCCTCGGCCAGCACGTCGAGTGGGTGCTTGCCTACGCTACGCGCGGCGACCAGCCCTACTACATGCGTGATACGCACGAGCAGTTCTCCTACCACGGTGCGAAGACCAGCATGGTTTCCGGTTCGGTGTCGGCGATCCGCGAGCTGGCCATCCACCCATCGCGGGCGGATGGCACGCCAGTGCGCCGCATCTGGCGTTCGCTGTCCACGCTGCCCGATGGGGTGGACTATGACAGCGACGGCATCGAAGTTGATCTGCAGGTCGATCAGAGTCAGCAGCTGCCCGAACTGTTCAGCTGGCCACGCCGCTAGTTGTACTTGTAGAAGCCCTCGCCGGTCGCCGCGCCCAGTTTGCCCTTCTCGATGTACTCGTTCTTGAGCAGGGCGGCGAACTTCTTGCTTGTCTCATCACCCATGCTGGAAATGTTGTAGGCGGTGTTCAGCCCCACGATGTCGTAGATCTCGAAGGGTCCCTTCGGGGCGCCGGTGCCCAGCTTCCACGTCTTGTCGATGGTCGGAGCGTCGGCCACGCCGTTGACCAGCAGGTGGCTTGCGGCCTGGAGGAACGGGACCAGCAGGGAGTTGAGCAAGTAGCCCGGCTGCTCCTTGAGGACGCGAATGGCCACCAGACCGGTGCGTTCGGCGAAGTCGACCACGGCCTCAAAGGCTTCGCTGCCGGTGAGCGCGGTGCCCATGATTTCGCCGGTGTTGTTCTGCCAGACGTGGTTGGCGTAGTGCAGGGCCAGGAACTTCTCCGGGCGCCCGGTGTGCGGTGCGATGGCTGACGGGAGCAGGGTGGAGGAGTTGGTGGCGAACACGGTGCGCTCCGGCGCCACGGCAGCTAGGGCCTCGTAGGTGCCCTGTTTGATATCGAGGGATTCCGGGACGGCCTCGATGACGAAGTCTGCGTCCTTGACCGCATCGGCCAGGTCCATTGACAGTCGGATGGAATCGCGCGCTGCCTGGGCCTTGGAGCGGTCTCCTGCGTCGAAGTAGTCCGCGTAGGTCTGCACCAGTGAATCCAGGCGGTGGTTTGCCGCCTCCAGTGCCTGTTCGGTGATGTCGTATCCCACGACGGGCAGGCCGTGATAGGCGGTCTGGAAGATGATCTGCGCGCCCAGCACGCCGGTGCCCAGGACTGTGGTGTTGGTGAGGATCATGGGATTGCCCCGATTCCGCCGGCAGGAGCTGGCAATTGTTTTCGGCGCAACGGCCGCCGTGCCGCCAACCAGTAAGTTACCGATTGGTAACTTCATTGTGCGGCACCCGGTGGCCTGCTGCAACGTTCTGTGAGGCGAAGAACGAGCTGCTGGGGCCCAGACCACATGGCAGGCATGCAAAAGGGCATCCGGGTATGCCCCGGATGCCCTTCGGATCTCAAGCCTTAGGCGGTCTTCTTTTTCAGGACCACTGCGGCCACCGCGGCAACGATCAGCGAAATGATCAGGAAGTTGCGGCCCTTGTGACTCTGCTTCGGAGCCAGCGACTTCTGCGCGCTCTTCACCGCATTCTCCACCGAGGCGCGGGTGCGCTTGGCCGCCTTGGACTTGCCCGTCACGTTCTCCACCAGATTCGCCCCGGCGTGGCTGATCGCTTCGACGTTCACGCCGGAAATCGCGTTGTTCCAGGTTTCGCGCAACTCGTCCGGCAGCTCTTCCTTGGCGGACTTGGCGAGCTTGGCCAGCGACTTCTCTACTTCTTTGAAATTCTTGGCGGTCTTCGACATAACTTCCTCTCGGTTGGCCCGCGCCCGTGGATGGGACGCCGTGCGTTCACGTCTCCAGCCTAGCCAGCACCGATAACGTGCTCAAGCACCGTTGGTTGCGCTCAGTGCGAACTCCCAGAGACTTCACGGGCGCGGCTTACGCGGCGGGCTCGCCGTCCGCAGGCTCCTGGGGATCCCGCAGCCGACGCAGCCGGGTGCGCACCGCGCTGGCAAGGCACAGCAGCAGCAACAGCGTGGCGACGCTCGCCACCCCGGCGAACAGGGGCGAGGAGGCCTGCCACGTGTAGCGGTCGATGGTGATCCAGAAAACGACCCACAGGGCCCCGGCGTTCATGTAGAGCCCGATGGGTTTCTTGAAGGTCAGCGCGCACAGGGCAAGGCTGACCAGCAGCAGCACCAGGGCCGCGATTCCCTTGAACATCAGCCGGTTCGAATCCACTCCCAGGGCCGCCAGCCAAGCCGCCGCCTCGCCGAGCACGATGATGACCAGCCATCCGGTGAACAAGCCGAAGCTGGACCGGGTGATCCAGCGGTCCATGTTGTTGCGCAGCGTGGTGCGGTCGATCATCAAGGCGATCCGGGTCAGCACCAGGAGCATGAGCAGCGCGAACAGCAGGCTGAAGCCCATCCGGTCGCGCTGCAGCAATTGCAGCCACAGGGCATTAAGCAGGACCAGCGCGAGTACCCAGGGGCGCAGCTTGCCGTGCAGGTCCGTGTGCCTGGCGGTGGGCATGCATTGCCACACCGCATAGATGCCCAGGCTAGCCATCAGGGCGAACCAGGGCAGCTGGGCCACCAGCGGAACCGCCATCACCGTGGCGTCGGCTTCCAACCAGCCGCCGGCGATCTGGCCCAGATGCGAGCCGCGGATCGCTCCGGTGCCGAACACCGCCCAGTTCAAGGCCGCGAAAACGACCAGTGCGTAACAGATAGACACTAGTGGTGTCGCATTTTGACGGGCCTTGGCCATGGCATCCCTTATCCGATACTTCGTCTCGAGTCTGAAACTACCACGGCTGTGCGGAGATTGCCTGATGGCGCGACAGGTGGCGATAAGCTGGTTTGATGACGCAATCAACCCAGTGGGTCCGCGAGGCCATCTCCCTGCTTGACGCCGATGCAAACCGCAGCGCCGATACGCATCTGCACCGCTTCGAACTGCCCAAGCAATGGGGGATCGAGTTGTACCTGAAAGACGAATCGGTGCACCCCACTGGATCGCTCAAGCACCGTCTGGCGCGGTCGCTGATCCTCTACGGCCTGGTGAACGGCAAGATCCAGGAGGGCACCACGCTGGTGGAGGCCTCCAGCGGCTCCACCGCAGTCTCCGAAGCGTACTTCGCCCGCATGCTGGGACTTGAATTCATCGCCGTGGTCCCTAAGTCCACGAGCACCGAGAAGATCGAGCTCATCGAGTTCTACGGCGGGCGCTGCCATCTGGTGGACCAGGCCGGGCAGGTCGACGCGGCGGCCCGCGAGCTGGCCGCCGGCCCCGGCGGCTACTACCTGGACCAGTTCACCTTCGCCGAGCGGGCCACCGACTGGCGCGGCAACAACAATATCGCCGAATCAGTGTTTGCGCAGATGAGCGCCGAGCGCTACCCGATCCCGAGCTGGATCGTGGTGGGTGCCGGCACCGGCGGCACCAGCGCGACCTTCGGGCGCTTCGTGCGCTACAAGCGCCACGACACGAAGGTCGCCGTGGCGGACCCCGAAGGCTCCTCCTTCTACGAGGGCTGGCGCACCGGGAACATGGGCTACTCCACCGGCGTGGGCTCGCGGATCGAGGGCATCGGACGCCCGAGCGTCGAGCCGTCCTTCGTGCCCGGGGTCATCGACGAGATGATCCAGGTCCCCGACGCCGGCTCGCTGGCCGCCATGCGCCTGCTGCGGGCCAAGACCCGCTATTTCGCCGGCGGCTCCACAGGCACCAACCTCTACGCCGCATTCCAGATCATCGCCGGCATGCTCCAGCGCCGTGAGCGCGGCAGCATCGTCACGCTGATCTGCGACTCCGGCGAGCGCTACGCCAACACCTATTACAACGACGACTGGCTGGCAGACCAGGGCCTTGACCTTGCCCCGCACACCGCGGTGCTGGAGCGCTTCCTGGCCGAGGGGATCTGGGAGGACTAGGTCTCGCTGGGCCGGTGCGCGGGCATCAGCCCGGCGGTCTTCTTGCGCTGGTGCACAGAGAAGTAGGACAGCCCCTGCTCGCCGGCGACGAAGTGTCGCCGGGCCCTGGCCGGCAGGTAGATGATGTCCCCGGCACCCAGCTGCACGGTGGTTCCCTCGCCGTGCAGCAGGCCGGAGCCGGCGACCACGTGCAGCAGCACGTCCAGCTCCGGGCCCACGTGCTCGCCGATCTCGGCTCCCGGTGCCAGCGCGATCACGTTCGCGTCCAGGTCCCGCCGGCCCGGTTCAAGTTTCCACAGCGCCCCGTTGCGGCCGTCCGCCTGGGCGGCGAGGTCTGCGGTGTTGGCCATGCGGCGCGGGACCGGGGGCATGCTGGTCATCGGGAGCTCCTGTTCAGCGCCGGAATTCGGGCCGGTGCGCGGATGTCATCTGTGCACCCAGCATAACCGCGCACCGTGGACGCGGTCGTAGGATGGAATCATGAGTGAACACCCCTCCGCAGCAGCCCACGCCCAGACCCAGGCGGACTTCGCCGCGAACCTCGCCTCGGTGCGGGAGCGGATCGCCCGCGCGGAAGCATCCGCGGGCCGCGCGCCGGGCAGCGTGCGCCTGCTGCCGGTCACCAAGACCGTGCCCTCCGAGCGGCTGCGCCTGGCGATCGCCGCCGGGGTGGACTGGCTGGGGGAGAACAAGGTGCAGGAAGCGCTGCAGAAATCCGAGGAGCTGGCGGACCTGCCGCAGCTGAAGTACTCGGTGATCGGGCACCTGCAGACCAACAAGTCCAAGTACGTGGCGCGCTTCGCCCACGAGTTCCAGGCGCTGGACAACCTGCGCCAGGCCGAGGCGCTGCAGCGCCGCCTGGAGCTGGAGGACCGCACCCTGGACGTATTCGTGCAGGTGAACACCTCCGGCGAGGAATCCAAGTTCGGCATGCCGCCGGAAGCGGCGCCCGGCTTCGTCAAGCAGCTGCCGGCCTTCGACCGTCTGCACGTCAAGGGCCTGATGACCCTGGCGATCTTCTCCACCGACCAGGTGGCGGTGCGCCGCTGCTTCCAGAAGCTGCGGGCCGTGCGTGACACCGTGCGCGAGGCCGACGAGCGGATCGCGGAACTGTCCATGGGCATGAGCGGCGACTTCGAGCTGGCCATCGCCGAGGGCGCCACAGTGGTGCGCGTGGGGCAGGGCATCTTCGGGGCCCGCGCGCTGCCGGACTCGCACTACTGGCCCGGATTCGCCGGCTGAGCCCCGGCCGACACGCCTGTGACCTGAGAGGCAGCGGGGTATCTGCAAAAACACTTAGCCCGCAGGGCGCTGGCGCAGTAGGGTGAAAGTGACACCGTCACTGTTCCAAAGGAGCTGTCTTGCCTACCGTTGCCGAACACCTTATCGACCAGCTCGACGCCCAGGGGGTCCGCCGGATCTACGGCATTCCCGGCGATTCGCTCAATGGCCTGACCGACGCGCTGCGGGTCAACGGCCGCATCGAATGGATCCACCACCGCCACGAGGAAGCCGCGGCGTTCGCCGCCGCGGCGGAGGCTGAAATCACCGGGGAGCTGGCCGTCTGCGCCGGATCCTGCGGGCCGGGCAACCTACACCTGATCAACGGGCTGTACGACGCGCAGCGCTCACGGGTTCCGGTGCTGGCCATCGCCGCGCACATCCCCACCGAGGAAATCGGCTCCAACTACTTCCAGGAAACCCATCCTGTGGAAGTCTTCCGCGGCTGCTCGGTATACGCCGAACAGGTCTCGGACCCCAAGCAGATGCCGCGCATGCTGCGCATCGCGATGCGCGAGGCCATCGAGAAACGCGGCGTGGCAGTGCTGGTGGTCTCCGGGGACGTGGCCCTGTCGAGCATGGAGCGCAGCGAAACCCACCAGATCGTGAAAACCAACCCGCGCATCCTGCCCGACGAGCAGGAGCTGGAGCGCGCCGCGGAGATCCTTGAATCCTCGCGCAGGGTCACCATCCTCGCCGGGGCCGGCACCGCCGGCGCCCACGACGAGGTCATCGCCCTGGCGGACAAGCTGGGCGCCCCGATCGTGCACGCGCTGCGCGGCAAGGAGCACATCGAATACGACAACCCCTTCGACGTGGGCATGACCGGCCTGCTCGGCTTCGCCTCGGGCGCCAAGGCCATCGCCGAATGCGAGGTGCTGCTGATGCTGGGCACCGACTTCCCGTACCAGCAGTTCTACCCGCAGCAGGCGACCATCATCCAGGTGGACATCCGCGGCGAGCAGATCGGCCGGCGCACCCGGGTGGATGTGCCCCTGGTGGGCACCGTGAAGGATACCGCCGCCGCGCTGGCAGCGCTGCTGCCGGTGCAGACGCACCGCAAGCACCTGGACACTGCGCTGGAGCACTACCGCAAGACCCGGACCAAGCTCGACGAGCTGGCCACCGGGTCCAAGCCGGGCACCGCGATCCATCCGCAGTACCTGGCCCGGCTGATCGACCAGGCGGCCGACGAGGACACGATCTTCACCGCGGATGTGGGTTCCCCGGTGATCTGGGCGGCCCGCTACCTGTCCATGACCGGCAAGCGCCGGGTGCTGGGTTCCTTCAACCACGGCTCCATGGCCAACGCACTGTGCCACGCGCTGGGCGCCCAGGCCATCGACCGCTCCCGCCAGGTGATCGCCTTCGCCGGCGACGGCGGGCTGGCCATGATGCTCGGCGAGCTGCTCACCGCCACGCAGAACAAGCTGCCGATCAAGGTGGTGGTCTTCAACAATTCCTCGCTGAACTTCGTGGAACTTGAAATGAAGGCCGCTGGATTCGTCACCTACGCCACCGACCTGCAGAATCCCGACTTCGGCGCGCTGGCTAACGCCGCCGGGCTGAAGGGCTACCGCGTGACGGACTCCTCCCAGTTGGAGGACACCATCAAGGACTTCCTGGCGCACGACGGACCGGCGGTGCTGGACGTGGTGACCGACCGCCAGGAGATGTCCATGCCGCCGTCGATCAAGCTGGAACAGGCCAAGGGTTTCGCGCTCTACGCGATCCGCACGGTCATGTCCGGGCGCGGCGACGAGCTGCTGGATCTGGCCAAGACCAACTGGCGGCAGATGTTCTAGGAATTAATTGCCTATGCTTAATGCCGGTGCCGTGAATGCGGCGCCGGCATTTTGCGTGTGAACTTCAGAAAGAGGCGTAGGCGCTTTGACTTCGCAACCTGCCGCGGCCCACGCGGCAACCACCAAGGACTTCTCCCACAATCTGGCTGCGGTGCGCGAGCGGATCGCCCGCGCGGCCCGCTCGGTGGGCCGGGACCCGGAAGCGGTGCGCCTGCTGCCGGTCACCAAGACCATCCCGGCCGAGCGGCTGCGCCTGGCCATTGCCGCCGGCGTGGACACGCTGGGGGAGAACAAGGTCCAGGAGGCGCAAGCCAAGCACGAGGAGTTCAAGCAGGACTACCCGCATCTGCGCTACTCGGTGATCGGTCCGCTGCAGCGCAACAAGGCGAAGTTCGTGGCGCAGTTCGCCGACGAGTTCCATGCCCTGGATTCGCTCCGGCTCGCCGAAACCCTGCAGAGCCGGCTGGAAGCCGAAGGCCGCCACCTGGATGTCTTCATCCAGGTGAACACCTCCGGGGAGGAATCGAAGTCCGGCATCGAAGCGGCAGAAGCCGCCGACCTGCTGGCCGCGCTGAAGCCGCTGGACCGCCTGAAGCCCGTCGGCCTGATGACCATGGCGGCGAATACCAGCAACGAGTCCTCCATCCGCGCCAGCTTCACCCTGCTGCGCGAGACGCTCGCCGAGCTGCAGGCCGCCGGAGCCCCGGAGGAATTCGCGCAGCTGTCCATGGGCATGAGCGGCGACTTCGAGATCGCCATCCAGGAAGGCGCCACGGTCGTCCGTGTGGGCCAGGGGATCTTCGGGGCCCGCCAGTACCCCGCCTAGGCATTCCTGGATGCTTGCAAGCCTGGCAGCGGCGGTGTGGGACGTCGTCGGTGTAGCGCGCCTTTGTATCCATTCCACGGGTGTGTCCACACCCTGCCTTGAACCGTCCTAAAGTGTCGGTTCCCTGGCGGATACTACATGTAGGTACAGACACTTCAGCCATGGCACAAGTCGACGGAGGGGAAACACGCCGAGGAACTTCTCACACCAAGTATTTTTAACCCACAAGTTCGATATCCCAAGCTGTGGACAAACCAGGCTGTACCGCGAGAAATCGGGGTTTAATCAGGGGCCGGTATCCACAATTCCTGTGGACTCCCTTGTGGGGGAATCACATAGCTGTAATACATCATCTTGTGGCCGCTTGACCGGCCAGACACAAGATGTAGTATTGAATCCGATGGCGCGATAAACGCCGAAAACACCCCGAAGGTGAACTTTGGGGCATCCGAGAGGTTGGTCCGCACCGCCGTGAAAACGGTGAGAAGACGGACCGAAACTAGGACTTTTTAAAGGGGATCAGGGACTATGTCCATCACGGTTTACACGAAGCCTTCCTGCGTACAGTGCAACGCCACCTACCGCGCGTTGGACAAGAAGGGTGTCGAGTACAACAAGGTCGATATCTCTCAGGATGCTAACGCCTTGGAGCACGTGCGTGGCCTTGGATACATGCAGGCACCGGTTGTCGTGACCGACAACGATCACTGGTCGGGCTTCCGCCCGGACAAGATCGCTCTGCTGGCTCCGGCAAACTAACCAGATACCGAGCCCATTCGGTACTAAATCCGCTCTTTTGTAGTGGAGGCGAAATACCATGCCACCGACAGCTCTTGCCGACAGGCAACACGCTGAGGCGCACGAACCAGTGGTGTACACCGATTCGAAGTTGATCTACTTTTCTTCGATATCGGAGTACACCCGGCGGTTCGTCGAAAAACTTCAGATGGATTCGGCCCGGATTCCGCTTTACGGGTACGAGCCGAAACTCATCACCACAGCTCCGTACGTCCTGCTGATTCCCACCTATGGGGGAGACGGCGGCAAACGATCAATCCTGCCGCAGATCATGAAATTTCTCGGGTATGAAGAGAACCGCAAGAACCTACGCGGTGTCATCGGAGCAGGGAATACAAACTTCGGCGAGTACTACTGCATTGCGGCCAAGCGAATCGCGGCCAAATGCGATGTGCCCGTGCTTTATACATTCGAACTCATGGGAACGCAGGAAGATGTTCTCAAAGTCAAAGAAGGGCTTGAAACCTTTTGGAAACCAGCGTCGCAGAAGCAGCAGGAACGATGAAGGACTCGAAAGAGCTCCCCGCGCAGTTCCAGGGGTTGAGCTACAACGACCTCAATGCCATGCTGAACCTCTACGGTCCAGACGGCAAGATCCAGTTCGAGGTGGATCGCTACGCGGCTCGCCAGTACTTCCTGGATCACGTGAACAACAACACCGTGTTCTTCCACGATCTGGATGAGAAGCTCGAATACCTGGTCAAGCACGAATACTACGAGCGTGAAACCCTCGACCAGTACTCGATGAACTTCATCCGCGACCTGTTCAAGCACGCCTTCTCCAAGAAGTTCCGTTTCGAAACCTTCTTGGGCGCCTTCAAGTTCTACACCTCGTACACCCTGAAGACTTTTGACGGCAAGCGTTACCTGGAGCGCTACGAGGACCGTGTCTGCATGGTTGCCCTGCACCTGGCTCGCGGCAACGAAGAACTGGCCACCCAGCTCGTCGACGAAATCATCGAAGGCCGTTTCCAGCCTGCTACCCCGACCTTCCTCAACGCTGGCAAGGCCCAGCGCGGCGAATTGGTCTCCTGCTTCCTGCTTCGCATCGAAGACAACATGGAATCGATCGCCCGTGCCGTGAACTCCTCGCTGCAGCTGTCCAAGCGCGGCGGCGGCGTGGCCCTGGCCCTGACCAACCTGCGCGAGCACGGTGCACCGATCAAGCAGATCGAGAACCAGTCCTCCGGCGTCATCCCTGTCATGAAGCTTCTGGAAGACTCCTTCTCCTACGCCAACCAGCTTGGCGCACGCCAGGGTGCCGGCGCGGTCTACTTGAACGCCCACCACCCGGACATCTACCGCTTCCTCGACACCAAGCGCGAAAACGCCGACGAGAAGATCCGTATCAAGACCCTGTCGCTGGGTGTTGTCATTCCTGACGTCACCTTCGAACTCGCTCGCAAGAACGAGGACATGTACCTGTTCAGCCCGTACGACGTCGAGCGCGTCTACGGCAAGCCGTTCAGCGAAATCTCGGTCACCGAGAAGTACACCGAGATGGTTGATGATTCGCGCATCAAGAAGACCAAGATCAACGCCCGCGAGTTCTTCCAGACCCTGGCGGAGATCCAGTTCGAGTCCGGCTACCCGTACATCATGTTTGAAGACACGGTGAACAAGGCCAACCCGATCGAGGGCCGCGTCTCCATGTCGAACCTCTGCTCGGAAATCCTGCAGGTCTCCTCGCCGTCGGAGTACAACGACGACCTGAGCTACAAGACCGTGGGCAAGGACATCTCCTGCAACCTGGGTTCGATGAACATCGCCAAGGCCATGGATGGCAAGAACTTGGCCAAGTCCGTGGACATCGCCATCCGCGCGCTGTCCGCAGTCTCCGACATGTCCTACATCGACTCCGTTCCTTCGGTTGCGGACGGAAACCGGAAGTCGCACGCCATCGGCCTGGGCCAGATGAACCTGCACGGCTTCCTGGCTCGTGAGCGTATCTACTACGGTTCCGAAGAAGGCATCGACTTCACCAACATCTACTTCTACTCGATTCTGTTCCACGCGCTGACCGCGTCGAACAAGATCGCGATTGAACGCGGCGAGGTCTTCGACAACTTCGAGAACTCCAAGTACGCATCGGGTGAATTCTTCGACAAGTACATCGACGTGGAATGGGCTCCAGCCACCCAGCGTGTGCGCGAACTGTTCGACGGCATCCACATTCCAACCCAGGAAGACTGGATCGCGCTGAAGAAGTCGGTCATGGAACACGGTATCTACAACCAGAACCTGCAGGCAGTGCCGCCAACCGGTTCGATCTCCTACATCAACAACTCGACCTCGTCGATCCACCCTGTTGCTGCGAAGGTCGAAATCCGCAAGGAAGGCAAGATCGGCCGCGTCTACTACCCGGCCCCGTACATGACCAACGAGAACATCGAGTTCTACGAGGACGCGTACGAAATTGGCTACGAGAAGATCATCGACACCTACGCCGCTGCTACCCAGCACGTCGACCAAGGCCTGTCGCTGACCCTGTTCTTCAAGGACACCGTAACCACCCGTGACATCAACAAGGCCCAGATCTACGCATGGCGCAAGGGCATCAAGACCTTGTACTACATCCGCCTGCGCCAACTGGCCCTTGAAGGCACTGAGGTGGAGGGCTGCGTCTCCTGCATGCTTTAATGCCTGAAATGCGGTGCTGACCAGTGCAATACTGCAACTCGAAACAAGCTGTCGAACCCTCGCGGGTTCGACAGCTTGTTGTCGTTAAATGCCTAGTCAGAGCGGAAAATAGTTGATGGTGTCGTTGGTCAAGTTATTATGTTTTGCGCTCCGGTGGCGGTAGGATTTAAGCGACTAACCATAATTCAGTCTCCAATCGATGAGGGGCAATGACCGAGAAGCTTAAGCTCGCCAATAAGGTTGAAGCGATCAACTGGAACCGTATCCAGGATGACAAGGACGTGGAGGTCTGGAACCGACTCGTCAATAACTTCTGGCTGCCGGAGAAGGTGCCGCTGTCCAACGACATCCAGTCGTGGGGAACCCTGACCGAAGACGAAAAGCTGCTGACCATGCGCGTCTTCACCGGCCTGACCCTGCTCGACACCCTGCAGGGCACCGTTGGCGCAGTGTCGCTGATCCCGGATGCGATCACCCCTCACGAAGAGGCCGTGTACACCAACATTGCCTTCATGGAGTCGGTGCACGCCAAGAGCTACTCCTCGATCTTCTCCACCCTGGCTTCCACCAAGGAAATCGACGAGGCCTTCCGCTGGTCGACTGAGAACGTGAACCTTCAGAAGAAGGCGCAGATCATCGAGAGCTACTACTACGGCGACGACCCGCTCAAGCGCAAGATCGCTTCGACCCTGCTCGAATCGTTCCTGTTCTACTCCGGCTTTTACCTGCCGATGCACTGGTCCTCGCACGCCAAGCTGACCAACACCGCTGACCTGATCCGCCTGATCATCCGTGACGAAGCCGTTCACGGCTACTACATCGGCTACAAGTTCCAGAAGGGTCTTGAAGGCCTGAGTGAAGAGCGCAAGCAGGAACTGAAGGACTACACCTTCGAGCTGCTGTTCGAGCTGTACGAGAACGAAGTTCAGTACACCCATGATCTGTACGATCCAGTGGGCTTGGCTGAGGACGTCAAGAAGTTCCTGCACTACAACGCCAACAAGGCGCTGATGAACTTGGGCTACGAGGCCATGTTCCCGTCCACCGTGACAGATGTGTCGCCAGCCATTCTGGCAGCGCTGAGCCCGAACGCCGATGAGAACCACGACTTCTTCTCCGGCTCCGGCTCCTCGTATGTCATCGGCAAGGCAGTGAATACCGAAGACGAAGACTGGGATTTCTAAGCTTTCCCCAATTCACGGATAGCTAGCCAAATCCAAAACCCGAACCCGCGTTTCGTGGGTTCGGGTTTTGTCGTCTTGTGGTCCCGAGACGCTGCATGGCTTCCCTTGTAAGTTTGCTTAGAAATTTCTGTCGACAGCTTCAGCTTAAAAAGTAGTGTACGGATCGTTCTCTAATCTGTAGCATGGCCTCATGGAAAAACCGCAGATCCTGCCTTTGGCATTAGCTTCCCAAGACAACCTGAATGTCGTCGGAGGCAAGGCCGCGGGTTTGGGCGAACTGATCAAGCTGGGGGAAAACGTGCCTCCGGGATTTGTCGTGACGACGGATGCCTACGAAGAATTCCGGTCGGCTGGTTCCTCCACCGCGCTCAGCGGAACAAAACTGGCCGAAGTGATCGGAGCAGCTTACCGAGAACTAGGAAGCCCTTTGGTTGCCGTCCGTTCCAGCGCGACGGCAGAAGACCTTCCGGGTTCCGCTTTCGCCGGACAACAGGAGACATACCTGGGCATCTCGGGCGAGAGGCAGCTGTTCCGGGCTGTTGAAGACTGTTGGGCTTCCTTGTACTCCGACCGCGCCCGAGCGTATCGAAGTGAGCGAAAGATCGATGAATCGGTGATGTCGATGGGCGTCGTGGTTCAGTCAATGGTGGATGCAGACTTCGCCGGGGTGATGTTCACCGCTGATCCGGTGACCGGGGGCAGGGACCACATCGTGGTGGAATCTAACCCGGGCTTGGGCGAAGCAGTGGTTTCGGGAATGGTGACCGCAGATCGGGCGGTCATTGATTCCAAGGGGAGGATCATCGAGCGCCGAGCCGGGCTGGCCGGCCCTGTCATCAAGCTGAACTCCGACGGTGGAACCAGAAATGAGACTCCCGAGGAAAACCAGCAGGTTCCCGAGGAGACACTGCGCGAGATTGCGGAAGCCGGCGTTCGCATCCGCGAAGGTTTCGGCCGACCCATGGACATCGAATGGGCTGTAGCCAATGGCGATCTCCTGATCTTGCAGGCCAGGCCGATGACAGCCTTGCCTCCAGCCCCGCGCAATATCGGCCCGCTGGCACGGAAAATCGCACCGATGCTCTACGAGTTGCTGCCGCAGCGCCCCACTATTTTGGAAACCGAAGCATGGATCGATGCCGGCATCGCCCCATTGGTCGCGGGTATGCTGCACGGAATCGCCGGGGTTCGTGTGGACTACTCCGCATGGTTGAAGCGCGAGAACGGGGTCGTCACCGAATTCATTCCCGTCACGCCGAAACCATCAGCGGCAACGCCGCGGAAAATCGTTCAAGCCTTTACGCAGAAAGCTCCGAGCGGATCGTGGCGAAAAGATCCCTTGTATGACGAGTACCTGCGCAACTGCCAACAGCTCAACGAACTCCAAGTGGCGGATCTGTCCTGGAAGGAACTGTCGGAGATTCCAAGTAGGGCCACCACCAGCATGCAACTTGTGACTGAGCTGCGAGTGAAATACCTACGCCAGGCGATCCCTGCGGGAATCAAGCTGATCCTGGTACTGGCGTTAACCGGAAAGCTGTCGCAGTTTGCGCCGCTGAGCGTGACTGCTGATACCGAGACCCACCGAATCAACGACGATCTGCAACGTATTGCTAAACTGATCGCCGAGATGCCCGGAGGCACCCAGCTTCTGCGGGATACGGAGCCAGAATCAACAATCCAGGCGCTGCGCTCGCAACCGCACATGGACGAAATCGCTGACCAGATCGATGAATTTCTTGCTCGCTACGGCCACAGGGAATCAGCCAGCTTGCTGCTGCCGCGAGCAGCGACCTGGGGAGCCGACCCATCCCCGGTAATCAACCTGCTGCGCATGCTGATCGATGGAACTGGCGCAGAAGGAGGGGAAATAGACGCCTTGGAAAATCTGATATCCCACCCGCTGCTTGGCAGCCGGTGGCTGGAACCGCGAATCAGACGATGGGTCAAGGGGCTGCGTGGATTCATCTCCGTGCGCGAAGACACGCATTTCGAAATCACCCGGACCATGCCGGCAGTACGCTCCGCCATCAATGAAATGGGGCGCCGACTGCACGATGCCTCGGCCTTGGAAGACCCAGGAGATATCTGGTTCGTGAACTATGACCTCCTGCGCCGCGCGCCCGGTGCCGCTGCACTCAGCGGTGGCCAACTTGCCCAGATTGCGGCCGGCCGTCGACGGCGCCATGATGAGCTGGGCGGTGCACCGATGATTTCTCCAGCCACCCTCTACGATCTGTCACCGGTGCCAGGGGCATTACTGCACGGCACCGGTTCCGGCGGAGGCAGGGCCAGCGGAAGCGTTCGCATAATCAATTCTCCAGAAGAGTTCGAAAAGCTGCTGCCCGGAGAAGTCCTGGTCTGTCCTGCTACCAACCCGTCGTGGACTCCGTTGTTCTCCCGGGCCGCGGCGGTGGTGGTCAATCACGGTTCTGCCGTCTCCCACGCAGCTATCGTTGCCCGTGAATACCGGATCCCAGCGGTCATGGGATGCGCTAACGCCACCACCGTATTGGCCGATGGCCAGCAAATCATCGTTGACGGCGACCGTGGTCTCGTGTTGGAGCCAGAACATGGCTGACCAGAAAGATTATCGATCAGGCCCACGACGGCGCGGGGAGCAACTTGTCACTGCAATACTCGATGCCGCGGCGTTGGAGCTGGCGCAGTCCGGATTCGCCGCCCTGAGCGTTGAAGCAGTGGCACGTCGGGCCTCTGCGTCCAAGGTGTCCATCTACCGGCGGTGGCCGAACAAGATTGAATTGGTGCGGGCCGTCGCGGCGCATAAAGCCGTCATGCCGGTCCTGCCGGAACAGGCTGCAACACTTCGCCAAGACTTGCTCCTGGTGCTGCGCTCGATGGCAGCGCAGATCGACGAACCGATTGGCGAGCTGTTGCGGGGCTTGGTCATCGCGAGTTTGTCGGAACAAGCGCCGAGCATGGCAGACATGTCGTGGGGGATGGGCCCCAACATGATGCATCTGGTTGCTGAACGTGCTCAGGCGCGCGGGGAACTGGCGGAGATCCCGTCCGAACTGCTGCTTCGGGTCCCCACCGAACTGTTCAAGCAGCGTTTCATCAGTTTTGGGAAGGTTACCGACCGGTTCATTGTTGAACTAGTTGATCAGATCGCCTTACCGCTGTGGACCCTGAAACCCGGGGAGCCTCACGCGAGCTAATCGCTCAGCCATGGCGATGCACCCGAAGCTATAGAATACGGTGAACCCAGCTGGGCGACGTACCAAGGAGAAATCATTACAAAGTCAGATGCCAGAGCCGAGCAGTTGAGCGAGCCTCAGATCCGCGCAATTCGCCGGCGGTCTATTTCAGTGCTCGCTCTGGGGCAGATACTGGGAGGGCTCGGCGGCGGCGCAACGATAACACTGGGTTCCCTGCTCATCGTTGATGTTTCGGGCCTCGACTCGCTGGCCGGCATGGCCGCGACCATGAACACCCTCGGTGCGGCGATCATGGCGATCCCATTGGCGATGCTGGCGCGCCGCTTTGGGCGCCGGATCTCGCTTTCCACCGGCGCCTTGATCGCGGTTCTCGGCTCGCTGCTGATCGTCACCTCGGCGATGCTTGATTTGGTGCCGCTGCTATTCCTCGGAATGCTGGTGCTGGGAACCGCTTCGGCGATGAACCTGCAATCGCGTTTCGCTGCGACCGACCTGTCGGACGAGAAGACCAGGGGCCGGGATTTGTCCTTGGTGGTGTGGACGACAACCATCGGTGCCGTGATCGGTCCGAACCTCTTCGCGCCAGGCGAAGTAGTGTCCACCGCATTGGGACTGCCCGCCTATACCGGAGGATTCTTGATTGCGATGGCGGCGCAGCTGGCTGGCATGAGCATTTACCTCCTTGGGCTGCGGCCGGACCCGATGAAGGTCGCCCTGCAGCAAAACAGCGGTAGCGTACCGGCTGTCGCGCGCCGTGGCGGGGGTTTCCATCTCCTGCGTGAGAGGCCTGCGGCTCGTCGGGCCGTGGTGACCGTTGCGCTGAGCCATGCCTACATGGTGGCGCTCATGTCCATGACCCCCGTGCACATGCAGCACCATGGGGCAACGCTGACGCTCATCGGATTCACCATTTCGCTTCACGTGCTGGGCATGTACGCGCTGTCGCCGCTCTTCGGCTGGCTCACTGACCGGCTCGGCGGGTCTCGTGTTGCACTGATGGGGCAAGTCCTGCTGATCGGGTCGAGCCTCTTCGTCTGGTTCAACCCGGAGGACCACGTCGTGGTGACTGTTGCCTTGGCGTTGCTGGGCCTGGGCTGGTCCGCCTCTACGGTGGCGGGCTCGACCATGGTTTCGGCAGCTGCGCCGATTCACGAACGCACCAGTCTCCAGGGCACCAGCGACCTGCTGATGAACCTCGCCGGTGCACTGGGTGGCCTCAGCGCGGGGCCTCTGCTGGCGCTCTTCGGGTTCCACGGGTTGGCGCTGCTGCTGTTGGCTCTGGCAGTAGTCGTGATTTTTGCCAATCGCGATGCACTGAAGTCGAGCCAACGCGTGGCTCTCTAGACTGGTGCGAAGCCTCCGGCCCGCTGAGCCGGGGGGACGGGCCTGAAAACAATAACGGCGTGGACTTCATCAAATGATGAAGTCCACGCCGTTATTTCAAAGACTCTTAGCGGGCCTGAATGTTGGTTGCCTGTGGGCCCTTTGGACCGGCTTCCAGGGTGTACTCAACGGTCTGGCCTTCTTCGAGGCTGCGGAATCCGAAGCTCTGGATAGCGCTGTAGTGTGCGAAGACATCAGCCGATCCATCCGAAGGAGCGATGAAGCCGAAGCCCTTTTCAGCGTTGAACCATTTCACGGTGCCAGTGGCCATAGTGTTATTTCCTTATTATTGGTTGGCCACAGCGTGGCCTGAGTGCCGATCCGGAGATTCGAATCGGAAATTTTTGAGGTTACCTCGGGCAGTGCCATCCGAAACGATTCGCCTGCCGTCGATACGGGGGATCGATTACTGATTTTGCCGGTATCGGCCAAAAACGGATGTCGCTGCACTGGATTAGTTATCCGCGAGATTCCGGGAGACGGACGGTGATGAACCAGTCCGATCGAAGTAGAACACGGAATCGTTTGTCATCGGACGCACTGATGCGTCTGGATAACCAGTTTGCAGTGAAGAAGAGAAGATGAAGAATTCGTTTCGGTTAGGAGCTGATCTGATCCAGGATCTGACCAGCCGATATGTGCTGCACAGACGATTTGTTGGCTGTGCTACAAATCCATACTGCTAACGCTTGCTGGCGGGTGAGTCACACCATCAAGCGCCGAGGTAACTCAATAACTCTACCATCTGGAGCCGAGGATGTCTTCGTGACCTTCCTAACGGACCGCTGGGACCGGAGCAGAGTGTGGTTGCTGGCGGTTACGGGCGGGTGTCAAGGCCTGTTCTGGCTGCGATCTCGATTGACCGCTCGTAATGAGATTTGGTGAAGTGCCCGGCAACTTCAGAGATTACTTGTTGGAAGAAGGAGCCATGAGCGGACTCGGCGATTTCCACGACTTTTCGTCGAGCAACTCGATCGTCAAAGGCCTCGCGATGGTTGCTCTGAGTGTAACCACCGCAAGACCTGTAGCCGTTAGGAGTGTATTTTGCTCGGCTCCGAACTAATGCTCGCCATGGCAAGGTCTGCGTTGAGTGCCGCTCCAGCGATGGTGCCAGATGCAGCCGCGGCCATGACCATGGCGCCCAAGTTCACTGCGTTGCCAGCTGCGTAGACCCCGGGAATACCCGTTAGCCCCATTTCGCTTACCTGGATAAACGTGCCCAGAGGATGCTCTTGCAACCTGCCGCCGAGCTGCTGGTATAGGTCTGCATTGGCATTCATTCTGCTGGCTACAACGGCTGCTTGGGCCTTAACCAGATCGCCGTTGCTCAGCTCAACGCCTTTGAGCTGCCCGTCGCCGTCCACTCGAAGCTTCGCAATCCTGCGCTCCAGGATTGGCACACCCAGCTTTTCAAGTGTTGCCCGGTTTTCCTCGGAAAGAACATCTGGCTGGTGGTTGATGAATACCACGTGGCTGCTGAGTTGTGCGAACAGTAGGGCCTGGTGGGTGCTCATGGGACCGACCCCCAAAACGGCGACTGCCTGATCCCGCACCTCCCATCCGTGGCAGTACGCGCAGTGGATGGCGGAGATGCCCCAGGCTTCGCGCAACCCTGGGATCTCTGCAAGGTTGTCGGTGAGTCCGGTGGCCAGCACGATGCGCGAGGCGGAGTACTCGCTGGCGCCGGTTTTGACGGTGAATCCGTCCTCGACGGATCCGGTCAGGCGCTCCGCCTCCTCGTGGACGATCCGTGCGCCGTAGTGTTCGGCTTCGCTTCGCCCGAGCTCCAAGAGATGCTGCGGGCTGTTTCCTTCTTGGCCCAAGACGTTATGGGCGTGTGATGCGCGAGCATTTCGCGGCTGGTTCGTGTCGATGACTAAAACCGTCCGGCGAGAACGCCCCAACGCTACCGCCGCTGCAAGTCCAGCGCCGCCACCACCGATGATGATTGCGTCGTAGTGTTCCATTGCTGTGTCCTTTCGGGTGGTTGTGAGAACTACCGTAGAGAGAAATTGCTTCCTAGGAGTATTGTTTTGCGTATGACGCAAGAACTTGATGTGGACAGCACGATTCGCCAGCGGATTCGCGCGCTGCGGCAAAGCCGGGGCTGGTCCTTGGAGTCCTTGGCAACCAAGGCGAAGCTCAGCGTCTCAACACTGAGCCGCATCGAAACCGGCTCTCGGCGTATCGCCTTGGACCAGCTGGTGCCCATCGCCCGCGCCCTGGGCGCCACGCTTGACGAATTGGTGGCGACGGCCGGGGAAGACGTCGTCATCAGGCCCGAGCCAGTTGACCTGCCGGGAATGACCATTTGGAAACTGACGAATGAGGATGCGGTCAACGGCGTGACGGTGTCGAAAATCCGCTATGACTCCGCGACCGCCCCGGCGCCCAGCGAGGCTAGGATCCATCAGGGCAAGGAATGGTTCACTGTGCTCTCCGGCGAAGTGCAGTTGAAGCTCGGCGAAAGAACCTACCACGTCGTCGCCGGGCAAGCGGCCCAATTCGACACGTTGACCCCGCACGTCATCTGGGCAGTGAACGGGGTTGCTGAAATTCTCAGCATCATGGATCACGAAGGCCGGCGAGCGCATCACGGTGATCGACCGAGCTGATCCGGCGTGGTGGATGATTTAGTGGTTTGGCTCACCCATTGGATACGCTGGGATCAACGACACATCCGCGCGAACATGCCTGGAGGGCAGCAATGACGCATCAGCTCACCGAGGACCTGGACAAGATTCTTGCGTCGGGGGACTTCTACTTCGAGTCGCTGGGCGAGGGGCGCTACCGTTCTTCGTGGCATGCCCAGGGTGCGTGGAATGCGCACGAGCAGCACATGGCGCCGGCTTCGGGGATCATGGCGCATGAACTGGAGCAGTTCCAGCCTCGAAGCGACATGCGCATTGCGCGACTGAGCTTTGAAATCCATGGCCTGATCCATGCCGGCGAATTCGAGATCACCACGCGCATGGTGCGCCCGGGCCGGACGATCGAATTGATCGAAGCCGAAATGAAGGCCAAGGGCCGGACGAGCATTGTTGCGCAGGCTTGGCGCGTGATTACCGGGGACTCCTCGGCTGTTGCGGGTGTTGAGGATGCACCGGTGGTTGGGCCGCAGGACTGCGAAGCGTTGGAGATTTCAAAGCTCTGGCCCGGGGGATACATCAAGTCCGTTGAAATGCGTGCCGCTGAGGGTCGCCGCAAGGGAAAGGGGCTTGCCTGGCTGCGCACTCCCTACGATCTGGTGGACGTCCACAATGCCTCGTCGATGTCCCGCCTGATTGGGCTTGTCGACACCGCCAATGGTGTCGCTCCGCGGGTGGAACCCGGCGCCGGCGAGTGGATGTTCCCGAACCTCGATCTGCAGATCCACATGTACCGTGCCCCGGCGGGAGAATGGCTGGGGCTGGAGGCACAGCAAAGCTACGGCACCGATGGCATTGGGCTGACCTCGACGGTTCTGCACGATGAAAGCGGGCCGTTCGGACGAGCAGAGCAGATCCTAACGGTCCGCTCGCGCTAGGAAACCGGGCTGAGGTTTGCCAGCAGCTTCTTCAGCTGGGGCTTCGGCATGATCGTGAATCCCTTGGCCCGGTAGTTTTCCCTGTCGGAGGCATGCGACTTGAAGAGCGCATAGCCTCGCTTGATGAGGAACAGCAGCGGCTTGCGGCGCTGGGAGACGTCCCTGACGAAGCGGCGGATCGTCGTCAGCAGCGCCGGCTCGTCGACGTAGTAGGCCTGGACATCGATTCCCTGGGCGCGTAGCGGCTCGAGGATTTCCGAGAGGAAGATCCCTTCCGCGATGATGGGGCCGCCATTGCCGCAGATCTTTCGATGCCCGTCGTAGCTTGAGGTGGAGATGGAGTAGTTCGGCACCATGGTGCTGTCCGATTCCAATAGCTCGTTGACTGCCTTCAACGCTGCGTCCATGTTCCAGGTGCCCGGGTGGTCCCAGTCGACTTCTCCGTAGGGAGTGCGGGGGAATGCCTCGGGGTGCCCGTCTTCGGAAAGCTGGCGGTAGAACTCATCGAGTGGAAGATGCGGATTTCCGAACCGAGCTGCAAGGTATGACTTGCCTGAGCCTGAGGGTCCGCCGATGAGAATTACTGGTGTAGATGAAGAAGGCACACGACCAATTATGTCCTACTGCGTCCAACGCCCAGTAATTTTCACCCTCACCTCACCCAGCCGGTGACTGGGCGTCATACGTTCGAAGCGGCTTCGCCGGCTGAATTAGACTCATGACCATGACCTTGTGGAATCGCCAATCTGATGCTCCGTTGACCTTGCTGCGCGAGGAACCCAGCGGAGATCCCGGTGCTGATCTGGAGCGCGGGGTGCAGCTGTTGCGCGAAGTCCAGTCCGGTGAGCGCGGGCCGCTGCTGCGCCTGTACCGGCCGGACCCCACCTTGGCGTTCGGCCAGCGTGATGTTCGCCTCCCGGGCTTCGAGCTGGCCAGCCGGGCGGCCGCGAACCAGGGATTTGCACCGTTGGTGCGCAAGGCGGGCGGCCGGGCAGCCGCCTACCACCGTGGCACCTTGATCGTCGACCATATCGAGCCGCAGGCCGAAGCGATCATGCACCAGCAGCAGCGGTTCGAGATTTTCGCCCGGCTCTATGCCGATGCATTCCGCAGGGCCGGGGTTCAAGCCGAGGTAGGGCCGATCGACGGCGAGTACTGCGTCGGGGACCATTCGGTGCACGGAGTGCCTGGGGCTGGCTCCGCGATCGGGCATGCGGTCAAGCTGGTGGGCACCGCGCAGCGGGTGATTTCCGGAGCTTGGCTGTTCTCCAGCGTTTTCGTGGTGGAGAATTCCGAGCCTCTGCGACGCGTGCTGGATGCCGTCTACCAGGCCATGGAAGTCCCGATGAATCCCGCGACGGTGGGTGCCGGTGACGACCTGGCGCCAGGGCTCACGACCGAAACCTTCATCGAGGCGCTGCTGGCCGAATACCGGGAGCATGTCGCCGTCCCGGAGCAGACGGCCGGTTAAACACGATGTTCCCGGAACCCTCAAGGTTCCGGGAACTGTGCATTTAAGGCGAAACTACGCTCCGACGCGCTCGACGACTTCCTCGATGCGCGGGTTGGTTGCAGCGGTGCCGTCGGGGAAGATCAGGGTCGGGACGGTCTGGTTGCCGTTGTTGAACGACTCGACGATCTGCGCGGTGCCCTCGACCTCTTCGATATTCACCTCGGTGTAGGCCACGCCCTTCTGGTCCATCAGGCGCTTCAGGTTGCGGCAGTAGCCGCACCAGCTGGTGGTGAACATGGTGACTCCGCCGGCGGCAGGAACGTACTTCTCAAGGTTCAATTCGTTGCTCATACTTCATGTAACCACGCGACCTGCCCGTTTGTTCCGCCTGACCCGGCTGCCACCACTGTTTTCCGCCGCTCGTCGGACTACACTGGGAACAAAATTCGAACAAATCTGCGGGGGTTCATCATGTGCGGACGCTACGTCATGGCCAAGGCCATCGGCGACCTGGTTGCCGAGGCGGAAGCGGAGGCGGACGCCAACCTTGAGCTTCGCCAGTCGTGGAACGTCGCGCCGACCACCGACGTGCCGGTGGTGCTCGAGCGGATGATCGACGGGCAGCTGCACCGCCAGGTCCATGTGGCCCGCTGGGGCCTGGTTCCCGGCTGGGCCAAGGAGCTGTCGGTGGGGGTGCGCGCCTTCAACGCGCGCAGCGAAACCGCCTCCTCCAAGCCGACGTTCCGTTCGGCGGTCAAGAAGCGCAGGGCCGCGGTGCCAGTGCAGGGCTATTACGAGTGGAAGAAGGAAGGCAGCAAGAAGCGCCCCTTCTTCGTGCACCGAGAGGACGGCAAGCTGATCTTCTTCGCAGGGCTGTACGAATGGTGGAAGGACAAGGATGGAAGCTGGATCCTGTCCACCTCGATCATGACCATGGATTCGCCATCGAGCGAAGAGCCGGGGGTGCTCGGCGAGTTGGCCGGGCTCCACGACCGCCTGCCGATTCCGCTGGATCGGGAAATGATGGCACGCTGGCTGGATCCGGAGCAGGAGGACGGCGAAGGGCTGATCGAGCAGATCCGGTCTGAGGCCTTCGACGTGGCCTCGACCTGGACCATGCACGAGGTGGATCCAGCGGTGGGAAACGTGCGCAACGACGGCCCGGAGCTGATCGAACCGCATCGCTCGCTGTTCTAGGAGTCCGCGCTCCGGGAGCGCGCTCCCGCATGCAGCCCGAAGCCCAGGCCGATGGCCCCCAGGCCCAGCGCGCTGAGCAGCTTGCCGAGGATCTGCGTCCCTGTCACCCAGGGGGCGGGGGAGAAAGCGCTGTTGTCCAGCGGCGCGTAGGCGAACCAGCCGAAGCTCTTGACCTGCAGCGCATCCCAGATCAGCAGGCCGGTTCCGCCGGCCAGCACCAGCAGCCCGGCGAGCCAGATGATGCGCGTGGTGAGCGTGTGCTTCCTGCTTTTGAGCATGCGGCGTGCCAGGATCAGTCCCAGGCTCAGGCACAGCGCCCCGAAACCCAAGGCCAGCAGCAGCTCGCCGGAGACCTGCAGCAAGGAGGGGCCGATGGAAAACGTGTCGACCGGTTGCGGTTCGGTGCCGCCGGAATACAGCAGGTACTCGGCTTGGATGTCGCGCCAGAGCAGCACGCTGCCGGCCAGGATGGACAGCGTTCCGATCCAGCCGGGGATTTTCGCCGAGCGCACGCGGGCAGAGGATTCAGGCATGGGTTCATCATTCCACACGAAAGCCCAAGCCGGGATGGAATTGCTCATTCCACCCCGGCTTGGGCTCAGCGTTGCGCACCGCTATGGGGCTAGTGCCCGCGGGCGATCCACTCATCCAGGTTCGGCGCTTCGTCGCCGATGGTGGTGGCGGCGCCGTGGCCGGTGTTGACCACGGTTTCCGCCGGCAGGGTCAGCAGCTTGGAGCGGATCGAGTCGATGATCGTCTCGAAGCTCGAGTAGCTGCGCCCGGTGGCGCCGGGCCCGCCGTTGAACAGGGTGTCGCCGCTGAACAGCACCCCCAGGTCCTCCGAGTAGAAGCAGGTGGATCCCGGCGAGTGCCCCGGGGTGTGCAGGGCTGTCAAGGTGGTCCCGGCGACGGTGAAGCTGTCGCCTTCGTGGATTTCCGCGTCGATATCGCGCTCCGGGTACACCGCGTCCCAGAGCATCTGGTCTTCGGGGTTCAGGAACAGCGGGGCGTCGACCTCGTCGGAGAACTGCGCGGCGGCGCGGATGTGGTCGTCGTGCCCGTGGGTGAGCAGCACCGCCATCACCTCGCGCTTGCCGATGGCCTCGCGGATGGCCTGCGGGTCGTGGGCCGGGTCGATCACGATGACCTCGGCGTCGTCCCCGATGAGCCAGACGTTGTTGTCCACCTCCCAGGTGCCGCCGTCCAGGCTGAAGGTGCCGGAGGTGACGATGTTCTCGATGCGCGCGGCCACTAGATTTCCACCACCGATCGCAGCACGGTGCCCTCGTGCATCTTGTCGAAGGCTGCCTCGACGTCGTTGATGCCGATGCGCTCGGTGACGAAGGAGTCCAGGTCCAGACGGCCGAGCTTGTACTGCTGGACCAGCATCGGGAAGTCGTGGCTCGGCAGGCAGTCGCCGTACCAGGAGCTCTTCAGCGAACCGCCGCGGCCGAAGACATCCAGCAGCGGCAGCTCAAGGGTCATCTCCGGGGTCGGCACGCCCACCAGCACCACGCGCCCGGCCAGGTCGCGGGCGTAGAAGGCCTGCTTGTAGGTTTCCGGGCGGCCCACCGCGTCGATGACCACGTCGGCGCCGAAGCCGCCGGTGAGCTCCTGGATCGCGGTGACCGCGTCCACCTGGGCGGAGTTCACGGTGTGGGTGGCGCCGAAGCGCTTGGCGGTTTCCAGCTTGTCCTGGTTGACGTCCACCGCGATGATGGTGGTAGCCCCGGCCAGCTGGGCGCCGGCGATGGCCGCCGAGCCCACGCCGCCGCAGCCGATGACCGCCACGGATTCCCCGCGCTTGATCTCTCCGGTGTTGATGGCCGCGCCGATACCGGCCATAATGCCGCAGCCCAGCAGGCCCACGGCCGCCGGATCAGCGTCCTCGTCCACGATGGTGCACTGCCCGGAGTGGACCAGGGTCTTTTCGGCGAAGGATCCGATGCCCAGCGCAGGGGACAGTTCGGTGCCGTCTTCCAGGGTCATCTTCTGGGTGGCGTTGAAGGTGTTGAAGCAGTACTTCGGCTCGCCCTTGGCGCAGGCGCGGCACTGGCCACAGACCGCGCGCCAGTTCAGGATGACGCGGTCGCCGACCTTGACGTTGGTGACGTTCTCGCCGATCTGGCTGACCACGGCAGTGGACTCGTGGCCCAGCAGGTAGGGGTAGTCGTCACCAATGCCGCCGAGCTTGTAGTGCAGGTCGGTATGGCACACGCCGGTGGTCAGCACGTCGACCACGACCTCTCCCGGTCCCGGATCCGGAACGATGATGTCGACAACCTCGACCGGGGCGTCTTTGGCGCGGGAAATGACCGCTTTGACCTTGTGGGACATGTCAGTGAGCTCCTTGTGGTGGATTGTGCTTCTGACCCGATGCTATCGGTGCGGCAGACGGGAATCTAGGAGCCGCGCGCCAAATGACCAAGTGTGGCGCGGGATGGATGCGCTGTGCGGCCGATTCGCCGATTGTCCCGGAATCCTACATAGTCGCTGACGTGTTTGGTCGTGGACTTTTGCGCGGCGGCCGCTTAATACTTGAATGGATTAGCCAAGGCGATAAGCGCAGGTCAGGGACGAGGGAGTAGGAATGCAGGAACAGCACACGATCGAGTTGGCGCCGGGGTTGCGGATTCCGGCCATCGGGCTGGGCACCTGGCCGCTGACCGGCGAGGAAGCGGCTGATGCGGTGGCCCGGGCGCTGGGCAACGGCTACCGCCACGTGGACACCGCGGCGAACTACGGCAACGAGCAGGCGGTCGGCGAGGGCATCGCGCGGGCCGGGGTGGGGCGCGAGGCGCTGTGGGTGACCAGCAAGTTCAACAAGGAGGACCACTCGCGCGACGGCGTGGCCGCCGCCTACGAGCGCGCCTGCGAGCTGATGGGGTTGGATTACCTGGACTTGTATCTGGTGCACTGGCCCAATCCGCAGCAAGGTGCCTTTGTCGAGGCCTGCCACGGGCTGGAGGAACTGGTGCAGGCAGGCAAGCTGCGCGCCTGGGGCGTGTCCAACTTCAAGCCGGCGCACCTGCAGGCCGTTTATGATGCGGGGCTGCGCCCGGCGCTGAACCAGGTGCAGGTCGACCCCGAGCACCTGCAACGCGGGCAGCTTCAAGCCCACGCGAAACATCGGCTGGCCACCGCCGCCTACAGCCCGCTGGGCCGTGCCGGGGATTTCCTGTCCCACCCGGCGATCACCGAAGCGGCGGAGCAGTATGGCAAGACCCCGGCGCAGGTGGTGCTGCGCTGGCATTTGGACTCGGAGCGTATCGCGGTGCCCAAGTCCGCCAGTGATGTGCGGCAGCGCGAGAACCTTGATGTTTTCGACTTCTCCCTGACCGGGCAGCAGCTGGCGGCGATCGATGCGCTGGATACCGGTGCCGGCCCGCGCCTGGATGCGGATTCCTTCGGCCACTAACCTCCCTCGCGCAGACCAGGGGCGCCCCTCGGGGCGGCCCTTTGCCGCGTTAACGGGGCCTGCACACGGCAAATCGCCGTTGACCTGCAAGGCACCGAGCGCCTGCGGGAGATTTTCGGATCGGCGAATTTTCTTTGGAATTTCCCTAGGTGTTGCGGATCACGCAGGAGTACACTCAAGTGTGCGCAAAACGTACCACTGTTCGGATAGCGTGCACATCGGTTCTTGTTACTTGGAGGTTCCCCATGGCGATTGACCAGAGCAGCGCAGTTGTCGGTACAGATCTCTCGCGTGTCGAGCAGAGCTACCGGATGAAGCGGGCGAAGAAAGCGGCGCTGGCCGCGTTCCTCGGAGGCATGCTGGAGTACTACGACTTCTTCATCTATGCGACCGCCGCGTCGCTGATCTTCTCGCATATCTTCTTCCCGGCGGGGGATCCCACGATTACCCTCATGGCCTCGTTCGCCACCTTCGGCGTCGCCTACGTGGCCCGCCCATTCGGGGCCATCGTGTTCGGCCACCTGGGCGACCGACTGGGGCGTAAGAACACGCTGGTGCTGACCCTGATGCTGATGGGAGGGTCGACCTTCGCGATCGGCCTGCTGCCGAACTTCGCGCAGGCCGGCTACCTGGCCCCGGCCCTGCTGGTGTCCCTGCGGCTGGTCCAGGGCCTGTCCGCCGGCGCAGAGACGGCGGGGTCCTCGACCCTGACCATGGAGGAATCCCCGGTGGGGCGGCGCGGTTTCTTCCCGTCCTTCGCCATGAGCGGGATCTCGGCGGGCATCGTGCTGGCCTCGCTGGCATTCATCCCGGTCGCCGCGATGGAGGAAACCGCCAGGATGTCGTGGGGCTGGCGTGTTCCCTTCCTGCTCTCGGTGGTCGTCATGATCGTGGCCATGCTGGTGCGCCGCTCGCTCGAGGAGCCTGAAGTCTTCGAGGACGAGGTCAAGGCGCAGGCCGGCGACGCCAAGGAGAAGCTGCCGTTCCTGCTGATGCTCAAGACCCACCCGGCGCAGTTCTTCCAGGTCTCGCTGATGTCCTTCCAATGCGTCACCAACACCCTGATGCAGGCCTTCGGCCTGGCCTACGCGGTCAGCGTGGGCATCCCCGCGGCCACTATGCTGGTGGTCAGCATCGTGGGCAACGTGCTGGCGATCTTCACCCAGCCGCTGAGCGCCTACCTCTCGGACCGCTTCGGCCGCCGCCCGATCTTCATCACGGGCATCCTGTCTTCCGGCGTGCTGATCTGGGTGTACTTCTGGGCGATCTCCACCTCCAACATCGCGCTGGTCTTCCTGCTGAGCATCGCGATCACCGCCGGCAGCTACGCGGTGTCCAACGCGATCTACCCGGCCTGGTTCTCCGAGCTGTTCCACGTCAAGGTCCGCTACTCGGGTGTCGCCATCGGCCTGCAGGTGGGCATCCTGTGCGCCGGGTTCACCCCGATGATCGCCACCGTGCTGGTCGGCGGGATCCCTGCCAACTACGGCCCGGCGGCCTGGATCGTTGCCGGATCCTCCATCGTGGCGGCCATCGGAGCCATCTGGGCCCGCGAAACCTTCAAGACCCCGCTGCACGAGCTGGGCAACCGGGTGGAGTAGAACCTCCGTCTCCTGCCAAGGGCCCGGAATCCGCTGGTCGTCGACCGGCTGGTTCCGGGCCTTCGTGCCACCGGGGCGGCATGGCGGCCCGTCCCGTTCAGCGGGACAAGCGGATTTCGGCGGCGCGCGGGCGGGATGTAATCGAGCCACGCGCGCCCGGGACCTCGGGCGCGCCAGAATCACGGGAGGAAATCGATGACCCAGAAAACCCGACGCGTCGCAGTTGTCACCGGAGCCAGCCGCGGGGCTGGCAAGGGGATCGCGCTGGCGCTGGGCGAAGCCGGGACCAAGGTCTACGTCACCGGGCGCACCACCACCGAAGGCGAGGCCCCGCTGCCGGGGACCGTTTTCGCCACCGCCGGGGAAATCGCCGCCCGCGGCGGGATCGGCGTGCCGGTGGTGCTCGACCACACCGACGACACCCAGGTGAAGGCGCTCTTCGAACGCATCGCCGCCGAAGACGGGGCCATCGACATCCTGGTCAACAACGCCTACGCGGTCCCGGCGGAGCTGACGCTCACCGGAGCGTTCTGGGAGAAGTCCTTGGACCTGCTTCAGGTGTTCAACGTTGGGCTACGCTCCAGCTACGTCGCCAGCTACTACGCCGCGCCGCTGCTGATCGCCGGCGGCGGCCTGGTGGTGAACACCTCCTCTTTCGGCGGCACCTGCTACATGCACGGCCCGGCCTACGGAGCCGGCAAGGCCGCCGTGGACAAGATGGCCAGCGACATGGCCGTGGACTTCAAGCCGCACGGCGTCGCCGTTCTCTCCCTGTGGATGGGGATGCTGAAGACCGAGCGCACCCTGGCCGAGCTGGCGAAAAGCCCGGAGCAGTACGGGGACCTGGAAGCCACCGCCGAATCCCCGGAATTCCCCGGCCGGGTCATCGACGCGCTGCACCGCGACCCGCAGTTGATGCAGCGCAGCGGCCAGGTGCTGATCGCCGCGGAAGTGGCCGCGGAACTGGGGGTGCAGGACGTGAACGGTGCGCAGCCGGTCTCCCACCGCCCCATGCTTGGAAACCCGCCGGTGTTTTCCGACGCAGTCATCGGCTGAACCCCAACCGAACACCCGCCCGAAATAATTTTGAGGAGAACAATCCATGGATTTGGAACAACGCCTTGCCGCGCTGGAAGCGATCGAAGAGATCAAGGCGCTCAAGCACCGCTACTGGCGCGCCTGCGACGGCAAGGACCCGCAGGGATTCCGCGACTGCTTCATCGAACGCGGCGCGATCATCGACTACGGCCCCATGGGCGCCTTCGACGACGTGGAGCCGATGGCCGAGATCTTCACCCAGGTGGCGCTGGCGAAGGTCGACGGGAAGCACGTGATCTTCGACATGCACCACGGCATGCACCCGGACATCACGCTGATTAGCCCCACCACCGCCCGGGGACGCTGGACGCTGCGCTTCCGCCAGGTCAACCTGGCCGAACGCACCGAGTACCTGAAGACCGGCGAATACGACGACGAATACGTGCTGGTGGACGGCCAGTGGAAGATGTCCGCCTGCCGCTTCACCGACACCTGGTCGATGACCCGCGCGCTTGATGAGAGCGTGCAGATCGTAGAGGGCGAGTTCCTGGCGGTTCCGGCACCCTAGCGGCGCCCGTCGAAGGCCCGGAGCCCGAGCGGATCATCCGCTCGGGCTCCGGGCCTTTGCCGTACCTTCCGCAGCAGCGCCGCGAGCGGTGAACTGATCAAAAAAATTGTTCACGAAACCGGGCCCGCGCCAAACTGTCGGCCGGGCTGACTAGTGTAGCTACCGATCGAACACATGTTCGAATAGAATGAATTTGTTGAGTAAGGAGCGCACACGTGGGCATGTTCACCGAGCCGATTGAGGTCACCCGCGCAGCGAACGGAATACCGCTGCGCGTCACCTGGCGAGGGAAAGACTACCGCCTGGTGGCTGAACCCGAACGTTGGTTCGAACGCCGCAAATGGTGGGAGGAGAACATGAGAATCCCGCGTGGACTAGGGGCAGGGGTGGCCGATTATGAGATGTGGCGACTGCAGCTGGCCGATGCCTCGGGCCGTTCGGAGCCGTTCAGCATCGATGTCAGCTTCGATGCGCAAAGCACCCGCTGGCGCCTGGTCCGCCTGCACGAGCAGCATGCCCGCAGCGCCTGAGGCGCTACTCGAATACATGTTCGAGGCGATGGCATGAGCTTCACGCACCTGAATGTCGCCTCCTCCTACAGCGCCCACTACGGGGTCTCCACCCCGCCCCAGCTGGCCGCCGCCGCGCACGCCATGGGCGCCGAAGCGCTGGCCCTCACCGACCGCGACGGGCTCTACGGGGCGGTCAAGCACGTAGCCGCCTGCATGGAACACGGGCTGCATCCACTGCTGGGCGTGAACCTGGCACTGCTCGACACCCCGGGCCATGCAGTTGGCCGGATCATCCTGCTGGCCCGCGGGCGCAGCAACGGAGCTGGCTACGCGGCCCTGTGCCGCAGCATCAGCCAAGCCCACCAGGCGCCCCGCGGCATCCCCGGGTTGACCCGGCGCCAGCTCGCCCACCGGGTGGCCTCCGGAAACCTCATGCTGCTGGTCGGCGGGGAATCCGACGTGGCCCGGGCGCTGGCCCGCGGGCAGTATGCCAAGGCCCGCGCACTGCTGGCCGACTGGAAAAAACTGGCAGGCCCCATGCTGCGCGTGGAAATCACCACCCATCTGTCCACCCCCGGATCCCGCTACAACCTCGGGGAAGCCGGCAGGATGCTGCGCTACGCCGAGGAACTGGGCCTAAAGGCGGTGCTGAGCAACGCCGTGCGCTACGCCGACCCCGACGGCGCGGTCACCGCCGACCTGCTGGACTCCGCCCGCACCCTGAACAGCCTGAGTGAAATGGACTCCTGCCAGCCCAACGGGCAGGGCTGGCTCAAGTCCCCGCAGGAGATGCGCCAGCTGGCCTCCGAAATCGCCCGCGCCACCGAACGCGGCTGGATGCGCAAGCTGCTGCGGGAAACCGAGACAGTCGCCAGCTTCGCCGCCCTGGACCCCGCCGGCGACCTGGGCTGGAAAAAACCTGTCATCCCCGAAGCCTCGGTGCTGGGCCTGCACCGCCCGGCCATGCAGGAGCTGACCGAACGCGTCTACGCCGCCGTGCCCCGGCTGCTGCCCAACGAGACGAAGCACACCGTCGAGCAGCGGCTGTCCCTGGAACTCGGGGTCATCAACCGGCTGGATTTCGCCGGCTACTTCCTCACCGTCGCCGAAACCGTCAAGCTCATCACCGGCATGGGGGTGCGCGTGGCGGCCCGCGGCTCCGGCGCCTCCTCGCTGGTCAACTACCTGCTGGGCATCAGCCAGGTCAACCCGCTGGCCCACGACCTGGTCTTCGAACGCTTCCTCTCCGACACCCGCACCACCCTGCCGGACATCGACATCGACGTGGAATCAGCCCGCCGCCACGAGATCTACCGCAAGATCTTCGCCAGCTTCGGCGAAGAACGCGTGAGCCTGATGAGCATGCAGAACGCCTACCGGGCCCGCGGAGCGGTCCGCGACGCCGGAGCCGCCCTGGGCCTGGAGGACGGACAGGTGGACGGCATCGCCAAGCAGCTGTGGCGCTTTTCCGCCTCCTCCTTCCGCGAAGCGCTCGCCGAGAAGCCGGAGCTGGGCGAACTGGCCGAACGCCTCACCGAGGACTCCCAGCTGGACATCCTGATCGACGCCACCGAACGCCTGGACCGGCTGCCGCGGCACATCTCCATGCACCCGTGCGGCGTCATCCTCTCCGACGCCTCGCTGCTGGACCGCACCCCGGTCCAGCCCTCGGGCATCGCCCTGCCGATGAGCCAGTTCGACAAGCACGACATGGACCTCATGGGGCTGATCAAGCTCGACGTGCTCGGGGTGCGCATGCAGTCGGCCATCGCCTACACCCTTCAGGAGATCGCGCGCCTGCACCCCGATGCGGCCGCGGTCGCCCGCGCCGGGGGACACGCCACCACCAGCTATATCGACCCGGCCGGTCATATCGACCTGGCCAAGGTCCCGCTGGATGACGCCCCCACCTTCGAGCTGATCCGCTCCACCCACACCCTGGGCTGCTTCCAGATCGAATCCCCGGGCCAGCGCGAGCTGATCGGCAAGCTCGCCCCCGCCGAATTCAACGACCTGATCATCGATATCTCGCTGTTCCGCCCCGGCCCCATGCAGTCCAACATGGTCAAGCCCTACCTGGAGCACCGCCACGGCTTCGCCCCCGAACAGTACCTGCACCAGGAACTCAAGCCCGCGCTGGCCGAAACCCACGGGGTAGTGGTCTTCCACGAACAGGTGCTGCGCATCCTGGACACCATGACCGGCTGCGGCCTGGGCATGGCGGATGTCTACCGCCGCCACCTGGGCAACCCCGTCCAGGAACCGGCGGTCGAAAAATACTTCCGCGCCAGCGCCGCCGCCAAGGGCTACACCCCGGAAACCATCGACAAGGTCTGGACGGTGCTGGCGGGCTTCGGCTCCTTCGGCTTCTGCAAGGCCCACGGGGCGGCCTTCGCCGTACCCACCTACCACTCGGCCTGGCTCAAGGCCCACCACCCCGAAGCCTTCCTCGCCGGCATCTGGGAACACGACCCGGGCATGTACCCCAAGCGGCTGCTGGTCTCCGAAGCCCGGCGCATGGGCATCCCCATCCTGCCGCTGGACATCAACCGCTCCACCGGGCACTACCGAGTCGAACGTATCTTCGAATACGCTTCCGCCGCGGCCCCCGCCGTGCCCCGCGCGCCCGGAACCCTGCGCCCCGGACGCTATGGTGTCCGCCTGGCCTTCCGCGACATCCACCAGATGAGCGAACGAGAGGTCGAACGCCTGGTCGCCGGGCAGCCCTACGAGCACCTGGCCGACGTGCGCCACCGCGCCGGCCTGTCCCGGCGCACCTACCAGAACCTCGCGGCCCTGGGTGTCTTCGACTCCCTGCTCACCGGCACCAGCCGGGCGGACACCATCGCCCACACCCAGTCCATGGCCCGCACCAGCCTGCCGGCCAAATACCGGCCCGGCCCCGGCCAGCTCACCCTCGACCTCGGGCAGATCGAACACATCAATAACACCGGAGCGCAGCTGGAACCGGCCGAGATCATCCGCACCGAACTGGACCTCATGCACCTGGACGCCAGCGAACACCTCATCACCTCCTACCGGCAACGCCTGGCCCACCTGCCGATCACCCAGGCCATCGAGCTGCTGCACCTGCGCAACGGCACCGAGGTGCTGGTCGCCGGGGTGCGCGTGGCCACCCAGACCCCGCCCATGCGCGGAGGCAAACGCGTCGTGTTCATCTCCGTGGACGACGGCACCGGCTGTATCGACGCCACCTTCTTCGACGACACCCAGCAACGCACCGGACCGCTGCTGTTCTCCACCCGCATGCTGCTCATCCACGGCATCACCCGGCGCACCGGACCCCGCGGCATCTCGCTGCAGGCGCTGAACGCCTGGGACCTGCACCAGCCCGAAACCCTGCCCGCCGCCGGATACCTGGACTCCGCAGCGCGCCCGCGCCCCAGCTACCGGCCCAAGCTCGGACAGAGCCCCACCGAAACCGTTGGAGAACTCGCCCGCCGCATGAACGCCGAAGGCCTGGACCAGCGTGGAGCCTGACCTATCTAGATTTCTTGTTCTAGGCCCTCGAGATAGGCCTGCAGACAGAGAGTCAATGCCAAACTAGTGCCACTATCGATTTCTTCAACAGAAACGTCTCCAAATTTGTCCAGCATTCCAATTTCTACTTCGACTTCTAGCCAGAAACGGTCCAAAGATTTGAAAATCGATACGGCTTCAAGAAGCAGTTCAACGTCCGGGCTCTGAGAAGAGTCAACAACATATTTGAGTAGTTCATGAGTGAGATCGTGTCTGTGGAGGTATATGCGTTCTAGAACTATGGACTGGCTATCGGAGAGCGCACCCATGTGGACCAACCAAGATAAGGATGCACGGAAAGGACTTTTGGGCGCACGGCTCAGGACCTTATCTTGATACTCGGATTTAGCATCATCCCCGCCAAGCCATTCGTTGCTATCTCCAACTTGAACGAAACCGAAAAATAACTTGGTGCGTTCGATGACGGACCATTTGATGAGCTCATGCGTGATTTGAAAGAGCCCTGCAAATGCCAGCGTGTTCCGAATAACCGGAAGACGCAACTTGTGCATAATTTTAGATCTCTCAGCCTCATACTCATCATCAGTCATAGGGAAAATCTTGACACATCAATAGTGGCAGCGAGATAGCCCCATTGACCGAATCGAATGTCTGAGTATAAGCCGAGACGCCCTTACTGCTCGTTGAAGTTATTAGACCGAGGACACGTGGCCGTCCGCATCAATGACAAATGACGGATTGTGCACAAAATCCCAGCGGAACCCATCCGGATCGGCCACGCAGGCGCTCATCCCGCCCCACGGCTGCACGGTAGGAGCCGTAATGGACTGGGCCCCGGCATCAAGCGCTCGCCGGTAGAGCTGTTCAACTTCCGCATCGGTGTGCACATTGTGCCCCAATGAAACTGGGGGAGCTTTCTCACCGTGCCCGATGTCGCCATACTCGTTGGGCATCTGCGTAATGTCCCACAAGGCCAGCATCAAGGAATGCCCGGCGCGGACAAAGGCAATCTCCGGGTGGGCTGGCTGCACCAGCTCGAAACCCAGTCCCTCGGTATAGAACCTGGTTGAAACACCGACATCACGCACGCCGAGGGTGATCGCGCTGATGGTCGGCGGGGCCGACTTGTTCATATGACCAGCCTAGGGGGCGGTGACCTCGAATGATAGGTCTAGGGATAGCCAGACGCTGATTCTCAAACCGTTCCAGTGGGCTGGGAGTACAAATAACCAACTCATACCAGTTAGCCGTTCCCTTGCGGCCTGCGCGGAAGCTCTTAGCTACGCGGTGTCGGAGGAAAGACGCGCGTGCAGATGCATATCGTGCCAACCATCAATGTGCAGGGCCTGCTGTCGCTTGGTTCCCTCGTAGCGATAACCGCACTTGCGGGCCACTGCGCAAGACGCCGGATTATCCACTGAGTGCGAAAGTTCGAGACGGTGAAATCCTGCGGTTACAAATGCCCACACAGTGAGGGCACTCAATGCCTTCGAAGCGAAACCATGCCCACGCGCATTCGGCAGAGCCCAATAGGAAATTTCGCCAGAGCCTGCCGACAGATCTACGCGGCGTAAACTAATCTGCCCTACAACCTCGCCTCGATGGGAGATCGCCCACCCGGCCCCGGATTCATTTTCCCAACGACCCTCCCAATGCAGTACCCACGCGCGGGCTTCAGCCGTATTCAGGGTTCGCCCGTGCCACTGGATGATCGAGGGATCTTGGAAAGCTTCCTCGATGACCGCTGCATCGGTGGCTACCCATGGTCGCAGCCGCAATTCATCATCGGATATCACCGGCTGAGCAGTTCGGGAGAGGTCCCCGGGCGAAAACACTGGCTTTGTCAACTCAGGCATGTGCCAATTCAACCAGAACAGGCTTCGCGCCATCGTCGTATCGCCGGTTCCTCCCTGAGAGAGGGCCGCCGTCAATCCCGATCGCTGTCGCTGAACCGCCTCCGACGAATAGGGGCGGACTGCCGGACCGATACTAGGCTGCGAGCCGACAACAGTGCACCCAGCGTATTTGAGCGGAACTGTGTGGGTCCGTAGACTGCAAACGATACCCACCTGGTCGAACGTATGGAGCCCGCAAATTCATGTTGGATAATCGACCACCACGCACCTATACAACCGGCGCAGTAACCAAAACCTTGCGTATCCTGGGGATCATGCTGGTCGCCTGTACCGTCATCACCCTCTTGGTCAATTACCCCAAGATGCCGACGACGGTCCCCACGCATTTCAACATCCGCGGTGAAGCAGACGCGTTCGGCTCAAAATCAAGTGTGCTCTGGCTGGCGCTGACCATGGCTATCACGCAAACCCTGCTGGCGTGGGTCTCCACGAAGCCGCGAATCATGAACTATCCGGCGCGCATCACCGAACAGAATGCGCAATCGCTCTACCGCGAAGGCGAACGCCTCCTTGTATGGGTCGGGCTTTGCGTCGGCGTGCTCCATGCAAGCAACGGGCTGGACTTCGTCTCGACCGCAGGAGGGAGGGTCGTCGCCGCGGCGGGAACCGGGCTAATCGTGGTGACGATCATTGGGATCATTCGCCTCGTGCGGGCTTCGGGGCATGTCGCAGAGACCACATCACCCAATCACAGGTAGATCCACTGCTCATTGCGCGGCGAAGACAAATAGCGCTCACGCTGAGCACGGAACTCTTGATCGATACTGCGCGGCGCGTGATGGTTGCGCTGTTCACTGCTGGGGATGCGGCGCAAGCCAAGCCTCCCGGCAGAAACTGACGACCTTGATGCTGGATGGTTTTTCATGCTCGGTTCTCCTTGAGCCTGCGGCAGCTCGCTCTCTGTAGACACCACGTCTGCAGATTCCCTCGCCTCCGCTTCGATCTGAGAATTTGCGCTCGCCGGTTCGCTGGTCCAGTGATCCGGGTGCGGGATGCCGCGCACGTGCCGTGAGCACCAGGCGGCGACGGTTGCAACGATCACCAGGGAGCTGAAGAACAGCAAGGTCGGCCCCATACCCAGCCACTGAAGGCCGAGCCCGGTGAGAAACGGCGCCAGCGGCAAAACCGACAGGGCCATGAACAAGATCAGGGAGTTGGCGCGTCCTGCCATCTCCCGTGGCACCACTGCCATGAAATAGCCTCCAACCGACGCATTCAGCGCCGGAACACTCAGGTAGGCGATCAGCAGCATGGCGCCCAGCCAGATCAGGTTCGTATTGAACCCCATGAGCAGCATCGCGCCGCCCAGAACGCTCAAGCAGCTGCAGGCAAGCACCCCGGTCCGGAACTTCTCGATCAGGCGTCCGGCGAACAGCGAGCCGGCGAACATGCCCAGTCCCATGAAGGTGGATACCAAGCCGATCACCCAGGGGGCTTCGCCGCGTTGCTGCAACCCGTAGATCAACGTCGTGTTCAGCCCGTTGGTTCCGATATTGATGACGGTGATCAGGAGCAGCAGGCTGCGCAGCTGCGGCCTGGCGAAACACCACCGCATGCCTGCCGCGATGCCGGGGGAGACCGGTGCGCTGCCGGCAGGGGAGTTTTCCACGGGCTTGGAGTCGGCCTCTGCCGCGCGCAACGGCCCGCGCAGCCCGAATCCCGAAACGGCGGCGAGCAGCTGCAGGAAACTGACGGCAAGCAGGGCAAATGCCGCGCCCAGTCCGAGCAGGAGTCCGCCCAGCGGGGCGGCTCCCAGCATGAGCACCGAATCGCGCCCCTGGTTTGAGGCCATGGCTCGTCCCAGTTGCTTGGGATGGACCACGTCCTTCAGCGCGGCATTCGTGACCGTGCCGAAGTAGCCTCCGCGCAGTTCCATGAGCACGTGGGCGACGCACAGCACCGCGACGCTCAGCGACCCGCTGGTGCTGGCCACTGCCAGTGCCGAGGTGAGCGCCGCACCGCAAATCCCTCCGAGGAGCATCATGCGCGCCCGGTCGGAACGGTCGGCCACGGAGCCGCCGAGCAGCGTCAGGCTGGCCCGCGCGGCCAGGCCTACGGCTGCCAGCGTGCCTGCCTGCACCGGCGAACCTGTCAGTGCCAGCAGGATCAGCGGCAGCACGAAGGCGTAGATGCCGCCGGCCAGCAGGGCCGTGGTGTCGGCGACCCACCAGATGCGGTAGCCGCGCTGGTGGCGCAACGCCGGCAGCCGCTGTGCGCCGGCGTCGGCCGTCTGCGACTGAAGCAGGGGAGTCTGATCCGTGGTCATGCGCCAACCATAGACCTGCAAATAAAGTTGCGCAATAGAACTTGCGCAATTTTATTTGAGCAATTGCTATGCTGAATCCATGACTCAAGCTCAGTCGAACGTCACGTTCACCACGCCCATGCTCAAGGCCATGGCCAACCCGCTGCGCCGGCAGATTTTCGATGCGCTGGCGGCCATGCGCACCGGGCGCGCCTCGGATATCGGCGAGCTGCTGGGCCTTGCCCCGAACAAGGTCAGTTTCCACCTGCGCGAGCTGGCCAAGGCCGAGATGATCGAGGAGGCTCCCGAGCTGGCGCGCGACAAGCGCGACCGCGTCTGGCGCCCGGCCGCCACCGGCTACACCACCGGCCAGCCCGCCGACCGCACCGAGGATGGCTCGGCTACCGCCATGAACGCCTACCTCGGGCAGGTCATCCATGACGAGCAGCGTCGCCTCGAAGCCACCTTGGCCCACGCCCAGCGCTGGTACGACAGCGGCGAGGCCAGGGCGGACCTGGCGCGGCTGAGCACCAGCAACCTGATGCTCACCGAGGACGAGCGCCAGGAGCTGCAGCGCCGGTTGGATGCGGTGATCCCGGCCTTCCGCGAGGACCAGAAGAAGGGGAAGATCGCCAGCTCGCAGCCGGCCTCCGAGCGCAAGCTGTGGCACTATTCGGGGCTGTTGTCGGCCGATGAGCTGTTGAACGGGTCACACTCGGGCGGACAAACGGCACAAAAGCCGAAGTGAACCGGTTGCGCAGCGCAATGCTGAACTAAACTGGGTTCTGGCTGGCTGTGGCCAAGGTATGCCACAAGCTATGAAGCCATCACAGATTGAAAGGTAGAACCCGATCTCATGAGCGAGCAGCTGACTCTCACCATCGACGGCGAGCAGGTACAGGTGGACGCGGGAACGACCGGTTTGCAGTTCTTCGCCAAAGACAAAGACGTTGTAGTCATGCACGTCGACGGCGTACTGCGAGACCTGTCCCGCGAACTCGAAGCCGGAACCACTGTCACCCAGATAACCATCGCCGATCCTGAGGGTCTGGAGGTGTTGCGCCACTCGACCGCCCACGTGATGGCCCAGGCGGTGCAGCAGCTGCGTCCCGATGCCAAGCTCGGCATCGGCCCGTACATCACCGACGGCTTCTACTTCGACTTCGATGTCGCCGAGCCGTTCACTCCCGAAGATCTGAAGCAGCTGGAAAAGATGATGCTCAAGATCGTCAACCAGAACCAGCTCTTCTCCCGCCGCGAGGTTTCCCCGGAGGAAGCCAAGGCCGAGATGGCCAACGAGCCGTACAAGTGCGAGCTGCTGGCCAAGGCCGATTCGGCCGACACCTCCGGCGAAGGCGTGACCGTCGAGGTCGCCGCCGGCGAAACCACCATCTACGACAACGTGGACCGCAAGTCCGGCGAAACGGTCTGGAAGGATCTGTGTCGCGGCCCGCACCTGCCGAACACCAAGCTGATCAAGAACGCCTTCTCGCTAACCCGTTCGGCCGCCGCCTACTGGCTGGGCAGTGAAAAGAACAAGCAGCTGCAGCGCATCTACGGCACCGCCTGGCCGACCAAGGAGGACCTCAAGGCCTACCAAGAGCGCCTGGCCGAGGCTGAGCGCCGCGACCACCGCAAGCTGGGCGCCGAGCTGGATCTGTTCTCCTTCCCTGACGAGCTGGGCTCCGGCCTGCCGGTGTTCCACCCCAAGGGCGGCATCATCAAGCGCGAGATGGAAGACTACGTGCGCGACCGCCACGTGGAAGCGGGTTTCCAGTACGTAGGCACCCCGCACATCTCCAAGGACGGGCTGTTCCACACCTCGGGCCACCTGCCGTACTACGCGGACACCATGTTCCCGGCGTTGCACATCGATGAAGAGCGCGATGAAGACGGCAACATCACCAAGCAGGGCCAGGAATACCGCCTGAAGGCCATGAACTGCCCGATGCACAACCTGATCTTCCGCGGCCGCGGACGTTCCTACCGCGAACTGCCGCTGCGCCTGTTCGAGTTCGGCCACGTCTACCGCTACGAGAAGTCCGGTGTGGTCCATGGCCTGACCCGCGTGCGCGGTTTCGCCCAGGACGACTCGCACTCCTACGTCACCAAGGAGCAGGCCCCGTCCGAGGTCGAGCACCTGCTGAACTTCATGCTGTCCCTGCTCAAGGACTTCGGCATGGACGACTTCTACCTGGAGCTGTCCACCCGCGATCCCGAGTCGGACAAGTTCATCGGCTCCGACGAGCAGTGGGAGGAAGCCACCGCGGTGCTGGAGCGCGTTGCCACCGAAACCGGCGTCGAGCTGGTCGCCGATCCGGGCGGCGCCGCGTTCTACGGCCCGAAGATCTCGGTCCAGGCCAAGGACGCCATCGGCCGCACCTGGCAGATGGGCACCGTGCAGTACGACTTCAACCAGCCGGCACGCTTCGGCCTGGAGTACCAGGCAGCCGACGGCTCCCGCCAGGAGCCGGTGATGATCCACGCCGCCAAGTTCGGCTCGATCGAACGCTTCCTGGGTGTGCTCACCGAGCACTACGCTGGCGCCTTCCCGGCCTGGCTTGCCCCGGTGCAGGTTCGCGCCATCCCGGTGGCCGAGGCCTTCAACGACTACCTCGCCGAGGTCGTCGCGAAGCTCAAGGCTCAGGGCGTGCGTGTGGAGCTGGATGACTCCTCGGACCGCTTCCCGAAGAAGATCCGCAACGCGTCCAAGGAAAAGATCCCGTTCGTGCTCATCGCTGGCGGCGAGGATGCCGAAGCCAACGCGGTCTCCTTCCGCTTCCGCGACGGCAGCCAGGACAACCAGGTTCCTGTCGACGAGGCGGTTGCCCGCATCGTCGAAGCCATCAAGAGCCGCGACAACAACAACTAAGCACACCGGAATAGGGAGTCCACCAGCATGCAGTATCCGCAGGACGCACAGGTCACCGACGACTTCGAACTCGCCGGCGTGCCCGACTCGTTCCAACGCTTGTGGACTCCCTACCGGATGGCCTACATCAAGGGCGGCCAGGACCAGGTCAAGGACGAGGCGAGCTGCCCCTTCTGCGCCGGTCCGCACCGCACCGACAGCGAGGCGCTGATCGTGCACCGCGGGGAAACCTGCTTCGTGATCCTGAACCTGTTCCCGTACAACCCGGGCCACCTGCTGATCTGCCCGTACCGCCACGTGCCGAACTACACCGACATCACGCTGGAGGAGACCGCTGAAATGGCGGCCCTGGCGCAGAAGTCGATGCGTGTGCTGCGCGCGGTGTCCAACCCGGCCGGCTTCAACCTGGGCATGAACCAGGGCGAGGCAGGGGGAGCTGGCATCGCCGCGCACCTGCACCAGCACGTGGTGCCGCGCTGGAACGGCGACGGGAACTTCTTCCCGATCATCGCCCGCACCAAGGCGATCCCGCAGACCCTGTCCGAGGTGCGCGAAGCCATCGCCGCCGCCTGGCTGGAGGTCGAATAGGCCGAAGGCCGGCTGCAAGCAGGCCTGCAACGTTGAATGAGCGCGCCGCGGCCCGAAGGAGAAATCCCTCGGGCCGCGGCGCGCTTTTTGCTGCCCGAAAACAGCCGCGCCGGTGATCGACGCCGGATGGAGGGGTGATCGAGTTCGGCAAGTCGGTGCGTGGACGCGGCGAGCCCCGGGGCTTGGCGGATCCACGGGGCGGCGCATCCTGCAGGGACTGGGAAGTGCGCCGGCGAACCTTCGAATTCCGCCAAAATCAAGGGAAAATGACCTCACCGCGCAGCGGCTGCCGCGCTCTTGCGCCCCGGGTGATCCGGGCCAGCTGCGAAAGTCCGCGTGGTTTCGGATCTTCGCGACACACAGTTGAACGGTGTTCAAGAAAACTCCGGCATGGGTGTACGGTGTGTAATCAATACACATTGAACACCGTTCAAGGAAGCTGTGGCGGGTAAAAACTCGCGCCCCCGCAGCGCTCCGGAACGGGTTCGCGATCGAAAGGCACCGCCATGACCTTGAACACCGCAGCCGCAGATACCGCCGCACCGGCGGCGCTCGACGCAGACCAGCTCGCCGCCCGCATCGCCGCCGGGCACCGCCTCACCGAGGCCGAGGCGCTGGCGGTGCTGGCCACCCCCGACTTCGCCACGCTGCCGCTGGTCGGCGCCGCCGGCACCCTGCGCCGCAAGCACTTCGGCAACACCGTCAAGGTCAACTACCTGGTCAACCTGAAGTCGGGCCTGTGCCCGGAAGACTGCACCTACTGCTCCCAGCGACTGGGCTCGAAGGCCGAAATCCTGAAGTACACCTGGCTCAAGCCCGACGAGGCAGTCGCCCAGGCCGGCTACGGCATCGCCGGCGGCGCCTCCCGCGTCTGCATGGTCGCCTCTGGCAAGGGCCCCACCGACCGCGACGTGGACCGCGTGGCCACCATGGTCGAGCAGCTCAAGGAAGAGCACCCGCAGGTCGAGGTCTGCGCCTGCCTGGGCATCCTGAAGGACGGGCAGGCCGCGCGGCTCAAGGACGCCGGGGCGGACGCCTACAACCACAACCTGAACACCTCCGAATCGCTCTACCCGGAGATCTGCACCTCGCACAGCTACCAGGACCGGGTGGACACCGTGCAGCAGGCGCAGTCCGCCGGGCTGTCCTCCTGCTCCGGGCTCATCGTGGGCCTCGGCGAAACCCCGGAGCAGCTCGTCGAGGCGGTGTTCGCACTGCGCGAGCTGGGCTCGGATTCCATCCCGGTCAACTTCCTGATGCCCTTCGACGGCACTCCGATGGAAGGCACCTGGCTGCTGACCCCGCTGGCCTGCCTGCGGATCCTGGCCCTGGTGCGCCTGACCTGCCCCGACAAGGAGCTGCGCATCGCCGGCGGCCGCGAAATGCACCTGCGCTCGCTGCAGTCCACCGCGCTGGAGGTCGCCAACTCGATTTTCCTGGGCGACTACCTCACCAGCGAAGGCCAGGGCGCGGCCAAGGACCTGGACATGATCGCCGACGCCGGCTTCGTGGTCCTGGGCCAGGAGGCCTCCAGCCCGGCCGAGGTGGCCCGCCGCCTGCAGCACGCGGCCCACGCGGCCTCCGCCCACGAAGCCCCGGCCGGCGGCTGCGCCAGCGGCTGCGGCACCGGCTGCGGCCCGGCCTCGTCCGCCGACGCACCGGGCTGCGGCAGTGCCGCCACCGGCTGCGGACCGAGAGCCGCGCGCGAACCGGTGCTGCGCCGCCGCGGCGCTGGAACCCAGCAGGGACCGAACGCATGAGCACCGCAACCGGCCTGCTGAGCAGGGATTCCGGGATGCTCTGGCACCCCTACGCGCCGCTGGATGCCGGAGCGCTCTACGCGGTGAGCGAGGCCGGCGGGGCCGAGCTCACGCTGCGCGATGCCCGCGGCGCCGAACATCGGGTCATCGACGGCATGGCCTCCTGGTGGTCCATGGTGCACGGCTACCGCAACCCGGTGCTGGACGCCGCCGCGCATGCGCAGATCGATACATTCAGCCACGTGATGTTCGGCGGGCTGACCCATGAACCCGCCATCGAGCTGGCCGAACGGCTGGTCGGGCTCGCTCCGGAAGCACTGCGCCACGTGTTCCTGGCCGACTCCGGATCCATCAGCGTCGAGGTAGCGCTCAAGCTCACCCTGCAGTACCAGGACGCTTGCGGACGGCCCGAACGCCGCCGCTTCCTGGCCCTGCGCGGGGGCTACCACGGAGACACCTTCGCCGCCATGAGCGTGTGCGACCCGGTCGACGGCATGCACGCCGCCTTCGCCCCGCTGGCGAGCGAGCAGCTGTTCCTGCCGCGCCCGCCCGCCGCCGAGCGCACCATCGCCGGGGACTGGCTCTGCGACGAGGACGAACTGGAGCTCTGGGCAGCCCGGGCCCGCCGGCTGGCCGCCGAACACGCCGCAGAGCTGGCCGGCATCATCTGCGAACCTCTGCTGCAGGGCGCCGGCGGCATGTTCATCTACCCGCCGCGGGTGCTGCAGGTGCTGCGCGAGATCGCCGACGAGCACCGGATGCTGCTGATCGTTGACGAGATCGCCACCGGCTTCGGGCGCACCGGCAAGCTCTTCGCCGTGGGGCACGCAGGCATCGAGCCGGACATCATGTGCGTGGGCAAGGCGCTGACCGGCGGCTACCTGTCCCTGGCCGCGATGCTCTGCACCAACAAGATCGCCCGGGCGCTGGCCTCGGGCGGAGCCACCGCCGGATCCGCGCTGCTGCACGGTCCCACCTTCATGGGAAACCCGCTGGCCTGCGCCGTGGCCTGCGCCTCGCTGGACCTGCTCGCCGGCCCCGGCGCGGCCGATTCCGAACCTGCGCCGTGGCAGGCCCAGGTGGCCCGGCTTGAACGCGGGCTGAACAGCTCGCTGGCCGGCGCCCGGAAGCTGCCGGCCGTGCGGCAGGTGCGGGTACTCGGCGGGGTCGGGGTGATCCAGCTGCACGAACCGGTCAAGGTCGCGGAGGTGACCCGCGCCGCCGTTGCATGCGGCGCCTGGGTGCGCCCGTTCCGCGACCTGGTCTACGTGATGCCGCCGTACATCTGCACCGACGGGCAGCTGCAGACCCTGGGCACGGCCCTGACCGGCGCGGTATCGGAGGTCCACGGTGGCTGAACTGACGCTCGCTCCTGCGACCACGGCCTGGGAAGGCTGGCTGCGCGGACGCTCAGCGGTGCGCGCCAAGCGGGACATGCAACGCACCGACAGCGCACGCTCCACCCGCTACGACCTGGCCTCCAACGACTACCTGGGCCTGGGTGCGCACCCGGTGGTGCGCACCGGGGCCATCAACGCGCTGTGCATCGCTGGCGCCGGCGCTTCGGCCAGCCGGGTCGCCTCCGGCACTTGGGAAATCCACCGCGAGCTGGAAACCGCCCTGTGCAGCTACACCGGCCGTTCGCAGGCGCTGGTGTTCTCCAGCGGCTACACCGCGAACCTCGGGGTGCTCGGCGCGCTGGGCGGACCGGGCAGCCTGTTCCTGCTCGACGCCCACGCCCACGCCAGCCTTCTCGACGGGTCCAAGCTCTCCGGCGCCGCCTGGCACAGCTTCGAGCACAACAACCTGGACGCCGCCGAGCAGCTGCTGCGCGCCAACCGCGACGCCGCGGCCCCCAAGCCGCGCGTGGTGCTCGTTCTCGAATCGCTCTACTCGGTGCTCGGCGACGCCGCACCGCTGGAGCAGGCTGCCGCGTTGTGCGCCGAGTACGGGGCGGTGCTGCTGGTCGACGAGGCGCATTCGCTGGCGACGGTGCCCGGTGGATCCGCCGTGCGCGCGGCGGGACTGGAGCAGACCGGACACGTGCTGGCCACCGCCACCTTGTCCAAGGCGCTGGGCGCCCAGGGCGGCGCGGTGCTGCTCGGCGGAGACGACGCCGAACTGTGGCGCGAGCACCTGCTGAACACCGCCCGCACCTTCATCTTCGACACCGCGCTGGCCCCGGCCGCCGCGGGCGCGGCGCTGGCCGCGCTGGGCCTGGCCACCGACGAGCGGATCGCGCAACTGGCGGCCAACACCCGGCTGATCCGCGACACCCTGTCCGCCGAGCCGCGGCTGGCCGACCGTATTGAAGCCTCGGCGGGCCCCGTGCAGTCGGTGCGCATGAACACTCCCGCGCAGGCCGCGGCCGCCGCGGCGCTGCTGCGCGACCGCGGCTACGCAGTGAACTGCTTCCGCCCGCCCAGCGTGCCCGACGGCGTGTCCCGGCTGCGGCTGACCGCCCACGCGCACCACCATCCCGACACCCTGGCCGCCGCGCTGCGCAGCGTCATCGGCGCCATCCTGGAGGTTGAAGCATGAGCTGCCCCTACGCCGGAACCCTGTCGGCAGCGTCCGGCGCACCCCTGGCCCGGCCGCTGCAGGAGGTCTTGCCGAATGCGGTAACCGGACGCTACCGCAGCATCGAAGACCCTGCGACGGTCCGCGAAATCCTGCGCCGCGCAGAGGACTTCACCCCGGCCAACGCGCTGCATGCAGCGGTCGAACTGGCTCCTGCCACGCTGCGCATCCTGGCCCGCGGACGCTTCGCGCTGCCGCCGGTGCTCGCCAGCGCCACCGGCCCCGAACACCTGGCCGTGCGCCGGGTGGTCGCCGGCTTCTTCAGCCCCGCCAAGGTCGCCGCGCAGACTCAGTTCATCACCTCACGCACCGGGCAGCTGTGCCGGCAGCTGCGCGAAGAGCTCGATGCCGGAGCGGAGCTGGATTTGGCCGTCGAGCTGGCCGCCGTCATCCCGCCGGAGGTCATGGCCCGCTTGACCGGAACTCCGGTGCCGCCGGTTGAGAAGCTCAAACGATGGAGCCGGGACTCGCTGGAACTGTTCTGGGGCTGGCCTGATGCGCAGCGCCAGCAGGAGCTGGCCCGCAGCGCCGTCGAATACCACGCTTGGCTGCGCGGCACGGTGGCCGATGCCTTGGCGCGAGACGACGAAAACCTCTACGCCGCGCTGCACCGGGCCGGGGTGGACGCCAAACGCATCGTCTCGCTGGCCTACTTCCTGGGCATCGCCGGGCAAGAAACTACCGCAATGCTCATCCAAAGCGCGCTGTTCTGCGCCCTGCACGACGGCGACTGGGCCGACTGCGCCGATCCGGCCACCGGCGACTCCGTCAGTGCCAGGGTAGTGCAGCGGGTGCTCCTGGAAGCGAGCTCGGTCCCCACCTGGCGCCGCATCACCCGGGTCGATACGGAGCTGGACGGTGAACGCTTCGCCCCGGGCGATGAACTGGTGCTGCGCCTGTCCGGCGGCCAACTGGCCGAGTTGGGGGACGATTCCCTGGTCTTCGGCTTCGGGCTGCACCGCTGCTTGGGCGCTGGACTGGCCCGCATGGAAACCGAGGTGGTGCTGCGCACCGCCGCCGAAGCATGGCCCAAACTGGAACTCGTCGACAGCAACCAACCCTGGGGCCATCTGGTTTCCTTCCAATCACCGACTACAGTCCGCGTTCGCCGCGCCACTTTCGAAAGGACCCAGCCATGATCCACGTCATCACCGGAACCGACACCGATGTGGGCAAAACCGTCGCCACCGCCGCCCTGGCCGCCCGGGAGCTTGCCGCCGGACGCCGCGTCGCGGTCTACAAACCCACCCAGACCGGGGTACAGCCAGGGGAGGCCGGCGATGCCCAGAACATCGCCGCCTGGCTCGGGCATCCGACCGGCCTGGTGGTTGCCGAAGGCATCCGGCTGCGCGAGCCCATGGCGCCGGTGGACGCAGCGCTGGTCGAGGGCGGGTCCGCCGCCGTGGCGAAGCTTCCGGTGCTGGCCGACCATCTGGCACGCATCACCCAGCTGGCCGCGGACTACGACACCGTGCTGGTCGAAGGTGCAGGCGGTTTGCTGGTGGAACTCACCGCGGCAGGGGAGAACATCGCGGATCTGGCCCGAGCGCTCGGGGCCGCGCTGGTGGTGGTCTCGCGCCCGGACCTCGGAACCCTGAACCACACCGCACTGACCCTGGAGGCGGCCGTGAACCGCGGATTCGCCTCCGGTACCCTGCTGCTGGGAAGCTACCCCGCGCAGCCGACCGTCCTGCACCGGAGCAACCTGGAGAACCTGCAACAGCTGGCGGCACGGCACGGCTGGCACTGGGCCGGAGCGATGCCCTCCGGCCTGGTCGCAGGTGACACAGGAAAATCCCTGCTCACCGCGGGAATGGCGCTCACCCAGCTGCGTGCCGCGGCGGTTCGCTGAGACCGGTTGAACCGGGGCGAAACAAGGGACTGAAACCCGTAGGAAAAACCCATTGCCAACTCCTATACACCGGAGTAGCCTCCTATACGTGAGTACAGCCCAGGATGATCTGACCGCACGGGCCAGGTTGCGCGACGCCGCAATCGAGGCCTTCGCCGCGCAGGGATTCGACGAATCCCTGCGGGCCATCGCCGCCCGCGCACAGGTCACCGCCGGGCTGGTGCGGCACCACTTCGGGTCCAAACAGGCATTGCGCGCCGAGTGCGATGCCACGGTACTCGAACGCTACCGCCGGCTGAAGGAAGAGTCCCTGCGCGTCAATCCCGGCCAGGTGCTCAACCACCTGCCTACCTCGCGGGAGAGCGGGGTTCTGTTGCTGTACATCTTGCGCTCCGCGCGCGAGGGCGCGCAGGCCGGAAGGCAGTTCACCGAACAGCTGATCAACGAGGCTCTCGCCCTGCTGGACCAAGCCGTATCCAGCGGCCTGATCGTCCCGAGCCGCAACGAGCCGGCCCGGGCACGTTACCTGATCCTGCAGTCGCTGGGAGCGCTGGTGCTCTACTTTGCGCTGTACCCGCCGAAGGATCCGGAAGACTTTTCCACCGTGGTCAAGGACTACTACGGACAAATCGCCCTGCCCACGCTGGAGCTGTACACCGAAGGGCTGTTCGCCGACCCGGGATACCTCAACGAGTACCTGGCCTCCGACGCAGCGCATATCCCGCCCGCGGGATCCGCGGGAGACACCGTATCCCGGTAAGGAGCACACCATGGCCACCACCATCCCGGCCATTGAAGTGAGCGGACTGACAAAGAACTACGGGCGCACCGCCGCCCTGACGGGCCTGGACCTTCGGGTAGAAACAGGCCAGGTCGCCGGATTCCTCGGGCCGAACGGTTCGGGAAAGTCCACCACCATCCGCATCCTGCTCGGCCTGCTGAAGGCCGATGGGGGAGAAGCACGCATGCTCGGCGCAGACCCCTGGAAAGATGCGGTCGCCCTGCACCGCCGGGTGGCCTATGTCCCCGGCGAAGTGAACCTCTGGCCCAACCTCACCGGCGGGCAGGCTATCAGCATCCTGTCCAAGCTGCACGGCCAGAGTGATGAGCGCCGCCGCGCCGAACTGCTCGAGCGCTTCGATCTGGACCCCACGAAGAAGGCCCGCAGCTACTCCAAGGGCAACCGCCAGAAGGTCGCCCTGGTCGCCGCGCTGTCCTCCGATGCCGAACTGCTGCTGCTGGACGAGCCGACCTCGGGGCTGGATCCGCTGATGGAGCAGGTTTTCACCTCCTGCATCCGCGAAGCCGCCGCCGAGGGACGCAGCGTGCTGCTTTCCAGCCACATCTTCGCCGAGGTGGAAAAGCTCTGCGACACCGTCACGATCATCCGCGACGGGCAGACCGTGGAAGCCGGCCGCCTGTCCGACCTGCGCCACCTGCAGCGCACCCAGGTCAGCGTGGAGATCTCCGGCAACCCCGCCGAGCTGGCCGCGGTGCCGGGCATCGAGGAGCTGCAGCTGGCCGGCGCCACCGTCAACTTCAGCGTGGATCCGGCGCAGCTTCCGGGTGTGCTGGCGGCACTGGCGGCGCATTCGCCGCGCAACCTCGTCAGCGCCCCGCCCTCGCTGGAGGACCTGTTCCTGCGCCACTACTCCGACGCGCCGGCCCAGCCGGCCGCGACCCGGGGAGGCGAGCGGTGATGAGCACCGGAACCGCCCGCGGGCGCCATGCGCCGGCCGAGCACCTGGTGCACCCGACCGCCTCGAGGCGCGGCACCGGCACCCTGACCGGGGCCGGCACCGCGGCGCTGTTCATCCTGCGCCGCAACTGGCTTCGCCTGGCCATCTGGGCGCTGGTGCTGGCCTCGATGATCCCGGTGGTCTACGACTCGCAGCAGCAGGCGTTCCCCACGCAGGCCGCGCGCGACGCCTACGCGCAGGTGGCCAACACCCCTGCGGTGGCCGCCATGACCGGCCTGCCCTATGCGGCTGGTTCGCTGGGAGGCATCCTAGTCATCAAGATCTGGATGACGCTCGCGGTGGCACTGGGCTTCGCCGTGGTTTTCCTGGTCACCCGCAACGGTCGGGCCGATGAGGAAGCCGGGCGCACCGAACTGCTGCGCTCCACCGCGCTGGGGCGCCATGCCTACCCGACGGCGAACTATCTGGTTGCCGCGGGACTGTGTGCGGTCGCGGGCCTGCTGATCAGCCTGCTGTGCCTGGCGGTGGCGCTGCCGGCAAACGGCAGCTGGGTCATGGGCGCGTCCATCGCCGGCACCGGCCTTGCTTTCATCGGCCTGGGCGCGATCTGCGGCCAGCTGGCCTCCACCAGCCGTGGGGCGAACTCGCTGGGCGTGGCGTTGATCGGGCTGTTCTACTTCATCCGCGCCGCCGCCGACCTGCAGGCCGACGGGGTCGACCCCACCGCACTGAGCTGGTTCTCGCCCGTCGGCTGGGCGCAGAACATGCGCGCCTTCGGCGAGGACAACTGGTGGCCGCTGCTCGCCCTGGTCGGCCTGGGCCTGGCCGGATGCCTGTTCGCCCTGCGCCTTGAAAGCACCCGCGACCTGGGCGCCGGACTGCTGCCCGAACGCCGGGGTCCCGCCGCGGCCGGAAACTTCACCACTACCGCGCTGGGACTGGCGCTGCGCCTGCAGCGCTCCTCGCTGGTCGGCTGGTTCATCGGAGCAGCCGTCTCGGGCCTGTTCTTCGGCTCCGTGGCGCAGGCCATGAGCTCGCTGCTGGATCCGCAGAACCCGTTCGCCCGTAACTTCGTGGGCACCGGGCACAGCATGCTCGACGGCGTGCTGGGCATCTTCGTGCTCTTCAACGCCCTGCTGGCCGGAGCCTTCGCCATCCAGTGTCTGGGCGCGGCGCGCAGCGAGGAGGAAGGCGGACGGCTGGAGCAGCAGCTGGCAGGCTCCCTGTCCCGCGGTACCTGGCTCAGCGCGCACCTGCTGATCGCCGTGCTCGGCTCCGGGTTCATGCTGGTGCTGGGTGGATACCTTACCGGCGCAGCCTCGCAGGGGTCGGCCGATCCCGGACAGCTCGCGGGCGCAGCCCTGGCTTTCTGGACGGCGGTGCTCTCCATGCTGGGACTGCAGCTGCTGACCTTCGGCTACCTGCCGCGATCCACCACCGCGATCACCTGGGCCGTCTACGGCATTTCGGTGATGGCGGCGATGTTCGGCGGGCTATTCTCGCTGTCGGAAGACGTCATCCGCGCCACGCCGTTCGGTGCCATCCCGAGGGTTCCGGCAGAGGACTTCAGCTGGACCCCGCCGGCGGTGCTGCTGCTGATTTCACTGGCACTCGGAGCTGCGGGCATGGCCCGATTCAACCGCCGCGACGTGCTGACGAACTAGCCTGCCGGGACCGGCCGGCCCACCAGTGCACCGAGCTGGGCGGCCGACCGGCCCGCCAAGCTGTCCCACCGCACCAGTCCGGGCAGCGCTTCCAGTGGCACCATGTTGGGCACTCCGACGGTGCACAGCCCAGCCGCCAGGGCGGAGCGCACTCCGGGCGGCGAATCCTCGACGGCGACCATGGCACGGGCTGCCTCCTGCGGCAGCTCGTGCCTCCGGCACAGCTGCTGCACTGCCAGCAGGTACGGTTCCGGATCGGGTTTGCCGCACCGCACCATTTCGCCGGTCACCACCACGTCGAAGGTATCCGGCGGCAGCGCATCGAGCAGCACCTGGGCCAGGGGGCCGCGGCTCATCGTGACCAGCGCGCAGGGGACACCCAAGGAGTCCAGCTCCTGCAACAGCCGTCTGGCGCCCGGACGCCACGGGATTTCGGCCCGGGTGCGTGCCGCCACCTTGCCGATCAGCGTACCGATCAGCTCGTCGGCAGGCAACGGAACCCCGAGTTGCTGGAAAAACGCGGCCGAATCCGGCAGTGCGCTGCCGACCAGCTCATGCGCCTGCTCCTGGGTCCACGCAATCGAGTAGCGGCCGAGCAGTTCGCGCTGCGCCAGGAACCAGTAGGGTTCGGTGTCGACCAGCGTCCCGTCCATGTCCCACAGCACCGCGCGTGGAAGTTCCTGGTTCATTCGGTGATTCCCTCCATCGCGTCGGGGGCCACGTGCACCCGGACCCCCAGTGTTTTCAGCTGGCCCAGGAAGTCCGCCGGCGCCAGCGCATCGGTAATCAGGTCGTCGACGTTGTCCCACCCGCCAAGGCGGTGCATGGAGCTCTGGCCGAGCTTGCTCGAATCCATGAGCAACACCCTGCGCCGCGCCGAGCGAAGCATCGCCATCTTCAACTCGACGATCGCTTCTTCCTGGTGGTAAAAGCCATCGGCATCGGCGGTGCTGGTGGAAACGAAGGCCATGTCGACGCGCAGCTCCTGCACTGCACGCACCGCTGCCAGCCCCAGGAACGACTCGTGGCTGTGGTCATAGGTTCCGCCGATGGCCCGCACCTCAGCGGCACCGCCCTCGGCCAGCGTGTTGAGCAATGGCAGGTAGTTCGTCGAGATGCCAAGCCCGTCGATGTTGGCGACTGCCGGCGCCATGAATGCCACGGTGGTTGAGTCGTCAAGGAAAAGCGACTGCCCCGGAGCGAGCAAACCAGCCGCACACTGCGCCAGACGCTGCTTGTTCTCGGTCGCGATGTTGCGCCGCAGCGAGGCGGCGATCTCATGGTTCCCCGTGCGGGCGACGGAGACGCCGCCGTGGAATTTGCGGACCATCCCGCGGCGTTGCAGCTCGTCGAGGTCGCGGTGGATGGTCATGACGGAAACGTCGAAACGAGCCGCGAGGGATTGCGCCGAGCTCTTTTCATCGTCCAGTAGCAACTGGAGAATTTCTTCAAGCCGCTGCGGCCGGGTTCCGGTCTTAGGTGTGCTCATGGCCTGCCTTTCAGGGGTTTATAACAACTTACCCCATCCAGTGATTTCACTTAAAAATAGTTATGAACCCTAAATGAACTTCGCCTGAAATTGGCTTGTCGCGTTCATGTCGTGCAGATGGACCGAGGCGCGCGATGTTGAACAAAAATGGAAAACTCCCTTGTAAATCTGCGAATTCCTGCAATTTAAGTAAATTCATTTGTGACCTGAATCGCATGGAATGGGTGAGTTGACCGCCTGTGGGCCGGGTGAAACTATCGTTCTCGAGTACGTGAAATCTCAAGAAGTCATGTGAAATTTGAGAGGCATGAGAATGACGGTTCTCGAAACCGACCGAACGTCGCCCACCGTTGGCGCAGCCAAGGCCCTTCATACCGAGTCCCCGATAGAGACTCCCGCGGAACCGCAAACAAGGAACGGCCGGAAATACCTATTGTTTGCGCTCTTCGCATTTCCCAACCTGCTGCTGATTGCAGTTTTCGCCTATTGGCCGATCCTGGGAAATCTGCTCTTGAGCCTCACCGACTGGGACATGATCTCCCCGTTCCCGAATTTCGTCGGCCTGGACAACTACACCGCGCTTTTCACCGATCCCGGCTTCGTCGACGTCATGCGGCGGACACTGATCTGGGTCGTGGCAGTGGTCGGAGCCAGCCTCGTTTTTGGTCTGGGTATGGCGCTGCTGTTCAACGGCGGTGCCAAGGGCACCAAAGCCGTGTCCACCTTGGCTTTCACGCCACACGTTATTTCCGGTGCTGCGGTGGCGGCGGTCTGGCTGTTCGTCTTCGACCCCAACTACGGTCTGTCGCGGCTGTTGTTCAACGCCATCGGCATGGACTCGCCTCACTGGACAACCGATCCGGACATGGCGCTATCCGCGCTGATCATCGTTGCAGTGTGGAAGGGTGCGGGCTTCGTGGCCATCGTCTACTTGGCCGCATTGCAGTCGATTCCACGTGACGTCATTGAAGCCGCGCAATTGGACGGCGCTGGCCGATGGAAGACTTTCAGCAAAATCGTCTGGCCGTTGCTGACGCCGACAACCTTTTTCCTGTGCGTCACCCAGATCATTGGCGCCTTCCAGGCATTCGACCTGATCGCCATGATGACCAGCGGCGGGCCGGCAGGTTCAACCACGACGCTGAGCTGGTACATCTACGAGCAAGGATTCCAGGAATTCAATATCGGATCCGCGGCAGCCTCCTCGGTTTTCATGTTCATCATCCTGCTCGTGGTCACCGCGGTGCAGATGCGATTCGCAGAACGAAAGGTGCACTACTCGTGAGCGCCCTGGCATCCCCTACACGTGAGACGACAACCGCGGCCGGCGGTCGTCCACCGGCCAAGCGCCGGAAGCCCCATCTCGCCAGCTACCTGCTGCTGGGCCTGATCGCACTGGTTTTCCTGGTGCCGGCCTATTGGATGGTCTTGGCGGCGATCAAGCCCAACGACGAAATCTACCAGTGGCCATTCACACCGTGGCCCAGCGAGCCAACCACCGAGAATTTCTCGGCGGCGTTGGCCGCCGCGCCATTCGACCAGTTCTTCATGAATTCGCTGCTGGTCACCACCGTCGGCGCCACGGTGAAAGTGGCGCTCGCGGCCCTCACCGCCTACGCCTTCGCATTTCTGCCCTTCCCCGGCAAGAAGTGGCTGTTCCTGGGAGTGCTCGGCGCGCTCATGGTTCCGGGCCATGTCACCTTGCTGCTGAACTACTCGACGATCAGCAATCTCGGGCTGATCAACACCTATGCCGGCATCATCCTGCCGGGGCTCGGCTCCGCCTTCGGAACCTTCCTGCTGCGCCAGCATTTCATGGGCTTGCCCAAGGAAGTGCTGGAAGCGGCCGAACTCGACGGGGCCGGTCATTTGCGCAAGCTGTGGTCCTTCGTGCTGCCGATGTCCAAGCCGGCGGTCATCACCGTGGCGCTGATCGCGGTCATCGACGAATGGAACGACTTCATCTGGCCGCTGCTGGTCACGAACACCCTCGATATGCGCACGATGCCCATCGGCCTGATGTTCCTGAAGCAATCCGAGGGACTGGACGACTGGGGCATGATCATGGCCGCGACGCTGATGATTGTCCTGCCGATGCTGCTGCTCTTCCTCTTCGCCCAGAAGTACATCATCAACGGCATGGCCGGCGCCGCAGTGCGGCGCTAGGCCGTAAACCTCGAAATCCGCAAACCACCCGCAATTCACCGCAATCACAAAGGACCCAACCATGCAGAACAACCCGCTTGCCAGCACACTGGAGAAATCATCGTCGCGCCGCAGCTTCCTTGGCGCCCTCGGCCTCACCGCCCTGGCCATTCCTGCACTGGCGGCCTGCAGGAACTCCTCCGCCGCAACCTTCGCGCAGCCGGCCACAAAGGTGCCCGCCGGCTTCGCCGGCCGCCGCAACGTCGTGATCTGGAGCTCGTGGGGAGGCGACAACGGCAAGATGTTCGCCGATCTGATCAAGAAGTTCAACGAGTCGCAGACTGCGATCTATGCCGAGGTCCAGCAGTTCGACGGCTATGACGGAGTGGGCGAGAAGCTCACTGCAGGCCTGCGGGCTAAGCAGGTTCCGGATCTCGTGGTGCTCTCCGACATCCACTGGAACCGCTACTTCCTCTCCGACGCGCTGGAGCCGCTGAACAAGTACCACGACTCCAGTTTCGGCCCATCGGTATACACGGAGAATTTCTACAAGGAAGGAACCGTGCGCGACGAGTCCTACTGGGTTCCCTTCGCCCGTTCGACTCCGCTGTTCTACTACAACCGGGATCTCTTCGCCAGCGTCGGCCTACCTGATCGAGCACCGGAAACCTGGGATGAATTCCGCAGCTGGGGCAAGGAAGTCACCGGTGCGAAGTTCAAGGGCAACACCATGAAGATGCGCGCCCTGACCGGCGCCGACGACTGGTACTTCAGCGGACTGCTCTGGGCCTTCGGAGGCGCGATCTCCAACGGGCTGGACGTGCGTCTGGACAGCGCCGAGTCGCTGGCCGCCGTGGACTTCGAACGCCAGCTGGTCCACGAGGACAAGAGCATGTACCTGGCGCAGAGCTTCGTCAACGACTTCAGCAACGGCCAATGCGCCACCGTCACCCAGTCCACCGGCGGGCTGACCAGCATCACCAAGGCAGCCAAGTTCGAGGTCGGCACCGGCTTCATGCCCAAGGGCCCTGCCGGGACGGGAACTCCTACCGGAGGCGGCGGCCTGTCCGTCCTGCGTCAGATCAGCGACGAGCGCAAGGCCGATGCGGTCGAGGTCCTGCGCTTCCTGGCCAGCGACGAAATCTCCTCGCAGTGGACCGTCGGCACCGGGTACCTTCCGGTGACCAAGGGGGCAACCAGCTCCAAGCTCGTCACCGACCTGATGGGCAAGAATCCCAACTACCAGGTCGCCGTAGACCAGCTGCAGATCGCCTCGGGTCCGGACGATGTGCGCCGCTACGTCACCTCCGCCATTTCGGAGCTCAAGCAGATGGTGCAGAAGAACTACACCGCCAACGTCAAGCCGGAGGAGCTCGTGAAGCCGGTAGCTGCGAAGCTGCGCGCCGAAGCGGACAAGATCCGCGCCACCTACGAAGAGAAGGTTGCCTAACCATGAGCCAGATGACTGGAATGCGACTTGTCGGGCACCGCGGCGCCATGGCCCATCGCCCGGAAAATACGCTGGAATCCTACCGCTATGCCGAAGAGCTGGGTGTTGCCGAGATCGAGCTGGATATCAGGCTGTCTGCCGACGGCGAGGTGTTCATCCTGCATGACGAGACGATTGACCGGGTTGCCCCCACACCGGGTGCCCTCGCCGGCATCAATGTAGCTACCCTGACCCTGGAAGAACTTCGAGGTGTCGATCTGGGGGAGTGGCTGGGTATTCCCACGCTCACCGAGGCACTGGACGCCACGACCACCGCCATCCAGATCGAGATCAAGGATCCCCGTGTCGTCCCGGCAGCTGCTGCGATCGTCAACGCCAGGCCGCAGGACTTCGAGCGGCTGCAGTTCACGAGCTTCAACCATGAGGCACTGGTGCAGATCAAGACATTGTGCCCGCAGGTTTCGCGGGGATTCATCCTCGGAGGCAACACCACCCTGACCGACGATGTTGACGCGCTGTTTGGATTGCTCGACGAAAACCAAGCGAGCTTTGTTCACCTGAACGTCAACGCCGTGCGCGATGCCGCGGTGCAGGAGCTCCACCGTAGGGGATACCTGCCTACTCTCTGGCCGCTTCGCGGTCCGGACGACGTGCGTCGGGCGCTGGCCATCGGAGCCGCCGCGGTATGCGCCGATGATCCGGCAGCAGCCAAAACATGGATAGCCGACATCGTGGCCGAGATTCCTGCATAACCAGCAGATCCATGGCACCGTCATTCCGAAGCTCACGCTCACCGAATGGCGGTGCCTTCTGCATATATGCAATGCGCACGAAACGTGCGTGGACCGACGCATCGGTCCGCGCTAAAAACATGCGAAACCAGAAACGAACACGACCCACGAGCCCGGCGCAGACGACGTTGTCGAAGGCTGGCCATCAACAGGGATGCACTGACCGGGCAGTGAAAATCTGCCGCCGAATGTCGGAATCTACCAAGACTGCTGGCGAGAGCCGTAGATGCCCGAAGCGCAGCATTGATCCGCATGGCATTGGAGCCCAGAATGTGACACCGGGGTTTTGCCCTATGACAACTCATCTAGCGTGCGGCAATGTCGTAGCAAATTCGTGAAAATAGGCTTTGACCAGAGGTAACGCGGAGATCCAATTGTTACGCCGGAAACCTGATCTAAGGGATAAATCTCCTACCGTAACAATGTTACGCAACACTCAAGGTTATGAACTTCGCTGATCCTACGATGAATGGGTACTACCTCGTCGCTCCCCGCATTCCACGGTAGAATCTCGGGCGCCCAGCGACATTTTTATGCAGTATTGAAAGGAACCAGTTCTCCCCATGTCTTCGAACTCCCAGAACCCAGTTATCGGTTCGGACCGCGTTAAGCGCGGCATGGCTGAAATGCTCAAGGGCGGCGTCATCATGGACGTTGTCACCCCGGAGCAGGCACGTATCGCTGAAGATGCAGGCGCGGTCGCTGTCATGGCGCTGGAGCGGGTTCCTGCCGATATCCGCGCCCAGGGCGGCGTATCCCGCATGAGCGATCCGGACATGATCGACGGCATCATCAACGAGGTCTCCATCCCGGTGATGGCCAAGGCCCGCATTGGCCACTTCGTCGAGGCGCAGATCCTCCAGTCGCTGGGTGTCGACTACATCGACGAGTCCGAGGTTCTCTCGCCAGCCGACTACGAGAACCACATCGACAAGCAGCCGTTCACCGTGCCTTTCGTCTGCGGTGCCACCAACCTCGGCGAAGCTCTGCGCCGCATCAACGAAGGTGCCGCGATGATCCGCTCGAAGGGCGAAGCAGGCACCGGCGACGTTTCCAACGCCACCGGCCACATGCGCAAGATCCGCGCAGAAATCGCAAAGCTCTCGGCCCTTCCGGAAGACGAGCTGTACGTTGCCGCCAAGGAACTGCAGGCTCCATACGAGCTGGTCAAGGAAGTTGCCGCCACCGGCAAGCTCCCGGTAGTGCTGTTCACCGCGGGCGGCATCGCAACCCCTGCCGACGCTGCCATGATGATGCAGCTGGGTGCCGACGGCGTCTTCGTTGGCTCGGGCATCTTCAAGTCCGGCAACCCGGTGCAGCGCGCCGAAGCCATCGTGAAGGCCACAACCTTCTTCGACAACCCGGACGAACTAGCGAAGATCTCGCGCGGCCTGGGCGAAGCCATGGTCGGCATCAACGTCGCCGATGTTCCTGTGCCTCACCGTTTGGCTGAGCGCGGCTGGTAAGCACCTGCTCTATCTGATTGAAACCCCCAAGGCCACCTTGGGGGTTTCGTCGTCTCCTGAATAGCGGTGTGCCTTGAACGCGGGTGTGCCTGCTCTCCGCACGAACGATTGCTGTGGTTGCGATTCCTTGTCCACTCAGACTGGCAACGATATCGTAAAGTCCATCGGACGTTTCAAGGGGGGGGGACCATGTGCCGTTGGCTCGCTTATCTCGGTTCGCCAATAGACATCGCAGACATCCTGCTGCGCCCCAATCACTCGCTGATCGACCAGAGCCTGCACGCGCGCGAACTGTACCTGCCCCACTACCGGCTAGCCGAGGGCTTTGCAGCTCATGCGTTCCCCACGAACGGGGATGGGTTCGGCGTGGCGTGGGCCGGGTTGCGGGGAACGCTGGGGCGGTATCGGCAGATCGGCCCGGCCTGGGACAGCCAGAACCTGCGCCATCTGGCGCAGCAGATTCAATCCAACTGCGTTCTTGCTCATGTCCGGGCTGCGCCCGGCGGTACGATCGCCGAGCAGAACTGCCACCCATTCGTCCACGACAGCTGGATGTTTCAGCATAATGGAACGATCCCGGAATTCGACACACTCAAACGCGAGCTCACCTTCGACGTCGACGCGGCGCTCTACCCCTCCATCCTTGGCAATGCAGACACCGAGGTTTGCTTTTTCCTAGCGTTGACCTATGGACTGGATCAGGATCCTGTGGCGGGCATGTTGCGCATGGTGGCACGGGTGGAACGGGCACGCAACGAGCACGGGATCGCCGATCCGTTCACCGCTACCATGTGCGTATCCAACGGGCAGCAATTGATAGTCCTGCGCTGGGTCAGCCCGGATGCGCAGGGCGTCCAAGCCCCGTCGCTCTACCACGCAACGGGCCCTACCGTGTTGCTGACTGTCGATGGCCAAAATGATCGTTTGCCTGAAAATGCGCAGCTGGTGGTTTCCGAGCCCCTCGAACTGCACTGGAGCAGGCATACATGGCGGGAAGTTCCCAGCGCGTCGATCGGGATCCTGGAAACCGGCCAGCCTGCGCGATTTATGCCGATCAACCTCGACTCCTGAGGGGCCCGGCCGGAGCCGGCAGCGTGTTTAGACTTGGTCCATGGGTGAAATAATCTTTGATGCCGCAACCACGCTCAATGGCTATCTGGCCGATGCCGACCACAGCCTCCAATGGCTATTCGACGTCGGAGGGGATGAACAACCAGACCCGGATCTGTTGCCGCGGGACGTGTCCGTACATGTTGAAGGCGCCAACACGTACCTCTGGGTGCTTGAGCATGAGAAATTCATGGAGCACCCCGCAAAATGGCACACCTATTACGGGGACCGGCCCACGTACGTCTTTACGCATCGCGACTTGCCAATCCCGCAGGGGGCAAATGTCCGGCTGCTGCGTGGTGCGGTAGCCCAGCATCTGGACCACATCCGCAATGCCGCAGGCACCGGCAATATCTGGGTGCTGGGCGGCGGAGAGCTTCTCGGGCAGTTCCTTGACATCGACGAGCTCGACGAGCTGGCGCTGACGATCGCACCGGCAACCGTTGCTGCCGGTGCGTCACTGCTGCCTCGTGCGATAGGCAGCGACCGTCTCAAGCTCGTGGAAGCACGGCAAGCCGGACCGTTCGCGAGGCTGCGGTACCGGGTGCTCAAAAGGGAATGAAGTTCGGTCGCAGCTACGTCAAGGGATGCAAAGCGGCGGGATCGACACCGATTCCGGCCCTTGCCGATCAACAAAGTCTCAAGCAGCTTCTAGGCCCAAGAACGCAGAACCATATGACGGCCTCGCCCAAGGAGCTTCAGGCCGTTGGCCGTGAAGAAATCGGCGCTGGACGGAGTGGCCGCTGCGAGCAATTCGGTCGGGCCCTCGTCTTCGACGGGAGCCAGCGGGTTGATCATCGAACGCGACAGGCCGTGCAGCAGTGCAGTGCCGATGCCCTGACGGCGGAAATCGCTGCCGACGGCCAGCGCATGGACCATCAACTGTCCGCCGAGACCCTGTTGGGCGAAACCGCGGCCGACAATGTTGCCTTCCTCGGTGCGGGCAACCGCATGCTCTACCCGGCGCAACGCCGGGTGGCCGCTGGAAAGCTGGGGTGAGGCTTCCCGCCACAGATTCGTGACTGCCAGTTCAGCGGCGTCGGCTCCGGTGGCTTCCGGAACATTGTTGCCAAGGCGGATCTTTCCGTCCCAGCGGTCCATCGGAATGGCCAGCGGCCCCGCATGCCAGGAGACCTGGGCGTTATCGCTGAACCCGGCGGCCTTCAGCTGCGTGGCATCCGCGCCCGAATTCACCCAGGCTTCCACCCGGCGGGCGCCGAGCCGCATGCCTTCGGCCAGGGCGGGGCGCAGGCCTGCAGGTTCCGGGTTTTCCGGGAAGAGCAGCACCAGGCGTCGGCGCACCGGCTGCCAAGCCCATGAGCAGCCGTGGGTGGTAAAAATCTTGCCGCCAGTGGCAACGGCCAGCGCCTGATGCCAGTGGCTCAACGCTTCCTGTGCGGAGGCAATCGTCGTCATTATTCTGCGTTCACCAATCCTCGACGGCGCAGCAGCGGTTCGACCTCTGCATTGCGTCCGCGGAACAATCTGTAGGACTCAAGGGGATCGCGCGTATTGCCGCGCGACAGCAGCTCCTCACGGAACCGATTACCATTTTCCCGCATTAGGCCACCATTTTCCGCGAACCACTGCACAGTGTCGGCATCGAGCACCTCACTCCAGATGTAGGAGTAGTACCCGGCCGAGTAGCCGTTGGCGAAGATATGCTGGAAGTAACCGGTGCGGTAGCGCGGCGCGATCATCTGCGGATCGAATCCAGCCTCCACCAGCACCTGCTGTTCGAACGCTTCCGGATCGGCGATGACGGTTCCCGGCTCAATGGTATGCCAGGCCCAGTCGAGAACGCTCGCGGCCAGGTATTCGGTCGTCGCGAAGCCCTGCCCCCACAATTCCGAGGCCCGCAAGCTTTCCAGCACGGATGGATCCAACGGCTCGTCGGTCGCGTAGTGCTTGGCATATCCGCCGACCACGTCTTCATGCAGCGCCCACATCTCGTTGACCTGGGAAGGGAATTCCACGAAGTCCCGTGGCACCGAAGTTCCGGAGAGCGAGGCGTACTTCCCATTCGCGAACATCCCGTGCAAGGCGTGCCCGAACTCGTGGAACAGCGTGTTGGTCTCGTCCAGCGTCAGCAGTACCGGTTCTCCATCAGCTGGCGGGGCGATGTTCAAGGTGTTGGTGACGATGGGGCGCTCATTGAGGAACGATGCGCCGTCGCGCAGCGTCGTCATCCATGCGCCACCCTTCTTGGTGGGCCGAGCCAGGAAATCTCCGCTGTACAACGCCAGTGCGCTGCCATCGGCGTCGAAGACCTCCCAGACACGGACATCAGGATGGTAGCCAGGTAGATCGAATCGCTCGGTGAAGGTGATTCCGTACAATCGGGTCGCGGTGGCAAAGACGCCCTGAACCAGGACCCGCTCAAGCTCGAAGTACTCGCGAAGCGCCGACGTATCTACCGAGAACTTCTCCTGAAGCACCTTCTCCGAATAGTAGCGCCAGTCCCATGCATTGATCGGGCCTCCGGCAAGGCTGGAAAGTATCCCAGCCTCGGCGTTTGCATTGCGCACGGCTGGGACAGTCAGCTCCGCGAGTCGTTCGGCTACGGCTGCGGTGCTCGGTGCCGTTGCATCGGCGAGCACCGTCTCGGCGTGATTGGCGAAGCCGAGTACCGAGGCTCGTTCTGCACGCAGGGATGCCATTTGTGCCGCGAGTTCCAAGGTCGACTTCAGGCCGCGGGATAGCGACGCCTCGTGAACCTTGCGACGGGATTCCGAGCGAGCCAGTTGGGAAAGCACAGGCTGCTGCGAAGGCGAAACCAGAGGCAGCAAAAAGCCGTCTTGATACCCGGCGTCAAGAGCAGCCTTGGCCGCCGCAGCTATTGCCGCGTCGCCCAATCCTTCAAGCTCCGCTGCGTCGGCGAAATGCACCGCATGCTTATTCTGGTTTTCCAATGCCAGATTCGAGAACTGGCTGGAAAGCTCCGAAATTTGTTCGTTCAGCTTCGAGAGCTTGTCCTTGGCCTCTGAACCCAAGGCCGCTCCTGCCTGTTCAAATTCCCTGAGGGTCTGTTCGGCCAGTCGAGCATCCTCACCTACCAGAGAATCAAGGTTTAAAGCTTGTAAACGAGAAAACAAAGTTTCGTTCAGGTGAATGGCGTCCTGCTGGCGTGTCATGATGCTCGACATCTCGCTTTGGATCGCACGCAGGTCCTCGGTTCCGTGCGCGGAGAGCACGGTGAAGTATGTCATCAGCGTCCGACGAAGCACCTGGCCTGAAGCTTCGAGAGCTACCAGCGTGTTATCGAATGTCGCAGGGTCATTATTGGACGTAATCGCCTCCAGCTCCTCCTGCTGCAATGCGGCGCCTTGGCGCGCTGCAACAACATAGTCTTCGGCGGTAAGCGACTGGAATTCGGGCCATTGATAAGGATTTTGGCTGGGAGAAAGGAGCTGATTCGACATGCCCTAAGGTTCCCATATTGAACGTGACCCAGCTTGCATTGACGCCAATGTCATGCCAAGGGCGAACTGCGATCCACCGGTATGCTGTGGCGTATGAGCTTTCCCTTGCCCATTCGCTTCGCTGCGCTGACCGTATCAATTGCACTTCCTGTGGCCCTGGCATCTGGATGCAGCGTTGCGCCGCAAATACAATCAGGCGCGCTCACATCGACATCTGCCGCACCGACCGTTGAAGCTTCGCAGCCAGCAAAGGACCAGGATGGCCCGAAGGAAACACCAATGGATCGACCCGAGGAGTTGTCCCTCATGGTGACCGGGGATGTGCTGCTCCACCCGCAGTTGCTAGATGAAGCAGAAACCGCTGCCGGGAAATCCGACGGCAATGGCAAGGACTTCGACTTCGAGCCACTCTTGGCTGGCCTCAAGCCATACGTTCAGGACGCAGATGTAGCCCTGTGCAATCTGGAGACGCCGATCGGCACCCCTCCTTATTCCGGATACCCGCTATTCACTGTTCCCTCGCAAATCGTCTCCGATCTCGCCGCTATCGGCTATGACGGGTGCACCACCGCGACGAATCACACCGTGGACGTGGGCACCAAAGGAGTCATCCGAACCCTTGACACTCTGGCAAAGAATGAAATGTTCTCGACAGGAAGCTATAAGAGCAAGAAGGACTCCGAGCAGCCACCCATTATGGACATCAGTGGCGTGAAGCTCGGTGTTGTTGCCACAACGTACTCGTTGAACGGGATGCGCGCTGATTCTGACTGGCGAGTCGACACGGGGGTCAACTCATCGAAACTCATTGATCGTGCGAAATCTGCACGTAAGGCCGGGGCTGACATCGTGGTGGCTGCGGTGCACGACGGCGCGGAGTACACGAGTGCGCCAACTGAGTCCCAGCGAAAACTCGGCCGAGCATTGGCCAGCTCGGGAGAGTTCGATTTCGTCTACATGCACCATACGCACTCGGTCTTGCCGATCGAGAAGTACAAGGAAACGTGGATCGTGTACGGTCTTGGGAACTCGGTCGCAAAGCATGCCACCCCTACGATCCTGAATCGCGAAGGGATCAGCGTAAAGGCAACTTTTACTCGCGACGGCGAGAACTGGGACGTGTCAAAACTTCAGTGGGTTCCGCACCAGCTAAGCAAAGCGCCGGTGGCATGGTGCCAGGTCGCCACCACAGAAACATGTGTATCCGATGCGGATGCTAAAGCGTCACTTCAACGGACGCTAAAGACCGTTGATGCCTACGGAGCTGTTGATGATGGTCTGGAGGAGTGGACTCTGCCTTAATGGGCTTCCGCTCCCTCATTCATTCATTTGCGATCAATTCTTTCTTGGTTCTCCAAACGTCCATCGTTATTGGAGTGCTGGGTACGGCCGCTTGTCCTGGAATGCTTTGCCACGGCCCGCCGTCCACGCTGAATTCACCGCGATACAAAGTTGTCAGACCCACACTGAACTTTCCAGTTACTTCATAGACATGACTTGTGGGCGTCTGATCATGCAAGGTGTGCTGTGGGTCTGGTTCTCCGGGGAAATTGTTATTCCGTGCTGAGCCATCACCATAATTCCAATTCCACTGGATTGGAATCGCCCTAATACGAACATCTGAGCCAGACATGTTGGATCTAAATTCTTGAATTCTTCGACTTGCCCAGAAGTGGGTGTTGCCGTTTCTCAACGAAAAACCATCCGGATCACTTCCGATCGTAGATTCTACTATAGGGAAAGAGCGAAACATTGCGGGAGTAACGCGAATTTCTTCTTTTTTGATTGCTTCTCCTTCAAGAGTCGGTGCTGGGTCCCCTGGGCAATATGAGTATTGTTGAACTACGAGCCCTTCGAGGTCAACAATCTGCCGTTGAATTGGATATGATCCGTCGTCACATTCTTTGATATCAGCATTGCTATCACAGCCAATTGCTTTCTCAAGCCCGGGAATACAAGTATCGTACTCGCGCAACTTATACTTGGGCTCTTCTTTTTTGTTAGTTTTGGGAAGACTTTGATACCACGGCTGTGAAGTCCCAAAGTCATCACTATCTACTTCGGGGCATTTGTCGCTAGAGTGTTGAATGTCTTTGGGATTTACACGAAGAAGCATTTCTGGGCAAACTGCAGGACTTCCGGTCCGCATTTCAGGGCTCGGAACCTGCATGAAGATCGCGACAAGTAGGAGTGAAATTCCGAATAATTTGATCATATCTTCTAACCTTCACCAACGATACTGTCTACTTTCCAGCCATCGTCGAATAGAAGATTGATCGCAAGAATTGACGTCGGAAGGCTCTCAAGGGTCGCTACAGGTTTGTTTTTCGTTACATAGAACTCGGACTTATCAACTTTATATCTGACGGAAACGGCAGTTCGTTTCGTTGTTGTCTTGAAAACATCTACTACCTCAAAGTGATGCTTTCCGCCGACTTGCCACATTTTCTTTTGCTTGGCTCGTGCTGCCGGATCAATGATATCTTCACCGCATACTTGGCATTGACGAGTTGTAACCTTCTTCAATTGTTCAACATCATTCGTCTCAATTGAATAGTTGATCAGCGAAAAATAATATTCCGTGAAGCTTTTTGCGCCATTATCTGAATTTTTCGTGGCAGTTGCAGGCATCTTGGGGATAGGGACGTTCTTGGCGGGCGCCACCGCACTCGCGGGCTCATATCGTTCACTTGCGCTTGGTGAAGAGGTCGACGATCTAGTGGGCACTGAGTCCGGTGTCTGATTTTCTTCACTCTGAGATTGCGTTGGAGTAGGCGGCGTTTCGGGGCCGGACTCGCATGCTGCGAGTGCGATCGAGCTGGCTGCAAGCAGAGCTACACATGCAATTTTCCGAGCGCTCATAGGAACTCTCCGTAGTCACTGGGATGCCGTAGTGAGCGTCATCCTATGCCCGGCGCTCAAAGATTGGGAGAGTTTTGCTCAAATCTGTGGATAACTGGCGCAAAGCGATGCAGTCGTGCTTACTTGAAAATTCCGGAATCTACTCAAAGCTGCTGGTATGCAATTCAGACCGCGAGGCCCACTAGTAGTAGTCAAGTGCGAAAGCGGGCAACGCAGATAGTTGTTTCGAGCGCTTCTGGAGATGCGAAAGAATCGCGACACGCCTGGTAATAAAACCTGCATGAGCTGTGGGGGAGGAATAACGTTGATCCGGCGCTTGCTGGATTGCCTGCGCGCTGTCCCGATGGATTCCGTTTTTTGAGCGTCGAGTCCGTGGGGGATCGATTCAATTGTGAAGGTAGAACCATGCCGCTCTTCGGTGTCCTTGCCCTGCAGGGTGATTTTCGTGAACACCTGGCTTCGTTGACAGAACTTGGTGAAGTCGCTGTGCCCGTGCGTACTGTTGAAGATCTGGGGCGGATCGACGCGCTGGTTATTCCTGGCGGCGAGTCGTCGGTGATTGACCGCCTGTCGCGCATTTATGGTCTTGCGGAACCGATTCGCCGACGTATTGCCGACGGCATGCCGGCATACGGTTCTTGCGCAGGAATGATCATGTTGGCTGATCGTCTGGAAAATCCCGCCGTTGCCAGCAATGGCGCGGTCCAGGAGACTTTCGGCGGGATCGACATGACGGTTCGTCGCAACGCTTTCGGACGGCAGGTCGATTCGTTCGAGAACCGACTGGATTTCAACGGCGTCAACCTCGAAGCGGTGTTCATCCGAGCCCCTGAAGCGGTGCAGGTTGGCCCGGACGTTGAAGTGATCAGCACCGTACCCGGAGCGGATCCGTCGTCACAAGGTAGAATCGTTGCAGTACGTCAGGGAAATCTGTTGGCAACCAGCTTTCATCCGGAGGTATCCGGAAGCGCTGCCATCCATGAATTCTTCATCAAAATTACGCGAGGAGACGCTTAAAGCATGTCAGGCCACTCCAAATGGGCAACAACCAAGCACAAGAAGGCAGCCATTGACGCCAAGCGCGCCAAGGCCTTCGCGAAATTCATCAAGGGCATTGAAGTAGCAGCCCGTGCCGGCGGTGCCGATATGGCCGGCAACCCTGCTCTTGAACTTGCGGTCAGCAAGGCCAAGAAGAACTCCGTGCCGATCAACAACATCGACCGCGCCGTCAAGCGTGGTGCGGGCCTGACCGGCGAGGTCGTCGACTACACCGAAATCATCTACGAAGCGCGCGGTCCGCAGGGCTCCGCACTGCTGATCGAGTGCCTCACCGACAACAAGAACCGTGCGGCCTCCGAGGTCCGCGTGGGCATCACCCGCAACGGCGGCTCCATCGCCGACCCGGGCTCCGTGAGCTACCTGTTCGCGCGCAAGGGCGTTGTCCGCCTGCCGAAGGGCGAGCTGACCGAAGACGACCTGCTGATGGTTGTCCTGGATGCGGGTGCCGACGAGATCCTGGACGAGGACGACAGCTTCGCCATCGTCTGCGAGCCAAGTGACCTGCGCGCCGTGGCAGCTGCGCTGGATGAGGCCGAAATCGCCTACGAGTCCGACGAAATGGAATTCCTGCCGTCCATGAAGGTGGACCTGGACGTGGACGGGGCCCGCAAGTTCCTGAAGCTGTTCGACGCGCTGGAAGAGCTGGACGACGTGCAGAACGTCTACACCAACGCCGACCTGTCCGACGAGGTTCGCGCAGCGCTGGACGAGGAGAACTAGGGGTTTGTCCCTTCGAGTCGTGGGCGTCGACCCCGGCCTGACCCGCTGCGGGTTGGCCGTGGTCGACGTTTCTGCAAGCCGACTAGTAGAACTCGTCGACGTCACCGTCGCGGGCACGCCGCCGGGCACCCCGCTGGATGCCCGCCTGCTGGCCATCGCGAACGCGATCGACGCCTGGCTGGATACCCACAAGCCGGACGTGCTGGCCATCGAACGGGTTTTCGCCCAGGTCAACGTCTCAACGGTGATCGGCACCGCGCAGGTGACCGGCATCGTCATCACCGCTGCCGCCCGCCGCGGCATCCCCGTGGCGTTGCATACCCCGACCGAGGTCAAGGCCGCGGTCACCGGCTCCGGGCAGGCCACCAAGGCCGCCATCGGCAAGATGGTCGCCAAGATCTGCCGCCTGGACGAGCCACCCAAACCAGCTGACGCCGCCGACGCGGTCGCCCTGGCGATCGCCCACGCATGGCGCGGCGCGGCCGCCGGCTCCAATGCCTCCGCCTCCGCTGCCAGTTCCTCCGGGTCCCGGCAGCTCACCACCGCCCAACGCGCCTGGATCGCCGCCGAGGCCTCGGCCAAGCACCGCGCCGCCCGGCGCTGAGACTCACCCGCGACAGGCAGACGTCGCGCTTCGTAGGTATCTTCGATAAACTGTCTGGGATCGAACATATATCCCAAGGAGTGGCATGATCAGCTCATTGACCGGCACCGTCCAAGCGGTGTCCCTGAACACCGCCGTGCTCAACGTGAACGGCTTTGGCATGTTGGTCAATGCCACCCCCGGCACGCTGTCCACCCTGCACCAGGGACGCGAGGCCACCGTGCACACCTCCATGGTGGTGCGCGAGGACTCGATGACCCTGTTCGGCTTCGCCACCACCGAGGAACGCGACGTCTTCGAGGTGCTCATCGGCGTTTCCGGCATCGGGCCGCGTACCGGCCTGGCCATCCTCGCCGTGCACACCCCCGAAGAAGTGCGCATCGCCGCCAACACCAAGGACACCGCCGCCTTCACCAAGGTCTCCGGCATCGGCCCCAAGGGCGCCAGCCGCATCGTGCTGGAGCTGAACGGCAAGCTCGTTCCCACCGGCGCCCCGGTGCCCTCCGGATCCGCAGCTGCCGGTTCCGCCTCGGTCTGGGAACCGCAGGTCATCGAGGCGCTCACCGGGCTGGGCTGGAGCGAGAAGGATGCCACCGCCACGCTCAAGGCGCTGTCCAAGGCGGATCCCGACATCGTCGCCACCGGCAACGTGGCCGACATCCTGCGCGCGGCCCTGCGCAGCATGTCCAGCGCCAACCGCGCCCGATAGGATTACCCCGTGTCTGATTCCAAACCGCTGACCCACGCCGGAAGCGAACCGGAGGAGCATGCGCTGGAAGCCGCGCTGCGCCCGCGCAACCTGGACGACTTCGTGGGCCAGGCCCGCGTGCGCCAGCAGCTTTCCCTGGTGCTCGAAGCGGCCAAGATCCGCGAACGCAGCGCCGACCACGTGCTGCTTTCAGGCCCTCCGGGGCTGGGCAAGACCACCTTGTCGATGATCATCGCTGCGGAAATGAACGCGCCGCTGCGCATCTCCTCGGGACCTGCCATCCAGCATGCCGGCGACCTGGCCGCCATCCTGTCCTCGCTGACCGAAGGCGAAGTGCTGTTCCTGGACGAGATCCACCGCATGTCGCGGCCGGCCGAGGAAATGCTCTACATGGCGATGGAGGACTTCCGCGTCGACATCGTCGTGGGCAAGGGCGCCGGCGCGACCGCCATCCCGCTGGATTTGCCGCCGTTCACCCTGGTGGGCGCCACCACCCGCGCAGGCCTGCTGCCCGGCCCGCTGCGCGACCGCTTCGGCTTCACCGGCCATCTGGAGTTCTACGCCGTCGAGGAGCTTGAGCTGGTGCTGCGCCGCTCGGCCATGATGCTGGACCTGCGGGTTACCTCGGCAGCCTTCTCCGAAATCGCCGGACGCTCCCGCGGGACCCCGCGCATCGCCAACCGCCTGCTGCGCCGCGTGCGCGACTGGGCGCTGGTGCACAAGCTCGAGGAGATCGACGCGCAATCCGCGGCAGCCGCGCTGGACATGTACGAGGTCGACTCCAGGGGATTGGACCGACTTGACCGGTCGGTGCTCGAGGCGCTGTGCCTGAAGTTCGGCGGGGGACCGGTGGGCCTGTCCACCCTGGCCATTGCGGTCGGTGAGGAAACCGAAACCGTGGAGACCGTCGCCGAGCCATATCTCGTGCGCGAGGGCTTGATGGGACGCACCCCGCGCGGGCGAATCGCAATGCCCAGCGCCTGGCAGCATCTGGGGATCGCCATGCCCAAGGACGCCATTTTCGCCAGCGCCCAAAGCTATGAAAACGATGAGGATTAGACCAGCATCGCTTCACCGGACGCGTAAATGGTTCGCCCGTAGTCGCGCACCCATTAGACTAAAGACGCCTGACCTATGCCCTCGACAGGGCCTGGGTGGGGCGTCTTTGCTGTTTTGCGCGTCGCTGACGCCCGCAGCATCCCGAATTTTCAGCATTCGCAACGAATCGTTAGCAGGTAATTTACGTGAACTCTCTGGTGATCGCCCAGGCCGCCGGCGGCGGCTTCAACCCCTCGATGATCCTGATGATCGCGCTGTTCGCAGTGCTGATTTTCATGATGTTCCGCGGGCGCAAGAAGCAGGCAGCCCAGCAGGAGAAACTGAAGAACAACACCGTCCCGGGTGCGAAGGTCATGACCAATTCGGGCATCTTCGGTACCGTCGTCGGTATCGATGCCGAGGACCGCGTGCAGGTCGAAGTCGCCAACGGCGTGGTGCTGACCCTGCACCGCCAGGCCATTGCAACCTTCCTGGACAACGACGCTGCTGCCGCGGCGACCGCCCCTACTGTGGCCGAGGCCGATGCCCCGTCGTCCACCGTGGAAACCCCGGAGGAGTCCCTTCGTCGCCTGAACGACGAGGGCAAGGACGAGCGCAACGCCTAGCCAGGCCGATTCGCGGCGGTCCGCATCTGGTCCGCCTAGACGAGAAAGCACATTAGATGTCATCAATTAGACCTGTGAAGCAGGCACGCAAAGCCTTGCTGTGGCTGCTGGTGGTCTTCCTCATCGCCTCCGGCGTGCTGGTGGGCGGCGTGCTCAGCGGCAAGACGAGCTTCGCACCGAAGCTCGCGCTGGACCTGGAGGGCGGCACCCAGATGATCCTGGCCCCGCGTGTCCAGGGCGACCAGGCGATCAGCCAGGAGCAGCTGGACCAGGCGGTGGAGATCATCCGCCAGCGCGTTGACGGCGCCGGCGTGACCGAATCGGAAATCACCACCCAGTCCGGACGCAACGTCGTCGTCTCGATGCCGGGTGTTCCGAGCCAGGAGACCCGCGACCTGATCCAGGCCTCGGCGAACATGGAGTTTCGCCCGGTGCTGATCACCGGCGCGTTCAACGCCACCCCGGAGGCCGACCGCACCCCTGCCAAGGACCTGCCGAAGCCGACCGGCAAACCGGAGAACCCTTCGGACACCAACTGGATCAGCGCAGACCTGTACAAGCAGTTCGAGGCCTACGACTGCCCGACCGAGCTGAAGGAAGCCAGCACCACCACGCACGATCCTGCCAAGCCGATGATCTCGTGCGATGAGCGCATGGGCGTGAAGTACATCCTCGGTCCGCAGGAGATCCCCGGCGACCAGATTTCCGACGCCTACGCCCAGCTGGCGCGCGGCGTGAACGGCTCGGTCACCGGCGAATGGGTTGTGGTCATCGAGTTCAACTCCGAAGGCACCAAGACCTTCGCCGACACCACCCAGCGGCTGATCTCGCTGACCGGTTCGCGCAACCAGTTCGCCATCGTGCTCGACGGCAACACCATCTCCGCCCCGACGACCAACGCCGTGATCTCCGACGGCCGCCCGCAGATTTCCGGCGGCTTCACTCAGGAGACCAGCCAGGCGCTGGCCGAGCAGCTGAAGTACGGCGCCCTGCCGATCAGCTTCGACATCCAGTCCGAGCAGCAGGTTTCCGCCACCCTCGGCGCCGACCAGCTCAAGGCCGGCCTGATCGCCGGCATCATCGGCCTGTTCGCGGTGTTCATCTACTCGATCTTCCAGTACCGCGCGCTGGGCTTCGTGACCATTGCGTCGCTGATCGCCTCCGGCGTGCTGACCTACCTGGCGCTGGTGCTGCTGGGCTGGGGCATGAACTACCGCCTGTCGCTGGCCGGCGTGGCAGGCCTGATCGTGGCCATCGGCCTGATCGCCGACTCGTTCATCGTGTACTTCGAACGCGTGCGCGATGAGCTGCGCGACGGGCGTCCGCTGGCAAGCGCCGTGGCCATCGGCTGGAAGCGCGCCGAGCGCACCATCCTGGCCTCCAAGGCGGTCAACGTGCTGGCGGCAGTGGTGCTGTACATCGTGGCCGTGGGCAACGTGCGAGGCTTCGCCTTCACCCTGGGTTTGACCGCCATCATCGACCTCGTGGTCGTGTACGGCATGACCCACCCGACGCTGGTGCTGCTGGCACGCACGAAGTTCTTCGCCGAGGGCCACCGCTTCTCCGGCCTGGACCCCTCGCTGCTCGGCGCCGAGCCGCTGTACAAGGGCGCGGGCCAGATCCGCCGCTTCACCGACAACGTCGATGCGAACCGCGGGAAGAAGAACCAGAAGGCGGGCGCAGAGGCCGCCAAGCGCATGACCATCGCCGAACGCCGCCGCGCCGAAGCGGTCTCCGCCTCCACCAAGGCGAAGGCCGCCAAGGACCAGGCGCAGGAGGAGAACAATGAATAAGCTGGTCACGTGGGGCAACGAGCTCTACACGGGCAAACGCTCCTACCCGTTCACCTCCAAGCACCGCCTGTGGTTCAGCATCGCGGCGGTCCTGGTGGTCTTGTCCATCCTGTTGCCCGTCGTCAAGGGCGGCTTCAATCTGGGCATCGACTTCCGCGGCGGCTCGGAGTTCACCGTGTCGAACACGACCCACACCGAGCAGGGCATCGGCGAGGAGGCAGTCAAGGCCGTCGCGCCGGAGGCCGAGGCGACCGTCACCAACATCGCCCCGGGCACCATGCGCATCCAGACCGAGCGCCTGTCCGACGACCAGACCCTGGCCATCGCCAAGGACCTGGCCGCCGGCTACGGCGTGAGCGCCGACGAGGTCACCAGCAACTTCATCGGCCCGACCTGGGGACAGGACGTCTCCCGCCAGGCCCTGGTCGGCCTGCTGGTCTTCGTGGTGCTGGTGGGCCTGCTGATGGCCGCGTACTTCCGCACCTGGAAGATGTCGCTGGCCGCCATCATCGGCCTGTTCACGGTGATCATCGTGACCGGCGGCATCTACTCGCTGACCGGTTTCGAGATCACCCCGAGCGCGATCATCGGCTTCCTGACGATCCTGAGCTACTCGCTGTACGACACCGTCGTGGTGTTCGACAAGATCCGCGAAAACACTAAGGACTTCTCCAAGCGCAATGAACGCACCTTCGAGCAGCAGGTGAACCTGGCGATCAACCAGACCCTGGTGCGCTCGATCAACACCTCCGTGGTGGCGGTCCTGCCGGTCGCCTCGATCCTTTTCATCGGTTCCTACCTGTTGGGCGCCGGTACGCTCAAGGACCTGTCGCTGGCCCTGTTCGTCGGCATCATCGTGGGCACCCTGTCCACGATCTTCGTCCAGGCCCCGCTGTACGCGTGGCTGCGCCGCAACGACCCCGAGGTCGTCGCGCACACCAAGAAGCTGGAAGCCGCCGCGGCCTAGTCCGCCGGCCCCCGGCCCGAAGAAAATCGGCACCCGCCACCTGTGTGGCGGGGTGCCGATTTTCTTAACCCGTGACACCGCGGAATTCGTGGACACCGGGTTCACGTGCTATAACGAATAAACTGGAGAACGTGTTTTTACTGGTAGCCGCGGTAACCCCCGCGGCGGCACTGATCTCGACCGAACGCAGGCAGTGGCGTCGGCACCTGGCGATCATCTCGCCGTGCGCGACGCCGTCTCTGTTTGACCGGTGCAACGTGGAAGGAGCGGGGCATGGCCAACACGCCTAACCTGAACAATGGGAAACGACGCTCGATCTCACGTTTGGTGCGCTTCGCAGGCCGCGGCAGCACCCCGAGCACCTCGCCGACGCTGGAACCGCTGCTGCGCACCGTGAAGTCCAAGCACCCCAAGGCGGACCTGGACCTGCTGGTCCACGCCTACGAGGTCGCCGAGAAGTACCACGAGGGGCAGAAGCGCAAGAGCGGGGACCCCTACATCACCCACCCGGTGGCAGTGGCCACGATCCTGGCCGAAATGGGCATGACCGGCTCGATCCTCGCCGCCGCCCTGCTGCACGACACCGTGGAGGACACCGAGTACTCCCTGGAGTCGGTCAAGAAGGAATTCTCCGAGGAGATCGCGATGCTGGTGGACGGCGTCACAAAGCTGGACAAGGTCACCTACGGCGACGCGGCCCCGGCCGAGACGGTGCGCAAGATGGTGGTGGCGATGTCCCGCGACATCCGGGTGCTGCTGATCAAGCTGGCCGACCGACTGCACAACGCCCGCACCTGGCGCTACGTCTCGCCCGAATCCAGCTCGCGCAAGGCCAAGGAAACCCTGGAGATCTTCGCGCCGCTGGCCCACCGCCTGGGCATGAACACCGTCAAGTGGGAGCTGGAGGACCTGTCCTTCGCCGCTCTGCACCCGCTGGTCTACCAGGAGATCGTGCGCATGGTGGGGGACCGCACCCCCGAACGCGAGAAGTACCTGGCCAACATCCGCCAGACCCTGGACAAGGATCTCGGCGAAGTGGCGATCCACGCGTCGGTCTCCGGCCGCCCGAAGCACTACTACTCGATCTACCAGAAGATGATCGTGCGCGGCAAGGACTTCGACGACATCCACGACCTGATGGGCGTGCGCATCCTGGTGGACAACGTCAAGGACTGCTACGGCGCCCTGGGCGTGGTGCACGCGCAGTGGAACCCGCTGCCCAACCGCTTCAAGGACTACATCGCGATCCCGAAGCTGAACCTGTACCAGTCGCTGCACACCACCGTGATGGGCCCCGAGGGCAAACCGGTGGAGATCCAGATCCGCACCCACGACATGCACGTGCGCGCCGAATACGGCGTGGCCGCGCACTTCCAGTACAAGCACGGGCAGCACGCGAACTCCATGCTCTCCCCGGAGCAGAACATGGACTGGCTGCGCTCCCTGATGGAATGGCAGGCCGACACCGAGGACTCCGAGGAGTTCCTGGACGGGCTGCGCTACACCATCAGCTCCGCAGAAGTCTATGTCTTCACCCCGAAGGGCGACATCATGTCGCTGCCGGTGGGCGCCACCCCGGTGGACTTCGCCTATTCCATCCACACCGATGTCGGGCACCGCACCATCGGCTCCCGCGTGAACGGCAAACTGGTCCCATTGCACACCGAGCTCAAGCAGGGTGACGTGGTGGAGGTCTTCACCTCCAAGGCCGAGGGGGCCGGGCCGTCCCAGGACTGGCAGAACTTCGTCAAGTCCCCGCGCGCCAAGGCCAAGATCCGCGGCTACTTCTCCAAGGAGCGCCGCGAGGAGGCCATCGAGAAGGGCAAGGAGCTGCTCACCAAGGAGCTGCGCCGCAACCAGCTGCCGCTGCAGAAGCTGATGACGCACGACCTGCTCTCCGCGGTGGCCAGCGAACTGCACCACTCGGACATCTCCGCGCTCTACCAGTCGGTCGGCGACGGGCACACCAGCGCGCAGAACGTCATCGAGCACCTCACCGCGCTCATCGGCCCTCCGGAGGCCGAGCAGGTCGACGAGGAAGCCGACGTCAAGGTCAACGCCCCCACCAAGCGGACCGGGAACGACGCCGGCGTGATCGTGGAAGGCGTGGGCGACGTGCTGGTCAAGCTGGCCCGCTGCTGCACCCCGGTGCCGCCGGATGAGATCCAGGGCTTCGTCACCCGCGGTGCCGGCGTCTCGGTGCACCGCACCGACTGCCTGAACCTGGCGCAGCTGGCCGGGGAGCCGGACCGCATCGTGAACGTCTCCTGGGCTTCGAAGCACAACGGAGTCTTCCTGGTGGAAATCCAGGTCGAGGCGCTGGACCGCAAGTCGCTGCTTTCAGACGTGACCCGGATCCTCTCCGAGAACCACCTGAACATCCTCTCCGCCTCGGTGCAGACCAGCAGGGAACGTGTGGCGATTTCCCGCTTCTCCTTCGAGATGGGCGACCCGAAGTTCCTGAGCCACGTGCTGAACCAGGTGCGCCGGATCGACGGCGTGTACGACGTTTACCGCACCACCGCAGGCTCCCGGCGCTAGCTAGGCCGCAGCCGGCCGGTCCCCGTCCAGCTGGCGCTCCGGGGCGAAGGACTCGACCAGCCGCAGCGCCCGGGACACCTCGGGCTGCGCGGGATACTGCGCCAGCCGCTGCGCCACCGCATCCAAATGCAGGAACTTGTCCTGAAGCCGCACCACCTCCGCCAGCACCCTGGTGGCGCTGGGCAGCGGATCGTAGGCTGCGCAGACGCACACCGTGCGCAGCAGGCTGGTGACCTTCACCCGATGGCGGAAGATGATCTCCTCCTCGGCCAGCTCGAGCTGCGAGAAGCTCACCTGCAGCCCGTTGCCCGGGCGATAGGGCCGCCGGTAGCCGGGCGAATTGATCCGCAGCGCGAAGGTGTAGGGCAGCAGGCCGTGCACCCAGGCGGCGGTCTCGCGGCAGATCACGTCGTGGCGCTGCAGCTGGCGCCCGGAGACGAACGCGGCGATCCGCGCCCGCACCCCGGCGTCGTACCTGAAGAACATGGGCACGAAGCAGTTGCCCATCGCCTCGCGCACCAGGCCGCGCCCGGCCATGGCCCCGAGTTCATTGCGGCTGAACAGCTCGCCGGCAATCAGCAGATCCTCCGGAATGCGCAACGCGGCGGCGCACCGTCCAGAAGCCGTGGGATGTAGATTCTCCATAGGGCTACTGAAGCAGGTGACGCCGCCGCGTTGGCGGTGCACAGGCGAACTGTGGATTATTACTCGAAGTCGGCTGCCGACTTCTCCAGGGTGCTCAGCCACATGCGGCGGGCGTCCAGGGCTTCCTGGGCCGAAGCGATCTGCTTGGCGTTGCCCTTGGCCTGCGCGGCGGCCAGGTCGGCCTCCAGTGCGGCAATGGTCTCCTGCAGCTGCGAGAGCATGGAGTTCGAGCGGGCCTTGGTCTCCGGGTTGGACCGGCGCCACTGCTCTTCCTCGGCGCTCTTCACGGCGTCCTCCACCTGGCGCAGCGCCGACTCGATGCGCTGCAGGTCCCCGCGCGGCACCTTTCCGGCGTCTTCCCAGCGGCCGCGGATCGAATCCAGCTTGGCCTTGGCGGCGGCCAGGTCGTTGATCGGCAGCAGCGCGCGGGCTTCCTCCAGCAGGGCTTCCTTCACCACGAGGTTGGCGGCGAATTCGGCGTCCACGGCGGCGTTGGCCTCGGCGCGGGCCTGGAAGAACACGTCCTGGGCGGCGCGGAAGCGGCCCCAGAGCTGGTCGTCGTCCTTGCGCGAGGCGCGGCGCGACTTCTTCCACTCGTCCATGAGCTTGCGGTACTCTGCGGCGGTAGCGGCCCAGTCGGTGGAGTTCTGCAGCGCCTCGGCGCGCGCGATCAGCTCCTCCTTGACTGCCTTCGCGGCGGCGTTGGTGGAATCCAGCTGCGAGAAGTAGGCGCGGCGGTGGCGGTCGAAGGTCGTGCGGGCGGCGCGGAAGCGCTTCCACAGGGCGTCTTCGGTGGCGCGCGGCAGGCGTACCGAGGAGCGCTGGGTCGCCTTCCAGTTCTCGAACAGCTCGTTCATGGCCGCCGAGGCGGTCTTCCACTGGATCTGTTCAGGGCGCTTGGCGGCCATGGCTTCGGCCTGCTCGACGATGCCCTCGCGCACGGCCAGCTGCTCGGCGCGGGCGGCTTCGTTGGCCTGGCGCTGGGCGGCGGACAGCTCCTGCACCGCCACGCGCACGGTTTCCAGCCGGGATTCCAGCAGCGCGATGTCGCCGACCATGTGGCGCTCGGCCACGGCGGCGGCCAGCGCGTCGATGGTCTTGCCCATCTCGCCGGCCGGGGCCTTGGCTGCCACACGCTGCTCGAGCAGCATCAGCTGGGAGAAGACGTCGTCATATTTGCGCACAAAGTAGGCCAGGGCCTCCTCGGCGGTCGCGTCCGGGTACTGGCCGACCGGGTGCTCGGCGCCGTCGATGATGACGAATACGTGGCCGTCCTCGGCGACGCGGGCGAACTTGGCCGCTTCGTCAAGGGGCGTGGAATGCACGACTGGCTGGGCTACGACCGGCTTCGCGGCAGGCTTTACGGCCTGCGGCACGGGGGTCTTCTGGCTGTCGTCGGATTGCTGACTGGTGGTCACCGCTGAAACTCTTTCACTTTTTGCGCTGTACTTGCTCAGCCAACTCTACCTGTGACCTCCGCTTCTTAGTAAGCCGACGTGCGCAGGTTTCTTCGTGTTGGCGCTATAAGATGGGTAGGTGGCGCGTTCGCACGGCGGTTTGCGCGCAGTTTTTGCCTACAGCACGATGCACCAAGGAGTTTCATGGCACGCAAGGCCTCCCTATCAGGTTTCCCCGAATGGCTTCCGGCCGAGCGGGTGGTCGAGCAGCATGTGCTCGACACCTTGCGCCGCACCTTCGAGCTGCACGGCTTCGCGAACATCGAGACCCGCGCCGTGGAAACCCGGGCGCAGCTGCTGCGCAAGGGCGAGATCGACAAGGAGGTCTACGGCCTTTCCCGCCTGGCCGCCGAGGACGACAAGGACGATCCGAACGCGCTGGCCCTGCACTTCGATCTGACCGTGCCCTTCGCCCGCTACGTGGTGGAGAACGCCGGCCACCTGGCCTTCCCGTTCCGCCGCTACCAGATGCAGAAGGTCTGGCGCGGCGAACGCCCGCAGGACGGCCGTTTCCGCGAATTCACCCAGGCCGACATCGACGTGGTCGGCGAGGGCACCTTGCCCTTCAGCTACGACGTCGAGCTGGCGCTGACCATCGCCGACGCCCTCTCCGCCCTGCCGATCGGCGACTTCCGGCTGCGCGTGAACAACCGCAAGCTCGCCGAGGGCTTCTACCGCGGCCTGGGACTCGACGACCCGGACGCGGTGCTGCGCGCCATCGACAAGCTGGAGAAGATCGGCGACGACGCCGTGGCCAAGATCCTCATCGAGGACGTCGGCGCCACCGCCGAGCAGGCGGCCGCCGCGCTGGCGCTGGCCAAGATCCGCACCATGGACACCTCCTTCGTCGAGCAGGTCCGCGCCCTGGGCGTCGAGCACGAGCTGCTGGACACCGGCCTGGACGAGCTCTCGCAGGTCATCGCCGCCGCCTCCAAACGCGCCCCGGGCAAGGTCATGGCCGACTTGTCCATCGCCCGCGGCCTGGACTACTACACCGGCACCGTCTACGAGACCGTGCTGGTGGGCCACGAATCGCTGGGCTCGATCTGCTCGGGCGGACGCTACGAGTCGCTGGCCTCCAAGGGCAAGAAGACCTACCCGGGTGTTGGCCTGTCCATCGGCGTCACCCGCCTGATCTCCCGCATCCTCGCCGAGGAAACGGTGAAGGCCGCGCGTTCGGTGCCCTCGGTGGTGTATGTCACCCTCGCCCACGACGACTCCTGGCACGAGGCGCAAGACGTCGCCGCCGCGCTGCGCGGACGGGGGATCGCCTGCGAGGTGGCCTCCAGCGCGGAGAAGTTCGGCAAGCAGATCAAGTACGCAGATCGCCGCGGGATTCCGTTCGTCTGGTTCACCCACGCGGACGGCACCCACGAGGTCAAGGACATCCGTTCCGGCGAGCAGGTTTCCGCCGATCCGGCCGTCTGGGCCCCGCCGGCGCAGGACCTGTACAACACCGTCGGCTAGGCTCCGGCCGCCCTGCACCCGCACCGGGTGCACTAAACTCTTGCGAAGAAGAACTTCGCACTTTGTCGAATCGACCGAAAGGATCGTAGTGCTACGCACTCATCAGCTGGGCGTGCTAAACGCCGAGCACATTGGACAGCAGGTCACCCTCACCGGCTGGGTCGCCCGCCGCCGTGACCACGGTGGAGTGGCGTTCCTGGATCTGCGCGACGCCTCGGGCGTGGCCCAGGTCGTGGTGCGCGACGAGGAGGACTTCCACCCGCTGCGCAATGAGTTCGTGCTGCAGATCAAGGGCACCGTCGAGCGCCGCCCGGAGGGCAACGAGAACCCGAACCTGCCCACCGGCGAAATCGAGGTGATCGCCGACGAGGTGATCGTGCTGAACACCGCCGCGCCGCTGCCGTTCCAGGTTGATGAGCACGTCGAGGTCGGCGAGGAGGCGCGCCTGCGCCACCGCTACCTTGACCTGCGCCGCCCGACCCCGACCCGCAACCTGCGCCTGCGTTCCGAGGTCAACCGCGTGGCCCGCAACCTGCTGCACGACGAGGGCTTCGTGGAGATCGAGACCCCGACGCTGACCCGCTCCACCCCGGAAGGCGCCCGCGACTTCGTCGTTCCCGCCCGCCTGTCCCCGGGCAGCTGGTACGCGCTGCCGCAGTCCCCGCAGCTGTTCAAGCAGCTGCTGCAGGTCGGCGGCTTCGAGAAGTACTACCAGATCGCGCGCTGCTACCGCGACGAGGACTTCCGCGCCGACCGCCAGCCGGAGTTCACCCAGCTGGACATCGAGGCCTCGTTCGTCGAGGAAGACGACATCATCGCCCTGGGCGAGAAGCTGGTCAAAGCCATCTGGGCGCTGATCGACGTTGAGATCCCGACCCCGATCCGCCGCATGACCTATGCCGAGGCCATGGAGAAGTACGGTTCGGACAAGCCGGACCTGCGCTTCGGCCTCGAGCTGACCGAGATGACCGAGTACTTCGCGAACACCTCCTTCAAGGTGTTCCAGTCGGCCTACGTCGGCGCCGTGGTCATGCCCGGCGGCGCCTCGCAGCCCCGCCGCACCCTGGATGCCTGGCAGGAATTCGCCAAGCAGCGCGGCGCGAAGGGCCTTGCCTACGTGCTGCTCAAGGAAGACGGCGAGCTGGCCGGCCCGGTGGCCAAGAACCTCTCCGATGAGGAGAAGGCGGGCCTGGCCGCCGCCACCGGTGCCAAGCCGGGGGACTGCATCTTCTTCTCCGCCGGCGACAAGGCCGAATCCCGCGCCCTGCTCGGCTCGGTCCGCGTGGAGATCGGCCACCGCACCGGATTGATCAAGGACGGCGACTGGGCCTTCGTGTGGGTAGTTGACGCACCGATGTTCGAACCTGCCTCCGCCGCGGTCGCCTCGGGCGACGTGGCAGTGGGCGCCGGCGCCTGGACCGCTGTGCACCACGCGTTCACCAGCCCGAAGCCAGAGTTCCTGGACACCTTCGACACCGACCCTGCCTCGGCCCTGTCCTACGCGTACGACATCGTCTGCAACGGCAACGAAATCGGCGGCGGCTCGATCCGTATCCACCAGCGCGACGTGCAGGAGCGCGTCTTCAAGCTGATGGGCGTGAGCGAGGAGCAGGCGCAGACCCAGTTCGGCTTCCTGCTCGAGGGCTTCAAGTACGGCGCCCCGCCGCATGGCGGCATCGCCCTGGGCTGGGACCGCGTGCTGCAGCTGCTCACCGGTTCGGAGTCCATCCGCGACGTCATCGCCTTCCCGAAGACCGGCGGCGGCTTCGACCCGCTGACCCAAGCTCCGGCGCCGATCACCGCGCAGCAGCGCAAGGAGGCCGGGATCGACTTCAAGCCCGAGAAGAAGAAGGCCGACGCCGAGTCGAGGGCTGAGGCAGAAGCCAAATAGCCTTGGCCCAAGCTGCCTGGACGGGGCCGGGAGAATCCGCATGGATCCTCCCGGCCCCGTTGCCGTTAAGCCGGGCCCGTGCTGGCGCTTGCCATGGGAAAAAAACTGCACTAGGTTGAAAACTGATCTAGTAGGACGACTTCGGCGAGGCGGCGATGGGCAGCAATCCAGAACGCAGCAATCCAGAACTCAGCACAACCGCGAAAATCATCAACTCCTACCCAGCGGGCGACCGCGAATGGGCCGAGCAATTCCATGCGGCCATGGTCATCGCCGATGCCACGCCGGCGCAGTGCGAAGAAGAGCTGCTCGCCCAGCGCGAGTGGATCCATGCCAGTGGCGAATCCGCCGAGCAGCTCCTGGGCAACGGCTGGATTTTTGGCAAGCATCGAGTGCGCGAAATCAAATCCCCCCAACAGCTTGGCCAGGATGAACTGCCCGTTGACAGCTTCCGCACGCTCGTTCTGGGATTTGGCCTCACCATCGGTGCCATGGCCGTCGGCTTCGGCCTCTGGATCGCATTCAGGGACGGCTGGCTCGCCTGGAGTTGGACGTACTGGCAGCTGGGTTGCTTCATCGCGGGAGGCTCCCTAGCCCTCATTGGAACGGGCTTCGCCTACCTGCGTCTCGCTTCGCGTTTCAAGGCGGCATGGCTGTTGTTGTCCGTAGGGCTTCCCACGACCGTCCTGGTGGCAGTGCCGCTGTTCATGATGGCCGGGGAGGATGCGGCGATCCCAGCGCCCAATGCCGTTGTCCCTATGCTTGGCCTACTGCTCGCAGTGGGCGTCTTCTTCCTGCCAGAGGCGAGCGCGAAGCCGCATTCCCCAGCCGACGAGGCGGCCCTGAATCTGGATCCAGGTCTATGGTTTGCGCAGACCAGGAGAATCCTTCGCGGCCGCTACGGATTCACCCGGCGGGAAGCTGCCTCTGTGCTGGAAGAAGCCAGGCAGGGCTGGCACGAGAACTCCCAGGAGGCGAACACCACGGACATCGTCAACGATCTGGGCACACCCAACGAATTCGCCATCCAGGCGGCGCCGGGCAATGCAGCCGCGGTGCATCGTCGCTGGATGCTCAAGAATTGCGCGCTGCTGCTGCTATTCGGCTACTACCTGTCCGGTAATATAGGCGAAATATCCACCAACGGAATCTCGTGGTGGACTGCCTTCCTCGCCTTTTTGTGCATGCTGCTGCTGGCTTACTTCGCTACCAGACTGCTTCCCTCGCAGCGTGGAGAGCATGTTCAGGCGAAGCTGCGAGCCCTGCAACAGGCAGCCGATGCCGTCAGCGAACGCCAGGACAATATCTAGTGTTTGTAGAACCCTTTACAAGCAGCAACGGTCGCGCCAGAACAGGCCGGGCATGACAAGCAATTCACATTTTCCTGCCGGTTGGCAGCGAGCCGTGCTGCCAACGCTGCTGCTGACCCAGCTCGAGAACGGTCCCGCCCATGGCTATGCAATTGCCAAGGCATTGGCCGCCGGGGGATTCGACCCGCCCAAGGGTGCAGCGCTCTATCCCGCGCTGGCAAAACTCGAAGCTTCCGGAGCAGTGAGCACGACGTGGGAAGAAGGCCAGGGCGGACCTGGACGCAAGGTCTACGAGCTGACACCGGCAGGGCGGGAACAGCTCGCCCGGCAGCTGCGGCTCTTTGCGGACTTCGCCAAGCTTGTCGTGGGTGAAAACTGAGAACTACGCCAAGTGCGCCGAATCCACGATGATCGTCATCGGCCCGGAGTTCACCAGCGACACGTTCATCATTTCCCCGAAGCGCCCCGTTTCCACGTGCGCCCCGAGCTGGCGCAGGCAGCCCACGAAGTACTCGTACAGCGGTTCGCTCACCGCTCCCGGCGCGGCGGCGGACCACGAGGGGCGCCGGCCCTTGCGCACCGAGGCGTACAGCGTGAACTGGCTGATGACCAGCAGCGGCGCGTTCGTCGACTCGGCGCTGGCCTCGTCCTGGAGGATGCGCAGGCGCCAGATCTTCTCCGCGACCTTGCGCGCGGTCGCCTCGTCGTCCTCATGGGTGACCCCGAGCAGGACCACCAGCCCCGGGGAGGGCAGTTCGCCGACGATCGATTCCTCGACCTCGACGTGGGCGGTGCTGGCGACCTGGATGACGGCGCGCATGTGATCCTTTCCAAAGCGGCGGGGTGGCGGCGCCCGGCGTGCGGGCGCAGCCTCCAGAGTATCGCTAGGCTGGGTGGGTGAGCGATTTGTTCGATGCCCTGGATGACGATGACTTTGCCGCCGCGCGCAGCGAAGGCGCAATCAATCGGCCGCGTCCGCCGCTGGCGGTGCGCATGCGCCCGCGCACCCTGGACGAGCTGGTCGGCCAGCAGCACCTGCTCGGCCCCGGCTCGCCGCTGCGCCAGCTGGCCGAGCACCCGGAAACCGGACCGGCAGGGCCCTCCAGCGTGATCCTCTACGGCCCGCCGGGCATCGGCAAAACCACCATCGCCCACGTGATCGCCCGCGCCACCGATCGCAAGTTCGTCGAGCTCTCCGCGATCACCGCAGGGGTCAAGGACGTGCGCCGGGTCATCGAGCAGGCCAAGGACGACCGCGATTTGCGCGGGGTCACCACGGTGCTGTTCCTCGACGAGATCCACCGCTTCAACAAGGCCCAGCAGGACGCCTTGCTGCCCGGGGTGGAGAACCGCGTGGTCGTGCTGGTCGCCGCCACCACCGAAAATCCCTCCTTCTCCGTCATCTCCCCGCTGCTCTCGCGCTCGCTGCTGCTGACCCTGCGCCCGCTGACCGACGCGGACCTGGCCGAGCTGGTGGATCGGGCCGTGTCCGACGAGCGCGGCTTCGACGGCCAGGTCGCACTGGATCCCGAGCAGCGCGAGGCGATCGTCCGGCTGGCCCAGGGCGATGCCCGGCGCGTGCTCACCGTGCTGGAGGCCGCCGGCGCCGTCGCCTGGAACGCCGCGGGCAAGGACGTGGCGCCGCCGGTGCAGGTCGAGGCTTCCCACGTGCACCTGGCCATGGACCAGGCCGTGCAGCGGTACGACAAGGACGGCGACCAGCACTACGACATCATCTCCGCGTTCATCAAGTCGATCCGCGGCTCGGACGTGGACGCGGCCCTGCACTACCTGGCGCGCATGCTGGCCGCGGGGGAGGACCCGCGCTTCATCGCCCGCCGCCTGATGATCTCCGCCAGCGAGGATGTCGGCATGGCCGATCCCACCGCGCTGCCGCTGGCGGTGGCCGCCGCCCAGTCCGTGGCGCTGACCGGCATGCCAGAGGCGCGCATCATGCTCGGCCAGGCCACCGTGCACCTGGCCACCGCTCCGAAGTCCAACGCCTCGTACAACGCGATCAACGCCGCGCTGGCCGACGTGAACGAGGGCCGCGGCTCGCTGGTCCCCGACCATCTGCGCGACGCCCACTATCCGGGCGCCACGGCGCTGGGCCACGGCACCGGCTACATCTACGCCCACGACGCCCCGCATTCGATCGCCTCCCAGCAGTACCTGCCCGACGACCTGCTTGGCACCAACTACTACACGCCCACCGCCAACGGGGCGGAGAAGACCATCGGCGCCAGGCTGTCCCGACTGCGCGAGATCATCCGGGCCAAGGACCCGCGCCGCAAACGCTGAGCTCCGCCCGGCCGCGGATGTGGGGCAAACCTCACCGCGGGCGCAGGCTCATTCGTGTAAACTTGAACTTTGGCTGGCAAGCCGCATTCTCCCCGGGCGACCGGGGCCTATGCGGTTGCAGTGTTTCATCGGGACGCGACGCCCAAGCACTCTCCGTCCGGGAGGCCAGTAGACTCCGTCGCTTAAATGAAAAGGACACATCAATGGCTAATGCCCGTGCCCGCCGTACCGTGCGCCTCTCGCGCGCCCTCGGCCTTGCCCTGACCCCTAAAGCTGAAAAGTACATGGAGCGTCGTCCGTACGGTCCAGGTCAGCATGGCCGCGCCCGCAAGAAGCAGGACAGCGACTACGCAGTGCGTCTGCGCGAGAAGCAGCGTCTGCGCGCCCAGTACGGCATCCGCGAAGTACAGATGCTCAACGCCTTCAAGGAAGCCAAGCGCCTCGGCGGCCAGACCGGTGACAACCTGCTGGCTCTGCTCGAGTCCCGCCTGGATGCCCTCGTTCTGCGTGCCGGCTTCGCCCGCACCATCCAGCAGGCCCGCCAGCTGGTAGTGCACCGCCACATCCTGGTCAACGGCCAGCGCGTGGACCGCCCATCGTTCCGCGTGAAGCCGGGTCAGCTGATCCACGTTCACGAGAAGAGCGAGAAGATGGTTCCGTTCCAGATGGCCGCAGCCGGCGAGCACGCACAGGTGCTGCCAGCCGTTCCTGCCTACCTGGACGTCAAGCTGGAATCCCTCCAGGCCACCTTCCTGCGCGCTCCTGAGCGCGCCGAGATCCCGGTGACCTGCGAAGAGAACCTCGTGGTCGAGTACTACGCACGCTAAACCCGTGCGCCAGATGGCCCGCAACCGATTTCCGGTTGCGGGCCATCCGCTTAACTACCTGTTCAGGCTCACACTTCGATAAGGTGGACTGGCAGCAAAAACCCAAGCAGAAGAGGAAGCACATGTCGGGTTCGGATATCGCAGGGCTCATCGCCGCTGGAGCGTTCGTCATATTGGTGGCAATCCTCGCGGTGCCGATCATCAAGTTGGGCAAGGTGTTCGACGAGCTGCGCAACTCGATCAAGGACCTGGCAGACGGAACCACCCCGTTGATCGGCGAGGTCACCAACACCGTCGCGACCACGAACGACCAGCTCAAGAAGGTCGACGCGATCACCTCCAACGTCTCCGACGCCACCGCCAACGTCTCGGCGCTGTCCTCCCTGGTCGCCGCCACCGTCGGCAAACCGCTGATCAAGGTCGCCGCCTTCACCGAGGGCGTCAAGGCCGCGATGAACTCCAAGCCCTCAGGCAAGGCCCGCCGCAGCCGCTAACCGCAGACGACCAACTGCCTCTCAGGCAAGGAGACTAGAATGAAAAAGCTCTTGTGGGTTTCGATCGGCGTCGGCATTGGCGTGCTGGCGTCCAAAAAATACACCGAAGTTTCCTCCGGGGCGGCCCTGAACCGCCAGGTCGGCAAGTACGCCGACCGCGTCTCGGAGATCGCGCAGGCATTCAGCACCGCAATGCATGCACGCGAAGAAGAATTACGTTCCGCCCTCGGCGTGGACTCAGCTAAATGAAGGGATCATCCGTAACACGATGAAAACGCAGGAAATTGCCCGTCGATGGGTCGACTTTTTCGTCTCCAAGGGCCACACCGCCGTGCCCAGCGCCTCGCTGGTCTCGGCCGACCCGTCCTTGCTGTTCACGGTGGCCGGCATGGTCCCGTTCATCCCTTACCTGACCGCGCGCGAAGAGCCGCCGTACACTCGCGCCACCTCGGTGCAGAAGTGCATCCGCACCGGTGACATCGAAGAAGTCGGCAAGACCGTGCGCCACGGCACCTTCTTCCAGATGTGCGGCAACTTCTCCTTCGGCGACTACTTCAAGAAGGAAGCCATCCACTTCGCCTGGGAGCTGCTGACCAACAGCCTCGAGGACGGCGGCTACGGCCTGGAGAAGGACCGCCTGTGGGTCACCGTCTACGAGGACGGCGACGAGAAGGACCTCGAGGCCCGCCGCATCTGGGAAGAGGAAATCGGCCTGCCGCGCGAGCGCGTCGTCGGCACCGGCAAGGAAGACAACTACTGGAACACCGGCCAGCCCGGCCCCGGCGGCCCCTGCTCGGAGATCTACTACGACCGCGGCGCCGAGTACGGCCAGGAGGGCGGCCCGGCGGTCGACGAGACCCGCTACATCGAGATCTGGAACCTCGTGTTCATGCAGTACCAGCTCTCGGCGGTGCGCTCGAAGACCGACTTCGACGTGGCCGGCGAACTGCCCAAGCGCAACATCGACACCGGCCTGGGCCTGGAGCGCCTGGCGATGATCCTGCAGGGCGTCGAGAACATGTACGAGACCGACCAGGTCCGCCCGGTGCTGGACAAGGCCGCGGAACTCGCCGCGATCACCTACACCTCCACCGAGGATCCCGAGGATCCGAACCACGCCAACGACGTGCGCCTGCGCATGATCGCCGACCACATCCGCTCCTCGCTGATGCTGATCTCCGACGGCGTCACCCCGGGCAACGAAGGCCGCGGCTACGTGCTGCGCCGCCTGATCCGCCGCGCCGTGCGCGCCATGCGCCTGATGGGCGTGGACACCGAGGTGCTTCCCGAGCTGCTGCCGGTCTCCCGCGACGCCATGAAGGGCGTCTACCCGATCGTTGAAGAGGACTTCGAGCGCATCGCCCGCATCGCCTACGCCGAGGAGCGCGCTTTCCGCCGCACCATCGCCTCGGGCACCACCCGTCTGGACGAAGCGCTGACCCATGCCAAGGCAGAGGGCCACGACCTCTCGGGCGACGACGCGTTCGCGCTGCACGACACCTACGGCTTCCCGATCGACCTGACCTTGGAGATCGCCTCCGAGGCGGGCCTGGCGGTCGACGAGGCGCGCTTCCGCGAGCTCATGAACGAGCAGCGCACCCGCGCCCAGAAGGACGCCAAGGCCAAGAAGTCGGGCCACGCCGACCTGTCGGTGTACACCGCGCTGGCCGAGGCCGGCCATGTGCACTTCACCGGCTACGACACCCTGGCCGGCGAGTCGAAGATCCGCGGCATCATCCGCGACGGCGCCGTGGTGCCGTTCGCCGAGCAGGGCCAGGAAATCGACCTGGTGCTGGAGGAGACCCCGTTCTACGCCGAATCCGGCGGCCAGGCCGGAGATGTCGGCCTGATCACCGGCGACGGCTTCGTGCTGGAGGTCACCGACGTGCAGGCCCCGGTCAAGGGCCTGAACGTGCACAAGGTCATCGTGCGCGAGGGCGAGCTGCCCGCCGAGGCGCTGGTGCGCACCCAGGTCGACGCGATCCGCCGCCACTCCGGCGAGCAGGCGCACTCGGCCACCCACCTGGTGCATGCCGCGTTGCGCCAGCTGCTGGGGGACACCGCCACCCAGGCCGGTTCCTTCAACAAGGCAGGCTACCTGCGCTTCGACTTCTCCTGGGCCGAGGCACTGTCGACGTCCGCCCGCAGCGAGGTCGAAGAGGTCGTGAACCTGGCGATCGCCGCCAACCACCAGGTCGTCACCAACGAGATGGCGCTGGCCGAGGCGAAGAAGCTGGGGGCGATGAGCCTGTTCGGCGAGAAGTACTCCAACGACGTGCGCGTGGTGGAGATGAACGGCGCCTGGTCGCGCGAGCTGTGCGGCGGCACCCACGTGGACTCCACCGCCCGCATCGGCCAGCTGACCCTGCTCTCCGAAGCCTCCGTGGGCTCGGGGAACCGCCGCGTCGAGGCGCTGGTGGGCATGGAGGCGTTCCGCCACGGTGCCGCCGAGCGCGCCCTGGTCTCCGAGCTCTCGGGCCTGTTCCGCGTGCCGAGCAACCAGGTCTCCGAGCGCGTGAACGAGACCGTGGCCAAGCTGAAGGCAGCGGAGAAGCAGATTGCGGAGCTCAAGAGCGCCGCGATGCTCGCGCAGTCCGCGCAGCTGCTGGAGAAGGTCGTCACCATCGGCGCCACCCGCCTGCTGGCGCACAACGCCGGCGCGGTCGATTCGGCCGATGCACTGCGCACCATGGCCCTTGACCTGCGCGGCAAGCTGGGTTCGGACGCCGCGGTGATCGTGCTGATCGGCGTGTCCAACGGACGCCCGCTGGTGCTCGCGGTGACCAACGAGGAAGCCCGCGCCAACGGCTTCAAGGCCGGCGCGCTGGTGCGCACCGCCACCGGCGTGCTCGGCGGCGGCGGCGGCGGCAAGGACGACATGGCCCAGGGCGGCGGCCAGGATGCTTCGCGCATCGACGACGCCCTGGACGCGATCCGCGCGGCGCTGGCCAATGGCTAGCATCGCGCTCGGCGTCGACGTGGGCCTGGCCCGCGTCGGCGTCGCCGTCTCCGACCCCTCGGGCTTGCTCGCCACCCCGGTGATGACGCTGCGCCGCGACGCGAAGAAGAACTCCGACCGCCGCCTGCTGCTGCGCATGATCGTGGACCGCGGTGTGTCCGAGGTCTACATCGGCGAACCCAAGGCCCTGTCCGGGAACGCCACGGAATCCACCAAAATGGCACGTGACTACGCCATTGCCTTGGTCGAAGAGGCAAATGCGGCTAGCATCGAGGTTGAGGTTTTCCTGGTCGACGAGCGCCTGAGCAGCGTCAGCGCCCACCGTGCGCTGCATGCCTCAGGCAAGAAGATGGCTTCGCACCGCGAGGTCGTCGACCAGGCCGCCGCGATCGAGATCCTGCAGCAGGTGCTGGACATGCGACGCAACAGCGTGCGTGTGCAGGCAAGCCGCGTGGTGCTGAAGTAGCGCCCGAACCCGGCAACCCGGGAACCCACCGGAGAAAAGAGAGTTGATGCGAGAGACGACCCGCGCCGAACGGCAGCGCGCCACCCAACTGGCGCTGTACGAGCGTTTCGCCGCGGGCTCGTCCTCGCATCCGGACCCTCTCGCCGCCCCCTCCGCGCCGGAGCTGACCGGGCTGGGCTACTACCAGCTGCAGCCGGTCGACCCGGAAACTTCCGGCACCGCGGGTGCCTCCGGCGCCCAGCCGGCCACCGAGTACATTCCAGTCGCCGCGCCCGCCGAGGGCCAGGCGGCAGACCCCGAACAGCAGCCGCGCAACGAGCAGTCCTACGACGACTACGCCGGGGGTTCGGCGCCCGCCGCGGACCTGGTCGGGGAACCGCTGGACGCGCAGGCCGAGGCCGGCAAGAAGCAGCGCCGCAAGCGCACCAAACGCCGCCGCAACTTGGTGATGCTCGCCGTGGTGCTGGTGTTCGCGCTGGTAGTCGCCGGCTCGGTGCTGACCGTGAAGTCAGTGCTCAAACAGTTCAACCCGGACGACTACCCCGGCCCCGGCGGGGAAGCGGTTGAATTCACCGTCGAGGACGGCTGGGGTGTGCAGGTCATCTCCCGCAAGCTCGAGGAGCTGGACGTCGTCTCCAGCGACAAGCTCTTCGCCCAGGCCGTGGAGCAGTCCACCGCGCCCAGCAAGGTCATCCACCCGGGCAACTACCTGCTCAAGAAGCAGATGCGCGCCGCGGACGCCGCCGGCGAGCTCATCAACAACAAGCCGGACAAGGTCTTCTACGTCGCGCTGAAGGCGAACCTTCGGATGCCGGCGGCGCTGGAGGAGATCGCCAAGGGCTCGGGCCTGGAACTGGCCGAGCTGACCAAGCTCGCCGCGCAGCCCCAGAAGTTCGGCCTGCCCGCCGAGGTGAAGAACCTCGAAGGCTGGCTGCACCCGGGCGAATACCGCTTCGCGCTGGACACCAGCGCGCAGAAGGTGCTGCAGTCGCTGGTCGACGCGACCAAGAAGTCGCTGAAGGCCGCCGGTGAGCCCGACCTGTCCAAGGGCTACCGCGCCCTGAAGGTCGCCTCGATCATGCAGGCCGAGGCCACCGTAAACGACTACCCAGCCGTCGCCGGCGCGATCGAGAACCGCCTGCACAAGGACAACACCGAAACCCACGGGCTGCTGCAGGTCGACTCCGCGGTGATCTACGGGCTGGACCGCTACACCCTGCAGTTCAGCGCCGAGGAGCGCGCGGACAAGTCCAACGCGTACAACACCTACGTGCACCCCGGGCTGCCGCCCACCCCCATCGGCTCGCCCAGCAACGACGCGATCAAGGCCGCGGTGAACCCCGCGCCGAACGACTACTACTACTGGGTCACGGTCAATACGCAGACCGGCGAAACCAAGTTCGCCGCCACCTACGCCGAGCACCAGCAGAACCAGGCCGAATTCCGCGCCTGGTGCGCCGCGAACGCCGACGTCTGCCAATAACCCCTCCAAGCGGCCCCGCTGCCCGCCGCGCCCCCGCGCGCACCGGGCCCGGGGCAGAAAGATCCGGGACACGCCATGGTGCACCCAGCACAGCCGCCGCAGGACAAGCCGCAGGACAACCAGCCGATCCAGCCGCTGCAGGCAGCCGTGCTGGGCAAGCCCATCGGACATTCCAAGTCGCCGGTGCTGCACCGCGCGGCCTATGAGCTGCTCGGCGCGCCCGTGCGCTACGAGGCGATCGAGCTGGACCCCGCGCAGGCCGCCGAGCACATCGCCCGCGTGCGCGCCGGGGGATGGGCCGGCTGCTCGGTGACCATGCCGCTGAAGGACGTGTTCGTGCCCTACATGGACGAGCTCTCCGACCGCGTGGCGCGGCTCGGCGCGCTGAACACCATCGTCGTGCGCGAGGACGGGACCCTGTTCGGGCAGAACACCGACGTGGACGGGCTGGTGCTCGCGCTGGCGGACTTCGGGCTCACGCGCTGCGAGCAGCCCACGATCCTCGGGTCGGGCAATACCGCGCTGGCCGCCATCGAGGCCTGCGCCGAGCTCGGCGCCCGGCGGCTGAAGCTGATCGTGCGCGACGCCTCACGAGCGAACCGCGCCACCGCCCTGGCCAGCTCGCTGGGCATCGAGCCGCAGGTGCTGGAGATCTCCGCACTGGACGGCCAGGCGGTCGAGCAGGACGAGCTGGTGTTCAGCACCCTGCCTCCGCGCGCCGCGGACGGCTGGATTCACAAGCTCGGCCCCGGCGCCGGCATCCTGCTGGATGTCGCCTATGATCCGTGGCCCTCGGCACTCGCCTCGTCCTGGGGCGGAACCATCATTTCCGGGCTGCACATGCTGGTGCACCAGGCGGTCGAGCAGGCCCGGGCCTTCAGCCGCATCGACTTCGATCAGGCGCAGCGCGAGAACGTCACAAATGCGATGTATGACTCCCTGGGGCTTCATCGACACGGTTAATGCGTGCAGGTCATGGCAAAATGGTGGACATGTTGCGTTGGTTGACCGCGGGCGAATCTCATGGCCCCGCCCTTGTAGGAATTCTTGAAGGTCTGCCCGCCGGAGTCTCGGTGGACAGTGAAGCAGTGCGCGATGCCCTCGCGCGCCGGCGCCTCGGCTATGGCCGCGGCGCCCGGATGAAGTTTGAAAAGGACCAGGTCACCTTCCTCGGCGGCGTGCGCCACGGCAAGACCCAGGGCGGCCCGATCGCGATCGAGATCGGCAACACCGAATGGCCCAAGTGGCAGAAGGTGATGAGCGCCGATCCGGTCGACCTGGACGAGCTGGCTTCGATGGCCCGCAACGCGCCGCTGACCCGCCCGCGCCCGGGGCACGCTGATTTCACCGGCATGCAGAAGTACGGCTTCGACGACGCCCGCCCGGTGCTCGAGCGCGCCAGCGCCCGCGAAACCGCGGCCCGCGTCGCCCTGGGCGAGGTGGCCTCCCGCTTCCTGGCCGACCTGGGCATCCAGCTCGTCTCCCACACCACCGCCGTCGGCGCTGTGTCCGCGCCGCAGGACGCCGCCCTGCCCACCGCCGCGGACGTCGCGGCCCTGGACGCCGATCCGCTGCGCTGCTTCGATAAGGAGACCTCCGCCGCGATGGTGGCCGAAGTCGACGACGCGCACAAGGCGGGGGAGACCCTCGGCGGCGTGGTCGAGGTGCTCGCCTACAACCTGCCCCCGGGCATCGGCTCCTACGTGCACTGGGACCGCCGCCTGGACGCGCGCCTGGCCGGGGCCCTGATGGGCATCCAGGCCATCAAGGGCGTGGAAGTCGGCGACGGCTTCGCCACCGCTGCCCGGCGCGGCTCCGCGGCCCACGATGAGATCGTGCGCGGCGACGACGGCACCATCCGGCGCGCCTCGAACCGCGCCGGCGGCATCGAGGGCGGCATGAGCATCGGCGAGGTGCTGCGCGTGCGCGCGGCCATGAAGCCGATCGCCACCGTCCCGCGCGCCCTGCGCACCGTGGACACCGCCACCGGCGAGGACACCACCGCGCACCACCAGCGTTCGGACGTTTGCGCCGTGCCGGCCGCCGGTGTCGTCGCCGAGGCCATGGTCGCCCTGGTGCTGGCCCAGTCGCTGCTGGAGAAGTTCGGCGGCGATTCGGTGACCGAGACCAAGCGCAACATCGACACCTACCTGGCCAGCATCCCGGACAGCCTGGAATCGACTGGCGTCTAGGCGCGCCCGAGGAACAACAACCGCATGATCTACCTCATTGGCCCGATGGCCAGCGGCAAGTCCACCGTGGGCAAGTCGCTGGCCGCCGCGCTGTCGCTGCCCTTCGTGGACACCGACGAGCTCATCGTCGCCGCCCACGGCTCCATCGCCTCCATCTTCGCCGCCCACGGCGAGCAGCGCTTCCGCGACCTGGAAGAGGAAACCCTGGCGGGCGTCCCCGAGGGCGTCATCGCCACCGGGGGAGGCGCGGTGCTGCGCGAGTCGAACCGCAAGGTCCTGGCCGGCGGCACCGTGGTCTACCTGGAGATGACCGCAGACGGCGCCGCCGCGCGCATCAAGGGCGACTCCACCCGTCCGCTTCTGGCAGGTGATCAGGCACTCAACGCCTGGAAGACGCTGCTGGCGGCCCGCAAGGACATTTACGAATCAATCGCTGACGTGCGCATATTGGTCGACGGCAAGCCAGTTCTACAAATTGTCGAAGAGATCGCGGCCCGACTTGGGCGTATGTGATTAGTGCCACGAGATGGCATATCTGCCCGTGTGCAGGGCTACGCTTGAAAAATCAGCACCATCAGGAGGTTTTAAACTGATGCCTTTAGCACCAACCACACTGCAGGTCACCGGAACCACCCCGGCGGAATCCTATCCCGTCCTGGTCGGCACCGGATTGCTGGGCCAGCTGCCCGAGCTGCTCGGGCCCGCAGTCAAGAAGGTCCTGGTGATCCACCCCCGCGCGCTTCGGGCCACCGGCGACGTGGTGCGTGACGACCTGGCCAAGGCCGGCCTCGAAGCGCTGACCGCGGAGATCCCGGATGCCGAAGAGGGCAAGCACATCCAGGTCGCCTCCTTCTGCTGGGAAGTCCTGGGCAAGAACGACTTCACCCGCTCCGACGCCATCGTCTCGGTAGGCGGCGGCGCCGTCACCGACGTCGCCGGCTTCGTGGCAGCCACCTGGCTGCGCGGCGTGAAAGTCGTCCACATCCCGACCTCGCTGCTGGCCATGGTCGACGCCGCCGTGGGCGGCAAGACCGGCATCAACACCGCCGAGGGCAAGAACCTCGTCGGCGCCTTCCATCCGCCGGCCGCCGTGCTGGCCGATCTGGACGCGCTGGCCACCTTGCCGAAGAACGAACTTGTCACCGGCATGGCCGAGATCGTGAAGACCGGCTTCATCGCCGACGAGCGCATCCTGGAACTCATCGAAGAGGACCCGCAGGACGCGATCGACCCCTCCAGCGAGCGCCTGCGCGAGCTGATCGAACGCACCATCGCGGTGAAGGCGGACGTGGTTTCCCGCGACCTGAAGGAATCGGGCGACCGCGAATTCCTGAACTACGGCCACACCCTGGCCCACGCCATCGAGCTGGCCGAGCGCTACCAGATGCGCCATGGCGCAGCGGTCTCCATCGGCCTGTGCTTCGCCGCAGAGCTTGGCCGCTCGGTGGGCTACACCTCCGACGCGGTCGCCGACCGCCACCAGAGCATCCTGAAATCCCTGGGGCTGCCGACCACCTACCGCAACGACCGCTGGGCTTCGCTGCTGGACGGCATGAAGCGCGACAAGAAGGCGCGCGGCAGCCAGCTGCGCTTCGTGGTGCTGGAGGACATCGGCCGTCCACGCATCTACGAAGTGCCGGACAGTTCGCTGCTCTTCGCGGCCTACCAGGAAATCGGGGAATAAGCATGGGCGACTACACCGCATACGCCATCGACGTCGCATCGGTGAACCGCGAGGGCGTCGGCACCTCGATCAACGGCGTGTTGATCGATCCCGAAACCCTCAAGCCGTACATCGCCGACGCGGAAGCCGCCGAGCAGCAGATGCAGGTCGGTTCGCCGACCGACCGGGTTGTCATCCTGCTGGCCCGCGGCGAACTGGCCGCGGCCGGCGAGCTGATCGCCGAATCGCGCCTGCTGGATCCGACGAACGCCCATTTGCGTGTGCTGGACACCGAGCTGACCCGCATGCAGGGCAACTTCGACCGCGCGATCAACCGCCTGCGCAAGCTGGCCGAGGAGTTCGCCGGCACCTTCTACGAGCCGCTGATGCACCACCACCTCGGTTTCAGCTTCTTCGCGAAGGGCGACTACAAGGCCGCCGCGACCCGTTTCCGCAAGGCCATGGAGCAGCGCATCGCCATGAACGACGACGCCTACCTGGTCAACGCCTCGAGCACCTGCCTGCAGATCGCCGAGGAACGCGCCGCAGCGTAGCCGCCAGTGCCCCGAACGGGCGCTAGGCGGCCGCGCGTAATGCGCGCCACCGCACGAACACACGCCAGCGGGCCCCTGATGGGGTAAACTGGTCAATGGATTTTTGACAATGCCGGCCCTGCGCAGGCGAAAATAGAGGATTGAGGAACCGTGGCGGATACAACCGACATCAAAAACGGCCAGGTCATCAAGATCGACGGCCAGCTGTGGACCATCATCGACTTCCAGCACGTGAAGCCGGGCAAGGGCGGCGCGTTCGTCCGCACCAAGATGCGCAACGTCATCTCGGGCAAGGTTCTGGACAAGACCTACAATGCCGGCACCAAGATCGAGCTGGCCACCGTCGACCGCCGCGACTACCAGTACCTCTACCAGGACGGCGAAGACTTCGTCTTCATGAACCTGGACGACTACGACCAGATCACCGTCGCCGGCGCCACCGTGGGCGACGCCGCAGGCTACATGCTGGAAAACCAGGAACTGACCATCGCCATGCACGACGGCAGCCCGCTGTACCTGGAACTGCCTGCCTCCGTGGTCCTGGAGATCACCTACACCGAGCCGGGCCTGCAGGGCGACCGCTCCTCGGCCGGCACCAAGCCAGCCACACTGGAAACCGGCAAGGAGATCCAGGTGCCGCTGTTCGTCGAGCAGAACACCAAGGTCAAGGTCGACACCCGCACCGGCGACTACCTGGGTCGTGTCAACTAGTGCGAGCCCGAGCCAAAGCCCGACGCCGCGCCCTCGAATTCCTCTTTGAGGCCGAGGCGCGCGATGTTGACCCCATCAAGGTGGCCATCGCACGCCGCGAGAACTCCGACATCAGCCTGAACGAGTACTCGATGACCCTGCTTGAAGGGGTCATGGCGCATCTGGACCGCATTGACGAGGTGCTGGAAAGCTATGTCAAGGACTGGACCATCGACCGCATGCCCGCCGTCGACCGTGCGGCCCTGCGCATCGGCGTCTGGGAACTGCTTTACAACGACGACGTGCCCGACGCGGTTGCCGTGTCCGAGGCGGTCATCAACGTTCGCGAGCTGTCCACCGACGAGTCGCCTGAATTCGTCAACGGCGTTCTGGGCCGCATCCAGAGCGTCAAGGACACCCTGATCGACTAGCACTCCGCACGTCTTCACGCCGCAGCCTGAACCCCCGTTCCCGGGGGTTCGGGCTGCGGCTTTTTCATGCCCTGTCGCTGCCTGGACGCTAGCGCACGGCAGCGCTGGAACGCACCGCCGGGCATGTGGTGAATGCGACAACAGCCCCCGGCACTGCGCTGAATCCTGCAGGTTGCCCGGGATTGCGCGAGGGTTGGCGGCGCCGCCTTGCGACGCCGTGGCGCAATTCACGCCGTATTCACCCTCATGCATACCCTTGCGCTCGAGAATCGGTCTTCACCCGTGATAATTTGAAGTAGCAATATTCCTTTAAGACCGTCCCGTGAGGCGGAGAAGGGAGAGGTGCACAGCATGAATGAAAATTCAGCGTCGGACGGTGCCCGTACGGTTCTTACCGGGGACGACATCGAACGTGTACTGACCCGCGTGGCCTTCGAGATCATCGAGGCCAACAAAGGCATCGAGGACCTCGTTCTCCTAGGCATCCCGCGCCGCGGCTTCCCGTTAGCCCAGCGCCTGGCGGCCCGCATCGCGGCTTCCGCCGACACCCCCATCGATCCGGCATCCTTGGTCGGACAGCTCGACATCACCCTGTACCGCGATGACCTGCGTCATTCAACCACCCGCACCCCAGAGCCCACGAAGCTGCCCGCCGGCGGCATCGACGGCAAGGTCGTGGTGCTGGTGGACGACGTGCTCTACTCCGGCCGGACCATCCGCGCCGCCCTGGACGCCCTGTCCGACTGGGGCCGCCCGCGCATCGTGCGCCTGGCCGTGCTGGTGGACCGCGGACACCGCGAACTTCCCATCCGCGCCGACCACGTGGGCAAGAACCTGCCCACCGCGAAGAGCGAGAAGGTGCGCGTGCACCTGGAAGAGATCGACGGAACCAATGAAGTGATGATCGAGGCTGCTGAATGAAACACCTGCTATCGACCGCCGACCTCTCGCGCGAGGAAGCGGTCAAGATCCTCGACATCGCCGGCGAGATGCGCGAAGCCGGAACCCGCGTGGTCAAGAAGCTCCCGGCCCTGCGCGGGCGCACCGTGGTGAACCTGTTTTTCGAGGACTCCACCCGCACCCGCATCTCCTTCGAGGCGGCCGCCAAGCGGCTGAGCGCGGACGTCATCAACTTCTCCGCCAAGGGCTCCTCGGTGTCCAAGGGCGAGTCGCTGAAGGACACCGCGCAGACGCTGCTGGCCATCGGCGCCGACGCCGTGGTCATCCGCCACCCGGACTCCGGGGCACCGGCCCGCCTGGCCGCCACCGACTGGATCGACCTGCCGATCATCAACGCCGGCGACGGCACCCACGAGCACCCGACCCAGGCGCTGCTGGACGCGTTCACGCTGCGCCGCCAGCTGGCCCTGCGCGACGGGGTCTCCGCCACCGGGCTCGGCCTGGACGGGCTGAAGGTCGCGATCGTCGGAGACATCCTGCATAGCCGCGTGGCCCGCTCGAACCTCTGGCTGCTGAACACCCTGGGCGCCTCGGTGACCATGGTCGCCCCGCCGACCCTGCTGCCGGTGGGCGCCGAGTCCTGGCCGTGCACCATCAGCTACGACCTGGACCAGGTCATCGCCGAGGGTGTCGACGCGCTGATGATGCTGCGTGTGCAGGGCGAGCGCATGAAGGCCGCCTACTTCCCGAACCCGCGCGAATACTCGCGCTACTGGGGGCTGGACGACGCCCGCCTGGGCACGCTGGACGCGGCCGGCGCCGAAACGCTGATCATGCACCCGGGCCCGATGAACCGCGGCTTGGAGATCTCCTCCGCGGCGGCCGATTCCCCCCGCTCCACCGTGCTCGATCAGGTCACCAACGGTGTGGCCGTGCGCATGGCAAGCCTCTACATGCTCCTCTCCGGCGACCTGATCTAAGGAAGAACCCATGAACTACCTCATTCAACAGGCCTCCATCCTGGGCGTCGAGCCCCAGGACGTGCTCATCGCCGACGGGCGCATCGCCCAGCTCGGCTCCATCGCGCCGGCGGACGGCGTGCAGGTCGTCGACGGGCGCGGCCTGGTGCTGCTGCCCGGCATGGTCGACCCGCACACCCACCTGCGCGAACCCGGCCGCGAAGACGCCGAGACCGTGGAAACCGGCACCCGCGCCGCCGCCAAGGGCGGCTACACCGCGGTGCATGCGATGGCCAACTCGACCCCCGTGGCCGACACCGCCGGCGTCGTCGAGCAGGTCTACGAGCTGGGCCGCAAGGCCGGCTGGGTGGACGTGCGCCCGGTGGGCGCTGTCACCGTCGGGCTGGAAGGCAAGCAGCTGAGCGAGATCGGCGCCATGGCCGATTCCCGCGCCCAGGTCAAGATGTTCTCCGACGACGGCATCTGCGTCTCGGACCCGCTGCTGATGCGCCGCGCGCTGGAGTACGTGAAGGCCTTCGACGGCGTCATCGCCCAGCATGCCCAGGAGCCCCGCCTGACCGACGGCGCCCAGATGAACGAGGGCGAAGTCTCCTCGGTGCTGGGCCTGCCCGGCTGGCCTGCCGTGGCGGAGGAGTCGATCATCGCCCGCGACGTGCTGCTGGCCGAGCACGTCGGCGCCCGCCTGCACGTGTGCCACGTGTCCACCGCCGGCTCGGTGGAGATCATCCGCTGGGCCAAGGCGCGCGGCATCCAGGTCACCGCCGAGGTCACCCCCCACCATCTGCTGCTCACCGACGAGAAGGTGCGCACCTTCGACCCGGTCTTCAAGGTCAACCCGCCGCTGCGCCGCGAGGAAGACGTGATGGCGCTGCGCGCAGCGGTCGCCGACGGCACCATCGACGTGATCGGCACCGACCACGCGCCGCACCCTGCCGAATCCAAGGAATGCGAGTGGGCAGCGGCCGCCATGGGCATGACCGGGCTGGAGACCGCGCTGTCCATCGTGCAGCACGCCCTGGTTGACACCGGGCTGCTGTCCTGGGCAGACGTCGCCCGCATCACCTCGACCACCCCGGCGCAGATCGGCCGCGTCGCGGACCAGGGCCGCCCGATCGCCGTGGGCGAGCCTGCAAACCTGGTGCTCGTGGATCCGGCCGCGCGCTGGATCGTGGATCCGTACGCGATGGCCACCAAGGGCCGCAACTCGCCGTTCGCCGGCATGGAGCTGCCCGGTTCGGTGCGCGCGACCTTCTTCCACGGCCACCCCACGGTGCTCGACGGCCAGCTGGCCACCCCGAGGCCTGCCGATGCCTAGGGAAGCCATCGTGCCGGTGCTCATCACGGTGCTGGTCATCGTCGGCGCCTGCGCGCTGATCCTTCTCGGTTGGCGCAACCTCAAAGCCCGGCAGGCGAACGTGCCCGAGCCCTTCGAGCCCTTCGCCGACAAGGTCGACCACGAGTTCTCCGGGATGTACGTGGCCACCACGAAGTACGAGGACTGGCTGGAGCGCATCGCGGTGCACGATCTGGGGGTCCGCAGCAATGCGCAGCTGCAGCTCGGCGCCGCGGGCCTGCACCTGGTCCGCCCCGGCACCCGGGACCTCCACGTCCCGTGGAGCGCCTTCGAGAAGGTCAGCCGTTCCTCCGGCATGATCGGGAAGTTCGTCGAGAAGAACGGCCTGATCGTGATCAGCTGGGAGAAGGACGGCTTCGCCTTCGACACCGGCTTCCGCCCCCGGTTCGCCGAGGACACCCCCAAGATTTATCAGTTGCTGGCGTCGCACCACCGCGGCGCAGCCGAGCAGGAGACAAACAAGTGAATTCCCTGAGCAACCTACCCGCAGTGCTGGTCCTCGAAGATGGCCGCATCTTCCGCGGCCGCAGCTACGGCAAGATCGGCACCGCGCTGGGCGAGGCAGTGTTCACCACCGGCATGACCGGCTACCAGGAGACGCTGACCGACCCGTCCTACGCGCACCAGATCATCACCCAGACCTTCCCGCACGTGGGAAACACCGGGGTGAACGACGAGGACAACGAGTCCAAGCGCATGTGGGCCGCCGGCTACGTGGTCCGCGAGGCCAGCCGACGCCCGAGCAACTGGCGCTCGGAGCGCACCCTGGAAGACGACCTGCTCAGCAACGGGATCGTCGGCATCCGCGGGGTCGACACCCGTGCGCTGACCCGCCACCTGCGTGACGCCGGCGCCATGAAGTCCGGCATCTTCTCCGGCGACGCGGCCGCGGCATCCGAGGCCGACCTCATCGCGCAGGTCACCGCGCAGCCGCCGATGGCAGGGCGCAACATCTCCGCCGAGGTTTCCACCGATGAGGCCTACGTCGTCGAACCGGCCGACCACGGCTATGAGGGCCAGGCCAAGCACACCGTCGCCGCCATCGACCTGGGCATGAAGTCGATGACCCCGCACCGCCTGGCCGAGCGCGGCCTGCGCGTGCACGTGCTGCCGTACAACGCCACCCTCGAGGACATCAAGGCCACCGGGGCCACCGGCGTGTTCTTCTCCAACGGCCCGGGCGACCCCGCCGCGGCCGCCGCGCAGGTCGAGCTGGTGCGCTCGGTGCTCGACGCGGGCATCCCGTACTTCGGCATCTGCTTCGGCAACCAGATGCTCGGCCGCGCGCTGGGCCTGGAAACCTACAAGCTGCGCTTCGGCCACCGCGGCATCAACCAGCCGGTGATGGACAAGGCCACCGGCCGCGTGGAAATCACCAGCCAGAACCACGGCTTCGCCGTCGACGCCCCGATCGAAGGCAGCTTCACCGCCCCGATCGAGCGCTACGGCAAGGTCGAGGTCTCCCACTTCTCCCTGAACGACCAGGTCGTCGAGGGCCTGAGCTGCCTCGACATCCCTGCGTTCTCCGTGCAGTACCACCCAGAGGCAGCCTCCGGCCCGCACGATGCCGCCTACCTCTTTGACCGTTTCGTCTCCGCCATGGATTCCGCCGCAGAAAAGGACGCCAAGTAATGCCTAAGCGCACCGATCTCAACTCAGTTCTCGTCATCGGTTCGGGTCCAATCGTCATTGGCCAGGCCGCCGAGTTCGACTACTCCGGCACCCAGGCGCTGCGCGTGCTGAAGGAGGAGGGCCTGCGGGTCATCCTGGTCAACTCCAACCCCGCCACCATCATGACCGACCCGGAATTCGCCGACGCCACCTACGTCGAGCCGATCACCCCGGAGGTCGTCGAGAAGATCATCGCCAAGGAGCGCCCCGACGCGATCCTGCCGACCCTGGGCGGGCAGACCGCGCTGAACACCGCCATCGCGCTGGACAAGTCCGGCGCCTTGGAGAAGTACAACGTCGAGCTGATCGGCGCGAACATCGAAGCCATCGAGCTGGGCGAGGACCGCGAGAAGTTCAAGGGCGTCGTTGAGCGCTGCGGCGCCGAATCGGCCCGCTCGGTTATCGTGCACACCCTTGACGAGGCCTTCGCCGCCGTCGAGGAGCTGAACTACCCGGTCGTCGTGCGCCCGTCCTTCACCATGGGCGGCCTGGGCTCGGGCATGGCGTACAACGCCGAGGACCTGACCCGCATCGCCGGCGCCGGCCTGCAGTACTCGCCGACCACCGAGGTGCTCCTGGAGGAGTCGATCCTCGGCTGGAAGGAGTACGAGCTGGAGATGATGCGCGACAAGAACGACAACGTCGTGGTCGTCTGCTCCATCGAGAACTTCGATCCCGTCGGCGTGCACACCGGCGACTCCATCACCGTGGCCCCTGCGATGACCCTGACCGACCGCGAGTACCAGAACCTGCGCGACATCTCCATCGCCGTGATCCGCGAGGTGGGCGTGGACACCGGCGGCTGCAACATCCAGTTCGCCATCGAGCCCGACACCGGCCGCGTGGTGGTCATCGAGATGAACCCGCGTGTGTCGCGTTCCTCCGCGCTGGCCTCCAAGGCCACCGGCTTCGCCATCGCGAAGATCGCCACCAAGCTCTCCCTGGGCTACACCCTGGACGAGATCCCGAACGACATCACCCAGAAGACCCCGGCCTCCTTCGAGCCGGCGCTGGACTACGTCGTCGTCAAGGTACCGCGCTTCGCGTTCGAGAAGTTCCCGGCCGCCGACGCCACCCTGACCACCACCATGAAGTCCGTCGGCGAGGCCATGGCCCTGGGCCGCAACTTCACCGAGGCGCTGCAGAAGGCCCTGCGCTCCCTGGAGCAGAAGGGCTCGGAGCTCTCCTTCGATCCGATCGAAGCCGACGAGCTTGACTCGGTCATGAAGCACATCGAGAAGGGCTCCACCGAGCGCATGTCCCTGGTGCAGCGCGCGCTGCTGTCGGGCAAGAGCGTCGAGGAGCTGTTCGAGGCCACCGGCATCGACCCGTGGTACCTGGACCAGCTGGCGCTGATCAACGAGACCGCCGCGATGATCGCGCAGAACAAGGACCTGGGCGAGGACGTGCTGCGCGAGGCCAAGCGCCACGGCTTCTCCGACGCGCAGATCGCCAAGCTCACCGGCAAGTCCGAGGCAGTGGTGCGCGGCGTGCGCCATGCGCTGGGCGTGCGCCCGGTCTACAAGACCGTCGACACCTGCGCCGCCGAGTTCGAGGCCTTCACCCCCTACATGTACTCCTCCTACGACGAGGAGACCGAGCTGGTCGCGCACGAGAAGAAGTCCGTGATCATCCTGGGCTCCGGCCCGAACCGCATCGGCCAGGGCATCGAGTTCGACTACTCCTGCGTCCACGCGGTGATGGCGCTGCGTGCCGAGGGCTACGAGACCGTCATGGTCAACTGCAACCCGGAAACCGTCTCCACCGACTACGACATCTCCGACCGCCTGTACTTCGAGCCCCTGACGCTGGAAGACGTGCTGGAGATCATCCACGCGGAAGAGGAGACCGGCGGCGTGCTGGGCGTGTTCGTGCAGCTGGGCGGGCAGACCCCGCTGAAGCTGGCAGCAGAGCTGAAGGAGGCCGGCGTGAACATCCTGGGCACCTCCCCGGAGGCCATCGACCTGGCCGAGCACCGCGGCGCCTTCCAGCGCGTGCTGGACAACTCCGGGCTGATCGCCCCCAAGAACGGCACCGCAGTGTCCTTCCCTGAGGCCAAGGCCATCGCGGACTCGATCGGCTACCCGGTCCTGGTGCGCCCGAGCTACGTGCTGGGCGGCCGCGGCATGGAAATCGTCTACGACGAGGCCTCGCTGGAGCGCTACATCGCCAACGCCACCGAGATCACCGTGGACCACCCGGTCCTGGTCGACCGCTTCCTGGAAGACGCCATCGAGATCGACGTCGACGCCCTGTTCGACGGCACCGACCTCTACGTCGGCGGCATCATGGAGCACATCGAGGAGGCCGGCATCCACTCGGGCGACTCGGCCTGCACCCTGCCTCCGATCACCCTGGGCCCTGACGTGCGCGCCCGCGTGAAGGAAGCAACCCGCGCCATCGCCGAGGGCGTGGGCGTGCGCGGCCTGATCAACATCCAGTTCGCGCTGGCCTCCGACATCCTCTACGTGATCGAGGCGAACCCGCGCGCCTCGCGCACCGTGCCGTTCACCTCCAAGGCCACGGGCGTGCAGCTGGCCAAGGTCGCGGCGCTGATCGGCGTGGGCAAGACCCTGGCCGAGCTGCGCGGCAGCTACCTGCCTGCCGAGGGCGACGGTGCGAACCTGCCGGACTCGGCACCGATCGCGGTCAAGGAAGCGGTCATGCCGTTCGCCCGCTTCCGCACCCCGGAGGGCAAGGTCGTCGACTCGCTGCTCGGCCCTGAGATGCGCTCCACCGGCGAGGTCATGGGCATCGACAAGTACTTCGACACCGCCTTCGCCAAGTCGCAGGCCGCGGCGAACAACCCGCTGCCGACCAGCGGCAAGGTCTTCGTCTCGGTCACCAACCGCGACAAGCGCTCGATCGTGATGCCGGTCAAGCACCTGGCCGACCGCGGTTTCGAGATCATCTCCACCGGCGGCACCGCCGAGGTGCTGCGCCGCAACGGCATCCCGACCCAGATCGTGGGCAAGCTGCACGAGGGCGGCGAGTCGATCGTCGACCTCATCCAGGCTGGCGAGATCGGGCTGATCCTGAACACCCCGTCGGGTTCCGATGCCCGCGGCGACGGATACGAGATCCGCGCTGCAGCCACCAGCGTCGGCACCCCGGTGATCACCACCGTGGCGGAGTTCGGCGCGGCCGTCCAGGCCATCGACGCCCTGCGCGAATACGCCTGGGACGTCACCAGCCTGCAGGAGCACGAAACCGCACTGGAAGCAGCGCGCAATGCCTAGTCCGGTGCCATTCGGGACCCGCCTTCGGGCGGCCATGGACTCCAGCGGACCGCTGTGCGTGGGCATCGACCCGCACCCGGGGCTGCTGGAGGCCTGGGGACTGCCGAACACGGCCGAGGGCGTGCGCGTGTTTTCGCTCACTGTGGTGGAGGCGATGACCGGCGTGGCCGCCATCCTGAAACCGCAGGTGGCCTTGTACGAGCGCTTCGGTTCGGCCGGCTTCGCGGCGTTGGAGGAGACCCTCCAGGCCGCGAAGGCTGCCAACCTGCTGACGCTGGCCGACGCCAAGCGCGGGGACATCGGCTCCACCATGGCAGCCTACGCGACCGCCTGGCTGGACGATTCCTCGCCGCTGGCCTCGGACGCCGTGACCCTGAGCCCGTACCTGGGCTACGAGTCACTGCGCCCCGCCATCGACCTGGCTGCGGCCACCGGCAGGGGAGTGTTCGTGCTGGGGCTGACCTCCAACCCGGAGGGCGCTTCGGTGCAGCATGTCGGCGGTGATAAGTCAGTTGCTAAATCAATCATCGAGCAGGTCAGCGCGGAAAATGCAGATGCCGAAGATTTGGGGCATGTCGGCTTGGTGGTCGGTGCGACCATCGGCGACGCACCCGCGAAACTCGGCATTGACCTGAGCGCTTCCAAGGCTCCGCTGCTTACCCCGGGCCTCGGCGCCCAGGGGGCGACGGCGCAGGACATCGCAACGGCGTTCGCCTCCAGCTACCGCCAGGTACTGGGGACCAGCAGCCGCGACATCCTGAAGGCAGGCCCGGACGTGAACGAGCTTCGAGACAAGGCGCGCAGCGTGCGCGACGAACTGCTCGCAGCGAAGTAGCGACAACTAAATATGCGACCCAATCGCGTTGTGGCCGATAGAGTTTCTACTGGCCACAACGCGATTAGTCTTGCCAAACGCGTGTTGGAAAGCTATGTTCGGTTCATAGCCTTAGTCCACTACACATTAAGGATGGCTGAACGATGGTTCTGCGAGAACTCTCTGACGAAGACCGCATCCGGGCACGCGCCAAAGCACTTGCTGCCCGCACCCGTCGTGCTGAAATCAAGGCCCAGTTCAGTGCCGGCAAAATTTCCATCACCGAGGTACTAGACTTGGTATACGAAGATGAGGCCGTGGGACGCATGCGTGTCATGGACCTTCTGGAATCGGTACCGGGCGTTGGTGAAGTACGCGCGGCGAATTTGCTGGAGCGACTTGGCATTTCCCCATCCCGCCGGCTGCGCGGACTGGGACGCAAGCAACGCACCGCAATTACCGAGCACTTCAAGCAAAGCCCGCCAAAAACGAAAGTGTAGTCAATGACCGTTGCGTCGGTAACTGTTCTAGCCGGCCCCACGGCTGTAGGTAAGGGCACCGTGTCCACCTACATCCGAGATAACTATCCAGACGTCTGGCTTTCGGTGTCGGCAACGACACGCGATCCACGACCCGGTGAAACCGACGGAGTCCACTACTTCTTTGTGGGCCCCGAGAAGTTCCACCAGCTCGTCGACGAGGGCCAGATGCTGGAGTGGGCCGTGGTCCACGGCCAGAATAGCTATGGCACCATCCGCTCAACGGTGGAAGACGCGGTAGCCGAGGGCAAGAAGGTGCTGCTGGAGATCGATCTTCAGGGCGCCCGTCAGGTCAAGGAGTCGATGCCCGAGGCAAAATTCGTCTTCCTGGCCCCGCCGTCATGGGACGAATTGGTCCGCCGCCTGATTGGCCGCGGCACCGAAACGCCCGAAGAACAGCAGCGTCGGCTGGAAACCGCTAAACTAGAACTTGCGGCGGAATCAGAATTCGACGTGACCATCGTCAACGACGATGTCGCACGTGCCGCCGAAGAGCTTGTGGCCCTCATGGGGCTGAAGAATGACTAAAGGGAGTCTTGTGTCCAACCTAGAGGGAATCATCAACCCATCGATCGACTCGTTGCTTGAGACGAACGACTCGAAGTACGCGATCGTGCTGAATTCGGCCAAGCGTGCCCGCCAGATCAACGCCTACTACGCACAGCTGAACGAAGGCCTGTTCGAGTACGTCGGTCCGCTGGTGGAAACCAAGCTGAACGAGAAGCCTCTGACCATCGCCCTGCGCGAGCTGGATGAGAACCTCCTGAAGGTGACTCCGGCCGAGGTCACCGAGGACTAGTCGAAAAGGTGGCGCCCCATTAGTGGGCGCCTTCTTTTTCGTTAAGCACCAAAAAACACGCCCGCAACGGGTCGATGCTCCGCGGTGCGGTGAAAATCACTGCGACCGCCCAACCATCCAAGGAAGAGCTGCGTGAAGCGAATCGTCTTAGGCGTCTCAGCAGGGATCGCCGCCTACAAATCCGTGCTCCTGCTGCGCCTGCTGCGCGAGGCCGGACACCACGTCGACGTCATCCCCACCGGGAACGTCGCCAAGTTCGTCGGCAACGCCACCTGGGAGGCGCTCTCCGGCAATCCGGTGACCTCCAACGTCTTCGACGCCGTCGATACCGTGAACCACGTGCGCCTGGGCCAGCAGGCCGATCTGGTGCTCGTGGTGCCGGCCACCGCCGACATCCTCGCCCGCGCCGCCTCCGGGCTGGCCGACGACCTGCTCACCGGCACTTTGCTGGCCACCCGCGCGCCGGTGGTCATGGCCCCGGCCATGCACACCGAGATGTGGCAGCACCCGGCCACCGTGGCGAACACCGCCGTGCTGCGCGAGCGCGGGGTGCGCGTGATCGAACCGGCCTCGGGACGGCTGACCGGCAAGGACAGCGGCCCCGGCCGCCTGCCCGAGCCCGATCAGATCTTCGAGTCCATCCAGGACCTGCTCTCCGAGCCGATCCTGGCCGGTCGCAAGGTGCTGATCACCGCCGGCGGCACCCGCGAGCCGCTGGATCCGGTGCGCTTCCTGGGCAACCGCTCCTCGGGGCGCCAGGGCGTGGCGCTGGCGCAGGCCGCCCGTGACGCCGGCGCCCAGGTCACGCTCATCGCCACGCACCTGGAGGTGCCGGCCCCGCACGGGGTGGAGCTGGTGCATGCCTCCAGCGCGCTGGAACTGCGCGAGGCGGTTTTCGCCCACGCCGAGGGGCAGGACGCGCTGATCATGAACGCCGCCGTCGCCGACTTCCGCCCGGCGACTATCGAGGGCTCGAAGATCAAGAAGCGCGACGAGCATTCGGCACCGGTCATCGAACTGGTGCGCAATCCCGACATCCTGGCAGAGATCGTCTGCGCCCGCGGCGCGAACGACCAGCTGCCGCCGGTGATCGTCGGCTTCGCCGCGGAAACCGGCGACGACCAGGGCAGCGTGCTGGACTACGGCAGGGCGAAGCTCGCGCGCAAGGGCTGCGAGCTGCTGGTGGTCAACGAGGTCGGCGCCAACTTGACCTTCGGGACCGACAGCAACACCGTGCAGGTGCTGTTCGCCGACGGGAAACCTGCAGTGGGCGCCGCCGGAAGCAAAATCGAGGTGGCCCGCGTCGTCATCGAGCAGCTCGCCGCCGAAATAAACGGACATGTTGCCGACGCAAAGTGAGCCGCGCCATATAGCGCTTGGTCACGAACGCAGCAAGTTCTGCCAACCGGTCGATACGACCAGATAGAGTACAAAGGTGACTTCAACAACCCCTGAACTACGTCTTTTCACCTCGGAATCCGTTACCGAGGGCCACCCGGACAAGATCTGCGACCAGATCTCCGACGCGATCCTCGACGCCATGCTGGCGCAGGACCCGGATTCCAAGGTCGCCGTCGAAACCCTGACCACCACCGGCCTGGTGCACGTGGCGGGCGAGGTAACCACCAACGGCTACGTCGAGATCCCGGAGATCGTGCGCCGCACCATCCTGGACATCGGCTACGACTCCTCGGCCAACGGCTTCGACGGGGCGCGCTGCGGCGTGTCGGTCTCGATCGGCCAGCAGTCCCAGGAGATCCACGACGGCGTGTTCAACTCGTTGGAGTCCCGCGAAGGCATCGCCAAGGACCCGCGCGACATGCAGGGCGCCGGCGACCAGGGCCTGATGTTCGGCTACGCCTCGAACGAGACCGCCTCGCTGATGCCGACCCCGATCTTCCTGGCGCACCGCCTGTCCGAACGCCTGACCCAGATGCGCAAGAACGGCCGCATGCCGCTGCTGCGCCCGGACGGCAAGACCCAGGTCACCATCGGCTACGACGGCGACACCCCCGTCTCCGTGGACACCGTGGTGGTCTCCAGCCAGCATGCCTCCGAATACGAGCTGAACACCCTGAAGGCCGACCTGCTCGAGGAGGTCGTGACCCCGATCCTGGAGCGCTCGGAGCTGGACATCTCCAGCACCAAGGTGATCCTGAACCCCTCGGGACCGTTCATCATCGGCGGCCCGGTGGGCGACGCGGGCCTGACCGGCCGCAAGATCATCGTGGACACCTACGGCGGCTTCGCCCGCCACGGCGGCGGCGCCTTCTCCGGCAAGGACCCGTCGAAGGTCGACCGCTCGGCCGCCTACGCCATGCGCTGGGTCGCGAAGAACGTCGTGGCCGCTGGGCTGGCAAGCCGCGCCGAGGTCCAGGTGGCCTACGCGATCGGCGTCGCGCGTCCGGTGGGCCTGTACGTGGAGACCTTCGGCACCGAGACCGTGGACCCGGCGAAAATCACCGCCGCGATCAACGAGGTGTTCGACCTGCGCCCGCTGGGCATCATCGAGGACCTTGACCTCAAGCGCCCGATCTACCGCAAGACCGCCGCGCACGGCCACTTCGGCCGCGACGACAACGACTTCACCTGGGAGAAGCTGGACCGCGTCGACGCTCTGCGCAGCTGGTTCAACGCCTAGCAGCAGTGGAGCAAGACGCCCTCATCTCAGCACCCGGCCAGGCCCGCCTCAAGCGGGTCGCCCGGGTGCTGATTGATTCCTCGGTCCCGCACCTGGACCGCCTCTTCGACTACGAGGTGCCCGAGTCCATGCACGCGGCAGCCCAGGTCGGGGTGCGCGTAAAGGTGCCCTTCGGCCCGCAGCAGCTGGCCGGGTTCATCGTCGAGCTGCTGGAGGACCACCAGCCGGCGATGAAGCTGCGCCCGCTGTCGAAAATCATCTCCGAGAGGGTGGTGCTGCACCCGGACGTCCTGGCCGCCGCCTCGCTGGTCGCCGCGCGTTACGCCGGGACCCTGTGGGACGTGGTGCGCCTGGCAGTGCCCACCCGCGCGGCCAAGGTCGAGGCCGAGGAGCTGGTGACCGCCCCGGCGCTGGCGCTGGGGGACGCCCCCAACCAGCTGGAGCACTACGAGCAGGGTTCTGCGGTGCTGCAGGACTGGGCCGTCGGGGCCACCCGGCGCGCGGTGGCGAGCTGGGCGCCGAATTTCCACGGCTCCTGGCCCGGGTTCCTGCTGGATGCCGCGCGGCCGGTGCTTCAGCGCGGGGCGCGGGTGCTCATCGTGGTGCCCGACACGCGCGACCTTGACCTCTTGTGCGCGCACCTGGACGAGCAGCTCGGCGCCCAGTCCTACGCGCGGCTGCAGGCCGACGACGGCCCGACCCCGCGCTACCGCAACTTCCTGCGCGCCATCGGCGGGCACGTGCAGCTGGTGGTCGGTACCCGCTCCGCCGCCCTGTGCCACGTGCCGGACCTGGAACTGATGATCATCTGGCAGGACGCCGACCGCTCGCACCGCGAATTGCGCGCCCCCTACCAGCACAGCCGCGAGGTCGCGCTGCTGCGCAGCCAGCAGGCGGGGATCTCGCTGCTGCTGGCTTCCCCGTCGCGCTCCGTGGAGGCCCAGCGGCTGGTGGCCACCGGCTGGGCCAGCGAGCTGAAGCTGCCGCGCGACACGCTGCGTGCCCACACCCCTCGTGTGGTGGCCACCACCAACGACTTCGAGCTGGGGCGCGACCCGCTGCTGGCGCGGGTGCGCATCCCGTCGCTGGCCTGGCGCGAAGCCACCAAGGCGCTGGAAACCGGCCCGGTGCTGGTGCAGGTCGCCCGCACCGGATTCATGCCGGCGCTGGCCTGCCAGGACTGCCGGGCTCCGGCGCGCTGCCGGCTGTGCCAGGGACCGCTGCAGCTAGCCGGGAAGCAATCGCATGTGGGCTGCCGCTGGTGCGGGGAGCAGTTCCACGACTACCGCTGCGGGCAGTGCGGCTCGCCGCGCGTGCGCGCCGCCAGCATCGGCGCCGACCGCACCGCCGAGGAGCTTGGCCTGGCCTTCCCCAAGGTGAAGGTGCTCTCCTCCACCGGGGCCAAGCCGCTGGCGAGCCTGGGCGACAAGCCGGCGCTGGTGGTCGCCACCCCTGGCGTCGAGCCCGTCGTGGAGGGCGGGTACGCCGCGGTGCTGCTGCTGGATGCCGACAAGATGCTCGCCTACGATTCGCTGCGCAACACCGAGGAGGTGCTCGCACGCTGGTTCACCGCCGCCTGCCTGGCCCGCAGCAGCGGGGTCGTGGTGCTCACCGGCAGCCCGAGCCCGGCCGGCGCCGCGCTGGTGCGCTGGGATGCCGCCGGATTCGCCGACCGCGAGCTGGCCGAACGCCGCGAGGTCGGGCTGCCGCCGGCCGTGCGCAGCGCCCTGGTCTCCGGGCCCGGTGCCGAACGGCTGGTCGCCGCGCTGGACGATGACATCCGGGCGCTGGTCGCGATCCACGGGCCGAGCATCATCGACGGACCGCCCGTGGAGCACCGCTACGTGCTGTTCTTCAGCTACGCGCACGGCCAGGCGGTCACAGAAGCGCTGCGCGCCCTGCGCGCCCGCATGTCAGCGGCCAAGGAACCGGTAGCGACCATCGCGGTCGATCCCGACGAGGTCCTCTAGGCCACGGCCTGCCCATCCCGCGGCCGGGCGTCCAGGCTAAGGTAGCCGTTGACCGTCGCGTAGAAGCGGTGTCCCGCCCAGTCGCGCCGGCCCACCCGGACGCGCCGCGGTTCGCCCTGCACCTGGCGGTGGCTGGCCTGCACGTACACGTCGTAGATGTCCGGGGTCAAGGGCTGCAGCTCCTGTTCGCCGTGCAGCGCGAACGCGTCCGCCGCGGGGCGCAGGGGCAGGGCCGCGTCCGCGCCGCCGTGGCGTGGGCGCAGGATCAGCTCCGCCAGCTGCGGCGGCGGGCCGGCAGGAACGAAGTGCGGGACTCCTGCGGCTTGCCCGCCCTGCCTGTCCTGCCGCACATTCCAGTGCGCGGCCAGCAGCTGCTCGAGCAGCGCCCACGCCTGCATCTGCCGGGCATCCCCGGTGCGCAGCGCCGCCGAGCGCTGCCGGTGCGGGAAGCCAAGCTGCGATTCCAGCTGCGCCGCCGCCACCGGCCCATCCCCAGCCAGCGTCCGGGCCGGTAGGTGCGCAGGATCTTGCGCCGGTAGAGGTCGAGCACCATGCCCTGTTCCAGATCGGCCGGAAGCCGCGCGGCGCGGACCTGCTCGGCGATGCGCGCCACCGACCGGGTGCAGCCCTCCGGGTCGGCCTTGCGGGCGCTGATGTTGTTGGCGTCCTGGCGGGCGCGCAGGAAGTAGTAGTCGTCGTCCGCCAGTACCGCGGTGCGCTCGGCGGCCAGATAGCAGGCGGTGATGAAGATGCCGTCTTCCAGCCGCACCCGCCCCTCGGGGAAACGCAGCTCCAGGCGCTCGATCAGCGCGCGGCGGATGAGTTTCTGCGGCGCGAGGGTGGCGAAAACCTCGCGCAGCTCGGCCTTGGGGTTGTTCTTGGCCAGCAGCGTGCGGTTCACCGGGCGGCCGTTGAGCCCGGCGATGCGCGGGAGCACCATGTCCGCCTGGTGCAGCTGCGCGTAGTCCAGCATGCTGCGCAGGGCGTGGCTGGCCAGCATGTCGCCGGCATCGGCGAAGAAGACGTAGTCCGCCTCGGTGGCCGCCAGCCCGCGGTTGCGCGGCTGGCCCGGCCACCCGCTGTTGCGCTGGCGGATCACCCGGGTGCGCGGGTGCGCGGCGGCGAATCGGTCCATGAGCTGCGGCCCGCCGTCGGTGGAGCCGTCGTCGACCAGGATGAGCTCGAAGTGCTCCGGATCCAGGTCCTGCGCCGCCAGGCTGTCGAGCAGTTCGCCCAGGTAGGGCATCGCGTTGAAGACCGGGACGATGACCGCGACGCGCGCGCTGCCGGAGCTGGCCGTGGGACCGGTGTCCGACGCTCGGATGCCGCGTTGTGAAAGCCGCGCGCGGACCAGGCCCAGGCACCGCCGCAGCGACCCAGCTAATTCCCCCTATGCCATGCGCCCCCGATTCCCCGGGCAAACCCGCGAACGCAGATAGCGGGCCTGCCTGGTACTCTAGCGCCTGGTGGGGCGGGTCACACCTTCATGACGAGGGCCGCGGACAGGCGCCGCCCCAGCTGCGTGCTTAACCGCCGAGCCCCTCCAGGAAGCGCCGCACCGCGGCCGCAGCCTGGGGCGCCTTCTCATAGTGGATCAGGTGGCCGACGTCGGGCAGCATCAGCAGCCGCGCGTCGGCGAACGTGGCGCGCAGCGCCTCCTGGGTGGCCGGGGAACCCAGCTCGTCCTGCTGCCCGCCGACCATCAGCGTCGGGATGCCGATGACCCGGGAGTATTCGCCCACGGTGTGGCTGATCGAGGCCAGGTAGGCTTCGGCCAGGGTATCGCGGGAGTGGAATCCGCCGAAGTACGCGCGGTGCTGGTCGCGCACGTAGCGGCGCATCTGCGGGTCGCGGCTCTTGGTCATCACCAGCGACATGCCGTCGGTGAACAGCCTCGATCGCAGCAGCGGCTCGCCGATGCCGGCCGGCAGCGCCGCGCACAGGGCGTAGTAGCCGCTGGTCAGCTGCGCCAGCAGCGCCTGGGAGGATTCCAGCGCCGGTTCGGAGATCGGATTGAGCAGGGTCAACGAGGCGAAGTCGCGCCCGGCGGCCAGCCTGGCGGCGATGACGGACCCGAAGGAGTGCCCGAGCAGGTGGGTGGCCGGGCCCAGCTGCAGCTCGTCGGCCAGCACGTCGAGCATCCGGGCGTAGCCCTCGACGTCGTGCGGGGCCTGGGTCATGGAGCTGGAGCTGCCGAAGCCGGGCAGGTCGGGCACCACTACGGTGTAGCCGGGAAGCTGGGCGATGATGCGGTCCAGCCCGTGGTGGTCGCCGCGGAAGCCGTGCACCGCGAAGAGCACGCCGCGCGATTCGGCAGGCACGGCCCGGTAGGTGAAGACCTTGGTGGCGGAGCCGAAGAGGCGGTGCGTGCTGACAAGTTGCGTGCGTGGGCTCATGCCTCAAATCCTACCCGTCCAGCAGCGCCAGGGCCGCGCCCTCGTCGATCACCAAATCGGTGATCAGCCCGCCGTTCAGCGCCCCGCGCACGGCATCGATCTTGCCCCGGCCGGCCACCACGCAGAAGCGCTGCGGCACCCGGCGCAGGGTATCGAGCGCGGGCCCGGTGGAGCGGGCGTTGATCCCGATCCCGGAGCTGTGCCCGTGCCGGTCGAAGAACACCGTCGCCACGTCGCCCACCACACCGATCTTCGCCAGCTGCGCGGTCTCCTGCTTGCTCAGGTAGCCGCCGCGGTAGACCTGCGAGGTGACATCCGACCCGGCCGCGCCCAGCGAGAACACCGCCAGGTTCATCTCCGACTGCACCTTGAGCACGCGCTTGACCGAGGTTTCCTGCCACATCGCCCGGCGCGTGGACGCGCGGTCGAAAAACGCCGGCACCGGGAACTGCTCGGTACGCGCGGTGAACGCCTCGCCGAAGCGGGTGAGGATCTCGCTGGCGTAGCGCACGCCGCTGGTGACAGGGTTCGCCGCGCCGTTCAGCTGCACGATCACGGTGTCGTGGGTGGGGTGGGAGCTGAGCGCGGTGGACACCGCCTGCATGGTCGAACCCCAGGCCACCCCGATCGTCATCGAGGAGGAGACCATCGCTCCTAGCTGGTGCGCCGCGTGCGCGGCGACGCGGGAGAGCAGTTCCGCGTCGTCCATGGCGCCGTCGGTGGGCACCACCTGCACGTTGATGCCGAAGCGCTCGGCCAGCCGGCCGGAGAGCTGGGCTGACATTCCGGCGCTGGGGGAGATGCTGATCGAGACCATGCCGGTGCGCTTGGCGTGGGTGAGCAGCCGCGAGACGGTCGAGCGGGAGGTGCCCAGCTCGCGGGCGATGACCTCCATCTTCAAATCCTGCAGGTAATACAGCTGGGCGGCGCGCAGCGCGTCCTTCTCACGGGTGCCGTACTGCACGGATGTGTCATGCGCAGGGCGCCGGTAGGGCCCTGCAGGGGGTGGTTTCTGCATCAATCTGACCATTTCTGCACGTTTGTGCAATTCATTTGACCGCTTTGCAAACTACCGACAACACTAACCCGTAGAACTACTCAATCGTTACAAAGGGGCAACACGTCGTGAATCGGGAACAGCTGGCCAAACTGCGCGAACGGCCCCAGGCACGGGTTCTGGTCGTCGGCGGCGGCATCAACGGTGTCGCCACCTTCCGCTACCTTGCCATGCAGGGTATCGACGTCGCGCTGGTCGAACGCGGAGACTACTGCCAAGGCGCGTCGGGCGCCAGCTCGCACATGATCCACGGCGGCATCCGCTACCTGGAAAACGGCGAGTTCCGCCTGGTGCACGAGTCGGTGCAGGAGCGCAATTCGCTGCTTCAGATCGCCCCGCACTACGTCAAGCCGCTGCAGACCACCATCCCGATCTTCTCCACCTTCTCGGGGATCCTCTCCGCTCCGATGCGCTTTGTGACCCACAAGTCCGGCAAGCCGACCGAACGCGGCGCCGCCCTGATCAAGGCCGGATTGGTGATGTACGACGTGTTCGCCGGAGTCGGCGGGCGCAACACCCCGTGGCACAACTTCAAGGCCGGCGCCGCGGCCCGCAAGGACCTGCCGGCCCTGCGCGACGACGTGAAGTACACCGCGACCTACTTCGACGCCTCGGTGCACAACCCTGAGCGCCTGACCCTGGACGTGCTGCAGGAAGGCCTGCGCGCCAACCCGGACGCCCGCGCCAGCAACTACGTGGAACTGGCAGGGGTCGACGGGGGCACCGCGCAGCTGCGCGACGTGCTGACCGGGCAGAGCTTCGACTTCGACGCCGAGGTCATCATCAACGCGACCGGCGCCTGGGTCGACGTGACCAATGAGCAGCTGGGCCGGAAGACCAAGTGGACCGGCGGCACCAAGGGCTCGCACATCGTGCTGGACCACCCCGAGCTGCTCGCGGCCACCGGCGGACGCGAGATCTTCTTCGAGCACGAGGACGGGCGCATCGTGCTGATCTACCCGATGCTCGGGCGCGTGCTGGTGGGCACCACCGACCTGGAGCACGACATGGCCGAGCCGGCGGTGTGCACCGAGGAAGAGGTCGACTACTTCTTCGAGCTGGTCCACCACGTCTTCCCGCGTATCACCGTGCGCCGCGAGCAGATCGTCTACAAGTTCTCCGGCGTGCGCCCGCTGCCGAACCACGACGACACCGCCCCCGGCTTCGTCTCCCGCGACTATCAGGTGCGCGAAACCCGGCTCACCGACACCACCACGATGCTCTCGCTGATCGGCGGCAAGTGGACGACGTTCCGCGCGCTGAGCGAGAACCTGGGCGGCAAGGCGCTGGAATTCCTGGGGGAGCGCGAGATCCGCTCCACCGCCGGCGTGCCGATCGGCGGCGGCAAAGACTTCCCGATGAACGAGGGCGAGCTGGCCGCCTGGTACGCCGCGCGCGAGAACGCCGCCGGGCGCGACCGCCTGCGGGTGCTGCTCGAGCGCTACGGCACCGGAGCGGACGCGGTGCTGGCCCAGCTTGGCGAGGACACCGCGCTGCAGCACTCCGACGAGCTGTCCTGCCAGGAGCTGGCCTACATGGCCGCCCACGAGCAGGTAGGCCGCCTGATCGACGTCTTCATCCGCCGCACCAACCTGGCCTTCCGAGGCCTGGTCACCAAGGATCTGGTCAGCGAGGCGGCACGCTGCCTGGCTGGGCCGATGGGCTGGGATGACACCCAGACCCAGGCCGAGATCGCCCATACGATCTCGGTCCTGGCAGGCAGCCACGGGGTCGACCTGGACTGAGCCTGCCGTTGCTGCCGGCGGCAGATCGCCGCCGGCAGGATGTGATATCACCTCAAAGGTCGAAGATGCCCATGCAAGTGTTCATTTCCGAATTCACCGGTACTTTTATCCTCGTTCTCATGGGCGCCGGCGTCTGCGCCAACGTCTCGCTGAAGGGCACCCTGGGCAGCGCCGCAGGGTGGGTCGCCATCAGCTTCGGCTGGGGCCTGGCCGTCTTCTCCGGTGTCTGGGTTTCGGCCCCGTCCGGCGCCCACCTGAATCCCGCGGTCACCCTGGGATTGATGGTGAACCCCGAAGCAACCGAGCTGGCCCCAGGCATCCCGAAGTCGGCAGCGACCGCGCTGGTCTACGTGGCCGCGCAGTTCATCGGCGCTTTCCTGGGCGCCGTCACCGCCTGGCTGGCCTACAAGAAGCACTTCGACGAGCCGGCCAACCAGGGCAAGGTGCTCGGAGTGTTCGCCACCGGCCCGGCCATCCGCTCCTACGGGTGGAACGTGGTCTCCGAAGCCATCGGCACCTTCGTGCTGGTGTTCGTGATCGGCGGCTTCGGCGGGACGCCGCACGGGCTCGGCCCGCTGGCGGTCGGCCTGCTGGTCGTCGCGATCGGCCTATCCCTCGGCGGAGCAACCGGATACGCTATCAATCCAGCACGTGACCTCGCCCCGCGTCTTGCGCATGCGGTGCTGCCGATCCCCGGCAAGGGGTCCTCGGACTGGGCCTACTCGTGGGTTCCCGTCGTCGGTCCGCTGGCCGGCGGAGCCTTGGGCGGCCTGGCCGTCGCCGTCCTGCTGTAATGCCGCACCCACTAGAGAAAGTTGATCGACAGTGAGCAACAAGTACGTCATCGCCATTGACCAGGGAACCACCAGCTCCCGCGCCATCGTCTTCGACCACGCCGGAGAGGTCGTCTCCGTGGGGCAGAAGGAGCACGAGCAGATTTTCCCGGCCGCCGGATGGGTGGAGCACAACCCGATCGAGATCTGGGACAACGTGCGCGAGGTCATCGGCACCGCGCTGGCCAAGGAGAACCTGACGCGCCACGACATCGAGGTCGTCGGCATCACCAACCAGCGCGAAACCACCGTGGTGTGGGACAAGCACACCGGTGAGCCGGTATACAACGCGATCGTCTGGCAGGACACCCGCACCCAGGACATCGTCGACGCGCTGTCCGCCGAGGGCGGGATCGAGCGCTACAAGGACCGTGTCGGGCTGCCGCTGGCGACCTACTTCGCCGGCACCAAGATCAAGTGGATCCTGGAGAACGTCGACGGGGCGCGCGAACGTGCCGAGGCCGGCGACCTGCTGTTCGGCACCACCGACACGTGGGTGCTGTGGAATCTGACCGGCGGGCCGGAGGGCGGCGTGCACACCACCGACGTCACCAACGCCTCGCGCACCCTGTTCATGAACCTTGAAACCCTGCAGTGGGACGAGCAGATCCTGGCCGACTTCGGGGTTCCCGCCTCGATGCTGCCGGCGATCAAGTCCTCCTCCGAGGTGTACGGCACGGTCGCCTCCAACCAGCTGCTGCGCGAGGTGCCGGTCGCCGGCATCCTGGGCGACCAGCAGGCGGCAACCTTTGGGCAGGCCGCCTTCGGCGCGGGCACCGCGAAGAACACCTACGGCACCGGCTGCTTCCTGATCTTCAACACCGGGCAGGAGATCGTCTCCTCGAGCAACGGGCTGATCACTACGCTGGCCTACAAGCTGGGCGACGCCGCCCCGGTGTACGCGCTGGAGGGCTCGATCGCGGTCGCCGGGTCGCTGGTGCAGTGGCTGCGCGACAACATCGGCATGATCGCCAGCGCCCCGGAGATCGAGGAACTGGCCAGCCACGTCGAGGACAACGGTGGGGTGTACATCGTGCCGGCGTTCTCCGGCCTGTTCGCCCCGTACTGGCGTTCGGACGCGCGCGGCGCGATCGTCGGGCTGACCCGCTTCGCGGACAAGCACCACATCGCCCGCGCGGCCCTGGAGTCCACCGCGTTCCAGACCCGCGAGGTGCTGGACGCGGTCAACGCCGACGCCGAGGTGCCGCTGACCGAGCTGAAGGTGGATGGCGGCATGGTCGCCAACGAGCACCTGATGCAGTTCCAAGCCGATATCCTCGGCGTGCCCGTGGTCCGCCCGAAGGTCACCGAGACCACCGCGCTGGGCGCCGCCTACGCGGCCGGCCTAGCCGTCGGGTTCTGGAAGGACCTGGGCGAGCTGGAGGCGAACTGGTCAGAGGACAAGCGCTGGGAGCCTGTGATGGGTGCCGAAGAGCGCGAACGCAGCCTGCGGCTGTGGAAGAAGGCCGTCACCCGCACCTTCGACTGGGTCGACGAAGACACCAAGGCCTAGCGTTTTCCCGACGGCCCAGCAGTCGGCCGACCACTGATCCCGGTCAACCACCAGGTTGGCCGGGATCCTTTTTCGTTCACCCGCGCCGGTCCGCGGGAGGATCCGTGGCCGGGGGCCCAGCGCCGCCGGGCGGGTCGTCGTCGAGCTGCAGGGCGCCCCAGTAGGTATTGCGCCGGGGCTTCTGCTCGGGATCAAGGTGCGGCGGCAGCAGCACTTGCGGCAGCCCGTTGACGTCGACCACTTTCAGCTGGCCGGAGTGGCGGCCGTGGTGCTCGTTGGAGCACATCGCCGCCCCGGAGTCGACGCTGGTCGTGCCGCCTTCCGCCCATGGCTTCTTGTAGTGGTCGATCTCCACCAGGTCCGGGGGCGTCGTGCATTCGGGCACAATGCACCCGCGATCACGGGCCATCACCGCCATCTTGATGTATCCCTGGTGGAAGCGCCTGGAGCGTCCGACGTCCAGCGGTTGGCTGTTGCCGCCCAGCACCAGCGGGATCACCCGGGCTGTGACCAGTAGTTTTCTCAGCTCGCCCGGCGGGATGTCCACCCCGTGGGCGCTGATGCCATGGGCCTCGGCCAGGTTCTGCAGGTCCTTGAGCCGCCGGTAGACCAGGATCTTCGGCACGATCGGCTTCGCGGCGCTCCCCGTGAACGACGTGGTGAGGATGGCCATCAGCGCGTTCAGCCGGCGCAGCGGGGCGTTCGGCTCCTCGGCGGCCGGCTCCTCGGCGTCGTTTTCATGTGGTTCGGCGTCGGGATCGGGCTTCGGACCGTCATCATCCGCTGCGGCGCCCGCTGGGGACTCCTGATCGGGCTGCTGGTCCGCGCTGCTGGAGGGCTCCGGGTCTTCCGCGGCCCAGTCGGGCATCGGCCCCTCGGGCTGGAGCCAGTCAGGCGTCGGCCGCTGATCGCCGGACGCGGTGCCCTCATTCTCCGCTGCGGGGGATTCCTGTTGTGCGGGGGAGTCCGGGGGCTCGGGCGAAACGGCCTGATCCGCGTCGGGCTTGCGCGCGTGCTTGCCGGCCTTGGTGCGTTTGCTGCCGGACTGGGCCGCTACCGAGCGCAGGTACTCCGCGTGGGCGGCCAGGGTGCGCAGGGTGAAGGTGTGCACACCCCGGACGACTGGCCCGATGAACAGGCCCAGGTCCGGCGGGAGCTTTTCCTCGTGCAGCTCCTTGTAGGTCTTGATCTGCGTGCCGATCTGCTTGCGCGCCTCGATCGGGCCGAGCTCGCGCAGCGCGTCGGCTGCATGCTCCTCCAGCAGCCTGCCGTCGGCCGCGCGGGCGGTGAGCGAACAGGGCACCCCGTCGAAGGTGGTGTCCGGTTTTTCGAGCTTCTCCAGGCTGCGGGCGGTGCCGGCGATGGCGCGGCGGTCGGCCTGGCCCTGGGCGTAGATGCTGGCCAGGTGCTCGAAGCGCGGCGCGCAGATGGTGCCCTGGGCGGTGCGCCGGCCGATGAGCAGGTGCGCGTCGTCGATCCGGCGTTGCGCCTCGAAATAGGTGATGCCCAGCCATGCGGCGAGCAGATCGCCGGCGGTCTTGTAGCCAGCCCGCCCGGAGGCGAACTCGGGCTCGGCCTCCAGATCGCAGGTTCCGGCGCGCAACGCATCGTAGGTCGCCAGACTGAGCCCGGCCGCGCCGGTGACCTCGGCCTCCAGCGCGCCGGCCAGCTGCTCGCGGTGCACCTGCTGGGCGAACTGCTCCACTAGCTGCGCATGGGCGAGGACCAGGCGGGGATCGCGCGCCTCGTGGACCAGCCGGCCGAGCGCGGTGAACAGTGCCAGGCACAGCGCGCCCAGGCGCACCAGCATGCCAGCGGTGAGCTGGGTCCCCAGATGCTTCGGGGAGGTGCACAAGGTGTGCAGCGCGGTGAGCAGGGCTTCGGTGGTCATGAATCCAGCCTCGGGCCGAAGCCGGCGGCGCGGGGGCAGGCGCCTGCGCAGTGTGGATAACCCGGCCAGCCGATTTTCCGGCTGCGGCCTAGGGCGCCGCGGAGGAGGGTGGCGAGGCAGGGTCCCCAGGCGCCTGCGGCAGCTCCGGATAGGCGTCGTCGGGCAGCGAGATGGTGAAGCCGGCGTCCCACACCGCGTGGCCGGTGACGGCGACCCGGCCCTCTCCCTCCGTGCTGCCCAGCAGCACGGAATAGGAGCTGCCCATCTGCTCGCCGACCAGCACCTGCACATTCTGCGGGGTGACCCCGGCGCCTGCCAGCAGCTCCCGGGTCCTGCCGAGCATGCTCGGCTCCAGCTCGACGCCGGCGTAGGGGGTTGCCACCCGGCAGGCGGCTTCCACGTCCTGGTCGTACGCGGCCTGGACCAGCTGGCGGCCGGCTTGCTCCAGGGAGGCGACAGGTTTCCTGCCGTCGCAGGTGTGCCCTTCGTAGGTGCCGAGCATGGCGCAGCCCGAGAGCAGGAGCGCGCCGACGGGCAGCAGCAGGCCCGGGGCGAGGACGCGGCGCGCACGGCGCGGGAAGCATGGGATCATGAGCCCATTGTGGCCGATGGCGCGATCGACCGCATCGATGTTTCAGGCGCGAAGGTGCCGCGGCGCGGACTGTGGGCAAGCTTGCGCTTCATCGATGCGGCATGCACCGCCCGGGGTGCGATAGAATCACCCTATGTATTCCCAGCGCGACCTAGTCTAAGAGCGGCCTGACGGCCGTACCCCCGAGTGGAAATTTGGGGGCTTTTGTTGTGTCTGGAAGCAGAAACCAGTTTTCCGTCAGGAAATTTTTCCGCGAATCTGTGAGAAGAGCTCAGTGACATCATCGACGAACGAGACCAGAACCTACGACTTCAAGGACATTGAGTCCAAGTGGCTACCGGTTTGGGACGAGCTAGAGGTGTTCAAGCCGGCCGACGACGGCACGCGTGAACGCCGCTACGTCCTGGACATGTTCCCCTACCCCTCGGGCGACCTGCACATGGGCCACGCCGAGGCCTTCGCCATGGGCGACGTCGTGGCTCGGTACTGGCGCTTGCGCGGCTACGATGTCATGCACCCGATCGGCTGGGACTCCTTCGGCCTGCCCGCGGAAAACGCAGCGATCAAGAACAACGCGCACCCCTCGGACTGGACCTACACCAACATCGACACCCAGGCCGCCAGCTTCAAGCGCTACGCCATCTCCGCCGACTGGGACCGCCGCCTGCACACCTCGGATCCGGAGTACTACCGCTGGACCCAGTGGCTGTTCACCAAGTTCTACGAGAAGGGCCTGGCCTACCGCAAGGACCACCCGGTGAACTGGTGCCCGAAGGACCAGACCGTGCTGGCCAACGAGCAGGTCGTCAACGGCGCCTGCGAACGCTGCGGCACGCAGGTGACCAAGAAGTCGCTGAACCAGTGGTACTTCAAGATCACCGACTACGCCGACCGCCTGCTGGAGGACATGGAGCAGCTCAAGGGCCACTGGCCCGAGCGCGTGCTGCTGATGCAGAAGAACTGGATCGGCCGCTCCGAAGGCGCCGAGGTGACCTTCGAGATCGAGGCGCACGATGAGAAGCCTGCGGTGAAGATCCCGGTCTTCACCACCCGCCCGGACACCCTGTACGGCGCGACCTTCATGGTGGTCGCCGCGGACGCGGACCTGGCCGGAGAACTGGTCACCGACGAGCACCGCGAAGCCCTGGAAGCCTACCAGGAGCAGGTCAAGGCGCTGTCCGAGATCGAGCGCCAGTCCACCGAGCGCGAGAAGACCGGCGTGTTCACCGGGCGCTTTGGCATCAACCCGCTCTCGGGGGAAAAGCTGCCGATCTGGGCCGCCGACTACGTGCTGGCCGACTACGGCACCGGCGCGATCATGGCAGTGCCCGCGCACGACCAGCGCGACCTGGACTTCGCCCGCACCTTCGACCTGCCGGTGCGCGTGGTCGTCGAAACCGGGCTGGAAGACCCGAACGAGACCGGCATCGCCACCGCCGGCGAGGGCAAGCTGGTGAACTCCGGTGAGCTGGACGGCCTGGAGAAGGCCGACGCGATCGCCAAGGCCATCGAGATCGTCCAGGCCGCCGGCACCGGCGAGCACACCGTGAACTTCCGCCTGCGCGACTGGCTGCTGTCCCGCCAGCGCTTCTGGGGCACCCCGATCCCGATCATCCACTGCGAGGCCTGCGGCGAGGTGCCGGTTCCCGAGGATCAGCTGCCGGTGCGCCTGCCCGATGACCTGCGCGGCGAGCAGCTGTCCCCGAAGGGCACCAGCCCGCTGGCAGCTGCAGAGGACTGGGTCAACGTGGCGTGCCCGAGCTGCGGCGGCGCCGCGAAGCGCGACACCGACACCATGGACACCTTCGTGGACTCCTCCTGGTACTTCCTGCGTTTCGTGTCCCCGAACTACACCGAAGGCCCGTTCGACCCGAAGGCCGTGCGCGACTGGATGCCGGTGGGGCAGTACGTCGGCGGCGTCGAGCACGCGATCCTGCACCTGCTGTACTCCCGCTTCTTCACCAAGGTCATCTACGACCTGGGCCTGATCGACGTGCAGGAGCCGTTCAGCGCGCTGCTGAACCAGGGCCAGGTGCTCAACGGCGGCAAGGCCATGAGCAAGTCGCTGGGCAACGGCGTGGACCTGGGCCAGCAGCTGGACAAGTTCGGCGTGGACGCGGTGCGCCTGACCATGGTGTTCGCCTCCCCTCCGGAGGACGACGTGGACTGGGCCGACGTCTCGCCGTACGGTTCGCAGAAGTTCCTGGCCCGCGCCTGGCGCGTGGCCCAGGACGTGGCCAGCGCCCCGGGCGTGGACTACGCGGCAGGGGACAAGGCGCTGCGCCAGGTCACCCACCGCACCGTGCACGAGTCCGCCGCGCTGCTGGATTCGGGCAAGTTCAACGTGGTGATCGCCAAGACCATGGAATTGGTCAACGCCACCCGCAAGACCATCGACTCGGGCGCCGGCGCGGCCGATCCGTCGGTGCGCGAGGCCGCGACCGTGGTCGCCCAGCTGCTGAGCCTATTCGCCCCGTACACCGCCGAGGACATGTGGCAGGCGCTGGGCTACGCCCCGAGCGTCGTGACCAGCGCCTGGCCGGACGTGGACGAGTCGCTGCTGGTGGATGACACCGTCACCGCCGTGGTGCAGATCAAGGGCAAGGTGCGCGCGCGCCTTGAGGTCCCGGTGGACATCTCCGAGGACGCGCTGCGCGAGCAGGCGCTGGCCCACGAGGCCGTCGTGCGCATGCTCGACGGGAAGGCGCCGCTGAAGGTGATCGTGCGCGCCCCGAAGCTCGTGAACGTGGTCCCGGCGCCGTAGGTCCGGCCCGACGCGTACCGTAAGCTCAAGACATGACTGAGCGATCCAAGAGCCCACGCACGGGCTGGCTGCACAAGCTGCTGGCCCCGCGTGGGCTTTCTGGCACCCGGATCGGGGTGGTGACCGATTCGGCCTCCTGCCTGCCGCCGGCCCTGCTGCAGGCCCCGGACTTCATCCAGCTGGGCATCCCGATCATCGTGGACGACCATGTGCACGGCGAGGACACGACCGCGCTGATGATGGGCCTTGCCATGGGGCAGGCGGTGAAGACCTCGCGCCCGGCCCCCGGCGAGTTCGCCCGCGCCTACCGCCAGCTGGCCGAGGCCGGCTGCCAGGCGGTCATCTCCATCCACCTCTCGGCGGGGCTGTCCGGAACCGTCGACGCCGCCCGGCTGGCCGCCTCCGAGGCGCCGGTGCCGGTGAGCGTGATCGATTCGCGCACCGTGGCCATGGCCCAGGGCTTCGCGGTGGCCGACGTGCTCGCCGCGCGCGACGCCGGCGCCGGGCTGGGCCTGCTGGAGCAGATCGCCTCCGGCGCGGCGGTGAACCGCGTGTACTTCGCGGTGCCCTCCCTGGAGCAGCTGCGCCGCGGCGGGCGGATCAGCGCGGTGTCCTCGGTGTTCGGCAACCTGCTGAACGTCAAGCCGATCCTGGGCATCGCCGGCGGGGTGATCGCCCCGCTGGAGAAGCCGCGCTCCTTCGCTCGCGCCCAGGCGCGACTGGTGGCCCTGGCCCAGCGCGACGCCGCCGCGGCGACGGGCCCGGTGCGGCTGGGCGTGATGCACTTCGGCGCCGCGGAACTTGCCACCGAGATCGCCACCGAGCTGAACCCCTACTGCGAGGGCGAGGTGCTCATCGAGTCGCTGCCGGCGGTGCTGGCCGCGCACACCGGCATGGGGGTGCTCGGCGTGGCAGTGGCCCCGCTGTATCCACAGCCCGCGCCGCACCAGGGGCCTGCGGCCTCCGGCTAGCCCAGACTGGGGTCCATGGGGCGCCATGACTTCTTCAGCAGGTACGCGCCACGTGCCTCGCGGCTGCGTTTTGCCGTGAGCCGCGTGGCGGTGCTCGTGCTGGTGCTGGTGGTGCTGGCCTGGATCGGGCTATCCATCCTGCTGGCCCCGCCGCCGACCACCACGCAGCTTGAGACCGTGCCGCTGGTCTCCGACCCCTCGCCGCCGCCCGCCTCCGCAACGCCGAGCACGGCGGCTGCTGGCGCCCTGCCTTCGGGCACCGCCGCGCCGGGGAACTCCGAGGGCGCGGTGACCGTGCACGTGGTGGGTGCGGTGAAGAAGCCCGGGGTGTACACCCTGCCCGCCGGGGCGCGCATCGTCGACGCGCTGGAGGCGGCCGGCGGCATGCGGCGCACCGCCCGCCCCGAACTGCTGAATCTCGCCGCCCGGCTGGCCGACGGCCAGCAGATCGTGCTGCCCGGCAGCGCGGACGCCCAGGCCGCCCCGCCCTCCGCCGCCGGCTCCAGCGCTCCGGTGCATGGCACGGACGGCGGCGCAGCCGGCGGGAAAATCTCGCTGAACAGCGCCGACGCGCAGCAGCTGCAGGAATTGCCGGGCATCGGGCCCGCGCTGGCCCAACGCATCATCGACTTCCGCGAAGCCCATGGGCCGTTCGCCTCCGTGGAGGAGCTGGACGCGGTCTCCGGCATCGGCCCGGCGGTGCTGGGCAACCTGCGCGAGCTGGTGCAGCCATGAGGTGCTTGTAGTGCGCACCGACTTCCGCGGGCTGTGGCTGCTTGCCGGGGCCTGGCTCGCCGCGCTGCTGCAGCCCCCGGGGTGGGCGGTGCTGGCCCTGCTGGGCGCCTTCGCCGGGCTGTTCGCGCTGCTGCTGCGCGCCCGGCACGACGCGCCGCATGCGGCCCCGTGGTTCACCGGCCCGCTGGTGCTGCTGCTCGGCGCGCTGGCGGTGCTCGGCACGAACCTCGGCGCCGCCGAATGCACCCTGCCCGAACCAGGGGACCAGCAGCGCCGCATCACCGCGCACTTCGAGGACCCGCCGCGGCCCGCCGACGGCGGCGGGGTCGCCGGCGCCGCCCTGCTGACCGGCTACCAGCACCGCGGGCACTGGCAGCGGTGCCCGATCCCGATCTACCTGGCCCTGGCCGCCCCGCTGCCGGGCCACGCGCGGGAGTTCACCGTGATCGCCTCGCTGCAGCCGGCGCAGGACTCCGGCAGCTTCACCTGGTGGGCCCGGGCCGACAGCGAGCCGAAGGTCACCAGCTGGCAGCCGCCCACCCCCGCCTCGAATCTCAAGGAGCGCTTCGCCGCGCAGCTGGTCGGGCTGCCGCCGAACGCCAGGGCGCTGCTGCCTGGCATGCTCTACGGGGACCGCTCCGGGCAGGACCAGGCCCTGGGCGAGGCGATGAAGGGCAGCGGGCTGAGCCACCTGACAGCGGTCAGCGGGTCGAACATCGCCCTGGTCGGCTCGATGCTGATGGTGCTGCTGCGGCTGTTCGCCGTGCCCCGGGTGCTGACCGGGGTGCTGATGGCCGCCGGGCTGGGGCTGTTCGTCGCCTTCGTGGGGCCCGATCCCAGCGTGCTGCGCGCCGGCCTGATGGGCACGATCGCGGTGTTCTCGCTGCTCTCCGGGCGCGGCCAGGGCTCGCTGGGCATCCTGGGGCTCAGCGCCGCCGTGCTGCTGCTCGTGGACCGATCGCTGGCCGCCGAGCCGGCGTACGCGTTGTCGGTGCTTGCCACCGCCGGCATCATCATGCTTGCCCCGCCGCTGGCCGAACTGGCAGCACGCATCCTGCCCGCGCTGCTGGCCGAACCCACGGCCATCTGCGTCGCAGCCCAGTTCACCTGCCTGCCGGTGGTGATCGCGCTGAACGCCGACTTCAGCCTCTACTCGCTGCCGGCGAACCTGCTCGCGGCCCCGCTGCTGCCGGTGATCACGGCGCTCGGGGTGGCCGCGCTGCTGCTGTGCACCGTGATTCCCGGCGCAGCGCACGTCCTGGCCTGGCTGATCGGCTGGCCGGCCGAGGCGATCGGGCAGCTCGCCCACCTGGCAGTGCGGCTTCCCGGGGCCAGCCGCCCGTGGCCCGAGGGGCTGCCGGGCATCGTCGTCGCTGCGGGCATCGCGGTGGTCTTCTGCGTGCTGCTCATCTCCGGCAGCCAGACCGAGCGGCTGCGCGTGCGCCGCACCTGCCTGGCGCTGCTCGGGGTGCTGGCGGTGTTCCTGGCCGCGCTGGTGCTGCCGGCGACGCTGTTCTGGAAGCCCCCGCTGCACGATCCGTGGACCATCGCCATGTGCGACGTCGGGCAGGGCGACGCGCTGGTGGTCCGCGATGGCGAATCCTCCGGCTGGCTCATCGACGCCGGGCCGCCGGGCGGCGGGGTCTCCGGCTGCCTGCGTCAGCTGGGCATCACCACGCTGAGCAAGGTGTTCATGACCCACCAGGACGCCGACCACTTCGGCGGCGTGCCGGAGCTGGAGTCCTCGGGCATCACGCTGGGGGAGCGCCTGGTCTCCGCCGGCTTCCCCGAGGCGCTCTGGCAGCCGCACCGGGTGCTGGTTCCGGGGGACACCGGGCAGGGGCACGGCGTGTCCTACCGGGTCATCGGGCCGGATCCCGCCCTGGTGCCGGGGGCCGAGCCGAACGACATCTCGCTGGTGCTGCGCTTGAGCTTCACCCGCGGGGACCGGCAGATCGACTTCCTCACCGCCGGGGACATGGAGGAGCATGCCATGCACCGGCTGCTCGCCGCCAGCCCGCAGGGGAACGCCACGATCCTCAAGGCCTCGCACCACGGCGCCCGCAACGGCGGGCAGGAGCTGATCGAGGCCGCCCGGCCCCGGGTGTTCCTGGTCTCGGTGGGCGCGGAGAACACCTACGGGCACCCCAACCAGGGCATCATCGACACCGCGCAGCGCCTGGGCGCCCAGGTGCTGCGCACCGACCAGCTGGGCACCGTTCTGCTCACATTGGATGCCGACGGCGTGCACGCGGCCTCGCTGGGGGCGCCGGTTCGGTAGGATCGAAGTATTGCCCCAGCACTAAGGAGTTCGATGGCACGCGCCCAGGCCAATCCCGGGATCTCTTGGCGAGACCTCACCCCGCAGCCGCTGATCCTGCTCTCCGGCTCGGAGCAGTACCTCGCCTCCCGGGCCTTCGAACTGCTGCGCGCCCAAGCCGCCTCCCGCGAGGACATCGCGCACACCCGGCTGAACGCGCAGAGCTACGAGCCCGGTGAGCTGCTGCTGGCCACCAGCGCCTCGCTGTTCTCCACCGCGAACCTGGTCGAGATCCACGACCTGGCGAGCATGAACGAGTACTTCCTGAAGGACGCGCTGGCGTACCTGAAGAGCCCGGCGCCGGAGAACGTGCTGATCATGCACCACTCGGGCGGCACCCGCGGCAAGAAGCTGCTGGACGCCATCAAGGCCGCCGGCGCGGTGATCGTGAATTGCCAGCCGGTGAAGAAGGACGCGGAGAAGATCGAGTTCGTCACCGCCGAGTTCAAGGCCGCCAAGCGCCGCATCACCAACGACGCGGTCAAGGCCCTGGTCGCCGCGGTCGGCAATTCGCTGGCCGAGCTCGGCTCCAGCTGCTCGCAGCTGATCCAGGACACCACCGGCACCATCGACCAGGACGTGGTCGACAAGTACTACGGCGGCCGCGTGGAAGCCACTGCCTTCACGGTCGCCGACGCCGCGATCGCCGGCAACGCCCAGGTTGCGCTGCGCACGCTGCGCCACGCGCTGAGCACCGGAACCGACCCGATCCCGATCGTCGCCACGCTGGCCATGAAGGTGCGCCAGCTGGCCAAGGTGCTGGGCGTGAATGAACCCGCCGCAGTGCTGGCTTCCCAGCTGGGCATGGCCCCGTGGCAGGTGCAGCAGGCGCAGCAGCAGGCCCGCGGCTGGAAGCGCTCGGATCTGGCGGCCTGCGTGGAGACGATCGCGCAGACCGACCGCATGGTCAAGGGCGGGGGACGGTCGCCGGGCTACGCACTGGAACGCGCGATCCTGTTCATCGCGGGCAAGGCCCCGCGCCACTAGCCTGAACCCACCAAGGCGCTGCCAGAAACTGGCGGCGCCTTCGTCGTAGTCCGGCTGAACAGCTGCAGCGGCTGCAGGTTGCCCGGAGTGCAGCACACAGAGGGCAAAACAAAACCCCCGGAACCGAAGTTCCGGGGGAGTTGCAAAGTCTAGCTGCGCTTAGAGGGCGTTAACCTTCTTGGCCAGGGCCGACTTGCGGTTAGCGGCGTTGTTCTTGTGCAGAACACCCTTGCTAACAGCCTTGTCCAGCTTCTTGCCGGCCAGACGCAGTGCGTCGGTTGCCTTGTCCTTGTCACCGGCAACCACAGCTTCGTTCACGCTGCGGATAACGGTCTTGACCTCGGAGCGGACAGCTACGTTACGCAGGCGTGCCTTCTCGTTGGTGAGGATGCGCTTCTTCTGGGACTTGATGTTTGCCACTTAATAAACTCTCTCGTTTATCGTCTTATACGGTCGGTAGAGGGTTCATCCTTCAGGCCATCGACTGAGCGGTGTGGGGCACCTATGGCGACCCGAAGGGGGCGTGTCGCCCAACCTGCGCGACACACAAGAGTTAACTCTAGCAGAACGGGCTCCCAACGGCGACCGCTCAGCGGCGGTTGTTTAGGACCTTCACCACATTGCGGAAGCGGTCTTCGTCGAGGATTGCGCCTTCGCGCCGCACCGCGTTCTGGGACAGCCGGATGATGCGGTCGAGCTTCACCTCGCTGGGGCGCCGTTCGCGATCCCAGGAGCCGGTGCCGATGTCCAGGTAGTTCGGGTTGTGGTGCTGCGAGTTGTTCTTGTCCTTGCTGGTGAGCATCAGGCCCAGCAGCCATCCGCCCTCGCGCCCGATGACCAGCACCGGCCGGTCCTTGCCCTGGGAGTGGTCCTCCTCGTAGGGGACCCAGCCCCAGACGATCTCTCCCGGGTCTGCATCCCCGTCCATGCTGGGGTTGTAGTCGTAGCGGACGGTTCCGGTGAAGTCCCCGGGGTAGTCCGTGCTGGTGCCCGCCGCCGGGGCGGGTCGATGGCCGTGGTGGGCGGGTCGAGCGCTTTGCGCGGCGGGACGATGGGAGGTCGAGGCGCCGCTTCGCTGCGGCTTGGCACCGCCCGATTTGGTGCTCTTGGTGCTGGAGGAACTCAGTTCCTTGACCGCGCGGAGGATGAAGTCGAATATCTTCTGTGCATTCAATGCCATGCACCACAAACTATCAGTGCGCGCCGCGGGGAATATGTCCTCACCCGCAAATCATGACAGAATAGGCGTAATTCAATCATGTCTGCTCATTGCTAGTGAGGTCTGTTTAGGTGTCTCCATTGGCCCGCACCGCTCCGGTGCCTGCCGCGACCGATCCGTCGCTTATCCGTAACTTCTGCATCATCGCGCATATCGACCATGGCAAGTCCACCCTGGCCGACCGCATGCTGCAGCTGACCGGCGTGGTTTCTGCGCGCGAAATGAAAGCGCAGTACCTGGACCGCATGGATATCGAGCGCGAGCGCGGCATCACCATCAAGTCCCAGGCGGTTCGCATGCCATGGGAGGCCGACGGCACGGCCTACGCCCTGAACATGATCGACACCCCGGGCCACGTGGACTTCACCTACGAGGTGTCCCGCTCGCTGGCCGCCTGCGAAGGCGCGATCCTGCTGGTGGACGCCGCCCAGGGCATCGAAGCCCAGACGCTGGCGAACCTGTATCTGGCGATCGAGGGCGACCTGACGATCATCCCGGTGCTGAACAAGATCGATCTGCCCAACGCGCAGCCTGAGAAGTACGCGGCCGAACTGGCGAACCTGATCGGCTGCGAGCCTGAGGAAGTGCTGAAGGTCTCCGGCAAGACCGGCGAAGGCGTCGAGGCGCTGCTGGACGAAGTCATCAAGCAGCTGCCTGCCCCGGTCGGCGAGGCCGACGCCCCGGCCCGCGCGATGATCTTCGACTCGGTCTACGACACCTACCGCGGCGTGGTCACCTACGTTCGCGTGGTCGACGGCAAGCTGGAACCGCGCGAGCGCATCCAGATGATGTCCACCGGCACCACCCACGAACTGCTGGAAATCGGTGTCTCCTCCCCGAATCCGATCCCGTCCAAGGGCCTGGGAGTGGGCGAGGTGGGCTACCTGATCACCGGCGTGAAGGACGTGCGCCAGTCGAAGGTCGGCGATACCGTCACCAACTCGCTGAAGCCCGCCACCGATTCCCTGGGTGGCTACGAAGAGCCCAAGCCGATGGTGTTCTCCGGCCTGTACCCGCTGGACGGCACCGACTACCCGGCGCTGCGCGACGCGTTGGACAAGCTGCAGCTGAACGACGCCGCGCTGATCTACGAACCGGAAACCTCCGTGGCCCTGGGCTTCGGCTTCCGTGTGGGCTTCCTGGGCCTGCTGCACCTGGAAATCACCCGCCAGCGCCTTGAAAGCGAATTCAACCTCGACCTGATTTCCACCGCCCCGAACGTGGTGTACGAGGTCATGGGCGAGGACAAGCAGCTGATCACGGTGACCAACCCCTCGGAATTCCCGGACGGGAAGATCCTCGAGGTGCACGAGCCGATGGTCGCCGCGACCATCCTGGCCCCGAGCGAGTTCATCGGCGCCGTCATGGAGTTGTGCCAGTCCCGCCGCGGCACCATGCGCGGCATGGACTACCTCTCCGAGGACCGCGTGGAAATGCGCTACCACCTGCCGCTGGCCGAGATCGTGTTCGACTTCTTCGACCAGCTCAAGTCCCGCACCCGCGGCTACGCCTCGCTGGACTGGAAGGCCGACGGCGAGCAGGTCGCGGACCTGGTCAAGGTCGACATCCTGCTGCAGGGCGATACGGTCGACGCGTTCTCCGCGATCACCCACCGCGACAAGGCCTACAGCTACGGCACCATGATGACCTCGAAGCTGCGCGAGCTGATCCCGCGCCAGCAGTTCGAGGTGCCGATCCAGGCCGCGATCGGTTCGCGCATCATCGCCCGCGAGAACATCCGCGCGATCCGCAAGGACGTGCTTGCCAAGTGCTACGGCGGCGACATCAGCCGCAAGCGCAAGCTGCTGGAAAAGCAGAAAGAAGGCAAGAAGCGCATGAAGATGGTTGGCCGCGTGGAGGTCCCGCAGGAGGCGTTCATCGCCGCGCTGTCCACCGATGAGCCGAAGAAGAAGTAGCTAGATGCCCTCAGTATTGCCTGACGGCGATCCGGCTCCGGCCGATGGTCTGCTCCCCGCAGCGTGCGCGCACGGTGCGGCGGAGCGGACCATGTCCTTTTATGTCCACATTCCGTTCTGCACGGTGCGCTGCGGCTACTGCGATTTCAACACGTATACCGCCACCGAGCTGGGCAATGGCTCCAGCCAGGCCACCTACGCTGCCACGGTGGGCCAGGAGATCGGCTTCGCCCGCGGCGTGCTTGACCGTTCCGGGGTACCGCACCGCGAAATCGACACGGTCTTCTTCGGCGGCGGCACCCCGACCCTGCTGCCCGCCTCGGACCTGGTTTCGGTGCTCGGCCGGATCCGCGACGAGTTCGGCATCAAGCCCGGCGCTGAAATCACCACCGAAGCCAACCCGGACTCGGTGAGCCGCGAAAGCCTGCGTCAGCTGGCCGACGGCGGGTTCACGCGCGTGTCCTTCGGCATGCAGTCAGCCGTGCCGCATGTGCTGAAGGTGCTCGAGCGCACCCATGACCCGGCGCGCGTGCCGCAGGCCGTGGCCTGGGCCCGCGAAGCAGGGCTGGATGTCAGCGTCGATCTGATCTACGGCACCCCGGGGGAGTCGCTGGCGGATTGGCGTACCAGCATCGAGGCCGCGCTGAGCTACGAGCCGGACCATATCTCCGCTTATGCGCTGATCATCGAGGACGGCACCAAGCTGGCCGCGCAGATCCGCCGCGGCGAGGTTCCGGACATTGACGACGACGACCACGCGGAGAAGTACCAGCTGGCCGATCAGCTGTTCGAGGCCGCCGGCCTGCAGTGGTACGAGGTGAGCAACTGGGCGCGCGGCGAAGAGCATGCCTGCCGCCACAACATCGCCTACTGGCAGGGCGGGGACTGGTGGGGCGCAGGCCCCGGCGCGCACTCGCATGTCGGCGGGCTGCGCTGGTGGAACGTCAAGCACCCGGCCGCCTACCAGCAGCGCATCGACGGCGGCATCTCGCCCGGACACGGCCGCGAGTTCCCTGACGCGCAGGCAGTTCAGCTCGAACGCACCATGCTGCTCACCCGGCTCAGCTCCGGCATGCAGATCAGCGAACTGGAATCCGCCGGCCGCACCAAGGTCGCCGGGTTGATCGCCGACGAGCTGATCGATGCCAAGGCAGCGTTCGCCGGACGCATCGTGCTAACGCAAAGAGGCCGGCTCCTGGCCGACCTCGTGGTGCGTGAACTGCTGGATTTCTAGGACGTTCGCAAGCGCTGGCGTCCCTGCCGCTACTTCATCAACCGCAGGTTGATCGGGTAGCGGTAGGGGCGTCCCTTGTTTGCCTGGATCGCGGCATACGCGCCCATCAGGGTCATGAAGACCCACAGGCACACGGCGATGACCGCGAAGAGCCAGCCGATGCCCGGCAGCAGGTTCAGGATGTTCAGCACGATCGCCAGAATGGTCAGCGGGAAGGTGAAGTTGAACGCTTCCTTGGATTCCTGGGCGGTGAAGGGGCCACGGTCGCGGTAGACGGCGAAGATGATGGCCGAGGGAATGCAGCCGAGGATCGCGCCGAAATGCGCCATCATGGCCCACTGGCGGTCTTCCGACGGGGAGAGCGGCAGCGCGGACACGTTTGATCCCTCGAAACGCGAATTCTCAGATGATGGTACCTGGCGAGATGTCACGGAAATGTCCTTGTCTTACGGTGCGGCTTCTCCACCATGATATCGAGCTTCCGCTGACGCCCCGCCCAATGGCACCCTGAAAGTCCAAATCTTAGTCAATTGTTAGGAAACCGTAATCTTCCGTGGTAAGGAAATCGATTAGTTCCTCAACTTTACCCAATAGCGCCGGTTCCAGCTGTCCGTAGTGCTTGACCGTGGACAGGATCCGCTGCCAGCCGATGCCGATATCCTCGGCGGTTGCATGCGGCCAGCCGAAGGCGCGCAGCACGCCGGTTTTCCAGTCGGTCCCGCGGGGGATGACCGGCCAGGCCTTGATGCCCAGCGTGTCCGGCTTGATCGCCTGCCAGACATCCACGTACGGGTGGCCGAGGATCAGCACGTTGCCCGCAGCCCCGGGGACCTTCATGGCCTCGGCGACGATGCGCTCTTCCTTGGTTCCGGAAATCAGGTGGTCGACCAGGATGCCCAGGCGGCGGGTCGGCGAGGGGTTGAATTGGCGGATGGCCCCGGCCAGGTCGTCGACGCCATGCAGCGGTTCGACGACGATGCCCTCCACGCGCAGGTCGTGGCCCCAGACCTTCTCGACCAGTTCCGCGTCGTGCTTGCCTTCGACCCAGATGCGGCTGGCGCGGGCGGTACGGGCCTTGAGGTCTGCCACCGCGCGCGAGCCGGAGGCGGAGATCAAGGTGCTCGGCGCCTTGGCCTTCGCGACAGGTTCGACGATCTCCACCGGTTCGCCCTCCAGCAGGAAGCCGAAGCCGGCCTGGAAGGAACGGGTCTTGCGGTGGCGGTCCTCCAGCACGATCACGCGCATACCGCCGGACTTCTCGGTCTTTACGACCTCGCCGACCCAGCCGGAGACCGCATCTTCCAGGATCATGCCGCGTTCAACGGGCACCTGGCGGAGTTTTTTGGGTGCCGAAGCACTCAGGTCTTGCGGTCCCCAGGAGAAATTGGACACGGACTGCCTTTCGCTGTGATCGAATACGCTCGAAATCCAATGCTAGCAACTGCCGAAGGTATTAGACTTGGCACTTGACAGGTTAGAGTGCCAATTGTGCGGGCGTGGTTTCCCGGGAGGTGTTTTCGTGAGCGAAGTACGACGTCTTGACGTGTTGCGCGCCATCGTGGAGGACTATGTCCAGTCCCGCGAGCCCGTGGGATCCAAGGCGCTGCGCGAACGGCACAACCTCGGGGTCAGCGCCGCCACCATCCGCAATGACATGGCCCTGCTCGAAGAGGAGGGCTTGATCGCCGCCCCGCACACCTCCTCGGGGCGCATCCCCACGGAGAAGGGCTACCGCCGCTTCGTGGACGAGATCGGCGAGCTCAAGCCGCTGTCGCGCGCCGAGCGCGAGGCGATCAACAAGATCCTGGACAGCTCGCAGGACCTCGACGAGATGCTGCACAGCACCGTGCGCCTGCTGGCCCGGCTGACCAACCAGGTTGCCATGATCCAGGTGCCGCACTACGACACCGCGGAGCTGCGCAACCTCGACCTGGTGGGCCTGGGCTCGGGCCAGGTGCTGATGGTGATGATCGCCTCCAACGGCACCGTGGACCAGCGCATGATCGCGGTGACCCGGCCGTACTCGGACGAGGAGCTGGACAACCTCAAGCAGTGGCTGCTGACTTCCTTCGGCGGCCACCGGCTGGCGGACCTCGTCGGCCCGCTGAGCAACGAGGCAGTGGTTCCGGCGCAGCACGAGACGCCGCTCGTGGGCAGCGTGCTGCGGTCGCTGGAGGAAATGGCGCAGGCGGCGAACGTGCAGCGCATCGTCATGGCCGGCACCGCGAACCTGGCCCGCGTCGAGGGGGACTTCCCGCTGAGCATCACCCCGGTGCTCGAGGCGCTGGAGGAGCAGGTGGTGTTGCTGAAGCTGTTCTCCGAACTGGAGGCGGATTCGCGCGGCCTGGCCGTGGCCATCGGCACCGAGAACCACTACGGGCAGCTGACCGACGCGGCGGTCATCGCCACCACCTACAGCACCGACCAGCGCAGCAAGCTCGGCGTGCTCGGCCCGACCAGGATGAACTATTCCTCCTCCATGGCCTCGGTGCGCGCGGTGGCCCGCTACCTGTCGAAGATTTTGGCGAACTAGCCGCGCGGCCGGTTCGCAGCACAACTTGAGAAGTGAAATTTTAAAGGAAAGGACACGGCGAAGATCGTGAGCTCGCATTACGAGACCCTGGGTGTCGCCAAGGACGCGACCCCGCAGGAAATCAAAAGCGCCTACCGCAAGCTGGCGCGCAAACTCCACCCGGACGTGAATCCCAGCGAGGACGCGGCCGAGCAGTTCAAGCTGGTCACCCGCGCCTACGAGGTTCTTTCCGACGAGAAGAAGCGCGCCAACTACGACGCCACGGGCGACGAGAACGGCAACGGCCAGCCGGGCTTCGGCGGGGGCGCCGGATTCGGCGGCTTCGGCGACATCTTCGAGCAGTTCTTCGGCGGCGGCCAGGCGCAGGGGCCGATGTCCCGCACCCAGCCGGGCCGCGACGCGCTGATCACCATCACCATCGACCTGGAAGACGCCGTCAAGGGCACCGTCTACCCGCTGGAGATGGAAACTGCCGTCACCTGCAAGACCTGCCACGGCGACGGCACCCGCGAGGGCACCAGCCCGGTCACCTGCACCATCTGCCACGGCGCTGGCCAGGTCCAGCGCCCGGTGCGCTCCTTCCTGGGCCAGATGATGACGGTGGAAACCTGCGCCGCCTGCCACGGCTTCGGCACCACCATCCCGGATCCCTGCATCGAGTGCAACGGCGAGGGCCGCGTGCGCGAACACGTCTCCAAATCGCTGAACGTGCCGGCCGGCGTGGATTCGGGCACCCGCATCCAGCTGCGCGGCCAGGGCGAGGCAGGCCCGGGCGGCGGTCCGAACGGCAACCTGTTCGTCGAGGTCGACGTGCGCCGCCACAAGGTGTTCGAGCGCTCCGGCAACGACCTGCACGCCAAGATGACCATCCCGATGACCGCCGCGGCCCTGGGCTGCGAGCTGAAGCTGGAGACCTTCGACGGCGAGCAGACCCTGAACGTGGAGCCGGGGGCCCAGGACGGGGACACCCTGACCCTGCCGACCCTGGGTGTGCCGCGCCTGCGCGGCGGCAAGCGCGGGGACATCATCGTGCACCTGCAGGTGGAGACCCCGACCAAGCTGGACGCCGCCCAGCGCGAGCTGCTCGAGCAGCTGGCCACGCTGCGCGGCGAAGAGCTGAGCGCCGGACGCGTCGAGCATTCAGGCGGCATGTTCTCGCGCCTGCGGGACAAGCTGAACCAGCGCTAGGCCATGAGCAACCACAGTTTCGTGATCGACCCGCAGCAGGGGGCCGAGGCCCGCGTGGGCGACACCCTGGCGCTGACCGGGCCGGAGGCGCACCACGCGGTGGCGGTCAAACGCACCCAAGCCGGCGAGCAGCTGGACCTGCTCGACGGCACCGGGCTGCGCCTGGTGGTCGAGGTGGCAGCCGCCTCCAAGGAGCTGCTCACGGTGACCGTGCTTGAACGGCTGCAGGAGCAGCCCCCGGAGCATCCAGCCACGCTCATCCAGGCGCTGTCCAAGGGGGACCGCGACCTGCAGGCCGTGGAATCCGCCGTGGAGCTGGGCGTCTTCACCGTCCGCCCGTGGCAGGCCGAGCGCTCGATCGTGCGCTGGAACGCGGCGAAGGCGGACAAGGCGCTTGCCAAGTGGCGCGCCCAGGTGCGCTCGGCGCAGAAGCAGTCCCGGCGCAGCTTCGAACCCGAGGTGAAGGAGCTGGTCTCCAGCAAGTCGCTGGCCGCGGCGATTTCCGCGCACGCGGCCGCCGGCGACCTGGTGCTGGTGCTGCACGAGCAGGCGCGGGATTCGGTGGCCCAAGCCGTGTCCGGCTGGCTGCCCGAGGCGGCGCCGGGTACCGGCGTGGTGCTGGTCGTCGGCCCCGAGGGCGGCATCAGCGATGCAGAGCTCGACGCGTTCGTGGCCGCCGGAGCGCATCCGGCGCTGCTCGGACGCCATGTGCTGCGCGCCTCCACCGCCGGCCCTGCCGCGCTGGTCCTGGTGCGCCACCTGCTCGGCGAGCTCTAGCCGGATTAATCAGCGGATGCCGCGAACCCCGAGGGGTTTGCGGCATCCGCTGTTTATTTGGTGCTGGGTGGGCGCCGGCGCTCAGCGCACGGTGAACTCGGAGCTGATCTCGCCGACCTTGGCCTTGCTGCCGGCTTCCTCGCCCCAGACGCTCAGCGCGTAGCTGCCGGCGGGCAGCCGGGTGGTCAGCGTGAAGGATCCGTCGGGCTCCACGCTCTCGTCGTTGATCCGGTTGGCGGCGGTAATGACCTTGGACTGGCCGTCGGCGGCCTTGGCCTGCAGGGAGTAGAAGGTGCCGCCGTCGAAGCTGGAGGTGCGGCCGTGGAACTTCACGGCGCCCGCCGCGGTGGTGGTGCCGAACTGCGGGTCGATGATCCAGATCGGGGCCATGTACTTCGCGTCGCGCTGGTAGACGTCCTGCAGGCGGTATCCGCCGAAGACGGTGGCGTTCTGCTTCCCGTCGACCAGGATGCGCACGCTGGCGGGGGTGTCGCCGACCAGGATGCCCGCGTTGGAGGCCGCGGCGGTCGCGGTGAACACCAGCTGCTGGATGGCGCGCTCGGACAGGCCCTCGTCGAGCGTGGCGCTGAAGACCTTGGCCGGAAGGTCCAGCGTGATCAGGTTCTGGTTGTCGATGGAGACCCCGACGTCGTCGGTGGACTTCAGGTGCGTGTACCAGGCCGGGTCGGCCGGCTTCCCGGCGAGCAGGTAGGCGATCGCGTCGCCGATCGGCTCCTGGTGGCGGGTGTCGGTGGCGTATTCGCGGTAGAGGTAGACCCCCGAGTCGGTGTTCTCCAGCCAGTAGACCGGCATCTTCTGCCCGGGGAAAGCCTGTTCCATCGAATCGGTGGCCTGCGGGACACCCTGCGCCGCGGCGGCGGAGTCTGCAGGCATCTCGAAGCTGTCGTCGCGCGCGGCAAGTCCGCAGCCGACCACCAGGGCCACCGCTGCGATGACGCCGGTCGCCGCGAAACGTCGCGGGATTCGGCGCTTGTACCACTGCTGCACGTTGGGACCAGTCCATCTGTTCTGCGGGGATTCTTGGGCGCCCGGAACGAGAACGTGGTTCCGCGCGCTCATATAGCGTGACACATCAAGGTGTGCGATGAGGCCGAAATTCGCCAAACCTACCAATCCGTAACCAAATCTATACCTTTGCGACCTGCTCGGATTAGATTCATTTCATACTAGTTTCAGAATTTTCAGCGCTCGGCGGAGCGCTACGTATCGCGTTGGGAGCCGGGGACTAGCTAGACTGGACTTGCGCAAGTTTATTATTTTCCGAGCTCAAAAGGGGCACGAAGCACTGCATGCAGGTTGAACAGAACCAGAGGCAATCCGAGACCGGGCCGGCGACGCTGGCCATCACGTTCGAGACTCCCGAGCTGATGATCGCAACCCTGGGCCCGAACGACGAGTTGCTGCGCATCCTCACCGGCGCCTACCCGGACGTGCAGTTCCGCCCCAACGGGTCGACCCTGAGCCTCCTGGGCGATCCGGTCCAGGTGCGCAAGGCGCAGCGGGTGACCGAGGAAGCCAGGTCGCTGGCGCAGCGCGGCTCGCGGATGAGCGCGGAAACCATCGAGCAGATCATCAAGATGCTCAGCGCCGGGAACCGGGACGCCCCCACCGACGTGCTGGGGCTGAAGATCCTCTCCGGCCGCGGGCGCTCCATCCGGCCCAAGACGGTGAACCAGAAATCCTACGTGGATGCCATCGAGGACTCCACGGTGACCTTCGGCATCGGCCCGGCAGGCACCGGCAAGACCTTCCTGGCCATGGCCATGGCCGTCGCGGCGCTGCAGGACAAGCAGGTCAACCGCATCATCCTGACCCGTCCGGCGGTCGAGGCGGGGGAGAAGCTGGGTTTCCTGCCCGGCACCCTGAGCGAGAAGATCGACCCCTACCTGCGTCCGCTCTACGATGCGCTGCACGACATGGTGGATCCGGATTCGATCCCGCGGCTGCTGGAGGCGGGCACCATCGAGGTCGCCCCGCTGGCCTACATGCGCGGGCGCACCCTGAACGACGCCTTCGTCATCCTCGACGAGGCGCAGAACACCACCAGCGAGCAGATGAAGATGTTCCTGACCCGCCTGGGCTTCGGCTCCAAGATGGTGGTCACCGGGGACGTCACCCAGGTCGACCTGCCGGGCAACGCGGTCTCCGGGCTGCGCATGGCCAGCGAGGTGCTGGAGGGCATCGAGGACATCTCGATCTGCCGGCTGGACGCCAGCGACGTGGTGCGCCACCGGCTGATCGCTGACATCGTCTCCGCCTACGACCGCTGGGACGACGACCGCCGCAAGGGCCGCCAACGGCCGCGACATACGAAGTGAGCAGCGAAGCAATGAGCATTGAAGTCAACAACGAAACCGAGTTCGACGTCGATTTGGCCGACGTGAACAAGCTGGCGCAGTCGGTGATGAGCGCCATGTACCTGCACCCGGAGACCGAGGTGTCCATCGTCTTCCTGGATGAGGACGCGATGAGCGCGCTGCATGTGGAGTGGATGGACCTGGAGGGCCCCACCGACGTGATGAGCTTCCCGATGGACGAGCTGCGCCCCGGGCGCGAGCACGCCCCCTCGGAGGCGGGGATTTTGGGCGACATCGTGATCTGCCCGAGCGTCGCGCAGGCGCAGGCCGAAGCCGGCGGGCACAGCACCCATGACGAGATCCTGCTGCTGGCCACGCACGGCCTGCTGCACCTGATGGGCTTCGACCACATGGAGCCCGAGGAGAAGGAAGAGATGTTCTCCCTGCAGCGCCGCCTGCTGGAGTCCTACACCGGGCGCCCGGCGCCGAAGGAAACGGTGGAATAACCGCCGTGGGTATACTCCTGCTGATTCTCGCCGTCGTCTTCATCGCCTGCTCGGCGGTGCTCACGGCCGCGGACTCGGCCTTCTACGCACTTTCCCGCCACGCCGCCGAACGGCTGCGGGCGGATTCCGAATCCAAGGCGCTCAGCGCCATCCTGGACGACACCGAATCCCACGCCCAGGCCATCAAGTTCTGGCGCGTCTGGTTCGAGACCGCCTCCGCGGTGTCCGTGGCGCTGCTGGTGTCCACCCGGGTTCAGAACATCTGGCTCGCCGGGCTGATCGCCACGATCGCCATGGCCGCCCTGGGCTTCGTGCTGGTGAGCATGTCGCCGCGGCGCTACGGCCGCTCCAACGCGCAGCGCGTGGTGCAGGCCACCGCCCCGATGGTCCGCCTGCTGCGCCGCGCCCTGGGCCCGGTGGCGAACTGGCTGGCGAACATCGCCAAGGCGCTGAGCCCCGGAGGCACCGACGAGGACGGCTACCTGGGCAAGGAGCGCCTGCGCGACCTGGTGGACCGGGCCAGCGAGGGCGAGGACCTGGACGAGGAATCCGCGGAGCTGATCTCCGGGGTCATCGACCTGGAGGAAACCAACGTGCGCGCGGTCATGGTGCCGCGCACCGACATGGTGGTGCTGGATTCCGACCACACCTTCCACAGCGCGCTGGACCTGTTCATGGCCTCGGGCTACTCGCGCATCCCGCTGATCGGCGAGGACTCCGACGATATCCGCGGCATCATCTACCTCAAGGACCTGATCGGGGAGATCCACGGCCTGCAGCAGGCCAAGGACCTGCTCGAGCTGGCCCGCCCGGTGCGCTTCGTGCCGGAGTCCAAGTCCGCCGCGGAGCTGCTGCAGGAGCTGCAGCAGGAGTCCATCCACTTCGCGATCGTGGTCGACGAGTACGGCGGCACCGCCGGGCTGGTCACCCTGGAGGACCTGATCGAGGAGATCGTCGGCGAGATCGACGACGAATACGACCGCAGCCGCACCGAGCTTGTGGAAAACCCGGACGGCTCGCTGTTCGCGGTGGCCAGCGCCTCCATCGACGACGTGGCAGACCATTTTGACCTGCTCATCGACGAGGAGGACGTGGACACCGTGGGCGGGCTGCTGTCCAAGGCGCTGGAGTCCGTGCCCGTGCTCGGCTCCACCGCGGATGTGAACGGCCTGCGCCTGACCGTGGTCGCCCTGGCGGGGCGCCGCAACCGCATCGGCAAGATCCATGTAGAGCGTCTGGCCAAGGACGCTTTAGACCATATCGAGAACGACGAGGAATCCTCTGATGAGCGATAACCACACCCCGCGCGCCCTGGGCGAATGGCCCGAGGGCTTCCGCTCCGGCTTCACCTCCTTCGTGGGCCGCCCGAACGCCGGCAAGTCCACCCTGACCAACGCCCTGGTGGGCCAGAAGGTGGCGATCACCTCCGCGAAGCCGCAGACCACCCGCCACACCATCCGCGGCATCGTGCACCGCGAGGATGCGCAGCTAGTGCTTGTCGACACCCCGGGGCTGCACCGCCCGCGCACGCTGCTGGGCCAGCGCCTGAACGACCTGGTCGCCGAGACCCTCTCCGAGGTGGACGCGATCGGCTTCTGCCTGCCGGCCAACGAGAAGATCGGCCCCGGCGACCGCTTCATCGCCACCCAGCTGGCGCAGCTGCAGCGCAAGCCGATCGTCGCGATCGTGACCAAGGCCGACCTGGTGGACCGCGAGGCGCTGGCCGCGCAGCTGATCGCCGTGACCGAGCTGGGCAACCAGAACTTCGGCCCGAACGGCTTCGCCGCGATCGTCCCGGTCTCCGCGGTCAAGGAGTTCCAGGTGCAGGAGGTCGCCGACGTGCTCGTGCAGCAGATGCCGGCCGGCCCGCCGCTGTACCCGGACGGCGAGCTGACCGACGAGCCCGAGGCGAAGATGATCGCCGAACTGGTCCGCGAGGCGGCGCTGGAAGGCGTGCGCGACGAGCTGCCGCACTCGCTGGCAGTGGTCGTGGAGGAGATGGTTCCGCGCGAGGGACGCAGCGAGAACAACCCTCTGGTGGACATCCACGTCTCGCTGTACGTGGAGCGCTCCAGCCAGAAGGCCATCGTGATCGGCCGCGGCGGCTCCCGGCTGCGCGAGGTCGGCACCAACGCCCGCAAGGGCATCGAGAAGCTGCTGGGCACCAAGGTGTACCTTGACCTGCACGTGAAAGTCGCCAAGGACTGGCAGCGCGACCCCAAGCAGCTCGGCCGCCTGGGCTTCTAGCCCGCAGCGCCTCACCGGCATCCGCCGCCGGGATACGGCTTCCCGGCGGCGGATGCCGCGCTTAACGCCCGCAGGGGCACTACTACTTGGCCAGCGTCGCCACGATGCGCCGGGCGATGAGCCGGTCGATCGGCGGTACGTTCGAACCGCGGACCACCCACCGGCGCAGCAGCAGCCCGGCGCGGGTCGCGGGCAGGAAGCTTGCCGCGGCCCGCCGGCCCGTGGCCTGCGCGGTGCGCACCGTCACCTGCCAGCGGGCGGAGAAGCCGGCCAGCGCCGCGGGGATCCACTCCGGGTCCTCCAGGTGCTCTAGCGAGGCCGCGAGTTCCGCGGCGCCCGCCACCGCGAGCGATCCGCCCTGGCCGGCCAGCAGCGACACCGCGCCGCCGGCATCACCCAGCAGCACCGTGTTCCCGCGCGACAGCCGCGGCATCACCACTTGCGCCACCACGTCGTCGTAGGGCTCTTCCGGGCACAATTCCAGCAGCCTGTCCACAGCTGCCCCCAGCCCGGTGAAGTGCCTGCGCAGCCGGTCGCGGGCGTTCTGCGGGTCCCCGGGCAGCGCCCGGTACACCAGCAGGCAGGCCACGCGCCCGTCGTGCAGCCCGTAGTAGCCGGCGGTGCGACCGACGCTGTCGGTGAGCACGAAGCGGTTTCGGGCTCCCGCGTTGATCCCCGGTTCGTCCACGATGTACGCCGCGGCGCGCAGACCCAAATCCCGAAGGCAACCGGAGTCGGGACCGAATACCGCACCGCGCACCGCCGAATGCAGCCCGTCCGCGCCGATCAGCAGGTCGGCGTCGAACCATCGGGTTTCGCCATGCCGGTCCTTGGCCGCGACCGCGACCGAGCGCGGCTGCTGCGCGACGCGCGATGCCCGGTGCCCGTAGTGCAGGCGGACGCTGCCCGCTGGGGCGTCGCCGAGCGCGCGCAGCGCCGCGTTTTCCATGTCCGGCCGCAACAGGCTGAGCACGTTGCCGCCCGCCAGCTGGGAGAACCGTGCGTAGTCCAGGCGAGCGGTTTCCCGGCCTTCGTGATCGACATAGGCCGCGGCCTCGATCCGATAGGCCGCCTGGGCCAGATACGGGTAGATCCCGATGCGCTCGGCGGCTCGCACCCCGGGACCGAAGAAGTCCATCATGTATCCCTCCGGCCTCGGCTCTGGCGCGCGCTCCAGCACGTCCACTGACCAGCCGGCCAGGCCCAGTTGCCGGGCCGCGACCAGCCCGGCGATTCCCGCTCCCACGATGAGCGCCCGCATGCGACACCTGCCTTCCGCGACCCTGGCGATGGTCCCATTCTTCGCCCGCCGCTGCCTCCGTGTCCAGCGTCCTCCGAGTCCACAATGTGACACAAACGCGCAACAGTTTCAGTGCGGGCCACGGGCCGGTGTTATGCTCAACACGTGCATTTCGAGCTTCTACTACTAATCAGCCGCTGCGAGGATCCAACGGACCGCTAGTGGTCCCTCGGCCGACCCCTCGTTGCGGAGTAAGCTCTTGTCTGGCCCCACACAAACTACGCACCAACTTTTTGTCTAGGGGACAACCGAAATGCAGAACATGCAAAAGCCTTCGAACATGCCGATCCACAAGTATGTTCCGTTCCAGGACCAGATCGAAGTCAACCTTCCCGATCGCACCTGGCCCGACAAGTACATCACCAAGGCCCCGCGCTGGTGCGCCGTCGACCTGCGCGACGGCAACCAGGCGCTGATCGACCCGATGAGCCCCGAGCGCAAGCACAAGATGTTCGACCTGCTGGTGCAGATGGGCTTCAAGGAGATCGAGGTCGGCTTCCCGTCCGCCTCGCAGACCGACTTCGACTTCGTGCGCCAGCTCATCGAGCAGAACCGCATCCCCGAGGACGTCACCATCCAGGTCCTCACCCAGTCCCGCGAGCACCTGATCGAGCGTACCTACCAGGCGCTGGAAGGCGCCAAGCAGGCCATCGTGCACCTGTACAACTCGACCTCGATCCTGCAGCGCGAAGTCGTCTTCCGCCAGGACCAGGACGGCATCGTCGACATCGCCGTGCAGGGCGCGCGCCTGTGCAAGAAGTACGAAGAGCAGATGACCGGCACCAAGATCACCTACGAATACTCCCCGGAGTCCTACACCGGCACCGAGCTGGAGTTCGCCAAGCGCATCTCCGAGGCCGTGGCCGAGGTGCTGGAGGCCAGCCCGGAGAACAAGATGATCCTGAACCTGCCGGCCACCGTGGAAATGGCAACGCCGAACGTGTATGCCGACTCGATCGAGTGGATGCACCGCAACCTGGCCAACCGCGATTCGATCATCCTTTCGCTGCACCCGCACAACGACCGCGGCACCGGCGTGGCCGCCGCGGAGCTGGGCTACCTGGCAGGCGCCGACCGCATCGAGGGCTGCCTGTTCGGCAACGGCGAACGCACCGGCAACGTGGACCTGGTGACCCTGGGCATGAACATGTTCGGCCAGGGCGTGGACCCGCAGATCGACTTCTCCGACATGGACCACATCCGCCGCACCGTCGAGTACTGCAACCAGCTCCCGGTCCCGGAACGCAGCCCATACGGCGGCGACCTGGTCTTCACCGCGTTCTCCGGCTCCCACCAGGACGCGATCAAGAAGGGCCTGGAGGCCATGGAGGCCAAGGCCGGCGAGCAGGGCAAGGATCTGAACGAACTGGTCTGGGCCGTGCCGTACCTGCCGGTGGACCCGAAGGACATCGGCCGCTCCTACGAGGCAGTGATCCGCGTGAACTCGCAGTCCGGCAAGGGCGGCGTGGCCTACCTGCTGAAGAACGACTACAACCTGGACTTGCCGCGCCGCGCGCAGATCGAGTTCTCCGGCGTGATCCAGAAGATGACCGACACCGAGGGCGGGGAGGTCTCCTCCTCGACCATCTGGAACGTCTTCCAGGACGAGTACCTGCCGGCCGAGGAAGGCTCGGACCACAAGACCTGGGGCCACTACCGCATCGCCTCGGCCACCGCGACCTCCGACGAGGACGGCAGCTTCCAGCTGGACGCCAAGCTGGTCATCGACGGCGCGCCGCATGAGCGCTCTGCCGGCGGCAATGGACCGGTCTCCGCGCTGGTGCACATGCTCAACGAGGACGGCGTGGACCTGCGGGTGCTCGACTACTCCGAGCACGCCATGAGCGAGGGCGGCAACGCCCGCGCCGCCGCGTTCGTCGAGTGCGCCGTGGGCGACCGCATCCTGTGGGGTGTCGGCCTGGACACCAACACCAACATCGCGGCGCTGAAGGCAGTGGTTTCCGCGGTCAACCGCGCGATCCGCGACGCGAAGTAGCCGCCGCTACCGCAAGCGCACGTCATCAACGCCACGGCCGGCACATCCTCGCTGGCCGTGGCGTTGGGCATTCTGTCGGTGGCCAGGTGGGAGAATTGAGCACGTGTCAAGATCAGGTTTCGCCGCCAAGAGCTACCGCACCCGCGGCATCGTTCTGCGCACCCACAAGCTGGGGGAGGCCGACCGCATCATCACGCTGCTGACCCCCAACGGGATCGTGCGCGCGGTGGCCAAGGGCGTGCGGCGCACCTCCTCGCGGCTCGGGGCCACCCTCGAACCGTTCATGGAGGTCGAAGCCCAGCTGGTGATGGGGCGCAACCTGGACATCGTCTCCCAGGCGCAGCTGCGCCACGCCTATGGCCAGCTGCTGGTCGCCGACTACCCGAGCTACACCGTGGCCACCGCCATGGTGGAGATCGCCGAAAAGCTGCTGGAAGCCGACAGCGACTCGAACTTGCGCCAGTACCGGCTGCTGCACGGGGCGATCGCGCTGCTGTCCAAGCACCTGGTGGAGCCCGGCGCCGTGCTGGACTCCTATATCCTGCGTGCCCTGTCCATCGCCGGCTGGGCCCCGTCCTTCACCAACTGCGTGCGCTGCGGGAAGCCCGGCCCGCACGAGGCGCTGCATGTGCAGCTTGGCGGCGTGGTCTGCTCCGACTGCCGCCCGCCGGGGTCGCTCTCGCCGCACCCGGTGACCATCCAGTACCTGCAGGCGCTGCTGGAGGGGGACTGGGACACCGTCGCCCTGGCCGGGCCGCGCGCCCGCAAGCAAGCGGCGGAGATCACCGCCAATTATCTGCAATGGCACCTGGAGCGTGCCGTCAAGTCCCTACGCCATGTGGAGAGATCATGAAGAAGCTGCCCAAGATCACCGGCCGCCGCGGTCCGGTCGCACCTTTCGCGCACCCCCAGAACCCGGTCATGCCGCAGATCCCGACGGAGTTGATCCCGGAGCACGTCGCCATCGTGATGGACGGCAACGGCCGCTGGGCCAACCAGCGCGGCCTGCCGCGCACCGAGGGGCACCGTGCCGGGGAAGCCGCGCTGCTGGACGTCATGGCGGGCGCCGTGGAAATGGGCATCAAATACGTCTCCGTGTACGCGTTCTCCACCGAGAACTGGAAGCGCAGCCCGGAGGAAGTCCGCTTCCTCATGGGCTTTTCCCGCGACGTGCTGCGCCGCCAGCGCGACACCCTGAATTCCTGGGGCGTGCGCATCCGCTGGTCCGGCCGCGAGCCGAAGCTGTGGAAGTCGGTGATCAACGAGCTGCGCGAAGCCGAGGAGCTGACCCGCGAGAACACCGGCTGCCAGCTGACCATGTGCGTGAACTACGGGGGCCGGGCCGAGCTCGGCGATGCCATGGCGGCCATCGCCAAGGACGTCGCCGCGGGCAAGCTGCGCGCCTCCTCGGTCGGGGAGAAGACCATCGGCAAGTACCTTCACGCCCCGGAGCTGCCTGACGTCGATTTGTTCCTGCGCACCAGCGGCGAACAGCGCACCAGCAACTTCCTGCTGTGGCAGTCCGCCTATGCAGAGATGGTGTTCCTTGACCAGTTGTGGCCCGACGTCGACCGCCGCACCCTGTTCACCGCGGTGGAAGAGTACGCCAAGCGCGACCGCCGCTACGGCGGCGCGATCGACAAGCCCGGCGCCTAGCAGTCAAGCATCTTCAGCCACAGGTTCAGGTCCCTGAACGCGGTGGCGCGGGCAGGCTCCGCCGAGGTGAAGACGTCGTGCATGGCACCGTCGAGTTCCGAGAGCGTCACGAAGCTGCCGAGTTTCAGCGCGCGCAGGCGCGTCTGGGTGACGTCGATGACCGAATCGGTATGCTGCATCTGCTCGGAATACGAGGTGCTGAAATGCGAGGTCTTCGAGGTCAGCATCAGGATCGGAAGGCTCAGGTTCAGTCCCCGGGCCACTTGGGCGTGGCCTTTGAGGATCGTGTGCAGCCAGCCAGCAGTGGTGGGAAAGGCCAAGGTGGGGCGCCAGATGGGATGGATATCCCACTGGCCGCTGGCCTGGTCGCTGAGCGACTGCCAGTAGTGGTCGAACTGGTTGACCAACACCTTGCGCCGCGGATTGCTGCGCGACATCGCTTCCATCAGCCCGTTGATCGGCACGCGCAGGAACGCCGTGCCCTGGAACTCCAGCCACGGCGCGTTGAGCACCAGGCCCTTGATGTTCGGCGAAGTGCGCGAGATCCACAAGCTCAGGATGAGACCGCCCATGGAATGCCCCTGCGCCACCACCGGCAGTTCGGGATGTTCGCGCTGCAAGATGCCAAGGCTCGCGTCCAGCTCGAGGTCGAGGTCTTCCAGGGCCGAAATGTATCCGGGAAGCTCGTGCTCCTTGCGAAGGCTGCGACCGTGGTGGCGCAGATCCAGGGCGTAGAAGTGGTAGCCCCGGTGGTGCCAGAACTCGGCAAGTTCGCGGTTGTAGAAATAATCGCTCCAGCCGTGAACCGACAACACCACGCCCTTGGCCCGGCGGCCCAGTTTCCGGAACCAGCCGGAGGGCGCATACCGCACCAGTGTCGCGACTAGCGGCCCCTCGGCGTCGGACCCGAAGTCCAAGGTCTGGTACTCGTAGCCCGGTCCCAGCGGATCGGGCACCCAGACACCCGGCGGTGTGGACGGCAGGAATTCAGGCCATCTCGCTGCGGGAAGAAGTTCTGCGACCGTCATGAAATCAGCTTACCGACCTCAAGTTGTCTACAGACCCCATTTCACGGGAAGATTGGAACCATGCGCATTTATCCTTTGGTCTTCAAGCACGTTTTCGCCAAGATGGATCCTGAAAAGGCCCATCACTTCGCTTTCGATGCGATCAAGATCGCCCAGCGCGTTGGATTGACCAAGGCAGCCCGCAAATTCTTCGCTCCCGCTCCGAAGCTGAAGCGTACCGTGATGGGGATCGATTTCCCCTCGCCCTTCGGCCTGGCCGCAGGTTTTGACAAGGGCGCTACCGGCATCATGGCCTTGAGCGACATTGGTTTCGGCCATGTCGAGATCGGCACAGTGACCGGACAAGCCCAGCCAGGAAACCCGCAGCCTCGCTTGTTCCGTCTGGTTGAAGACCGCGCGGTCATCAACCGCATGGGATTCAACAACGAAGGCGCCGAGGTTGTTGCCGCGCGGGTGGCGCAGGCTCGCCAGCAGTTGAAGTCGGACTACGCGGCAAATCGCCCGGTGGTGGGCGTCAACATCGGCAAGACCAAGGTCGTCGAGCTTGGCGACGCGGTGGGGGATTACCTCGCTTCAACCCGACAGCTGGCCATCCACGCCGACTACCTGGTCGTGAACGTCTCCAGCCCGAACACCCCGGGGCTGCGTCTGCTGCAGAGTGTTGAAACGCTGCGTCCCCTGTTGACCGAGGTCGGCGAACTGGCCGACCATGTTGCAGGCCGACACGTACCGCTGCTCGTCAAGATCGCACCGGACCTGAGCGACGATGACATCGCCGATGTAGCAAAGCTCGCCACCGAGCTGGAACTCGACGGCATCATCGCCACCAACACCACCATCGGACGCGAAGGGCTGAAGAGTTCCGCGGCGATGGTCGAGAAGATCGGGGCCGGAGGCCTGTCCGGCGCCCCGCTGAAGCAGCGTTCCCTGGAAGTCCTGCGCCAGCTGCGAGCCTTGGTTCCATCCGAGATGGCAATCATCGCCGTTGGCGGCGTGACCGACGCGCAAGACGTGAAAGCCCGCTTGGATGCAGGTGCAAACCTTGTGCAGGGCTACACCGCATTCCTCTACGAGGGGCCTTTCTGGGCGCGCTCGATCAACCGTGCTTTGGAGCAAATGCTCTAACCAAGGCACAGCCAAACACTACAACGGAGCTTCGAACCGAATTGGTTCGAAGCTCCGTCGTTTTAAAGAGCGTGGAGACTGAACGCCGCTGCTTCACTCCCGGGCAATGTGGCCACGCTGCATGGATGCGGGGGAGTATCGACACACGAAGGGTCTTGTCTTCCAATAAACAAGATTGAAAGCTTGTTTGCAGATTTCTGTTCAAACGTGCGCATGAGAACTTGTAACCACGGGTACAAGAAAATTTCGCCGAACCAGCAATTTTCGCGCACTTCGCGACGTCAGACTCCGTCAGCTCGGGCCAAGCGCGCCTGACGTTGATAGCGCTCACGAATTTCCAGCCTCCATCAAAGCCCTGACCTTGTAAATGGTCGCCTGCCTGCCTGCGAAAGGGTGACAGGACAAACTTTAAAGCTGGTGAAACCATCCTCAGGGAGGCTCACCAAAGGTTGCGCCGCGTGCGGAATATGTCGATTTCGGTCAAGAGAAAAGGGCGGATTCCGAGTGGAATCCGCCCTTTGAAGTTGTCGGGATCGATTAGTCGATCGATGCTCCGCGCTTGACCTGCGGTTTAGGCAGGCGCAACTTGCGGAACTGCATTCCGCGCATCGTGGCATACATGCGAACACCGCGATCCAGCGAGCCAAACTTGGCGACGAGACGACGCTTCAAGATCGAAGTCGTGACGATTGCCTCGATGATGATCACGGCAATCAGGACCCAGAGGGCGCCCTGGACGTACATCTGTACGGCCAGATTACCGCTGAAAGTCAGCGAAACAACGAGGAAGGCGAGGATGAAGAACATCATGAACTCGCCTACCATCCACCGCGAGTCGATGAAGTTGCGTGCATAGCGCTTCTGCGGGCCCTTGTCGCGAGCCATGAGGTAGCGTTCATCACCGGTTTCGTTGGCAACACGCAGGCGATTCTGGGCCTCGATGCGCTGTTGGCGCTCAGCTTCCTTCGCGGCCTTGCGGTCAGTCGGGACCAACGGACGCTGGCGATTCGCCTGCTGCGCGTTGCGCTTGGGCGTCGGGCCAGCCTTACGACCGTCGGTCGATTCAGAAGCCTGCTCAACAGGCTCCACATTTACTTGGGATTGAGATTCATCCTTCTTACGTCCAAACACCCCTCTATCCTAGCGGGGATTGAATCATCACGTGACATTCGCAACCACAAGAATTGCTAGGCTGAAAGCATGTCATCAAATTCAATGCCTGAGGCCTCCGCACATGGTGTGGACGTAGCTAGCCTCAAGAACCACATCCAGTCGAACTTCGAGCAGATCCTCGAAGAGTTGACCTCGTTGGTTGCCATCCCCAGCATCGCGTGGGAATCCTTCGACCCAGCGAACCTCGAAAAATCTGCCGAAGCAGTCGCGGCTCTGGCCAAGGGCGCCGGCATGCCAAGCGTTGAGATCCTGCGCGAACCCACCGATTCGGGCGCCATGGGAGCTCCTGCAGTTGTCGCCCGTCGCCCGGCGGCCCCCGGCAAACCAACCGTTCTGCTGTACGCCCACCACGATGTACAGCCTCCAGGCGATGAAGCGGACTGGAATACGCCGGTGTTCGAGGCCACCCGAGTGGGAGACCGGCTCTTCGGCCGGGGAGCCGCAGACGACAAGGCCGGCATCATGGTCCATATCGCCGCCCTGCGCGCCGTCCTGGACTTGGTGGCGGACTTCGGCGTCGGTGTTACGTACTTCTTCGAAGGCGAGGAAGAAGCCGGTTCGCCGTCCTTCCGAAACTTCCTCGAAGCCCACCAGGACAAACTGGCGGCAGACGTCATCATCGTCGCCGATTCCAGCAACTGGGCCGTAGGAACCCCGGCGCTTACAAGCTCCCTTCGTGGTATGTGTGCTGCGGAGATCACCGTGCGCTCGCTTCGCCATGCGGTGCATTCTGGCATGTTCGGCGGTCCGATACTCGACGCCCCGATCCTGGCGGCGAAACTCATCTCCACCTTCCACAACGAGGACGGTGCCGTGGCCATCGCGGGCCTCGTGTCCAACGACGCGGCGGATGTCGACTTCGATGAAGCTGAATTCCGCCGGGATTCCGGTGCGCTCGATTCCTATTCGCTGGCTGGAACGGGAAAGATCACCGATCGCCTGTGGAATAAACCAGCGCTCAGTGTCATTGGTATGGATATGCCAAGTGTCGACCACTCCTCGAACACCCTGATTCCGCAGGCGCGCTTCAAGGTTTCAATGCGGTTGGCACCCGGGCAGGATCCAGCCAAGGCCCTGGAAGCCTTCGAGGAACACGTCATGAATGTGGACCTCAGGGGAGCCGAAGTGGAGTTCAAGGCGGTTGAAGCCGGCAATGCCTATCTGGCGGATCTGGCTGCCTCAGCCAATGGCGCCGCTTCGTGGGCCCTGGAACAAGCCTGGGGAGTTGTACCGGTTCACATGGGACTGGGCGGCTCCATTCCGTTCATCGCCGACCTTTCGGACGTTTTCCCGGAAGCTCAGATTCTGGTGACCGGTGTGGAAGATCCGGACTCGCGAGCCCACTCGGCAAACGAGTCGTTGCATTTGGGAGATTTCCAGCATGCAATTGAGGCAGAGGCGCTGCTTCTGGCACGGATTGACTCCGAAGGTCTATGAGCCGCGTCATAGACGCAGTTCAAGGGGGAGCTTTATTTGGGTCCCCGACGTAGGATAGAACTAAGAACAAAGGCCCCAGGTGCCCGTCACAATGATGAAACCTGGTGCCTAGCCAAGCAGTTTGGGAGGAAATGATGACTGCAGCCGTAGACCAGACCAAGGGTGATCCAACCGAGGTCCCAACTCACGACGTCAATATTTCAGATGTCGCAGCAGCCAAGGTTCGCTCGCTCCTGGAGCAGGAAGGCCGCGATGACCTGCGCCTGCGCATCGCCGTTCAGCCAGGCGGCTGCTCGGGCCTCATCTACCAGCTCTACTTCGATGAGCGCATGCTCGATGGCGATGCGGTCCGCGACTTTGACGGCGTGGAAGTTATCGTCGACAAGATGAGCGTTCCATACCTGGCCGGAGCCTCCATCGATTTCGAAGACACCATCTCCAAGCAGGGCTTCACCATCGACAACCCCGCAGCCTCCGGCTCCTGCGCCTGTGGAGATTCCTTCCACTAGGCCCTAGGGAACTAACGCCGCTGTTCAAACGTTGAAGAAATTTCTCGTTTGAACAGCGGCGTTTTTCGGTATTCTGGGCCCTGAGAGGGTAAGCTCTACGTTAAGTAGTAAAACTATGTTTCGCTTCATAAGCCGCCTCACCGTGCAAGCAGTAATTCGCGAGGTGACTTATGGAGACCACATTCTGCACCAACAAAGAGGAAGGGCCGTCTGTGAGTTCGCAAGACCGAACCGGCAGTCGCGGTAAAGCCAAGGCCAAAGTATTGGCCTTGGTCGGCACCAGCGCATTGCTGTTGACGGGATGTTCAGCGGAAGTTCAACGCGGTTGGCTTCCGAACGTGGACCGCGACACCACCAACCACACTGCAGCAATCCAGGACTTCTGGGTTAACTCGTGGATTGCAGTGGTTGTCATCGGTGTTTTGACCTGGGGCTTGATGCTGTGGTGCATCATCGCCTACCGTCGCCGCAAGAACGATACTGGCTACCCACGTCAGCTGAGCTACAACCTGCCATTGGAGATCTTCTACACGGCCATTCCATTGGTCCTTGTTCTGGTCTTCTTTAGCTTCAACAACAACCTGGTTAACAGCATCAACAAGCCTGTTGACTCGGAGATCGTCGTCGACGTTCGCGCCAAGCAGTGGGCTTGGGACTTCAACTACACCTTCGATGGTGGCCAGGAGAAGCACTACGCCGGCATTCAGGCTCACCTGAACGAAGATGGCTCCGAGGGCATTCAGGAAACTCTGCCAACCCTGTACCTGCCAGTTGGCAAGTCGGTAGAGTTCCAGCTCAACAGCCGCGATGTCATCCACTCGTTCTGGGTTCCGGCCTTCCTTCAGAAGCTGGATATGATCCCAGGTAAGACCAATCACATCTACCTGACCCCACAGGTTGAAGGTACCTTCGACGGTAAGTGCGCCGAGCTTTGCGGCGAGTACCACTCCGAGATGCTCTTCAACTTGAAGGTTGTCAGCGAGGCAGAGTTCAAGGCTCAGATGGCCAAGCTGGAAGATGGACACATTGGTGAAGAATACGATCGCAGTCCGGACACCGTGAACAGCGTGATCGTTAAGCACGAAGGGGAAGGAGAGTAATCGCTATGACTACGTTTGAATATGCAACTGACGACGTGAAGTCGATTGCCCCAGCCGTTGTGCCGAAGTCCAAGGGTCGCCTCTTCGTCGACTTCATTACTTCGACCGACCACAAGAAGATCGGGTACATGTACCTGATCATGTCGTTCGTCTTCTTCTGCATCGGTGGCGTTATGGCGCTGCTGATCCGCGCAGAGCTTTTCGAACCAGGTATGCAGATCCTGCAGACCAAGGAACAGTACAACCAGCTGTTCACCATGCACGGCACCGTCATGCTCCTGATGTTCGCAACCCCGCTGTTCGCAGGTTTCGCCAACGTCATGATGCCGCTGCAGATCGGCTCGCCGGACGTGGCCTTCCCACGTTTGAACGCACTGGCTTTCTGGTTCTTCGCCTTCGGTTCGACCGTAGCGCTGGCCGGCTACCTCACCCCGCAGGGTGCAGCCAGCTTCGGCTGGTTCGCTTATGCACCGCTGTCAAACACCACGTTCTCGCCGGGCATCGGCGGAGACCTGTGGGTCTTCGGTCTGGCTCTGTCGGGCTTCGGCACCATCCTTGGTGCAGTGAACTTCATTACCACCATCATCTGCCTGCGTGCACCAGGTATGACCATGTGGCGTATGTCGATCTTCTCGTGGAACACCCTGATCACTTCGTTGCTGATCCTGATGGCTTTCCCGCCGCTGGCAGCTGCTCTGTTCGCACTGGGTGCTGACCGCCGCTTCGGGGCGCATATCTTCGATCCGGAAACGGGCGGTGCCATTCTTTGGCAGCACCTGTTCTGGTTCTTCGGCCACCCTGAGGTGTACATCATCGCGCTGCCGTTCTTCGGCATCGTTTCCGAGATCTTCCCGGTCTTCTCCCGCAAGCCGATCTTCGGCTACAAGGGCCTGGTCTTCGCGACCATCTCGATTGCTGCCCTGTCGATTTCCGTGTGGGCACACCACATGTACGTCACCGGCTCGGTTGCACTGCCGTTCTTCGGCTTCATGACCATGCTGATCGCGGTTCCGACCGGTGTGAAGTTCTTCAACTGGATCGGCACGCTATGGCGCGGCTCGATCACCTTTGAAACCCCGATGCTCTGGAGCATCGGCTTCATGATCACCTTCCTGTTCGGTGGCCTGACCGGTATTATCCTGTCGGCTCCGGCTCTGGACTTCCACGTTTCCGATACCTACTTCGTTGTGGCTCACTTCCACTACGTGGTCTTCGGTACCGTTGTCTTCGCAATGTTCGCTGGATTCTACTTCTGGTGGCCAAAGTGGACCGGGCACATGCTCAACGAGCGTCTGGGCAAGATCCACTTCTGGTTGCTGTTCGTTGGCTTCCACGGAACCTTCCTCATCCAGCACTGGCTGGGTGTCATGGGTATGCCACGTCGCTACGCCGACTACATGCCTGAAGACAACTTCACTGCCATGAACCAGGTCTCCACCGTCTTCGCATTCATCCTGGGCGCTTCGATGATTCCATTCTTCTGGAACGTCTGGATCACCCACCGCAATGCCAAGAAGGTTGAAGTTGATGATCCATGGGGCTTCGGCGCTTCGCTGGAGTGGGCAACCTCTTGCCCTCCACCACGTCACAACTTCCACTCGATTCCTCGCATCCGTTCGGAGCGTCCAGCTCTGGATCTGCACCACCCGGAATTGAGCGGCCGCGTCACCCCAGAGTCTCCGGTAGCGAAGATCTTTGGCCCCGCTGATCAGAAGGACCTGTAAAGATGAAAGTTGAAGCATGGATGTTCCTGGGAGGAATTTTCTTCTTCATCCCAGTGGCTTTCGTTTACGGTTACATGACCAACTGGCAGGAACTCGTCGGGTTCCCTGCACTGCTGCTGACCGGCGGCCTGTGCGGCATGGTCGGCTGGTACCTGTACTTCACCGCCCGCCGTGTCGGCCCTCGTCCAGAGGACCGCGTCGACGGTGAGATCCACGAGAACGCAGGCGACATTGGACACTTCTCCCCATGGAGCTGGTGGCCACTGGTACTCGCCGGCGCTGCAGCCATCGGCTTCCTCGGCATTGCCGTTGGATGGTGGGTGTTCTTCGTAGGCGCAGGCCTGGCAGTGATCGCACTGGTTGGTTGGGTTTATGAATACAGCCGCGGTGACCACGCACACTAGGCACTAACCCTAACGGGGTGACAAGCAATATTGCTTGTCACCCCGTTAGTCTTTTAACAGCAGTATTCCTACCCGCTTGATATCCAGGCGCGTTGATGAGGAGGAGTTCCCGGTGCGCCATGCTCCGCAGCCGATCGTGCAGGCAGTTCTTGATCCGGACAGCAAGGTCAGCAAATACCGACAGATCAGAGAAATCCTCAAGAACCATGCCCGCGAGGATTGCAAGCCCGGCTACCGCCTCCCGCCAGAACGTGTGCTCGCAGAACACTTCGGAGTGGCCCGCAAGACCATCCGGCAGGCAATCGACGCGCTGGTCGATGAACAGGTGCTCAAGCGTGTTGTGGGTATCGGAACATTCGTTGTGCCTGAGAAGCTCGACCTGCGCGTACGTCTGCACTCCTATTCAGAAGACATGATGCGCCGAGGCATGGTGCCAGACGCCCACGTACTGGAATTCTCCGAAATCAAGGCCAACCCCAACCTCGCATCCCAGCTCATGGTCGAGGAGGGAACCGGTGTCGTGCAGTTCAAGCGCCTCCTGCTGGCCGACGGCACCCCCATGAGCTTGGATGAAAACTACATGCCAGCCGATCTGGTGCCCGGATTCGTCGACGGCGAACCTCCCTCGAAGCTCTACCAAGCCCTGCACGAACGCTATGGCATCCTTCTGGAGTGGGGCGAGGACCAGGTCGAAAGCACCGCCGCCAGCAAGCGACAGGCGCAGCTGCTGGGCGTGGAACCCGGTTTCCCCCTGCTGCAGATCACCCGCTACGCCTACATCGGCGAACGCCTGGCCGACTACTCGATCTCCTTGTACCGTTCGGACCGCTACAAGCTGTTCGTGCCGCTGCAGCGCCTCGGAACCGGCACACCGCGTTATACCGACACGGTGTAGCCGCGGACCCTGATGGACAAGGGCACGGGCGGGGAGAGTGCTCCATCCGACTCTGGGTGCTGTACCGTCCCTTGCTCAGGAGCCTCCGCTTGGAAAGTTCTCCCGGAGCATCTACAAACCTCCGATTAGCGCGAGGTGCGGGAACCCCAGCAGCGCGGGACCAGATCAGTGCTGTCGAGACATCCGGGGCGTGGCGATTCCCGACCAGTAGCAGATCAGCGGTGGGCATCCTGCCGACGAGAGCCAAAGTCCCAGCTCTGCACTTCACGGCGGGGGAGTCCCGCGCTGAGCCCTCAGCACGGACTCGATGATGTCGGCAATCCGGTCAACGCTTGCCATGGCCAACAGCTCCTGGTGCCCGTGTAGCAGGGTCAGAACGCCGCCGGCCGACGAGGAACCCACTTGGCTACTGTTGAGGCCCTCAGCGGTCATTCTGCGGCCTGCAGGGTTGCGGGTTAACGAAACGAGGGACATACCTTTCGGTATGTCCCTCGTTTTGTGACTAACGCGAGTCGAGATTACTTCTCGATCGAGTCCTGCTTCTCGCCTTCAACCTCGTGGTGGCCGTGGGCTGCCTTGGCAGCTGCGAGCTCCGACGGGGTTACTGGGGCGACGCGATCTTCGAAGAAGAACTTCGAGATCTTCGCACGACGCTTCTCCTTGCGGGAGATGTGCCCGGCAGCATCCGGCTGGGCCGGGATGTACTGGTTGTCGTTGAAGTTGGTCAGGAGGTAACGCTTGTAGACATCTACTTCCTCGTGCTTCTCCGAGAAGCCACCTTCCGGCGACATCTGGATGATGCCGGCTTCGCGGCCGTGCAGCACGATCTCGCGATCCTTGCGCTGCAGCGACAGGCAGATGCGGCGAGTCAGCCAGAAGGCCACCAGTGGGCCGACGAAGAACAGCGCGCGCAGCCAGTAAGTGACATCGTTCAGTGCGACGTGGAAGTGGGTTGCAATCAAGTCGGACGAGGCAGCTGCCCACATCACGCAGTAGAAGACAACACCAGCGGCGCCCATTGCGGTGCGGAACGGTGCGTTGCGCGGACGGTCGAGCAAGTGGTGCTCGCGGTTGTCCTTGGTAACCCAGCGTTCGATCCATGGCCATGCAAACATGACCGTGAACAGGGCACCTGCAGGAACCAGGGCTGGCAGCAGCACCGAGAGGACCAGGGAGTTGTCGCCCCATGGGAACGGAATGTTCCACACGAAGCTGAAGTCGCCCAGGACACCCGGCATCAGGCGCAGCGCGCCGTCAACGAATCCGATGTACCAGTCAGGCTGGGTACCAGCGGACACCGGCGACGGGTCGTACGGACCATAGTTCCAGACCGGGTTGATCTGGAAGATACCCGAAATGAAAGCAACGATGCCGAAGACGATGAAGAAGAAGCCGCCAGCCTTGGCCGCGTACACAGGACCCACTGGGAAGCCAACAACGTTGTCATTGGTGCGACCCGGACCAGGGTACTGGGTGTGCTTGTGGGTCACAACCATGAACAGGTGGATAACCAGCAGCAGGATAATGACCGCAGGCACGATCATGATGTGCAGCGAGTACAGACGCGGGATCACGTGCTCGCCAGGGAACTCTCCGCCGAAGAAGAACATCGACAGGTAGGTGCCCACAACAGGCAGGGCCTTCATTACGCCGTCGATGATGCGCAGACCGTTACCGGACAGCAGATCATCTGGCAGGGAGTAGCCGGTGAAGCCAGCAGCCAGGCCCATGATCAGCAGCACGCCGCCGACGACCCAGTTCAGCTCACGCGGGCGACGGAACGCACCGGTGAAGAACACGCGCAGCATGTGCACGGAGAGGGAAGCAACGAACAGCAGTGCGGACCAGTGGTGTACCTGGCGCATGAACAGACCGCCACGCACGTCGAAGGAGATATCGAGCGTCGACGCCATTGCGGTCGACATGCCGATACCCTTCAGCGGTACGTACGAGCCTTCGTAGACCACGTGGGCCATCGAAGGATCGAAGAAGAAGGTCAGGAAGGTGCCGGAAAGCAGCAGCAGTACGAAGGTGTACAGCGCAACTTCACCGAACATGAAGGACCAGTGGTCAGGGAAGATCTTGCGACCGAATTCCTTGACGATGGTCGAAGCTCCGACGCGGGTGTCGACGAAGTTGGCCAAGCGGCCGGTCGCGGTCGACGGAGTGTATTCGTTAGTAGTCGCCATGATTACTGACCACGCTCCCAGTAAGCCGGGCCAACCGGTTCGTGGAAGTCGCTGCGGGCTACCAGGTAGCCTTCGGCGTCAACCATGATTGGCAACTGCGGAAGTGCGTGACCTGCCGGACCGAAGACAACCTTGCACTCGTTGGCGAGGTCAAAGGTGGACTGGTGGCAAGGGCACAGCAGGTGGTGGGTGTGCTGCTCGTACAGAGCAATGGGGCAACCCACGTGGGTGCAAATCTTGGAATAGGCGACGATGCCGTCGACATTCCAGTCTTCGCGGCCTTCGGAGATGTTCATCTCCTGTGGATCCATACGCATCAGCAGAACAACGGCCTTGGCCTTTTCGTTCAGTACGTCCTCGGCCTCGTTCAGACCCTCGGGAATGACGTGGAAAGCCGAGCCGATCTGTACGTCCGAAGCCTTGATCGGGGTACCCGATGGGTCGCGGGTCAAACGAACGCCGGTGTCCCACATGGTGTGACGCAGCTGTTCGACCATTTCGCCAGCGGTCTTTCCGGAACGCTCAAGGTCGCGGAACATGAAGATCGCAGGGATCGGAGCCAGTGCAATGGCGCCAATCAGGCTGTTGCGGATCAGCGGACGGCGCTTGATGCCAGACTCTTCGATGATGGTGTCAACGATTTCGACTGCATCCTGGCGATCTGCTTCGGTGCGAATCTCGTGGCGGCTCTCGACCAGTTCGTGGTCCGGCATCAGGGTCTTGGCCCAGTGAACGATGCCGACACCGATACCCAGCATCGCGAATGCGGTGCCGAGGCCCAGAGCTGCGTTCTGAACACGAAGTTCAGCGAAAGTCATGTCGCCCAGGTGGCCCAGGACGAAGTAGGACACGAAGAAGAACAGCGTGCCGATGATGGAGATGGTAAATAGGAGCGCTACTTGGCGCTCGTGTCGCTTGGCTGCGCGCGGATCGCGGTCTGCGAGACGCGGACGGTGCGGAGGTAGTCCTGGATCCGGGAACCGGTCCTGAGCCACATCGTCAGCCTTAGCAACGGTGCCCGAGTTTTCGGGACTGCCGTGACTATGGTCGCCCATGTTTCTCTCTCATCCTTCTGTTAGGAATTTTTGTACGTAGTGATGTTTGCGGCGCTACGCCGCGAGTGCCTTAGGAAGGACGCGAGGTCAACCAAATGGTGAAGGCGATGATGATACCCAGACCAGCGGTCCAGACGAACAGGCCTTCAGCCACTGGGCCAAGCGAACCGAGAGCAACGCCGCCGGCCGAACCATTAGCTTCAATGGTCTTCAGGAAGGTGACTACGTCACGCTTCTCGTCCGGGGTGATGTTCGAATCGTTGAACACAGGCATGTTCTGTGGGCCGGTAACCATTGCTTCGTAAATGTGCTTCTCGCTGACACCAGCCAGGGTCGGAGCAAACTTACCGCGGGTCAGGGCGCCACCGGCAGCAGCGGCGTTGTGGCACATTGCGCAGTTGACGCGGAACACGGTTCCACCGTGAGCGGCGTCGCCCTTGGTGGTATCCAAGCTTTCCTCATCCGGGATTGCCGGTCCTGCGCCGAGGCTGGCAACGAATGCTGCCAGCTGCGAGATCTGCTCATCGGTGAACTGCACTGGCTTCGCCTGGGCCTGCGGGCCCTGCATCTGCATCGGCATGCGGCCGGTACCAACCTGGAAGTCGACCGATGCGGCGCCGACGCCGATCAGCGACGGACCCGAGTTGGTTCCTTCAGCGTTCATACCGTGGCAGGTCGCGCAGTTGGCGACGAAAAGCTTTCCGCCTTCATCTACATCCGACTGCGAGGCAGTGGTGGTGTCCGCAGCCTTCGCTTCGCTGATGCTTCCCGCTGCAGTGTAGAGACTGCCGGTAATCAGCAATCCGAATAACAGCAGGGCCACAGCGGCGAGCGGGTGGCGGCGCTTTTTCGAAAGAGCCTTCACTTGCTGATTCCTCACTTAATTTCTTGGTGTGGTGTTGCCGTACTTCTGTGGAGGCAACTGATGAATTGTTAGTTGCCTACTTCAAGAAGTAGATGATCGCGAACAGAGCAATCCAGACAACGTCAACGAAGTGCCAGTAGTAGGACACGACGATGGCGCCGGTTGCTTCGAAGTGGCCAAACTTCTTCGCGAGCATCGCACGACCAATGATCAGCAGGAATGCAATCAGGCCACCGGCAACGTGAATGCCGTGGAAGCCGGTAGTCATGTAGAACGCCGAAGCATAGCCGTTCGAGTTCAGAGCAACGCCCTCATGAACGAGGACGGCGTATTCGTAGGCCTGGACCGAAACGAAGATAGCCCCAAGGATGAAGGTGAGAATGAACCATTCGATCATTCCCCATTCCTTGAGGTTGAACACTCCGCCGGTGCGGCGAGGCTTAAATGCCTCGGCCTTGAAAACACCAATCTGGCACGTGAACGAGCTGGACACCAGAATCAAGGTGTTTACCAGCGCGAACGGTACGTTCAGCTTGGCAGTTTCAGTCGCCCAGAGATCGGGCGCGGCAGCACGGAGGCTGAAGTACATGGCGAAGAGGGCGGCGAAGAACATGAGCTCGCTGGAGAGCCACACCATCGTTCCCACCGACACCATGTTTGGGCGGTTCGGCGCATGTGGCGCCGTCGTATTTGGGGCATGAGTCGCAGTTGTCACACTGACATTATGTCTCTAAACGGCCCTCAGATACCAATACAAAAAGGGTCTGACAGTGGTTTCTTCCACCACATCAGCGCAACAACCGCGGAAACACGCGGAAGTTCGAATCAAACTCTTTCTACAATTCGTAGAGCTTGATTCGGCGAGTCACGCGAAACATTTACTTATGCAACACCTGTGTTGCGTAATTTTTCCCTGCAAAGTGCCGTTTTCAGAGGCCGGAGACACAACTTCTTAAGACATGAAGTAGAACGATTTCCGTGCTTCTCGTTAGGCTTACATACGTGTCAACGAGCCTTGTAAACGAAAAGTTCCCAACGTGGCCAAATCTGCTGTCCACACTGATTTCAGGCGGCGATCTCAGCCGTGATGAAGCCGGCTGGGCAATGAACGAAATCATGAACGGCGAAGCAAGCGACGTACAAATCGCTGGCTTTTTAGTCGCGCTGCGCGCCAAGGGCGAAACAGTGGGCGAATTGACTGGTTTGGTCGACTCCATGGTGGCCAATGCACGCCCATTGAGCATCAAAGCACCAACTCTGGACATTGTTGGAACTGGTGGTGATCGACAGAATACGGTCAACATTTCAACCATGGCGACGCTCGTCTGCGCTGGCGCCGGGGTCAATATCGTTAAGCATGGCAACCGCGCCTCGTCGTCATCCTCCGGTTCCGCTGACGTGCTCGAAGCCCTCGACGTGCGACTTGATGTACCAATCGAGCAGCTTGTGGAGGTTTACGACAAAGTTGGGATTGCGTTCTGCTTTGCCAATATCTTCCATCCTTCGATGCGGCATGTGGCGAACGCGCGGAGTCAGCTCCGGATCCCGACAGCCTTCAACTTCATGGGGCCGCTCACCAACCCAGCGCTCCCCAGTGCTTCAGCGATTGGTTGTTCAGACCTTCTAATGGCACCGATCATGGCAGGCGTCTTGGCCAGTCGCGGTGTTCGAGGCCTGGTATTCCGGGGCGAGGACGGGCTAGACGAAATGACCACCACCGCGCTGAATCGCGTTTGGGAAGTCCGCGATGGGCAGGTCAACGAGTTCACTTTCGATGTTCAGGATATTGGCATCGCTCCAGCGACGCTCGAGGATCTTCGCGGTGGCGACGCTCAACATAATGCTCAGGTTGTACGCGACATCGTCAACGGTTCCACGGGTCCGGTGCGCGACGCGGTTCTTGTGAACGCGGCCGCTGGCATCGTAGCGTTCAATGAACAGGCCGAGGGTAGCTTCGAAGACCGAATGGCAGCCGCCCTGGACATGGCCAAGCGGTCAATCGACTCTGGTGCCGCGGCCAAGGTGCTAACCACTTGGTCCCAAACCACCACTGCGATAGTCGGTAGGTAGCCACATACCGCGGAAAACAAATCGAGGCCTTGGTTCAACGCATTACAAGCGTTGAACCAAGGCCTCTTTTGGATGGTGCGCTTAGTCGCCCAAGTCCAGGGAGAACGCAGCATCCAGGTCGTGCGTGGAGTACGCGCGGAACGCAATATGCGTCTGGGTCGCTTTGATCCCAGGGATCTTGGAAAGCTTGTTCGCGATAACCTCAGCCAGGTCTTCATGCTTGTGCACGTGTGCGATCGCGATCAGGTCCCAATCGCCGGCAACGGAGTAGACCTCGCGAATGCCTTCGATTTCCGAAATCTGCTGGGCGGACTCAGGAATGCTGTCGGTAGCCGTCTGAATCATTACGAATGCGGTAACCATTGATACCTCTCAATGCTCGTGACCCGCCTACTTTTGGGCCATCCTCTTGACTCAACCTTAGTCGACGTTGGGTCAGACTCCAGCTTTTCGAGTACGACCAGAATTACCGAGGTACAAGTTTTAAGATTTGTGAAATAGAAGACAATGTTTTAACATTGTTCCATGATTGTCTTGACTATTGATCAGAGGCGTTCGCGTTCCTCTGACGACAAGGTTGAAGCACTGGTCAAACAGGCCAATACTACCGTATCGGTGGTCCGCCCGTTCCAGCGAACCGCCGGCGACGAAATCCAAGCCGTGATGGATGATGCTTCGGAAGCGATTCGTCTTGCGGTGATGATGGCGGCTTCGGGGGACTGGAGCGTTGGCATCGGCTTCGGTCAGGTTGAAACGCCCTTGCCTGCCGAAACGCGCGCAGGTCGCGGTCCCGCTTTCGAATTCGCCAGGGTGGCAGTTGAGCGGGCCAAGAACACCAATGCGCATCTAGCAGTGCATGGGCCGACCAATGAAGCGACTCGGTTGGAAGCGGAGTTGCAATTGACAGCTGCGGTCGTATCCAAGCGTCGCGCCACGGCGTGGGAGGCTGGAACGCTGGCTGATGAAGGCATGACCCAGCAACAGATCGCCGCACGTCTTGGCATCACGCAGCAGGCCGTTTCGTCTAGGCTGTCAGCAGCCCTGTGGTTCGAGGCGAACCGCATGATGGATGAGGCGGCCAAGTCGCTTGGCCGCCAATTAAAGCGGATAGGGGAGTAGCGCACGTGTTCTGGACTGCCTGGGTCATTTTGATCGCTGCCACCGGCCTGTCTGTTGCGGCGAGTTTTCTCAGTTACGCAAAAGGACGCCGCGCTTCGATCCGAACTTGGCTTACCATCGCCGCCGCAATACTCGTGCTGGCTGCGCTGGTCTTCGGGCTCATGGGTCACGCGGTCGACGGCAACCAGCCAGTACCGGCCACCCTGGCGATTTCGCTGAGTGTGCTCTTTGCCTTGGCCTTCGGCGGTCCGTTCACCGAATTGGTTTTCACCTTGGCCTCTCGAAATCCCGATCCCTCGGCACAAGAAAAGTCCGATCCGTCGCCGCTGCGTGGCGGGTTGTGGATCGGACTTCTTGAACGTGCGGCGATCGTGGGGACGCTCTGGGCCGGCTGGCCCGAGGGGACTGCGGTCGTCCTGGCCGTCAAGGGGCTTGGCCGATTCGCTGAACTGAAAAACCACCAAGCTGCCGAACAGTTCATCCTCGGGACTTTCGCCAGCGGGCTTGTAGCGGCCGGCGCTTACGGATTAGGCCTGTTGCTTAGCTGAGCGCTTGGCGATCAGCCCTGTGACTAGGCGCCTGCCCAGCAGGAACAGTCCGAGTACCAGCGTGGCAACGATAACGAAGGCCACGGCAGCCGTGTCGTTGAACGCAAGTCGCAACGCGATGCCCAAAGCCACGGTTCCAATCCATATGAGGATTCCGCTGGGCCATAGGTTGTTAATGGTTTTCCACGGGCGCGAGGCCAGGGTCACGATCGCGTAGCCGATTAAGAATGGAAGTGCCGTCCATAAGATCCCGCCAAGCGAGAGCCCGTGCTCATGTTCGCGGCGGCCGAGCAGGGCGAAGATAACGATCAGTACAAGGTCAATGGCAACCCAAGCGGGCCACTGACGGATTTTTTGAGCCATGAAATTATCCTAGGTTCTTCTTCCAGCAACAACGAATCAATTGATTGCCCGGACGGTGTTGCGGTGCGGCGGCAGAGGCCGGAATCACGGCACAGGCAAGAGAGGCGGATCCCCGAGTGTTGGAGCGCACCAATCGTACTTTTCAAAAGTGGCAGGTGCCCTTGTACCTGCTTGCGGTGGCGGCCGCCGCGGCGTTCGGCCTGATGCGACCTCAGGCGGCCGCCGAGCTGGATTCAGGAATCAATCCGGTTCTCGGCCTGTTGCTCTTCGCGACCTTTCTCGCCATTCCGCTGACCCGGCTCGTCGGAGCTTTGCGCAACATCCGGTTCCTCCTGGCCGTGGTGATCCTGAACTTTCTTGCGGTTCCGCTGGTTGGCTGGCTGCTGAGCCGCGTGGTTGCCGCAGATGCCGAATTGCTGATCGGCTTGCTGCTGGTGTTGCTCGCACCGTGTGTCGACTACGTCATTGTGTTCACCCGGATCGCCGGGGGAGCGGGCCACCAGCTGCTGGCGGCCACGCCTGTATTGATGCTCCTCCAGGTGGTCTTACTGCCCGTCTATCTGTCCTGGTTTGCCGGCGGAGCATTGGGTGAGGTCGTCACCCCCGAACCGTTCGTCCATGCATTCACGTGGCTGATAGCAGTTCCGCTGGTTTCAGCCATGCTGGTGCAGCTTTTGGCCCGCAGGTTTAGATCGGCCGAGGTTCTCGAGGATCTGATGGATTTGCTCATGGTGCCGCTGATGATCCTCGTACTGTTCCTGGTGGTGGCTTCACAGGTCAGTTCGGTCAAGGCCGATTTCTCCCGTCTGTTGGCGGTCGTGCCTCTCTACGTGCTTTTCCTGGTCATCATGCTGCCCTTGGGAAAGGGAATCTCACGCATCTTCAAGCTCGCAGTGCCAGCTCGGCGTGCACTAGTCTTCTCCGGTGCCACGCGGAATTCGCTGGTCGTCCTGCCGTTGGCCCTGGCCATGCCTGAGCCATTTGCCCTGGTGCCTGCCGTTGTAGTGGCACAGACGATCATCGAGCTTCTCGGAATGCTGATCTATGTCAAGGTGGTGCCTCGACTGATTCCAGAGAAGCTCGGTCTGGGCAGTTCATCGAATTCCTGACCGCCCTCGGCGGATCCAGCCGCCCTGGCTGAATACCCGTCCGACGGGTCTAGACTGGGCAGACCAATCAGAGGGGAGTACCAGCCATGGGCCGCCTGATCTACGGCATGAATGTGAGTCTGGACGGCTACATCGCCGATGCCGACGGGGATATTTCATGGGGCGTTTCCATCGAGGAGCTATTCAGATGGTGGCTTGAGGAAGAACAGTCGATGAGCCTCATGCTATACGGGCGCAAACTGTGGGAAACCATGAGCTCGTATTGGCCCACGGGGGACCAGGCCCCCGATGCCCGGCCAGACCAGGTTGAATATGCCCGCAACTGGCGGGACACTCCCAAAATGGTGTTCGCTTCCGACAGCCTTCCGCTTGATTGGAATACGAGGCTGTTTACCGGTGATGCAGTAGCGGAAATCCGAAGGCTCAAGAAACAGTTCATCGGCTCCATCCGCATCGGCGGTGCATCGCTTGCTTCCGCTGCCATGCGCGCGGGCCTGATCGATGAATACACCCTGGTCACGCATCCGGTGCTTGTCGGAGGCGGCACCCCGTTCTTCGCCTTGATCGACCGGTATATACACCTCGAACTCGTGGAAACTTGAGTCTTCGACGGGGGAGTGACGATGGGTAGGTACCGGTTTGCGGGTTGAGCGCATGGACCGGTTGTCGCGGCATCCTGGAAACCCGCATCCGGCAATTCGCAACTGCCACACGTTCATGGTTGCTTTCTGGCCCCGGTCGGTACGTGGACGCGAGTTACTGGGCGTCTTCTGGCGGGGCTTCAAGTCATCTGGGAGCCTGTAATCCAACTCACCGTACAAGGAGCTTCGCATGGGTCGCATAGTAGCCGTGAATTTCGTCAGTATCGACGGGGTCATGCAAGCGCCATTGTCGGCAGAGGAAGACCGTGACGGTGGGTTCACTGCTGGAGGCTGGGCCGCAGCCGCAGGTGACGACACCGTGGACGCCGTCATGCGCAAGCTGACGACCTCCGCAGCTGGCATACTGTTGGGCCGAAGGACCTATGACATCTTCACCGAGGCTTGGTCTCAGGCGGATGCCGCCGACCCTTCCATAGCGTCAATGAATCGAATGCCCAAGTATGTCGTCACCCGGAACACCGACCGGCTTGCATGGGCCAACAGCCGGCGGCTCGGGGGAGACCTGGCCTCTGGAGTCCGCGAGGTCCGGGAATCAACGAAAGGTAGGTTGGTCGTCTTCGGTTCGGGCCAACTGGAGCAGGCCCTGGCGAAAAACGATCTGATCGATGAATACACGTTGCTTCAGCACCCGATCGTCCTCGGATCCGGCAAACGACTTTTCGGCGTTGACGGCCACCGCACGGACTTTATCTTGTCAGGCTCGCTGATTTCACCAGCTGGCGTCGCCATCCTGACCTACCAGCGATCTGTGAATCCCTGAACGCAGGACGCAGTTCTCGTTCCGGGATGGTGAACTGTGCGGCCCAGGATCACAGCGGCACGGCTGCCTGGCGACAGCGCTGGATCGTCGCTGCCGATCAATCACTATGCGCAGGAATCCACTGACCTGAGGCCGTCGCCAATCGATGCTCGCATGCACGGTTAAACCGGCAGTACCTGGTCGGTTGGGGAGCGTCAGATTTCCACTACTTTACATAATGTAGATTATCGGCTTATCGGCAATGTCCGTAGAAGCCACTGCATTCCCTGTTTTTATCGCGTTTCAGCAACGTGAATGAATACGCGCTACGAAGCTTCACCATCGGCCTGCTGCTCCATGCGGTACCGCGCAAAGTCCAAAGTCTGGCGGATGAACTCTCGTGCACGCTCGTCGCGCATCGAATAGATCATGTGACGCCCGGACTTGCGGGCTTGCAAGACTCCAGCCGTCCGCAGACGTGTCAGCAGCTGGCTGACGGTCGACGGCGTCACGCCAACCTGCTGGGCCAATTCGGACAACGTACGGTCCTCGTGACATAGTGCCCACAGGATCTGCAGCCGCGCCGGGTCGGAAAGAGTCTTGAGCACCAGCACGGACATATCCAGCAGGTCGCTGTCGATAATTTGGTCGCGCATCGGTTCAGCCACAGATTCACTGGTCATGACGCGCGCTCCCAATCATCCAAATGGCACCGAGACCTTCCCGGAGCCGATACATGCTTCCCGTTCGCAAGTGAGTCCATTATGGTCACGCAAGCGGATAAAGCGATAGGTTCAAGGAAGAGATCTTAGGAATCGTCACTGTATTCAGCTCTCCCGCACCTACTCCCCTGAATAAATCTTCTTGTTCGAATTAACGTAATACGACTCTGACGACTGCGTTTCTGCGCTATTGACGTTCTTTGGGTGTTCTAGGTTTCGATCGGCGTGGCACGGAGCACGTAAATTGGCCAACCACGCGCCAGATGGGAAGATTTATATATGCCCTCCATGCCCCCGAAAACAGCACCGGCCAGAGAGCTTGAGGCCCGGATTCTATGGAATATCGAAGGCCATCAGCTGTCCCCGGACGCACAGCAGCTGCGGTTGATCGGCACTCTCAGCTCGACCGCGGCCAGCGGATTCTCGGGCGACCTACACGGCGCCTATATCTTCGGCCCGCCGGGGCGTGGAAAGACGCTGATCATCAATGCGCTGGTTGCCTCGTTGCCGCCGCAAACTACAGCGAGGTTCCACTTCCACGAGTTCTTCCAGAACCTGAACTCCCCCAAAAACCGTGTTCCAGGCCAGCGCCTGGGCGCGATCTTCAGCCAAGGCTTGGCGCGTGAGCTCAAGGGGCTGCAGATCCTGGTCTTCGACGAGTTCCACTGCACCGAACCCGGCGACGCGATGCTGATGGTGCGGTTGGTCAAATACTGCGCGGAACATTCGATCTTCCTGGTTGCCACCTCGAACTACGAACCGGAAAAGCTGCTCGACGACGACGCCTTCCACCACCTGGTGCAGCCCACCATCGCAGCGATCCGCGAGAACTTTGCGGTCTTCGAACTCAATGGAGCCGTCGACTACCGCACGCTGGATTCTGATGATCAGGAATTTAAGCACGGATACCGTGCGGGAACCCTGTCGGTGGGAATCAACGCCGAACCGGGCTCCGAGCTGCGCGAGTTGATCCGGATCGGCTACGACGAGATCGGCCCTGCCTGCGTGGTGGGTGAAACCATCTGGATCAGCTTCGCCCAGTTGTGCGGCACCCGACGCAACACAGCGGACTACCTCGAGCTGATCCAGCGATTCACCCGCTGGCACATCACGGGAATCCCGGCCAGCCTGGGCCTGCCCATGGACGAGGAGCGCCGGCTGGCGAACGTCCTGGACATCTTCTACGACCGCGACATCGAGCTGCACCTGTACACCGCTGACAGGCTCGAACACCTGGGCTCGATGCTCCACGACACCGAACGCGACCGGCTGGCCTCACGCCTGGCGCAGCTGAAACTTATTGAACTTGAACGGATGGGCCTGTAACCATGAGCATCACCTACTCCCCCGAAGAACTCGAAAACCTGGTCGTCGAGGTGCTCAGCCAGGCCGAAGACAATGTGGTGCCGATCGTCCAGCTGGGACACCCCGTCCTCCGCCAGCCGGCCGTCAGCTACACCGGGCAGCTGCCCAAGGAACTGCTCGACGAGCTGCTGGCCGTCATGCGCCACACCATGTACGACGCCCCCGGCGTTGGCCTGGCCGCCCCGCAGATCGGCATCCCCCTGAAGATTGCCGTGCTCGAAGACCTCTACAACCTGCCAGAAGACATGGCCGCCGAACGCGAGCGAGAGCCTCTGGAATACTTCGAGATCTTCAATCCGAGCTACGAGGCGCGCGGCGCACGCACGGCCGAGTTCTACGAAGGCTGCCTGTCCTTCGACGGATTCCAGGCAGTCGTGACCCGGCCTGCCGACATCCGGGCCATCTACGAGGACCGCGACGGGAAACAGGTAGTCCGCGACTTCTCCGGCTGGCAGGCGCGGATCGTGCAGCACGAAACCGACCACCTGTACGGGACCGTCTACATCGACAAGGCGGCCACCCGTTCGCTCATCAATGAAACCGAACTGTGGCGCCACCAAGGGCTCTCGGTGGCCTCCGCCAGAGAAACCCTGGGATTCTGATGCAGGACGCCACCACGCTGCTCTGCCCCCTTTGCCGCGGCGCGCTGGAGCTGTCCATCGCACCCCGCCGCACACTGGCCTGCCCCGCCGGCCACCGCTATGACGCGGCCAAGCAGGGCTACTTCAACTTCCTGACCGGCAAGGGCACGAACTTCCTCGAAGACACCTCGCCGATGGTGCTGGCTCGCGAGGCCTTCCAGAACCGGGGGCACTACGCGCCGCTGGCCGCCGAACTCGCAGCCCTGGTCGCAGCGCACCATCCAGCCGACCAGCTGGATATCATCGACGCCGGCGCCGGCACCGGCTACTACCTGGGAGAAATCCTGGACCGCCATCCGGCCACTCGCAAGGACGCGCTGGCCATGGACATCTCCCGCTTCGCCATGCGCCGGGCCGCCAAGCTGCCGGACACGCTGGCCGTCGTCTGGGATGTCTGGCGCGAGATCCCCAGCCGGGATGAGTCCCGCGACGTCGTGCTCAACTGCTTCGCGCCGCACAACCCGGCGCAGTTCCGCCGCGTCCTGCGCCCGCAAGGGCTGTGCCTTGTCGTCACCGGAGCCGCTGACCATCTGGAAGAAGTCCGTGAGCCGCTGGACATGCTGTCGATTGCCGGCGGCAAGCAGGAGGCACTGGTCGAGAAGTTCGGCACGGAGCAGCTGGCCCATCTGGGATCCCGAAACCTGAGCTACGCCATGGAACTTGATCCCGAGGACCTGTTCAACCTGGCCTTCATGGGACCGGCCGGGCACCACCTGTCCCCCGAGGTGCTGCGCGCCAAGGCCGCGTCCCTCGGAAGTCGCACCGTCACAGCATCCTTCGACGTACATTTATTCGTCCCGCAGGGCTAGAAAATACCCCAAAATGACTACACCTTTCCCCTGCTGATTACGGCAGAATGGAGAAAAGGCCACTCGCAACTGGCCCTTGATCTATTTGAGCAAAGGTGGAAGCCATGACAACGGCGGAATGGATCGTCAGCAACGCATGGGTCATCTGGCTCGCGGTGTTCCTGCTGCTGGCGATCATCGAGATGCTTTCGCTCGACTTGTACTTCATCATGCTCGGCGTCGGGGCCCTTGGCGGTGTCGCGGTCGCGCTCTTGGGCGGCCCCATGTGGCTTCAGGTCGTCGTCTTCTGCGGTATCTCCCTGCTGATGATCCTGCTGGTCCGACCCATTGCCGTGCGACACCTGAAAAAGTCCCCGGACGGTTTCCGGACCAATATCGAACGCCTGATCGGCGAGGACGCCTTGATCCTGGAGCCGACCTCGCGCCTGTCCGGCTCGGCAAAGATCCACGGAGAAATCTGGACGGCCCGCTCAGAGGCGAACTCGCCCACCATGATGCCCGGCACCTACGCGGTGGTCCGCCGCGTCCAGGGTGCCACCGCTTATCTGGAACCCGCGCCCCAGGCCCCGGAAAGCTGACCCGCCATAGCGGCTTTCCGTCCCATGATTTATCACTCAAGCACAAGGAAAGAGAGTACAAACCATGTCCGGTAATGGCTTTGGCTTGACCATCGTCCTTGTCGTTCTGGCGATCTTCGTGATCGTCGTGCTACTACGCAGTGTGCGTATCGTGCCCCAGGCACGAGCGGGCATTGTGGAACGCCTCGGCAAGTACAACCGCACCCTCAATCCGGGTCTGACCCTCCTGATTCCCTTCGTGGACCGGCTGCTCCCGCTGCTGGATCTGCGCGAGCAGGTTGTGTCCTTCCCGCCCCAGCCGGTGATCACCGAAGACAACCTCGTCGTCTCCATCGACACCGTGGTGTACTTCCAGATCACCGAGCCGCGTGCGGCCACCTACGAAATCGCCAACTACATCCAGGCAGTTGAGCAGCTGACCACCACGACGCTGCGTAACGTCGTCGGCGGCCTGAACCTGGAAGAGGCCCTGACCAGCCGCGACCAGATCAACGGCCAGCTGCGCGGCGTGCTGGACGAGGCCACCGGCAAGTGGGGCATCCGCGTCTCGCGCGTCGAGCTGAAGGCAATCGATCCGCCCCTGTCGATCCAGGACTCCATGGAGAAGCAGATGCGCGCCGAGCGTGACCGCCGCGCCGCGATCCTGACGGCAGAAGGCACCAAGCAGTCCGACATCCTGACGGCCGAGGGTGAGCGCCAGGCGGCCATCCTCAAGGCCGAGGGCGACGCGCAGGCCTCGATCCTGCGCGCCGACGGCGAGGCCCAGGCCATCCAGAAGGTGTTCGACGCAATCCACGCCGGCCGCCCGGACCAGGAACTGCTGGCCTACCAGTACCTGCAGACCCTGCCGAAGCTGGCCGAAGGCACCTCGAACACCCTGTGGGTGATCCCGAGCGAGCTGACCGAAGCGCTCAAGGGCATCGGCGGAGCACTGGGCGGAACGGGCGCTGACAAGAGCCCGACGACTCCGGGTACCACCGAGGGAATCTGATTCCCCGGGTGATCCGAACAGATCAATAACCACGCTGCGGCGAGGTGCGAAGCTTGCACCTCGCCGCAGACGCGTATAATGGATGTTTTGGTGCGAAAATTTACCTTCCCCCCACTTGGGATGGAATTATTTCAGCGCGCCAAACGTTGGTACGTGTAGCGAATTTTTTAGACATCGCGGAGGGAAAACATGAGCGATCGCAGCCTACGAGGCATGCGCCTGGGTGCACAGAGCATGGAATCTGAGGCAGGTGTGGAGCCGGCTGCCCGTCAGCGCGTCGAATACCGTACCGAAGAGGGTGAAACCGTCTTCATCGTCTTTGCCGCCGAGGCAGAGATCCCGGCAACTTGGACCACCAAGACCGGCAAGGAAGCCAAGCTGGTGCATGGCGAGGCCAAGGCCGAGGAAGCCAGCAACGAGAAGCCTGTGCGTACGCACTGGGACATGCTGCTGGAACGCCGCAGCGAAGAAGAACTTGAGAAGATTCTGGCCGACCGCCTGACCCAGTTGCGCACCTCGCGCGGCGAAGCCGTCTAGGCAGCAGCGGCACTGCGGGCCGGTTCCCCTTCCGATTCGGAAGGGGAACCGGCCCGCAGTCTTTTAATGCCCGGCATGGCCGGGCGCAACAATGCGGCGGCCGCGAAGCCTGGGCTTCGCGGCCGCCGCGAGTGGTTTGGGAGGGGATGCTACTTGCGGGAAGTCAGCTTCTTCCAGCGGGCGCCAAGACCCCAGCGGGTCACATTCCACATCGCTTCGAAAACGATGTTGCCGCTCATCTTCGACGCGCCCAGTTCGCGCTCCACGAAGGTCACCGGGACCTCGACGATGCGCTTGCGCATCATGGCCACGCGGAAGGTCATGTCCACCTGGAATCCGTAGCCGCGCGACTCGACCGCGTCGAAGTCGATTTCCTCCAGGGTCTGGCGCTTGAAGGCACGGTAGCCGGCGGTGATGTCGCGCAGCGGCAGGCCGAGCATGGTGCGCGAGTAGAAGGAGCCGCCGCGGGAGATGATCTTGCGCAGCAGCGGCCAGTTCACGACCTCGCCGCCCTTGACCCAGCGCGATCCGATGACCAGGTCCGCTCCGGCGGCGCTGGCTTCCAGCAGGCGCGGAAGCTGCTCGGGCATGTGCGAGCCGTCGGCGTCCATCTCAACCAGCACGTCGTAGTCGCGGGCCAGAGCCCACTCGAAGCCTGCGATGTAGGCGGCGCCCAGGCCGTCCTTGCCGGTGCGGTGCAGTACGTGGATGTTGCTGTCCTCGGCGGCCATCTTGTCGGCCAGTTCGCCGGTGCCGTCGGGCGAGTTGTCGTCGACGATCAGTACGTCCGAGTCAGGAACAGCACTCCGGAGCCTTCCGACCGTCAGCGGGAGGGATTCCAGTTCGTTGTAGGTCGGAATGATCGTAATGACGCGCACTCGGCGGCACCTTTCTTGGTAAACGGCTGCAATGAGCCCTCACGGGGCACGGGGGGCATGCCCGGAATACTGCGGTATGAGGGCTGATCCAAATTCAAAGTATACTCACCCGGCACGGCGGGCATCGCCCCAGACACAGGAAAACGCAACGATCCCCAGTGACTTCGGCCCTATTTCACAGGTTGGAAAACTTGGGAAATGTTATCTAAGGTCACCGGGGATCGCTATTCAAATTGCGTCATTTCGAACACAATGCTGGGTGCATCACGAAGAGGCGCTTAGTACAGCCTAATGGGTGACCCACCCAGGCTGTCAACCGACTGGTGACCAGAATCTTCGTCCAATATCTTCAAGTCAGACAAAATATTGCGAATTTTCCGCAGACCCGCCGCAGCGGCTACAGCGAGGCTCCCGCCGCGGCTTCCAGCTGGTCGAACAGGATCCGCCCGGCGCGCACGGTGCGCAGGCAGGCGGGGATCTGCTCATCGACGACCGGGAGCATCGGGGTGCCAGCGCGGGCGTCGGTGCTCCAGGAGCTGATGCGCACGTCCGGGGTCTGCACTGCCAGCTCCGAGGCGCTCCACACGGCGAAGGTCGCCGGGGCGCCGATGACCAGCTGGCCGGCCAGCGGGTTGTTCTCCCCCATGGCGCGGTAGGTGGAGCGGGTCTGGGCCAGGAAGGCGGCGCGGGCGGAGATGCGGGACTCGGCGTCCGCCATGTTCATCGCGGCGCGCACGATCTTCCAGCCGTCCACCTCGGTGACCGGGGCGTCAGAGCCCAGCACCAGCGGCACGCCGGAAGAGAGCATCGCGGAGAGGTTGTTCATGCCCTGCGCGCGCTGCCCCAGACGAGCCTGGTACATGCCGCCCTCGCCGGCCCATGCGGCGTCGAAGGCAGGCTGCATGGAGACCATGATCGAGTACTGCAGCAGGCGCTGGCGGGCGGCATCGTCCACCATCTCGGCGTGCTCGATGCGGTGGCGGCACATCTGCAGCTTGGCGGTGCCGATCTGCTCGGCGGCCAGGTCGAAGGCGTCCAGCAGGGTGTCCAGCGCGCCGTCGCCGATCACGTGGAATGCGGCCTGGATGCCGCGCTGGCTGCAGGCGACCAGGTGGGCGGCAATCTGCTCGCGCTCCAGGTAGAGGGTGCCGCGGGTGCCCGGCGCATCGGAGTATTCTTCGCGCAGGTAGGCGGTGTGGCTGCCCAGCGAGCCGTCGACCCGCAGGTCGCCGCCCAGGCCCAGCACGCGGCCGGCCGGGAAGCTGCGCATCAGCTCGTCGGCGCGCTCGGCGTCGGAGACCAGTTCGCCCCAGAACGCGTAGACAGCAGGAAGTTCGCCGTTGTCCAGCGCCAGCAGCTCATCCAGCGCGGCGCGGCCTTCCAGGTGCGGGGCCGCCATTTCCACCACGGTGCCGAAGCCGCGCGAGGCGTAGTGCTCCAGGGCCAGGCGCTGGTAGTCGGCGTCGGCGGCGGTGCCGACCAGGGCCTCGCGCACCGCGTCGTGCTCGGCGCCGCGCACCACACCCGAGGCGATGTCGCCCAGGTCCAGCTCGTCGAGCAGCTTCCGGTTGACCAGGGCGCTGTGCACGTCGCGGCGCACCAGGTAATAGCCGCGCCCGTCGGCGGCGGCAGTCAGCTCCGCCTCGCCCGGCAGCTCCGGCTGGGCCCACGAGGAGTTGTCCCAGCCCTGGGCCAGCACCAGCGAGGCCGAGGCGCGGGCGCGTTCGGAAACCAGCGCCAGCAGCGCGGCGGCGCTGTCGGCGGTGCCAAGGTCGGCTCCGGCCAGGGTGCGGCCCAGCGCGGCAAGGTGGGTGTGCGACTCCACGAAGGCGGGGGTGATCAGCGCGCCGTACAGGTCGATGACCTCGTCCACGGTCTCCGCGTGGCGGTCCGCGGCCTCTTCACCGCCGATCCAGGCCACGGTGTCGCCGTCCACGACCATCGAGGTCGCGAACGGGTCAGCGGCCGAGTACACCGAACCATTGCGGTACAGGGTTTTTGCCATGAGCTAACTTCCTTTTCATTGCAAGCCGCCGGGGCGGGCCCGGCGCGAAAAATCTGCGGGTGCGGCGCGCTAGTCCAGCACGTTCGAATAGGCGACGACGCCGCGCTTGATGCTGTCCGCTGCCTGGTAGGCGCCGCGCACCAGCTGAGGAGGCAGGTCGGTGTTCTTGGCGAACTGGTCAAGGGTGTCGATGACCTGCTTGGCCCAGCGCACGAAGTCGCCCGGGGCCAGGTCGGTGCCGCGCAGCGCGCTGTTCAGGCTGGAGCCGCGAGCCCACTTGTACATCGGCCAGATCAGCCCGGACTCCGGCGGGGCGGTGGGCTCCAGACCCAGCGCCTCCTCGGCGTCCGAGAGCGGGCCCCAGATGTTGATGGTCTGGGTGAAGATGTCGGCGATCTTCTCGGTGGGCATCTTCGGGTCCGGCCTGTCGTAGTCGCGCCGGCCCTGGTAGACCAGGAAGGCGACCACGGCGCACAGCTCCTCGGCTTTCAGCCCGGTCAGCTTGCCGGTTTCCAGCACCTGGCTGGTGAGCAGGTCGCGTTCGCCGTAGATGCGGCGCAGGCGCCGGCCGGCGTCGGTGATGCTGAAGTCCTCCCCGCCGGAGCTCGGGACCAGGTAGCCGAACTGTTCCAGGACCTTGCAGACCTTGTCGAACTGGGTGGCAATCGTATTGGTGCGGCCGCGGATGTTGCGCCGGGCCTTGTCGGTGTCCTTCTTCAGCTTCCAGTAGCGGTCGGCCCAGCGCATGTGGTCCTCGCGCTCGGAGCAGGCGTGGCACGGGTGGTCGCGCAGTTCCAGGCGCAGCTTCTCGATCTCGCGCTCGAAGGAATCCGAGCCGTCGAAGTCGAAGCTCTGCGCGTCCTGGCGCGGCGGGCGGTGATCGTAGATCGCGTTGCGCAGCGAGGAGGCCAGGTCGCGGCGCTCCTTGGGGCTCTTGCCGGTAAATCCCTTGGGGATGCGGATGCGCGAGACGATCTGCAGCGGCCCGTTCAGGTCTTCGGAGGAGAGCCGGCGCAGCTGGCCTTCCTCGGTCAGCACGGTGTGTCTCGGGTTGTACATGGCCTCATCCAGCGCGACGATCACCGCGCGGCCGAAGCGGCGCCCGCCGGGCAGGTCCACCACGTCGCCGCGGATCACGGCCTGCAAGGAGCGCTCGGCGGCCGAGCGCCTCTCGTGCCGCCGCGACTTCACGGCGGTCTTCTCCAGCGCCGCCAGCTCGCGCTGCAGCTTCAGGTATTCGGTGAAGTCGCCCAAGTGGCATTCCATGGACTTGGCATAGCCGGCCAGGGACTCTTCCTTGGAGCGCACCTGCCGGGCCATGCCCACCACCGAGCGGTCCGCCTGGTACTGGGCGAAGGAGCTTTCCAGGATCTGGCGGGTTTGCTCGCGGCCGAACTGCGCCAACAGGTTTGTGGACATGTTGTAGGTCGGGCGGAACGAGGAGTTCAGCGGGTAGGTGCGCCGCGAGGCTAGTCCGGCCAGCGCCTCGGGTTCCATGTCGGGGTTCCACAGCACGATGGAGTGGCCTTCCACGTCGATGCCGCGCCGTCCGGCGCGCCCGGTGAGCTGGGTGTACTCCCCCGAGGAAATCTGCACGTGGGATTCGCCGTTGAACTTGACCAGCTTTTCCAGCACCACCGAGCGGGCCGGCATGTTCACGCCCAGGGCCAGGGTTTCGGTGGCGAACACTACCTTGACCAGGTTGCGGGCGAACAGGTCCTCGACAATTTCCTTGAAGATCGGCAGCAGGCCGGCGTGGTGGGAGGCGAAGCCGCGCACCAGCCCGTCGCGCCAGCTCCAGAATTCGAGCACGTCCAGGTCCTCGTTGGGGATCCGGTAGGCCACCTCGTCAAGCGCCTGCGCGATTTCGGCGGCTTCCTCGTTGGTGGTCAGGCGCAGATCCGCCATGGCGCACTGCTGCACCGCCATGTCGCAGCCCTTGCGGGAGAAGATGAAGAAGATGGCCGGCAGCAGCCCGGCGCGGTCAAGCCTGGCGATGACCGAGGAGCGCGAGACGCGCTGGCTGAGCCCGGGCGCGCGCTGCGGCCCGCGGGCCGGTCCCCGGCCGCGTCCGCGCTGCACACGCCCGCCGGGGCTGTGGCTGCGCACGAGCTTGCGCAGTTCGGGGTTGACGCTGGCCTTGATGTCGCCCTCGGCGACCTTGTCGAACGCGACGTCCTCGGCGAACAGGTCCACCAGGTTCGGGCCGACCATGACGTGCTGGAACAGCGGCACCGGACGCACCTCGGAGACGATGATGTCGGTGTCCCCGCGCACGGTGTCCAGCCAGCCGCCGAATTCCTCGGCATTGGAGACGGTGGCGGACAGCGAGATGATCTGCACGTTGGAGGGAAGGTGGATGATCACTTCTTCCCAGACCGCGCCGCGGAACTTGTCCGCCAGGTAGTGGACCTCGTCCATGATGACGTAGCCCAGCCCGTCCAGGGTCTGCGAGTCCGCGTAGAGCATGTTGCGCAGCACCTCGGTGGTCATCACCACGATCTGCGCCTCGGAGTTGATGGAGGTGTCGCCGGTGAGCAGGCCCACCTTCTCCGGGCCGTAGACCTTGACCAGCTCGGTGAACTTCTGGTTGCTCAGCGCCTTGATGGGCGTGGTGTAGAAGGCCTTGCGGTTCTCGGCCATGGCCTGGAAGATCGCGAACTCCCCCACCACCGTTTTGCCGGCTCCGGTCGGAGCTGCCACCAGGACGCCGTGTCCCTCGGCGACCTTGCGGCAGGCCTCGGCCTGGAACGGATCCAGGTCGAAGGAGAGGGTTGCCCGGAAGTCCGGCAGGCTGGTGCCGAATTCGACCTGGCGCGCCTTGGAATTCGCGTAGCGTTCCGCGGGGGAAGTCACAGGTGCCGTTCACTTTCTGGAAACGGTGTCACCCGCTTCCGAAAACACGAGGTGGTGGTGTGCGCCGCAGCGGAGCTACAGCTGGGAGTTCGGTTCTTCGATGGTGCTTGGTGCGTCGATGTCCGATACCGCGCCGGAGGCAAGGCGTTCGTTCTCCGCGTCCTGGATCTTTTGCTTCTTGGCGCGCTTCTTGTCATTGATGTAGCAGAACAAGGTGGCTGCGGCGAAGGTGACGAACAATGGCCCGGCCAGCGCGAACATCGTGATCGCGTCGCCGCCCGGGGCCGCCATCGCGGCGACCAGGGCTATCAGGAATACCGTGATGCGCCAGTTCTTCAGGATCACCTTGGAAGACAGCACGCCGACCATGTTCAGGCCCACCATGAGCACCGGCACCAGCATGGCCAGGCCGAAGGCCAGCAGCAGCCGGAAGACGAATGGCAGGTAGCTGTCGACGGTGACCAGGATCTCGGAGTTTACCGGGGTCAGGCCGATGAAGAAGTGCAGCGCGAACGGCAGGATGAAGTACGCCATGGACACGCCGAAGAGGAACAGCGGAACCGCGACGGCCGCGAAGGCCATCGACATGCGGCGTTCTTTCTTCTTCAGCCCCGGGACGATGAACGCCCAGATCTGGTAGATCCAGACCGGCGAGGAGATCACCAGGCCGACGAACAGCGCGACCTTGATCATGATGTCGAACGGCGACATGACTGCCGTGAAGTTGACCGCGCCACCCGCGGCATTCACCGGGGCGATGATCAACGCCAGCAGCTGGTCATAGAGGAAGAAGCCGGCGATGGTGCCGAGCGCCAGGGCGATCAGCGACTTGAACAACCGGTTGCGTGCCTCGACGAGATGCTCTTTGAGAGACATCCGCCCTTCGTCGTTTTTGACCCGCTTCTTCTTCGTCCGCGGGGGTTTCTTAGCGTTAGTTCCCACTGAAAAGGTCTACGAGTTGTTCTTTTCGTTGGGATTCGAGTCATTGACGGTTCCGTCAATGGTCTCCGATTTAGGGTCGTCGTCCTTCATCTGGCGGACTTCCGACTTGAAAATGCGCAGCGACTGGCCCATTGAACGCGCCAGTCCTGGAAGCTTCGGCGCGCCGAAAAGCAGCAGCGCCAAAACGATAATGATGACCAAGTGCCATCCCTGCAAGCCACCCATGTGGATTCCCTTCTCTCAAGTTCAAGTCTACGTTAGAACAGGCCCAAGTCCCGCATGTTCTGTGCCTGGCCTCGCTTGGCGCGACGCGCCACGCGGCGCACCCGTCGCGCTTCGATGCGTTCTGCCTTGCCCTTGCGCAAAAGCTTTTTGATTTTCTTCGGGTCAGCGTGGGTTGCCGCGGTACCGTGCGGGTAGCGGCGGCCCACCGCGGCATACTCCACGACGGTGCCGGGCTTGGCGAATTCGGCGCCGAGCTGCTCGGAGGCCTCCCCCAGCGTGTCGAACACCTTCACGCCCTGGCGGAACAGCCTGAAGCCGGCCAGCACCGCGCAGAGCAGGGTCGCCAGGACGAGTACCGTCCACAGCAAGGTCCAGAACCACCAAGGGAGCATTTATTTATCCTCATACATCCGGATAGCTTCGTCCAACCACTCGCGCACGCGTTCGCGCGTAGCGTCGGGAGAGATCACTGCAATCTTACCGCCGTGGCGGGCCACCAACGGCGCAGGCACCAGATCGTAGGAGATCCGCACCTTGGCCAGGTAGCCGTTGCCGATTTTCGAGCTCGACCATTCCGAAGGTTGGAAGGACTCCACTGCCGGCAGCTCCTCGTCGTCCACGTAGAGCACCGCCTGCAGGTCCTCGGCCGAGCCGCGGTAGCGCATGTCCAGTTCCTCGTCGTCACGGTGGCGCGGCCCGCGCTCGAAGACCTCTCCGGTGGCCTCGGCATCCAGGATGCGGTCCACGCGGAAGGTCAGCAGGTCTTCGCGGGTGCGGCACCAGGCGCGCAGGTACTGGGTCGCGCCGTCCTCCACCAGCCGCACCGGCTCCACCTCGCGGCGCTGGTGCGCCTGCGAGTGGGCGGAGTAGTAGTCGATGGAGAGCACCTGGGAGCCGAGCACCGCATCCACCAGCTGGGCGGGGATGTCGTGCTCGCGCACCTGGGACAGGGCGAAGCCCAGCGAGCCGTTCCAGCCGTCGAAGCGGGCCACCGCAGCGTTGATCTTCTCCAGCGCCGAGGCCAGCACCTCGCGGTGCTCGAACTTGGGGATGCTGGCCAGCGCGTTCAGCCCGCCGAGCACGGCGACGGCTTCCAGCGGGGCGAGCTTCTGCGGCTCGGCCAGCAGCGCGGCGTTGGAGATGGTGACGGTGTCAGCCTCCAGGTCCCCGTCGTTGACGTTGATCAGCTCGTCGTGCTGGCCTCCCGGTACGCCGCACATCATGATCATCGCCAGTTCCTCGCGGACCTTGTCCACCGGCATCTGGTAGCGATCGGCGAGCTCCTTGATCTCGACCACCCCGTGGGAGACCACGTACTGGATCATGTCGATGTTGCGCAGCACCTGGGTGGCGGTGGTTCCGCGCCCGGCGGCGCGCTGCGCCCTGAAGGAGGCATTGTGCATGCGCGGGTCCCCGGCCAGCTGCACCTGGGCGTCGCGGGCGGCGCGCAGCGTAGCGGCGACCTGCTCGGCCAGCGGCGCGGGCTCGAGCACCTTCACCGCGGGGCCGTAGGCGGCCAGCTCGGAGGCGAAGGACTCGGGGTCGGCATAGGCGATGTGCAGCGGGTTCTGGCTGGAGGCGCCGTTCAGGGCTCGCACGCGCAGCGGGGTGGCGGCGTCGTCGCGGATTTCAACGGTGGCCAGGTGCCCGGGATTGCGCAGGTCGAAGTCCAGCAGCACCTGGGACATGCTGAAGTCCGCCGGACGCGGCCGGTAGCCGGCGCTGCTGGTGCCGCCGCGCCGAATGGTGGTCTTGAAGTTGCCCACCACGCGCGAGAGACGGAAGACGCGCTGGGCGTCGCGGGTGTGGTCGAAGCCGGTGAAGTACCAGTTGCCGAAGCGCTGGCCGATCCCCCACATGTCCACCTCGCGCACCGATTCGACGTTGCCGGCGGTGACGTAGTTGAACTTGACGGTTTTGCGGTTGAACACTGCCAGGGCGCATTCGCGGAAGTTCGGCTCGTCCAGCGAGAGCCGGGGCAGCAGCGAGCCTGCGAACGGGGCGACCGGCGCGGGGGCGCTGGAACCGGTGATCCGCGCGGCGGCCTTCAGGCCCAGGGCCTGCAGCTTGGAGTCCTTCCACAGGCTCGCGGCCAGGGAGATCATCGCCGATTCGGCCGGGGTGAAGCTGACCTCGGGAAGGAACCAGTCGCTGGTGTCGATGCTGTAGCGCATCTCGCCGTCAACGTCGTCGGCGATCAGGCGCAGGCCGAAGTCGTTGCGGATCTCTTCGCGCAGCCGTTCCACTGATTTTTCGCGGGCGGAGTCGCTTCCCTCGGGGGTGAGGTATTCCCCGATCATCGCGGTGGTGAATTTCCGCGGAGTGGTGGCCAACGCGTAGATGAGGCTGGTCAGGCGCTCGGCCTTGCTCGGTCCTGAAGATTGCTTTGTGCTCACGAGATAACCCTAGCGATTTTTGGCGTTGACCGCAGACTTTTAAGACGGCTGTGGCCCCGAAGATGTCGGGGCCACAGCTTTTTGCGTCAAGCGGTCTGGCTACTTGGTGCCCATCAGGTCAACCACGAAGATCAGCGCTTCGTTCGGGGCGATGGCGCCCGGGGCGCCGCGTTCGCCGTAGGCCAGGTGCGAAGGGATTTCCAGGCGACGGCGGCCGCCGACCTTCATGCCCAGCAGGCCCTGGTCCCAGCCCTGGATGACCATGCCGACGCCGACCGGGAAGTCGAGGGTCGAGCCGCGGCCCCAGGAGGAGTCGAATTCCTCGCCGGTGGACCAGGCGACGCCCACGTAGTGGGCCTGGACGGTGGTGCCGGGGGTGACCTCGTCGCCGGTGCCCTCGATCAGGTCGGTAATGACCAGCTCGGTGGGTGCATCGGTGCCCGGGAAGTCGATTTCCGGCTTGGTGCGGTCGTAGTTGCGTTCTCCGAACGACATGTTCACGGCCTTTCTATATTCGTTGTCCGGCTGGCTGTTAGCCGGCCGCGGCGGATACCTCGGTCAATTCTACGTAGAACACCAGGGTTCCGGTGGGCGATCCGCCGGTAGAGGAATCACCGTAGGCCAGATCGGCGGGGATGGTCAGCATGACCTTAGAGCCCGCCTTCAGGCCGGTCAGGCCCTGGGTCCAGCCCTTGATGACCTGGTTCAGGCCGAACTGGGTGGCGTCGGCGTCGAAGTTGCCGTCGAACTTCTTGCCGTCGGCGTAGGTGACGCCCAGGTACTTGGCCTTGACCGTGGAGGTCTCGGTGGCTGCTTCGCCCTTGGTGCCCTGCTCCAGCACGTCCACGACCAGGCCCTTGGGCGCCTCGACATCCTTCGGGATGTTAATGGTGGGCTGCTTGTCCTTGAAGCTGACGGTCGGCAGCTTGCCTTCCTTCTTCAGCTTCGCGGTCTCCTCCTCGGAGAGCTTGGAGCTGGCCGGGGTGGTGCCCTCGATGGTCATCACGATGATGCGCTCGGCGCGGCTGCCCGGCTCCGGGGTCTTCTGCGCGCCATTGGCGTCGACGCTCTCGATCGCCGAGTAGGCGACCCAGTCGCCGACGTGGCCGTCGATCAGCACGTTGTAGAGCGAGGGCATGGTCTGCTTGAACTGGTCGTCCAGCACCATCGGGGCGGCCTGGCCAGTGAAGTTCTCGTTGGTCAGCTTGCCGTCGATGGTCTTGTAGAGCCCGGACTTCACCTGGATGGTGTCACCCGGGTTGATCTCGGCGCCCTCGCCCTTGACCACGTTGACCGCCTCGTCCTTCTCGGTCAGGAAGGGGGCGTCGATGCTGACCTCTGGAGCGGTGCTGGCGTCCTTGGCCGGGGTGACCTTGATGTCGGCCAGTTCGCTGCTGCTCGAGGAGCTGCAGGCTGCCAGGGCGAGGATTGAAGCGGTGGCGGCTGCTGCCAAAACTTTGCGCACGAATCTACTTTCGTTCTTCCGGTATTTCAAAAATTGCGTGGCGAACCTGCGTGTCAGCGGAACGCGCTCGCTTGCAAGCCTAGTTCGGCTTGCTGTGAAAAGTCTTTCCACCAGCTCCCTAGACAGGCTGGCTCATGATCTGGATCAGCTCGTCGACCTGCGGGTTGCTGGTCGCGAACGGGTCCTTGGCCAGCACGATGCCGCCGGCGCCTTCCTCGTATTTCATGTGCACCCAGTCGGCGCTGTAGCGCCGGCCGGTGGCGCGGGCCGAGCGGATGAACTTGGCGCGCAGCGCTGCGCGGGTGGTGGACGGCGGATTCACCACGGCGTCGCGGATCTGCTCGTCTGACACCACGGAGGTGGCCAGCCCGCGCTTGGCCAGCAGGTGGAACAGCCCGCGGGCGGGGTCGATGTCGTGGTAGGTCAGGTTCAGCTGGGCCAGCCGGTGCGAGGAGAGCTCCAGCGAGTTCTTCTGCGCGTACCCGAGCAGCAGCTTACGCTTGATGGCCCAGTCGATGTCGCTGTCGATGGCGGAGAAGTCCTGCGACTCGATGGCGGTAAGCACCCGCTCCCAGAGTTCCAGGATCTGCTCGACGCGGTCGTGGTGGGCGCCGTGGCGCTCCACGAATTCCTTGACAGCTTCGAAGAGCACCCACTGGATCTGCAGCGCCGTCGGCTCGTCCCCGCCCATCAGGCGCACCACGGTCTGCCCGGTGAAGTCGTGCGAGACCTGGCGGATGGAGCGGATCGGGTTCTCCAGGCGCAGATCGTGGTAGATCTCCCCGGATTCGATCAGCCGCAGCACCAGGTCGGTGGCGCCGATCTTCAACAGCTGGGTGGTTTCGCTCATCGTGGAGTCGCCCACGATCACGTGCAGCCGGCGGTGGTATTCGGCGTCCGCGTGCGGCTCGTCGCGGGTGTTGATGATCGGGCGCGAACGGGTGGTCGCCGAGGAGACGCCCTCCCACATGTGGTCCGCGCGCTGCGAGAAGACGTACCTGGTCTCGTCGTCCACCTGCACCAGGTTGCCCGCGCCGCACAGCAGCTGGCGGGTGACCAGGAACGGGATGAGCATGTCGGCCAGGCGCCTGAATTCGATCTTGCGCGGGATCAGGTAGTTCTCGTGGCAGCCGTAGGAGTTCCCGGCGGAGTCCACGTTGTTCTTGAACATGAAGATCTTGCCCTCATGCCCCTCTTCGGCCAGGTGGTCCTCGGCCTGGTCCACCAGGTCGAGCATCAGCGCCTCGCCGGCGCGGTCGTGGGCGATCAGCTGCAGCAGCTGGTCGCATTCGGCCGTGGCGTACTCCGGGTGGGATCCCACGTCCAGATAGAGCCGGGAGCCGTTCTCCAGGAAGACGTTCGAGCTGCGGCCCCAGGCCACGATCGGGCGGAACAGGTGCCTGGCGGCGTCCTCCGGGGTCAGCCGGCGTCCGTCGGACGGCACGTAGTTGAGCCCGAATTCGGTTTCCAGCCCGAAGATTCTGCGATCCACTCGAAAGTACTTCCCTTCAGCTGCGGCGCCTGGTCCGGCGCCTATGGATGGTGGCGGCAGCCCGGAAGGCTACTGGCCGCCCTTCTGCACGAAGCCGCGGACGAATTCCTCGGCGTTGGATTCCAGGACCGAGTCGATCTCGTCGAGCAGGTCGTCGACGCCGGCGGACTGGCCGGTGGTGTTGACCTGGATCTGCTCGGCGTGCTCCTGGGTCTCGCTCTGCCGGCGGGACGAAAAGCTTTCCTGGGTCATGGCCCTCTCCTTCTGCTTGAAACTGCGCTGCCGCGAATTACGCACCGGCAGTGATTCTTATTCTGCTCGCTCTAGGCGCGCGGCGCCAATTTATTGATGAACTCGTCGATCTCCAGGTTCGCCTCGAACAGCCGGCCCACGTCCTTGCGCGAGCCGCCCAGCGGCTCGGAAAGGAACACCCGGTTCACCCGGCGCGCCCCGGGCACCGCGAAGGTCAGCGCGTCCCAGTTGGCCGCGACCACATAGGGGGCGTAGCGCTGCAGGGTCATGCCGCGCAGGTAGGCCCGGGTGTCCTCCGGCGGGGCGGCGACCGCCTGGTTGATCTGCTCCTGGCTGAACAGGCTCTGCATGGCCCCGCGCGCGGCGAGCCGGTAGTACAGGCCCTTGTCCTGGCGCAGGTCCGCCCACTGCAGGTCCATCAGCCCGATCCGCGGGTCATCCAGGCCCAAACCGTGGCGCTGCGCGAAGGTGGTGACCAGCTTGTACTTGGCGATCCAGTCGACCTGGTCCGCGGCCAGCAGCGGATCGCGCTCCAGCAGATCCAGGACGGCCTCCCAGCGCTGCAGGATCTCGGCGGTGTCGGCGTCCTCGATCCCCCGGGAGGCGCAGTACCCCTGGGCCGCCAGCAGGTATTCGCGCTGGATCTGAATGGCGCTCAGGCGCCGCCCGCCGCGCAGCCGCACCGCGGTTGCCAGGCTCGGGTCGTGGCTGATCTGCTGCAGCGCCGCCACCGGGTCCTCAAGCTCCAGCGCGGGCGCGAGGCCCGCCTCGATGAGGCTAAGCACCAGGTTGGTGGTGCCCACGCGCAGCAGCGTGGAGATCTGCCCCAGGTTCGCGTCGCCGATGATCACGTGCAGCCGGCGGTACTTGTCCCAGACCGCGTGCGGCTCGTCGCGGGTGTTGATGATCGGGCGGTTGATGGTGGTTTCCAGCCCCACCTCCGCCTCGAAGAAGTCCGCGCGCTGCGAGATTTGGAATTCGGCGCGCTCGCCCAGCATGCCCCGGCCCACGCGCCCGGCGCCGCAGAAAATCTGCCGGGTGGCGAAAAACGGGGTGAGCCCGGAAACCAGTGCGGAGAACTCCACCGCGCGGGGCACCAGGTAGTTTTCGTGCGCGCCGTAGGAGACCGACTTGTTGTCGGTGTTGTTCTTGTAGAGCAGCAGCTGCCCGCCGCCCAAGCGCTGCGCGGAGTCCGCGGCGCGGCGCATCACCTCGTCGCCGGCCTGGTCCCAGAGCACCGCGGCGCGCGGCGAGGTGGATTCGGGGCTGGAGTACTCCGGGTGCGCATGGTCCACGTACAGGCGCGCGCCGTTGCCCAGCACCATGTTCATCACCACGTCGGTGGTGTCCTTCTCCTGGTACAGGGTGGAGCCGATGCGCGCGTCATTGCCCGACAGCGCGATGGACTCCGCGGTCCAGATGCCCTCCTGCTGATCCGGCTCCACATCGGTGAGCTGGCTGGGATGGGCGTCGGCGCGGTTGATGGCGAAGCCGCGGGCATCCTGCAGCGGGGATTCGTCGGCGTAGTCCCAGCGCGCACCCTGCACCCGCGCATCCCCCTGGGCCACCAGCTGGGCGTAGGAGTCGACGATCTGCGCGGAAAGCACCGTGGCGTTAGCCTTGGGCATGCCGGGGCGGATGATGCCGTATTCGGTCTCCAGCCCGACCAGCCGGCGGGCGCTCACTTGGCGCCCCGCTGGTTCACCAGCGAGCGGATGTTGCTGATCCGCTCCCCCTTGCGCCCGGAGATCCGGGCCCAGTCGTCGGGGTTGGTGGTGTTGGGCATGTCCTCGTGCTCGGCGAACTCCTCGCGCACCGCGCGCAGCAGGTACTCCATCTTCAGCCCGCGCTCGCCGCCGGTGATCAGCGCCTTGATGGCGTGCTTCTTCGCCCGGTCCACCACGTTGTGGATGACGGCGCCGGAGGCGAAGTCCTTGAAGTAGAGGATCTCCGAGGCGCCGGTCACGTAGGTGACCTCCAGGAACTCGTTGATCGGAGCGGTGGAATACATGGCCTCGACGGTGCCGCGGATCATGCGCTCGATGGTGGCCTGCGCGTCGGCGTCGGCGGCCAGCTCCTCGGGGTGGATGGGCAGGTCGGTCGTGAGGTACTTGCCGAAGATCTCCGCCGCGCCCTCGGCGTCCGGGCGGCGGATCTTGATCTTCACATCCAGCCGCCCGGGGCGCAGGATGGCCGGGTCGATCATGTCCTCGCGGTTCGAGGCGCCGATCACGATCACGTTGTCCAGCCGCTCCACGCCGTCGATCTCCGCCAGCAGCTGCGGCACGATGGTGGTTTCCACGTCCGAGGAGACGCCGGTGCCGCGGGTGCGGAACAGCGATTCCATCTCGTCGAAGAACACCACGACCGGGTCGCCGTGCAGCGCCTTCTCGCGGGCGCGGGCGAAGATCAGCCGGATGTGGCGTTCGGTTTCGCCCACGTACTTGTCCAGCAGCTCCGGGCCCTTGATGTTCAGGAAGTAGCTGCGCGTGGCGCCTTCGCCGTTGCGCTCGGCGGCGCGCTGGGCCAGCGAGTGCGCCACGGCCTTGGCGATCAGGGTCTTGCCGCAGCCCGGAGGGCCGTAGAGCAGGATGCCCTTGGGGGCGCTCAGCCCGTGCTCGCGGTAGAGCTCCGGGTGGGAGAAGGGAAGCTCGACCGAATCCTGGATCGCCTCGATCTGCGAGTTCAGCCCGCCGATGTCCGAGTAGGCGATGTCCGGGACTTCCTCCAGCACCAGGGACTGCATGTCGGTCAGCTGCACGCGGCTCATGGCCAGCCCGGTGCGCGGGTCGAGGGTGAGCTGGTCGCCCACACGCAGGTGCTGCTCGCGCAGCGGCTGGGCCACGGTGATCACCCGCTGGTCGTCGGCCCGGGCCATGACCACCGCCTGGTGGTCCTCCAGCAGCTCCTTGATGGTGACCAGCTCGCCGGTCTGCTCGTAGCCCAGCCCGGCGATGACCACCAGCGCCTCGTTGAGCAGCACCTGCTGGCCCACGTGCAGCTTCTCGAAGTCGAGCAGCGGGGAGATAGTCACCCGCATCTTGCGCCCGGAGTACATGACGTCCACGGCCTGGATCGCGGTGGATTCGATGCCCAGCCCCGGTTCGGGGTGGCGGCGCGGGTGCTTGGCGGTGATGGTGCCGTAGCTGAACGGGGCGTCGCCGTCGCGTTCCAGGGCTGCCTTGAGGTTGATGATCTGCTCGCGCGTGGTTTCCAGCAGCGCGACCAGGCGCTGGTTGTTGCCGCCGATCCCGGCCAGCTGCTTGTCCAGCGCGCGGTTCTTGTCCCGCAGCACGTTGACCTGGCGTTCGGTCATCTGCAGGCGCTGCGCCAGTTGCTGCGCCTCAAGGCTTTCGCTCACGTTACTTCTCCCTACACTCGTTCGCGCCGCGTGCGGCTATCTCCATCGTACGGACAACGGCCCCGGGTTCAGCGCACCCGGGGCCGTTGATTCACCATCTGAGACGCAACGTCTCAGATGACGGACCGCTCACCGGCTAGTCCTGCTCCGCGGCGGCCACCGCGGCGTCCTCGGCGTGGGCGGCGCGCACCCGCACCGCCTGGTTCGCATCGCGCGCCGCGCGGCGCAGCTTCTTGTCCGACAGGCCGCGCTCGCCCAGGGCCTGCGCGGTCCACTCCTCCTCGGAGTGGTCGCGGGTCCAGGCGCTCAGGTCCTCGGCCGAGTAGGAGTGCTCCTTGATGCGCTTGGCCTTCGGGATGCCGTCCGCGGCGTCGGCCAGCCGGCGGGTGGTGATCAGGAACGCGGTGTGCGCGACCATGCGGTGGTCCGGGCGCACGGCCAGGCCGTCCACGTGCCAGCCGCGCAGCAGGGTCTCGAAGCACTCGGGCTCGGTGAACTGGCCGGATTCGCGGATGGCCTCCACCACACGCGACATCTGGGTCACCGAGGAGACGTAGTTGGTCCACACCCCGCCCGGGGCCAGCACGGTGGCCACCGCATCCAGGCACTCCCAGGGGCTGAGCATGTCAAGCACCACGCGGTCGATGCTGCCCGGCTCCTCCAGCTGAACCACGCGGTCCTGGAAGTCGCCGATGGAGATCTGCCAGGCCGGGTGCTCCCCGCCGAAGACGGTGGAGACGTTGCCGCGGGCGATGTCCGCGAATTCCTCGCGGCGTTCGAAGGAGTGCAGGTAGCCGCCATCCCCCACCGCGCGCAGCAGCGAGATGGACAGCGCGCCGGAGCCCACGCCGGCCTCCACCACGCGGGCTCCGGGGTAGATGTCGCCGAACTGCACGATCTGCGCGGCGTCCTTCGGGTAGACCACGGTGGCCCCGCGCGGCATGGAGAGCACGAAGTCCTTGGCCAGCGGGCGCAGCGCCTGGTAGCGGAAGCCGTCCACGTTCTCGATGACCGAGCCCTCGGGCAGCCCGATGATGTCCTCGTGCGGCAGCACGCCCTTGTGGGTGTGGAACTCCCCGCCGGGCTGCAGGGTGATGGTGTTGATGCGGCGCTTTTCATCGGTCAGCTGCACGCGGTCGCCCACGCGGAACGGGCCGCGGCGGGCGTGCGCGCCGTGCGGGGCGGCGGCTGGCTGGGGCTGCTCGGAACTCTGGCTCACGGTGTTGTCCTTCATTGGTTGGTGCTTGGAAGTTTAATGGGGTTATTTCCTGCGGCCGGTGACCGCGTTGACGATGTCGGTCTGGTGCAGCAGCCCGACCACGACGCCGCGGCTGGAGATCACCGCGTATTCGGCGGTGGGCACGCTGGCCAGGTAGTCGATCAGTTCGCGGCCGTCGGAGTCCTCGGCCACCACGGCGCCTTCGCCCAGCGCCCGGGAGACCGCCAGCGCGGGCGCCTGCGCGGCGTGCGCCGGATCGACCCGGGCCAGCGCCGCCTCGTCGACCACACCCACGGGCATGCCGCGCGGGTCGACCAGGATGACCTGGCCGCCGCGCTGGGCCCGTCGCAGGTGCACGTCGGCCACGGACGCGGCCGAGGCCATGGCGCTGGCCGGCTGCATCAGATCGGAGGCGATCACGGTGGGCAGGTTCAGCATCAGGTTCGAATGCCCGATCAGCGCGGTGGTCGCCTGCCACATGAACACGGCCACCATCAGGCCCACCACTGCGGTGATGATCTGCACCTGCTGGCCGCGCAGAAACGGCCAGGCCACGAAGAAGAAGACCACCGCGACGGCGATCGCCCGGCCCGCCCAGGCCGAGGCGATGGTGCCCTTGTACTGGGATCCGGTGGCCTTCCAGACGATCGACTCGACCAGCCGGCCGCCGTCCAGCGGCAGCCCGGGCAGCGCGTTGAAGGCGCCCAGCAGCAGGTTCGCGTACACGCCGAAGTCGAGCAGCAGCTGCAGGTAGATGTTCAGCTCGACCAGCTGGCCGATCCCCCACCCCAGGCCAGCCAGCGCGAAGTTGGACAGCGGCCCGGCCAGCGCCACCCAGAGCGAGGCCCCGGGGCTGGCCTTGAAGGAGCCGAACTGGGTGTGCCCGCCCATCAGGGTGAGCACGATGTGCGCGTCGGGCCACTTGAAGGCGCGCGCCACCATGGCGTGGGCGACCTCGTGCACCAGCACCGCCAGCGCGATAGCCACCGCGCAGGCGAAACCCAGCAGGTAGGCGCCGGCCGCCGGGATCAGCGCGGTCTGCGAGAGCTGCACGCCCATGGAGACGGTGATCACCGCGGTGATGATGAACCAAGAGGAGGACAGGTAGACCGGCACGCCGCCGATCTTGCCGAGCTTGAGGCCCGGCGCCTTGCGGGTTTCTTCGCTCATGCGTTCACCTGGGCCAGCCAGGAGGCCATGGTCTGCAGATCCAGGCCCGCCAGCGAGTCGATCCGGCGCCACGGCCCGTGCCCGGGGTCGGTGGCGTTGGGGATGAGCACCGCGTGCAGGCCGGCGGCGCTGGCGGCGGTGATGCCGGGGGCCGAGTCCTCGAAGCCGATGCAGCGGGCAGGATCCAGCGGCGCGCCGGCCAGCTCGGAGAGCAGCTGCAGCCCGCGCAGGTAGGGTTCGGGGTGCGGTTTGCCCTGGGCGACTTCCTCGCCGGTCACGCTCGCCTGGAAGATGCCCTCGGGCAGCAGCGGCAGCAGGTCCGCGACGATGCTGCGCTCCGACATGGTCACCAGCGCCTGCGGCACCCCGGCGGCGTGCAGCGCGGTGAGCAGTTCGCGGGCCCCGGGGCGCCACGGCAGCTGCTCGCGGATGCCGGCGGCCACGCGGGCGCTGAGGGTGTCGATGATCTCGCGCACCGGCAGGTCTACCCCGGCGGCCTGCAGCACCCGGGCGGCGTCCGGCAGCGCGCTGCCGACCAGGGCGTGGGCCTGCTCCCCGCCCCAGGTGCCGCCGTGGGCGGCCACCAGTTCCCCTTCGGCGGCGATCCAGTACGGTTCGGTGTCGATCAGGGTGCCGTCCATGTCCCACAGCACGGCGTGCGGGCCTTCGGGCGGCAGATTTGTGTCAAAGGCAAAACTGGTGCTTGGCATGAGTCCATTCTAGATGGAAGAGTGGGGCTAAGCCGTTTCGGCACCCCCGCCGGGAAAGCCCGAAACCTCACAGGAAACCCGCAAAGGAGTCCCGGTTGACCGATCAATACCACGCACCGACGCTCAACGGTTTCATCGCGGGTGGCGATCACGAGCGCCGCCCGGCGGTGCTGGTCGCCGCCTTCGAAGGCTGGAACGACGCAGGCTCGGCCGCCAGCGATGCGGTGCGCAGCATCCTTGACACCAGCGCCGCGGAGCATGTGGCAACCATCGGCCTGGACGACTACTACGACTACCAGTTCACCCGGCCCACCTCGAAGCTGACCGAGCGCGGCCGCGAGGTGCAGTGGCCGCAGACGGACATCTACCGCATCGCGCAGCCGGGGGCCGACGCGGACCTGCTGGTGGTGCTCGGGGTGGAACCGACCTTCCGCTGGCAGGGATTCTGCGCCCGGATCCTGGAGCACGCCGCCGCGCAGAACGTGCGCGCGGCGCTGACCCTGGGCGCGCTGCTGGCCGACGTGCCGCACACCCGCCCGGTGCCGACCTCCATGGCCAGCGACGATCCCGGGCTGCAGGAGCATTTCAACATCACCGCCTCCAGCTACGCCGGGCCCACCGGCATCCCCTCGGTGCTGGGCATCGAGCTGCAGCGCAGCGGGATCCCGACGATGTCGCTGTGGGCGCAGCTGTCCCACTACGTGGCGCAGGCACCCAGCCCGCGGGTGCAGCTGGCGCTGGTGGAGCTGCTCGAAGAGCTGCTGCCGGTATCGATCCCGGCCCAGCAGCTGCGCGAGGACGCCGTGGCCTGGAAGCTCGGGGTGGACGAGCTGGCCGCTTCGGACCCGGAGGTCTCCAAGTACGTGCAGCAGCTGGAGGCGGCCACCGACGCCAGCGAGCTGCCCGAGGCCAGCGGGGAGACCATCGCCCGCGAGTTCGAACGCTACCTGCGCCGCCGCGGCCGCTACCGCACCGACGGCTCGGGGCCCGACTTCGAGATCTAGGATCCCGGAGCCAGGCCCCGTGGCGGTGCGCTTTGGCTACTTGAGCTTCAGGCCCAGCAGCGCGTCCAGCCCGTCCACCAGCAGCGCTTCGCCTTCGCCGTCGCCTTCCGGCGCAGTGGCGGCCCACTGGTCGATGGCCTGAAGCGCGGCCGGCGCGTTCAGGTCCTCGGCCATGCGCGCGCGGATGCGGGTCAGCAGGGCGGTGGCTTCGGCCAACCCGGTGCCGGCCAGACGCTCACGCCAGGCGGAGATGCGCTCCGTGGCCTGCGCCAGCAGCTCGTCGGTCCAGAACCAGTCCGAGCGGTAGTGCTGGGAGAGCAGCACGGCGCGGATGGCCACCGGCTCCACGCCTGCGGCGCGCAGCTTGGAGACCAGCACCAGGTTGCCCAGCGACTTGCTCATCTTCTCGCCATCCAGGCCCACCATGCCGGTGTGCAGGTAGGCCTGGGCCAGCGCCTTGCCGTCGACGGCTGCGGCGTGCCCTGCGGAGAATTCGTGGTGCGGGAAGATCAAGTCCGAGCCGCCGCCCTGCACCGTGAACGGCGCGGGCAGCGTGCGGCGGGCGATCACGGAGCATTCGATATGCCAGCCCGGCCGGCCTGCGCCCAGCCTGCCGCCGTCCCACGACGGCTCGCCTTCGCGGGCGGCGCGCCACAGCAGCGGATCCAGCGCGTCGCGCTTGCCGGCGCGGTCCGGATCGCCGCCGCGTTCGGCGAAGAAGCCCAGCATGGTTTCGCGGTCGTAGCCCGAGACGGTGCCCAGCTTCCAGGCGTCGTTCTGCGCGGCGATGGAGTCGAAGTACACGTCTCCCTCGACGCCGTCGGCCCCGGCCGGCACGGTGTAGGCCAGCCCGGCGTCCAGCAACTGCTCGACCACCGGCACCAGCCAGTCGATGGATTCCACGGCGCCCACGTAGTGGTGCGGCGGGATCACGTTCAGCGCTTCCATATCCCCGCGGAACAGCTCGATCTGCGAGGCCGCCAGCTCGCGCCAGTCCACCCCGGTGGCCTCGGCGCGCTCGAGCAGCGGGTCGTCCACGTCGGTGATGTTCTGCGTGTAGGTCACGGTCCGGCCGTTATCCAGCCAGGTGCGGTGCAGCAGGTCGAAGGTGACATAGGTTGCCGCATGCCCCATGTGGGTGGCGTCGTAGGGGGTGATGCCGCAGACATACAGGCTGGCCGGCTCGTTGGCCTTGGCCGCCTCGGCGGTGGCCCGGAGGGTACCGGATGAGGTGTCGAAGACCTCCAGGATCGGGGCGGAGCCCACGATGTGCGGTACTTCCGGGGATTTCCACGCGTGCACTGTTGTACGTCCTTTCGCAGATGCGACGATTGAGTTCTTTAAGTCCAAGTCAAGCAGAGTTGGGTTTATTCCCGTTAACTGCGAAGTGTCCGTGAATCGCTTCACGGACACCTGCGGCTGGCGGATTCTAGGCGTTGATCAGGCCCATTCCCAGCACGACGTACAAGCCCAGGCCCAGCAGGATGCGGTACCAGACGAAGACGCGGTAGGAGTGGTGCGAGACGAACTTCAGGAACCAGCCCACGATCAGGAAGCCGACCACGAAGGCCACCAAGGTGGCCAGGCCCGTCTGCGCCAGGGTGTAGACGCCGGGCTCGTCGAAGGACTTGGCCAGCTTGTACAGGCCCGAGGCGAACACCGCGGGGATGGCCAGCAGGAACGAATAGCGCGCCGCGGCCTCGCGGGTGTAGCCCATCAGCAGGCCGGCGGTGATGGTGCCGCCGGAGCGGGAAACTCCGGGGATCAGGGCCAGGGCCTGCGCAAAGCCGAACAGGATGCCGTGCTTCGGGGTCAGCGTGTCAAGGGTTCGCGTCTGGCGGCCGTAGTGGTCGGCGATCGCCAGGATCAGGCCGAAGACCACCAGCGTGGTCGCCACGATCCACAGGGAACGGAAGTTGGTGTCGATGTAGTCTTCCAGCAGCAGGCCGAGCACCGCGATCGGGATCGAGCCGACGATGATCAGCCAGCCCATCTTCGCGTCGGGATCCGAGTGCGGGACCTTGCCGACCAGCGCCTTGCCCCAGGCGCCGATGATGCGCACGATGTCCCGCCAGAAGAAGACCACCACGGCGGTCTCCGTGCCCAGCTGGGTGATCGCGGTAAAGGCGGCGCCGGGATCCTGGGCGTTGGGAAGGATTTCGCCGACGATGCGCAGGTGGGCTGAGGACGAGATCGGGAGGAACTCTGTCAGGCCCTGGATGAGTCCAAGGAAAGCTGCTTCAAACCAATTCACCCCTCGACATTACTTCACCTGCCCGGCGCGCAGCGCACTGGAAACACCTGAGCGGGAAAAATTCATACCGTGGTCGTGCTCACTGGTCATCCGAAGGTATCGTGAACGGCAGAAGTTCGGAATACTGTTCGTATAGCGCATCTTCGTAGTCTTCGAAAGCATCGGCGAGCGACCCGAAAGCCGTATCAATGGCGGCATCGGCCGATCCCCTGCTTTGGGAAACCACAGCCAGGTGTTGCTCCAAATGCGCGATGAGCGCCTGCAGTGCGTAGCTCGGATCAGTACTCATGGCATCACGCTACAACGCAATCATTTATTCCGATAGGGGGTTCGATGCTTCAGGAAGTCATTAAGGCGCCGCTGCACCAGGAAAACGATTCTCGCTACGAATACATGGTGATCACCGCTTTTCCCGGCGAGTCCAAGCACGTCGCGCGCGCTGCGCTGCGCGAGCATGCTGACAACGGCAAGTGGGAACTGATGCGCACCTGCCGCTACGAGGGCGGCGCCTACAAGTACTGGCTGCGCCGCCGGGTCATGCGGATCCAGAGCACCCTGCCCCCGCTCCCCTAGCCGCATCAGCGCCGTTTTGCCGACTGCCGCGCGTCATGACTCCAGCGGCCCGACCAGCCAGCTGGCCACGGTATTGGCCGCGGATGCCGCATTCGACGGGTGGTACCAGCTGGCCTGCACGTCGCGGTACAGCCGCTCGAATTCGCTGCCCCGGAAGTACGCGCCGCCGCCGAGCAATTGCCCGGCGTCCTGGACGTTTTCCCGGGCAGTCTGCCCAGCCAGGGTGCGCAGCGTGACCAGCTTGGGGAACCAGGCCGCACCGTGGTCGACACCGGATTCCAGATCTCCGGCCACGGATCGCTGCAACGCGTCGAGGGCCAGCGACCGCATCGCGGCGTCGGCCAGGATTCCCCGGGCCCGCACGTCCTGCGAATACTTCACGCCGTCATGGTGCACCCGCTTGCCCAGGGAGTCCGTGGCGAGCTGCACCGCGCGCTCGGCGATGCCGACATACACGCTGGCGGTCAGGGTCAGGAAGGACGCGAAGATGCCGAAAACCAGCAGATCCGGGTTCGGGCCCACCGGCAGCCGGGAATGCACCCAGGCCTCCGGAGCGGTGGCCGACTCCAGCTTGGTGGTGTGCGACTGGCTCGCGCGCATGCCAAGCGTGTCCCAGTCCCCGAGCGAGCGCACGCCGGCCCCGCGCTCGACGAACGCGTGGACCAGCTCGCCGGAGACGGTGTCCTTGCCGAAAATCCCCAGACGCGTGAACGCCGGCGACAGCGAGGTGAAGATCTTGGTTCCCGTGAATGACACCGAGCCGTCGGAATGGGTCACCGCACTGGTTTTGGAATCGAAGAGCACCGCGTCGTTGCCCGGCTCCGAAATGCCGAACGCCATGACCTCGCCCTTGGCCACCCAGTCGATCACCATGTCCAGGCGGCGGTCGCCCCGGGCCGCGAGCAGGTGGGCCACCCCGGCCCAGACCTGGTGCATGTTCACCGCCAGCGCGGTGGCCGGGGCGGCCGAGGCCAGCCGCCTCTGCGCCAGGGCCAGCTGCTGGAAATCCCAGCCGAGCCCGCCGCGTTCGACCGGAACCAGCGCCCGCAGGTATCCCGCCGCGGCCAGTTCTTGGAAGTCCTCCTCCGCGAAGCTGTTCTCGGTGTCGTAGCCGGCCGCACGCTGGCGGAAACGCTCAAGCAGCTCGTCGCTGAGCACGGTTTCAATAGACAAGGTATTCCTCCTGTGAATCCGGTGGTCTGGAAATCTGGGTGTCAGTAGCTGCGCAGCAGGCTTTCAAGCACACGCACGCCGAACTTGACCGAGTCGACCGGAACCCGTTCGTCGACCCCGTGGAACATGCCGGTGAAATCGAGTTCGGCCGGAAGCTGCAGCGGCGCGAACCCGTAGCCGGTGATCCCCAGCTTTGCCAGCCATTTGTTGTCCGTTCCGCCGGAGAGCATGTACGGCAGCACCACCGCGTCCGGGTCCTCCGCCAGCAGCGATTCGACCATGGAGTCCACCAGCGAACCGGCGAAGGGGACCTCCAGCGAATCCTGCTCGTGCACCATGGACAGCTCGACGTGCTCCCCGGCGAGCTCCTTGATTTTCGCGACCGCCTGCTCGTGCTCGTCGGGCAGGGTACGGCAGTCGACCAGCGCTTCGGCATGGCCGGGGATCACATTGTGCTTGTAGCCGGCCTCCAGCGCCGAGGGGTTGGCGGTGTTCTGCAGCGTCGCGCCGACGAACCGGGAGACGTTGCCCATCGCTTCGAGCAGCGGGGCCGGGTCCTCCTCGGTGAATTCCAGGCCCGCGAGCTCGGCGACGTTTTCCATCAGCGCCCGGGTGGTTTTCGTATAGGACAGCGGCCACTGGTGGCCTCCGATGCGCGAAACCGCGTCGGCCAGGCGTGTCACCGGGTTCTCGGTATTGATCTGCGAACCGTGACCCGCGGTGCCGTGCGCGGTGAGCTTCAGCCAGGCGATGCCTTTCTCGGCGGTCTGCAGCATGTAGGCGCGGCGGCCATTGATCTCCACGGAGAAGCCGCCGACCTCGCTGATGGCTTCGGTGGCGCCGTCGAAGAGCTCCGGGTGGTTCTGGACCATCCATCCGGCCCCGTAGTCGCCGCCGGCTTCCTCATCGGCGAAAAACGCGATGACCAGGTCCCGCTGCGGGACGATCCGCTCCCGGCACAGGTGGCGGACGGCGGCGATGATCATGGCGTCCATGTTCTTCATGTCCACCGCCCCGCGGCCCCAGATCATGCCGTTGATGAGCTCGGCGCCGAACGGGTCCACGCTCCAGTCCTCGGTGATCGCCGGGACCACATCCAGGTGCCCGTGCACAACCAGCGCCGGAAGCGAGGAATCCGAGCCCTTGAGGCGCACCACCACATTCGCGCGTCCAGGCGCGGATTCATAAAGTTCCGGCCGCAGCCCGACCTCTTCGAGCAGCGAGACAACGTAGCGCGCCGCCTCCAGTTCGCCGGCCCCCTTGTTGCCGCCGTAGTTCGTGGTGTCGATCTGGATCAGTCGGCGGCAGAAGTCGACCGCTTCGTTCTCCATGAGTTCTACAGCTGCAGGCTTCGGCATGGCAGGCCTTCCTCTCGCGAACGGGTGCTTGTGGATTCAACACTAGTGCGCTAAACGATACGCGCAACAAATGACACCACGTCAGCCTAGCCATGAAGTTCCCGATAGGCCTGGATGGCCCCGGGGTGCAGCGGCTGCCCTGCGGTGCTGATCAGCGTCTGCGGGGTCAGGTATTGGATGCCGGCGCTGCCTGGCGGAATCAGCTCCTGGGCGCGTTCAACCAGCAGCCTGACCACCTGCCCCGCGGTCTGCGCGGGAAAACTGGCCGGCGCCATCAGCAGGTTCGCGACGCCCAGGCTCTGCGCCTGTCCAACGCCGGGATAGGTTCCGGCCGGGATCATCACCCGGTCGTAGAGGCCGGGATACCGCGACCGCAGCCCGGGCAGCACGGAGGATAGTCCGATGAGCCGCAGCTCCACCCGCGCGGCCAGCTCCGACACGGCACCCACGGGCATGCCGCCGAAGAGGAACAGCGCATCGATCCGGCCGGATTCCAGCGCCGCAAGCCCGTCGCCGTAGCCGAGCTTGGTTTCCCTCGGCGCATTTCCGCCCGACTTCAGCCCGGCTTCTTCCAAGATGCGCTGCCCGGTCACCCAGGTCCCTGATCCAGCCGCGCCAGTTCCCAGCCGGCGCCCGGCCAGGTCGGGCAGGGTGCGGATGGGAGCGTCGGCCCGCACGATGCAGTGGAAGTAGTTCTGGTACACGCGGCCCAGCGCCAGCGGATTGCCCTCATTGGCGGCAGCGCGGTACTGCGCCACGGTGTCGGCCAGGGCCAGCGAGAGCGAAGCCTCGCGCTCGGCCAGCAGGTGCAGGTTCTGCGCGCTGGCCTCGGTCTGCAGCGCGGACGAGTGCTCGGCGAGCCGATAGCGGACCAGCGCCTGCGAAAGCAGCGTGGCGAATTCGAAGTACATTCCGCCACTTTCGCCGGCGGCGATGTCCAGCCGGTCATGGCGCGGTCCCGGAGTGCACCCTGCAAGCAACGCGGCGGCCGGGGCGGCCAGCGCGTAGCCCAGCACCGCGCGCCGGGTGGGAATTCCGCTCATCTCAAGCCTCCTGCGCTCCAGCATCGTCTTGGGTCCCGGCCAGCCGCAGCGTCACCTGCAGTCCCCCGCCCGCCGCAATTTCCAGAAGCAGCTCGCCGCCATTGGCCCGGACCAGCCGGTCGACGATCGCCATGCCCAGCCCGGTGCCCGGGGACTGCCGGGAGGTCTCGGCCCGCCAGAAGCGCTCGGTCGCGGCCTCCAGCTCGGCGGCCGGCAGGCCCGGCCCGTGGTCGCGGATGACCACGTCAACGACGCTCCCGCGGGCCGCCACCGAGAGGTCGACCTGGCTCCCGGAGGCGTACTTGAAGCAGTTTTCCAGCACCTCGGCGATCATCTGCTGCAGCTCGAATCCGTTGCACACTGCGCGGGCCGTCCGGCTGCCGGGAGCATCCAGGTCCAGCCGCAGCAGCATTCCGCGTTCCCGGGTCGCCGCGCTTTGGCGTTCGACCTCCTCGGTCAACAGCCTGGCCGGGATCACGGTCCCGGCATCGGCGCCGGCAGGGACTGCCCCGCCGGCGCTGCGCTCGGAGAGCCGGTGCTCGGCGCTGGCCAGGCGCAGCACCCCGTCCAGCAGCATTTCAACACGTTCAAGTTCGCGTTCCACAGCGGCGACTCCATCCGGGTCGGCCTTCTCCCCCAGCCGCATTTTCAGCAGGTCCACGCGCAGCCGCAGCGCGGCGATCGGGTTGCGCAGCTGGTGGGAGGTTTCGGCGATCAGCTCGCGTTGCTGGGCCAGGCTGTCGGTGACGATCTGCGCCATGTTCTCAAACGAGCGGGACAGCGCCCGCAGTTCCGGCGGGCCTGCTTCCTGCAGCGGGGCGGGGATCTGCGTGCTGGCCAGCTCGGCCACCGCGTCGCTCAGCCGGTGCACCGGCCGCAGTACCCAGGCGGTCAGCCGCTCGGCGAGCAGCAGCATGCCTGCGCAGACGCTCAGCGACACCAGCACCACTGCTCCCCAGCTCTGCAGGATCGCCTGCCGGGCATCGTCCAGGTTGACCTCCATGACCACCGAGCCCAGCACCTGGGTCGAGTTCCCGAACGGCCGGGCGATCAGGGCAGGTTCCTCGGAGAACGGGCTGATTTGGGGAATCCCGGTCTGGTCGAGGTTCAGGGCGGCACGGCGCCGCACTGCGTCGACCTGCGGATCCAGCGGGTCGATGCCGCCGGAAGTGAACTGCAGCCCGCCCAGGCTGATCAGCAGGCCCTCGTCGAACAGCTGCGAATACGCGTCCATTTCCAGCTGCAGTTCCTCGTGGTCGGTGGCATCCTGCGCGTGGGTGCCCAGCTCGACAAAGCGGTTCACCGAAGCCAACCGGCTGAGCTGGACGTCCTGGGTGGTGTTCCGGCTGATGCTCTGCAGCATCAACGTGCCCAGGATGACGGCGATCAGGCACAGCAGCGAGCCGAGCACCCCCAGAACCCGCAGCCTCACGCGTCCACGGCCTCGATGCGGTAGCCGACCCCGCGCACGTTGACGATCATGCCCGGCCGGTCCAGCTTGGAGCGCAGCCCGGTCAGGTGGACGTCCAGGGAACGGGAGACCGCCATGAACGCGTCGCCCCACAGCGAATCCAGGATCTGCTCGCGGGTGACCACGGATCCTGCATGCTGGGCCAGCAGCGCCAACAGGTCGAATTCCTTGGCGGTCAGCGACAGCTCGCGCCCGGCCAGGGCCGCTTCGCGCTTGCCGGTGTCCACCTGCAGGTCCCCGACGGCCAGGACACCCGCGTCGGGCGCTTGAACCCGGGAGCGGCGGGCGACAGCCTCGATGCGCGCCAGCAGGACGGCCAGCCCGATCGGCTTGACCAGGTAGTCGTCGGCACCCTGGCGCAGGCCGCGGACCACGCTGCGTTCGTCGTTGCGGGCGGTGAGGATCACGATGGGCACCTCGGTAACCTGGCGCAGCTTGCGCAGGACCTCCAGCCCATCCATGTCCGGCAGGCCCAGATCCAGCAGGATCAGCTGCGCCTGCTGATGCCGCAGCAGCGCGTCGGCACCGCGGGCCGCCCGGAACGCCTCGTGGCCGGCGGCGTTCACGGCATCGATCAGCGCCAGCGCGACGGCATCGTCATCTTCGACGACCATTAGGTGCACGGTGGTTCCTCGGATAAGTGGGCTCTGAATTGGTCAATTCTATCAGCCGGGGGCCTGCGTGTACTTTGCGTCACGTCCTTTCCTAAGGAAGTGTTAGTTCTTTGCGTCCAGCTTGGCCGTAACCGGCATCACTCCTAGATTTGGAGATGTTCTTCCAGCCCGCGGCCATTCAATGGTGAACTCCTGCCGCAGCGGCTGACCGAGGTGCCGGGCTACGGTCCGGCAATGATCGACATTCGTAAAGGACTGGCTCACATGTCAGAAAGCACGCGATCGCTGAATGCGGATCTCGACGGCGGTTCACCGCCGAAATGGAAAATCGTCGGCCCCGGCCTGGTGGTCGCCGCCACCGGCGTGGGCGCGGCCGACATGGTCGCCACCCTCGTGGCCGGCAGCCAGTACGGCTACGCGCTGCTCTGGGCGGTCATCCTGGGCGTGATCCTGAAGATCGTGCTGGTCGAGGGCGCCGGACGCTACACGCTGGCCACCGGCAAAACCATCTTCGAGGGATGGCGCACGCTGGGACGCTGGACCACCTGGTACTTCGGCCCCTACATCATCATCTGGGGCTTCGTCTACGGCGCCACCGCGATGAGCTCGGCGGCGATGCCGCTGGCGGCGCTGTTCCCCGCCATCGACCTGAAGATCTGGTCGGTGCTGATGGGCCTGGCAGGTTTCGCCATGGTCTGGTTCGGCAAGTACAACTTCTTCGAGAAGGTCACCGCGGTGCTGGTGGGCATCATGTTCGTCACCGTGGTCGGCCTGGCCGTCATCGCCGCGCCGAACATCCCCGAGATGTTCTCCGGCCTGATCCCGAGGATTCCCGAGGGCGGCATCGTCTACACCCTGGCGCTGGCCGGCGGCGTCGGCGGCACCATCACCCTGGCTGCCTACGGCTACTGGCTGCGTGAAAAGGGCTGGTACACGCCGAAGTGGATGCGCGTGATGCGCATCGACAACACCATGGCCTATGTCATGACCGGCATCTTCGTGATCGCCATGCTGATCGTCGGGGCCGAGGTGCTGCGCGCCGCGGGCGTCGCCATCTCCGGCGGCGACGAGGGCCTGCTGGAACTGGCCGACGTGCTGCGCGAGCGCTACGGCGTTGTGGTGGGCAACGGCTTCCTGGTCGGCTTCTGGGCCGCGTCCTTCTCCTCGATCATCGGCGTGTGGAACGGCGTCTCGCTGATGTTCGCGGACTTCTGGGGCCACATGCGCAAGAAGCCAGCGAACCACCCGGACACCATGACCGGCGGCAAGTACTTCAAGTTCTACGTGCTCTGGCTGACCTTCCCGCCGATGGTGCTGTTCCTGCTGGACAAGCCGATCGCCTTGATCCTGGCCTACGGCGTGCTCGGCGCCCTGTTCATGCCGTTCCTGGCCGTGACCCTGCTCGGCCTGCTCAACGGCAAGCGCGTGCCCAAGGAATGGGCCAACCGCTGGCACACCAACGGCGCGCTGGCCGTGACCGCGATCCTGTTCATCATCCTGGGTGGACAGCAGCTCTGGAAGTCTCTCTCGCCGCTCTTCGGCGGCTAGCTTCCAGTTTCCCCAGGCTGCCGAACCATGTGCCCCCAAGCATGGTTCGGCAGCCTTCTGTCTTAATCGACGGGCGCGCGATTGGGCCGGCGGGCCGTGAAACACCCAGAATGGATCCTATGGATATCAAGCATTTCGGAATTCTGGGGGCCGGCCGGGCCGGCACCGCGTTGGCGCGGGTCGCTGCGGCGCAAGGCCTTGAGGTCCAGATCGCCTCCACCCGAACGCCGAGCGCGATGAAATACCACCTGGCGCAGTACGCCACCAAGGCCCGGGCAGTTTCCGCCGAGGACGTGGCGCAAGGTGTGGACCTCGTGGTGCTCATGGTGCCCCAGGAGGAGCTGGAGGACGTCGACCCGAAGACGCTGGCCGGAACCGTCCTGGTGGATGCCACCAACCGCTGGGAGGACGAACCGCTGCCGCAGTGGTTCGAGCACGGACTGGAGTCCGGGCTTACCAGCAGCGAGGTCATCGCCGCCCGTTTCGCGGGCTGCCGCGTGGTCAAGGCGCTGAACCACATCAGCCACTGGGACCTGGATGCGGACAAGGCCTCCCGGCGCAGCGCCCAGCGCGCCCTGGGGATCGCCTCGGACGATGCCGAAGCCGCCGAAGCGGTGGCGCAGCTGGTCCGCAAGCTCGGCTTCGCGCCGGTGATCCTCAAGAACCTGGCCGCCGGACGCATGCTGGAACCGCAGGGCCCGGTCTTCAACGAGGTGCTGGACGCCGAGAGCCTGCGTCGGCTGGTCGGAGCCGACGGGTAAGCCTGCTGCTCGGACAAGACGGTTCCATCCAGCGGGACTGGGTCCCGGTGAGTCGAACGCGCACAGCTAATCTTCTGGTTACTTTTGGTCCGTTTCGAGAGGATGCCCACGCATGTCCGACACCAGCACGTTTAACATTTCAGCCAGCAGCATCGACAGCTGGGATTTCGAGGCCGACGTGGTCGTCGCCGGCTACGGTATCGCCGGGGTGAGCGCCGCCATCGAGGCAGCCCGCGCCGGATCCGAGGTGCTGGTGCTTGAGCGTTCAGGCGGCTGGGGCGGCGCCGCGTCCATGGCCGGCGGCTTCATCTACCTCGGCGGCGGCACGCCCCTGCAGCAGGCCCTGGGCTTCGAGGACACGACGGAGAACATGAAGGCCTTCATGAAGGCAGCGCTGGGCCCGGGGACCGACGATGCCAAGATCGACGCCTACTGCGAAGGCAGCGTGGAGCACTACAACTGGCTGGTGGACGCGGGCGTCGTCTTCAAGGAGTCCTTCTGGGGCCAGCCGGGCTGGGAGCCGCCCTACGACGACGGGCTGATGTACTCCGGGGGCGAGAACGCCGCCCCGTTCAGTTCCACGATTCCCCCGGCCCCGCGCGGGCACGTGCCGCAGATGTCCGGCAAGAAGACCGGCGAGCAGGGCGGCGGCTACATGCTCATGAAGCCGCTGGTCGACACCGCGCAGGCCCTGGGCGTGCGCGCCGAATACGATCTGCGCGTCCAGTGCCTGGTCATCGATCAGGACGGGCGCGTGGTGGGCGTCGGGGCCAAGCGCTACGGCGAGGACGTCTTCGTGTTGGCTCGCCAAGGCGTGGTCCTGGCGATGGGCAGCTTCGTCTACAACGGTCAGATGGTCCGCGCCAACGCCCCGCGCATCCTTGGCCGCCCGGCCGCATCCATCGAGGCGCACGACGGGCGCGCCATCGCGATGGGCCAGTCGATCGGCGCCGCCACCGCCCACATGGACGCCACCGAGGTGGCGTTCTTCTGCGATCCGCAGCTGCTGGTGCGCGGCATCCTGGTCAACGGCCGAGGCCAGCGCTACATCACCGAGGACACCTACCCGGGCCGGATCGGCCAGGCGACGCTGTTCCACCAGGAGAACCAGGCGTTCCTGGTCATCGACGAGGCCGCCTTCGAGGAAGGCTCAGCCAGCGAGACCTCCAGCCCGGAGCTGCTGATGCAGCCGACCTGGGTGGCCGAGTCCGCCGCTGAGCTGGAAGCCGAGATGGGACTGCCCGCGGGCAGCCTGCAGGCCACCATCGAGCAGTACAACCGGTTCGCAGTGCAGGGCACTGATCCCCTGCTGGGCAAGAACCAGAAGTGGGTCAAGCCGCTGCAGGGCGCACTGGCCGCGATCGACCTGCGCGGCCGCACCGGAGGATTCACCCTGGGTGGGCTGCAGACCGATGCCGACTCACGGGTCCTGCACGTTTCGGGCGCACCGATCCCGGGACTTTTCGCGGCGGGTCGTTGCACCTCGGGAGTCTGCGCCGGAGGCTACGCCAGTGGCACGAGCCTGGGCGATGGAAGCTTCTTCGGCCGCCGCGCCGGAATCAGCGCGGCCCAGGAAACGAGCGTTCAGAATGAATTGGCGGCCGCCCAGGGCGGCAAGGCCTGATTCTTGAGAAGTTCGCGAATCGGGTTTGCACCCCGCGTGGCACCATCGCTTCTGAAGCACGTCCGGCCCGGGAACGCGCCCGGGCCAGACACCGTTTCTTGCCTATAAGCCCCGTTCGGGGCATATAAAAAATCCCCGGTTGACCGAAGTCAACCGGGGATTTACCTGTGCGCGAAAGGGGACTTGAACCCCTACCCTCTATTCGAGGACCAGCACCTCAAGCTGGCGCGTCTACCTATTCCGCCACCCGCGCAGGTTGTCTGTTGTTCGCGTTGTTATCGCTGGCAACGAAGTAAAACTTTACCACCGCTTTCGCATGAATTCCAATCGGGCGCCAGCCGGCCCGAAGAGGCCGAAACTCCCGGAATTTCGCGGAATAAACGGGGTTGAGTAGGCAGTTTCAGCGATCGCGGCGCAAATTCGTGTCAAGGGTCACAACATTTTGGCCGGAATTAACAGTTTTCCGCTCCTGCGGACGTAAGCTGGCAGCGATTCCGGCAATCCACCACACTTGGGCCCAGGAGCGAGCGACATGAGCGGTCACCACGACAAGCCAGCCATGCCCGATGTCTCGGGCATGCTCCCCCTGGACGATGGGCACCAGATGTATTGGGAGCAATGGGGCAATCCCGACGGCCAACCGGTGATGTACCTCCACGGCGGCCCGGGCGGAACGCTGGGCGCGAGCGGCTATCGCCACCGCTGGGACCTGGGACGAACCCGGCTCGTCGCTTTCGAGCAACGCGGCTGCGGCAGGTCAACTCCCTCCGCCGCCAATCCCCTGGTGCCGCTCTTGGACTTCACCATGGCGAAGCTCATCAGCGACATCGAAAGGGTGCGCAGGTCGTTGGGCATCAAGCAATGGGTACTCAACGGCGTCTCGTGGGGATCCACCCTCGCGCTGTCCTACGCGCAGGCCCATCCCGAACGGGTGTCGGGCCTCGTGCTTTTCGCGGTCACTTCCACCAGCGAGGCTGAAGTCCGCTGGATCACCGAGACGGTCGGTGCGGTCTTTCCCGAGGCCTGGGACGAGTTCGCGAGCTTCGCCGAAATCCACCATCCCTCCTACACCCGCGGCTCCGGCCGCATCGTCAAGGCCTACGCCGACCTGCTGGCCTCACCCGACGGGCAGCTGCGCGACGCGGCTTCGCAGGCCTGGGCGCTGTGGGAGGATACGCATGTTTCCCTGGGCCGGGATCCCGTGGTGCGCGACCCGCGCTGGGACGATGCCCGCTTCCGCCAGGCCTTCGCCAGGCTCACCACGCATTTCTGGTCGCACGCGGGATTCAACGACCCGCCGCTGCTGGAGCGGATGGACCGCATCGAGCACCTCCCGGGGATCCTGGTCCACGGCAGGCAAAACGTGTCAGGCCCGCTGCGCACCGCGTGGGAGCTGCACCGGCGCTGGCCCGGCTCGCAGCTGGTGATCTGCGAGCACGACGGGCACGACGGGGAGCAGATGACGGCCCACTGGGAGTCCGCCAACAACACGATGCTCGATCGGCTCAGTTGATAGCATCAAGGGTGGGCCGCTGCCGCGGCCTGTTCGTTCATTAGGAAATCCGGAGCCCTCCGATGCGCATTGCCATGCTCTCCTTGCACACCTCCCCCATGCAGCAACCCGGGTCGGGCGATGCCGGCGGCATGAACGTGTACATCCAGAATCTGTCCTTCGCGCTGGGCGCGCTAGGACACGAGGTGCACATGATCACGCGCACCGCCGCGGACTCCGAATCCCGGCAGGTCGCCGAGGGCGTGTGGATGCACCAGGTGCAGATCGCCGCGCACCAGCAGCTGGACAAGGAAGACCTGCCGCAGATCATCGACCCGGCCGCGGCCGCAATCTCCGCGCACCTGCACGGCCTGGACATCGACATCATCCACGCCCACTACTGGCTCTCGGGCATGGTGGGGCTGCAGCTGGCCCGCGAGTTCTCCGCCCCGCTGATCGTCTCGATGCACACCTCGGCCGCCGCAAAGGAATTCGAATCCGGCATCGAGGAGCCCGGGCCGCGCAAGGAGGCCGAGAAGCAGCTGCTGGCCGAGGCCTCGCGCGTCATCGCCAACACCCCGGTGGAGGCCCGCCAGCTGGCCCGCTTCTATGAGGTGGACCGGCAGAAGCTGGACGTGGTGCTGCCCGGGGTGAACCACCGCATTTTCCACCCCGAGCAGGACAAGCTCTGCCGCCCGCTGGGCCCCGACGACCTGCATCTGGTCTATGCCGGACGGCTGCAGCCGCTCAAGGGCGCGCACGTGATGCTGGAGGCGATGGGCCTGGCCCGGCGCAGCCATCCGCAGCTGCGCATCACCGCTTCGCTGTTCGGGGCGCGCTCCGGCAGCGCCGACTACGACCTGCAGGCGCTGGTGCAGCGCGAGGGCCTGGACGACCTGGTGCGCTTCTTCGGTCCGCTGAAGCCACAGCAGCTGGCGGCGGTCTTCGCCAATGCCGACGTGGTCGCGGTGCCCTCGCTGTCCGAGACCTTCGGCCTGGTCGCCGCCGAGGCCCAGGCCTGCGGCACCCCGGTGCTGGCCAACGCGGTTGGCGGGCTGGGCTACGCGGTGCGCGACGGCTACTCCGGATGGCTCATGCCTGAACCGGACCCGCAGCTGTGGGCGCAGAAGCTCGTCGAGCTGGCCGGGAATCCGCGGATGGTCACGCAGGCCGGGCACGACGCGCTGGAGCATTCGGGCGAGTTCACCTGGGAGCGGGCCGCGGTGGCCTCGCTGGCCAGCTACCGCATGGCGCAAGGCGCCCTGATCGGCTGAGCCCCCGCACAAGCAGCGTTGGCGCAGGACCGTAGAGGTCCTGCGCCAACGCTGCTTGTCTTAGGCCTGCGTTTGTAGCGTGAGCTCGAAGTGCGGTTTGCCCTTGCGGGGGCTCCACGCCGCCACCTCGAAGCCCGCCTCGGTGCGGGTGAAGGCCAGATCGACGCTGGCCGGCAGCACCACCGGGGTCTTGAACTCGATGCTCCAGCGGTACTCGCCCGCCGCCGGCTCGATGCCGGACAGCGCGCGGGCGGCCAGGTAGATGCCGTGGGCGATGGCCCGCGGCATGCCCAGCGCCTTGGCGCTCAGCGCGGAAAGGTGGATCGGGTTGTAGTCCCCCGCCACCGCCGCCCAGCGCCGCCCGGTCCCGGCATCCAGCGTCCAGGACGCGGTCCGCTGCGGCGGATCGAAGGCAGCATGCACCGATTTCTCCGGCACGGCGCCTTCGAGCTTCACGCCCTTGGCCAGGAAGGTGCTGCGCAGCTCCATCCGCTGTTGCCCGTCCACCACGATGCGCACCACCAGGTCGAAGGCCGCGCCCTTGGGATGGGCGGCCAGGTTCTCGCTGCGCACCTCCACGTCGAAGGCCTCGTCCTCGGCCAGCGGCCGGCGCACTGCCACCTGGTTGCGCAGGTGGATCATGCCCAGCAGCGGCAGCGGGAAGTCGCCTCGCAGCATCAGCGACATGGCCAGCGGGAAGGCCAGCGAATGCACGTAGAGGCTGGGCAGCACCCCGTTGGCCGGGGCGCCGACCGCGCGGCGGAACGCATCCAGGCCGCCGGGGTCGGCCGCGGCCGAGCGGTGGACCAGCACCGTGGAGGGCAGCACCGGATTGCGCCCCTTGCGGCCCAGGGTCTTCACCGCCTTGGCGTAGACCGAGCCCATGGACGGGATCTGCTCGACCAGTTCGGCGCCCATCTAGGCACCCACCAGCGACTGCCCGCACACGCGCAGCACCTGGCCGTTCAGGCCGGCGGCGGCGTCCGAGCTGAGGAAGGAGATCGCCTCGGCGACGTCCTGCGGCAGCCCGCCCTGCATCAGCGAGGGCAGCACCATGCGCGCCACGGTGCGGGTGCCCAGCGGGATCTTGGCGGTCATCTCGGTTTCGATGAAGCCCGGGGCCACCGCGGCGATGGAGCCGCCCTGCTCGGCGAACAGCTTGGCGCTGGAGCGCACCATGCCGATCACCCCGCCCTTGGAGGCGGCGTAGTTGGTCTGCCCGCGGTTTCCGGCGATGCCGGAGGTGGAGGCCAGCGAGACCACGCGCAGCCCCGGCAGCTTGGCGGCGAGGAACGCCTCGTTCATGCGCAGCTGCGAGGCGATGTTCACCGCGATCACCGAATCCCAGCGGGCCGCGTCCATGTTGGCCAGCAGCTTGTCGCGGGTGATGCCTGCGTTGTGCACGACGATGTCCAGCGAACCGTGGCGGCCGATGGCGTGGTCCATGATCTGCTGCGCGGCGTCCTTCGCGGTGACGTCCAGCTGCAGGGTGGTCGCGCCGATCTGGTTGGCTACCGCGGCCAGCGCCTCGCCGGCGGCGGGCATGTCCACCACCACCAGCTGGGCGCCGTCGCGGGCCAGGGTGCGGGCGATCGAGGCGCCGATGCCGCGCGCGGCGCCGGTGACCACGGCAACCTTGCCAGCCAGCGGCTTGCGGAAGTCGGCAGGCAGCTCGCCGTCGGTGCTGCGCACGGTGAGGAACTGCCCGTCCACGTAGGCGCTGCGTCCGGAGAAGAAGAAGCGCAGCGCGCCAAGGGTTCCGGGGCTGAGCAGGTCGGTGCCCTCGGTGAGCACGATGCCGTTGGCGGTGGCCCCGCCGCGCATTTCGCGGCCCAAGGAGCGCATGGCGCCGTCGATGCCCTGGCGCACCGCAGCCAGGGCCGGGGCGTCGGTGTCCAGCGCCGGGCGGGAAATCGAGACCACGCGGGCCCCGGGCACCAGCTTGCGCAGCGCCGCGCCGGCGGCGAGCATCAGCGGCGAGAGCTGCTCGGGGTGGGTGAGCTCGTCCAGTAGCAGCACCAGCCCGCCCAGCTTCGCGTCCCCGGCATCGTGGCGGCGCACGTCCAGGTCCCAGCCCATCAGCGTGTCGCTCAGTTCCTGGGCGCGGGCCGAGCTGCCCAGCACCAGCACCGGGCCGGGCAGCAGCGGGGTGGTTTCCCCGTAGCGGCGCAGCCGCGGCGGGCGCGGCAGGCCCAGCAGCTTCGCGAGCTTCTTGGTCATGCCGGTGTTGACCAGTTCCATGTACTTGTCTGCCATTACTTGCGTGCCTCCACGATCGCGACGACTCCCTGGCCTCCGGCGGCGCACACGGAAACCAGTGCGCGGCCGCTGCCCTTTTCTGCCAGCATCTTGGCGGTGCTGGCGATGATGCGCCCGCCGGTGGCGGCGAACGGGTGCCCGGCCGCCAGCGAGGAGCCGTTCACGTTCAGCTTGCCCCGGTCGATGGCCCCCAGCGGCGCATCCAGTCCCAGCTTCTCACGGCAGAACGTCTCGTCCTCCCAGGCGGCCAGCGTGGCGAGCACGGTGCCGGCGAAGGCCTCGTGGATCTCGTAGAAGTCGAAGTCCTGCACGGCCAGGTTGTTGCGCTCCAGCAGGCGGGCGGTGGCGTAGGCAGGGGCCATGAGCAGGCCCTCGGCGCCGTGCACGAAGTCCACCGCGGCGGCCTCGAAGTCCACGAAGTTCGCCAGCATCGGCAGATCGTGCGCGGCGGCGAATTCCTCGCTGCCCAGCAGCACCGTGGAGGCGCCGTCGGTCAGCGGGGTGGAGTTGCCGGCGGTCATGGTGGCCGCCTCGCCCAAGTTCTTGCCGAAGGCGGGCTTGAGCTTGGCCAGCTTCTCAAGGGTGGAGTCGGCGCGCAGGTTGTTGTCGCGCGAAAGCCCCTTGAACGGGGTCAGCAGGTCGTTGAAGAAGCCGCGGTCGTAGGCGGCGGCCAGGTTCAGGTGGCTTGCCAGCGCCAGCTCGTCCTGGGCTTCGCGGGTGATGTTCCAGGCCTTGGTGGTCAACGCCTGGTGGTCGCCCATGGACAACCCGGTGCGCGGCTCGCCGGTGCCCGGGGCGCTGGGCGCCAGGTGCGAGGGGCGGATCTTGGCCAGCGCCGCCAGCTTGGCCTTGGTGGACCTGGCGCGGGAGAGCTCCAACAGGATGCCGCGCAGCGATTCGGAGACCGCGATCGGCGCGTCGGAGGTGGTGTCCACGCCGCCGCCGATGCCGGATTCGATCTGGCCCAGCTTGATCTTGTTGGCCAGCGAGCCGATGGCCTCCATGCCGGTGGCGCAGGCCATCTGCACGTCGTAGGCAGGGGTGGCAGGGTCCAGCGAGCTGCCCAGCACGGATTCGCGGACCAGGTTGAAGTCCTTGGAGTGCTTGAGCACCGCGCCGCCGGCGACGGCGCCGAGGCGCTGCCCCTGCAGCCCGAAGCGCGCCACCAGGCCTTCCAGCGCGGCGGTGAACATGTCCTGGTTGGAGGCGTTGACGTAGGCGGTGTTTGACCGGGCGAACGGGATGCGGTTGCCACCGATGATCACGGCATTGCGCACTGAGGGCTGGCTCATCTGGGTTGAACTCCTAAAGGGAATTTGATGTGACAGGTATTACTGTAACCGAGAGTACATGATACTGTGAGTAACGTGAACAAGATCACCGAAGTATTCGACCCGGCAGCCGACGGCCGCGCCTCCCGCTGGGAGGCCCACCGCACCGCCCGCCACGAGGAGCTGCTCAAGCTCGCCCGCAAGGCGGTGCACCAGCTCGGCCCGCAGGTTTCAATCCAGGAGATCGCGAACCACGCCAAGACCTCCAAGCCGGTCTACTACCGCTACTTCGGAGACAAGGAAGGGCTGCGCCAAGCGCTGGGCGCGATGGTCATCAACGACTTCCGCCAGCGGGTGATCGCCGCGGGCCTGGCCAAGCAGGACGAGGCCAGCGCGCTGCACGCGATGGTCACCGCCTACCTGGAACTGGCGGCGAACTCCCCCAACCTCTACTTCTTCGTCACCGCAGTCCCCCGGGACTCCGGTGCCGCCGACGACGCCTCCGGCGCGCTGAACGACTTCTTCGAGGAGATCAGCTCGCTGATCGCCCAGCGGCTGACCGGCCTGCCAGCCGCCGCCGGCGCCACCGCGATCAGCCTCTGGCCGCGCGCGGCGCTGGGCATGGTGCGCGCCGCGGGCGAGCAGTGGCTGCGCCAGCCCGAGAGCGGCGGCAAACCCAGCTTGGCCGCACTGGCCGACGAACTGAGCCGCTGGCTGGTCCACGGCATCGCCGCCCGCTAGCAACCATCCCGACACCCAACCCGTCAACATTGTGCAGTGAACGAAAGGTACCGACATGAGTGAGACCCGCATCGACGTCAAGGCCCTGGCCGAGCAGCTGCTCGGCCCCTACGCCGAGGTCCGCAAGGCCTCGCGCGCCCGCGCCGCCCGCCCCGAGCTGCAGCGCGACCCCTCGCTGCCGATGGACGCGCACCGCGCCCGCGTGCTTCAGCAGCTGGGCATCCTGGTCCAGGAGCAGGCGGTGCAGCGCGCCTTCCCGGCACAGTTCGGCGGCCACGACGACCACGGCGGCTCGCTGGCCTCTTTCGAGGAACTGGTTGCCGCCGACCCGTCGCTGCAGATCAAGGCAGGCGTGCAGTGGGGCCTGTTCGCGGGGGCGATCCTGCACCTGGGCACCGCGGAGCACCACGCCAAGTGGCTGCCGGACGCCATGAGCCTGAAGACCCCCGGCGCCTTCGCGATGACCGAGATCGGCCACGGCTCGGACGTCGCAGCCGTCGCCACCACCGCCACCTATGACGAGGACACCGAGGAATTCGTCATCCACACCCCGTTCAAGGCCGCCTGGAAGGAATTCCTGGGCAACGCGGCGCTGCACGGCAAGGCAGCCACCGTCTTCGCCCAGCTGATCACCAAGGGCGTGAACCACGGCGTGCATTGCTTCTATGTGCCGATCCGCGATCAGGACGGGCAGTTCCTGGACGGCGTCGGCGGCGAGGACGACGGCCTGAAGGGCGGGCTGAACGGCATCGATAACGGCCGGCTGCACTTCACCAACGTGCGTGTGCCGCGCACCAACCTGCTCAACCGCTACGGCGACGTCGCCGCCGACGGCAGCTACAGCTCCCCGATCGCCTCCCCGGGCCGCCGCTTCTTCACCATGCTCGGCACCCTGGTCCAGGGCCGCGTCTCGCTGGACGGCGCCGCCACCAGCGCCTCGAAGATCGCCCTGCAGATCGCGGTGACCTACGCGAATCAGCGCCGCCAGTTCAACTCCACCTCGGACACCGAGGAGACCACGCTGCTCGACTACCAGCGCCACCAGCGCCGCCTGCTCACGCGTGTGGCCCGCACCTACGCCTCCTCCTTCGCGCACGACGACCTGCTGGACAAGTTCGACGCGGTCTTTTCCGGCCGCGAGGACACCGACGAGGACCGCCAGGACCTGGAAACTCTCGCGGCTGCGCTGAAGCCGCTGAGCACCTGGGACGCGCTGGACACCATCCAGGAATCGCGCGAGGCCTGCGGCGGCTCGGGCTACATGGCCAAGAACCGCTTCAACCAGCTCTACAACGACCTGGACATCTACGTCACCTTCGAGGGCGACAACAACGTGCTGCTGCAGCTGGTGGGCAAGCGCCTGCTCACCGACTACGCCTCGGAGTTCCGCAAGCTGGATACCGGCGCGGTGGCCCGCTACGTGGCCAAGCAGGTCGGCAGCACCGCCCTGCACCGCTTCGGGCTGCGCGGCGTGGGCCAGTCCTTCGCCGACGTGAGCGACGAGCGCAAGAGCGCGAACTTCTTCAAGGACCCCGCCAACCAGCGCGCGCTGCTCACCGAGCGCATCAACGCCAAGGTCGCCGAGGTCGCCGGCGCGCTGCGCGCCGCGGGCAAGGACCCGGTGAAGGCGGCCAATGCCTTCAACGAGAACCAGGACCTGCTCATCTCCGCAGCCCGCGACCACGGACAGCTGCTGCGCTGGGAGGCCTTCACCGCCGCCCTGGCCAAGATCCAGGATCCGGCCACCAAGGAGGTGCTGACGTGGCTGCGCGACGTCTTCGCGCTGACCGTGATCGAGGACGACCTGGGCTGGTTCCTGGCCAACGGGCGCCTGTCCATGCAGCGTGCCCGCACCCTGCCGGAGTACGTCAACCGGCTGCTCGCCCGCCTGCGCCCGCACGCGCAGGATTTGGTCGACGCCTTCGGCTACACCCAGGAGCACCTGCGCGCGGAGATCTCCTCCGGAATCGAGGCCCAGCGCCAGGACGAAGCGATGGAATACTTCCGCCGCCTGCGCGCCAGCGACAACGCCCCGGTCAGCGAGAAGTCCCTGCGCAAGAGCGGCGCCAAGGCATAGCCTGAGCAGCCGAACCGCGTGAATGCCTGCCGGCCCCGCCGTCCTCCCGGATGGCGGGGCCCGCAAGTGCTTAGGCAGTCTGTGCTGCGCCTGCCACCTCACCACTCGAGGACAGCACTGCTGCTAGCGAAAGAACTTCGACACGAGAAAGTTCTGAAGAATAGTTTCCAAAATCCCCTCGGGACCGGCTAGCTCTCGTCTTGGTGTGCCTGTTCTATTGCTTCCAGTGCCACGATGGGTGCATCTTCACGACTGACGGGTGAATATGCGACATCATCAACTCCGTAGAGTTCTTCCGCAATCCTCACGGCTTCATTGGGGTCCTCGATACCCAACGCGGCAACCAGGAAGCTGATGTCTTCCAGATCGCGCTGCCTGGCAGAACTGAGCTTCATGGCCAGAAGCGTGTCCAATGAAGCGACAAACGCATGATGACCGTCACCAAGGTTGATTTCATTCCACGTGGCCCGGAAGGGATAAAGGCCGCCGCAGACGAGTTAAGCCAGTTCGTAGGCAGCCCCCGCTCATCAGCGATCGCCGCAATAATCTGCTCGACGCTGTCAGTCGCGCTGTACGAGGCATCAACATCCCGCGTAACTCTCCTACTGTGGCCTGACAGTGCTATGGCTGCTCCCCCGACAAGTCGGTTCGTTATGGCCAGGCCATCACTTTCAAGCCGACGGATAAGCTCCCTGACGAGCCCGCGGATCTCTTCCAGAGTCAGTTCACGACTCAAGCGGCCTCCAGCGAATTGTCCTTAATAAAGATATTGAAATCTGCAAACTTCTTTGGGGTCCGCCTTATCGTCAGATTTCGAAATGCCTCGCCCATCGTCCGGGTGTCATCACCGGGGAACCAAGGCTCTGGCAATTTCGCTCCCCACCGTGGCAAATGCGGCGAGTTGCCCTCCATAACAAGTCGCGCTCCTGCGGCAAGCAACGCATCAAATTTCGCGCTTCCCGTGGATCCAGGTTTCTTCAAACGTTGCGGTCTCATTGATTTCAGGCGCTTGAGCGCGTCCATGGCGATCCGCAAAGCGAACTCACGTTCCCCTTGAGAAAGTTCTTCAGCTATATCCTTGGCAACTTGGTCCAAGACCATCTGCGGTGAAGGATCAGGAGCCCCCCAATGGATCCCCAACGAACTGGCGACTTTGAGCGCAGGACCTAACTCAAGTGAGTTCTTGCCGGATTCCAAATCGCCAATGAACTTCCTCGAAAGCCCATTAAGGTCCGCTAGCGCTTGCTGGCTTAGCCCTCGTTCAATGCGAGCACCGCGTGCCGCAGCGCCGAGCGCCTTTGCTGAATCGATGGTTTTCATGAATACATGATGTCACCGATCGGATACAAAATGAATGAGATCTTGGATTGCTTGCCAGCGCTGCGAATAGGATTCCTGACGTGTTCACTAGAGACGATAGGCCCCATCCCTGCGCCGAAGACACACCCGACAATGCAAGGGAGTTCAGAAGCCATCGTCCGAGGCGACCAGACGCTCTTGCACTCAGCACTACGCCAGCCGTTGCGCCAACGCGATGGTCAGCCCCTCGGGACCGCGGATGTAGGCCATGGACCAGATGCCCTCGTATTCCCCGATGCCCCCGATCAGCCCGTAGCCGCGTTCCTGCAGCCGGCTCACCAGCAGGGGCAGGTCCTCCACTTCGAAGGCCAGGCTGCGCAGTCCCAGCTCGTTGGCCATCGCCCCCGGCTGTCCGGGCCCCGGGGCCGGGCGGTCGAAACTGGACAGCTCGATGCAGACCTCGGTTCCTGGCACCGCGAGCATCACGATATTGGTGCGCGAATCCGGGATGCCGCAGACGGTGTCGAGGAACTCCCCCTCCATGCCTTCCTGGCTTCCCTGGACTTCCAGGCCCAGCTCCACGAAGAACTCGGTCACCGCTTCCAGGTCCGAGACCGTGACGCCGACATGGTCGAACCTCTTGATCCGGGGCATCGGTGCATGGCTCATGGCTCTTCCCTCTCCACGGGGTTTCCGGTACTTTAGGCGCAGGTTATTGCGCCCCATGCTACGCCCGCGGTGTGATGGGTCCAAGCAGATTCGGCGGCTCCCAGACGAGAAACAGGCAGGCACAATGAGCATCGAGATCTTTCCGGCGGATGCCGAGCGGTTGAACGACATCCGGCAGATTTTCGGTATGACCGGCGATCCTTCCTGGTGCAAGTGCCAGTACTTCATCGACAAGAACTGGAACCAGGGTGCCGATGCCAACGACCTGGCGCTGCAGACGCAGGTCTGTACCCAGGAGGTCCCGGCCGGCTTGGTGGCCTACGCGGACGGCGAGCCCGCCGGTTGGGTGCAGGTCGGCCCGAGCACCCGCTATCCCCGGTTCAAGCCGCGTGGCCACCAGGCGACGCACTCGATCTGGGCACTGACCTGCTTCGTGGTCCGCGACGGCTACCGGAGGCGCGGTGTTGCCCGCGAACTTCTGCGCGCGGCGATCGGGCATGCGCGGGATGCCGGGGCCGAGTTCCTGCGTGCCCGCCCCACCGACACCGCGATCAATGCGAAAAACAGCGCCGGCCTGTTCACCGGCGTGCTCAGCAGCTTCCAGGCCGAAGGTTTCGAGATTGTGAACCGCAACCACAGCATGACACTGGTCCAGCTTCGCCTTGCGGCCGAACCCACGTAGACTGGCCTCGACAGTCGCGATGGTCACCCGCGTGGTTCGACAAGGAAAAGGATCACAGATGAATCCCCACCCGGAAATGGTTCGTTCGCGGCAGCTGGCTTGGCTCGGCGTCGGGGCGGCACTGCTTTCCATGCTCACCACGAGCTCTGCGGTCCTGCAATTCATCTGCCTGACTCTGGGCGCCATCCTGTTCATCATGTCCGCCCAACGGCTCCCCGCAGACACCGGCGCCAAGGGATTGCCTTCCCGCAAGGCGCTGATCGTGCTGCTGGGTATCGCCGCCGCCTCGTTTGTGCTGCGCTTCGTGCTGCTGCTGGCGGTTTCCACGCCTGCGCCCTACGCCGACTACATGCCGGAGACCGGGCCGCGGGCAACCCAGTTCATCGCCGCGAATACGACGTTCTTCTACCTTTTCTCGGTGCTGGTGATGTTCGGGGCCACGCTCGGCGCAGCGTTGGCTCTGTTCGGCCGCAAGCAGCGCACCGCCTGAGCAATTCAGTCGCTAAGCGGCAGGCTGCGGCCGATAGAAGGTGAAGGCGAGCACCCCGGCCAGGGCCGCCAATCCCAGGGTGGGGATCATCAGCGCAGGGTCCATGGTGACCCGCGTCGGGTCCTGAGCATCCAGCTGGGAGGCGATCAGTGTCAGGTGCATTGCGTTGACTCCCAGCGCGAAGAACACCCCGAGGCCAACCCCGACCCGGGCCAGCAACGCCGAGGCGCCGCGGCGGGCGATGGCCAGCCCGCAGACCAGGGCGCACAACACGATGGCCGTGGCCGAAAGCAGCAGGTTGATCCCGAACAGCGGTTCGAACCCGCCGGCGATATTCTGCTCGTTCCACTGCGTGGCCAGTTCCTCCGGCAGCCGCTCGGAGGAACAGACCGACCACAGGCGATCACTGCGGAGACCAGCGCGATGCAGGCAACGGTCCCCCAGCCCCAGGAGCGGTCGTAGCCGCGCAGGTCCCACTTGACCACTACAATTCCCCTTCCACCCGGTCCGCAGGCAGCGGCGCGAGGAATTCAAGCCGGTTGCCGAAGGGATCGCGCGTATGGAAGCGCTCATAGCCTTCAAAGCTGGTGCGTTCGCTGAAATCCACCGGGCAGCCCAGCGCGCGCATGCGTTCGCCCATGGCTTCCAATTCCTCGCGGCCGGCCACCAGCAGCGCCGGGTGCGCCTTTGCAGGCGGCTCGAACTCCGGGTCGACACCCAGGTGCAGTTCCGCGCTGATCGCGCCCTCGTCGTAGGCGCGGAACCAGCACCCGCCACGGCCGCGCAGCGCCTCGGGTTTGGGCACCTCGGTGAACTCCAGCGCGCCGGCGTAGAACTCCCGGGCGAGGTCTTCGCCGCCTGCCTGCATCGGCAGCTGCACGTGATGGAGTTTCATCGGCGGTGCCTACGGGTTGCGTTGTCTGGCTAGCCGTCGAGCTCTGCGACCTCGACCAGCCCACGGCGGGTCGGGACCGGGGCCACGTGGGTGCCAGCGGTCGAGACCAGCTGGACCTGAAGCAGGCGCGGGGCGTTGCCCTGCGCGGTGTGCAAGATCCACGGACCGACCATCAGGTAGGAGTGGTCGTTTTCCGCCTCGGTGACCACGCCGGTGACCACGAAGTCGCCGTAGGGTTCCTGGCTGAAGGAGGCAACCACCAGGTCGCCGTGCGTCAGATCCGCCGCCTCGACGGCCTGCGGCTCGAAGCTGCCGTCGAATTCCGCGGGGAACGCGCGCACATCCTTGTCCGGCTGGCGTACCGCGCTCTCCTCGCCGTCCGACCCCTTGGCGGTCTTCTTGGCCGCGGCGGCGTTCAGCCCGCCGACCATCAGGTCGTCCAGCACCGTGGCGTGGGCTTGTCCGCTAATCAGGAAGTTGCCGAAGCGCGCGGTCTTGTAGAGCACCGAGACGACGTCGCCCGCCGACACCGTGCCGAAGGCGGCCTTCATGCCTGCCACGTCGCGCTTGGAGGGTCCCTTGATAAAGGTATCCACTGGTACTCCCGTTCCTGCTTGTCCTGCATTCTCTGGCTTAACCCTATTCGACCCCCGAAACGGTGGCGAATCAGCGCCTTGCGCGCCCCGCGGCGTGCGGTAGGCTGGAGCAACCGGCCAAAATTCTGCCGTGCAAGTAGTCTCAAACACTTGTTTCACAGCTAAGCTGGTGTGGTGGACACACTAGAACGCTATGCACCGAATGAAAACCTCCGCCGGGACGAGGCCGCGCTGCGCGCCGCCGACATCACCTGGCACTTCGCCGAGGTCCAGCTGGATCTTTCCAACGCGGTCGACCCGGCCGCCACCAGCTACCAGTCGGTGACGACGCTGAACTTCGACACCGCCAGCGGCGAGACCTTTGTGGACTTCATCCACGAGTCCGTGCAGGAGGTCCTGGTCAACGGCAACCCGATCGACCTGGACGACGCAGTGCTCGACGCCCGCATCTACCTGAGCGGGCTGCGCACCGACGCGCCGAACACCGTGAAGATCACCGGCAAGGCCATCTACTCGCGCTCCGGCGAGGGCCTGCACCGCTTCATTGACCCGCAGGACGGCGAAACCTACCTCTACACCCAGTTCGAACCCTCCGAGGCCCGCCGTGTCTTCGCCTGCTTCGAGCAGCCGGACTTGAAGACCAGCTACCGCTTCACCCTCACCGGCCCTTCGGCTTGGCATCTGGCGAGCAACCAGCCGATCGTGGACGAGGTCTTCCACGAGAACGGCACCAAAACCGTCGCCTGCTCCCCCACCCCGAAAATCTCCTCCTACATCACCGCCGTACTGGCCGGCCCGTACCACGTGGTGCGCGACGAGCACGTCCAGCAGCTGGCCGACGGCGAGGAACTGGTCATCGAGATGGCGGCCACCTGCCGCGCCTCGCTGGCCGAGCACTTCGACGGCGAAGAGATCCTGGAGCTGACCAGCCGCGGGCTGGCCTACTTCCACGAGCTGTTCGACTACCCCTACCCGTGGGGCAAGTACGACTCGGCCTTCGTGCCCGAGTACAACCTGGGCGCCATGGAAAACCCCGGCCTGGTCACCTTCACCGAACGCTACGTCTTCACCTCGCACGCCACCGAGGGCCAGCACGAGCAGCGCGCGAACACCATCATGCACGAGATGGCGCACATGTGGTTCGGCGACCTGGTCACCATGAAGTGGTGGGACGACTTGTGGCTCAAGGAGTCCTTCGCGGATTACATCGGCACCCTGGCCAACGATGCGGCCACCGACTTCACCACCGCGTGGACCACCTTCGCCGCCCGCCGCAAGGCCTGGGCCTACGTGGCCGACCAGATGCCGACCACCCACCCGATCGTCGCCGACATTCCCGACCTGCTGGCAGCCGACCAGAACTTCGACGGCATCACCTACGCCAAGGGCGCCTCCGTGCTCAAGCAGCTGGCGGCCTTCGTCGGCGCGGACGCCTTCCGCGACGCCGCGCGCAGCTACTTCCGCACCCACGCCTACTCCAACACCTCGCTGGATGACTTCCTGCAGGCACTTGAATCGGCCAGCGGCCGCGACATGGGCCAGTGGGCCGATGCCTGGCTGAAGACCAGCGGCGTGCCCAAGCTGCGCGTGGACTACGCGGTGGACGAAGCCGGGCTGGTCACCGAGGCGACCCTCGTGCAGTTCGGCACCGACCCGATCAGCGGCGAGCCGATCCGCCGACCGCACGTGCTGACCGTCGGCGCCTACGCCCTCGCCGAGGGCGCGCTGACCCGCAGCGCGGTGCAGTCGGTGGAGCTTACCGGCGAAAGCGCGCCGCTGGACTTCCTGGTCGGCCAGCCGGCTCCGGCCTTGGTCCTGCCCAACGACGGGGACGAGACCTACGCGCTGATCGAGTTCGATCCCGCCTCCAGGGCCACGCTGCTAGCGAACCTCTCCGGCCTGACCGACTCGCTGCCGCGCGCCACCTGCTGGGCGTCGCTGTGGGACGCGGTGCGCTCGGCCACCCTGGACGCACAGAGCTACGCCGGCGCGATCCTGGACCACGCGCACACCGTCGCCGACGCCGGCGTGTTCGGCGTGCTCACCGACCAGCTGGTGTCCACGATCTCCCGCTACGCCGCGCCGGAGCTGCGCGCCGGGCTGCGCGACCGCGCCGCCGCCGTGCTGACCGGCTGGCTCACCCGGTTCGAGGCAGGCAGCGACCAGCAGATGACCACCGCCCGCACCCTGGTCAAGCTGGCCCGTGCAAGGGTGGCCGGCGAGGTCGTCGACGCATTCCTCGCAGAGGGCGAAAACCAGTACGCGGTTCCCGTGGACGAGCAGCTGCTCTGGGATTCCTACGTGGCGCTGGCGGCCTCCGGCCGGCTAGACGAGGCCGCCGAGCAGCGTATGCACGCCGCCGCGAAGGCCAGCCCGACCAGCGTGGCGCTGAACGCGGTGCGCACCGCGCTGGCCGCCCGCCCGGATGCCCAGGTCAAGGAGCACGCCTTCGACACCGTGCTGATGGCCCGCGACGAAGACGGCGCGCTGTCCAACGACGCGCTCTCGGCGGTGGCCCTGGGCTTCTCGATGGGTTCGGCCTCGCTGCTGGCCCCGTTCGAGCAGCGCTACTGGGCGGCGATCCAGCCGGTCTTCGAGACCATGAGCATGGAGTTCGCCACCCGCGTCATCGAGGGCCTGTACCCGATGAACCAGGACCTGGAGGGAGCGATCGAGCAGAACACCGCGCTGGCCGACGCCACCGCATGGCTTGAACGCCACGATGGCGCCCCCAAGGCCCTGCGCCGCATCCTCATCGAGGAGCGCGATGCGCTGCAGCGCGCGCTGAACGCCCAGGCCTTCAGCCGCACCAGCCGGTAGCAACCCGCCAGCCTCCGGGCCTTGCGCTGAGCACTCAGCGCCAATGGCCCGGGGGCTGCCGTCAATTTCATCCGCGCACGCGCCGACAAGCCCTGGCTGCGAAGTCGTCAAGCGCAGCGATCACTTTGGGTGCGATCCACGCCCTCTGCCCGTTGACATGGCCCGCGGCCTTCAATGCACCCGCCTGCTCAATGCGTTCGATATTCCGATAGGCGGTACTGGAGGATTGGCCGGTGGCGTGCATGAGCAGCTGGGCGGTCATGGCCGGTTCGCGGAATATCAGTTCCGTTGCCTGCTTCAAGCCTTCGCCGGGTGGCCGAAGGAACCCCGCAAGAACCTGTTCGCGGACATTTCGGATGTCCGCGGCCAGCTTCCTGCCGTTGCCAGCCGCCCTCAAAGTGGACTTAGCGGACATATCCACGATGGGTTCGATGCCGCCCTCGCGGTAGGCTCCGAGTGCATCGAAATATGCCGCGGTATCGGTGAGCAAGCCGGATGACACCGGAATCGTGACCTTTTCGGTAACTCCCTTGTTCCTCAGCATCGACCCGACCAGTGCGCGGCCGGTTCGACCGTTGCCGTCCGGGAAGGGATGGATGGTCTCGAACTGCGCATGGGAAATGGCCGTCTGCGTCAGCGCGGGAATATCATCACGTTGCATGAACCGCACCAAATCGGCGATGCCCGGGCCGACCCTGTCCTCGTGCGGAGGAACAAACATGGCTGAATGCGGGGAATTCCCGCCGATCCACACCGCTTCAGCGCGGTAGCGTCCAGCTAGCTGGGGCTCGGAGCTCTCAAGCAGCCCGCGGTGCATGGCCAGGATGTTCTCGCTGCAGAGGTTTTCCGCGAGGTCGATTGCCGCCGACATGGCGGAAATATTGGAAGCGACCAAGGCAGCATAGACGCTGGAGCGGTCCCCCAATTGAGCGAAGGCCAGGCGCCGCGCGCCAACGGTCAAGTTCTCAATCTGCGAGCTGGCTGCAGACTCGCTTCGGAGCAGCAGTGCGGCAAACAGTGCGGCGGCATCACCCAGATCACGGTCGAAGCGAACGGTCTCGATCGTGGCTTCTTCGACCAGCGCAGAGGTTCGCCCTGAAACCCGCGGGTCGCAATCCGCGATCTGCGGAACAACTGCGGCCCTAGAGGGGCCGCGGGCGCACAGTCGCTACCGGGCCAATGCGTCGCATCCGCAGCTACCAGCCACGCGATCTCCTCAAAGGCAAGAGCTGGCCATGTGGGACGGCATTTCACCCTGGATTCCGGGCCGCGGTGAACGGACCATTGGCTAGGCACCTTCCAAGATCTGAGAATGAACTTCGCCTACATTCCCACAAATCACAAAATGCGGGAGTACAGGGCGGCTCGATGCCCAATGGCTCGCCAGCGAATACCGCGCCCGGCGTCGCGTCCGGGTTACGGAACCCTGGCCGTCCACTGCTCGGTGTCGAACTTCGCCGCGGCCAGTTCGCGGGCTGCCTGGCGGGACTTCTCGTCCAGTTCGGCGCGCACCGCGCCGGTGCGCTGCGCGAAGGTGTCCATCATGACCTCGATGATTTCCCCACGGGTCAGCTGCGTCTGCGACTTCAGCGGATCCACGCGCTTGACCGCAGAGGTGATGCCCTTGTCGGAGATCTTCTCGCGCCCGATGCGCAGCACCTGGGTCATCTTCTCGGCGTCGATGTCATAGCTCATCGTCACGTGGTGCAGCATGGCCCCGTTGGCCAGGCGCTTCTGCGCGGCGCCGCCGATCTTTCCCGCCGCCGTCGCGATGTCGTTCAGCGGCTTGTAGTGTGCGGTGATGCCGATCTTCGCCAGCGCTTCCATGACCCACGAATCCAGGAACGGGTAGGAGTCCGCGAAGCTCATGCCGTCCACGAGTGATTCCGGGGCGTAGAGCGAATAGGTGATGCAGTTCCCGGCCTCCATGAACATGGCCCCGCCGCCGGAAATGCGGCGCACCACCTTGATGCCGTGATGTTCGGCCTGCTGGCTGTCGACCTCGTTGCGCAGCGACTGGAACGAGCCGATGACCACGGCGGATTCGTCCCAGTCCCAGAACCGGATGGTGGGCTTGCGCTCCCCCTTGGCGATCTGCCGGGTCAGCACCTCGTCCAGGGCGACCTGCTCGACCACCGGTATGATCTCCGGGCCCAGGATCTGCCAGTCATGGTCTTCCCACTTGGTGGCGTGGCCCAGCGCGCGGCGCACCACCCGGGCCACTGCATCGGCATCAAAACCGAACATCACCGCGCCCTCGCGCAGTCTTGCGGTGACCGCGTCGCGGATGGTGGAGTGGCTGGCATCGGTGCGCAACCCGGTGAGCGCTGCATTCAGGTCTTCCAACGCGTCATCGGGCTCAAGGAAGAAGTCCCCGTTCAGCGAAGCGGCGGTGATCACCTCATCCGCGGTATCCAGATCCACAACGACCAGTTTGCCGCCGACTACCTTGTATTCACCGTGATGCATCATGCAGCTATTCTATCCCTGAGCACCAGCTCGACGAGCGGTTGGGCCTTGGCGCTCACGCGGTGAGGCGCACCGCGGTGCGTCCGCGCACGCGGCCTGCGAGGATCTCTTCGGCCCGGTCCAGCACCTGCTCGAGTTCGATGGTGGTGCTCATCCCTGCAAGCAAGCTGAGATCGAGATCCTCGGCCAGCAGCTCCCAAGCCCGGGTCCGCGTGGCCAGCGGCGCGCTGACGGTGTCGGCCCCGGCCAGGGTGACATCGCGCAGAATGTGCGGGAAGACGGTAATGGACAGCTCCGCGCTTTGGGCCATGCCGCAAGCGACCACCAGTCCCCCGTACGAGGTTTGGGCCAGCACGTTGGCCAGGGTGGTGCCCCCGGCCACGTCGATCGCGGCGGCCCAGAGCTGTTTTTGAAGTGGGCCGCCAGCGTCGCCGGCCAGCGTCGCGCGGTCGATGATCCGTTGCGCACCGAGCTCCTTAAGGTACGCTGCTTCCTCGTCGCCGCGCCCGCTGGAGGCGACCACCTGGTAGCCATGGCGGGCAAGCAGCGCGCAGGCGATCGAGCCCACGCCGCCGGCTGCGCCGGTGACCAGGACCTCGCCGTCGCTGGGAGCCACTGCCGAGTCGAGGATTTTCTGCACGGCGATCGCGGCCTCGAACCCGGCCGTGCCAATCGCCGCGGCTTGATGCGCGGCGAGCGTGCCGGGAAGCCTGACGAGGAAGTCGGGTGCGACCCGCGCTTGCTCTGCATACCCGCCATGGGTGCTTTCGCCAATCCCGGACCCGTTGAGGATGACGGTGTCGCCGGAGTTCCACTCGGGACTTTCCGACCGGGTGACACGTCCGACAATATCGATTCCAGGGATCAAAGGCCAGGAGCGCGCAATGCCCTGCCCGGTCAGGGCGAGCCCGTCCTTGTAGTTCAGGCTGGAGTACAGCACGTCTAGTTCGACGGGGCCGGCAAGAAGGCCCGGATCGGCATCCGTGAGATGCGCCGCGGCGCCCTTGGACTCGATGAGCAGTGCGCGCATGTTCTACTCCTGTTGACTTGCTACCCGGTCGGTGCATGGATCGTGTGGTTATCCGGGCCCTGTCGCGCCGAAGCATCCAACGGGGGCCCAGGGCCGATAAGTCCGGCAAGCACCGCGATACGACGACTCTAGCCAATGGCCGTTGCCTCGGGCAACCTCCCCGGCTGATTGCCCGGCGAGCATGCGGCTAATCCCGGGACGCCTTGGAGAATGCGGGCATCTGCGGTTAAAGCAGCAACGGCGTGCTTCCAGAAAATCTGGAAACACGCCGTGAAAGCCTGCGAGGGGCGAAGAATTACTTCTTGCCGCCGAAGCCCTTGAAGCGGGCGTTGAAGCGCTCGACACGACCGGCAGTGTCCATGATGCGCTGCTTGCCGGTGTAGAACGGGTGCGAAGCTGCCGAGATTTCGACGTCGATGACCGGGTAGGTGTTGCCGTCTTCCCACTCGATGGTCTTGTTCGAGGTAGCGGTCGAACGGGTCAAGATCTTTTCGCCAGAAGCCAGGTCGTTGAAGACAACTGGGCCGTACTGCGGATGGATATCAGCCTTCATAGCTATACACCTTTTTGTTTGTGGCCACTGGATTTTGCCAGCAGCTGATTACTCGGAAAATTGCGCCTGCGCACGGCCCACCGGGTGGATCGAAACACACAGACATTCCATCTTAGCTCACGCACCGGGCTGGGCAAAAACCGCTCAGCGTGGCTAAGAGCACAAATGCCAGAAGGCGATGGCGCTGGCGGCGCCGACGTTCAGCGAATCCACCGCGCGGTGCATCGGAATGATCACTGTCGTGTCGACCGCCGCCAACGCCTCGTCGGTCACTCCGCGGCCTTCGTTGCCCAGGATCATCGCTGCCTTCTCGCCCGCTGCCAGCTGGATCTCGTTCAGCGGCACGGCGTTTTCGGTCAGCTCCATGGCGAGCATCCGGTAGCCGTGGGCGCGCAGCCGCTCGATGTCCTGCGGCCAGGATTCCAGGCGGACCCAGGGCAGGTCGAAGACGGTGCCCATGGAGACGCGGGCGCTGAGCCGGTACCAGGGATCAACGCATTTGGGGGTGAGCAGCACCGCGTCGATGCCCAGGCCCGAGGCCGAACGGATGATCGCCCCGAGGTTGGCGGGTGTCCCAATATGTTTGAAATAAGCCGGCCCGCCCAGACGCCCTCTTCCATTCACCTTCCAGTCACCACCAACCAAGACGATTTCGCCATTGAGCAGTCCACTAGGACTGGCTCTGAACCGTGCACGATCGCTTTCGTAGGCTCGATGTGCATCACCGGAGATGCCCTTGATGTAGAGCCGCCGCACAAAGCGCCGGATCCAATCTCCGCGCGTCTCTTCGAAGACGAAACGTACCGCCAACGCTTAGCTGGGAACCGCCCACAACTTCTCATCGACCTGGAGCATCTCAGCACTGGAGACCAGCTCCTCGTTATGAGGGACAGTCACCTGGAACAGATCATGGTCGACGGTTGTGAGGTACCGATCTACATCGTCGAGGACGACTTTCGGTCAGACCATTCAAATGCATCGGTGCCGACGACGACGAGATGACGGAGGCCGCCCGCGAGTGGCCGACCTCGCCATGCGAGATGCCATCTTCACCCAGCGCGATCGGGGAGAGACGCCAGCTGCACCGCATAGTCGGCCGGTATCTCCGTCGGCACCGTGCACTATGTGCTCAGAGTCGAGAAGATCGCAGATTCGTGTCATGAGTCCAGCGGAAGTGCGCGACCATAACTATTGAAGTATTCCTCTGCCGGGCCACCGTTCGCATCGATGAAACCGAGCTTAACGCCCACTTCAACAACTCTTCGGCTAGCACATACATGCCCTACGGATGCTCGCTCCGGGCAGCAAACATCAATTTCTCTGACCTGGTCGATCTCGCCCAGAAGGGCGAAGTCCCCTGCACGCTGTTCTTCACACCAATCGCGATTGTTCACGAGACAATTGGGAGGAATACGACCAAGCCGATCACGGGTATCAGCAGGCACACCTTCTGAATCAGGTCGCGCACCAATGTGGAGCTCCGGACTATCACTCTAATCACCGGATGAAATCTGGGATCACCACTTCAATCTTCTCTTCGAGCGCAGCCATTGCCTGAGTAGACCATCCGAAGTACGAAATCACATACGTGAGCGAATTGTAGAATGCAGCAATGGCAGCTCGCGCATCTTTCACCACAGATTCAACATCCACATAGAGATCGGCGGTGGCCTGATCGTTGGCGACGTCGTATACCCATCGACGTTGTTCCCGGACCGGATACAGCGTGGGATGGGTCAGATTCGACAACAAGCCATAAACCCCGGAAGCTGCGTCCTGATTGATCGTTCCGCCTGCCGCCTCAGTAAGCGAGTACATCCACTTGACCGCTATCTCGAGGCTAGGAAGCTTCTCCCCCTCCAAAGTCCAGTCCCCCAGCTCCTGTTTGGTCGCTTGGGGGAACCGAGAGAGAATTTCCTTCTTGAGCTTTTTGTAGGCGTTGTCAACGCGCTCGTAAGTCGGTCCGGTCTTGTTTTGCAGCCTGCCAGTGTTCTTCCTGGCCTCTTCCGCGCTCTTGAGCTCTTCGAGGTACACCCGGGCAAGCCGCTTCTCTGCCGGCTCATTTGGGTCGTCCCCAAGAATCCAAACTGCATGAGCACAGTTCTCGATGACTGCTCTTATCAAAAGAGGCGGCGAGAAGAGCACTTCAGCGCTCTGATATAGACCGGCGAGACCGCCTAAGTGCCCGCTGGCACTAAGAAGGAATATCTGGATCGCTTCCGCGATCAACCGGTGGCCGGTCTCACCCGTAGGATCCGTGATCTGAGGATCGGGCGAAGGTAAAGCCGCAGCGTCCAAGGCGGCAGGCGAATTCGCGGCAGGGATCCACTTGTATGTGTCCGCAATTTCGTGAAACACGTCGCGACAAGCGGATACAACCTGCACGAGCTCATCTAGTCGATTCCTGAACCCAGAAGGAACTGTCTGCCAATATGCCATCCCGTGCATCACCCTTTGTCTTAGTTTCGAGGTGCTTAACTAATGTATTTCTGGGATTCGCCCATCATCATATTGTAGTGGCCCATATGCGCACCGCCGGACGTCCGCTTGAAGATCCGTTCGAAGGCGTCGAGCCAGTGATCGTTTCGAGATAACGGTTGAGCAAATACTTCTGCGTCCACAATGGTGTGTGATCCACTGTGCGACCATGCGATGAGCGCATCGTGCAGAGCCTTCTCGGTCGGTTTCAGGTCCCGGCCGATTTCGTACAGGTTACCCTGCCCGCCAAGGGTCGAGAAGTAACTCTCGAGAATTCTCCGCAAGACATTGGGGAGCGAAGGCATCGGAGAACCAGGGCGCGTACGCGCTGTGGCAACTTCGTCCCATAGTTCCTGATATGCGGAGCGAATCGGATTTTTTGGCCGCAATCGACGACCTCATTGAGCTCGGGCAAGAATTTTCTGATGCAGTAGAACTTCACTACCCGCGACTCCTCGCCCTTGTGTTCGTAGCTCACCTCGCTGTGAAACCTAGTATTGTGAGAAGGCCAAGGCATCCGCTCGGGCCGCGGCACGTGGCGACGCCGGGAACGAGCCTGTCAGGTTGATTGCGTAAGACCCCTAGTCAATTGATAGAAAGAGACTAGGAAAACACGATATGACCATCCAGAAAGACCAGAACGAACAGAGCAGGGAAAACGCATCCGATATCGCCGACAAGTTCGCCGCCTTGGGGTCCATGGACGCCGTGAAGGAATCCGGGGCCTTCGACGAACTCATGGGATTCATCGACCGCGGAGAAATCCAGCTCGACGGCAAAGATGGGTTTATTCAGCAGATCATCCGCGCCGGCCTGGAACGCGGCCTGAAATCCGAGCTGAGTAGCCATCTGGGCTACGAAAAGGGCGAAAGCCACGGCCAGTTCCTCCCGAACTCCCGCAACGGTTCCTACCCGAAAACCGTGTCCACGATCGCCGGCGATATCGACCTGCAGATCCCCCGGGACCGGGCCGGAACCTTCGCCCCGACGCTGGTGCCCAAGGGCTCGCGCCGCACCGGCGGGCTGGATGAAATGATCATCTCCCTCTACGCCGGCGGCATGACCGTGCGGGATATCGCCTACCACCTGGAAACCACCGTCGGCACCCAGCTGTCCCACGACACGATCAGCAAGATCACCGACGAAGTGCTCGACGAGGTCGCCGTCTGGCAGGAACGGCCGCTCGAAGAGTTCTACCCGATCCTGTACTTGGATGCGCTGGTGGTCAAGGTCCGCGACGGTCACCAGGTCCGCAACAAGGCCGCGCATATGGCCATCGGCGTGACCGTGGAAGGCGTCAAGCACGTGCTGGGCCTGTGGGTGACCGAGAATGAAGGGGCGAAGTTCTGGGCGCAAGTCTGCGCCCAGAAAAGCCAACCGCGGCTTCAAAGACGTCCTGATCGCCTGCTGCGACGGCCTCACTGGTTTCCCGGAAGCGATCGAAGCGACCTGGGCCCGGGCCACGGTGCAGACCTGCGTGGTGCACCTGATCCGCGCGGCGAACCGGTTCGTCTCCTACGGTGACCGCAAAGCGGTCAGCGCGCAGTTGAAGAGCATCTACACGGCACCGAGCATCGAATCCACAGCCAAGGCGCTGGATGATTTCGAAGCATCCGAGCTGGGGCAGAAGTATGCGTCGGCGGTGGCCACCTGGCGCAACGCGTGGGAACGGTTCACCCCGTTCCTGGAATTCCCGCCAGAGCTGCGCAAGGTCATTTACACGACGAACGCGATTGAGTCGATGAACTACCAGTTGCGTAAGGTCACCAAGTCCCGGGGCCATTTCCCCTCCGATGCGGCGGCGGTGAAGATGCTGTGGCTGGCGATCTGCACTATCGAGGACAAGCGGGCCCGGGAGCGGTTCAAGGATGCGCAGAAGAAGGGCCGCACCCCACGGGCCGGCGCCGGATCGCATCTGGTGGAAGGGGCCGGGACCAACGGCTGGAAGCAGGCGTTGCAGCAGTTGGCGATGGCGTACCCGGAGCGGATTGAACCGTATTTGACGTAAGTATGACGAGCCCTGAATAACGGAGGTGACTAGGGGCTTACACAAACTTCCTGACAGGCCCCCGGGAACCGGCGCCTGAACCACCGGTGGAAGAACCTGTCCAGTCACAAGAAGAAGCACACCGTCGCCTGCACCGCGATTGCCCGTGAACTTGCGGGTTGGTGCTGGTCATTGGCCGACATGGACGACTAATTCCGCAAGACTCGCCTCTCATGTCATGCAACGTGAAGAGCGCATCAGCGGTAGATCTATGAGCAGCATCCCCAACAGGTGCCACGCTCGACACTAGACAAGCTGGTTGCTCTCGCCGAAACAGGGTCATGCGGTAACCAACCCGCGGCTGTCAGACTGACGGCGTGTCACTAAGACACGCCGCACCACCGCATCGACGTGAGAAGCGAAAAGCACCCGCCCGGCAAACCAGCCGAGCGGGTGCTGACCCCTGCTTACTTGACAATCAGGGGCACATATCAGATCCATGCGCACATCGAGCTCAACCTTTTGCGCATTGTCTTGCGCTAACAATTCGTCAGCTCATACCACTGTAGTAGCGAGGCCAATCAATTCAGCCCGCGCGTAGCGTTGGGACACCGTGTCAGTCGGGTGCTTGCCGGTATTCGGACGTTGCACTCATCCTAAGACTGACTCCAGAAATTCCTAGTGAAACTTCAGAAGCACTGAAATCCGATCTGGAATCGCGATTCTCCATCAATGCACCAAAGCACAGGAGCAACTCGCATTGGATCGCTGGTTGACTACTCGATTCTCAGTTACGAAAGCTGCCCTAAATAGGTCTGGTGGGGTGATGCAGATCAGGTTTGACCTTTAGCGCGGCGCAACTTGTGCTCGTCGATCTGACGATCGATCTCCAATTCGGCTTGTGTGGCTACTTCGAGAACCTCTCGCTCGATGGGGTTCGTACTCGCCCTCGAACACAGCCAGAGACCCGAACGCCTCAAGAGGATCACGGATGGTGCGGAGCACATCAGGCCACTCCCTCCACCGCCTAAGGTCCGCACGAGTCGGCGTCTTAGTCTGGCCGCTCATCGATGTCGAAGACTGAAAAACAAAGCGAATCACATCCATCTCGGAGCGTACTGAGCCGCAGAACACTGATCTGGCGACGTCTACAATAACGGCAAGCTGTTCCGCGAGACTATCAAGGCGATCCTTGACGTAGTCGGCAATCAATTCTTGAGCGTCAGCCGAATCCAGCCGTAGTTTCAGTTCTTCAGCCATGATTTTCTGTAGGTCTTAGCCGGAAACGCGCTGACCCAGGGAAGGTCGGGGTAGCCCCATCCTATTGAAAATGCGTGCTTCGAGATTGTCACCTTGAGAAGTCGAACTGAATCCTTGTGGCTTTAGAAGCTCGAGAAATTGAGAGACGAGGAACGCGTAGAGACTCACCGTGTTCCGCAACGCAGCGGGCCGAGACTCTTCGCGGTGGTACATCTCGTTGCGATATTCATGAAGCCGCGACACGATGCTGACGTATTCACGAGGAATATCGCCGTTCCATGCAAGCACCCGCAGTTTGTCTTCGAAATTCCGCTCGATGCCCGAGAGCTGGGATTTCGAAAACTTCCAGTACATGGCTCTGTTCTCGTGCTTTAGCTTCTCTCGTTGCTACTGGTCAAAGTCACGAAGATCAGCCATGACATGCCGATCGTCCTCAATATACGACGAGATCGAGTCACGAAGGACCCATCGGGACAACTCTTGGACTCTACGAACCATAAGAGTCTCGACGGCGCTGTCGAACAAAAGAAATGCGACGCGATTGTCCTCCGGGGTGTCACTGAGCATCGCGTCACGGGCCGTGAATACCTGAGCCGAAATCTCTGCTGCTCGTTCCTTCTTGATTGTTTCCATTCCTCGAGGATTTCAACGTCGTACCGTGGTGCGGATGGAACTGCTGGGGTAATCGACGATTAAGGCAGAGTGGCACGACGGTCAAAGCCAGCTTTTGAGCCGCCCTGCTGTCTTTGCCAGGACTCGCTCACGCCGCGTTCGTTCGATACGTCGCCTTGAACACAGCGTCTTCGAGCCAGTGTTTGAAGCTCTCGTTGTCCTGGAAAGCTTTGAACAGTTGGGTCTCATCGGAAATGAGGCTAAGCATGGCTTTGCCCAGCGCCCTGTTCATCTCAACGCGGGCGTTCACGGGATCATCGTTGGCCTGTGCGTTGCGGTAGGCTTCGTCCTCCGCGACTAAACGAGGGATCTCTTCTGTGATGCGACGCTGGATCCGGTCGCTGTCCTCCCACTCGATGTTCCCGAAATAGTCATTGAAGCTCTTTACGATTTCGGAAAGCCTCTCAAGCTCGGCGTCGGCGCGATGCCCGCCAGCTGCGGCCGGGACGGCAGCGAGCTCACCGTCTTCGTCGTCTAGCACGATCTTCATCGCATTCTGCTTCTCGGCCCGGTACGATTCCAAGTCGATATTCTCCAGGATGCCGGCTGCGAGGTCTTCCTCCTTAGGCGCAGGAAGCTTCGGAACGAGATGGTCGAGGAAGATCGATCGCTTTTCCCATTCGAGGCTGCCGTAGGGAAGGACGGTGGACAGGAAGTTGTAGGTGCGCAAGAACGCCTTGGCATTCGCCTTAAACGATACTTGGTCATCTTCGTCAAGAAGCTCCACGTATTCGGCCACGCAAACGTCAAGGATAGGATCCAGTTTTTCGCGACTCGCCCCCGCCAGATAACGCGTGACGAACTTGTCGACATGTTCGGGCGCATAAATGGGGGCCGCGTCAAGCTCAGTGACGAGGTCGTGCAGTTTGTTCGGGTCGGTTTCCTGCGCCAACATTGTGGTCCGATAGTACGGCTCGAATGCACGCTGTATGTCCTCGGCGTCGTTAGCGAAATCGAGCACGAACGTGTCATGCTTCGCGGGGTGCGCCCGGTTGAGACGTGAAAGAGTCTGTACGGCGAGCACGCCGGAGAGAGTCTTGTCCACGTACATCGTGTGAAGGAGCGGCTCGTCGTAGCCCGTCTGGAATTTGTTCGCGACCACAAGGATCCGATAAGGCTCCGTCTTCACGTGCTCAGCAATGGCGTTCGAGGGGAATCCATTCAGGCTCGCCTCGGTGACCTTCTGGCCTTTGTAGTCGTGCTCACCGGAGAAAGCGACGATCACCTGGAACGGGCTCTTGCGTTCGGAAAGCGCATCTCGTAGCGCGTGGAAGTACTCGATGCAGCGCGCGATCGAGGCAGTAACGACCATAGCACGGGCCTCGCCCCCAATCTTGCGCTTGGCGACCACTTGCGAGTGGAAGTGCTCGACCATGATAGCGGCCTTTTGCTCGATCGCGTGCTTGTTGCCCTCGACGTAGGCGCGAAGCTTCTTCGACGCACGCTTCGCATCGAACTCGGGGTCGTCCTCGACGGTCTTCATCAGCTTGTAGTAGCTGCCGACGGGTGCGTAGTTTCCCAACACATCGACGATGAAGCCTTCCTGAATCGCTTGCTTCATCGTGTACGAGTGAAACGGCCGGTGGCCGACCTCGCCGTCAGGCTTTGTGAATGGCTCGCCGAACATTTCTAGCGTCTTGTTCTTCGGCGTCGCCGTGAATGCGAAGTAGCTGGCGTTCGACAGTAGCTTCTTGCTCTCGATGATTCGGTTGATCTGGTCCTCGACAGTGTCCTCGTCGCTAGCGCTGGCATCGGACAGAGCATGCGAGACCGCTGCGGAGGTCTTGGACCCCTGAGAAGAATGCGCTTCGTCGATCACAATGGCGAAAGTGCGGTCGCGGTGATCCGCGCCGATATCGTCCAGAATGTAGGGGAACTTCTGTACCGTAGTGACGATTATCTTCTTGCCCGCGGTGATCGCGCGGCGGAGGTCGCCCGATCGATCGGCGTGGACGACAGTGGAGCCGACCTGCAGGAACGACTTGATCGTCTGCGTGAGCTGGTTGTCGAGGATGACGCGATCGGTCACCACAATGATCGAATCAAACGCGGTCCGACCGCCGTGCGCGGCCTCGGTAAGTTGGTGGGTCAACCACGCAATCGAATTCGACTTTCCGCTGCCTGCTGAGTGCTGAATTAGGTAGCGGCGGCCGGCACCTCGAGCTTCGACATCGTCGAGCAATCTCCTGACGACGTCGAGCTGGTGGTAGCGGGGGAAGATCGCCTTCGAAAGTTTCTTTCCGGTCTTCGGATTCTTCTCGACGACAACTTGCGCGAAGTTCTCGATGATCCCAGCGAGGCTCCGTAGCGAGAGCACCCGCCGCCAGAGGTAGTCCGTCATGATCCCATCGGGGTTGGGCGGATTGCCGGCACCGTCGTTGAAACCCTGATCGAAGGGAAGGAACCACGAGGATGCGCCCTTGAGCTCGGTACAGAACTTCACTCTCTGGTCGTCGAGGGCGAAGTGGGCGATCGTACGCCCGAAAGCGAACAGTGGCTCTCGCGGGTCGCGGTCCCGCTGATACTGCTGCACCGCGTCCTCGACTGTCTGCTTCGTAATGTTGTTCTTCAGCTCGAACGTGAACAGCGGCAGACCGTTGACGAATGCTACGAGGTCTACGGCGTCGCCGGGGTTGCTGACGCTGTGGTGCACCTGACGCGCTACCACGAATCGGTTCGCGTCGAAGAGATCGGCGGCCTTCGCATTACCCTTTGCTGGTGTAGGGTAATAGAGATCGACGTGGTGCCCGAGATGGGCAACACCGTTGCGAAGCACATGGACGAGCCCGCGCTTCGTGATCTCACCCTGGAGTCGGGCCAAGAACTTGTGACGCGTAGGCGAATCGTCTGCCAGCCCAAGTGAATCGATGAGGGTGGGCTGCGTGGTCTCAACGAAGGCGGCGAAGCTACCGAGGTCGAGCGCGTATGAGGCGACGTAGTCCGTCGGCGAACCTTCAGTCCAGCCGCCCTCGACCATCTGCCTAACGATGAGCGCCTCCAGGCTCTCCTCATTGAGATGCTGCATGCTCATTCCCCCAGGTTCTCGCTCAGTGATTCTTCGAATTCATCGTCGAGGATGGTGTCAAGCTCGTCAATAACATCGGGCGCATCTGGCAGTGTCGCTGCAAACGCTCTAACATCAACTTGGCCGGTTACCACGTCGGCTACGAGGCGCGTTCGAAACTCTTGTAGAAGACTGATCTCACGCTGAGTCTTCGCAATTACTTCGTTCGACTCGCGGGATACTTCTTCGATTTCAGCAACTACACGCTGTTGTTCTGCGAGTTCCGGGACAACAACACGCATCCAGCCGATGTCGTCCATGTTGAAGTGTCCTACGGTAGATCCCTGAGTTGCGAGCGCGATTCGCTCTTGCGGTAAGCCGCCGTAGATCTGATGAACCAGGAACTGTGGACTCATGACCTCATCGCGAAGCTTCATCAGCACGGTGCGTTGGCCGAGTGCCATCTTGCGGCCGGCTGGGATCATAGCGGCCTCACCCACAGGTGCTTCGCGCGTGAATATCACGTCGCCAGGTTCAGGCACGGCGCGCTGCGTCCATGCTTGATATGACTCAGCGTTCGTAGGATAGGCGCCGGACCAGTTGATGTTCCCGCTCTTCACGGCAGCAGTACGAAGCACCCAGTACTCACCGTCTTCGACGTAGGGGGCAGTCTTATGCTCGCAGTCCACAAGTTTGCGAAGAACGTGCCGCAATTCGCGGCTTGGAGCGTCCAAGCTCCTAAAGGTCGAGGCAGAGACGGCGGCTTTCCGTTCGTTAAGGAGCGCGATAAGACGGCTTTTCGCAGCTATGGCTTTGTCGATGCGGGCATTCGCGTGGTCAAGGTACTTCACGATCGCAGCCTGTTCAGTCGCAGGCGGTACCAGCAGAGGTGCGTCCAACCATCGGTCATCCGTCATTTGAAGTCGTGACTTCCAGACTCCTTGCGACCGAACCTGGAGCTCCCATTGAAACCGGTCAGAACGGATAAGCTCATGCAAGTAGGAAGAGTCCAGCTCGGCGCGGTGCTGGCGATATACGCCGTATGCCGTACTGACAATTCCGTGGTGCTTCGCGACCCCTAACCCCCGCCCCCATGCCCACAAACTATTGATCACGAGATCATGCGGCCAGCAAAGCTTATGCCCTGCATAAGTCTCCGCTTTGAACATGCTGACATTGGTTGCAGAACGAGGGATGACACCGCGACTCGACGAAACTGTAAGTAGGTCTTCTTCGCCTCGGATGGAACGAATATCCACTGGCCGCATTATCGTCTTCGCGCGCTTGACCTTCCAATGTCTGGGAATCGTAGTCGCCCACGGAAGCGCCAACGCGCGCATGTCTGCATATACTGGCAGGTCACGGAACATCATTCTTCCTCCTCATTCCCCGCGGTATGCATCAGATCTGCGGGGTTCCATAGCTGGTTGGCGATGGCTCGGTACAGCTCGCCTCGCTCAGTGATTGAGTCCGCAGTAAAGGCCTCATAGGGGCGGAAGCCGAGTCCGCTTTTGGCGACGAAACGCAGGAAGCCAGGATTCTTCTCGTACGTCTGCGGATCGAGTGATGCTGCGAGGAGATTCTGGGAGTAGTAGCGCGGGCGCTTCAGTTCATAGGCGTCGTCGTTGTAGCTGCCGTTGTGCTGCTTGGGAAGAAGCAGCAGGTCACCGATACGGTTGCGGTGGCGCGCGAAGTCGGACTCTTGCGGGAACTCGTCCGTGTGCCGGCTTGGGTGGTTTGCCCAGATGTGCTCGACCTCGTACCGCACGCCGTTACCTCCGGTCAGCTCGACATAGTTAGACGCGAGACCTGAGCACATCGTGACGTGGTCGGTGATGCGTGCGAGGACCCGATGCAGTTGCGCTCGGTTCTGCTGGTGCACGACAAGGTCGTCGTTCGTGTCGAACTTCTCCCGCTCGTTCACCAGGTAGCGGTGGAGCTCCCGGGCGAGCTCTCCCACACTGAGCCCGCGGATGCGGAACATGAGCGTCGTCATCGCATATTGCATCGTGGAGTAGTCGGTCGAACGCGAGTTCCAGATGCGCCAAGCGAGCAGAATGTCGATGAACCTGCCGACGATCTCCAGCTTCGCGTCGACGGTTACGGCGTCGTCTTTGATGCACAGTGGTGCGAGCAGCATCTGATCTTGCAAGGTGAAGCGGTGATCTGCGTTGAATCGGATGAATCGCAGCGGGCTCGCGGCGTCAAACGATACCTCGGCCTGTGCGATGCGCTCGTACTGACGCGCGTAGAAATCCAGGTTGCGGGTCACGAAGTCGCTGAACGCGTCGGACGACTCCAGCCCGACCCGCTTGGCGTCGTTACGTAGCCAGCGGTGGAACTCAGTACCGATCCGATCCCAGTCCTGTGGCTTGGCACCCTTCTTGCGCTCACGGATTCTGGTCGAGTACTGGCTACGCAGCCACGTCTTTAGGAAGTCGGCGCTAAGTCCCTCGCCGAGGTCTTCGAGCCGGCGCATCCAAGACCGCCAGAGATCGTTGGCCGCCGCGCGCGCTTTCCCGTCGTCAATATTCGCCAGCAGGTATCCCTTTAGCATGTCAGCCGGAGTGAGCTTGAGTCCGCGATCGTTCATTGTCTCGAAGATCGCGTACGCGTCATCGTCGTTATAAGCGGTGATCTGTACGATCTGGACGCGGTCTTTCAGCCAGTCGATGAAGTAGGGCAATACCTCGCTCTTGAGCTCGTCCGGGAAAAGCCCTTCGATCTCGCTGTACCGCGATACGAGCGTGCGCACCGACTCAACGGACTCGGGCAGCGCTTCGAACTCGCCGGTTTCGAAAAGACCGTGCATGCAGTCATTGCGATCGGGGACGTCAAGGTTGAACGACTTCTCGCCGTACGATTCGGAGTAGATTAGCTCGTCGATCTTCACTTCTGGAGTTCCGAGTTCCGCCTGCAGACGTCGAAGGTATGTGAGGAACAGGGTGAGCGTTGTGAGGCGCTGCTGTCCGTCCACGATGAACGGCTGATTGCCTTTCTGGGAGACGATGATCGAGCCAAGGTAATAACCTGGGTAGCCAGCCACGGCCGTGCGCTTGTGGTCAGAGCTGTAGAGCTGCAGGAACTTCCCCGTGAGGTCAGTGATGAGCTCAGCGAGCTGCTTCGATTCCCACTTGTACTCGCGCTGGTAGTAGTCGATCGAGTACTTCTTGTCCTTCAGCACCTCCGCAATCGTCTTAGCGAATCCGTCGATGCTGTTCGCGCGTTCGCTCATGCCAGGTCTCCTGCAATCTCGGCGATCAGGTTGTCGGTTTCCGCCTCTAAGGCACGAATGTCTGCCTGGATCTCAGCCAGAGAACGCATGGGAACAGGCTTGTAGAAATGACGCGTGAAGGAAATCTCGTAGCCGATCTTCGTCTTCGAATTGTCGATCCAGGCGTCCGGCGCGTACGGCGCGACCTCGCGGCGGAAGAAAGCTTCTACACCGTCCGCGTATTCACCAACTGGTTCGGTCAGCGGCACCTGCTCGGTGTCACGCAGCTCCGTATCGGGCTCGAACTCAACGACTCGGGTACGACCGTCGATGATCGCTTCGTACCGGCCATGCAGTGGATCAGGCTTCGCCGAATACGGGAGGGCCTTCCGGATGACAGGCGGCGCAGTCTCGTCGCGCACGCCGTCCTCCTTCAACTGTTTGATCTCCTTAGCGGTGTACACGCGGTTTGCATCGGTCCCGGCGAGCCTGAGCGGACGCTCGACGGTGATCTTGCGGTAACCGAAGTCGACGCCATCGAAGACTTTCGAGTGATCGGTGTCCGCGTAGTCGTCGAACGCTGCGAAGGCCTCGAGCACCCTGTCTGCGTCCGCTGCGCTGACTTCAACGCCCTTCTCGCCGAGGTTCTTACGTAAGGGAGTCGCCCACTCGGTTGCGTCGATGAGCTGCACTTTGCCCCTGCGACGTTCCTCCTTACGATTCGAAAGAACCCACACATAGGTTGCGATGCCCGTGTTGTAGAACATCTTCAACGGCAGCGCGACGATGGCCTCGAGCCAGTCGTTTTCGATGATCCAACGGCGAATATTACTCTCTCCCTGTCCCGCGTCACCCGTGAACAACGAAGACCCATTGTGCACGGACGCGATGCGGGACCCACGAGCCGTGCCATGCTTCATCTTCGAGATGAGGTTCGCCAGGAACATCAGTTGGCCGTCGTTGCTGCGAGTGACGAGCGAGTATTCGGGGTCCCCAGCATGCACGACAACAAATCGCGGGTCGATGATCTTCTTTGCCCCGCCGAGGCGGTCCTGATCCGTCTTCCAGCTCTTGCCGTACGGCGGGTTCGAGAGCATGAAATCGAATTCCTGCCCCGAAAACGCATCGTTCGAGAGGGTCGAGTATTCGGGACCCCCGACGATGTTGTCGGCCTCGGCACCTTCACCCTTGAGGATCAGATCAGCTTTCGCAATCGCGTAAGTTTCGGCGTTGATCTCCTGGCCGTAGAGATGCGTGGAGATTTTTTTGCCTGACGGCTCGGTAAGCTGCTTCAAGGTCTCTTCGGCGACAGTAAGCATGCCACCGGTGCCCATGGCCCCGTCGTATAACCGGTACGTGCCTGAAGGAATCTGATCGGCAATCGGTTCGAACATCAGCCGCGTCATCAAGCGCACGGCATCACGAGGAGTCCAGTGCTCACCGGCTTCTTCGTTGTTGTCTTCGTTGAACTTTCGAACCAACTCCTCAAAGACGGTGCCCATTCCGTGGTTGTCTATCCCTCGCGGGGACAGGTCAAGATCGGGGCTGAGGAATTTCTCAATCAGTGCGCCCAGAGCGTCCGCTTTTGTCAGACGAGGCAGCTGATTTCGGAACTCGAAGTTATCTATGATCTCCTGCACGTTTGGAGAAAATCCATCAAGGTAGGCTTCGAAGTTCAGTCGCAATCTTGTTGCATTCGAGATACTACGAAGATCCTTGAGGGTGAAGCCAGAGTAATTGTAGAAATCCTGCTTCGCCGCCTGTCGAAGCGGTCCGTCCTGGTTGGCGATACCCGCATCGTCGAGCGTCGCCTTCATCGCCTTGACCGCGTCACGCGTCGGTTCCAGGACGCTATCAAGGCGCCGAAGTACCGTGAACGGCAGGATCACGTCACGGTACTTGCCTCGCACATAGAGGTCGCGAAGCACGTCATCGGCGATGCTCCAGATCAGCGACACTATCCGAGCATGACCCATAGGGCTATTCGACAAGGCACTTCCTTTTAGTTTGCGGGAAAGCAATCGGAGAGATTGATTCACTATTACATATCAAGATACATTTCAGACACTTACATCAGCGCCCGGTATGCGTTTGTGTGTCGGGATCATCGCGTCGCATACAACGCCACGGCGACAGAGGTAGCCACGTTCAACGAGTCGACTCCGCCCATCATCGGAATCGTGACACCGCGACTGACCATTGCTTCTGTTTCAGCCGTCAATCCGCGACCTTCGTTGCCGAACACCAGAGCGAGTTTTTGATGTTCCTCTGCAACCAGTTCGTCCAGCATGATCGAGCCCTCCGTTAAGGTCATACCAGCCACTACGTAGCCAGCATCTTGAAGCAACCTAATACTCTCGGGCCAATTTTCTACCCGGGCCCAAGGAACTTGGAAAACCGTGCCCATGGATACTCGAACGGCCCGCCGGTACAGCGGATCCACACATTGAGGCGTAATCAGCACTGCATCGACTCCGATGGCCGCTGCACTGCGGAACGCCGCACCGAGATTAGTATGATCTTGAATGTTCTCAAACACGGCGATGCGCGAGCGTTTCGGCTCGGCATGAACCTCAGACGCGCCGGATTTTTTGGAACACCTGACATTCGTGTGGTCCGCGATGTCCTCCAGGAACGCCGCCCGGGAGCTGGCGGCCAGCACCTCATCGAGGTCCAGCGGGGTTGGGCGGTTCATCGCCGCCATGGCGCCGCGGTGCAGGTGGAACCCGACAAGGTCCTGCAGCTGCGCGTCGTCGCCGATGAAGATCGGCGCGTCAGGGAAGCGGTTGAACTCCGCCACGAGCTGGCCCAGGTGCTTCTGCGCGAGCAGGAAACTGCGCGGGCTGTGCCCGGCGTTGATCGCGCGCTGCACGACCTTGGTGCTCTCGGCGATGTACAGGCCGTTTTCCACGTCGGTGCGCATGCGCAGGTGCGCCTCGGACAGGCGCAGGTACTCGTCCAGCCGCTCGTCCTGCAGGTCCGCGACGTGCAGGATCCGCTCGGGGTTCAGGATTTCTGCGGGGAACTCAGGCACCGGCCACCAGCTTGTAGACCATGTTCGCCAGGGCCACCAGGCCCAGGATGACGATGACGGTGCGCAGCCAGCCCGGGGAGAGCTTGCGTCCGACCTTGGCGCCGATGAACCCGCCGATCAGCGAGCCGACGGCGATGAGCAGCACGATGATCCAGTGGATGCGCTCGGGCGCGATGACCAGGTACATGACCGCCGCGACCAGGTTCACGATCAGCGAGAGGATCACCTTGATCGCGTTGGACTGCTGCAGCGAGGCCTGCAGGAAGACGCCGAACACCGCCATGAGCAGCACACCCTGCGCGGCGGTGAAGTAGCCGCCGTACACGCCGATGACGAACACCAGGATGTACAGGATCAGCGGGATCTTCGCCTTGTCCGCCGCGTCCGGGTCGGTGCCGCCCTGCGCGGCCTGCCGGGTTTTGGCCCAGGCGGCCAGCCGCGGCTGGAAAATCACCAGCACCAGGGCGCACACCAGCAGGATCGGGGCGACCACGCCGAACACCGATTCGGGCAGGTTCAGCAGCAGCAGCGAGCCGATCAGGCCGCCGACCAGGGAGACCGGAACCAGTTTCAGCAGCGTGCCCTTGACGCTGGCCGCCTCGCGACGGTAGCCCCAGGCGCCGGAGAATCCCCCGGCGACCAGGCCCATGGCGTTGGAGACCACCGCGTTGACCGGGGCGATGCCCAGCGCCACGAGGATCGGGAAGGTCACCAGGGTGCCCGAACCCACGACGGTGTTGATGGTTCCGGCCCACAGCCCTCCGAGGAAGACCAGGGCTTCACGCCAGAATTCGATCATGGTGCGGTACTCCCCTTAGGTGCGGTGTCTCTTAGCGGCGCGCGAACGCCGAGAAGCGGCCGCCCTCGCGGCGCAGGGCCAACGGCATGGAATAGGTGGCTTCGAGGTTCTCCTCGGTCAGCGTCGCCTCGATCTCGCCGGCGGCGACCACCTGGCCTTCGCGCATCATCAGGATGTGCGTGAAGCCCTCGGGGATTTCTTCCAGGTGGTGGGTCACCAGCACCAGGGCCGGGGCGTACTCGTCGGCTGCCAGCTCGCCGAGCTTGGCGACCAGGTTCTCGCGCCCGGCAAGGTCCAGGCCGGCGGCCGGCTCATCGAGGATCAGCAGCTCCGGGTCGGTCATCAGGGCGCGGGCGATCAGCACGCGCTTGCGTTCGCCCTCGGAGAGCTTGGAGAAGGACTGGTTCATGAAGGTGGACATGCCCCAGTCATGCAGCAGGCCGAAGGCGCGGCGCTCGTCGAGCTTCTCGTACTTCTCGCGCCAGCGCCCGGTCATGCCGTAGGCGGCGGTCAGCACCACATTCAACACGGTTTCCCTGCCGGGGATCGAGTTGGCGACCAGGGCCGAGCTCAGGCCGATCAGCGGCCGCAGCTCGAAGACGTCCACGCGGCCCAGGGTCTCGCCCAGGATGCCCGCGGTGCCCCGGGTGGGGTGCATCCGGGTGGAGGCAATGTTCATCAGGGTGGACTTGCCGGCTCCGTTCGGGCCGAGCACGATCCACCGCTCGCCCTCGTTGACCTGCCAGGAAACGTCCTTGAGCAGGTCTTTACGCCCGCGCACCACGCTGACATCATTGAAACTTAGCACTTCGCTCATGGTATTTAAGCCTAGACTTCTGACCCCGCGAATCACTAATTAGCAACGTCTTTAACGCGGCGCGAACCCCGTGCCCTCCGCGGTTCTCAGCGACTATGACGTTTGCTACACCATGCGACGGCCGGCAGGGCGACGTCATTTTTGGTCGCACGGCGCACGCCGACGAAAATGGAGCCATGGCCTCTACCCTTGTTTTCGTCTCCCGCCCCTTGCTGCCCCGCAACGTCTTCGACAGGCTGCTGGACGGCGCCCGCGCCGCCGGGCTGGTCCCCGCCGGCGCTGAAGTCTCGATCCGCACCAGTTCCGAGCGCCTGGTCGCCAAGGTGGCGCTGGACGAGTCCCGGAGCGCTGGGGCGCGGCAGGCAGCCGCACAGTACCTTGCCGCTCAGGTGGCCGCCGGAACCGTGGCCGAGTCCGACGTGTGCCTCGCCGTCGTCGACGCGGCCCTGACCGGGGCCACGCAGCTGCTGCTGGTCATGGATGTCGATTCGACCCTGATCAAGCAGGAAGTCATCGAACTGCTGGCCGCCCATGCAGGACGCGAAAAGGAAGTCGCCGCGGTCACCGAGGCCGCCATGCGCGGCGAGCTGGACTTCGCGCAGTCGCTGATCCAGCGCGTGGCCACGCTGAAGGACCTGCCGGCCACCGTGCTCGGCGAGGTGGGCGAACGCATCATCTTCTCCGACGGCGCCCGGGAACTGGTCAAGCGCTTCCATGCCGCGGGGCACAAGGTCGGCGTCGTCTCCGGCGGCTTCCAGCAGATCCTGGACCCGCTGGCCGAGGAACTGCAGCTGGACCACGCGCTGGCCAACACCCTGGGCATCGAGGGCGCGGTGCTGGACGGCACCGTGCACGGAAAGATCGTGGACCGCGCCACCAAGGAGGAGATGCTGCGTTCCTGGGCGGCCGGCCACGGCATCGACATGGCCGCCACGATCGCCGCCGGCGACGGCGCCAACGACCTGGACATGATCACCGCCGCAGGCCTGGGTGTCGCTTTCAACGCGAAGCCGGCCCTGAAGGAAAAGGCCGGGGCCCAGATCAACTTCTCGCGCCTGGACGTCATCGCCGACCTGGTTCTGGACGATCTGAACTAGGCCAAATCCAACAAGTCGATAACGATTAGCCCGGAAAACGCTGGTTATCGGCTTGTTGGTTGTTCCAGCCGATAGTATTTCAGGTGACGCAACCCTTGACCCAGGCAGCTTGTCGGGGTATGTGCCGTAATCTGACCGCTTTTCGAAAGAGCCAATAGACCAGTGCAGACCCCAACACCGGAGAATTCATCCAACGTCTTCCAGCCCGCCACGCCTGCCGGAAACCCCAAGGACGGCAAGCGGAAGAGCACGGCCAAACCGTGGATCATTGCCGGTTCGTGTGTTGTCGCGGCGACCGCCGCCTACTTCGGCGCGGCGGCCTTCATCAGTTCCCAGGTTCCGGCGAACGCCACGATCGCCGGCGTCAACATCGGTTCGCTGAACCAGGACGAAGCGCGTACCGCCCTGGAGACCCAGGTGGTGCCGCTGGCGCAGGAGCCGATCGAGACCACCGTCAACGGCAGGGGCTATGAACTCGACCCCGCCAAGGCCGGATTGAGCCTGGATGTCGAGCAGACCATTGCGGACCTGACCGATTTCGAAGCCAACCCCGTGAAGCTCTATGAACGGCTGACCGGAGACTTCTCCGCCGAGGCGGTCATCGACGTGGACCAGGACAAGCTGACGGCCCAGCTTGGGAAGCTGGCGGCCAAGGCCGACGCCAAGGTCACCGAGGGCACCATCACCTTCAAGGACGCCCAGGCAACACTGTCCAAGCCCGTGGACGGGGTCGCCCTGGACGTCGAGAAGTCCGCCGAGAAGATCGCCACCGACTGGGAAATCGCCGGTCCGGCCATGGAGCTGCCGGCCGAGGTCACCAGCCCGGAGGTCTCCGCGCAGAAGCTGCAAGCCTTCTACGACACGCAGGTCGCCTCCCTGCTGAAGAAGGACGTCACCCTGGTTTCCGGGGACAAGAGCACCGCCATCTCCCCGGCCTCCATGGCCGCCGCCGCGAGCTACTCGGCCAAGGACGGCGAGCCGCAGCTGGCGCTGGACGACGAGAAGCTCTACCTCGCGGCCACCAAGAACTCGGATCTCTCCAGCACCGCCAAGGATGCGAAGATCGTGCTCAAGGGCGGCAAGCCGACCATCGTGAAGTCCGTGAAGGGCATCTCGCTGGAAACCAAGGACCTGGGCGCAAAGGTGCTGGCCGCGAGCCAGACCGAAACGCGAAAGGCCGAGGTCGCGATGGCCGAAAGCGATGCGGACTTCACCACCGCCGACGCCGAAAAGCTGGGCATCAAGGAGGAGATCGTCGAGTTCTCCACCCCCTATCCCGCCTCGGACACCGTGCGCACCAAGAACCTGAAGGCGGGTTCTGCGCGCATCACCGGAACCATCGTGAAGCCGGGCGAACGCTTCTCGCTGCTGCAGGCGCTGGGCCCGATCACCACCGCCAACGGCTACTACAGCTCCGGCGTGGTGGAGAACGGCTTCAGTTCCGAAGCGGTGGGCGGCGGCCTGTCGCAGATCTCCACCCAGATGTACAACGTCGGCTTCCTGGCCGGCTACGACGACATCACCCACAAGCCGCACTCGCGCTGGTTCGACCGCTACCCGGCCGGCCGCGAAGCCACCCTGTGGGAGGGACAGGTCGACATGATCTGGGAAAACAACACTCCCTACGGCGTGATGATCGAAGCCTGGGTTTCCGGGGACGCGGTGCACACCCGCCTGTGGTCCACCAAGTACTGGAAGGTCACCCAGGACAGCTCCGGCAAGTACAACCAGACCGACCCGAAGACCGTGCACAACAAGGCCGAGAAGTGCATCCCCGAATCGGGCGGACGCAAGGGTTTCAGCATCGACATCACCCGCTACCGGGAAACCGTCGACGGTTCCAAGAAGCTGCCGGCGGAGACCAAGTCCTGGACCTACAGCCCATGGAACAAGATCGTCTGCGACTAGGCACCATCGTGCAGGGGCCGCGACTTCCGCCACATCGGCGGGAATCGCGGCCCCTGCTGCGCGTCGAGCGTTCTCAGGCGAACAGCGGCGACACGACCACTACCAGCGGCAGCACGCTGGATGAAACGGTGCCATTGAGGCTGCCGCCGCGCGGCTTCCAGTAGCCCATCGCGTCCGCGGCGGCCATGGCCAGGCTGGCCAACAGCATGTACCAGCAGAAGCACAGCACCCCCACGGTGCCCACCAGCGGGTCGCCCCAGCGGATCATCGCCAGGTCCGCGATCGCTCCCAGGGCCGAGAGCAAGTTGCGCGCCCCGATGCAGAAGGACCACAGCTTCACCGAATCGGCATGTTCCGGATCGACGCTCAGGAACTTGGCCACCTTGGGCCGCCCGTAGAAGAACATTTCCAGCGGCGCGACCACGATCAGGATCAGCGCGCTGACGAGGGCCGCAAGCTGCCCCGCAACATTTAGTGTTTCCATGGCCGTCTCCCTGGCCTCATGACTCCAATCGCAAGCGCTCCGCGCCCGGGCCATCCAACCGGCCCTGCCAGGCATTCCTGCCCGTCAGGAGCAGCAGCAGGGCCTCCATCGGCCCCTCAACCAAGGCTCCCTCCCCCGCCGACCACGAGGCGTCGCTCGCCTGCAGCCGATATCCGGCCAGCTTGCGACGCGCGTAGAAGGGGAATGGCAGCCTCCACAGCAATTCGGCGCCTGCCTGCGCGCCCGCCACCGGCATGGGCGGGTAGTCCGCGTCCAGCGCGATGGAAATATCCCTAGCATGGACCATGATGTCCATCAGCGGGGTGGCGCCAACCGCCCCGGGAGCACGGCGCTGCGACGTGGCGAATCGCCGGTAGTCCGCCGCGATCTGCTCCACCGGCGCGTCGCCGCGGCGCCTACCGTCGAAAAAGACCATGCTGTTGAAATCGCCGCGGGTCCGGATCATCTCTCGCAGGACCGTGCCGAGGCCGGTGGTGGCCGGCGCGATCGCATGGGCCGCCACGTCGCGCACCCGCCATCCGGGGCACAGCGAATCGGCGTTCCATTGCTCCTCGTCCAAGCCTTCGAGCAGCCCAGCCAGCAGCAGGCGTTGCTCGGCGACCAGCTCCCACATCCGATTCCGTTGCATCGCAGCACCCGTTTCACTAGCTTTAAGGTCAGCTTTACTGACTAATATTAGTTCGTTACACTGACCATATGCAAGGGGAAAAATCCACGGATCCGGGGCCATTCAACGTCGGACTGCTGCTGTTCATTCCCTACCGGGAACTGGAGGAAAGGGTGTTCGCTGCGGTGCAGGACGCCGGCTACACCGACATCACCCTGCCCCAGGCACGGCTGTTCCAGCGGATCTCCGCCGATGGCTCGCGCATCACCGAGCTGGCCAACCGCGTCTACATCACCAAGCAGACCGCCAGCGTGCTGGTCAGCTCCATGGAACGCAACGGCTATGTGCGGCGTGTGCCCGATCCCGTGGACGCGCGGGCCAGCCTGGTCATTTCCGACGAGCGCGGCCTGGCGGCCGGCAAGGTGGCGGCCGCGGAAATCCAGCGGATCGACCGCAAATGGCGCCAGGCTCTGGGTTCGGCCCGTTACGACCGTCTGCGGCGCGACTTGCAGGTTCTCGCACGGCTGACCAACAGGCCGCAGTAGAGCCGCATTAAATGGCCACGGGGCGTCCGGCCGTGACGGTCGGACGCCCCGTGGCCAAGGGCATCTCGGGCTACTTGCCGGACTGCTTCAGGAAGTCCTCGGCGCCGCCGACCAGCTCGGTGTGGCCGGTTTCAACGTCGGCGAAGACCATCTTGGCGACCTCTGCGCCGAACTCCTCCACGGAGTACAACTTGCCGGCCTGCTCGCGGCGGGCCTCGATGGCTCCCGGCTCCATGCGGTTGAGCAGGGTCGCGGTAATGGTGCCCTCGATCATGTCGCCGGAGACGACCACGAAGGTGATGCCCTTTTGGGACAGCAGCGGGATCAGCTCGCGCAGCGCGTCCTCGCCGGCGCGCTTGGACTTGGCCACGGCGTCGTAGGCGTCCATGGTGGAGACCTCGTTGATGAAGTGCGCCTGGTGGCTGGTCACGAAGACCACGCGGCCGCCCTCGCTGAGCTTGGGCAGCGCGGCCTGCAGCATTTCGACCTGCGCGTCTCGGTTCAGGCGCAGCGCGTAGTTCTCGCCCATCGAAGTCTCCATGCCGCCGGAGGCGTTGAGCACCAAGACATCCAGCGAGCCGAAGTTCTCCACCGCCGCGTCAACCAGCGCCTGCCGGCCCTCGACGGTGGTCAAATCAGCACCGACGGCGACGGCCTGGCCGCCCTTCTCCTCAATGGCGGCGACGATCTTGTTCGCGCGCGGAGCCTTGGCGCGGTAGTTGACCACCACGCCGACACCCTGCTCGGCCAGCAGCTGCGCGGTGACAGCGCCGATGCCGCGGGAAGAACCGGTGACGATTGCACCCTTGTATTCGCTCAACTTCACATACTCCTTAAAATGGGGAAAAATTCGGGGGCTACGGGCTAGTGGCCCATGCCCAGGCCGCCGTCAACCGGAATGACCGCGCCGGAAATGTAGCCGGCCTCGTCGCTGGCGATCCAGCGCACGACGTTGGCAACTTCCTCCGGCTCCGCGAAGCGGTTGGCCGGGATGCTGGCCAGGTAGCCCTTCTGGGTCTCCTCCGGCAGCACCGAGGTCATCTCGGTGTTGATGAAGCCCGGGGCGACCACGTTGGCGGTGATGCCGCGCGAACCGAGCTCGCGGGTCAGCGAGCGGGCGATGCCCACCAGACCGGACTTGGAGGCCGCGTAGTTGATCTGGCCCGGGGAGCCGTACAGGCCCACCACGGAGGAGATCAGCACGACGCGGCCGCGCTTGAGCCGGATCATGCCCTTGGCGGCGCGCTTGACCACGCGGAAGGCGCCGGTCAGGTTGGTGTCGATCACCGAGGTGAAGTCGTCTTCGCTCATGCGCAGCAGCAGGGTGTCCTTGGTGACGCCCGCGTTGGCGACGAGAACCTCAACTGGGCCGTGGGCCGCTTCAACTTCCTTGAACGCGGCGTCGATGGACTCGGCGTCGGTCACATCGGCCTTCACACCCAGCAGCCCGGCAGGGACCTCGCCGCTGCGGTAGGTGATGGCGACCTTGTCGCCGTTGGCTTCGAAGGCGCGGGCGATGGCCAAGCCGATTCCACGGTTTCCGCCGGTCACCAGGACGCTGCGGCCAGTTTCTGGTTCAGTAGTCAATGTATATCTCCGTTCACGCACGCCGAAATGCCGTTCCGGCTGCCGCCGGACGGACCCGTGGTGTGCGCTGTGCCTAGGTAAGTAGCTGCTTCTGAATTCAATCCTATTAGTTACCAGCTGGTTTTACCGCTTCGACGTACGGTAGAAATTCGATTCTCGCAGCCGTGAGTGAGACAATGGAACGACCCCAGCCCCGATGAAGTGAAGTTCCACTCAATGTCGCACCAGCACGCGCACCACGGCTCGGACGAGCCCCACGTGCATCGCATTACCGAAGCCCGCGAGTCCCACACCGTCGAGCAGGATACCCGTGTGCGCAAATACACGATCACGATGACGGTGCGCGTGGTCTGCTTCGTCCTAGCGTTCTTCACCACGGATTGGCTGCGCTGGTTCTTCCTGATCGGCGCGATCTTCCTGCCCTACGTGGCAGTGGTGATCGCCAACGGCGGCGCGGATATCACCCGCCGCCAGCCGCCGGCAGAGTTCTACGAGCCCACCGGTCCCGAGGCCCTGGAGGGCGGGCACGCAAACGTCGCCCCGGCTCCGGAAGGCGCCGAGATCATCGACGGCACGCTGGTCGAGGATGAGCAGCCGCCACGGGATCCGGGGGACGATACCGCGAACGGCAAGGAGAACTGATGGACCTGCTCGGATCGCTGTCGGGCCAGCAGGCCCAAGCCCCGGTGAAGTGCTCCCGCAAGGGCTGCCGCCAGGACGCCGAGTACCGCCTGCTGTGGAACAACCCGAAGATCCATACCCCCGAACGCCGCAAGACCTGGCTCGCCTGCGCGGAGCACCGCCAGTGGCTGGAGTCCTACCTCAAGGACCGGCTGCTGTACAAGGAAACCTTGCCGCTGCACGACGCCGAAGGAGCACAGCACTAGATGTATCGTTTTCTGGCCAGCTCACGCTGGATCGGCTGGCTGCTGCTGGTCGCCGTCTTCGCCGTGGCCTGCGTGTCCCTGGGCAACTGGCAGGCCGACCGGCGCCAGGAGGTGCTCACCGGCATCGAGCGGGTGAACAAGAACTACTTCGCCGAACCGCTGACCGGCAAGGCCGCCCTGGACTACTTCGAGGCGCTGCCCGAGGACAAGATCTGGAGCACCGTCGAGCTGACCGGCAGCTACTTGGCCGAGGACACCCGGATCGTGCGCAACCGCATCAAGGCCGGCGCCCCGGGCTACGAGGTGCTGGTGCCCTTCAAGACCACCGCCGGCGAGGTCGTGGTGATCGACCGCGGCTTCCTGCCCATCGGCAACCAGGAAAACGGCCACCCGGACGCAATCCCGGCCCCGCCGGCCGGCGAAGTCACCGTGAAGGCGCGGCTGAAGCCCGGCGAGATCCGGCTCGACCGCGGCGCCCCGGAGGGCCAGCTGGCCACCATCCAGCTGGAGGACTACTCGGCGGCCCTGGGCTACCCGCTGGCGCAGGGCTCCTACGGCATCATGTACGAGGAAAGCCCGGCCCCGGCCAGCGCCCCGCAGCAGCTGGACCCGCCGGACATGGACGAGGGCCCGCACCTGTCCTACGAGATCCAGTGGTACATCTTCGGTGTGCTGGCGTTCGTCGGCTTCTGGTACGCGGCGCGCACCCAGAAGAAGATCAACGCGGAGGAAGCCGCCGAGCTGGCCGAGGCCCGGGCGCTGGGCTACGACGAGCCGGTGCATACGGTGCGCAAGGTCCGGGCCAAAGGCCCCAAGGTCCATCGCCGCGACGGCTCGCTGACCGACGAGGCCATCGAGGACGCGCTGCTCGACCAGCAGGACGCCACCGACGCACGCTGAACGCGCGAAACCGGCGGGAAGAGGCTTCTTCCCGCCGGTTTCGGCGTTAACAAGGTATCGGCCTACGGTTTCCAGCGCAGCCCGTCCTGGCTGCAGGCGGGGGTCCCGGACAGCGCCGCATCCCGGCAGGCCCCGTCCACCAGCGCGCGCTCCCCCAGCGGCTGGCCCAGGTCCAGGATATAGGGCACGGTGTCGTTCATCGGGCAGTCGTAGGCGCCCTCGGGCAGCGGCTGGACGTAGACGGTGACCACCACCTGCTCGGTGCCGAATTCGGTGTCTGTGGACGCCACGTCGCCGGTTTCGCCTCCGGCGCAGGCCGCGCGCACGACACCCAGCTCCAAGGTGGTGTCCTGCGGCGTCGGGGACTTTCCCCCCAGCAGCGACCAGTTCGCGTTGGGTTCCTCGGCCGGAACCTCCGCCGCGGAGCACCCGGAAGACAACAGCGCCGCCAGGAGGATCCCGGCGGCGCCGCTTGCGCTGCGAGAGGCCGTCATGCGGCCATGCTACTAGGTCAGGGTGACCAGTTCCAGATAGTCCTCGCTGAACAGGTCCTCGTCGCCGTCCGGCAGGATGACCACGCGCTCGGGCTTCAGCGCCATCACGGCGCCCTCGTCGTGGCTGACCATGACCACGGCGCCCGGGAAGGTGGACAGCGCGCCGAGCACCTCGGCGCGGGAGGCCGGGTCGAGGTTGTTGGTCGGCTCGTCGAGCAGCAGCACGTTCGCGCTGGAGGCCACGATGGTGGCCAGGGCCAGGCGGGTCTTCTCGCCGCCGGAGAGCACCCCGGCAGGCTTGGACACGTCGTCGCCCACGAACATGAAGGAGCCCAGGATCGAGCGCACGTCGGCGTCGCCCAGGTGCTCCGGGGCGTTGCGGCGCATGTTCTCCAGCACCGTCGCCTCCGGGTCCAGGGTGTCGTGCTCCTGCGCGAAGTAGCCGATCTTCAGGCCGTGGCCTGGCACGATGCTTCCGGAGTCGGGTTCGGACACGCCGGCCAGCATCCGCAGCAGCGTGGTCTTGCCGGCGCCGTTCAGGCCCAGGATGACGACCTTGGAGCCGCGGTCGATGGCCAGCGAGACGTCGGTGAAGATCTCCAGCGAGCCGTAGGCCTTGGACAGGCCCTCGGCCATGAGCGGGGTCTTGCCGCAGGGGGCCGGATCCGGGAAGCGCAGGGCGGCAACCTTGTCGTGGGCGCGGACCTCTTCCAGGCCGGCGAGCATGCGGTCCACGCGCTTGAGCATGGACTGCGCCGCCGAAGCGCCCGAGGCGCGGGCCTTCATCTTGTTGGCCTGGGCCAGCAGCACCGAGGCCTTCTTCTCGATGTTGCCGCGCTCGCGCTTGCGGGCGCGCTCGTCGGTCTCGCGCTGCACCTGGTAGCGCTTCCAATTCATGTTGTAGACGTCCACGGTGGCTCGGTTGGCATCCAGGTAGAGCACCTTGTTCACGGTCTCGTCCAGCAGCCCGGTGTCGTGGCTGATCATCAGCACGCCGCCGGCGTAGTTCTTGATGAAGTCGCGCAGCCACACGATGGAGTCAACGTCCAGGTGGTTGGTGGGCTCGTCGAGCAGCAGGGTTTCGGCATCCGAGTAGAGGATGCGGGCCAGCTCCACGCGGCGGCGCTGGCCGCCGGAGAGGGTGCGCAGCGGCTGGTTCAGGATGCGCTCGGGCAGATCCAGGTTGGCGCAGATCGCCGCGGCCTCGGATTCCGCGGCGTAGCCGCCGGCGGCGATGAACTCGGCCTCCAAGCGGTCGTAGCGGCGCATCGCCTTGGCGGAGACGGCGGCGTCCTCGCTGGCCATTTCCTCGCGGGTGCGGGCCAGCTTGTTCAGCACGATGTCCAGGCCGCGGGCGCCGAGGATGCGGTCGCGGGCCAGCTGCTCCATGTCGGGGGTCTTCGGGTCCTGCGGCAGGTAGCCGATCGAGCCTTTGTGGGTGACTTCGCCGATGGTGGGCTGCGATTCGCCGGCCAGCACCTTGGTCATCGTGGTCTTTCCGGCGCCGTTGCGGCCCACCAGCCCGATCTTGTCGCCCTTGTCGATGCGGAAGTTCACTTCGTCCATCAGCAGGCGGGCGCCGACGCGTAGCTCGAGGTTGGCTACGGAAATCATAGGGTGGGCCTTTCAGCGGGTCCGGCAAAAACTTTGGCGCCCCGTCAACAGGGCAACTTAACTAGTTTAGCCGTGCAACGGCCCTGGTGGGGCGAACTGTGTTTGATTCGACAGCCGCACCCCGGCGTTTGCCCGCCGCATGGGGTATGATCTGCACCACCTTGAGAGGAAGGCGCACCATGAGCACGAACCTGGCGGCACTGGTGGTCCTGGCGGCCGCGCTGATCGCGCTGGCGGTATTCGCCTGGGTGCCGGCGCTGGCGTTCCTGCCGGTGGGCGGTGTCCTCTACGCCTGGAACCCGGCCGGCCCCGAGCCCGGGCCTCAGCCGTTCAGCGACGAGCGGTAGTCGTTCATCTGGATCAGCCGGCGGCTCAGCGACGCCTCGCGGCGCAGGTCTGATCCGCTGGTCTTCTCGATGTGTGCCTTGCCGAAGCGCCAGAGCAGCACGTCGTCCAGCAGCCGATCCGGACCCGGCGAATAGCGGTGGTCCAGCGCGGCACGCACCTCGCGCACCACCTCCGCATCCAGCAGCCCGACCAACTGCCAGGTCGCGTCGATGCCGTGGGCGCCGAGCAGCTCCGCGGCCCAGGACCAGTCGTCGTCGCGCTTGCGGTCCACGTGCGGCAGCAGGGTCTGCCAGATCTCGCCGATCTTCTCGCCGGTCAGCTTCGCGGCGCCCAGCCCGTTCTTGTCGTGGTAGCCGTTGAGCCGGTGGTAGAGCTCGTCGATGTCGGTGAAGTAGTTCTCCACGGTTTCCAGCATCGCCGCGGTGGCGGTGAAGTGGCGGTCGATCTGCGGGTTCCAGGCCGCCTCGCCGGGGTGCTTGAAGCGGATGTCGTGCTCCATCTCGCTCCAGGCGTGCTGCAGGATGGTGCGGATCTGCACCTCGAAGATGAAGTTGCCGCTGGGCACCACGGTTTTGCCCAGCGCCTCCTGGAAACGGCGGACGGTGGGCTCGTTGCGGGTCTTGAGCAGCAGGTGGCGGGAGGAGTAGCCGTAGGTCCCTGATTCCACCGAGCCGATGTCCTTCTCGCGGTCGCTGCGGCAGTCGAAGGCCTCGCGGTGCGACTTGATCAGGCTGGCGACCTGCTGGATCTCGTGCGGCAGCATCACGATGATGCGGATGCCGACCATGTCGTGCACCTCGCGCAGCGGGTTGGGGAATTCGAGCACCGGGTCGCTGTCGGCGTTCTCCTGCAGCCGGCGCGAGGCCTTGGCCTGGAATGACTCGGTGGACTTCACCCGGCCGGTGATGAACAGCGGCTTCACCTCGCTGCCCGCGAACAATCGGCGGATCTTCGCCTTCATGGCGTTGAGCACCGAGTGCAGCTCGCCGCTGACGGTGCCGTACTGCGCGACCGCGGCGGCGATCTGCGCGGAGAACCCGTCGCCGGTCGTCTCCTGCTGTGGATCCATCACTGATGCCTCCTGGAACACCTGGCGCTGCGGCCTATACGGGGAGAGCCGAAGGGGCGCAGCCCGCGGGCCGCGCCCCTTCGGGAATGACTTGAGGTGGTGATTCCCGCAGGTGGCGGGAATGCCTGGTTACGGACGGGTCAGGCGCTTGGCCATGTCCTCGTACAACGGGGCCTTGGCGTCGCTGTTGGCCGCCGGAGCGGACTTGGCGGTCTGGTTGGCCGGCGCGGCGGGCTTGATCGGGGTGACCTTGGCGTCGTTGCGGGCCGCGGCGATCGCCTCGGCGCGGGCGCGGGCCAGGTCGTCCTGGTGGTCCTGCTCCAGCTGGGCGAAGCGCTCGTCCTCGGCGGTCTTCGCGTCGGTCAGCGCGGCGTTGTAGCCGTCGTCATAGGCCACGCCGTACTTCTCGGCGTTTTCCTTTTCCTCGTCGTACTCCAGCTCGGCGCGCAGCTTCGCGGCCTCGGACTTCTTCTGGTACATGTGCACGGTCAGGTGGGTGATGGCCAGCAGCACGATCGGCGGCATGGCGGCGACCAGCGCGGAGACCAGCGGCGGCACGCCGTTGACGATCGAGTCGACGGTCAGGATCGCGTGGGTGGAGTTCGCGGCGGTCGAGACGATCGCGCCGAAGAACAGCAGGGACCAGGGGTAGATCATGGCGCGGCGGTGGAACCCGTTCAGGGCCACGATGGCCACGGTGGCGGCGACGATCATGCCGTCGATGATGATCGGCCAGATCCAGGCCAGGTTGGACTGGATGCCGGAGCGCTCGGCCAAGTCGGTCAGGGCCGCGAAGGACAGCACGAATGCGCCGATCGCGATCAGGACCGTGGCGCCGACTGCGGTTCCGAGCACTGCCTTATGCGGTTCGTTCGGAACTTCTGGTTTGATGTCTTCCATGCTTCGCTTGGAACCTGTACTTTCGCATTATCGGGGACGTTCAGCTGACGCGAGTCGGGCCGGCCGGCATGGCTTGCACACCGGGCACCGGATCCATTTTAGCGTTTAACCCCGCCGCGTGCGCCGTGTTCGTCCACACACTTTCGCAGATCAGGCCCGGCGATCGGCGAATCCGGTGCCGGTGAGCACCCCGGCCAGCGCCCGCGCGCGCGGGATCAGCAGGAAGCACAGGGCGCTGAGCACGGCATAGAGCATGACCGCGGAGCCCAACCAGGGCAGGTCCGGATTGTCGTTGATGCTGGTGGAGATCTGGAAGAAGAAGGTGATGCCGCCGAAGCCCAGGATCGTGCGCAGCCCTGCCTGCCAGGCCGCGGCGCGCCGACCGTCGCCGCCGGTGATGCGGATCCAGGCGCAGCGCTGGCCCAGCGTCGCGCGCCCCGGGGCCAGGCTCGGCAGCAGGAACACGAACAGCACCACGACCGCCGGCACCCAGATGTTCACCAGGCTCGGGACCGCCCCCGGGCCGCCAAGCTTCTCCACCAGGTTCATCCCGGCGGCGATCACGAAGACCGCGGCGCCGGTGAATGAGGAATCGAAGACGTCGGCCAGCGCGCGCCGTGCCCGGGTGACCGGCCGCGGCGGGGCGTTTTCGGCGCGTGGTTCGCGCGGGGAGGACAGGAAGGCGAAGAGCGGCAGGTAGGCGAGGATCGCGCCGAGCAGCGCGCCGAAGGTGTTCATGATCAGGTCGTCGACGTCCGCCACGCGATAGGCGCAGGTGTACAGGCCCCAGATGCCGGTGTACTGGGTCAGCTCGATGGCCAAGCTGGCGGCTAGCCCCAGCACCATGGCGGTGAACACGTTGCCGCGCAGCCAGCGCACGGCCAGGATGCCCAGCGGCATGAACAAGATGATGTTGAACAATACCTGCCACAGGGTGAAGCTGGTGGCCAGGCCGCGCAGGCCCACCTGGGCGTAGACGTCGGCGAAGTCGTTCAGGAAGTGCCCCGGGGTCAGCTGCGGGACCGCGACGCCGGGCCTGCAGAACGCGTCGCGCGTGGCCGGCAGCGGCAGCATGGTGTAGCTGAACAGACCGAATCCGTAGAGCGCTGCCGCCGCCGTGGTGATGGTGCGGCGCCAGGACAGGCGCCCGTGGCGGCGGTACTGCAGGGCGAGCAGGAAGATGCCGGCGACGCCCAGGAAGAGGACGCTGCCGAGGATGGCAACCGCTCCAGGCCAGATCATGCTGTTCATATCTCCATCTAACCGCACCCCGGGCCTCCTGCCGCACCCCGGGCGCCGCCCCGGCACTGGAAGGTCGCTGGGAATTTCCGCCATGGCTACGGCGGATTGACTGGGGACTCTGCCCGCCCCGGCAGGTGCAACGTGAGCAATCTCCGCCCGCGCCACCGGCTGCGGCGGGCCGGCGATGCGCCCATTGCCGCGACGAGTCGATAAGCTTTAGTCCATGTCTACCCCGTCCCCCGCGCCCATGACCGGCGCCCACAAGCTGCAGCTCGGCCTGGTCATGCTCGCGGCAGGAATCCTGTACGTCGTCCACTCCTTCCTGCGTTTCGCGCGCTTCGAGTCGCGCGGGTACGACCTGGGCATCTTCGACCAGGCGGTGCGCCAGTACGCGATGTTCAAGGCGCCGATCGTGCCGGTCAAGGGGGTCGACTTCAACCTGCTGGGCGACCACTTCCACCCCATCCTCGCGGTGCTCGCGCCCTTCTACTGGATCTGGAACGACCCGCGGATGCTGGGCATCGTGCTGGCGCTGCTGCTGGTTTCCACCGCGATCCCGGTGTACCTGTTCACCCGCCCGCGCTTCGGGCACCTCGGCGCCCTGCTGACCAGCGCCGCGCTGCTGCTGTGGTGGCCGTTCCAGGCCATCGTGAACTGGGACTTCCACGAGATCGCCTTCGGCGTGCCGATCATGGCGTGGATCATCTGGGCCTTCGACAAGGGCCGCTACTGGCTGGTTACGGGGCTCTCCGCCAGCCTGCTGCTGGTGCGCGAGGACATGGGCATCACCATGGTGGCCGTGGGAATCGTGCTGCTCTTCCACCGCCAGTGGCTCAAGGCCGCGCTCACCGCGGCGCTCGGCCTGCTCGGGTACCTGGCGGTCACCGGCTACCTCATCCCGCTGTTCTCCCCCGAGGGCGAATTCTCCTACTGGCAGTACACCGCCCTGGGCGCCACCGCAGGCGCGGCAGTGCTCTTCCTGGTCACCCACCCGCTGCAGTCGATCGCAATCCTGTTCGACCACCAGCTCAAGTGGGCTTTGTGGCTGCTGACCTTCGTGCCGCTGGCGCTGCTGCCCTTCGCCTCGCCGTACGTGATCCTCGGCGCCCCGCTGTTCCTCTCTCGCCTGTTCAACGACCGGCTGAACACCTGGGCCCCGGTTTACCAGTACGACGCGATCATGGCCCCGATCCTGATCATGTCCGCGGTCCATGTGCTGGGCAAGCTCGCCATCCGCTTCGACTGGTCCCGCGCACGCCTCATCGGCCCGGCCTGGCTGCTGTCGATCTCGGTCATCGCCACCCTGTTCTTCCCGATGGTCTTCCCGCTGGGCAAAACCGTCACCGGCCAGGGCTGGCCGCCGGCCGAACTGATCGCCGCCAAGGAAAAGGCCGTCGCGATGATCCCGGACGGCGTGTGCATCGAGGCCGCCGACAGCGTCGTCCCCCACCTCACCACCCGCACCTATGTCGGGCTGCACGGGGATATCGGCGACGACCTCTCCAGCTGGATGATCATCGACTTCAACGTCGAGGAGCTGGGCGGATGGGATCCGCTGACCCCGGACCAGGCGCTGGAACGCGCCACCGACCTGGGATTCAAGCCGGTGGCCCCGGAGGAGCAGGGCATCCTGGTGCTCCACCGAGACATCCCGGTCGACCCGGTCTGCTCCTCCTACCTGCAGCGGTAGATTCCCGGGCCCGGCACCCTCAGGGTGCCGGGCCCGAGTACCTTCCAGCCGCAGGGCCTCGCAACCCGAACTCGAGATTCACAGGCAATATTCGAATCTTTATTCGATCAAACGCCGTACAATTAACACATGTACGAAGCAATGCAGCAACGCCACCGCCCGCCCGTACCACCGGTCCACACCGAATGCACCGCGGTGCTCACCGCCCTGGCCACCGGGCTCGCCCGCACCCTCGAATGCGGCAGCACCGCCGACTGCGCCGCCGCCATCGAAGAACTCACCGCCCTGACCGCCGGCTACGACTACCTCAAAGCGATGCTCGCCCACCAGCTGGAAAAAGAAGTCTTCCGCACCAACGAGAACAACGGCACCCACGCCAACGACCTCACCCGCGGAGCAGCCAGCACCGTCGCCCTGGCCCGCAAACGCGACCCCCGCGGCCACCGCTCCTACCTGGCCAACGCCCGCATCCTCGCCGAAGACACCCCCTTCCTCGCCCAACGCTTCGCCCTCGGGGAACTCACCGAACCCCAGGCCATGGCCATCCTCACCCCCTTGCAGGACGTCAACGCCGCCCGCCGCACCGCCTTCGACACCCACTTCCGCGCCACCCCGGACCTGTTCGACGGCATGGGACCCAAGCAGATCAGCGAAACCGTCACCCAATACACCCTGCAGTTCGAAAGCCACACCAAGTCCTACCGCATCAAGGAAGCGGGCACCGACCGCTACCTGCGCTTCACCAAGGACCGCGACTGCATCCGCGTCAACGGCAAACTCCCCCTCGCCGCCGGCACCGCCCTGCAACAGCACCTGCGCCAAGAATCCCGCCGGCTGCGCCAGCACGGCGACCCGCGCACCGGCACCCAACTGCAGGCGGACCTGTTCACCGCCTACCCCCTCGCCGGGCACCCCGACAAACTCCCCCTGGCCCTCAACATCAAACTGGTCATGACCGACAAGACCCTGTTCCTCGGCGACCGCACCCCCGCCTACCTCGAAGGCTACGGCTACATCCCCGCCCAGCACGCCCGAGAACTCATCGCCGGCGCGGAAATCCGCAACGAGGACTACTTCCACCACTACCCCGACGCGCACGACGACCTGGCCCTGCGCATCGAAACCTTCCCCGACATCCAGCGGCTCTACACCGCCCCCGGCGACAGCGAGCTGATCGCCATGGACTCCACCGCCCGCGCCTTCCCGCCCGGACTCAAGGAATTCATCAAGATCCGCGACAAGCACTGCCGCACCCCCTACTGCGACGGACTGGTCGAAGAAGTCGACCACGTCATCCAGCACCACCTCGGCGGCCCGACCAACGTGCTGAACGCCGACGGACGCTGCGCGTTATGCAACAAGGCCAAGGAATCGCCGAACTGGGTCGAAGTGCCCGTCGGGGAGTTCTCCCACTCGATCCGGATCAACCCCGGCACCGGGGCGTACTACCGGTCGGTCGCCCCGCCGGTGACCGGGTACCGGCACCGGCAGTTCCCGGACCTGCTCACCCAGTCCAAATGGGTGCGCGGGAAACCCTGGACCCGGGAGGAACTCGAAGACCCCCTCGAAGACCCCGACCCGTAGCAGCACGTCCTAAGAATTCTCCGGGCAAAAGGAAACCGCCGATTTTCCCTTAAAGGAAAATCGGCGGCATCCAACGTGCTTGCTCAAGTCTCAGCTATTTTTTGCTGCTCCCAGAACGAAGGCATCCTCGGCATTCTCAATCGGCCCGGCCAGCGGATCGTCGGTTCCGTCAGCGCGCACGACATCGCGTTCAGGATTGCGGATATCTCCGATGATCTTGATGCAGATGTAGATCAGCATTACCATGTGGGCCACGATGCCCAGGCCGTACAGGATCTCGATGGTCCAGCTTCCACCGAAGTATCCTCCGTCGGACACTGCCTTGGCGCTCCACAGCCAGACAACCGCCCAGTGGAAGACCTCCACCAGCTGCCACACCAAGAATTCGCGCCACTTCGGACGGGCAAGTACGTACAGCGGGATCAGCCACATCACGAACTGCGGCGAGTACACCTTGCCCAGCAGCAGGAAGGCTGCGACGATCAGGAACGCGAGCTGGGCCATGCGCGGGCGGCGTTTGGCGGTCAGCCCGAGGTACGCGATGCCCAGGCAGGCCAGGCCGAACAGCCCGTTGGACAGCAGCGACATGGTTGAACCCGACATGCCGGTCCCCGCGAAGGCCAACCACATCGAGGAGTTGCCTGCCGGGCGGTCCCCGGAGAACGTGTAGAAACGGCTCCACTCCTCAAAAGCTGTCAGCATGAACGGCACGTTAACTGCCAGCCAGGCAACGACGCCGGACGCCAGCGACACCCAGAAGTGGCGCATGCGCCCCGAGCGCAGGCACAGCACCAGGATCGCCCCGAAGAGGAAGAACGGGTACAGCTTGGCGGCGGCTCCGAGGCCCAGCAGCACGCCAGCCAGCACGATGTGCTTGCGCGAGAAGGCCAGCAGTCCCAAGGTGGCGAGCATGACGGCCCACAAGTCCCAGTTCAGCTGGCTGGTGAGGATGATTCCCGGAGCCAGCGCGACCATGATGGCGTCGCGGCTGCGATGCCGGGCGGCGTAGGCGATCGCCACGACGATCACTGCCCAGCAGATGAAGGACAGCGCGGAGTTCAGGTCGAAGTACGCCAGCTGGCGCTCCGGGGAGAACCCGATGCCGGGGATCATCATCGCGGTCACGCCGGCGACGATGGCCAGCAGCACCGGGTATTCCAGTGCCTGCTCCGGCGGGAGTCCGGTGAAGTACGGGAACAGCTTGTCTGCCATGCCGCGGGTGCCGAAGAGCTGGGTGAAGTCCGAATAGCACATGTGCAGGTGCTGCTCGGCCGCAGGCCAGGCGTTCACGCGGCACCACTGCTTGGTCAGTACCGCGACGACGGCGCCGACCGCGGTCAGGACCAGCAGCCATAGGATCACCGGACGCGTCGCCTCGCGGGCGTTGAACAGGGTCTTAACCGGTTGCATCACGGTCCTGTTGCCTCGTTTCTTCTGGATTGGGAATACGTAGGAATTTGCGGGTCCGCGGGCTGAGCCGGCGTCCCAGGTGGCCGAACAGCGGCGCGGTCTTCGGGTCGATGAACACCATGTAGGCCACGCAGAGCAGGCCGACCAGGGCGGCGAAGATCCGCATCCACAGCAGGGAGAACCACTGCGCCACCGAGAGCTGGTCGACGACGCCGGCGATCGCCAGCACCAGGCACAGCACGTAGAGCAGGCGCTCCTGGCCGACGCTGAACTTCTTGCCCAGCGCAAAGAACGGGATCAGCCACAGCAGGTACCAGGGCTGGATGATCGGGGCCAGCAGCACGCTGGCCGCCAGCGCGTAGCCCGAGTAGAGCAGCGGATTTCCCGACGGCTTGCGCAGCGCCAGCCACGCGATGACGGCCATGCTGACCACTTTGAAGATCGCGTAGACCACGCCGGCCACGGTGCTGATGCTCCCGCCGAACAACGATCCGATCCAGCCGACCAGCAGGCCGAGCAGGCCCACCGGCGCATACGGGAACGCAGCGTCTCCAGAGCTGGCCATGCCGCTGATCCAGCCGAACCACAGTCCGGTGGCGGCGCCCAGGGCGGCGAGGATCGCGGTGGTGAGCACGGTGATCCACAGCCAGACGCGCACCTTGGAACGCAGCCGGGCCTCGGGCTTGAGCATCGCCAGGCCCAGGAAGGGCAGCGCCAGCAGCATCACCGGCTTGATGGCGATGGACAGCGCCATAGCGATGGTTCCCAGCACGCGGCGCTTGCGGTAAACCAGCAGGAACGCCAGCAGCACGCCGCCGAGCATCAGCCCGTCGTTGTGCACGCCGCCGACCATGTTCATCAGGAACAGCGGGTTCACCACGGAGACCCACAGCGTCCAAGACGGATCGCCGCCGAGCTTGAGCGCCAGCCGCGGAATCGCGTAGATGCACAGCGCGACGCCTGCCACCGCGACCAGCCGCATCATGACCACGCCGTACTCGGGGACTCCCCCGGAGACGAAGTAGGCCAGCCGTGCGTACATCAGGAACAACGGGCCGTAGGGCGAGGAGGATTCGGCCCACAGCGAGTCCGCGCCCTGGGCGAACCAGCCCGGAAGCTGGGAGACCCAGTTCTCGTAGGGCGAGAGCCCGGAATGCATGAGCCGCCCCTGCCCGAGGTACGAGTACACGTCCTGCGAGAGGATCGGGAAGGAGAACAGCATCGGCGCGGACCAGGTCCAGGCCGCCCGGCGCATCAGCCCAAGCGCCTGCGCACCCAGTGACCTGGTCGTCTGGCGCAGTCGCAGCCAGGCGCGGAACATCAGCACGGTGCCGACGGCCAGCAGCAGGGTGCAGATGATGACGCCGACGGTTTCGGCGCGCAGCGGGAGCACCAGCGGGGATCGGGCAAGCACGGATTCCTGGGCGTAGGGCAGCCAGCCCACACCCCAGGAACCGCAGGAGACCATGACCGAGGCCAGCAACCCCTGGAGAATCGGCCCCTTAGAGTCCTGCAGGCCCGGTCGCCGCGGTCCGGCCGCGGACTGTTGGTTTTCGCGGTGGATCGGGACTACGATGGCGCGACCTCGCCCTTCTTGGGGCCGCCCCGGAACACCCTCAGCCATTGCTTGGAGGGCACCAGCCCGGTGAAGAGCGTACGGGTGCGCGGATCAAGGTAGGCCAGGTAGAACATCGCGACCCAGGAGATGCCGGTGGACAGGTGCTTGACCCACGGGTCGAGGTCTCCGAGGAACTGCCAGATGAACAGCTGGTCGGCGGCGCCGAAGGCGATGAAGAATGCGGTGGTGAAGTACACCCAGACGATCTGCCAGTCGTCGCGGATGCCGGTCACGGCGAAGAACGGCAGCAGCCACAGCAGGTACCATGGCTGCACGATCGGCGAGAGCACCACCAGCGCGGTGAAGGCCAGCGCCATGCGCTGCACCAGGTGCGATGGCTTGCCCTTGAAGATCAGCACGAGCACCAGCACCACCGAGAGCAGGCGCCCGCCGACCTTCAGCACCGGGAGGATCCAGTTGGTGGGCAGCGAGAAGGCCTCGAAGATCCCGGAGAGCAGCGCGTTCAGGGCGCCGACGGGGGCGAACAGCACCGACCCGGTGCCGGTGCCCAGCATGACCTTCAGCCAGCCGATGCCGTAGCCGTTGGCCAGCCCGACGGCCAGCATGATCGCGGCGAACAGCGCCAGCGTGTAGCACCAGTACAGGATCTTGCGCGGCCACTTTGCCTCGGTTCCGGCCCACAGCAGGCCGATGAACGGCAGCAGCACCATGGTGATCGGCTTGATGCCGATGGACGCGGTCATCAGCACCACCGCGAGGATGCCGCGGCGGGTGGCGGCGTAGTAGGTTGCCGCCACGGCCAGGCCCACCATCACGGCGTCGTTGTGCGCGGAGGCGACGAAGCTGATCAGGAACAGCGGGTTGGCGACGGTGATCCATGCGGCCTTCGCCCCGGAGACGTGGTGCAGGGCCGCGAGCTTCGGCACGTAGATCAGGCACAGGATCACCCCGGCGAAGGCGATCAGGCGGAAGAGCAGCACCGAGAGGTCGGGGCTGAAGCCGACGGCGCGGAACACCCAGTATTCAAGCAGCAGGAACAGCGGGCCGTACGGGGTTTCGTCCTGCGCCCAGGTGATGTCGGTGCCCAGCTGGAACCAGTTGTTCAGCGAGGAGATGCCGGTGACATACGGGTCCTGCCCGGCGTCGACCAGACGGCCCTGGCCGATGTAGGCGAAGACGTCTCGGGAGAAGATCGGCAGCGCCAGCAGCATCGGCGCCGACCAGATCCAGACGGCTTTCTTGACCGCCTTCAGCGATTCCGGGCCCCAGCCCGCGTGGATCTGGCCCAGCCGCAGCCAGGCACGGAAGAGGATCCAGCAGCCCAGGGTCAGCACCACGGTGGAGGTAATGACGCCGGCGTATTCGGTGCGGATGGCGATCAGCAGCGGATTGCGGTTCATCGGAGAGACGCTGGCCAGCCAGCCGACGCCGAAGGATCCCAGGGCGATCATGACCGAGCCAAGCAGCCCCTGCCACAGCGGGTCGAATCTCGCGCGGCGGGCGGTCGCCGACGGGGCGTCTGCCGCTGGCCGCGCTGCGGATTCCTTCCGCATATCTGGCGCCATCTTTTCCCTTTCGCCGTCCTCGAACCGCTCGGGGCGGCGGTTTGCCGCGTGTACTTTGCGCATGTCAGCAGGCCGAATCGGACCCGCTGCGAACTTCTCCCACGGCCGGGCGTTGGACGCCCAAAATTACCAAAGAATCAAGCGAAACTCTAGCATGCAGGGCTGCGCCAACCCCGGACGACAGCCCGCATGCGAAGCGAATCACACCATTGGATTTCCGGCGCCGCGTGGAACCGGCGGGGAATGAAAATCACCCGGCCGGAAACAGGGTTTCCGACCGGGTGATCGTTTGGGGTGAGTAACGGGGTTTGAACCCGCGACCTTCTGGACCACAACCAGACGCTCTACCGACTGAGCTATACCCACCATGTTCGCTTTCATACCAAGTCAAAACGCTTTTGCGTGGTGATCCCGTATTCGGCAACGAGAAATACTATACACACATTTTCCCGGTGCTGGCCAATTGAGAACGCCCCCGGCGGCTGTGGATTGCATCACCCGCCGCCGGGGCGCCGTCGATTGACTCCTAGGAAGGGTTCGACTTGATCTCGGCGGCGATCCCCGCGGCTACTGCCGAGGTCGGACCCGGCGCTGGAACCATGACCGCGGCGCGGTAATAGCGCAGCTCGTCGATCGAGTCCTTGATATCGCCCAGGGCGCGGTGGTTGCCGTCCTTGGCCGGGGCCGAATAGTAGGCCTTGGGATACCAGCGGCGGCTGAGCTCCTTGATCGTGGACACGTCGACGATGCGGTAGTGAAGGTGCTCGATCACCTCAGGCATATCGCGCACCAGGAAGGTTTTGTCGGTGCCGACAGAGTTGCCTGCCAGCAGGGCGGTCTTCGGCTCCGGGGCGTAGGCGCGGATGTAGTCCATGACAATGGCGGTGGCCTCGGACATGGTCATGCCGCCGTCGAGCTCCTCGAGCAGGCCGCTATTGATGTGCATGTTGCGGACGAAGTCGCCCATCTGCTCCAAGGCCTGGGGCTCGGGCTTAATCACGACGGATACCCCGTCGCCCAGGACATTCAGTTCGGAGTCGGTCACCAGGACGGCGACCTCAATCAATGCGTCGTTTTCCAGGCTGAGCCCGGTCATTTCGCAATCGATCCACACAAGTTTTTCTGCAGAAGTAGGCATGAACTCAAATTTACCCCACCTAAAAATGCCATGTTCGGCACCGTAAAACGTGAATTGGCGTTTCCTCAAAGTTTCGGTGTATAGTAATTCTCGTTGCCAAGGACTTCGGTTGAAACGCAATCGCGTTGTGACTAGGTTCAAAGTGAACATGGTGGGTATAGCTCAGTCGGTAGAGCGTCTGGTTGTGGTCCAGAAGGTCGCGGGTTCAAACCCCGTTACTCACCCCAATATCGAGGTGCGAACCTTCGACTGTTGACGCAGTCGAGGTTCGCACCTCGTTTTCATTCCGGACATTTCACCCATCAATATTCCGCAGCATTCCGTCGGTCCGACTGGTCGCATTTTGCCGAGCACGACAATCATCGAACGACGCTCTTGATTCGCGGGGCCAGCCAGCTCATTGGCGCTTAGCCACCCCAAGCTCGACCCCAGCGGACGGCAACAGTTTTCCGAACTCTGAATCATGTAAAAAATTCTTGACACACGTGCTCCTCGGTCCTACGGTTGTGATGTAAAAAATTATTTACATCTGGAGATGTCATGACATTCACAGAACGGTATACCTGGGCGGGGCTCATCCTTAGCATCGCTACCTTCGCCGCATACTGGATCGTCGTCGTCATCCGCGCGGCCTCGGACGTGCTTCCCTTCGCCGAGGTCGCTTGGCAGGGTCCGACGCTCTGGGCCCTCATTCTCGGCGGCGGACTTTACGCGCTGGCCATGCTCGTATTGTGGATACGTGTTCGCGGCGAGGCGCATACCGACGCCCGCGACCACGAGATCGAACGCTACGCGGCCACCGCAGGCAGCGGCCTCACGGGGGTCGCCGTGCTGGCGACGCTTGTCATGCTGGCCCTGGCCGCGCCGCTTTTCTGGACTGCCACGGTGCTGTTCGCCGGATCCTTCCTCGGCTCCGTCGTGAGCACGGGCGTCACGCTGTCCGCCTACCGCAGGGGGTTCTAGTGGGCGGCCCCAAACCCACCAAGGTCACCAACTGCATCCGCGATCTGCGCACGGAGCTCGGGCTCACCCAGGCCGGCCTGGCAGCCACGCTCGGCGTCTCGCGCCAGACCGTCATCGCCATCGAACAGGGACGCCACTCGCCCTCGCTCGAAATGGCATTCCAAATCGCGCAGTCACTGCGCGTCCCGCTCGACGAGGTCTTCTCCTACCAGGGGGACGACGCGTCCTGACCCGCCGATGCCTAGCGCCGCGCAACGCTAGCTCCCTGGCGTCCCACCGCCCAAGGACTATGCCCGCGCCACGGAGCCTGGGCCTCCCATACCCTTTTGGAGTTCCCATGCGTGCACTACTGCAGCCCGTCTACGGCGAGGCCCACACCCTGACGATGGGCGACGTGCCCGTCCCCGAGCCGGCCAGGGGCCAGGTGCTGGTCCGGGTGGCCGCCGCCTCGGTCAACGCGGCCGACGTTTTCCTCATGCGCGGCGTGCCCCGCATGGTGCGGCCGGGCCACGGGCTGAAGCGCCCGGCCCGGCGCAGGCTCGGCCTTGACCTGGCGGGTGTGGTGGCCTGCGTCGGCCCCGGGGTCATTCGCTGGAAGCCGGGCGACCCGGTGTTCGGGCAGGGCCTCGCCACCCTCGCCGACTGCGCCCTGGCCAGGGAGCACCAGCTCGCACCGCTTCCCGACGGGATATCCCCGGAACATGCCGCGGCCGTTCCAGTTGCGGGTACCACCGCGCTGCGCGCCGTCGACGTCGCGCGGGTGGCCCCGGGCCAGCGGGTTGTGGTGACCGGAGCGGCCGGCGGGGTCGGCCAGTTCACCGCGCAGCTGGCGGCGCTGCGCGGCGCGGAAGTCATCGCGGTGTGCTCCGGGCGAAACATCGAGCGGGTGCGGTCGCTGGGGATCGAGCACGTCCTGGACTACGAAACCACGAGCCCGCTGGACACGCCGATTCCCTACGACGCAGTGATCGACAACGCGGGCGCCGTGCGCATCCGCGACTGGCGCCGCGTCGTGGCGCCCGGCGGGTCCATCCTCCCCAACAGCGGAGTTCCCGGGCCTGACGGCGGCGCCCTGATGCGCGTGTTCACGGCCCAGTGGTACGGGCTCATCGCTTCGCAGCGGGTGCGCGTCTTCACGGGGAAGGTCACCGCGCCGGCGCTCACCGAGCTGGGCGTGCTGCTCGCCGCGCAACGCATCTCTCCGCTGCTGGACACTATCTACCCGCTGGAGCAGGCACCGCAGGCGCTGGCCGCGGCGGGCACCCACCACGCACGGGGCAAGATCGTCATCTCCATCTCGCCGGTGGAAAGGCACGCGTCATGAGTAGGCGGAGCTTGTCTGGCAGCCAATGGTGGATTGCCGCGGGCCTGCTGGCCCTCACGCTGCTTCCGGCGCTGGGCGGGATCACCCTGCTGGCAGACCTGGCCGGGCCGGCAACCCCGGAGCGCGCGCGGTTCCATTCAAGCCCGCTGCCGATCGCGATCCATGCCGTCGGCGGGATGGTGTTCTGCGGGCTCGGCGCGTTCCAATTCCTGCGCGGGCTGCGCGACCGGCATCCGCGGTACCACCGGATCGCGGGCCGGATCGTGCTTCCGGCCGGGTTGGCGATGGCGTTGAGCGGACTGTGGATGACGCAAATATACGACTTCGTGCCCGAGCAGAGCTGGCCGGTGCGCGCGGTGCGCCTCCTGTTCGGATCGGCCACCGCCGTCGGCCTGGTGCTGGCGCTGGCGGCGATGCCGCCGAGGACCTCCAAGCCAGCGTGGCCCCGATCCTGCTCGCCTGGGCCATTCGCGAGGGCCGGACCATCGCCATCCCGAAAGCCTCAACAATTGCGCATGTTGAAGAAAATGCAGCGGCAGCCGCGTTGGAGCTCACAAGCCGCCATTTAGAGGTCATTGACCCTGCGTTCCCCACCTGTGCGGGAAACACCGTTGGAAATGTTATGGGTGCTAATCCGAAGGTTCGAGAAACTCATTTGAGTCAGTTGACGACAACTTTTCGAGAACATTGAATTTGGATTAATTTCACGCAAATCGAGCTTTTTTGGAATGTTACGAAGAAAAGCCTTATTGTTTCGAACATGTGAGGAATTTCAGCTTCTGGTTCGTGCACGGCTTTGCCGCTATGAACTTCTGAGTTTTGCGCGCGTATTTTCGCCAACTGTCGAATAACCGGAAAATCCTAGCCGTTGACCGGGACATTATTGCTAGTAAAGTCGCTACTGAATACCCTCAAAACTACTTGGGTTGCGAGGCAATGCTACTTGACCGGCTCAACCTGGGAGTTTGATATTAGTAGGATGACTGGCTTCCATATTGAGCGCCGAGACATACTGCCTTCCCGTGTCAAAGCGCTGGACACGGCACTCGAAGCAGCACGCACCGGCGGTCCGATATTCATCATCGGGGACGTCGGGTCTGGACGCACGACGTTTTCGCTGCAGCTGATGGATCGAATTGAATCCAATTTCATTTGGATTGTCGGTTCCAAAGCGCTGAGCTCCGTTCCCTTTTCCACGTTGAGCGTCCTCGCGACCCAACTGCCCAACGGATCCACAGGCACGTCGCCCACGGAGCTGGTCACGGGCATCGGCCGAGCCACGAGCGAACGCACCCAGTGGATTTTCCTGGACCAGGCGGAATACGTGGATCAGCAAAGCGCCGCTGTCCTCAAGCAGTTCGCTACCGCCGGAAACATTCGCCTGGTGGTCGCCACGGCGGCAGTACGTTCGCTGCCCTCGGAGCTGCGCTCCCTGATTTCCTCCCCGAGTTTCATGCGCATAGAACTTGCGCCCCTCTCCTACGACGACGCGAACCTGATACTCTCCGAGATCCTCGGCGGCGCCGTCAATTCGAGCGCGGTCACTTCGCTGCTGGAATTCTCCGGCGGACATGCGCTGCATCTGCGTGAGCTGGCCCTTGATGCCCAGTCCACCGGGGCGCTGACCAAGCAGCAGGACTACTGGACGCTCAACAGGGCCTGGACACCGCATGGGAAACGCACCACGGACCTGATCAACGCCCGCTTGAGCGACCAGCCGGAAAACGTCAGGGAGGCCCTGGAACTCCTGGCGGTCACGGGTCCGGTCACTCTGCCGGTGGCCCGCAAACTCATGGGCCAGTCAATCTATGATGCCATCGACGCCGACTTGGTCCGCCTCGACCTCGTTTCGGAGAACCCCATTACCGGCGAGCGCACGGAGCGCGTCCGGCTGGGGGCGGGGCTCTCCTCGCAACTGGTTTTCAGCAGTTTCGATTCGTCCACGCTGCGCCGGCATATCAAGACCATCGAGGAGAAGCTGTCCTGGGAACTTTTCGACTCGGCCTCGCGCAGCCGGTTCACCAGGCATCGGCTGGAGATGGGGCTGACCGTTCCGATTCGCGAGCTGCTCTTTGATGTCGAGCAGTCAACCAGCGCGCGGCAGTTCTCGCAGGTGATCGCGTTGACCGATTTGCTGGACCAGCAGCGAGTCGACTCCCCCGACCAGCTGGAATCGTTGCTGATTGCCCGCGCGGATGCGTTGTATGAGCTTGGCAAGCCGGAGGCCGCATTGGCCTTGCTGCAGGAGCACCTGCCAACGGGTTCGCCGGAGATCCGCTTTGTCGCCGCCAAGATCGCTTATGCAAGTCTAGGGCGGCTCGCAGTGGCTGAGCAGATCCTGGAACCCCGCCCGGGCGATCCGCCAGGCGTTGCCGCGTATCTGCTACTGATCCGCTCGCGGGCCAATAAGGTTGTTGATATCGCGTCCTTGCGCGAGTATGCGTCGATGCCCGAGCTGCGCAGTGAAGGTCGGGCCGCATGCCTGGCCCATGTGCTGATCGAGAAGTCCTACGCCGGGTTGGCCGAGGAGGCGATGGCCGAGTACGTCCGGATTTCGTCCTCGCCGGAGTGGAAGACGTGGCCTGCCTCGGTTCGGTCCGAACTGGTCTTCGCGTTCCCGACGATCGCGTTCGCGCTGGGGATGAATCCTGCGCAGTTTGCCCAGTTGACGGTAGGTGACGATCTCAAGGAGGCGAACGCCGATCACGGGAACGTCATGGTGAGCATCGGCATGGGCTATCTGGAGTCCGGGTTGGCTTCGCAGGCCTTGGCTGCGTTGGAGCAGGCCATCGGCTTGCTGTCGGTGGGCGACCCGTATTTGGTCAAGGGGTTTGCAGCGGCGTTTGCCGCGTATGCCGCCTCCCTGCTGGGCGACCGGTCCAAGGCGTCGTACTACCTGGACATGTCGCGTGCTCAGCCCGAGGTTTCGGGTCAGATCCTGCGCCCGATCGCCGAGCGTTCGCTCCTGTCGGTGGTTTTGGATCTTGAAGGCGAGCAGGCCGCTGAGGAGTATCTGCACAAGCTGCTTGCTGAGGCCGAAGGATTCGGCCGGAAGAACCTGGTGATGCGCCTGCTGCTCGAAGCGTGGCAGTGCGGGCTGCTGACGGATGTTGCCAGATTGTCGGAGGCTGCGTTGCAGGTGCAGGGGCCGCTGGCCGCGACGCTGGCGCGGTATCAAGCGGCGCTTGAGGATCCGGCGGAGCTGAATGTGGGACAGCTTGTGCAGGCCCATGTCGATGGAGGGCAGCTACTGCTGGCTGCCCAGCTGGCGGCGAGCGCCGCGGAGCGTGCTCGGGTTTTGGGCCGGCGCACGGTGGCCACTCATCTGCTGGGGCTTTCGGTCGAAATCGCCCAGCCGCTGGAACAGGTTAATACGCCGGCACTGGGTCGGGCGCGTGTTGATGAAGCGCTGTTGACGGCTCGTGAATTTGCAACGTGCGTGCGTGCCGCATCGGGGGCGAGCAATCACGAGATCTCCCAGGAGCTGTTTTTGTCCCCGCGTACGGTGGAGGGACACCTGCAGCGCTCGTATGCGAAATTGGGTATCACGGACCGTCGGCAACTGCTGGCGGAGCCTGTCGCGACGGATGATGAAGTGCTCCCGGCCACAGAGCATACTCTAGCCCTACCTATTTCCGAGCGATGGCCTACCTAGTCGTCTGGTTTTGTTCCTTAAATGTCCATACTTACGCATATGATGATTCTTGTTCGATCAACCTATGCGATGGGTTCTTGGGGGAATCACAGTAGTTGATGGAGCGGATCACGGGATTTTCGATTGCAATCACTCGCAATGAGCGCATATGACTCCCACCGATACAGACCGGTGCCAGCATCATTGATGCTGGCACCTTGTCGTTAAGCTTTGTGACGCCATGCCACGCTCCATATTCGAAGCTATGTTCGAATCAGTGGTTTGAAGGTGTCTAAACCCGCGTTTTTCGAGACTTATTGCTTCAAACATGACGTAGGCAACAGAGTTTCGGTCGTAAATAGGCGCATGTCAATGGGTGAGACCATAATGGGAGTGAACAGTTCGTCAGGTCATTGCACGTGGCCTGCCCCGAACCAGCCCCTCGCCCCCGTCCGAAAGGCGTCTCTCCGTGAAACGCGCGCTCTTTGAAGAAGACCACGAACAGTTCCGCGAACTTGCCGTTGAGTTCAACGCCCGGCAGATCGCCGGTAAGTATGCGCAATGGGAAAAAGAACACCAGATTCCCCGCGAGGTGTGGCAGTCCGCCGGGGAGAACGGATTGCTCGGTCTCGCGGTGCCGGAAGAGTTCGGCGGCATGGGCATCGACGACTACCGCTTCCGCGTCGTGCTTGATGAGGAGTTCGTCCGTTCGGGGCACCTTGCGGTGGCATTGGCCCTGCACCTGCATGACGACCTCGTGCTCCCCTACCTGCTGGCCTACGGGTCGCAGGACCTGAAGCAGCGCTGGCTTCCGCGGTTCGTGGACGGATCCACGATCACCTCCTGCGCCTTCACCGAGCCGGGTGCCGGGTCGGATCTGCGAGGGGTGCGCACCAAGGCTGTGCGCGACGGGGACGACTGGCTGGTCAGCGGCCAGAAGACCTTCATCGGCAACGGCGCCTACGGCGATGCGGCAGTGGTGCTGGCCCGCACGGACGGGCAGACCGCGCGGGCCGGGGAGGATTCGTTCACCCTGTTCATGGTCGAGCGTTCCGAGGGCTACTCGAACGGGCAGCCATTCGACAAGATGGGCCTGCGCGCTTCCGACACCGCAGAGCTGTTCTTCGACGAGGTGCGCGTTTCCGACGCCGATCGCATCGGCGAGGTCGGCCAGGGGCTCGCATACGTCAAGGAGCAGCTGCCGCAGGCGCGCCTGGCGATCGCAGTAGCGGCCAGCGCCATCTGCACCGCCGCATTCGACCAGGCCCTGGCCCATGCCGGCGAGCGCTCCGCCTTCGGCCAGGCGCTGACCGGCTTCCAGAACACCCGCTTCGAGCTGGCGGACCTGAAGACTGAGGCGCATGTCACCCAGGCCTTCGTCGATCGCGCGGTCCTCGCGTTCAACGAGGGAGAGCTCGACGCGCAGGAGGCGGCCGAGGTGAAGCTTTGGGCTAGTGAAAGCGCGAAAAAACTCACCGACAAGGCGCTGCAGATCCATGGCGGGTACGGCTACATCATGGAGTACCCGATCGCGCAGTCGTTCACCGCATCCCGCTTGCTGACCATTTTCGGTGGCACAAGTGAGATCATGCGTGAAACTATTGGACGAGCACTCTAAGCACTTTTTGGAAAGGAACTGATCACGTGCCAATTCGGCAGATCACCGTCTACGGGGAACCCGTCCTGCACAAGCGCGCCGTGGAGGTGACGCAGTTCGACGACGAGCTTCGCCACCTGGTGGCGGACATGCACACCACCATGGATGCCGCGCACGGCGTAGGCCTGGCCGCTCCGCAGATCGGCCTGGGGCTGCGCATGTTCACCTACGTCTACGCGGACCAGGACGATGCCCCGGAGCGCGGCGTGGTGATCAACCCGAAGCTGACCCTGTCCAAGGTGTCCCAGGGTGTTCCCGACGCCGAGGACGACTCCGAGGGCTGCCTGTCGGTGCCGGGGCTGGATTTCCCGCTCAAGCGCGCCGACTACGCCAAGGTGGAGGGCTTCGACGAGTTCGGCAATCCGATCTCCTTCGAGGCGCACGGCTGGTTCGCCCGCATCATGCAGCACGAGTACGACCACCTGGACGGCCTGCTGTACGTGGACAAGTTGCAGCCGCGCTGGGAGAAGCGCTGGAAGAAGGCCAAGAAGTCCCTCGGCTGGGGCGTGCCGGGCAATACCTGGCTTCCGGGCACCGATGCGGACCCGTTCGGCCACTAGGCCCTGAACTCCAGATACCGCTGATGCAGCGCCGCACCGAGTCGATCGGTCGGCGCTGTGTGCGCGTTCCACGGCCTTTCGGCCTTGCCCGAACGCAGCCAGAAGGGCTTGACCATGCCGTTGCTGCCCGGGCCGATCTGCGCGCGCAGCCGCTCGTCGGCGACCAGCGAGCGGTCCGCGTAGGACAGGTAGTACTCGTCGAAGTGCCCCAGCAGGCGCAGCGGAAGCCTGGAGGGAAGATCCGCGGCCAGCGCCGGGCAGGCGAAGAGCAGGTAGAGCTCCTCGCCGCGGGTGTCCCGCCCCACGCAGAGCAGCTCTGAACCCAGCTCGGCGGCCGCCGTCTTGAGCTGCGTGAGCGTCTGCCCGGTATACCAGGCGGCATCCCTGATGCTGGCAGGTCCATGGCCCGCCAGATAGCGCCTGAGCAGCTCCTGCAGCGGCTGGGCGGGCTGGAGGTCCGGTGCGGCCAGGCGATCAACCAGGATGAAGTCCTGGCCGGCGAGCCCCGCGCCCTCGGGAACCGGCCCCAGGCACAGCAGGCCCTCCATGACCAGGCACATCAGCAGGTGCACCCCGCGTTGCGCGGAGGTCTGGATTCCGCGCTCGTTGAGCAAGGTGAACAGGCCGGCACGGCTCGCGTGGCCCCGCTCTTCCAGGTGGGCGGCGATCAACGTCCCGGCGGCGTCGATGTCGCCCGCGGTGATCTGCAGTTCGCGCAGGCGCGAGCCCATGGCCTTGAGCGTGCGCTGGCGTGTGGCCCGCACCAGCCACCGCACGTCGGCGGCGGCGCAGATATGCAACGTGCCGCGCATGGTCCAGGAGCGCACCAGTTCCCCCGCGGCGAACAGCGCGTCAATGCGCGCCCTGCCGATGCCCTTTCCCGAACGCTGGGCGAGCGCGTAGCGCCCGGCGGCCAGGTCCTGGGATTGGAGCGCCAGCATGCGTTCCGCGGACGCGGGGATGGAGCCGGCAGGTTCCAGCAGCAGCTGGTTCGCCATGCGCAGCTGAAGGATGCGCCGCGGCGGCAGGTGCTCGGTCATCGAGATCGCATCCTATGCCAGCGGCGTGCGGATCCACTCGGCAAGCGCCTGCCTGAGCAGGGACCAGCTGGCGGCGGTGTCGAAGGAGGTCACCAGGTGCGAATCGCTGAGTTTGTGCATGCAGTGCCCGGCCCAAGGCACCACCGTGAGATCCGTCAGCCCACGCTCCCACGCGGCGACCAGCACCGGTTCCACCTGGGGGCTGCGCAGCACCGGGTCGAGGTCGATACCCAGCAAGGGATCGAACATTTGTTCCCATTGCTCGAATGCGGTGAGGTCGATCCCCTCGCGTCCATACTGCGCGGTCCAGAAATCGTTGTCGGTGGCGCGGCTCGCTGCCGTGGTGATGGCCGAGAGTCCGGGGACACGATGGGCACCGTGCGCCTTCACGCCCCAGGCGTTCGACCAGGTGCGCATCCACCGCCGCTCCCACAGGTTCCGTGCGGCTTCATCGGGCATGGCGGAGGACCCCGTTTCGGGAACCGGGTTCAGCTCGGGCAGGGCGAGGTCTTCAGCGAGGCCCCAGGCGTGCCGGATGAACAGCAGCATCCGGATCGGCTGCCCGTGGTCGTCCATGGCCAGCGACATGTCCGCAGGCCACGAACTCTGGCGCAGGGCCGGGTTCGTTGATCGCATCATGCCCCGAGCTTGGCACAGGACGCCTCCACTGGCAACAGATTTCCGGCCGCCGGGACTATGTCAGGCTCCACCGGTTCCGGCCCAGGCTCCAACGCCGCCCCTCCAGATCGATATGCACCGTGGTCTTTGCTCCCGGACGCAGAAAGCGCCGGCGTTGTTCAATGTGCGCCTCGCCGCGAAGATAGACCCGCAGCGCGCGGCAGAGCCTGCCGAGGTCGAAGTCCGCGTCGGATTCGTCATCCAGCAGCGCGCAGTGGACGCCGAGCTCCGGTATGAATGCCTCCAGCCAGACGCCGTCGAGACGGATGAATGCGGTGCGGCTCGGATCCGCGGTGCTGCCGACGAGCACCGAATACCGCGGCGGGTTCTCGCGCAGGTCGGTTTCCAGGACGCTGAAGCCCTCGGCGAAGGTCGCCGCGACGACGCGATCCAGCCGCGTGGTGAGCTCGTTTGGCATGCCACCAGCCTACCTCCGCCTCCGCCTCCGACGCAGCCTCGGGTATTCCGGCGGGTCAGGGATTCGGCACCCGGGAGACGCTGCGTCCGATCTGCCATCGCTGCCCGTCAGCCTCAACGTGGAGTACCGGAGTCGTCCCGGAGCGGAACAGCCGGCACCGGTGCTCAAGGAGGGTGTTCCCCTCAAGGTAAACGCGCACCATCCGGCACAGGCGGTGCAGCTCGGCTTCCTTGCCGGCCTCGTTGTCATCATCGTCGACAATGCCCGTCCGCACATCGTGGTCCGGGGAATCGACGTCCAGGTGGATCGGGTCGATCCTGATCACCGCGGCGAGACCGGTCCCGCAGTTGCGCACCAGCACCGAGTACTGCGGCGGGTTCTCCCGGGAGGCGTCCTCGACCACGATGAAACCCCGGCCGAACACCTCCCCGGTGACCCGGCACAGCATGGATTTCAGCTCGATCGGCATTTCCCGAGTCTACAGCGGGCCTGCGGCCCTCCGGACCCCGCTGCCCGCGGTGCGCAACAAATAGAACAACCCCATGGCCATGCAGATGCCCAGCGTCAGATAGGCAGAGAGCAGGGCGGCCGCCGCGGCCAGCACGTAGATGGGCATCGATACCGGGCCGCGCAGTAGGATCAAGCGCGCCTGCCGGGCATCAAGCGTTTCGCGCAGCAGGTGCGGCCGCCGCTTGGGCAGATGGTATTGCAGGGCGAAAAAGACCACGGGGGTCAGCAGGAACGATCCGGCGTAGATCACGGCTGCCAGCACCCCGTCGGGAAAAGCCTCGACGCGTCCAGTCCCGCTCAGCTCGGCGCCGTGTCCCGGTGCCATGGCAGCCCCCTTGCCGCATTTCTTGCCCCGATGGGTTGCGACTCTACTCCTTGGCGGCCTCCGCGGAGCCGCCGGCACCGGATTTCCCGCGCGGGACGCGTCCGAAGGACGCCAAAGGGGCCGCACCCCGCGTGCCGAAGCACGGGTGTGCGGCCCCTTGGTGGAGCGTATCGCTGCGAAGAGACTAGGCGGTGACTGCCTGGGCCTTCACTGCAGGCACCGCTGCCGGGTGGGTTCCGGCCATGGTCTCGATGACGCGGACAACCTGGCAGGAGTAGCCGAACTCGTTGTCGTACCAGACGTAGACGACGGCGTTCTTGCCGGTGGCGATGGTCGCGAGGCCGTCGACGATACCGGCGCGGCGCGAGCCGACGAAGTCGGTGGAGACGACGTCAGGCGAGTCGATGTAGTCGATCTGCTTGTGCAGCTCGGCGCCCAGCGAGGTTTCGCGCAGGTAGTTGTTCAGCTCGTCCTTGTCGGTGGCGGTCTCCAGGTTGAGGTTCAGGATCGCCATGGAGACATCCGGGGTAGGAACGCGGATGGCGTTGCCGGTCAGCTTGCCTTCCAGCTCCGGCAGGGCCTTCGAGACGGCCTTGGCGGCACCGGTTTCGGTGATCACCATGTTCAGGACCGCCGAGCGGCCGCGGCGCTCGCCCTTGTGGAAGTTGTCGATCAGGTTCTGGTCGTTGGTGAACGAGTGAACGGTCTCGACGTGGCCGTGGATGACGCCGAACTTGTCGTTCAGGGCCTTCAGGACCGGGGTAATGGCGTTGGTGGTGCACGATGCGGCGGAGACGATCTTGTCATCGGCGGTGATGTCGGAATCGTTGATGCCGTGCACAATGTTCTTCAGGCTGCCCTTGCCCGGTGCGGTCAGCAGCACGCGGGCAACGCCCTTGGACTGCAGGTGCTGGGACAGGCCTGCCTCGTCGCGCCAGCGGCCGGTGTTGTCGACGACGATGGCGTTGTCGATGCCGTAGGCGGTGTAGTCGATGGTGGCCGGGTCGTTCGAGTAGATGACCTGGATCAGGGTGCCGTTGGCGAGGATGGTGTTGTTTTCCTCGTCCACGGTGATGGTGCCGTCGAAGCGGCCGTGCACCGAGTCGCGGCGCAGCAGCGAGGCGCGCTTGATGATGTCGTCATCCGAGCCCTTGCGCACGACGATGGCGCGCAGGCGCAGGCCGTAGCCGCCGCGCTCGATGAGGATGCGGGCCAGCAGGCGGCCGATGCGGCCGAAGCCGTACAGGACCACGTCGGTTGGCTCGGCGTCGGTGGCGCCGGCCTGGCCGACCTTGGCGCCCAGCTCAGCGGAGACGAATTCGTTCAGGTCGGCGGAGCCGGACTCGACGAACTTCTTGTTCAGGCGGCCGAGGTCGACGGAAACCGAACCAACGTTCAGGGTTTCAATGACATCGAGAATTGCCTTGGTGGCATTCAGGTCCAGCTCTTCACCGTCGATGCGGCGCACCACGCGGTGGGCCTTGATGATATCGATGGCGGACTGGTTGATCAGCTTGCGGCCGTAGATGGAGGTCACCACATTGTTCTTGCGGTAGAGGCGTCCGATCAGTGGAATCATGGCCTCGGCGAGCTCTTCGCGCCCGCTCCATTCTTCCTGGGCAACGACAGACTGCTGGGTCACAGAGAATCCTTCCAAATCAGCCGGCTTGCAGATCCATAAAGCCGGTTGGCACCGAGAGAAGCACCATTGCTTTTGCGGTGGTGCGGGGTAACAGGATCATCCCCGCAAGTACGTTTTCCATTCTAGTCGGTGCACGGAGTTTCCACAGGCTTGCGCCTGTGAATCATCTCACCGTTCTGGAGTGTGCGAATGGGATGGCCGATACGCCGGGTTTTGTCCCGCCGAAGCGGTGACGGTCATCTATCTACGACTGCCGTTGCCGACAGCCTCTAGCGGTCCACCCGACTGCATGGGGCGAACAGCCCTCGTAACGCAGTCTGTCTGACCTTGCTCCGAGTGGGGTTTACCGAGCCATCCCGGTCACCCGGGATGCTGGTGGTCTCTTACACCACCGTTTCACCCTTACCAGGAGAACCTGGCGGTCTATTTTCTGTGGCACTGGCCTGCGGGTTACCCCGAGTGGGCGTTACCCACCACCCTGTTCTGTGGAGCCCGGACGTTCCTCGGGACAATTGCTTGCCACGCGACCGTCTGGCCATCCCATTCACCACTAGTCTAGTACCTTTGCGAACAACATCGTGTCCAGTGCCACCGGCGAACTGGCTCACACGGGCTGCGGGTAGAAGTAGTCCTCCAGCAGCCGCAGCCAGATCTCGCTGATGGTCGGATAGGCGGGCACCGCGTGCCACAGGCGTTCCATCGGCACCTGCCCGGCGATCGCGATGGTGGCGGCGTGCAGCAGCTCGGCGACGTCCTGGCCCACGAAGGTCGCGCCGAGGATCACCGAGCGGGCCTTGTCGACGATAAGCGTCGCCCGGCCGGAATACCCGCTGGCATGCAGGCTGGCCCCGGCCACCGACCCCAGGTCGTGCTCAATGACCACGATGTCCAGGCCTTGGCTGCGCGCCTGCTTTGCGGTCAGCCCGACGGCTGCGACCTGCGGATCGCTGAACACCACCCGCGGCACGGCGCCGTGGTCGGCGGTCGCTGCCTGGGCGCCCCAGGGATCGTCGGCCAGCGGTTTCCCGGTGAGCCGGGCGGCGATCGCCCTTCCGGCGGCGCGGGCCTGGTACTTGCCCTGGTGGGTGAGCAGGGCGCGGGAATTCACGTCGCCCACCGCGTACAGCCAATCGGTGCCGGGAACGAGCAGCGTGTCGTCGACCTCGCGCAGGGCCTCGGGCTGGATGCCGAGTTCCTCCAGGCCCAGATCGGCGGTGTTGGGTTTCCTGCCGGTGGACACCAGCAGTTCCTCGGCCTGCAGCACGGCGCCGTCCTCCAGCTGGACGCTGACCACGCCGTCGGGGCCGCGGTCCACGCGTGCCGGGGTGGCGCCCTCGCGCACGTCGACACCCCTGGCCTGCAGCGCCCGGGCCACCAGGTCCCCGGCATGGGGTTCCTCGGAGCCCAGCAGCCGGCCGCGGGCCAGCACCGTGACCTGGGCGCCAAGCGAACCATAGGCGAAGGCCATTTCGGTTCCCGCCACGCCGCCGCCGATGACGATCAGCCGGGCCGGGACCTGCTGGGCCGAGGTGGCCTCGCGGGTACCCCAAGGCTCGGCGTCGGCCAGCCCGTCGATGGGCGGCAGCGCCGGGGCGGAACCGGTGGCCAGCACGACCGCGCGGGCGGTGTAGGCCTGCTCCCCCACCTGGACCGTGCGTTCCCCTGCCAGCCGGCCGTGGCCGCGCAGCAGCGTGATGCCCGCCGATTCCAGCCACTTGACCTGGCCGTCGTCTTTCCAGCCGCTGGTGAAGGCGTCGCGCCGGGCCAGCACGGCGGGCGCGTCGAGCGAACCGGTCAGCGCCTGCTGCGCGCCGGGCAGCCGCCGGGCCGCATCCAGCGCCTGGCCGCTGCGCAGCAGCGCCTTGGAGGGCATGCACGCCCAGTACGAGCATTCGCCGCCGACCAGTTCGGATTCGACGATGGCCGCCGACAGCCCGGCCCTGGCCGCGTAGTCGGCGGCGTTCTCCCCGGCGGGCCCGGCGCCGATCACTATGAGATCGAAGTCGGCCGCGGTCTTCGCTGGATCCTGCATGGTCCCTCCTTGTCCTGGGAGCGGCACACCCGCCCCTGGGGCCTCAGCCTAGTGAGACCGGGGCGTTGGCGATAGGGGCGCAGACGGATGCCCAGCCGGAGGCTCAGTGGCGATAAGCTGGAGAGCGTGCTTATTTTGCTGCCGCCTTCAGAAGGCAAGACCGCCCACGCCGCCGGAACCCCGTTCGAGCTGACTGAGCTCTCGTTCCCCGAACTGACCGCGGACCGCGAGCTGGTGATTTCGGCGCTGTCGAAGGTTTCCGCGCGCGATGACGCGCTGGAACTGCTCGGGGTCGGGGCCTCGCTGGCCACCGAGGTCACCCGCAATATCAAGCTGCACACCGAGCCGGCGGCCCGCGCGCACGACATCTACTCGGGGGTCCTGTTCGAGGCCCTGGGTTATGCGAGCCTGGAAGAGGCTTCGCAGCGGCGCGCCGACGCCTCGGTGGTGGTGGTCTCTGCCTTGTGGGGCGCGGTGCGTTTCGGCGACCGGATCCCGCCGTACCGGCTGTCGATGTCGGTCAAGCTCGAGCCGCTGGGCAAGCTGGCCAGCTGGTGGAAAAAGCGCATGAGCGCGGTGCTCGACCAGGCGGCCGAGGGGCAGCTGGTCGTCGACGCCCGCTCCAGCACCTATGCGGCCGCGTACAAGCCTGCCGCCGGGAACACCGTGGCGGTCAACGTCTTCCAGCTGCGCAACGGCACCCCCAAGGTGGTCTCGCACTTCGCCAAGCACACCCGCGGCGAGGTCGCCCGCTTCCTGGTGCAGCAGTCCCAGGCGCCCACCACGGCGCAGGAGCTGCTGGAACTGGCCTCCACCAAGTGGGAAGCGAGCCTTATCGAGGACAAGAAGGGCACCGCGCTGAACATCCTGCTCCCGGAAGACCACCAGTTCACCACCGTGAACAAGGTGGCCTGAGCAAGTAATTATGCGTCAGGCCGTATTGCCGAATCCAGAAATCGTATTCGGTGGCATCGGCCACATTCTTGCCGAGCTCGTGCACCTGTTACGGAAGTCTGCAAGAACCAACAAAAAATGACGACCACTACGCGAATTGGAACGTGGTCGCCATCTTCTGGTTAGCTAATTAAATTCAACCTAGAGCTTTGCACTCCAGCTAGAAGTGCCTTTGATCCTAAATGCATCGCTGGACGGCTTGGCTATGACGTTTACTTTACCGGTGTACTTGTACGTTCCAGCACTCTTCTTCACGCCGTTGACATAGTAAGTAACACCAGTCTTCGCAGGGATCTTCACCGTATTCTTCTTCGCATCAAACACCGGCTTGGTCGCGGCAACAACGTTGCGATTGTCGAACTTCCAGGATGTCGTTCCCGTCAGTTTGTACCCACCAGACGATGCATTCACCGTAACGGTACCCGCCCCGGTGTACTTGTACGTTCCAGCACTCTTCTTCACGCCGTTGACATAGTAAGTAACACCAGTCTTCGCAGGGATCTTCACCGTATTCTTCTTCGCATCAAACACCGGCTTGGTCGCGGCAACAACGTTGCGATTGTCGAACTTCCAGGATGTCGTTCCCGTCAGTTTGTACCCACCAGACGATGCATTCACCGTAACGGTACCCGCCCCGGTGTACTTGTACGTTCCAGCACTCTTCTTCGCGCCATTGACATAGTAAGTAACACCAGTCTTCGCAGGGATCTTCACCGTATTCTTCTTCGCATCAAACACCGGCTTGGTCGCGCTGACGGTTGTTCGAAGATCGTATTTCCAAGTCACCGGTGCGACATCATAGTTGGCGGCGGACGCCTCAGCCTTTACAACGATTTGCGTGGAGATATTGTAGGTTCCAGGATTCTTGGTGATCCCATCCACCGTGTATTGGACACCTGGCAGATTCGGAATATTCAAGGTATGTGTTGAGTAGTTCACCGTTGGTTTTTTGGCGACCACTTTGGTTTTGCTGAGGTCAAAGACCCAAGCCGCGGTGCCGGAAAGTGAGTATCCTTCCGTGGCATGCGCAACGATTGATACTCGCTTGTAGCCAGTAGTGTAGGTTCCCGGTTTCTTCTCAATGCCGTCAACGAGGTATCTCACTCCAGTTACGGACGGAATGGTCAATCTACCGAGCGCGAGATCAGAAGTTGGCGCCGTTGTCTGAACAAGCTGCGGTGCGACCTTGCCTGTTGCAACACTGGTCTTGCTGGTCATGGCATAACCATTCAAACGTCCAGTCACCGTAACCGTGATGTTCTTACCAACAAGGTCCGGAGTCAACGGGAACGTATTTTGAGTCGCCCCACCAATATTTATTCCGTTAGCAGCCCACTGATAGGAAAGTTCAACACCATCGGGACCCCACGAACCAGGAACAGCAGTCAGCGAGTGACCAACGGTTGGCGTCCCAGTGGCCTTCGGTATAGCGGCGCTCAGTGCACCGGCAGCGACCTTGCCTGTTGCAACACTGGTCTTGCTGGTCATGGCATAACCATTCAAACGTCCAGTCACCGTAACCGTGATGTTCTTACCAACAAGGTCCGGAGTCAACGGGAACGTATTTTGAGTCGCCCCACCAATATTTATTCCGTTAGCAGCCCACTGATAGGAAAGTTCAACACCATCGGGACCCCACGAACCAGGAACAGCAGTCAGCGAGTGACCAACGGTTGGCGCCCCGAGAACTCTCGGAATACTAGATTTCACATTCGCAGTGTGACCAATAGGGTCAGAAGCACTTGTCCATTCGCCCCAACCCAATACGTTTCGAGCCCGTACCCGTGCAGTGTAGGTTCCGCTCGGTACTTCGTTAGTCACCAAAACGGTATCGTGAGTCTTATAACTGGCACGTTGGATTGCGCTACTGTCGATTAGCTCGACTTCATATTCCAAATTCTCAAGAGAGTTTGGATGGCTTACCCAGGAAACCGTCACACCTTGAGATCCCGACTCAAGTATCGGTTTTTTTCCACGGAGTGGTCGAATTCCAAGAGTATATGAACCAATTGAGTCATATTTGCTCCGATTTCCATTGGCATCAGAAATGCCTTTTACCGCGACATTAAAAGTACCGAGCCGACTTGACGCAGAATCATACTTGGAAAATTTCAGAGTCCTAACAAAAGTTCTCCGCTTTTGGTTCTTAGAAGAGCTTACAATCTTCCAGCCATGAGATGAATTCCCTGATTCGCTCGTCAGAGAGGGGTAGGTCCCCTCTTTTAGCCCTACACCATCGTCTTCAGCCTCAATTCTCAAATCTAGCGTCGCGCCATCATCCGTGACATCGATAATGGAAGATGAAAGAGCGCCACTGACGACTGGTGCTTCCATATCTGGTACCGAAGTGACAATCAAACATAGGCCGATTCCCCATTCGGATTGGCCATGCTCGTAGGCGTCAAATCGATTACCCATGCGGTCAGCAATCGTGGGTTGAAAGCACCATTCCCCGTCGTAGATATTCTCAGTAAAGGTAAAAACACCTTCATAAGTGCCCTGAAACGCATCTCCGCCGATAAGCTTTAGTTGCTGCCCCTGCACTGGATCACCATCTGAATTATCAACCCTGTTGACAATCAGTGGATCAGGGTCCAAGCGTGGAGAAGTGTCACTAAGTCCATAGTCCGGGTCCCGCACTTCAATACGCACAGTGACTTCTTGGGAGCCATCAACGACATCAACTTCTGTTTTAGAGATCCATGTGCTCACGATTTCCGGATGCGAATCGCCTTCCTGTGAAGCATAAGCCGGTGTCAGATTGCCAAACACCAAAGTCCCGGAAACTAAGCCGACGACAGCCAATGTTGACCGTAACTTTGACGCTTGTATCCATGAATAATTTTGAAACATAAATCCCCCATGATTCATTGCCTAGATCCTCTAAAGTAGGAATCCACGACAATTATTTCATAGGTTCAAAGTTGAATTCGACAACGTTTCAACATATTGGCTGAACTAGCGCAGAATATTTAGCTTGATCCGTTTCGCAAGAAGACAACATTTCATATAAATTTCTATCGCTCAACACATGTTGATTGACTCGCATGTTGTGACTTATCCGAAGAACTTACAAAGATTACGAGCCTAAAAGAATGATTCTTCACATTCCTTCAACCCGAGCTTACGGCGACCAGCTCGACCTCGAATCCCGCCTCGTCCGCCAGATAGGCGGCATAATGCTGCCGCCCGCCGGCATACGGGTGGCGGTCGGCGAACAACAGGGTGAAGCCGTGGGCCAGCGCGTCGGCGGCCAACGCCTCGACCTGCTGGGGGCTTCCTGCCTGGAAGGCCAGGTGGTTCAGCCCAGCCCGGGTGCGCTCGTGGGCGCCGGGCACCACGTCGGGCCCGGATTCCAGCACGATGTAAAAATCCCCGTGGCGGTAGCTGACCCCGGCATTCCAGCGCGATTCCAGCTTGAATCCCAGGTGCAGCAAGAGCCAGCCCAGCGACTTCTCGCTGGTTTCCAGGTCCTGGACCCACAGCTCCAGATGATGCAGCATCGGCGTCCTCATTAAGGGGTGAGGATGAAGTCCCAAGGGTCGGAATTGACCTGGGAAACCTCGATCTCGACCTCGTGCCCCAGATCCCGCAGCACGTTGCCCAGGGCCTTGGCCGCGGAGGACAGCCACACCCACTCGGAGGCGAAGTGCGAGACGTCGATCAGGTACGGGAAGCCCGACCCGGCGGCTTCGCGCGCCTCGCTGGCCGGGTGGTGGCGCAGGTCGGCGGTGACGTAGACATCTGCCTGGTGCGAACGCACCGCATCGAACAGCGAATCCCCGGCCCCGGAGCACAGCGCGACCTTGCGCACCAGCCCGGTGCGGTCGCCGGCCACGCGGATGCCGCCGGCCACGGCCGGCAGCACGGTGTAGACGCGTTCGGCGAAGTCCTCCAGCTTCATCGGCTTGTCTAGGAAGCCGACCCGGCCCAGCCCTTCCTCGGGCAGTCCGTCCTTGGATTCGACCAGCGGCACGCAGTCCTTGAGCCCGAAGGCGTCGGCCAGGGCGTCGTTGACCCCGCCCACGGCGCTGTCGGCATTGGTGTGCGCGGTCAGCAAGGCGGTCCCGGTCTCGATGAGCCGGTGGATCGCCTCGCCCTTGAAGTTGGTGCCGGCCACCTGGGTGACCCCGCGCAGCAGCAGCGGGTGGTGGGTGATCAGCAGGTCGGCGCCGCGGGCGATCGCGTCCTCGATGACGGCGAGGGTCGGGTCCACGGCCAGCACGACCTTGGACACCGGCGCGCCGGTGCGCCCTGCCACCAGTCCGACAGCATCCCAGTCCTCGGCCAGGGACTGCGGCCAGAGTTCTTCGGCTGCCTCCAGGACGTTGCCCAGGGTCGCAGCGCCGGCGCTGGCGCGCGCCTGCTGGTCCGCCGGCTCCTCGGCAACGGGCTTGAGCGCAGGAGGCGCCACCGCGGCATCTTGAGGCTGGGGTTCGTGCGAGTTGTTTGCCTTGCTCTGCATATGCCAAGCCTACGCGCTGGAACCGGCGATGGAACAGAATGCAACGCCGCGGCGTTGGGATGTGCGTGAGTACTCTGAGCATTCAATCGCCCCATCATTTCACTGCCAGCCTGGACGTCGACGGCAAGCGGCTGACCACTTTCGTGCTGGCCGGCGGCTGCTTCTGGTGCCTGGACGCCGTGTACCAGCGCACCAAGGGGGTGGCCGCGGTCATCTCGGGCTACATCGGCGGGCATACCGCGGATCCGGACTACTACCAGGTGTGCACCGGAACCACCGGCCACGCCGAAGGGCTCGCGGTGATCTTCGACGAAGACGTGGTGCCCGCGGAAATCATCCTGGACATGTTCTTCACCATGCACGATCCGACCACCCTGAACCGCCAGGGCTACGACGTGGGAACCCAGTACCGCTCGGCCATGTTCCCGCTGGACGCGCAGCAGCGCGCCACCTTCCAGAAGGCCATCGACAAGTACGCGGGCCTATACCCCGATCCGATCGTCACCGCAATGGAAGAGTCGAAAGATTTCTACCCGGCCGAGGAAATCCACCAGGATTACTACACGAACAACTCCCGGGCGGGCTATTGCCGGGTCATCATCGACCCAAAGCTCGCAAAAGTCAGGAAATATTACGCTCAATGGCTAAACGAGGCCTGAGCACCCACCTGCCCTACTAGTGTTGGATATGAACCATCCGCGGTCAGCGCACCGCGGAACACGCTTGCAGACAAGTCACGTAAGGATTGCATAGAAGATGGCCAAGATCTACAACAATGTCACCGAAGTAGTTGGCGGAACCCCGCTGGTGAAGTTGAACCGCCTGAGCGAAGGCCTGCCAGGCAACATCGCGGTCAAGCTCGAATTCTACAATCCAGCCAACTCGGTCAAGGACCGCATCGGCGTGGCCATCGTCGACGCCGCCGAGAAGTCAGGCTCGCTGAAGCCCGGCGGCACCATCGTCGAAGGCACTTCCGGCAACACCGGCATCGCCCTGGCCATGGTCGGCGCGGCCCGTGGCTACAAGGTCATCCTGACCATGCCGGAGACCATGTCCACCGAGCGCCGCGTCATGCTGCGCGCCTTCGGCGCCGAGATCGTGCTGACCCCGGGTGCCGACGGCATGCGCGGCGCGGTCGAGAAGGCCAAGGAAATCGTGGCCACCACCGAGAACGCCATCTGGGCCCAGCAGTTCGCCAACGACGCGAACCCGCAGATCCACTCCGAGACCACCGGCCCGGAAATCTGGGAAGATACCGACGGCGCCGTGGACGTGCTGGTCGCAGGCATCGGCACCGGCGGCACCATCACCGGCGCCGGCCGCTACCTGAAGTCCAAGAAGGCCGACCTGCAGCTGGTCGCCGTGGAGCCGAAGGACTCCCCGATCCTCAACGGCGGCAAGCCGGGCCCGCACAAGATCCAGGGCCTGGGCGCCAACTTCATCCCCGAGGTGCTGGACACCGAGCTGTACGACGAGGTGCTGGATGCCAGCATCGACGACTCCGTCGCCACCGCCCGCGCGCTGGGAGTGAAGGAAGGCATCCTCGGCGGCATCTCCGCCGGCGCAGCCGTCTGGGGCGCCCTGCAGGTCGCGGCCCGCGAAGAGAACGCCGGCAAGCTGATCGTGGCGATCATCCCCGACTTCGGCGAGCGCTACATCTCCACCCTGCTCTTTGACGACATCCGCGGCTAGCCTGCCCTGCGCGAGATCTGAAAAGAAGTTCGCCGAAAAGTGAATAAATCGGCGCGAGCCACCGTTGAACCTTAAAGGGTTCGCAATGGTGCGGCTCGCGCCGATTTGCTGTGTGACATCTGTATTTCCGTCACGAAAACGACCAACCACTAAGGTAGAGTTCATGAGTTTCTTCTCCCGGCTACGTGAAGACCTGGCCACCGCCCGATCCCATGATCCGGCCGCGCGCAGTGACGTGGAAAACTTCTTCGTGTATTCCGGCCTGCATGCGATCTGGATGCACCGGCTGGCCCACCGCATGTGGCAGAACCCCGCTCTGCGTTGGCCAGCGCGCTTGCTCTCGCAGGCGAACCGCGCGATCACCGGCATCGAGATCCACCCGGGCGCGACCATCGGCCGCCGCTTCTTCATCGACCACGGCATGGGCATCGTCATCGGCGAGACCGCCGAGGTGGGCGACGACGTAATGCTGTACCACGGGGTGACCTTGGGCGGCCGTTCGCTGGCCAAGGTCAAGCGCCACCCGACCATCGAGGACCGCGTGGTCATCGGTGCCGGCGCCAAGGTGCTGGGCCCGATCATCATCGGCGCTGATTCGGCCATCGGAGCGAACGCCGTGGTAGTCAAGGACGCGCCGGCCGGTTCCATCGTGACCGGCATCCCGGCGCAGAACCGCCCGCGCACCCCCGAGCAGCGCCAGCCGGCCGTCGATCCGGCCGAGTACATCGATCCGGCCATGTGGATCTAGCCTGGGGCAGCGCCACAGCGCCAACGGCACAGCGCCGGTACCCAGTGGGTACCGGCGCTGTGCCGTTGGCGCTGGTGGACTACTCGCCGAGCAGGTGCGAAGGCTTCTGGCCTTCAAGCAGCTCCACCGACTCGTCGGACGGATCCTGCGCCTGGACGCCGAGCTTGCCGCGGGTCAGCTTGTTCATGATCATCGCGATGGCGCCGTCGCCGGTCACGTTAGTCGCGGTGCCGAAGGAGTCCAGCGCGATGTAGGCGGCAAACATCAGGCCGACCTCGACCTCGCCGAAGCCCAGCATCTGCTGCAGCAGGCCGGCTGCCGCGGCGATCGCGCCGCCGGGGACGCCCGGCGCGGCGATCATCATGACGCCGAGCATCAGGATGAACGGCAGGTAGGAGCCGAAGGACACGTCGCCGCCGGTGAGCAGCAACACCGCGATGGAGAAGCAGGTGATCTTCACCATCGAGCCGGACAGGTGGATGGTGGCGCACAGCGGCACCACGAAGCCTGCCACGGCGTCGGCGACCTTGTTCTTCTTGGTGGAGGCGAGGGTCACCGGGATGGTGGCGGCGGAGGACGAGGTGCCCAGCGCGGTGAAGTAGGCGTCGCGCATGTTCCACAGCGCCTTGAACGGGTTCTGCTTGTTCATCGACCCGGCGATGGTGTACTGCAGCAGCAGCACCACCAGGGTCAGCGCGAAGGAGACGATGGCGACCAGCAGGAACTTCTGCACCACGACCACGGCCGAGCCGCTGGCCGAGAGGTCAAGGAAGATGCCGAAGATGAACAGCGGCAGGGCCGGCACGATGATGCGGCGGATGACGCCCTCGATGATCGCGCGGAATTCAACCACGCCGCGGAAGAGCACCTTGGAGTGGAAGGAGGTGATGCCCACGCCCACCATGAAGGCCAGCACCAGCGCGGTCATCACGCCGAAAACCGGCTCCAGGACGATGGCGGTGGCCGAGTCGGAGGCCGAGGCGGTCAGCGTCACGAAGGGTTCGAAGCCCGAGCCCTCGCCCTCGGTGATGGCTTCCACGCCGCCTCCGGCCAGCGGGCCGCTGAACAGCCAGATGCTGGTGAAGTAGGCCAGCAGGCCGGCGGCGAAGGTCGAGCCGTAGGCCACGACCGCGGTGAGGCCAAGCCACTTGCCGGCGCCCTTGCCGAGCTCTGCGATGGCCGGGGCGACCAGGCCGAAGATGATCAGGGGCACCACGAAGCCCAGGATGCCGGAGAAGATCGAGTTGTAGGTGAGGAAGGTGCTACCAAGCCAGAGCGGCATGACCGGCCCGAGCAGAATGCCCGCCACGATGGCCAGGATAATCCAGCCAAGCAGCGGTATCGATTTCAGCAGCTTCATGAGGTTCCTTTGGGGTGAGAGGTCAAAGCGATGCGATGCGCCCGCGGATTGTGTCGCAGCGCACCAAACAATGATAGAGGGTGGCCGGGGCGCACCGAAATTTCCCCGCGCGGGTCCGGTGTTAAGTAGGCTGGTTTCCATGACCCAGCACCCCGCAGACACCCACGACACCATCCGCGTCCGCCAGGCGCGGGAGAACAACCTCAAGGGCGTCGACGCCGACATCCCCAAGCGCCGCATCACCGCTTTCACCGGGGTCTCCGGCTCCGGCAAGTCCTCCCTGGTCTTCGGCACCATCGCCGCCGAATCCCAGCGGCTGATCAACGAGACCTACACGGCGTTCATCCAGACCTTCATGCCCTCCATGCCGCGCCCCGACGTGGAGGTGCTGGAAAACCTGTCCGCGGCGATCGTGGTGGACCAGGAGCGCATGGGCGCAAACTCGCGCTCGACGGTGGGCACCGCCACCGACGCCTACTCGCTGCTGCGCGTTTTGTACTCGCGCTACTCGGTGCCCAGCGCCGGCGGCGCCGGGGCCTACTCCTTCAATCTGGGCGAGGGCGCCTGCGCGGTGTGCGAGGGCTTCGGCACCGAGGCGAGCATCGACCTGGACGAGCTGCTGGACTGGGACAAGACCCTGAACGAGGGCGCGATCACCGCCCCGAACTTCGCCCCCGGCGCCTGGCTGTGGCAGACGCTGACCGCCGGCACCCAGGCGGACCTTGACGTCAAGCTGCGCGACATGCCAGCTAACATGCTTCACCGGCTGCTCTACGACCAGGCCGGGAAGGTGAAGCTGAACGGCGCGAACATGAGCTATTCGGGGCTGGTCACCCGCATCAAGTCCAACTACATCCATTCGGGCCGCGAGATCAAGCAGGCGCACATCCGCGACTGGATCGCCCGCATCTCCACCACCGCGCCGTGCTCGGCCTGCGGCGGCTCGCGGCTGGGCGAGAAGGCCCGCGCCTCGAAGATCAACAACCTGGGCATCGCGGACATGACTGCGCTGCAGGTCTCGGACCTGCTGGCGGAACTCGACCAGCTGGACATTCCGGCCGCCGCTCCCCTGCTGGCCAACCTGAAGGCGGTGCTGGAGGCGATGGTGCAGATCGGCCTGGGCTACATCTCGCTGGACCGTCCGGCCGGGACCCTTTCGGGCGGCGAGGCGCAGCGCGTGAAGATGATCCGCCATCTGGGCAGCGCCCTGTCGGATGTCACCTACGTGTTCGACGAGCCCACCGTGGGCCTGCACCCGCACGATATCCAGCGCATGAACCGGCTGCTCGAAGACCTGCGCGACAAGGGCAACACCGTGCTGGTGGTCGAACACAAGCCGGAGGTCATCAAGATCGCCGACCACGTGATCGACCTGGGCCCCGGGGCCGGCGTGCATGGCGGACAGGTCACCTACAGCGGCGACGTGACCGGACTGCTGGCCAGCGGCACGCTGACCGGCAGGCACTTCTCCACCCGCATCCCGCTGAAGGCTTCGGTGCGCCCGGGGCGCGAGCCGCTGCCGATCCGCGGGGCGCACCTGCACAACCTGAAGAACGTGGACGTGGATGTGCCCACCGGGGTGCTGTGCGCGGTGACCGGGGTGGCCGGCTCGGGCAAGTCCTCGCTGATCCATTCGACGATCTCCAAGCGCGAGGACGTGGCGGTGGTGGACCAGTCGGCGATCCGCGGTTCGCGCCGCTCCAACCCCGCCACCTACACCGGGCTGCTGGAACCCATCCGCGCGGCCTTTGCCAAGGCCAATGGGGTGAAGCCGGCGCTGTTCAGCGCCAACTCGGAGGGCGCCTGCGAGCACTGCGGCGGCGTGGGCTTCACCTACACCGACCTGGTGTCCATGGCAGGGGTGGCGCTGCCCTGCGAGATCTGCGAGGGCAAGCGCTACAAGCCCGAGGTGCTTGAATACACCCTGGAGGGGCTGAACATCGCCCAGGTGCTGGACCTGAGCATCGAGGCCGCCGCGCAGCGGCTGAAGATCACGAAGGCCGCCGCCATGCTTGAACGGCTGAACCAGGTGGGCCTTGGCTACCTGAAGCTCGGGCAGCCGTTGAATACGCTCTCGGGCGGCGAGCGCCAGCGCCTGAAGCTGGCGATCAACCTGGGCAAGGGCGCGGGCACCTACGTGCTGGACGAGCCGACCACCGGCCTGCACCTGGCCGACGTGCAGCGCCTGCTGGCCCTGCTGGGCGAGATGGTCGATGAGGGCAACACGGTGATCGTGATCGAGCACCACCTGGCGGTTATCGCCCACGCGGACTGGGTCATCGACCTGGGCCCGGGCGCCGGTCACGAGGGCGGCACCGTGGTCTTCGAAGGCACCCCGGCGCAGCTGGCGGCCGCGGGCACCCTGACCGGCGAGCACTTGGCCGCGTACGTGAAGGACTGATGGTGCCATTCACGCTGCGCGCTGCGGGCCCGGCGGATGCACGGGAACTGACCCGGGTGCAGGTGCTCTGCTGGAAGCAGACCTATTCGGCCATGCTGCCGGCGGGCTTCTTCACCCCGGAGCACGAGGCTTCCCGGCTGGCCCAGTGGCGCCGGGTGCTGGCCGATCCGGCCTGCCAGTTAGCGCTCGCCGAGGGATCGGACGGCGGCCTGCTGGGATTCGCGATGGCCGCCAAGCCCTTCGGCGAGGCGGCGGCCGGCCTGCCGGTGGGCCGCCAGCTCTACAGCCTCTACGTGCTGGCCGAGCACCACGGCACCGGGGCGGGCCGGGCGCTGCTGGATGCGGTGCTGGGAACTGCGCCGGCCGTGCTGTGGGTGGCGCAGGGCAACGCCCGCGCCATTGCCTTCTACCGGCGCAACGGCTTCGCGCCGGACGGCACCACGATGACCGACCCTGCGATCCCGGGCATCACCGAGGTGCGGATGCTGCGCGTCGGGCAGCCGCCGCACCCTGGATCCATTTCCTAGCCCAGATCGACGTCCAAGGAGGACTCGGAGCTGACCTTGCCGCCGTCCGGGACGGTTCCGGTGATGGTGCAGGTCGGGGCCAAACGGACCCTCCAAACAGCAACCCGCAAGGTGCCGTAAACTCAAGCTCATGGAGACTTTCAAGCGCCGTCAGGTAGTCGATTTTCTGGTCGACGAGCTCGGCTACGACGCGCGCCTGACGCCTTGGGGCATCTATATCGACATGCCGAACTTCGAGGACACTGGCCGCGCCGTCATCGAATGGCGCGTCTCCGAGCGCGACATCGCCAATCTGAATGGCCTCAGGATGCCGCGCGGCTTCGTCGGGGGCGCACCCTACGCAATGGATGAGCTCAGAGCCGCGCTCGCCTGCTTCACGGCAGAGCGCGGCATCATGAGAGGTTCCGGCATGCGCATCGAGCCTGCGTAGCCTCAGTCGGCTTCGGGCCTTGTTTCGTGTTCGAGGGAACCGCAAGCCGGCCAGCCCGGTCGGGCAAGCCGAAGGCCCGGCCCGCGGTTGGAATTCCGTGGGTCGGGCCTTCACCTACGAAGCGGCTCGACTGGCCGGACTAGGTGGCTGGACGCATCGAGGCCTTGGCGTGCGGCACGTACGCCGGCGCATGGGCCACGGCGTATGCACCGACCTCGGCCAGGGCCAGGACCGTGAATGCATTGGCCGCATGCAGCATTCCGACCCATGGAGCGTCGAAGGCCAAGATGCCGATGGCGATCTGGACGGCCACCGCCGCGGCGAGCCACAAAGCCCACTTCAGCCCTGCGTGGGCGAACAGGGCGACGACGATCAGCGCCAGCACGAGGATCGGGATGATCGTTTGCCCGATCATGCCGTGAAGCATCGCCGCAACCGGCGCATCGCTTTCGCTCATGGTGGCGCCGGCACCAATCGCCTGGATCATCAGGAAAGTCGTCATACCTATGGTGGCTGCTTGGACAACGACCACTGCAGAGATAGCGTGCGCAAGAACCTTGTATGCGGTACGCAACTTTTCAAAACCTCCAGCAAGAATGGATGGAGATCATGAATACCCGAAAAGGCTACGTGGTCGCGAAATTGCCCGTGGAGCGCACTTGAGCGCCGCGCGGTGGGCGATCACCAAAAGGTGATTCCAGATTATAGGCTTGCCCCGCGCCTGGATCCATGGTTTTTGCGGCGACGACTGCCGAAATTTCAAGGCAATGCCGTAAATCGGCTCCGGAGCCCGGCGCGGGTCGGTCGACGTGAAGAGCGCGGAACCGAAGCCCGGCAGTTCGCAATGGCGCTGCTACTGGTCGCCGAAAGTCCGGCTCTTTCGACCCCGGCGACCCGATGCCGGGCTACGCGGCGCTGAGCACCGCGACCAGGAAGTCGCCATTCGGTGCATGCAGCTGCCAGGTGGAATATTCCTGGTCCACCGACAGCCCGGCCCGCGCAGCGTCGGCGCGGAAATCATCGAACTCGTAGCCGCGTCCGGCGCCGAAGCCTACGACCAGGCGGCCTCCCTCGGCCAGTCGCCCGCGCAGCCGGGTCAGCGCCGGGAGGCGCTCGCCGGCGGCCAGGAAGGTCAGCACGTTGCCGGCGCAGACGATCAGGTCGAACTCGGTCAGCTCCCCCGGGCCCTCGGGGAGCGTGAAGTCGGCCAGGTTGCCCTGCTGCCAGCGCACGAACGGATAGTCTTCGCGGGCCACCTGGATCAGCTGCGCATCCAGGTCCACACCCAGCACCCGGTGGCCGTGTTCGGCCAGCCAGCCGCCGATGCGCCCGGTGCCGCAGCCGGCATCCAGGATGCGCGCACCGCGGTCGGCCATGGCGTCGATCATGCGCGCCTCGCCGTGGATGTCGCGGCCCTGTGCGATGAAGCCGCGCCAGCGTTCAGCGTAGTTCGCCGCGTGGTCGGGGTTGTTGCGGACGGCCGCAAGCCAGAGGTTTTCTTCAGGACCAGTCATGTCCCCCAGTTTCCCACAACCTGCGGTCCGCCCAGGCCTGCGGCTAGATGCGCACCAGCATCTTGCCGGTGTTCTCGCCCTGCATCATGGCGATGAACGCGTGGACGGTGTTCTCGATCCCATCCACGATCGTCTCGTCGTAGGCGATCTGTCCGTCGGTGAACCACTGGCCCATGCGCTCGGCAAATTCGCCGGAATGCTGCAGGTAATTGGCCAGCGTAAAGCCCTGCAGCTTCAGCCCGCGGGTGATCAGGTTCGCCATGTTGCGCGGGCCGGGGGCCGCCTCGGTGGTGTTGTAGCTGGAGATCGCTCCGCACAGCGCGGCGCGACCGCCGTCGTTGAAGTTCTCCAGTGCGGCTTCTAGGTGCTCGCCGCCGACGTTGTCGAAGAACACGTCGATGCCCTCGGGCGCCAGGGATGCCAGCTGGCCGGCGACGTCCCCGTCCTTGTAGTTGAAGGCCGCGTCGTAGCCGTACTTTTCGGTCAGCAGCGCGACCTTCTCGGCGCTGCCGGCGGAGCCGATGACGCGCTTGGCGCCCAGCAGCCGGGCGATCTGCCCGGCGGCGGTGCCCACCGCGCCGGCGGCTCCGGAGATGAAGACGGTGTCGCCCTCCTTCATCCCGGCGATCACCGTGAGGCCGACCCAGGCGGTCAGGCCGGTCATGCCCATCATGTGCAGCCGCAGCGAGCTGGGCACGCCGGGGATTTCCGGGACCGCGGTGAATCGCTCGGCGGTATCCTGGACGGTGTCGGACCAGCCGTGCTGGTGGGTGACCAAGGTGCCGACGGGCAGCGTGTCGGACATCGATTCGGTGACCCGGCCGACGGCGCCGCCGGTGATCTGCTCGCCGATCTGGTACGGGGCGACATAGGAGCGTGTATCATTCATGCGCCCGCGCATGTAGGGGTCCACGGAGATGAACTCGTTGCGCACGCGCACCTGCCCCGGCGCCAGCTCGGGCAGTTCGGAGGTGCGGAACTGGAAGTTCTGCTCGGTGGGCCAGCCGGTCGGGCGGGAGGCGAGCAGGATCTGGGTGCTGGTGGTGTTGGACATGGGTGGATGTTCCCTTTCTGTTGTCAGGTAATCCGGAGATTGCCCGGGTCGGCAAGTTGATCGGTGCGCTAGAGGATCAGTCCGAGGGCCAGGAAGATGAGTCCCAGCAGCGGCAAGGTGCCCTGCTTCAGGGCTGCGGCTGACTTCTCCGGGCTGGAGATGGCCAGCACGAGGGCCGCGAGCAGCATGGAGCCAAGGCCGGTGAACACCAGGGCCGAACCCACGGCCGCCTGCCCGGCGAGCTGGAAGACCAGCCCGGCGAACACGGCAATCGCCAGAAACAAGTTGTAGAAACCCTGGTTGAAGGCCAAGGCCTTGGTGGCATGGGCTTCCGCGACGCTGGTGCCGAAGACCTTGCGGGTGGCGGGTCGCTCCCACCACAGCGACTCCATCAGGAAGATGTAGACATGGAGCAGCGCGGCTGCAAGCGCAAGGACCTGCGAAATGATGATCATGAGTGCGCCTTCCCTCGGCGGCAGGTGCCGCGGACCTTTATCTGTAACGACCATTTCAATATATACTGAAATGGTCGTTACGAAAAGGGAAAGGACTGTGATGGCTCGAACACTGGCCTTCGACCGCGCCGAGGCGGTGCGCCGGGCGCGCTCCGTCTTCTGGTCCCGCGGCTACGAATCGGCATCCGTCCCGGAGCTCGAAGCGGCCACCGGGCTGAGCCGTTCGAGCATCTACAACTCCTTCGGTTCCAAGCGCGGCCTGTTCGACGCGGCGGTCGACAGCTATCTGGAGGAAGTGGTTCGGCCGCGCCTTGCAGACTTGGCCGGCACCGCGGTCTCCGCCCACGCGCTGGACGAGTACTTGGCCGCGACGCAGGAAATTTTCCAGAAGCCCGAGTCGCTTCTGGCCGCCAACGGATGCCTGCTGATCAACAGCGCCAACGCGCCGATCGCCCGAGACGAACACGTCAGCGAGGCGATCAGCGCCTACCGCGCCGAACTGCACGCCGCGTTCTCCCGCGGACTGCGGGCCGCGGCCCCGGGTCTGGATGAACAGCGCCATGAGCTGTTGGCCGAGGCGGTCACCGGATTGGTGGTCGCAGCCTTCGCCCTGGTGCGCATCAGCCCCGTGGAGGCCGCGCGGCTGATCGAGTCGGCCCGGCAGCTGGCGCAAACCCGCGCCTAGGGTCAACGTGCCCTGGGACCGCCCAGAGCCGAGGAATACTGGCCCGCAGTGACAGTTGCAACTGGCTTGGCCCCGTCCAGCTGCCCGGCACCCAGGCCCGCTGCCACCTCGGCGCTCCCGCCGGTGGAGATCGTGTAGCTGCGGCCGTTCACGATGTCCTTTGAGGAATAAACCAGGTTTTCGGTCGGCTTGCTGGTGACGAAGGTGGCGAGCAGCGTTCCGGCGGAGTCAGCGATCTGGATTACCGTGCCTGCGGGAACCGCGGAACCCAGCGGGACCTGCAGCCCGCCCTGGGTGGATGAACCGCTGGGCCCCTGGGCCATGGAGCCGCTGCCAGCCGCCGCCAGCACGCCGCCAGTGATCGTCATCTCCCCGTTCGCGTCGATGGCCCCGTTGCCGGCGCCGGTCGGACCATTGACCACGATCTGCCCGCCGGATATAGCGATGCCGCCATTGGAGTCCAGCCCGTCGCCCTCGGCGTTAACCGTCACGGCCCCGCCGGAGATCTCCAAGTGGAAATCACCCGCCTGCTGCGCGCCGCCCCCGGCGATCGAGGCGTTCAGCCCGTCGTCGTCGGCCGTGGCGTTGACCGTGCCGCCGGAGATATCGATGATGGCCGCTTCCAGCGCTTCGGTCGAGTCGCTGACCACGGCGGTTCCGCCGCTGATCCTCAATGCCGTCTGTGCCTTCAGGCCGTCGTCCCCCACGGAGACGGTGAGCTGCCCGGCGTACTGGTGCAGCCAGCCGAGGTCCTCGCTTGCGTCGTTGGTGGACTTGATGCCATCCCCGGCGGCGGTCACGGTGTAGTTGCCGCCGAGCACCAGCACGTAGTCCCTGCCTTTCACCCCGTCATCAGCGGCGGCCACCGTGACCTGCCCGGAATCCAGGACCAGCCCGTCAGCGCTCGCGATGCCGTCTTGGTGGTTGCCCTCCACGGACAACTCGCCGCGCCCGGCGATGGTCAGGTCCGCCATCGAGTAGATCGCGGCGTTCGGCGCGTCCGCGGCGGTGTCCGCATAACTCGGGGCGTCGCTGGCGGAGTTTCCGGTCCCCTCCTCCAGGTACAGCAGCACCTCGTTCGCCTGCGCGGCCAGGATGGCGGGCCCCGTGGACGAGGTGATGTGCGCGCCGTCCAGGATGATCCGCACCAGGGCATCCTTGGGGGCATCCACCACCAGCTGGCCGTCGCCGAGCGTCCCGGAGACGCGGTAGGTGCCCGCGGCATTGATGCTCACGGTGCCGCCGGACACGGAGACCTCCTTCGCGTTCTCCCCCGCGGCCGTCGAGCCGGAGTCTGCCAGCGCAAGCGTGGTTTCCGCGGAGGCGTCCCAGTGCAGGTCATCGGCGTCGAAATGGGTGTCCTCGATGACGTCCTTGGCCGAGGCGGTGCTGGTGTCGGGCGAGGCGCTGGGCACCGCGGCGCTTTGGAAGGTGCTGTTGCCGGTCACCTCGGACACGGTTTTCATCGACCCTGCGGAGCATCCGGCCAGGGCCAAGGCCAGACACAGGGCCGCAGCCGATGCCAGGGCCTTGGTGCGGAACGGGAACTTCATGGGTCAACCTCGGGGAAATTGAAGGGGCAGTACCCATTGTTTTCCGCCAGGCTGTGACAGCTCTGTTCAGCGCAAAAGCCGCACGTATGAATCCAGCCGGCGGCGCTCGCCGGGAATACGCAAAAGCCGGCCGGGCCGGGGAAAATTCCCCTGCCCGGCCGGCTTTAGGCGCCAGAAGACCTAGTGGGTGTCTTCTGCTTCGATCTCCGAGCGGTCCCCACTCCACAGGGTGTGGAAGGTGCCGTCCTTGTCGGTGCGGCGGTAGGTGTGCGCACCGAAGAAGTCGCGCAGTCCCTGGGTCAGGGCCGCCGGCAGGCGGTCGCGGCGCAGGCCGTCGTAGTAGGACAGCGAAGAGGAGAACACCGGTGCCGGGATGCCCAGCTGCACCGCCACTGCCACCACGCGGCGCCAGGCCGGAACCGCCTTGGCGATGGCCTCGGAGAAGGCCGGGGTGAACAGCAGGTTGGCGGGCTTCGCGTCGCCCTTGTAAGCGGCCATGATGTCCTTGAGCAGGGCGGCGCGGATGATGCAGCCCTCGCGCCACAGGCCGGCGATCTCGTCCAGCTTCAGTTCCCAGTTGTACTCGTCGGCAGCCGAGGTGAGCATGTCGATGCCCTGGGCATAGGAGACCAGCTTCGAGGCGAACAGCGCCTGACGCACGTCCTCCACGAAGTTCTCCGGCAGCGCGACCTCGGTGGTCTCGCCGGCCAGCGCGCTCTGGCCCACGGCGCGGATCTCGCGCTGCGAGGACAGGGAGCGGGCGAACACGGATTCGGCGATCGCAGAGACCGGGGAGCCCAGGTCCAGGCCGGACTGCACGGTCCAGCGGCCGGTGCCCTTCTGGCCTGCGGAGTCCTGGATGACATCGATCAGCGGCTTGCCGGTGGCGGCGTCGGTGTGGCCCAAGACCTCGGCGGTGATTTCAATCAGGAAGCTGGACAGGTCGCCCTGGTTCCAGTCGGCGAAGATCTTGGCCTGCTCGGCCGGCTCGATGCCCGCGGCGCTGCGCAGCAGGTCGTAGGCTTCGCCGATGACCTGCATGTCGGCGTACTCGATGCCGTTGTGGACCATCTTCACGAAGTGGCCGGCGCCGTCGGTGGAAATCCAGGCGCAGCATGGGGCGCCGTCGTCGGCCTTGGCGGAGATCTTCTCCAGCATCGGGCCCAGGGCCTTGTAGGACTGGGCCGAGCCGCCGGGCATGATCGATGGGCCGAGCAGCGCGCCCTCTTCGCCGCCGGAGACGCCGACGCCGACGAAGTGCAGGCCCTTTGCGGCCAGCGAAGCCTCGCGGCGGCGGGTGTCGGTGTAGTGCGAGTTGCCGCCGTCGATGATGATGTCACCCGTATCCAGCAGCGGAACCAGCTGGTCGATCACGGAGTCGACCGGGCCGCCGGCCTTGACCATGATCATCACGCGTCGGGGGGACTCGAGGTTCGCGACAAGCTCTTCCAGGGATTCGGTGCGGATGAAGTCGCCTTCATCGCCATGGGCCTCAAGCAGCGCGTCGGTCTTGGCGACCGAGCGGTTGTGCAGGGCGACGGTGTATCCGTTGCGGGCGAAGTTGCGAGCGAGGTTCGCACCCATCACGGCCAGACCTGTGACACCAATCTGTGCAGGCATAAAAATAAGTCTCCATCAATTACCGGGAGGTGGGCCGGGAGCAGAGACCGGAACAGTCACGGTCTCAGATCACGACCACGTGACCCTCCCATCTTACAAGGGTTCGACAGGCGTTTCCCAGAGCACGCACGCACTTAAAACATATTTGTTTACGCGTGCCGGGGCCCGCGATAGCCAATGCCGCCTGCTCATTGGCTAAACTGGCGTCATGGCAACTAGTCTGCACGCTCATGTGGTTGAGCACCTCGGCTCCCGCATCGTCAGCGGACAAATTCCCCGCGGCTCCATCATCCTGGCCGCCGATCTTGAGCAGAAACTCCAGGTCTCCCGTTCGGTGATCCGCGAGGCGGTGCGCGTCCTGGCCCAGTGCGGCCTGGTCAACAGCACCAAACGCGTCGGAATCCGGGTGCTCAGCGCCGAGCACTGGAACCCGTACGACGACCACGTGATCCGCTGGCGGCTGGCCAGCGACCAGAAGGGCGCGCAGCTGCGCTCGCTGACCGAACTGCGCATCTCCGTCGAACCGATGGCCGCCGAGCTGGCCGCCGAGGTCGCCCCGGAGGACATGCGCAAGGAACTGATGCTCATCTCGGCGCAGATGAACCACTATGGACGCCAGGGCGATTTGCGCCGCTTCCTCGAACTCGACATCCGCTTCCATGCGCTGGTGCTGGCCGCCAGCGGCAACGAGATGTTCGCGAACCTGTCCACCCCGATCGGCGCAATCCTGCGCGGGCGCACCGAGCTGGGCCTGATGCCCGAACGCCCCCACGAGGAGGCGCTGCTGTGGCACCAGTCGGTGGCGGACGCGATCTCCAACTCCGACCCGGCCGCGGCCCGGCGAAATATGGAAAGCATCATGCGCCGCACGCACAACGAGATCTCCAGCCTGTGGGAGAACGAGCCGCGCTTGTTCGTGGACCCGGCCAAGACCAGCTGATCCCCCGGCGCAAAATCAAAGGATCCCGCTGCGTGCACCTTGCATGGTGCGCACAGCGGGATCGTGTGGTTATGCGGTCCGGGCCCGGCTAGGCGAGCACGGTGGCGATGCCGTAGAGCACCATCACGAAGACGAAGCCGACAACCGAGACCAGCGCCTGGCCCACGGTCCACACGCGCAAGGTGGTCGGCACGTCCATCTGCATGAAGCGCGAGACCAGCCAGAAGCCCGAGTCGTTGACGTGGCCGGCGAACACCGAGCCCGCGGCCAAAGCGAGCACCATGGTGGCGACCTGGAAGGCGCTCAGCGAGGCATCGGCCAGCACCGCCGGCTGCACGATGGCTGCCGCAGTGGTCAGCGCCACGGTGGCCGAACCCTGCGCCAGGCGCACGATCGCGGCGATGAGGAAGCCGGCAATGATCAGCGGCAGGCCTACGGATTCCAGCGAGTCGGCGATGGCTGTGCCGATGCCGCTGGCGCGCAGCACGCCGCCGAACATGCCGCCGGCGCCGGTGATCAGGATGATCGAGCACACTGGGCCCAGCGCCGAGTCGACCACGGTTTCGATCAGGGTCTTGGCCTTGCCGGTGCGGAAGCCCAGCAGGTAGATCGCCAGCATCACGGTGACCAGCAGCGCCACCGGGGTCTCGCCGAACAGGCGCAGCCACTGCACCCAGTCGGCCTTGGGGTCGACCACGCCGGCGGTGCCGAGCATGTTCAGGCCGGTGTTCATGAAGATCAGCAGCAGCGGGAGCAGCAGCAGGCTGAACACGGTGCCCACCGACGGGGAAGACTTGAACGGATCGGCTTCGCCCGGCTTGGCGCCGCCCAGTGCGGCATCCAGGATGTTCGGCACGGAGATGTCGAACTTCTTGCCCACGAACTTGCCGAACAGGTGGCCGGCGAAGAACCAGGTGGGGACGGCGACCAGCAAGCCGAGCAGCAGCACCAGGCCGACGTTGGCTTCCAGCAGGCCGGAGGCGGCCACCGGACCCGGGTGCGGCGGCACGAACACGTGCATCACGGAGAAGGCGGTCGCGGCCGGGATCGCGTAGGTGAGCAGCGAGCCGCCCAGCCGGCGTGCGACGGTGAAGATGATCGGCAGCATGACCACCAGGCCGGCGTCGAAGAAGATCGGGAAGCCGAAGAGCAGGGAGGCCACCGACAGCGCCAGCGGAGCGCGCTTTTCGCCGAACTTGCCGATGAGCCAGTTGGTCAGCACGTCGGCGCCTCCGCTGGTTTCCAGCATGCGGCCGAGCATCGCGCCCAGGCCGACCAACAGGGCGACGCTGGCCAGCGTGCTGCCGAAGCCGCCGGTCATCGTGGAGATGATGGAGCCGGCCGGGATGCCTGCGGCGATCGCCGTCAGCAGGCTGGTGATCACCAGCGCCAGGAAGGCGTGGACGCGGAAGCGGATGATCAGCACCAGCAGCACGGCGATGGCCGCGGCCGCCAGGGCCAGGAGCGCGGGGGTGCCCAGCGTCCAGTTGAGTTCGAGCTCAGTTGTCATTGTCGTCCTTGATCAAGTCGAGCGTGAGGGATGGGTGTCCAGGCCACGCGGCCTAAGCGGTCGGTGCGGGAAGGGCCGCGAGCAGTGTGTCGACGATCTGCGCGGGGGTTTGCGTGATGTCGGCGGTGAGCACCCGCTCGTCGCTGCCGGGTTCTTCCAGCGTGGCCAGCTGGCTTGCCAGCAGCGAGGCGGGCATGAATTCGTGGTCGCGGGCCGACATGCGTTCCCCGATGAGGGATTTGCCGCCGGACAGATGCACGAACAGGGTGGAGGGCTCATGGGCCCGAATCAGGTCCCGGTAGGAACGCTTGAGCGCGGAGCAGGCCAGCACGATCGGGCTTCCGGCGTGGTTGGTCTCGGCCAGCTTCAGGCCGATGATTTCAAGCCATGGTGCGCGGTCCGCGTCGTCCAAGGCATGGCCGGCGGCCATCTTGTCCCTGTTGGACTGAGGGTGCAGCGAATCCCCGTCGATGAAGGCCCGCTCCAGCCGGCGGGCCAGCAAGTCGCCGATGGTCGACTTGCCGCTGCCGGAAACACCCATCACCACGATGGGAGGGATCATTTCAGTCATGTGTCACTCCATTGTGCATGAACCCTGTAATCAGACTTTAGTGATCCAGTGATTCATAAAATCATATTTATACAGACTAAAAGTCAGCCCCTGTGATGTCAAGCAAGTTCTCCTGGCTGGCCTCCCGCCCTTGGATCCGCGCAGGTCAGCTGTCTGCGGCGTGAATTCCAAGGGCTGCCTCAAGCTGTTGGAGTACAATTCCTTGGGGAATTCTGAGAAATTCGCACCGCCTGCAGACCAGCTCATTTATCGAGGGGTATTCTCACGATCAAGCCGGTCAACCCGGACTGCTAGGACCAAAGAGCATTGGAGTAAACAATGGGATTCTTAGGCTTCATTCTTCTAGGACTGATTGCCGGTGCCATCGCAAAGGCCATCATGCCCGGAAAGCAGGGAGGCGGCTGGATCGCGACCCTGCTGTTGGGAGTCGTCGGCGCCGTACTCGGCGGATGGCTCGGCAGCGTAATTTTCAACAAAGGCCTCGAAGAATTCTGGGACCTGTCAACGTGGCTGCTGGCGATCGCCGGCGCCTTGGTGGTCCTGTTCATCTGGGGACTAGTCACCAAGCGCACGGCGCACTGACTGAACGAATGACCCGCAGGGACGGCAGTATTCGCCGACCTGCGGGTCATTGCGTGCCCGGCTACGAAACCGGGACGAGCTCAGTTATATGCGCCAGCGCAAACGGCTTTCGCTCTTCGAGGACTTGCAGGTGTAGGTTTTGCCAGCCTTCGACTTGCCCTTCTTGCCCTTGTCAGCGCTCTTGCAGAACGCTCCGGGCGAAACCAAGCCCTTCACCGTGCCCGGCGCCTTGGGCTTGGAGGTTGTGCTCGGCTTCGAGGAACCGGCAGGCTTGATCGGGGTGACCTTGGCGGCCTTCTGGTTCTTGCAGGAGTTCAAGACCTTACTCATGGCCTTCTTTTCGGACGAGGTCACCGAGAGCGCGTATTTCTTCTTCACGCTGATCTGGGTAGCCACGTACTGGCAGCGGAAGGACTTGTTTTTCGGCAGCCATTCGGCGGCATTCTTGTCCCCCTTCTGGCGGTTGGCCGAGGCATCGGCCGCGATCAGGTTCAGCGGATCGTTGGCCAAGGCCTGGCGCTGGGCCTGCGAAAGCTTCTGGCCGCCCGAAATCCACGCATTCTTCAATGCCACCACGTGATCGATGTCGACGGAGCCCGACTTGACCTTCCAGTTGATCTTCTTGCCGGTGTAGAGGTCGTTCAAGGTTCCCGAAGCCACCGTGCACTTCTTCTTGTCCTTGAACTTCACCTTGGACATGTCCCGCGACAGGGCCTCCTGGCGCTCATCGCATTTGTCCTTGTCGAAGTCCTTCCAGCCGTTGCCGAATTCGGCATTGCGGTTGTACCCCGTCGCCGGCGCCTTGCCCTTCACCGGCAGCGTATTCAGGACTGTCAGCGCCTTGGGGCCGTTGAGCTTGGCGCCGGGCTTGACCGCCTTCGATTTCGTTGAAACCAGTTCCGCTTCAAGCGGTTGCACCGCGGATATTGCGGATTCCCCGACGGCCTGCGCCGAGGTGCGCGTGTCCGCCCCGGGAGCAGAACATCCGACGAGCACCAATGCGCTCACTGATACTGTGGCCAAAAGGCGGCGCAGCATATTTCCCCATTTTGAAAATTTGAGTGATGGTGCCCCGAGCGAGCGCAGCCGTAACTCATTCGCCCTTGCAGATGGACGAAGAATTCCCCCGCCACGAGAGAGTTTAGCCAATGACGCCGACATCCGGGGAACGTTGATGAAATCTTCAAGTTCTTAGTCTTCATACTTCATTCACCGCGTCCCGCCGCAGCGGAATTCTGTTGGGCACAGCACGTTGCCAGAGAGGTGCCGTAGACTGCAAGCAGTTGGGCGCTACGCCCGAAGGACCAAAGGATTCGCATGACTTCGCCTACGCTGTCAGCTGCCAAGCAGCCGAAACGCCCACTTCGACAACTGGCAGTCCAGGGCACCGAGAGGACTCGCTGGCGGGGATTAATCCACGCGTGGTCGACGCCGGGCATCATCATCATGGGTCTGCTGCTCATCGTGCTGGCGGACGGACACCTGGCTGAATGGACTACCGCCGTCTTCGCCCTGAGCTCGATCACCCTATTCGGCACCTCCGCGCTATATCATCGCGGCAATTGGACGGATAAGATCATGGGCTTGTTCCGCCGAGCGGACCACGCGAACATCTTCTTGTTGATTGCCGGTACCTATACTCCCGTCGCCTCGTTGACGCTTCCGCCCAAGCAGGCGATCATCGTGCTTTCGATCATCTGGACCGGGGCCCTGTCTGGAATTGCCGTCAAGTCGTTCTGGCCGTGGGCTCCACGCTGGGTCGGCGTCAGCCTCTACATCCTGCTGGGATGGGGCGCCGTCATGTATCTCCCGGCGTTCTGGGCGGCAAATCCTGCGGTCATGATCCTGATCGTTGCAGGCGGGCTCGCCTACACCGTTGGCGCTGTCTTCTACGCCACCAAACGCCCCAACCCTCTGCCGAAAATCTTTGGCTTCCACGAGCTGTTCCATGCCTGCACCATTCTTGCTTTCCTCTGCCACTGGACAGCAGTGCTCTTGGTAGCCCTGTAGGATCCGCTCCGCGAAGTCCACGGTCACCAGACAACGCACGGCGCCGACCAGCTCCCCGAGGGGGCGGGTCGGCGCCGTGCGTTGGACTTTGGCCATGCCGCTGGGGCCGAAAACGCCCCGAACACTTCATCAGTGTCCGGGGCGTTCGAGGTTTAGTCGCCAGTCGCAGGCTTACTTCGTGAAGTCGTCCTTGATGTTCTTGGCTGCGTCCTTGACGTGTTCTCCAGCTTGCTTGGTCTTGGCAGCTGCCTGGTCGGCGAGGCCTTCGGCCTGCAGGTCTTCATTGTTGGTAGCGTCGCCGACCTTCTCCTTGACCTTGCCGCTTGCTTCCTGTGCCTTGTTCTTGATCTTGTCCCCGAAACTCATGTGCGTTTTCCTCACTGTCGCTGGAACTTCGTACTATCTCACGCTAGCAATTTAGCTTCCGGATCAGGTGGGTAGCTGCTGAATAGAAACCCGAAAAACCAGCACTTGCTTGCGACGCATGGAACAGGCGGATATCCTCAAGGCCGCTGTCGCGGGCAACCAGGTTATCTAAACAAGCTTCACTTTCACGGGCCGATGGATGGCAATCTTCTGCCCGCCGAATTATGAGGTTGGAATCCGAGTCAACAACATCATTATTGGCCAATGTTCTACGTAGACTTCAGCAGCTCTTTCCATCGGGACGCGGAAAACCCCACCAATTTCTTGGTGGGGTTCTCTTGCGAGTGAAGGTATTCGTGGCTATCCCCATATCCACGCAAACCGTATGCCGCTCCGGACTACGCCCCCCAGTTTGTCCGGATCCTGCGACTATCACTGTTGCTAGACTACAGCCGCCTGCCGACAATCGGAGTAAAGCGCTCCAATTGTTTCAATATGGCCAAGTAATACTTCGTCACGGAGCAGAAATTCGCTTCTTGCCTCAGGAAAGTCAATAAAACCGACTTTCTCACGCACAGCAATTTGCACCGACGCGTGGGAGTCTAGGTGCTTGAAAATGCTCATTCAGGTCTAGCCGCCATGCTTCCACGCTTTTGACCAGACGGGCCGACCGGCATGGCAGTCTTGGCCTGGATTCCTGCGAGGAAAGTAGAACCTCAGACGACATCTAATTCACTCTGGGGCCGCCACCGACCTAAGGCTTCTGGAAAGAGGAAACCCGCGCAAGTGATCGTGAAGATCGCTTGAGCGGGTTTCATATTTGGTGGGCCCTACCGGGATCGAACCGATGACATTCACGGTGTAAACGTGACGCTCTACCAGCTGAGCTAAAGGCCCTTGGCATTGCCAGCCGAGGATATTTCCCCGCGCCAACAGGGAATAACTTTACGGGGAACCCTGCATCCACGCAAGTCAGGACTCCGTGACATACATCTCTAGGACGGTGGCTCGGTTTGCGCGTCCCGCTTGGGGATCACTATTTCACGCACGACGATCAGGATCGAGGCGGTGATGGGGATGGCAAGCAAGGCTCCGAACAGGCCCATCAGCGCGGCGCCGGTCATGGCGGCGATAATGACCAAGACGCCGGGGACATTTACCGCCTTGCCCATGATTCGAGGCGTAACTTGATATGCCTCCAATTGGACATAGATGAAATAGGCAATCAGGAATACCAGCGCCGCCGATGGGCTGATGAGCAATGCGCCCAAAGTGCCAATGATAAGAAACAGAACCGAACCGATCATCGGAATCAGGGTAATCAAGAACGCCATCAAGGCGAATAAGACTGCTACTTGTGAGCCGAGCAGCAGGAAAATCACCAGAACCACTGCGGCGTTGATGGCCGACAGCGTGACGGCCCCAGCAACCGCCTTGCCGACGGCGAAAACGATCGAATTCAGCGTCGTCGAAAACTTCTCGCGCCGATAGGCCGGCATCAGACGCGCGACGGCCAGCTTCATCGGATCCAACGTGGAGACGAAATACAGGGTCAAGACGATCACCAGGAAAGCTGACGAGATCCCATTGACGATGCCCATGCCGACATGCAGCACGCCCCCGGACAGTGCCAGCAGGTTTTCTGCGGTGAAGTACGTTTCGAAGGCCGCCAGTAGCTGCTCAGTCGCGTTGAACCCCATGGACTCGGAAAGCTCCGTGTACCACTGGCTGGCTTGGATCGCGTCGATTTCCTGCGGGATGCTTGCAAGGAACTCAGTGAATTGGCGGACGATCGCGGGAACAACGAGCGCCGCAATACCGATCATGAGGAGGACAAATGCCACGATAACGGTCAACACGCTCCAGCCATGGGGCATGCCGCGTCCCTTGAGCGCGTTGACGGCCGGCGTCATACCCAAGGCGAGGAAGAGCGCAAGTGTGATGGACATGAGCACCGACGACATCGAGACTACGACCATGGCCAAGCCGACCGCGAGCGATGCTCCCGCGGCCATGATGAATCCAGTGGCGAACGGTTGTCCTGGTACCACGGCCAGGCTCTTGGGAAAACTGCTCAGGGTGAAGGTGCGCCGCCCGCGGTGATCCGGCACTTTCGAATCCATGCTCATGGCAGTACCCTACCGTCCAGGCTGCCGGCTGGATACAGTCGACGGCCTAATATGTCCTAGTCGATGCCCAAGTCGAGGGCTACCATGTGCTCGTTGTTTCCAGGCAAGGCGTCCCTCACTCCCAGCCCATCCTCCAGGGCAATCGACCGGAAAACCATTGGCAGGCCTTGAGCTACCAGCGGCGAAACACGGTCCATCAGCTGAGCGTGGACGTGCGGCTGGCCAACGAGGGAAGTCTGGACGCGGCCGAAACGCTGGAACGAATCCTCGGAGAATAATTCCCTAAAGTCACGGAGCGCGGAAACGTAAAAACCCAGGTTCTCGATAGTAAATCGAGAACCTGGGTTGCAATTGGTGGGCCCTACCGGGATCGAACCGATGACATTCACGGTGTAAACGTGACGCTCTACCAGCTGAGCTAAAGGCCCTAACCACATCAGCTTTTGCAAGCCAACGAGGAATTACTTTACAGAGCTTTCCAGCTCTGCGCAAATCGGGGCGTTTCCCGAACGCGCCGCAATGCTTCTACGCTTTGTCGATGGCGCTCCGATAGTCCTCCAGGCTGCGCGGCTGGGTCATTTCACTGGTGAAAGTTCGACGCACTATCCCGTCTTCAAGATAAATCGACAGCCGTGTCGCCACGCCCTGCCGCTCGTCGAACGCGCCGGCTAGCCGCGCCACTCGACCATGAGGCCAGAAATCGGCCAGCAGGTCGAACTGGATCCCCAACGCCTCGGCATAATTTCGCAACGCGAACTTGTGATCCACCGAAATCGCGACAACCCGCACCGAACGGTTGGCGAAGTACTCGAGATGCTCCTGGAGCTGCGCCAATTCCGAGCCGCAGACGCGGGAAAATGCCCACGGATAGAAGACAACCAGCACCCGGCCGTCGGACAGCCCGGTGCTGGTGATCGTTTCGCCGTACTGATTTTCCAGCGAGAAGTCGAACAGGCGTGAACCCGTTTCGATCATTTAGTTCTTCTTGCGCGGTGCCAAACGAATGGCCGACCAGTCGGCCGAGACACCCTCAGTAGTAGTCACGTGCAGCCCGGCGCTCGGAGCTTCCTGCTGGATCAGCGATGGGGACACATGTCCCTCGCGACCCTGCTTCGGGGTCAGCAGCCATACGATGCCACCCTCCCCGAGGTTGCTCAGCGAGTCCATCAGCGCGTCGACAAGGTCTCCGTCGCCATCGCGCCACCAGTAAATCACTGCATCAACGACGTCGTGATCCTCTTCGGTGAGCAGCTCTGAACCAATAGTGTCCTCGATCGCGTCGCGAAGATCGTAGTCCACGTCATCGTCGTAACCCAGTTCCTGGATAAGGTCTTCATTCTTGAAGCCCAGTTTTTTAACGGACTCCAGGTTTGCCGATACGGCGTCGCTCACTTCATTCCTCCTGATGGTGCAAAGCGTTACTACCAACGAAACACCGTTTCGTCGCTCCATTCAAGCGCTACGGCAATAACACGCCGAACGAATATCGCCCGCCAGAAAGTGATGCAGGCCAATTTGACAGGGTCAATCTAGCGTTGACTCCTGCACACTGTCGCATAAGTCACCTAAAATATCCTATTTAATGCTATTTTGCCCAAAAATCTCGTCGATTTTTCGGCTTTCGATTCATTAGAGTAGGCAGTGAACCGAGCAGGACACACCACTCCAGTGTTACTGCACCCGATGTCCCATCCCGCTGCACGGCAGAAAAATGTCTGCACCGCGGCGGAGCCGCAATTTCAATCAAGGAGCTTCAGTGGCTGTAGAGGAACACATCTCCCAGATCCGTAGTGGTTTGACTTACCAGCTATCCGATCGGGATCCCGAGGAAACCCAGGAATGGTTGGACTCGTTCGACGCACTCGTCGAAACCCAGGGCACCGAGCGCGCCCAGTTCATCATCCGCTCGCTCCTGCAGCGTGCCGGCGCCAAGTCCGTTGGCGTGCCGATGGTGACCACCACCGACTACGTGAACACCATCCCCGTCGACCAGGAGCCCGAGTTCCCCGGCGACGAGCAGATCGAACGCCGCTTCCGCGCGTTCATGCGCTGGAACGCCGCCATCATGGTGCACCGCGCCCAGGAGCCTTCCATCGGCGTCGGCGGCCACATCTCCACCTACGCAGGCGCCGCGACCCTGTACGAAGTGGGCTTCAACCACTTCTTCCGTGGCAAGAACCACCCGGGTGGCGGCGACCAGGTCTTCTTCCAGGGCCACGCCTCGCCGGGCATGTATGCCCGCGCATTCCTCGAAGGCCGCCTGTCCGAAGAGGACATGAACGGCTTCCGCCAGGAGAAGTCGAAGGAAGGCCACGCGCTTCCTTCCTACCCGCACCCGCGTTCGCTGCCGGACTTCTGGGAATTCCCGACCGTGTCGATGGGCATCGGCCCGGCCAACGCGATCTACCAGGCCCAGCTGAACCGCTACCTGCACAACCGCGGCATCAAGGACACCTCCGAGCAGCACGTCTGGGCCTTCCTGGGCGACGGCGAAATGGACGAGCCGGAGTCGCGCGGTTTCCTGCAGCTGGCGGCCAACGAGAAGCTGGACAACCTCACCTTCGTGGTGAACTGCAATCTGCAGCGCCTTGACGGCCCGGTGCGCGGCAACGGCAAGATCATCCAGGAACTGGAAGCCTTCTTCCGCGGCGCCGGCTGGAACGTCATCAAGGTCGTCTGGGGCCGCGAGTGGGATGCCCTGCTCGAAGCCGACAAGACCAACGCCCTGGTCGACGTCATGAACCAGACCCCGGACGGCGACTACCAGACCTACAAGGCGGAGTCCGGCGCGTTCGTGCGCGAGCACTTCTTCGGACAGCGCCCGGAGACCAAGGAACTGGTCGCGGACTACACCGACGATGAGATCTGGAACCTCAAGCGCGGCGGCCACGACTACCACAAGGTGTACGCGGCCTACAAGGCAGCCACCGAGTTCAAGGGCAAGCCGACCGTGATCCTGACCAAGACGGTCAAGGGCTACGGCCTGGGCTCGCACTTCGAGGCCCGCAACGCCACGCACCAGATGAAGAAGCTGACCCTCGAGGACCTCAAGGGCTTCCGCGACCACCTGCGCATCCCGATCACCGACGAGCAGCTCGAGGCCGATCCGTACCTGCCTCCGTACTACCGCCCGTCCGAGGATTCGGCCGAGTACAAGTACATGATGGAGCACCGTGCCAAGCTCGGCGGCTCCGTGCCGTCGCGCCGCCAGGAATCCGACGTCAAGCTGACCCTGCCGGGCGAGAAGGCCTACGCCATCGCCAAGCGCGGTTCGGGCAAGCAGCAGGCGGCCACCACCATGGCCTTCGTGCGCCTGCTCAAGGACCTCATGCGCGACAAGGAATTCGGCCACCGCATCGTGCCGATCGTGCCCGACGAGTCCCGCACCTTCGGCATGGACGCGTTCTTCCCGACTGCCAAGATCTACAACCCGGGCGGCCAGAACTACCTGTCCGTGGACCGCGACCTGGTGCTGGCCTACAAGGAATCTCCGCAGGGCCAGCTGATCCACCCGGGCATCAACGAGGCCGGCGCCGTGGGCGCGTTCACCGCGGCGGGCACCAGCTACTCGACCCACAACGAGCCGCTGATCCCGATCTACGTGTTCTACTCGATGTTCGGCTTCCAGCGCACCGGCGACCAGTTCTGGGCCGCCGGCGACCAGATGGCCCGCGGCTTCATCATCGGCGCCACCGCCGGCCGCACCACCCTGACCGGTGAGGGCCTGCAGCACGCCGACGGCCACTCGCCGGTGCTGACCAGCACCAACCCGGCGGTTATCACCTACGATCCGGCCTACGGCTACGAGATCGGCCACATCATGCGTTCCGGCCTGGAGCGCATGTACGGCGGAACCCACGAGGATCCGAACGTGATGTACTACCTGACCGTGTACAACGAGCCGATCCACCAGCCGGCCGAGCCGGAGAACGTGGACGTCGAGGGCATCGAGAAGGGCATCTACCTGCTCAAGGAAGCCACCACTGACGGCCCGCGCGCGCAGCTGCTGGCTTCGGGCGTGGCAGTGCCGTGGGCCCTGGAAGCCCAGAAGATCCTGGCCGACGAATGGGGCGTGTCCGCAGACGTCTGGTCCGTGACCTCGTGGAACGAGCTGACCCGCGACGGCCTGCACGCCGACGAGCAGGTCCTGGTCGATCCGTCCAAGGCCCGCCGCGTGCCGTACGTGACCCAGAAGCTGTCCTCGGCCACCGGTCCGTTCATCGCGACCACGGACTACATGCGTGCGGTGCCAGAGCAGATCCGTCCGTACGTCCCGGGCGAGTACCACACCCTGGGCGCCGACGGCTTCGGCTTCTCGGACACTCGCTCGGCGGCGCGCCGCTTCTTCAAGATCGACGCGCACTCGCTGGTGGTGCAGACCCTGCACTCGCTGGTTGAGCGCGGCGAGATCGCGGCCGACTCGGCCATCAAGGCGCACGCCAAGTACGATCTGAACAACCCGAACGCCGGCAAGTCCGGCAACGCCGGCGGCGACGCCTAAGCGCGGGATCGTCCACCTCGAACGCGAATGAGCTGCCCTGCCCGAACAAGTTTCGGGCAGGGCAGCTTGCCATTAACCGCTGGCTCGGACACCGCTGGATCTGAGGCGAAGGCGCAACGCTAAACTTGAAGGCATGGCCCCAGAAACCGAATCGATCGCCGCCGCGCGGGCCCGGGCAGCCCGCCCTGCGCCGAGCGCCGAAACCGTCAAGCGGCTCAAGAACCACATCGGCGTGCTGTCCACGACCGCGCTGAAGTACCTGGACCAGCAGCTGCCCTGGTACCGCTCGCTGGAGCCGAACGAGCGCGCGGCCCTGGGCCTGATCGCGCAGAAGGGCATCTCCACCTTCGTCACCTGGTACGAGGACCCCTCCTCCACCCCGTCCTGGGTGGTCACCGACGTGTTCGGCGCCGCCCCTACCGAGCTGACCCGCTCCATCTCGCTGCAGAAAGCGCTGGGCCTGCTGCGCACCATCGTGGAGGTCGTCGAATCCCAAGTCCCGGACATCGCCCCGGAGAAGGAACAGGCGGCCCTGCGCGAAGCGGTGCTGCGCTATTCCCGCGAGGTCGCCTTCGCCGCCGCCGACGTCTACGCCCGCGCGGCCGAAACCCGCGGCGCCTGGGACTCCCGGCTGGAGGCCCACGTGGTGGATGCGGTGCTCCACGGCGAGGGCCACGATTCACTCTCCTCCCGGCTGGCCGCCATCGGCTGGAAGTCGCAGAGCAACATCCGGATCCTGGTCGGCGCCACCCCGGGCTCGAACTCGGTCAGCTTCGTCTCCGCCATCCGGCGCCTGGCCACCCGATACGCTCGCGACTCGCTGGTCAGCGTGCTGGGCGACCGCTCGGTGCTGATGCTCTCGGACACCAAGTTCGAGGAGGCAGACCTGGGCCGGCTCGCCCGCTTCTTCGGGCCCGGCCCGCTGGTCTACTCCCCCTTGGCCGCCACGGTCACCGACATGCCGCAGGCCGCGCAGGCAGCCATCGCGGGCTACGCCGCCGCCTGCGCCTGGCCCCAGGCGCCGAACCCGGTGGGGGCCGATGACCTGTGGCCTGAACGCGCCTTCAACGGCGACGAGCTGGCGCGCACCGCGCTGCTCGAACGCGTCTACCGGCCGCTGCAGCAGGCCTCCAACGGGTTGCTGGAAACGCTGTCCAGCTACCTGGCCCTGGGCCATTCGCTCGAAGGCACCGCGCGCGGGCTGTTCGTGCACGCCAACACCGTGCGCTACCGGCTCAAGCGCGTCTCCGAGGTGACCGGCTGGGATCCGCTGTCCCCGCGCGACGCCTTCGTGCTGCAAAGCGCGCTGGTGGTGGGGCGCCTGGCTGACTCGGGCCAGTAGCACTTTTGGCGGTTCCGCACAGTTGCCGGAGCGTCATGCAACGGCGTTACATGGGTTTTTGCCTCCCCCATGCGCTAGGCTTTTGTAGGAAACCTACAATCCGTGACCGCGAGCTTGGTGCGTGACCACGCGCCACGAGGCCGCAATCTTTGGAAAGCTGTAAGAGTGTTAGCAATCGTATGCCCGGGACAGGGCTCCCAGACCCCAGGTTTTCTTTCCGAGTGGCTCGACGTCGACGGCGTGCGTGAGCATCTTGCCTCGCTGAGCGAAATCACCGGCCGCGACCTGATCGAGCACGGCACCGTCTCCGACGAGGAGACCATCAAGGACACCGCAGTGGCGCAGCCGCTGATCGTGGCCGCCGGATTGATCACCGCCCGCGCGCTCTTCGGCGAGCAGCTTCCGGCCAACTCCGTGCTGGCCGGACACTCCGTCGGCGAAATCACAGCCTCAGCCCTGGCCGGCGCGCTGAGCGAGAACGACGCAATGAACTTCGTGCGCGTGCGCGCCAACGCCATGGCCGAAGCCGCCGCGGCAACCCCGACCGGCATGGCCGCGGTGCTCGGAGGCGACCCGCAGGAGGTCCTTGACCGCCTGGCCGAACTGGATTTGACCCCGGCCAACGCCAACGGCGGCGGGCAGACCGTCGCCGCAGGCACCATGGAGCAGCTGGCGGCGCTGGGCGAGAACCCTCCGGCCAAGGCCCGCGTGATCCCGCTCAAGGTCGCCGGCGCATTCCACACCGCGCACATGGCCCCGGCCGTCGGCGTGCTGCAGGAACTGGCAGACACCCTGGCTCCCGCCGAGCCGGCCACCACCCTACTGTCCAACTACGACGGCCAGGCTGTCGCCTCGGGTGCGGCCAACCTCGAATCCCTGGTGGCCCAGGTATCCCGCCCAGTCCGCTGGGACCTGTGCATGCAGACCCTCGCAGCCCAGGGCGTCACCGGCATCCTGGAGCTGGCTCCGGCCGGCACCCTGGTAGGCCTGGCCCGCCGCGGACTGAAGGGCGTGAAGGGCATGGCCCTGAAGTCCCCCGCGGACCTGGACGCCGCCCGCGAGTTCATCGCCGAGCACACCGCCAACTAGGCGCCGCACCGCGCCAGCTGAAATTTTTCGCCCGCTTGACGCGTCATCGCCCAACCGGCGAGGGCCATCTGGCCTAAGCTTTAAGCGGTGAAACCCTGTCCGTGCCCCGCACGGGACGCGGAAAGGGTTTCGAACAGTCGGATCACGGCCCGTTACCGCGGGCATGAATCCAGAGCAACGACCGGATCCCTCCGGCATCATGAGAAAAGGAGCCATCCATGGCTAGCAACGAAGAAATCCTGGCAGGCCTCGCCGAAATCGTTAACTCGGAGACCGGCCTGGACGAAGCAGACGTGCAGCTGGACAAGTCCTTCACCGAGGACCTGGACATCGACTCGATCTCGATGATGACCATCGTCGTTGAGGCCGAGGAAAAGTTCGAGGTCAAGATTCCGGACGAGGAAGTCAAGAACCTGAAGACCGTGGGCGACGCCGTGAACTTCATCGCCGGCGCCCAGGCCTAGCAGCATTCCGCCAGCGAACTTTTCGCTGGCACACCGTTGTGCGGGCAAGCCGTGCACACCGGCCGGTACGTCAAGCCGGCCCCCACAAATTTTAAACAGCAAAGTTGTACCCCAGTAGAGAGTTTGATGATGGCGCGCAAAGTAGTGATCACCGGTCTCGGAGCCACCACCCCCATCGGTGGGGACGTCCCTACCCTGTGGGAGAACGCCCTGAAGGGTGTTTCCGGCGCCGCAACCATGGAAGACAGCTGGGTCGAGGAATACGACCTGCCGGTGACCTTCGCCGCCCGCGCCTCCGTGCAGCCTTCCGAGGTGCTGACCCGCCCGGAGACCAAGCGCATGGACCCGTCCACGCAGTTCGCCGTCGTGGCGGCCCGCGAGGCCTGGGCCGACTCGGGCCTGTCCAAGGACGACGTCGACCGCAACAAGCTTGCCGTGGCCTTCGCCACCGGCATCGGCGGCGTCTGGACGCTGCTGAACGCCTGGGACACCCTGAAGGAAAAGGGCCCGCGCCGCGTGCTGCCGATGACCGTGCCGATGCTGATGCCCAACGGCCCGGCAGCCGCGGTGTCGCTGGACCTGGGAGCCGCTGGCGGCGCCCACACCCCCGTCTCCGCCTGCGCATCGGGCACCGAGGCCATGCACGTGGGCATGGAGCTGATCCGCGCCGGCAAGGCCGACGTGGTCATGGTCGGCGGCGCGGAAGCCGCCATCCACCCGATGCCGATTGCAGCGTTCTCCTCCATGCACGCCCTCTCGCGCCGCAACGACGATCCGGCCAAGGCTTCGCGCCCGTACGACGTGGACCGCGACGGCTTCGTGATGGGCGAAGGCGCCGGCGCACTGGTGCTGGAGTCCGAGGAGCACGCGCTGGCCCGCGGCGCCCGCATCTACGCCGAGCTGGCAGGCTCGTCGGTCACCGCCGATGCCTACCACATCACCGCGCCGGACCCGGAGGGCCTGGGCGCCACCCGCGCGCTGAAGGCCGCCATGTACGACGGCCGCATCCAGCCGGAGGACGTGGTGCACGTGAACGCGCACGCCACCTCCACCCCGGTAGGCGACAAGCCCGAGTACACCGCGCTGAAGGCCGCCCTGGGCGACCAGCTGGACAATGTCCTGGTCTCCGCCACCAAGTCGCAGATGGGCCACCTGCTTGGCGCATCCGGCGCCGTGGAGTCCGTGCTGACCACCCTGGCGATCTACCACCGCAAGGCCCCGGTCACCATCAACCTGGACAACCAGGATCCGGAGATCCCGCTGAACGTCGTCACCGGCGCTCCGGCCGACCTGCCGGCCGAGGGCTCGATCGTCGCGCTGAACAACTCCTTCGGCTTCGGCGGCCACAACGCCGTCGTCGCGATCCGCAGCATCTAGCAGCAGCTGTGCCCCCGCGGGCCGGAACCGAGCATTCGGTTCCGGCCCGCGGCGCGTTAACTGCACTTCCCTATTGTCGCCGGGCGCCGGGCGTTGCTACGCTCGATCTCGACAGGCCACCGATCATTTTCCACCTTTTAGGAGCCGCATCATGCGCACCTTGATCGCCACCGCATTCATCTCGCTGGACGGGGTCATGGAGGCGCCCGGCGGCGAACCCGGCTACCGCAACTCCGGCTGGACCATGAGCTCGGTGGACTTCGACCCGGCCGCCTACGAGATGAAGGGCACCGAACAGGGCGAGGCCACGGCTCTGCTGCTGGGGCGCCGCAGCTACCAGGCCTTCTCCCCCGTCTGGCCGGCGATGACCGAGGAATTCCCCGGCTACAACGCGATGCCCAAGTACGTGGTCTCCACGACGCTCAAGGACAAGGACCTGGTGGACAACTGGGGCGAAACCACGATCCTGCGTTCGGCCTCCGACGTGGCCCGGCTGCGCGCCAGCGACGGCGGACCGATCAGCATCCACGGCTCCGCGACGCTGGTCCACTCGCTGCAGGAGCACCACCTGATCGACCGCTACCACCTGCTGGTTTTCCCGGTGCTGCTCGGCGCCGGCAAGCGCTTGTTCAGCGGCGCCGACCTGGACGCGCAGAAGCTCAAGCTCGTCGACTCCGCCGTCTATTCCAACGGCATCCAGAAGAACGTGTTCGACGTGCTGCGCTGATCTGCGCTCCTGCGCTACAGATAGGGCCGGGTGATCAGCTCGAGGTAGTGGCCCGACGGGTCCAGCAGGTAGACGCCCCGGCCGCCGTGCTCGCGGTTGATCTGCCCGGCCAGCTGGCGCTGCGGATCGGCCCAGTGCTCGATCCCGCGCGCGCCGATCAGCGCGTAGGCCCGATCGAAGTGCGCATCATCGAGCAGATATGCGTAGTGCTGCGGCGGGAACTGCATTGGCGGCGTGGCGAATTGCAGCAGCACGCCGCCGCCGATGCCGATGTTTTGGAACGGCCCCCAAGAGGGCTGCCGCTCGGCCTCCAGCAGCTCGATGTAGAACTCGGCCATCTGGGCCGCGTCGGTCGAGGCGATGATGGTGTGGTTGAAGTGCGCGGTCATGTTTCCCTATCGTTGTACGGTTTCCGGTGTGCTTGGAAGGTGCATACGCAGGGAGGAGCGCGGATCAGGGAACGACCAGATGGCCGTTCCGGGAGCGGCCTGTGGTGGCCTGACTGGTCTTCATCACGATCGATCCTAGCACCAGAGGGTCGTCAGAAGACAGATGCACAAAATGCGATCCCCCGCAGGGGGATCGCATTTTGTTTTTGGTAACAACCCCGCACCACCGGGGCTGGATCCGGGCCGGCTCGCGCAGACTCGGAGACTAGTTAACCAGTGGCTAAACCACCTGGTTGAGCCATCGAACAGAGGAGTTCTCCCCTGCATGTCGGAAGGGTTCGAGCTCCTCATCCCAAGCCTCGCCCAGGGCAATGGACATTTCTTGGTAGAAGATCGAGGGATTGCCGTCGCCCTTTTCATAGGCCCAGCGGATGCGCTCTTCGCTGATCATGACGTTGCCGGCCGTGTCGATGGTGGCGTGGAAGATTCCCAGATCCGGGGTCACCGACCAGCGGCTGCCGTCGACGCCCGGGCTCGGGTCCTCGGTGATTTCGAATCGCAGATGCTGCCACCCGTGGATTGCGCTGGTCAGCAACGCGCCAGTGCCTTGGGGGCCTACCCACTCAATTTCGGCACGACGAAAGCCGGGTGCAGCGTGCTGTTCGGTCCATTCCATCTTGACCGGTTTTCCGAGCACGGACCCGATTGCCCATTCCAGATGTGGGCATAGCGCAGCGGTGGCGGAATGAATATAAATTACGCCCCTGGTCATCGGTGCAGACATGCCATCCTCCGTACGGTGTTGATCGTCTTCCCCTACGTCAACATCGTGGTGGTGCAGCTACCGCCGATAGTTCTATTTTGCCCGATGAACAGCACTTTTCGCTACTCGGGAGGGTGATTAGGAGGGAATTGGTAGATTCCCTCAGGCGCGCGGGTGCGCCTGCCGGTAGCTTTGGCGCAGCCGGTCCACCGAAACATGGGTGTAGAGCTGGGTCGTGGCCAGCGACGCGTGGCCGAGGAACTCCTGGACTGCGCGCAGATCCGCTCCACCATCGAGCAAATGGGTGGCCACCGTATGGCGCAGGGCATGCGGCCCGCTGGCGGCGGTATCCCCCAGCGATTTCAGCGCCTGCGAAATCACGTCGCGGGCCTGGCGCACATTCAACCTGCCGCCGCGCACGCCGACCAGCAGGGCGCCCTGGGCCTTTTCCTCGTCGACCAGAACGGCCCGATGGGTCAGCAGCCAGGAGGTCAGCACCCGCTGGGCGGGATTGCCGAACGGCACCATCCGTTCCTTGTTGCCCTTGCCGACAACCTTCAGCGTGCGGCGGCTGAAATCCAGATCCTTCACGTCCAAGGAGACCAGTTCGCTGATGCGCAGCCCCGAGGCGTAGAGCAGCTCTGCGATCACGCGGTCGCGGGCGTGGACCGCCAGCTGCTGCGGGCTCTGCGGCGCCTCATCGTCCGCCGCGCCGTCCTGTCCGGTGTGCTCGCCGGTATCCGCGAGCAGCCGGTCGATCTGCCCGGGTTGCAGCACATGCGGCAGGCGGCGCTCCTTCTTCGGCGCGGCCAGGCGCAGGGCCGGATCCTCGGCCACCAGCTGGTGCTTCAGCGCCCAGGCGAAGAAGTTCTTCACCGAGGAGATGCGCCGCGCGATAGTGGTGCGCGAGATCTGCGCTTCGTGCATGCTGGCCAGCCACTCGCGCAGCATCTCCACGTCGACATGGTGCGGTGCGCTGACCTGCCGGGTGGAGTACAGGAACGTGCCCATGGTGCGCAGGTCGACCTCGTAGGCGCGCAGCGTGTTCTCGCTGCGCCCGCGCTGCAAGCGCAGGTAATCCAGATAGTCGGCGACCGGTTCGGCGAACGAGGCCGGCAGCTGCGGGGTCTTGGTGGCGTTGGTGTCCTGCTTCATCCCTTCGAGGATACCGCGACGCACCTGCGGGTTAGGTGCGCGCCAGCTTCCACCCCGCGTCGTTGCGAACCGCCAAGCCGCGGCCCTGCAAGGTGGACAGCCCGCGCAGCGTCTGCAGGATCGTGACGCCGCTGCGCGCTGAGATCTCATCCGGGCTCATCGGCCTGGTGAAGGACAAGACGTCGTAGAGCATGCCGACCTCCGCGGGCAGCCCGTCCACCGGACGCTGACGCGGGTCGTCCGGTTCACTGGCGGCAACGCCGGCGGGTGCGTCTGGCCCGAGGCCCAGCAGCTCGGCCGCCTCGGCGGGGCTGGAGATCAGTTCGGCGGCTCCGGAGCGGATCAGCCGGTGGGTGCCCGCCGAGTTCGGCGAGAACACGCTGCCGGGCACCGCCGCGACATCCCTGCCCAGCTCCACGGCATGGCTTGCCGTGTTCAGCGCCCCGGAGCGGTGCCGCGCCTCGGTGATGATGGTCAACCTGCTGAAGGCGGCAATCAACCGGTTGCGGTTCAGGAACCTGAAACGCGTCGGTGTGGTGCCCGGCGGCACCTCTGAGTACAGCGCGCCGCGGGTGATGACCTGCTCCAGCAGGTTGTGGTTCCCGGCCGGGTAGAGCCGGTCTGCTCCGCCAGCGAGGATCGTGGCGGTCGGCGGGTTCGGGAACTCCCAGCCGTCGTGGGACAGCGCGGCGCGGTGGGCTGACGCGTCGATCCCGTAGGCGCCGCCGGAAACGATCGTGAAGCCCTGCAGCCCCAGCGCTCGGGCCAGCTCGAAGGTGACCTGGTTGCCGTAGTCGCTGGCGTCGCGCGAGCCGACGATGGACACCGTGCGCTCGCGGTCCCCGCCGAGGTTCCCCGGGTCGGCCGCCCGCCACCACAGGCACAGCGGCCTGCCCAGGCCCAGGTCGTCCAGCTGGGCCGGCCAGCCGGGGTCCTGGCTGGTGAGCAGTCCCCCGCCGAGGCGCTGCATGGCCTGCAGGGCGGCACGCTCGTTGGCGTAGGGCAGCCGCTTGCGCCAGCGGGTGAGCGCGACGCGCAGGTCCTGGGCGGAATTCGGGGCCGGCTGCCGGCCGGTGGCCTCGGCCAGCTTCAGCCCCAGGTCCAGCGGCACATGGTCCTCACGGCGGATCAGGGCCAGCAGCTCGGCCGGGGTCATCAGCTCCAGCAGGGCCGCGGCGGTGACGTCGTTCGGCTCGACCAGCTGGTTCAGCGCGGCCAGGCACAGTGTGTGCGGTAGGTGGCCGACGGCGTCCTGCCGCCGGGCGGGGGTCTGCGGTGCGGTGCTCATGATGGTGCTCCTTGTCCCGGGGCTAGGTGCAGTACAGCTAGGCGGTGTGCAGGTTCTGGCGCAGGTGGGCGGCGATCTGGACGTCGTCCGGCGCCGGGCGCTGGTGTCCCTGGGTGTCGGCGACGGTCCAGGCCAGACGCAGCAGGCGGTCGGTGGCGCGGGCCGAGAGGCCGCCGCGTTCGGCAGCGGCTTCCACGGCGTGGCGCGTGGCCATCGGGTAGTCCAGCTCATGGCGCAGGATCCGGGTGGGGATCTGCGCATTGCAGCCGATGCCGTAGCCCTGCAAGCGGGCGGCGGCTCGGGCGCGGGCCTCCAGCACTCGGTCGCGCACCACGGCGCTTGACTCGTTGGCCTGCTGCCCGACCAGCTGTCCGCCGGGCACCGGGTTCAGCCGCACCTGCAGGTCGGTGCGGTCCAGGATCGGTCCCGAAAGCCGGCCGAAATAGCGGCGGCGGGCCATCGGTGTGCAGGTGCAGCCGGTGCCCGCGGCGTAGTTCCTCCCGCAGGGGCAGGGATTTGAAGCCATGACCAGCTGGAAGCGGGCCGGCAGCCGGGCGTGGCCGCGTGTGCGGTCCAGGGTGATGCAGCCCTCCTCGATGGGCTGGCGCAGCGCGTCGAGCACGCCGGTGTTGAAATGCGCCACCTCGTCCAGGAACAGCACCCCGTGGTGCGCGCGGGTGATCGCGCCGGGCACCATGCGCCGGGTGCCGCCGCCGATCAGCGCGGTGAGCGAGGCGGTGTGGTGCGGGGCGATGAATGCCGGGGTGCGGCGCAGCGCGGCGATGGGAGATTCGGAGCCGTGGGTGATCGAGTGCACCGCGGTGGCTTCCAGCGCCTGCAGATCATCCAGCGGCGGCAGGATTCCGGGCAGGGCGCTGGCCAGCAGGGTCTTGCCCGCGCCGGCCGGCCCGACCATGATCAGGTGGTGCCCGCCGGCCGCGGCGAGCTCCAAGGCCAGGCGCGCCTCCCCCTGCCCGTTGACCAGCGACAGGTCGGTGGGCTCCGGGGGCGCGGGCGCGTCAGGCTGCCGGCCCGCGGCTGCATGGCGCAGGTTGATGCTCAGCCCCGCTGCGTCGGCCCCGCAGTGGATGAGGACCTGGCCCAGGTGGTCGGCGGCGAATACGCGGGTTCCGGGCACCAACCGGGCCTCGGCCTCGTTGCCGCGGGCGACCACCAGGTTCGGCAGGCGAAGTGCCACGGCAAGCTGAGCGGCGGGAAGCACCCCGGGCACCGGACGCAGCATGCCGTCCAGCCCCAGCTCAGCCAGGTAGACGGTGTTCGGAGGCGGGGAGATCTGCCGGTCCGCGGACAGCGCGGCGACCAGGATGGCCAGGTCGAAGCCGGAGCCGAATTTGGGCAGCGTGGCCGGCGAGAGGTTGACGGTGAGCTTGCGGTTGGCGATCGGGATGCCGGTGTTGCGCGCGGCGGCCTTGACCCGCTCGCGCGCCTCGTTCAGCGACGCGTCGGGCAGGCCGAGGATCACGAAGCCGGGGATGCCGTTGCCCAGGTCGGCCTCCACCTCGATTAGCGCCGCCTGCACCCCCTGGAAGGCGATCGCGTGGGTGCGGGCGGTGCTCATGAGCGCACGTCCGGCAGGTGCCGGCAGGCCAGGGCGCCGCCGGGTGCGGGATAGACCTCGACGACGTCCACCCGCAGCTGCGGGCAGTAGGCGCCGTGGACCTTGCACCAGGCGATCAGCAGCCGGTGCAGCCGGGCGAACTTCGCGGGATTCACCGCGTCGAACGCGGTGCCGAACCCCTGGGAGGAGCGGGTCTTGACCTCCACCGCGGCCAGGGCGCCGGCCGGGTCGCGGACCACCAGGTCAAGCTCGCCGCTGCGGCACCGCCAGTTGCGGTCCAGGATCCGGTAGCCGCCGGCTTCGAGGTGCTCGGCGGCCGCCCGCTCGCCCCGGGCTCCGAGTTCCTGCTGCTGAGTGGTCATCGCCGCCTCCTTGAATCGGTCTGTGCGTGTTCAGACCAGTTTCAGGGGCTGCGGGGCGGGGCCGGTGCGGCGGGGTGCGGATTGTGGAGAACGCGGTTAGCTCTCCAGCCCCTCCTTGGGGATCTGCAGCTCGTCGCGGTTCAGCTCCTCGACGTTGACGTCCTTGAAGGTGAGCACCTTCACTGCCTTCACGAAGCGGCCCTGGCGGTAGATGTCCCAGACCCAGGCGTCGGTCAGCGTGAGCTCGAAGTAGACCTCGCCGGCGTTGGACAGCGTCTTCACGTCGACCTGGTTGGCCAGGTAGAAGCGGCGTTCGGTTTCCACCACGTAGTTGAACAGCCCGACCACGGTCTTGTACTCGCGGTACAGCTGCAGCTCCATGTCGGACTCGTAGTTTTCCAGTTCGTCGCCAGCCATCACTTTGCCTTCAATCCTGTGGGTTTACCTTCGTCCTTGCCCGTGCTGGAAGTCAAGTTCCAGCTCTTGCGGTGGTAGTCGCAGGGGCCCAGGGCGACGATCGCCTCGCGGTGCGCGGCGGTGGCGTAGCCCTTGTTGACCTCCCAGCCGAACGCGGGATGCGCCGGAGCCAGCTGCGCCATGATCCCGTCGCGCTCCACCTTGGCCAGGATCGACGCGCCGGCGATCGCCTGGCAGGTCATGTCCCCCTTGACGATGGTGCGCACCGGAACGTGCAGGCCCACCGGTTCGCGGTCCGCGGCCAGCAGGTCGAAGAGATCCTGCTCGGGGGCGCTCAGCCAGTCGTAGCTGCCGTCCAGCAGCACCGCCTCGGGCTGCACCGCGCAGGCGGCCACCGCGCGGGTGCCGGCCAGGCGCAGCGCCCCGGTGACCCCGAGCTGATCGATCTCCGCGGCCGAGGCATGCCCCACGCCGTAGCCGGCCGCCCACGCGCGCACCGGCTGAACCAGTTCCTCGCGCTTGGCGGCGGTGAGCAGCTTGGAGTCGCGCAGCTGCGGGAATTCGGTCACGGCCTGGATGTCGATCACGGTGACGCCCACGCTGATCGGTCCGGCCAGGGCGCCGCGGCCCACCTCGTCGGCCGCGCCGATGAAGCGCACGCCGTGGGCGGCGGCCAGGGCGCGCTCGTGCTCCAGCGTGGTGGCCTTGGAGGACTTGGAAGTTCTGGACGCGGTGGCGGGCATGCTAGTTCCCCGGGGTCGGGACGGCGGCGAAGACTTCCTCGTGGGAGTCGATGGTGCCCCAGCGCGAGAGCGGCCAGGAGATGACCGAGGCCTTGCCCTGCACCGAGTCGACGTCCACGAACCCGCCCTGGACATCCGGGTGGAAGCGGGAGTCGGCGCTCTCGGCGCGGTGGTCGCCCATCACCCAGAGCTTGCCCTCCGGCACGGTGACCTTGAAGGCCATGTCGCTGGGGGTGTTCCCGGGGTAGATGTAGGGTTCGTCGATCGGGGTGCCGTTGATGCTCAGCCTGCCGTCGACGGTGCAGCACTCCACGGTGTCCCCCGCGGTGCCGATGATGCGCTTGACCAGGTACTGCTCGCCGGCCGCGGGCAGGATGCCGACGAAGGACAGCGCCGATTCCACCGCGGTGGGCTGGGATTCCAGCGGCGGCAGCCAGTCCAGGTCGTCGCGGAAGACCACCACGTCCCCGCGCTCCAGCTCGAATGGGCCCGGGACCATGAGGTTCGCGAAGATCCGGTCGTTGATCTGCAAGGTGTTCTCCATGGAGCCCGACGGGATGTAGTAGGCGCGGAAGAAGAAGGTCTTGATGACGAAGGACAGCACCAGGGCGATCGCAACGATGATCACGATCTCCCGGATGAAGCGCCAGAGTTTGTAGAGCGGTCCGCCCTGCTGCGGACTTTCGGCTGATTCGGCGCTCACGGCTGGGTGCGTCCCTTTCGCTGGTGGTCAATACCCTCCATCTTACGTACGCAGCCGCGCGGCGGCGCCACGTGGCACGCTGCACGCACGAATTGCCCAGATAATTGCCACTCCGGCCGCGGCCACCGGGCGCGAACGCCGGCAGGCGGCGCTAGCTCGACGGGGTGCCGACGGTGGCCGGGGCCGGGGAGGCCGGGCCGCTGCTGTCGGTGAAGTCCAGCGGGATCCCGCCTGCCGGCTTGTCCTTGGCCAGCGCGTCCTGCACCGCCTGGCGCTGGGAGGCGTCCACCGCCAGGGTCAGGCCCCCGGTGCGCGGGTTCAGCGTGTAGGCATGGATCGCCGAGCGCAACCGCGGCTCCTGCTTCGCCTGCCAGGCCATGATCTGCGAAATGCCCTCGCGCAGCTGGGCATTGCTGAAGTCCACCAGGTGCCCGACGGCGCCTGCCTGCTCGATGGCCTGCACCGCGGCCTCGCTGGTCGCGGCGACGTGCAGAGTGCCGTCCTGGATCCAGCCCTGGACGTACTCGTCGCCCAGCTGGACCGCCAGCTGCTCGTTGGCATCCAGCAGTGCGCTGTCGTCCACGTCGGCTCCGCTCGTCGAGGTCTGGGTGGGGGTGGGCGAGGCCTGCGGGGCCGCCTGCTGCTGCCCGCAGCCGGTCAGCAGCAGTGCGACGACCGCGGCCGAGGCGACCAGCGTCACCGGCAGCCGCCGTGCGGTATGTGTGCTTCTCATGTTCAATCCTCGTCTTCCGGCGGAACCGTCGGCGTGCCGCGGGTCTTGCACCCGAGGCTACCGGCCGTTCCGCAAAACCAACTCGTAGGCACATGTGTGCCGCATGGCAATGCCCCGATGCCATCAGCGGCAGCGGGGCATTGTCACGGTGTCCGCAAGGCGGTCACCTGGGAGCGCGATCCCTTAGCCGTGGCGTCGGGCGCTACGGCGGAGCAGCAGCACCGCCGCGCCGATCAGTGCCAGGGCACCGCCGGCGATGATCAGCGGCATGCTGCCCACGCCGGTATCGGCCAAGGTGTCATCCCGCTTCGGTTCGTCCTTCGTCGGCTCGGTGGCGCTGGCGGAAGTGCTGGCCGTCGCGCTGGCCGAGGCAGACTCTGAGGGATCCTGGCTGGAGCCGCTCGATTCGCTCGGGGTCGCAGTGTCCGTAGGTTCCGGCGTGGTCGGGGTCGGCTCGGCGGCCGCCACGACGACGTTTCCGGAGACCTGCTCCGACTTGTCGCGGCCGTTGACGGCTTCCAGAGTGAAGCTGAACTCTCCCAGGGCCTGCGGAGCGGTGAAGCTGAAGCCGCCCGCGGGATCCACGGCGACGGTCTCGGCAACCTGGCCGTCGACGATCACATTGACCTTGGTACCGCTGGAGGCATCCGCCATGGTGCCGCTGATCGCGGCCCCCGGCTCAACCTGCGCGCCGTTGGCCACCGAGGTGAGCTCCGGCGCATTGATGAAGAGCTTGATCTGGTAGCCGTCGATATAACCCTTGGACTGCACGTCGGACAGCGAAGTGTAGAACGCGAGATCATCGAAGTTGCCGTCCACCCCGTCGGGGCCCGGACTGTTGGCAGAATTGATGCCGATGGCGCGCGATCCGACCAGGACCGGTCCACCGGAGTCGCCCTGGTTCAGGATGGTCCGGTTCGGGTTCTTGGCGGCATACCCCAGGACCGCGCGCTGGTCGTTGTTGTAGCCCAGGACGAAGAACAGACCCTCCCCGATGATCTCCGAGCAGCTCCAGCCGGTGGTGCGGCCCGAGGAGCAGGCGTTGGCGCCCACGACGGCCTTGGATACGCCGGTGACCTTGACTGACCCCTCGCGCGGACCGGCGGCAGGCCAGTTAGATACCACAGCAGGCAAGTTCAATTCCGGATTGATTTCGTCGATGACGGCGATATCGGTGCCGGGCTCGGTGTTGCCCAGGATCTGCAGCGCTTCCTCATCGCTCAGGCCCTCCAGGTCTTCCAGCGGGATGCCGGAATTGTTGGGCCCGCCGAACTGGTTGAACCCGAAGCTACCCAGAGGAGCTCCGATGGCTTCGAGCACGTTCGGAGCCGACTGCTCGGCAATGGCGGCGACCTTGGTCTGGCCGTCTTCGGCGCAGTGGCCGGCGGTGATGATGGCATCCCCGCCGCTGGGGGACCAGGCGTTGAACCCGGACGAGCACAGTCGCAAGCTCGGGGTAGGAATCCCCGACCGGTCCGTCATGTATCCCATGGCTCCGAAGAAGTCGTTTTCGGCGGTCGTCTTGGCGGGGCCGGAACCCTCGACCAGCTGGACGCCCTTGGCCTGGTCGGCGAATTCCTCCAGCGTCAGGGACATGACTGCCGACGACGTGCCGGGAGAAGCGCTTTCCTTGCCATCGGTGGAGGCGGGACCATCGGCCATGATCTGAAGACCGCTCCCGGTGTTCATGATCGCTGTCAGACGCGACAGTTCGGTTGGCTTGACGTTGGCGAGGACTTCCTCGTAGACGTCGTTGACGGTCTTGATCTTGCCGATTCCGGTGGTGATCGCGGTAGCCTTGGCGGCGGTGGTTTCGGCGATCTTCTTCGCCTTGGCCTCGTCGGCCTGGCCGACCTTGATCTCGGCCCGGCCGTGCTTCACGCTGGCCGATGCCTTAATGCCTTCGCCGTTGAGCTTCTCGCGCAGTTCCGCGGCCTCTTCCGAAACCTTGGTCTCTGCATCGAATTCCTCAACAGTTTTTCCCAGATCGCGCTGGACCGCTTCTTCCAGGCCCTTGGCCTGCAGCGCACTGTCGGAAGCGGTTTCACTTGAGGTCGCACTCGCGGAGGCGCTTGGCGAGTTCACGGGCGCATCGGTAGCCTCTGTCGCTGCCATGGCTGGCATGAAGCTGCCGCCGACCGCCATGGCCGTGGCCGCAACGGCGGCAAAGCCACGCCGTGCCGTCCTACTTTTCAGTTGTGGCATTAATGCTTCTCCCAGATTTAAAGGTGCGAGGATTTTAGGGTTTCGAAGGTACCGTCGAGTCCTGGTGAACGCGGGCGCAGAGATATTCATTCTGTTACCAAGATGAAACCATATCGGGGAACATTTAATTGCTGCAAGCGTCGAATCCGCCGAAAATATAAACTTTGGATTACATTACAGCTAGTCAGATGCAGTTCGCGGCCTTGATCAGAGCCTCTGCCCGTGCGGTCAAGAGAGAGGTTGAAGATTCATCTTCTTTTACTTGCTACAAGTCAGGTCAACATCATGTGTGAACCTGCCCAAAATATGCTCGCCTTCTCCGGCACGTTCGGCGGTGCCCGCCGAACCGCGAAGGTTCTTCCCCAGTTCCGCTGCACCACCCCTCGCGTTACCCTCAGTTACCCTAGCGCAGTCGCCAATGACCAGTTTTGCGCGGTCCTCGTCCGCCCTTGCAGTTGTCCGCGAAAGATGTCCCTGTCGCGTGAAGCGAAAAGTAAAACCCACGCATGAACGGCTCATGCGTGGGTTGCCTCTGATTCAGCCGAATCGGTGTGGCGGACGAAGGCCCGCTAGCGGATTTCGGAACGCTGGTCCGCTGGCCAGATGATGTTCGTTGCACGTCCGGTGACGCGGTCCAGGCTGATCATGCCGCCGCCGCTGGCGCCGAGCAGCGATCGGGAATCCTGCGACACGGAACGGTGGTCCCCCATGACCCAAACGCGGCCAGCAGGAACTTCGACTGAGAACTTCAAGTCGCTTGGCGCATCGCCATTGAAGAGGTAGGGCTCATCGATCGCTTCACCGTTGACGGTCACGCGGCCGTCGGCCGAACAGCATTCAACGGTATCCCCGTCCACCCCGATCACGCGCTTGACATAGGAATGGGAGCTGCCCGAAAGCTTGAAGGCGCCCATGAGGTCGTCAACCACCGAGGACCGGGCATAGGGCAAGAACGATCCCCGGCCGTCGAATACGATGACGTCTCCGCGCTGGGGCTCGGCGTCGTCGTAGGCGCGTCGGTCCACGGAGATGGCTTGGCCCGGGTTCAGCGTTGACTGCATCGAATCCGAGCGGATGCTGAAGACATCGACGAAAAATGCGCGAATGATGATCACGGCGACCAACGCGCAAATGACAGCGAGAACAGCGAAGCGCCAGACCCAGTAAAAGGCCCGGCGCTTCGTGATTGCCGCTTCAGGGCGAGCAATCTGCTTCATGGAAGAACGCAGATTACTTCTTGCCGCCGAAATCGCGCTTCTCGCGGATGCGAGCAGCCTTGCCGTGGCGATCGCGCATGTAGTACAGCTTTGCACGACGCACGTCGCCCTTGGACACAAGCTCAATCTTTTCGATGATTGGCGAGTGAACCGGGAAGGTACGCTCGATACCGGTGCCGAAGGAAACCTTGCGGACGGTGAAGGTCTCGCCTACGCCGCGGCCCTGACGGCCCAGTACGTAGCCCTGGAAGACCTGAACACGGGAGTTCTTGCCTTCGATGATGTTGACGTGCACCTTGAGGGTGTCGCCAGGACCGAAAGCAGGAACGTCGGAACGCAGGCTGGCTGCATCCAAAGAGTCAAGAATATGCATTGTGCATCTCCTAGGATCAATGCCGCAGGTCACCGAATCCTCGTAGCGGGGCTCTTCGAGCGCCTGAAACGGCGCCGAACTCCCCGGAACGTTTACCACCGGCTGGCTTTAGCAACCGATGCGGCGGTTCTTGAAGTCCGGGATCCCCCTGCGGCAGGATTCGGACAAAACACACCAAGAGTCAATTTTGCCATATAAATGTCCCTGAGGTGAACACCGCGACGGAGCAATCCGCCGTGATGTTGGCCTCGCGAAAAGTTTACTCGGATTCGGTTCCTGCGCCGGTGGCCCAATCGAGCTGGGACTTGGGCAGAATCTCGCCTTCAACCACGGCAAAACCGTTGTGCCACAGGGCATCTCGGTCCCGGCGGTTCAGGCTTTCCACGTCGAGCTGGGTGATCAGGTCCGGCCGGCGGTCGGCCGTGCGCTTGATCTGCTCGTCGCGGCGGTGGCGGGCTACGCGGTGGTGGTTGCCGCCCAGCAGCACCTCGGGAACCTCGCGGCCGCGCCAGGACGCAGGCTTAGTGTAGACGGGGTACTCCAGCAGCACATCCGAGTGCGATTCCTCGACGAGCGACTCGGGGTTGCCGATGACACCGGGAATCAGGCGCCCGATGGCCTCGACCATCACCATGACCGCGACTTCTCCCCCGTTGAGGACATAGTCGCCGATGGAGACGGGAATGACGGTGAAGTTCTCGTGCGCGTACTCGATGACGCGCTCGTCGATGCCTTCGTAGCGGCCGCAGGCGAAGACCAAGTGCTCTTCTTCAGCGAGGTCGTAGGCCATCTGCTGGTTGAAGACCGCCCCTGCGGGCGAAGGCACGATCAGCACCGGCTTCTTGTCGGCCGGAGCCTTGGCGCGGACAGCATCCAGCGCCTGGCCCCACGGCTCGGGCATCATGACCATGCCGGCGCCGCCGCCGTACGGGGTGTCGTCCACCTTGCGGTGCTTGTCGGTGGTGAAGTCGCGCAGATTGGTGACGTTCAGGTCCAGGATGCCGTCTTCCGCGGCGCGGCCGATGAGCGAAAGCTGCAGCGGGTTCAGGTATTCGGGGAAGATCGAGATGACGTCCAGGCGCATTACTTGGATTCCCCCTCGGGCTGCTCCGAATCCTCGGAGTTCAGCTCCAGCAGGCCCGGAGGCGGGGTGATGGTCAGCGTACCGGCCTCGGTGTCGATCTCCGGGACGAATTCGTCCACGAACGGCAGGTAGATTTCCTCGCCGTCGGCGTTCTCGAAGACCAGCAGATCCTGGGCGGGGTTGGTGCGCAGCGCGGTGACAACGCCGACCTCGACGCCGTCGTGCATGACCTTCAGGTCCTGCAGCTCGTGCTCGTACCACTCGTCCGAGTCGTCCTCCGGCTCCTCGCCGACCTCGATCTCCAGGCGGGCGCCGCGCAGCGTCTCAGCGGCGTTGCGGTCCGCGATCTCCTGGAAGGAAAGCAACAGGATTGTCTTGTTCCAACGCGCGTTCTTGATGGTCAGCGACTCGACCGGGCCGTCGGTGACATGCAGGACTTCGCCGGCGACAAAGCGCTCTTCGGGTGCGTCGGTGAGGACCTGGGCCGTGACTTCGCCGCGGATGCCGTGGGGCTTGCCGATGCGGGCTACCTGCAATCGCATGTTCGCTGAACCTTTTCTTCGGTGGATGGCTTCAGATGGTGAAGGATAAAAATTTTGGGGTGAAACACTAAAGGAGTTCCCGCGTTGTAGAGCGGAAACTCCTTGAGTGGTGAGGCTCGGCCTAGGCCGGGCCTCTAAGTTGTTCAGCCTCGGCGACGATCAGTGTCGATGACATCAACACGAATCGGCTCCTTGGCCAACGCTGCCATCACTGTGCGCAGTGCCCGTGCAGTGCGACCCTGGCGTCCGATCACGCGACCGAGATCATCAGGATTCACACGTACTTCGAGCAGGTCGCCGCGGCGGGTGGACTTCAGGGCAACCTGAACGTCCTCCGGCTCCTCGACAACCCCGCGGACCAAGTGGTCTAGCGCGTCAACGAGCATGATTACTCAGCCTCGGTAGCTTCAGCCTCTGCCTCTTCGGCAGCTGGCTTTTCAGCCTTCTTGGTGATGGCTTCCTTGAGGATAACCGAGCCCTTTTCAGGAGCAACGAATGCTGGCTTAGGCTCGGCAACCTTGTAGGTGCCTTCCTGGCCATCGATGCCCTTGAACTTCTGCCAGTCACCGGTGATCTTCAGCAATGCGTGTACCTGCTCGGTTGGCTGAGCGCCAACAGACAGCCAGTACTGCGCACGGTCCGAATCGATCTCGATGATCGAAGGGTTCTCGGTCGGGTGGTACTTACCGATCTCCTCGATGGCACGGCCATCGCGCTTGGCGCGCGAGTCCATGACGACAACGCGGTAGAAAGGTGCGCGCATCTTACCGAAGCGCTTCAGACGAATCTTTACGGCCACTTTTGTGGTCTCCTGTTTCTCAACATGGTCGAACCAAGCTTTGTGCACCTGTGGGGCAGGCCTTACTGACCTGGTTCTAAAAGGACAGGATTCGAAACGGAGAGAGGGTCCATAACAAATCGAGTACCCTGCAATTATGCCAGAGACCCGGCGCTCAAACCAATTATTCCCGACATCTGCGTGCCGGTTCTGCGAATGAGGTTCATCACTCCGGGTTCGGAGCGGAGGCAGCCGGCTCGGCGGGCTCTACGATTTATTGTATGACCTTCACTTCCGCATTGCTCTCCTTCGCCGTCGTTGCCGCGCTGATGACGCTGGTCCCCGGCGTCGATACGGCGCTGATCCTGCGCTCGGCGGTCACGCGCAGCAGGCTGGACGCACTGGCGGCCGCCCTCGGAATCTGTTCCGGGGTTTTCGCCTGGGGCATCATTGCGGCCGCCGGGGCATCTGCGGTGCTGGCCGCCTCCCAGCTCGCCTACCAAATCCTGACCTACGCCGGTGGCGCGTACCTGATGTTCCTGGGCGGCCAATTGATCTACCGCTCGCTGCGACGACGGGAATTGGAGCCAACGAACGTTGCCGTGGCCAGCAGCAAATGGAAGGCCTACGGCACCGGGTTGGTGACCAATCTGCTGAACCCGAAGATCGGCGTCTTCTATATCGCTGTCATTCCCCAGTTCACGCCGGCCGATGCCAACGCCCTGCTGATGGGTATCGCTTTGTCGGCGGTGCATGTGGCGATGACCTTGGCCTGGGCTGGCGTGCTGATCCTCGGTGCCTCGCTGGCCGGCAAATGGCTGAGCACCCCGAAGGCGGTGACATGGATGGACCGGATTACCGGAACCGTGCTGGTCGGCTTCGGCGTCAAGGTGGCGCTTTCCAAGCCTTAGGTTCGGTGCCGCTGATCTGGCGTGGAGATGCCTCGCTCAAGGAATTCTCAGCCAAACGATGAATACATGGGTTTTAGGCAGCGGTGTAGAGCCGGTTCCGCTGCGGTATCTGCAACGGATCCACATGCTTCGGGAACAGGATATACGCCAATCCCCCGATCTTGACCAAGGTCAGCAACCCGGCATGGATCGCCAAATGATGCCGACGGCACAAACACGACGCATTACGGCAACTGGTCTTCCCGCCATGCTCCCACCAATCATCATGATGGCACTCAAGCATCTCCGGCGGCGCGGTGCACCCGGGCACAATACACCCTCGGTCCCGGGCCAACGCGGCCCGCTTGATCGCCTCGGTGAAGAACCGCTGGGACCGCCCCACATCCAGCGGCTGCCCGTCGGGCCCGAAGATCACCCGGTAAATCGCTCCCTCGCACATCAGCCTCCCGGTTTCCGCCGCGTCGAGCCGAACCCCGTGATCCGTGGTCGAGGTGAGCATCTCGGGGTGCCGCAAATCCTCCAGGGCCTTGAGCTGGATGTGGATCCCGACCTGCGGCGCGATGGTCTTGGCCCCCGACCCCGCCGGACCGGAGCTGAGGGCTGCGAGGAACGCGTTCAACCGGCGCTGGGCCGGCGGCACGTCCGCGTCGCCTCCCAGCTCCGGGTCCTGGTCGCTGTACTCGGTCCGCGGCTGCCCGGCGGCATCCCCGGAGCCATGGCCTGCATCCTCGTGGCTGGTTTCCGCACCCCCGGAATCCTGGCCGTGCTGGCCCTCGAAGGACCCCTGGGCGTGCTGGCTCTTCGAGGACTCCGGGGAATCGTGGCCCTCCGAGGAGCCCGGGGAGCTATCGCCGGCAGCTTGCCACGCGTCGAAACCGAGGAGGTTCTCCCGGCCTTCTTCCGCCGGGCGATGCCCGAACCCGGCATCAGGGCCGGCATCAGCACTGGTATCGAGGCCTGCCCAGTCGGGAGCCGGGGCATCCGAACTGAACAACGGATCGGTCTGCACCTCGCCCTGGTCCGCAGCCTCCGCAGCCGAGCGGTCGGGGTTCGAGGAACCAGGCCGGGCGGCCCGGGCGGCCCGGGCGGCCTTGCCGGCCTGCGTCCGCGGGTTATCGGCCTGCCCCATCAACGAGCGCAACTGCTCGGCCTGCTCCCCCGCCGCACGCAGGTCGTAGCAGTCCACCCCGGCCCGGGTGCCACGGAAGAAGATCCCGGTCTCCGGGGCCCGCTGCTTGCCGTGCTCGCGCCGGTAGTCGGAAATCAAGGTGGAAACCTGTTTCTCGCTGGTGGTGCGGTTCGGCTCGGCCAAGGCGGCGAGCACGTGCTCTTCCATGAGTGCCCCGTCGGCGTGCCGGGCGGTCGCCGGCAACGGAAGCCCCTCGAAGCAGGTGTCGGCCGGTTCGAACTTGTCCAGCGCCCGGGCCGCCTGCGCGATCCGGCGCGGGTCCACGGCCCCCGGCTCCTGGTACAGCCGGGCCAGCCCGGCCAGCCGCGGGGTCAGCGTGCCGCCGCCCATGGCGCGGCGGGCGATCAGCAGGTGCGCATCGTGCAGCCGGGACGCGGCCCCGTAGTAGTTCAACCCCAGCCAGGCCGCGGCGAAGTCCGCGGTGCTGGTGTAGTGGGCGCGGCCCGCGTACAGGCGCGGGGCCGTTGCCAGGTCCAGCTGCCGGTAGGCGTGCTGCGCCCCGGCTTGGCGCAGGGCGTCCAGCTCGTCGTCTTCGAGCAGGTGCGCGCCGGTGGATTCCAGATGGATCTGGCTGCGCAGCTGTTCGCGCTGGGTGTAGTGGAACAGCTGCTCGATCAGGTGGGCGTGGGCGGCGGCGACCCGAGGGTCCTCGATGCCGTGCAGGGCTTCGGAAAGCTTGGCCAGCAGGGCGCAGCACGAGGCCATGACCTCGAGCACCGCGGCGGCCGCGCCGCGCGGGATGCTCGTGGTGATGGCGTTGCGCAGGACCTGTAGTGCTGCGGCTAGCTGGTGGATACTCATGGCCCCAGCCTGCGCCGGGTCTACGGGTGGCGGGGGGAGCTGGTTGCGGGGTGTGGATAAACCTGAATCTAGTTCTCTGACAGCTGGTCCCCAGCTGCCCAGTCGTTGCTCCTCGAACGGACCAGCAGCCACGCAGCTACAAGCAGTAGCAGCCCGGAAATTCCCGTGGACAGGGCCACCACTGTCTCTGTGCCCGGGGTGGTGTCATGCGAGGAATAGAACGTGAGCAGCGGGGCGACGATGTAGCAGGCGAAGATGTACCCGTGGACATTGGTGCCCAGGGTGAAGAAGACCGCGAGGCTGAGTGCCGGACAGCGCCTGGCGCACAGCAGGCACAGACCGATCGCCGCAAAGAACCCCAGCGTCAACAGCGTGTCGGCGAGCGCCGTGCTTCCCGACTCGTGGGGCGGTGTCCCGTTGCGGAAGGTGAGCAGGGATTCGTAGCCGACGATCGCGCAACTGGCGGAAAGCAGCAGTCCCAGGATCAGCTGCAACGAACCGCGCCGGAAGCTTTGCCGCGGTCGCAGGGACAGCAGGCACATGGTCAGCAGCACCACCCCGGCAGCCTGCAGCAGCATTCCGATTCCGAAGGGTCCGCTGGTGCCGGGAATCATCAGGAAGGGTTCGGAGGCCAGGTAGTAGTCGTACAGGTGGTCTTCCATGGACAGGTCGCTGGGGTCGAGGCCCGCGGGAAATGTGATCCAGCGGGCATGGGCCGCTGACAGCTGGAACCAGCAGGAGGCAACGAAGAACAGCGCGGCACCCGAGGCGAAGATCACCGCGGCCCAGCTCTGTGGCGTAGCGGCGCTGGTTCCGCCTAGCCACCTCGGGGTGGATTTGAGGGCGGTCCAGCTCGATGCACGTAGCTGGCGCAGGTCGGTGGCGAACTCACTCATTGTTCCTGTCCCTTCCACTCAGTCTCTTTCGGATCAACTGCACGGCGGCCAGGAGCGCTGCGGCTCCCGCGGCGGCGCTGCCGATCGCCACGATGGTCTCAGTCCCGGGGGTTGCATCGTACGGGGCGTATCCGGTGATCGCCGGAGCAAAGAGCACGGCGATGGCCAGGTAGCCGATCGGGCTGGCGCACTGGGCGAACAGCATCGCGATCCCCACAGCCGGGACCCGCAGCCAGGCCATGATGCCCAGCGCCAGCAGCGCAGGAGACGTCAAGAAGACGATCGCAACCACCAGCCAGTCGGTGGCGGACGCCTCGCTGATCTGGCCGGTGGCCGCGATGCGCAGCGAATCGGCCCCGATCAAGGCGAATCCGGCGGCGACGGCAGCGCCGAGCAGCAGCTGGGCGCGGCGCACCGCGGCGCTGGCCCGCGGGCGCAGCATCAGCACGGCGGCCGTCAGGAAAGCCAAGCCGGCGGCCTGCAGCAGCATGCCGATGCCGAAGGGCAGGTGGGTGCCGGGCAACAGGATCACCGGGTCCGCGGCCAGGTAGTAGTCGAAACGGTTGTCCTCGATGGCGTAGTCCCCCACCCCCGCTGCGTGTGTGATCCAGCGGGAGTTGGAGGCAGCCAGCTGGAATCCGGAGGACACCAGCAGAAGCAGTCCGGAAGCCAGCGCGCAGCCGATAGCCGGGAGCGGGGCCCGGTGAATGCCGGAGGAGCTCGCCACGTGTTTTCCCGCCGCAGCCAGTGACCGCTGCAGGAGCTTCATCGCCGCGCCCACATCCGCCGCCAGCCCGCGGGCGTCCGCGGCGAAGTCACCCATGGCGGGCCTGCGCAGTGCAGAGCCCTACGCCGAAGGAGGCGAACAGCATCAGCGCGGCCGCCACAGGGTTGATCGGCAAGCGGATCGCCCTCCGAACGGTGTCCGGGCCGCCCGGTGTTGCGCCCGTTGCCGCGCGCCGCGGTTCGGTGTGCGCGGCGTAGTTCCCAGTTCACTCATGCGCAGAGATTAGCAAGCCGGAATATGAAGCAGAAAGAGGCGAGAATCACCGCACAAATCGCTGAAACTTCCATCGGGTACCGCTGGGTGGGACCGAAAGAAGCGAAATAAGGAAAATGACAGAAGAAGCTTTGCCTTTCTCCGGAGGCTGATGAAAGAAACTGCGGGTCAGCGGGCGGTGCTCGCCTTCTACTTGCTTTCACTGCGCCTGGCATCGCCACGCGGTGCGTCCAAAACGTTGATGACGACAGGTGAAGCGCAGCTGTTGAGCTAATGCGCTTGACGGCATTTCTGGGAAAGCTAATCTGCTCTGATCGTTTTTCGCAGGTAGTTGTTTAGGCTAACCTTAGACTGATCGACCTGTGGCCCGCATCGCAATCGCGGGTTCCGGCGGTCACCCGCGATCGACAAATACCCCTTCGCGGGAGCGCCAAGAAGATGAAGGCAGCACAAGATGATCGGAAACTACCTGATCGGTCTGCGCGAGGGACTGGAAGCGGTCCTGATCGTGGTCCTGCTGATCGCGTACCTGACCAAAACGAACCGCCGGCACCTGCTGCCGCGCATCTACGCCGGCGTGGGCGTCGCGGTCGCGGTGTCGCTGGGCTTCGGCGCGCTGCTGACCTTCGGCCCGAGCGGGCTGACCTTCCAGGCGCAGGAGATCATCGGCGGCACGCTGTCCATCTTGGCCGCGGGCCTGGTGACCTGGATGATCTTCTGGATGGCCAAGACCTCCAAGACGCTGAACAAGGACCTGCAGCAGCAGGTGGACAAGGCGGCCGACGGCCCGGCCTGGGGGCTGGTCATCGTCGGCGCGCTGTCGGTGGGCCGCGAGGGCCTGGAGACGGCGCTGTTCATCTGGGCCGCGGCGCGCACCAGCGACCAGACCTGGGAGCCGCTGCTCGGGGCGGGGCTGGGCATCGCCACCGCGATCCTGCTCGGTGTGCTGCTGCACCGCGGCATCGTGAAGATCCAGCTGTCCAAGTTCTTCGCCTACACCGGCGTGCTGCTGGTGGTGGTCGCCGCGGGCGTGCTCGCCTACGGCGTGCACGACCTGCAGGAAGCCGCCGTGCTGCCGGGCATCAACAACCTCGCCTTCGACCTCAGCGCGCAGCTGCCGCCCTCGGGCGTGGCAGCCACCTTGCTCCAGGGCATCTTCAACTTCACCCCGGCGATGACCGTGCTGCAGGTGGCCGCCTGGGCGCTCTACATCGTGCCGGTGATGTTCTTCTACCTGCGCGCCCTGCGCTCCGGGACCACGGCAGGCGCCAAGCCCGCGCCGAAGCCGGCGGCGACGCAGTCGTCCGCGCAGTCACCAGCGCAGTCACCAGCGCAGTCTCCGGAAAACGCCTGAGCGGCGCACCGCACCAACCATTCGCACTACCGAGGATCCACCACCCATGACCAAGTTCCTGGCACCCGCCGCCCTGCTCGCGCTCGGCGCCCTGGCCCTGACCGGCTGCACCGACAACAACGCCACCGCCAGCGCGGACGGCTCCATCGCCGTCACCGCGAGCGACGACGCCTGCACCCTGGCCACCGGCACCGCCGCCGGCGGCACCCTGAAGTTCTCCGTGAAGAACGAGGGCACCAAGGTCAACGAGTTCTACCTGCTGGCCGAGGACGGCCTGCGCATCGTGGGCGAGGTGGAGAACATCGGCCCCGGCGTGACCCGCGACCTGGTGGTCATGGCCCCCGAGGGCAGCTACTTCGCCGCCTGCAAGCCGGGCATGGTCGGCGATGGCATCCGTTCGCCGTTCACCGTGACCGCCGCGGCCGCCGGCCAGGAGGTCTCCGCGGACCGCGCCGCGCTGCAGCAGACCGCCGTGGTCCAGTACGCCGCCTACGTCAAGGACCAGTCGCAGCAGCTGCTGGCAGGCACCGAGGACTTCGCGGCGGCCTTCGCGGCCGGCGAGGAGGCCAAGGCGAAGGAGCTCTACCCGCAGGTGCGTATGCACTGGGAGCGCATCGAGCCGGTGGCCGAGTCCTTCGGCGACCTGGACCCGATCCTCGACGCCCGCGAGGCGGACCTTGAGGAGGGCCAGGAGTTCACCGGCTGGCACCGCGCGGAGAAGGATTTGTGGGCCCCGAAGGGCTACACCAAGATGAGCCAGGCGCAGCGCCAGCAGATCGCGGATGGGCTCGTAAAGCACACCACCGAGCTGGTCACGCGCGCCCAGGCGCTGGAGTTCACCCCAGACAAGCTGGCCAACGGCGCCAAGGAGCTGCTGGACGAGGTCGCCACCGGCAAGGTCACCGGCGAGGAGGAGGCCTTCTCCCACACCGACCTGTGGGACTTCCAGGCCAACCTGGAGGGCGCGAAGATCGCCTACGAGGACCTGGCCCCGCTGCTGGAGGGCACCGACGACGAGCTGGATGCGCAGCTGAAGGAGAACTTCGAGAAGCTGCAGGCGCAGCTGGACGCCTACCGCGTGGGCGAGGGCTTCAAGTACTACGATCAGCTGGGCACCGAGCAGGTGCAGGAGCTGGCCGCCGGGGTCGATGCCCTGTCCGAGCCGCTCTCCCGCCTGACCGCCGCGGTGGTCAAGTAGGGCGGGCACCATGGGCGAAGAGAAGAAGGCCGGGATCTCCCGGCGGCTGCTGCTCACCGGGGCCGGCGCCGGCGGCGCGGGCCTTGCCGTGGGCGCGCTGGCCACCGCGGCCTTCGGCGGGCAGCTGCCCGAGAAGCAGGCAACCGACACCATCGAGTTCTACGGCGAGCACCAGGCGGGCATCACCACCGAGGCCCAGGACCGCATGCACATCGTCGGCTTCGACGTGACCACGCAGGACCGCGGCAAGCTCGTCGCGCTGCTCAGGGACTGGACCGCGGCGATCGAGCAGATGGCCGCCGGGCAGCCGGTGGGCGGCGCCGACACCGGCTCCTACGACGCCCCGCCGGCGGACACCGGGGAGGCCGAGGGCCTGGGCGCCGCGCACCTGACGGTGACCGTGGGCTTCGGCCGCTCGCTGTTCGTCGACGAGCACGGCAAGCCGCGCTTCGGACTGGAGGGCAAGCTGCCCGAGGCGCTGATCGAGCTGCCGCATTTCTCCGGGGACATGGTGGAGGAACAGCGCAGCGGCGGGGACATCGTGGTGCAGGCCTGCGCCAACGACCCGCAGGTGGCGGTGCACGCGATCCGCAACCTCTCGCGGCTGGGCTTCGGCACGGTGCGGGTGCGCTTCAGCCAGATCGGCTTTGGCCGCACGGCCAAGACCACCCAGGCGCAGCAGACCCCGCGCAACCTGTTCGGCTTCAAGGACGGCACCGCCAACATCCTGGCCGAGGACGCCGACGCGCTGGCCAAGCACGTCTGGGTGGGCAAGGATTCGACCGACCAGCCGTGGATGGCCGGGGGCACCTACATGGTGGCCCGGCGCATCCGCATGCAGATCGAGACCTGGGACCGCTCCGCGCTGCGCGAGCAGGAGAACGTGGTGGGCCGCATCAAGTCCACCGGCGCTCCGCTGTCCGGCGGCGAGGAGTTCAGCGAGCCGGACTTCGCGATGGCCGGGTCGGCCGGGCCGATCATCCCGGTGGACTCCCACGTGGCGGTGCTGCATCCCAGCGCGCACAACGGGGCGCGGATGCTGCGCCGCGGCTTCAACTACACCGACGGCTCGGACGGGCTGGGCCGGCTGGACGCCGGCCTGTTCTTCATCGCCTTCGTGATCGACGCGCGCACGCACTTCGTGCCGCTGCAAAAGGCCATGAGCGCCAATGACGCGATGAACGAGTACCTGCGCCACACCTCCTCCGGGCTCTACGCGATCCCGCCGGGCATCCAACCCGGACAGTACCTGGGCCAGCAGCTCTTCGAGGGCTGAAGACCTGAGCAGGCTGCGGGCCCGCGCGATCTTTCCCCATGCGATCGCGCGGGCCCGCTGTTGCCTGCGCCGCGGCGTGCCTAGACTGGGTCGAACATCGGCAGGACGGAACAGCTGTTTCGAAGCGGAGGGTCCCATGAGCACGGTACTGCAGCAGCACAAGATCACCATCCTGGCCGGGGCGCGCACCGCGGTGGGCAGATTCAACGGCATGTACCGGGAGCTTGAATCCGCGCAGCTCGGCGCGGCGGCCGTCCGCGGCGCCCTGGAGCGCAGCGGGCTGGAGCCCGAGGCGGTGGACGAGGTCGTGATGGGCTGCATCGGCCAGGTGGGCCCGGAGTCCTACAACGCCCGGCGGGTGGCGCTGGGCGCCGGCCTGCCGCAGTCGACCACCGCGTTCAACGTGAACCGGTTGTGCGGCAGCGGGCTGCAGGCGGTGTTCAGCGCCGCCCAGTCGCTGGTGGTGGGCGCCAGCCAGGTTGCAGTGGCCGGCGGCAACGAGTCGATGACCACCCTGCCGTACCTCGACTACTCGGCCGGGCAGGCCCGCTCGCTGGCCCCGCGCACGCTGCGCCACGGCACCTTGGCCATGCTGACCGACCCGTTCAGCAACAAGCACATGGGCACCACCGCGGATGCGGTGGCCCGCAAGTACCAGGTGGGCCGGGCGGCGCAGGACGAGTTCGCGCTGCGCTCCCAGCAGCTGGCCGGCAGCCAGATCGCCCGCCAGGCCTTCGCGCAGGAGATCATCGAGCACAGCCTGGTAGGCGGCCAAGGCCGGGATGTCGACGAGCACCCGCGGCAGGGCGTGAGCCTGGATTCCCTGGCCGCGCTGACACCGGCCTTCTCCCCCGAGGGCACGGCCACCGCGGGCAATTCCTCGGGCGTGAACGACGGGGCGGCGGCGCTGGTGCTGGCCAAGGGCGAGTACGTGCGGGCGCACGGGCTGCCGGCGCTGGCCACGGTGGAGCATGTGGTGGTGACCGCCATGGATCCGGCCTACATGGGGTACGCCCCGACCTTCGCGCTGCGCAAGCTGTTCGCCGAGACCAAGCTGGGCCCGAAGGACATCGACGTGTTCGAGCTGAACGAGGCGTTCGCCGCGCAGGCGCTGGCGGTGATCCGCGACGCGCAGCTGGAGCCCTGCAAGGTCAACCCCTATGGCGGGGCCATCGCGCTGGGCCACCCGGTGGGCGCCACCGGCGCGATCCTCGCACTGCGCGCGGCGCTGGACCTGCAGCGCCGGGACCTGGAATACGCGGTGGTGACGCTGTGCATCGGCGGCGGGCAGGGCATCGCGGCGCTGCTGAAGCGGGCCTGAGGGCTACTGCAGGGCGGAGGTGAGCCGGGCCAGCGAGTCCAGGATCTTCTCGCGCCACGGCCGGCGCTTCCAGCGCTGCAGGTCGATGGGCAGGCTGAGCTCCCGGTAGCCGTCCTCGACCTTGCGCATCTCGGCGACGAACTGCGCCCCGCGCACCAGGAGCGAAACCTCCATGTTCAGGCTGAAGGAGCGCATGTCCATGTTGCTGGAGCCGATGACCGCGACCTCGTCGTCGATGGAAAAGTGCTTGGAGTGCAGCACGGTGGGCGAGGGGTACTGGTAGATCTTCACCCCGGCGGCCAGCAGGTCGGTGTAGTAGGAGCGCTGCGCGTGGTAGACCATCGCCTGGTCGGCGACCTCGGAGACGAACAGCTCCACCGCCAGCCCGCGGGAGGCGGCGGTGATGATGGCCTGCAAGGTGGCCTCGTCCGGGACGAAGTACGGGCTGGTGATGCTCACCCGGTGCCGGGCATTGTGGATCAGCGAGACGAAGAGCTTGAGGTTATTGTCGTTCTCGAAGCTCGGGCCGCTGGGGATCACCTGGGCGTCCAGCCCGTGCACGGTGCGCGACTGGTGGGCGCTGGGCGTTTCATGGTGGATGCTCGCCTCGCGCACCCGGTACTTCTCCCCTTCGAGCAGCTCGTCGGTTTCGCTGAACCAGTCGGTGATGAACACCGCGTCCAGCTCGCTGACGATCGGGCCTTCCAGCCGCACCATCAGTTCCTTCCAGTGCAGGCCGCGGCGCAGGTTCCCGGGCTTGAGGTAGGTCGAGTCGATCAGGTTCTGCGACCCGGTGAAGCCCACTTCCCCATCCACGATCAGCAGCTTGCGGTGGTTGCGCAGATCCGGACGCTGCCATTGGCCCTTCAGGGGCTTCAGCGGCAGCATGTGGTGCCATTGGATGCCCAGCCGGTCCAGCTCTTGGATGGTTTCCTTGCGCCGCGGCAGGGTCAGGGTGGCGACGTGGTCGAAGAGCACCCGCACCGCGACCCCGCGGGCGGCGGCGCGGCCCAGCGCGGCGATGAGCTCTCCGGTGGTCTGGTCGCTGACCAGGATGTAGAACTCCACGTGGATGAATGACTGCGCCTTCTCGACCGCGCGGACCATGGAGGCGATGGACTGCTCGTAGCCGCCGATCAGCGTGGCGGAGGTTCCCGAGACCATGCCCAGCGCGCCGAGCTTCTCGTTCATCGCCACGGTCGGACCCAGCCAGTCCGGGGAGTCGAACTGCGCCCGGTGCCCGCTGAGCCCGGAGGCGGCGTGCATCAGCTCGTTGACCTGCCGCTGCTTCTCCCGGCGGTGGCGCGGAAGCCGGCCGAAGCCGATCAGGAAGAAGGCGATGGCGCCCAGGTACGGGATGAAGATGATCGTCATGATCCAGGCGATGGCCGTGGTCGGCTTGCGCCGCGAGGAGATGACGATGGCAGCGGTCAGGCCGATGACCAGGTGCAGGATCAGGAAAACCACGCCAACTTCGTCAGCTGTATTCAATGCGCTGCCTCTCAGTTCCACGATGCGCAACCGGACAGGCCGCGGAAGGCCAACAGCGGCCCCGTACGAAATCCTATGTCTACGTGCGCGCTTTCCCGCAGATTACGCGCAACCGGAGGGTGTTCAACCTCTCAGCCGGTGCCTTGGCCTCTGAGAACCGCGTGATTGGCACATAGATATATTGAGGATGCAGATAACTTGAATAATGCCCGGTGCCCCGATCTTTGCGATCAGGACTCCGGGCAGCGATTTCTTCCGAACCGATTTCCACTCCAGCCGGTGTCCTATTTATCCACCGACCAGAGACAAGGCCCAATTCGCCCCTAGGATCAATATCGTCGCGGTACGCCACGATGACAATCAGACTTCAACATCTGTGGGGAGAGGCCATCATTTCCATCACCCGCCGGTTCACGGCCGCCTCGGCCGCCCTGCTCTGGGCCTTGCACTCAGCTCATGGTCCATATCGCCGTCGCAGCCTTCGCCGGACCCCTCGCCTGCAGCTTCCGCCTCGCCCACAACTTCCGCGTCTGCTTCGCCGACCAATTCCGTAGCGGCGAGCGCCACGGCGCAGGCCGCTGGGACAGTGAAGCACAAGGTGGGCAACGGGCATGTCGAACTTGAGGTGCCGGCGGACTGGAGACTTGTGGGGACCGGCGAATATTTCGAAGGCCAGATACACGAGGACCTCAAGTCGACCTACAGCACCCGCAATGCCAAGGGAGCGGAAATGGCGGTGCTGAGCACCGGCATCGAATAATATCCGCATGGCGAGCCGCCCATGACGCAGGTGCACAATGAGATCATCGATTTCAGCGACCAGGCAGTGAATGGCCAGTCGCATGTTTTCGCCACTTCCGAGGGCAGCACAGGGACCTCCATCAGCTTGGCTATGGGGAAGAAGAACCAGCTTGAATTCGCTAACGCCCTCCCATGGGTCTTCGGCCCTTCGCAGTCCAGCGGCGCCACCTTCTACCGGGTGATTGGCGACGCTGAGCGGCTCACCGGAGTTGACCCAGGCCCGACCGGGGCTGCCCGTGCCAAGGCCTACGCCCAGACCGAGGCGTACAGGGTACTGAAGGCAACCATGCTGTCGCTGAAGGAAACCAAGAAGTTCACGGCTCCGCCTTTGGGCGAAGCAAACTCGTGCGTCGGTGCGAAGTACACCTATGAACTAGGGAATTCCCAGCTCGGCCGCGACGAGCTGAAGGCTTTCCTGGAACGGCTGTTGCAGGAGCGCCCGAGCACGGGTGGTGTGGAGATCATCGGTTTTGGTGCCTGCATGCTGGCCGTGTTAAAGGAGCCCGGTTTTTGCCTGGTTGATTCGACCGAGGGACGTTTCGAATTCAGGGTGGAATAGCCCGGGCTCCCCGCCACCACCCCCGGGCGAAAATCCGTTCCAGTGGGCGTCGCCATGTCGCGCCGCATAGTCACCTGATCGAAGTCGCCAAGCTGCGAATCAATTCCGGCGAAACATCTTAAGGATTGCGACTGCACATGTTCAGATAGAACGCTTCGATGTATGCAGGGTGACTTGACAGGCGGAACATGAAATCGGCGGCATGGCCGCGGTATGCCTCTAGCACGCAGCGGCATTTGTTGAAGGGGGCGGGCATGCTTGCTTGGTGCCATTTAACGCGGATCCCCCTATCCCGAATTACCGCCATGCCTGCGCGAACGAGGGAAGCTGTCGACGAAGATCTGCCTTGCGGATTTCTTCTATTGCTTGACCAAGCATCTTCTGAAACCACAGGCCATGCCCGCAGCGGCGAAGTCCGTTTCGAAGCCCACGGATTCCCGGGTCGAGTCCAGCATTGGTTGCCTCGTCTCGGACTGTGCAGTATGCAGCGAACACAGCTGGATGGATCCGGAGCGCCGTTCGTGACTGCCGACAACAACCCGTCCTTCAAGCGTGGCTGGTACCTGCCTGAGAATGCACCCGGGCAGCGCTTCGCTGAGAGCGTTGCCCGGGTGGCTCGGATTCAAGCTGCGCGACAGGCTGGTGCCTAGCGCACGGCGACGCGCAGCTGGTTGTTCCACGGATCCTTGAACTGCAGCTCGGATCCGGTGTGATGGTTCTGCACACCCGCGAAGTCCAGGCGTTCGGCGATCTTGCCGATCTCGTCCTGGGTCGGGACGTTGATCAGCACCTCGCCCAGGCCCAGGGTGTCCTTGCGAGGTCCTGCGCCGCGGGAATTCCAGACGTTCATGGCCATGTGGTGGTGGTAGCCGCCGGCGGAGACGAACAGCGCCTGGTTGCCCAGCGCCGCGGTCTGGTCGAACCCCAGGGTCTGGACGTAGAACTGGTGGGCCGTCGCGACGTCGCCGACCTGCAGGTGGACGTGGCCTACCTCGGCGCCAGCCCGCTTCTGCCCGGCGACAGCTTCCTCGGTCAGGTGGGTGTTCAGGAAGTTGTTCGGGTCCAGGTAGATGGTGTCCATGGAGACCTGGTCTCCGGTCCAGGTCCAGGTGTCGCGCGGGCGGTCGAAGTAGAGCTCGATGCCGTTGCCTTCCGGATCGGTGAAGTAGAAGGCTTCGGAGACCAGATGGTCCGAGCTGCCCACGAAGCTGCTCTGGTTGTACTTCGCGGCGGACAGCACGGTGGCGGCCAAATCGGCTTGGGTCTTGAAGAGCAGGGCGGTGTGGAACAGGCCCGCTTCGCCGCGAGCCGGCAGCCGCAGCCCGGGGGCAGGCGTGAGCTGGACCAGGGTTTCGGCGCCGCGTCCAAGGCTGGTGCCGGCGGCGCTTTCCTTGAGCACTTCCAGACCCAGGGCCTGCTGGTAGTAGGTGCTCATGGCGTCCAGGTCGCCGACCTTGAGCTGCACGGCATTCATCGACAGTTGCGCGGAGAGCCTGTCTTCCTTCAGGGGTGCCATGGTCGGCGTCCTTTCTGCGGGCGGGTTGTCTTGCTTGATTCCAGAGTACGCCTCTTTAGTTGAAGCTTCAATCTTTTAATTCAAATGTGCCCCACATCCCAATTTTGTGGCCGCGGCACGACACCCCGGCAGCGGAAACCCTTCCCCTTTGATAGGACGTCAAAGTATATTAGCCAGTGACCGTCATCACAAAGGAAATGGGCGGCGAATCTGCGAGCTGGAGGATGCAAATGGGTGTGACTGAAGAATTCCGCACGGTACGGGATCAGCTGATCGCGTGGCGCGAGAACTACCAGCACGCCTGCGAGCATTTCTCCTGGCCGCGTTTCACCCATTTCAATTTCGGCTTCGACTGGTTCGACCAGGTTGCCGCCGACCCGCAGCGCGTCGACACCCCGGCACTGGTGATCACCGAGCTGGACGGCTCCTCGACCCGGCGCACCTGGCGCGAGCTGTCCGAGCGCTCGACCCAGCTGGCCCGCTGGCTCAGCGATTCCGGGGTGCGCCGCTCGGATTCCATCGCGGTGATGCTGGGCAACCAGGTGGAGCTGTGGGAAACCATGCTGGCAGGCATCAAGCTCGGCGCCATCCTGGTCCCCTGCACCACGCAGCTGACCCCTGCGGACCTCAGCGACCGCATCCAGCGCGGACACGTCACCTGGGTCATCACCAACGAAGCCGAGACCCCGAAGTTCGCCTCGCTGGAGGAGGACTTCACGCTGGTGCAGATCGGCGGCACCCCGGCCGAGGGAATCCTGTCCTATGCGGATTCATTCACCGCGCCAACGGAGTTCACCCTGGAATCCCCGACCCGCGCCGAAGAACCGCTGCTGCGCTACTTCACCTCGGGCACCACCTCGCGGGCGAAACTCGTGGAGCACACCCACGTGTCCTACCCGGTGGGGCACCTGAGCACCATGTTCTGGATCGGCCTGGAGCCAGGCGACGTGCACCTGAACGTCGCCTCCCCCGGCTGGGCCAAACACGCGTGGTCCAACCTGTTCACCCCGTGGATCGCCGAGGCGACGGTCTTCGTCTACAACTACGAGCGCTTCGACGCCGGAGCGCTGATGGAGCAGATGGCCCGCGAGAAGGTCACCAGCTTCTGCGCCCCGCCCACCGTCTGGCGGCTGCTGATCCAGGCGGACCTGACCCAGCTGGCAACTACCCCGGCCAAGCTCGTCTCGGCCGGCGAACCGCTGAACGCCGAGGTCATCGACCAGGTGCAGCGCGCCTGGGGCCAGGTGATCCGCGACGGTTTCGGGCAGACCGAAACCACCGTGCAGATCGCCAACCCGCCCGGCGAGCGGATCGTCATCGGCGCCATGGGCCGCCCGATGCCCGGCTACCAGGTGGTGCTGCGCGACCCGCTGACCGGGCAGGAATCGGACACCGGGGAGATCTGCCTGGTGACCGATCCGCGGCCGCTGGGGCTGATGAACGGCTATTTCGAGGACGAGGAGAAGACCGCGCAGGCATTCCACGGCGGGGTCTACCACACCGGGGACATTGCCGAGCGGGACGAGCACGGGGTGCTCACCTATGTGGGGCGGGCGGATGACGTATTCAAGTCCAGCGACTACAAGCTCAGCCCCTTCGAGCTGGAGTCGGTGCTGATCGAGCATCCGGGGGTCGGCGAGGCGGCGGTGGTTCCCGCGCCGGACGACCTGCGGCTGTCCGTGCCCAAGGCCTATGTGGTGCCGGCCGCCGGCTACACCGCCGGGGCTCAGCTGGCAGAGAGCATCCTTGCCTACTGCCGCGAGCACCTGGCCGCCTACAAGCGGATCCGCCGCCTGGAATTTGCGGAGCTGCCCAAAACCATCTCGGGCAAGATCCGCCGGGTGGAGCTGCGCCGGGCGGAGGAGGAACGCCACCGCGGCGGCACCGCGCCGGGCACCGAATACCGGGACACCGACTTCCCGGGATTGAAATCCAGATGACACCGGGAGTGCTGGCGGCAGGGTGTCGTATTGATCAATATTGCACGTGTTGCGCAAGTCGACCGCACAACCTGACGCAACAATTCGTCCAAAGTGAGCACCAGAGTATATTGATCAAGGAAACGTTCACCCTGTTCACCGTGCAGTCCAGCTGCCGCCGAAAGGACTCTGATGAGTAACACCGAGAAGTTCCGTGCGGCGCGCGACCTCCTCCTGGCCCACCGCGACGACTACGCCGGTGCGCGCAAGGCCTTCAGCTGGCCGCAGTTCGAGGACTTCAACTTCGCCTACGACTGGTTCGACGCGGTGGCCAAGGATCCGGCCCGCGCGGACACCCCGGCGCTGATCCTCACCGAGCCGGACGGCAGCAGCGCCCGCTACAGCTGGGCCGAGCTGTCGCGGCGCTCCACCCAGGTGGCGCGCTGGCTCTCGGAGAACGGGTTCAAGCGCCAGGACACCATGATCGTGATGCTCGGCAACGAGGTCGCGCTGTGGGAGATCATGCTCGCGGGCATGAAGCTGGGCGCCATCATCATCCCCTCCACCACGCAGCTGACCAGCGTGGACCTGGCCGACCGCATTGAACGCGGCAAGGCCAACTGGATCGTCACCAGCTACGAGCAGCTGCCCAAGCTTGAGCAGGTGCCCGGCGACTACACCACCGTCCAGGTCCGCGGCGAAGCACGTGAAGGCACCCTGCACTTCGACGACTCGCGCCAGGCCCCGGCGGACTTCGCGCTGGACACCCCGACGCGCGCGGACGAGACCTTGCTGCTCTACTTCACCTCCGGCACCACCTCGCAGGCCAAGCTGGTGCAGCACACCCACGTGTCCTACCCGGTGGGCCACCTGGCGACCATGTACTGGATCGGACTGGAACCGGGCGACGTGCACCTGAACGTCGCCTCCCCGGGCTGGGGCAAGCACGCGTGGTCCAACTTCTTCGGCCCGTGGATCGCCGAGGCCACGGTGTTCGTCTACAACTACGAGCGTTTCGACCCCAAGGCGCTGATGCACCAGATGGATGTCGAGAACGTCACCAGCTTCTGCGCCCCGCCCACCGTGTGGCGCTACCTCATCCAGGCCGACCTTTCGATGCTGCGCACTCCCCCGCGCAAGCTCGTCTCCGCCGGCGAGCCGCTGAACCGGGAGGTCATCGAGCAGGTGCGCAGCGCCTGGGGCCAGGTCATCCGCGACGGCTACGGGCAGACCGAAACCACCGTGCAGATCGCCAACCCACCGGGAGAGCCGGTCAAGGTGGGCGCCATGGGGCGCCCGATGCCCGGGTACGAGATCGAGCTGCGCAACCCGACCACCGGCCAGCTGGCGGAGGTCGGCGAGATCTGCCTGCGGCTGGACCCGCGGCCGGTGGGCCTGATGAAGGGCTACTTCGAGGACCCGGCGAAAACCGATCAGGCCACCCGAGGCGGGGTCTACCGCACCGGGGACATCGCCGAACGCGACGCCGAGGGTGTGCTGACCTATGTGGGGCGCGCGGACGACGTGTTCAAGTCCAGCGACTACAAGCTCAGCCCCTTCGAGCTGGAATCGGTGGTGCTGGAGCACCCGGCGGTCGCCGAGGCCGCCGTGGTCCCCTCCCCGGATCCGATGAAGCTGTCGGTCCCGAAGGTGTTCGTGGTGCTGGCGCCGGGCCATGAGCCGACCGCCGAAACCGCCGAAAGCATCCTGGGCTACTGCCGCGTGAACCTGGCCCCGTACAAGCGCATCCGCCGCCTGGAATTCTCCGAGCTGCCCAAAACCATCTCTGGCAAGATCCGCCGCGTGGAGCTGCGCCTGGCCGAAAGCGACCAGCACGCCAAGGGCCAGGTGCCGCCGAAGGAATACCGGGACACCGATTTCCCGTCGCTGAAGTCCCTGGGCTGAGCCCGGGACGACGCAAAACCCGAGGGGCTCGGACAGCCACGCTGTCCGAGCCCCTCGGGTTTTGAATGCGAAATTCGGGGTGCGGCTACTTGCCGCGCGCCTTCACCGCGCCCAGGATTCCCTTGCCCAGGTAGAACAGGCCGTCGGCGTACCAGGCGATCATCAGCAGGTTGCGCAGCGGCTTGGGTACCGAGGAAAGCTTGGAGCACTTGGCCAGCGCCAGGTGGGTCAGCGCCCCGGAGCCCAGCACCGCCAGGCTGGAGGTGATCAGCGCCTTCGGGCCCCAGCTGCTGCGGTAGAGCAGCTTGGCCAGGCCGCTGGCCTCGCGTTCGTGCTCGGCCAGGGCGGCCTTGATGGTCTTGACCGGGCCGCCGGTGGCGACCACGCGGATGTTCTCCGGCAGCGGCTTGCCCGTCAGGTAGTCCACGCTGCGCGGATCGAAGCCCAGCAGGGCCACGAAGCGCTTGAAGTTCTTCAGGCTGCCCGGCGCCTTGACCAGCGCGAGCGCCTCCTGCAGCTGTGGCTGGTCGCTGAGGAATTCGCCCAGGGTCTGGTCGTCCACCGCTTCCCAGCCCAGCAGCGAGAATTCCAGCTCGGCCAGCCGCTGCGCGGCCGGGCTGCCGGCTTCCGGCTCGATGATCGTGGTGCGTTCCAGATCCACGTGGTAGTGCACGGCCTTCGGGAAGAAGTCGCGCCGGGAGCCGGCGCCGGTGACCAGGGCGCTGAGCGTGTTCCCGTTGCGGGTCAGCGAGAGGAACGGGCGGTTTGAGCGCGCGATGGTCGCGGTGGACACCGGCTCGGCGGACATGGCCATCAGCCCGGTGCCGTGGTTCCACAAGGTGAGCACGTTCTCCTCCAGCCCGGAGGCGGCCACGAGCTCGGAGCCCTTGAGCTTGCGCCCGTGGACCAGCTCGGTGGTGGCCCCGTAGTCGCCCAGCAGGTCCTCTTCAGGGGTCGGGCCGTCGATTTCCTCGCCGTCCAGCAGCACGTAGTCGGCTTCGGTGGAGTTCTTCAGCTCGTGCACCAGCTTGGTGACCCGGGAGCCTTCGCGCAGCTTGCCCTTGGCGTCCACGCGGTAGAGCACCGCGTCGCGGGCCGGGCTGACCGTGGCGATCTGCGCGCAGACCTCGGTAGCGTGCTCGCGTTCAACGGTGCCGCCGACAAAGCCCAGCAGGCGCCGGTCGGCCAGGGCGGTGCGCACCACCTCGGCCGCCTCGGGCCTGTCGCCCAGGAAAATGAACTCGATGTTGAGGTAGCTGAACTCGCTGGAATCCACGAAGGTAAACCCCTTTGGGATGGGTGGGACTGGTGCTTAGCTTCAATCATAGGCGCGCGGCGGGCGCCCGCCGCGGATTTGCCCCGCCGCAGGCCGCCGCTAGCGCCGGCGCATACCCCGCACCCAGCGCACCGCGCCGAACACCACGTTGCCCGCGGCATCCACATAGCCGACCGCAAGGATTACGACAACCAGCCAAGCCGCCACCCAGGGCCGGTCCCAGTCGGTGCCGGCGAGCATCAGCGAGAAGACCAGCACCTCGATAAGGCCCCAGCACAGCTGCAGCCACGGTTTCCAGGACATCGAATTGAACCAGCGCGGGGTGGCACTGCTCTTGCGGGCTTCCATCGCCACGGCCCGGCCCAGGGCCTTGCCGAAGCCCATCGGTTGAATCAATCTCGAGCCCTCGGGCAAGCCGGCCTGGGAAAGGTACCGGGCCGCCTCGGGGTCGTGGCCGAAGGCGGCGAGCACCTGCTCAGCAGCCTGCTGGCTTCCGGCGCCGGTGAGCACGCGCTTGAGGATCTCGATATTCTCCGCCGAGACCTTCATGAAGGCCAGGTCGTCCAGTTCCGCGGGGTCGGTGGCGAAATAGTGGGTTTCCAGCACCTGCAGCTGCGCCCGGGCGGCGGTTCCGGCCGCGGGCTGCACGGCCGGTCCGGCGGCCACCGGCCAGATATGCACCCAGGCCGGTTCCCCAGAGAGCTTGGAGCTCTGCTGCGGGAACCAGAAGCTGGCCGTATAGCGCGGGCCGCAGCGGCTGATCATGACGGCCGGATACTGGTCAGCGCCGGGGTACCCGCCGACCAGGAACCCGTCATGCACGGCGATGGAGGTGCACTCGGGGTCCTCGGAGAGCAGCAGGTTCCACTCGGTCTTGGAGGCCGCGGCCAGCAGCTGCATGTCAGCCTCGGTCAGCGCCCCGGCAAGCAGCGTGCGCCCGGGCGGCATCTGCTCGAGGCGCTCATCCTGGATCGGTTCCCCGCTTTGGACCTCATAGTCGTCCTGGTCCGCGTACAGCGCACCGGTGCCGAGCTTCAGCGCCAGGGCGAAGTCCTCCACCTGCTGCCCCAACCGGGTGCTCCCGTCGGCGTTGGCCAGCAGGATCAGCCCCTCGGGATCCACCGCGATGCCGACCTCGATGAGCACCAGCCCGTTCCACGGCACTGCTTCGGAGACCAGGGAAATGACCTCCCGCTCCGCCAGGACGCGGCGCACCGTGCCTCCGGCATCCAGGCCTTCGGTGTCCTCGAAAATAAGAGTCAGGGCGGCGACCAGCGTTTCGGACTGGACGCCGCCCTGTGGCGACTCGTGGCTACTTCTTGCCAAGGTACTTCTCGAAGCCTGCCGGCAGGTTCAGGCTCGACGGGTCGAAGTCCTGGGCACCCTGGCCGAAGGCGGCGCCGGACGGCGCGGAGGCCTTCTTCTGCTGGGATTCCAGCTGGGCCTGCGCGGCCTTGGCAGGGTTGCCGTACTTGACCTGCTTCTTGCCCTTGCCTTTGGCCTTCGCCTTGCGGGCGGCGCCCTTGCCTGCACCCGGCATGCCCGGGATGCCGCCGCCGGCGGCCATCTTCTTCATCATCTTCTGGGCTTCGGCGAAGCGCTCAAGCATCTGGTTGACCTCGGAGACGGCGACACCCGAACCCTTGGCGATGCGGGCGCGGCGCGAGCCATTGATGATCTTCGGGGCCACACGCTCGTGCGGGGTCATCGAGCGGACGATGGCCTCCACGCGGTCGATCTGGCGTTCGTCGAACTGCTCCAGCTGCTGGCGGGAGATCTGCGCGCCGGGCATCATGCCCAGCAGCTTCTTCATGGAGCCCATCTTCTTGATCTGGGCCATCTGGGCGAGGAAGTCGTCCAGGGTGAAGTCTTCCTGGTCGGCGAACTTCTTCGCCATCCGCTCGGCTTCGCCCTTGTCCCAGTTCTTCTCGGCCTGCTCGATCAGGGTGAGCACGTCGCCCATGTCCAGGATGCGGCTGGCCATGCGGTCCGGGTGGAAGATCTCGAAGTCGTCCAGGTTCTCGCCGGTGGAGGCGAACATGACCGGCTTGCCGGTCACCGAGGCCACCGACAGGGCGGCGCCGCCGCGGGCGTCGCCGTCCAGCTTGGACAGCACCACGCCGGTGAAGTCCACGCCCTCGTGGAAGGCCTGAGCGGTGTTGACCGCGTCCTGGCCGATCATGGCGTCGATGACGAAGAGTACTTCGTCGGGGTTGATGGCGGCGCGGATGTTCGCGGCCTGGGCCATCATCTCGGTGTCGACACCCAGGCGGCCGGCGGTATCGACAATGACGATATCGTGCAGCTTGGCCTTGGCCTCCGCCACGCCGTCACGGGCAACGGCTACCGGATCACCGGTGGGGGTGTCGAATTCGGAGGAGACGCCCGGGTGCGGTGCATAGACCGGCACGCCGGCGCGTTCGCCGTTGATCTGCAGCTGCTTGACCGCGTTCGGGCGCTGCAGGTCGCAGGCCACCAGCATCGGGGTGTGGCCCTCGGACTTCAGGTGCTTGGCCAGCTTGCCGGCCAGGGTGGTCTTGCCGGCGCCCTGCAGGCCGGCGAGCATGATCACCGTGGGAGGGTTCTTGGCCAGGTTCAGCCGGCGGGTTTCGCCGCCGAGGATCGCCACGAGCTCCTCGTTGACGATCTTGACGACCTGCTGGCCCGGGTTCAGCGACTCGGAAACCTCGATGCCGAGCGCGCGTTCCTTCACCTGGGCCACGAAGGCGCGGACCACCGGGACGGCAACGTCAGCGTCCAGCAGGGCGCGACGGATTTCGCGGACGGTACCGTCGATGTCTGCCTCGGACAGGCGGCCCTTGCCGCGCAGGTTCTTGAAGGTTGCTGTCAGGCGATCGGAAAGTGAATTAAACACGTGCCGGGCACTTCTTTCGATAGGTCTTGTGGTGCGCAAACAAAATCGCACAGGACTCGACTACCAAGAATATCAACAATCCGCCCCATGGCTAACCGGCGGCGCACCCAACATCGTGTGATCTCGGATTTCCGGCGCTCGGAACCGCCGCAGCCCGCGGCCCGGGCTTATTCCCCGTCCACGCGGCCGGCAGTGGCAGCGTCTAATTCCGGTTGCACCGCGGCGACGGGCTCCATGGCCTTGGCCGTCGTGGCGGCGGGAGGTTCAGCCGCGGCGCTGCTGCCTGCGGACTCACTCGGCTCGCTGGCCGGCTTGGAGTCCGGCACCGGGGCCTTCGGCGTGCTCGGCGCCTTGGTGGAGCGCGGCGGGGTGCCCTCCTGCCCGGCCGGAGGCGTAGCAGGAACGGTCGGCGCAGCCGATTCGGTGGGCTTCACGCTGCCCGGCGGCGTGGCCGGCTGCGTCGGCTTCCCAGTCGCATCGGGTGTCGCCGTTTCGGTGGGCTTCGCCGGCTTGGTCGGCTTGGCCGGTTTGCTCGGCTTGGCTGGTTTGCTCGGCTTGGCGGACCCGGTGGGCTTCGGCGTAGGGCTGGCCGAAGGCTTGTCGCTGGCCTTCGGTGTGTCCTTGGAGGGTTTGTCCGTGGAAGGTTTGTCCTTGGACGGGGGCTTGCGGGTCGGCGAGGGGCTCGGCGTGGGAACCATCGGGGTGTCGTCCTCGGGCACCACGACATCCGGGTTGTTGTTGGTCTCCTTGGCCGGCTTCTGCTCCTTCGCGGGCGCCGAAGGCTTGCTGCCCTTGGGTGCGCTGTTGGCGCTGACCGTCAGCCGGCGGGAATCGACCATGGCCTGGGCCTGGCCCGGGTTCAGCGGCAGGTAGTTGCGCGGATCGTGCCAGCGGCCGTTGATAATGACCTCGAAGTGCACGTGGCAGCCGGTGGAGTTGCCGGTGGTTCCCGCGCGGGCAATCAGCTCTCCGCGCTTGACCCGCTGCCCCACCGCGGCGATGAGCACCGAATTGTGGCTGTAGCCGGTCTGCACGTTGTGCCCGTGGTCGATGGTGATGCGCTTGCCCGAGTGCCCGGCCCAGGAGGACACCGTGACGATGCCGTCCTCGCTGGCGTACACCGGGGATCCGCAGGCGATGGGATAGTCCTGGCCGATGTGGATCTGGTTGCCCGGGCCGGTGGGATTCGCGCGCCAGCCGTAGGGGCTGGAGATCCGCCGGGTCTTGACCGGGGGCATGAGTTCCAGCCCGCCGGGAAGCTGGCCGATCTGCCCTACCTCTCCGACCAGCAAGGTGGAGGCGTTTTCTGCGCTGATCCGCGCCCCGGGAACCTGGGTGCCGCCGACCAGCTGTTCCTGCTGCCCGGCGATAGCGCCGGGACGCTGCGCGTTCTTCATCATGGAGGACGGGCGCCCGTCGATGTCCAGGAGTTGGCCGGCGCCGCCGAATACCGCCAGCGGGGCATACGGGTCGACGTAGACTGCATCGGAGCTGATGTCCCAATCCATCAGCGCGCCGGACGAGGCTTCCATGCCCACGGCACGCGAATGATCCGGGCCCGCAATCAGCGGTGTGGCAAGCGTGCTGGAGATTCCCAGTGCCAGCACTAGGCTGGCCGCCCCGTACAGGGCGCGCTTTCTCTCGCGCGGTCTCCCCGGAATGGCCGGCTCGTGGTTTACCTGATGACGCCTTTTCATAATTTGCCAGTCCCCAAACTGCAAATCCAAAGTGGCTCCCAGCGTATCGAGTCTGGGCCCGCATAGCCAGAGTTTTCCGGGCCTGATTGCCCCAACGACGCGGCGGAGCCTGATCTCCAAGGTTTTTCCAACAAACTGAACCGCCGGTGGCTGCTTGGCCCACCGGCGGTTCCGTCCGGGTTCCGGTGTCCCGGAGCCCTGCCCCTGTGCAGTTGTGCCGGTGAATCACCAGCCCACCGCGGCTACTTGGTCATCAGCTGGTACCCGCTTTCGTTGTGCTCGGTGGCATCGATGCCGGCGATTTCAATCTCTGCCGGGACGCGCCATGGGCTGATCTTCTCGATGACCGTGGCGATCACCCAGGTCATGGCCGCGGAGAACACGATCACCACCAGCAGCGCCATGAACTGCGCAACCAGCTGGCCGGTTCCGCCGCCGTAGAACAGGCCGCCAGCGCTTTCGGCGGTCGGCATGGCGAAGAATCCGAGGAACAGGGTGCCGATGATGCCGGAAACCAGGTGCACACCCACCACGTCGAGCGAGTCGTCGTAGCCCAGCTTCCACTTGAGGTTCACGGCCCAGGCCGAGCCGGCGCCGGACAGGACGCCGAGCAGCATCGCGGCCCACGGTGCGATGTCCGCGCAGGACGGGGTGATGGCCACCAGGCCGGAGACCAGGCCGGAAGCGACGCCCAGCGAGCTCGGGCGGGCTCCGCGCAGCTTCTCCACCATGATCCAGCCCAGCACCGCGGCGCCCGGTGCGGCCAGGGTGTTGACCCAGATCAGTCCGGCCTGCTCGATGGTGGTGGCGGCGCCGGCGTTGAATCCGAACCAGCCGAACCATAGCAGTCCTGCGCCGAGCATGACCAGCGGGGTGTTGTGCGGCTGCGGGCGGTCGTGGAAGTTGTGGCGCTGGCCGAGCTTGAGGGCCAGGACCAGCGCTGCCACGCCGGCGTTGGTGTGGACCACGGCGCCGCCGGCGAAGTCGATGGCTTCGCCGAAGATCTTGCCCAGGAACCCGTCGGCGGAGAGCATGCCGCCGCCCCAGACCCAGAAGGCGACCGGCGCGTACACCAGGGTGACCCACAAGGGCACGAACATCAGCCACGGGGCGAAGCGCGAACGGTCGGCGATGGCTCCGGAGATGATGGCCACGGAAATCATCGCGAAGGTTCCGGCGAAGCCCGCCGCCAGCAGGCCCGACTCGGGGGTGGCGTGCAGGGCGAAGTCGCTGATCGGGTTGCCGATGATTCCGGCGATGGCCGGTTCGCCGGCGGAAACTGAGTACCCCCACAGCACCCAGACGATTGCGGTGATGGCCGCTGCGGAGAAGCTCATGAGCATCATGTTGACGACGCCGGTGGCACGGGTCATTCCCCCGTAGAACAGCCCCAGGGCCGGGGTCATCAGTAGAACGAGTGCTGCGGCGATCAAGATCCAAAGACTGGCGACATCCAGCTCCATCTAGTCCACATCCCCTCACGGTATTTGGTGTATCGGTGAATAATTCTGTGACTTAACCGGATTACTCGGCGTTCGTCTCGATACATAATTCTTGGCCAGCGATGTTTCGCCTGCCTCCACCGCTGGTTTCGAATGTGTGACAAACCGGGCCCGTGCGTAACGGTTTCTTTCCCGCTGTGTTACCGGGGTATTTCGAAAAACGCACCAAAGCAAAAACCGCGGCAGCCGGTGGACGGCTGCCGCGGTGGAGCGGTGAATTGCTGTGCGCTACAGGCGGGCGATCTTCACGACCTGCATTTCGGGCACGGTGGTCGACCCGCCGACCTGGGTATCGTAGGTCAGCGAGCCCGTCACCGTTGCGGTGACCTTGACGATGTCCTCGGCCACGACGTCGTCCAGGATGTCGCAGTTGGTCAGGCCGTCGCCGGCGTCGAAAATCGTGTTGTGCTCGTAGTCGTACTTGCCAACCTGTGCATGGCTGACGTTGGCGCGGAAGGTGCACGGACCGGTCGCCGAGTCGAACTGCGTGACCCGGGCGTAGATGATTACGTTCATGTCCAGGTAGGAGTCCGGCTTCTTCACGATCTGCGCCAGCTCACGGCCGGTGATCTTCTTGGCCTTGTTGGCCTTCGTCTTGGCTTCCTTTTCGTCTCCTTAGCGTTCGTTATTTGCGCTGCTCAGATCATCCGCCTGGGCCTGGGTCACCGTCAGCGTGGCTATGGTGTCGGGCAGGTGGGTCTCTAGCTCCGGCTTCTCAATGGTCACCGCAGCAGCCGAAACCTGCACGGCCTCATGAACTTCGGCGGACGCGCCGAAGCTGGCCGAAACTGCTGCGGCAGCAGAAAACGCGATTTTCTTCACCATGATCCCCAATCGTTCAAGTGCGTGTACCCCGAAACTTCCTGTCGTCAGGCCCTACTCGTTTAGGCAGAAATTGCCGAAAAAATCGGTTCGCACTGCAATACTGGAAGCATGGATCGTCAGTTCTTCGCCGCGGATGCGGTCGAGGTTGCGCCCCGGCTCCTTGGTGCGGTGCTCGGCCTAGACAGCCCCGAAGGTACAGTTCGCCTGCGCATCACCGAAGTCGAAGCCTATATGGGGTTGGGAAGCAGCGGGCGTTATGACCCGGGAAGCCACTCCAAGGACCGCAAGACGCCGCGCAACGCCTCCATGTTCCTGGATCCGGGGCATGCCTACGTCTATTTCAGTTACGGAATGCACTTCGCGCTGAATCTGGTGTGCTCGCCTGCCGGCATTGCCTCCGGTGTTCTGGTTCGCTCCGGGGAGATCATCGAGGGGCTTCAGCTCGCCAGGGAACGCAGACTGCACAAGCGGCCTGAAGGAACCAACCCTGCGACACTCGTGGAGCGCGACCTGGCGCGAGGCCCGGGAAACCTGGCCACGGCGTTGGGCATCACCCGTCCGCAGCACGACGGCCTGGATCTTCTCGCGGCGCCGTTCATCGTGGAGGAACCCATCGGGGTTCCGGATGCCATCGCCTGTGGACCGCGCGTGGGCGTCGCGGGCATCGCCGGCGGCCCGGAATTCCCGTGGAGATTCTGGATTCCGGGGAACAAGACCGTGTCAGCATTCAAGCCCGGGCGCAATGCGCCACGGGCTTGAATCTAGTTGCCACGAGCGAGGCGTACTCTAATCGGACACGAAAAGGTCAGGATTGGATAGTTTACTTTGTAGCTTTTGCTCCAGCATCGGGCTCAGTGCATGCGCGTAGGTATTGCTCAAGTGCGAGTGGTCCCAGAATGCAATCATTCCACCGATGATTCCATAGCAAGTTTCTTCACTACATAGGTAGTCGTTCATATCTACCAGCTTGACGCGATCATCAGCGCTCGACTTCGCAGCGTCAGCGAGTGGATCGGAGGGTAACCAGTCTTTTATGCTTCCACTACATTTGGACAGTTGCTCGATATTGTCCGCTGCACAGTCCGGAACGTTGTCCAGGGTCGCCCCTGGAAAGGGGGTGTCGGCGATTACGACGACTTCCGCTCCAGTTCGTGTCCACGAATCTAACGTTGCGCTGAATGCTCTACGGGAAGCATCCATTCCGGTTTCAGAACTGTACCCTTCTGGGGGCAATGACTGACGGCTTGATGCGATGATGAGGTCATAGCCTTGTGCGCTCAGCTGATCCAAAACCCACGGTTCGTAGTCTGCGCACCCCTCAGTCTTCCCCTCATTTTCGAACATTTGGCGTGTGCCATTAACGGCGCATCTGCTGATGAGATATGTGTCCAACGACCATCCGTGGCGCTCGGCCATTGATTCGACAGCCGGGAACCACTGAACGGCGTGGGAATTTCCCACCAAGGCGACTTTCAGGTCCCCCTCCCCATACCGACAAATCGGTCTATCCGCGAAGTTTTCCCCTTCACTAGCTAAACAATCATCGGCGTAAACTTTAGGCCTATCGTATTTTGCTGCCATGGGGGCGGGTGCCAAAGACTCGAATTGCTCGCCGACTCCTCCGCCGTTGGGACATTTTTCAGTGAGCGCATTGGGACCTACACAATCTCGTCCAAGAGATTCTTCTACGCGCTGAATCGAAGCGCTAATATCCATGGAATCCTTCATTACCTGACCGCTGGTCGTGTAGAGCCCTCCGGCAATGATCGACAGAACAGCAGAGCCAAGGACCAGGAATCTGGGTGCTGACATGCTCTTTGAGATATCAAGGAAAGTGCGGAACTTAGTTTCCACAAACACCTGGGTCCATACCGCCAGTGTCACAGTCACAGTCAAAGTCAGTAGCTTAACCATGATTCCAAAGTCGTTCACCGTATACGGCAAGAGAATTAGAAGGGGCCAATGCCACAGATAAATCGCATACGAATTATCACCCACGAGGCGCACGACTTTGTTGCCGAGCAGTGACTTAGGCGATGCAGAATGCTTGGCATGCGCAAGTATGAGCAGTGCTGTACCAGCGACTGGAAGAAGTGCGAGAGCACCTGGGAACGGCATTTCGCCTGTGAAGGTCAGCGCACTAATTACAATCGCACCCAGTCCAACCCAGGCGGCAACTGCGCTCAATACGTCTGATTTCGGAGCATGGGCACGTGAACCGAAGGCAGCTATCAAAGCGCCGGCAGCGAATTCCCATCCACGGGTGAAGGTAGAGAAATAGGCGACGCCTGAATCCGTAGCGGTACGCGTACACCGAATATCCCAGCGACGTCGCAAAAATGAAGGCAATGCCGGTAAGAGTAACCGGCTGGGTTTTCTTTCCCCAGCGGATGGCCAGAAGCACGAGCAAACCAATGAGGATCGGCCACACGAGGTAGAACTGTTCCTCGGTAGACAGCGACCAGAAGTGCTGGAAGGGACTCGGCGCGTCCGCTTCGGCTAGATAGTTAACCTTTGAGGTTGCGAGGAACCAGTTCTGGAAGTAGAACGTGGAGGCTATGGCTTGGAGACCCCAGTCTTGCCAGAGTGTTTCAGGCGCGAGAAGCCACACGCCAAGCAGGCTGACGAGAATCACCAGAAATGACGCAGGGAGAAGCCGCTTGACGCGGCGTATCCAGAATTGGCCGACATCCCGTATCCTTCGTGGTGGCTTGGTCAACAGGTGCGATGTGATGAGAAAACCGGAAATCACGAAGAAAACGTCAACGCCAATAAAGCCCCCGGGAAGGACCTTAGGCCAGAAGTGGTAGATGACCACGACTCCCACTGCCAGAGCTCGCAAGCCCTGTATATCGGCACGGAATACCGACTTTTTTCGACCTGGTACTGACAATCCGGCAATAGGTTGCACGCTGCTCACTGGTGGAACATTCTCCCCTGATTATCTACGGTAGTTCAAACTTCTTCGGGCTTCCGCCACCGGCATGTTGCTGGACATGCCACTGGCCAGCTGCTCCTGGAACATCCAGGAGCAACTGGCCAGAAACCGCGACTAGCCCTCAAGCAAAGCGTCGACGAACGCCTCGGGATCGAATGGAGCCAGATCATCCGGGCCTTCGCCCAGTCCAACCAGCTTGACCGGAACGCCGAGCTGGCGCTGGATCGCTACCACGATGCCGCCCTTGGCAGTGCCGTCCAGCTTGGTCAGCACGATGCCGGAAACGTTCACGACCTCGGAGAACACCTTGGCCTGCGAAAGGCCGTTCTGGCCAGTCGTCGCGTCGAGAACCAGCAGGACTTCGTCAACAGTTGCCTTCTTTTCGACGACCCGCTTGATCTTGCCCAGCTCGTCCATCAGCCCAACCTTGTTCTGCAGGCGGCCGGCAGTATCGATCATGACGATGTCGACTTCTTGGTCGATTCCAGCCGACACGGCTTCGAAAGCAACCGAAGCTGGGTCTGCACCGTCAATTTCCGAGCGAACGGTCGGCACGCCAACGCGGTCGCCCCAGGTTGCAAGCTGCTCCGCTGCCGCCGCGCGGAAGGTATCCGCCGCGCCGAGGAGCACGTCCTTGTCCTCCGCGACCAGCACGCGTGCCATCTTGCCGATGGTCGTCGTCTTGCCGACGCCGTTCACGCCCACCACCATGATGATGCTCGGACGGTCCGGATGAGGCTCCGGGAGGTACGTGCGGTCCAGGCTCGGATCAACGAGCTTGAGGAGTTCTTCGCGAAGCATTGCCTTGACCCGTTGCGGGTCTCGACTGCCCTCGACCTTGACCCGTTCGCGCAGTGCGTCGACGAGTTCCAGGGTTGGTTCGGTACCGAGGTCCGCCAGCAGCAGGGTTTCTTCGATCTCGTCCCAGACGTCCTCATCGATGGAGTCCTGGCTAAGCAGGGCCAGAAGGCCCTTGGAGAACATGTTGTTGGACTTGGTCAATCGTGCGCGCAGACGGGCTAGACGACCTTGGACAGGTTCAGGTACGTCTAGGGCTGGGGCAACGGGAGCCTCAGGCTCGACGACGCCAACCGGCGCATCTGTGCCATCCGTGGTGGCGACTGAGCCTTCAAGGGTGTCAGTTTCGCCTCCAGCAACGGTGGCGCTGGGAACGTCGTCAGCGTCGCGCTCAGTTGTGTATGGAGTCCTAGGCTTGCGGCCCTTGGCTACGAAGGCGGTGGCAACAATGCCCACCACTACAACGACCGCGACAATGATGATGGTAAGTAATAGCGAATCGGTCACGCTCTAAATCGTCTCATATCTTCGGCGTTTTGCCGTTTCCAGAGGCAAATTCGTCCATCCGACAGGCTCGGGTGGAAGGGCATAGAATGGCTTGTGGTCCCCGGACCCCTAATTCTTGACAGAAAGGCTGACCGCCTCAGGCAGGGCCCTGACATCGCGGCAATGACTATGGCATTTACACAGAAGGCACCGGCTCGCCCGCCCATTCCTGCCGAAATTCGAGTGCTGCTGGTTGCGGCATTCATCATTGCCCTGGGATTCGGCTTGATCGCGCCGATCCTCCCCCAGTACGCGGTGAGTTTCGATGTGGGAGCTGCGGCGGCAACTGTCATTGTCAGCATCTTCGCGTTCACCCGGTTGATCTTTGCACCGGTAGCTGGCGTACTTGTGGGGAAACTGGGTGAACCTCGCATCTATGTCACCGGCGTACTGCTGGTCGCGGTCTCCACATTGCTCTGTGCCGCGGTACAGGATTACACGCAGCTTCTGCTGGCCCGAGGCTTGGGTGGCTTCGGATCTACGATGTTCACCATTTCAGCGATGGCACTGATTGCCAGGCTTTCTCCCGACGAGTCGAGGGGAAGAATTTCTGGCCTGTACGCCGGATCATTCCTGCTTGGCAATGTGGCGGGGCCTGTGCTTGGAACAGTCTTGGCCCCGCTCGGCATGCGCTTGCCATTCGTGATTTACGGCGTGGCTTTGGTGATTGCCGCGGCAGTCGTCTACATGGCGTTGGGCCGCCGCCGCGACCTTGACGAGCAAGCCAACGATCCTGCTGCAGATGGACAGTCGATCGAAGTCGTCACCATGCGCCAGGCCATGGGATCCACAACCTACCGGGCAGCCCTGTTTTCAGGCTTCAGTTACGGATGGCTGGCCTTCGGCGTTCGAAACAGCATGATCCCGCTGTTCGCCCTTGCAGTTTTCGGCCAAGTACAAGGCCAGTCCGTCGCCGGGATCTCTCTTGCCATCTTTGCAGTGGGCAACGGCTGCGCTCTGTTGTTCGCCGGCAGGCTCACCGACCGCATCGGCAGGAAGGTTCCTGTGCTGCTGGGCATGAGCGTGCTCATTGTCAGCATCGGCGCGATGGGGATCTTTACCTCGTTCGCCGGCTTCATTATCTGTTCGGTGTTCGCCGGATTCGGTGCGGGAACCTTGGGCCCGGCCCAGCAAGCCTCGGTCGCGGATGTCATTGGTTCAGGTCGCAACGGCGGCAAGGCGCTTGCTGGTTTTCAAATGTGCACCGACTTGGGTTCTATTATCGGGCCGCTGATTGCCGGCGCAATGGCTGACTTCTGGAGCTACCAGTTGGCCTTTGGCCTTTCTGCCCTCGTAGGCCTCGTCGGCGTTCTTGCGTGGATCGTGGTTCCCCGCACCCCGAAGCCGGTCCCAGCCGTTTAGCATTGCAGATTCGGCAGTTTTTGGCAGCAGGTTTCTGATGCGCAAAGCCGCATCGCTTGCTGCTCCGGCTACAGCTTGGAACGACGACCGAAAACCTTGCCTACCCGGTTCATGACCCGCTGCAACGTTCCGGCTCTGAGCTGGCGGGCATCCACGCTGGCATACCCGTTTGCGGTGCGGTAAACCCGGGCCCCAAGGTGCGTCGTTTCCGGCACCCCGTGTGGGAATTCAATGCGCTTGAGGCGCCCATCGGCCAGCAGAATCGACAAATCAAGCAGCCCCTGCGCACCGTCCAAGGGCAACTTGGCAGCAATCAGCTGCTCGTCCGCCCCCTGGCTATCGCTGCAATGAAGCGAGATGCGCTGCTGTTCTTTGGTCTTGCGTTGTTCGGCGACAAAGCTTACGGGCTTCGAAACATAGTTCGGGACTCTCGCGCTGAATTTCAGGTAGCGCGCTTCAGCCTCAACGGATTCCAGGACTGGAGACCGTTCTTCATTGGCTTCCAAACGGGCAAGACGGATGAGTCCGTCATGGTCGGAGTTGAGAATACAAACGACTTTCTCCCTGCGAATTCCCTCGAATCGGTGGAGGTCATCAGGCAGGAACTCGGCAAGAAATTCCCGATGGGCTTGAATCCATCCTTTGCGCTTGGCTTCGCGGTACTTCAAGAAACGCTGGCCTCGGTAGACTTTGAGTCCTTTTCTTGAGAAGAGCCCTGCGACAAGATCCTTGGCGTAGTCCGAATCAGGAACATCTTCCATCAGCGTGGTCGCAATATGCGCCAGCGATGCCGTGTAGCTTGCAGGATCGATTGGAGCCATGCTGATGTTGGCTCCGTCAGAACGAGCCCTGATGTAGTAGTACTCGTAGTCGCCGAGAATGCTGTTGCGGTGCGCTGCACAATAAGCCTTGACCAAAGCCATTCCGTCTTCGAGGCGCACCTTGTCTTCACGGAACCGGATGTTATTGGCACGCAACAATTCAGCGCGGATCATCTTCTGCGGCATCAAGGTCTTAAGCATGTGTTCCAGCGGCGCATCAATGACCGTTTGCGCAAAGGTACTCCCCCCGCCCTTGCGCCCTCCGGCAGGAACCAGCCGTGGAGCCACGACGTCGGAGTCATGTGCAAGCGCAAAATCCCGCATGCGCGTTAATGTCTCGGCACCCAGCCAGTCATCGGAGTCGACGAAGAAAATGTATTCACCGTTGGCGCTGTCCATGCCCACGTTCCGGGGTTTGCCGGCCCATCCGCTGTTTTCTTGATGGATGACTGTGACGTGCTCGCGGCCGGCCGCGTACTCGTCCAGGACCTGCCCGCCATTGTCGGTGGAACCGTCGTCTACGAAAATCGCCTCGAACAACGAAGTGTCCAAGGTCTGGGCATCCAGAGAGCTCAGAAGGTCAGTCAGGTACGGCATCGCGTTGTAGACGGGCACAACGATGCTGACGAAAACCGACGTGCCGGATTCCCGCGTTGCAGATCCGGATTCGGCTGGAACCGAAGACACCATGTCAGAGCTCTTCTCAGGCTAGTAGGAAAGTCTCAGCACACTCTAGCCCACCAACTGGCTTATTTGCCTCAGGACGCACTGCGGTCCATCTTCTGGCTGATCACAGTGGAGACGCCATCCCCGCGCATGGTCACTCCGTACAAGGCATCAGCGACTTCCATCGTCTTCTTCTGGTGCGTGATCACGATCAACTGCGAGGATTCACGAAGCTCCTCGAAGATCGTGATGAGCCGTCCCAGATTCACATCATCGAGCGCGGCTTCGACCTCGTCCATGACGTAGAACGGCGAAGGACGGGCTTTGAAGATCGCCACCAGAAGCGCCACTGCGGTCAGCGAGCGTTCGCCACCTGATAGCAGAGACAGCCGCTTGATCTTCTTGCCTGCCGGACGGGCTTCAACCTCGATACCGGTCGTGAGCATGTTCTCGGGATCTGTCAGGACCAGCTGCCCTTCGCCCCCGGGGAACAGCCTGTCGAAGATCCTCTTGAACTGCACCGCGGTGTCGTTGTACGCCTCGGTGAAGACTCGCTCCACATGTGAATCCACGTCCTTGATGATCTGTTGCAGGTCGCCTCGCGACTTCTTCAGATCTTCAAGCTGTCCGGCAAGGAATTTATGCCGTTCCTCCAAGGCCGCGAATTCCTCCAGCGCCAGCGGGTTGACCTTGCCCAGCGCGGCAAGGTCACGTTCAGCTTTCTTGAGCCGTTTTTCCTGTTCGGCGCGGTCGAAGGGTTTCGTGCCGACCGCATTGCCGTCTTCATCCACATTGACTCGAAGCTCGGCCCACTTGTCATCGGGGTCTGACGTCTCGGGAATCAATTGATCAGGACCGAAATTCGCGATCAGGTGGTCGGGGGTGTACCCGAGTTCTTCCAGGGATTTCGTTTCCAGATTCTCGATCTTGATACGCAACTCGGCGCGGAGTATTTCGTCACGATGCACTGCATCGGCTAGCCGGGAGAGTTCGGCTGCGAGCTGCTCAGCCTCGGTCCGGTTGCTCGCCAGCAGTTCTTCAAGTTCGGATTTCTTGTCCGAAAGCTCGTCCCGTTGCTGGCCGGCCATCGTCAATGACAATTCAATGAATCGAAGCACGCGTTCGGAAGCCTGTTCCACGCGCTGTGCCTTCGCAGCTTGCGCCTTGCGCTCGGCGGCGCGATTCAGCGCCACTTCCCGATGGGTGCGTTCGGCGGCAGCGGTGCGGCGCAGGCCCTCGACCCGGGAGCGCAACGCGGTCACCCGCTCTTCGCTGCTTCGCAGCGCAAGCCTGGCCTCAAGTTCTTGCTGCCGTGCAGCTGCCGCGGCGTCCGCCAATGCAGCCCGCGTCGCCTCGTCGACGGGCTCGTCCTCGGAATCGGTCGACGCCATGTCCATGCGCTGGCTGATTTCCTCGTAGGATTCTTGTTCAATTTCAAGTTTTTCAATGGCAGCGTCAAGCCTGGATTGCAAGGATTTCTTCTCGGATTGCGCCGAACGAAGCTTGTGTCCCAGACGGGCCAGGTAGTTGGACAATTCCTCAATTGCCGCATCGGATTCGGCCAGCTGCCCCGAGGCTTCATCCCTGGCATGCTGTGCATCGGACAGCACCGGTGCACGCCGAGCCAGTTCGATTTCCAGTTGCGCTAGTTCCTCCTGGGCCTGGCTCAGCTCCGCTGACGTCTGCTCGACCAACGCTTGCTGGGCGATCAGCGAGGCGCCGGCTGAATCTCCAATGGAACTGCAAAGCCTGGAAAAAGTCACGCCTTCGAAGGTCGTGAGTTTGGCTTCCGGGTGCGCTTCGAAAATCTGCTGAGCAGCATCGAGGTCAGTGACGACGTAGTGGTGGGCGAAGATATTGTCCAGGAGATTCGAGAACTCGTCGGCAGAACTCACGATGTCCCGTGCCGCAATGGCCAGCTCGCCAAGGTCGGGGGTGGAGGCCATCGGGACATCTGCATGGACAAAGGATGCGTTGGCGGACTGGTCATCCGCCAGTTGCCTGACCAATGCGATCGCGTCGGCTGAGCGCCCCGCCACCAGGTGTTCCGCGCAGTCGCGCAGGATTGCGGCGACGGCCTGCTCATAACCCTCGGTGACCTTCAGCAGCTCCCCCAGCCGCCCGGCGAGCACGTCCGGAGATCGTTCGAGCAACTGAGCGGAACGGTCATCCGGCTTCGAATTCAGCTTTAGGGCGTCCAGTCGCGCGCGGAGGCCGGAAATCCGGACCGACAGTTCCTGCCGGCGCCGGCTATCCCGGTTCTGGTCTTCGGCTAAGCGGGTGAAGGAAGCTTCTGCTTTTTCAAACAGGTCGTTGAGCTGGTGCTCGCCGGCGAGCTGTTCGTCGAGTTCGGTGCTGACCGATTCGTGCGAGCGCGCGTCTGCCGCAAGATCCGCATCAAAGGACTGGACGTTGTCCCGCAGTCTGGAGATCTCCGCGCGCGTCACATCCACACGGCTGCGTGCCGATGCCACCTGCGAGGCAAGTCGTGACATTCCCTCGCGACGGTCAGCGGCCGCGCGCAGCATGGCGGCCATGCGCTGCTGTTCTGCACGCGATTGTTCTTCGGCCTGCTCTTTGGCTTCGATGGCTTCGGCCAGGATTTCGTGGCGGTCTTCGACTGCCTCGACCAGCTCCTCGAGTTCCTCGCTCAATCGTTCCGCTTGGGCTTCAAGCCGTTCCGGATCACGGCTCGAATCGAAATGCGTTTGATTGCTTTCAAGCAGTTTTCCCCGTTCGCGCGCCAACGCGGTCAGCGAGCGAAAACGCTCGGCCTGCGTGGTGAGCGCAACCCAGGTCTCCTGCATCAGGGCGAGCCGGGGCGTGAGAATCTCGCTCCGCTCGGAAAGTTCGGCGATCTGGCGGCGGACGCGCTCAAGCCGCGAGGTGACGTCCTGCTGCTGTGCCTGGATCTTGGATTCGTCGCTGATGTCCTGGGCAAGCTTGTTGTTCAGCGACACCAGGTCATCGGCCAGCAGGCGAGCCCTGGCATCACGCACGTCCAGCTGGACGGTCTGCGCTCGGCGGGCAATCTTCGCCTGGCGGCCCAGGGGCGCCAGTTGTCGGCGGACCTCGGAGTTCAGGTCTTCCAACCGGTCCATGTTGCCCTGCATGGCCTGCAACTTGCGCAGGGTCTTTTCCTTGCGCCGCCGGTGCTTGAGCACCCCGGCGGCTTCCTCGATGAAGCCCCGGCGGTCTTCGGCGGTGGCATGGAGGATTCTGTCCAGCTGGCCTTGGCCGACGATGACATGCATTTCACGGCCCAGCCCGGAGTCGGACAGGAGTTCTTGGATGTCCAGCAACCTGCACGAGCTTCCGTTGATTGCGTATTCGGAGCCGCCTGCACGGAACAGGGTTCGTGAAATGGTCACTTCGGCGTAGTCAATGGGAAGCTGTCCATCGGTGTTGTCGATGGTGAGCGAGACATGGGCACGTCCCAGCGGCGGACGCCCTGACGTTCCGGCGAAGATGACATCTTCCATCTTGCCGCCGCGCAGCGTTTTGGCCCCCTGCTCGCCCATAACCCATGACAGGGCATCAACGACATTGGATTTGCCCGAACCGTTGGGTCCGACAACAGCCGTAACGCCAGGCTCGAACTCAAAAGTGGTCGCCGAAGCAAAAGACTTGAATCCGCGAACGGTAAGAGTCTTCAGATGCACAGCGTGAAATTCCTAAGTTCGGCCCGATATCGATAGTGTTAGTCATGGACGCGCAGACCATGTTCTCCGAGATGATTCTATCGAAACGACTCAGTGAATACCGGTTTCTGCTCGCCTTTGAGCTCAGCAAAAACGAGGGGTAGATCATTTCGTGGACGTCTTATCAGAGATCGAAAACTGGCCGGTGGACAACGCAGTGTCTGTTGTCATCGATGGGCTGGGTTCAATTGCTGGCCAGCATGGCGACCTTGACAAGGTCTATGCCTTGGCTTCGGTCACCAAGTTGCTGAGCTCGTATGCATTCCTGATTGCCTTGGAAGAAGGAGCGATCAACCTGGAAGATCCTGCCGGGCCTGAAGGATCTACCGTCCACCACTTGCTGGCTCATACCGCTGGGTACGACTTCGATTCAGATGTCGTCCGTTTCGCGGTGGGCGCCAAACGCGGGTACTCCAACTACGGTTTCGAAAAATTGGCCGAACACCTGTGGCAGGAAACAGAAATCAACTTTGCCGACTACGCGCAGGAGGCGGTTTTCGCTCCGCTCGGCATGAATTCCACCAAAATCGCGGGAAGCTGCGCAAAGGATGGTCGGTCCAGCGCGGCGGATCTTGCTAAATTCGCGGCCGAGCTCCTGAACCCGACACTCGTTACTCCAGAGACCCTGTCCGATGCAACCCGGGTCCATTTTGATGGCTTGGCTGGCATCCTGCCCGGGTATGGACGGCAGAACCCGAATGACTGGGGTCTGGGATTCGAGCTTCGTTCTTCGAAGAATCCGCACTGGACCGGAGCGTCGCATCCTGCCCAGACCTTTGGGCATTTCGGCCAATCGGGAACGTTCCTCTGGGTGGATCCCGTAGACCGTCTGGCCTGCGTGACCCTCACAGACCGCAATTTCGGACCGTGGGCGGCGGATGCGTGGGCAGGCTATAACGAGCGTGTGCTCAAGGCCTACGCAGCCTAAAACTTATCTGGGGATTCGCCGCGGCCGCGGTTGGCATACAGGGCAGCTGTAAGAGGACCGCCCCATGAAGGGGTCGCGGCGGATCAAGGACTGGCGTCCTTGCTCTAGGCACCGAAGGCATGGTTCCCCTTCTCTCCCATAGGCATTCAGGGATCGGGAGAAGTAGCCGCTGGCGCCGTTGACGTTGACGTAGAGCGAGTCGAAGCTCGTCCCGCCAGCTTCCAGCGCACGGGTCATCACGTCAATCAGCGCCTCATTCAGAAGCGTTACCTCGAAGCGGCGGATGGTGGCAGTGTTTCGCAGGCCGGAAAGCCCGACGGCCCAGAGCGCCTCGTCGGCATAGATGTTTCCAACGCCCGAGATGACTTCTTGGTCAAGGATTGCGCGTTTGAGCTGAGTCGTCTTTTTGCGCAGGGAGGTATAGAGATCTTCCGCGCTTCGCACCGGATCCAGTACGTCTCGTGCAATATGGGCGGCGGCCTGCGGGATGAATTTGCTCATGCTGCCCGCACCGCCAGGGCCGCCATCAGAGGTTGCCGCCAGCGGCGACAGGAACATGCCGCCGAATATCCTCTGGTCGACGAATCGCAGCTCGGCGGGCGCGTCAGGCATGTCGCTGAGGGTCAGTCTAACCTTGAGGTGCTTTTCATCGGGAGCGGCAGGCTCTTCGACGAGAAGTTGCCCGCTCATCCCGAGATGGGCCATCAATGCCGCTGGTTCCGGGAGTCCGTCAAGCTCCATCCACAGGAATTTTCCACGTCGGGCGACGGTACTTACTGTGCAACCAGTCAGGGAATGTTCGAAATCGAGTGGGCCGTCGTGGTGCCGGCGGACCGAACGTGGGTCCAGGACCTGCACCGATTCAATTCGGCGGCCCCGAACCCACTTGTCCAGTCCGACACGGACTACTTCAACTTCAGGTAATTCCGGCAATGAAACCGACCTTAGCTTCGTGGAATCTGTTCGCCAGGGTGCAGTTGCAGCCAAGAGTTGCGAGCAGCTTCCTGCTCCGCCTCCTTCTTCGACGGGCCGTGGCCGCTGCCGTAAGGCTCGTCAGAGATTACAAGCGTTGCTTCATAGGTGCGTGCATGGTCAGGACCGGATCCGGTCACTTGATAGCGCATGTCACCAAGTTTCTTGGCTGCGACTTCTTCCTGGATGACAGTTTTCCAGTCAGTCGCCGCGCCAAGAAGGCGAACGTCTTCCAGCAAAGGCGTCACGAACCGAAGGACCAACGCACGAGCTGCATCCATTCCCTGATCCAGATACGTGGCGCCGATCAAGGCTTCCATGGTGTCTGCAAGAATTGAAGCCTTATTGGCACCGTTGGATTGAGCTTCACCGCGTCCGAGGAAGATGTGCTCCCCTACTCCTAGGTCCCGGGCAATGATGGCCAAGGCACGGGTGCTGACAATTGCGGCGCGGCGCTTGGCCAGGTCGCCTTCGGGAAGATCCGGATACTTCTTGTAGAGGTATTCGGCAACCGAAAAACCGAGGATGGAGTCGCCAAGAAATTCGACGCGCTCGTTGGTTGGTATTCCACCGTTCTCGTACGAATACGAACGATGGGTCAGGGCAAGACGAAGCGTCTCGGAATCGATGTCGATTCCGAGACGCTTCATCAGTTCTTCTTTTGAAGACATGTCTTAGACGTCTGCGACCTTGCGACCCTTGTACTCAAGGAACAGCTCGGTACCGGCCGAGTCGGTGACAACCTTTGCCTGGTGAGGCAGGCTGTAAGTTACGCGACCGTTTTCAACGGTCTTCACCAGGTTAGGCGCGGTAGCCTTCCACTGAGAACGGCGTGCACGAGTATTCGCACGGGACATCTTCCGCTTTGGAACAGCCACGACTACTTCTCTTCTCTCTTGTCTGACGTATTATCGGGTGCCACATCTTCTGCGGCAATGTCGGCCAGCTGCGCAAGCGCTGCCCAACGCGGGTCCAGTACCTCATGGTGATGTTCGGGTTCATCATTGAGATTCACTCCGCATTCACTGCAGAGACCCAAACAATCCTCCCGGCAAACCGGCTGGAATGGCAGTGCGGTCCCAATTGCGCTCCGCACTACCGGGTCGATGTCAATCAAGTCGCCAACGACCCAGTACTGATCCACTTCATCATCGTCTTCGAATTCTTCGCTGCCTTCATAGCAGAAGAGCTCTTGAATATCAGCCGCGAAATCGTACTCGATGGGCTCCAGGCAACGTCCACATTCCCCCGCAATCTGTGCGGTAGCGGTACCCGATACCAGAATCCCCTCATGTACGGCCTCAAGGCGAAGATCTAAGTCGAGCTCAGATCCTCCACGAATACCGATGAGTGCATTTCCCACATCCGTGGGTGCCGGAACCTGCTCGCTAAGAATTTTCATCGAGCCAGGCGAACGGCCGAGCTCCTTGGCTGATACAACCAAAGGCGAGTTGCGATCGACTTCGCCATGTGACGATCGATCAGAACGCTTATCGCTAATGATGACTCCTATAGAACATAGTCCGACATCTCATCATAACGTGCCGAGTGCCCATTGCCCAAAATCGAGGCTGTGATTCAAATGTGTTCTAGTTCGCACTAGGGTTCCATCAGGCGTTTATCAGCTTTCTCCTACCAGAAGCGCATAGAATTTACATCAGTTAAGTCTTTGATTCCCCCAGACAGAAGGTACTTCATTGAATCTGGTCTCCGCGACGAAAACGCTCGCTCGATTCGCGACCAAAAAACTGGAAACTCGTCGCGCATATGCGGAAGTGCACTCCAATCCATCGGTCTACCTTGCGCAGCCTAGTGGCAACCGTCGATACAGGGCAGCCCTATATTTCGCAGACTCAATGGTCAATGCATATCAGGCACGCCAGTGGTACGAACCGCTACGTCAGCTCGCTCAGAAGATGCCGCTGGTTATCATCGTCAGGAACCCAAAGACTGCGATTGCCCTGGGCAAGGAGAGCCCCTTGCCGGTTTTCTACGCCAAGACTATTGGTGATATCGAGAACTTGCTGGCCAGCCAACAGATTGATGCAGTCTTCTACGTCAATCAGAACATCCGCAATTTCCAAATGATGCGATTCAACAGTCCGGCACATGTCTTCATCTGCCATGGTGAAAGCGAAAAGGCTTACATGTGGTCGAACCAGATGAAGGCTTACGACTACGTATTCTCCGCCGGCGTGGCGGCTCAGGAGCGGCTCGCCAAGAATCTGACTCGTTACAACGTTGCTGAACGAACACGCTTGGTAGGACGTCCGCAGATTGATGTTGATTATCCCGCGCCGATTTCGGTTAATCCTGAACTTCCTACAGTTCTCTACGCACCCACCTGGGAAGGCGATCGTCCGTCTATGCGGTACGGAAGTGTACAGAGTCATGGTGTTGCATTGATAGAAAGCCTCATTAAGGATGGCGGATTCAACGTCATCTTCCGTCCGCATCCACGGAGCGGCATCAATGATTCGGGTTATGGCGCTGCGCTGAACAAGATCCAAACCCGGTTGACCGAGGCCAACGCGGATAGTGCGGGTACCCTGTTTTACGACGAGTCTCCGCAGTGGGGCTGGCAATGGGCGATGTCCGATATCTGCGTCACCGATATTTCAGCGGTTGCCTATGATTTCTTGGCTACGGGAAAACCCCTGTTGATCACTAAACCATTGAGTGCCGAAGCAAGTGTCGATGATTCCCCTGCGCTATTGCGGGTCCCCTCATTGATTTCAAATAATGCAGCCAATGGGCCAACGGTGATTCGCGAACGCCTGGCTCAGACCGATGATTCATATGCCGATCTGGTTGAGCACTATTTCGGGGACACGTCGAAGAATGCAAGCATGAATCGGTTCCTCAATGCATCTGTGGAGATCATTGACGAATCGCATTCTCTCAATGAAAAATCCGGGCGGGCTTAATGACCCGTTCTAGATGGCTCTAGCAACAGGTGCAGAACACTTAATTTTCGGGAGTCGTACAGGCTGACTAGCGTCAAAGCGGTGACCACAGTGCTGAGCAGACCAATCACTTAGTCTCAGGCGCATGCTAAGAATTGCAACATAGTTTAGGTGCTGTTTAGCAGAAGTATATGGTAGTACCTGTACGCGTATCGGATGGGCGTAGCGGATAGCACTGACGTAACGATCGGATAGCACTTAGCCGGATTCGACGCCAAGATGATCCTGACACCCACGACACCGATGTCGTGGCCGTCGAAAGGAATCATCCATCATGGCTGATTACCGCAAAATCATGCTCCTGCTCTTGCAGGGGCGTTCCTACCGGCAGGTTCAAAAACTGCTGAATTGTTCACCGCGAACGATCTCTAAAGCCCGTCAAGTCATTGACGAGCAGGAATTTAGTACGCTGGAACAGCTCAAGGACATAAGCGACGAAATACTGATTATTCGAAGCTTCTAGAACCACCAGTATCACGGTTCAGAGCCATCGAATATTGCGGTTCAGAGCCATCCAATATTCTTGTTCAGAGCCACCGTCCGAGTACGCCTCACGCATGTTGAATTCACCGGTCTCAACCCAGATCGTGTTGTGGACGATGTGGTCCATGATCGCATCTGCCATCGTGTCGGCTCCGAGCCGAGCGAGCCAGTCCGATTGTTTGTACTGCGTGCAGAGAATGGTCGAGGCAGCATCGCTCCTACGCTCCATGAGCTCGAAGATGAACCGCGTGGATCCCCTGGTGGGCGTATTCGCTGCGGCCGGAGAAGCGGAGTTGGTAGACCTTCTCTTCAGCGAGGTCTTTGACTACGTCCCAGCTGCGTGAGGTGGTGTCGGCGGCGTTGAGGACTTCGGCGACGCTATTGCGGGAGACGCCTTGGGTGGACGCGATGACACGTCCTGAGAAACCTTCGGCGAAGCTGGAGAATTCGCTTCTCTTTGATCTTTCGTACCATTGAAAATGGCTCCTTCCACCACACCGGCTGTTGCCTGGTCGGAAGAGTTTATGCAGGGTGGCTCTAAAGGAGAATACCCGGTGGCTCTGAACGAGAATAACGGCTTTTCCGTCTGGTGGCGCTGAAGCGCAATATTGGTGGCTCTCAACGAGTCAAATATTCAATACTGGAGCAATGCTTCACCGATGGGCGCAAAGCTGTCTCCACCAGTTACGTTACGATTGATATCGACGCAGTGATCAAAGCCCGAATCGGGAGGAAGAAACCCCCGCTAAAAGTGCTCTGGGCCCGCTACCTGCGCACCGAAGCCACCGGCACGCAGCGGCACTATCAATACGAACGGTTCTGCCAACTCGTCGCGGAACAAGTCCAGCAAAGAAACCTGACCAGTCCGATCGCTCACGAGCCAGGACACACCATGCAGGTGGACTGGGCCGGCACCAAAATGCAGATCGTCGACCCGATCACCGGCCGGGCCACGAAAGTCTCGATCTTCGTGGCCACCTTGCCCTACTCGGGTCTGCTCTTCGCCTACGGGTATCTGGATGAGAAGCTCGGCTCGTGGTGCGATGCGCACCGCAGGGCTTTTGAACATGCGCAAGGCGTTGCCCAAGTGATCATCCCAGACAACGCCTCGACAGCCTCCAACACGGTCAGCCGTTACGAGAACGTACGGGAGGTAAATCAATCCTACTCAGTTTTCCTTGAGCATTATCAGACGGCGGCGGTCCCGACGGAACCGTACCGGCCGCAGCACAAAGGCAACGTGGAATCCGGGGTGCAGTTGGTGACGAACTGGATCATCCACTACCTCGATGACCAACGGTTCGAGTCCATGGACGACCTGAACGACGCCGGCGCCGAACGCGTTGAATGGCTCAATGAGCGCACCCCGTTCCGTGGCGAGCCACGCTCCCGCAGGCAGTGGTTCGCATCAGGATGAGTTCTTCGCCATTGGGGATCAAGAGCGGTGCAAGTCACGGCAGGAGCGCGCAAATACTCCATTCCCGCGGCGGGACGCAGCCACTGGTTGGTTATACACATATCCGCAAAATAGAAGTACCTCCAAGCGCTTTACTGTCCCGGTGAACTGATCGCCACACCAGTTGATGCGGCGACCAGTCGAGCGCATCACAAAATATCCCCAACATCAAAGTGCCACTGGAAAAGTGCAGACATGGCACCGTGGTGCCTAGACTTTCGGCACGGATACCAAACACTGAAACGCAATGGAACGCGCAACCTGTAACACAAGGTTGTTGGTACATAATTGCCTGAATTGATGTGCCCATTCCAACATTCAATAAGGCTAACGTTGCAAGTCGTTGAAAAGTGTTATCCACTTGGACGATATCGCCGATGGCAAATATTGCTGTGCGTGCATTCGGCCGCGATCCGAGTATTGAGCTAGAGTTTCTGGCTCTAAGGCCAGTTTCTCCATTGAAGCCGCAAATTCGGATACATTATTCTGCCTAACAACAATCCCCGATTCGGAGTCGATAATTAAATCTCGAATCCCGGGAGCGCAATCGAATGAAATTGTTGGTACACCAGCAAGTGAGGCCTCAACAATTGCAATTGGTAAACCTTCATATTGGGAAGAAAGCAAATGAACTTTGGAAGAAGAAAGTACTTCACCAACCATGTCCGTTTTACCCATCAGACGAATACGTGGTAATTTGAGATCATCAATCATCTCTTGCAGACTAGCCCCAAGCGGACCTTCCCCATAAAGCTCAACCTTCCAATCGGGCAAATTCGAGTAAACCGATTCCCAAGCTTTTACAACGTAGTGCAATGATTTTTGTTTGTCATAGCGCCCTAGAGTAACGAATGTATTTTCACGCTCCTGGACCACCGTCGAAGGATCGGCAACCGGGTTCGGAAGCCAGGACACGTTATTCAGACCAGCCCTCGTGAATAGTGCTGCATCGTCTGCAGTCAAACACACAAAACGATCAACATCTTTGTAGTTCTTTAACACTCGACGCAAGTCGCCAGTTTGGACGCACATTTCATAAGAACCATGGTATTGTCCGATAACCCGAGGAAGGGAACGGTCAAGCGGATCGTACCCGGCCTCAATCAGATGCTCCATACCAAATACTTGCGTACACAGGATCACGGTTTCGGGACCCCATTCGACCAACTTTTTGGATAGCTTTCGACATCCATTCGACCGAAGTTCGTGACGGCGAGCATTTCGGCGCCGTCTAAAGGGGTTCAAGCGATCACGACGACGATTCAGTGTCCAATTCTCTGGCGCATGTTCATCCCATAGACAATCCACGAGCATTTCTGCCGGTCGATTAACTTCAACAAGCTCATCTTTTGGAGTCGGATTAACTCCAATGATTTCAACCAAAAAACCGCGTCTTAAAAACTCAGATGAAACTCGTTCGATGAAACGTGATACTCCGCCAAGCCTATCAACCTGATTAGACATGAGAACAACTCTTTTAAAAGGTAAGTTCACTATTATCCCCATACCCGCTCAACCGTACGATCCGCAGAATCCCCGTCTTCAAACCCTGCGAAGCGCTGCGAAAATTTATGCCGTTCATCTTTGTCGAGATCAACTGTCAATCTTTCCAAAACAGCCTTATGAAGCGACTGCTGATCCTTGACAATCAAACCAGGAGAGAATTCTTCTAGTGAAAAATAGGTTCCACGTTCGTCATTAACATAATTTTCGTAGTCGTAGGCGTATATAAGAATCGGGCGATCCAACGTGCAGTAATCAAACATCACACTTGAGTAATCGGTGATAAGTAGGTCCGAAACAGCAAAAAGCGACGAAATGTCATCAATTCCAGAAACATCGACAATTTTTCCCGCAAATTTAGGGTGGATTGAAATCTTATTCAGATAGTGCGCCCTAATTAAAAGAATGCAATCATCACCCAAATCATCTATCCAGCCTTCCAGGTCCAACTCAAGCTTTATCGCGCGCTTAGAATTCCGGCTATTTGCCCTAAATGTTGGAGCATAAAGAACTATTTTTCTATCACGCGGCAACCCCAGCATGATGCGAAAGTTGTCGGCCATTGAATTGTCCAATTTAGCTAGGATATCGTTTCGGGGCGACCCATACTTCAACAATTCATTCTTGTATCCGAATGCAGGAACGAAGGTGGTTTCAAAGTATGGATTCGGTACTGTCAGGTAGTCCCAATAGCTCGCCTTTTTAACGAGCTCTCGCTTTTTAGCCATTGACGCATCAGCAAAATCAGGCTCGTCCAAACCCATGCGCTTCAGCGGAATGCCGTGCCAAAGTTGAAGGTATATCTGCGACTTCCGTTTTACGAAATACGAGGGTAAAGACTGATTATCAACTAAGTATCGGGAGCGGGCTAACGCATATAAGTATTTCGCAGAATGACGAGTAACTGAATTGTAATCACCGTCAATGATTTTGCTTTGCGCAATTGACCAATTTTGCTTGTGGTTCGGGTAATGGCTCGCGAGTGTAGAGGAAATTACCCCAGGACTATCCGAGGTCGAAGTACCCATATGGGATTCGAACAGAGTTGAATCCGAGTCAAGAGGCAGCATCCTCAGGAGCGAATAAATTGTTTTCCATCTTAAGGAGTTAGTTTTAACCGGCCGATCAAAAACGGAGTCTTTGATAACACGATATTTCGAAACTGGGGAAATAATTCGGCGAACCAAAATCCGCTTCGTTCCAGATTTTAATCGCCTCACTCCCATTGTTCCATCGACAGTACGGTAAACTCTATAGCGATATGCTTCGATCCTATTGATCAAACCTCGATTAAATAGCCTTTTTTTAGGTATTTTTATTGAAGTAGGTATAACCAGATGACCTTCTCGCGAAGTTAACTGATTCGAAATTCTTGGACGTATTCCAATTTTATCGACATCTACCGCCGGCCAATTGGCGGGGACCGTGATTAATGCGTCCCAAAGCACCCATTGGCCGTCATAAACGACATTTTCGCATTTGAGAATTTTTGAAAATTTATTCTTCCCGCGAGAAAATATCCGCAAAGAGAGATTAGGGCTACTTAGGGCTGAAAGCTTTGCACCTGGATCAAAAGTTCGCCCTCTGACGGATAGTATTCCGCTGTTCACCTGAATTTCACGAACTTCGTGATACCACTCAACTTGGAACCACGGAGTGCTTTCAACATCGCTCTTGTCTACTGAAAGCAACGCACCACAGAGTGGTTCAGTTGACAGCTCATTAGTGGATTCAGAATGCCACCTGTAAGTCGACGACTCAACATCTGGCTCAAGGGGTGGTATCCAAGTAGCTCTTTTATTAATCATCGTGAAAGCATCGCGAACTATATCCGGACGAAGCATTAGTGCGGCGCCATACAGGAAACGCTCTGGGACGTCCAATTGCGCGTACGCCTCCGGGCTGACCTTCAAAAGGAAGGGCTTTAGGACTTTAAGAATCTCCAAGGCCAGCTCATCGTCGTGGGACACGATATCGTTCAAATACAATCGAGCATCATGGCGAAGAATTTTTAATTGAAGCCTACTAAATAAACCCGGGTTTTTCGAACAATCCACAGCCTTTTCAACGCGCGTCAACGCTTCAAGCCTGTAAATAAGATTCTTTATTGAGTCTCTTTGATTTGTTATAGATTTACGGACTTCATTCGGATATATATTCCAAACATAAGCCGACTGCGGGATCACGGAAATACCAGAGGCGTTCATGAATGCCTTGGCGGAAAATACTAGATCTTCATAATGAATATCCGTAGGGAATTGGATCGAATTTTTTCTAAGGAATTCTACTTTATAGAGCTTTGCGACTACGATGGTATCGATGCTTAGCTCAGGATTATCTTCGATAGACTCATAGTATTCACGGGAAACGTAGAGTTTGTCGTGCCATCCTTTCCAGCGTTGCGCTTCGATTTCGAATCTCCGCGTTCGAGCCATCACGATGTCCGCATCGCTGGTTTCGGCCTCATGAAGAAGATTCTTGCACGCATGACGGTCTAAAGTATCGTCGCTGTCTAAGAAGAGTACATAATCTCCTCGTGCTTCTTCAAGACCCCTGCTTCGGGGGCCACCTACACCACCTGAATTGACGTCGAGCGATAAGAACCGGCCACGGGGGTCTTGTTCGACGATTGACCTAGCAGTCTCTGCGCTTCCATCTGTAGAGCAATCATCGACAAGTAGGAGCTCGATGTTCTTGTGTGTCTGACCGTACACTGAACGTACAGCGTCAATTACATGCTCGCCGTCATTGAAGTGAGCGAGCACGATTGTAATGTCAGGACTATGGGACATACTTATTTCCGGATCTTTCTCATACTAATCGTTAGCTCAGTTCTTTCACGATCTGACTTAGCGTATCCAAGGTGTTTTTCAACGACTCGACGTGCCGTTCATCAAACTCACTGAGCACCCGTTTCATTTCAGTTGTGGAAATTCCAGCAGTTCGCGGCAGGTAGACGACTTCGACCTCATCGCCCAGGTCATCGAACTTACCTTTCCAGTCTTCGCCGATGCCGAAGACCTTGACATCGTACTTCGCGATATCCAGACGCTTCTGTTCCCAATTTTCTTCCGGGATGGCCAAGTCAACGTACTTGATGGATTCTACGATCTCCCGACGCTGCTCGAACGGCACAACAGGCTTTTTACCCTTGATGGCGTTGAACTCATCGGTCGAAACGCCGACGATCAATCGGTCGCCCTTTTCCTTCAGACGCTTGAGGATATTCAGGTGTCCGATGTGGAACAAGTCGAACGTGCCATAGGTCAATACAGTTTTCGGCATAAGGTCCTCCTACGTATTACAGCCCAATCTTCACTCGATGACTGGCTCAATTTTACAAGTTACATTCTCGTGCCGTCGCCCACACGCCGCGATTCCCTCCGAAGTGACGGATTCGAGGTTCAATTACGCATGGCCAAGCCCAACGTGCTGCATCAGCTGTCAGTTTTCGAATGACGACTTGTACGGGAACAACGAATTGAGAACGCGTTTGGCCATCCTGCCCCGCAATTCCTTTTCGGAAACCGTTGCTACTTCGTTCAGGCAGAACATCTGCTTGCCTGAACCTACCAGCAGCCTGTAGAGGTTCAATGCCAAATGGTCGCCACCGAGATCAACATATGCATAGTCAATTTCGGCGGGCACGCCAAGTCCTTCGGCGGCCGCGATGTAGTGCGCTAGAGATGACGGAACAGAGATGTCATCTACGTGACGGAACTTATGCCTGGCAGTGGCATTGACCGCGCTCGGGAAGTACTCTCGGATCTTGTCATGGATCAGCAAACGTTGCGGATGAGCGACGTGCCGGAATTTCAACGCAGTCGTGCGGCCATACTTGTCAAAAATAAGATCTGCGTTCCGTTGAGCCGCTTGGTTGACTGCCAATCGGGGATTCGATGCTTCGGAATAGTGTTTGTTGGCCAGGGCGTATTTCACATCACCGCTAGCAGTGAAAAAGGTATTTTGCGACAGCGGACGGCCGAAGAAAATATCGTCATTTACGTAGAGGAAATGCTCGGAGAGGCCCTCAATCTTGGAGATCTGGGTCTCGATTGCATGGGAGTTAAAGGTCGGCAAGCAGTCTTCGCTATTGTCGAAGATGTCCCGATGATCAACCAATTTGATCTTGCTATTATCTTGGCGCAGCCATTCTGGAACTTGGCCAGCGGTGACCAGAAAGATGTTCCGAACCCACGGCAGGTTCATTTCCAGCGATCGAAGGGAGTACTTCAGCTCGTCTCGGGACGTGTATCTCGCGAGATCGCGGCTACTCTCGTGGGCCCCGTTTGCGGGAACCAGTTCCTTGTAACGGCGGTAGGAGGTTTGCCAATCGGCGTCTGCAGCGTCTACCCATGTGTAGACTACATCGATGGGTTCCGTAAAATCTTGAACATCCGGAACTTGCGGTTTGCCATCGGAATAGACAACCCAAATTGCGCCTAGCCCAGCGTGTCGGTCGTCGCGCAGGGTGCCGCCGAATTCCTTCGGGGCGATCACGCTCCAAGCCTCGATCGCTCCATAGCCCACTGCGTCATGCTTTACTTTGACAAGACTAAATCCGTGCTTTTCGAATGCATCCGACAAAATTGCCCAGGAGCTGCCATCGACCGTAGTCGCCTGACGTACGGCATCATCTGCGTAGGCCAAGCCCAAGAATTCAGCAAGATGCCGTGTCGAAACGGTATTTTCAGTATGGATCTGCCGAATATTCAGAGAACTGCATGCCGTGGTTTTCGTACGCCAATCAAGGATCCGCTGCCAGAAGGAGCTAGGCATCGTGCGAGCCAGCTGACCTTTCCATCCACGAATTCCCAAAATAAACACACCATCCACCCGCGCTGGGCACTCGAGAAGTACGCACTAGACATGCGTTGTACTTGACTATTTTACATTCAGTTCACTTATTGTATAAAAATGCCAGTTAAGCTCACTTGAAGATACCGTATTCCGCCACTTAGGCGCACTGATACTGCCGGAATTTCCAGCTGGGGCCATCGGAAAACTTTGAACAACAATACCTAAATCTGGCTAGAGCACGGGTGGGCGACCGGCAAGAGTCATACGTAGCAGAGTGCGCCACTTCAACTTCGCACGTGGTTCCCTGTACCAAGGGCTCCCTTTCCATCCCGCACGCCATCCATCAACATACTGCCGGACAGCACCCGGGCTTTTTCTGAGCCTCAGGCATTCAAGCAGCATCCAAGCGGTCGGATAGATCCACATGAACGGCGCTGGCAGGTTTCTGCGCGCCAACCAAACGCGATTTCTCGCATTCAATCTGTAGAATTCGTCGTGCCGCCTCGGATCAACAACTGGATGTCCGATTCGCATGTCCCCCGCATACCAGACATAGCGGCCAGTATCCCAGATTCGCCAGGCAAGCTCAATACCTTCATGGGCATACCAAAAACCACCAGCCCAGCCACCGGTCTGGTCGAATATTTCCCGTGGGGCAACTAAGCATGTCTCGCCAACGTGAAAAACCTTGCTGGGTTCAACGGCCGTTCGCTTCTTGAGCCGGGGAATCCAGCGTCTTGGGTTCTGGTCTTCATGGTCTGGATCTGTGATTCGAGGCTGCAACAGCCCCATCTGTGGGTACTGTTCGAATCGCCGAACTGCGGTAATCAGAAAATCATCGTCGAGGAACCAGGAATCATCATCAAGAAAACAGAGGTACTCACCGCTTACCTTCGAAACGCCTGCGTTGCGCCCTGCAGGAATTCCCAGATTCTCTGGAAGGAATAACGTACCGAACTGCTCTGGGATGCCAACCGGATCCCAGCCGTTTCCCACGACGACAGCGTCAATTTCGACAGATGTCTGTGCCAGCAGGGACTCTAGCGCGCGTCGGAGCTCAATCGGTCGATTCCCCATCGTCAGTACTACGACACCGACCGCCGGTATATTCCGTTGTGACATGTCCCTCTGCTTAACGAACTGTGTTGAAAATGGACCGTTTAGGCTTTGAGCCTAGACGAGACCATGTTGGAAAGAAAATGACCGACATTCACGAGTATGCAAGCCGGCAACAGGATCCAGATCATCCACTTTTCAGCGCTGCCAGGTGAACCCAGCACCGCGGAAATGACGGAGCACAGGAGAATAATCAGGCTGAGCTCAACTGCATGCAGGAGTTTGTGGAATGGCAGGAAGCGCGCCAGGGAACGCAGTCGGCCGATCACCGTGGTAGTCGGTACGGCACGGGCAGCAGCGGTATCCGGAAGCTTGCCCAGACCTGCCATGCCGCGCGCAGCATGGACCATTAATGACTGGGATCGGTTGAGCACCAAGAGAACCGACAGGCACGCGGCCATAAAGAGGGTTGGCCAGGCTTGGCCAGCGCTTGCAGGATCGCCAGAAAGTTCATTGAATACACGGAAGCCAAGCGCAATGGGAATCAGCGCTTCGGTCGTGTGGTGCCCGACCATGTCGATAAAGATTCCGCGCGGCGATTGCGACGCCCGCCAGCGGGCAACCTCGCCGTCCGAGCAGTCGAAGTAAAGCTGAACTTGCGAGAGCACGACGGCCAGCAAAGGGCCCCAGATCCCTGGAATCAGCAATGCCAGCGACATGCACCATCCAGCAAGGATCATCAGTCCGGTGACTCCGTTGGCGGTGATTCGCGTTCGGACCAATACTGCCGTCAGATAGATCGAGATATGGCGAAGGTACAGTTCCGCTGTCCAGTGCTCAGCGTTCTTTCGTGCCCGAACTTCAGGGGGCTGGCACACTGCACGCAGTTGATCCAAGGTTGGACTTTTTGGACGTTCAACCATCATTTAACTCGACCTCGGTCCAAGGTGCCAGCCGCTCCAAAGACCCTGCCCTTCACATAGCCTGCTGCCCAGGGCAAATGGATGCTTTTAAAAGCGACGGATGCAAGAAGCTTTTCGCCGAGGTTCTCAGCATTGGACGCAATACCAGCGGCAACCGTGGCTCCTGCGTAAACCGCCGGTGCGGCCTGGAGCAGATTCAATCCTGCTCGGGCAGTCTTGGGCAACTTTCCCTTGACGAACGGGGCAGCGAGCGTCGCTGCAAGTCCTGCGGTGACGCCAAGGAGCAATAGTGGCGGCAAATCGTGACGCAGTGACTTGCCTTCAGGGTAGCGCCTGGCAATTTCGCCACGCCATGTGCCCGAAGCATATGACTGGCGAATCAGCGCCTTGAAATTATCGCGTGGGTAGTAGCCGACCTTGAGCTCTGGATCGAACCAGACCTTGTAGCCTGCCTGGCGGATCCGCATGCACAGTTCCCAGTCCTGGGCTCGCCACATGTCTTCGTTGTACAGGCCGACCTTGTCGAAAACTTCACGTCGGAAGATTCCGAGGTAAGCGGATTCAGCTTCGCCCTCGGGGGCGCCTGAGTGGTACGCAGGGCCCCCGAATCCGAATTTCGAATGATAAGCGGCAGCAATCGCCCGTTGTATTGGCGTTCTGCCCTTGGCATCCATGAGTCCACCGACATCGTGAGCTCCGACGCGAAACAGGGTCTCGACACCACGACGGGTGTACTCGGGCGGAAGCTCGCTATGCGCATCAACCCTCATAATAATTGGGTGTGATGACTTGCCGATGGCAAGATTCAGCGCGTTGGGAGTCCGGCCTTTGGGATTATCGACGAGGATAATACGGGAGTCTTCGGACGCCAGCTGTTCCGCAACCGCGTTGGTTGTATCGCTGCTTGGCCCCAATGCAAGAACTAGTTCTTTGTCGCCCTCGTATTCTTGCGAGAGGATCGATTGAACAGCCTCACGCAGATATTCGGCTTCGTTCAGTACCGGCATGACGTATGAAACGCCAGGAAAGTCAGTCATCTGTCACTTACTTCTTGTGCTGTTGATACGCCTTGATGACCGTGTCCGGGTCGCCGTCCATCTTCTGGACACCCTTCTCAATCCAGATGCATCGGTTGCAAGTTTCCTTGATGGAATTCATGGAGTGCGATACCAGGAATACTGTTCCGGCGTTTTCTCGGATCTCACGGATCTTGGCTTCGCTGCGCTTGCGGAATTTGGCATCACCGACTGCCAATGCCTCATCGACAATGAGAATGTCATGCTGCTTGGATGCCGCAATTGCGAACTTCAAACGAGCGGCCATACCTGACGAGTAGGTGCGCATGGGCAGATCAATGAACTCTTCGAGCTCGGCGAATTTCGTGATTTCATCACGCATGGTTTCGACCTCTTGACGGTTGTAGCCGAGAGCCAAGCCGCCAAGGGTAATGTTCTTGTCGCCCGAAAGATCGGGAATCAGCGCCGCGCCGACTCCCAGCAAGCTCGGCCTCGAGCGGGCGTAAACGGCCCCTGAGGCAGGAGGCGTAAGCCCAGTGATGGCTCGCAACAAGGTCGACTTGCCGGATCCGTTGGAACCGATGATGCCGATCGATTCGTTCTCGTACGCGACGAAGGAGACACCCTTGAGTGCATGGACGGTCCGAACTCCACGCATCTTTGGCTGCAGCAATCGCCTCGCCCCTGCAGTGCCCACGGCCTTGCCGCTGGAGAATACCTGGTACTTCACGTGGAGGTTGTCCACCATGACCACAGGCTGACGCGTTTCATCGATGGTGAGTGTGGAGGACTTGATATCTTCGGGCTTGACTACATCAATGAATGACGTGTCATCGGAGAAAATCGGAGCAGGTTCGTACTCCGGATGAAGCCCGGGATTTATTAGATCGTCAAAACTAATTGGCACGGCCGTAAAGCTCCTCAGCCTTCCAGAAGTAAATGAGTCCGAAGCCAAGCGCCAGCAGCGCCCAGACGGAAACCACGATCCAGGCGAAAGGATCGTAGGTGGCATCGTTCATGATCATTGCGCGAGCGATTTGCAGCGTCTGATACAACGGGTGGAAATCGAAGATCCTCACGAGCCAAGGCCAGTGGTTCAAGATACGGTCGACACTGAAGAGTACGCCCGAAGTATAAAAGAGCATGCGGGTAATCAGCGGCAGGATCTGGGTGAAATCTCGAATGTGCACGGTGATTCGAGCACAGATCAGGGCAATGCCCATGTTGAACACACTGAAGATCATGAGCAACGGGATAATGACAAGCCACGTCCACTTGGGTGTTGTGCCGAGGATCATCGCGTAGATGAACATGACCACGACCATGGGCATCAAGGTCAAGAGATTCTGCGTGACCTGGGCGACTGGCAATGTCAGTCGGGGGAAGGACAATGATTGAACCAGGGCTTGGTTACCGGTGATCGACTTCGCGCCGCCGTTCATTGAACTCGTGAAGAACTCGAAAAGGAAGACTCCGATGACGACGAAAACCGGGAAGTCAGGTCCTTTGCTATCTCCCTGCAGGACACCGAAAATAACGCCATACATGATCGCGTTCATCGTCGGCTTGAGTACGACCCAGATCATGCCCAGACGATTCTGCTGGTTCTGCTTCTGAACACGAGCCTTGGCTAGCTCGTATATGAACTCACGCCGTTCCCAGGTCTGCTTCAGGTAGCTGGCCAACGTTGGGCGGGCACCCACACGGTGCAAGCCAAACTTGTCGGCTTCCTCTGCCACTGTCATGTGTGAATTGTCCTCATTGTCTTCGACCAACTTCTTCATGCTTTACAAGCACAGATGTTCAAAGTCTAGTAGATCGGGTCAGGTTTTCGACGATTTTCCCAGCCAAGAGCGGGCAACTGTAGCGCCGATCACTTGTTCAATCTATTCCTGGGGCGGATTTTCCTTAAGGTACTCGTCCATTGTGTCGGTCTTCAGTGCTTCCCGGATTTGTTGGATAGCCTGCTCGCTTGCGAGCTCAATGGATTGACCATCCGCGCTGGTGGAGCTGCCAGCAGTTGGCATCGTGAACATTGCAAGATTGTCCGTATCGACGTTCTTGAGCTGCATGCCCAAACCGACCAGCGTCGCAGCATCGAAGCTACTGTCGAAGGTCAAATAGGGCGAAACCTTGTCAACAATGTCGTAAAGCTTGACGGGATTGGCAAGTGTGTCGGCAGACAACATTTGGTTTGCGGCAGCAGCTATGAATTTCCGCTGGTTGGCGACACGCTGGTAATCGCCGTTGGTGAATGACTTGCGTTCTCGAACGAACCGTAAGGCCCGATCCCCTTCCAGATTAATCTCCCCTTTCGGGTAGAAGTAATCGGTATCGTGCGCGGTGAAAGGGATGTCGTTCTGAACCGTCACACCACCAAGGGCAGTGGACAATTCTTTGAATCCGTCAAAGTCGATCATGGCTACATGATCAACTTTGGTGTCGAAAAGGCCTTCCATGGTCTGCACCAGGAGTGGAATACCACCGAGCGAAACGGCGGCGTTGAGTTTGTTCTTCCCATAGCCCGGAATGTCCACGTACATATCGCGAACCGCGGACATGATGTAAATCTGGGACCGGTCCTCCGGGATATGCACCAGCATCATGGAATCGCTACGCTGGCTAACAGCCCCGTCCAAGGCAGCTGATTGGTCGGAGTCATCATCTGCATGGTCAACACCGACCAAAAGGATGTTCATTGATCCGTCGTCCGGGTCTTTGACCGGCCGGGCGTCCTCTTGCTCCTGAGTGAAGTTCAGTGCGACGGTATTGGTTTTCGAGTTAAAAGCATGTTGCAGGTTGAAGAGATAATATCCTGCGCCCAAAGCCGCGACTAGAAGGACAGACAGTGTCGACAGAACAATGGTTCGTACGCGCTTCTTCTTGCGTCTCGCAGCACCAAATTGCGCACTGCGCGAGATAAGGCTGTCCTGATTGGCATCGTTTGAGTTCATTTCTACCCCACCGAGAAATATCCGTCGAAGCCAACGGACCTTCCAGGTGACTTCGTGCAATCAAAAAGACTACCCAAGATAAATGTGATTATCCTGAGTAGTCTTTCGTCAATTCTAGTCATCCAACTCTGCGACAAATTCCTTTAGCCAGGTTCTCAAACCCTTGCCCAAGTCTTCGTGATCTACCGCGAGTGTAATGTTTGCCTGCAGATAGCTCAGCTTGTCGCCGGTGTCATAACGGCGACCCCGGAATACGACAGCATGGACGCCGGCGCCTTCGCCTTCAGCGCTTGCAAGAACCTGAAGTGCATCAGTCAACTGAATCTCGTTACCACGGCCAGGTGCAGTATGCTCCAGAATCTCAAATACACGAGGATGTAGTAGGTAGCGGCCAATAACCGCAAGGTTGCTGGGTGCGTCCTCTACTGCTGGCTTCTCGACAAGACCGTTGACCGCGACGAAATTCTCACCATCTACGGACGAAACATCAGCGCAACCGTATGCACTGATTTGATCCGGGGCTACCTCCATGAGTGCAATGACGGATCCACCCGTCTTCTGTTGCACTTCAGCCATGACAGAAAGAAGCTCGTCACGCTCGTCGATAAGGTCATCGCCAAGAAGTACGGCAAACGGTTCATTGCCTACATGCTGCTTTGCGCAAAGGACTGCGTGACCTAGCCCCTTCGGGTCGCCCTGCCTGACATAGTGGATATCACCCAAATGTGTCGCTTCATGAATGGCATCAAGTTTCTTCTTGTCACCTTTCGCTTCCAACGAATACTCGAGCGACGGAACACGGTCAAAGTGATCTTCCAACGCGCGCTTATTGCGCCCTGTAATCATGAGCAGGTCAGTAAACCCTGCTTTAGCTGCTTCGGCGACCACGTATTGAATCGCTGGCTTGTCAACGACAGGAAGCATTTCCTTCGGCATAGCTTTGGTGGCTGGCAGAAACCTTGTCCCGAGCCCTGCAGCCGGAATCACGGCCTTGGTGATTTGACGATGAGTCATTTGTGGGGCGACCTATCAGAAGAAACGGGTAGTATTACAGATCAACAATCATATATCTACAGACTGGAAATACAAATTTCAGATCATTTCCTTTGCAACCGTTTCATCACGGCACGCGGGAAATATTCAGCAACATCGCCACCCAACGTCTGCACTTCCTTGAGAAGAGATGAAGAAAGATGGGTGAATCGAGTATCAGCCTGTAGGAACACGGTTTCGACGCCCGTCAAGTGACGGTTCATCGTTGCCATGGGAATTTCATATGCATAGTCAACCGTGCTTCGAAGGCCCTTGACGATTGCTTCGGCTCCCTGTTCCTTACAGAAGTCGGCAAGCAGTCCCTGGCCCATGGGAAGAGCTGAGACGCCACGGAGACCGCCGACCGTCTCCTCGACGATGGCGACACGTTCCTCTTCGCTGAATCGGTAATTTTTTGAGTAATTCGTCGATACCGCAACGATCACTTCATCAAAAAGGCTGGCGGCACGAGCGATGATTTCAACATGACCATTGTGAATCGGGTCAAAGGATCCTGGGCAAACGGCTCTACGCATATGTTGAATGTATCAAGAAGTACCGGCCAAAACGTGAATTGCCGATAAACCCAAGTAACGAAGTGACGTTTCGAATACCCGACCGCTCCTGCCCCCGATCCATAATAGGTTTATGAGCAACGATTTCACCCCTTGGCAGCGAACAGCACACGGCGCGAACCTCTTGGATACGACAGGCGCGCCGGGGGTGACGATCTTTGAAGAAATCACCGGACTAGCGAACAAGCACAATGCGCTGAATCTCGGTCAGGGTTTTCCGGATGCTGAAGGGCCGGAAGCCATTCGCCAAATCGCGCTGGATTCGATCGCTGAAGGAGCAAACCAATACGCTCCTGGTTCTGGAATACCAGCCCTCCGCCACGCCATTGCCGACCATCAAAGACGGTTTTATGGTCTCGATCTGGATCCGGAAACCCAGGTGGTCGTCACCACTGGAGCAACGGAGGCGATTGCTGCCGCGATTCTCGCCTTCGTTGGCCCTGGGGACGAGGTTGTCACGTTCGAGCCCTACTATGACTCATATGCGGCCATGATTGGGCTAGCGAACGCCAAACACAATGTGGTCCAGCTGGAATTGCCAGACTTTCAACCAGATCTGGCCAAGCTCCGCGCCGCGGTAACCGACAATACGCGGATGATTATCCTGAACAATCCGCACAACCCAACCGGTTCGGTGTTTGGCGACGACGTATTGAATGAGATCATTGCGCTGGCTCATAAGCATGACTGCATCATCCTTTCCGATGAAGTCTACGAGCACCTGACGTTCGGGCTTAGCCATGTTCCGGTCTCCACCTTGCCCGACGGATTCGAACGGACGATCACGATCTCTTCAGCGGGCAAGTCATTCTCGTTTACCGGATGGAAAGTGGGTTGGGCTACCGGGCCCGAGAAGCTGATCACCGGCGTCAGAACAGTTAAGCAGTTTCTCACCTATTCGTCGGGGCCGGCGTTTCAACCAGCCGTGGCACAGGCGTTGTCGCTTCCAGACAACTTCTTCCAACAGTTTGCCGCCTCACTGAGTCACACTTGCGGGCTTCTGGCCGACAGCTTGGAAGAGTCGGGAATCCCTGTTTTCCGCCCCAGGGGAACGTATTTTCTTGTGGCCGATGTAAGTCAGCTGGGTTATCAAGACGCAACTGACTTAGCTCGGCTGCTCCCCGAGCGACTAGGAGTAGCAGCAATACCAATGTCTGTTTTTGTACATCCGGAAAATCGACAGGCTTACTCGTCTTTGCTGCGGTTCGCATTCTGCAAGAAGGAAAGCGTGATCATTGAAGCGGCCCATCGTCTGCGCGGCTTGTCGGAGCTGGCCCGATGACTGGTGCGATTCAGAAGCGTTGGCTCGGATTCGTCCAAGAGCATGCAACAATCTACGATGACGACCTCGTACCCGGAGCAAAGATCCTAGCGATTGGCGGAGCGGAACAATCCCATGTGAACCTCGCCCACCCGGAAGAAATTTTCTATGAATATCTTGCCAGGATCGCGAATCACCTCAGGGTACTTCGAGAGCCGAGCGAACCGCTGCGGATGCTCCACTTGGGCGCCGGGGCGCTTACCCTCGCCCGCTGGGCCAGCGTAGTCTTTCCAACAAGTACGCACGTGGCCGTCGACATCGAGCGGGAGCTTCTCGATTTCGTGTTGACGCAGCTCCCGCTGCCGGTAAATTGTTCCCTCGAAACAATTGTCGCCGACGCTCGCGAGGTCCTGGCCAATCAGCTCGACGGCCAGAAATTCGATGTCATAATTGTCGATATTTTCAGCGGCCCGGAAGCCCCGGAGCATCTAACCGTTCCCGAGTACTACTCGGAGCTGTTCGCGGCGCTTAACGACCAGGGGCTGTTGTTCATCAACATTGGTGACGATCCGCCACTGGCGTTCACGGATCGGCAGGTAGCAGCGGCCCAACAAAGCTTTGCCTTTGTCATGTTGAGTTCCTCGCCTGAAATGTTTAGCAGGCGATACCCCGGAAACTCGATACTGACTGCATCCAAACAGCGTTTGGATGAGTCAAGCATCGCTCAATGCCAAGCGGCGGGACCCTTCCCGTCGGAGATCAAGCACTCACTCGGGCTGGACGGGTTCGGCAAACCATAGGTGCGTCTCCCCGTACTTCTTGTCGGCGAACAGCTGAACCATTTCAGGCCATACCGGTTCAGGAGACCGGCTGGAACGTTCAACGATAACTGTCGCATCATCGGCAAGCACCCGGGAAACTTTGTACAGCGTAGTTTCAAGCTCAGCTTCGGTCAAAGGATAGGGCGGGTCCAGAAAGACCACGTCGAAGGTTTTTCGAGGTGTCCGTGTTGGTTCGTCAAAGTAGCCATCAAGAACAGAATCGACGGATCCGCGCTGTACTGATGCCGTTTCGCTCTTCAGGACCTTGTTGACCAAGGTTGCGTTCTGCTGGCACACGGACACGGCCTTGGGCGCTTTTTCGACGAGAGTCACTTGCCGGGCTCCCCTGCTCGCAGCTTCCAGCCCCAAGGCGCCGGATCCGGAGAACAGGTCAAGAACACGAGCTCCCTGCAGTATCTCCCAGCTCTCCAGCCGCGAGAATAGTGCTTCCTTCACCCTGTCGGTGGTCGGGCGCGTAGCGTCGCCGGGAACTGACTTCAGCGGGTTGCCGCCGGCCGCGCCGGCAATGATTCGGCTCATCGTTCTTGTAGCTTTCAGTTAGTTCTTGTTCAGGAATTCGCGGGTAGATTCGTCAACCCAATTCTTGGTCGCCGCCAGCAGCGCCGGATACTTTTCGTGCCATGACGGCATACCCATTAAGATCCGGACATCATCCCTGGCCTTTTCAATCAAGGCCCGGTCCTTGATGATGCTCAGTTCGCGAAGGGTGGATTGGCTTCCGGACTGCTGGACACCCAGGATATTTCCTTCCTTGCGTTCCGCGAGGTCTGCTTCGGCCAGTTCGAAACCATCGAGGGTGGATTCAATGACCCGCAGCCGATTTACCGACGGATGATCCGCATCCAGCCATGTTGACAGCAGGCACGTACCGGGCAGGCCGCCACGGCCTACACGGCCACGCAGCTGGTGCAGCTGCGAAATTCCGAAACGTTCGGCGTCCATGATCACCATCAGCGTCGCGTTGTGCACGTCCACGCCCACCTCGATGACCGTCGTTGAAACGAGGACGTCGATGTCTCCCGAGGCGAACGCGTCCATGATCCCCTGCTTGTCCTCGGAATCCAGCTGCGAATGCAATCCCTGAACCGTGATCGAGTTGAACTCGGGCAAGCCGCCGAGCAATTCAAGCATCTTCTCGACACTCATCGACTGCGCAGAGGTATCCTCGTAGGTTGCCAGCAAGACGCCTTGCTCGCCAGCTGAATCACTGATGCGCGGACAGACAACATAGACTTGGTGGCCCTTCGCGACTTCTTCGCTGATACGCGTGTACAGGCGGTTCCTGTAGCCCGTGAGCTGCATCGGAACGATGTGGGTTGAAATCGGCGCCCTGCCAACGGGAAGATGCTTGATCGTTGAGGTCTCCAAGTCGCCGAACACCGTCATGGCGACAGTACGGGGAATTGGGGTCGCCGTCATGACCAGCGTGTGGGGTACCGAATCGTTGCCCTTGGCCCGCAGGGCATCGCGCTGCTCGACCCCGAACCGGTGTTGTTCGTCGATAACGACCAGGCCGAGTTCCGCGAACCTCACCTGTTCGCCCAGCAGTGCGTGGGTGCCGACAATCAGGCCGGTTTCACCGCTGGCGATCCCCAACAGTGCTTCCCGGCGCTGGGCGGTTTTCGCAGAACCTGTCAGCAGTGCAACACCAGTTCCTTCCCCTTCGCCGAAGAGCCCAGGCTCGGCCAGCGTGCCGAGCATCTTGGATATCGAAGCGTAGTGCTGTGCCGCCAGGACCTCGGTGGGTGCCAGCAACGCGGCCTGTCCGCCCGCGTCGATGACTTGGAGGATCGCGCGGAGCGCAACCACAGTTTTACCCGAGCCCACCTCGCCTTGCAGCAAACGGTGCATCGGGTGGTTGAGCTCTAGATCTTGGCTGATCTCATGCCCGACCTGCTGCTGGTCCTCGGTCAGGACGAATGGCAGCTGTGCATCGAACTTGTCGGCCAGCCCACCGGTGCGGCGGGGCCTTGCGATGGCGTGCTGGGTGCCTATCTGGCGGTTTCGTTCGGCAAGCGAGAGCTGAAGCAGGAATGCTTCTTCGAAGGCAAAACGTTGGCGGGCAACGTAAGCGTTCTTCAGCTCGCGTGGAGAATGGCGGTTGGCATAGGCCTGGTGCCGCAGGGGGTAATGGTGGGCATCCAATAGCTCTTGCGGAAGAAACTCCGGGAGATTCTCTTCCGTCATCTGCTCAATGAGGTGTGCCATCAGGTCACGGATCTTCTTGTTCGGCATTTTGGCCGAGGCCGGATAGATCGGGATGGGTCGAGGATCCGCCTGGGACGCCTCATCGAGCACTGCGTAGTCCGGCTGGTTCAGCTGAAGGTGGTCCTGATACCAACCGACTTTGCCGCTGAACATGGCAATGGTTCCGACCAGCAAATCCGTGCGGGCTTGATAACCGTTGAAGAACGTCATCTTCAGCTGCTGGCCGGCGTCGCCTAGCTCATCACTGACGGTGACTTCGAAGATGAATCCCTTGCGCGAGTGCATTTGACGCTGACTGATGTTGACGACTTGCGCCACCACCGTGACATGTTCATCAAAGGGAAGCTCCGCGATGGGTGTCAGTTCCCCTACTTCGACGTACCGCCGAGGAAAATGCCGGATAAACTCCCCTACCGTGCCGTAGCCGAACGCTTTTTCCAAAGCAGTTGCGTTCTTGGCGCCGAGCATCTTGGACAGCGGCGAGTTCTCGAAATCTTGAATCGTAGTTTCAGCCGTCATGAATACAAAGATCGGTCACACTGATGTTTACCGGGTTGCCCTGTTGTCGAATGAGGTCCAAGGCCGCTTCGGGATCCTCCACGTGCACATGCACCCGCCATCGGTAGGTGTCTTCTTCAAGCTGGTTCACCGGGGACATGATTACCGAATTACCCAAAGCATCCAGTTGGCCGCGAAGTGTTGCCGCGCCCAAGGCATCCAGCGTTACCGTGCACATGACTTCCACACCCTCGATTTCCTCGAAATCGAAATGCACATGCGGATCTTGAACGCTGTAGCCGTGGAATCCCTCGTAATCGTCGAACTCCGTGCGTTCGTTTCGGATGGCGGCGCAAAGCTCGTCGACGATAACCAACATGCCGACAGCTCCTGCGTCGACAACACCGGCTTTGACCAAGCTTGGCAGGGTGCTTTCCGTGCCCTTCACAGCCAATCTGGCGGCTTGCGTCATTTGCGTCAGCAAGGTGTCCAACGCGGCACGGCTGTCTTTGTCGACCTTCAGGTGCATCAGCGTGGATGCCGCTGCCAAGGCCAGTGCATTGATCACGGAAAGCATGGTGCCTTCCACTGGCTCGCTCAGCGCCGACCAGGAACGAACCTTCGCCCGTTCAAGTCCCAGTGCCAGCAATGGTGCTGTCAGCCGTTCCTGTCCCTGCCACGGCTCGCTCAGTCCGCTGAGGAAGACTGCCAGCAAGGTTCCCGAGTTGCCGCGCGCGGACTCCATGGCGGCGCGCGCGGCAACTTCTAGGAATCCTCCAATGTCATCGCTTTCCAATTTGCTGACGGCATCATGACCGGCACGTGCGGTCAGATACAGGTTGCTCCCCGTGTCACCGTCGGCAACTGGAAAAACGTTGATGGCATTGAGCCGATCTGAATGATTGCCCAGGCTCTTGACACTGCGCGCAAGCCAATGGCGAATTGCGCGAACCGAAGTATCAAGTTTCTGGGTGGTCATAAAGAGTGGTTCCTTCAATGGTTACTGAGACAGGTCAGTAGATGCTACGAATTCGTCAACCGTATCGTTCTGGAGTGCTTCTCCAAACTTGTTAATCGTATCCATATCTGGGATGACAATCGACTGTCCATCGGCCGAACGGCCAGGACCGTTGTTTGGCAGGGTGAAGAATTCCATATCGCTGGTGCTGATATTGATCATCGACGAAGCGATTTCGACAACCTTGCCCGCATCCAGCGTGTCGTCAACGGCCACGAATGGTGCGAATTCGCTGACCACATTTTGAATCTTCGCCGGGTTCGTCAGAGTGTCCTTCGACAAGATCTGACCAAGCAGCGCCTTGACGAACAGCTGCTGGTTCTTGACACGGCGGTAGTCGCTGCCGCCCGGACCGGTGAACGCCTTGCGCTCGCGTACGAAGGCCAGGGCTTCTTCACCGTTGAGCTTCTGCACGCCTTCCGGGAAGTAGAAGTTCTTATTGTGAATTGGACGGAAAGCAATCGGGTTGTTGATAGTCACGCCGCCAACAGCGTCGGTCAGTCCCTTGAATCCTTCAAAGTCAACGGAAGCTACGTGGTCAATTCGAACGCCGAAAAGGCCTTCCAGAGTTTCAACGGCCTTCGCTACGCCACCGTTCGCAAATGCACGGTTAATCTTGGCTTCACCGATGCCGGGAAGATCCAACCAGGTGTCACGCATAATTGACGTCACGAAAACACCTGAACGATCCGACGGGATATGCACAAGCATCATGGTGTCGGAACGACCACCATTGGGCAACGTGGCAAAATCATCGTCCTGCTCGTCGCTGTCGCGTTGCGCACGGGTATCGCTGCCCAGAAGCAGGATATTCAACGCATTCTCGGATTCCTTCTTGACTTCCGGACGGGTTTCCTCTGCAGGGAAGGCGTTTTCAAGCTTCTGGCTGTTGTCATCGAATGTACGTCCGAGATTCCAGGCGTATCCACCAGCGACAAGTGCGGCGATGACCACCAACGACAGGATGCTCAGAAGGACTACTCGCCCGGTTCGCTTCTTTTTCTTCGTGCGCGAACGCGTTGGCTGTTCTTCGAATGACATATGCTACCTTTCACAGATTCAACTCAATACATCTTATCTTTCAGATTCGCACGGTACGCTTACAACGTGTCCAAAATCAGTCTGAACCCGGAACCGTCACCAAAACTTAATCGAAAATTTGGTCGAACCGCGACGTTGATCGCCACATTGGCTTTCGTCGCCCCAGGTCTGGCCGCATGTGAATCTGTTGCATCCGTTGATGCTGCTCCCGACGCTGCCAATCCGCTGTGCGCCGAAATGATGGTGGCACTTCCAGAAGTCGTGGGCGACGCCAAGCGTCGCCCAACCTCGTCCCAGGCAACCTCAGCGTGGGGCGACCCATCTCAGGTGGTTTTGCGGTGCGGTGTCGACGTCCCCGGCCCGACAACTGATCCGTGCGTGTCGGTTAATGATGTCGATTGGATCGCTCACGAAGGCAACGACGGGATTTGGACTCTGACCACCTACGGTCGTACTCCCGCAACGGAGATCATTATGGACCCCCAGGTCATCCCATCGAGCACGGTTCTGGCTACGCTGTCTGACGCGGCTTCGCGCATTCCCGCAGAGAAACAGTGCGTCAGCATTCAGAAGGACGAGCAGCTCTAGTAGGAATCCGGGGGCCGAGCCGGAAATCTGAAAATTATTCACGAAAAAGCGTCTTGCTCTAACCCATTTTCGCAGAGGTTAAAGCAAGACGCTTTTCATCTCAGGCCGCTTAGCGCAGACCGATCCTGCGTTCGCTGGCCAGCGCAATCAGCTCGTCAATCAACTCACGGTAGTCGATGCCCGTTTTGGCCCACATTTGCGGGTACATGCTGGACGGGGTGAACCCGGGCATCGTGTTGATTTCATTGATAATCCACTCGCCCTCGGGAGTGTAGAAGAAATCAACTCGCGAGAGGCCTTCGGCGTCAATGGCGTCAAAGGCCTTGACCGCAAGTTCCCGAATCTGCATCGTGGCTTCGTCACTGAGTTGGGCGGGGCAGCTTAGTTTCGCTGCGGCACCGTCAACGTATTTCGCCTCGAAATCGTAGAACGTGTGCCCGTTGTCGGCAACCGAAATCTCTCCCGGCAGCGACGCGCGTGACGGAGTTGAGCCGCGGCCTTCCAGGACGCCGCATTCGATCTCTCGGCCGATAATTCCCTGCTCCACGATGACCTTGGGGTCTTCGCGGCGCGCAACCTCGATGGCGTCCCTCAGCTCCGAAGGGACATCGACCTTGGTGATTCCGACCGACGAACCGGCACGGGCTGGCTTGACGAACAACGGGTACTCCAGGCGCTCACAACGCTGGAGTGCCGAGTCGCTGTCTCGCAGCCATTGTTTGTTGGTAATGACTTCGTACGGGCCGACTTTGAATCCGGCGCTTTCGAAAACTACCTTCATGAAATGCTTGTCCATGCCCATGGCGCTTGCGGCAATACCGGAACCAACATATGAGACTCCGGCCATTTCAAGCATGCCCTGGATCGAACCGTCTTCGCCGAACGGGCCGTGCAGCAACGGGAAGACGACGTCGATTTCACCTAGCTCGGAAACAACCGATTTCGACAGGGACATCAACGACGTCTTGTTCGGGTCGGTTGAGAGCTGCACCGGATTGTCGACATCAGAGATCTCCGGCAAGGAACCGGTGTTGAGAGCCCAGTCCTGCGGATCTTCGGTCAGGAGCGTCCATTCGCCCTGACGCGTGATGCCCACCGGCACAACGTCGAAGCGTTCCCTGTCGATTGCGTGCATCACGCCGGCGGCGGTGACACAAGATACCGAATGCTCGGAGGAGCGGCCACCGAACAGGAGCAGAACCCGTGGTTTGCGTTCAGTCATTACTGCAGTTCTCCTTCAGACTTCAATTCGCGAGCCAGCAGACGCTCCGCCATGTTTTCAACACTCAGCGTGCCTTCAAGCACCATGACGACAGCCTCGGTAATAGGCATGTCAACACCGTGTGTTCGGGAAAGATCGAATACTGCTCGGGCAGATTTGATGCCCTCGGCAGTCTGCGACATGCGATCATTGACCTCGTCGAGGAAGAGGCCCTGCCCCAGAAGGCGCCCGGCAGTATTGTTGCGCGACAGCGAGGACGAGCATGTAGCCACCAGATCACCCAAGCCGGAAAGGCCGGCCAGCGTGTCCAGACGTCCTCCCAATGCCAAGACCAGTCGAGTCGTTTCCGCCAGACCGCGGGTGATGACGGTGGACTTGGTGTTGTCCCCCATGCCCATGCCGTCGCACATGCCCACGGCCAACGCGATGATGTTCTTCACGATGCCTCCGAGCTCCACACCCAGCACGTCATCGTTGGTGTAGGGGCGGAAGTACGGAGCCGAGCACAGCTGGGCGATCCAATTGGCCGTCTGTTCGTCGGTGCAGGCTACGACGGAAGCAGTGGGTTGCTCGCGAGCGATCTCCATAGCCAAGTTCGGACCGGACAAGACCGCAATGCGGTTCTCCGGCAATTCGGCGACTTCTGCGATCACCTGGCTCATACGTAAATCCGTGCCGCGTTCCAGCCCCTTCATTAGCGACAGAACTACTGCGTCCGGCTCGATGAGGTCCTTGAACCCGTCCAGTTCTGCCCGCAACGACTGGGAAGGGATCGCCAGCACCACTAGGTCCGCCCCGCAGAGGACTACCTGGCGGTCGGAGGATGCGGAAATGTTCTGCGGAAGCTTTGTGTCGCGCAGATAGCGGGAGTTGGTGTGGCGATCGTTGATCTCATGCGCAGCATCGTCCCGGCGAGCCCAGATTTGAACCGAAATGCCCTGCTCGGCCACGGCGTCTGCCATCACCTTTGCGAAAGTGGTTCCCCAGCTTCCGGCGCCCATGACGGCGATCTTGCGTGGTAAAGGCTTGGTCACGATTCTTCTTTCGACGTTGCTGATGTGTATTTACTTGTCTGTGTATTTACTTGTCCGGGTTCTCAAAGCTGCGACCGGTCCGGGCCTGCCCATGCTCGCTGGGATCCCACGGCTTTTCCGGCGGAGTTTCGCCTCGAATTTCCGCCTGAAGCTCGGTAATCGACGCCATGATGCGTTCGGTAGCTTCTTCAAGGACTTTGCGAGTACGCGGCCCGTTGCGCAAATCGTCGAGGTCTACCGGCTGGCCAACCGATACCGTCACGTGCTTGCGGGGAAACAGGTACATCTTCTTGGAGTAACGCGGCAGCAACTCTTGGTCTCCCCAGTGGGCCATGGGGATAACTGGGGCACCGGTCTGCAGGGCCAGACGGGCGGCACCTGTTCGCCCCACCATAGGCCACAGGTTGGGATCACGGGTCAGGGTGCCTTCGGGGTAGATCACCACGACGCCCCCGGCGTCCAGGACCTTTTTCGAGGCCTTCAACGAGTCGCCGGCCCCGGCAGCACTTCGCGCTACTGGAATCTGGCCGGTTTCACGAAGGATCCATCCGAGCACTGGCGGCTTGAACAGCGATTCCTTGGCCATCCAGCGAGGCAGGCGGCCATGGCTGTACACGGCATGCCCGACAACCAGCGGGTCAATCTCAGTCAAATGATTCGGGCACAGGATATATCCGCCCTGTGGAAGGTTTTCAAAGCCCTTCCAGGTCTTGCCCATCAGGGAGTTCATCAGCGGGCGGACGATATTACCCAGAACATTGAAAATACGCTTGGTACGCGGGCTTTCGCCGGGAGCCTGGATTTTAACCACGGACCGGTATCCTCTATTCGCTCAGTTCAACATTGGCGCCAAGTGCAGTGAGCTTGTCCATGAAGTGCTCGTAGCCTCGGTTGATCAGCTCAATACCGGTGACCTTGCTGGTTCCCTCGGCGGCCAAGGCCGCAATGAGGTGGGAGAAACCTCCGCGAAGGTCCGGAACGTCGATTTCCGCACCAACCAGCTTGGCAGGTCCGACTACCACTGCCGAGTGCTTGAAATTGCGGTGGCCGAAGCGGCACGGGGTGGAACCCAGGCAGTCGGTGTGCACCTGGACGGTAGCGCCCATATGCACCAGTGCATCGGTGAATCCGAAGCGGTTTTCGTACACGGTCTCGTGGATGACCGAAACGCCGCTGGCCTGCGTCAGTGCGACCACCAGTGGCTGCTGCCAGTCGGTCATGAAGCCGGGGTGGACATCCGTTTCGAGGATCAACGGGTTCAGGTCGCCACCGGGGTGGTAGAAGCGGATGCCGTTGGCCTTGACCTCGAACTCGCCGCCGATCTGGCGGTAGACGTGAAGGAAAGCTGTCAGGTCCCGTTGCTGGGCGTCCTGGACGAAGATATCGCCCTTGGTCACCAGCGCTGCGGAAGCCCACGAGGCTGCCTCGTTGCGGTCAGGCAGCGCGGTGTGCTCGTAGCCATTGAGCTTGTCGACGCCCTGGATGCGGATCACGCGGTCGCGGTGCACGGAAATGATGGCGCCCATTTTCTGCAACAGCGAGATCAGATCCAAGATTTCCGGCTCAATGGCGGCATTGCTGACCTCGGTGACACCCTTGGCGCGAACGGCAGAAAGCAGCACCTGCTCGGTGGTGCCGACGCTCGGGTACTTCAGGTGGAGCTTCGCACCCTTGAGGCCCAGCGGTGCAGAGATCCGGATCCCATCGGTGGCCTTGTCCACGACCGCGCCGAATTCACGCAGTACTTCGAGATGGAAATCAATGGGACGGTCGCCGATACGGCATCCGCCGAGGTCCGGGATGAATGCTTCGCCCAGCGAGTGGATCAGCGGGCCGCAGAAAAGAATCGGGATGCGCGAATCGCCGGCGTGGGCATCGATTGCCTGGTTCGAGGCCGACTTGGCCTGGCTCGGGTCCATGGTGAGGTCGCCGGTTTCCGGATCCTGCTCGACCTTGACCCCGTGGATCTCCAGCAGGCTGCGAACGACGGTAACATCCTTGATCTCTGGCACATTGCGGAGCACCGAAGGCGTATCGCCAAGCAGCGCCGCCACCATGGCCTTGGGAACCAGGTTCTTAGCTCCGCCGACTCGTACGGTGCCCACTAGTGGCACACCGCCATGGATCGTCAGGATCTTACCCATGTATGAAATACCTCATCGCGTAGTCGTTATTGCCTGCTCCAGCCTGCGGGCCGTGAACTAGCAGGACTAAGTAAGCATACCGCCTAAGACAGCATGAAATGGGACCGATAGTCGCGTGGCGTGGGTATTGTGAGGATGCTTTCAGCCTTTGAATTCAAGGAATACACCGGAGGAACATGCAAACATGAAACGGCCCGTTCGCATTCAGCACAATACATTGAACTGAATGCGAACGGGCCGTCCGGGGAACCATGGCAGAGCGTCAAGATCAGCTTGATGCCCCAGCCAAGATGCTGCCGTTTAGTCGGCGAATCGTGCTGGAAGCGTCTTCGGCTTATGCGAAGGACGTGCAGCCTCGAATTCGGTGATGTCCTCTTCATGCTGGAGGGTCAGGCCGATGTCATCCAGGCCTTCCATCAAACGCCACCTCGTGTAGTCGTCAATCTGGAATGGCGCGGAAATCGATCCGCACTGGACCGTGCGGGATTCCAGATCAACCGTGACCTGGGTGCCCGGGTTGTTCTCCAGTTCCTTCCAGATCAATTCGATGTCGCTCTGGGCTACCTCGGCAGCTACCAGCCCCTGCTTCCCGGAGTTGCCGCGGAAGATATCCGCGAAACGAGCCGAAATGACTGCCTTGAACCCGTAGTCCTTCAGCGCCCAGACTGCGTGCTCGCGAGACGAACCGGTGCCGAAGTCGGGGCCGGCCACAAGAACCGAGCCTTCGTTGAATGGCTCCTGATTCAGGATGAAGTTCTCGTCGCGGCGCCAACCGGCGAACAAGGCATCCTCGAATCCGGTGCGGGTGATGCGCTTGAGATAGACGGCAGGGATGATCTGGTCAGTGTCGACGTTGCTCTGACGCAGTGGTACACCGATTCCGGTGTGGCTAACAATCTTTTCCATGACGGTGATCCTTCCTAGACCGCTACCGGAGTGTTGACGAGGTCGCTCGGCGAGGACAGCGTGCCGCGGATTGCCGTTGCGGCGGCTACCAGCGGGGAGACAAGGTGGGTGCGTCCGCCCTTGCCCTGGCGTCCTTCGAAGTTTCGATTCGAGGTCGAGGCGCAGCGCTCGCCTTCTGTGAGCTGGTCGGGGTTCATGCCCAGGCACATGGAGCATCCGGCAAAACGCCATTCGGCGCCGAAGTCCTTGAAGATCTGGTCCAAGCCCTCGGCTTCAGCCTCCAAGCGGACGCGGGCCGAGCCAGGGACAACAATCATGCGGACGTTGGGGTCCTTTTCCTTGCCCTTGATCACCACGGCGGCCGCCCTCAGATCCTCCATGCGGGAGTTGGTGCAAGAGCCCAGGAAGACGGTATCAACACGGATTTCCTTCATGGGAGTTCCGCCGGTCAGACCCATGTACTCCAATGCGCGTTCGCAGGCCTTGCGGTCGTTTTCGTCCTCGAAGTCTTCCGGAGTTGGCACCGAGGCTGAGAGCGACACACCTTGGCCCGGGTTGGTTCCCCAGGTGACAAAAGGTTCCAGTTCATCCGCGTCCAGGAAGACCTCTGCATCAAACTGGGCCCCCTCGTCCGAATGCAGCTGCTTCCACTCCGCAACGGCGGCGTCCCAGTCTTCGCCCCGCGGGGCGTGGGGACGTCCATTGACGTAATCAAACGTGGTCTGGTCCGGAGCGATCATGCCGGCCCGGGCGCCTGCCTCGATGGACATGTTGCAGATGGTCATGCGCGCGTCCATGGACAAGGCACGGATGGCGGAGCCTCGGTATTCGAGGACGTAGCCCTGACCGCCTCCGGTGCCGATCTTGGCGATGACCGCAAGGATAATGTCCTTGGCAGTGACGCCCGGCTTCAAGGTGCCTTCGACGTTGATCGCCATGGTCTTGAACGGCTTCAGGCTCAGGGACTGGGTTGCCATCACGTGCTCGACCTCGGAGGTACCGATGCCGAAGGCCAATGCGCCAAACGCGCCATGGGTCGACGTGTGGGAGTCGCCGCAGACCACCGTCATACCCGGCTGGGTCAGTCCCAGCTGCGGACCAACGACGTGGACGATACCTTGTTCCTTGTCGCCAAGGGAGTGCAGGCGCACGCCGAACTCCTTGCAGTTTTCCCGCAGGGTGTTGATCTGGGTCCGGCTCGTCAGGTCGGCGATGGGCTTGTCGATGTCAAGCGTGGGCGTGTTGTGATCTTCCGTGGCAATGGTCTGATCAGGCCGGCGAAGCTGGCGGCCGGCCAGACGCAGTCCTTCGAATGCCTGCGGAGAGGTCACCTCGTGCAGCAAGTGCAGATCGATGTAAATAAGATCCGGCTGGCGGGCTTCGCCTTCACCGGTTCCACGGCGCACAACATGCGCATTCCAGACCTTCTCGGCCAGTGTCTGTGGCGACTGCGTGGCAGACATGCGACACACTCCTCAAGCTACGTTCATTTGATATCTCAACTTTGACACTTCACAGAAGAACATTTCCAGTATGCGGACTTGAATCTCAAATGCTGAGACGGGAGAATCGAGATATGACAACAGGTAGCGGCGTAGGCGTACTCGATAAGGCAGCCGCCATTCTCAATGCATTGGAGAATGGCCCAACCACGCTCTCACAACTGGTGGAGCTGACCCAGATTTCCAGGCCAACCGTCCATCGAATTGCGCAGTCGCTGGCCCATCATGGACTCGTCGGAAGGGACCTGCACGGGCGTTTCGAACTGGGTAGCCGCTTGGTCGAACTTGCCAGCGCCGCCGGTGAAGACCGCTTGGTCAGCGCCGCTGGACCCATCCTCCTCAAGCTCCGGGACCAAACTGGTGAGAGCACGCAGGTCTTCCGCAAGCAGGGAGACTTCCGTGTTTGCATCGCCAGTGCGGAACGCCCGGTGGGTCTGCGCGATACCATCCCCGTGGGCACCCAGCTCTCCATGAAAGCTGGATCCGCTGCGCAGGTGCTTTTGGCTTGGGAGGACAATGAGCGAATGATCGATGGCCTGCATCATGCACGGTTCACGCCAACAATTCTTGCCGGCGTGCGCCGGCGCGGGTGGGCGCAGTCGCTGGGCGAACGCGAACCCGGGGTTGCTTCGGTATCAGCGCCAATCCGGGGCCAGTCCGGTCGTGTCATTGCCGCGTTGTCGATGTCCGGTCCTATTGAACGTCTGACCCGCCAGCCGGGAAAGATCTACCATGAAGCCGTAGTTGCCGCAGCGAACGAGCTGTCTGAATTGCTCCGGGTTCAGGCTGAACGCCCCTGAACCGAGAGCTGGTCTCGATTCAGCGCTTCATGGCCTCGGAAAAATGGTCGAATCCGCGGGCTCCGTTGACGATCTGCCCATCGATTTTCACCAGGGTACGGCGGCCGGTCTGCGCACTGACGTCGCCGATGACGGTGAATTCTTCAGGAATCGAGGCACCTTTCGGGAACACCGCGAGCAGTCCGAAGTCTTCTCCGCCTTCAAGGACCCACAGCATCGGATCCGCACCCAACAGCACTGCCGCAGGCTCCAAGCGAGCAGCGAAGTGCTTCAGCGAGTCGACGTTCAGGTTAAGGTTGACGCCGCTGGCCTTGGCCAGACGCGAAGCATCCCGGATCAGTCCATCGGAGATGTCCATCATGGCGCTCGCGCCGGCTTCGGCCGCCCGGGGACCCGATTCCAACGGCGGGGTTGGTTTGCACTGGGAATTCACGATCCTGCGGACCGAACGGTTCCACGTCTGCCATTGCGTGCTGCCATCGAGTACCGCCAGTCCAGCGCCGGCCGATCCCAGACGTCCCGCGATGGCTATGCGGTCCCCCGGTGTGGCGCCGCTCCTGAGCACCTTGCCGTGCTCGCACTCTCCGATGACGGTAGTAGTCACTGATATTTCGGCAGCCTTGCCCAGATCTCCGCCAATCACCGCGAGACGGCCCGCACCGAGCCCTTGAACTGCAGCGGAGATGCCCCTGGAGAATTCCTTGACCCATTCAATGCTGGTGCTTTCAGGCAGGGACAGGGAGATGACGGCGCCTGTCGGGACGCCTCCCATGGCATTGATGTCTGAAACATTTTGGGCGATCGACTTCCACCCGATGTCGAAGGCCTTGTGTTCGAAACCGCTGTCCCAGTACAACCGGAAGTCCTGATTCTCGACAAGAGTGTCGACGGACACCACAACTTCCGAACCGGAAACGGCTAGGGCTCCGGCGTCGTCGCCTGGGCCCAGGGGTGCCTGTTTGGAGTCCAGGAGAGGCAGCATGGCGTCAAGGATTCCCTGCTCCCCTAGGTCGCCGACGGTCGGGAGCTTGCTAGCTTGGTGATTCGTCACTGAGTATTAATCGGCTTTCTTCGCGGCCTGGTTGATGAGATCCGCATAGCTGTTGAACTGGTCCAGGTGTGCAGCGACAGGATCCACAATGTGCTGGCGGACAACGCCCGCAACGGAGCGCTCAAGGTTCCGGTGAACATGCTTTCTCTTCATCTTAGCGACCATTCGATTGACAAATGAACCGGCGATGCCGAGGACAATACCGAGCAGTAACCCGACCAGGAGCATCAGGGTGGGAATGGGAAAACCTTCGACCATCGGAGGCTCCGGAACAGCGAACTGAAGATACCCCGCCACGGCAAGGGCACCGAGCCACAGGGCGCCGCCCAAGGCAACAATAATCGACGCCCATTGCAGAACCTTCGTCAACGGCCACCACCAGGATTTCTTGTCAATCGCTAGGTCTGTGGTGGCTATGGCCACGTCAATATCCTGGTCCAACTCGTCAAGGTGATCCGTGGTACTTGCCCTGAGCTCTTCCGACCAACCCACCGGCATCCCGTCCGTAGCCTTGGACAGGTAGGTGTTGACCGACTGCTTGATAGTGGCAGATTGCGCCACAGACAGCGGGGGCCGCGAGGTCAGGGCCAGTTCCGGATGCTCGTGGTTTCGCCCGAGGTTCATCCTCTTCAATGGGTCGTTTTTGAAGCGGATCACCCAGCTCGTCAACGGCCAGCCGGTGTGCGAGGAAGCGCGAAGCAGGTAGGAGCGCTCAGCCGCGTCCGCGATTAGGTCCACCCCGTGGGCAGCGGCGATTCCCTGTTCCAGCTCGTCTTGGTCGAGCTTCCCAGGCAGGTTGACCTGTTCCACGCCGAGTTCGGCAACGAGTCGATGTATGACCTGGTCGACATCGGCCTTGAGCCGTCGAATCGACAGGGCCTTGTTTTCCGCGAGTTTGGCGATCCGCGTTCTTAATGCATCGATGCCTTCGCCGGTTCGCGATGAAGCCGGAAGGATTTCCAGTCCCCGGAATCCGTCCTGGGCAAGAAGTCCCGTCAAGGATTTCTGGATTGCCGCTCGATCGGAAGCCGCGATGAGGTCTATCTGGTTCAGTACCACCAGCAAGTTCCCCTCATGGGATCCCAAACCATCAAGATAGCCTTGATGGATGGAGGCATCAGCGTACTTCTGCGGATCCAGCACCCACACCATGACGTCCACCTGCCCGGACAGTCTTTCCACAATTTCATGGTGCTCCAGTGCCGTTGAGTCCATGTCCGGAAGATCCAGGAGGATCAGGCCTCCGCTCGGGGTCGTTCCGCGCGGCGCTGTGGTGGCTCCGAACATCGAGTCGACGACGTGCCAATCATCAACTTCCAGCCAATCAAGCAGTTCTCCGGAACCTTCCGGGTTCCAGATCGCCGCGATGGTTTTCGTTGTAGTCGGACGAATGACTCCGGTCCGGGCGAGCTGTGCTCCCGCCAATTCGTTGAAGAGACTTGATTTGCCGGAACCCGTAGCTCCGAAGAGCCCGATGACCACATGGTCGGAGGACAGTTGGCGACGGGCTTCGGCGCGCGACATAACCAGTGCTGCGAAATCAACAGTTTGCGGGTCGAGGTACGATTCTCCAAGCTTCATCGCCTCGGAAAGCGAATCGATCTGACCCGACAGACTGGCTTGAGCCCTGAGTACCTTGCGCTCGCTCATACGTGGTGGCCTTTCTGGCCCTGAGCGTGAATAAACTCAGCCAGGCCTTCCAATTCTTCGGGTTGCTGGCAGGACCTGATGACGTTTCGGTAAACGTCTGCGTTGGCATTGATCAACTCGCGTGCGCGTTCTTCGAGCATGCCGCTGGCCCTTGCCGCCATCCGCCGCACGGCGTCCTCACCAAAAATGGCTTCCAGCAGTTTTTGGCCGACTACAGCAGATCCCCCGGCGATACCGAGCTCCAGTCCGGTTAGCCCCGCCGTCGATGCGAAAACGACAACCATGAGGACGACTGCAATGCCATTCACTCCGAATGCCGCCATGCGGGCAGTCTTTCGCTTCCCCGCACCCTCTTCACGAATCATGGTGAGAATGTCATTCTGCCATTCGCGCACGCTGCGGCTTGCCAACTCGCTGAGATCCGCGGGCAGTCTGGGTGTCGGCAGTGCGCGGCTGAGTTCCTGCCCAATGGGGGTGGTACGCCAGACCCGGTCGAGGTTGTCGGCGGCCTCGGTAATTTCTGCGACGAATATTGCGTGCAGGCCCGTTTCAATCGCCTGTTCAACCCTGTTGCTTGCCAGCGGTCGCCCGGAGAAAAATGAACCAATACGGTCGCGGATGCGGCCTACGCTTCCTTCAATTCCACGCAGCAGTTCTCCTGCACCGACGAAATCCTGCCATCTAGCCAAGATCTCTCCGCGGAGCAGGGTTCCATCCTTCAGCGCCGATTTCACCACGTCCATGGCTTGGTCGAAACGCTGGTCTACGCCGAGGAGCAGTTCCTGCAGTTGCGCTTCCTGGTCCTTGAGTTCCGCGTAGAGCTCGTTCACGTCCGCAACGGACCGCCTAAGTGCACCGTCAAGGGTTTGTAAGGCGATGCGTTTGCGTTCCTGGGCATCTCCGGCCAGCGAGTCAAGCCAGTTCGAAATTGGTTGCGTCAGCGCTTGGGGCAATAATTTTTGCTGGTCAAGCTCCATTTCTTGAATCACGTGAACGGCCGAAGATCCCAGTCCCCTATCTCTGAGCAGTCGTTCTAAATCAGGAAGAATTTCGGTTTGCGCACCCGCGGGCACACGATTGAGCACGATGCTGACAGTGATGTTCCGGGCCCCAGCTTCCGTGAGCAGGTCCCAAGGCAACGCATCCGCATACCGGTTGGCAGTCGTGACGAATATCCAAAGGTCCGCTGCATTCAAAAGCTGCGCTGCCAGAGCACGATTTTCGTCCGAAATGGAATCGATGTCCGGCGCGTCAATAATGGCAATCCCGGAGGGGACTTTCGCGTGTGGAGCGAGTTGCACTGCCTGCGCTTTTGCGTTGGCGTCATCCGGTTGATTCCCGGAATACGACAACCTTCTCAGCGCGGGGAGGATTCGTCGATCTTCAAACCACGACGCATCGGACGGGTTGTACGCGAGCACCGGAACGCGGGTTGTCGGGCGGACGGCACCCGAGGCGCTGATGGTCTCGCCAAGCAGCGAATTCACCAGAGTGGATTTCCCTGCACCGGTGGAACCGCCCACGACAATGAGCAGTGGTGCGTGGAGGTTTTCCAGCCGAGGCACTAGGTAGTCGGCGATCTGGTGAATCGTCTTGGTTCTGAGTATTTCGCTGGGCAGCGTCGGATTGGATGCGGAAAGTAGAAAGGTGAGCCCATCTAGTACGGAGCTCAACGATGCAAGCTGCCTGATGGTGGATAGCGCATAGCCTGAACCCTCAGGGGTAGCTGCGCTGCCCGCCGAGCGGGATTCCGAATTTGCCTCCATGTGACCATCTTGCCCTATGAAAGGACGTTATTTGAAACATATCGGGCAGATTTGGGTGGATATACAACAAGCCACAGATTTACCTGTGGCTTGTGTGGTGACCCCAACGGGATTCGAACCCGTGTTGCCGCCGTGAGAGGGCGGAGTACTAGGCCACTATACGATGGGGCCGTATATTCCCTTGCGGGAGACCTGAGAATAAGCTTGGTGACCCCAACGGGATTCGAACCCGTGTTGCCGCCGTGAGAGGGCGGAGTACTAGGCCGCTATACGATGGGGCCGTATGCCAAGAATTTCTCCTTAGCTCATCAAATGTTTTTTGATGAAGCGCTGGGATACCAGGACTCGAACCTAGAATGACGGAACCAGAAACCGTTGTGTTGCCAATTACACCATATCCCAATGTGACTTGGGCTTTCAGACTGAATTGATAATTCAATTCCCACTGATCGCTTCAGCACGAGATATAACTATACCGACGTTCCGGGATCAATACAAATCGACGATTCCCCTAGGAATCGGCGACAAAACTGTCGAAGCCTGCACCGATTAACTCCGCCAAGCCCCAGAGATCACGGATTCGAAGTCCGAGGAAATCCTCATGAAAAGCCTCGCGGTCCAGCAGTACTGCTGGGAGTCCCGCATTGCGTGCTCCTTCGTAGTCATTGACCGGGTTGTCCCCCACGTAAAGCGTCTGCTGCGGATGGATACCAAGCTGCTGGCAGCCTGCCAGAAACGGTGCAGGCGCAGGTTTCGGCGCGCCGGCCGTATCGGATCCAACAACCACAGCGAATCCTTCAAGACCAGCGATTTCCAACTTGGCCCGCTGGTACGACTCAAGGTTATTGCTAACGGCACCGAAGGGAATGCCCATGGCTCGGAGCTGATCCAAATGGGGCACGACATCTTCAAACGGGCGCCAATAGCTACGCACCGTCTTCTCATAGGTCTCGGCCCACGCTTGGTATAGCTCCCCTGCCGGCGCTTCGGCATTCACGAGCCCCAGGGAGAATCGCAAGCGAATTTCCCTTTGCTCCAGGAAAGTCAGTTCACCTGCCATGTAGCGTTCGTAGGCTCCGGCCTTGTCATCGGCAAAAGCTGCGGCAACGACGCTTGCTTCCGAAGCATCTACGTGTCTGAGCTCTTCGGTTGTAAGCTCCAGGAAAGCTGCAATAGCGGCTGCTCGAAGGTCTACCAGAGTGTCATCAATGTCAAAAAGTACGCCCTGGATGGATCTGTTGGCAGATCCAGCCAAGGCGTTAGGTACTTCGTTCACGAAATTAGCGTTTCCTGTTACCGCGAGGCGCCGAAGGTACGCATACGGTTCAAGCTCGACTCCCGGCCGAGGATCTCCATGGATTCGAACAATGGAGGTGAGACGCGCTTGCCGGAAACGGCAACTCGCGCAGGACCGAATGCCTGGCGTGGCTTCAGCTCCATCTCATCAACCAGCTTGGTCCGCAGTGCATTCTGGATCTCTTCTGCGTTCCAGTTCTTCACGCCTTCCAAAGCTTCAATCGAGGCACTGACAACGTCGCCGAGGTTTGCCGGCATACCCTTGAGCGCCTTTTCCTCGACGACAATCTCGTCATCATTCTTGAAGAGGAATTCGAGCATGTCTGCCGCTTCGCCCAGAAGAGTGATGCGCTCCTGTACCAGAGGTGCGGCCTGGTCGAGGATCTCGTTTTCACGGTTGGTCAGCTCTTCACCTACGAGGCCGGCAGCCTGAAGGTAGGGAACCAAGCGATTGCGGAAGTCCTCTGGTTCCAGCATGCGAACGTGGGTGCCGTTGATGGCTTCGGCCTTCTTCACGTCGAAACGTGCAGGATTCGACAGCACGTCGGTCACGTCAAAAGCCTTGACGAGTTCTTCGCTGCTGAAAATGTCCTGATCCGCGCTCAACGACCAGCCAAGCAGTGCCAGGTAGTTCAACAAGCCCTCGGGAATAAAGCCATTCTCGCGGTGAAGGAACAGGCTCGATTCAGGATCGCGCTTGGAAAGCTTCTTGTTGCCCTGGCCCATCACGTACGGCAGGTGCCCGAATCGTGGCATGTACTTGGCAACGCCTACATCATGCAGCAGCGCGTAGAGGACAACCTGACGCGGCGTGGAGGACAGCAGATCCTCGCCGCGCAGCACGTGAGTCACTCCCATCAGCGCGTCATCCACCGGATTAACCAGCGTATACAGTGGCTGGCCATTGGCGCGAACCACTACGTAGTCAGGCACGCTCCCCTGCTTGAAAGTGATCTCTCCACGAACCAGGTCGGTGAAGGTAACATCCTCGTCCGGCATGCGTACGCGAAGTACCGGTTCGCGGCCTTCGGCCTTGAACGCAGCGATCTGCTCTGCCGTCAGTTCACGGTCGAAGTTGTCGTAACCCAGCTTTGGGTCGCGGCCGGCGGCCTTGTGACGCGCTTCGACTTCTTCCGGCGTCGAGTAGGACTCGTAGAGGTGTCCGGCCTCGCGAAGTTTGGCAATGACATCCTGGTAGATGTCGCCGCGCTGCGACTGGCGGTACGGCTCATGCGGACCGCCCACGTTGACGCCTTCATCCCAATCGATGCCCAGCCAGTCCAGTGCATCCAGAACCTGGTTGAAGCTTTCCTCGGAATCGCGCTTCGCGTCGGTATCCTCAATACGGAAAATCATCTTGCCACCGGTGTGGCGGGCGTAGGCCCAGTTGAACAGAGCCGTACGAATCATGCCTACGTGTGGAGTGCCGGTAGGCGATGGGCAGAAACGGACGCGAACGGGAGTATCTTCGGTCACGGGTGGAATCAGCGAAAGATCAGTCATGATGGTTCTATTCTAAACCTTCGGGCCAACTTGCCGAATTCCATACGCGAGGGCTCCCAGTCACATTCGTGACCGGGAGCCAGTGCGGTACCACCAAAATGATGATGGCAAGATGGTGGCTTTTCCAGTTTCAAGGAAAAACCACATTTACTCAAAACACGTTATCGACGGAAAACCGACCTCAGTGTTCCAAGTCCCTCAAGTTCGATCTCAACGATGTCGCCGGCGTTGACAAGCCCCACGCCTGCAGGGGTGCCTGTCATGATCACATCGCCGGGAAGCAAGGTGAATGCTTCGGAAGCACGTGCAACAAGTTCGGAAACAGGCCAAATCATGTCCCGCGTGGAACCGTCCTGGCGGACCTCACCATTCAGGCGCGTGGTGATCGCTACGTCGTCCGGGTCTTCCAGTTCGGTTTCGATCCATGGGCCGAGCGGGCACGAGCCGTCGAATCCCTTGGCCCGGGCCCACTGCGGGTCGGTCCGCTGGGCATCTCTGGCAGTGAGGTCGTTGGCGATCGTGTATCCGAAGATGACATCGCCGGCCTTTTCTGCTGGCACATCCTTGCAGATGCGTCCGATGACGACCGCAAGCTCGCCTTCGAAGGAAACCTCCTGTGAAAATGCAGGAAGGGTGACCGGCTCTCCGTGTCCAACGACTGAGGTATTCGGCTTCAGGAACATCAATGGTTCCGGCGGCACCTTGTTGCCGAGCTCCTCAGCGTGTTCGCTGTAGGTGCGGCCGAATCCGACGACTTTGGATCGGGGAATAATTGGCGCCACCAGTCGAACGTCGTCCAGCTGGTGGACAGCACCCGTGGTCTTAATGCCCTGAAAGAACGGGTCCCCCGCAAGTGCATGAATATTTTCTCCATCGACGACACCGTAAAGAGGGTCGCCATCAACTACAAATCGAGCAATGCGCATTTCTAAACCCTAACTTGCTCTGACCGTGCCATGCACGCTGTGGCAGCTTACTTTCCGTTGATAAATGCGTTCAGTTCTTCTTCGGTCATTTCGCGGAACTCTAGGTCCGGGAATCCTGTCGGATTGTGGCTTTGCCAACGCCACATGTCACCCACCATCTGTTCCAGCCCACGCTCGGCCTTCCACCCTAGATCAAGACGGGCTTTCTCCGCATCGGCGTAATTTTCGGCGACATCACCAGCGCGGCGTTCCACGATCTCGTAGGGCACCGGCCGCTTCGAAATTCGTACGAACGCTTCAATGACTTCCAGCACGCTCGAACCAGAGCCCGTACCCAAGTTCCAAACATGCGCGCCCTTGGCCTGCTGCAGGTAGTTCAGGGCCGAGAGGTGCCCGGCGGCCAGATCCAATACGTGGATGTAGTCCCGGACGCCGGTTCCATCAACAGTGGGATAATCGCCGCCGAAGACGTTGACCTTTTCACGAACTCCTACGGCAACCTGAGCTACGAATGGCATGAGATTATTGGGGATGCCCTGTGGATCTTCGCCGATCTCTCCGGATTCGTGCGCGCCTACAGGATTGAAATACCGCAAATTTGCGATGGACCAACGTGGGTCCGAGGTCGCCAATTCCTCGAGCATTTCTTCGATGTGGAGCTTCGTGCGCCCGTACGGATTAGTAGCGCTACGAGGCGTTGACTCGACTAGCGGCAAGGCCGTCGACTCGCCATAGACAGTGGCAGATGAGCTGAAAACGAGTGTCCTGCAGGCAACAGATTCCATGGCATCCAAGAGATTCAGGGTGCCAGTGACGTTGTTCCGGTAGTAGCGAAGGGGCTGGGATACAGACTCCCCTACGGCCTTCAACCCAGCAAAATGGATCACTGCATCTGGCCGCAGGGCTTCGAAAATGGAGTCCACAGCAGAAGCATCAAGCAAATCAATGTTGTGAAGCTCTGGTGCCCGCCCTGCTAACTTCGTAACTCGACGAATCGACTCCGGTGATGAATTGCTGAAGTTGTCGATAATGGAAACGCGGTATCCTTCCTGCAAAAGCAGAAGGACGGTATGCGAGCCAATATATCCAGCTCCACCGGTAACCAAAACGTGCATGCCGAAGTCCTCACTTAAAACGAATTAGCTGTGCAATAAACATTGCACAGCCAATTCTACGTTTATCTTCCGCTATTAGACCAAACGCTCCAGCCATCCATGGCGGTCCTCAACCGTTCCACGCTGGATGCCAAGCAGTTCTTCGCGGATCGACATGGTGACATCGCCAGCCTTGGCGTCTTCGTCACCGATGAGCTCGGCGCCGTTCTTCAGAACACCGATCGGGGTGATCACGGCAGCGGTACCGCACGCGAAGACTTCAGTGATCTCGCCGCTGACAACGCCTTCACGCCATTCATCAAGAGTGATTCGGCGTTCCTCGACTTCCATTCCCCGGTCCTTGGCAAGCTGGATTACGGACGAGCGTGTAACGCCTTCGAGGATGGTTCCGGTCAGTGCAGGGGTGACCAGCTTGTTGTCTTTGGTAACGAAGAACACGTTCATTCCGCCAAGTTCTTCTACCGCATTGCCATTGAACGGATCAAGGAACAGAACCTGCTTGCAGCCATTGTCTTCAGCTTCAAGCTGGGCGACGAGTGATGCCGCGTAGTTTCCACCGCACTTGGCGGAACCGGTTCCGCCTCGGCCGGCACGCGCATAGTTTTGGGATACCCAGATGGCGACGGGCTTCAGTTCTCCACCGAAATAGTTGCCTGCCGGCGATGCGATGACCCGGTAGGAAACTTCGCGTGCTGCGCGAACTCCCAGGAATGCCTCGGTGGCAATCATGAACGGGCGAAGGTAGAGCGCCTCGCCATCACCTGTAGGTACCCAGTCGATGTCGGATGCCACGAGCTTTCGCAACGACTCGACAAATACTTCTTCGTCAAGCTGCGGCAGGGCGAGACGTGCCGCCGACTTGTTCAGTCGCGCAGCGTTTGCATGGGGGCGGAACGTCCAAACTGATCCGTCTTCATGACGGTAGGCCTTCAGGCCTTCAAAGATTTCCTGGCCGTAGTGAAGCACGGAGGCCGCAGGATCCATTGCGATGGGGCCGTACGGTTCGATGCGAGCGTCATGCCAGATACCGCCATGGCCTTCACCGTTGGCCGACCAGTCAATGACTGCGGTGTGGTCGGTGAAGAAGTCCCCGAAGCCCGGGTCGGCAAGAACCTTGGCGCGGTCCTCGGCGCTCTTGCGGTTCGTTGAGAGATTTTCGGTGAATTCCATCTAACCTTGGACTTCCTAATTCATATACGAGCAACGGGTGTCCCACAAAGTTGCGGAACACCCGTTTGTGGATTGGCTACCGGATACATCCGTACCGGGAACTTCCCTTTTAGCTTATGCCAGCAGGGCTACAATTGCATCGCCAATTTCGCTGGTGGTGCGGCGATCGGTCAATTCCTGACGTGAAATGATCTCCTTTTCAACCGCCTGCTCAACAGCCTTCGATTCTTCAGACAGTCCCAAATGATCAAGCATCAAGGCAACGGACAGAATCGCTGCAGTCGGGTCGGCCTTCTGCTGGCCGGCAATGTCTGGAGCGGAGCCATGTACCGGCTCGAACATCGACGGGTAGGTTCGCGACATATTGATGTTGCCGCTGGCCGACAAGCCGATGCCACCAGTAATTGCTCCGGCCTGGTCTGTCAAAATATCGCCGAAAAGGTTGTCAGTGACGATGACGTCGAAGCGGGCAGGGTCGGTGGTCAGGAAGATGGTCGCGGCATCAACATGCAGGTAGTCGTGCGTTACCTCGGGGAACTCCTTCGCCACTGCTTCGACAGTCCGACGCCACAGGTGACCGGCATGAACCAACACATTGTGCTTGTGAACCAAAGTCACGTGCCTGCGCTCCCGGCGCGAAGCTCGCACAAACGCATCACGAACGACACGCTCCACGCCAAACGCGGTATTCACGGATACTTCAGTGGCGATCTCGTGCGAAGTGCCCGTACGGACAGACCCGCCGTTGCCCACATACGGGCCTTCGGTACCTTCGCGCACCACTATGAAATCGATGTTCCCCGGGTTGGCCAGAGGGCTTTCAACGCCAGGATAAAGCTTCGACGGACGCAAGTTCACGTAGTGATCCAGCGAAAAGCGCAGCTTCAGCAGCATTTCACGCTCAATCAGCCCGGAAGGAATACGAGTATCGCCAGGAGCGGCACCTACCGCGCCGAACAAGATGGCGTCGTGCTTCTTGAGGTTCTCCAGCGTCTCCTCGGGCAGGGTTTCACCGGTTTCGAGCCAATGCTCGGCACCCAGCTTGTAGTTGGTCAGATTGACCTCGTTCTCGCCGCCGTTGGTGACGAAGTTCAAGACCTTGACGGCCTCTGCGACGACTTCTGGTCCAATGCCATCCCCAGGAATGACTGCAATTTCAAAAACTTTTCCCATGGGTCCTAGCCTATCGAACAGAGTCCAACATGTGAGAGCTCATCTCAAATTATGAGAAACTGTGAAATCTCGACTCTAAAATCTCAAACTCCAGGATGAGGTTCCCCTATGCACTGAGCACTAAAATAAGATGATGCGTGCTATTTCCCTCAGATCAGAGGTCATGCGCATTCGGCACTTTTCTCGAACTTCAGAGGCGTAGTTGATTTTTTCAAACCCGCATCGCCGCATTGATCGGTGGATTCGCGAGAATTCCGGCAAAGTTGATTTTGCAACGGGATTGGCTTTCACGCTGCTATGTCTTCTGCTGACGGCGACCATCGGCTTCAGCAGTTCCTTGCTCATGACTCTTTCGCTCGTAGCCATCTCCTTGATGCAAACAGCGCCTCTCATGATGCGCCGCGCCAGACCATGGCTCGCGACGCTGATTATCACGTTCGGACATCTGCTGCAGCTGGCCTTCGGCGGATTGGTGCTGCCCTCCCAGCTGTCGGTTCCGATCATGGTGTACACGATGGCTGTCTATGGAAAGCGCTGGCAATCTTTTACCACTTTGGGGTTCGGACTGCTGGGAGCACTACTCGCGACCTTGAGCATGTTCAACAGCGGTAGCTCACCGACCGGTGGATTCACGTTCATCAGTTTCGACACAATGATCTCGTTCGTTGGCCTGGCCCTTGTGGTCACCGTGTCTTGGACCTTCGGCGACCTTGCCCGCAACCGGCGACTGACCATGAAAGCATTGCAGGACCACGCGGATCGACTCGAAAAAGAGCGAATCATCGAACGCGACCTGGCTGCCGCCGATGAACGAAATCACATTGCACGTGAAATGCATGACATCGTCGCGCATTCTTTGTCCGTAATTATCACTCAGGCGGACGGCGCCCGCTACGCCGCCGTCAACGATCCGGAAATAGCGATCACCACCCTGAAAACCGTCTCCGATACTGGTCGTGCGTCTCTCCGTGAAATGCGCCGCCTACTGGGTGTCTTGCGCAAGGATGAAGAGGTTGAGAACCGCCCGTTGCCGGCCTTGGCCAATATTCCGGATCTTATCCAGAACGCTGAAACTGCCGGGCTGAAAGTTCAATTCAGTTACTCAGGCTCACCACGAAAAGAACTGCCAGCTGGCGCAGAGCTAACCGCCTATCGAAGCGTGCAGGAGGCACTCACAAACGTAGTTAAGCATGCAGGGCCGAACACCGCCGCCTCGGTACAACTAAATTGGACATCTCGGGGATTGATCCTCGTTATTGAAGACAATGGCCGCGGTGCCGGCTCCTTGACCTTCGAGGGGCAAGGCTACGGTTTGCAAGGTATGAGCGAGCGCGTTGCACTATACGATGGAACCTGCAAGGCCTCTCCGCGAACCGGCGGAGGATTCATAGTTTCTGTATTCATTCCCTACTCGGAGGACTAACGCTCGATGACGTCAGGCACCACAATCAAGGTAGCGCTTGTTGATGATCAGTTGCTGGTACGCAGTGGATTCCGAATGTTGATCAATTCCCAGCCGGATATGGAAGTAATCGCCGAAGCAGGCAACGGACGTGAAGCACTCGCAACACCATCCTTGCAGCAAGCGGATGTCATCTTGATGGACGTGCGGATGCCGGAAATGGATGGGATACAGACCACCGAGCGCCTACTGGATCCGGCAAAAAAAGCTGCGGACGGGCCCAAGGTAATTGTCCTGACCACTTTCGACATGGACGAGTATGCGCTGAGTGCCATCCAAGCCGGTGCCAGTGGTTTTCTTCTCAAGGACGCTCCTCCGGAGGAGCTACTCGAATCGGTACGAACGGTCAACCGCGGAGACGCAGTCATCGCGCCTTCTACTACACGGCGTTTGCTGAACCATATGGCTCCCATCTTGAAACGATCTGTCGCGCAGGCCGACAACTCCCTTATGTCAGCGGTGGAGTCGCTCACCCCACGCGAAAGTGAAGTCTTTGGACTCATTGCAGAGGGCCAGTCCAATCCTGAAATTGCTGAACGGCTTTTCCTGTCCGAAGCTACCGTTAAGACCCATGTGGGCCATATCTTGGCAAAACTTGGTGCACGGGATCGAGTTCAGGCAGTGGTCATCGCCTATCAAACCGGCGTGGCCAGCCCATAAAACGGAAACAAGTGAAAAGCGGCTGCGGCACTATTCCTATCGATTGATAGGAGTGGTGCCGCAGCCGCTTTAGCTCAATGAACGAAACTTACTTCTCTTCCTCATAGCGAGGGAACACCGGGGTCGGGGCCGGTAGTTCGGTTCCGGGAACCAATGCAGTTCCGTAGTTTTCAAAATTGCGGGCTGAACCTTCGCCCACCGCGAGCACATTGAGCAGGCAAGTCATGGCTTGCGGAAGCACCGGCTGGAGCAGAATAGCGACTTGGCGGACAATCTCGATTGTCACGTAGAGTACGGTCTCCATGCGTGCTGGATCCGTCTTCTTCAGCTTCCAAGGTTCCTGCTCTGCGAAGTACGCGTTGGTATCTCCAAGAACATGCCAGACGGCCTCAAGAGCTCGACTGAATTCCTGGCGGTCGTAGGCCTCCCGGTTGATTTCCAACAGCTTCGCGGCGGACTCAAGAATCTCGGTATCAGCCGCCAGCAATTCTCTGGGAGTTGGAACCAGTCCCCCGCAGTTCTTGGCTACCATCGACAGCGAACGCTGGGCAAGATTACCGAAGTTGTTCGCCAAGTCACCATTTATGCGAGCCACGATGGTTTCGTGGTTGTAGTTTCCGTCGGCACCAAATGGTACTTCACGCAAGAAGAAGTACCGAACCTGGTCCAAGCCATATCGGGTAACAAAATCCTCAGGAGAAACGGTGTTGCCCAACGACTTGGACATCTTGACACCGTTGTTATGCAGGAAGCCGTGGATCATGACTCGCTTGGGAACCGGCAGCTTCGCGGACATCAGGAACGCAGGCCAGTAAATGGCGTGGAATCGCGAGATGTCCTTGCCGATCACGTGAACGTCCGCTGGCCAGTACTTCTGGAAGGAGGCCGACTCGACATCCGGGAAGCCAACACCGGTCAAGTAGTTCGTCAAGGCATCCACCCACACGTACATAACGTGCTTCTCGTTGCCCGGCACCGGGATTCCCCAGTCAAAAGTGGTGCGCGAAATTGATAGATCAGTCAGGCCGCCTTCAACAAAACGAACAACTTCATTGAAACGGGAACGAGGTGCGCCAAAGTCAGGATTCTCTTCGTAGTATGCCAAGAGCTTGTCCTGGTACTTGGAGAGCCTGAAGAAATATGATTCTTCTTCGGTCCAGGTAACTTCAGTGTCAGTTTCCGTAGCGTAGCGAATCCCGTCGTCTCGCACATCGGTCTGCTCTTCGGTGTAGAACGCCTCGTCCCGCACTGAGTACCAGCCGGCATACTTATCCAGGTAGATGTCGCCGTTCGCTTCCATGCGGCGCCACAACTCCTGTGCAGCTGCATGATGGTCTGCGTCAGAGGTGCGGATAAAACGGTCATAGCTCGTGCCAAGCTCATCGTTCATCGCTTGGAAGGCATCGGAATTTCGCTGCGCAAGCTGGGCAGGGGTGATCCCTTCCTTTTCCGCGGTCTGCATCATCTTCTGGCCATGTTCATCTGTGCCAGTCATGAAGAAGACATCGAAGCCATCCAAACGCTTGAAGCGTGCCAAGGTATCGGTTGCCACTACTTCATAGGCATGTCCGATGTGTGGAGTGCCGTTCGGGTATGAGATTGCAGTTGTTGCGTAAAAGGGTTTCTGCTGAGAAGTCACGATCTAAATTTACCTTAGTCCCGCCGGGAAAGGTGAGTATGCGCCCTTCGACGAACGTCACATCAACCGATCAAGGTACTCCCAAAACGCACTACGTAGCACACGCCGAATCTTCTGCTGGTCCGTCGTCCACTCCCCTAGAACCTGCGCGCAGTCTTTCAGTAAAGTCCGGTCAATTTCCAACGGAAGTTGAGGTTTGTCAGCTAGGAGTTCGAGAACTTCTGCTTGGGTAGTTACCGCCAGCCAAGATTCTGCTACCCTGCCGCCAATTTCTTCGGCTGTAGCAAGCTCATTTTGCTCGTAGGCCGCGTTTCCTTGATAGCCCTGGCCGCCAGTGCCACTGGAATAAACAATTTCTACACGTGTCATAGGTTCTGCCGAATCCTGCTGCACGGCTTTTTGCGCCATAATCGCCGGCGTGGGCACGGAAGGTCTAGCCTCGGAGTTACCGTGAACTGGACTGGGAGCAGCCTTAGCAATTAGCGCCGATTTTTCTGAATGTGCTTGGTCCCACTCGATGACTCGGGTAAATGCTGAATCTAGAAGTTGGTCTGGGATGGTCTCAATCGCATCAGCGGTGAGCGCGAGATGTTCAGCTACTGAGGCCACGCCCAAGCGACTTTCTGGTTTGTTGACACCGAGGAGCACAACCTTCATCCCGAGATCCTGTGCTTCTTCGACAGCCTCCGCCAGGTCGTCATCTCCAGACACGAGATAAGCAATTGAAGCTGCCCGTGTTCGTGCGACTCCGACGAGGTCTAAGGCGAGTCTCAAATCAACGCCTTTTTGTTCGCCATTGTATGAAATGCGCCCCAACCGAACTTTGACCCCGGAAATTAGCCCGATTCTCTTATGTTGTTCGGTAAACAACCCGTCTTTCGAAGCGTCATACCAGTAAACTCGCAAATTGCTCAGGCCCGAATTCTTCTTAACGGACTGGACGATTCCCCGGATCAAGGATTCATAGTGAGTTGTGAATGCAGATCTCAATGTCGTCCCGGCGGCTCGATGCCCGCCAAGAGACAGTAAAAACCCGGCGTCGATAAAGATTGCAGTTTGGCTTGGCATAGTCAGATCGTACGGCAAAACCACGAGAACCATTTGGTCTGGTAGATCAGTGCAGTCGAATACTGTCGACGGAAGTTGAAAACTGGGCATCAACGGAACTCGTAAAGTGAACACTCTCAGATGTTTTGCAGAAGCATATGGCAGCACCTGTGTATCGAATGCAGGATAGCGATTGAAAGTTCTCCTGTTCTTGCAACTGGGTGTGAATCCGGTACCAACTAACCAACTAACCCGACTGTTTCATCGTTCAGCGCAATGACCTCCGAGTTCCCGAAGATCCGGGGCTCAGCGGTCATTCTGCGTTCCGGGCACGCTCGACCCGGCTCGGGAGCGCCAGCCTTCGGGCGTCGAGGTCCACATCCTCGAAATACTGTTCATTCAATAGGTCGTGATCAAAATAGGTGTCTCACGGTTCAGGCCGTCAGATGACCTTGCCTCCACCGGTGACGCAACTGGTTGCATGTGCGGCTCATCAGGCCCAAAAGCCTGGATTCCGGGGCATGGGCCGGAATCAGCAATCGTGTTCGCCTCCCGCTGCTGATCAATTTCCCGGCCATACTGAACAGGCGGTACCGCCACCGCTTCAGATCCCACACTCCAGCCTCATGCGAGGCCGGCAACAGGACCAGTTGCATCCATGCCAGCAGATTCGTCGCCAACGCGGCAATCAGCGACCACGCCTGATTCGCCGCGAAAGACCAGTACGGCAGCTTGCCCAACCCGGCATGCTTTAAGGATTTGATCCTGTTCTCGCACCGTCCGCGGGCCCGGTGCCGCCGATCCAATTCAGGAATCACATAGTAAGGACTGTTCGTCAAGAACGCGGTGATCCTATTGCCTTCCGCGTCGAAGAGCGAGGCTTTCGCCCCGGAATGCAAAGGTTCTGCCCGTACGTAAATCCTCGTGCCCGGCGGGTAGTCCTTCAGGTTCATGATCTTCGTGGCGTCCACGACCCACACATCCCGCAGAGGTTTGCCCTGTTGGTCTATGGCTGGTTCCCAGTACTTCTTCTCGCTGATCCAACCGATCTGTCGTTCCTTGATCACCGGCAGAGAATATGAGGTGGAGAACTGGATGCCCAACGCATCAAGGTGGTTGAGGAATTCACGGGAGGCACCGGCGGAATCGGTGCGCACCAATAGCTTTTCACCAACCAGAGCGCCGTCCTTGTCGTAGAAATCATCAGGCAGTACTGCCAGGGCTTGGGACAGGGCTTCGATGTGATCCTTCGCGCTGTTTGCTCCTTTGTTGCCTGAGCGTAGGAGGATCGCGAGGGTTTCCCCGGTCCCATTGCCGGTGCCGTAGTCCGCGGTGACGATCATCGGCGCGAAGCCGTATCCGCCTTTGTAGGTTCCGGTAGCACCTTGTTTATCGGAATGTTTCTGGATGAGGGTGGCATCGATATCCAGGATTAGCGGGTTGCGTTTGGTGGCACGCTTGGCTGGGTTCCTTGGGCCTGCGGCAGCCCAGAGCTTCGTGCGCAGGCTCCGGCTCATGGTTTGGTAGCCGTGGGTGAAGGCTTCGGGCATGTCCTTGATTCTGTTCATGAACCGAGACACCGTTGCCTCGGAAGCGACGGGTCCGAACACCCCGGGGTTGGTGCGCAGCAGATCGACGTCGCAGGCTTGTTCCCCGCCGGCGGCGAGCATGAGGGTCAGATCTGCGAGGATTTTTCCTGGCCGGTGGGTCGCGGTGGTCGGGACGAATTGGGAGAACCGGTTCTCGCACAAGGCACGGAAATCCATAGCGTTCAGGAAGCCGCTCAGGACACTCAAGCCGGCGTGGGAGATCAGTTGTTGGCCGGTGAGTTCGGTGCGTGGGGCGGGGTAAGTCAGGGTAGACTGGTTCATCGAAAAGGTGACCCTTGATTTTGGTTAAATTGGAGCTTAGACGGCTCTTCAGGATTCAGAGTGTAAACGTGGCCTGAACCCGCCGGTCTCCAGCAATGACCGTGCGATATAGTGCGTCAGATTCCTGAACCCCAACGCGATACCCCGTAAATGCTCCAGTCTCCCATTTAAGGCCTCGGTGGGGCCGTTCGAGCTACCCACGTGATCGAAGTAGGCCAGGATGTCATTCTTGCGTCGCTTCAGGGTGGTGCCTAGCCGCTTCAGTTCCGGCAGCCCCGCAGGAACCTTGGCAGCGATCTCGTCAATCAGCGTCGATAACGCCCATTTGCCGACCTCGACTTTTGGCTGCCGATAGGCATCGACCATCCGCTGATACACGCTCCACACCAGCTGCACCGGCTCATACGCCGGCTCGGTGAACAGGTCCTCCAGCTTGGCTTTCTGCTTCTCGATCGCCAGATCCAATCCCACGGTCAGTGTCCTGCGAGCCTTGTAGAGCGGGTCGTCTTTCAACCCGCGCCGTCCGTGCTGCTCGCGTTGCACCCGCTGCCGGGTGCGATCCAACGCGTCCGATCCGAGCTTGACCACATGAAATGGGTCCAGCACCTGAACCGCCTCAGGAAGTTCCTCGACGGCCGCGGTTTTGAAGCCGGTGAACCCGTCCATCGCGACCACTTCAATGCCCTGCTTCCACTGGTCCTCGCGTTCGGTCAGCCAGGTCTTGAATACCGCCTTGGACCGGCCCGGGATCATGTCCAGCAGGCGGGCGGTGCCGGTGCCGTCGCGGACCGCGGTCAGGTCCACGATCACCGTCACGTATTTGTCTCCGGTGCGGGTATGCCGCCAGACATGCTCGTCGACACCGAGGACCTTGACCCCGTCAAACCGGGACGAATCGCTGATCAGGACCCGTTGGCCTTCGGCCAGCACCGCGTCATTGGCGGTATTCCACGACACGCCCAGAGATTCGGCGATGCGGGAGACGGACAGGTGCTGGCAGACCAGCCCGTTCAGGGCCCAGGCCAGCCCGGTGCGACTGATCTTCTGGCGTGGTGCCACCGCCTTGGAGAGGTCCTCGCGCCACACGTGCCGGCAGGAGGAGCATCGGTAGCGGCGGTGCCTGATGACCAAGACGGTGGGCCGCCACCCGAACGGTGCGTGGGCGAGCCGGCGGGTGACCGTATCGCGTGGGGCGCCTTCGGATCCGCAGCGGGTGCACCACGGATCCGGTGCGGTCACGCGGCAGAGGATTTCGGCTTTCGCCGCGGTGAGGTGCTGACCGATCGCGGTGAGGCCCAAGCCGTCGAGGCGGGTGAAGGTCGTGAGATCCTGTGCGGTAAAGGTAGACTCGTGCACTGTCGAGGTCTTTCGAAGAAGGTTGTGTGGTAACTTCCATTCTTCGCGAAGGCCTCGACTTTTTGCTGCATTAGTGCCACGCCGGGGATCCGGGGTGTTGGGTTCAGCTGGTTACACCCTTATTTCTGAAGAGCCGCTTAGACACCCCTATTTTCCCAAGTTGTGGTCACCTTTTCTTGTTAATGACAAGTCTCCGTCATGAAACCGCTGGGCTAATCGGACTCGCGGTCCCCACTAACCGTATTTAGCCATACCTCTGCTAAACACAACGGTCAGGTCAGCCCATTACGAAAGAGTCCCAGACACTACCGTGTATCCGGAACGGCACTACTAGGTCGTCGGAACGGCGCTACCCACTGATGCTATTTGGCACCAGCCGCTGCGGCGTGAGGCCGGCAGCGGTCATGGTGCGCTTGGCCGTCGCGACGTCGCGATGCAAGCATCCCACCGAAGCGGTGATCTCGCCAAAGTTTCTGCCCTTGGCCAGCAAGGACAGTCGGGCACGTGAGCTGCTCTGCTGGACCCACACCTCACCAGAGGATGTCCGGCTTTGGGAGTGTTGTTGCGGCCACAGCCTGAGCATTACGCACCCGAAGCGCAATAAAGCGGCCGTAAACCTCGTTGATGAAGTTCCAATCGGCTCGGAACTTTATGGTACCGGTGCAAGCGCTAAGGGTGGGCAGTTCGTCCGCCGTGGTTGGATGAAGATCATCTGTTAGAAGCTGAATTGAAGGGTGCCTGGCCTTCGAACACGCCCGAGCCAGACACCCTGCAGAACACATTGGAAACCTAAAACAATAAACAAGTCGCCTGTTTCTAACGGGCGATCATCCAAAGATCAAAGAATATCATTAGATTTCGCTCATTAAATCAACCACCCAGAGTGAAGGGTAAAATAACATTCGAAAATTAATCCAAATTAACCTACACCGATTACAGGGAACATCGTATATTACTTTAAATCAAGCATTGCCTTCACGAGTCGTTCGCTATTGTTCGCATCAGAATAAGGGAAAGTCTCTTTGGCGCGTTTACTGTAAATATCCATGAAGTTTACGTCCTCAAAAGAATTGCGGATCTGCGTAACAGTATCCGAAGGACTCACAGTAACTGGGCCAAATCCGTCACGTTCATATTCAAAATACCCTTTCCTAAAATTATGCCCTCCCCCAAACATAGTCTCAGGATCAAATTGGAAGTAGACTACAGGAATATCAATATTTGCAGCGTCAAAGGCAACTGAAGAATAGTCAGTAACAAAAATACAAGACTGGATCAAAAGGTTCTGAAAACCATAGACTGCCGTATCCATAACTTCAACGTGCTCTGGAATATTCAGATGCTGAATAAGCTCTGAAAATGCTGGGTGCGCAATAAAACCAATTCTCTTATTGTGCATTTTCGCAAGGTCGCGTAATTCAGGGCTATTGAGAACTTGCAACCAATTTTGCCCAAAGTCTGAATCATTAAATGCTCGACTCTTTTGTTCTGGCATATCGAGCTTCACAAGTTCGTCGCGAAGGTACTGCCTCCATGTCGGCATGATAAGAATAAGATCACCTTCCTCGTCCCGATTCGAAATCAACTCGTGCAGCCGATCAAATCGAGGAAAACCCGTCAATAACGCTTGATCACTTTTGATCGTGTACGGTGAATTCTTTCCAGCAATCGAATCATATTCTGCGAAAGTTGCACAAACAATTCCATCCAGTTTTTTCGGATTGAGCCAGCGAGAAAGGTCATCTTTCGTCACACCATGCTGCAAGAAGATAAAACGTGACTTTGTGAGATCAAATTTGTGGCGCGAAATCGGATACATTACTTCCGCGACAGCATCGGATGAGAATCGGAAATCAGCATTCAGCAATGCCAAAACCGATTCATCGGACCCATACTCAATTAATCTAAAGCCTTCCGCATTTAATCGGTCCCAGTCTGGGGATTCACGCTTCAGCAAAAAGAACGAATTGATATCAGGTCGCTTGGAATACAAATAGCGATAAAAATGCTCACCATTATCATCGGCTCTCATCGGCCGATCCATCACGATCCAAGCGTTGTGGTACTTACTCCGGACAGACTGGGTTGACGACAAACTTATCAACTGCTTCGCTTGGAGTGATGATTTTACACTTAGAGATGAAGCCCGAGATTTCGAAACCACGTTGCTCACAGCGCGTGCTGAAACTCTGAACGGATTATCGGATAAGGCAAGGCTTTCAACCTCAAGCCTAGTTCCGATATATCGCAATTTTCGTGAAAGTAAAGAATATTTTCGAGTCATTGACCCGACGAAAGGTACTCGTCCCGAAACTCGATCAAGCGAGGAATTAACAAAATGCTTTGGTTTCTCCTTGGGCGCCAGCGAATACTTATTCGTCGTCGATTCTGGTTCAGATACCTTAGTTACTGCACGTTCGATCCTAGCAGCTCGACCATCCACGAAGATTTTAGTTCTTCCAGGCATCCCAATTCTGAAATTCCGTTCAGTCATCATTGGTACCCCAAAATATGAGTGCACTGTAAAGTTGTCACTAGACGGGATTGCTTTCAGACCATCTACGTATATTTCCAGATTTGGTTCGTCACCGAAGGTTAAAATGCAATATTGGTTACTGCCATCTGTCTTATCTGGCCCCCATTGCACGACCCTGTTGTTCAACGCATAGTCACGCTTAAAGAATCCCAGCAATGTTTGACGCATCGTCCACCACATAGGATTAACAGTAAAATCCCTAATAGTGTCAGCATCAATTAGGTCAAAAATTTGCATCAAAAGAGCAAGAAACTCGTCCCTGAGGTTCCCAGATATCCAGGCGGTTTTGGAATGTTGTTTAGTTTCTTCCTTGAAATACCAAACCAAATCATATAGAACCATATTCTGAGCCCATTTTGGAACATACCCGTATTCAGACTTGACTGATAACAGCATATCCAGATATCCAAATTCAAGCACCGTTGAATACCGGCTTTCAATTGACCAGCTTGACTGAACAAGCGAGGACTGATCTGGTCGCTTCCTGTAGAAATACTTGGCGTCAGCGACTAATCCCACAACAGGATCTGCACTCTTAGCGAGGTATCGCCCAAGTAAATGCGCGTCTTCGAAAGTAGGCTCGATTCTTGGGTCATACGTCAGTTGGTTGTCTCTGAGGCGCGATGTCCGAAGCACGGCAGTTGCGCCTAGCTGGATGCAACTCGGTTCAGTGTTGAGAGACACCAGCCGGCTGCCTTTTTTGAATCTGTATCCCAAAGGATGAGTATCATAGGCGCGGCCAGTCGACCCATTAAGCACCATTACTCTCGTAACCAGCATGTCTGCGACACTATTAATATCACGGGAGATAAAATCTTGAATTGCCGAGAAGTAAGAACGATCTAGGATGTCATCGGGATCTACTACAGTGACCCAGTCGCCGGAAACAAGTTCAAGAGCTGCTTTTCGGGCAGCACCAGCACCCTGATTGTTTTGCCTGAGAATTTTCACATTGTTTTTGCCACGCGCCCATGCTTCAACGATTCGCAGACTGTTATCAGTTGACCCATCATCGACAAAGACATACTCGACAAGACTCGAGTCGATTGTCTGCCTATCAAAGGACACCAGGGTGGCATGAACGAATTCCTCAACATTATACACTGCTACAACCACGCTAAGCAATGGTTTCATGGAGCCGGTCCCCTCAAGCTTAAAATTTATATAGACTATCAATTAGGCTATCTGGAAGACTCCATGTGCTCCAAACTGGCCAGATGTCCACAGGCGTGTAACAGCCCGAAACTCAATCCTAGTATTCAATCTTCGATCAGAAAAGGTACACAGGTATGAAGCCCGACCTTAGCCAACTAAGAAGTCTCACGACTGAGGGAATAGGACTACTTCCGCCAGATGAGCGACAAGCTGCTTTAAAGGGCTGGCTGCTACAGCTAACTGCCTTGGAGAACGATGGCTTTCCTGACGAAGCACTGTCAGTTGCCCTGCATCTAATCGGCCTAGAACCCCAAGCGCTGGGCGACCAACCTGAATTCGTGTCACTGTTGAGTTCCGGCATCCGCCTGTCTTGCCTACTTTCACGTGGAAGCGAAAGTGCTCGACTCGTCGGAATGCTAGACTCGGTCCTTACGAGATACCCTAGGAGTGTCACAAATTTCGAATTGCGGCACCTAGAAAACTACATTCCACTATCAGAGCTTCATCACTTCAGTTCATATAGCGATCCGCATCATAATAAAATTGCGAACGTAATAGAACATCAGATTATTGATTTAGCAGAAGATCTTTTCGAAGAAACAGATCAAGATATTATTTTGTCAAAAATTAGTTCTCTTGTTGCGATAATCGCTCAGCAAAAAACAGAGTACGATCAAATAAATTGTAAAAATTTGATTTATGCCAATGTGGCACTACGCATCCCCATAACTTCTGACTCTGTTTTTCAAATCATGAACAGTCTTGCAGATGAGATATTACATTTATCTTGCTGGTCCCCCGCTATGCGAGTTGTGAATGAGTCCGAATCACAGTATTGCAGAAATAGATCAGTTGGCCTGAACGTTTCGGATGAATTCGTTGGTGCTCTGGATGGAACAGCAGCGAGTCTTTCAAGCGTACTCATAAAATACTCGACAAGTAAAATTGGATTCAAATCTTCGACGCAGATTGCACAAATTCTCAGAAACAAATTCACCTCGCAAATCTTCTTAACAAATCTACCCCAATTTTCCTCTTATATAGAAAATGTATTGAGCGTTTTGGTCACACTCGGGATAACAAATAGTGACCTGAAAAGCCTTCATTCAGAGGATAACTTTGTCGAACTGCGCCCTTCGAATTTCGCTTTATCTCTTAAATCTGTAGCAAGAGGTGACTTTCAGAATGCAGTCGTTCTTCTGGAGCTTACATATGATTCTGAAGACTTATTAAGGCCACCATTTGAACCGAGGACTATGTATTCGTTGGTTGACGCTTTGACAAATATTGCACTACAGAATATTCCTGATAGTAAGTTTGAATTTTCTTCACTTAGCAAGTCTATTGAATTAGCTCTGCCAGGTACGAGATCCTTGCTGCCACAGATCCTTCTTCCAGGATTCTGCTCACTGAACGTCCTCGACGATTTGCACGAAATTTCCTTTGAAGACGAAGATTATTCTGCAATTAGCGCTACCTACATACGCGGAAAATCGTGTTTAAGAGACATACATAAGCGATACGGCTCTCGAAACTTCATGTTTATAACATTGAGTATTGCTCTACTTAGAATAGAATCTCAATATATTCCACGAGAAGCAGTTAAAAGAATAAGATCACTTTTCAACCTATTTAAACTCGTTAAATACCGTAACGAAAAGGTGCTAACAACTGTCAATAAGCTATATATAAGTTTACTTGAAAAGCTAGGCGAAGAAGAGCGAGTTACTGAAGCTTCAAACGCGTTCGCTCAATTTTCGTTAGACCGAAACTTACTTAGTGAATTCGTTTGGGCGCGTACGCGCTACTTGCATTCAACTGCAAACAGACGTATATCGGGCAAGGAGGTGATCAAGATTACTGATGCAACGCTCCAGCTAGTTCAAGAAACACGACTAAATGATCTACCCGTTGATTCTCAAGTCGAATTTCGTTTCTCGATACTAAGAAATTTGTTTGCTCAAGAGCGTTTCCAAGAAGCTGAACGGCTTGCTCTGATGTCTTCGGATATTGTCGCCAAGTCTGGCAATCGTGATTACGTTCGAATAATCAATACATACCTTGCAGTCATTGAAAACAAACTGAACCAATTTTCCGAAGAAAGTGCTGCTTGGCGGATTCTTGAGCAAAATCAAGCCGATCGGGCTAATTCATTCTATGCACTGCAAGCGTCCCGAGCGTATGTTCACGATTCCGATGAAGTTTTACGGGATTGATAAATCATGCTTAATAAATTTGACTTGAGAGAGAATGATTCACGTTGGTAAAAGGTGTTTTCGATTATGGTGATATTAAGCTCGAATATAGACTTCGTTATCCGAGCAAAGATCGTCGTCATTTAATCGTTGTTTTCTCTGGTGGGTTTGTGGGTGGCTATGATTTTGGCGGCGAGAGCTTTACTCGCTTAAACTGCGCCATATTGTGGATTCGAGACGAACTCAACACATACTACATTCAGCATGAGGGCAACACCGAATACCAGGTCGCTGTGCAAAGCCTCATTAGTCGAACTATGCAAGAACTTTTCCTAGATAAGTCCGACGTGACTTTTTTAGGTTTGTCTAAGGGTGGCACCGGAGCGCTTTTTCACGGTCTAAAGTATGATTTTAATAATATCGTCGTTTCTGTACCTCGGATATATCCGGCGCGAGGAAATATCGAGTCGAGGCCTGAAATTGTACGTGGGCTTGTCGGATCTGATTCCCTGGACGCCATCAAAGAATTCGATTGCCTTCTTCCTAATTTACTAAAGACTGCAGGTAAACAGAAAAATATTTATCTTTTTTCATCCACAGAGGACGCTCAGTATCAAACGGATATACTGCCTACTATTGAGTATTTTAGAGAATTCGAAAACTTTAATTTCGTTCTGACATCTAGTCCAAATGTTCAACGCCATGAGGATGTGTCCCTATATAATATTCCCATAATTTCTGCTGTAATTTCAATGCTGATCGACGGAATCGTTCCGAGATACGGCGAAGTAGCCAATGGTGCGTTTAGTCAAATTTCATCCAAAAGACAACAACCTACACTGTCATATTTAGACGGCTCACCAGTTGCGATTTTGGACGAGGCGCAGATTGACGCGCGTGGACTGTATTTGTCGGGGCGTGGATTCCTGCTTAATTTCGATGCTTCAGATTACGGCTCAGTGAAACGAACATTGATATTGCGTTCGTCTAAGAACAGTATTCGCTTCCCTTTAGGAAGCCTTATGGATCGTCGTAATAATAGAGACTTCAATCAAGGCACCGGGCATGATTATTCCGCCGGAAGTTTTGCGTCCAAGGGTAACATGCCTACTAACTTAGAAGAACTCCCCTACGGATTCTACGAATTCTCTATGGAGATCCTCCAGGCTGGAGTCAAGAAGACTGTTTATGATTTTGAAGGTCGGAGTCGTAATGAACTCTTTACAGACTTCGAAGCAGTCTACCATTTAAGATTTCATGATAAGAAGATGTCCCTGACAAAGATTCCTTTCGGCGATACTAGAAGATTTGGTGCTGCTGCAGAAATAGACTTTTTCCGGATCAATAAGAACAAGCTTGAGATCTCTGGAAAATGTTTGGTAGATAATGTGGACTATTCTCAATGGTCTGATGTCCAATACCAGTTGGCTTTCCGTTCAGATCAACATTCTGAGCAGAGTCGCGTAGTGAATCTGGCTAAACGTCGTTCGACACAGCGCGGTCAGCATTTTCGCGCTCCTAATGTAGTTAATTTCACGACTCCAAAAAGTTCTGCGATTACTATTGAGAAGCTTGTTCCAGGATCTTACGATCTTTATCTGATTGCTATGATCAAGGATTCTCCGATAGTATTTAATTTAGAATACCGCGTTCTAAGCTCGTCGAATGGTGAAACCATTTGTAGTTCAAATTCTGTTAGTGATTTTCGTCGATTAATAAATCGGCCTCTAAATGAGGAGAACCTCAGAGCATTGAAGAATATTATAAAACGATTTAAAAAGACTCTACGCAGATAATTTTTTAGGCGCCGAATTCTCCTTATTAGTCTCTCGGGTGCTCCGTTATGGCACTGGAATGTCTAGGTTTTTAGACGATAAATGCCTGCTACGCAATAGCTCTGAACGTCTTCGATATTGACCCAAATGTTCCTTAGTACCCGGGTGCCAAATACATTTTGTCGGTACCCGGATTCCGGTCTGTCCTGTCTCAGCACTTTGTGGACCCCCTCTCGGTCAGGCTGTAAGTGAGTCACCAAGACTTCCCGCCACTGGCCAGAAGGAAACCCCATGAGCACCGTCGGTGTCACCCGCGAAGAAATCAGGGAATACGTCCACCAATACAACCTCCAGCCCCACGGCACCCGCACCGCCTGGTGGGGCTCCCCGCAATTAGTGGACACGTGACCTGCCTCACGCAGCTAGCGCGAGCACAGCTCCACACTCTTTGCTAAATACGGTAGTGGGTACCACGAGTCCGACTAGTCGGTACCCGGATTCCGGTCTGTCCTGTCTCAGCACTTTGTGGACACACGATCTCATGAGATCGTGCACACGATGTCTCACCACTTCGTAGACGCTGTTTAGCAGAGGTATTTGGTAGCACCTGTGCGCGTATCGGATGTGTAATCTCGTCACTTCGTAGACACTGAAACTCATGGCTTCGTGGACAACCGATCTCATGACTTTGTACACAGCTACCGGCGGTTCCCATTCGGGAGCCGCCGGCAACGGCTGACTACCGGTAATCGAAGACCTCGGGCATGTCTTCTTCCCGCGCTTCGTACTGGGCCTGGTATTCGGCGGCCTTCCGGCTCCACTGCTTGGTTGGGTGCGCCAGGTGAATTCCTCTGATCGAGTACGAGGACACAAACCGCTGATGAACACGCAATGCCACCATGGGCAAGGGGAAGCTCAACACGACTTCTGCGGTATCGGGGTCCGACAAGATGAATTCGTCATCGGTGATGGTTCTCAGGAACTGTCGGTCGGCGTAGGTCTGAGGCAGTGAGATCTGCTTGCCCCGATAATATGCTTGGCAGTTGTCTTTATTGACCCGAACCAGTAACTGATGGCTTTCCCGATCCGTGGCAGGTTCGTGCTGCTCCGTGAGCTTCTCCAGGATGTCCCCGGTTTTCGAAACGACAAGGTCAGCGCGATTCACCGCGGAGCTGCCGACGCGGCGCTTCATCAGGTACTCAGCCGCCTTGGCTTCCAGCACCACCATCGGTATCGGCTCGGTGGCCGGTGTGTGCTCCAGCAGCTCCCAAGCCTTCTGCGGGGTTGCCTGATTCAAGGCCTGATGTGGGCGGCGCTGGTTGTAATGCTCACGGTAACGGCGGAGCAGTCTCTGCACGTCAGCAAGATTGTGGGGTTTTTGGTTTGGAGGAACCGTTGAAGGGTCTGGTGCGAGCGTTCATTCTTGCCCTGAGTCGTCGGCCTGCCCGGTAGTCCTGTGATCGGCATGCTTCCTTGAGAAGCTAGATAGGCTTCCACGATGTCGATGGTTCCACCGCGAAGCTGGTTGAACGCCTTGGAATTATCGCTGAGGACTTCCTTGGGCGGGCCGTATTCATTGACGGCGTGGGTGAGCACGTGTTGCGCATCGCCGCTGTTCTCGTGCCGTGCGTACGCGCTGGAACCCACATCGAATCGCGTCGCATCATCGATGAGCTGGTAGACGGTCACCACCTGATCGGAGAGCGTTTTGAACTCGAATGCGTCGAGTTGCCACAGGGCCATAGCGGTGGAGCGTACGAAGGTGAGCTGTCATGATGTTGTGAGACACGCGTTCGTAGGAGAATGAGTGCATGACCAAACGTCAGAAGTTCACCCCGGAATTCCGCGCCGAAGCGGTCGAATTGGTGATCTCGTCCCAGAAGAGCCTCATCGAGGTCGCAGCATCCTTAGGCATCAACGAAGGAACCCTGGGCAACTGGGTCCGCGCCTATCGCGCTGAGCACCCTGAAGCGGAAACCGAAGAACGAAGCCCGGTGGAGTGGGCTCAATACGAGAAACTGCGCAAGGAACTGCTGGAGGTGAAACGGGAGAACGAATTTTTAAAAGATGTCAGCGCCTATTTCGCGTCAAACAGCAAGAAATAAGCGCAATCTTCGACTTCATCAAATCCCATACCGGCCAGTATCCGGTGAAGTGGATGTGCCAGAAACTCAGCGTTTCCAGAGCTACTTACTATCGGTGGCTGAACCCCTCCGAACAGCTGAGCGAAGCCAAAGTTTTGCGGGCGCACCGGACGAAACTGGTTCAGGACGAATACGAGGCGTCCAATCAGGTTGCTGGCGCCGGCCAGTTGGTGAACTTGATCCGCAATAACCAGGACGAAGAGATTCCGAAATCCACAATCCTGTCGATCATGAAAGACCTGGGTATCCAGGCTAAGCGGATGAGCGCGTTCAAGACCACGACTGTGCGTGATCATCAGGCTCGGACGGCACATATCAAGAACCATATGGTCGATAAGCTCGGCCGGCGCGACTTCCGTTCCTCGCGTCCTGGGGCGAAGTTGGTTGGCGACATTACTTACCTGCGAACCGGGGAGGGCTGGTTGTATCTGGCGACGGTGATCGATTTGTACTCGCGTCAGATCGTGGGTTGGTCGATGGCGGAGAACATGCAAACGCAGTTAGTCATCGACGCGATGGAAATGGCTGTATCCCGGGGTTTCATCCGTCCTGGCAGCGTTTTCCACTCAGACCGAGGCACACAGTACACCTCGGATGCGTTCCAGGGGTGGTGCGCCGGGCAGGGGGTTCGGCAGTCGATGGGCCGCACCGGGGTGTGTTGGGATAATGCCGTCGCCGAGTCGACCTTCTCGACGATCAAGAACGAAATGTTCCATCACCGGGCGTTCACCAGTAGGGTGGCGGCGCGGACCGCGGTGATGGAGTACATCGAGGTTTGGTACAACCGGAAACGGCCTCATACGGCCAATGGAGGGGTCAGTCCCCAGACAGTGCTGGACTCGTATTGGGAAAGGAATTCTTTGGCCCTTGCGGCTTGAGGGTATTTAGGAAAAATCAAAGATTGTGTCTCAGAAACTTGACCAGCTCAAGGGGACGTAGGAGGATTTAGGGCGCTTGCGCGGGCTGCGTTCAACATGACCGACACTGGCCAGCAACCTGGCAATGGTCGCTACGGATGGGATTTGTCCGCCAGGAAAATCATCCTGGATAGTTGCTTCGTAGTGGATGGTTTTCGGTCCGTAGTCCCAGCCGTCTTTTTTGAGTTCTTTACGGATCCTGACCAGTTCGTTGATCACTGCGGGACCATAGCGTCTGGAAGGTTGCCTTGGTGCTCTGGAGCGCGGGTGGAGCGCGCCGGCTGATTCTTGGGTGGCACGTTCGCGGATGCGGTAGAAGATGCTGCGCGAGATTTTCTGGGTCTTGCAGAATTCGCTGATGGTCAGGGCTTCGGGCTGTGTCGGATCGAAGCTGATGATCATCGCGCGCAGGCGTGGAGAAAGTGCGTTAGGCATGCACATGAGCGTGCCAGAAAGTCACGTTGTAAATGTCCACGAAGAGGTGAGACATCATGTCCACGATGTCATGAGATCGTATGTCCACAAAGTGATGAGACAGGACATACAAAGTCATGAGATCGGTTGTCCACGAAGTGCTGAGTTTCAGTGTCCACGATGTTGCGAGATTACACACCCGTTCGATACACAGGTGCTACCAAATACCTCTGCTAAACATACCGGGCAGCGATTCAAGCGAATGAAGAGCTGATGCCAGAGGTCTTCGAACACTAACGAGCGTCTTTGGCGCAACTACCAACAGCTGAGAGCCTGCTGCTGGTAGTTGTGCACAAAGCATTGAGATCCACTGTCCACGAAGTAGTGAGTTTCAGTGTCTACGAAGTGACGAGATTTCACACCGACTGGCCGGACTTGACGTACCAGCTAGGCGTATTTGGCACCGGGATGCCGGGGATTTTCAATTGCGGGTAGATCGACCATGTTAAGAGTCCTGAGGTTCTAAACGGAGCTTACTTGTTTCGGGCCGGTGTCACACAACTGACTGCTACTCGTCGGAAAAACTCAAGTAACGAATCTAGGCAGTTCAATCCAATAAACAGTAGACCTTTTCGTAAAGTTCGGTTCTAACTCAAAGGATAAAGCCATGGATCTGTCAAGCACCTATGTCGTCGAATACCGTAAGTTCAAATGAATGCGTTTTAGTCTTATCGGGATAGTATTTCTCATATAGTTCTGCAGCTAAATCATGATAAAAGCCTGATTCAAAATGCACAGGTCCTAAACCCCAAGGATGCACTGGATCTGCGAGGGTCGATGGTCTAGATAGTTCAATGACGGCAGGATTGAGGACACTGACAAAGATTCGTTCCAGCATATCCCAACGGTTATTCTGAGTATCAACTGATTCGGCGTTAAACTCACCAAATTCTGTAAGACCAAGCCACTGTCTGGCATTTCTGCAAGAATTTAAAATAATAGTCGAATCGGGAATATTTAATTTGATCCAATTGCGTAGCTTCACGCAGGTTTGCTCAAAAACCTTAAAATAGTCATCTTCATTAACCAGTGGAGAAATCCTAGGGTATCCATCCAAGGAACTAAAGTTGGCTGAAGAACCTATCTTCCACATGTTTTCAGTAATTAACGAATCCCCTAAATCGATGACATCGAATCTTGCATCTGCGAAAAGGTCGAATAAAACAAACGACGGTTTTGATTCACTTATGGTAGTCAAAAATTCTTTATTAAGATCTTTTTTGGTAATCGATAGATCATGTTCGTTTAAATCACCGAAAGTGGAGCTAGGTATAGATGAGGGGTTGGCCATCATCGACATTATCGACATTTGATAGAAACTATCGATCAAATCGGCATAGTTTCGCCATCCTGGATTTAATGAAGAGTTAAAGATATCCCGAGAAACGCACGATCCAACAACTGCAACTGAAACTTTATCATGGGTCTCAGCAAATGAGACTCTCAAGTTTCCGAGCATCTTACTGAAAATAATTCCACCACTAAAATCTGCGACTAATTGAATATTATATTCCCCTACTGTTACGGAAGAAATATCGATACCGCTATAGCCTGGTGTAGCAAAATAGGCTTTGGATTGATCAAGGTAAATGTCACCGCTTAGAGCACACGCATCGTCTCTGTTTGCGGAAGCCAATTTGAACAAGAATGTCCTATTGTCTTCGATATTTACCAGGCGTAGATAATAACTTATTGAACGCCAAGTTCCGAATTGGAATCCAGTAGGAATAAAATATCCTTGTAGATAGATCTTTGATTGATCTACGGCCATCGATTCTAGCTTGAAGTAAGTATTCATTCTGCTTTTGATTGCAAATGAATCTTTTATCAAGACGAACTTCACACCAGATTGCACAATGCGAAAAGTCGCATCTCTTTCGATAAAATTCTTCGGTGAAATACCTGAAGCGAAGTCCGAGATTGTTCCATTGTAGTCTTCCGCAACCGTCTCTACTTCTATATCATATCTTCCATCCGGCAGCGATTTCAGGTCTATACCTAAGTGGCGCATCGTTGCGAATCTGGCGTGAGAATAGTCGACGTACTTGCCAGAAAACTGGCGGCTGCTCAGCAATCTATCCTTATCTTGACCGAGCCTGACAGTGAACTCATCCTGTTTTGATTTCAACTTCAGGTTGTAAGAGATTTCTCCATAACGAGATACACTTTTATTTCGAAAGAAGCCGAATCCTTCAATATACAGTTTTGAATCAGAAACAGAAATTTTCGATATTTCTCCTGTAGGAATTGGCTCGATATTTGGTAAACCTAAAACTGCATTATTCGGTGCGCTAAATGATTTGCTTCCATTTAGTACTTGCCCAAATGCTGGATAGATTCCCTCTGACAAAAAATTGAGGACCGACAATATTAGTGGAATGTTATATCGGGTAACCTCATCGTGCTGTGACACCAAAGGAGTTTCCGAAGTAACAAGGTTAAAGTTTGTGTATTTCTCAAATAAGTGCAAGTTGGGAATTATTTCAGTTTCATACTGAATGTCAGATGGTGAGGTGAATAGATAGATATTTTTATTTATATCTTCATCACCATTCATGATATTTGAAATAATATTTTCATATTTTTTATAGATTGCACCATCTTTACCGCCGAACATTGCATCACATTCAGAAGCCCAGTTGTCTCTGACGTATTTTGAAATATTGAATTGTGGTACGGATGTAACTATATTTTGATATCCAAATTTGACACCATAGTACAGTGCCGCTGAACCACCTTTGGAGAATCCGGCCAACGTGCATTGTTTTTTATCTAGGCCAAGAGATTGAAGTTTCTGCATAATGAATTCGTTGATATCGTGCGATATATCTTCTCCTCCATTTGCCAGCATGTAATAAGAATACTTCTTGTTGAATGTGTCATCAATCCAAATGATATGCGAGGGGAACGTATTAAGTATTCCTCCACCGAAATCAAAAGTTCCATGCTTTCGAAAACCAGAGAACACGACCACTAAGTGATTGCGATCGCTCTTTGCTTCTTGCTGACGAAAACCAATTCTGGTAGTTCCAACTTGTTGATACGAAATTTCCGACATGAGTAGACTCCTAGTTAAGAAACCTGTACCCCAAGTCTACTGACTCAGGGTACAGGAGAAGACCAGATCTAGAACTAGTTAAGTTGCAGATCGAAGTTTATCCATGATTGTTTAGCTGATTAGTTGTCGCTCAAATCTATTTCTCGCGCTACGCTTGCACCAATTGCTGCGCCAACCACGTCTAGGACCCCATTCGGCAATGCTGAATCAATACTGATTACAGCCAGCGCCTCAGCACGATTCTCGTCGCGCGAAACCTGCATACCGGCGATGTTGATGCCTTGCTCGCCTAATACGTTGCCCAAAGAACCCACGATGCCAGGTCGGTCAGAGTAGCGGACAACAATCATGTGATCGGAGATTGGGATCTCGATTTCATGACCGTTAATACCCACGAGCTTTTCAATTTGCTTCGGGCCGGTCAAGGTTCCAGCTACCGCCAACTGCGCACCTTCGTTGCTTGAGCCCTTGATGGTCAACTGGTTACGGTATTCAGGCGAATCTGTGGTCTTGATTAGACGGGTAGCCACGCCGCGCTGTTCGGCAAGTACCGGGGCGTTTACATAGGAGACCTGGTCGGAGACAACATCCATGAAGACACCCTTAAGTGCCGACAGTTCCAGTGCCTTGACATCTAGTTCGGCAATTTCACCGGCGACTACCACGTCGATGCTGGTCAAGGAACCGGTGGTGAGTGCGTTGAAAATGCGGCCAAGTTTTTCGATCAGCGGGATGCCCGGGCGGACATTCTCGTCGATGACACCGCCTGCGACGTTCACTGCGTCCGGTACGAGTTCACCGGCCAGAGCCAGCCGTACAGACTTGGCGACCGATACGCCGGCCTTCTCCTGGGCTTCGTCGGTCGATGCGCCCAGGTGCGGGGTGACGGTGACGTTTTCGAATTCAAAGAACGGCAGATTGGTGCTCGGTTCGCTGACGAATACGTCAATGCCGGCACCGGCAATTTCTTCGTTCTTCAACGCTTCATATAACGCGTCCTCGTCCACAAGTCCGCCGCGGGCTACGTTCACCACGTAGGCGGTGTTCTTCATCTTGGCGAAGGCATCCTTGCCGAGCATGCCCAGGGTCTCTGGGGTCTTCGGCATGTGGATGGTGATGAAGTCTGCCTGTTCCAGCAGCTCGTCAAGGGTCACCAGAGTTACACCAAGCTGAGATGCGCGTGCTGGAGTCACGTACGGGTCGTAGGCGATGATGTCCATGCCAAAGCCCTGCAGGCGGGCTGCAACCAGTGCTCCGATGCGGCCAAGGCCGATGATTCCTGCCTTCTTTTCGAACAGTTCCACGCCGGTGAACGAGCTACGCTTCCAGGCACCGCTCTTCAGCGACGCGTTGGCTGCCGGGATTCGGCGAGCCAGCGATACGATGTGCCCGACCGTGAGTTCGGCTGCCGAGATAATGTTCGAGGTAGGCGCGTTGACGACCATGACGCCAGCCTGAGTAGCCGACTTGATATCCACGTTGTCCAGGCCGACACCTGCACGGGCAATGACTTTCAAGTTCTTGGCTGCCGCGATAGCCTCGGCATCAACCTGGGTGGCCGAGCGGACGAGAATAGCATCAACGTCGGCGATAGCTTCGAGCAGCTGGGAGCGGTCTGCTCCGTCGGTCTGACGAATTTCAAAGTCGGGACCGAGTGCCGCGACGGTTGCAGGCGAGAGCTGTTCGGCCAGAAGTACGATTGGTTTGTTGTCAGACACGGGTGTGGCACCTTTGCGATTTCATTGGGCTGGTGGCTTGCATGGAGGCCTCCGCAAGAGAACTCCGTTAATCAGACTAACCCCTCAGATGCTCCGTTTAGCCTTGAATTCCCGCATGTTACGCACCGAAAGACGCACTTTGTGAAAATTTTCACGAGCGACTAGGGTGAAGTTGGACAACCAATAATTCCTTCCATCCAACGTGCCGCCGTGCTGTTCAATTACGCTAAAAGGACTCAACCGGGATCCTGATTCCGCATTGCATTGCATGGAGAGCGACTCCAGTGTGGCTCGCGAGTGATACGAGCTCACAATGCCCGGCAATGAGTCTCTGCGCCGCCATATCCTGCGCGAACCTATCAGGACGCACGGACACCGCCTGAATACTTAGCCCGGGATGCTCGGAATATCAAGTACCGACAGCTTCTCGGCCGAGGCAACATGTCTGGTGCTGGCCCACCTGAAGTTGGCAATCAGGCCTAGCTGTATTACCCACGGAGGTTGAGAACACGATCAGCCGGCGCCAGACCCTTCAGTGCAGTATGTCCTCGACGGTAGTTGTAATAGTCTAACCACCCCTGGAACGCGGCAACCCGCTCGGCCTCCGTGCGGTACGGCCTGGCATACGCCCATTCCTCCAGCATCGTCCGGTTGAACCGCTCCACCTTCCCGTTGGTCTGCGGCCGATACGGGCGCGTGCGCCGGTGCTTCACCGCTGCCCCCAGCGCGTCCCTGAACACGTGGGACCGGTAACACGCCCCGTTATCGGTGAGCACCTGACGCACCGTGATGCCCAGCGAGGCGAAGTAGGCGTTGGCCCGTTCCCAGAACCCGGCCGCGGTTTCCTTCTTCTCATCGGTCAGGATTTCGGTATAGGCCAGGCGCGAGTGGTCATCCACCGCGTTGTGCAGGTAGGCGTAGCCGGGCCTCCGGTTGGCGGCGGTCCGGGTTTTGTTCCGCTTCCCGGCCGCCCGGCCCAGTGCTTGGTGGCCGCCGCCGTCGGGGATCCGCCCGAGTTTCTTGATGTCCACGTGGATCATGTCTCCGGGCGCCTTGTGCTCGTAGCGGCGGATGCACCGGCCGGTAGCCCGGTCCTGGAAGGACAGGCGGGAGCACCCGTACCGGGAGAGGACCTTGTGCACGGTGGAAGGGTGGATGCCCAGGTGGTAGCCGATGCGGGCCGGTCCCCAGCGGCGGTTCACGCGCAGGGCGATGATCCGTCGTTCGGTGCGGGTGCAGGTGCGGTGCGGGCTGGTGTGTGGCTGGCTGGAGCGGTCGTGCATGCCTGCTGCGCCGTGCTCGCGGTAGCGGGTGGCCCAGCGGTTGGCGGTGCCGGTGGAGACTTGGAAGCGTTCAGCGGCGCGGCGCAGGGACCAGCCGTGCTCGACTATGCAGTGGGCGAGCAGGGTGCGGCCTTTGGGCGTGAGGGTGGCGTTAGGATGGGACATGGAGAAGACCTCTGGGTTGTCGTGAATGTTGTCGCAAACACCACTTCACTCAGGGGTCTTCTCTTTGTCACTTTGCCACGCCGTGTGTTCTTAACCTATGTGGGTATTACACCTAGCTCACGAAACATGCAATCCTGTCACTCGACAGTGGCCCATTGTGTCGGGGCTCATCGCCCACTCGCCAACCGCCCGCTGGCCCCCAAAAATTTCCAAGGTACCCCCAATGCCAAAGCTAGAAATGACCAGGGCGTGTCGCGTAATCGTCACGGAAACTGCGACTCGGACCACTATTTACTTGCAATGTTGCGCACGAACACGAGTGACGATCGACACAAAGCAAGTGAATTTCAAGGCAAACAGGCGTGGATTTCATAGGACATGCAAACTTCTTCAACCACGCCCGGCTAGGTATTCGTTACTAAAACGTTATCTATTAAAGAATACCTGAGCGTAAATTGAGGGCAGCTTGAGCTTTTTATTCTTGTTAGCTTCGAATAGTGGCTTTTGCTGAATACCGACAAATCCCCCAAATTGTTGTCGGACCCGTTTATGAGGCCACGAGTCCCCATCCCCTGTACAAGGAGAAGACTTTTTGTCTGCCTCGAAAGCCATCGCTTCAAAGCCACGCGCACTGAACAAGCTCACCGCCATTGCCGCTGCCGCCGCCCTCGTGGGCGCTGGACTGACCTACTCCGCTCCTGATGCATCTGCAGCCCAGGCCACTGCCTCGGATAGCTTCACCCGCACCGTAGCCAAGGGCTGGGGTTCCGCCACTTCCGGCGGCGCCTACAGCTCCTGGAGCTCCAGCGGCGTAGCCATGTCCGTTGCCAGCGGCAAGGCTAAGATTTCCGGCATGACCGCCAAGAAGTCCGCCGTTGCCACCCTGAAGAACGTCAGCGCCGCCGATGGGACTGCTTCGGGCGATTTCTCCTTCTCCAGCCTGCCGGGCACCGGAGCCAACACCTACACCGGACTGGAAACCCGCCGCCAGGCCGATGGCTCGGTCTACCGCGGCCGCCTGATCGTGGGCTCCGGAGGAACCGCCAAGCTCGACATCTCCCGCGTCAACGCCGGCAAGGAAGCCGGTCTGGGCTCGTACACCCTTCCATTCAAGGTCAAAGCCAACCAGGCCGTGCGTGTGGAGTTCAAGGCCACCGGCACCACCACGGTCGACCTGTCGATGCGCGCCTGGGTTGTCGGCCAGTCCGCCCCGGGATGGCAGCTGAAGAAGTCCGACAGCAGCAGCTCGCGCCTGGCCAAGGCCGGCAACTTCGGTTTCTGGACCTATGCTTCGGCCAAGCACACCAGCAAGACCAACATCTCGGTCGACAACCTGAAGCTGGCCAAGGCCACCGCGACCGCCACTACTCCCCCGACTCCGCCAACCAAGCCGGTTGATCCGGTTGCTCCGGTCACCAACCCGAAGCGCGGCACCGCGACCGTCGGCTCGGCTTCCTACGCCGTCCCGTCCAACGCCATCTACGTTGCCCCGTCTTCCTCGGGTGCGCAATCGGGCACCAAGTCGAAACCATACACCTCGCTGCAGAAGGCCATTGATGCCGCCGCCGATGGCCAGACCATCGTGCTGCGCGCCGGCACCTACCACCAGAGCGCCAAGGTTCCCATGGGCAAGGACAAGCTGACCATCCAGAATTACCCGGGCGAAAAGGTCTGGATGGATGGCACCAAGAAGGTCACCAACTGGAAGAAGTCCGGCAGCACCTGGGCCTCGGCCGGCTGGACCCCGTCCTTCTCCAACAAGCTGCTCGGCGTCGCCAACAACTCGCGTTTCGTTGATTCGAAGTACTCGATGGCCGCCCACCCGGACATGCTGTTCATCAACGGCGCTCCGCAGAAGCAGGTTTCCTCCGCCTCGAAGGTTGTCCCAGGCACCTTCGCCGTGGACTACGCCACCGACCGCTTGGTCATGGGCACCGACCCGACCGGCAAGACCGTGACCGCCAGCGCGCTGGGCCAGGCCCTGACCGTAATCGGCGAGAACGTCACCGTGCAGGGCTTCGGCATCCGCGGCTACGCCACCGCCTACGACGGCGAACGCGCAGCCCTGCAGATGCAGAACGTGGGCGCCACCGTGCGCAACATGCACATCCAGAACAACGCCATGACCGGTCTGGCCATCCAGAACAACAACTCCGTCGTGGACAACGTGACCTCCACCGGCAACGGCATGCTGGGCATCGCGGTCAACGCGGCCTACAACTCGAAGTTCACCGACATTGTCGCCTCGGGCAACAATATCGAGCACTTCAAGTCCCAGCCGGTCTCCGGCGGCATGAAGATCACCCGTTCCCGCGGCATCACCGTGGACAACGTCGAGGTGAACAAGAACGACGGCATGGGCCTGTGGCTGGACGAGTCGGTGTACAACTTCACCGTGACCAACGTTCAGGCGAACAACAACACCGATGCAGGCATCGAGGCCGAGCTGTCCGAAAAGGGCATCATCGCCAACAACGAAGCGCTGAACAACAAGACCGGCATCCTGATCTTCGACACCGGCAACGTCAAGATCTACAACAACGACCTGGGCGGCAACTCGCTGATGGGCCTGCAGCTCTCCCAGGATGAGCGCCGACAGAACAACAAGAAGTTCGCCGGCCAAGATCCACGCCAGCCGTTCCCTGACAACACCACCCCATGGCTGACCCGCAACATCGAGGTCTCCAACAACGTCTTCGACAAGTCGGGTTCCTTCCAGTTCTACGCGCTGGACAAGGCCACCAACATTCCGGTGGACAAGATGAACGTCGACATCAAGGGCAACCTGTTCACCGCCCGCCAGGGCACCTCCACGGCCACCATGGTCGCGTGGGGCGGCAGCGACAACAAGCAGCTCAGCCGCTACGAAACCCCAGCGGCCCTGGCCAAGGCCAAGGACTCGACCTGGAAGAACAACCAGACCAGCACCGCCCAGACCCTGTCCGGCATGACTGCTGACCGCGCCAAGGCTGCCAGCGTAGCCGTGCCACTGCCTGCGGACGTTGCCAAGGCTGTCGGCAGCGCCACCGGCACCAAGGTGGTCGGCCAACACTAATCGGCGTGTGAGACGTGCCATGATGGTTCTATGAACCATCAAGAGCCAGGCACCATCCTCGTTGCACACCCCAGCCCCGAGCTGTACGGATCGGACCGCGTTCTCATTGAGAGCGTGGCCGGCCTGGCAGCCCGGGGCTTTCGTGTTGTCGCAACCCTTCCGAAAACCGGGCCGCTGGCTCCGGTGCTGGAAGCGGCCGGCGCTCAGGTCGATCTCATGGACGTGCCGGTGCTGCGCAAGTCGCTGCTGCGCCCGCGGGCTTTCGCCCGTTTCGTGAAAGACAGCGCGCAGGCGCTGGCCCAGGGCTACAAGCTGCTGGGCCGGCACCGGCCCGCCGCCGTGGTGGTCAATACCGCGACGATCCCGCTATGGATCCTCACGGCAAAACTCCGGCGTATTCCGGTGCTGCTGCATGTCCATGAGTCCGAGCGCAATGCGCCCCGCGTACTCCGGTTGGCCTTGGCCCTGCCCGGCACCCTGTGCCGCAAAGTGGTGCTCAACAGCGACTACAGCACCGAATCGCTCACCCAGGTCGCCCCATGGCTCAAGGGCAAATCCACCGTCATCTACAACGGAGTCCCGGGCCCGGAGTCCGCCGCAGCGCCGCGCCCAGCCTTGGACGGACCTGTACGGGTGCTTTTCGTCGGCCGCCTGTCCGAACGCAAGGGCGCCCATGTGGCGCTGGATGCGCTGAAGTTGCTGCAGGAACAAGGGCTGGACATCCAGTTGGACCTACTCGGTGCGGTGTTCGAAGGCTACGAATGGTTTGAACAAAAGCTTCGTGAGCAGGCCGCAGCGCTCCCCGACCCGTCACGGGTCAATTTCCTGGGCTTCGACAACCCGGTCTGGCCGCACTACGCGGCCTGCGACATCGCCATCGTCCCGTCCACCGTGGACGAGCCCTTCGGGAATACCGCGGTGGAAGCGGTGCTGGCGCACCGTCCTGTCGTGGTTTCCCGCATCGGAGGATTGCCGGAGGCGGTGCGCGGGCTGGACAGCGCAGTGCTGGTGGACCCGGATGACGCCGCGGCCCTGGCCGACGGGATCAGCTCCATCATCGGCAACTGGGAGGAATTCCGCCGCCGTTCCGCCGCGGACCGCCAGGAAGCCGCCCGGCGCTACGACCCGCAAACCTATGGCAGCTCCTTCGCGGACCAGGTACAGGGAATCATTCCCGGCTCGGCTCCCGTTCCGAGCGCAAGCTGAACATCAGGCCCACCGCCAGGCCGAGCGTGGGCACCGCCGAATAGAACGGGCTGAACATCAGGTTCCACAGGGAGTACACGGCCAGGAACAGCACCAGCGCACTGGCTTCCCGCGCGGCGACCGCGTGCAGGATCCACAGCACGCACCCAGCGCCCAAGGCCAGGGCGAACACCAAACCGGGGATCCCCATGGTCACCCACAGGTCAGCCGCGGTGGAATGCAGCTCGAACTGGTGCCCGAACATGAATCGTTCAACGTAGCCGTTGTCAGGGTTGTAGCCGATGCTTGCCATGCCCTGCTTGGCGACCATGATGTCGCTCAGCTGCGGATCAACCCCCAGCCCGTAGCCCATGGGCTGGTTCGCCATCAGGCTCAAGGTGGCCATCAGCTCGGGACGTCCGCCCAGCAGCAGGGAGCCTGACATCTGAAGCTGCATGGCCGAACGCTCGGCGGCCGCCTCGCCCAGCATGCCCTCCAGAGCCATGGACGTTCCCACGTTGTACAGGGCGACAACCACCAGCCCCAGCGCCGCGAAGGAACGCACCATGCTGTTGCGCACGCTGCGCCCGCGCGGCAGCACCTGCCATCCCACCAGCGCGGCAACGATGAGCAGGGTTCCGAACATCGAGCGCGAGTCATTCAGCAGTGACATGGCGGCGAATACCGCCAGCATGAGCAGGTCAGCCAGGCGCCCGGCGGCGCGGCTGCGTGCCAGGATGCCGGCGGCCAAGGACAATCCGATGACTGTCAACGGCGTCGCCAGCGCGTATTTCCAGAAATTCCCGGCAGCCAGTCCCCCGGTGGAGATGCTGCTGAGCATGCCCAGGCCGTAGACGAGGCCGAGCACCCACACCGGGAAGATCCGACGCGCCCACAGCAGCACCATCACGGTGACAACGAATCCCAGGAACAGCGCCAGCGCGCCAAGCAGCGTGGAAGCCACCACTTCATGGCTTTGCGAGCTGAAGGCGGCCAGCCATAATCCGCTGATCACGCAGACCACCGCGCCGGCGGCGAACCAGTTCCCTGCGCGGTAGCGCCTGAATTCCATGATCCACAACGGCAGCAGCGCCGCGGCGAACAGGTACCCGATGGTCGCGTTGTAGTCCAGGATCTCCCGGTTGCCCAGCAGCAGGACGCTGAACAGCATCAGCGCGCCGGTGATCTGGCGTCCCGGATACCCTTCATCCCACCGGGCGACCCGCAGGCCGTCCTTAGTGATGTGCCGCTGAGTCATGGACGTCGCGCTCTGGAGCCTCGGGCAGCTGCATGCGGCGCGGGTTGCCCACCGGCTTGACCCGGCGGCCCTTGGCTGCGGACGTGTCGTTGTAGCTGTAGTGCTCGGCCCGGACCCCGACGCGCACGCGGTTCAGCACGATGCCGCAGATGGTGGCCTTGACGCCTTCCAACGCGTTCAGCGCGGTACGCAGGTGGCGTACCTTGGTGGAACCCGCCCGCGTGACCAGCAGCGTGCCGTCCACGTGGCGCACCAGCGCCAGCGTGTCGGACACCGGCAGCAGCGGGGCCGAATCCACCAGGACAAAATCGAAGTTTCCGGCGCTGGCCGCGAGAATCTCCGCCATGGCCATGCTGCTGAGCAGCTCGGCCGGGTTCGGCGCGGTGCGCCCCGCAGGCATGACGTGGATCGGGCCCCACTGGACGATTGCCGCGTCCAGGCGGGCGTTGCCGCTGAGCACCGTGGTCAGCCCGAACTGCCCGTCGATGCCGCAGACCGTGGCCACGGTGGGGCGGCGCAGATCCGCGTCGATCACCAGCACGCGCTTGCGTGTTTCGGCCAGTGCCACGGCCAGGTTCAACGTCAGCGTACTCTTGCCTTCGGCAGGCAGCGCAGAGGTCACGGCAACCGACCGGACCGGATTATCAGGGCTGAGGAATTCGAGGTTCGCGGCAAGCCGGCGGTAGGCCTCTGACACCGTGTCGTGCGGAGCGGTACGCATGACCACTCCGGTGCCCTTCTTGTCCCGGCGCGGCACCTGGCCCAGCGTCGGGTAAGGGGTGAGCCGCTGGAGATCCTGGTCGGTGCGCACCCGGGTATCGATCAGTGAGCGCAGCAGTGCGTAGAGAATACCGAGCAGCAGTCCGGCGCCCAGTCCGCTGGCGGCCAGCAGCTTGGTGTTCGGAGCGCTCGGGAATTGCGGCGGCGCGGCCTTGGCCACCGGCTTCATGTCGATGGCCGGCTGTCCCGAAGCCTGCTTTGGGGCAAGGCCCTGGACCTGCACCGTCAGTTCGTCGGCCACTGCGTTGGCCAGGTCCGCCGAGGCGCTGGCATCCCCCGCGGACGCCTTGATGTTGATGAGCACCGTGTTCAACGGCGTGTCCACGTCAATGCGTTTGGCCAGCGACGTGGCGGTGTCGTCCAATCCGAGCTTCTGGATTACCGGGTCCAGCACCACCGGCATCGTTGCCAGCTGGGCATAGGACTGCATCAGGTTCTGGGTGAAGTTGCTTCCCTGAACCAGTTCGCTGGTGTTCTCCCCCGAGCTTGCCGACACGAACACGCTGGAGCCTGCCGTGTATGTAGGCGGTGATATTTTTCCGTATCCGTAGCCCAGCGCGCCCCCCAGCACTGCCAAGACCAAGATCAGAATCCAATGGCGTCTAAGCGCCAAAAGGTACTGCGGCAATTCCATTGCATCGTCCCCCAATTTCAGATGTCTTGCCCCGATGCTACCGCGAACATCCGCTAGTGTGGCACCGAGGGGAAGAATATCTCCACGTGTCGATCAAATATTTCGAGGGATGTTCACATGTTTCAAATGCTGGTGCTGTGCCAGGCGAACGTCTGCCGCTCGCCCTTTGCGCAGACCCTGCTGGCCAATGCGCTGAGCGAAGATCCCGGGGTGCACATCGCCAGCGCTGGCGTGCAGACCAGGCCAGGATACGAATTGTGCCAAGTCGCCGGGCGGCTGCTCGGGACAGCCGCACCGGCAGAGCATCTTTCCCGCCCCGTCAGCGAAGAGCTGGTCATGGGTTCCGATCTCATACTGACCATGGAGCCCGAGCACAGCGCCATGGTCTCGGCACTGTGCCCCAGCGCCAGGCACCGCACCTACACGCTCGTGGAAGCTTCCGCCTTGGCTGTCGAAGCCAAGGCGCGGGGCATGCTCTCCGGCCCCCAGTGGGTCCGGCAGCTGCCAGAAGTCCTCAATGACCTGCGCGGACTGGTCCCGGTTCCCGAACTGCAGAATCCACGCGGACGCTGGCGCGGCCGCCTTGGGCCGGGGCGCATCGCCGACGGACACGGGCTTGGCTATACGGCCCACGAGCGGGTCCTGCGCCAGGTGGAGCAGCATGCCAAGGACCTGGTCGGGCAATCCTAGCGTTTCGGGCCCCGGACATCCCGCAGTCCGTCATACAGCCCGCGAACCAGCGCCCGCCACGGGGCAAGGGATCCAAGCAGCTGTCGTCGTCCGCCACGCAATATGACGTCCCATGAAGCCCGCAGGGATCCGCGGATCCAGCGGCTTTGTTCCGCGCCGGTCAACCAGATGCGAGCGAACAGCATCCGGTTGCGGATGTTGTAGTAGTAGTACACCTCGGATTTGGCCCGTTGTCCGCCGGCTTGCTGGGTTCCGCCTTCGTCATGGACCACCAGGATGTGCGGCGCGTAGTGGAGTTCCGCCCCGGCGTGCACCGCGCGGAACGAGAAGTCGACATCTTCCCAGTACAGGAAATAGTCGTCGGAGAATCCCCCGAGCTTGCGCCATAGCGACGGGGCGAAGGCCAGGCACGCTCCGGTCAGCCACTCCCGGTAGACTCCGTCGGCCCTGCGCTTCGGCGAGGAGGCGCCCAAGGTTCCGCCGGTCTGCATGTCCAGCAGGGCGCCGGCGAAAAAGACCTTGCCGGCAGTGTCCTCGATGCGCGGGCAGACCAGCCGCTGTTCATCCTCGCGCACCGCATCGGCCAATTGCCTCAGCCCGGAGGCATCGATCACCGCATCCGGGTTCAGCAAGACGATGGTTTCCGGATCAAGGTCCAGTGCATAATCGACCCCGACGTTGACCCCGGTACCGAATCCCAGATTGATCCCGCTGGTGACTAGATCCCAGCCGCGTTCCTCGCACAGTGCGCGGATCTCGCGCCGCTCGGCCTCGGTGCTGAAGTTGTCCACCACCACCATGGCCACGCCGTCTTCCCGCCGCGGGAGGGTGCTGAAATTCCGTGCAATCAGTTCATGGGAACCGTAATTCACCACGAGCACGACACACCAAATGGACTTTTTCTTGGACATATCCTGAAGCCTTACGATATTTACGCTATCGTGAGTTACATTACTTGAGATCGATTCTGTGGGGGGAATCATGATCGTCTTGCAGGGCTTTCCGCCCAATCGCACCACGACAAATCCTTATCTAGTCATGCTCGCCGAGACGCTGCGCGCCCAGCCTGACGTTGAAGTCCAGAACTTCACTTGGAAGACGGCGCTGACCGGCACTTTCGACGTCTACCATGTGCATTGGCCAGAGAACTTGGGCTCCGGCAGTTCGTCGTTGAAATCATTGGCGCGCCAGCTGCTCACCCTGGCTTTCCTGGCCCGGCTGAAGGCCAAGCGCATCCCGATTGTCCGCACGGTGCACAACCTGGAGCGGCCCAGCGGACTGGGACGCCTGCAGCACCGGATCCTGGATATCTTTGAGAACCAGACCGCGGTGCGGATCCGTCTGAATCGTCATACGCCCTGCCCGCCGGGCAGCGCGGTGCGGCTGATCCCGCACGGCCACTACATCGACTGGTTCAGCCGGTTCCCCGCACCGCAAACGGTCCCCGGGCGTATCGCCTTCACCGGGCTGGTACGCCGCTACAAGGGTGTTGAATCCTTGATCACCGCCTTCCGCGCACTGCGCGGCCCCGGGCTGTCCCTGCATGTCGCCGGCAATCCGAGCTCCCAATCGATCAGCGGCGAGATCCGCAGGCTCTGCGGGGACGACCAGCGCATCCATTTGAGCTTGGCATTCCAGTCCGAGGAAGATTTCGCCCGCGAAATCCGCGAGGCGCAGCTTGTGGTGCTTCCGTACAAGCTGATGCACAATTCCGGCGGAACCCTGGCGGCGCTGTCGCTGCAGCGGCCCGTGCTGATCCCCGACAACGAGATCAACAGGGAGCTGGCCCGCGAAGTCGGACCGGGATGGGTGCACCTGTTCTCCGGCGAACTGACCACCGAGGATCTGCAACGCGCGGTGGATGCCGTTGAGCAGAATCCCCCGGCCCAGGCGCCGGACTTGTCGAGCCGCGGCTGGGAGCACACCGGCCGGGCGCACGTGCGGGCCTACGAGCAGGCGCTGCACCGTATCGGCGCGTCCATTCCGGGAGTCCCGGCATGAGCGGGGTCCGGCTCGATGCCGCCATTGCGGTGCTGACCTACCACCGTCCCGACCGGCTTCCCTTGACCATCCATGCACTGCTTGAACAGATCAAGGGATTGCCCGAAGACCTGTCGTCCATGCTCCGGGTTCACATCCGTGTCATCGACAACGCAGAGCAGCCCGAAGCCCAGGACATTGTCGGCCTAGATCCGGCGCGCATCACCTACCACCATGAGCCCAGGCCGGGAATCTCCTCGGCGCGCAACCGGGCCTTGGACGAGTCCGCCGCCGACAGGCTCCTGTTGTTCGTGGATGACGACATCATTCCCCAGCCGCGCTGGCTCGAACTGCTGCTGTCACTCTGGCTCAAGGAACGCTGCCAGGCGGTCAGCGGGCATGTTTTGCCCGAGCTTCCGGCAACGGCCGAGCCGTGGGTGGCGGCGGGACGGTATTTCAACCGTCCCGAACGCGCCACCGGCAGCGCGGTCCCGGCGGCGGCCAGCAACAATCTCCTGCTGGACATGGATTTCCTGCGCCGACACAACCTGCGCTTCAGCCTTGAATTGGGACACATCGGCGGTGAGGATTCCCTGCTGACCCGGCAGCTGGTCGCCTGCGGCGGCCGAATCCTGTGGTGCAACGAGGCTAAGGCCGTGGATCCGGTGCCGGCAGATCGCGCCACCAAGCGCTGGGTTCGCCAGCGCAGTTTCAGGGTTGGCAGCAGCGAAGCACTAGTCGCGCAGTTCCTGGACCGCAGCCCCGGCCACCTGCGCAGCCGCGCGGTATTCCTGGCCGGGGGCCTGGCGCGCATGGCATTCGGCACCATGCGCAGCCTTGCCGGCAAGCTGGCCTCCGATTTACCCAGGCAAGCCCGTGGCGCCCGGACCGTCTACCGCGGCGCGGGACAGCTGGTCGGCGCCTGCGGCTACGCCTACCAGGAGTACGGGCGCGGCAAGAAGTCGATCCGGAAGGTCCATCGTCCTGCGGTCTTGGAGCATGCGCGGTGAGCCGCCGCAGGAGCCACGAGGTACTGGACGCCATCAACGCCTGCGGCGGACGGGTCAAGATCTACCAGACCATCCGCACCGCCCATCTTGAACGCGCCACCGAGTTCGCGCCGGCCGTCTACCTCTACCGGCAGCGGCGCTACGATTTCGATGCCCAGCTGGCCAGCCGGGTCAAGGCCTACCAATCATCCATCTGGCAGACCGCATGGCTGCTGCTGCGTGCCCGGGTCAGCTTCCTGGAGGTCAACGAGCCGCTGATGCGCGAAGGCCTGGCCGGCAGCCTGCTGGCCGCCCTGGCGGTGCGGCTGAACCCGGGACGCAAGACGAAGGTGGTCAGCTACGCGCTGGAAAACCTCGACCCCTTCTCGCGGCCGGCAGCCACCTGGAAATCGAAACTCCGCATCCAAATTGACCGCCGCCTGTCCCGGTCGCTCGCGAGCCGCTTGGACCGGTTGTGCTACGGAACGCCCGGGGCCGAACAGCTCTACCGGACCCTGCTGTCACCCGGCAGCGACATCAAGCAAGAGCTGATCCCGGCCCTGCCGGCAACCTGCCATTGCGAAGAACTGCCGCGCGCCGGGGTGCCAACTCTGGTGTTCATCGGGGATTTCAGCCCGCGCAAGGGATTGGACGCCGTGCTGGCGGCCTGGCCAACGGTCAGGGATGAGCTTCCCGAGGCGCGCATGGTGCTGATCGGCAAGGGGCAGTTGACCGCCCAGGTCCAGGAGCTCGCGGCCGCGGATGAACGCGTGGAGATCCACCTCGACCCGCCGCGCCAACTCATCCATGAGAACCTGCGCCGAAGCCATGTGCTGGTCCTTCCCTCGCGCAGGACCCCGCGCTGGCGCGAACAGGTGGGTCTGCCCATTGTGGAGGCGCTGGCGCACGGCTGCCATGTGGTCACCACCGACGAAACGGGCCTGGCCAGCTGGCTGGACGAGAACGGCCACACGGTCATCGATCATCGAGATTTGGATGTTGAATTGGCATCAAAGCTCAGCACCGCGCTGGCCCAAGCGGCAGCGCAGCTCGAAACCCCTGCGGTATTGCCCGAGGTTGACGGGCGGCATGCGGCAGACCTCTGGATGCATCGGGAGGGCTGAGCATGTGGCGCATCATGGGCAGCACCGCGCTGGCCAAGCTCCTGATCATGGGCATGGGCGGCCTGCTGGCAATCATCACCGGCCGGTTGATCATCTCCAACTTCGGCGTGGACGCCTACGCCCAGTACGGGCTGCTGGCCACGTTGCCGGCGTTGATTCCCTTTGCGGATCTCGGTGTCGGGGCGGTGGTCATCAACGCGATTTCGGCGGCCAAAGATCCTGTCGAGGACGAGAATGTCACCGCCTCGGTAGTCTCGGCGCTGCGCATCCTGGTGATCTCCGGGCTATGCATCGCCGCGGCCGGCGTGCTGTTTTTCCTCACCGGGACCTGGCCGCTGATCCTCGGCGGATCGGTCCTCGGGATCGAGGGGGAAATCGCCGCCACCCTGTGCGCCGTGGTGTTCGGGCTGGCCCTTCCGCTGGGCATTGCCCAGCGGCTGCTCATCGGACTGAAGCGCACCACCAGCCAGACCACGAGCCAGGCGGTGGTCGCGCCCTTCATGCTCGGCATGGTGGCGTTGTGCGTGATCCTGGCGCTTCCCGCCGGGCCATATCTCGCGCTCTTCTCCTACCTGGCTTCGGTGCTGGTCTCGCTGATCTGCCTGGCCATGGTGGCCTGCAGCCTGCCGGGCATGGTGCCGGTGTACTTCCGCCGGATCTTCATGGTCCGCCGCTACCCGGGTGTGCCCACCATGGGCCTTGCCTGGCCCATGCTGCTGCAGATGATTGCCCTGCCGCTGGCCATGCAGACCGACCGCATCCTGCTCAGCCACCTGCGCGGCACCGATGACGTGGCGGAGTACAACCTCGCCGCCCAGCTGTTCGGCATGGCCATCCAGGTCATCAATGCCGGCGGCATGGTGCTGTGGCCCCACTTCTCCAAGGCCCGCAGCGACGGAGTCATCCATTCGCCGTTCAGGATCACCGTGGTGTTCCTCGGCTTCGGACTGGTCATTTCCGCGGTCTTGGCAGTGCTCGCTCCGTGGCTCGCCCAGTTCATGTCCAGCGGAAAAATCACGCTGTCCCTCGGCCTGCTGCTGGCCTTCGTGCTGCTGACCACCCTGCAGGCGGCGAAATATCCCATGGGCATGTACATGACGGATTTCAACGGCCTGCGTTTCCAGGTGCTTCCGATTTTCTGCATGGTGCCGCTCAGCCTAGGCCTGTCCATCTACCTGATCGGCATCTGGGGTCCGGCCGGCACCGTCATCGGTTCATGTATCGCGGTCTTCGCCTGCCAGGTGATCCCGAACTTCTTCTACGTGCGCCGGGACCTGCGCCGGAGGGCGCAGCAGGCGACCGCACCGGTCGCCGCTCCCCCGGCGAGCTGAGCCCTTTCCGGCGGTGCTGTCTTCCTGAAATGTATCAGTACCTATGCATTGCCTGATCGGGTGCCCGCGGGCGTCGGCTCGGACATCTGAGCCGCGCAGCCTCCGAACCGGTTCCCATCCAGCGATGGAGCCATGCCTTTCTTCCCCGTCGCTACGGTGTACAGAGCAGCAGTCAAATCTCCGGTGCCACGCGACGTCCGTTGCCCTGCCTCCTGGCTCCTGATTCAACCTGTGACCCTGCCTGTGCCCCGGTCTCTGACTCCGCCATGCTTCGTTCACCTGGCGGCGCAGCGTGCCGTGACACGGCGGGCGGCGGTTTCCTTACAGCATCCGAAACGCGCCGGACCCGATAGGCGCCGCGAAAACCTGGCTAAGCACGCAGCCGCGGGCTTCAGCATTGTCGCTGAAGCCCGCGGCTGCGTGCCATGTCCCCGGCAATCCGCCGGAGCGGATTATTCGGAATCCACCGCCACATCCAGGTACGAGACCTGGATCGGGCCGTTCGTGGTGGATCCGGACAGGTAGTTCGTCACCGCCACGCCGCCCGGGGTCTGCATGGCCGCGGTGGAGTCGGTGGCCGTGACCTGCCAGGCGGCAGGCTCCGCGGTCCCCTGCTTCCAGGCCTTGGCCGACAAGGTGGTCGGTGCCGTTCCGGAGACATTGAGCTTGATGTTCAGCTCGTCCCCGGCGGTGAATCCGATGGACGACAGCGTCACCACCGCCAGCTGGTTTTCACCGCCCTGGACCCGCTGCAGGAACAGCTGCATGCCTCCGGACAGCGACCGGTAGTACTTCACCTGGTAGTCGCCGACCGTGGGAACCGCGCGTCCAACCACCGAACCGTAGATGCCGCCGGCATTCTGGTTCTTGTCGATGGACAGCTTCACCGTGGTGACGGTGTCAGTGGTGGACACCGCCGGCAGGTCCGCGCGGACGGTGCGTCCGGCCGGGACGCTGAACTTGCCCGCGCCGCCGCCGACCGAGGCCCGCGAGGTGGAGTAGCTGTTCAGCAGCCAGTCGCCGCCCTGGTCCGCACCACCCCAGCCGGTGACCAGGGTGCGATTGAATGCATCCCTTGCCAGCACCCCGGCGCCGGCCGGCGCCTGGACCACAACCTCCTGGGTGCTGCTGGCGGTGGCCTGCTCGTTGTCGGTCACCGTCAGGGTGACCGAGTAGGTTCCCGCCTTGGCGTAGGTGTGGGTGGCAGTCTTCGCGGTGCCGCTGACCGGAGCCGTGCCGTCGCCGAAGTTCCAGGAGTACCCGGTGATGGTTCCATCCGGGTCGCTGGAGCCGGCGCCGTCCACGCTGAGCTTCAAGGCGTCGGTGGCGGTGGTGAACACCGGCACCGGCTTGGCGTTCTGCGGAGCGGCGGCCACGGTGACCTGCTTGGTGAGCACGTTCACCGCACCGTTGTTGTCGGTCACCGTCAGCGACACGGTGTAGTCCCCGCCGGCGGCGTAGTCATGCGTGGTGGAAGCGGTGGTGCGCTCCACCGGCGCCGTGCCGTCGCCGAAGTCCCACAGGTAGGAGGTGATGCTGCCGTCCGGATCAGAGGAGCCGGAGGCGTTCACCGCCAGGCGCAGGTTCTGGGTGCTCGCGGTGAACGCGGCCATCGGAGCCTGGTTGGCGGTGACGGTGACCGACTTGGTCGCCGTGTCGGTGGCGCCGTCCGCATCGCTGACCCGCAGGGACACCGTGTAGGTTCCGGCCTTCGCGTAGCTGTGGCTCGCGGTAGCCGAGGCGCCGGAAACCACCGGGGTGCCGTCGCCGAAGTCCCACCGGTAATCTGTGATGCCGCCGTCGGGATCCGAGGATCCCGCCGCGTCGACGCTCACATCCAGCTGGTCGATGGTGCTGCTGAAGGCGGCGGTCGGCGCCTGGTTGGGTGCGGTCCCGGTGCCCAGGGCCGCGTGGGCGGAGACCTGCGCGGCGCTCAGCGCCTTGTCGTAGGTGGCGACCTCGTCGATGGTGCCGTTGAGGTAGTCGCTGGACCCGCGTCCAGGCCAGCCGCTGAGGTTGTCGCCCCCGACCCGCCAGTAGCCTGCATAGCCCTGGCCGGTGGTGGTGTCGGAGCGTTCGCCCTGCAGCTGCCCGTCGACGTACAGCTTCATGCCCGCCGGGCCCATGGAGGCCGCGACGTGGTGCCACTTGTTGTCGTTGTAGGCGGTGGCGGTGTTCACCGTCCGCACTTGGCCGGGGTACACGCCGAAGTAGATCTGCCCGTTGCCTGCCATGTAGACATGCCGGTCGTAGGAGCTGGAGCTTCCGGCGGCCGCGTTGCCGAAGCCGATGATCTTGCCCCCGCGGGTGCTGGAGGTCTTGACCCAGGCTTCCACGGTGAACTCGTCAGGGCCCTGCACGGCTTCGCCGGAGGCGGAGGTGCCGCTGCTGGATCCGTTGAAGCCGGTGGCGGTGTCGCTGTCAGTGGGCAGGGCCCCGCTCTGGCCGCTGGTGGTGCCGGAAGCCAGGTTCAGCGGCGCGCCGCCGGCCCAGTTCTCCGAGGTGTTCCCGCCGGGCTGCCCGAGGCGCCAGTAGTTCTGGGCCCCGTCCTGCCAGACCTTCGAGACGTAGCCGCTGATGGTTCCGGTGCTCGAGATCTTCACGCTCACCGATTCCGAGCGGGAGATGTTGCCCATCGGGTCCTTGACGAACACCCGGTAGGTGTGCGTGGAGCCGGGCTCCAGTCCCAAGTCCCGATAGGTCATGGTGCCCAGCTGCCAGAACGAGGAAGCGCGGGTCGCGGTATGGATCGGGGTGGCCAGGTTGCCGTCCCGGTACACCTCATAGGTGAGGTTCTGGTTGTCCATGTCCCAGGTCACCGGCCAGGAGATGCTGGCCATGCCCTTGGCGTAGGAGGTCACCGTGGGGTTCAACGCCGCGCCGTCCGCTACCGGACCGCGCTTGTTCGGCGCCTTGGAGCTGACGGCGAAACGCACCAGCCCCTGCTGCCTGGTTCCGTTGACGCTCGGGAACTCGCCGCCCATGACGACATAGTCGTTGGTGCCGGTCACCGACCAGGCGGCCTGCGACTGGCCGGTGAAGGTGCCCACGGAGAAGTCCGGGTACCAGGCCAGCAGCGATGGGCGCTTGGTGCCCGCGTAGTTGAAGTAGCCGTACGGGTCAGCGGTGATGGTGCCGGTGGGCTTGGTGCCGAAGGCCAGCGCATGGTGGAAGCTCCACGGCTCGGTCTGCGGAAAGCCGCCGATATTGCCGCAGTAGTGCGCATGGCTCACGGTGTAGACCGCTGTGGCCCCGCCATAGACGCCGTAGGTGTCGCCGTGGCAGTCTTCCAGCCAGGTGGTGTTGCCGGTGTTCCAGTCGGTGGCGAAGGTGCCCTCGAAGTTGCCCTCCGGGCCGCCGAAGTGGTAGCCCGTGCCGTAGAGCGTGCCGCCCTGGGTGTCGAAGTCCAGCATGGCCGCCTTGGTGCCGGCGTTGCGGACCAGGGAGTTGGTGGCGAAGGGCAGCAGCTGCCCCACCCCGTCGGTGCTCAGCATCGCCATACCCCAGCCGGGGTTGGTGGAGCCGTTCACCGACTTGAAGTTGCCGCCCACCACGATCCTGCTGCCGTCGGCGTTCAGCTCCATGGCCATCACGTCGCCGCCGTCGGTGAGCACCGGGTTCCACGGCAGCAGCGCCGCGTTGGAGGCGGAAACGGCTGCCAGCTTGGTGCGCTGGGCCGACCCGACGTTGTTGAACCAGCCGCCCATGTAGACCTTGTCCGCCGTGGCGGCCAACGCGTACACCCGCGAGCCCACGTTCGGGGCCCAAGAGGTGATCAGCGCGCCGGTGGTGGGATTCAGCGCCGCCACGTAGCGGCGGGCCTGCCCGTTGACGGTGGTGAAGGCGCCGCCCACGTAGATGCGCGAGCCGTCCGGGGCGATGGCGATGGACTTCGCCTGCCCGTTGAGGTTCGCATTGAACGCGGTTTTCAAGGCACCGGTGGTCAGGTCGTAGGCGAGGATGTTGTTCCGCGCCACGGTCTGCGTGCCCGGTGCGGCACCGGCAGGGCGCGCGGTGGTGAAGCTGCCGACCGCGTAGACGGTGTTGCCGTAGATCGCCTGCTGCCAGACCACCCCGTCGATCTGCACCGTGGGCAGCGCGTCGGCGCTGACCGTGGCAGGAGTCGCCGGGTCGGCCGGATTGGCCGGGCTGGTGTCTGCGGCCGCGCGCGGCGCGTACACCAGTCCCAAGGCAATCACCATGGCCAGGCTGGCCATGAATGCCAGCAGGGCGCGCCCCATGCTGCGCCCGTTCCGGACCGCCCCCAGCGGTTCCGGGATGTTTATGCTCATTTCTTTACTCCTGCTGCGCCGGGCCAGGTGCCCTCGAAAACTGCGAGTGGATCGGCGGCACGGTAGTTCACCGTGACGCGAACGGTGGTGCCGGCGTTGTCCGGAAGCACCACGACATAGGTTGCGGTTGCCGTGGCCCCGGGGGCCAGGTTCACCGGAAATTGGTCATTCTCCGCGCTGATCAGCGGAATGCCGGGCAGCTGGTCCTTGCCGAAGAAGATGTCGGTCACCACGTCCCGGGTCAGGATGTCGGCATCCGTGTTGTTGGTGATGCTGACGGGAACCTGGATTGCAGGGCCGCCGATTTCCCCGGGCAGGCTCGCTTCGGCCGTGACCGCACGGATCTTGCCCAGCTCCACCACCACATCGGGAACTACTTGCACCTCGGCGCCCAGCTTGGCGGTCTTGTGCTGCTTCTGCGGCTGCTGCGCCAATTTGGCCTGCGAGGTGGCATCCGGTTCCGAGGAGCGCGGTGCTTCGCTGACTCCGTAGGAATTCTCCACGCCTTGGGAGCCCTGAACCGCCTTGACCTCCGGGGAGGTAGCCTGCTCGGAGGGTTCCACCGGCGCGCCGGAGCTCGTGGCCGGGGATCCGGTGGGCGCCGCAGAGTGCGTATCCGTCCCTGCGGATTCCTGGCTTGTCGCCGCTCCGGCGTCGGTGCCAGTGCCGGTGGTGCACGAGGCGCAGAAGCCCAAGGCGCCTGCCACCAGCACGGCGGCGGCAAGCCGCGAAATCCTGCGGCGAACCGGCCGGGCGCTCATGACGCGTCCTTGGGCTCACGGACCAGCGCGGTGATTTCCTTGAACCACTTGCGCATCGCCAGCACCAGGAAGCCCGCGGCGCCAAGGGTGATCAGCGCGTAGACCGGCAGGAAGAGCTGCGGAATCCCCCACAGCACAAACACCCAGCACATCACGCCGTAATCCATGGGCAGCACCAGCAGTGCGCGGAGAATGCTCGGCTTCGCGCCGTTTTCCGCGCTCACTCCCTTGACGCCCAGCCGCAGCCTGAACTGCTCGGTCAGGATCATCAAGAAGAAGGTGGAGGCACCGATCACGCAGGCAGCCAGCGGGACCAGCAGATACCACTGCGGCTCGATCTGCGCGCGGTACAAGCCGACCGCGACGGCCAGCGGCAAGGCACTGGTCTTGACGGCGTCCACGCAGTGGTCGAGCCATTCGCCGGCCAGCGAGCCGCTGCGCTGCAGCCGCGCGACCTGGCCGTCCGATGAATCCAGTGCGTAGCCCACCGCCAGCAGCACCGCTGCGGCAATGCCCGCGCCGAGGCCTACTGGCACCAGCGCGATCAGCAGGATGCCGGCGGTGGTGAACAGCGCGCTGAGCATGGTGATCTGGTTCGGGCTGACGCCCAGCGGCACCGCAAGGGCGGCGAAGAGCCGGCCTATTTTGCGGTTGACATAACGTGAGTAGGCTGGTGCGCTCTTCGAAGCGCCCTTTTGAGCCTGAGACAGTTCGCGCCATCCCGCAGCCACCTGGGCCGCATAGCTGGAACCGGATGCGCTCGGCGAGCGATCCGCGTCCGCGTAGTTCTGGGCGTCGGGCCGGGCATTTGCCGGCGCACCGCGCTCAATATTCCCCATATGTTGCACACTCCCCCAATGTGACTTTGCTCCGTCGCAGAATCCGTGCCTGCACTGGGCGGTGGCACGGATTTCTGTGTGGAGTATCCCCTACCTTAGGTATTCCAGAATCTTTTGGCACGAGTAAACCCGCAGTAGGCATACTCGAAAATTCAAGTAGTTAGACCGTATGCACGGTACGCACCGCTAGGCCGCGCGAATGTGCTTGACCTCGGCATTTTCCTGCTGCCGGCGCGTCTGGCGCGGATCTTCCACCAGGTCCCGGCACAGCTGTTCGTATCCGTCGGTGACAAGCTCCCAGTCATAGCGTGCAGCTTCGGCTTCGGTGGCCTTGCGCAGCCGGTGCAGCTGCACCGGATCCTGCTCCAGCTCGGTGAAAAGTTCTGCGGCGTGGCCAGCATCGGTGAAGAACCTGCCCGCGGCCCCGGCAACTTCCCGGTTGAAGGACACATCGAACCCTGCCACCGCCGTGCCCGAGCCGAGCGCGCGCAGCAGCGAGGGGTTGGTGCCGCCGACCGAATGGCCGTGCCAGTACACGTAGGCATTGGCATACAGCTCGTTGAGCAGCTCCTGGTCCCAGACGCCACCGAGGAAACGCACCGATTCCGAGGCCTGGGCTTTCACCCGTGCGGTGTATTCATCCGCATAAGGGCTGGACCCCACAACCACCAGCGGCATGGTGCTGCCGGAGCGCCGGTGGCCCTCCACGATCATCTCCACGTGGTTTTCAGGCTCGAACCGTGCCACCACCAGGTGGTAGCCCCGTGGCTTGAGATCCACGGCTGCAAGCCTGCGGTGGCCCACTGCACGGCAGTCCGGGGCGCCGTAGGCAATCAGGTACGACTCCGCGGAGAACTTCTCGGTGTAGTAGTCGGCGATGCCCTGGGCATCGGAGATCAACGCCTTGGACCACTTCACCGCCAGGCTCTCGCAGATCCGGTAGTAGCGCTTTCCGACGCCGCCCCATTTGGCGCGTTTCCATTCAAGGCCGTCCACGTGCGTGGCCGCCGGGATGCGAGCCGCCTTCAAAATCGGAAGCCAGACGGCATTCGCCGCGTTGAATACCAGCGCCGCGTCGGTCCGATGCGCCGCCAGGTGAACGGCCGACAGCCCTGAATGGGTCAGCGTTTCCAGCGACTTGGTATGCAAGGCGGGAAGGTGCACCAGTTCCATGCCGAGGTAGCTCTCCTGCCGCTCGACTTTCGCACTGGTGTCGCGGCAGTAGACCACAACTTCATGGCCGCGCTCAACCAGCCGCTTTCCGACCTCTTCGATGGCCGTTTCAAATCCTCCATAGGTCGCCGGTACCCCGCGCGTACCCATCATTGCTATCCGCATGAGTTCCCCCTCATCTCCGCTTTCGGCTGTTGCTTTCGCTTGCCGGCGCCCACCGTACAGAGGCGGGAGCCGTTTTCCTTCCTATTGCGAAGCTGCCTCCGATTCCTTGGCGGATGCGCTGTCCAGGGACTGCAACGCGCGGCGCAGCAGACTTGAGGAGGTGTGGACCGTGTACGGGAAGTACTGGATCTGCACACCGACTTCGGCGAATCGGCGCTCCAGGTCACGGCCCTTGGCGGTGCCCTTCCAATCGTCGCCCTTGAAGAACACGGTGAAGCCTAGCTCTTTCCATGTCTCAAGACGGTCTTCGTTGGTTTCGAGCACAGCACGGTCGACAATGCTCAGGTTCTTGACGATTTCCAGTCGTTCATATTCCGGAATGACCGGGCGGGCACCCTTGGTGCGCTCCAGCACTTCGTCGCTGACCACGCCGATAATGAGTTCATCGCAGTGTTCCCGCGCCTGCTTGATCAGGTTCAGGTGGCCAATGTGGAACAAATCGAATGCTCCAACTGCGTAGCCAATGCTGCCTTTGTTGTTCCCCCGTGGTTCATGTCCGGCTCGACCCATCGGTTTCGCCCCCTTCTTCCCCTGCTTCGCTGCCCGCGGCATCTTGCGATTCCGCCAGCCCCCAAGAAGCTCTTTTGACCAGTCAAAGTCCTAATGCAGGGTTCACACCCGGTATTAACCGAGTGCCAAGTAGTAAGAAGCGAGGTCAGCCGGTTGCTATCCGAGCCAACGATTCCCCTACGCCGTCTACTACTTAGATCTTTTTGTTGCCGGCAGCGAACTCCCAACAACAATCCCCCAAAGAACGTATTCATCTGTAGATAAATCATCAGATGAAATTTGTATCAGTCTAGTCAGCGCAGGCCCCCGAGAGAGCCAGGTCTGATACCCAAATTTGGGAATACTCGAAACCAAGTAATTATTGGGTACCCGGAACAGGTGGGAAGAAAATTAGGGATCGAGCACTATGCGAGTGAGCTCGTCACGAGTGTCGATGTCCAGCTTTCGAAATGCACGGTACAGATGGCCTTCAACCGTCCGGCGGGAAAGATACAACTCATCCGCAATTTCCCGGTTGTTCGCACCCTGCTGCGCCAGTCGGGCGATTTGCCGCTCGCGAGCGGTCAAGACCGCAGGGGCGACCGGGGGTTCGGGAGTTCGGAGGCCCGATATTTCCGACAGGTCCCGCTCAATCTGCTGCAGGCCGCCTGCGACACGCGGATCCATGGCAATGTCGCCCCGCGGGCCGGGACCCGCGAACGGATTGTTGACCAAGAGGTACGCGGCGAATCGATGACCCCGTTCATAGAGATCCTTGACTTCCTCGAATTCGACGGGAAGTTCCGGATTCATGAAGCCAAGCACTGCACCCAAAGTCCATTTCCACGGGCATTCCACTTGCTGTTCAAGGAGTTGCAGTTGCGCGAGCGTCTCGTCCCTGGGGCGGATCCTGCGGTTGGCTATTGCGGCCGACAGTGCCTGGAACCACAACGGGTGGGCAACCCCAGCAACGTCGCCGTTGAGGCTCTGGCCGGCGAGCGCCTTCAAGTCGGCATTAACGGCGTGGTCATGGGCCTCGTCTGCGTGGTGGCTGCTCAGGGAATCGGCGAGGAAAACTGCAACCGGATACAGTCCCAGCGAGTCGTTGCCTGCGAACTCGCTGGCCGCCTCGCATGCGGCGCTGTGGGCGGCCCTGAAATTTCCAGCCGAATTATGCACGACGGCGGCACAAAGCGACAGCGTGGCGCCATTAAGTTCGCTCCATAGCGGCGGGGCGCTGCGAACTACCCGTTCCAGGAATTCTTCGGCTTGTGGCGGCCCGTCGATGGTCATGAGCGCCAAAAGGCCGTAAATCGTTGAACGCAAGCGCGGGTACCAGCGCCCGGGATGCCCGGTGGACCAGCGGCTCAGCTGCAGGGCAGACTCAGCCGCGGCGTCAAGGTTCATGGCGGAGAAGGATTCATTAATTGAGGCAAGGAGCCTTGCGGGTTTCTCGTCGCCCAGCGGTGCGGGGCGGTAGTCGCCAACCATTTCCCGGGCTGCCGGGATCAGGAGCATAGCGCCTGGTTCGGGGTTCGGGCCGGCTTGCTGCTTGAGCACCTGCTCGTAATTGCCCCGGTCCAGGGCCCGGGCGATGGAGCCCGAATCCGCAGGAAGGTTATTGTCGACAGCAGGTGCCTGGAGCTCCTTGGCGCTGGATTCGCGCTCGGCCAGCAACTGGATGAGCACGTCGGCAGTTGCCGAGATGCTCCCCTGGTCCGCGCGCAGATATCCGCTGTTCAGCAGCCGCGCCAGCTGGACCGGCTCCGGCAAGGAGTCCACGTCGATGGACTGCGTAGGGCTGGTCGCGATGCGTTGCAGCAGCGAGGAAAGTTCCGGATCCATCCTTCCAATCAGGTCGCCCAGCACCAGTCTCAGGTTTTCCGTCAGTTCGCAGCGCAGCAGGTGCGCGGCCCACGGGCCGGTTTCCGCAGGTGGACTGCAGCGGAGCAGTTCGGGGGTGATGGCCTCGACCAAGGCGGGGATTCCCCCCGACAGGCGCAGGACAAGGCGTGCAGTTGAAACCGTGACCTCGCGCTGCGCGAGCCGGGACACGCGTTGCCGCACCTGGTTCAATTCCAGGGGCCCGAGGACTATGACGTTGTCCGGGGCTTCGGACAAGAGCACCTCGTTGACTTCAGCATTCCAGTCCAGACGGGTTGAGAGCACCACCAGTTGGAGCTTGTGCATCGAAGCCACGGTCATCAGGACATAAGCGCTGGCGGGATCCAGGTACTGCCCATCCTGCACCACCAGCAGCTGTCGGCTTGTCTCATTCGCCAGGTGAAGGCTCAGCAGCCTCGCCGCATGGGGAATGGTGATGGAGGCACCCTTGGACAGCTGCAGCAGCTCCGCCAGCGCGCCTAGCGGTTCATTCATCCCCGCCGGGTCGCATTTCAGCATTGCCGGCTGCTCACCGGGATGAGTGATCCGCATGGTCTGGGTCAGGAGCTCGAATTTCCCCATGCCCGGCGAACCGAGGATCAGCACGGTCGGGCAGCCTGGTGTCGCCAAAAACGTCGCAAGCTGGTCCGACGGCTGGCCCAGGGCGAACATCGGCTCAGGCATTTTCGGCACCTCGCGGTCTTTGTCCGCGTAGTGCCGCATACTGTTGCGAAGCACAACTAGTGATGGAGGGGATTTTGGAATAAGTGGTCGATTCAGCGATCATTATTCCCCTCTGGTGCGAGCCCATGTACCGGCGCCTTGAAAATCGCCGTCTAACTACCAACAATATTTCATTGGCACACTAAATGGGCGCGTAGGAGACGAAACCTATGCCCTCATCTGCGATCTGACCTGCCACTGGATCCGGGCCCCGAAAACCCGATTCGGGTTGCGACCTGCGCAATTCCGATTCCCCGAGTCCACGGATGCTTTCCACATGGCGCAAAATTCATACTCAGTAATTTCTCGATTCTCCAATTCGCATACGTTAAGGGTTGTATTTAGCCGTATGCTGGGCATGCCCCGGAGAATTGCTGATTCGGCGGCATCCACGCTCGCGCGTCGTCAGACGCATCATTGGGGGATGAAATGGGCTTTGTCATGGGGATGACACGCCGCTTTATAAAGACACTCAGCCGGACCGCGAGGATCGCCGCGGCGGCTTGTCCTGCGTTGGCACTGGTCGCCGTCGGATTGACGGCGGTTCCCGCAGTTGCGGTAACACCCGGTTGCGGCCCGGACGTCAACGCCATCGTCTGCGAAAACTCCAAAGCGGGGACGTCCTTCGACGAATGGGACATCGACGGTGCCGGGGACGACTCCATCCAGGGATTCGCCACCGACATCAGCGTCAACGTGGGCCAGCGCGTCGACTTCAAGATCGACACGGATGCCAGCGCCTACACCATAGACATCTACCGCACCGGTTGGTACCAGGGCCTGGGCGCCCGCAAGATTGCCTCGGTGCAACCTAGCGTTCCGCTCCCCCAACACCAGCGCGATTGCCGCACCGACGTCACCACGGAACTGACCGACTGCGGCACATGGGATGTCTCCGCGTCCTGGGACGTCCCGGCTGACGCCGTCTCCGGGGTGTACCTGGCCAAGCTCACGCGCAAGGACACCGGCGGATCCAGCCACATCACCTTCATCGTGCGCAACGAGGCAAGCACTTCCGACGTGCTGGTCCAGACCTCGGATCCCACCTGGCACGCCTACAACCTGTACGGCGGCTCGGATTTCTACTCCGGCGCGGACAACGGCCGAGCCTTCAAGCTCAGCTACAACCGGCCCTTCGCCACCCGGGCGGGCGTGGAGGCCCGCGACTTCTACTTCGGGGCCGAATACCCGCTGGTGCGCTTTCTGGAGCGCAACGGCTACGACGTCAGCTACTTCTCCGGCGTGGACACGGACCGGCACGGGCAGCTGCTGAAGAACCACAAGGTCTTCGTCTCCGTGGGACACGACGAATACTGGTCGGGCCAGCAGCGCAAGAACGTCGAGGACGCCCGGGACGCAGGCGTCAACTTGCAGTTCCTGACCGGCAACGAGGTGTACTGGCGCACCCGCTACGAGAAGTCGCCCACTGACCAGAAGGACTACCGCACGCTGGTCACCTACAAGGAAACCTGGGGCAACAACAAGATCGATCCGGCCACCGAATGGACCGGAACATGGCGCGACCCGCGCTTCGCCTCGACCGCCAACGGCGGCGGACTTCCGGAAAACGGACTGACCGGCACCGCCTACGTGGTCAACAGCGGGGATTTGCCAGTGACAGTGAATGCCGAGGAAGGCAAGATGCGCCTGTGGCGCGATACGCCGCTGAATGCGCAAAGCCCGGGCAGCAAAACCGAGCTTGCCCCGCACACCGTGGGCTACGAATCAAATGAAGATCTGCCCAACGGCTTCCGCCCGCCGGGATTGATCCACCTGTCCACCACCACTGGCCAGGTGCCCGAATACCTGCAGGACTTCGGCAATACCGTGGCCGCTGGCAATACCACCCACCATACGACCATGTACCGCGCGGCTAGCGGGGCACTGGTCTTCTCCACCGGCTCGGTGCAGTGGTCCTGGAGCCTGGACCAGTGGCATGACGGCAATGGCGCGCCGGCCGACTCCCGCATGCAGCAGGCCCAGGTCAACCTGCTCGCTGACATGGACAGCCTGCCGACCACCTTGATGAGCGGGCTGGTTATGCCCACCGCCCCCAAGGACACCACGGCGCCCACTGTCAACGTGACCACCGCGCCCACCGGATCGGTGCGCAACGGAGAGAAAATCACCGTCAAGGGCACAGCCAGCGACACCGGCGGCAGGGTCGCCGCCGTGGAGTACTCCTTCGACGGCGGAACCACCTGGAAGGCCGCCCAGGGATCGAGCAACTGGAGCTTCACCGCGGTGCAGGAAGGCAGCGGCGAGGAGCAGCTGCTGGTGCGCGCGGTGGACGACTCCGCGAACTATCCGCAGCAGGCCACCGAAGTGCCGCTGCAGATCACCGGGCCCTACAGCGTCTTCGGCCAACGGGTGCCGGACACCGCTGATGCCGGCGACTCGGCGGCAGTGGAACTGGGCCTGCGATTCACCGCGCAGACCGACGGGTACGTGACAGGGGTGCGCTTCTACAAGTCCAAGGCCAACACCGGCACGCACACCGGAACGCTGTGGTCGCTGAACGGCACCGAGCTGGCCACCGTGACGTTCTCCAACGAATCCGCCGAAGGCTGGCAGACCGCAAGCTTCGCCAAGCCGGTGGAAGCCCGGGCCGGAGACGAGTTCGTGGTCTCCTACCACGCGCCGAACGGGCACTACTCGGCGGTCACCCAGGACTTCGCCTACCGCGGATCCGAGGCGAACCCGATCGGCGCCGCCGGAGGCTTCGGGGTCCCGTCGGCAGGCCTGTTCACCAGCGGCACCGGCTTCCCCACACGTGACTGGGACCGGGCGAACTACTTCGTCGACGCGGTCTTCGAAACCGGGGAATCCATCAGCCTCAACGCCTACGGCCACTCCCCAATCGACACCGCGCGCAGCGTCCCGACCACCACACCCATCACGGCCACCCTGTCCAAGAAGGTGGATCCCGGGTCGGTCCAGATCACGCTGAAGGACGGCTCCAATACGGCAGTGCCGGGCAGCACCGCCTATGACGCGGCAACACGCAAGGCGGTTTTCACCCCGCAGGCGGAACTGTCCAAGGGCACCACCTACACGGCGCAGGTCACCGCCACCGATACCACCGGCAACGCGGTGAGCAGCGGAGGCACCTGGAGCTTCACCACGGTGCTTGCCACGCCGGCGGATCCCAACGACTGCCCGTGCGGCCTGTACCGGGATGCGGAAGTTCCCGCCGTGCCGGCCGTCAATGACGGCCAGCCGGTCACCCTGGGAACCCGCTTCTCCGCCACCGAAGACGGACAGCTGCTCGGACTGGAGTTCTACCGCAGCCCGGGTGAGACCGGAGCGCACACCGGATGGCTGTATTCCGCCACCGGACAGCAGCTCGCCGAAGCCACCTTCCCGGATGACTCGGCCGTCGGCTGGCAGTACGCCGCCTTCGACACCCCGGTGACCATCTCCGCGAACACCGAGTACGTGGCGGCCTACCGCAGCAACGGTATCTACCCGGTCTCCCCCGGTGCACTGGGCAGCCCGACGCAGGTCGGCCCGCTGCGCACCAGCGCTTCGGCAGGGCACTACACCTATGGCGACCAGTTCCCCAACGCGATGGTCTCCAGCAGCTACCTGGTGGACGTCCGCTTCCAGCCGAAGGGCAAACCAGTCAGCCTTGACCAGCGCACCCCGGCCAGCGGCGTCTTCGACGCCCCGGTCGACTCGCGGGTCACCGCGACCTTCAGCCAGCCGCTTCAGGCTGGGGCGCAACTGGAGGTCAGCTCCTCAGGCAACGCCATCGCCGGAACCACGGCGGTGTCGGAGGATGCGAAGAAACTGACCTTCACCCCTGCCGCGCCGCTGCCCGCGGCGAGCGTCATCACCGTCACGCCGAAGAACATCTCCGGTGTGGACACCGGTGCGGCGCAGATCCCTGCGTGGACCTTCCGCACCGCGGGCGGCGATGAGCAGCTGCGCACCTTCCTGGGCGCCCAGGAACCGGCAAACCTCGATCCGTCGGATTCCGCGGCGACTGAGCTTGGCATCAGGCTCACCAGCAGCCAGGACGTCGAGATCCAGGCGCTGCGCTACTACCAGGGTCCGCTGGGATACGGCGAGCACACCGGCAGCGTCTGGGATGCGCAGGGCAACCTGCTGGGCACCGCCCGCTTCCCGGCCACCACCGCCCAAGGATGGCAGACAGCGTTCCTGAGCACCCCGGTCACCTTGGCCGCGGGCGCCGAGTTCACGGTCTCCTACCAGGCACCCAAGGGCGGGTACGTTTTCACCGGAGCTGACTTCGCCAACGGCAAGTCCGATGGCATCCTGTCGCTGAAGGGCTTCAACGGCGTCTTCGGCTACGGCTCCGGGTCCATGCCAAGCAGTTCCTGGAACAACAGCAACTACTTCGCAGACCTGGTCTACCGAAGCCTCTCCGGCTCCGGGCAGCCCACCGAAACGCCATCCCCGAGCAGCTCGGCACCGAGCGACCTGAAGGTCACCTCCCGCAGCCCCGAAGCGCAGGCTTCATCGGTCCAGGCCACCTCTCCGGTGTCCGCCACGTTCAACCGCGCGGTGGCCGAGGGCTCGACCCTATCCCTGAAGCAGGGCGGAACTGCCGTGGGCGGTGCCGCGGCGCTGAACACCGAGCGGACCACGTTGACCTTCACCCCGCAGGCCCCGCTGCAGGCGGACACCGTCTACACCGTGGAATTCTCCATCAGCGGGGAACCCGAAGGCTTCGCCAACCCGTCCTCCTATTCATTCCGGACGGCCGCGGTGCCGGAGGATCCAGCGAACTGCCCGTGCGGACTGTTCGGCAACACCGAGACACCGACAGTCCCGGCGATAGACGACGGAACGCCGGTGACCCTGGGCACCAGGTTCTCCTCGGACGTCGAAGGAAAGCTGACCGGGCTTGAGTTCTACCGGAGCATCGGAGAAACCGGAACGCATACCGGCACGCTGTACTCGACCACGGGCGAGGTGCTGGCAACTGTCCAGTTCCCCGACTCCAACGTTTCCGGCTGGCAGTACGCCGCCTTCGAGACACCGGTGCAGATCCAGCCGAACAACGATTACGTGGCCGCCTACCGCAGCAACGGCATCTATCCGGCGACCCCGGGCAAGTTCGCTGCGGCAACGCAAACCGGGCACCTGAAGACCAGCGCGCAGGCCGGCCACTACACCTACGGCACAGGCTACCCAGCCGGCTCGGTAACCACCAGCTACCTGGTGGATGTCAGGTTTGTCCCGAAGGCCGAGCCGGTCACCGTCACCGAACGCAACCCGGAAGCCGGAGCCTCGAACATCGCCCTGGACAGCACGCTGAGCGCAACCTTCAGCCAGGCGCTGGAAAGCGGAGCCTCGCTGAAGGTCAGCGGCCCGGACGGCGAGATCCAGGGGATCTCGCAGCTGGGCCAGCAGGGCACCACCCTGACGTTCACCCCGGCGGCCGCCCTGCCGGAAAGCAGCGTGCTGACAGTGACGCCGCAGAACATCCGGGGAGTCGACTCCGCCGCGGCCTCCATCGCGCCCTGGACCGTCCACACCTCCGGTGCGGAGATCCAGCTGGACTCCTTCCTGGGAGACCAGGTCCCGCAGACGCTGGATCCGCAGGATACCGGCGAGGTTGAGCTGGGAATGCATCTGGAGGCTTCCGCGGACCTGACGGTCCACGCCATCCGCTACTACCGCGGCAGCACCGGAACCGGGGCATCCAGCGGAAGCCTATGGGACTCCCAAGGCAACCTGCTGGCCACCACGACCTTCGGGCCGGCCGCGGCTCCAGGCTGGTACACCGCCTACCTGAGCGCACCGGTGGCGATCAGCTCCGGCGAGCAGTTCACGGTCTCCTACCACGCGCCCAACGGCGGGTATGTCGTCACTGGTGCGGACTTCGCCAACGGGAAGAGCAACGCGGCGTTGAGCCTGTCGGGCAGCAACGGGTTGTACGCCTACGGCTCCGGCAGCAGGCCGACCAGCTCCTGGAACCACAGCAACTACTTCGCGGATCTGCTGTATTCGGTGACGCAGGCCCCGGCGGCCCGGAAAGCCGCGGGCGGCCCTGCCCCGGCGAAGCAGGACTCCGGTACGCCAGCCGAATCCCCGGCACCGGAGACAACGACGCCGTCTCAGACTGCCGCTTCCTCCGGGCCAGACCAGCCCTCGGAAACTGCCACACCCACCGCGGACGCCGATGAAACACCAACCCCGACGCCAAGCGACACGGACCACGCGGCGCAGCAGCCCTCCAGGCCACCTGAGGCTTGAGAGCAATAGGAGAACCGCAGACGCGGGCACACGGGTTGCAAAGGGAGCAGACGTCGAAAAACATGCGTGGCCGGGGAGAAACATTTCTCCCCGGCCACGCATTCTTTTGTCCCGCCCCTGGCGCCGCCAGGCTAACCGGCCGTTCGCACGACCGATGGCGACCATGCGTGCTCGATGAGCACTTCGGGTTCTGCCTCCGCACGGGCATCAATGACGTAGACGTCGCTGTCGCCCATTTCTCCGGCCCGCGGAACACCGTAGAGCAGCCGGTCGTTGTCCAGCCATTCAAGCTGGTCGTCGAATCCGTCACGCAAGCCGATGATCGTTTCCTTGCCGGTTTTCAGATCAAGCACAGCGATGTCCCAATGCACCGTCGCTCCCAAACCGGTGCGTTTCTTGTAGGCGACACGGCTCCGGTCCGGGGATACCGAAGGGCACTCGGCGTTCTCGATGACCGACGTCAAGGTCTTGGCGGAGAAACTCCCCCTCATCAGCCAGGTTTTGCCTCCGGAGGCGACGGTCACGTAGAACTCGTTTTCGGAGACGAAGCTGACACCCCAGACGTTGCGGTCCACGGCAGTGAGCTCCTCGCCGTCAACCATCATGGTGAAGTCTTCAAGGTTTCCATACCCGGTGCCGTCGGCCCTGGTCACCGTGGTCTCGGTGGAAAAGCTCCCGGCCGCGTAGGAATGACCTGTCACGAATGACGTGGTCGCCACCAGCCCGCCGTCAGAAATACGGGTGCGGCTCGGGATGCCCGGAAGCGGCAGGGTTTCAACAAGATTTCCCTCAGCGTCGAGCACGTCGTTCTCGAAGGTCGTGGGGATTCCACGGCGTGTCTTCATGCATGACACCAGCCCCGCGCGCTCGGCCACCCGGTCGCAGGAGATGTCCGTCAAGGCACGCTGGCCTGACGGCGCATTCAGGGCAACGGCGGCCATTGAACCGTAGCCCTCGCCCGGGGCGGTATTGCGGAAAACGATGCGGTCACCTTCCGGCATGGAATCGCGCAGTGCAGCCGCCGAGGCGCCGCTTGTGCGTTCCTGGTAGCGCTGGAAGGCCTGCACGCTGTAGACGCCGGCAGCACCGAGCACCAGCACCGCAATGACTATCAGGACCAATGTCCTCTTTTTTCCTAGGCCCTTGGGCTCCGTATCGCTCATCAGTTCTCTTCAGCTGGCTGGGAGGATTTTCCGAGCAAAAGATACCAAGCCAGCGGGACTACGAGCAAAAGCAGGGCTGCGGCGCCGAGCAGGGCGAGGTTCGCCCCGAACAACACCCACAGCACGCCGAAGCCCGTGGCGGACAGCAAGCGGGCCACGGCCACCACCGTCTGCGCAGCGCCGATGCCAGTGGACACCGACCCCTCCGGCGACAGCTGGCCAGCCAGGGCCGCCAGCACGCCGTCGGTCGCCGCGTAGAACAGCCCCAGCGCCGCCAGCGCCGAAACGATGAAGATCAGCGATCCTCCCCCGCTGGCGCACAGGTACGCGAGAGCCAAGGCGAGATGGCCCAAGACGAATACCGCGGCCCGGGACGTCCGGTCTGCGAGCTTGCCCAGCGGGATTGCCAGTAGCAGGAACACCAGGTTTGAACCGACGAATAGCAGCGGGAACCAGAAGTAGTCCATCGTCCCGTGCGCCATCAGCGCCAGGTATACGAAACCGTCGCCGACCGTCAGCAGTCCGAGCAAGCCGGCGGCGCACAGCATCCTGCCCATCCGCCCGCGGGACAGCATCCGCAGCATCGGCTTGAATTTCAGCGCCCGGATGCTCCGTCCCGGCTCCTCCGCCGTAGCAGCCGGCGAGTTGTGGGCCTGCGCTGCAGGAAGCGGCTTCGCTCCCAGCTTGCGATTGGGCACTACCAGCACGAGTACCGCAACACCGAGAATCGCCACGGCCAATGACAGTACGAAGACCGCCCGGTATCCGTCCGGTACCAGGAGCAGGACGACAAATGCCAGCATCGGACCCACCGTGGCTCCAATGGTGTCCAGCAGCCGGTGCAGGCCGAAGGAGCGCGCCAAATGCTCGGGCTGGGAGGCCTGCTGGATCATTGCATCGCGCGGTGCCGTGCGGATGCCCTTGCCCACGCGGTCCACGCCGATCACCGCCGCGATGCCGGCGAAGCCCGTGGCAAACAGCAGACCGACACGGGCCACCATTGACAGCCCGTAACCTGCGACAGCTACCGGTTTGGGCCGGCTGGTCTGGTCAGCGGCGTAACCGGCGGCGATGCGGACCAGCGCGCTGGCCGACTGGTTCAGGCCTTCGAAAAATCCATAGGCAATCATGGACAGTCCCAGTGCACCGGTGATGTACATGGGAAGGATGGCAGCGACGGATTCCGAGGAGATGTCGGTCAGCATGCTCACGATGCCCAGGGCAATGACCGTCGGAGAGGCCTTGAACGCCACCTGGGCGGCCCGCGAAGTGTTGGACGCCTTGTTGCTTCTCCAATCCGAGAGGCTCAGATACATTCCCTAGTCCTCGACCTTGAAAACGCCGGCGGCGTTGATTTCGGTCAGTCCTGTGGGCAGCTGGTGCAGCGTCACCGTGGCCGTGTCCTGACCGAATCCCGCCTGCAACCGGGTGCTCCCGTCAGCGTCGGTACTGGTGCTCGCCAGCCACTGGAGATCCTTGAAGTGCGACTCGTAGAACGCGAGGACGTCCTCTACGCTCTGCTTGCTTCGCCCCTGCACTCCAACCATGACCATCGAAGACTGCACGGATACCGAAGACTTCTCTACATCGGAAGATTGTGGCAAAGGAAGCGCTTTTTTGGGGAATCCCTTAGTCAGTTTCCCTTCTGCGGTGGCGGCTTTTGGCGCCTTTTTCAAGACGTCCGTGCGTGGTTCCGTTGAAGGTAAGCCACTTGGTGACGGCGACGACTCAGCCTTGATTTCCAATCGCCTGTCCGGCGCGCTCGGCTTCGGATCCCAACTAGGCCTCGTCGGCTGTGCCTGAGGATCTACTGCAAGACTGTCTTTGTCAGACTGATTGCCGTCTGCAGATGAGGTCGGAGCAGCAGTTGTATTCGTCTGCGGTGTTTGCGAAACCTGAGGTGATTCATCGGCTGCTTTGTCGCTTGATTGCCCGTCCGGAGAAATTTGATCCGTCTGGTCTGATGCTTTGCTATTGCCGGCCTGATTTAGCCCGTAACCGACGCCAAAAAGTAGCGCCGCGATTGCAAGCATGACGATGATAATTGTCCTGATTTTCATTTTTCCCCCAACGTTACCCCTTCCCCCAAGAAGGCACGATAACTCCCACAATCAAGCTTATGACAGTGTCACCGTCTGGCATAGCACCTGTGCGAATTCAGCGCTCATGTCCGACCAAGACCAGCCGTATCAACTGATGTCTGGGGACCGCTGACTCCAAAATTTCTCGCCGGCCAGCCACCTTTGCCGATTTCGAGCAGGCTGGCGTTGGCTACGGCGGAAGTTTGGAGCGCGGCGTTGGGACAAGATGAGTCGGGCCGGAGCACATTCTCTATCGTGTTCGATTCGATTCACCTTGCTTCCGGCAAATTTGCGGACGTGCCGCTTCGGGCCGCGTCTTACACTCTACGAATTTTCAGCGGCAGCCGATGGGGCCTTACGCTCGGCTTTGGTGTAGAAGCGATCCTTGAGTTTAAGACATGGTTTTTCCATCCATGCATAGGAAGCGGCCGGAACAGCTAGGCAGAGTACCGCCTTGGCTGCCAACGCTCCTGGTGAGGATCCGAGAAAAGCCAACGCGCCAATAAGAGGTAAGTTCCACAAGTAAATCCCATAGGAACGTTGCCCCACCCAAACTATGGGTTTACTACTTAAGAATCGATGTACAACACCGCGAGTTCGTTGTGCGGCCCAAACAACAATGACCAATCCCAATAGCGGAATTAGAATGATTCCACCTCTTGAGTAGACATTGACAGGAATCCGGCCGTCCACGAAGGCAAAACCGACAAGCACCACGGCGCTCCCCAGAGCCACAACGGATGGAATCTTAACTTGCATTCGATTAAGAAGAAGGGCTGCTGCACACCCAACGAGGAGTTGCCCGGCACGAGTATCCGGCGCGTAATACAGCCGATCTTGACTCCAACCGGCCGTCAAGAACATGATGACCGGATAGACGAGCACAAGGCCAAGCATGGTGAAAGCGACCCAGCGCCATTGCTTGGGCAACTTGAATCCAAGAACCAGCAAGATCGGCCATACAAGATAGAAATGTTCTTCGACGCTGAGTGACCAAGTGGGAAGCATCGAGCCAAGATCGGCCGCGTGGTTGGCGGCGATCCATGAAGACGAATAAGTGATTGCGGCAGCCGTCCCGACAAGCGATTCATGAGCTTGAGGAATTCCGGGCACCAACCAATAGATCAGCGCCCAGACTGATGCAACTAAGAAGAGTGCTGGGAACAATCGCAGAGCACGACGAAGATAGAAGTTCTTGAAACTAAACGCTCCCGAACGCATGATTTCGGCGCTGATGATCTGAGTAATCAAAAATCCGCTGAGCACGAAAAATACATCAACGCCTATATAGCCGCCTGGTAACAAGGTCGTGCGCGCGTGAAATACAACGACAGCCAAGACGGCTAATGCCCGTAGACCGTCAAGCTGAGGCAAGTACTTCATTTTTAGAGGCGCTGCAGATTCGCTAGCATCTTTTTCCACAGCTGCCTCGACCTCCAGATTCCGGCAATTCTGATTCATCTGATCAATATGGATAGAACCTTGCATTTGACCACTTGAGACACTGTCAGGCGTCATCATCTTCTTTTTTGGAAGCCACACAAAATTCCTCATCAAAACCCTAAGCGATATTTTTGGGGTCGAATCAGCAACTTCGCGATTCGATTTAAAGACAATTCTTGCACCACACTATCGACCGCTACTTGAACACACAATCAATCTTCCATAAATTACAAAAAATGAATCGCTTAGAATGCCCGCAAATGAGCAGATATGGACCTGTGGAGTCTCGGCCAATTATTCACAAAATTAAAGATGGATCAATTCGCGAGACTGAGGTGAACTATAACACTTTCTTGTACTCTAAAAATACTCAGACAAGCGCGATTTCGTCCTCTATTTACACCGGTAATAGAGGAGCTTCTTTCCCCGACTATTATAAGAAACTATCCATAGCCGTATCAAAAATTTGGCTCCTCCGACTTCGCTTGGTCAATCAGCTGAGACGCAACTTTGATTTTCTTAATGCTCAGGTCACAACAACTTGAGAAATCATCCCCGAATTCATTTTCATATCCAGCTGCAAATCAACCTTCCATTCCTCAGATCCGGACCATTCCGATGGCGCCAAACCTCATCGGCCTACACCCTGCGGTTCGCTTTAACTCGCGACTAGTGGAAGGCCGATGGTGGTCCAACTCATTCCCAGTCGACGAGAACACACACGCGGCTTCGGCCTTGCCCCAGCTCGGATACGTTGCGCAGGCTCACTCGCTTAAGTCCTACTCAAACTCAACTTTTCGTCGTCTTTGACGGATAACGAGGGGCCACCAGCCCAAGGGCCTGGCTGACGAGTTTGCCGCACGTTGCTTGGGAGGCCATACACGCAATGTCGACATTTCGATGATGCGAAAGAAGCGACCCTTGATTAGAAGTTCTAGTTTTGGATTCGCGAATGTTATGGCTGTGCATCCGTGCCGCCTTTTGATGAGCATCAGACACAGGCATCCAGAAAATTGGAGATTCATTTATAAAGAAGGGCCGAATGTTGTTACTGCGCTCCACCCGTATATCTGAAAATGGCGCCAGGCGATTCCGCGTCGCTCCGTGCCCAGAGTTCTCACGGGTTTAGCTTCCGATTTCGCGTTGCCGATCAGTCACTTGAAATTCTAAGTAATTGAACCATAACCATTGGGAAGCACACTTGCAACCACTTGAAAAACACTGCAATCATCCTGTCGAAGTTCTCGAATAGCACCGGAAGCAACCACGTTGCCTTGCCTGGCCACATTCGAAAAACTAATCTCGACCTTGTCAACGGTCAGCCAGCTGAGCGAACCGTTCTGACCGCTCCTATCTATTTGGAGCGTCATTTCTTGGGGGAAAAATGACTCATATTGAACGCAGCGCCGATGTTTCCGAGCTGTCGGAAATCGGTGAAAATACTAATGTCTGGCATCTGGCGCAGGTCCGAGAAGGTGCGGTTGTAGGACAGGGCTGCAACATTGGACGCGGCGCATACATTGGTCCAGGTGTGACCGTAGGCGACAACTGCAAAATCCAGAACTATGCCTTGGTCTATGAACCCGCACAGTTGGCCGATGGAGTCTTCATCGGCCCGGCTGTGACGCTCACCAACGACTTGAATCCGCGGGCCGTCAATCCCGACGGCACCGCCAAGTCGCATGATGACTGGGACGCAGTAGCGGTAGTAGTGGAAACAGGAGCAGCAATTGGCGCCCGAGCCGTTTGTGTGGCGCCGGTAAGAATTGGGGCATGGTCCACTATCGCGGCCGGAGCCGTGGTCGTAAAAGATGTTCCCGCACATGCACTGGTTGCCGGAGTGCCAGCTAAGCAAATCGGCTGGGTCGGCAAAGCCGGCTACAAGCTCGTGGAAACCTCACCCGGGCTCTGGGTCTGTCCTAAAACAGACGAGTCCTATCGACTAGCAGGCGGCGTCCTGGCAGAGTGCCCAGAGGACGATTCTGCGAACCTACAGCAACCAATTCAAAATCGCTCGCATCACCTTGAGGTGTCCAATGAATCACCTGCATCCACGCATTAAATTGTCGGGCATCGTCGTTGACCTCATGGATCAAAGCGAAGCCGTTCAACATATCATTAACCATGCTTCAGACCCGCAAGACAGCGCTCTTTCTGTGGTTTCAGCCAACCTGGACCATATCGTGCAATTCGGGCATGGCAGCCGCTGGGATGGCAGTATCGGCCATTCACTAAATCCGACATTCCCACTGCGGGATACAGACACCCTGCAAGATCCGAAGGCAATGTCTTGGTTGACCCTGCTTGATGGTGCTCCTTTGGTTAAGCGATCACGCCAGCTCACGGGACGACAGTGGCCCCGTCTGGCGGGCAGCGATCTCATCGGCCCGATTCTTGACGAAGCAGAATCCAAGAAGTTGTCAGTAGGGTTCTTGGGAGGCTCGCCGCACGTACAGCAGCAGCTTGCGCATCAGCTGGCAGAACAGCGACCCGATCTAGAGGTCACAGGATTCTGGGCGCCGGATCGCAAAGACCTTCAAGACCACGAATACAGCGTTTCGCTCGCGACGCAGATCAAGGATTCGAAGACCGATATTCTCGTCGTTGGACTAGGCAAGCCTCGACAGGAACTTTGGATGGCTTCCTACGGATCATCAACCGGGGCCAAGGTGCTCCTAGCCTTTGGCGCAGTCGTTGATTTTCTTGCTGGCGCCGTCAAGCGAGCTCCATCTTGGGTTGCTCTGAACGGTATGGAATGGGCTTGGCGCCTTGCCTTGGAACCAAAGCGGCTCTCGCAGCGCTACCTCTTGCACAACCCTCTTGGACTTGCCATGATCAGACAGGATGGAAGCATGTTGGCAGCTTCAGGGCCGGTTCCAATGCCCACAAACTATGCAGTCGCGCCTGTGCGTGGACTCAAAGCGTTCGGCCGCTTTGTCGGACCCGACGCGCATGCGGATGTCACCGTCTTAGCTGTTACTTATAACAATGCAGATTCCGTGGAAGCACTGATAGCAAGCCTGCGCGAGCAGGCGCTGACGTTGGATCTGCGTGTCATCGTCGCAGACAACGGCTCCACAGATGAAACCGTTGCGATGCTGGGCACTTATCCAGATGTGATCTGCGTGCCGACCGGTGCCAATCTGGGCTACGCTGGCGGGATCAATCATATCCGGGGGCTTTCCGGAGATTGCGACGCCGTACTGGTCCTCAACCCGGATCTGACCGTAAATCCGGGGGCGATTTCCGCCATGCTTCGAAGGATGCAGCTGTCGGGTGCAGGCATCGTCGTTCCGCGCTTACTTCAACCAAACGGCGAAACATACGTTTCACTGCGCAGGGAACCTACGATCACGCGCGCAGTGGGTGACGCGTTCTTTGGTGAGCGTTTTTCGCAGCGCCCAGGCTGGGCCTCGGAAATCGATTTTGATCGCGAAAGTTACGAGCATCCACACCGAGTGGAATGGGCAACTGGCGCAGCCGTTATGGTGGAGCGCAGGCTTCATGAACTGCTTGGTGCCTGGGATGAACAGTTTTTCTTATATTCCGAGGAGACTGACTACTTCAGACGTGCCAGAGAAGAGGGCGCGCAATGCTGGTACGAGCCAAAAGCTGTCATGATGCATCAAATGGGTGGATCTGGGTCTTCCACAGCACTGAACGCCCTTATGGCAGTGAACCGAGTGAAGTACGTTCGAAAACATCATTCGGCGCGCTTCGCCCAGCTGTATCTGCAAATTGTCCGTTTACACGAGTTGCTGCGCATTACGCGCCCTGCCCACCGCGGCATCTATCGAATCGTGGCCAACGAACGACTGTGGGATAGTCTTCCTGCAGCAGAGACCGATTCAGTAGAACTGGGTCATTTTCCGTTCGGAAGCATAATTATCCCGGCGCACAACGAGTCTGATGTTATACGTCAGACGCTGATGCCGCTTGCTGAATTGGCGGAGCTCAATTTGGTAAAGGTCGTTGTCGCCTGCAATGGATGCACCGACAACACCGCTCAAATTGCCAGGTCCTTCAAGGGAGTGGAGGTTCTTGAAACTGAAGTACCGTCAAAGGTCTTTGCGCTGAACCTGGCCGAAGAAGCCGCCGGAGACTGCTTTCCTCGGCTTTACCTTGATGCTGACATCGTTATCACTCCGTCGGCTTTACGAACGACCTTTGAACACCTTGGGGCGGAAGCAACACTATCTGCGCGACCTGCGTTCGAATACGATTCGAAGAACGCAAGCCCGCTGGTGCGTTCCTTCTACCGTGCCAGGCGGCGTATTCCCTCCACCAGCACGGCGCTGTGGGGGGCCGGGGCCTATGCCCTGAGCCGCAACGGCCGTTCCCGTTTCGCGGAGTTCCCGAGCTTGACAGCAGATGACCTCTACATCGACGAATTGTTCTCGGCCGAAGAGAAAGCCATCTTGCCTACCATTCCCGTCCGCGTTCAGACACCGCGTAACGTGTCCTCTTTGCTTCGGGTCTTGACTCGGAACTACAGGGGCCAACGCGAGGCAAAGAAAGACAAAGACGTACGAAACGAAAGTTCACGACGCACTCTAAGTGAATTGGTCTCCAGCGTCAGTGGTTTTCAGTCACTAGGCGATGCCTGCACCTATGCGTCCTTGGTTTTGATTGCCCGTCGCCGGGCAAAGGCACTGGAAGCGACGGTAGCGCCCCTCTGGGAACGGGACGATTCAAGCCGCACGCAGGCACAAAGCATCGACAAGCAGGGTACCTGATGACAATTCGCCGACGTATTCACACCAGCGGAATTCTGGCCCTGTCGCTGATTCTCGCCGGGTGCAGCAGTGCACCCGGCGAACAACCTGTGAAGTTGAATGCGGAGCCGAATAAACAAGTCAAAGAAAAGGTGTTCGAATCAACGGGTGTTCCTACACCTGAGGAATCGACAGTGCTCAAGACGGTACCTGTCGACGGTGCGAAATCATCAACCGAAAAATTCAAGCACCCGTTGCCCACCTCTGATGGATTCTTTCCCTTGGGTGTATGGTTCGCCACCGCTGTGGAGCCCGCAGATATTCAACGGGATAAGGAGATGGGGCTGAATACCTATGTCGAGTTGACCGGGGGCTCAGATGTCGACGCTATTCGAAGCGCAGGCATGATCGCATTCACCAGCTCAACAGTTCCTGAAGCCAATGGGTTCGTTCTCCCCGACGAAGTGGATATGTGGGGACGCGGCGGAGATGCCAAATGGACCGGCAATTCTCCAGGTGAGGGAACTATTTGTGACCCCGCCGAGCAGGCCTGCGGATTTACAATTTTGGAGGAACTCGGCAAGAAAAAATCTCCTGGGCAGATTGACTACGTCAATTACGGCAAGGGTGTCACTTTCTGGGAATCTGCGGAAACGGCTACGCGATTCGTCAGCGACTTCGGCGACATCGTCTCGGCCGACAATTACTGGTTCACGGATACGAACATCTGCGGCGCATCGGAAGGCGGGACGTTGCTTCCAGAGCAACGGGATCTAAGCACCGAAGAATGCAGAAAGGCTTCAAACTACGGTTGGACCATCGATCGACTACGCGATTTGGTCAGGCCTCAAGGGTCGAAGCCCGTGTGGGCCTTCGTCGAAGTAGGTCATCCTGCGGGTGAAGAACAAAGTCCAACTATCAAGCCAGAACAGATCGAGGCAGCCGTATGGAGCAGCATTGTTCATGGCGCCAGAGGAGTCGTCTACTTCAACCATAGTTTTGGAGGGAGCTGCGCCTCTCACAATGTTCTGCGGGACTGCGGCGACGAGCCGAAAGCGACTGTGACTGCACTCAACCAGCGAATTTCAGAACTGGCGCCAGTTCTAAACGCCCCAACGGTGGAATCAGGAGTCTCGGTGACAGGAAATGTCGATGCTCTGGTCAAGTTGAAAGGCAAGAAACTATACATCCTGTTGACGGCGACATCATCTGGTAATCAAGAATATGAGGTGCACGTCCCATGTATCGACGAAGGAACTGCGGTAAAGAGCTTCGCCAAGAAACAAGTTCCAATCTCAGGTGGCAAATTTGCCGATGTCCTGACATCGCATGACCAGCTGGCAGTATTTAGCATTGACGCATCAACCTGCAAGACCACGTCCGGATAGGCAGGCAAGCGTCGATGCACGAAAGGTACACGAGATTCTCGGGTAATGCAGTCGTTTCTGCAAATAACCGCTTCCGGCTTTGCCGGATCAAGGATATCGTGTACTTATAGGGGGAAAAATTGGGGAAAATATGTTGTATAAACGAGTGTTCAAACGCAGTTTTGGGGACTGCGGAGCAATGTCCAGTCATGTATCGGCAGCATGTCTTGTACATAGCTGCTGCCAGACATGACTAAGCCGGGGATCCGTCCGGAATCGAAAGACTCGCACAACACAGTAGCAATATCTAAAGTCCATATGGCCGAAAAACTGATACGTGGCAGTATCACGCAAACTTCGGATGATGGCCGTGGATACTACTTATTGAAGATCGCATTGTTCTCGATCTTCGCCATTCCGTCAAGCATGGTGTTGGAACCAATTGGTGCGTCTGGATCAGTCCCGATGTTGCTCGCGTTGTCGTTGTTTGCAGTCTGGTTCGCTTCAAGTATTTTCGGACTCCATAACCCACTGGAAGATAAACATCCAGGGCGTTTCGCTTTGGGAGCGCTGGTGATAGCAACGTGCCTATCCTATGTTGCGATGTTTTCCGGTTGGACAGGCGGTAGCAATATCACCACGCGGGCAGCCGCTGATCGCTGGTTGCTCCTAATCGCAGCAAGCGCTGGATTGATGCTGACAGTTACCCATGCTGCGCGTTCCGTTGACGGAATTTTGCGAATCGTACGCCCGTTCATAGCTGGCGCTGTAGTCTGCTCAGTCATTGCGGCCATTCAGTTTACGTTGCGAATCAATCCAGTGGAATGGATCCAGCAGGCTATGCCCGGATTCACCTACAACGGTGGGGATACCACTTTTCAGGTTCGCGGAACTTTTCTTCGTGTTGCCGGCACCACTTTTACATCAATTGAGCTGGCAGTTGTCTCTGCGATGGTGCTTCCTCTTGCAATCTGGCGGGCGTTATACGATCCCAAAGGTAGCAAAATGCTTCACTGGCTAGGTTGCGCACTGCTGACGTTCTCGATGGTGGCAACTGTCTCCCGATCGAGCATTCTCGGCCTAGTAGTCTCCCTTCTCATCTTCTTTCCTTTCCTGCCGGCACTTGCCCGAAAATGGGCAACCTTAATTATTCCTGTGGTTGGAGCGCTCGTATTTCTCACGATACCGGGAATGGTGACCACACTGACAGGATCTCTATTCTCTGGAACATCTGACCCTTCCATCAGCACACGAACCGATAATTATCCTCGTGTTGCTCGGATGATCGACGCAAATCCTGTATTGGGGTTAGGCCCTGGCAACTACATACCGGACTTCGCCATCTACTTCCTTGACAATCAGTATTTGAGTGCCGCAGTGACGTTGGGCTTAGTCGGGATGGTAGCCACAATCATGTACTTCGCTGTGCCGGCAGTCTCCACGGCTGTTGCCGCCTGTTCGCTGAAAGACCCAGCGCTCAAATGCTTTGCCGGTGCCGTAACTGCGGGAATTTCAGTGGGCGCTGCGTGTTCGCTAACCTTTGACTCCCTCTCATTTCCAGTTTTCGCCTTGGCATTCCCGGTCTTGTCGGGACTTGGTGGAGTTGCTTGGAATTTGGCCCGCGGAAGACCGTCGCACAAACACAAACTCAGTGGTGCAACAACTTCTACTAAAAAACACAATCGCAGAAAGGTGGGTACCTAATCATGGATCCGCTAGCCGTCCTTAAGACACTTTGGACTTACAAGTTTTGGGTACTGCCTGTACTCATAATTACCATCGCCTCGGGCGTCTATGTCTACCAATTCGGCCCTCGGTCCTACGAATCGAGCATGAGCGTTGCGGTAGTAAATCCAACATTGCCTAGCGAGCGAGAGTTGGAAAAGAATCCAGCCCTGGCGAAATTGAACAAGGACAATCCATACTTGCGTTCATCGGATCCGTCTTTGATCACCGATGTCATGGTTACCCAGCTGAAATCAGCCAGCACGGCGGCTGAAATTGAAGGTGCCGGCCTTGGACCGGAGTATGCGGTGGGCCAGGGCGTGAATAGCAACGGGTTCGTCATCGATATTTCTGGCGTGGCCAGTACCCCGGAGAATGCTGTCGCAACTGCGGTGGCGCTAGGTAAACATCTAGAAAAGAATTTGTACGATGCCCAGAAGATCAACGGGGCTGATGACATGTATCTCTTTACGTCGCTGACTGTGGTCGCTCCAGAGAAACCTACCGAACAGTTTTCAAGCAGGCTACGTTCGGTCATCGTAGTGTTCATCGGCGGCGCCGTTCTCATGCTGACAAGCGTCTCGCTGGGTGTGGCGGTCAAGAAGGCTCGGCTTAGAAAACAGGCTCGCAAGTCCTCTTCTAAGCACAACGGTTCGGACGCGAATGCTGCAGATGCAACTGATGATGCCTCCTCGCACGCGGCTGCTGAACAACCAGATACATCGCAGGAAAACAAGACGGTCGCCCAAGGGCCAGTTCTGGTTCCTGTTGAACGCACACGCAGGATTAGTTCAAGATAGCCAAAAAACCTGCCGGAAATACCCTGAGGTATTTCCGGCAGGTTTTCGTTTCGGAACCTAACCGTGGAACTCTGTGAAAGCCTGACGTCGAACTTCCGAAGGCGTGTTGGACCTAGCCGAAATCATGACTGCAAGATGCTCGCCTCGCACGCCACTTAGGAATTCCTTCATCCCGTCCTGGTCCAACGGTACTTCGTCCCAATAATTGTGAACCTGGCTAGCATCCGTAGTCAGTAGTGGTTCTGCCTGATCATGGAAGTGTTCTGCGTATACGCCATAGAGCATCATTTCTGAGAAGTGCAGGTTGCGCCCGATTGCGGTGGCCCAATGCTCGCCCGTGGTAATTTCTATGTGTTCCAGCAAATTGGAGACCATTGTTGGCTCCCACAAGCAAGGACACGTTATGTAGTCGGGAAGAGGGCAGGGCCCAGGGTCTTCGAGGCCCAAAAGTCGATGAGAGACTTGATGCCAGATAACGTGCCTCTGCATGTCTTCGGTCACTCCTCCCCTGCGCCGGAACAAGGGGGCTTCCCCCTCATGCGTGTAGCTGTCTGTCGTGACAGGGTTGATGAAGACAATGTCTGAATCGATCAACAGCGCCAAGTCTGCAGCCAAAGAAGCCACGTAGCCCAGCTTCACCAGTTGTTGCACGATCCATCCTCGTAGAGGAGGGAACGGACGAGCCAAATTGATCCAAAGGTTCGCACCGGGAATCCTGAAAATATTCTTGGGAAGAAGGCTATCCACCCCGATAATTTTCGTTCGTTCATTGGCCATGTCGGCGAAAAGGTTCAAATCGCGATTGGGCACGAGGATATGGTGTTCGATGTCAGGTGAACAATACTTCATGACAGAAGCATTGAGGTCACGACAAAGTTCCGCATCTGGGCGATAGCTGGGTGTCACAACCACCATGGTTTTTTTGGGTCTGGTTGAATCAGTCATCTTAACCCCTCGCTTTCTACCGGGTCGATAATCGGGATTGACCGAAGAATCGGCCAGCCTTGATAAGAAACTACGGTTCCTTAATTGTCGATACGCTCTTCAACGTGCCTTGAGCTTCTCCGTGTTCCGATGGCGTATTACCAACGGGCGAATGGCCAATCAGTTCGGAGAACTGGCGGGCCCGTTGGCGCCAGCTATGGTTCTTGGCGAAATTGCGCCGTTGTTCTTCCTCGGCCATGTCCCACGAAGCGTCCAAAAGTTCGAGCGTACGCCCGACAAATGAAGCAGTGTCTTCTGCCCCGTAGATTTGGTCGCATTGCAGCCAATCCACAGCTGGTGAAGAGGTAGCCACAACAGGGACTCCGGCGGCCAGATATTCCAGGGTCTTGAGCGGAAAACTCGATCGATTGAATTCGGTATCAGCGTATGGAGTGATACCCACACTGATTCTTGCGAGATACTGCTGGAGCTCGGTAGAAGAAACCGCGCCGACCCATTGGACATTCTCGGATTCCAAAAATCTCGTCAGCTTCGAACCAAAGGCTTTGTCAGTATCGGTGCGCGGTCCAGCCACGAGTATACGAACGCCGCTAAGCTGTAGCTGCTCAAGAATTTCGAGATCCAGTCTCTCGTTCAGTTGCCCAAACAGGCCTATTTCCCGGCGACGGCGCACTTCACCCCGTGGAGATATTTCGGGGCATCCATTGGGAAAGACAATTCCCCTCGTAAATGATGCGGTCTTATTCAGGCTCTCCAGAAGTACCGGGGTAACAGCAGCGACAACATCTGCCGCGCTAAGGTTCCGGGCAACGATTTTTCGCATGTATTGCTGCGAGAATCCAGTCAGGTGTGCGCTGCTTAGCCAGTCATCGGTGACGTAGAAGATTCGTTGTCCAGTGTTCATGGATGGAAACCGGGCTATCGGAAAAGCTACGACTGTTGCAATGGGACTGCGCCCCATCGTCCGCAAGGCAGTCTGAATATTTCGTTGGAGTATCCAACTAGTAATTCTTCGTATTACAGGTCTGGTAATACCAGGCAAAGTGTAGATGGGCAGGCGCCAAACTCGCGGCTGAACTTGCTTGATCTCTTGAGAGGCAATAGCACCCTTTGGGAGTCGCACCGGTGGGTCAACCCAAATTACGTCAAAGTGCTCTGCAAGCTCGTCAACAAGTCGACGATCTGTACCTGGAACGCTGTCCCATGACGTACCTGCAATCCAAAGAATTGTGTCTGGGATAGCCATACTATTCAGCCCCTACGCGGTGTACTTGTGGACGTTCCGTGACGATCGGGGAAGCATTAAAATCATCGTCTTTTATGGTCCTCCCTCGCAGGTTGGACCATCGTCGGCGGAACTCATAATTTGCTAATTTATACAGGCTCGCAAGCCCATGAAGGCGTTCGTTGGCCCGTTGCGGAGAACTATTCAGAGCTGCTTCATAGGCTTCCAGTTGGATCTGCGCTGCACGTTCTAGCGAATAATGCTCCAGCACTGTTTCGAGGGAAAATTGCCCCAGTCGCTCACGTAGGACCGCGTCTGCGATGAGCTGGTCAAGAATCTTTGCCAAACGTTCCGGTCCAGCGTGCAAGCTATCGCCGCGACCGTACCACCCGTGCCATCGGAAATCAGGAAGTGAGCGCGAAGTCAGCAGCTTCCAATACCCATTTTCACCTTGAACTATCAATGGCTTTTCAAACGCCATGGCACGGAGAGCGGAACCACCCATGCCTAAGACGACATCAGCGGCCGCATAGGCTTCTCGGGGATCGTTCAGTGAGCCAGTCATCACTACTCGGTGGGGAGTCGCCCCAAGGCCGGCGCTTTCGATTGCGGCTCGCACCTCGGGCTCGGAAGGTCCGTCGCCGACAATGACCAGCTGCACGGGCTGATTGCTTCCAAGCAATGGCAGGGCCTTGATCGCGGCTAAGATTCCCTCAAGTTTTAGTTCAGGAGCAAGCCGTGAAACGACTGCAACGGTGAAGGCCTGATGCGAAAGGTTCCACCGTTCAAAGAACGCATCGGTGGATCCGACCGCGCCCAAGCTGTTATGGTCCAAGTCCACGGGTGGCTCCTGGACAGTTACGATCGAACGACCGGACTCGCGTTCATGATGGGCAATAGCCTCGGTGCCGACGATCAGTGGAGTAGTTCGTGGAATGAACGGCGCAACCGACATCGACATCACGGTAGAAACGTGCCTCGTTGCTGGACGCAGATGGCTAGCGATTGCGCATTCAAGGCTCGGTGGCCATTCAAATCCGTGAAGTATTTGAATATCGCGTTCGTCAATAATCTGAACCAGGGCCTTAACGATGCTCGGCGTAGGTCGAACTCTTGGACGTGGAGCTTCGATGTATTCGAGACCGAGCTCCGAGATCCGGCCGTTGAGCTGACCCGGGTTGCCAAAGATGACACACTCATGTCCCTGATCCCTCAGCGTCGCGGCGATCTCTACCGCGTTCAGCTGGCTGCCGCCGATACCAAAATCGTGTGGAAAAACAAGAATCCTCATTGAAGCTCCTCTTTGGCAACACTTACTGTTGTTGCATCGCCTACTGGTTCCGCCTCGGTTTTGGCCTGTCCAATACCTCGAACTACAGCCAGATCGGCTCGTCGCACATAAAGCATTGTTGCGGTGCAAATGAACGCCAGCGTCCCACCCGCTGCCAGACCCCAGAATGTCGACGGGATAGACAGCGTGATGTAGTAGGACGCGATTCCCACTCCCAGCCCGATTAGGACTGGCGATAGTGCACGGCGGACAATGGCTGAGATCTTGACCCCAGCCCGCGAAAGCTGGAAGCCGTACATTGGCAGGATTACCAACCAGGAAACCAAAGCGTGCGCAGCGCTCAGGCCGACCAACCCGCGGAGATATCCACCCAGCAGCAAGGCCGGAACCATGATGCAGAGGCTCACGAGCTGCACCGCGAAAACTGTTCCGGTGCGTCCAAGAACTACCAGGTAGTCGTACATCAGTTCATAGGCAAGGCGCACCAGCGCCGAGAAAACCAAGAATGACAGAACCGCAGCTGACGGAAGCCATTGGGAACCGTAGATAAATTCAACAAGGGATCTCGAAGCGCCGGAGACGAATGCGAACAACGGAACAGTACACACCGCAAGCAGCCCCATGAGCGTACTCACGGTACGTCCCAACCCCGCGGGGTTCGCTTGCAGATGCGAGAATGCCGCCGGTGCAACCCGCCGAAGCGGTTGGGAAACGATGCTCATCGGCCAGCTGGACAGATTGAAGGCCAGGACATAGAAGCCCAGCGCCGTTGCGCCCAGAGCAGCGCCAACGGTCAATTGGTCTGCATAACCAACAGCGAAAACGACGATACTCGAGCCTGCAAGGGGAAGACCGAATCGGAGAAGTTGCGGGGCAACTTCTCGATTCCAGCCGAAGCGGTAAGGAAGCGGCGACGCGGCCAGGAACATCACGCCGGAAATCAATGATCCAGCGAGCCGGCCGATCGCAAGCGACATCGCCCCGAATCCCATCAGCGCAAGAACAAGGGAAATGATGGCCCCGACCCATACATTGGTCTGGTCAATAACCATACGCGTGCGTTCTTGGAATCTGCGCTGAAGCAGAGCAGCCGGCGTTGCGACCGCACCGTTGATCAAGACACTGACCAGAAGCAGCTGGATCACCTTTGTAGCTTCGGGATCCCCCATTGCCGTGGCTACCGCCGGTGTCAGGACATAGGCACCGCAGAAAATGATGATGCTCGCGACAACGGATATCGTATTGACCGTGGGAGCGATGTGTTTGGGGTCTTGAGGCCAACGCACGATTGCCAGGCTGACGCCCAGCTCGTTGAAGCTCAAAATGGCCATGAGAACGACCAAGGCTACCGCAAAGGTGCCAAACTCTTCCGGTCCGAGAACACGGGCCAAAACGATCCCGATGCCAAGCGTGGCAAAACGCGCCACAATGGTGTTCAGAAGGCTCCACCCGAAGGCGCTTGATGCTCCGGGACCTCCTCGTCTTTTTTCCAGACGCCGACGGCCTTTGGTCTTCATCGTGATACTGCCGCATTGAGGGCCTGGACCACCCGCTGCTGCTGTTCCTCGGTGATGTGCGGGTACAGCGGCAGCGACAGGATTCGCCCGGCGGCCTGCTCGGCCACGGGGAAGGAGCCTGCGCCGTAGCCCAGGTGCTCGAATGCAGGGGTCAGGTGCACCGGATCCGGGTAGTGGATGCCGGCGCCGATGCCCGCCTCGTTCAGTTCGGCCAGCACCCGGTCGCGTTCCTCGACCTGGACGACGTACAGGTGCCACACGTCCTCGTTGCCCTCGGCCTGCTGCGGCAGGACAACACCCGGAACATCCGCCAGCAGTTCAGAGTAGCGGGCCGCGGCGTCGCGGCGCAGCTGGTTCCAGCCGGCCAGGCGCTCCAGCTTGGCGCTGAGCACCACCGCCTGCACCGCATCCAGCCGGGAATTGCGTCCCACTGCCTCGTGCACGTACTTCACGCGGCTGCCGTGGGCCGAGAGCAGGCGGACCCGCTCGGCGAGCTCGGGGTCGTTGGTGAGCACCGCGCCGGCGTCGCCGGCCGCGCCCAGGTTCTTGCCCGGGTAGAAGCTGGTGCCCGCAACGCGGCCCAGGGTTCCGGCATTGCGCCCGAAGCGGGTGGCGCCCTGCGACTGCGCCGCATCCTCGATGATCACCGCGCCGCAGGCGGCAGCGATGGGCTCAAGTTCCTCCACGAAGGCGGTCTGGCCGTACAGGTGCACCGGGATGATCGCCTTGGTCCGCTCGGTGACGGCTTCGGCCGCAGCCAGCGGGTCGATGAGCAGATGCTGCGGATCAACATCCACTGGCACCACGATGGCTCCTACCAGGCTGACGGCCTCGGCGGTGGCCACGAAGGTGTTGGCCGGGATGATGACCTCGTCCCCGGGGCCCACCCCGGCGGCGCGCAGCGCGAGCTCCAGCGCGTCGGTGCCGTTGCCCACGCCGATGCAGTGCCCCGCCCCGACGAAGCCGGCGTACGCCTGTTCGAAGTCTGCCACGGCCGCGCCGCCGATGAATGCCGTATTCTCAAAGATCCGGGCCAGTCCTTCATTAACCTGGTCCTGGACTTCGCGCTGCTGGGCCTTCAGGTCCACCAGCGGAATGGGTGCGTGGGTCGTCATCGCGTTGTTGCTCATCGAGTGGCCTCTTTCAGGCTTGCATTCAAAAGTGTGTTGTTGGTCGGTTCCGGGTTGCGGCCCGGAATCCGGGAGTCCAGCGGGCGGGCCGGATTTCCGGCCCAGGTCTGCCCCGCCGGCAGGTCGGTGATCAGCGCCGCGGCCATGCCGAGCACGGCGCCGCGTCCGATGCGGAGGTTTTCGCGGACCGTGCTGTTGGTTCCCAGATAGGCTTCAGCGCCCACGTGCACGGTTCCGGCCATGGCCGCGCCGGCGGCGAGCGTGGCGTAGTCCCCCAGCACGTCGTCGTGGGTGAGCACCACCCGCGGCATCAGCACCACATGGCGTCCGATGCGCACGTCGCTGGTGGCCACGGTGCCGGCCAGGATGATGCTGCCGGCGCCCACGGCGACCGTGGAGCCCAGCACCGCGTGGGCGCTGGCATGGGTCGCGTAGCGTTCCTCGGGCAAATCCAGCCGCCGGGCGATGGCCGCCCGCGAGGCGCCCTTCCCTGCGCACAGCAGCAGCTTTTCGCTGCGCCGCACGGCCAGGTCGAGTCCCCCGAGCACCGGCACCCCGTTCACTGAGGTGCCGTGCAGCGCTGCATTGTCATCCAGGATCCCGAGCACCTGGTGGTCGCCTGTCTGCCGGATGGATTCGAGTGTCTCCCGGGCCAGCCCGCTGGCGGCCAGGAGCAGGATTTTGGCCATGCTAGGCTCCGGCGGCGGTCAGCGCGCTGGCGGAGAGCACGCTGGAGATCACGCGGTCCTGTTCCTCTTCCCGAAGGTCGTGGTACAGCGGCAGGATCAGCGTGTTGGCGGTCAGCCGCTCGGTGACCGGCAGCGCAACCGTGTACCCGCTGTGCCCGGCGTAGGCAGGCTGCAGGTGCGAGGCCATGATGCCGCGGCGTGCGGAGATCCCGTCCTCGGCGAGCTTGGCCAGCAGCCCCTCGCGGTCCAGCGGGAACGGGCGGCTCACCTCGATCCAGAATGACTGGTAGTTGGAGGTTCCGTACTCCGGGTCCTGCACGAAGCGCAGCCCCGGCACCCCTGCCAGCTCCTGCTGGTAGCGTGCGGCCAGTTCGCGCCGGCGCACCACCATCTGCTCGAGCTTGGAGAGCTGGACCAGTCCCACGGCCGCCTGCATGTCGGTCATCCGGAAGTTGTAGCCGATCTCCCCGTAGCTTTCCTGCGGGGCCAGTGTGGAGCCGTGGCGGTCCGCCGCGGAGACGTCCATGGCGTGTTCACGCAGGCGCCGGGCGCGCTGCGCCCACTGCTCATTGTTCGTGGTGAGCATGCCGCCCTCGCCGGTGGTGAGCAGCTTGCGCGGGTGGAACGACCACGCCGACACGTCGGCGCCCACGCCCACGGGCGCGCCGCGGTAGGTCGAGCCCGCACCGCAGGCGGCGTCCTCGACCAGCGCCAGCCCGCGCTCGTCGCACAGCCGCCGCAACGGCTCCAGGTCCAGCGGCATGCCGCCCTGGTCCACGGCGATGATGGCGGTGGTCTTCGGTGTCAGTGCGGCTTCGATGGTCTGCGCGCTGACATTTCCCGTGGTTTCCTCGACGTCCGCGAACACCGGGCGCGCGCCCAGGTAGGTCGGGGCGTTCGCGGTGGCGATAAACGAGAATGAGGGGAGAACCACATCATCCCCTGCCTGCACCCCGGCGACTTTCAAGGCCAGGTGCAGCGCGGTGGTGCAGTTCGAGGCCGCTACCGCGTGCCCCACCTGCTGATGTTCGGCAAATGCCTGTTCAAATGCTGCGGTGCGCGGGCCTTGTGCGACCCATCCCGAGGCGATGACCTCTGCTACCGCGTCGGATTCGGCCGTCCCCAGCCATGGCTTCATGACGCTGATGCGATCCATGATTCTTCCCCCAAAAAATCGGTGTTCGCGTGATTATTCACAAATGTAGTGCGTACGCGGTGTTTTGCCTAGTGGCTTGCGGCAACCGGCTTCTTCAGCAGCCGGCCGGCGGCGACTTCCTCACGCAGCGGCTCCCACCAGGTGACCAGCCGGCGCAGTCCCTCTTCCAGGCCCACGGTGGACTCGAAGCCGAGGTCGCGGCGGGCCGCGCTGGTGTCGGCCAGGCGGCGGACCACCGAGTTCACCGAGCGCTCCGGCCCGTACTCGATATGCAGGTCCGAACCCATGACCTTCAGCAGCGTTTCAGCCAGCTCCTTCAAGCTGGTTTCGGTGCCGCTGGCCACGTTGTAGATGCCTTCGCGGATCGGGCTGGCCGCGGCCAGCAGGTTGGCGCGGGCGATGTCCTCGGAGAACACGAAGTCCATGGTCTGCGAGCCGTCGCCGAAGATCAGCGGCGGCAGCCCGTCGGCAATGCGCTCCATCCAGCGCACCAGCACCTCGGTGTAGGCGCCGTGCACGTCCATGCGCGGTCCGTAGACGTTGAAGTAGCGCAGCAGCGTGTAGTCCAGCCCGTACATGGCGTGGAAGCTCTTGAGCAGGCCCTCGTTGAAGGTCTTGGCCGCGCCGTACAGCGTGTCGTTGTTGTACGGGTGGTGGCGTTCGGTGGTCGGGAACTCCTCGGCCATGCCGTAGACCGACGCGCTGGATGCGGCGATGACCTTCGGGATCTTGGCCTCCACCGCCGCCTCGATGACGTTGTAGGTTCCGTTGACCATGACGTCCACGGCCAGGCGCGGCTCCTCGGCGCACTGGGTGATGCGGATGGCCGCCTGGTGGAAGACCACGTCCTTGCCTTCGGTGACCTCGCGGACCAGTTCGCGGTCGGCAATGTCGCCCTCGATGAGGTTCACGCGGCCGCTGGACAGGGCTTCGGTAATGTTGCCGCGGCGTCCGCGGACCAGGTTGTCCAGGATGTCCACCTGTTCGGCGCCGGCGGCCAGCAGCTGGTCGACGATTTCTGAACCGATGGTGCCGGCGCCGCCGGTAACCAGGAATTTCTTGCCTTCAAGGCGTGCCAGTGACTGGGTCATGATGCGTTCTCCATTGCGGAAGTCTCGGTGCTGAACTGCGGTGCGGATCCGTTGGCCAGGCTTGCGCTGGCGTCTTCCAGGACGCGCAGGACGCGCAGTGCGGATGCGCCGTCGGTGGGTGCGGGCTTGTTGCCGCGGATGCTGGCTGCGAACTGCGAGACCATGAGCCCCAGCGGTTCGAATTCGGACAGGGCCGGCGACCAGGTGTCGCCCAGCCGGTAGGAGATCGTGGCTCCCTTGCGGTCCTCGGTGTCGGTGCGGATCATTTCTTGGCGGTCCAGGTCCACGCCGCGGTCGAAGATGCTCAAGCGCTGCTGCGGGTTCAAGTCGTCCCAGATCAGGGTCTTCTTGCTGCCGCCGATCACCATCTGGCGGATCTTGGTCGGCGAGAGCCAGTTGACGTTCACGTGGGCCAGCGCCCCGTTGTCCAGCGGCATGCTCAGGTAGCCGATGCAGGACTTGCCCGCCTGCAGCGGGTCTGCCCCCTGTGCGGTGACCGACAGCGGGCGCAGGCCTCCGGGAAGCACGAAGTCCAGGATGGACAGGTCGTGCGGGGCAAGGTCCCAGAACACGTCGACATCCGGCTGGACCAGTCCGAGGTTAATGCGGGTCGAATCGATGTAGAGGATCTCCCCCAGCTCGCCGTCGGCCAGCAGGTCGCGGATCTTCAGCACCGCCGGCGTGTAGCAGTACGTGTGGTCGGCCATCAGGATGGTTCCGGCGCCGGCCGCCGCCTGCACCATTTCCCGTCCGTGCACGCTGTTGTCCGCCAGCGGCTTTTCCACCACTACGTGTTTCCCCGCGGCGATGGCCTGCATGGCGATGGCGTAGTGGGACCGCGCCGGCGTGGCGATGGCTATGGCATCGATGTCGTGGTTGGCCAAAAGTTCATCCAGCGATCCGGCGACCGCGGGCTCTCCGGTCTTGCGGGCCAGTGCCCGGACGCGTTCCAGGTCCATGTCGCAGATGGCGACAAGTTCCCACTCACTGCTCATTGCAAAGTTTCGCGCCAGGTTAGGTCCCCAGTATCCTGCACCGACCACCGCGACTCGCAGTGCGGGGTTGATGCTTGTATCCGGTGCGATGCTCATTTAGTAGGCTCCATCTGGCTTGATCATGACTTTAAAGGTGCGCCACACGATGCGCAGGTCGCTCAGAACCGTCCAGTTTTCTGCGTAGTACAGGTCCAGGCGGATGCTTTCGGCCCAATCCAGATTGGATCGTCCGCTGACCTGCCACAGCCCGGTGACGCCCGGCTTCAGGTACAGGCGACGGTGGTCGTGTCCCGTGTAGGCTTCGACTTCCTTGAACAGCGGCGGCCGCGGCCCGACGACCGACATCTCGCCGCGCAGGACGTTGATGAACTGGGGTAATTCGTCGAGCGAGTGCTTGCGCAGCAGGCGACCGATGCGGGTCACCCGGGGGTCGTCCTTGAGCTTGAACAGGGGCCCTGCGCCCTCATTCTGGGCTTCGAGCTCCGCCAAGCGCTCCTCGGCGTTTTCCACCATTGACCGGAACTTGAGCATGTGGAACGGAAGTCCGTCCAGGCCTGCGCGTTCCTGCTTGTAGAAGATCTTTCCCGGGCCGTCCAGGCGGATCAGCAAGGCGATGACGAGGAATACCGGGCTCAGGCCCAGCAGAGCCAGCGAGGCGAAAACGATGTCGAATCCGCGCTTGAGCAAGAACCGCCACCCGGTGAACCGGGCCAGCTCGACGTGCAGCAACGGCATTCCGTCGACCGGGCTGGTCCGCACCCGGCGGCTGGCGACGTTGGTGAGCGAGGAGACGACGATCAGCTTGGTGCCGGTCTTCTCCAAGCGCCATCCGAGTTCCTGCAACGCGGAGTTTCCTCCGGTCAGCGGGCCGGCCACCACCACGGAGTCCGCTCCGTAGCGAAGGACCTCATCCTCGATGGCTCCGGTGTCGTAAGACAGCGGAAGCGTCGGATCTGCCATTCGAAGAACCTGCTCGGAGTCTTCGTCCTGTGCGCCGTCGAGCAGCACTCCCACCACGCGGTAGGCAGGGCCGGACTGCTTGGAGATCTGTCGAACCACGTACGGCGCGTCCTTGATCTGTCCGTACACCAGCACGTTGCTCAGCGCGAAGCCGCGCTGGCGCTGCCGCGCCAGCCATTGCCGCCAGCCCCAACGCCCCAGGAGCAGCGCTCCGAGGCCAACCGGCAGGCTCAGCAGGATGAACAACCTGTAGTCCAGGTTTCCAGTGATGAGGGCGATCAGCCCAATGCCGCCGGCCACTGCTGCGGTTGCGTAGACCAGGAATTTGTATTCCTGCATGCCTACGGCAATCCGTCCGGCAGCGCGGGTCTGGAAGAAGACCAGGCTGAGAATCCAGGCCAGTGCTACGACGGCCCCGGTCAGCGCGAAGTGCTGCGACAGCTGCTGGGCTTCAGGATTCAGCTGGCCACCGGCCAGGACGAAAACCTCCGGCAGGATGCTGGCTACGGCGATGATGACAAAATCGGTGACGGCAAGGCGTCGAACGTAGCGACGCCCGTCGACTGCTGCGGTTGATGCTGCTGCCGGCTCTGCCGGGCGGGTTGCACCGAAGAGCTTCGATGATCCAAAGTTATTGCTTTCAAGGCGTCCGCTAATCTGCGACATTACCGTACCCCGCTACCTGCGAAGATTCCGTTGCGCGGGCGCAGGCGCGTGAAAGCCCCCCAAAAAATACACATATCGTGCAATCCCCCAAAAAGATGCAAATTCCCCAGTTGAGAGCCGCTTCCCCTTGCGTAGTCCCGCAGCTCTCGTTGATCCGAGCTTATGACGCAAGGTACTTAGTCGCACGAGTGGAGGAACACTCGAATCCTGTGAAGAAACCTTGAGAAGGTACTCGTCTGATACCTAGGAGATACCTAGAGAACACTTGCGCCGCTAAATACCGTTAAATACAAAACAGGTCCCATACCAGTGATCGGGGGAGATCCGGTATGAGACCTGTTTCGCATAAGGGGCGAACGGTTGCGCTGGGGGGTAATCCTTGCGGATTCGCTAACCGCCGCCCCGTCTAAGGGAAGGAGTCCTCAGGGATATTAACCACGTGCATGGTCCCCAGTTCTCTCGTGGACAGTCCAGGATCCATGGATCCGGCGCTGCTCCCTGACAATAGAGACTACTGAAACTCGATAATCGTCCGCACGCGTGTTTCTTACTTCAAGATTGCTTGAAACACGTAGTCAGCTTACTGGGCTGTCCCAAAATCAAGTTCGGCGACGACCAGCTCGGAGCGTTCGGAAATACCCAGCTTCGAGAAAACCCTGTAAAGATGGCCCTCAACCGTACGCTGGGAAACAGTTAACACGCGCGCGATTTGCGCATTGTTTTTTCCTGACAGCGCCAACTGGACGATCTCTGCCTCCCGAGCGGTCAGCTCGGTCAGCGCGAGAGCACGCGCAACATATTTGTTCGGATTGATCCGTTGCTCGTTAACTACTCGCGATGCCTGGCGAAGCAGGGTCCCGCACGTACGCGACTCCCCCGCCTCCGAATAGCGCACCGCAGCACGTGCCAGCGCTTCGACGCCAATGAGCACTTCCTGGCTTCTGAACGCCTTCTGAGCGAGCTCTTCCAACGGCTGAGGCTCGCTCTGCGCGCGATACCTGCTCAGCTGCAGCAGGAGCTGCGACTTCGTGCCTTCGTGTTCATCGCAGAGCTCAATCAGGCGTCTGAGGTCCTTGCTGCCGGCAAGTTCTTCATCTGGCAGATGCGAAATCTTGTGGGCCAGAGCCATCCGTTCGAAAACAGGGAAGTCCTTGAGCTTCTCACTGCCTTGGGGCCTGCCGATTGTCGCGGCCGAAGCCCTGGCGAAGACTCGCTGGCGCGACGGGGTCTCCCCCATGAGCTCAGGCGGCTGTGGTTTGCTTTCCAGAGCTCCGGAAGCCGTGCCTGTCCCGAGACTTCCCCCAAACTCATGAGCCATCGCGTGCAGGTTTCTCGCGAACGTCAGCACCTGGGCGGGATCTCCGAATCGCAACTCGGTGACCGCCTCCGCAAACCTGCGAAGGGCCGACTGGTTGCGTCCCTGCAACAGGTCGGAAAGACCCAGCATTAGAACTACGGCACCTTGGTGTTGTACACCGAAGCGTTCTCCGCCGTAGCGATAGGTGTCCAGCAGTTGCTGCGCTTTCTGGTTCTCCCCCAGCTGCAACAGGTTCCAGCACTGCAGGAACATCAGACGGGTTTCATACAGCGCCCGGATCTTCGGGTCATCGGAGATCAACTCGATGGCTTCCCGGGCGATGGACAGCGCTCGCTCGGAGTGCCCCATAACGCTTTCGGCGTCGCAGTACATCAAGCGGGCAATGATTTGGCCTTCGTCCGGGAAATTTGGATCATTGATGATCCGCTCGAATTCCTTGGCCTCGGGGAACTGTCCGTCGATCGAGTTCACCCGCACCCACAGATCCAGAAGTTGCTGTGCGAATTGCTGGTCCATCACGGCCTTCGCCGATTCGGCATCGGAAGGAAGGCTCGACACCCATTCCTTCCACTGCTGGATGTAGTCGCGCATCAGGGGCAGGTTGTTGCCCAGATTGGTGACGACGACCAGCAGCTGGCTGAAGGCCGAGGTCAGCAGGTGAGGCGCTTTGGCCGTTCCGACGAACCTCAGCAGGATGTTTCGCGCTGACTCGAACCGTCCCAAGCCGAGCAGTACATCCGCTTCGAACAGTGCACCGTGGCCGCTCGAATGGGCAACGTTTCCGGCACGGCAAAGTTCCCATGCCAACGGATAGTTGCCCTCATCCAGGGCCGATGATGCAGCATCCAGAATCCGCTCAGTTGGGAAGGATTGTCCCACTTCGAGGCCCCAAAGAACGTGCGACGCTGACTGTTCCATACCCAGTTCACTCGTGCACTGCTGCCATGAATCGTACAGCTCCGCACTTCGCTGCGCGGGAACCATCAGGCGCAGCACCCGGCGGTGAAGCTCGGAGGCCAACGCCACGGTGTCGTCCGGCAGCTCATGCAGCTGGCCGGCGTCAATCATCCGACGGTAGTCAAGCCGTCCGCAGTCGAGAACGAGCTTAGGCGCCGGTCCGCCCAAGGCCAATAGTTCCAGCGTGCGCCGTTCGTCTTCGGTGCTCAACCGTTGGATCTCGCTGACAAGATTCGTCAGCCGCGAGTCAACACCGATGGTGTCCTGGCTCAGGAGCCAGATGCCCTGTGGTGCGCTGGGACCGTAGTCCATTTCCTTGTCCCGGATCAGCAATCCCTGTTCCAAGCTTGAAGCGATCAGGGCCTCGACGAAGCTCGGGTTGCCTCCCGACAGCCGGTGGATCGTCCCGACTGAGCTTTCGCTGAGGGTGCCCCCGAGCATGGATTCAGCAACGGTCCGGATTCCTGAAACGTCCAATGGCTGCACAACGATCGTCGACATCAACGGCGACTGGGCCAGCTGCCCCACGATCGATTCCGATTCCAAGACGCCTGCGCCGAGCGCGATGAGCTTGATTGCCGCGTTCTCCATCAGGGTTGAAAGCACGAAACAACTCTGGGCATCCAGGTACTGTGCGTCTTCGACAACAACAATCCGCGGCTGGTCGCTATCAGGCACGCTGGCCAGTACGTGGTTGATCTCGCGCAGCACCTGCACAGGTTCGTCCACTGAAGCCAACGCGTCAAGATACGGCGACAATACCCCGTAGGGAACCGCAGCAAGCGTCGGGCTGCAGTAAAGCGTCATTGCGGGCTCGCTGAGCCCGGTGCTGGTCATGACCGCGTCAACCAGGCTGGTCTTTCCCATGCCCACGCCGCCGAGAACCAAGGCACCGCTTGGTTCCGGCGTGCTGACCACGTGCAGCAGGTCCTGGTACTCGCTGGATTTACGTCGGCTCTTGTAGTCTATTGCGTTCACAGCTGTCCCGCCGCACGTCGGCTGGCACGATCAAGTGCAGTCAGTTCTTGCCTATTGCGAACCTGAAGCTTCGAATACACCTGGTACAGGTGCCCTTCAACGGTCCGAATTGAAACGCCGTTGATGCGGGCAATTTCAAGGTTCGTTTTCCCCGAGATCGCCAGCAACGCGATCTGCGACTCGCGCTTCGTCAGGTCTCCGGCCCACGTTGGGGCACCGGTCTTCCCAGATGCCAGCGCATCGGACCTGCTGTTGTCAGCGAGGTACGCAGGACGCTTGACAGTGCCCACGAGCTTTGCCAACTTCCGCTGGTCCTTGGTTGTCAATGACGAAACCAGTGCATTGCCGGATACCGCACCCATCAGAATATGTCCGGAAGCCACCAGATTGCGAAGCACCGCAAAAAGGTCCGCCGATTCTCCATGGTGCTTCTCCGAAAGCTCCGCGTACATTTCAGCCGTAGCCCCTTGGCAGTTTGCGGCCACCGCGCCCAAACGGGAATCGGGATCCGCATAGCCCAGCCGAAGCGCGCAGGCCAACGCGCCCATCTCCAGGGTGAGGTAGCCGCCAGCGCGGGACTTATCGGCAAATGACATCAACTTCGCAATCGCCTGTTCAGGCGATCCGATGAGGGCCAGGCTCATGGCCGAAAAGACTTCGGCCACCCAACTGTGGAAGTTCACCTGCGACGAGGTCGAGATGTCGTCCTGTTCCTGGCTGAGCAGTTCCGTCGCCTCGCTCCGTCGCCCCAGGACCATCAGCGAATGGGAAACCACGGCTTCCATCGCAATCTTCCCTGCGGTTTCTTCCTGCTGGCGCGCCTGAGACAGGCACGGTTCAAGAATTTTCAGAGCACGTTCGTGATCACTTTGCAGTGCGAACAGGATGCCCCGTGCACTCTCGGCCCGGGCGATCAGCTGCGGATATGCAAATTTCCCCGCCGCAAGTTCTGTCGCCCTGACGAGCGCCTCGGAATATTTTCCGCACAGCATTTCAGTCATGAGCAGCTGCTCTTCGATCTCTGCCAGGTCTTCGGCGCACATTCCCCCGTAGGAAGCCATTCCCAGGCGGCGGTTTCGCAGCTCGTTGCCGATATGGTCGACAACTGTCTGGGCGTCCGTCTGGCGTGCGCGCGCCGCGCAATTCGTCGACTGCAGGGCCATGGCACGCAAGTGCAGTCCCCGGGTCATCCACCCCTTCAGCTGCGCCGGAGTGTCGTCGATATGGCAGTCTTCCGACCCTGCATTAACTTCTGCCTGGGCAGAATCAACCAGCTGGGTAAGCAAGTCGAGCTCTTGCTGGGCGCGCAACAGCCGGTCCTGGGACCATGCATCATCAATGGCAGCCAGAAGGTTCTCGTGTGCAAGCCGGATGAGGCTCACGGCAACCGGGACGTCCCCCTGCTGAAGCAATGCGCCAATGTGCAACTTCAGAATTCGGATCCGGGCGAACGGCGCCACAACCCATTTCCCGCTGGCGTATCCGCTGCGCGAATACTCTTCAGCGATGTCGAGCAACGTGGAGTTTTGCCCCAGATCCGACAATAACGACATCGCCGAAAGTGCCACGGCGGTCTCTGGATCCTTGTGCAGGTGTGCCACGACTTCGTTGCTGCGACGCTCCATCTCCGGATCGATGTTCTGCCGAAGCATCAGGCGCAGCAATGGAACCGCAATCATGACGCGGTGGTCCGCCTGCGGCACGACCTTCACGTGGTCCTTGGCGATCAACTGATCCATGGCCTTGGTCTGTTCTGCACGGTGCACCATGTCTCGGGAGACTGCACCACCCATGGCCAGTGCATACAAGAGTACTCGTTCGGAATCTTCAAGCCCCGAGGTCATGGAATTGAACATGGTCTGCACTGCAGGACCATTGCCAAGGTCCAGATCCCGAAGAACCCAGGTTCCGGACTCCTGGCTCAGCTGTCCGTTGGCAATCCAGATCCGCGCCAGCTTGAGAATCAATCCGCGGTTGCTGTCGGCGAGATACTGCAACGTCGAAGCAGCGAAGGCGGAGATTGGCCCTTGAAGCTCGGACTCCAGAAATGCCCGCGTCTCCAAGGTGCTCATCCGGCTGATGCTTACATGCTCCATCTGCCCGGTACGGAACAACGAAAGCAGATCCTGTGGAAGGTCCTGGATTTCGTCGCAGATGACGATGAGCTTGATCTTGTGCATCGCAGCAAGCTGGGCAAGCAACGACCCGGATTCCTCATCGATGAGCTCTGGCTTGCCGAGCAAGACCACGGATGGCTTGCCATCCGGGCACAGTGCCCGCGCAAGCCCATGCACGAGTTCGTGCCGGCTCGGCTGTTCAGCTGTTTCAAGCTGCGCCAGCAGGAAGGCCAGAACGCCCATGGGCATCTTTTGCCCGAAGCTGCTCCCGTTGAGCCGAATAAGTTTTTGCGGATCAATAAGTTGGCTGTGCGCAGCTTCCACGCTTGCACGGCGCCCGCTGCCCGATGGTCCGGAGACTACCGCTCCGGACTTTGCAGGATTCTCTAGGATCCTGCCGATCTCGGTAATTGCATCGGTTGGAGTTGCGACCAATGCGTTGGTCTCGCCCCAGAGCCTGCGTGAATTCCGAGTATCGTCCCCGATAAGTACTCTCGAGTACTCCATTTAAAAACCGCCCCAATCGGTTCATTCCCCAAATATGACTGCGGATGGATCCCCCGACCAATCCGCGTGTTTTCATCCTAGGCTCGCAGTAGATAAAAATCACCATATTTCAGGCCGCTGCGGCAATTCCAAGTACAACTACGCGATAAATCAAGTACTAGTGCACCGAAGCCCCGAAACCTCTGAATTTGGCGGACGCCCTCGCGATAAGGTCCTGACTAGAAGATTTGTAACTTCCATCAAGTTTGCGAACCCTTCTTTTACTTGCGCGCTGTCACGAATCCCTCGAACACAGGACGACTTACTCGTTATTTACTGAGTTACGTGGTGTGTCCGATAGTTAGTCGACCATTTGATTGGCATCCGACTTTGCCTTAAGATATTCCGCCAGACGAACTAAGTACGAAGACGGGCTGTACCCGGTTCCTCGGATCTTTTCGAGACTAAAAGTACTATTCCTAGGACGTGGCGCTGCCAGGTCAACTGAGCGTGAGTACTCGCTTGCGGACGTTGGCTTCACCTGCTCTGGATCGTGTCCAGTGAGTTCATAGATCGTTCTCGCCACTTCGAACCAGCTGGTAGCCGGACCGTCGCATTGAAGATGGTAGACACCGCCAAGCTGCCACGTATCGATCAGGTGCAGAATGGCTCCAGCCAAATCCTCTGCAAAGGTCAGCCTTCCGAATTGGTCGTCAATCACCTGCGGCGAGATGCCGCGCATTGCTAGCTTGAACATCGTGTCGACGAAGTTCTTGCCATCCCCGACAACCCAGCTCGTTCGCACCACCGTGTGTTCGGGGTGTGAGGAAACTGCGGCCTCGCCGGCGGCTTTGCTTTGGCCATATACGCCCAGTGGTGCAAGGGGATGGTCTTCGCCCACGTACTCGTCTTTTCCGTCGAATACGTAGTCCGTGGATACGTGAACAAGCTTCACATCATTCTGGGTGCAGCGGGCCGCCAGATCCGCGACAGCTGTGGCGTTGACCCGCCAAGCATTTCGCCGGCCTTGAGGATTTTCGGCCTCATCCACGGCTGTCATGGCCGCGGCATTAATGACATGGCTGTACGTAGACCAAGGGAAACCGTCGAGGAAATCAGGCCTTTCCAAATCGACCTCGGCGCGAGTGAACACCTCGATCCGCGGATCCTGCTGGCCCATTTGTGCAAGCGCACGTCCCAATTGCCCGTTGCCGCCGAAGACCGCAATTTTCTTTGGCAACACCGGCTTGGCTTTGTCCAACATCGGATGGTTCCGATCCGCGTCGGAGATCACCGCTTCTTCGATAGCAATCGGCCAAGCGATTCCCAAAGCGGGATCCGCCAGGTTGACGTAGCTGTACTCCGAGCGGGCCTGTTCGGTCCAGTGCTCGGTCACCAAGTACGAATAGACCGTTCCTTCTTCAAGAGTCTGGAATCCGTTAGCGACCCCTCGCGGAATGAACAATGCAGAGTCCGGCCCGACAACTGCGGTGTGGACTGCGCCGAATCCCGGACCGGGGCGCAAATCCACCCAGGCTCCGAAAATCTTGCCGGAGAGCACCGAGATGTACTTGTCCCAGGGCTCTGCATGAAGCCCCCGGGTCGTTCCGCGCTCGGCGTTAAAAGAGACGTTGTTCTGCACCGGGCGAAAGTTGGGAAGCCCCGCGGCAACCATTTTTTCGCGTTGCCAGTTTTCCTTGAACCACCCACGCGCGTCTCCGTGCACGGGCAGCGTCAGTTCCAGCAGACCCGCGATCTCGGTTGGTTGGACGATCAGCTCTTTGGCCTCGTTCATGCGGTAGCCGCCTGAGAAGCGTTGCGGAGTTGCTGCGCATATCGACGCTCCGTGTTCGCCTTGCTCGGCTCCCACCAGGCCTGATTACTCCGATACCAGTCAATGGTCTGCGCGAGGCCGCGCTCAATGTCCGTGTACTCAGGCACCCAGCCCAGCTCGGTACGCAGGGTCGTGGAATCGATGGCGTAACGCAGATCATGGCCCGGGCGATCCAGCACATGCTCGAACGCATTCTCCGGCTCGCCCATGAGCCGCAAGATCATCTTCAGTACCTCGACGTTGTTGCATTCACCATCGGCGCCGATCAAATAGGTGCGTCCGGCCTGTCCCTTCTCGACGATACGCTGGACCGCCGAGGAATGGTCCCGAACATGGATCCAGTCGCGGACGTTGGTTCCGTCGCCGTAGAGCTTCGGCGTTTCCCCGATCAGGACATTGGTGATCTGTCGTGGAATGAACTTTTCGACGTGTTGGAACGGGCCGTAGTTGTTGGAGCAATTTGAAAGCGTCGCATTGATGCCGAATGACCGCACCCACGCGCGCACCAAAAGGTCACTGGATGCCTTGGTTGACGAGTACGGGCTCGACGGATTGTAAGGAGTGGTTTCGGTAAACCGCTGCGGGTCATCCAGCGCCAGGTCGCCATAGACTTCGTCGGTGGAAATATGGTGGAAACGCACGTTGTGCCGGCGTACGGCTTCAAGCAGTTCAAAGGTACCCACGACGTTGGTCCGCACGAAGACCCCTGGATCATGCAGCGAGTTATCGTTGTGCGATTCCGCCGCGAAATGCACAACGACGTCGTGCTTCGCGACCAGTTCGTCCACGAGAGCCGCGTCGGCGATGTCGCCGACGACTAGTTTGACCCTGTTGCCTGGAAGGCCTTCAAGAGACAGCCGATTGGCCGCATAGGTCATCTTGTCGAGGATGGTGATGGCGCTGTCGGAGTGCTCGATCATGTGGTGGACATAGTTGACCCCAATGAATCCCGCTCCCCCAGTCACAAGGATTCTATTCATAGCTCTACGCTAACCAGCAATACGCGCGTGATGTGCAGACCTAGAGAATTTCGAGTACGGATACTCTGACAACCAGTATTGCGCCGTTGCTAGGCTCGACTCATGAGGGGAATCATACTTGCTGGGGGAACTGGGTCGCGCTTGCACCCAATTACGAAGGGCATTTCAAAACAACTGGTGCCGGTCTTTGATAAGCCCATGATTTACTACCCGCTATCTACATTGATGCTGGCTGGTATTCGGGACATTCTGGTCATTACGACGCCTCAGGACGAGGCCCAATTTCGAGACTTGCTCGGCGATGGTTCGCAGTTCGGGATCGAGCTTAGCTACAAGGTGCAGCCAAAACCGGAGGGGCTGGCACAGGCGTTCATTATCGGTGCCGAACACATCGGGGACGAGTCTGTTGCTCTGGTCCTGGGAGACAACATCTTCCACGGGCCGGGCTTCGGCACGCAGCTGCGGAAATATGTAGACCAGCCGGGGGCCACGGTGTTCGGATACTGGGTCAAGGATCCGCGGGCCTATGGTGTGGTGGAATTCGACGAATTCCACCGAGCGATCTCGCTGGAGGAAAAGCCGGCAGAACCGAAGAGCCACTACGCAGTGCCGGGGTTGTACTTCTACGACAATTCCGTGGTCGGCAAGGCGCAAACGCTTGCGCCTTCACCGCGTGGCGAATTGGAAATCACGGACATCAACCGCCTGTATCTCGACGAGGGAAACCTGAATGTGAATGTCCTCGCGCGGGGCACCGCGTGGCTGGACACCGGGACTTTCGAGTCGCTGAACGACGCGTCCAATTTCATTCGTACCGTCGAGGCACGGCAAGGCTTGAAAATCGGCGCACCGGAAGAAGTCGCCTGGCGCCAGGGGTTCATCGATGACGCCCATCTGCGCGGTCTGGCCGTCGCGCTGGGCAAGAGCGGCTACGGCGATTATCTCAATGAGCTGCTCGATCACAGCTTCGCAGACCCATATCATGCGGCCACGGATCCGCTCGGCGTCTAGGCACGTTCACATACGATACATACAGATGCGGGAGTCTTGGAACAACCACACGATTGTTCCAAGACTCCCGCCATCATTTTTGCCAAGTCGCGGCAGACCTACCCCTTGTAGTGGCCAGTTCGACGTCTTCGTCAGCACGGTCCTAATGGCGTCCAAGCCTGCCTGCCTGCCTGCCTCCACATCGTGCATGATCTTCAGTTCCTTGCAGTAGAGCGTACCTGGATGGGAGCCGATTTCTCCAATATAGATGACCTTGGAAGTATGCAGGAATGCACGCAGCTGAAATACAGCCAGACCTTTGGTTTCCAGCGGATAGGTGAATTTCTTCGATCTGATCTGGTCACGAGAATGACAAAAGGCACCCGGAGGGAGCACTGTCGAGCCCTGTGCATACCGCACGAGATGGTTCGCCAAGACGTCCGACGCAGCACCCACCTTGCTTCTTTGCGACGGCGGTAAACCAAGTTTCTCCGAGGTTCATCGTTCGACTAGACTCAGCTTTGACATGAGGATTTTCATCTCGGTCATCATCACTTCCTGGGGGAAAAATGAATAAGATCTTGCAGCGGGCACTTATCGTCCTCGCTTCCGGTGCGCTCGTCTTCTCGGGTGCATCAGCCGCCACGGCCCAGCCGCAGGCGGCCGCACCAACCGCCATCAGCGTGGTTGCCGCCAAGAAGGCAGCACCGGCCGTTTCAATCAAGAAGATCGGCAACAAGTCGGTTTCCGGATCGGCAAAGGCCACAATCAAGCCGAGCTATTCCAAGGCGAAGAACGTCAAGGTCAAGTCCGCGACGCTTACCGTGAAGAAGGGCTCCAAGACTGTCGCCAAGAACAAGGCTTCAGTCAAGCTGTCTACCGGGACGTACAAGGTTACGACGTCGGTCAAGTACCAGCTCAAGGGCAAGACCTCGACCGTGAAGAAGACCGAAACCGTGAAGGTGACCAAGAAGGCCGCGAAGAAGGCGCCGGTTTCCAAGAAAGGCTACGGCTACAAGTGCCCGGCCGGCTACCCGGTCAAGGGCAACCGCACTGGCAGCAAGAAAGAGTGGAAGTACCACGTCAAGGGCGGTGCATTCTATGACCGCACGAAGCCCGAGGAATGCTTCAAGAACACCAGCGATGCCCGCAAGGCCGGCTACCGAGCTTCCAAGCGCTAATTTCGGCTAGCCCCACCAACGGCCGGGCACGAACGCGATCTTCGCGTTCGTGCCCGGCCTTTGTCGATCAATCGATTGCTTCCTATTCCGATGCAGCTGTTCAGGTTCGAAGAGAGAAGAAAAGAAAACTCAGGAACGAATCGCGCTCGCGCAGCTTCTCCGGCACGATCTGCTCTGGCGCATCCTTGGAATACGGCGGTTCCCAAATTCTCTCGATGCTGAACCCGGCCTGCAGAAAGGCGTTGGCCATGTCGTGCAAGGGGTGGTGCCAGTAGGTGAGCTCTGCGGGCTGTCCGTTGAAGGTGAATTCGTCGGTGTACTGCGTCGCCTTGAAGTAGTCCTTGCCCGGATGGTTCCACGGATAGAGGAGTGGATGGTTCACCGAAAGGATCAATCGACCGCCAGGCTTCAGGATTCGACGCACTTCCAGCAACGCCTCGTGCCACGTCGGCAGGTAGTGGAAAACGAGCGAGGCCACCGCATCGTCAAAGGTGTCCGATTCGTAAGGCAGAGCGTCACCAAGTCGGGCGACGCTCAGCTCGACGTCCTCCCCCACTCTGCGCTGTGCCAGATTGATCATCGCGACACTCGAGTCGAAGCCCTCGACGCGGGCACCACGATCCACCAGGGCCGCCGCCAGCGGTCCCGACCCGCAGCCGATGTCCAGGATCCTGCGCCCTGAAACGTCTCCGGCAAGCTCTAGCATCGCGGGCCGCTCATAGTAGGCGTTGAGCAGGCTGGAATCGTTCTCGTCCGAATAGGCCTGTGCGAAATCGTCGTAGTTGGTCTGCGTGGTCACCGGTCAGCTCCTTTGGTTTTCACCGAGCCTAGTGACCAGACCTGAAATTTCCCGGAGAATGACAAGGCGCCTGTTGCCGGCATTAATCATGCCGGCAACAGGCGCCTTGGTCGTGAAGACTGCCCGGTCAGGTTCCGCTTAGCGGGCTACGGAACCGTCAACGTAGTCATCGCTCGATGCGTCCGAGATCCAGGAGAACAGCGAGCGCAGCTCGCGGCCGGTGGTCTCGATCGGGTGGGCTTCGCCCTTGGCGCGCAGTTCCAGGAACTCCTTGGCGCCGTTGGCCTGGTCATCCATGAAGCGCTTGGCGAAGGCGCCGGACTGGATGTCGGCCAGGACAGCCTTCATGTTCTCCTTCACCTCCGGGGTGATGACGCGCGGGCCGGAGACGTAGTCGCCGTACTCTGCGGTGTCGGAGATCGACCAGCGCTGCTTGGCGATGCCGCCTTCCCACATCAGGTCGACGATCAGCTTCAGCTCGTGGAGCACCTCGAAGTAGGCGATCTCCGGCTTGTAGCCGGCCTCGGTCAGCACCTCGAAGCCGTACTGCACCAGCTGCGAGGTACCGCCGCAGAGCACAGCCTGCTCGCCGAACAGGTCGGTCTCGGTCTCTTCGGTGAAGGTGGTCTCGATGACGCCGGCGCGGGTGCCGCCGATGCCAGCTGCGTAGGACAGTGCAAGGTCCTTGGCGCCGCCCGTGTAGTTCTGCTCCACGGCGATCAGGTCAGGGATGCCGCGGCCTGCCTCGAACTCGCGGCGCACGGTGTGGCCCGGAGCCTTCGGGGCAACCAGTGCCACGTCGACGTTTGCCGGCGGCTGGATGAAGCCGAAGCGGATGTTGAAGCCGTGGCCGAAGAACAGGGCGTTGCCCTCTTCCAGGTTCTCGGCGATCGAGTCGGCGTAGACCTTGGCCTGGACCTGGTCCGGGGTCAGGATCATGATGACGTCGGCCCACTTGGCGGCCTCGGCAACGGTGGCGACCTTCAGGCCTTCGGCCTCGGCCTTGGCGCGGGACTTGGAGCCCTCGGCCAGGCCGACGGTGACGTCCACACCCGAGTCGCGCAGGCTCAGTGCGTGCGCGTGGCCCTGGGAGCCGTAGCCGATGATGGCTACCTTCTTGCCCTGGATGATCGAGAGGTCTGCGTCGTCGTCGTAGTACAAATCAGCCATGTGAATTGCTCCTTGGTTGTTTCGGAACGGAAGTTTCTGTTGCTGGCACCAGCATCTATGTTCAAGTGTGGTGCCTTGGATTGTGAAATTTGGTGTTCGTGTCCGAAGAAGTCGTATTCGCCTTCTTCGGACACGCTCCGGCGCTAGGCCGAAAGGCTCTTCAGGGCCCTGTCGCTCATCGACTTGGTACCGCGGCCCACGGCCAGGGTTCCTGCCTGGACGATCTCGCGGATGCCGAAGGGCTCCAGCACCGAAAGCAGCGCCTCGATCTTGGCCGCGTTGCCGGTGGCCTCGATGACCAGCGAGTCGGTGGCCACGTCGATCACCGACGCGCGGAACAGCTCAGCGGCCTGGGTGACCTGCAGCCGGGTGGCGGCGTCGGCGCGGACCTTGACCATGATGTGGTCGCGCTGCACGGAGGATTCCGGCAGCAACTCCACGATCTTGATGACGTTGATCAGCTTGTTCAGCTGCTTGGTGACCTGCTCCAGGGAGTCCCCCTCGGCGTCGACCACCACAGTCATGCGGCTGATGCCCTCGATTTCCGTGGGTCCCACGGCCAGCGAGTGGATGTTGAACGCACGGCGGGCGAAGAGGCTGGCAACTCGGGTGAGTACGCCGGGAACGTCTTCGACCAGCACGGACAGCGTGTGCTTTGCCATTCTCTAGTCTTCCTCTTCCCATTCTGGGGTCATGCCCTTGGCGATCTGGATCTGGTCGTTGCTCACTCCGGCGGGGACCATCGGCCACACCATGGAGTCCGCGGAGACCACGAAGTCGATGACCACCGGGCGGTCGTTGATCTCCAGCGCCTTCTGGATCGTGGCGTCGATGTCCTCGTCGCGTTCGCAGCGCAGGCCCACGCAGCCGTAGGCGTCGGCCAGCTTCACGAAGTCCGGAACGCGCGCGGTGCCGTGGCCCGTGTTCAGATCCGTATTCGAGTAGCGTGCGTCGTAGAACAGGGTCTGCCACTGGCGGACCATGCCCAGCGAGGAGTTGTTGATCACCGCGACCTTGATCGGGATGTTGTTGATGACGCAGGTGGCAAGCTCCTGGTTGGTCATCTGGAAGCAGCCGTCGCCGTCGATCGCCCAGACCACGCGGTCCGGCTGGGCCACCTTGGCACCCATGGCGGCGGGCACCGAGTAGCCCATGGTGCCAAGGCCCGCGGAGTTCAGCCACGAGCGCGGACGCTCGTACTTCACGAACTGCGCGGCCCACATCTGGTGCTGGCCCACGCCGGCGACGTAGACGCCCTCCGGGCCGGTCAGCTCGCCGATGCGCCCGATGACGTTCTGCGGGGCAGACAGGCCATCGTGGGTTTCGGTGTAGCCGATCGGGTAGGTTTCGCGCAGGCGGTCCAGCAGCGACCACCAGTTGGACAGGTCCTGCTGCGGCTCGGTCTCGAACCGGGTCTGGCAGGCCTCGATAAGCTGCGGGATGATCTCGTCAAGCGATCCCACGATCGGCACGTCGGCCACGCGGTTCTTGGAGATCTCCGCCGGGTCGATGTCCGCGTGGATCACCTTGGCGTTCGGCGCGAACGAGGACAGCACGCCGGTGACGCGGTCGTCGAAGCGGGCGCCGAGGGTGATCAGCAGGTCGGACTGCTGCAGCGCGGTCACCGCGGAGACGGCGCCGTGCATGCCCGGCATGCCCACGTGCTGCGGATGCGAATCCGGGAACGCCCCGCGGGCGGTCAGGGTGGTGACCACCGGGGCGTTGATGAACTCGGCGAAGGCCTTGAGTTCCTCGTGCGCGTTGGCCTTGATGACGCCGCCGCCCACGTAGAGCACCGGGCGGGTGGCGCCGGCGATCAGCTTGGCGGCTTCGCGCAGTTGCTTGTTGTGGCCGCGGGTGACCACACGGTAGCCGGGCAGCTCGACCTTCGGTGGCCACGAGAAGGTCATCTGCGAGGTCTGGGCATCCTTGGTGATGTCCACCAGCACCGGGCCGGGACGGCCGGTCTGCGCCAGGTAGAACGCGCTGGCCATGACCCGCGGGATGTCCTCCGGGTCGGTCACCAGGAACGCGTGCTTGGTGATCGGCATGGTGATGCCGACGATATCGGCTTCCTGGAACGCGTCGGAGCCGATGAAGGCGCTGTTGACCTGGCCGGTGATCGCCACCATGGGCACGGAGTCCATGTTGGCGTCCGCCAGTGCGGTCACCAGGTTGGTTGCGCCGGGTCCGGAGGTGGCGATGCAGACGCCGACTTCCCCGCTGACCATGGCGTAACCCTGTGCGGCATGGCCGGCACCCTGTTCATGGCGGACCAGGATGTGATTGACCTTGGTCGAGTCCATGAGCGGGTCATAGGTGGGAAGGATGGCCCCGCCTGGTAACCCGAAGACGTCCTTGACGCCCAATTCTTCCAGCGAGCGGACGATGGCTTGTGAGCCCGTCATCTGCGTGGGAGCAACGATGTTATTCGGACCCTGGACCGGGTTCGAAGCTTCCACGACGGAAGAGACAGCGGCGGCGGCATCCTTGGGTCGACTAATTGACTTCGCAACCGACGCCGGATTGGCGGGTGTGGAGTTGCTCATCTGGATCCTTTCCATTTCTATCTCTTCATCTGCGCATAAAAAACGCCCCACGGCCGTCACTGCTGACGAAAGGGGGCTGCGCGTCACCGACGTCCTGCTTGGCGGCAGAACTGGTCTCAGGCTCCGCGCCTGATAACTAGTAGTACATCGGTGGTTGTTTGCATGTGTCTAATCTTTCTTTACCTAGTGGTAAAGATCAACTCGCACCCCGTGCCATCTCATTATATGAGACGAATGTCCATTGGGTGGACGCATGACACGCCCACCCGCGGACAAACTTCTGATTTTCCCCGCAGCTGCTAGCCGCAATAGGCACCTGTGGAGGCCGACTTCACCAGCTTGGCGTACTTGGCCAGCACGCCGGAGGTGAACTTGGCGGGCAGCGGCTCCCAGCCGACCTTGCGGGCCTCGAGTTCCGCCTCGTCGACCAGCAGGTCGAAGCTGCGCGCCTGCATGTCCACGCGGATCCGATCCCCGTCCTTCACGAACGCAATCGGTCCCCCGTCCACGGCTTCCGGAGCCACGTGCCCGATGCACAGGCCCGTAGTGCCTCCGGAGAACCGGCCGTCGGTCAGCAGCAAGACGTCCTTGCCCAGGCCCGCGCCCTTGATGGCGCCGGTGATGGCGAGCATTTCACGCATGCCGGGTCCGCCCTTGGGCCCCTCGTAGCGGATCACCACCACGTCCCCGGCCCGCAGCTCGCCGCGGTCCAGCGCATCCAGGGCGCCTTGCTCGCGCTCGAAGACGCGGGCGGTGCCCTCGAAGACATCCGCGTCGAAGCCAGCGGACTTCACCACGGCTCCCTCCGGGGCCAGCGTCCCGTGCAGGATAGCGATGCCGCCGGTTTGGTGGATCGGGTCCTGCATGGCGCGCAGGATCTTCCCGTCCGGATCCGGCGGGGCGATGTCCGCGAGGTTTTCCGCCACGGTCCTGCCGGTGACTGTCAGGCAGTCCCCGTGCAGCAGCCCTGCATCCAGCAGCGCCTTCATGACCACCGGGACGCCGCCGATGCGGTCCAGGTCGTTCATGACGTAGCGGCCGAAAGGCTTCAGGTCCGCCAGGTGCGGCACCTTGTCGCCGATGCGGTTGAAGTCCGACAGCTGCAGATCCACCCCCGCCTCGCGGGCGATGGCCAGCAGGTGCAGCACCGCGTTGGTCGAGCCGCCGAAAGCCATGAGCACCGCAATGGCGTTCTCGAAGGCCTGCTTGGTCATGATGTCGCGGGCGCGGATGCCCTGGCGCAGCATCTGGACCACGGCCTCGCCGGAACGCCGGGCGAACATGTCGCGGCGGCGGTCGGCCGAGGGCGGGGCGGCGGAACCCGGAAGGCTCATGCCCAGCGCCTCGCCGATGGAGGCCATGGTGTTGGCCGTGTACATGCCGCCGCAGGCGCCTTCGCCGGGGCAGATGGCCTTCTCGATGCGCTCGAGGTCGGTCTCGCTCATCTTGCCGGCGGCGCAGGCGCCCACCGCCTCGAAGGCGTCGATCAGGGTGACGTCCTTTTCCGTGCCGTCCTCCAGCTTCACCCAGCCTGGCATGATGGAGCCGGCGTAGAGGAAGACCGCGGAAAGGTTTAGCCGGGCGGCGGCCATCAGCATGCCGGGCAGCGACTTGTCGCAGCCGGCCAGCAGGACCGAGCCGTCGAGGCGTTCGGCCATCATCACGGTTTCCACCGAGTCGGCGATGACCTCGCGGGAAACCAGGGAGAAGTGCATTCCCTCGTGGCCCATGGAGATGCCGTCGGAAACGGAGATGGTGCCGAACTGCATTGGGAACCCGCCGCTGGCGTGGACGCCTTCCTTGGCGCCCTGCGCCAGGCGGTTGAGCGAAAGGTTGCACGGGGTGATTTCGTTCCACGAACTGGCGATGCCGATCTGCGGTTTGGCGAAGTCCTCATCCCCCATGCCGACCGCGCGCAGCATGCCGCGCGACGGAGCAGCGTGGATGCCATCGGTCACTGCACGCGACCGCGGCTTGATGTCCGGGCTGGAGTCATGGCTCATAAAACATCATTCTAGGAGTCAATATGACCACTTGGGCAACCCATGACGCGCACATGACACAAATAGGTTGCCGAAAGCACTGATCAGATTGCCCAAACGCTGCACTCCGGGAAGGTCCGCCGCTTCTCCTGGTCTTGTTGCGGTGGCACGCATGCCCGGCCGGCAAGCGGAAAATGCTGACGCACTTCCTCCTCCCCGTCCTCCAACCCCTCCTGCCTCCCTGTTCCCGGTGAAGGATTCATGGGCCGTGGCACTCTATTCCGGTCCGATGGGACAAGCTCAACGTCGTGTCGCCCCCATCGTCACCGCTGCCTTGCGTGCGCCCGGTACACCACCTGTAGACACGTAGGCAGGGCAATCGGTTCTACGGCAAGCGGAGCGCAACGGCACGAAATATTCTCGGTGCGCTCGGGCCACTAACCGCTGATCTGGTGTCGTTCACCTGAGAATTCCATGTGGCCAGCCCGCTGCCTCACCGGCCTGTAGGTATTACTTAGTAGAGTGAGATACATGGACACCAGCCCAGCCGAGAACCCGACCGAGCAAGTCAAGACCCGCCTGCACCATGTCTTCGACTCGCAGATCCCGAATTTCGCCAGCTACAACCTGGTGGCTGGAACCGGCATCGCCGGCTCCGGAGGGCTCAAAGTCATCGGCTATCGCCGGCAGCCGGCCGAACTGGTCCTCGCGCCGGTCAACTCCAGCGATCTCACCGCTTCCGAAGACGCCATCACGATCAACAACACCAACGTCAACCAGCTCGCCCTGCTCAATGACGGCGAGTACGAGGTAGCGACCTCCACCGGACGGGTATTCCGATTCTCCATCCCGCTGCACCCGGGCATCGATCTGCAGCTCGATGACGCCGTCTCGCTGTCGACGGTCATCGACCAGGAAGACGATGCCAAGGACTTCGCGGATTTCATGGACCACTTCATGAACACCATCGAGGGCACCGAGAACTTCGTTTAACAGCCCGCACCTAGGCCTGGAAAGAACAACCCCGACACAGCTACCCCGGCATCCCGCACCCAAAGGGGGCAGGATGCCGGGGCTGTTGAGCACCGCTGCTACTCAGCTGGCCAGGAACTCGTCATCTTCATCCAGTCCATGCGGGGTCTTCTCCCACACGTGCGGGGTACGGACCATTTGGTAGGCCGCGCGCCATGCCGCGATGGAATGCAAGACCCAATAAGCGGGGTTCAGCAGCGCGAAGGCCGCCACCCGCGCCCCGTAGCGTCGCCACGCGACGATACCGGAGACCACAATCATCATGGCGTTGCCGAAGATCATGGTGCCCCAGCCCAGGGCGAGCAGGCCTTGGGGAAGATCCAGTCCGATGAACTGCACGCCGATGTAGGTCACGATGGTGAAACCAAGCACCAGCGGATACGCCAAGAACGCCAGCGGGGTTCCGGCAATCAACCCGATCATGCCGACGGCGCCGCCCAGCCCGGTGCGTTTGGCGAAACGCAGCGGGCGGCGCATGTTGACCGCCGCGGTCACCATGTAGCCCTTGATCCACCGGGTGCGCTGCCTGATCCACGCCGGGACCTTCGAACAGGCCTCCTCCCAAGTGGTCGAATTGATGATGCCCACCCGGAAGCCGCGCACGCTGGCGCGAAGCCCCAAATCGGCGTCCTCGGTCACGTTCCACGGATCCCAGCCGCCCAATTCACGCAGCTGGCGCGCACGGAAGTGGTTGGACGTGCCGCCCAGAGGCAGCGGAATCCCCGTGCCTTCAAGGCCGGGAAGCATGGAATCAAACCAATGCGAATACTCGACCGCGAACATCTTGGTGAGCACGTTGTGCTCCGCGTTGAAATAGTTCAGCGCCGCCTGCACGCACACCAGCGGGCGCACGGTGCCGTCAACCTGCGACCTGATCCGCTCGTCTTCGCGGAACGCATCGATCGCCTTGCGAAGCTGGTCCGGTTCCGGCCGGTCCTCCGCATCATAGATCACCACGAACTCTCCCTTAGCCATCGCCAATCCGTAGTTGCAGGCACGGGGCTTGGTCTGCGGCACACCGCGCGGGACCACCAGGATGCGCACATTGCTCGGCGGGGCCGCCGCCTTGGCCGCGGCGATGGTTTCCTGGTCGTCTTCTTCCAGCAGCAACAGCACTTCCAGCTTGGATTTCGGGTAATCCAGCGCGCCGATGTTCTCCAGCAGCTTGGCGATGATGTTCGCCTCGTGGAACGCGGGGATCAGGATGGTGTAGATCGGCAGTTCGTCGTCGGGGATGTGATCCGTGCTCGGCGCCTTGACCCCGTAGCGCCTCCGCCACAGCCCTAGGCTGCGCGCGGCCACCCGGCGGCGGGCGCGCTGGATCGGGGCATTGATGCTGGCAACCGTCTTGAACAGGATGCTTGTGGCAAAGCTGATGTTCGCCGCGAAGAGGACCACGATCATCGTCCGGCGGAAGTCCACCACGAGTCCGGCGATGAACACCGCCAGCAGGATCGCGGGAAGGACCATTTGCCAAATTGTCAACGCGACTTTCGCTGAGTGGGCGGGGTCGTCCACGGACAGCCGGTCCGCCGCGTCATAGAGCATTTCCCGACGGAAGCTCGCCTGGAGCGCCTGCTGGATGTCCCAGTCGGTCGTCGCCACGACATCCACCGGCGCGCCGAGAAGTTGCCGGGCTTCCGCCAGGACGGCAGGGGTCGGCGCAGTGCAGGTAGCGATCGTGATCCGCCCGTCATCCTGCCGCCGGTAGGGCAGCCAGGCCGAAGACAATGCCCATTCATGGTCGAGTTCCGCCAGCAGATCCGGTTGCGGCGGATCTTCGACCAGGTCAACCAGCGTGGTGCCCCACTGTCCGGCGAGCGCGGCGTACATGTCGCGGCGTTGCACGGCCCCGGCCAGCAGCAGGTGGCGGCCGAGCAGTCCGCCTTCGCGGCGCTGGTCTTCCAAGGCCCGGTCGATGTCGGACTGGGTTGCCAGATGCTGATCCACCAGCAGCTGCCCCAAGGGCTTGTAGGCGGAGTTCATCGATCGATCCTTTGCAGCACGGCGTGCGTGGGCGAGGTGTAGACGGTTCGGTAGCTGGCCCGCGCAGAGGGCCGCGCGATGAACGCCTGGTCGACCAGGTCCACCGGCCCTGAATTGACCGGCGCCCCGTCCTTTTCGACATTCAGCAGCACCCAGCGGGCATGCGCCGCCGGGTTGTCCAGGGCCTGGGTGAAGTTGTCCCCGGAGGCGCGCAGGAAGATCTGCGAGATATCGATGCCCAGCAGCGGCACGATCGCGTTGCCTCGGGCGCTTTCATCAAGCAGCAGCCCGCCGCCGTCGTAGTTCTGCGCCAGCCACTGCGCCGCCTCGGTGGAATACCGGGTGGAGCCGGCGCTCATGGCGGCCTCGGCCAGCACCGGCGCGCGATCGACGGGACCGGCAATCCACCAGCCAAGCTGCAGCAGCACTGCCGCGCCGAGCCCGGCCGCCGCGCCCGCGCGCAGCACCTGCCGCGCCTGAAGTCGCCAGTTGTCCTTCCGCGTGAGCCACTGCCCGGCGGCGTCCACTGCCAGCGCCGCCGCCAGCAGGAAAAACGGCATGGCGGTCATGGCGAAGCGGTTGTTCCACCAGGTGCTGGGCAGCGAATGCGCGTTGTTGATCGCTGTCTGGCCCAAGTACATGCTCACCACCGCGAAGACATAGGCGCTGGAGGTCAGCCAGAGCACCAGCCCCGGCGTTTGCAGGCGCCACCGGTAGGCGGCGACCAGCAGGCCCGCACCGGCGAGCACGAGCAGCAGCACTCCGGCGGTGCCCAGCACCGAGGAATGGAACGTGAGCAGGGTCAGCCCCAAATTGCCCTTGGTGGGCAGCAGGCCGCTGCTGCTGATGGAGGACTGCTGGGCGCTGGCCGAGTAGGGGCCGAACATGAATTCCAGCGCATCCCCGTAGATCCCCCAGTTGTAGGCCAGCCACCAGCACACCGCCAGCGCGGGAATCCATGCGTATCCGGCGGCCATGATGATCATCTGCTGGAGCGAACGGGTACGTCGCAGGGTCACCACGCACACGAAAATGGTGCCGGTCAGCGCCAGCATCCATCCTTCGTAGCGCGAGAGCATGGCCGCCGCGGTGGGAATTCCGGCGAAGACCGCCAGCTCCCCGGCGCTCATCCTGCGCGGCGCCAGCGCCCAGCGGCTCAATCCGGACAGTGCGGCGACGAGGAACAGCAGCAGCACCGGTTCGGTCAGCGCCGTGGTGTAGAGATACAGCACGCTGGGGTTGGCCAGCAGCAGAACCAGCATCGCCAGGCGGCCGGCACGGCCGATGCCCAGACGGGCCGCGATGCGGTAGAGTCCCGCGGCAGTACCGGACAAGGCGGCGCTTCCCAGCAGGGCCGCGGCCCACCCGGTATGGAAGAGCGGGTCGATCGCCACCAGCGGGATCAGCAGCAGGTGCGGCACCGGCAGCCATACGGTGCCCAGCTGTTCGAAGCCGGGAGCCATCGAGTCGATCACGCGTCGCGCGATGGTCAGGTGGCTCTGGGCGTCGGAGTAGGCCATGGCCCAGCCGCTGGGGACGGTGACGGCGCTGGCCGCCAGTCCGAGCAGCCCGGCGGCAAGCGCCACCAGCACGGAGCCGGGCACCTTGCGCACCTCCGGCGGGGCGCCCAGCAGCCGCCAGGCACGCTGCAGCCGCGAAACTATTGATTGTTTCGGGGCCGTGCCGGTGCTAGCGCTCATTGGATGAGGGTACGGACTGCGCGCCCCCGGCTGCCGCCTCCGCGGCCGCCTGCGCCTTGGCTCGGCGGTTGGACCTGCGCAAGGCGAACGCGCCAGCCAGACCGGCCAGGACCAGGGCCGCGACGCCTCCGGCTGCCCACCAGGCGTAGGGGCGATAGTCGTCGGTGAGCGAATCCTGCGGGATCAGCGCATTGCTTTCCACCAGGACCGGCGCGGCGCCCTCCTGCGCGACCAGCAGGTTGCGCGAGAGCGAAGACCAGCCGCCGGCGGCTGGCGCCACCCGGTCGGCTAGATCGTGGTACAGCGCGTCGGTGTTTGCTCCGTCAGGCGACCAGCCGCCGGCCAGCAGCACGGCGCGGCCCGAATCCTCGAAGGCCTGCAACGCGGCGTACGGCTCCTCGGTGCCCACCCCCGCGGAGAGCACGGAGGATTCGATGGTGCGGAAACGTTCCAGGCGCAACGGCGCGCCGAGCTCATCGGCAAGCTGCGCATCGCCTCCCACCACCACGGTGCTCAGCGGCGAGCCGGCGACATCCTCGATGGCAAGGTTCTGCACGTGCAACGGCACGGCGCTGGCCTGTTGCAACGAGGCCAGCAGGCTGGTGGCGAGCGCATTTGCCGTCTCCGCGGAAGTCCCGGCGCCCAGGGCGAGGCCCACTTCGCCTGCGGTTTGCTGCGGCAGCATCTCGAAGCCCGCGGCGCGGCCCGCGCCGTACTGCGGGGTCACGGTGCTGGCGCTACCATCCAGATGCACCTGGACCGGCAAAGTGCCGGCGATGGCGCAGTTTGCGCCCTGCGCCGCGGCATCCAGCTGGAGGCGCAAGCCGTTGCGCGAGGTGACCAGCGACTGCGGGATCTGGATGTCCGCGTTGAGCGCGGTGCTCTGATCCAGCACGAAGGAATCGACCAGCTGGTCGTTCCAATACACGTTCAGGGCCGCTTCGGTATTCTCCGGGATGGCGCTGTGCGTCCCGGACAGATGCACCTGGGCTCCGTCTAGGCTTGAACCGAGCTGGGCCTCGTCCACTCCGATGTACAGCGAGGATTGGCCGTAGCCCTCCAGCTTCGGTGCGGTGGCGCCGAGATCCGCGAAGCTCATCACCTCCGCCGGGGTCCAGCGCTCGCCCTGGACCGGCGCTGCCTCGGCGTCTACGTGGCGGCCGACCGCCAGGGTGAGTGCCCGGCTGCGGATCACGGTGTCGAGCTCTGCCAGCTGCTCCGCGGTCCCGCTGATCCGCAAGGTGGTTCCGGCGCGATCCAGGGCAAGCTTCATGCCCTGCTCTGCGAGCTCGAAGGCGACGGTGTAATCCGCATCCGCGGCATTCCAGGAGATATCGGCGGACGGGAAGGCAGCGGCCAGAGCGGGGACCGCGCTCAGCGCAGCCTGCGAGGCTTCGCCTTCACCCTGGATGGACACCGAGCCGGGCGAGCTTGCAAAAAACTGCGCCACCGATTCAGGGGCCTTGGCCTCGCCCGCAGCCTGAAGCTGTACCTGGGAGAGCTCAACCTGCTGCGGTTCGACGCTCAGGCAGCGGCCTTCCCGGGACTCGGGAAGCCAGCGGACCGCGACATCCAAGGTGCCGTTCTCCGCCGCGTGCTTCGCGTTCAGCGGCAGGTCGAATGCGCCGGACTGGGCGACCGGCAGGGTCTTGATGATGTCCTTGCCGACGCGCAGCTGCAGCTGCCCGTCCGTGGCCGTGGTCGAGACCCGGCCCTTGATCGACGCAGGCTTCAGCCCCTGTGCCACGGGCACCGTAACGGTTGCCCAAGCTCCGGTGTCGCTGGTGGAGGCCGGCTGGCTGACCTTCACGGATTCATCGGCCAGCGCAGGTGCCGAAGGCAGCAGGCTCAGCATGAGCGCGGAGCCGAGGACAGGGACCAGGATTTTTCGGTTCACATTTCTCCAAAGGGCCGGGCCCGAAACTTTCGAGACCGGTGGCTAGGACACAGACAGCTGCGGTACCCCACCTAGAAAGACCCGGCAATCCCGATCCAGCGTGCTGCAATCCCCAGAGCAGTGTGCACGTCGTGGCTGCCGCCGGAACCGTTTCCGGACCGGCCTGTCAAACTCCGCACTCTAAAACTACTGACCGTTATGGGCAAAAACAAAAAATAATGTGCTAGAACTCTAGTTGGCTTGGACACAAGCCGGACAATGAAGGGACGCACCTGTGCATGAGTCGGCCGATGACCCGAGGATCAAAGAGCTCATCGACGCAATCCTTCGCACCGCTACCGGGGATTTCAGGACGTTTCTGGAACCCAGCAGCCGGCGCGACGGCATCGATGCGATTATCGTGGGGTTCAACGCCATGTCCGCGCGGCTGTCCGAACTCTATGGCCGGCTCGACGAACAGGTGGTCCGGCGCACCGCCCAGCTCGAATCGGCCGGAGAGCAGCTGCGGATCCTGGCCTACAGCGATCCGCTGACCGGGCTGGCCAACCGGGCGGAGCTGGGCCGGCATCTTGATTCCCAGCTTGCCGAGGTGTCTCGCGGTGAGCCTGCCAGCGCTTTGTTCGTGCTGGACCTCGATTCCTTCAAGCTCATCAACGACACCCACGGCCACCATCTGGGCGACCTGGTCCTGCAGGAGATCACCACCCGTCTGCGGCGCATCGTGCGCGACACCGATGTCGCGGCGCGCCTGGGCGGGGACGAATTCGCGCTGCTGGTGCATCTGGACTCCTCCGATGCCCCGGGCTTTGCCGCACGGCTGCTGGCCGAGCTGAACCAGCCGATGGTTCTGGAGTCAATCGTCATCAATCCCGGGGTGAGCATCGGCTACGCCCAGGCGGATGCGTCATTGGATGCCGAGCAATGGATGCAGCAGGCCGACACCGCCATGTACGAGGCCAAACGTTCCAAAACCGACAAGGTCCAGCGTTTCGCGCAGCACATGCTCGTTGAGCGCGTCACCAAGTCCCGGCTGATCGCGGACTTGCGCAGTGCGGTGCGCACCGAGGAGATTTACGCGGACTACCTGCCGATCGTCGATCTTGAAACCTCACGCGTCCTGGCGTATAAAGCCCGTGCCCGGTGGGATCATCCGGAGAAAGGCCTGATCCCGCCTGAGATCTTTGTACCTCTGGCGAAGCAGTCCGGGTTGCTGCCGGCGGTGCGCCACCGCATGGTGCGCAATTCACTGGACGATTTCTCCTCGTGGCGCCGCAGCGGGGAAATTTCCGCGGACTGCCGCCTGCATCTGAATATCAACCACATCGCCTTGCGGGAGGATGCGTTCGCCGCGCAACTGGGCGAGGAGCTGGCCGCACTGCAAATGCCCGCCGCGAACCTGGTCCTGGAGGTCACCGAGGGGCATTTCATCTCGGAAGACGGCGCGGAATTGCGCACCATGCGCAAGCTCAGGGAGCTGGGCATCCAGGTGTATCTCGACAAGTTCGGTGCCGGATACTCGTCCTTCGGCTATCTCGCGAGACTGCCGTTGGGCGGCATCAAGCTCGATAAGTCCCTGACCAATGGCATCGAGACGGATCGGGTCAAGCACGAGGTGCTGCGCGCGATCGTGGCCATGGCTGATGCCCTGGCACTGGATTGCATTGCCGTGGCGGTGCGCACCGACCAGCAGGCGCAGGCGCTGCGGGCACTGGGAGTGGGCACAGCGCAGGGCTACCACGTCGGCGCCTCGGCGAAACGTGCTTCGCTCCCTCCTGAGCGTGGGTAGACTAGGCATATGCGGGAGCAATCCCCCGGTGGCCTGACTCGCACTCGCGGCACCCGGCGGGGCCCCGTTCACACTGAGCATATGGGGATCTATGAATCAATCATCAATGGCCGGAGCGACCGGCACGTCCGCGCGGGCGTGGAGCATCACGCGCTTACCGGGAAAACTTCTCGAAGTCACCTTCAGCCCGGGCATGAGCCTCGGCGCAGACGACACCGCGCGTCTGGTGCAGAGCCTGCAGCATCATTCGGGCAGCCATCCAGCGCGGGTGCTGATCAACGTTTCGGGCCTGAGCAATGTCTGCCCTGAGGTCGCAGGGGTCCTGTCCTCCAATTCACGACCCACACGGTTGGCCTTCCTGGGCGAGAGCCTGATGGACGAGGTGCTTGCCGGCTTCATCCTGCCCGAGCTGGACGACGCGATCACCTCGCACTACTTCACCGCACGGGCCGCCGCGCTGGCGTACCTCGGCCAGCGCTGAACCGCCGCAACGCCGCTGGGCCCCGGACACGACTGGACGTCGTGTCCGGGGCCCGGCTGCAAGCACGGCGGAGTAATGGCGGTTTAGCCGCGAAGGCCGTAGAGGTCCATGTCCGGGGCCTGCGTGACCAGCCACGGGCTGAACGCCCAGGGGGTGGCGGTCATGGCCCTGCCCAGTTGCAGCGGATCCACCCAGTGGTAGTCCATGACTTCATCGGGCGCCGGAGCCAGCTCCGAGTCGATCACCGCGGTGAACACCGGGCAAATCTCGTTTTCCACGATGCCCGAGGCATCAACAGCCCGGTAGCGGTAGTCGGGCAGCACCACGGACAGGCCGCTGATCTTCATGCCCAGTTCGCGTTGGGCGTGGCGGCTGATGGCGTCCTCGAAGGACTCGCCGGGCTGCGGGTGGCCGCAGAAGGAATTGGTCCAGACCCCGGGCCAGGTTTTCTTGTCCAGCGACCTGCGGGTGACCAGCACCTGTCCCTCGGTATTGAGAACATGGCAGGAAAACGCCTGGTGCAGGGCCGTGTCGGTAGTGTGTACAAGTTCCTTGGGACATGTGCCGATGGGTTCGCCGGTCTCTGAAAGCAGGATTACGTCCATGATCTCAACCGTACCCGAGCTTTCGCGGCCACGGGGCCCGGGCTCGCCAGCGCTGCCGGACGCGGCGGTACCGCGTAGCTCACCCAAAACTCAGCACCGCGATGATCAGCATGGTCAGCAGGAACCCGCAAACGTAGTTGATCCACAAGAACCGCTTCCAGGCCTTGTTGGCGCTCCCCGAGGTCTCATCCGTGACACCCAGGTGGGGCAGGACATTAAGCACGTAGGGAATGGCCAGCAAGCCGGCCAGCGCGGGCAGCCCGTCCAGCGAGGCGAACAGCAGGATGCCCGCCGTCAGGTACGCGATGAGCACCAGGTAGAGCGTGGTCCTTGCCGAGCTGACGGTGGCGATGGATCCCAGCCCGGCCTCGCGGTCCGGGATGATGTCCTGGATGGCCCCCAGCGCGTGGCTGGCGATGCCCCACAACAGGAAGGCGGTGAAGACGAGCCACTGCGCGGCGCCCAGGGCGGTGCCGGCCAGCACCCAGCCGTACACCGCCGGGGAGACGAAGTGCACCGCGCTGGTCACCGAGTCCAGGCCCGGGCGTTCCTTGAAACGCAGCTTCGGCGCGCTGTAGGCGAGCACCGCGGCCAGCGACACCAGCAGCACCAGGTTCGAAGCAGCCGTCCCGGCGAGCGCCAGCACCAGCACGAAGGGCGCGGTGGTCAGCAGGCACCAGCGCAGCACCGCCGTGTGCGATTCCTTCGCGAGCAGCGCGCCCTCGACACCGCCCTTGCGCGGGTTGCGCAGGTCCGATTCGTAGTCGAACACGTCGTTGACCCCGTACATCAGCAGGTTGTAGGGAATCAGGAAGAACAGCGTGCCGACCACGAATTTCCAGTCGATTCCGCCGCCGGCCAGCAGGTAGGCGGCGGCGAAGGGGTAGGCGGTGTTCACCCAGGAGATCGGGCGGGAGGTGAGCAGCAGTTCCTTGATCATCGTGCGCTCCTCGCGGTGGGTTCCGGTCTCGTGTCCTGGTCGCGCGGGGCGGCTGAGAGAAGCCACCAGAGCCCGGAGACGAACAGGACCGCGCACACCGGGTAGAAGAAATCCTCGATCGGCGCCAGGCCGATGCGCACGCCGGTCAGCGTGTGCTGGCCGTAGTCGAAGAGCCCGGCGTAGATCATGAGGTTGTCGAAGATGGCGGTCAGCACCACCATGACGGCCAGCGCCGCTCCCAGCTGGCCCGCGACCCGGCGCAACGGGATCCGGCGGACCAGCAGGGCGGCGGCCAGTGTCAGCGCTGCGGCGGCGGTGAACCAGAGGCTGAGTTCAAGAAACATTCTCCGCTCCCTTCCGCCGCAGTGTGCGGCGCAGCCAGGTGGTGGCCACCGGCCAGCCGGTGACCACGATCATCGATGAATAGCACAGGAACAGCAGGAAAAAGACTTCTTCCAGCGGGAACTGGTCCCCCACCATCAGCCCGGTCATCAGCTCGGACTCGCGGTGCAGGAAGATGCCCCGCTCGATGGCCAGTACGTCCCAGAAGGCGAAGAAGCCGGTGCCCGCGGCCAGGGCGATCACCGCGCGCAATGGGTGGCGGAAGATGAACAGTTTGCCCTTCGCGTCGCACAGCAGCATGCAACCCAGCAGGGCGATCAGAATGAGCAGGTAGATCATGGGGCCGTCCTGTCCCGGGTCGCGAAGCCTGCCGGGTCCAGCGCGCCCGGGGCGCTGATCCCCTCGACGGCCTTGGCCGCCAGCTCGCCGCTGATCAGGCACATGGGCACCCCGACGCCGGGGCGGACGGTGCTGCCTGCATAGTAGAGCCCGTCGACGGTGGAACTGCGGTTGGACGGGCGGAACATGGCGCTTTGGCGCAGGGTGTGCGCCAGGCCCAGGGCTCCGCCCCGGTAGGCGCCGTACTGCTGTGCGAAATCCTCGGGGCCGATGCTCTGGCGCACGATGATCCGCTCGCGCAGGTCCGGGATCTTCGCCCAGCGCGACAGCTGGTCGATGGCTGCGTCCGCGACCTGCTCCACGGCCGGGTCCCCCTGCCCGTCGGGTCCGCCGGTTCCCCAGGCGGCCGCGGCCGGGGCGGGAACCAGGATGAACACGTTTTCGCATCCGGCCGGCGCGACGCCGGGGTCGGTAGCGCTGGGTTTGCACACGTAGATGCTGGTTTCCCCGCGCAGCGGTTGGCCTTCGCGGATGCGGGCGAAGTTGTCGTCCCAGTCCTTGGTGAACAGCAGGTTGTGGTGTTCCAGCTGCGGCAGCGTGCCGGTGATTCCCAAGCAGAGAAGCACCGCGCTGGGGCCCGGGTCCAGGGATTCGAAGCGTTTGGCCGTGTGGGTGTGCAGCTGCTGCGGCAGCAGCGTGGAATCCAGGTGGCGGGCGTCGGCGGCCCCGATCACCGCGTCGGCCGTCGTGTGCTGTTCCCGGCCTTCGGCGTCGATCCAGCGCACCGCGCGCACCGCAGGCTTGTGTCCGTCACGATTCTGGCCGGTGTCGATCCCGGTGGCCGTGGCGCCGAGCTCGATGCGTGCCCCGTGGCTGCGGGCCAGGTCGGCCATCGCGTCGGCCACGGCGGCGAACCCGCCCAGCGGGTACTGCACCCCCTGGCTCAGGTCCAGGTGGCTCATCAGCTGGTAGAGCGCCGGGGTGCGCCGCGGGCTGGAGCCCAGGAACACCGCCGGGTAGCCCAGGATCTGGCGGGCGGGTGTGCTGCAAAAGCGCCGGGCGATGTGCCCGTGCAGGCTGCCGGCCAGCAGCGGAAGCAGCTGCGGCAGGTGCTTGAGGATGCCCGGGCGCAGCAGGCTCCGCGGGTGGTGGAAGTCGTCGTAGAGGAAGTGCTCCAAGGCCAGCTGGTAGCCGGTGGCGGCGCGGGCCAGGTAGGACTCCAGTTTCGCGCCGCTGCCGGGTTCCAGCTGCTCGAACAGCTCGCGCGCCGCCTGGCCGGTGCCCACGTCCACCGGTTCGGCGCCGTGCTCGAAGAAGGTGCGGTAGCCCACCGGCAGCCGGCGCAGCTGCAATTGCTCCGGCACGCTGCTTCCCATCAGGGCGAACCAGTGCTCGAAAACCTCGGGCATCAGGTACCAGGACGGTCCGGTGTCGAAGCGGAAGCCCTCGCGTTCAAGGCGCCCGGAGCGCCCGCCCACGTGCTCGTGCTGTTCGAGCACGGTGACCTGGTGGCCGCGCGCGGCGAGCAGGCCGGCGCTGGCCAGGCCGGAGAATCCGGCGCCGATGACCACGACGTGCTTGGGTTCAGGCTGCATGCGGTCCCCCGCTCAGCGGAAGCTGCGCCACGTGCGGGGCTTGCCCGGCGGGCCCGGGATTGGGTTCGGGGTCGGGGGCGCGCCAGCGGTGCCCCGTGGCGAGCACGCGGGCGGCGATCAGCGCCTTGCGCGGTGCGGAGACCGAGATGCGCGCGGTGAGCAGCTGCTCTGCCGGGGCCTTGTCCAGCTGGCGGTTCAGCCGGGCGAACAGGTCGTGGGCCATGCGCACCGCGCGGGCCGCGGCCGGCGCCAGGTAGGGCAGCCCGGCGCGGGCATGGGCCAGGTCCGTCTCGATGTCCGCCACCAGCTCCCGCTTGCGCGCTTCGGTGAAGTGCGCGGGATCGATGCCCGGGAAGTACACGCGCTCCAGCTGCCGGCTGTCGGTGGCCAGATCGCGCAGGAAGTTCACCTTCTGGAAGGCGGCGCCCAGGCTGCGCGCGGCACGCTCGGCCAGCTGCGCCTGCGCGGGCGTTTCGGCCGGGGCCGAGGGCATGGCCCGGAACACCTGCAGGCACATCAGCCCGACCACCTCGGCGGAGCCGTAGATGTATTCGCGCAGGCTCTGCTCGCTGTGCCGGTGCACACTCAGATCCGCGCGCATCGAGGCGAAAAACGGGTCGGTGAGCCTTTCGGTGATGCCGGTCTCGCGGGCGGTGAGCGCGAAGGCGTGCACCACCAGATTCGTGCTGTAGCCGCGCTGCAGGGCCAGGGCCGTCTGCGCCTGCAACTCGTCCAGGCAGTCGCCCACCGCCTGCGGGTTCAGGCCGGCCTGGCTGGCGACGCCGTCCACCACCTCATCGGCGAGGCGGACCAAGGCGTAGATGTTCGCGATATGCGCGGCGCTGGCGGCATCCAGCATCCGGCAGGCCAGCGAGAAGGAGGTGGAGTACTCCCCGAGCACCAGCCGGGCGCTGCGGGCCGCGGCGCGGGAGTAGGTCTGCAGGGCGGTGGGGCGGGCCGCGGCCATGCTCACCAGCTCCTTTCCAGGATCAGCCGGGTGCAGTGGTGCAGCCGGTATTGGGCGTCTTCGGGCAGGCGCAAAAAGGCCGCCGAACGGGTGGCTGAAGTGCACAGCTGGCGGGCCAGCTGGCGGGCGAAGGCCTCCGCGTCCTGCTCGGCCATCGCCTGGCGCACCTCTTGCGCTGCGACGTTGCCGGCGCGGAATTCATGCAGCAGCACCGCGAAACCGGGATTCTCCGCGGCCAGCGAAAGCAGGATGGTGCTCTTGAATTCGCGCAGGTCCGAATCGACGGGCTTGCCGGTATCCTGCGGATCGCCGAAGGTGCCCAGCACGTCGTCGATCACCTGGTAGGCGACCCCCAGCTTGGAACCGATGGCTCCGAGCAGCTGCGCCTGCAGCGCATCGGCCCCGGCCAGCAGCGCTCCGGCCTGCAGCGGCAGCTGGAACGAGTAGGCGGCGGTTTTCAGCTCCTCCATGTGCAGCACATCGGCTGTGGTGGCCGGGTGCGGGTGCAGCGAGTACAGCAGATCTTCCAGCTCCCCCGCGCCGGCCTGCTCGATGGCCTGGAAGAAGCAGGCTTCGACCTGCTCCTCGTTGTCCAGGCCCGCAGCGGCCCGGGCCGCGACCTTGATGGCTTCGGTCAGCAGCAGGTCTCCGGCGATCAGCGCGGCGCTGTTGCCCACGTGCTCGGCATCGGTGCGGCTGCGCCCGTAGCCGGACGCCTCGTCGCGGTAGACCGCGGAGATGGTCGGCGCCCCGCGGCGCAGGAAGTCTCGGTCGATGATGTCGTCGTGGATGATCAACGCGTTGTGCAGCAGCTCGAACGCGCAGGCCAGGTCCAGCGCCCGGCGGCGGTTGCGCCCGCCAAAAGCCTCGTAGCCGAGCATCACCAGGCCGGGTCTGGCCAGCTTGCCGGTAGCCAGCCGCTCGCCCAGCTGGTCCCAGAGCTGCGCCCCGTGCCGCGAGTAGTTGGCGGTCCGCTGGCGAGCCGATGCGGTGAGGTGTCCTAGATGGCCGGAAATTTCCGACAGCGTTGCGTCATCGGCGAATGCGACGCTGCGCTGCACCGGCTGGGTGTCCGTGCGGTCTGCATGTGTGGTCATGGTGTCCCTACTTCGCTGGTTCATCGGTCTGCGTCGGTGCCGGCCCGGCGGCCGGCAGGGAGGATGCGGCAAGCTCTTCGCTGGCCTGCCGCAGCAAGTCGGCAACCCGGGAGCGGCCGGGCTCGTCCAGTTGTTCACAGAGTCTATGCAGATTGCGCAGCAGCGCCAACCCCGGACCTGTACAGTGCGGATAGTTGGCCCCGGGCCCGATCACGGTTCGGCGGCGGTCTGCGCCATGCGCATGCCGGGAGACGAATCCGCGTGATTCAAGCCGGTCGAGCACGGTGGTTGAGCCGGCCGAGGAAAGGCCCAGGTAGCGCCCCAGGGTCCCGGGGCTCACCGGATCCACCGTCCGCAGCAGGTTCAGTGCCCGCAGGTCGGAATCATTGAGCTCAAGCTGGGAACGGTAACGATTTTGAGCCAGGTCGTAGGACAGGCACAGTTGCTGGACCAGCCGGAAGAGGTCCCCGGTGGAGACCTGAGGGTCGGGCGGAACTTGTGAATTCTCTGGCATGGTATCTCACTTGGTTGATATTTAGCCTGTCTAGATACATCATGGTTTAAGTATTCGGATTTGTCGACTCTTCCCGGAAAGTTTCTCAGCTGACACCCAAGGAGATGGATCATGCAGCAGTCGATAGCAGTCCCCCGCCGGCCAGTCCTGGCGGCCCAAATAGGCACCGCGCTCGCCATTGCGCTGGCCATCTACGGATCATTCCTGGGCAGCGGCGCCGCCGGCGGCACCCCCATCCAAAATGCCGCCGGCGGATACCTCAGCGCGGATGCCACCCTGCTGGCACCGGCCGGCCCCGCCTTCTCCATCTGGTCCCTGGTCTATGCAGGCCTTGCCGTCTTCGCGGTATACCAATTCACTCCCGCCGGCACCCGATCCGAAACCCTGCACCGGCTGCGCGGCCCGGCCTCGCTGTCGGCCCTGCTGAACGCGGCTTGGATCCTGACCGCCCAGGCCGGATGGCTCGCCGTGAGCGTCGCAGTCATCTTCATCCTGCTGGCGTCGCTGGTCTGGGTCGCCATGCTCCTGCGCACCCACGGCAGCGCGACGCGGACTGAGCACTGGATCATGTGGATCACCTTCGGCGTGTACCTGGGCTGGGTCTGCGTGGCCAGCCTGGCGAACACCGCCGCGTGGCTTTCTTCGCTGGGAATCGGCGCCAACGCCTCCTGGCCCGTTGCGGCCGCAATCGTCCTGCTGATCGTGGCCGCCGCCATCGCAGTGGCGCTGACCGGCTACACCCGGGGCCAGCTGGCTCCCGCGGCGGCTATCGCCTGGGGCTTGGCATGGATCGGGGCCAGCCGGCTGTCGGGAACCAATGAATCCACGCTCGTCGGCATCTCGGCGCTGGCCATCGCCGGCCTGGTGCTGCTGGCGGCGCTCGCCGTCGCGGTGCGCGCCCGCAAGGAACGGAGCCTGCCGTGAAGCTGATAGCCGTCACCGGAGCCACCGGCTACATCGGCGGACGGCTGGTTCCGCTGCTGCTGCGCCGAGGACACCGCGTCCGGGTGCTGGCCCGCGACGCCCAGCGGCTGCGCGATGTGCCGTGGCGGGACCAGGTCGAGGTGGTCGAGGGCAGCCTGCAGGATGCCAACGCGGTGGCCGAATTCTGCCGCGGGGCCCACACCGTCTACTACCTGGTGCATTCAATGTCCGGCACCAAAAACTTCATGTCCGACGAGGAACGCTGCGCGCAGACCATGGCCGATTGCGCCAGGAAAGAATCCGTGGCCCAGCTGATCTACCTCTCCGGACTGCACCCGGAGGGCGAACTGAGCGAGCATCTCGCATCCCGGGTGCGGGTGGGCGAGGTGCTCCAGGACAGGAACCCGGATCCGGACGGGCTTCATACCTTGATCCTGCAGGCGGGGCTGGTGATCGGGTCAGGCTCGGCAAGCTTCGAGATGATCCGCCACCTGAGCGACGTGCTCCCGGTGATGCCGGCCCCGCGCTGGGTGAAAAACCGGGTGCAGCCGATCGCGGTGCGCGACACCCTGCACTATCTGGCTGCCTGCGCCGAGCTGGACACTCCGGTGAACGACACCTTCGACATCGGCGGGCCGCGCGCCTACAGCTACGCGGACCTCATGCGCATCTACGCCAAGGTGGCGGGGCTGCGCGAGCCGAGGATCTGGGCCTTGCCGGTGCTCACCCCGCAGCTGGCGTCGCACTGGGTCAACCTGGTCACTCCCCTGCCGCACACCCTGGCCACCGCACTGGTCGGCTCGCTGCAGCACGACTGCGTCATGGGTTCGCACCGCATCGATCAGCTGATCCCCCCGCCCGAGGGCGGACTGACCGACTACCCGGACGCGGTGCGCCTGGCCCTGGAGAAGATCGCCTCCGATTCGGTGGAGACCAGCTGGGCCACCGCGCATCCGGTCTCGGCGCCGGCCGAGCCGCTGCCCTCGGATCCGCAGTGGGCCGGACGCAAGATCTACATCGACCAGCGGACCATGGAAACACAGGCTGATCCCGCAGACCTCTACCAGGTCATCGGACGCATCGGCGGGGAATCAGGCTATTTCGTGTTCCCGAGCCTGTGGCGGATCCGCGGGCTGATGGACAAGCTCAGCGGCGGGGTGGGCCTATTGCGCGGGCGCCGCTCGCGCAGCACGCTGGCCTTGGGAGATGTCGTCGACTGGTGGCGCGTCGAAGCGCTGGAACGCAACCAACTGCTGCGGCTGCGCGCGGAAATGCGGGTTCCAGGCCAGGCCTGGCTTGAATTCCGCCTGGAGCAGCGGCCCGGCGAGCGGGTCCAGGTCACCCAGCGGGCGATCTTCGTGCCCCGCGGGCTGGCCGGGCGGGCCTACTGGTGGTCGGTGAGCCCGTTCCACGCATTCATCTTCTCCGGCATGCTCAAGAGCATCGTGCAGCAGGCCGAGGGAACGAGCCCCTAGGATTGACCGGCTTCAGGTTCCTTGCCCTGATCATCGAGAGCGGTTTGCGCGCCGTTCATGCTGTCCTCCATGGCATCCGAGGTCCGGGCAAGGAACCTGATAATCACCTCGCGCTCGGCGTCGGTGAATTCCCGCGCCACCTCGAACCGCTGCGCATGGTGGCGCCCCACCTGCTGGCGGGCCATCAGGTGCGTCGGCCCGGTGACTTCGATGCACCAGGAGCGGCGGTCGGTGGGATGCGGGCGGCGTGCGACATGCTCGCCCTCGATCAGCCGGTCGATCATCTTGGTGACCGAAGCGCTGGAAATACCCAAATAGCGGGCGAGCTGGCCGGGGGTGACTGCGGTGCCGGCGTGCTTGGCGGAAATCAGCATGCGCAGGGCGCGCATGTCGGTCTCATTGAGCTTCATGAAGCTCTGGGAATTGCGCATGATTTGGCGTTCAAGCTGGCGCATGCGTCCCATCTCGGCCATGATGCGGTCGATCTGCTCCAAGTCTTCCGGGCTCACTCCCTCGCGCTTGATCAGGTTCTGGTCCGGGTCGGATTCCGCCAGACCATACATCGTGGGCAGCTTTCGCTCGTTCACCGTTCCCCCTATCCAATTCATTTCCCGCGCAGTCTCCTATTCGGCCGCGGCCTACCGGCGTTTCTTCGATGGTAAGCCCTGAGGCTACCGGGCATGCTGAAGACTGCGGTGAAATGCGGAAACCCTGCGACCGAAATCGGTTCGCAGGGTTTTCATTGGTGCGAGTAGAGAGACTTGAACTCTCACGTCCGAAGACACTGGAACCTAAATCCAGCGCGTCTACCAATTCCGCCATACTCGCTCGCGCTACACCGGAAAACGGATTTCCGAATGACGACCTCATTTAGTGTAGCGGAAGTGCCAGTCGATAAGAAATCGACTGCACCGGCTATTACTTGGGGTCAATTCCCAAGTCACGGCGGAGCTTTGCGACATGCCCGGTGGCTCGCACGTTGTACTGCGCGAGCTGGACCTTGCCGTCTTCGTCCACCACGATGGTCGAGCGGATCAAACCTTCGTAGACGCGGCCGTAGTTCTTCTTCTCGCCCCAGGCTCCATAGGCCTCGGCGACAGCGTGGTCCTCGTCGGAGAGCAGTGGGAAGTTCAGTTCTTCCTTGGCCACGAACTTTTCAAGCTTGGCGACGCCGTCCGGGGAGATTCCCAGCACCTGGTAACCGAGGCCGGTGAGTGACTCGATGGAATCACGGAAGTCGCACGCCTGCTTGGTGCAGCCCGGGGTGGAGGCGGCCGGGTAGAAGTACACGATGGTCTTCTTGCCTCGGTAGTCGGACAGCGAGACGGCGCTGCCGTTCGAGTCATTCAGGGTGAAGTTCGGGGCCAGACCTCCGACGGAGAGTCGTTCGGTTGGTGCTGCGGCGGTGCTCATCGGTTAAACCTCGTTTCGTAGCTATACAAAAAATCCGGCCTGATGAATCAGGCCGGATCTGCTGTGCGCCCTCCGGGACTCGAACCCGGAACCTAATGATTAAGAGTCATTTGCTCTACCAATTGAGCTAAAGGCGCTAACTTCACTCTGACTAGTTATTTTCGAACCGGTCTTTGCGACGTAGATAATCATACGCAGAAGTCGCAGAAAATCAAAAATCAGCAAATCCGCAATCGCGACTACAGAAGACACTAGTCAGAGTAGGTTCTTGCAAGATTGACGGCAGTGAAGTAATCCATGTCACTCTAGAAATCTAACCCCGAACCAACCATGCCCCAGTTGCATGGGTGAAATCATCCAGCCACCTCTTCAAATAGACGAGATGGGCCGGTTGGCGCAGTTATCCCTTAGCCCGCTCCATCTTGATTGTCTTGGTTGTTCCCTGAATCGAGACCTCGAAACTAATTACGTCGCCTTCGTGAGTGAACTCCTTAGTGTCGCTCCCTGCGGCCAACAAGGCACTTTCAGTCTTTTCCTTGTCGCGCTTAGAGGTCCACGAATAGGAATTTTCGCCACCTTTCGGTGCCTCGTATGAACCAATCCAATAAACGGCTTTCATATCTTCACTTGCGAGGTTCCAATCAACACTGATTACACCATTCTTTATTTCCGCAACCATGAAGTCTTCATCGCTGTTCGAATTGCTCTGTTTCCACTTGCCTGTCAGATCCAAGGCTTTCATAGTCGCCCCGGGAGCGGATGCCGCCGCATTGTCGGATCCAGTTGCCTGCGCTGGAGAGTTCGACATGGAGTCATCATTAACCTGCGCACAGGATGTCAGAAGCAATGTAGCAATGAAGAGTGAAGCAAATTTTTTCATACGCCCATTTTGGCATGATAAACCAATCCCGGTAACCAAAATGAAGTTACAGCTAAGGTAAGAGCCCGCAACGGATTGAACATCGTCACTAAATACTATCCAGTTTAGTAACCCTGATAATCTGATTAAATGCCATCAAAACTAACTAAAACTAAATCGTTCCTCGCTATCACTAGCGCGACGCTCTTGTTGTCTGCCTGTGCCAGCGGGTCATCGACGAATGAAACTGCGTCGCAGGATTCCCAAACCCAAAGTTCATCCGCCGCCCCAACTTCAGCAAGTGCCGAAGCGAAGGCGCAGAGTTCAATCGAGCCGTTGGCTTTCAACGACTCCCCTCTGTTAGGCGGCCCCGCGAAACCGAAATTCGACGAAGGAAATCCAGGCGAAGTCGGTGTGGTTAAAGTCGGCCCCCTTCTGAAAGAACAAGGCACACTCCTCTTCGCATTCAGGAATAACACCGGTGAAGCAATTTCCCATGTTGACTGGTCCGCCACTGCACGAAGCGAGGGCTCCCTCGTCGGTAGCGGGACTAGCCAGGGAACGACGCCGTCACAGATACAGCCTGGCGAAGTCGGGCTGGCCTACATCTACTTTGAGAATGCCGAGGATTTCCCAAAGGGCACCGATTATGAATTCAAGGCCAAGACTTCTCCGGCAGACACCAGCTTCTACAACACTGCCCCGTTTGCGATAGATGAGGTCAACTTTATCGGGGAATCGATTGTAGGTAGCGCAACGAACAGGACAGGCGCAGCTGCGACCGGACCCTACAGTGTCAGTTTCTACTGCTTCGACGATGGAAAGATGGCGCATCAATCCACCGACTACGCCGCAGAAAGCGACCAAGATGTGGCGGACGGAGAAAGCGTGTCTTTCTCAACCAAAATATACGGTCACGAATGCTCTGAATATGTCGTCGGAGTTAGCGGCTACTTTTCATAAGCCGCGAGACATTCGGGCAAATTCATGAAACTTCCGCTCCGGATCTTCCCAGCGATTGGAGATCCGGAGTAGTGGACCGACGAGCAGCTTTAGAAAACACAAAAGGCCAGACCAAAAGTCTGACCTTGCTTGTGCGCCCTCCGGGACTCGAACCCGGAACCTAATGATTAAGAGTCATTTGCTCTACCAATTGAGCTAAAGGCGCATATTCATTTGTGTAAACAATGACTTCTAGAACAAAGAAATTGTTCGTGCGCCCCCCGGGACTTGAACCCGGAACCTAATGATTAAGAGTCATTTGCTCTGCCAATTGAGCTAGAGGCGCCCGCTGCGATGTTCTAGAAGCTTTTGGGCTTCGCGCTTTCGCAACGAGATAAAACTCTACCAGCTTTTGAGCTTCGCGCAAATCGAGAGCCCTCTTTTCGGCGGTGAGCTACATTACATGAGATGACTAGGGGTTACTACCACCGCGACGACGGACTTTGTAGAGTGAATTCATGACTACCCAACGTACGGTTTCCTTCCCCACCCAAGATCTGCTCGACGCCGTGGGCGAACTGCCCGCGAACCTGGAACCGGTCATTTGGGACCTCGAATCAGACCCGGATTCACCGCTGGAAGACATCGACATCGCGATCTTCCCTTATATGGCAGATCCGGAATTCCTGAAGAATGTCCGCAGAGCCGAGAATGTCTCGGTAGTGCAGACCCAGACCACCGGTTACGACGGAATGGTCGACATGATCGGCGATCGCGCGAAAATCAATACCGCATCGGGCGTGCACGCCGCAGCGACCGCGGAGATCGCCCTCGGGCTGGCGCTCGCATCGCTGCGCGGATTCCCGACCTCCGTCCGCGATCAGGACCAGGGACAGTGGAATCCGATGCGCTGGCCGGGCTTGGCCGACCGCACCGTCGGCCTTGTCGGTGTCGGCGGCATCGGCGAGGAAATCCGCAAGCGGCTGGACCCCTTCGAGGTGAACCTGCTGCGTTTCGGCTCGACCGCGCGCACCGACGAGCACGGAGAGGTTTACAGCACCGAGCAGCTGGCCGACTTCGCAGGCCAGATCGAGGTATTGATCCTCATCGTTCCGCTGAACGACTCAACCCATCACCTGGTCGACGCCGAACTCATGGCGAAGCTGCCGGACGGGGCGACCATCGTCAACGTCGCCCGCGGACCGGTGGTCGACACCGACGCGCTGGTCGCCGAAGTCTCCAGCGGACGACTGAACGTCGCCTCCGATGTCTTCGACCCGGAGCCGCTGCCGTCGGACCACCCGCTGTGGAAGTGCCCCAATGCGTTGATCACCCCGCACAACGGCGGCAACACCCAGGCGTTCTTCCCGCGGATGGTGAAGCTGCTCAAGCGCCAGCTGCAGGCCTGGTCCCAGGGGCAGGACGGCGAGAATCTGGTGCACCGCCCCTAGCCACGAGCTATTGCTAACATTTTGATCTCATTGGCGGCATCCCGGGCAGGTTCACGGGGTGCCGCCAGTTCGTTGCGCTATCTTTGATAGATATCCCTGAGCATCCCGCAGTCTTTGCGCACTCGCACAATGCCCTCGCGGTGCGCCTCGGGGAGCCCTGCCTGCCAGATTAGGAAGTTGAGCCGCATCGTGCCCGAAAAGCCGCAAAACCTCGTCTCACGACGCGCATTGTTGACCGGCACCCTGGCGGGCACAGCCCTGGCCCTCACCGCTTGCACCCCGTCGCCGAACAGCTCCGCGACAGCTTCGCCGACGGCCACCGAGGCGGCCGCCGAGGTTCCGCGCACCCTGCGCCTGGCGGCCCCCGCTCCCCCGTCGGGACTCGATCCGGCGATCACCGGTGACAACGAGTCCTTCCGCATCTCGCGGCAGATCTACGAAACGCTGATCTCCATCGACGCCAACACCGGCAGCCCGATCGCTGGTCTGGCCGAATCCTGGACCCAGTCCCAGGACGGGCTCACCTATACCTTCACCCTGCGCCGGGGAGTCCTCTTCCACGACGGCACCGAGATGGACGCCGAAGCGGTGGTTGCGAACTTCACCCGCTGGGCCTCGCTGCCCCGGGAGCTCTCGGACTACTCCAGCCAGGGCTTCACCGACGTCTTCCACCACGTGGACGACATCCCCAAGCTCCCTTCCGAAAAGGACCTGCAGCTCAAGGTCGACGACGAGAACCCACCCACCGAACGCGACCTGGCCGCGCAACAGCAGCGCTTGGAGCAGCTCGCGGCACTGAAGCCGATCTTCGAGCAGGAGCTGTTCACCGGCAAGTCCTCCGCCGGCAGCGCCAGCTACTTCGGCTCGGTCAAGGCCACCAGCAAGTACCTGGTGACGCTGACGCTGCGCCGCCGCCTGCCCATGCTGATCGACGCGCTGTCGCTGCCCGGCATGGCCATCGCCGCCCCGTCCACGCTGACCGGCGGACCCAAGGCGAACCCTGCCAAGTCCCTGCTGACCGCACCGATGGGCACCGGCCCCTACCGCTTCATCTCGCACAAGGACCAGACGGTGCGGCTGGAGCTCTTCAAGGACTACTGGAACCGCGGACGCCTTGAGGCGAACAGCCAGCACCCGCAGGTGGCGCTCATTTCCTCCGTGCCTTCCCCCTACAACCGCGAGAACGCCATGAGCGCGGACGAGATCGACGGCTTCGACCTGGTGTCCGTGGACGTCATGCGCGACCTGGTGCGCAGCGCCAAGCTGGTGGTGCAGCGCGACCCGTTCTCGGTGCTCTACCTGGGCATGGACCTGCGCAACAAGTGGCTGGCCAAGCGCGAGTTCCGCCAGGCCATCGCGCACGCCGTGGACAGCGGCCAGCTGGCCGGCAAGCTATTCATCCAGGGCACCAAGGCCGCGGCGAGCATCATCCCGCCGGCGCTGTCGGTGCCGGAACCCGAGGCGCGCTACAACCACGACGAGAACACCGCCCTCAAGCTGCTGGAACAGGTCGGCTACCGGGGCGAGGAGATCGAGTTCGCCTACCCGCTGCGCGTCTCGCGCAACTACCTGCCGCTGCCCGAGCGCGTTTTCGCCCAGCTGGCCGAGGACCTGGCCAAGGTCGGCATCCGGATCCGTCCGCGCCCGATTCCGTGGACCGAAGGCTACGTGGATACCGTGCGCTCGAACCGGTTCACCGGCCTGCACCTGCTGGGCTATTCCGGCGGCTATCGCAGCGAGGATGATTTCCTATCGGGCATCCTGTCCAGCAAGGCCAATGAATTCGGCTATAGCTCGGCGTTACTTGACTCACAAATCCTCGCCGCCCGCTCGCTGGATCGGGGCGAGGAGCGCACTGCCGCCTATGCCGCAATCCTGCAGACGCTGAACTACGACCTGCCGCTGCTTCCACTGGTATTCCCCATTTCGGCGCTGGCTTTCAACCCGAACGTGGCCTTCTACCCGTCCTCGCCGATGCTCAACGAGTGCTACGCCGATGCGCAGATGAGCAATTCACCGGCTATCTCAAGTTAGCCACCACTGACCCATCTGAGTCAGTTAAGGATTTCTAACCGGCGGGGATATAGGTCTACTCTGGGTTAGAGCAAAGTATCACTGTCGATGGAGATCCTCGTGCCTTCTGTAACGTCAACCGAATCTTTTGACGTAGTACTAATTGGAGCCGGCGTCATGAGTGCCACGTTGGGCACCCTGATCAACCAGCTGGAACCAACCTGGTCTATCGGACTTTTCGAAAACCTTGACCAGGCCGGGCTGGAATCCTCCTCCCCGTGGAACAACGCAGGCACCGGCCACTCGGCACTGTGCGAGCTGAACTACACCGCGGCGAAGGCCGACGGTTCCGTGGATCCCGCCAAGGCCATCGGCATCAACGAGCAGTTCCAGATCTCCCGCCAGTTCTACGCGTGGGCAGTTGAAAACAAGCGCGTGGCAGGCAACGGCTTCATCAACGCCCTGCCGCACATGTCCTTCGTCATCGGCGAAGACCACTCCAAGTACCTGCAGACCCGCTACGACGCCCTGAAGCCGAACGTCCTGTTCGACGAACTGGAAATCACCAACGACCTGGACACCATCAACGAGTGGACCCCGCTGGTCGCCAAGGGCCGCGACGAGTCGCAGAAGGTTGCAGCTTCCCGCGTAGTCTCCGGCACCGACGTTGACTTCGGTCGACTCACCGCCGACCTGACCAACTCGCTGGGCGCAGCCGGCGCCTCGATCAACTTCGGCCACAAGGTCAAGAACCTCAAGCGCGACGGCGCCGGCTGGGAACTGACCGTCAAGGACAAGGCCTCGGGCGCGGTCAAGACCGTGAAGGCCAAGTTCGTGTTCGTCGGCGCCGGCGGCGGTGCGCTGCCGCTGCTGCAGAAGTCGGGCATCGACGAGATCAAGGGCTTCGGCGGCTTCCCGGTATCCGGCCAGTTCCTGCGCTGCACCGATGAGACCATCATCAACCAGCACCACGCCAAGGTCTACGGCCAGGCTTCGGTCGGCGCCCCTCCGATGTCGGTTCCTCACCTGGATACCCGCTTCGTCGACGGCAAGCGTTCGCTGATGTTCGGCCCGTACGCCGGCTTCTCCATGAACTTCCTGAAGTCCACCGGGCAGATGGACCTGCCGCTGTCGCTGCGCCCGCACAACATCATCCCGATGCTTGCAGTGGCCAAGGACAACATGGACCTGACCACCTACCTGATCAAGGAAGTGCTCAAGTCCCGCGCCAAGAAGGACCTGTCGCTGGCAGAGTACTTCCCTCAGGCCGACGGCTCCAAGTGGGAGCTGATCACCGCCGGCCAGCGCGTGCAGGTCATCAAGAAGGATGCCAAGAAGGGCGGCGTCCTGCAGTTCGGCACCGAGGTCATCACCTCCTCGGACGGCACGATCTCGGGCCTGCTGGGTGCTTCACCAGGCGCATCGACCGCCACCCCGATCATGATCGGCCTGCTCTCGCGCTGCTTCCCGAAGCAGTTCGCCGGCTGGGAGTCGAAGCTGAAGGACATCGTTCCTTCCTACGGCCAGAAGCTGAACGACAACCCGGCGCTGTACGCCGAGGTCAAGGCAGCCACCGACAAGGCGCTGGGACTGAACTAGTCGCCGCCTAAACTGATGGCCCACACACCAGCTGGTGTGTGGGCCATCAGTCGTTTCCGCCAGCACCGCATTGCTCGGAAGACAACAAATTCAGGATGCACGCCGGTATTCCAGCTGCGGCCGCAGCTGGAGCAGTACATCGATATAGTTCTCATTCGGCATTTTCAGCCTCTTGTTGAGGTCGGCCACGAATTCCGCATCTTTCGCCAGGCTGCGCAATCTCGAAATCGGAAGCGGCTTGCTCAACTGAACACCACGGCTATCCAGCACCACGAAGATGCCGGGCTCGACTTCGTCCAATGTCAGCGCCAGCTCCGGCGTATCGGTATTGCCCACTGATCGTGAGGTCATGGCCCACTCACCTTCTTCATGTGCTTCCATGTTATTCCTTTTCAGTTTCGCGCTGGTGGTCAGTTCGGCTGTGGCCTTCCGCTGACGGGTTGCTCAAGGTCTTCAACAACGAACTCAGCCACAATCAGTTCGGAAGCCAGCGACCTGACTATCGCCAGCTCCGCCCGGTTCACATGCCACCGGGTTCTTGCCCTCCATCCGTATTTCACGATGTCCTTGCCGTTTTTCCACGCAAGCTCAGGCGCAGCAGTTCCGGCCTGGACCTTCAACAAGCCTATTCCCGTGGCATGCAACGCCTGGTTCTCGCTATCGAGAAGCAGGATCGCATATTCAACACGTTTCCACCATTGGTCAGCATGATCCACGCGAGTCCGCAGTCGCAAGGTACGAACAGCGGCCCACGCCGCGGCTGCCGCAACTATCGGGGCAACCGCCGGCGCAAACTTGCCCAGGCCCTCAATGCCGGGCCCCATCCATTCCCAGAGAGAATCGATCTCCATCCCTGCATGGTATTCGGATAATTGGCACCCGGAAATTGTTTATCCACAGCAGCCGGTGCCGAACGCCCGGCTGGCTAGGCAACCCGTCGCCGCAAGTATCCTCCATTCGGATGATCTTCGGCTCAAACGCCCCCGGATTTTCGGTTGTTTTCGGCCAACGAACTAGAGTTAAACTGATCCCACCCCATTTCGCGACACCGCTAGGACCATACCCGCATGCAGCGCTTGGCCATCTTGTCTCTGAAAAACCGGGCGCTCATCGCGCTGGTCACGGTCTTTGCCGCCGTCTTCGGCGTCATTTCCATGAGTTCGCTCAAGCAGGAGCTCATACCCTCCCTCGAGTTCCCGCAGATCTCCGTCATGGCCACCCAGACGGGCGCGAGCCCCGAGGTCATCGACGAGCAGGTCGCCGGCCCGCTGGAGACCGCCCTGCAGGCGGTGGAGGGCCTTGAATCCTCGACCGCGACCTCGCAGACCGGCTTCACCCGCATCTCGCTGATGCTGGAGTACGGCACGGACATGGACCGCGCCCGCTCCCAGGTGGACCGCGCGATCGCGAACGCCAAGTCCAGCCTGCCGGAAGACGTGGAGCCCACGGCCTTCGCCGGCTCGATCGCCGACTTCCCGATCATGCAGATGGCGATCTCCTCCGACAAGTCGCTTCAGGCGCTGAATGACGACGTCGAACGCATTATGCTGCCCAAGCTGCAGAAGATCGACGGGGTGCGTGAGGCCTCCGTCTCCGGCGGCGCCTCCCAGCACATCGCGGTGATCCCGGACGACGCGAAGCTGCGCGCCGCCGGGCTGACGGTGGCGGATCTGAAGGACGGCATCGAGAACGCCGGTTCCCCGATGCCCATCGGCACCCTGGACGTGGACAACCTGACCCTGCCGGTGATCGCCGGCTCCGCCCCGGACACGCTGGCGGCGATCAAGGAAATCCCGCTGCCGGCCGACAAGGGCCCGGTGCTGCTGCAGGATGTCGCCAAGGTCTCGGTGCAGGCCGATACGGCCACCAGCATCACCCGCACCAACGGCGCCGAAACGCTGTCGGTGGCAATCACCAAAACCCCGGACGGGGACACCGTGGGCCTGTCCCACGAGATCACCGGCATGCTCGACGAGCTGCAGGCGGAGCTCGGCTCCAATGCCAAGATCACCACCATCTTCGACCAGGCCCCGTTCATCGAGTCCTCCATCGAGTCGCTGACCACCGAGGGAGCGCTGGGCCTGGGCTTCGCGGTGCTGGTCATCCTGGTCTTCCTCTTCTCCATCCGCTCCACCCTGGTCACCGCGATCTCCATCCCGCTGTCCCTGATGGTCACCTTCATCGGCATGAACGCCGGCGGCTACACGCTGAACATGCTGACCCTGGGCGCGCTGACCATCTCGATCGGCCGCGTGGTGGACGACTCGATCGTGGTCATCGAGAACATCAAGCGCCACCTGGCGCACGGCGAATCCAAGTCGCAGGCGATCCTGCTGGCCGTGAAGGAAGTCGCCGGGGCCATCACCGCCGCGACGCTGACCACCGTTGCGGTGTTCCTGCCGATCGCGCTGGTCGGCGGCATGGCCGGCGAGCTGTTCCGCCCGTTCGCGATGACCATGACCATCGCGCTGCTTGCCTCGCTGGTCGTCTCGCTGACCATCGTGCCGGTGCTTGCCTATTGGTTCCTGCCGCACCGCCCGGGCAGCGCCGCCACCCAGACCGTGCACCTGGCCGAGGACAAGTCCTGGATGCAGCGCGCCTACGCCCCGGTGCTGCGCGGCACCCAGAAGCACCCGGTCATCACGCTGCTGGCCTCCGTGCTGATCCTGGCCGGCACCGTGGCGATGACCCCGCTGCTGCAGACCAACCTGCTGGGCAACACCGGGGAGAACTCGATCTCCATCACCCAGAAGATGGCCCCGGGCACCTCGCTGGAAACCACCCGCAAGGAAGCCGAGAAGGTCGAGGCCGTGCTGCGCCAGACCGAGGGCATCACCGACGTGCAGATGACCGTGGGCTCGGCCAGCGGCTTCGCGGCGATGTTCTCCTCCGGTTCGGACACCGCGAACTTCACCGCGATCACCGACCCCGACGCCGACCAGCTGGCGCTGGCCGACACGGTGCGCGCCGAGCTGGATACGCTCACCCTGCCCGAGGACTCGTCCCTGAAGTTCTCCGGCAGCTCAGGGGGCATGATGTCCTCCGACGTGACCGTGGAGGTGAAGGCCCCGAACGAGGACATCCTGCGCGATGCCGCCGCCAAGGTCAGCCAGGCCATGGAGGGCACCGAGCACGTCACCCAGCTCAGCGACAACCTCTCCGCGATGCGCGAGCAGGTCAGCATCGACATCGATGCGAAGAAGGCCGCCGCGGCCGGGCTGACCGAGACCGAGCTGTCCGGGATCGTCGCCTCCCAGGTCTCCCCGGTGCCGGCCGGCACGCTGCGCCTGGAATTCACCGACATGAGCGTGCTGATCGGCGAGGGCATGGACTTGACCTCGCTGAAGGAGCTGCAGGAGCTGCAGATCCCGACCGCCTCCGGCGTGAAGCAGCTGCAGGACCTGGCCACGGTGGAACGCACCGACGTGGTCCGCCAGGTCACCACCTCCAACGGCCAGCGCATCGCCACGGTGTCACTGACGCCGCAGGAGAACATGCTCGGCTCGGTCTCCCGGCAGGTCACCGAGCGCCTGGCCGACGTGGAGCTGCCCGAGGGCGCGACCGCGCAAATCGGCGGCGCCGCCACCGAGCAGGCCGAGTCCTTCAACCAGCTCTACCTGGCGCTGCTGGCGGCCGTGGCGATCGTCTACGTGATCATGGTGGCGACCTTCAAGTCGCTTATCCAGCCGCTGATCCTGCTGGTCTCCATCCCGTTCGCCGCCACCGGCGCGATCGGCCTGCTGCTGGCCACCGGCATCCCGCTGGGCCTGCCGTCGCTGATCGGCATGCTGATGCTGGTGGGCATCGTGGTCACCAACGCGATCGTGCTGATCGACCTGATCAACCAGTACCGCCATGCGACGCCCGAACGCGCGGCGATGAGCCTGCAGGACGCGATCACGCACGGCGCCCGCCAGCGCCTGCGCCCGATCCTGATGACCGCGCTGGCCACCATCTTCGCGCTGATGCCGATGGCGCTGGGCCTCACCGGGCAGTCAGGCTTCATCTCGCAGCCGCTGGCCGTGGTGGTCATCGGAGGCCTGGTCTCCTCCACCCTGCTGACCCTGGTACTGGTGCCGGTGCTCTACCACCTGGTCGAATCCCGCAAGGAGCGCTCCGCCCAGCGCCGTTTTGCCCGCCGCGACGCGCAGCGCCAGGCGACCTCGGCTGAGGACCTGGCAGCTGCCATGGACGGCGCGACCGCGCGCATCATCGCGCCGGGTCGGGACAGCGAGTCCGGCCAGCTCGGCGTCGCGGCCAGGCCCGGCAAGTCAGACAAGCCCGCCAAGCCGGCCAAGGCCCCGAAGCAGCCGAGGAAGCAGTCCGGCGCGGATGCGGTTCCCGCGCCGAAGCCCGCTTCCGAGGCGGCCAAGGACAGCGGCCAGATCGTGAACCCGGCGACCGGCCAGTTGCCACTCTCCCGCAAGGAGCGCAAGGAATTCGAGCAGATGCTGCGCGGATCCGCGCAGGACCAGCCGGATTCCGGGGATCCCGGCGCTTCCGGGGAACCGGGCACGCGCCGCTAGGCCGCGGCGCGCAGAAGCCGGGGCGGGTGCATCGACTGATGCTCCCGCCCCGGCTTTGCCGTGCACGGACCCTGGGCCTAGCTGACCTGGCTCCCCGCCTTGTCGACCCGGCGGTGGAAGCGCATGCCTGCCAGCCCTCCGAGCACGGCTCCCAGCAGCGCCACCGCGGCGACGACCACCAGGGCGATGATTCCCGCCGCACTGAGCGTTCCCTCGTTCACCGGAATCCTCGGGAAGCTGTTGACCTGCGCCAGCACGTTGTACTGGCTGCCGCCGATCCAGCCCAGCAGGGCGACAACAGCGGAAATCACCAGCGCCCACAGCCAGACCGCCACACCCTGCCGGGCTCCGTGGAAGCGGGCCATCCGCCCCGCCACGTAGCCTCCGCAGTAGTAGGAGACCAGGACGATGGCGGCCAGCACGATGATCCCGAGCATTCCCACGGTCTGCGGGTCCTGGTTCAGGCTCTGGGCCACCTCATCCGGGTTGGTTCCGGTGCTGACCCCGACGGCCGTCCCGGCCGCGGCCACCAAGGCGGTGAGCACCACGCCCATGCCGGTGGCGCTCAGCCAGCCGAAGAAGGCCGAGCCGATCTTCATCCCGCCGTACAGGTGCTTTTCCCTTTCCACCGCCGCATTCCGGCTTCGCGGCGGATCCTGCGCCCCGGGCCGGTCAGGGCGAGGCGTCGCGTCCGGCTCGTACCGTTCGCTGCCCGCGAGATTCCGGCCTTCGGCCGCGTCCCGGTCCCGGGGCCGGGTCCCATCGTTATCCATTGGCATGCGGTGCGCTGGTTCCGACGCGCCTTCGCCGCGCGGATCGTTTCCTGCACTGGTGCTCATGATTCCTCCTAGCTGACTTGGCCTGTGCCGTCGCCCTGCGACAGGCGGCCCGGGCTAGATCCCGTCATCCCGGGACCGGTCGCGGTTCGCCGGATCCACGCGTCCGGAATCCCCCTCGGTTTCCACTTCTTCCTTGCGCAACCGCTCGGTCACCTGCTCATCCTCGGTGACCGTCTCGGTGCCCAAACTGACCTTCTCCACCGGAACGGCTTCCTTCTCCACGACCGGGCGTTCGGCATGCAGGGTGACTTCTTCTTCCTGCTCGCCAAGCTCGGTCTCGCCGGCCACGCCTGCGGCGCCGTCTCCGGCCAGCGGCTCACGTTCCACCCGGACTTTCTCGTGGCTGACCGGAACCGTGGTCGTGACGTCCTCGGTGACCACGTACTTGCGCAACCTGACTCGCCCGGTCTCCACCGACTCGGTCCCGACACGCAGCTGTTCCTCGGAGCGGGTCATGGACTGGTCCGCGCCATGGCCCGCCACTGGCTCGTCCTGTCCGCGAACCGGGTCCATCTCGTCTTGGACGCCCGCGCTCTCGCCTGGTGCCAGGGTGCCGACACCGCCGCCCAATGGATCGTCGGCGGTGCGGTCCATGCCGGACTCGCGATCCATTCCCGTGCCGCGGTCTGCTTCGATTCCCTCAGGCCCCGTGGCATCGTAGGCGCGGTTGTAATAGCGGTAGAGTTCCTGTTCGTCCGCCGGGCTCAAATGCCCGTCCTGGTCGTCTATGCGCGGTGCGCCCTTGACCGTCTGCTTGTCGAATGGCACGGTCACGGTGTCGCCGTCCACGCTGGCCTCATCCAGCGGGACGAAGCTCTCGGAAAGTCCGAACAACCCCGTGCGCACGGTGACCCACTGCGGTTCTCCGGTCTGGTCATCCAAAAAGACCTGGCCGAACTTGCCGATCTTCTCCCCGTCGGCTCCTACGACTGTTCCGTCGTGGTGCAGCAATTCGTCAATCTGGTGCTTGTCAATCATGATTTCGTTCCTCCCGTGGCGGTATTCGGTAGTTCGATATTCCGGAAAGCGTTGGCTTCACGGATGATCCTGCGCCCATGCCGGGCGTGACGTCGTACCATCGATCCATCCGGCGCCGCGGATTGCGCGGCAGCCGGAGCGTGGATATTTCGTACCCAAGGCAGCGTTGATGCCCTTGGGCCACCGTTTTCCCTTCAGCAGGAAGCACCGGCAGGTACGACTATTGCACCCTGCGTTCTGGCCGGTCCGCTGTCTTGCAGCCGCATGGACGATGCCTTGGCAACGACTGTGAACTTGTAAATCTTCTGCCATCGCCACCGGTTCGGTGACATATTTTGCCGTTTGTTCTCGGCCGTTTGTTTCAGGCATCGCGGCGGGCGAATCGGGCCGTCCCGGCAGCCAGAAGCGCCCCAGGCGACAATTATCTAAAGCGCGGTCCTGAACCGTAGGACCCGGCCGCACCAGTGGCCATGAAGGTGGCGGCGTTCTTCGGAAGATTCTAGTTCAGCGGTTTTCACGCCCTGCAAAATGTGGACAACAAGGTCGTGGCCCTGTCCGTGGAAGATTTCTGTAACATCTCGGTGGGCATGGACTGTTCCGAGGTTGCGCGGTCGGTTGACGCGCCGGGACTGGAAAAGCCGTTCTTCACCATCTCCTCGACCATGGCACCGTCGGAATCCACCTGTTGCGACTACGCGGCACGCACCAGGCTGCTGAGCTACGTGCTGGTTTCCGCAGAGCATCTTCATCCCTTGAAGGAGAACTGCCGATGCCCCTGAACGAAACCGATCCCGTCCGCGTCCTCGTTGCCGAGGATAACAACTCGATCCGTGCCGGGTTGCGCACGGTCCTGTGCACGGACAATACAGTGCAGATCGTCACGGGTTGGAAAACGGCTACCGTTGCATCGGGCATGCCCAGCGTCTGGAACCGGATGTCATGCTGCTGGACCTCCGCATGCCCCAGTTTGACGGGCCCTCGGTGCTTGAGAAGCGGCGAACCCAAGACAGCGCACCCAAGGGAACGCAGCCACGGTCCTGATCCTGACGGCCTTCGGCGAGGAAGACTACATCGACCGAGCCTTGCCCGCTGCATTTGTCGCAACCTTGACCGGACGCGAACTTGAGGTACTGGTCCGGCACGGTTCGGGCAATTCGAACGTCGAAATCGCGGCACCCAGGGTTATCATGGAGGCCACGGCGACGGGCTATGTCATCGCCACTGCGAAGGTGTCGCATGCGCGGCCTTTGCCGGCGCTAGTCAGTCTCGCCGGCGGGCGGCCGGGAAGCCGGGGCGGCGAGCAGGTTGGCAAGCCGGGCGGCTGCGGCATGATCGCTGGCCGAGGCCTTCTGGTTCTCCTCGATCACTGCGGCCAGGACTTCGGCACGATGGATTTTCACACCCTTGGGCGCGTCAATTCCTACCTTGATCGAATCGCCTTTCGACTCAAGGATCGTCACTACGATGCCCTCGCCGATCAGGACCTGTTCTCCGACTTTCCGAGTGAGTACCAGCACCTGACTATCATATCCGTCCGAAAGAGTTCGGGTGTCACCACGAAGCCCTCAGTCGGGCAGCCTGAGCACCGGGTACCCCAGCGATTCGACGGTTTCAGGAGTGGAAGTTTGGTCCGAATACAGCGCGATAATGCACGCTACCGCGTGATGTTCGGCCACCTGCCCCACCCAGATGGCGGTGTCCTCGGCCTTAAGGCGTGCATCGACCACCAGTACCATCCGATCCGCGCCCACACTGCGAATCTTCTCCTGCTCGGCTTGGCTACCTGCCGCCGCGAGCTGCATGGCAAGCAGCACACACGTTTCCTCGGCCACCGCCGCGGCCCGGGCCTCCAGCGCCGCTCGTCGGCCGGCAACTATCCGCACCTGACGGCCCTGGCCGATTCCGGGCGCCGCAGGGCCGCCGGAAGCCATCGGCTCGGTTTGGGCGATCAGGTTGCTCCCGTCGTCCAGAAGCATGGACGCGGTGAGAGCGTCGGCGTCCTTGCCGATCAGCAGCACCAAATCCCCCGGCTGTCCCTGGAAGACCTGCTGATTCGTCGTGGTCGTCGCAGCCTTGCGTTGCGGCTGCCGGGCAGGGGCAGCAGGTTCCGGGTTCGCCGCCCGCCGGCCCGCCGCCGGGTAGAGGGAAAAACTCTGGGCATCGAGCACCGCGTCGAAATCCACGGCCTTTGCGGGTTCGGATCCTTGACCGGCAAGCTGCAATTCGGCAGCCTCGGCGCGTTCAAGCAGCTGGCCCACCACGCTCTGGCCAGCGGCCGGCGCCTGACGGGCAGGAGTCGGCTCCGCGGGCTTCCGCGGACCGCGGAGCACCGGGACCAGCCGATGGCGGCGCACCGGTGCCGGGACTGGTTCCTCACGGACCTGGATCACCGCTTCGTAGTGGAATTCGCGCAGCAGGCCACCTGCGCGCGGGGTTGTGATTTTTTCCGCCGAGACCAGATAGGCCTGCGGACCGAAGTCCGCAATGGCCTTGTCCTGGAGCTCCTGCAGGCTGCGGCCCTTAAGCAGATATTGCATCGGCACCGCGCACCACCCCTACCGTCTCGATCTGGGCCCCGCCGGCGGTGGCCTCCTGGTAGGAGAGCACCGCGTCCAACCCAGAGGCCGGGCCGATCAGCCGACGCACCGCGGGCCGCAGCGCCGGCGCGCACACCAGCACGGCTGACACACCGCGGTTCTGCAGGTCGGCTGCGATCTTCTTGACCGAGTCCAGCACCGCTTCCAGCCTCCGCGCATCGAACATGATCTGGCTTCCGGCGTCCCCCGGACGCAGGGCTTCCAGCATTCCCTGTTCCACCACCGGGTCGATCATGACGACCCGCAACGTGGATCCCTGCAGGTATTTTGCGGCGATCGCCGGACCCAGCGCCTCGCGGGCAGACTCGATCAGGTTTTCCGGCGCGGTGCCGGTTTTCGCCTGCAGCGACAGGGCTTCGAAGATGCGCGCCAAGTCGTTGATGGCCACGGCTTCGCCCAGCAACCCCTGCAGCACGCGCTGCACTTCAGCAAGAGAGAGCAACGAGGGCACCAGCTCTTCGACTGCGGAAGGGCTTTGCTCGCGCAGCGCGTCGGTCATGACACGCACGTCTTCGCGGGTGAGCAGGCGCGGGGCCTGTTCCTGCACGATGGATGACAGGTGCGTGATGATCACCGAGATCCGGTCGATCGTCGTAGCTCCGGCCATGTCCGCGGTGTGCCTTAATTCGGCGGGCACCCATTTGCCGGCCAGCCCGAACACCGGCTCATGGACCAGCTGTCCGGGCAGCGAATCCAGCTGGTCGCCCAGGGCCAGCACCTTGCCGCGCGGAGCGGTGCCGCGTCCGGCTTCCACCCCGGCGATCAGGATCGCGTAGGTGGCCGGGGGCAGCTCCACGTTGTCGCGGGTGCGCACCGGGGGCAGCACGATGCCCAGGTCCATGGCGATGCGCCGGCGCAGGGCGCGCACCCGGGCCAGCAAGTCGTCTCCGCCGCCGTTGACCACGTCCACCAGGTCTGCTGCCAGCTGCACCTCGATGGCATGGACCTTCATGCGTTCAAGCAGTTCGGCCGGGGTCTCCGGGGTGGCGCCCTGCGGTTCTGCCGCCGCCTGCGCGGCGGCCTGCGCCTCTTTCTCGTCCCGGGCCTTGATCCGGCCGGCGAACCAGAGCAGCAGCCCTCCGATGAATACGAAAGGCAGCTTGGGCATGCCCGGCACCAGCGCCAGCGCCACGGCGCAGCCCCCGGCAATGAGCAGCGCCGCCCGCGACTGCCCCAGCTGCGCCGACGCGGTGGCACCCATGTCGTCGGCCGAGTTGGAGCGGGTGACGATCATACCGGTGGAGACCGCCATGAGCAGGGCCGGAATCTGGGTGGCCAGGCCGTCGCCGATGGTCAGCAGCGCATAGGTGTTCAACGCGTCGGCGATCTCCATGCCGCGCGAAAGCATGCCGATGCCGATGCCGCCAAGCAGGTTGATGATGATGATCACCAGGCCGGCGATCGCATCGCCCTTGACGAACTTGCTCGCGCCGTCCATCGCCCCGTAGAAGTCGGCTTCCGCAGCGACTTCCGCGCGGCGCTCCCGCGCTTGGCTGTCGGTGATCAGCCCGGCGTTCAGGTCCGCGTCGATGGCCATCTGCTTGCCCGGCATGGCGTCCAGCGTGAACCGCGCTCCCACCTCGGCCACGCGTTCGGCGCCCTTGGTGACCACCACGAACTGGATCACCACCAGAATCAGGAAGATGACGAACCCGATGACCAGCGATCCGCCGATGGTGATGTGCCCGAAGGCCTCGATCACCTCACCGGCATAGCCCTGGCTGAGCACCAGCCGGGTGGAGGCCACGTTCAGCCCCAGGCGCAGCAGCGTGGCCACGAGCAGCAACGAGGGAAACACGGAGAAGTCCAGCGGGCGCTTGGCGAACATGGTCAGCAGCAGGACCACCAGGGACAGCAGAATGCTGGTGGCAAAGAGGATATCGAGCAGCGCCGCGGGGATGGGCACCACGAGCAGCAGCACGATGCCCACCACGCCCACCGGCACGGCGATCTTGGACAATTGCGAGTAGTTCATCGAGGTCTTCCTGTGCTAGCTGCCGGATCCGGCGGCGGGTGCGGTATGAATGCCTGTGGAGGCGCCACGGGATTTGAGTTTCATGACGAAGGCCAGCACCCTGGCCACGTCGGTGTAGCTGTCAGCGGGGATCTCCTCGCCGACGTCGCACTGCGCGTGCAGGCCGCGCGCCAGTGGAATGTCCCGGATCATCGGAACCCGGTGCTCGGCGGCCACTTCGCGCAGTCGGGCGGCGATGTCCCCTGCCCCCTTGGCCACCACGGTGGGCGCCGAAATGCCTGGCTGATAACGCAAGGCGACCGCCACGTGGGTCGGGTTCACGATCACCACGTCGGCGTCTGCCACGGCGGCGATCATCGCATTGCGGCTGAGCGCCAGCTGCCGGGCCCGGCGCTGGGACTTCACCAGCGGGTCCCCTTCGCTGCGCTTGTGCTCGTCGGTCAGTTCCTTGCGGGTCATCCGCGTGTGCTTGCGGTTGCGCCGCATGACCACCAGCACGTCCGCGGCGGCCAGCACCAGCCCGGCGGCCACCGAAGCCTGGATCAACCAGCCGGCCCCCTGTCCTCCGGTGCTCAGCAGGGAGGACAACGGCAGCGCCCCGGACTGCAGCAGCATCGGCATCAGGGACTGCACCACCAGCCACAGCACCAGCCCGATCACCGCGACCTTCAGCAGCGCCTTGATCCCCTGCCACAGTGCCGCGAAGCCGAACACCCGGGACAGCCCGGCAACCGGATTGAGATTCGACGGATCCAACCGGAACTGGCGGAAACGAATGCCTCCCTGCAGCGCGGAGACAGCGATCACAACCACCAGGCCCACGAGGAACAGCGGGCCCACTGTCGCAGCCATGGATCCCAGCGACTGGGCAAGCAGCGCCACGGCTGCCTCGGGGTCCGGGTGCGCGGCCAGCGGGCGCAGCGCGGCGAAGTGGACTGCCCCGGCTTCCCTGGCGCGTTCAAGCACTCCTGGCACCATCAGGGCCGCGGCACCCAGTCCGAGCCAGGCGGCCAGGTCCTGCGAGCGGCTCATCTTGCCCTTGGAGTGGACTTCCTTCATCCGCTGGCTGGTCGCCTTTTCGCTGCGCTCCCCCGAGTCCGGCGTCATCGCGGCACCATCGCCGGCAGTAGTTCCAGCCCGTCGCGCACCAGCGCGGAGACGATGGAGGGCAGCACCACGAACACCGTTCCGGCCAGGGCCAGGGTGATAAAGATCTTCAGCGGAAAGCCCATGGCGAACGCATTAAGCGCCGGTGCGGCGCGGGTCAGCAGCCCCAGCCCGAAATCCGCGAGCACCAGGACCACCAGCAGCGGACCGGCGATCTGGACGGCCGCCACGAACATCTGCGGCACCGCGGCGGCCAGGGACTGCGCTGCGCCGGACAAGGCCAGCCCGGCGCCCAGCGGCACCGCGGAGAACGAGGTGAACACCCCGGCCAACACCAACTGGTAGCCGTCGGAGGCAACCAGCAGCGCGAGCGCGGCGAAATGGAAAAAGCGGGCGAATTGGGCGCCGTTGACCATGGACTGCGGGTCGAAGCCCTGGGCCATGGAGAAGCCGCCGAACAGGTCGATCAGGTTGCCCGCGGACTGCACCGCGGCGAAAACCAGCAGGATCATGAATCCCATGCAGGCCCCGGCCGCCAGCTCCAGCACCAGCAGGCCAAGGTACCCGGCGGTGTTCGGCGACACGTAGTCCGGGGCAAGTTTCGGGGTCACCGCCAGGGCCAGGGCCACGCCGAGCATGCCCTTGATGCGCAGCGGGATCGAGTTGTGGGAAAAGGGCGGGGCGAGCATCAGGAAGGCGGTGATGCGCACGGCGGCGAGCATCAGCACCTCAAGGAAGTGCAGCTGCAAAGTGAAATGCATCAGCTGCCATCCAGCAGCAGGGGCAGCTTGCCGAACAGCTCGTGGGTGAACAGCACTGCCTCGGAGATCATCCAGTGCCCGCAGACCACGAGCGCCACCGCCACTGCCACCGCCTTGGGCACGAAGGACAACGTGACTTCCTGGATCTGGGTCATCGACTGGAACAGCGAGATGGCGAAGCCGACCACCAGCGAGGTGATCAGCACCGGGGCGGCCAGCTTGGCCGCCAGCATCAGCCCGGAGAGCCCGATGTCCAGCACTGCATTGGAATCCATGGCTCACCCGCCTGCAATCTGGTAGGAACCGACCAAAGCGGTGATGATCAGCGACCACCCGTCGACCAGCACAAACAGCAGGATCTTGAACGGCAGCGAGATCATCACCGGAGGAAGCATCATCATGCCCATGGACATCAGCGCGGAGGCGACAACCAGATCGATGACCAAAAATGGCACAAAAATCACGAAGCCGATGATGAATGCTGCGCGCAGCTCGGAAATCATGAACGCCGGGATCAGGGTGGTCAAGTCAACATCGGCGGGGCTTGCGGGGTTGGGCAGCTGGGCGGCGCGCGTCATCAGCGCGATGTCCGCTTCCCGGGTATGGGCCAGCATGAAGTCGCGCAGCGGCTCCATGCCGATGTCCAGCGCTCCATTCAGATCCAGCTCCCCGGACAGGTACGGCTGCACTCCCAGCTCGTTCATCTGGCCGAGGACCGGCCCCATGATGAACAACGACAAGAACAGGGACAGCCCGGCCAGCACCTGGTTGGGCGGGATGCTCGGCAGCGACAGCGCGTTGCGGGTCAGCGCCAGCACCACAAAAATCTTGGTGAATGAACTCATCATGAGCAGCAACGCCGGGGCCACCGACAGCAGCGTGATGGCGATCAGCGTGACGATCGCGGAATTCGGGGTGCCGTTCGGGCCGTTGATGTCCACCGAGATGCCGCCGCCGGGCACGGCAGGCTCCGGGGTGGCGGGGGTCGCCAAGGCCGCCGGGGCGGCCAGCAGCAACCAGGCCAGATAGGCGGCGGCCAGTACGGCGGCAACCAGCAGCCGCAGCTGGTTCCCGGACCCGGCAGCACCCCGGTTCGCCCGGGGGCGCCTCACCGGCGCGGCCCTCGGCGCAGCGCATGCTGGGCGTCGCGCCAGGTCTGGACGTCCAGGATGGAGCCGGAGAGCATACCCGGGCGCGTGGAGGCCTGGGAACTGCGGCGCAGCTCGGCTTCGAACGCGTTCACTGCGCGCAGGCTCTTGCGGGTGGGCGCCGCCGGCGGGGTGTCGCGGTCCTGTTCGCCGTCCGGCAGATCGTCAACCAGCACCGGGCCGGCGGCAGGCTGCCCGGGCTGCGTGGCCGATTCGGCGACCTGCGCTGCCGCGGGGGCGTCATAACTGTCGATGACGTTGACCGCGGCTTCGCTGACGCCCAGCAGATAGCGCCGGCCCTCGACGTCGATCAGCACCGCCGAGGATTTCGGGCCCAGCGGCTGCCGCTGCACCACTGACAACAGCGAGCTGCCCGGGGTGCCGAGACGGGTGGAGAATTTCCTTCGCAGGTAGAGCAGCAGGCCGAAGACCGCGGCGAGCGAGAGCACTACCCTCAGGAACAGGAGAATGCCGTCCACGCTCAGGCGCCCGCCGAATCCATGTCAAGGATCTTGGTAATGCGTACGCCGTAGTCCTGGTCCATGACTACCACCTCGCCCTGGGCGATCAGCCGTCCATTGAGCAGTACGTCCGCCGGGGCCCCGGCGGAACGGTCAAGCTCGATGACGGCGCCCGGTTCCAGGTTCAGCACATCGCGCACCGACAATCTGGTGCGTCCAATCTGGACGGTCAGCGCCATCTCCACATTCGAGATGCGGCCCAGCCGGCTGGCCATGTCCTCCGGCTCCTCGGCGGAGGGGGCCGGGCCGGAGACCGGGGCGGTTTCGCGAAGGCGCAGGGCGAAGAAACCGGCGTTCTCCCCGGACTGGGTGCGCAGCATGAAGCCCACCGTGTCTGCCGCGGAGAGCGTGCCCTGGGCGTTCTCGCCGGATTCCAGGCTCAGCACCCCGATGCCCAGCACGCCGGTTGCAGCTTCCAGCGCGGGGCGCAGCAGGTCCTCGGTACCCACGCGGGCGGTGCGGCGTTCGGAGGAGCCTCCAAGCTCGCGCTCGGCCACGTGCAGCACCACGTCGGCTGACTGCTCCCCGACAAAGGTCGCGCAGAGCACAGCCCCGGCAGCCGAGGCGACCCAGTCCTGCCGCGGCCCGGTGTGCAGCACCGCGCTCAGCGAGGTGGCGGTGGGCAGCATCGCGGCCAGCGCCTGGGCGGCGGAGGTGTACAGCGCGGTGGAGTGGAGGACCGCGGAGGTCTCGTTGAAGGCTGGCATGGTTAACTTTCCTGATTCGTGACGATGACGGCGGCTGCGCGGCCGTCGCGCGATCCCGCGGCGGCGGTACCGACGCGGTGCCCGCCGGCGAGCAAGTCAAAGGGCTGGTGCACGCGGTGGCCCAGGGGCAGCACGTCTCCCACCGCAAGCTCCAGGATTGCTTGGGGCTTCACCAGGTTAGGGACGGTGGACAGCTGCACCTGCAGCGGGACCGTCCCCAGGGACTGGGCCAGCAGCTCTTCGGAGTTCTCCGCGTCGGACCGCGGGTTGGCCTCGCCGAGCTGTTCAAGCAGCAGCTCGGCCGGCAGCGCCACCGAGGCGCCGGCGCTGCGCTCGCCCACCCTGATCCCCAGCCGGGCGACGATCATCACCTGCGACTTCGCGGCGGCTTGGGCGAACTGCGACTGGTGGGCGATGGAGGCAACGACAAGCCGTTCGGAGAGCAGCGTTCCCAGCGAATAGTGCAGGTCCTCCAGCGCCTCGCCCATCAACGAGCGGATCAGCGTCGCTTCGATGCGGGTAAAGGCCCGGTCCGGCAGGTCGCCGGGGGCATGGCTGCCGAGCATGTGGCAGACCCAGCTCAGCGCCTCGCTGGCGGGGAACTGCAGCACGCTGCGAGCCTCGGTGCTTTCGGCGGCGCAGAGCACCATGGTGGTCAGTGGCGGCAATCCTGCGACGTAGTCGTCATAGGTCTGCATCTGCACCGATTCGAAACTGACCTGCGACATCACCCGGATCTTGGCGGTCAGCTGGGTACCCCACTGGCGCGCAAAGGTCTCGAAGGCAAGTTCGAGCACACGCGCGTGTTCACGGGCAAGGGTCGTGGGGCGGCGGAAGTCGTACACTTCGGCCAGCGCATGCGCGGACGTGGTATCCCGCGGCACGCCGTAGCCCGGGCCTCCCAAAGGCAAAGATGTCACGGTGGCTACTCTCGGCAGCCGGGCGCTGATCGTTAGCCGGTTTCGGCAGGTTGTTCGCCGCCGGCCCCCGACATGGGCTTTTCATCACCCAGGGGTGCTATCCATCGAGTTCCGGGAGTTTCTCGCGAACCGCCTCGCTCTTGTTGGACAGCACCACGATGTCCACCCGGCGGTTCAGCGACAAGTCCCCGCGGTCCTTCAGCGGCCGCGCGTCGCCGTAGCCCACCGAGGAGATCCTGCCCGGCTTGATGCCGCCGTCCTCCACTAGGACCCGCAGGACGCCGGTGGCCCGGCTCGCCGAAAGCTCCCAATTGGTCGGATACGGGTGGACCGGCTGGCGCACGTCAGCGAAGCCCTCCACGGCGATGTTCAGGTTCGCCTGCTTCAGCACCGGTCCGATGGCGTCGATGATCCGGCCCGCTTGGCGAGTCAGCTCGGCGCTGTTGGGGACGAAGAAGGTTTCGGCGCTGACCAGCCGCACCGTCAAGCCGCGCTGGTCGATGCGGTAGACCGCGGCATCGGGGTAGCCCTGCTCGACCAGGGCGTCCTGGATCTGCTCCTTGAGCTTGAGCAGCTTCCGGGTTTCCGCGCTGGCCATGGCTTCCAGCTGCTCGCTGCTCAGTTCCTCACCGGTGCCGGTGCTGAGCAGCCCCTGGGCGCCGGCCATATCGGCCGGGACCACGATGCCTTCGGCGGTATCGGCGAACTGGGTTTCCTGGACGCCGAAGCCGGTGGCCAGCGAATTGCGTAAGGCCGCGAATTTGTCCTGGTCCACCGTGGACATCGCATACAGCACGATGAAAAGGCACATCAGCACGGTAACCATGTCCATGTAGGAGGCCATCCAGCGCTCGGAGTTCTCGGAATGGCCCTGCTGCGCCGATCGCCTGCGGCGGCGCGAACGCCCCGCGGCACGCGATGATCCGGGACGGCTCATGCGGCTTCCTCGAAGTCCTGCTCAGCCAACCTGATGGAGTCCTTGGATCCCGAAGCCTTGGCCGAGTCGGCCGGGAGCATGCCTTCGAGTTTTTCACGCAGCACGAGTGCCGGGGTGCCGGACTGGATGGCCATGAGCCCCTCGACGGCGAGGTTCAGCTGCTCGGATTCAAGTTCGGCCAGCCGTCCCAGCCTCGCCCCGATGGGAAGCCAAATGAAGTTCGCCGAGACCAGTCCCCAGAGGGTCGCAACGAAAGCGGCGGCGATCATGTGCCCCAGCTCGTCGGGTTTGGACAGATTTTCCAGCACGTGGGTCAGGGACACCACGGTGCCGATGATCCCCACCGTGGGCGCGTACCCGCCCAGAGTGGCGAACCACTTGCTGGCCACGGATTTCTCGCGCTCCTGGGTGTCGATGTCGTCTTCGAGCATGTCGCGCAGGTCGTCGGCGTCGACCCCGTCGGCCATCGCCTGCAGGGCGCGGGCCACCAGCGGGTCCTTGGCCTTGGCCACCTCGGCTTCCAGGGCCAGCAGCCCGTCGCGCCGCGCCACCTCGGCGAACTGGACCAGCTGCTCGACCAGATCCCGGGGGTTGCCGATTTTGCCTCGGAACGCCTGCGGCAGCGCCTTGAACGCCGCGAGCATGTCCTTGATGGTACCGCTGGCGATGCCCACCGCGATCGTCCCGAAGAACACGATGATCATCGGTGCGGGCAACAGGATGGAGGACAGGCTGGCGCCCTCCATGAACAGCATGGTGAACATCGCGCCAAAGGCGAGCAGCAAGCCGATAATTGTTGCCGGATCCATGGATATCTCCCCTTATTAAGGCGCTCCGGGAGCCGGCGCCGCACCGGCAGCCTGAGCGGCTGCGGTGCGGGCCGCGGTGAGCACCCGGGCCCGGTAGTCGACGGTCAGGGCAATGATCTCGTCCAGGGTTTCGCGCACCACGTACTGGGCGCCGTTGGCCATCACCACCACGGTGTCCGGCGACTGCGCGATCCGTTCGATCAGGTCCGCGTTCACGGCCAGCCGGGTGGAGTTCAACCTGGTTAACACGATCATGGTGCCCTCACCTCATTAGTCCACTGTCAACTGTCGGCGCCCGGGCGCCGGACGTTAGCCGGAGCGCTTAGCGCTTGAGGTTCGACAGCTCCTGCAGCAGCTCGTCGCTGGTCGTGATGATCCGGGCGTTGGCCTGGAACCCGCGCTGGGCGACAATCAGGTTCGTGAATTCCTGGGACAGATCCACGTTCGACATCTCCAGCATGCCGCCGGCCAACTTTCCGAAACCCGGGCTGCCGGCGGTTCCCAACTGCAGGGTGCCGGAGTTGCCCGTCAGTGTGTAGGAGGACCCGCCGGCCTTTTCCAGCCCGGCAGGATTGGTGACGTTGCCGATGGCGATCTGCGCAACCACCTGCTGCGCGCCGTTGGAGAAGCTGCCGGTGAGGGTGCCGTCTGCCCCCAGGGTGAATCCTTCCAGGGTGCCGGCCTTGTTGCCGTCGACCCCTGAGATGCTCGCGGTGTTCAGTTCCGCGAAGCTGGTCAGGCTGCCCAGGTCCACGGCCACCGCGCCCACCCTGAGCACAGCGTCGGACAGGTTCCCGGAGGCGTCTTCGGTCAGGTTCTGGGTGGCGGTCGCTCCACTGGCGCCGTTTTTGCCTGCCACGCTCCAGCCGGTGGCGGTCCGCGTGAAGGTGAGGGTCAGGGTGTGCTCGGATCCGTCGGCGGCGAAGATCTGGGCATCGCGGACCAGGCTTTCGCCCACTGCGGTGTCCTTGGGCAGGTTGCCGCCGACGCTGGCCTTGCCGGTCGCGGTGCCCGGAGCGATGAGGTTGTTCGGCAGGGTGATGTCGCTCAGTTCCCCACCGGTCGCCAGCTGCCCGTTGGCCCCGGCCATCCAGCCTTGGACCAGTCCGCCGTCCGGGCTGACCAGCCGCCCGTTGGCGTCGAAGTCGAAGGCGCCGGCGCGGGTCAGCGAGGTCGTGCCGCCCGAGCGCGTAATGAAGAATCCGTCGCCGGAGATCATCATGTCCGTGGATCGGCCGGTGTTCTGGCTGGACCCCTGGGCGAAATTGGTGGAGATGCCGGCGACCTGCACGCCCAGACCCACTTGGGCCGGGTTGGATCCGCCCTGGTTGGCGGCCGGGCCCGTGGCGCCCTGGGTGAGCTGCGAGAGGGTGTCCTGGAATTGCACCGAGGACGACTTGAACCCGGTGGTGTTGACGTTCGAGATGTTGTTGCCGGTGGCATCCAGCATGGTCTGGTGGGCGCGAAGGCCGGAGATTCCCGAATAAAGTGAACGCAGCATGAGGGGGGCTTTCTGCGAGTGGAATTTAATTGTTTAATGGGGCAGCTCGGCGGCGGCCTAGCTGGGCAATACGTTGGGCAACGAGTTTGGCAAGGAGGCCGCCGCGTTGGGGTTCGCGGGGGCAGTTTCCTCAGGAGACCTGGTGTTTTCGAGAAGATCGTTGTGCTGCGCCGCAGCGGGGGCTTCGGTCTTCTGCGGGTCCCGGACCGCAATCACGGTGGTCAACGCAATCTGCTTCTCCCCCACGCTGAGCACCGGTCCGTTGGCAGTGAAGGTGACCGCGGTGACGATTCCTTCCACCGGCGGCTGGTCAGCCGAGGTCACGTGCTGTCCCATGAAGGACGAGGCCGCGGTGCGCTGCTGGACTTCCAGCGAGGTCTGCTGCGCGGCAGTCAGCGTGTTGAGCCGTTCCATGGTCGCCAGCTGCACGGTCTGGGAAATCATTTGATTGGTGTCCATGGGCGCACTGGGATCCTGGTTCGCCAACTGGGTGACCAGCAGGTGCAGGAACACTTCCGAGTCCATGGTCTGTTTGGGAACACGCTGCCTGGCGGCGGCGGCTGCCGTGCCGCCTGATGCGTCGAGGGGGCTGATAGTCATCGTCGGAGGTCTTTCGGTTAGGCCAGCAGGTCGAGCCTGGCGACGGGGCGAGCGGGTGGAGCGGGTGTGCCAGGCAGGGCTGGATTCTCCGTTGCAGGGGCGGTATCCGCGCCCTCGGCCAGTGGGATTCCAGGGCTCGGATGCTGCCGGGCGGGAGCGTTGTCGGGGTGACGCTGCTGGAAGTTCCCCTGGCCGGAGCCGGCGAATCCCTGGCCCGCACCGGAACCGGTGTTCCCCGTGGACGCGGCATTCTCTGGCGAGAGCACCTGCACGCTGCCCTGCCCGAGCGCTGCCATCTCACGGCGCAGTTCCGGCAGCAAGGCACGCAAGGCGTGGGTTCCCGCATCGGTCGGTGCCGACAAGTCGACCCGAAGTCCGGAGGGACCCAGCTGAGCGCTGACGGTGATCGGTCCCAACGTTTCCGGTGCCACATGGATATTCATGGTTCGCTGGCCAGGGACGGCACTGAGGACGGTCACGAGCGGCGCGGTGAGCTGCTTCAGCAAGGGCGGGTGCACGGATGCCGGGCGTGCGGTCGGGACCTCTTCCAGCGGTGGCAGGCCGTCAGCCCGCTGCGGCGGAGCGGTTCCCTGCAGGTTGCCAGCGCTCGCCAGCGCCACCGCGGGAAGCGGCGATTCGGGCGGGGCCTGCGCAAGCCGCTCCCCTGCTCCTGCGGCGACCGCACCTGTTGGTTTCGGCTCACCGGCCACGGCAACCTCGGGCAGTTGGGGTGCATGCTGGTGCGGGAGCGCGGGGGGAACTTGGCCCTCGGAAACCTCGAGCGGGGCGGCATCTGCTTCTCTCCCGCCGCCAACAGCGTTCTGCGGCAGCGCGGTTGCGGTCGCGGTCGCGGGGTTCTGCACAGGAATCGTCCCGACAGCACCCGGAATAAAGGTGCCGGCAGGCATCCGCCCTGCCGCTTGCGCGCCGGCGGAGGCGGGGGCGGTGAGCGCAGCCACGGCGGACCCCGGAGCGGCGCTCGGTATTGCCGCGCCGGCCGGCTTCTCGGTCGGGGCGATGCTCCCCGTGGAAGCAGGATCGGCCGAAGGCTCCACCGGCAGCGTGATGCCTGCGGCGGGACCGTCCAACGGCTGGATGCGGGCAGGGACCTTGCCCTGCTGCTCGACTGTCCCGGATGATTCGGTCCCTCCGGACGCACGGTCGAGCACCGGCAAGGACCCAGGCCCGGCTCCCCCGCTGGTTTCGGGAGGCAGCTCGATGGTCAGCAACAGGTTCTGCGCGAGAACCGGCGGCATTGATGATTCCGGCGCGGCGGGCGGGACTGCGGCTTCTGCAGGTAGTGCGCGATGATCCGGCTCCGGCACGGGCAGGGTCCGAGGATCCAGTGCGGCCGCCGGCTCATCCCCGGCCCGGGCCAGCAGCCCGGCGAAACGCTGCGCTCCCGAAGCCTGGCCCGGCGGCATCTGCGCGACAGGTGCCGGAGAGTCCGCCAATTGGAGCGGCAAGGTGGAGGGGATCCTGGTCATCGTAAAACCGCCCGCGCGCTGTCGAACAGTGCCCGCTGCGCGGCCCGTGCGTCAGCTGGACCGGAGTTCGCGGCTGCCTCAGAGGGCACGATGCGGCGGATGGTCATGATGTCCTTGTCGGTTTCGAACAGTTCGCGGATGCTCACGCTCTCGCCCGGCCGCGGGGCATGAATCATCTTGTTCCCACCCAGGTAGATGCCGATATGCCCGCCACCGCGGGTGACAATCAGGTCGCCGGGCCTGGCCTGGGCCAACGACGGCACCTCGGTGCCTTCCTTGGCTTGCTGCCTGGCGACGCGCGGGAGCTGGATCCCCAGATCGCGGAAGGTGTGCTGGACAAAGGAGGAGCAGTCAAGGCCCACCTTCGGGTTGTTGCCTCCCCAGACATAGGGCACTCCCAAGTACTTTTTCGACGCGGCGACCACCCTGGCGCCGTCGACGCCCCCTGCGGCCGCAGGTTCGGAGGCGCCCTGCGCACGCGTGGTAGGTGCAGTCTTGCCAACTGCCTCGCGCTGTCCCCGCTCGGCTTCCCTGGCAGGTCCGGCGCCGGCAGCTGCGGGCGCGGCGCCGTTCGCCGAGGCATCCAGGGCGTTCTGGAGCACCTGCTGGAACTCAGTTCCGGCGGGGGAATCGAACGTGATGCCCGCATTGGTGCTGTTCGCCGCGGCATTCGCCGTCCCCTGCAGGGATCCGCCCAGAACGTTGCCCGCGGTGGCGGCAGACCTGGTTTCAGGCGCGGCGGGCTTCGGAAAGCCGGCCACCCGGGCCAAGTTGGATTCGATGGCCCCGATACGCGCGGCGACGTCAGCGTAGCTCACTGTCGAGTCCTTTCCCGAGCGGTTCCTGCCAGTTCGTCAAGGAGGTGCTGCTCCCGGGCAAGATCTGCGTGCTGCACCGCCTGGTGATGGCGTGCTTCGAGTTTTTCCAGCGCTTTCACCCCGCGGCGCTGTGCGCGGTAGGCCTCGGCCGCCAGCTCGCGGTCCTCGGCCAGCTGGGCTTCCAGCGCCTGGAGATCCGCCAGCGCCGATCGCCCGGCTGACCGGGCGGCGGCAATGGCCAGCAGCGATGCGCTGTCCACCGGATCGTTGGCGCTGCCGTGCAGTTCCTGCAGGGTCTGCTCGCGCTGCAGCGTGTGGGCGCGCACCGCCTGGTTGGCCTCGGCCACGGCGCGCGCCGCCTGGCGTTCGCCGATCTGCCGCAACCGCAGCAGGGACGCCAACGAGAATTTCCGGCTCATCATTCAACTCCCAACCGGGCAAGCAGCGCTGTCAGCTGCGCCCATGATTCGTCGACCGGGCAGCCTTCATCCAGCGGCTGCTGCAGGAAGGCGTCGATGGCCAGCCGATGCTCCACCGCGGCATCGGCCAGCGGGTTCGAGCCGCGCTGGTACGCCCCCACGTCGATCAGGTCCTGTACGCTGCGCCCGGCCGCCATCACCTGGCGCAGCCGCCCCGAGGCGGCCTTGCGGGAGGGATCGTTGATTTTCGAGGCCAGCCGGGAGACCGAGGCCAGCGCGTCGATGGACGGGAAATGCCCCTGCATCGCCAAGGCGCGGTCCAGCACCACATGCCCGTCCAGCAGCGAGCGCGCCGCGTCGGCCACCGGTTCGTTGTGGTCGTCGCCGTCCACCAGGACCGTATAGATTCCGGTGATCGCTCCCTGCTGCGCGGTGCCCGCCCGTTCAAGCAGCCGGGCGAGCAGCGAGAAGGTCGAGGGCGGGTAGCCGCGGGTCGCCGGGGGCTCGCCGGCCGACAGCCCGATCTCGCGCTGCGCCATGGCCACGCGGGTCAGCGAGTCCATCATGAGCAGCACCTGCATGCCGCAGGCGCGGAAATGCTCGGCGATGCGTGTTGCGGCCAGCGCGGCGCGCAACCGCATCTGGGCGGGTTCGTCCGCGGTGGAGACCACCACCACCGACCGGGCCAGGCCTTCGGGGCCCAGGTCGTCTTCGAGGAATTCGCGCACTTCGCGTCCGCGTTCACCGATCAGCGCGATGACGTTCAGCTGCGCCGTAGTCCCCCGGGCGATCATGGACAGCAGCGAGGACTTGCCGACGCCGGATCCGGCGAAAAGCCCAAGGCGCTGCCCGGCGCCCACCGTGCACAGGGTGTCCAGCACCCTGACCCCCAGCGGCAGCGGCCGGGTGATGCGGTGGCGTTCCATGGCCGGCGGGCTGTTATTCTCGATCGGGACCAGCTCGTGCTCGCCCAGTGCGCCAAGTCCGTCGATCGGCTGGCCCAGGCCGTTGAGCACGCGGCCCAGCAGCCCCGGCCCGGCGGGCACCAAGTGCCCGTGGCGTCCGCGGCGCACCGGGTCCCCCAGCCGGATCCGCTGCAGCGAGGCCAGCGGCATGCAGTGCAGCCCGCGGCCGGTGGCCGCAACAACGTCGACCGCAACTTCCTCCGTGCCGACGCTGAGCACCGACCCGACCGGGGCGTCCAGTCCCTGCACGCCCAGGCCCAGCCCGATCAGTTCGCTCACCACCCCAACGCGTTCGGGTGCCGCGGCGGACAGCGCCTGCGCCCAGTGCGGCTGCAGCAGGTTGTGGTGCGCCGGCGCGCTCATGGCGCACCGCCGCACAGCGCGTCCTTGGCCCGGCGCAGCGCGGTGGAAATCCTCGCGTCCAGGAATCCGTGCTCCAGCTCCGCCACGGCGTCCCCGGCGGACAGCGCCGCATCCGCGCGCAGCTCGATCCCGCTGCCGGGAAGTGTCTTCCGTCCCAGCAGCTGCAGGTCCTGCGGGTTCAGCCGCACCGCGCACACCGGCTCGGTGCCTGACAGCTTCGCTGCGCGTTCCATCGCCGCGCGGGCGGCGAACTGCTCATCGCACAGCACCTGCCCGATGATCGCTTCGGCCAGTTCCACGGCCGCCGCGGTCAGCGCAGCGGCGGATTCCTGCACCGGCGGAACTGCCAGCGCGGCGACGGCCCGGCCGGCGGCGCGCAGGGCGGCCAAGGCCTGGGCCTGTTCCTCGGCCTGCCGGGCCTGGGCCTGGGCTGCCTGCAGCTCAACGGCTTCGCGCTGGGCCCGGGCCGCCTGTTCCGCGGCCCGGATCCCCGTCGCGTAGCCCTCGGCGTAGCCGGTGGAACGCGCGTGCGCCAGGACCTGTTCCTGCGGCGCGGAGTCCAGGGAGCGGAAGGCCACGGGACGGAAATTCTGTTCAGGAGACAAAGTCGTCTCCGTCGCCGCGTCGGACGGTGATTTCGCCGCTGGCTTCCAGCGCGCGGATCTGCTGCACAATATCGGCACGGGCCGCCTCGACTTCGGAGACCCGCACCCGGTCCATGACCGCGATTTCCGAGTCCAACAGCTCGGCGGTGCGTTCGGAGATGTTCTCGCGGATGACCGCCTCCAGCTCGTCGGCCGCGCCCTTGAGTGCGAACGCCAGCGTCGTGGCGTTGACTCCGCGCAGCACCCTTTGGATGTCGCGGCGCTCGAAACGCAGCAGGTCGGCGAAGGAGAGCAGCCGCGAAGTGACCTCCTCGGTCAGCGCGGCGTCGAATTGGCCCAGCGAGGCGAGGATCTCCTTTTCCACGGCGATATCCGAACGGTTGATGATGTCCACGAGCGGCTGGATGCCTCCCACCTGTTCCACCGGTTCGTGGCGGGCGACCAGGCTGCCGGTGCGCCGCTTGAGCTCCTCGGAGACCACCCGGACAGCTTCGGGCACCGCGGTACCCATGGTCGCCAGCGCCGCGGCGATCTGCGTGCGCAATTGCGAGGGCAGCCCGGCGAGCACCTGCGAGGCGACCTCGGGGCGAAGGTAGCCCAGCACCAGGGCCGCGGTCTGCGGCAGCTCGCCGTCCAGCAGCGAGATCAGGTGGGCCGCATCGGTTCCTTCGAGAAACTCGAAGCTGCTGCCGGCGGTCGAGGAGGACAGCCGGTTCATGACGATGGTCGCCTTCTCGTTGCCGAACGACGCTTCCAGCAGGCCGGAGGCCGCGTCACGGCCGCCGACCAGGCTCGCGGTGGCCAGCTCGTGGACTTCCCCCAAGGTGCGCTGGATGACCTCGTCGTCCACCCGCCGCAGGCGCAGCAGCTCGGCGGCGATCTCCTCGGATTCGAATTCGTTGAACTGGCGCATCACCTCGGCGGCCTGCTCCTGGTCCAGCTGCATCAGCACCACTGCGACCTTCTGGATTCCGCTCAGTTCACGGGGCGTGCTATCTGTTTCCTGGCTCATGCATCACCCTTTGAATCCATCAGGCTGCGCAGGTGCTGGGCCATCTTGGCGGGGTTCTGCGCGGCCAGGGCGCTCAGTTCTTCGCGTTTGGTCTGGGCGTCCAGCTGCTGAACGTGCGGCGTGCTGACGGTGGCGGGGATCTGGCTGATGGTGGTGGTCGGGGTGTCGGCCACGACGGACACCGCCGCGCTGGGCTCGCGCAGGCTGCGCAGGTCCTGCAACTCGCCCAAATCCACCAGCTCGCTGCTGGGCCGGTTGCGGCGGCGCAGCAGCAGGTAGACGGCCAGCAGGACCAGCACCAGCACGATCGATCCGGCGATGACCAGGGTGCGCAGCAGCTCCGCGTCCCGTGCGGCTTTCGCGGCGTCGGAGGCCTCGGTCAGCGCGTTTTGCGCCGCGGTCGCCGATTCGGTGCTGAACGGCAGCACCGAGACGTTGATGGTGTCCTTGCGCCCGGTGTCGATTCCGGCGGCGGCGCTGATCATGGCGGTCAGCTCCTGCACGTCCAGGCCGGAGGCGGCCTGCGCGTCCAGCGCAACCGAAACGCTCTGCCGGTTCAGGTTCCCGGAAGGCACCAGCCGGTTCTCGGTGACCTTGTTGACCGCGTTGGTCCGGTCGGTTTCGGAGGAGGTGAACGTCCCGTCCTTGGCCTCATCGCTGGGCACCGCGATGTTGTCCGGACCCAGGACACCCGCTTCGCCGCTGCCGTTGCCGCTGCCCTGGTAGTCTTCCTTCTTGCTTTTTTCAGCCAATACCGGGTTGTCCTTGGGTGCGCTGAAGCTTTCCTCGGTCCGCTCCGCAGATTCCAGCGACACGTCGGCGGCCACCGCCACGGTCGCGTTGCCGGGGCCGACCACGCGGTCGAGCATCGTCTGGATCATGGAGCCCACACGCTGCTCGTACTCCGAGGCCTGCTTGCCGGCAGATCCCTCCACGCCAACGCTGGCGGCCGAGAGCAGGGTGCCGTTCGAGTCGACGACGGAGATGTCGGCAGGCTTCAGCCCGTCCACCGCGGCGGAGGTGAGGTGCACGATGGCCTGCACCTGGTCGGCGGTGAGCGTGGTGTTCGGCTTGGGCTGGACGAAGATCGACGCGGTCGGGGTGGTCGCGGAGTCCACGAACACCGTCTGCTCCGGGATGGCGAGCTTGACCGACGCCATGCTGACCGAGTCCAGGGCCATGATGGTGGAGGCCAGTTCGCCCTCCAGCGCCCGCTTGTAGGTCACGTCCTGCTGGAACTCGGAGGCCGTGACACCCATCTGGTCAAGCAGCGAATAGCCGCCGGCGCCCGCGGTAGGCAGGCCGGCGGTGGCGGCCTTCAGCCGCGCTTCGTACACGTTCTCCTGCGGGACCAGGATGGTTCCGCCGGCGCCGGTGATTTCATAGGGCACCGCGTCGGCCTGCAGCTGCTCGACGATGCCCGACGCGTCCTCGGCGGAGAGCCCGGTGAACAGCGGCGTCATCTTCGGCTGGCTGGCGAAACTCACCAGCGCGACGGTTCCCAGCACCACGATGGCCAGGCCGATGACGGCGATGGTGCGCTGGGCAAGGGTGAAACCGCGGATGCTTTCTCCGAGCTTCACCAGGGCTTTGGGCATGGTTGCCACTAGGCTTGCATCCTCATGATCTCGTTGAAGGCTTCCACGCCGCGGTTGCGGAAGGTCGCTGCCGTTTCAAGGGCCAGCGAGGCGCGCGCGGAGGCCAGGGTCGCGGTATGGATGTCGGCCAGTTCGCCGGTGACTGCCTTGAGCGACAGGTCGTTGGAGGTCGACTGCAGCTGCTGCACCTCGGCCAGCGCGCTGCCCAGCGTGGCGGCAAAGGCCGAGCCGTCGCTGCTGCGGGGTTCCGCCTGGCGGTAGCCGGCAGGGGTTGTCGGGGTGGTGGCCGACACGGGGGTGATCTCGAAGTTCATTACTGGCCACGTCCAATCTGCAGGGCGGCTTGATAGCTTTCACGGGCACGGTCGACCACGGCGGCGTTGACCTGGTAGCCGCGCTGGGCAAGGATCAGGGAGCCCATCTGTTCCGACAGGTCGATATCGGGATAACGCACGTTGCCATCGGCATCGGCCAACGGGTGGTCGGGCTCGTGCACGATCCGGCCCTCGGCGTCGCCGCGTTCGATGCCAGCGACGTACACCCCGTTGGCGTCGTCCCCCGCCCGCGCCAGGACGTACTGGGCGCGAAAAGCCTCGTCGTCGGTGCTGCGCGCGGTGTTGGCGTTGGCCAGGTTGTCCGACACCGCGTCCAGCCACTTGCGGTGGACGGTCAGGCCGGTTCCGGCGATTCCGATGGCGTCGAACATCAGCTGCCCTTCAATGCGGTGCGGATGGAGCTGAAGGTGCCCGAAGCGGCCTGGGTCGCGAACTGGTAGCGCAGCATGGTGTCCACGTTGGACAGCGTCTCGGTGTCAAGGTTGACATTCGAGCCGTCCAGCCGCGTGGGTTCCAGGGACCGGTTGGTGCTGGCGACGGCCTCGCCGCTGCCTTGCGAAATCGATGCGGCCAGCGCGGACTCGAAGTCCACCCGACGGGCTTGGTACCCCGGGGTGTTCACGTTCGCGATGTTGTTCGCGATGGCGCGCTGGCGCAGGGAGAGCGCGTTCAGGGCGCTCTCCATCGCTGCAGAGGTCACAGATTCAAACAAGACGTGTCGCTCCAGAGTCTTCAGCTGGGCCCTTCCGTGGGCAACGGGGCTTGCGAGCGATCCATGCTCCCCCATGACAGAAGCAACTATCGGTTGCTTTGCGGACCCGGTTAGCCGAATTCCCTAGCCAACCGCGTCAAGGTACACGGCGGCGTCCAACGGCGGACGGGGCACGCTGTCAACGGCCCTGAGCTGGGCGGCGATGTCGTTTCTGCGTCGGGCGTAGGCATCGATCAGCTCGCCCAGCTGCCCCAGGACCTCGGCGGCGCGCTGGCGAAGCCGGGCAGGAAGCGGCATTCCGGATTCAGGGGCCTTCCAGGCGGCGATGTCCAGGTCGACGAGCTGTGCGTCCACGTGCAGCGCGGCGGCCAGACGGGCGCAGCGGGCCTCAAGTTCGTCGAGCAGCTGGTCCCAGGTGCTGCACTGCGATGCAAGTACTTCAGCCAACGTTGACCCCTGCGTGCTGCACTGCCGGGCCGCCCGGGGAAGCCGCGGCCTCGTGCCATGCTTCCTGCAGCGGCTTGAGCAACTCGATGGCCTGGGCGGTGAGCTGGATGTTGCGCTGGATGTTCGCATCGATGAGCAGCTGGGTGACGAAAACGTAGAGGGATCGCAGCCCCGCGCCGCCGGACCACGCCGAGTCGTCGAGGCTGGAGGACAGCTCGGCAATGATCGCCTGGGCGTGCAGCAGGTTCTCTGCCGCTGCGCCCCAGTTTGCCGAGTCCTGGGCGCTCTTGGCCCGATGCAGGTCGACCATCAGCCGGTCGTAGAGCATGGTCAGCAGCTTGGCCGGGCTGGCGGAAAGGATCGCCTCCCGGTTCAGTTGCGCGATCTTCTGGGCAGGATTGAGCATTATTTCTCCTTGGTGCTCGGCAGCGAGGCAAGTTGCGAAGCGAGGTAGGACTGCTGGGCGTTCATGTTGCTCAGCTGCACTTCCAGGGCTGAATAGATGCGCTTCAGGCTCGCTTCCCGGCTTTCCAGCCGGCGGTCCCAATTCAAGATCTGGTCATTGAGCCGGGTGATCGTCGTTTCCTGCCCCTTGATGCGCGAGCTGATGTCCCCGGAATACTTGTCGGACAGTTCGCTGCTGACAGTTTCCACGCGCTTGGCCAGGGTGGCGAAGGCCGACTGCACCCGCGCTGGGTCGGCGTTCAGCGCCTTGGTGAATTTCTCTTCGTCGAAATCGAGTTTTCCCTCTCGGGTGATCGAAATGCCGATTTCCGATGGCGAACGCCCGTCCACCGGCCTGATCGCCGCATCCGTGAGGCGCTGCGTGATGCTTCGGACCATGCTGTCGCCGGTGAAGATCATGCCGCTGGTGGCGCCACCGGTGCCGATGGTGACCGAGGAGTTGGCGGAGATGAAGTTCAGCAGTCCGTTCAGCGAGTCCACCAGGGAGGAGGCTTCCTTGGCGGCCGCTGCCATGTCGCGCTGCACGGTGAGGGTGACCGGTTCGCTCGACGTCTTGGAAACGCTCACGTCGATACCCGGCATGAGCCCGGCGAAGGTATTCGACGCGGAGCTGACTGTCTGCTCCGCGGCGCTGCCGGCCCAGAGCGTGACCGTGGCATCCTGCGCGGCACGGATCTGGGTGAGGGGAACGGCCGTGCCGGCCACTGAGAAGGAATTCGCCGCTCCGCTGGCGTCCGCGGTGAACTGCACGCGGTACGTTCCGTCGCCGACCGCGAATTTGACGGCCTTGACTCCCGCCTCGGAAGCGTTGACCGCGGTGATCACGTCGTCCAGGGACGCGGAGACGGCGGTGATGCTGTAGTCCTTGCCGGCCGAGCTCAGCGTGAAGGAGGAGCTGTCCCATTCGGTGAGCGGTCCGGTGACGGTAACCTGCTGCTGGGCGAGCTGGCCGACGGTCAATTCCAGAGATCCAGTCGCGGCCCCGTCGGAGGTCTTCACGGTGACCGAGTTTGAGCTGGATACCGAGGTGAATTTCTGCAGCGCCTCGGGTTTGGCCAGGGTGGCCGAAAGTTTGGCTACGTCCGCGACGCGGGTATTCAGCGACTGGAGCGCCGAGACCATGGTCTGCGTTGCGGTGACCCGATTTTTCAGCATGGTCTGGGGAATCGCTTCGACCTGCATCAGCGACTTGATGAGGGCGGCGGTGTCCAATCCACTGGCCAGGCCATCAAGAGAAATTCCCACGGATACTGCCTCCCGGACTGTGAAAGATGATGTACGTGCCCGCGTGCCCGGAAAGGGCCTCTCGGCCTCTTTCCGGGCGCGGGGCGCCAGGCTGCCGGATTCCGGCGCGCCGACGCGCGCGGCCGGCAGCGGCTAGCCAGCGGGTGGTTAGCCCAGCAGCTTCAGGACGCCCTGGTTGGACTGGTTGGCCTGAGCGAGCATGGCGGTACCAGCCTGGGACAGGATGTTCGAGCGGGTGAAGTTCACCATCTCGCCGGCCATGTCCACGTCGCGGATGCGGGACTCGGCCGCCTGCAGGTTTTCGCGCGACACGTTCAGCGAGTTGATCGCCGATTCAAAGCGGTTCTGCACTGCGCCCAAGGCCGCGCGGCCACTGGACACGCTGGTGATGGCGGTGTCGACGGTGCCGATGGTCGCTGCCGCAACCGAGGCCGACGCGAACCCGTCGGTGGTCACGATCGCGGCCTTCAAATCGGTGGCCAGGGTCTTGATGTCGATGCCGCCCTGGCTCAGATCCAGCGTAATCTGGCTGTCGCCGCCGGTGCCGGCGCCGATCTGGAAGGACATGACGCCGTTGCCGGTTGAGCCGGCAGTGGCATCAAGCAGGTTGATGCCGTTGAAGTTGGTCGTGTCGCCGATGCGTCCCAATTCGTCGACCAGGGCGGTGACTTCGGTGGTGATGGCCTTGCGGGATTCCGCATTGTTCGAGTCGTTGCCGGCCTGTACTGCCAGATCGCGCACACGCTGCAGGATCGAGTGGACCTCGGTCAGCGCGCCTTCAGCGGTCTGGATGACGGAGATGCCGTCCTGGGCATTGCGGGCGGCAACGTTCAGGCCGTTGACCTGCGAACGCAGCCCTTCGGAGATGGCAAGTCCGGCGGCATCGTCTGCCGCGCGGTTGATGCGCAGGCCCGAGGACAGCTTTTCCAGCGACTTCGACAGGTCGTTCTGGGTGTTGGACAGGTTGCGGTGAGCATTCAGCGCCGCGAGGTTGGTGTTGATCTGCATACCCATGATGTTTTCCTCCGTGAGAACGGGTGTTGTTTACCTAGGTCCGTCCATGGACCTCGTGAACAACTATCGGCCGTACTCCGCGAGCGGTTAGCGGGATGCTTCCACCTCGAACATCACGCAATATCCGCTGTCATCGGCGGACCGGTCCAGTCGTCCAAGCGTCCGCCTGTTGCCTGGTGGGCAAACTCGTCGAGGTAGCTGTCGCGCCGCGCCTGGGCGGACTTCGTGAGCTTGGGCTGCACGACGGGCGGCCGGTCGGTGAGGTAATGCGTCTGGATGGCTTCGTGCAGCAGCTTGAGGGCGACGGTGCGCTGCTGCGAGATTGCCGAATGCGTCACGCCCGCCTCGGCAGCAATCTGCTTGACCGTGGCGCCTTCGAAAAAGAGTCGGCGGATCAGGATCTGGAGTTTCTGGGGCAGGCACTGCACGGCCGCATGGATCACGCTGATGCGTTCGCGGTGCAGGATGTTTTCTTCCGGGATCCCCATCTCGGACAGGAGGCTGTCATGCATGGTTTCCTCCAGCGCCACCACGCTGCGCTCGGCATCGGCCATCACCGCACGCACGTCCGCGCTGCTCACGCCCATGGCGTCGGCCAACTCATGCTCCGATGGCTGGCGTCCCAGAACACCGGTCAAGGCTTCCTGGACGTTGCGGGTTGCAGTGATTTTCTGGCGCGCCCCACGGGTCGCCCAATCGTTCGAACGCATATCGTCGGCAAAGGCACCCATGATCCGGCGGCGGGCGAAGGCGCCGAAAGGCACTCCACGGGAGGGGTCGAATGATTCGGCAGCGCTGATCATCGCGATGGTGCCGACGGAGACGAGATCTTCGCGCGAAAGATGCGTCGCTTTCGCGCAAAGTTCAGCTGCTAGATATCCGACAAGGGGGAGGTTTGCCAAAACCAATTCATTGCGTGCTTCAAGCTCCACTGTGCCGGAGTCCTTTATCTCAGAGTGCGATTGGCTATGTGTCTACCCCAACTAGACAATCGGCCACGCGAACTAACATTAGAACTACATGAGGGTTTTTGACAAACGCTATTTATGAGGCGTTTTCGGACGTATTGTCTCCGGTTTTTCGGGCCTTCGTAGGCGCCTGTCGACCCGGCGCCGCTAACCGTCTTCCACTCGCCGCCGATACTATTGGTTATCGAGGCATTTTGGGGAAATGCCAGAATTGGAGAATCATGACCAATCGGGTAAATGAGCTGTCGACGCTCCTGTTCAAGGAACGGGAATGCCTTGAACTGCTCCATTTCAAACTCGAGGAACAGAATTTACTGCTCATTGCCGGCAAAACGCAATGGCTTTCGGCAGCGACTCGAGAAATCGAACATGTGCTGGAACGCATGCACCATACCAGCCTGGAACGCACGCTGGTCGCCCGCGAGGTGGCCGAAAGTTGGGGCGGCGACCCGGACTCGTCGCTCTCCGAATTGGCTGCGCTCGCGCCAGTGGGGCCGTGGGGAGAGATCCTCACCTCCCATTTGACGGCGATCCATGAATACACCAACGTCATCGCGGCGACTCGCGACGCCAATGAGCAGTTCCTCCGAGCCGCTCAGCGCTCGGCCCAGGAAACCCTTGCGAACCTCGGCGATTCGGCATCGACCTATGGCCGCAGCGGAGCGGCCGATGTTCCAGGCACCGACGCCCGCATACTCGACACCAATGTCTAAGGAATCCAGATGAGCACCTTCGGGAGCCTGAATACCGCCCTGTCGGGGCTCAACGCGGCGCGAGCTGCCATGGAGGTTGCGGGGAACAACTTGGCCAATGTCGCCACCCCGGGATACACCCGGCAGCGTGCCGAGTTCCAATCCGCAGGGGCGGTGGCCTCCACCGGCAAGATCACCTCGTCCGGGCGCATCGACCAAGGCGTCGTGTTCACCGGCATCGCCCGATTGGCCGACGCCAGCCTGGACGCCCGCGTCCGAGGCACCGTCGCGCTGGCCTCGCAGAGCTCGGTGCGCGCCGATGCGATGGCAGATCTCGAATCAATCCTGCGCGAACCGGGCGAGAACGGCCTCTCCGCGTTGCTCAACGATTTCTGGGCCGGATGGGAAGACGTGGCAGGCCAGCCAGGCGACGCCGCCGCGGGGGCCGTGCTGCTCCAGCGCGCGCAGTCGGCGGTCGACCGCATCGTCCAGATGGATGCCGAGATCAACGGCCAGTGGACCTCCCAGCGCCAGGACCTGAGCACCCGCATCGACGATCTGAATGCCACCGCGCAGGGCGTCGCGGCGCTGAACGGGCAGATCCGTTCGCTCACCGCCGCCGGTGGTTCGCCCGCTGCGCTGCTCGACCAGCGCTCGCAGCTGGTCGAGCGCCTGGCCGAGCTGTCCGGCGCGAGCGTGCGCGAGCTGCCCGATGGAACCGTGGACGTACTGCTGGAGGGCAGCCCCCTGGTCACCGGGACTACTGCCCGCTCGCTGCAGCTGTCCGGAGGCCGGAACAGCGAGGACGCCGCGGTCTCCGTGCGCTGGTCGCACCGGCCTGACGACCAGGTGTCGCTGGATGCCGGCAGCATCGCGGCAGGGCTCGCGGTGCTCTCCCCCGCCACCGGTTCCTACAGCTCGGGGCCGCTGGCGCAGGCTGCCGCGCAGCTGGACCGGATCGCCCTGCGCCTTGCCGAGGCGGTCAACCAGGTGCACCACTCGGGATCGACCAGTGCCGGCACGCCTGGCGGCGACTTCTTCGGCATCGATCCGGCAAACCCAGCCGGCAGCATCAAGGTGCTGCTCCACGACGGGTCCCAGCTGGCCACCGGCTTGCCCGGCGGCGGCGCGCTGGACGGCTCGAACGCCCAGAAGCTGGCCGAGCTGGGCAAGGCGCCGGACGGCGCCGACGCGCTGTGGTCGCGGCTGGTGATCGAGGTGGGAACCACGAGCCGCGCCGAGGCAACCCAGGCGCTGTCCAGCGCGATGGCCGCGGACGGTGCCGTCACCGCGCGCCACAGTGCCTCCGCGGTGTCGTTGGACGAGGAGAACATCGCCCTGCTCAGCCACCAGCATGCCTACCAGGGCGCTGCCCGAGTGCTCACCGCACTGGACGAAATGCTGGACACCCTGATCAATGGCACCGGCCGTGTTGGACGATAGGACCTGCAGATGACACGCATTACCACGTCGGCGCTCAGCTTCAATGCCGAACGCAACCTCGCCGCCGCGGCCGCCCGGCTGGCCACGATCCAGGACAAGATCGGCTCCAACAAGCAGATCAGCCGGCCCAGCGACGACCCGGCGGGGGCCGCCGAGGCGATGGCGGTTCGCACCGAGCAGCGCCAGAACGCGCAGTTTTCCCGGAACGCAGCGGATGCCAATGGCTGGCTGTCTTCCACGGACGTCGCCTTGTCCGCCGCGACCAGCCTGCTTCACCGGGTGCGCGACCTGACCGCCCAAGGAGCCAACGACGGAGCGCTCGGACCGGAGGCCCGGGAAGCGATCGCCCTTGAACTCGACCAATTGCGTGAGCAGATGGTCGGGGTGGCCAACACCCAGTACCGCGGGCGCTTCCTGTTTGCCGGCACCTCGGATGCCGGCAGCGCGCTGGATGAGAACCTGCAGTTCTCCCAGGGCAGCGAGGTCCTGCGCCGGATCGGGCCGAATTCCTCGGTGCGCGTGGACGCCGACGGCGCTGCCGCCTTCGGCCAAGGCCCGGACAGCGTCTTCAGCCTCATCTCCTCCATCGCGCAGGATTTGCGCAATGGCGTCAATGTGTCCTCACGACTTGAAACGGTGGATGCCCACTTGCAGAACATCCTTGCCACCCAGGCCTCCGTCGGCGCCAGCCACGCCACGGTGCGCACGGCCGAGCAGAGCCTGCTGGGCGATGCGGTCAACCTCGAGGCCCGGCGCGCGGGCACCGAGGACATCGACCTCGCCACCGCCATCCTGGAGCTCAAGAGCCAAGAGGTCGCCTACCAGGCGGCGCTGTCCGCCGCGGCCCGCACCCTGCAGCCTTCACTCATGGACTTCCTGCGATGAGCCGCAAACTGATCCCGTCCTCCGCCCTGCCCGGATTCCCGCAGGCGCAAACGCTGGAGCTTTGTGCAGTCGACGGCGCCCCGGGCCTCTTTGCGCTGTCATCCCCCGAGGCGCCATCATTGCGCTGGTTCGTCCTCGAGACCGCAGTGCACCTGCCGCACTACACACCGCAGTTCTCCGAAGACCACCTGGCGGCGGTCGGCCGGCCGGCGCAGAACGCGCGATTGGTCCTTGCCGTGGTCAACACCGCCGACCAGCGACCCAGCGCCAACCTCTTCGCGCCGCTCTTGGTCAACGACGACACCGGGCAGTGCGCCCAGGTCCTGCTTGAATCGCAGGATTGGCCTTTGCGCCACGACCTGAGCGCCTAGCCTCGAACTCCGGCGGAAGGATTGTTTACCTTCCTTCCGGCGGAATTTTCTTTTCCGCCTGGATACTGCATAGTAGCGATTCAGGCGGAATCCGATTTGGTCTCTGCGTCGCAGCTTCCCACCTCGGGAATAATTGACGCCTCAACTTGTTGTTACATGCATACGCATATAAATTGGAGACGAGCACACGATGTGACGTTTCACCAGCTAATAGGAGTAGGCATGCAGTTCGGAGTTTTCTCAGTCAGCGACATCACCCGCGATCCCACCACCGGTCGTGTGCCAACAGAGAAGGAACGCATCGACGCCCAGGTCGCCATCGCCAAAAAGGTCGAGGAAATCGGCATGGATGTCTACGCCATCGGCGAGCACCACAACCGCCCGTTCTTCTCCTCCTCGCCGACCACCACCCTGGCCTACATCGCGGCGCAGACCGAACGCATCATCCTGTCCACCACGACCACGCTGATCACCACGAACGACCCGGTGAAGATCGCCGAAGACTTCGCCATGCTGCAGCATCTGTCCAACGGCCGCACCGACCTCGTGCTCGGCCGCGGCAACACCGGCCCGGTCTACCCGTGGTTCGGGAAGAACATTCAGGACTCGGTCAACCTGACCGTGGAGAACTACAACCTGCTGCGCCGCCTGTGGGACGAGGACGTGGTGAACTGGGAAGGCCGCTTCCGCACCCCGCTGCAGAACTTCACCTCCACCCCGCGCCCGCTCGACGACGTGGCCCCGTTCGTCTGGCACGGCTCGATCCGCACCCCGCAGGTCGCGGAAATCGCCGCCTACTACGGCGACGGCTTCTTCGCGAACAACATCTTCTGGCCGAAGGAGCACTACCAGCAGCTGATCAATCTGTACCGCGAGCGCTACGAGCACTACGGTCACGGCCGCGCCGACCAGGCGATCGTGGGCCTGGGCGGGCAGTTCTACATGGCCAAGGAATCGCAGCAGGCGGTCAAGGAGTTCCGCCCGTACTTCGACAACGCCCCGGTCTACGGCCACGGCCCGTCGCTGGAGGACTTCACCGCCCAGACCCCGCTGACCGTCGGTTCCCCGCAGCAGGTGCTGGAGAAGACGCTGAGCTTCCAGGAGTACTTCGGCAGCTACCAGCGCCAGCTGTTCCTTATTGACCATGCGGGCCTGCCGCTGAAGACCGTGCTGAACCAGCTGGACATGTTCGGCGAGTACGTGCTGCCCGAGCTGCGCAGGGAAATGGACGCCCGCGCGCCGAAGGACCTGACCCCGGCACCGACACATGCAGGCCTCGTGGCCGCTCGTGAGGCTAAACTGAAGGCTGAGCAAGCCAACGCCCCAAAGGAGCCTGAAGTCAGTGACCGGGACCAGTAACACCCCCGCCCCCGTGAAGGTCACCATCGACGCCTGGGAGTCGCTCTTCCGGGCGCAGGTGGCCGTCATGAGGAAGGTCAGCGCCAAGCCGGAGTTCCACAAGCTCTCCATGCGCGAATACGATGTGCTGTTCAACCTTCGCATCTGCCCGGGCGGCCGCAGCCGCCTGGTCGACCTGAACCGCTACCTGCTGATCTCGCAGCCGAGCCTGAGCCGCATGGTCACCCGGTTGGAGGACAAGGGCCTGATCACCCGCGAGGCCGACCCGACCGACCAGCGCGCGATGCAGCTGTCGCTGACTCCCAAGGGGCTGGCGGTCCAGCAGGAGATCGGCCGGGAACACGTCAAGCACATCTACGAGCAGATCGGCACGGCGCTGAGCGAAGACGAGTTCATCCAGCTGCAGCAGCTGACCTCCAAGCTGCGCAGCGCCATCCAGTAGCGCGCACGCCGAACGCCGGCGGATCCAGTCCTGCGGGGCGGTTCCGCCGGCGTTGCCGCGTTATTCGTCCGGCCGCCGCTACTTGTAGAAGCCCTCGCGCAGCACGATGCCGTATTCCAGCCAGCACTTCATGGCCGCGAGCATGCCGGTCCAGCCCTCGCAGTTGCCGAAGGCCGCCGTGGCACCCTCGGCGGTGTCCTGCCACGCGGATTCGGTGATCACGACCTTGGTGCGCGAGTTGTCGTCCTGGGGCTGGAAGTCGAAGGTGACGGTGTTCTGCGCGTCGGGCGCCGCGGAATGGTTCGCTTCCCACTGCAGCACGATGCGCCGCGGAACCTCGGCTTCCAGCACCTTCACCGGGAAGACGCCCGGGAAGTCGTGGAAGTCCCAGCTCACGGTCGCGCCGGTTTCCAGGCGGCCCTTGGCGCCGCCGGTCGTGAAGTAGGCGGAGAGCTGCTCGGGATCTGCCACCGCTTCGTACACCTGGGTGCAGGTCTTGGCGATGTGTCCCGAAACGCTGAAGGACAGCTGGCTGGGGGCTGGGTCGTGGCTCACGGCACTTTTCTACACCTCGTGCTCCCAGCGGGGCAAGAGCCCGTCGCGCATTCCCAGCCGCGGTGTCCAAGGCTATCCTGTCGCCATCGGATTCTCGAACGGCTGAGGGAGCGCATCATGGCACGGGTTACCTGCGACGTCACGATCTCACTGGATGGCTACGTGGCCGGGCCGGAGCAGAGCCTTGAACAGCCGCTGGGCCGCGGGGGCGATCAGCTGCACCAATGGCAGTTCGAAGCCCGGGACGACGACGCCGCGGAGCGCGCCGGAATCCTTGAGGCAGGAGCCTACATCATGGGCCGGAACATGTTCAGCCCCGAGCGCGGGGAGCCCTCGGGCAGCTGGCGCGGCTGGTGGGGCGAGGATCCCCCGTACCACGCACCGGTCTTCGTGCTGACCCACCACGAGGGCGAACCGCTGGCCATGGAGGGCGGCACGGTGTTCAACTTCGTGACCGGCGGGATCCGCCGGGCGCTGGAATTGGCGCGCGAGGCGGCCGGCGGGAAGAATGTCGCGATCGCCGGCGGAGCGTCGACCATCAACCAGTTCCTGGACGCGGGGCTGCTGGACGAACTGCGGCTGCACATTTCCCCGAAGCTGCTGGGCTCCGGCGAGCGCCTCTTCCAGGGCGTGTCCGGGCAGGAGTTCATCCCGCGCTCCTCGCGCAGCACCGGGCTGGTCACCCACGTGATCTACGATCTCGCACCGCGGGAATCCGCCTGATCCTGCGCAGGATTCAGGGCCGAGTGTCCTAGCAGCCGAAGGGGCTGGCGTACCGGTAGTCGCCGCGCGGCAGGGCGCTCTCGTCGAACACGCGCACCATGAAGTGCTCGCCCCAGGTCGGGTCGCTGGGGATGATGCCGCGCCCGGACGCCGGTTCGTAGCCGAAGCGGTGGTAGTAGCCCGGCGAGCCGAGCAGCACGATGCCGCTGAGCTGCGCGTTCTCCGCGGCGTCGTGGATCTGCTGCATCAGAATCGAGCCGACACCGCGGTGCTGGTACTCCGGAGCCACGGCCAGCGGGCCCAGGCCCAGCATCTGCTGCCCGTCGATCCTTCCCCAGGTGGCGATGACGTGGCCGATCACCACGGCGTCGTCGAGCGCGACGATGGAAAAGCGCGCATCGTAGCCCTCGCAGTCGAAGAGCTGCTGCAGCAGCCCGACTTCCTCGGGCTCCACCATGGGATCGATTCCGGCAAAAGCCGCATGCGTCACCGCATAGACTGCGGCCCGGTCATCGAAGCCTTCTGGACGAATCTGCATGATCGCAAACCTACCAAACCAGCATCGTCTTGGTAAATCGAATCTTGCCACCGCCCGGCCTGCTCCCCCTGCTCCTTCCGCACCCGTCCCGCCCGGATTCCTGCAGGCCACAACGCACATCCGCTGGCGGCCAGCCCTTGTGCGCAGCGGCCGGCAGGTGCCATGAGGCGTTCAGCTGCGCGGCGCGCTGCGTTGGTGCCGGGCCGCAGCGCTGGCTGCCGCTCTGTAAGAGGACCCGAACGTTGTCCATATTCAACCATTTGGTGGATGACCAGTTCGGTTTCCCGGATTACGATCATGAATTAAAGGCACACCGCACGGCAGCACGCCGGCGCACCAGCAACCACCAGAGGCCAGAGACGTGACGACAGACAAAACACGAAACACCGCACCCGGCACCGTCCCCCGCTCCGCAGCGCACCCGTGGGCGGCGCTGGGCATCCTGGCCGCAGGCCTTGGACTGGTGGTGCTGGACGGCACCATCGTCGGCGTGGCGCTGCCGACCATCATCGCCGACATCCGCCTGGATCTGGGCGACGCGCAGTGGGTCAACAGCCTCTACGCGGTGGTGCTCGCGGGCCTGCTGCTGTCCACCGGCAGCCTGGCCGACCGCTGGGGCCGCAAGAAGATGTTCATTCTCGGCGTGCTCGTATTCATGGGCGGCTCGCTGCTGGCGGCCAATGCGGATGCCGCCGGGCCGCTGATCGCCGCCCGCGCGGTACAGGCCATCGGCGCCGCGAGCATCATGCCTTCCACCCTGTCCACGGTGAACTCGTTGTTCCAGGGCAAGCAGCGCGCCGCCGCCTTCGGCGTATGGGGCGCGGTGATCTCCGGCGCCGCGGCCATCGGCCCGCTGGCCGGCGGCCTGCTCACCGAATACGCGTCCTGGCACTGGATCTTTCTGGTGAACCTGCCGCTGGGCCTGATTCTGCTGGTGCTGGGACTGATGTTCGTGCCCGAAACCAAGGGCGGAACCACCGGCCGCGGAGTGGATGTGGACGGGGCGCTGCTCAGCGCGCTGGGCATGGGCGCGTTGGTGTTCGCGATCATCGAAGGTCCGGATGTCGGATGGATTACCCCCACCAAGGAACTGAAAATCGGCTCGTTCACTTGGCCGGCCGATGCGGCGGTATCTCTGCCCGGCATCGCGCTGCTGGTCTCGGTTGTGGCCATCACGCTGTTCATCTTCTGGGAGCGGCACCGTGCCCGCAACGGCCGCGCCGCGCTGCTGGAACTGCGCTTGTTCGAGCACAAGACGTTCTCCTGGGGCAACCTGACGGCGGCGAGCGTTGCCATCGGCGAATTCGCGCTGTTGTTCGTGCTGCCGCTGTTCCTGGTCAACGCACTGGGGCTGAGCGTGCTGCATGCAGGCTTCATCCTGGCCGCGATGGCGCTGGGTGCCTTCTTCTCCGGGGCTTCGGCCCGGCACCTGGCCGCGGTGCTCTCGCCTGCCGGCACCGTGCTGCTGGGACTGGGACTGGAAACCGCCGGTGTGCTGGTGCTGGCCCTGGTGCTCAGCGCCGGGGTGTCGGTGTGGGCTGTGGCGGTCACCCTGGTGGTCTACGGGCTGGGCTTGGGGCTTGCCTCCGCGCAGCTGACCGGCACGGTGTTGGCCGAGGTTCCGGTGCAGATTTCCGGCCAGGGCTCGGCTACTCAGAGCACCGTGCGCCAGATCGGTTCGGCGCTGGGCACCGCGATCTCCGGCGCCGTGCTCTCCGCGGCGCTGGCCATCACCCTGCCCTCGCGGCTGGACGACGCCCTGGTTCCCGCCGACCAGGCCTCGCAGCTGGCCGAGTCGACCCGGCAGAGCGCCGGCACCACCATCTCCCAACTGCGCCTGCAGCCCCCGGGAGGGCAAGACACCGCGTCGACCATCGACGCCCTCTCCGCGGGATTCTCCGATGCGACCCGATTGTCGATGCTGGCCGCGGCGTTCTTCCTGCTGCTCGGCGCCGTGGGCGCCTGGCGCCTGCTCTCCGCCCAGCGGGTCGCCACCCGGCTGGCCGCGGCAAGTGATCGCTAGGATGCTCCTGGCTACGCGGCCAGGAGCCCGCCAACCGCGGCGATGACCGCGTTGGCCACCTGGCTCAGCTCGTTCTCCTTGATGCCGCGCCCGAAGGACAGCCGCACCGCGGTGTGCGCCAGCTGCTGATCATAGCCCATGGCGGTGAGCACCGGCGAGGGGTCGGTGGATCCGGCCGCGCAGGCGGACCCGGAGGAGCACAGCACGCCCTTGCGCTCCAGCTCGATCAGCACGGTCTCCCCCGCGGTTTTCGGGAACACGAAGGACACGATGCCGCCGATGCGCTGCTGCCCGCTGCCGGTCAGCTGCACGCTGCCCGGGTGCTTGGCTTCCAGCCCGCGGGTGATCTTCTCGATCAGGTAGCTGCCGAAGCCCTCGCCCAGCCCCTGCGCGCGCTGGGAAGCGCAGACCTGCAGGGCCACCGCGATGCCGGCGGCGGCCGCCGGGTTCTCGGTGCCCGAGCGCATGCCCGACTGCTGCCCGCCGCCATGCAGCAGCGGCACGAAGCGGTGCTTCCCCGACAGGTACAGCGCCCCGCTGCCCTTCAGCCCGCCGATCTTGTGCCCGGAGATGCTCAGTGCATCCACGGCGGCGGCCAGCGGCGCCAGGTCCAGCCATCCGGCGGCCTGCACCGCGTCGGTGTGCATCAGCGCGCCGGCCGCGTGGGCCAGCGCGGCGACCTGCGCCACCGGCTGGATGGTGCCGACCTCGTTGTTCACCGCCATCACCGAGACCACGGCGACGTCGTCGTCGATCAGCTGCGCCGCATGCTCCAAGTCCACCAGCCCGCCGGCGGTGACGTCGATGAGCCGCAGCGTGAAACCGTGGAAGTCCACCAGGTAGCGGCAGGCTTCGAGCACCGCGGGGTGCTCGATGGCGCTGGCCACCACCACCCGGCCGCGCGGATTACCCAGCGCGCCGCCGATCACCGCGGTGTTCGCGCCCTCGGTGCCGCCGGAGGTGAAGTAGATCTCCTCCTCGTGCACCCCCAGCTGCGCGGCGACCTGGGCCCGGGCCCAGTTGGCGGCGCGGCGGGCCTGGTGCCCCGCCTCATGGTGCGAGGCGGGGTTGCCGAAGTCGCGGGTCAGCAACGGCGAGACGGTGTCCAGCACCTCCTGGCGCGGCGGGGCGGTGGCGGCGGCGTCCATGTAGATCATTCGACAACCATATCCAGTCCCAGGTCGATCGCCGCCACCGAGTGGGTGATGGCGCCCGAGGAGATGATGTCCACCCCGGATTCGGCCACCGCGGCGACCGTGCCGACGTTGATGTTGCCGCTGGCCTCCACGATCGCGCGCCCGGCGATCAGCTCGATGGCCGCCGGGATATCAGCAGGGTCGAAGTTGTCAAGCATGATCACGTCCACCCCCGCCTCCAGCACCGCCGGCAGCTGGTCGATGGAATCCACCTCCACCTCCATGGCGGTGGTGTGCCCCAGCCTGGCGCGCACGCCGCGCAGCGCCTCGGTCAGCGCCTGCGGGGTATCGAACAAGGCCAGGTGGTTGTCCTTGGCCATGAACGCGTCGGAGAGGTTGTCGCGGTGGTTCACCCCGCCGCCGCAGCGCACCGCGTAGCGTTCCAGCGCGCGCAGCCCCGGGGTGGTCTTGCGGGTGTCGGCGATGCGCGCCTTGGTGTGCGCGACCAGGGCGACCAGCTCGCCGGTAGCGGTGGCGATGGCGCTCAGGCGCTGCAGCAGGTTCAGCCCCACGCGCTCGGCGGTGAGGATGGAGGCCGCCGGGCCGCTGACCTCGATCAGCGTGTCCCCCGCGGCGAACTTCTCCCCTTCGGCGACCAGCTGGGTGGTGGCGATGCCCGGGTCCACCGCGTGCATGGCGCGGGCGAACACCGTGCCGCCGGCCAGGATTCCGGGCTGGCGGGCGCGCACCCGGCAGGTGGCGACCGCCCCCGCCGGCACGATGGTGTCGGCGGTCAGGTCCCCGCGGGGGTTGTCCTCCTGAAGCGCGAAATTGATGATGCGGTCGATCACGCGCAGCGGGACGGGATGGATGGGTGCGTTCACGCGGTGTGTTCCTTGCTGCTTGGGCTTGAAGTGGTCAGGGGTGGAGAAAGCTGTTCGGCGGTTTGTTCGGCGGTTCGTTCAGCAGAACTCAGCTGCCAGCCGTAGCGGATGGCAGGCTGCGATTGCCCGGGCGCCGAGTCCAGCCGGTGGTGGGCGCCGAGCGATCCTCCGCGCGCCAGCGCGCCGGCCGCGGTGAAGCGGGCGGCCAGCCACAGGTTCTCCAGCTCCAGCTGCCCGCGCGGGGACTCGGCCACCGGAGCGGAGGCGCTCAGCAGCTCGGCGAAGCGTTGAAGCTGCTCGCCGGTGCGGTACACGCCGATGGCCTCGCTGGCCTCGCGCTGCAGGGTGTCCAGGTCCAGCGGGGCCTCGGCCGCACCGAGCGCGGACAGCGCCGTCGGCAGCTGGGCGACGGTCATCCCGTCAAGCCCATCGAGGTCCGCGCAGGCCCCGGGATCGTCGGAAAGCATGGCCTGCACCGCGGTGCGGGCGAACACCATCGCCTCCAGCAGCGAGTTGCTGGCCAGCCGGTTGGCGCCGTGCACCGTGGTGTTGGCGCATTCGCCGGCCGCGTAAAGCCCGGGCACGGTGGTGCGCGCGCTGGTGTCCGTGGCGATCCCGCCCATGGCGTAGTGCTGGGCAGGGACCACCGGGACCAGGTCCGCGGCCAGATCCAGCCCGCAGGCCGCCAGCCGTGCGGTGATCGAGGGGAAGCGCCGGGCGGTGAAGCCGGCGCCACGCTGCGCGTCCAGGCCGCGGGCGTCCAGGTACACCCGGCGCCCGGCCAGCAGCTGGCGGTGGATGCCGCGCGCCACCACGTCGCGCGGGGCCAGCTCGGCATCGGGGTGCTCGGCGGGCATGAAGCGCTCGCCGGTGCCGGTGACCAGCACCGCGCCCTCCCCGCGCACCGCCTCGGAGATCATGCCGGCCTCCGGGTAGGCCGCCGGGTCGACCAGCGTGGGGTGGAACTGCACGAATTCCGCGTCGGCGATCACCGCGCCGGCCCGGGCCGCCAGCCCGATCCCGTCCGCGGTGGCCCCTGCCGGGTTGGTGGTCGCGGAGTACAGCCGGCCCAGTCCCCCGGTGGCCAGCAAGACCGCGTCGGCCTCGATCCGGTGCGACGTGCCGTGCTGCAGGACCTCGACCCCGGCCACCGCACCGCGCTCGTCGAGCACCAAGGACGTGGCCAGCGCATGCTCGCGCACCGTCAGCTCGCCGGCGTCGCGGGCGCGCAGCACCGCGGCGGACAGGGCCGCAACCAGCCCCGCCCCGGTGGCGTCCCCGGCGATGTGCAGGATGCGGTGGGCGCTGTGCGCTGCCTCCAGGCCCAGCTGGTAGCCGCCCTCTGCGGTGCGGTCGAACGCGACCGCGTGGCCTTCCAGCGCATCAACCAGCTCGGCGGCCGAGGCGCACATGAAGTCCACCGCGGCTTGCCCGCAGTGCCCGGCGCCGGCGGCCAGCGTGTCAGCCGCGTGCGCGGCCACCGAGTCCCCGGCGGCGATGGACTGCGCGGTGACGGCGCTCAGCCCGCCCTGGGCCAGCTCGCTGTTCGAGTCCCCCAGCCGGTCCTTAGTCAGCAGCACCGGGTGCGTCCCGGCGGCCGCCGCCTGCAGCGCCGCGGTCAGCCCGGCAACCCCGGACCCGATGATGACCAGCTGCTTCTCCCCCGCGGCGCTCATGGCCGGGCGGCCAGCATGCGTTCCAGGGCGATTTTCGCGTCGCCCTGCTGCTCGGCGGGCACGGTGATCCGGTTGACCACGCGCCCGGCGACCAGCTCCTCCAGCACCCAGGCCAGGTAGCCGGGGTGGATGCGGTACATCGTCGAGCACGGGCAGATCACCGGGTCGAGGCAGAAGATGGTGTGCTGAGGGTACTCGGCGGCCAGCCGGTTGACCATGTTGATCTCGGTGCCGATCGCGAACACCGTGGGCTCGGTCGCGTCGGCGATCGCGCGGCGGATGTAGTCGGTGCTGCCGGCCTCGTCGGCCGCGTCCACGACCTCCATCGGGCATTCCGGGTGCACAATCACGCGCACGCCGGGGTACTCCTCGCGCGCCTTCGCGATCTGGCCCGGGTTGAAGCGCTTGTGCACCGAGCAGAAGCCGTGCCACAGGATGACCTTGGCATCGCGCAGGGTCGCCGCCTCGTTGCCGCCCAGCGCCTTGCGCGGGGTCCACATGGGCATCTGCTCCAGCGGCACGCCCATGGCCTTGGCGGTATTGCGGCCCAGGTGCTGGTCGGGGAAGAACAGCACGCGCCGGCCGCGCTCGAACGCCCATTCAAGCACCGTGGCGGCATTCGAGCTGGTGCACACCAGCCCGCCGTTGCGGCCCACGAACGCCTTCAGCTCGGCCGAGCAGTTCATGTAGGTGACCGGGATGACCGGCAGGCGCCCGTCGTCCTCCTCGTCCTTGTACAGTTCGGTCAGCTCGTCCCAGCACTGCTGGACGCTCGGCCCGTCGGCCATGTCCGCCATGGAGCAGCCCGCGGCGAGGTTCGGCAGGATGACCGCCTGGTCCTCGCGCGAGAGGATGTCTGCGGTCTCCGCCATGAAGTGCACACCGCAGAAGACGATCGCCTCCGCCGTCTCGCGGGTCAGCGCCGCGTTGGCCAGTTGGAATGAGTCGCCGACGAAGTCCGCGTACTTCACCACCTCATCGCGCTGGTAGAAGTGGCCCAGGATCACCGCGCGCTCGCCCAGAGTTTCCTTGGCCGCCAGGATGCGCGCGTCCAGCTCCTGATCGCTGGCCTTCAGGTACTCCTGCGGGATGCTGCCCTGCACCGGGTAGCCGGCAGGCACCTCGTCCGCTTCCGAGGCGCCAGGGCCGTAGCCGCCGGGGGCGTCCCAGGGGTTGGACTTCAAATCGTCCGAGCAGGTGGAGCCCGGGGCCAGCAGGTTCAGCCGCGCGATGTTCTGCGCGACCGAGGCGTTGTGCTGGGCCGAAGCCGCGTCGGTGAAGATGGTGTTGGTGCTCATGGTGCTCCCCCTTCAGGGATTCAACGGTCTAGTTGAAAAAGTGTGGTGAAGTTGCTTCTCAGCCCTGCGGCGGCTCGACCTGCAGGGGGTCGACCTGCAGCGGATCGGGCCCGTGCCCGACGTAGCGGTAGAGCCGCGGCGGGCGGTGCTTGCCGCCGGCCTGGTATTCGTCGGTCGCCTCGACGCTGGCGGTCGAGTTCAGCGTGCGCCGGAAGTTCGCCGGATCCAGTCGGCGACCGAGGATCGCCTCGTACACCCCGCGCAGCGCCGCGAGGGTGAAGCGCTCGCCGAGCAGCCGGTGCGCGATCTGCCCGTATTCGGTTTTGTTGCGCAGCCTCCACAGCGCGTAGTCCACGATCTGGCGGTGGTCGAAGGCCATCCGCGCGATCTGCGGATCGTCGATGTCGAACCACGCGACGTTCTCATCGCGCACCGTCGCGCCCACCTGGTCCACGTGCATCAGCGCGAAGTAGGCGATGGTCACCAGCCGGTGCGTGGGCGAGCGGTCGATGTCCCCGAAGGTGTACAGCTGCTCCAGGTAGTTCGGACGCAGCCCGGTGGTCTCGGCCAGCGTGCGCCCGGCCGCCTGGCCCAGCGACTCGCGCGCCCCCACCGGACCGCCGGGCAGCGCCCACAATCCCGCGTGCGGCTGGCGGATGCGGCGCACCAGCGGCAGGCACAGCTTGTCCGGCCCGCCCTCGACGCCCTCGCGGATGCCGAGGATCACCGTGGACACCGCCAGCGTCGGCGGCATGTTCCGCCGTTCGTCGACGTTTGCCCAGCTTGGTACCGATGTCATCAGGTGTGATGCCCCGTTTCAGGTTTTCCAGCAGTTTCCGCGGTCCGGACCGCGTTAGAGTCATTCTGACATTAACTACCTCGTCGCGCTAGCGCAAGACGATGTTTACCTGTTTTGTGGCCTATGATCGGTAGCATGACCCTTGATCTGAATCTCCGCGTCATTCGCACAAACTCCGAGGTGAGCGGACCATCCGTACTGCTCATCCACGGCTTCGCCTCATCCGGCGAATCGAATTGGGAACGGGCCCGGTGGACGAATTATTTCACCGACCATGGCCGCAACGTCCTGCTTGTCGACCTTCCCGGCCACGGCACCGACCCGCACCGCAACGAAGGCAGCTGGGCTCCGAGCCAGATCCGCCAGGCGCTGGCAGCCATCGTGATTGATCTGGACGAAGGTCCAGTCGACGTGCTGGGCTACTCGCTGGGCTCGCGCCTCGCATGGGAATTCGCCGCGTGGAACCCGGATCTGGTCGAGCACCTGGTCATGGGCGGCCCGGGCGCCAACGACATGCTCGCCGGCTTCGAGATCGAACAGGCCCGCAAGTTCCTTGCCAGCGGCGAGGAGATCAACGACGACCTCACCGCCATGATCATGCAGATTGTCGCCGCCGAGCCGTCCAACGATGCCGAAGCACTGTTCAAGCTGATCGAGGGCATCAAGACCGAGCCTTTCGAGCCCGAAACCAAGGTCCCCTCCACCCCTACCCTGCTGGTAGCCGGCGACCTTGATGACCTGGCTACCACGATGCCGCAGCTGCGCCGTCTGCTCAAAGACGCCGGCACCCGCAACGAGGTGCTCTGGCTGACCGGACGCAACCATGCGAACGCCGTCACGAGCCGCGAATTCAAGGAAAAGACCTTGGAGTTCTTGGGCGCCTAACCCACGTCGAAGCGCTGGCACCTTGGCCGCGGACCTCACGACCTGTCCAGCGAGGTCCGCGGCCACAAGGGTTCTCCACATCTCGAAGCGCGATTCACCGTTGATCCGCTGGCGACGACTATCGTCGCCATATGGACTTCTTCAGCTGGCTGCAGGAATTCTTCAATTCCGCTTGGATTTGGATGACACCAGGCATTTCGGCCTTGGCATCCTGGGGCGCCATTTTGCCGGCCTTGGTTGGATTTATCGCAGCCTTGGCCGCACTCCGGACATTCAAGCTCCGCGCAAGGGTCGACCATGCGGATCAGTGGCGGAAGCTCGTCCAATACGGAATCGAACTGGCAAAAAGTGATTCCACCACGGATCAGGCCTTGGGTTCCCTGATCCTAGGAACTCTTGACGGCCCCCATAAACCATGGGTGTTCAAGAATCCTCACTATTCGAAAAACCGCAATGGCCCGTTGGCCCAACCTGAGCTGCCGTTGACAGCGAAGCCAGTCGAGTCGCATTCATCGTTGCCTGACGAATCAAGCAATGTGCTGGGACGTCTCAGGGCACTTCGCCATTTCAAGAAATCACATCGTGATGGCTGGTTCGTATCGCGAAGTGAGGCCGCCATGCTGGGAGCTATGTCCCGGATCATTTCGGATGACATCTCAGGGCCAGGGAAGTCTACAACCTCGCCTGAAAATTCGAACGACAGCGCAACAGTCGATGCGCGCGAACCGGTCTGGGACGGCATACTCACCGGCTTACGTGACGTTCGGACGAAAGCTAGACTCAGGACAATAGCATCTAGAAAACGGTGGAAATAATGGCCACACGACGAAATCGGAATGCTGAAATCATCGTCGAAGACGAAGTGTCCGCCCCAGATCTGCACGTCGAAAAACGCGGCGATGACGAATACATCATTGTCGATCCAGATGACAACGTGCACTCAAAAGTGCTCAGTTATCTGGCCATGTTCGCAGCCAGGCAACACGCGAAAAATGCGGTGGCTTTCTCGCCGACCATCACGTTGAGCCCGAACATGAAGGCTCTGATCAAGTACCAAATTCCAGGCGAATAGTCCCACCTGTCACAGACAACGCTACAGCGGCGCGTAGAACAGCAGCGTCAAGTCCGAGGCTTCCGCCGGAATCAGGTTGTGCTGTTCGTAGCGGGTCAGCCCCTTGGCCGGGTGGTTGAACAGCCGCTCGCGGGTGCCGAAGCCGGCCACGTCGCGCTCCTTCCAGATCGCCGCGAATTCCGGCGAGGCCGCCGACACACGGGCGACGATGCCGCTCTCCCCCGCAGGGTTCAGCCAGCCGCGCGTCTCGGCGCGGAAGCTTCCCACGAACCCGCGGCTCTGCTCCGCCCAGTCGGGCAGCATCTGCCGCAGCGACGCATCGGTGAATACCAGCCAGAGCAGGTTCCGATCGCCCTCCTCCAGCATCTCAATCCGTGGGTACAGCTGCGCGTAGTGCTGGTTCCAGCCGATGATGCTCCAGTCCGCGGAGAGCAGGAACGCCGGGAACTCCAATGCATCCAGCAATCGCTGCAGCGCCGGGGTCATGCCCTCGGAGGCTGCCGGAATGGTGTCGCGGTGCCCGCCGAGCGAGAGCAGGTAGGTGGTTTCCACCGGGGTCAGCCGGTAGAGCCGGGCCAGCGAGTCGAGCACCTGGCGCGAGGGGTTGATGTCTCGGGCCTGCTCCAGCCACGTGTACCAGGTGACGCTGATGCCGGCCAGCGTGGCCACTTCCTCCCGGCGCAGCCCGCGCAGCCGGCTGCGGCCCACCGCCGGCAGGCCGTGCGCGGCGCGGTCCGCCCGGGCCCGTCGGTCCTTGAGGAAACCGGCGAGCTCCTCCCTGCGGCGCTGACTAGCGTTCATCGGTGCCCCGTCGTCGTCTGGTAGTAGTACTACTAGTATTGTCACCGTCTGGGTCTGCGGCAAAACCTGTGATGTGATTATGCAATGACCACACTTCGTTCCCACACCGTCACCCATGGCCGCAACATGGCAGGCGCCCGCGCCCTGTTCCGCGCGGCTGGAGTCAACGGCGCAGATCTGGGCCGTAAGCCCATCATCGCCGTGGCCAACAGCTTCACCGAATTCGTTCCGGGCCACACCCACCTGCAGCCCGTGGGCCGCATCGTCTCCGAGGCGATCACCGCCGCCGGCGGCATCCCGCGCGAGTTCAACACCATCGCGGTGGACGACGGCATCGCCATGGGCCACGGCGGCATGCTGTACTCGCTGCCCAGCCGCGACCTGATCGCCGACTCGGTCGAATACATGGTCAACGCCCACTGCGCCGACGCGCTGATCTGCATCTCCAACTGCGACAAGATCACCCCGGGAATGCTGATGGCCGCGCTGCGCCTGAACATCCCGACCGTGTTCGTCTCCGGCGGCCCGATGGAATCCGGCCGCGCCACCCTGGTGGACGGCACCGTGCGCACCCTGGACCTGGTCGACGCCATCTCCGAGGCGGTGAACGAGAACGTCTCCGACGCGGACCTGCTGCGCATCGAGGAATCGGCCTGCCCGACCTGCGGCTCGTGCTCCGGCATGTTCACCGCGAACTCGATGAACTGCCTGACCGAGGCCATGGGCCTGTCGCTGCCGGGCAACGGCTCCACCCTGGCCACCCATACCGCCCGCAAGGACCTCTACGAGAACGCCGGCAAGCTGGTTGTCGAGATCTCCAACCGCTACTACGGCGAATCCGACGACTCGGTGCTGCCGCGCAGCATCGCCACCGAGCAGGCCTTCGGCAACGCCATGGCCCTGGACATCGCCATGGGCGGTTCCACCAACACCATCCTGCACCTGCTCGCCGCCGCCCACGAGGCCGGCGTCGAGTTCGGCCTGGACGAGATCGACGCGGTCTCCCGCCGCGTGCCGTGCCTGGCCAAGGTCGCGCCGAACGCGGCAGGCGCCGGCAAGATCTACTACATGGAGGACGTGCACCGCGCCGGCGGCATCCCCGCCATCCTCGGCGAGCTGCGCCGCGGCGGCCTGCTGGACGAGACCGTGCACACCGTGCACTCCAAGACCATGGGCGAATGGCTGGACGCCTGGGACATCCGCGGCGGTGCGGCCACCGAGCAATCCCTCGCCCTGTGGCACGCAGCCCCGGGCGGCGTGCGCTCCTCCACCGCGTTCTCCCAGTCCGCCCAGTGGGAGGACCTGGACACCGACGCAGCCGAAGGCTGCATCCGCTCGGTCGAGCACGCCTACTCCAAGGACGGCGGCCTGGCCGTGCTGCGCGGCAACATCGCCGTGGACGGCGCCGTGGTCAAGACCGCCGGCGTGGACCCTTCCATCTGGACCTTCACGGGCCCGGCTGTGGTCTGCGAGTCCCAGGACGAGGCAGTCGAGAAGATCCTGAACAAGCAGGTCAAGGCCGGCGACGTCGTTGTCATCCGCTACGAAGGCCCCAAGGGCGGCCCAGGCATGCAGGAAATGCTCTACCCGACCTCGTTCCTCAAGGGCCGCGGCCTGGGCAAGGAATGCGCGCTGATCACCGACGGCCGCTTCTCCGGCGGCACCTCGGGCCTGTCCATCGGCCACGTCTCCCCCGAGGCGGCCTCCGGCGGACTCATCGCACTGGTCGAGGACGGCGACTCGATCTCCATCGACATCCCGACCCGCGGCCTGACCTTGAACGTCTCCGACGACGTCCTGGCCGAGCGCCGCGAGCGCCTGCTGGCCACCACCGGCTACCGCCCGGCCAACCGCGAGCGCGTGGTCTCCCCTGCGCTGCGCGCCTACGCCGCTATGGCCTTGTCCGCGGACAAGGGCGCGGTGCGCGACGTCGATCGCGTCGAGCGCGCCCTGCGCGAGGCCGACGAGCGCGCCGCTGCAGCAGAACGTACGGCAGCAACCGCACAGGCCTAACCCGTACTGACAGCCGCGAAGGGCTCGGAGCATTCAGATCGAATGCTCCGAGCCCTTCGCGCATTTGCGGGCCCGTTAGCTCGGCTGCATGATGCCGACAGGCCCAGAAACGACAAATGACCTGGGACTCATCCATTGTGAGTCCCAGGCCTGTCGAGATACTTTCCCACCCCCAAGTGAGCATGCATCCAACAAGACAAAATCTCTCCGCGCACCCCCAAGTGCAATTCCTGAACTGCGCCATCCCCATGGCATGAGTTCGTTGTGCGGCTGATTTCGTCTTTCACCAGTTAAGAGTGCTTCACTGCCGCTTCGTGACGCGGTTTTCTAAAAATAACTCTTTCCTTGGGAATGATTCCGCACCACTGTCCGATAAAAATGCATGTCAGAACACTTTTGCGGATAGGAGAGTCTTTCGAAATTCCACCAAGAATAACTCTCGCAGGATTCAGTCCTTGACGAATTTCTGAGCTTCATCGTTCTGGCATTCCTCCAGAAAGACGTCGAGCGAAGCCACCTGAATGCTTCCCACCGAGGCCTACGGTTCCATGGTCACCCCATGGCAGTGGTTCACGGATTCAGATAACGTCGCCCGACATGAGTTAAGGGCGGATTCGGCCAAGATCGTGACGGGGATGTCGAAATACAATCGGAAGCTTCTCTTCGAAGGCATCCAGTCACGATTAGGCCCTTGGGTGTTCCGGGGCGAAGACCGACGCCACCACCATGATTTTGAATCGAACCTGATCCCTATCGATCAGGAATGAGATATCCCAAAGTCGTAGATACTTACCCATACTGTCGGAAGACGGAGGACAATTAAGTTATGGGTATCAGAGATATTTTCGAGAATGACGACGACTCCCACCGCCTCCCGATTGAAGCACCGGGGCTGAGGGACACCGTCCAAACGACAGGTACATGGGGCGCGGCTATTCAGCGTCAGAAGTACTTCACCGGTCCCCTGGAAGTGCTGACCGAACTCAATAAGCAGATGCCTGCCCAAGACCTGGCCGTCGGGCTAGACCAACTGGCCATGCTTAGCAGGCTCCGCAGCATGCTGGATGCTAGCGAGGCAGTCCTCATGGCGGACACCTACGAACTCTTCGCGCGAGGTGTCGCTCTCCAATCCAACGGCGACAACCGCATTCAAGCAGAGGACGAACCTACCCCTGAACAACTTGCGGAAATGGGTGTCTCCGCCGACGACATTCTGGCGAATTTGTCTGCAGGCTACTATCGCGTCACCCCACATGACCAAGAAATAGCACGCTCCTCGTTTGTTGCCGAAGCATCCATCGCCATGAGAGATACAGACAATCACATTTCCAATAAACTCACCATGGCTGAAGGTTTGCGGCATCTATGCCTTGAAACCTTGAATGCGTTGAGCGCCGGTGAAATTACAACTCAGACCGCGCGCGAGATCATCAAAAATGCTCAGGACCTCGAAACTGAAGACGTGCACCGCATGGAAGAACTCCTGCTGCCATTTGCCAAACACGCCAGCGATTCGGCCGTCCGGCAACGGGCACGCCGGCTTCACGAAAAGATGCACCCGAAGCCAATCGACGAACGCCACAAAGATGCAAAAGAAACCCGGGATCTGCGTTGGTGGATGGAGAAAGACGGTATGGCGGTCGCGCAACTTCGCGGCCCAGCGGAAGATATCATTTCAGTGGTAAACACCGTCGAACATCATGTCGTTTCAAACGTCGATCCCGAAGATCCCCGAACACGCGGTCAATTAAGATACGACACACTGAGGGACGCCTTGCTGGACGGTTGGCCGGAGGGCGGCGGCAGTACGCTGAAAACCAAGGTGGCCGTAACGATTCCGGCTGTCGAGATGCTGGCAGATCCTAGAAAGGCCTTGGCAGACCTCGAAGGATACGGTCCAATCCCGATTGGAACGGCTTTGAAGCTGGCGGCGGATGCCCCGTCGATGCTTCGATTGCTGACTGACCCGTGGAGCGGCGCCGTTATCGACGTCGACCGCAAGAAGTACCGCCCACCGCAAGCTCTTCGAGACCTGCTTAGATTCCGGGATACGCAGTGCCAATTCCCGGGATGCAACCGCTTGCCAGAGCGATCCGAAGTTGAACACATCGATGACTGGGCCAAAGGCGGCGGAACCAACCGCACCAACACCAAGCTTTGCTGCAAACGACATCAGATGTTCAAGCACGCTTTGGGCTGGAACTACACTTACCTCCCCGATGGCTCAGTCATGTGGCGCACTCCTCATGGGCAGACATGCATCGAAATTCCAGGATCAGTGACGAGCGTTCAGAACTTCGATTTCAACGCAGATCGCACCCCGCAACGTCTCGTCATCGAGCTCACAGACCGCGTAAGGAAAGTTCTGGGGTACGAATTCGAAGAACCGCCTGAAGTAGACGCGAACTAGCTCTTGCGAGTTTCCAAAACAGGATTGTTGCCCCGTTCCACAGCCTCACATCGTCGAGCCTACGTATGGATTCAAGGCAGAAAACAACATGTCAATCGACATGTTCGTGTGCTTTGAATTCGGTTCAGCGCCGCGAGTAGTTGCCATCCTCGCATGAACGAATTATTGATTCAATGGACGGCGGCAGTTCGCCTACGGTTTCTGCATTTTCTCTGATCGAGCAAAAGCGACCTGCTAAATGAACAAAAATTCTGTTCATTTCCACCGCGTTATTAGTTGTCGCCGACTCTAGTCATTTGCCGCAACCCTGCAGGGGTTCACCAATATCAGGTTGGACAACTCGCCGCTTTAAGAGCACGGCACACCATCCACCCACATCCCCCGCCGGCACTGTTGTGAACAATTATTCTGTTCACTTTCCGCCATCACGCGCTCTGGATTTGAATTATCGTCATGTTCGGGTCGCATGGATTCCTGAAAGATAGGTCCGGAGTGCTGAGATCCAGAAGTAAGTAGATGCACCGCGTAAATCCAACTCCCTGGCAACAGCGGATTGCAGCATGAGCATTATTTGTGTTCATCGGCAGGACGGGGCTCTCGGATCGCCAATTGCCGGACGTTCCCCAGAGAGTCTCGAATGCACGGCGAACCGGCAGCTCGGGCGCTGGCTTTCCCCACCCGCCCTGCGCATCGCCTGTTTCAGGTGCTACGAGGGATACCTGATATTCGGGCGTCGTGCCGGTCAGCGAAGCGCTCCTATAGGAACTGAACACATTTTCTGTTCATTTTTCACCGGCAGTTCGCTTGTGGTCCATGGCGACGTCTCCACGTATTCGATCCGCCACGCCACGATAAAAGCATCGTGGCAGGCACGGGCAAACTGAGATGAACACCGTGGAAATCGCACACAAACCGAGATATTTACCAGTGCCCAATCGACGTTTGGATCGTATGCCTCTAGCTCCTCGCGTTACGGCACCGCGAAGAATTAAATCACTTGTCGAAACCCGCGGAATCGCTGGAGTTCGGAGCCCTTGGTCCGGTCCCGGAAAACAATTGTGGATTGCCATCTTGACAGTCCCTGAGATTGAGAGCACACTGATCGTATACGATTTGATGTACGAGATCATGTACGACGAAAGTGGGCAATTCACCGATGGGCACTCCGATTCCGGTCACCGAGGAAACCTTCAGCCAAGCAGGAAAGGTTCTGGCCGTACACCTGAGCTACTCTTCGCGTGCAGCGCAGCGCGGTCGCACCCCGAAGTTCCCGAGCTACTTCATGAAGGCTTCCAGCTCCCTGGCTGCCACCAACGGCACCGTTGAGCGCCCGGCCGGCACCGAGCTGTTGGCTTTTGAAGGTGAGATCGCACTGATCATCGGCAAGGCAGCCCGCCGCGTCTCCGTCGAGGATGCCTGGAGCTACGTCGGCTCCATCACCGCATCGAACGACCTGGGCGTGCACGACATGAAGTACGCGGACAAGGGATCGAACATCCGCTCCAAGTCCGGCGACGGCTACACCCCGCTGGGTCCTATGGCACTTGACGCCGCTTCGGTCGACCCTGCCAAGCTGCGCGTGCAGACCTGGGTCAACGGCGTCATCGCCCAGGACGCAGACACCTCCGAGCTGCTGTTCTCCTTCGCGCAGATCGTTGCAGACCTGTCCCAGCAGATGACCCTGCTGCCGGGCGACATCATCCTGACCGGCACCCCTGCCGGGTCCACCGTCTTCTTCCCGGGCGACATCGTCGAGGTTGAGGTCACCGACCTCGTCTCCGGTGCCACCACCGGCAAGCTGAAGACCACCGCAGTGGAAGGCACCGCCACCTTCGCTGACTTTGGCAACCAGCCAAAGGTCAACGAAAAGGACAAGGAAGACGCCTACGGCGACCGCGAGTCCGCCGGCCTGGCTCCGAAGCTGACCGGCAAGGACGTGCTGACCGACGCCATCCGCGAGCAGCTGGCCTCCGTCGCGACCGCCACCCTGTCCGGCACCATGCGCAAGCACGGCATGAACAATGTGAACATCGAAGTTTCCGGCGCCACCAAGGGCATGCAGCGCGTGATCGGCACCGCCGCCACCCTGCGCTACATCCCGAACCGCGAGGACCTCTTCAAGGCCCACGGCGGCGGCTACAACATGCAGAAGCAGGCCATCGACGCGGTCAAGGACGGCGAGATCCTGGTCATGGAGGCCCGCGGCGAGACCGGTTCGGCCACCTTGGGCGACATCCTGGCACTGCGTTCGCAGCAGCTCGGCGCCGCGGCCATCATCTCCGACGGCGGCGTGCGCGACCTGGATGCCGTGAGCAACCTGGATATCCCGGTCTTCCACAACGGGCCGCACCCGGCAGTCCTCGGCCGCAAGCATGTGGCCTGGGACCGCGATATCACCGTCGCCTGCGGCGGAGTCTCGGTGCAGCCGGGCGACGTGATCGTGGCCGATTCCGACGGCATCGTGGTGATCCCGCCGGCCATGGTCGAGCAGATCGCCGCCGAGGCGGCGGCCACCGAGGAGAACGACGAGTTCATCTTCGCTATGGTCAAGCGCGGCCACGGCATCGAGGGCCTGTTCCCGATGAACGCCGAGTGGAAGACCAAGTTCAATGCCTGGAAGGATGCAGGCAGCCCGGACCTGGACTCATGGGCGCTGTAATGACCGCTTCCAAGTCCGAGGCCGCCTATCAGCTGGTCTCCGAGCGCATCGTCAATGGCGCCTACTCCCCGGGCTACCGCCTGGTGCTGGGCACCATTGCCGACGAACTGGGCTGCTCCGTGGTCCCGGTGCGCGAGGCGATCCGCCGGCTGGAGGCTGAAGGGCTGGTGCACTTCACCCGCAACGTCGGGGCGACCGTCGCCCACGTGGATTCCACGCTCTACCTGCACACCATGCAGACGCTGATGATCATCGAACCGGCCGCCACCGCACTGGCAGCCGACGCGATGGACGCCGCGTGGCTGGCCGAAGCGCGCAAGCTGAACGATGCGATGCGCCAGTGCCTTGAGGACTTCGATCCGGTCGCGTTCACCCGCATGAACACCGAGTTCCACAAGCTGCTCTACGGCCAGTGCCCTAACCCGCACATCCTGGACCTGGTCCAGCGCGGCTGGCGCCGACTGGCGGCCATGCGGGCCAGCTCCTTCACTCACATCCCGTCACGGGCCAAGGCCAGTGTCCAGGAGCACGAGGCGTTGCTGGAGCTGATCGCGAACCACGCCACCCCGGCGCAGATCGAGACTGCATGCCGCGCGCACCGCGCGAACACGCTGAACGCGTACCTGGCTTCGGCCGGAATGCCGCCCAGCGCCATCTAGAAAACTTATCCCGCACCAATTTTTCACACCGCACGAAAGGAAATGCCCGCTGATGAGCAAGCACTTCGTTCCAGAAAATCTGCCGGCCAAGATCCAGCACTACATCAATGGCGAATTCGTCGATTCCATTGGCGGCGAGACCTTCGAGGTCCTGGACCCGGTGACCAACACCGCGTACACCACCGCCGCAGCCGGCCAGAAGGCCGACATCGACGCCGCCGTGGCCGCTGCCACCGAGGCATTCAAGAACGGCCCATGGCCGAAGATGAAGGCCCGCGAGCGCGCCAACGTTCTGTACAAGATCGCCGACGCGGTCGTCGCCCAGCAGGACCGCCTGGCCGAGATGGAAACCTTCGACACCGGCTTGCCGATCACCCAGGCCAAGGGCCAGGCCCAGCGCGCCGCGGAGAACTTCCGCTTCTTCGCCGACCTGATTGTCGCCCAGCACGACACCGCGTTGAAGGTGCCGGGCACCCAGATCAACTACGTGAACCGCAAGCCGATCGGCGTCGCAGGCCTGATCACCCCGTGGAACACCCCGTTCATGCTGGAGTCCTGGAAGCTCGCCCCGTCGATCGCTTCGGGCTGCACCGTCGTGCTCAAGCCTGCCGAGTTCACCCCGCTGTCCGCTTCGCTGTGGGCCACCATCTTCGAGGAAGCCGGCCTGCCGAAGGGCGTCTTCAACCTGGTCAACGGCATGGGCGAAGACGCAGGCGACGCACTGGTCAAGCACCCGGACGTCCCGCTGATCTCCTTCACCGGCGAGTCCTCCACCGGCCAGCTGATCTTCCGAAACTGCGCCGAGAACCTCAAGGGCATGTCGATGGAGCTGGGCGGCAAGTCCCCTGCCATCGTGTTCGACGACGCCGACTTCGACGCGGCCATCGACTCCACCCTGTTCGGCGTCTTCTCGCTGAACGGCGAGCGTTGCACCGCCGGCAGCCGCATCCTCGTCCAGCGCGGCATCTACGAGAAGTTCGTCGAGGCCTACGCGGCCCGCGCCAAGAACATCAAGGTCGGCGATCCGCACGATCCGGCCACCCAGGTCGGCGCGCTGGTGCACCCTGAGCACTACGACAAGGTCATGAGCTACGTCGAGATCGGCAAGTCCGAAGGCCGCCTGGTGGCCGGCGGCGGACGCCCGGAGAACCTGCCCGAGGGCCAGGAGAACGGCTCCTACGTCGCACCGACCGTGTTCGCCGACGTCGCCCCGGATGCCCGCATCTTCCAGGAAGAGATCTTCGGCCCGGTTGTCGCCATCACCCCGTTCGACACCGACGAGGAAGCCCTTCAGCTGGCGAACAACACCCGCTACGGCCTGGCTGCCTACGTGTGGACCAACGACCTGAAGCGCGCGCACAACTTCGCGCAGGACATCGAAGCCGGCATGGTCTGGCTGAACTCGCACAACGTGCGCGATTTGCGCAGCCCGTTCGGCGGCGTGAAGGCTTCGGGCCTGGGCCACGAAGGCGGCTACCGCTCGATCGACTTCTACACCGACCAGCAGGCAGTGCACATCACCCTGGGCGATGTCCACACCCCGAAGTTCGGCGCCTAACCACAAAATTTCTGCTTGCAAAGGAGCAACCCAATGAGCAACGAAATCCCCAAGCCAGTCGCACCAGCACCGGATATCCTGCGCTGCGCCTACGCTGAACTGGTCGTCACCGACCTGGCCAAGTCCCGCAACTTCTACGTGGACGTCCTGGGCCTGCACGTGTCCTACGAGGACGAGAACCAGATCTACCTGCGCTCCTTCGAGGAGTTCATCCACCACAACCTGGTGCTGACCAAGGGCCCGGTGGCCGCGCTGAAGGCCATGGCATTCCGCGTGCGCACCCCTGAGGACGTCGACAAGGCCGAGGCCTACTACCAGGAGCTGGGCTGCCGCACCGAGCGCCGCAAGGACGGCTTCGTCAAGGGCATCGGCGACGCCCTGCGCGTCGAGGATCCGCTGGGCTTCCCGTACGAGTTCTTCTTCGAGACCACCCACGTCGAGCGCCTGCACATGCGCTACGACCTGTACTCGGCCGGCGAGCTGGTCCGCCTGGACCACTTCAACCAGGTGACCCCGGACGTTCCGCGCGGCCGCAAGTACCTCGAAGACCTGGGCTTCCGCGTCACCGAGGACATCCAGGACGACGAGGGCACCACCTACGCAGCCTGGATGCACCGCAAGGGCACCGTGCACGACACCGCGCTGACCGGCGGCAACGGCCCGCGCCTGCACCACGTGGCCTTCTCCACCCACGAGAAGCACAACATCATCCAGATCTGCGACAAGATGGGCGCCCTGCGCATCTCGGACCGCATCGAGCGCGGCCCGGGCCGCCACGGCGTGTCCAACGCGTTCTACCTGTACATCCTGGATCCTGACGACCACCGCATCGAGATCTACACCCAGGACTACTACACCGGCGATCCGGACAACCCGACCATCACCTGGAACGTCCACGATAACCAGCGCCGCGACTGGTGGGGCAACCCGGTTGTGCCTTCGTGGTACACCGAGGCCTCCAAGGTCCTGGACCTGGACGGCAACGTGCAGGAAATCATCGAGCGCACCGACGACTCCGAACTGGAAGTCACCATCGGCGCCGACGGCTTCTCCTACACCCGCGCCGGCGACGAGGACGGCTCGTACCACGGCCAGGCTTCGAAGGGCTTCAAGCTGGGCAACCAGCTCTAAACCCTTCGCGCGAATGCAGCCCTTCCCTGGCTGCTACATGAAGAACTGCGGTTCGCACACTGTGCGAACCGCAGTTCTTTTTTGCATCCCGGGGCCCGCAATCCCGGGCGGCTCAGGATTCCAGCGGGGCCAGCCGCCCGATCTGACGGCCCTGCGCGTCGCTGATGACCAGCTGCCCGTCGACCTGACGCGCGCTGGCCAATCTTGAGAGCCAGGTGTCCACCCCCTGGCAATACATCATGGTGCTGGCCATCTGCGAGAACAGATAGCCGTCCCCCTCACGGCTCCACGAGCCCATGAGCCGGTTGCAGCCATCCGAACCGCTGGCCCGGCCGTCTTCCCAGAGCACCAGCGAGGGCTGTCCTGCGGCCTCGCTCCCCCACTGCGCGATCATCTTTTCATCCATACCACCGAGGGTAGTCCCCGTGCCCGGGCTTCCGCCGAATCGACCCCGGGTGTCGCACCGACTTGCTAGCGTGGGACCCAGGAGAAATTCTGCATCCCAAGCCCCGGCATCCCAAACCCGGGCAACCCAGGAGGAGCGCAATGGACAACCGGCAGCCGGCAACAAGCCGGGAAGACGTGGTGGCGTTGGCCCGCGCCATCGCCGCCAAGGCCCACCAGGGCCAGACGGACAAGCTCGGCGCCGCCTATATCGGCCACCCGGCCCGGGTCGCCGAGCATGCCCGGCGCCTTGGCGGCGACGAGTACGCGGTGGCCGCGGCATGGCTGCACGACGTCATCGAGGACTGCGAGGTGAGCGCCACGGACCTTTCCGCAGCCGGCATCCCCCGGGAGGTCTGCGATGCCGTGGTGCTGCTGAGCAAACGGCCCGGGCAGAGCCTGGAAGAGTATTGCACCGGGGTGTTGGCCAACCCGCTGGCGATGCTGGTCAAGCGCGCCGACCTGGCCGACAACACCGACCCGGAACGCACCAGCCTGCTGCCGGAACACACCCGGGCGCGGCTGGCGGCCAAGTACGCGCGCACTGCGCAGCTGCTGGGTGTTCGGCCGGAACATTGACGCAGGAGCATTGACTTTGTGATGCTTTGGGCAAGACTGGGAGCATGGCCCAGCAATCGCACGAGGGATACCGGGATCGCAGCCATGCCGGCGCCGCGCTGGGCATGGCGCTGGCCAGCGAGCTGCCCGCCGGCAACTACACGGTGCTCGGGCTGCTGCGCGGCGGGGTGCCGGTGGCGTCCGAGGTCGCGCGCAGCCTGGGCGGACGGCTCGGGGCGCTGGCGGTGCGCAAGCTCGGGGTGCCGAGCAACCCGGAAATCGCCTTCGGCGCGATCGCCAGCTACGGGATGGCGTCCGGACGCTACCTCGACCAGGAGATCCACCGGCGGGCGCTGCGCTACTTCGGTGAATCCGAACTGGAATCCGTGGAATTCCGCGCCACCCGGGAGCTGATGGAGCTGGCTGGGGAGTTCAAGCCCTACGCCCCGGATCTGGCAGGGCAGCAGGTGGTGGTGTGCGACGACGGCATCGCCACCGGCTCCACGATGCTGGCCGCACTGGATCTGGTGTGGCGGCTGAAGCCCAAGCTGGTGGTGGTCGCGGCCCCGGTGGCCCCGTCGGAGCTGGTGCAGAACCTGGCTTATCCGGCCGACCAGGTGGTGATCGCCTGGCAGCCGCCGGACTTCCGGGCGGTCGGCGCCCACTACCAGGACTTCGCCCCGGTGCAGCGCGAGGAGGCGCTGCGGCTGCTGCGCGCGGCAGGGAATTAGGCAGTGCCGGCAACCCACCTAGAATTGAGTCCATGACTGCAACGCTCGTCGCCAAGGACCTCGCCGGCGGCCACGCCCACCGTACCCTCTTCGCGCACCTGGATTTCACCGCCGCCCCGGGAGATGTGTACGGGGTGGTCGGGGTGAACGGCGCAGGCAAGAGCACGCTGCTGCGCCTGCTGGCGGGGGTGGACGAACCCCAGGGCGGCTCGGTGTCCACCGCCCCGGACGGCGCGTTCATCGGCTGGCTGCCCCAGGAGCACGAGCGCTTCGCAGGCGAGGACATCGCCGCCTACCTGGCCCGGCGCACCGGCTGCGCCCAGGCGACCGGGGCCATGGAAGCCACCGCGCAGGACATGGCCGAGGGCAAACCCGGGGCGGACGACGCCTACGCGGCGGCCTTCGAGACCTGGATGGCCTCCGGCGCCATGGACCTGGAGGACCGGATCCCCGAGACCCTGGCGGAGCTGGGCTTCACGCTGCCGCTGGACACCCAGACCGCGGCGCTGTCCGGCGGGCAGATGGCCCGCGTCGCGCTGGCCGCGCTGCTGCTCTCCCGCTTCGACTTGGTGCTGCTCGACGAGCCGACCAACGACCTCGACCTGGCAGGGCTGGAACGCCTGGAGCAGTTCATCATGGCGCTGCGCGCGCCGGTCATGCTGGTCTCGCACGACCGCGAGTTCCTGGCCCGCTGCACCAGCGGCATCATCGAACTCGACCTAGCGCAGAACCAGGTCGCCGTCTACGAGGGCGGCTACGACTCCTACCTGGAGGAGCGCGCCGTGAACCGCCGGCACGCGCGCGAGGCCTACGACGAGTACGCCGGGAAGAAGGCGGATCTGGTGGCGCGCGCCCGGACCCAGCGCGAATGGTCCTCGCAGGGCGTGCGCAACGCGATGCGCAAGGCCCCGGACAACGACAAGATCCGCCGCCGCGCCAACAGCGAATCCTCCCAGAAGCAGGCAGCCAAGGTGCGCCAAATGGAATCGCGGATTGCCCGGCTGGACGAGGTGGCCGAACCGCGCAAGGAATGGGTGCTGCAGTTCTCCATCGCCGACGCCCCGCGCGGCTCCTCGGTGCTGTGCACGCTGAACCAGGCGCAGGTTTCGCTGGGCGGTTTCGCGTTCGGCCCTACCAGCGTGCAGGTCAACGCCGGTGACCGGATCGGCATCACCGGCCCGAACGGCGCGGGCAAGTCCACGCTGCTGAACCTGCTGCTCGGCCGGCTGGCCCCGGACGCCGGAAGCTCGGTGCTGGGCGCCTCGGTGCTGATCGGCGAGATCGACCAGGCGCGCAGCCAGTTGCCGGCGCAGCTGCCGCTGGGCGAGGCGTTCGAAGCGGCGGTGCCGGAGTACTCCTCGGCGGAGGCCCGCACGCTGCTGGCCAAGTTCGGGCTCAAGGCGGAGCAGACGGCGTCGGCGGTGGGCAAGCTGTCCCCCGGCGAACGCACCCGCGCCTCGATGGCGCTGCTGCAGGCGCGCGGGGTGAACCTGCTGGTGCTCGACGAACCCACCAACCACCTTGACCTGCCCGCCATCGAGCAGCTCGAAGAAGCGCTGGAGGCCTACCAGGGCGCGCTGCTGCTGGTGACCCACGACCGGCGCATGCTTCAAAACGTGCGGCTGGACGCGCGCTGGCAGGTGCTGGACGGGCAGCTGTCCGCCGCCTTCTAGCTCGGCTGCGTCATCGACCAGCGGGCGCTCAGCAATCTGCCGTACAGTGAAACGCAGAGGAGCCGAGACTTTCAGTTCTTTACGACTGAGACGTCGACAGCTGCCACACCCAAGGATCCAACTTGAGTAGCACTCCCGTTTTGCCATCGCCTGCACCCTCGGTGCTGCCCGGAGACCCCAAAAGCTTTTTCCACGTCAAGAAACTGGTCGGCGAAGCCGGGCTGATCCGGCGCCGGCCCGGGCATTACCTGGGTATCGGCATCGTGCTTGCCGCGTTGCTGGCGGGCACCGTGGCAGGCATGCTGCTGCTGGGCGAGAGCTGGTTCCAGCTGCTCATGGCCGCCGCGCTTGGCCTCTTGCTCACCCAGTTCGCCTTCCTGGCCCACGAAGCGGCGCACCGCCAGATCCTGGCTTCCGGCAAAACCAACGACAAGCTCGGCCGCTTCCTGGCCAACTTCGTGGTCGGCATCAGCTACCAGTGGTGGATGAACAAGCACAGCAAACACCATGCAACTCCGAACACCATCGGCAAGGACCCGGACATCGAATGGGACACCATCTCGTTCCAGCCGGCCGACGCGAAGCGCCAGCGCGGCCTGCTCAAGTGGATCACCCAGCGCCAAGGCTACCTGTTCTTCCCGCTGCTGACCTTGGAAGGGCTGAACCTGCATCTGCAGTCGATCAAGTACCTGTTCGTCGGCCGGCGGGTGAAGCACCGCCGCCGCGAACTGATTTCGATCGGCCTGCGCATTGCCCTGTACCTGGGCGCCGTCTTCTTCCTCTTGCCGATAGGCATGGCCTTCGCCTTCCTCGGCGTGCAGCTGGCTGTCTTCGGCATCTACATGGGCGCCTCGTTCGCGCCCAACCACAAGGGCATGCCCCTGGTGCCCGCGGACGCCCGCATCGACTTCTTCTCGCGCCAGGTGCTCACGGGACGCAACGTGTTGGCTCGCTCCAGCTTCGGCAACAGCGTGCTCTCGCACGTCTACGGCGGGTTGAACTACCAGGTGGAGCACCACTTGTTCCCCTCGATGCCGCGCGCCAATCTGGCAGGGGTTTCAAGGATCGTGCGCAGCTACTGCGCCGAGCACCGGATCCCCTACACCGTTGCCAGCGTCCGCGAGTCCTACGCCCAGGTCATCTCCTACCTGAACAAGGTCGGGCTTTCGGGCCGCGACCCGTTCGAGTGCCCCATGATTTCCGGATACCGCAGCAGCTAGGGACCAGATGGACCCTGCCCGGCTACTTGCTGCGTGTGAGCGTGCCGATCTGGTCGCCCTTGGCATCCGAGAAGGTCATCTTGTCGCCGGAGATCGTTGCGGTGGCGGCCCCGCCGAGCCAGGAATCGACGCCCTCGCAGTACATCTGGGTGCTGCCCATGGCGCCGAAGTCCACGGTGCCGTCCTTTTCGGTCCACTGGCCGATGAGGTTGTTGCACCCGTCGCTGCCGCTGATCTTGCCGTCGGAGCCGAGGTTCATCCACGGTTGGCCTTCGGCCTCCGTGCCCCAGGTGCCGTCCGGGCTCGCCGGGGCCTGTTCGGCCGGGCCGCTGCTCGATCCGCATGCGGCCAGGCCCAGCGCCAGCGCTCCTGCTGCCATCAATCCTGCAAGTCGTTTCATCTCTTCCAGCTTAAGCCACGCTTAGCGCGCTGACCAGTGCAATCGCAGACCCGGAGCGTCGTTTCGGCCAGCGGTGCCAGCCCTGCTATTGAGGCTGGGCTCCGTGATGGTCGTGGCGCCAGTCGGCCACGGCGACCCAGAGCGTGGCGATCACCAGCAGGCCCGTGGCGGCGAAGGACAGCGTCATCGCCAGCGGGTAGCCGACAACCTGGTTCATGCCGTAGAACACGGCGGTGATGACCGCGATGCCCACGGCGGTGCCCACGCGCTGCGAGGTCTGCATCAGCCCGCCGGCGGAGCCAGAGTTCTGAACGGGTACCTCCATCAGGGTCAGTGCCTGGTTCGGGGAGATGATGAAGCCCTGGGCGGCGCCGATGAACGCCAGCGAGAGCAGCATCCACCAGATGCTCACGATCCCGCGCGCCTCCAGCTCGACCACGGCCACCGTGACGACCAGCCCGAACAGCGCGCTGAGCGTGCCGCCGATGACCAGACGGCGCCCGGCGGTCATCACGTAGCGGCCGGCGACGTTCGAGCTGAGCGCCGAGAGCAAGGCCGCCGGCAGCGCGATCAGCCCTGCCTGCAGCGCGCTGAAGCCCAGCGCCTGCTGGGTGTAGACTGCCACCAGCACCCAGACGCTGGACACGCCCATGAAGTACAGGCCGGCGATTACTGTGCCGTTGGTGAAGCTGCGCACCCTGAACAGCGCCAGGTCCACCATCGGGGCCGCGCCGCGCGCCTTGTAGCGTTTCTCCCATGCGATCCACAGCAGCATGAACAGCAGCGCCACCGGCAGCAGGGCCCACAGCCACGGGTTCTCGCGACCCTGCACGAACGGGAAGAGGAAGGCGAAGATGCCCAGCGCCAGCAGCAGCCCGCCCACCGGATCCAGATCGAGCCGACCGGAGGGTTTGGTGAACAGCGGACGCGGCAGCCAGATGACTGCCAGCAGCAACGCGATGATCCCGATCGGCACGTTGATCAGGAACGTGGAGCGCCAGCCTGCCTCGGCCCCCAGCCAGTTGATCAGCGCCCCGCCCATCACCGGGCCGATGGCCACGGAGAATCCGATGACCGTGCCCAGCAGCCCGTAGGCCCGTCCGCGTTCCGCGCCGGTGAAATGCTGCTGGATCAGGCCCATGACCTGCGGGTTGAGCAGGCCGGAGCCGACGCCCATGACGAAGCGGGCGATGTTCAGCATCAGCGGGTCGGCGGCCAGCCCGGCCAGCACGGAAGCCAGCGTGAAGATCACGACGCCGGCGATGAACATCATGCCGCGGCCCAGCAGGTCCCCGGCACGCCCGGCGGCTACCAGCACTACGCCGAAGGTCAGCGCGTAGCCGGCGAGCACCCACTGCATGTCGGCCTCGGTGGCCTGCAGGGTGGTTTCGATCGAGGGAAGCACCACGTTGACGATGCTGACCGAGACCAGCGACATGAACATGACGGCCAGCAGCACACCGAGCAGCTTCCAGCGTCCGGCCGGCGAAAGCGCCCCAGGCGCCGGAATGGCGGCTGCGGCGGGCGCAACCTCGGCAGCCAACGGGGGGTCTTGCGGGGGCTGGATGGCAGGCATGGCAACTTTCGGACAACGGCTGGCGGAGCTGGTTCGGTGCGCGCCGAAGCCGCCGGGCGGTTCATGGCACGCGCTGGGTATAGCGCCCGGGGGCACCGGGATATTCCCCGCACCTGCTGCGGGGCTGGCGTTTGCTCTGGTCAGTCAGCGGCTGGCAGCGCGTCCAGCATTCCCTGGATGGAGAGGATGCGCAGCTGGAGCAGCTCTTCGAACAGGTCGTCGCTGTCCATGCGCGGCTGTTTCAGGGATTCGCGTACCAGCGGGGCCTCGGCCTCCGGGTAGCGCTCCAGCCAAGCCTGCGGCACCACACGGGAGATGTAGTCGTTCCGGCCTTCCGGGACACGGTCCAGGAAGTAGTCCGCCTGCAGGGCAAATGACATGATGTCGCGGCTGAACGCCCGGATCAGGGTCAGCGCCTGCGGCATCTCGAAGCCCATGTCCGTGTAGAACCGCAGCAGCCGTTCCATCATCTCGATGTAGCGCGGTCCGCCGTCCACCTCCACGCGCTCGGAGATCGGAACCACCGCAACCAGCGGATAGGTGCGGTACAGCGCTCGGCTGACCCGGTAGAACTTGCGCACGGTGTCACGCCAATTGACCGGGTCGAACTCCAGCAGCGGCGTGCTGCGGATGAAAAGCTCCACCGCCATGTTCACGACCTCCTGCCGGTCGCTCACGTAGTTGTACAACGCCCGCGAGGTGGCCCCGAACCGTCCCGCCAGGCCGTTCATGGTCAGCGCGGTAAAGCCTTCGGAACCGATGATCTTCAACGCTTCGGAAGCGATGGCTTCCTTGGTGATGGGAACCTGGGAGGCGTCCTTGCGCGGGCGTCCCCGCCCCCGCTTCACCGGAGTATCGTCTTCAGTGCGATCCACGTCGCTCATCTGGCTACCCTTTCACGGTGTTCATCGTCCATCATCCGGCAACGACCCCTGGTTACAACAGCGCCAGCAGGTTTCGCGCCCGTTCATGCCACATGCCGGCGGCCAGGGCCAGGTGGCCGCCGGCGAAGGACATCGCCCCGGCAAGCCACGGCCACAGCAGCGGCGCTTCGTAGGTGGTCGGCAGCGCCGCGATGAAGCCCGCGACCGTGACCAGCAGGCCGGTGGCGATCAACGCGATGTGGCTCCAGCGCCGCCGCATCGGAAGTAGCAGCGCCAGGGCCGCAAGCGCCGCCGCCGGAACAAGGATCAGCCACGCATTCCCGGTGAAGCCCTGTAGGCCACGGTAGGTCGTGTAGCCGATGGCCGCAAGCAGGGCCGCGGAAGCGCAGATCAGCCAGGCCGGACCGGGGCTGGCCATGGATCCGCGCATCATCAGCAGCGGGGTAAACACCTGCGCCCAGAGCAGCACCGCCAGCGGGAGGAGGAACGCGCCCAGGCTCGCCAGTCCCAGTACGCAGGCGGCGGTGGTCGCCAACGCTCCAATGACCTGCAGGACCAGGCCGGGAATTCCGTGGACAACCAGCGGCAGCAGGCTGAAGAGCACCGGGATGAAGGCGAAAATCATCACCGCGGAGCCCAGCGACAATTCCAGCTCGGCTAGGGTGCCGAAGATCGTGCCGTCGACGTAGCCGAAGGACAACGGCTCGGCGAGCGCAACAAATTGCGAACCGAGCACCAGCAGCGCGGCGGTGAGCACCGACAGCGCGAAGATCGGCCAGGCCAGAATGCGGGTCAGGAATTGGCGGCCGCCGCTGACCTTCAGCTCCGTTGGTTCGGTAGGGGTGAACCCGGCGGCGACCGCAGCCGGCTCCCCCAGGCGGCGCAGCAGTTCGGACTTGCGCCGGCCCTTGCCGGGTAGCCGGGATATCTGTTCGCGGGTATGTGCAAGGATCTCGGTGCGCTCGGCGTCGGAAAGAAAACTCAATTCCCGACGCAGCTGTTCAAGATAGTTGCGCGCGGCCCGCGGCAGATGAGATTGCATCCATCCAGCTTACGTGGCCAGCCTGAGAGTTGGCGATCGTCTGGCGGTTCGCGCGGCGCGCTCCAGCTGCACGGGGGCGACGCGCTATTTTCCCGCGCCGGCGGTCAAACCGCCCACGATGTACTTCTGCAGGAAGAGGAAGAGCACCATGACCGGCAGCGCCGCCAGTACCGCCCCGGCGGCGAACACCGACCAGTTGGAAGTGAACTCCTCGGACACGTAGGAGTACAGCCCCACCGCAAGTGTCTGGTTTTCCGGCGAGACGAGCACAACCGAGGCGATGACGAAGTCCGACGTGCTGGAAATGAATGACAGCAGCCCCACCACGGCCAGGATCGGTGCGACCAGGCGCAGGATCATGGTGAAGAAGATCCTGGCGTGGCCGGCGCCGTCGATCTTGGCGGCTTCGTCGATCTCCACCGGGATGGTGTTGAAGAATCCGTACATCAGGTAGGTGTTCACGCCGAGCGCTCCGCCCAGGTACACCATGATTAGTGCAATCTTGTTGTCGATCCCCAGAGCCGGGTACACATCGCCCAGCGAGGTCAGCAGGATGAAGATGGCCACGACTGCCAGCAGCTGCGGGAAGATCTGGACGACCAGCAGGCTGACCAATCCGAAACGGCGCCCGGTGAAACGCATGCGCGAGAAGCTGTAGGCCGCCAGTGCGCCGAGGAATACCGAAGCGGCGGCGGTGGTCAACCCGATGAGCAGGGTGTTTCCGAACCAAGCGGCGAAGGGCCGCTGCTCGTTGCGGAACAGGTCGACATAGCTTTGCAGGCCGAGCTGGGTGAACAACCCGTTGGATGAGAGCAGCGTTCCGTTGGGGTTCAGCGACGCCGAGAGCACGTAGAACAGCGGGAACGCCGCGTAGATGCACAGCGCCACGCCGATCAGGTGGCGCCAACCGGTAGTAGCGAACCATTTTCCGAAGCTGCGGCGTGTTGCGGGCTGCTGGACGGGAGTTTGCGTCGACATTAGTTCAGCTCCTCCAGAGCCTTGGTCTGCTTGAAGCTGATGACCGCGATGACGGAGACCAGCACGAAGATGATGATGGAGAATGCACTGGCCAGGCCGTAGTCGCGCTGGGAGCCGACGAAGGCGACCTTGTAGACCATGGAGATCAGGATGTCGGTGGAGCCCACGTTGAGCCCTGCCCCTTCGAGCCGCGGTCCTCCCTCGGTGAGCATGTAGATCACGTTGAAGTTGTTGAAGTTGAACGCGAACGAGCTGATCAGCAGCGGGGCCACAGAGACCAGCAGCAGCGGGAGCTTGATCAGGCGGAAGACCTGGAACGGCTTGGCACCGTCGATCTTGGCCGCCTCGGCCAGTTCATCCGGGATCGACTGCAGCGCCCCGGTGCAGACCAGGAACATGTAGGGGAAGCCGAGCCAGAGGTTGACCCAGAGCACGGAGAACTTCGCCAGCCACGGATCGGTCAGCCATGGGATCGGCGCACCGCCGAAGAGCACCTGGTTCACGAAGCCGAAATCCTTGTTGAGCATGCCTGCCCAGACCAGGCCGCCCAGGAACGCCGGGAAGGCATAGGGCAGGATCGAGATGACTCGGTAGATCTTGCGGCCCTTCATACGCAGGTCGTTGAAAACCAGCGCCAGGAACAGGCCCAGGAAGAAGGTGGTGGCCACCGACAGCAGGGCGAAGGCGAAGGTCCATGCGGTCACCGATCCCAAGGCGGTGCGAATGGAGGAGTCGGTGAAGGCCTTGGCGAAGTTGTCGAAGCCCACGTTGATCGACCAGCCGGGCATCAGCTGGGTGCCGTCCGGGGCGGTGAAGGCGCCGACGCCGGTGTCGCTGTAGACCACCGAGGTGGTGGAGTCCGTCATGGTTCCGGCGGCCTCGTCGTAGACCAGGTTCGACGTGTACTGGTAGGCGGTGCGCCCGTCGGAGGTGCACAGCGACCCCTGGGCCGGGTCATCGCTCATCGGCACCGCCAGGGAGGTGACTTCCTGCTGGCGGCCGAGCAGGTCGGCGAAGCTGAGCTGCGTGTATCCGGCAAGCTCATCCGCGGTGATCGGCTCCAGCGGCTGCTCCGTGGTGCCTGCCATCTGCACCCCGTCGCGCTCGACCAGCAGCGACAATTCACCGCCGTCATCCAGCACCGTCACGGGCAGCCCCGGGGAGTCCGGGACGCGGCTCTGGTTGGACTGGAGCAGCGCCATGACTGCGTCGTCCTTGTCCGAGTTGTGGCCCGAACCGTAGTTGGTGAAGGCGATATAGCCGGTGTAGCCGATCACGAACACCTGGAAGATCAGCAGGAAGATGGTGCCCGGCAGCAGGTACTTGGCCGGCAGCCAGCCCCGCTTGAAATACACGACGTTGATCACCAGCGTGATCACGGCAACCACGGCGGCGATTGCCCAGGCCTCGCGGCCGATGGCGGTGAACAACGCGAAAATGGCGGTGGCGTCCACGATGCCGATCATCGCGATCTTGGCCAGGATCAAGCCGGTGGAGGTTGACGCTGCGGTGGCCAGCCGCTGGGCGACCGGGGACAGGGCGCCGGCCTGCGCCGTGTCGCCGCTGCGCGGCGGCTTCTGGTGGGTTAGTGACATTTGTGGCTTGTTCCTGGGTCGGAGGTCGGCGAACGCGCGGTGCGAGGAGTGCCGCACTGCAGAGGGCTGGACGCGTCGGAGCGGCGGCTTGCCGCTCCGACGCGTCACGCACGCGGACGTGCTGCGGTGCTACTTTGAGATGGCCTTCTCGATATCGGTGGTCATCTGCTTCCAGCGCTTGGCCGGATCGGCCTTGCCGGAAATGATCTCTGCTTCGGCGACTCCCCAGAATTCCCAAACGGCCGCCATTTCAGGGATATTCGGCATCGGAACCCCGTCTTCGCCGACCGCGCCAAAGGCTGCGATGGTTTCATCGGACTTGGCCGCCTCGAAGGCTTCCTTGTTGGCGGGCGGACGGTTGCCCACTTCGTAGAGCTTGGTCTGGACCTCGGCGCTGCCGATGTAGTTGGTCAGGAACTCCGTTGCCGCCAGCAGGTTTTCGGTCTTGGAGGAAACGAAGAAGCCCTGGACTGCTACGAACGGCTGCGCCTCGTCGCCGCCGGCGCTTGGGATCGGGTCGATGGCCAAGTCGATCTTGGCGTCTTCGACGGCGTCCACATTCCATGGGCCGGTCAGCAGGAATGGCGAATCACCGGAAATGAACTTCTCCTTGGCGATATCCGCATCCACGGAGGTCTTCAACGTGCCGGCCTCGCCCTGGTCGGCAAGCCACTGGGCGAATTCAAGGCCACCCTCGTTGCCGATTCGAAGGTCGCTGGGATCGTAGGCGCCGTTTTCATCGGTTCCGAAAACCGGAGCGTCAAAGGAGGTCTGGAACGGGTAGGCGTGGAACGGGTCGCCCAGCTCCGAGACCTGGACCAGGAACGGGAAATCGGTGCCCGCTTTCTCGCCCTCGGCGATCATCTCGTCGAAGGTTGCCGGGGCCTTGTCGACCAAATCCTTGTTGCGCAGCAGTGCCAGGTTTTCCGTTGCGTACGGGACACCGTAGGTGTTGCCCTCGTAGCTCATCGCGTCGATGGCGACATCCTGGAAGTCGGCGCTCTTGTCGCCGAGCTCTACCGGCTGGACTACGCCGTTGTTGACGAGGTTGCCCAGCCAGTCGTGGGCGCCGATGGTGATGTCCGGGCCCTTGCCGGTCGGCACCTGCTTGAGAAAGTCTTCCTGGATCTTGGAGAAGTCCTTGATCACCAGATCGACCTTGACGCCCGATTTGGCCTGGAAATCCGCTGCGGCTTCCTTCAGGACCGGCTCGCGGTTGGCATCGACCCACACGGTCAGCGATCCGGCTTCGGCGGCGGCCGGCGAGGACTGCGCAGCCGTTTCCGAAGGCTGCGGGGCTGAACTGTTCGAACCACCGCAGGCGGTCAGGGAAAGCGCCGCAATTGCGGTCACCGCCCCACCCAGAAGAAGGGAGCGCTTGTTCACCATCATGGGGTGTCCTTTCGTGACAACTTTGTCCAGAGGACCGGATCGACTGCGATTCACCGCGGTATGGGCCGGTCGGTTCTTTCGAGTGCGAGTGGCAACTCGAATGTAAGCGTTTCCAGAGTGGCATAGATCATGCCCTTTGACAAGAATTTCACGTAAATCAGTCATTTTCGTACCAGATTCCCTAAAACAGGCAACACCTAGCGGCGTCTAGTTGGCCAAAAATGCAAGCGTTTACATATGCTGAAAATTCGTTTATGGTTACCGTCATGACTGAAATCCGCTCCCTCGCAGAGACCCGAGAGCCTGAGGCAGCAGCCGAATGGTGGCGCTCCTCGGTGATCTACCAGATCTATCCACGCTCCTTCGCTGATGCAAACGGCGACGGCATGGGTGATCTCCCCGGAATCACTGCACGGCTGCAATCCTTGTCAGACCTCGGGGTCGACGCCATTTGGCTGTCCCCCTTCTTCACATCCCCGCAAAAAGACGCCGGCTACGACGTGTCGGACTACTGCGACGTCGATCCGCTGTTCGGGACGCTGGAGGACTACGATGTGATGGTCGCCCGCGCCCACGAGCTGGGGCTGCGCGTCATCGTGGATCTGGTGCCGAACCACTGTTCGGATCAGCACCCGTGGTTCCAACAGGCGCTGGCGGCCGCGCCGAGCTCCCCCGAGCGTGAGCGATTCATCTTCCACGATGCGCCGGATGAAGGTCTCCCGAACAACTGGGAATCGGTCTTCGGCGGTCCCATGTGGACGCAGACGGAAAATCCTGACGGCACCCCGGGACAGTACTATCTGCATATCTTCGATTCCTCGCAGCCGGACTTCAACTGGCACAACGAGGAGGTCCGGGCGATGTTCCGTGACGTGCTCCGGTTCTGGCTGGACCGCGGAACCGACGGCTTCCGGGTGGATGTGGCGCATGGGTTGATCAAAGCCGACGGACTTCCCGATTACGAGGTCGACCCGACCGGCGCGTCGATGGGCGGCACGGAGGAGCTCGCCCCGTGGTGGGGCCAGGATGGCGTGCATGAAATCTACCGCGACTGGCGCAAGGTACTGGATGAATACGAGGGCGAACGCGTGCTGTGCGCGGAAGCCTGGGTCAGCCCGCTGTCCCTGATGGCCAAGTGGGTCCGCCCCGACGAAATGCACCAGGCCTTCAATTTCCCGTACCTGTCCTGTGACTTCGACGCCGCCCAGATCCGCACCACGATCGACGAATCGCTGCGGGAATTCGCGGCCGTCGGCGCACCGAGCACCTGGGTGCTGTCGAACCACGACGTGGTCCGCCATGCAACCCGGCTGGCGCTGACCGAGGACAACCCCCAGGGCGAGGGCATCGGCCCGCTGACCCCGAACCTCCCTGATCCCGCCGTCGGCCTGCGCCGCGCCCATGCGGCCAGCACGCTGATGCTTGCGCTGCCCGGCGGAGCCTACCTGTACCAGGGCGAGGAACTCGGGCTCCCGGAAGCCGTCGAGCTACCGGACGAAGCGCGCCAGGATCCGACCTGGTTCCGCACCAACGGCAAACGCTACGGCCGGGACGGTTGCCGGGTCCCGATCCCTTGGGAAACAGGAGCACCCGCTGCGGGCTTCTCCCCCACTGGAAACAGCTGGCTGCCGCAGCCCGCGGGGTGGGAAGACTACGCCCGGGACGTTCAAAGCGCGACCCCCGACTCCACCCTGAACCTCTACATATCTCTACTCCGACTGCGCCGCAATCACGATCTGGGGGTGGGGACACTGGAATGGCTGGACACCGGCGACCCCGACGTTCTGGCCTTCAAGAACAATGACGTGGTGGTGGTCTCCAGCTTCGCAGGCTCCGAGCGCGAGCTGCCTGCCTGCACCATAGGCTTGACCGTCATCGCCTCCAGCGCACCTCAGCCGTCGGAACGGCAGATCGCAGCGGAATCCACTGTATGGTTACGCGGCTGATCGCCCCAGCAGGTAGTCTGGTGAACAGGGCGCGACTGGCCTTCCCGGTTCCGTCGCGCCCAGTCAAACCTATTTTGTATTTTCATCCACCACTGTGTCGGAAGGAATTTCTTGGCCGGCATCAAGGACGTAGCCCGAGCCGCGGGCGTCTCCGTGGCGACCGTTTCGCGCGCGCTTTCCGGACGCGGCAACGTTTCCCCTAGCGCGCTGGCCGCGGTCCAGCAGGCCGCCCACGATCTGGGGTACGTGGTATCTTCCACCGCCTCGGGGTTGGCCTCCGGGCGCACCCGGAACATCGGCGTACTGGTACCGGTAATCAACCACTGGTTCTACGCCAGCGTGCTGGAGGGCATCTGCACGGCCCTGATGCGCGAGGGCTACGACACCACGCTTTACCAGCTGACCAAGGATCCCGCACAGCGGCACCAGATCTTCTCCGATTTCCTGCAGCGCCAACGGGTCGACGCAGTTATCGCAGTGAACGTCGAACTCAGCGAGACCGAAGTGGTGGCCCTGCACGCACTGGACAAGCCGCTGGTCGGAGTAGGTGGTCCGCTGCCGGGTGTCCCGACTTTGCAGGTGGACGACGAAGCGGTATCCGCGCTGGGCACGGCGCACCTGCTGTCCCTGGGGCACACCCGAGTGGGCTACATCGGTGGTTCATCGGAAACCGATGTGGATTTCCGTGTCCCTTCCCACCGGCGCATCGGCTACGAACGTGCGCTGGCCGAAGCTGGCATCGACCTCGATGAGGCTCTGTGCGTCGGCGCAGACTTCACGATGGCCCAGGGATACACGGTGGCCAAGCAGCTGCTGGGAAACCCGGATGCCCGTCCCACCGCCATCTTCGCAGCCAGCGACGAAATGGCTATCGGCGCCATCCTAGCTGCCAGGGATCTGGGAATGCAGTTGCCCCGCGAGCTTTCGGTGGTCGGCGTGGACGACCACGAACTGGCCGAGTTCTTCGGACTGACCACCATCCGGCAGCTTCCGCACGAGCAGGGTGAACTCGCCGTTGCGATGCTGCTGCGCTCCATCCGCAAGGAGGAACCAGCACGGGCCCACACACTGGGCCACGAACTGATCGTACGCAACTCCACCAGCCGGCCGCCGGCCGACCATTAGCCACTCCTGGAAGCAGCCCTATTTGCTCCCAGGTTTACGTCCCGAAAAGGGCCAGGCGGCCCGCGTCGAACGCGGGCCGCCTGGGCCTTGGATAGCTACGCCGGCATCGGCGGCTGAGACTAGTTCGAGTGGTGCTTGCGCTCGACCTCTGCCTCGTGGGCGGCCGCGGCCGCCAGCTCCTCGTCGATGTCCTCCACGTGCAGGTTACGCCCGCGGGTCTCGCCGACCCACAGCACAGCCGCCACGGAGATGATGGTCAGCACCATGATGTAGATGGCGATGGAGATCGAGTTGCCGGTGGCTTCGAGCAGGATCTGCGCCACGGTGGCAGCGAACGCGCCGCCGAGGATCGCACCCAGCGCGTAGCCAATGGAGATGCCCGAGTAGCGGATGTGCGCCGGGAACATCTCGGCGTACATGGCCGACTGCGGCCCGTAGGACAGGCCCAGACCGATGGTCAATACGAAGACCGCCACGCCGTAGAGCATGATGTTGCCGGTATTCACGAGCAGGAACATCGGGATCATCCAGACGAACACCAGCGCGTAGCCGATCACGAATGTCGCGCGGCGGCCGATGACATCGGACAGCCAACCGCCAACCAAGGTGAAGATCAGCCAGCCGAACGAGCCGATGGTGGTCGCAAGCAGGACCGGCGCGACCGGCATCTTCAGCACGGACGTGGTGTAGGAGATGAAGAACGCGATCACCAGGTAGCCGGCGGCGTTGTTCGAGATGAAGATCAGTGCGGCCTGGATCACCTGCTTGAAGTTGCTCCGCATGAGCTCCTTCAGCGGGGTGTGCTCCGAAGCCTTGCGCAGTGCCATCTGCTTGAAGATCGGGGATTCCTCCACCGCGCGGCGGATCATGTAGCCGACGATGATCAGCACGACGGACATCAGGAACGGGATGCGCCAGCCCCACGCCTGGAACTGCTCGGGAGTCATCGAAATGCGCAGGACGTACAGCAGACCGGTCGCCAGGATCATGCCCAGGGGCACACCGATCTGCGGGAAGGCGCCGAAGTAGCCACGACGGGTGTCCGGGGCGTGCTCAACGGCCATCAGGGCCGCGCCGCCCCACTCTCCGCCGGCCGAGAAGCCCTGGATGATGCGCAGCGCCACGAGCATGATCGGTGCCGCGATGCCCACGGCAGCGTAGGTCGGCAGCACACCGATCAACGCGGTGGCTACACCCATCAGGATCAGTGTCAGGACCAGAATGCGCTTGCGTCCATAGCGGTCACCGAGGTGTCCGGCGACGATGGCGCCCAGCGGGCGGAAGAAGAAAGAAATGCCGATCATGGCGAAGGAGAGAATCTGTGCCAGACCCGGGTTCGATTCGCCCAGCGGGGCGAGGAACAGCGGAGTCAGCAGCGTTGCCGTCAGCTGGGCGAAGATGAAGAAGTCGTACCACTCGATCGTGGTGCCCACCAGGGTGCCGGCAAGGACCCGGCGCTCCTCCTGAGTGCGCGAAACGTTCTGAGACATAGTGAATGATCCCTTGATGCGAATTAAGTTACCGACCGTTCGGACAGTTACGTAGACAACACTATAAACGACAAGTGAATCACCTCACAACATGGAGTGATCCATATTTCACAGCAGCGAGGTCCGGGTCACGAAAAATCGCCGGGTTACCCACGAAATTAACGAACCGCCAGCGCGATCTGTTCTAATAGAGAACACGAGGACCAGAATTCCCATTCGCTTAAACCAACGGTGCCCGGCCCTGTTCCTGGTCCGCCCCGCGCCAGAATGACTATCGACATGCCAACTTCGCAGACACTTTCCCGAGGCATTCGCGTGCTGGAAATCGTCGCCGCCTCACCGACCTACCTGTCCATCGCCGAGGTCGCCGCCGAGCTCGAAGTGCACCGCTCGATCGCCTACCGCATTATCCGGACGCTGGAAAACCACCGGTTGCTGAGCCGGGACGACGCCGGGCTTATCCGACCCGCCTCCGGACTTGCCGTGCTGGCCCGTTCGGTGCAGCGCGATCTGCAGGCCGCGGCGACGCCCGAACTGACCACGCTGGCCAACAAGCTCTCCATGACCGCGTTCCTCGCGGTGTGGGAACACGATTTGTGCACCACGCTGCAATCCGTGGAACCGCTGCATTCGCACAGCGCCATCGTGCACCGGCCCGGATCCGTGCACGGCATGGATGTCGGCGCCGCAGGCATCGCCATCCAGTCCATGTACACCAAGGAACAGTGGCAGGGGCTGGATACAGAGATCGAATACCGGGCGCAGGCGCGCGAAGCCCGGATCGACGGATACGCCACGAGCGAGAACGAGGTCATCCAAGGCGTTGCGTCCATCGCCGTGCCGATCCCCAGCCCGCTCACCACCCCGGCGTCGCTCGCAGTGGTATTCGCGGCCAGCACCGTCACCGACCGGAACAGCGTGATCCGCGCACTGAAGGAAGCAGCGCTGAACATCGCCGAGGAGCTGGGCAGCTAAGCGCCAGCCGGCTGGACACGCTGGCTGAAATACGAGCGCGAAAAACAAACCCGCCGATGGAATCCGGAAATTCCATCGGCGGGTTCGTGCGTGAAGCTGCAGGTCCTAGCGGACGCGCTTCAGGGAGGCGGCCCGGGAGGCGAGGACCTTCATGATCACGCCGGCCAACAGGATCACGAAGGCTCCCCCGGTGGCGACCCAGAATGCTCCGAGGTAGCCCAGCGAGTCGGCCAGCAGGCCTGCCAGTCCGTTGCCGATGGCGGTGCCCACGACGATGCCCGCCGAGAGCATGGTCATCACGGTGGACAGTCGCTGCGGCGGCGCGACCTCGCCGCCAAGGGTCATCACGGTCACGATCACCGGGCCCACCGCGAAGCCTGCCACGAACAACGCGGCCAGCATCCAGGGGGTCGAATCGGCCACGTGCAGCCCGAAGCTGAGCACGCTCAGCGCGGCGCCGCAGGCGATCCAACGGCTGATCTGGCTGAAGCCCTGCGGCCAGGCGGCGACGGAAATCGCGGCGATGGCGCTGGAGACGCCCATGGCGCCGTAGAGCAGGCCGCCCTGGTTCGAGTCGCCCTGCGCCCCGGCGAAGGCCAGGGTGCCGGCGGCGGTTGAACCGAAGACGGTGCCCAGCGCGATCATGCTCAGCACCAGAGAACCGATCGCGGCAACCTGTCCCGCGGTGATCTTCACCTTGGCGGCGGAATGGGCGGCGGCTCCCGGCTGCAGACCCCCGGCGGTGCGGTGCATGGCGAACAGCGGCACGAGCACGATGGTCAGCGCGGCGGCCAGATACAGCGGAAGCACCGGGGAGACCAGCGAGGCCAGCAGGCCGACCGCCACCGGTCCGAACACGAAGCCGAGCTCGTCGAGCATGGATTCCAGGCTCAAGGCGGCGGTCAGCGTCTTGGGTTTCTGGTTCTGCCTGCGGGACATGGCGATCCAGCGGACCCTGGACATCGGGCCGACCTGCGGACCGGTGGCGCCGGCCAGCAGGCTCAGGGCGACCAGTGTTCCGACGGCGAGCTCGGAGCCGGAATTGGCGAACAGCGTGAAGGTGACCAGCAAGATGGTGTGCAGCACCGCGGCGGCCAGCAGCACCGGACGCTGTCCGCGCCGGTCGGCCAGGTAGCCGATGCTCGGCCCGCCCACGGCCGAGCCGAGCCCGACCATCGCAGCGGCCAGGCCGCCGAGGCCGTAGGAACCGGTGTTGGCGGTGACCAAGGTCATCGAACCGATGGTGAGCATGGCCAGCGGAAGGCGGGCCAGGAAGGTCAGCGGAATGTATGGCAGTCCCACCATGGGGACCAGCGCCGAATATCCGGATTTCATCGCGGATTCCTCAGCATTTTCGCGCGACAAGATATGTTGAGACAACACAACTCCATGACGAAGCGTGCGTCGTCCCACACCCCCCGACGCACAATCTGCCCAAATATGCCGATTGGCACTATCCTCAACATAGCCAGCCCCACCGGACATGTCCAGTTCTAGATGGACACCAGCGGCTGCACCTCGCGTTCGATGCGCGAACCATGCTGGGTCTTCACCACCGTCACCCGGTTGGTGATCCGCTGCTTCATCTCCGCCACGTGCGAGACCAGGCCGATGGTCCGCCCGCCGGCGCGCAGGTTCTCCAGCGCGCTCATGACCTGCTCCAGGGTCTCGGCGTCCAGCGAGCCGAAGCCCTCGTCCACGAACAAGGTCTGCATGTCCACCGCGCCGGAGTGGTGCGAGATGACGTCGGCCAGCCCCAGGGCGAGGGCCAGCGAGGCCATGAAGGTCTCGCCGCCCGAGAGCGTCTGGGTTTCGCGGTGCTTGCCGGTCCAGGCATCCAGCACGCGCAGGCCGAGCCCCGACTTGTTGTTGCCCTGCTTGGAGTCGTCGTGGTGCAGCGAGTAGCGCCCGCCGGACATGACATCCAGGCGCTGGGAGGCGGCCACTGCTACCTCCTCCAGGCGCGCGGCGAGCACGTAGGTGCTCAGCGTCATCTTGTAGAGGTTTTCTCCCCCGCCGCGGATGACGTCGGCCAGCCCGCGAAGCCGCCGGTAGGCCTCGATCACCGGCCCTGAATCCGCGCGCAGCGCCTCCAACGCCGCCACCGACTGCTCGTGCCGGGTGGCGGTGGTCTGCGCCAGCACTTCGCGCTCGCGGGCCTGCTCGAAATCGGCATCCGCCTGGGCCACCGACTCGGCGGCCAGTTCGAGATCCAGTTCGGTGGGAGGCTCGATGCCCTCGGCGGCCAGCTTCGCGGCGCGACGGCAGTCCTCCGAGGCTTCCAGGGTGGTGATGGAGCTGGCCCGGTCGGCATCCGCGGCGGCCAGCGCGCGCAGCTGTGCGCGCTCGGCCTGAGGAAGCAGCGCGGCCTCGTGGGCGGCCGGATCCGGGAAGCCTGCGGCCTTGCGCTCGGTGTGCCAGGTGTTCTCCGCCTTCAGCGCCGCCGCATCGGCCTCGCGATAGTGGTAGACGGCGTTGTGCCCCCGGGTGTAGTCGGCCACGGCCCGCTGCAGCTTGTCGACCAGCTGCTCCAGGCTGCCTTGGCCCTGGCGGACCTTCTCCAGCTTGGCATCCAGGTCCGCAAGCTTCTCGGCCAGCGCCTCGGCGGCCTTCACCGCGGCTGCATGCTCCACCGCTGCCTGCGTGGCGCGCTCCGCTTCCGATTCGATCCGGGTGCGCAGCCGATCGATTTTTTTGATCACCGCGGCGATCCGGGCCTGTTCCTGCTCGGCGGTCTCCAGCTGCTTGGCGCCGGCGGCCAGCTGCTCGCCGAGCACGTCGACGGGCTGCCCGGCGGCCGCTTCGCTGGCGGCCTCGAACTTGGTGACGGCGATGTCTCGTTTGCTGGTGGCCGCATCCAGCGTGGCGCGTTCGGCGCGGACTGCGTCGTCGAGCCGCTGGATCTGCTCGTCATCGACCAGCTCCGCTCCGGCATCGGCCTGGGCGGGGTTCGGATGCTCGGTGGCGCCGCAGACCAGGCAGGCCTGGCCGTCTTCCAACGCCGCGGCCAAGCGCAGGGCACTCTGTTCCAGCTGCTGGCGCTGCAGCGCAACCAGCGACTTTTCAGCCTCGACAACTTTCAGGCTTTGTGCGGCGAAGTCCGATTCGGCCGTTGCCAAGGTCTTTTCCAGCTTGTCGCGGGTCTTCGCATGCTCCAGACGGCTGGCCAGCAGCTGGGTGGATTCGCGCAGCTGCTGCACCAGCGCGGCCGCGGATTCCTGGTCCAAATCCTGTTCTTCCAGAGCTGCGCGTTCGGCGCGCAAGACGGCAAGCTGCTGGTCGGCTGCGGTTTTGGCGCTCTGCTGGGCGGCGACCTGGGCGGTGAGCGCGTCGAGCTTGGACACGAGCCCGGCACGGCCGGCCTCCTCAGCGGCCGCGTCCTTAGCCCGGGTCAGCTCCGCTTCGTTGTCCTTGAGCAGCTTGGCCAGCCGCTGCTGGGTGTCGGCGTCGGCCTGGCCGGTGACATCCCATTCCTTGGCAAGCTTGGCCTGGATCTCGCGCCAGGCGGCGGCTGTGGCCCGGTGCTTCTGCGCGGCCTGGTCGGCCTGCTCCTTGTAGGCCTTGACGGCAACGGCCCGGGCATCGCGGTCGAGTTTCTCCCCGGCGGCTTCCGCGGCCGGATGCTGTTCGGCGTAGGCCGCCTTCAGCTGCGCCAGCTCCTGCCGGCGGGCGAACACCCGGACCTGCTCGGCCAGGTTGGCCGAACGCTCCCGCGCGGCGGACAGCTTGGTGCGCAGCTGGCCTGCGGCGTCGGCGAGCCGGTGGTGGGTGCGCACGATCCGCTGTTGGTAGGCCTCGAATTCCTGCTCCACGCCGATTGCCTCGGCGGCCGGGTCGTCCCCGATTTCCTCCGCGATGTCCACGGCGGGCTCGGCGCCGCCACCCGTTTGTGCAACCGGTTCGAGAACCTCATGGACGGCCAGGAAGCCGGTGGCCTCGGCGCGGATCGCATTCTCGCTGGCGGCCAGCGTCGATTCCAGCGCCTCGGTCTTCTGGCGCTCGGCGGCCAGGCGTGCGGCGAATTCGACCTCGATGGCGGCATAGTCGCTGGTGTCGAAGAGGTTGGCCAGCAACTCCTCGCGGTCCTTGGCCTTCGCGCGCAGGAAATCTGCGAAGCCGCCCTGCGGCAGCATCACGACCTTGGTGAACTGGTCGCGGTCAAGCCCCAGCAGCCCGCCGAGCACCTGCCCGACCTCGTCGTTGCGGGTGGAGAGCTGCTCCCAGGCGCCGCCGGTGAATTCGCGCAGCAGGCTCACTGCCTTCTGCTCGGTGACCTTGTTCTTGCCGCGCTTGGCCGGGCGCATCCACGCCGGGGAGCGGGTCACCTCGAAGCGGCGGTTGCCAATGGTCAGTTCGCAGACCACCTGCGGTTCAAGCCCGGCGGCGGCGTGGTCCGAGCGGATCTGGCGGCTGCCGGTGCGGTTGCCGGGCAGCGAGCCGTAGAGCGCATAGCAGATGGCATCCAGGATGCTGGACTTGCCGGCGCCGGTGGGTCCGTCGAGCAGGAACAACCCGCCCTCGGCGAGCTCGTCGAAGTCGACCACCTCGGTTTCGGCGAACGGGCCGAACGCCTGGATCTGCAGCTTGTGGATTCTCATCGGCTGACCTGTGCCTCTCGGGTGCGCTGGATGACTGACTGGAGGATGTCGCGTTCGGCTTCATCGGCCGCGCGTTCGCGCACGTGCTCGATGAAGTCCTGGACAACCTCCTCGGTGCTGGCTGCCTTGGCCAGCCGTTCGGCGTAGCTGGTCGGCTTGTCCTTGTCCTCGATTCCCTGCGGGTCGAAGTTCAGCACCACGGTGTCCGGGAAGCGGCCGCGGACCGCCTGCATGGCGTCGGCAGGGCGTTCCGGGTCGGTGAGCGTGACCTGGCACCAGGCGTTCACCGCGTATTCCAGCTCGGGGTCCGCCAGCAGCTGCTGCAGCTCGCCGCGCAGGATCACCAGCTGCTTCGGGACACCCAGCAGCACCTCCTCGATGCCGGCGATCCCCTGCGGGCCGGTTTCGATAATCCACACGCCCTTCTTGTGGTTCGCCTCGGAAAAGGAATAGGCCAGCGGCGAGCCCGAGTAGCGCACATGCTCGCGCACCTGCTGGCGGCCGTGCAGGTGGCCCAGGGCCGAATAGTCGAAGTGCTCGAAAAGCTCCACCTGGACCACGTCCAGGTTGCCGGTGCTCAGTTCGCGTTCCGAATCGCTGCCGACTCCCCCGGCGGCGAACAGGTGGGCCAGCGACACGCAGACCACCGCGGTGCCCTCGGCGCGCAGCTGTTCGAGGTGCTCGTCGATGAGGGTGATGGCAGCGGCCACCACCGCCTGGTGGGTGGCCTTCTGCACGCCCAACTGGTCCATGACCATCCGCGGCTCCAGGTACGGAATGCCGTAGATCGCCACCCGGTGGTCCGGCGCGTCGAGCACCGCCGGCTGCAGCATGCGCTCGAGATCCGCGATGATGTGCACCCCGGCGGCGTCCAGCAGGTCCGCGCCGAAGTTCAGCCGCGAGGCGGAGTCGTGGTTGCCGCTGGTCATGATGATCCGCGCCCCGGTGCCGGCCAGCTCGCGCAGCGCCCAGTTGCACAGCTTCACCGCATCCACGTGGGGCAGCGCCCGGTCGTAGATGTCCCCGGCAATCAGCACCGCGTCGATGTTCCGCTCGCGGGTGATGTCGATGATCTCCTGGAGGACCGCCCGTTGGGATTCAAGCAGCGAAGCGCCGTGGAAGGTGCGGCCCAAATGCCAGTCTGAGGTGTGAAGCAATCGCATAAAACCCACCTTATGCAAAACCACCGACACAAAGGACATTAGACTGGGAGATGTGAATGAAACCGGTGAAATTGCACTCCTGCCAGAGAACTACTCAGACAAGGTGTTCGCCATCCTGCTCGGCTTGGCCGACGGCGCAACCCACGCCCGCGACGACATCGATCCCGGTGCCACCGAAATCCTCCCGCTCTACCTGGCCGACGGCCTGCTCGAAGCCCTCGAATGGGCCAACGACGGGGTGGCCAGCGACGAAGCCGCCTGCATGTGGCTCGCCGCGCTGCGCGGCTACAACAAGCTGGCCGGGTCCTTCCCGGACAACGCCCCGCAGCCGCTGAACCGCTGGATCGACGAGGAATTCTCCCGCGTGGAGATCTTCGAGACGATCCACCCCGGCGACCCGCTGAACCTTGCCGGCCTGGACTCCAAGGACATGGGCCAGCCCGGGCGCCCGACAGGTCCCGGCGCCGACTCCACCGGCGTGCTGCCGCGCGCCGCGATCGCCGCGCTGCTCGGGCGCGTGCCGGTGAGCACCACCGCGACCCTGGCCCGCGCTGCCGCGTACCTCACCCACGACGCCCAGGCCGCCGAGACCTGCATCGCCGCCGCGAAGATCATCCGCTCCGCCATGGAACGCGGCGAGGACGCCGCCGCCGAGTGGCAGCAGCTGCTGGAGCCGCTTCAAGGCACCGCCGCGCAGGCGCTGCGCGAGATCGTGTCCCGCGTCGGCGAGGGGCTCGGCCAGTCGCCGGTCGACGCCTACAACGCCTACTTCGCCGAGGACGAGCAGGAGCAGGCCGAGGAGGACTCGGACATCGCCGCCATGCCGGCAGCTTCCTCCCAGGCCGAGGTGGTCCGCGATCCGGAGGTCGACGCCTACGCGGTGGCCCTGCTGTCGGCCATCCACGGCTCGGATGCGGTGGGCGAACGCCCAGCCAGCGCGCTGGATGACATCATCTCCGAGCTGCACGACCGCTGGATGGCGCTGCTCGTCTAGCCCGCACCAAGCCCGGATAAAAACGCCGCGCACCCTTCGGGGTGTGCGGCGTTCTGTTTTAGGTGGCCTGCTATGCGTGCGTGCCGTGCGGGTCGGCGCTTCCCGGCTGCGTGGTGCGCAGTCCCGGGGCGAAGCTAAGGAACGCTGCGGCGGCTCCGGCCAGGCCCAGCCACAGCGCGGTGTCGAACACGGTTTTGGCGACGATCCCGCATTCGCCGGCCGCGGCGCCCAGATCCAGTGCCCCGGCGGGCATGCCGCAGGCGGCCCCCTGGAAGGAGAGCGGACACAGCATGGCCAGCGCTGCAGCGCCGGTCAGCAGGACCGCGCCCCCGGCGATGCAGGCGCCGCAACGGGCCATGCGGGTGCGCCGGGCCAGGAAGATGGCCAGGCAGGCGGCGAAAAGCAGTCCCGCCAGCGACAGGACAAAACCTGCCGGCGGTTCGGAAAGAAAATCGATCATGCACAGTGCTTCGTTCGGCGGCTAGTTCAGTGCAAACCTATCAGCTGCGCGGCGTGCCGGAGGTGAACACCAGCAGTATTCCCAGTGAACTGGCACCTAGGCGGTCAGCCCGAAACCGCCGACCATCTGCAGGAATTCGCCCTCGGAGATGATGGACACGCGCTGGCCCTTTTCGCGCAGGCGCAGCACGTGTTTGGCCTTGTTGGTCAGCCGGCCGGTGGCCAGATCCTGCGGGACGAAGCCGTCGCCGACCACCAGTGCGGTGGTGGCGCGGGTGACGCGGGATGCCGACTGGGCGCCGTGCTCGGCCGCCATTTCCTTGGCCTTGGGCCGCGGCAGGCTCAGGTTGCCGGTGAACACGATGACCTGGCCGTAGAGCGGGTGGCTGGGATCCGAATCCAGGTTCGGCTGCGGGTTGGGGCCTTCCTGCGGCCAGTTGCCGAACTCACCCTGCGGGGGCAGCGGGTTGCCGGAGGCAAGCCAGCCCTGCGCGTCGCGGGTGGCACGGGAAAGCGCGTCGCCCGGGTTCCAGGCCTGGGTCAGGCCAAGCCCCACGCGGTAGTGGTCGGCGGTCTGCAGCACCGAGCTGGTGCCGCTGCGCTCGGCCATGTCGATCATCGCCCAGGCGCAGGCCACGGAGTCGGCGAGCGCCTCGTGGTGGTTCTCGATGGGATGGCCGGCTTCTTCGGCCACGAACGGCAGCGAGTAGCTGGGCAGGTCGTAGGCCTTGCGGGAGAGCTTGACGGTGCACAGGTGCGCGATCTGCGGCACCGGGCGCTCGCTGGCCTCGGAAGCCGCGCGGATCACCCCGGAGTCGAAGGCGGAATTGTGCGCCACGAGCACGTCGGAGCCGACGAAGTCCAGCAGGTCAGGCAGCTTCGTATCCACGCGCGGAGCGTCGGCGACCATGTCTGCGGTGATGTGGTGGATGGAGACGTTGCGCGGGTCGAAATGGTCGAATCCTGCCGGCGGCTTCATGAGCCATTGCTCGGTTTCAACGATGCGCCCGGAGCGTACCTTAACCAGGCCGACCGAGCAGGCCGAGCCGATAAATCCGTTTGCTGTCTCAAAATCTACTGCAGTGAAGTCCAAAGCCACGCCACACAGTTTACTCTGCTTTGCAGCTCCTGGCTGTGACGCAGGCCTGGTGGGGCGCGCTCCCGGCGGCACCTTCTCGTGGGCGGACGGGTTGCGGGCCGAGTTGCCAAGGTGCCGCTCCAGATCCCCGCATCTTCGTGGTGACCAGTGTTTTCATCGGTATTCGGACGGCCTGCCGGGCCGCGACTACTTTCTGGTTTCCGCATCCACCCCGCAAGGCGTCTCACATGGCCGCACGACGAGCGGGCATGGCAACGGCGGACCGGGGTCCTGCCGCATTCCGCACAGGCTCCCCGGTCCGCCGTATCTCCAGGACTTCGTCTCCCGTGCCCTAGATGGTGGCCTTGCGCAGGGTCAGGTAGGACGATCCCGCCAGCAGGACGGCCAGTCCTGCGCCGAGTGCCGTGACCCCCGCCGCGGTCCAGCCTGCCAGCCAGCGGCCGACCTCGGGCCAGCTTTCGGTCAGCGTGATCAGCGCAACCGTTCCCAGCAGGGCAAGCCCCAGTCCGATGGTGAAGACCAGCACTCCGGTGGTCCGCCAGCGCATGTACAGCGTCGCGGCGTAGAAGCCGACCATGAACAGCAGCACCGTGAGCATGAAGTAGAACAGGATCTGCGTCAGCCAGTTGTTCTCGGCGATCCACTGCAGGGCGAAGAACCGGCCGTCCACTCCCCAGCCACCGGTGGCCTCCTCCAGCAGGCCCATCAGGTAGTAGAAGACTGCCAGCACCATGGCGCAGCCGCCGAACAGCGCGAGAGTTCCCAGGTAGAAGCTGCGCCGCGAGACGCTCATGGCCATCGCGAACGGGAAGGTGAGCGTCAGGGCCTGGATGCCGAGGGCCAGGAAGTACCACATGGGCGCCTGGGCACCTCCGCCGTAGAGGGTTCCTTCGCCTCCGCCGCGGCGTACCAGGTACCAGACGGCCAGGGTGAACAGGAACGATCCGGCCAGCACGATCAGGGGGATGCCGATGAACGTCCACTTGTTGATCAGTTGCATGCGTGCGACTTTCATGATGCGGCTCATTTGATGGCCTGCCTCTCGGTAGTCTGTTCCCGGTCCGATTGGGAGCTCAGCGTGCTGCGGACCACCAGCTGCTGCAGCGATACGGGGCTGAGTTCCAGCCCCAGGATCTGCGCCCGTTCGCGCTGTTCGGCGGTGAGCCGGGCGCGGATGGAAATACTGGCCAGCGAGCCCAGTGCATCGCGGTGGATGACCGGGTAGCCGGCGATGAATTCCTCGACCTTCTGGGCGCTGCCGGTGACGGTGACCGCCGCGCCCTGCAGATCCTCGGCCTCGGAATCGATGATGATCCTGCCCTGGTCGATCACGATCACGTGCTCCAGCAGGTTGGCGACCTCGTCGATCAGGTGGCTGGAGAGCACGATGGTGCGCGGGTGCTGCGCGAAGTCCTCGACCAGGCGGTCGTAGAAGATCTGCCGGGCCACGGCGTCCAGTCCCAGGTAGGGCTCGTCGAAAAAGGTGATCTCGGCACGCGAGGCCATCCCGATGATCACGCCCACCGCGGAAAGCTGGCCGCGCGAAAGTTTCTTGATCCGCCGATTGAGCGGAAGGTTGAAGGCCTTCACCAGGTCCTGGGCGAGCTGCTCGTTCCAGTTCTCGAAGAAGATAGCCGCGGCGCTGAATGCCTGTCGGACCTTGAAATCGTCAGGGTACTTCTGCGATTCGCGGATGAAGCACAGCCGCGCCAAGGTGGGGTCATGCTCAAAGGGTGTGTGCCCGAAAATTTCAGCCGTGCCCCGGTCCGCGAAGTTCTGCCCGGTGAGGATGGACATCAACGTGGTTTTGCCCGCTCCGTTGCGTCCGAGCAGCCCGTAGATCCGGTTCGGCGCGAGATTGAGGCTGACCCCATCCAGCGCCCTGACATCCTTGTAGGTCTTGGCCAGGTCCCGGGTGGTGATGGCTGGTGTTTCACTCATGGCTCATTCCTGCCTGTGCTTCTAAGTCCGGCGGTGTTAACCGGCCGAGGTTGATTTGATCATGGCAATCAGTTCATCCATTTCGATCCCGAGCTTGGCCGCTTCGGCGGTCAAGGGTGTGACGAACTGTTTGGCGAAGTGTTCCCGGCGGCTGCTGCGCAGCTTGGCCGGCGCGCCCTGGGCGACGAACATTCCGATGCCCCTTTTCTTGTACAAAAGCCCCTCTTCCACCAGCCTGTTGATGCCCTTGGCGGCGGTTGCCGGGTTGATCCGGTAGAAGGCGGCGAACTCGTTGGTGGATGGAACCTGCGACTCTTCGGGCAGGGTTCCGGAAATGATGTCGTTTTCGATCAGTTCGGAAATCTGCATAAAGATCGGCTTGGAATCATCGATCATCTTTGCTCCTCTCCACGCCCGATCCCACACCTTACTTAGTGGGTTCGTTACTCATGTAACTAACCATAGGACCTTGGCAATGGTGACGCAATACCTCGGGGCGAATGGATTCTAAGAATTCTCAAACTGCTTGCTCAAGCAAAGTCGTCCAACGCCCGGATTCCCGCGGAAATCCAGCGATTCCATTCACAGCAAAAAGCTCCGCCGGAAGCCCGTTGACCCGCATCTGACCTGCGCCTTAGGTGTTTCAGGAGGCAGCCAAAGAAAGCACACAGTCACTGGTACAAAGCTGAAAGCGCCCCTCCCCAACGTCCCCTCCAAGGAAGAAACCCCATGAATATCCTGCTTTTCGCCGCCGTGGACCTGGTAGCCATCGCGGTGCTGGCCATCGGCCTCTACCTGCCCCGGCATCGACGACGCGATCTGGTGGTGTCCTACTTCGGCATCAACATCGGCGTTTTCGCCGTGGCCGCGGCCCTATCCGGCAGTTCCGTCGGCATCGGCATGGGACTCGGCCTGTTCGGCGTTCTGTCGATCATCCGCCTGCGTTCCACCGAGCTTGAGCAGCATGAGATCGCCTACTACTTCTGCGCCCTGGCCATTGGCCTGATTGCGGGCATGGCCCCGGATCCGCTGTGGCTGCCGATCGCGCTGATCACGCTGATCCTGCTGGTCATGTTCGCCGCCGACGGCTCCAAGGTGCTGCCCCGCTACCGACACCAGGAAATCGTCCTGGACCGGGCCGTGGGCGGCGACGAGGAGCTGCACGCCTATCTGTCCTCGGTGCTTCCCGGTGCCCGGATCCACCAGTGCACGGTGCAGCAGGTGGACCTGGTCAATGACAAAACGATCGTCAAGGTCCGCTTCTCCGCCGCCGCGCCGTCCAGCGGGCTTGGCGGCCCTGCTTCGGCCAGACCCGTTCCGCCGCTGCCGCACACGAAGCCGGCCGGCACCGCACTGACCGCCGAAAACCACGAAGTCATCTCCCAGGAGTCGCGATGAACCGGGAAACCGTCACGGATTGGGTCCATCAGCTTCCCTCCATCACCTTGGAGGAGCTCAACGACAACGCGGCGCTGCAAACCCGTGTCGACCGCAAGTACATCCTCACCGCAGCGCAAGCAGGTCAGCTGCTCCCGGCGCTGGCCGCCGGGGCCCAGGTGCTGCAGATCGACCAGCTGCGCAGTTTCAGGTACTCGTCGGTCTACTTCGACACCCCCGAATTGGTCAGCTTCCACCTCGCGGCCCACCCGCGCCGGCGGCGCTTCAAGGTCCGCACCCGAAGCTACCTGGACACCGGTGCCTGTTTCCTGGAAGTCAAGACCGAAGGCGCACGGGAGCAGACGGTCAAGGAGCGCATCGAACACAACCCGGCTGAACGCAGCAATTTGGACGCCGAAGCCCGCGACTACGTCCGGCAGACGCTGGAGCACGAACTGGGCGACTGCCGAATCGACGTGGAACTGCTCGCACCGGTCATCGAGTCCTCCTACCGGCGCACCACCCTCTACCGGGCCGAATCCGGCAGCCGCGTCACGATCGACGAGCAGCTGCGCTGGGCCGATCCGCTCGGGGACGGCCTGCTGCGCTGCAACGAGGTGGTGCTGGAGACCAAGTCGGCGCTGAATGCCGGGGAGGTCGACCGGCTGCTGTGGCGCCACGGGGTGCGCCCCTCGCGCATCTCCAAGTTCGCCACCGGAATGGGCCTGCTGCACGCCGGGCTCCCGGCGAACCGCTGGCACCAGAGCACCAAATACAAGATCACCACCGAGTTTTCCCTCCAGGACTAGGAGCACGGAACATGTATCCCCGCGACAAATTCACGCATTCCGCCCCCGACGGTCCCCGGCGCGGCGCCCGCAACCTGATGACCATGGCCGCGACGCTGTCCATCGCCGCCATGGCGCTGGCCGGATGCAGCCCGGTCCCCGGCGCCCAGGCCTCCGACGGCATCGTCAACACCCAGGTCAGCGCCGAGACCGCGAGCTTCTTCAACAGCGACTCGGTGCACGAGATCAACGTCGAGGCCGACGAGCAGGACGTGGCCGCAGCGCTGGAGGCCTATGAGTCGGAGCAGTCCAAGGAATGGATCAGCGCAACCGTCACCATCGACGGCACCGTATTCCTGAACGCCGGCCTGCGGCTGAAGGGCAATTCCACGCTGCGCCAGGCGGACACCGGTTCGGACCCGCAGGACCTGCCCTGGCAGATCCGGCTGGACAAATTCGTCGACGGCCAGAGCTACGCGGGCCGCACGCAGTTCGTGGTGCGCACCAACACCTCGCAGACCTCGCTGAACGAGGCAGTGGCGCTGGCGTTGCTCGGCGAGGCGGGGCTGGCCACCGAGCAGGCGGCGGCCACCCGGTTCACGCTTAACGGCTCCGCGGCCCAGCTCCGGCTGGTCATCGACAATCCCTCCGATGAGCTGTACAGCGCGGCGGTGTTCACCGGTGAAGGCATCACCTACAAGGCCGATTCCAGCGGCGACTACTCCTACCGAGGCGCCAGCGGCAGCGACTACGACAGCGCCTTCAGCGTGGAGTCAGGGGCCGAGGACCTGACGCCGATCGCCGAGTTCCTGGACTTCGTGAACAACTCCTCCGACGCGGACTTCGCCGCACAGCTGGCCGAGCACCTGGACGTCGACCAGTTCGCGACCTATCTGGCGATGCAGGACCTGGTCGCGAATTCCGATGACATCGACGGGCCGGGCAACAACTCGTTCCTGCGCTACGACACCTCCAGCGGCACGATGACCGTGGTCGCGTGGGACCAGAACCTGTCCTTCGGCGGCATGGGTGGCATGGGCGGTGCTCGCGGCGGCGCCGACGGCCCAGTCGGGAGCGGCCCGGGGACCGACGCGATGCTCGAACGCTTCCTTCCCGCCGGCGCGGATGTGCAGGCGGCGACGGCGCAGATCACGCAGGGGATCTTACCCGAGGGCGCGGCCCTGCCCGAAGGCATGAAGCTCACCGGGGACACCACCTTGCTGCAGGTGCTGCAGCAGCTGGGCAAGGGCGAGCTGCCCGCCGGCCTGTCACCGCAGGACGGGCAGCGCCCCGGGCAGCAGGACGCAGGCGGATCTGCCGACCCCGAGGCGCAGGGCGACGGGCAGGGCGATCTCCAGGCAGGGCGCCCGCGCGCAGCGAACGACAATCCGCTGGTCACCCGGTTCCTGGCCAACACGGACTTCAGTGCCAAGGTCGAACAGGCGAAAACCGAACTGACCGCGAAGCTCTACGATTCGGGGGCGGCGCAGCAGATCCTGGACACCTGGAGCGCGCTGCTCACCAGCCAGGCAGGCGACCTGGTCGACGCGGATACGGTGGCATCGGAGGCGGAAGCGATCAGCGCCTACTTCACCAAGGACACCGGCTCGGGCGCGAGCCAGGCGCCGGGTCTGGTTCCAGGCCAGGCTCCGCAACGCGGTGCCCGGCAGGACGAGGCGACGCAAAACACGGCGGACCCTGACTCCGGCCAGTCCTGAACCATCCAGAGGCAGGAAAAAATCCGGCATCCCGCCGCTGCGAGGCGGAAGGATGCCGGATTGTGATGTGGCAGCCGGCTGCTAGCGGGCGGCGAGCGCCCTGGTCACCTCATCGATGATCACCGGCAGCAGCGCGGCGAACGCGCGGGCGCGGTGCGAGATCGCGTTCTTCTCCTCGGGGGTGTGCTCGGCCATGGTCTTGCCGGAGCCCTCGGGTTCGAAGATCGGGTCGTAGCCGAAGCCGTGGGATCCGGCGCGCTGGGTGCGCAGCACTCCGGCCGAGGTGCCCAGTTCCACGTGCTCGGCACCGGCCGGGGTGGCCAGCGCGGCGGCGCAGACGAACTGCGCGGCGCGGTGCTCTGCGGCGATATCCCCCAGCTGCGCGAGCAGCAGGTCGATGTTCGCCTCGTCGTCGCCGTGCACGCCCGACCAGCGGGCGGAGAAGATGCCCGGGGCGCCGCCCAGCACGTCGACGCTCAGCCCGGAGTCGTCGGCCAGCGCGATCAGCCCGCTGGAGGCGGCGACCTCGCGGGCCTTCTTCAGTGCGTTGCCGGCGAAGGTGACCTGGTCCTCGACCGGGTCGCTGGCCCCGGCGGCGGCCGCGTCGATCACTTGGGTGTCGACGTCCAGCCCCGGCACCTTGCCGCGCAGCAGCTCGCGCAGTTCGCGCAGCTTGCCGGCGTTGTGCGAGGCCAGGACCAGCACGGGCGCGCTCACTGGGCGGCCCGCAGGGTCTCCCGCTGGATCTGCGCGAGCTCGTTGGTGCCGCCCAGGGCGAGGTCCAGCAGCGCGTCCAGCTCGGCGCGCTTGAACGGCGCGCCCTCGGCGGTGCCCTGCACCTCGACGAAGTCGCCGGAGCCGGTGACCACGACGTTCATGTCGGTCTCCGCGCGCACGTCTTCCTCGTAGGGCAGGTCAAGCATCGGGGTGCCGTCGATGATGCCCACCGAGATGGCGGCGACCGAGTCGGTCAGCACCTTGGCGTTCTGCTTCAGGATGCCCTGGGAGCGGGCCCACTCAATGGCCTCGGCCAGCGCCACATAGGCACCGGTGATCGCGGCGGTGCGGGTGCCGCCGTCGGCCTGCAGCACGTCGCAGTCGAGCACGATGGTGTTCTCGCCCAGCTGCTTGGTGTCCACCACGGCGCGCAGCGAGCGGCCGATCAGGCGGGAGATCTCATGGGTGCGCCCGGAGAGCTTGCCCTTGACCGATTCGCGGGAGTTGCGGGTGTTGGTGGCACGCGGGAGCATGGCGTATTCGGCGGTGACCCAGCCGGTGCCCTCGCCCTTCAGCCAGCGCGGCACGCCTTCGGTGAACGACGCGGTGCACAGCACGCGCGTGTTGCCGAATTCGATCAGGGCCGAGCCTTCGGCCTGGGCGGACCAGCCGCGGGTGATGGTAATGTCTCGAAGTTGCGCGGCGCCTCGGCCGTCGGCACGTAAAGTCATGCTTCCATCCTATCCACTGGCCGGGCTCCGCCGCGCACATCGGGCCTACGCTTCGGGGTGGATCACCACACAGCAGCGCCCCTTGGCGGGGCTGAGCTCGGCGCGCCGCGCATCGCAGCGGCATCCGGCGAGCACCCCGGAGACCAGCTCCTGGTTCATCGAGCAGACCATCTGGGTCTGGTGCTGGGCCACCAGGTGGAAGGGGCAGTTGGCCATGGTGATGTCGCCGTTCTCCTCCTGCACCGGCTCGTAGCCCAGCTCGCGCAGCAGCTGCATCAAGTTCTCGCCCGACTCCCCCAGCTCGATCCCCGCGCTGCGCGCGGCGGCCAGCAGCGCACCCATCACGACGCCGCTGCTATCGCTCGCGGCAGCGGTGGCCAGCAGGCTTCCGAGCAGCCGGTAGTTGCGCGGTGGCACGGTCAGCGAGATCTCCTGCTGCGCAGGCTCGTAAAGCTTGGCCGGACGGCCGGCGCCGGGCCCGGTTTTCCCCTGCAGCCGGGCATAGGTATTCGCGAGCAGCCCTGCCTCGCTCAGGTTGTCCAGGTGGTAGGCGGCCAGCGTGCGGCTGATCCCGGCCGCGGCCGCCGCCTCGTCCCGGCTAACCGGCTCGCTACGGGAAAGGACGTAGTCGAAGAGGCGGCGGCGCACCGGATCCGTCAGCGTTTTGAGCATTTGCTGGGTCATGGGTTTCTGCATCTTCGACATGACCGAATTCTATCAACAATAGATCTTGACAAATAGGGTTAAGCGGAGAATTCTAAGATGCACATAGATTAGTTTTAGAGGGTGGTGATCATGAATGCTGCCTACAGCGGACGTCTCCCTGCGTCCCTGGCCCCGGCAACTTTTGGTGCGCGGATCTTCAGTGATCCGTCGTTCGGTGCGTTCTGGATCTTGCGCATCGGTTTTGTCCTCCTGCCGCTGCTGATGGGCGTGGACAAGTTCATCAACGTCATGACCTACTGGCCGGACTACCTGGCCCCGTGGGTTCTCTCGCTGCTGCCGTTCTCGGCGGCCACGGCGATGTACCTGGTCGGGGCGGTGGAGATCATCGCAGGCATCGCGATCGCGATCAAGCCGCGCTATGCCAGCTACATCGTTGCCCTCTGGCTGCTTGGCATCATCGTGAACCTGTTGCTGCTCGGCGGCGTGCTGGATGTCGCCCTGCGCGATGTCGGGCTGCTCGTCGCGGCGCTGGCGCTCTCCCGCCTCGCCGCGGAATTCGATCCGCCCTTCGGTGCGCGCCAGCGGAAGGCACGCACCTCATGAATCCACTCGACCAACTCGACGAGGCCTTGGCCGAGGTGGAGGAACTCGACGGGCAGGCTCCCAGCCTGCCCACCCGGTTGCTGTCTCCTCAGCAGGCCGGGGAAATGGACCTCGCGGCCGCCGAACACGCCGCCGGCGAATTCCTGCGCGCGCTGGGCATGGACCTGGGCACGGCACATCTGCAGCGCACCCCCGCCCGCATGGTGCAAGCCTGGGCGCAGATGCTGACCCCGCGCGACTTCACCTTCACGACATTCCCCAACGAGGAGCACTACGACCAGCTGGTGGTGCTGCGCGATAATCCGGTGCGCTCGGTGTGCGAGCACCACCTGTTCCCCTTCACCGGGCGGGCCTGCGTGGGCTACCTGCCCGGCGAGCGCACCGTGGGCCTGTCGAAGCTGGCGCGCATCGTCGAGCACTTCGCCTGCCGTCCGCAGACCCAGGAACGGCTGACCCAGCAGATCGCCGATTGGCTGCGCAAGGTGCTGAGCCCGCGGGCGGTCGGAGTGGTGATCTCCGCCGAGCATTCGTGCATGAGCCTGCGCGGGGCCAACACCCCGGGCACCAGCACGGTGACCTCCGCCCTGCTCGGGCACCTGCGGGACAACGCCGGCGCACGCCAAGAATTCCTGTCCTTCTCCGGCCTGATGAACAACTGAGATTCCGGCTCGACAGCGCTTTGCCCGGACTGCACGCCTAGTGAAAGGAACATCCAATGAGCACCGATGGACATCTGGTGATCGTCGGCGGTGGGTTGGCCGCGGCAAAGAGCGCAGAGCACCTGCGGCTGCAGGGCTACACGGGGCCGGTCACGATCTTCGCCGGCGAGGACCACCTGCCCTACGAGCGCCCGCCGTTTTCCAAGGACTACCTGCAGGGCAAGTCTGAGTTCGACCAGGCGATGGTGCACCCCAAGCAGTGGTACGCGGTCAACCACGTCAACGTCCGGCAGGCTACCAGCGTCGTGGCGCTCGACCCGGTGGACAAGAAGCTGCGGACCTCGGCCGGGGACACGGTTGACTGGGACGCCATGATCCTCGCCACCGGTTCCGCCCCGCGCCGCCTGCCGCTACCCGGCACCGACGCTCAGAACGTCTACTACCTGCGCACCGTCGAGGACTCCACCGCGATCCGCGAGCACTTCGGGCCCGGCCGGCGGCTGGTGCTCATCGGCGGCGGCTGGATCGGACTCGAGATCGCCGCCGCAGCGCAACTGGCAGGAACCGAGGTGACCATCCTGGAGGGAGCCGCGCAGCCGCTGCTAGCGGTGCTCGGCCCGGAGATCTCCCCGCACTTCGCCAAGCTGCACACCGACCACGGGGTCAACCTGCGCTGCAGCGTGAAGATCACCGAGGTCGCCACCCAGAACGGCAGGGCCGCCGGGGTCCTGCTGGCGGACGGCGAGCTGGTGCCGGCCGATGCGGTGGTCATCGGCATCGGCGTCGCCCCGCAGATCGAGCTGGCGCAGGCCGCCGGGCTGAAAACCGAGAACGGCGTGCTGGTGGATTCCGCGTTGCAGACCAGCAATCCTGACATCTACGCGGTGGGCGACATCGCGAACCACAACCATCCGGTCCTCGAACGCAGGGTGCGCGTGGAGCACTGGGCCACGGCGCTGAACCAGCCGGCCGCCGTGGCGGCGAGCATCACCGGCACACGCACCGAATACACGGAGCTGCCCTACTTCTTCAGCGACCAGTACGACCTGGGGATGGAATACATCGGGCACGCACCCAACGGGTCCTACGACCGCATCATCGTGCGCGGGGATCCGTCGGTGCGCGAATTCATGGCGTTCTGGGTCAATGCCCAGAACCAGGTGCTCGCCTGCATGAACGTGAACATCTGGGATGTCATGGACGACTTCAAGGCGCTGATCCTGTCCCGGAAGGGCGTTGATCCGGCCAAGCTCGCCGATCCGTCAGTTCCCTTGGGCGATCTGTTCTAGGAGATCCGGTCAGGCACCATCAGGTTAAAGCAGTCGGCCATCCGGAACCTCCCTTCTGGGAAGTCCCGGATGGCCGATTGCCTTGGCCGGCAGCCAACGGCTACATGCTCGCGCAGTGCTCCGTGGACGGCGCGGCTGCCTTCTGCTTGGCGCGCGGGACGATCTTGTCGAAGACCCAGGCGAAAACGAAGGTGTAGATCAGGAAGAAGACCAGCAGGCCTGCTTCCAGCATCAGCGCCTCAAGAATCGTGACGCCGAGGATGAGCGCGAGGATGGGGACCAGGATGACCACCAGTCCGCCCTCGAAGCCCAGCGCGTGGGCAATGCGGCGGCGCAGCGTACGCTCGGTGTTGTCCTGCCGCTGCTCCCACGCGTCGAACATCATGTTGAAGAGGTAGTTCCAGATCAGCGCGACCGCCGAGGAAACGACTGCGACGGTGGATGAATGCGATCCGGAAAACCCGAGAAGCGAAAGGCCGAAGGTGGTCGCGACAATGGCGATGAGCTCATAGCTGACGACGTAAACAACCCGGCGAAGCGTGGCGGACACGAAAATCTCTCCCAATACGTTGATGCCACAGGAAGTCCTCGATGAGGTTTCGCGTCCATGGTCAGTGAATAAACCGGCAAGGCGGCGGTAATCCTGCCTGCCCTGCTGATTTAACGCTAGCACCAAGGAAACACCGGGGCATTAACTGGTAATCAAGCTCACCACCTGTGCATTAACTCATCAGGCCCGAAACCGGTGATACCGGTTCCGCGCCTGATGCGCGTTGCCGCGCTGCTACTTCTTGCGCTTGAGCAGCGGGAACTTGCGGGTCTTCTCGTACTTGACCACCGGCAGCGTGCCGGTTTCCGAGACGATGTAGTCGGTGCCGCGGTCGCCCTTGAACAGCTCCGGATCCTTGCCGTCCTTCAGGCTGCCCGAGTACACGCCGTAGGTGACACCGGAAACCGCCACGGCGATGCCGCGGTCGTAGGTTTCCCGGGCCTCTTCGACCACCTTGTTGATGTCGGTCCACACCGGGATGTGGGTCAGCAGCATGCGTTCGGCCTGCGCGGCGGTCGCCATTTCGCCGGCGCGCTTGCCGGTCAGGTGCACGCCGTCGATCGCGTCGTCGCGGCCTTCCTCGAAGGCTGCTTCGCACAGGAACATGTCCGCCTTGTGGGCTGCATCGACCAGGCCCTGGCAGGTGTCGGTGTCGCCCGAATAGGTGAGCACGCTGGTCATGATCTCGCCCTCGGGGGTCGGTTCGCGGGCCTCCACGCGCAGGGCGTAGGCCTCCTCGATCGGGTGGCGCACCGGGTACGGGGTGATCGTGAACGGTCCAAGGTGCACCGGCGTCAGCGGCTCCCAGACCTGGAAGTTGTAGTCCTGGTGCATGGTGTCGCCCTCGGGCAGCCCGTAGGCGGTCTCGATGCGGTTGGCCGTGTCGGCCGGGCCGTGCACCAGCATCTTCTCGCGGCCCCAGCCGGTGGGATCCCAGCGGATCGCCACGTGCAGGCCGCACAAGTCCATGCAGTGATCCGGATGAAGGTGCGAGATCATGATCCCGTCGATGTCCTTCAGATCGGTGTAGCGCTGCAGGACGCCGAGCGCGCCGGAGCCCAGATCCAGCAGGATCTTCCAGTCGCGCGTGCCATCAAAGGCCGACACCAGGTAGCAGGACGCGGGAGAGCCCGGCCCCGGGAACGACCCGGTGCATCCAATGATGGTCAACTTCATTCGGTTCTCGCTTTCGACGCGGCGATCATCTGCGGGGTAATCCGCGCGATGGCTCCGGTCGGATAGTGGGCGGCCACATGGTCCACATGGCGCACCTGCAATACCTCGGGGCCGAGGAAGCGGCGAGCCAGTACCCCAAAGCTATCAGCGTTGCCCGTCGCAAGGAATTCGTGACGCGCCGTCGCCCCGTCCTCGCGGACCAGGGAATGCTTGGTCAGCGCCCTGAACGCGTCCTTGGCGGTCTCCTCCGCGGAGGACACCAGGGTCACCGAATCCCCCATCACGTAGGAGATCACGCCGGTGAGCAGCGGGTAGTGGGTGCAGCCCAGGATCAGCGTGTCCACGCCCTTGGCCTGCAGCGGGGCCAGGTACTCCTCGGCGATGCCCAGCAGCTCCGGTCCGGCGGTGATGCCGGATTCGACGAACTCCACGAACCGCGGGCACGCCACGGAGGTCACTTCCAGGTTCGGGGCGGCGGCGAAGGCGTCCTCGTAGGCGCGCGAGCCCACGGTGGCCTGGGTGCCGATGATGCCGATCTTGCCGTTCTTGGTGCCTGCCACCGCGCGGCGCACGGCCGGCTGGATGACCTCGACCACGGGGATGCCGTAGCGGGCGGTGTAGCGTTCACGGGCGTCGCGCAGCACCGCGGCGGAGGCCGAGTTACAGGCGATGACCAGCAGCTTCACCCCGGCGTCCACCAGTTCGTCCATCACGCCCAGCGCGTTCGCGCGCACCTGGGCGATGGGCAGCGGGCCGTAGGGAGAGTTCTTGGTGTCCCCGACGTAGATCAGCGACTCCCCGGGCAGCTGGTCGATGATGGCGCGGGCAACGGTCAGCCCGCCCACGCCCGAGTCGAAGATGCCGATGGGGGTGTCGGCGTCCGGTGCGGAAACCTGTCCGGTGGCGAAAAATGAGTTCACGTGTGCTAGTACTCCGCATTCATCAGCGCGTGCATCAAGGTGTCCTGCACCCAGGAAACCAGGTTGTAGACCAGGCCAAGGTATTCCTCCGGGGTGGTCACGTCCTTGGCGTCGTTGATCTGCGAGATGCGCTCGGAGTCCGCCTCGCTGCGGATTTCCAGCCGCTCGGAGAGCACCAGGCGCACGTCGTTCAGCGCCTGGGCGAAACGCCGGGCCCCGGCCGGGTCGAGCACGATCTTGTCGGTTTCCAGCAGGAATTGCGCCTCGCGCAGCCGGCCGATCTTCTCACCGATCAGATCCGATTCGGTCAGCCGGCGGTGCTCCTCGGCAACCTGCGGGTCATCGCTCGCGTCGGGCAGCAGCCGGGCCAGCGCCGGGTCGCTGATCGGCGGCAGCTTCAAGTCCGCCGGGCGCATGCCGGTCAGCGCGTACAGCGGATCGATGTCCTCGGGCAGGCGGTGCATCTCGGCGCGCTCTTCGAGCATGTGGATGATGTCGGAAAAGAGGTCGCGCAGCAGCTTGCGCTCGGCCGAATGCAGCGAGCCGGTGATGCCCCGCGAGCCGTACTTGAAGGCTTTCGCCACGCCTAGGCCTCCTGGGTCATGGTGGCCTGCAGTCCGAATCCGTGCATGGCGTGCACGTCGGACTCGATCGCCTCGCGCGCGCCGCTGCGCACGGTGCAGAAGCCGTCGTGATGCACCTGGAGCATCAGCTTGTCGGCTTTTTCCGGGCTGAAACCAAAGTACGAGCGGAACACGTAGGACACGTAGCTCATCAGGTTGACGGGGTCGTTCCACACGATCAGGCGCCAGGCCTTCTCGGTGGATTCCCGGATTTCAGGGGAGGAAAGTACATCGGGCATTGCGGTCATGCCAACCATTTTACGCCCGCTTCCTGAGCGCGGCGCCGTCCGGCCCGAATCACGGCAATGCGGTCAGCCGTTATACAGTAAAAGCTGGTTCGCCTCCTGGGAGGCGGCAGAGTCCAGAGCACACACACGATTCAGGAGCGTTCATGCGCACCAGCCTCTTCACCGACCACTACGAGCTGACCATGCTGCAGGCCGCCTTGGCCTCCGGCGCGGCGCACCGCCCGAGCGTGTTTGAAGCCTTCTCCCGCCGGCTGCCCGAGGGACGCCGCTACGGCGTGGTCGGCGGAACCGGCCGCCTGCTCGAAGGACTGGCCGACTTCCACTTCGGCGATGACGAGTTGAAGTTCCTCTCGGACAACAAGGTCGTGAATGCCGAGACCCTGAAGTACCTGGAGAACTTCACCTTCACCGGCACCATCACCGGCTACGCGGAGGGCGAGCTGTACTTCCCGAACTCGCCGCTGCTCATGGTCGAGTCCACCTTTGCCGAGGCCTGCGTGATCGAGACCTACCTGCTCTCGGTGATGAACCACGACTCGGCCATCGCCTCCGCCGCCTCGCGCATGATCGCCTCCGCCGCGAACCGCCCGTGCATCGAGATGGGCTCGCGCCGCACCCACGAGGAATCCGCGGTCGCCGCGGCCCGCGCCGCGATCATCGCCGGCTTCGACTCCACCTCCAACCTGGAGGCCGGGGCCCGCTACGGCTTGAAGACCGTGGGCACCTCCGCGCACTCCTTCACTCTGCTGCACGACACCGAGCGTGCGGCCTTCGAGGCGCAGGTCGCCTCGCTGGGCCGCGACACCATCCTGCTGGTGGACACCTACGACGTGGAAACCGGCGTGCGCACCGCGGTGGAGGTGGCCGGTCCCGAGCTGGGCGGCGTGCGCCTGGACTCTGGAGACCTGGTCCAGCAGGCCGGCTGGGTGCGCGCCCTGCTGGACGATCTGGGCAACTGGAACACCAAGATCACCGTCACCTCGGACCTGGACGAATACGCCATCGCCGCGCTGGCCAGCGCCCCGGTGGACTCCTACGGCGTGGGCACCGCCCTGGTCACCGGTTCCGGCCACCCGACCGCCTCCATGGTCTACAAGCTGGTCTCCCGGCAGAACGACGCCGGCGACTGGATCCCGGTGGCCAAGGCCGCCGCGAACAAGGCCAGCGTGGGCGGACGCAAGTACGCGATGCGTGAGCTGAACGAGCGCGGCCGCGCCGTCGCCGAGGTCGTCTCCACCTCCGAGTACACCACCGGCGGACCCGAGCGCGACCTGATGGTCCCGCTGGTGGTCAACGGCGAGATCGATGCTTCGTTCATCGGCCCGCAGGGCGTGGCCAAGGCCGCCGCACGCCACCGCGCCTCGATCCAGGAAATGCCCGGCGAGGCCCGCAAGCTGCAGCGCGGCGAACCGGTCATCCCCACCGTCATGGTGCGCAGCTAACCCGCACCCGGCGCCCACCACACGCACAGCGGCGGGCGTTAAGATCCATCCACCCGAGCGTTATACCGCCACGCCCCAAGGAGGCTGCCATGAACCGCGCCCTGCTGATCATCGACGTGCAACCGGACTTCTGCGAAGGAGGTGCGCTGGCCGTGGCCGGGGGCAACCTGGTCGCCGCGGGCATCGCCGGGGACGTGCGCTCGCGCCGCGCAAGCTACGCCGCGATCGCCACCACCCAGGACTGGCACATCGATCCCGGGGCGCACTTCTCGCAGGAGCCGGACTTCATCGACTCCTGGCCGGTGCACTGCGTGGCAGGGAGCGACGGGGCGGCCCTGCACCCGCAGATCGCCGGGCTCCAGGTCGACGCGCATTTCGCCAAGGGCCGCTTCGCCGCCGCCTACTCGGGCTTCGAGGCGCGCCGGCTCGACCCGGCCGCCGACCCCGCCGACGAGTCCGGTGCGCTGCTGGGCGACTGGCTCACCGAACGCGGCATCACCGCCGTGGACGTGGTGGGCCTGGCCGCCGACCACTGTGTGCGCGCCACCGCCCTGGACGCGGCCGCGGCGGGCTTCGCCACCACCGTGCTCGCCCCGCTGACCGCCGCGGTTTCCCCGGAGAACATGCCGGCGGTGAACGACCAGCTGCGCGCCGCCGGGGTCACGGTGCTGACCCTGGGCTAGCTTTCCCCTCCACGCTCCTGCGGCAGTCCGCCGCCGGTTTTCCGGCGGCCTGTTGCGTTGCGCTGACTGGTACCGCCTAGCACGGTGCGACGGCGTGGGCCGGGCCGCTGCTGGCCGGATTGCTGCGGGCAAGGTCCCGGCGGGCGAAGTCCACGCACAGCGCGCTGAATCCCAGGGTGTAGAGGCGCTGCACGGTGCCCGGGTGCAGCTTCGGGGAAACCAGGCTCGCCGCGCTGGCCGCCAGCAGGCCCAGCACCGCGGGAGCCGCCAGCCGGCGGCGCGCCGAGGCCCCTGGCTGCCGGCCGAACTCCCGCCAGTAGCTCGCCACCAGCGCCATCGAAGCGGCCGAGGCCAGCGCCGTGGTTACATAGTGGCGCCCGTGGCTGGCGCTGGTTCCGGAACCGTCCGGGCGCTCGGCGCGCCGCGGGGATCCTGGATCGTCGAAGGACACCGGGTAGTCCAGCGGGCTGAGCGCATCGCCGATGGTCGCGGCCCCGAAGGCGGCCAGCGACGCGCTCAGCAGCCCGCGCGGATCCGAGTCCCCCGGACGCGAGGCGCAGGCCGCCACCAGGTAGCACCCGGCCGAGGCCATATCTGTCCATTGGAAGAGCCCCCGATGCCAGCGGTCCCGGGCCGCCAGCTCGGAGAGCATGGCGGTGCGCGGATCCAGCGGCCAGCCAAGCACCGCCTCCCCCAGGATGCCCAGCGAGTAGGCCGCGGCGCCCGCGCCCAGCGCCGCCGCCCGGATCCTCGCACGCCGCAGTTCCGCGCCCCCGCCAGGGTCTTGGATTTTGTTCATTCTCCTGCGCTCCCTTCGCCGTGCTCCGCTGCGTCGTGCTCCCTCTCGGAGCCGCCCACCTTCAGCGCCGGCTCGGCCGGCAGTCCTGCGCCCGGGCTGCCCAGGGTCAGCCATAGGCAGGATCCAAGGCTCAACGCGATGGCGCCGTACTTGGCCAGCTCCCAGCCCTCGCGGGCCGCATCGCCCAGCAGCAGCATGCCTGCAATGCCCGGCACCACCACCTCGATCACGGTGAACACCGCTGTCGCCGGTCCCACGTGGCCGAATTCCAGCGCCCGGGTGTAGCCGGCCATCGCCACCACCCCGAAGCCGAGCACCAGCCAGAGCATCGGCTCGCGCAGCAGCTGGATCACCCCGCCGTCCAGCACCAGCCCGCGGGCGCCCAGCGCAGCGCCGGAGGCGGCCAGCCCGGCGAGCACCGCGGTCGGCATCGGCGCCCGCTTCCGGTAGAGCACTGCCAGAGCCGCAGCGAGCACCGGCAGCGCTCCGGCCAGCGTCCAGACCAGCGGCTGGGCGGCGGGCTGCGCTGGCTGGGTTCCGGTGGACAGGGCGAGCACCGCCAGCCCTGCGATCAGCAGGCCCATGGCGAGAAGCTGCGCGCGGCTCAGCTCGCTGGCGAACACCCAGCGCGCCAGCAGCATGGTGACCACCAGCGATCCAGCCAGCAACGCCTGCACCGTGAACAGGGTCAGATCCTGCAGGGCCCGCAGCGAGCACAGCCAGGCCAACAGGTCCAGGCCGATCCCGGCGAGGTAGAGCGGGTGGGCGTAGACCTTCGCCCCGCCGACCCGGCGCGCCGCCACGGCTTCCAGCACCGAGGCGGTTCCGTAGCCGATGCTGGCGGCCAGCGCCGCGGTGAGCCCCGGCAGCATCAGGCACGCTCCGGACGCAGCCTGGGCAGCGCCGGCAGCTCGGCCAGCCCCTCGGCCTGGGCCATGCGCAGGCCCTGGGAGAGCCACAAATCCACGGTGCCCACCGCGGCGTAGCGTGGCTGCCAGCGCGGATCGTACTTCGTATTGAAGCGGTACAGCGACTCCACCTGGGCGTGCTTGGAAGCCTGCTTGGCGACCAGGCGTTCGAACCAGCCGCCGGCTGCCTGTTGCCCGCCGGCCACCGCCTCGCGCAGCACCGCGAAGTTCAGCCCCAGCTCGCCGCCACCCTCGCCCGCCAGCTTGCCGAGCATCTCGATGATCAACAAGTCCATCAGGCCGCCGGGCAGCTGCCCGGAGGTGCTGCGCCGCATCACATCCAGCGACCAGCCGCGCAGCGCGGGGGCCGGCACCCACTGGATGAACGCCTGCGGGGTGCCGGCCCCGTCGTAGGCGATGGACAGCAGCAGGCCGGTGTCCGCCGGGTCGAACAGGCGCGAGAGCGTCATGGAGAAGCCGCGCTCAGCCTCCCCGCGCCGGCTCTCGCCGGCCAGGTCGGCCAGCCGGGCGCGCACCGCCGGATCCAGCCGCAGCGGGTCCACGTGTTCGACGCGGTAGCCCGCGCGCAGCAGCCGGGCGTGGGATTGGCGCAGCGACTTGGATTTCTTGCCCGCCAAGCTGAAGCTTGCGCTGTCCACGATCGCCTCGTCGCCCAGGTACACCGTGCGCAGGCCCGAGCGCTCGTAGGTCTCCAGCCAGTTTTCCGCGGCGCCCAGCACGCTGACCGACCAGCCGCGCTGCTCGGCGAACACCATGAATTCGGCCCAGGTTTCCCCGCGCTCGGCGGCCGGCCCGATGGGATCCGGGGAGACCAGGCAGACCGAGCCGCGCACCGCGTAGGCGATCACGCTCTGCCCCAGGAAGAACCAGCGCTTGTCGTCGCGCAGCGCGAAATAGTCAAGGGTGCCGCCGCCGTGGCGGGCGACGATCTCCCGTGCCCGTTCGCGGTCGGCCAGGTGCGCGGCGGCATCGGCGGGGGCGGTGTGCGAGCCGGTGTACTGGTACCACCACAGCAGCCCGGCCAGGCCCAGCAGCACCGCGGCGACCAGCGCGAAGCTCAGCGCCAGGTGGTGTTCATGCAGTTCGGCGTCCAGCACCGCGGCGAACTGCCGGGCGCCGGAGCCCAGGTCCTGGTCGGTGGCCAGGGCCAGGCGCAGCACCAGCGCGCCGACCAGCAGGCTCGCCAGCGCCAGCGCCGCCCCGGCCACCAGCAGCGCGCGCTTCAAGGCCAGCCGCCCGGGCCAGACCGGGAAGGCGCGGTATTGCAGCCCCAGCCAGAGCGCGGCCGCCGCGCAGAGCGCCGCCAGCGGCCAGTCAGCGCGCTTGCCCGCGTGCAGCACCGCGATCAGCGCCAGCAGCAGCACCGATCCGGCCCAGGCCACCCGGTTGCCCGAGCGCAGGTAGCGCGCGAGGACGAACAGGCCGAAGGAGCCGAACACCACGTAGATCGCGGAGACCTGGATGAGGAATTCGGGCAGCACCGCCAGCGGCCCGTGCAGCCACGAGTGCAGCGGGCGCAGCAGCGCGGAGAGCAGGCTGAGCAGCCCGAGTCCGATGCCCAGGTACGCGGACGCCGCCCGGGAGCGGTCGCGCCGCTGCACCCGGACGGCGATGGAGGGATTCCTGCTGGTCATAGCAGGAAGTATGCCACTTAAGCCGGGCGGCGTGCGCCCGGTTCCGGCGGCTTATTTGCGGCCGACGAACCAGTCGGAGAGCTTGTCCAGCCGAGCCTGCAGCTGCTCGGCCGTGGCCTGCGGCACGGCCGGCCCGCCGCACACGGTGCGCAGCTTGGTGTGGATCTGCGCGTGCGGGGTTCCGGTGCGCGCGGACCAGGCCGACACGTTCTTGGACAGCTTGGTGCGCAGGTCCATCATCCGGCGGTGGTCGGAGACCGGGGCGGGCTTGGAGGCGCCGCGGCTGATCTGCTTGTTCTGCTGCGCGCGCAACAGCTCGGAGACCTGCTCGGTGTCCAGCAGCCCGGGGATGCCCAAGAAGCCCAGCTCCTCGTCGCTGCCGATGTCGGCGCCGGTGCCGAACTCGCCGCCGTCGAACAAGACGCGGTCGAAGGAGGCTTGCGAGTTCAGCGCCTCGAACTTGTTGCGCGTCAGCTCGTCGCTGGCCTTGTCCTCCTTGTTGGCTTCTTCCAGCAGCGCATCGTCCAGGCCGTCCTCGACCTTGTCGCCCTCGCGGTCCAGCGCGTGGTCGCGCTCGACCTCCATCTCGTTGGCCAGCGCCATGAGCACCGGCACGGAGGGCAGGAACACGCTGGCGACCTCGCCGCGCTTGCGGCTTCGCACGAAGCGGCCCACGGCCTGCGCGAAGAACAGCGGGGTGGAGGTGGAGGTGGCGTACACGCCCACGCACAGCCGGGGCACGTCGACGCCTTCGGAGACCATGCGCACGGCGACCATCCAGCGCGAATCGGACGCGGAGAATTCGTCGATCTTTTCCGAGGCCTTCGGGTCGTCGGAGAGGATCGTAGTGACCTTCTCCCCGCAGATCGCCTCCAGCTGGGCCGCGTAGCCGCGCGCATCCTCGTGGTCGGTGGCGATCACCAGGCCACCGGCGTCCTTCACGGTGCGGCGCACCTCGGACAGGCGGCGGTCGGCCGCCTGCAGCACCGAGGGGATCCAGTCGCCGTGCGGGTCAAGCGCGGTGCGCCAGGCGTGCGCGGTGACGTCCTTGGTGAAGCCCTCGCCGAGGTTAGCCTCCATCTCCTCCCCGCCGGCGGTGCGCCAGCGCATGTTGCCCGAATAGGCCATGAACAGCACCGGGCGCACGACGTGGTCCGCCAGCGCGCTGCCGTAGCCGTAGGTGTAGTCGGCCTTGGAGCGGCGGATGCCGTCGCCCTCGTCGACGTACTGCACAAAGGGAATCGGGGCCGCGTCGGAACGGAACGGGGTGCCGGTCAGCGCCAGGCGCCGGGCGGCGGGCTCGAAGGCCTCGCGGATGCCATCGCCCCAGCTGAGTGCGTCGCCTGCGTGGTGGACCTCGTCCATGATCACCAGGGTGCGCGCGTTCTCGGTTTTCGCGCGGTGCACCGCGGGCTTGAGCGCCACCTGGGCGTAGGTCACGACGACGCCCATGTAGTGCGAGCCGTGGCGCCCGTCGGAATTCTTGTAGTTCGGATCCAGCGCGATGCCCACGCGCGCCGCCGCGTCCGCCCACTGCTTCTTCAGGTGGTCGGTAGGCGCGACGACGATCATTCGGTTGATCTTTCCGGAGTCGATCAGCACCTTGGCCAAGCGCAGCGCGAACGTGGTTTTGCCCGCTCCGGGGGTCGCCACGGCCATGTAGTCCTTGGGCTCCGCCTCGAAGTACTTGGCCAGCGCCTCGGCCTGCCAGGCGCGGAGCTTCGGCCCGGTGCCCCAGGCCGCTCGCTCCGGATACGCTACCGGTAGCTTGTCTTCCAGAGGAAGCTTGTCACCAAAGTCAAAAAGTGCCTGCGTCATTTACCCTTTTCCCGGCCGCGTGCAGAAGTTGTAGGAAGTGCGTGCTTGAAACGCCGCACTACCCCATCAAGGATTCGTAGATTTCCTTGCACTCCGGGCATACCGGGAACTTCTTCGGGTCGCGGCCAGGGGTCCAGACCTTGCCGCACAGGGCGATCACCGGCTCGCCGGACAGCGCCGACTCCATGATCTTGTCCTTCTGCACATAGTGCGCAAAACGCTCGTGATCGCCGGCCTCGACGCTCTGGGTCGTCTCGGTGCGTTCGATCGTGGCCGTGCCACCGCGGGTTTCTTCAGACTGTTCCACCATGCCATCCAGTCTAGTACGTACGACGCTTTCATGGGGCGCACAGGCATGGGAGCTTGTCCACATCGCCCGCTCCTCCCCCGCCTCCCGGCGCTTCCGCCGCGCACGGTATCTACAGGTCACAGAGTGTTCTATCGATGTTCGACCGCTCCGTCGGCCCGCCGCATCCGCGCCGGACAGCGTCCAATGCCGTGTCCCACACGCCATGGTGCCGCGTGGCATGTCCGGAACCCGCAAAAAAATTTTCCGGCACTTCTCCACAATCCGCACCCCACCCACCACCAGCCAGTGCGCCCGGGCGTTCACTGGAGCCATGAACACCACCGCACTGGCTCAAGGCCTCACCAGCCTGCACCACGTACTGACCCAGGTACGTCCCGCGCCCGGTGCCGCCCTGCCCGAACTATCGGGCACCCAGCTGCGGGATTTGGCCACCAGCCTGCTGGACACCTTCGCCGCCCTGCGCGAAACCCTCTCCGATACCACCGATCCCCGCCTGGCCCTGGAACTGGCGACCACCGCCCAGCAGCTCGGCTTCGAAGCGACCCGCATGGATTTGGTCGCCGCCGAACGCACTGCCGCCACCGCCGCCCACACCCTGGCCCACACCGAACTGGAGCACTTGCGCGAGCACCCCGCCGACACCACCAGCACCCCGGTGCGCGCCTGCGGACGCGCCTGCTACCGCAACCCCGAAGAACTGCTGGCCTCCTGGACCCGCGCCCCCTACTGGCACACCCACCGCCTCATCCTGGATTCCATGGACTTGGTGGGGCGCAAGGACTTCACCGGGGCCCGGGTTGCCCCACGGTTCGAGCACCTGGCCGCCCTGCTCTTCGAGTCCGGGGTGGATCCGACGGTGGTGCGGCAGGCCAGCCGGAAACTGGCCAAGGTCGAACCCGAAGACCGCACCTTCGAAGGCACCGCCACCAGCCCGACCCTGTTGCATGCCGATGGGCGCACCGTGGAGGAACACGCCGCCCACGTCCTGGCCGAGGAGTTCATCCCGTTCGCGGCGGTGAAGAAGATCGCCTGCCTGATCCTGGAGGCCATCAACCGGTCCGGGCCAATCCCGCCGGCCTCGCTGCGCCGTGGCGTGTTCCCGCTGCCGATCCGCAGCCCGCACTTCCGCGAGTTTTTGGTGCGGACTTCCACGGCGGAGGGGGCGTGGGTGGATGCGTTGATCGCGGCGGCGAACAAGGCCAGCACGCAGGCCGGGCAGGCCGCGCGGAGGAACCCGGCCTCGGCGAACCCGAACCGGGGGCCAGGCTCAGGCGGGCCGGTGGCGGGGGCGTCGTTTTTCAAGGACCCTGCCGACAATCCGAACCAACCCACGGGGCAGGACCCGCAGCCGCAGGCGGATGCCGCCACCGAGAGCGAAACCACCGGGGCCGGAGCTACCGGGGCCGGCCCCGACGGGGAAGGCGGCTGGTCCATCCAGGACCTGCTGCCCGAAGGATCCGAGCAGCTGCGCTGGGACGATGACGAGTTGTTCATCCCCGAAGCGACCCCGCCCGAACGCGCGTTGAACGCGCTGCTGGAGATCCTGCTGGACGCCACCGGCGACGACCCGCCCGGAACCGCCTTCGGGGACGGCGGCCCGGGCCAGGGATCCCTCTTCGATTCCGACCCCGCGAACGCCGACGAGGACAGCGCCGGCAAGGCCGACTGGGCCGAGGACGGAGACGAGCGCTCCGCCGGGGACCCCGACAAATCCCCGCCACAGCACAAGCGCAAGCGGTTGCGGCCGGTGGTCATCGCCCACCTGCAGCTGAACGACCTGCAACACTTGGCGTCCTCCACGGCGCAGACCGCGCACGGGGTGGACCTGCCGCCGGCCGCGTTGCGGCAGCTGCTGTGCCAGGCGGATCTGATCCCGGCGGTGTTCAACACGGACGGGGTGCTGCTGGACTTCGGGCGGACCAAACGCTTCGTGCCCGAGGTGCTGCAGCGTGCGGTGCTGGCCAGGGACCGGTACTGCCTGGTGCCCGGGTGCACCGCGACGGTGGAGCAGCTGGAGTTCCACCACACCGACCCGTACGCCTTGGGCGGGGAAACGAACTTGGACAAGATCGCTCCGGGGTGCAAGAACCACCACATCGAGTTCGACCATGAGGTGATCAAGATCGTGTGGGTGAAGGGCCTGCCGTGGGTGCTGCTGCCCAAGGACAGGGATCCGGCGCAGCGGTTGCGCAGGAATTACAGTCCACCGGGCGTCCCGACCAGCATCCCGCTACCGGACTCCGACTGATTCCTCTCCCAGCGGTACCCACGAAAAAGTGGGGTTGCCATTCGACTATTCGAATGGCAACCCCACCATGTGCACCAGCTATCGGTTGATCATGACCGCTTGCATGAGTTCAGACTGGCGGCGATCGAACCACTTGCCACCCAAATGCACGCCACCGATCAGCATCCCGACTCCGAGCAGGAGTCCAATACCCAGTGCGATGAACCCTGCGACCTGCGACTGCGTCGTCCAGGAAATCACAGCCGGGATGATCACTGGAATCAGCAGCACTGCCATGAAACCCATGGTGCCCATCTGGGTCAGCGCTACACGCAGGCCGTTGCCCGGAGGTGTCTTCATCGGGTTCTCGCCCGGCAGCGGCACGGCGTAGGTGTAGCGTGCCGAGACAACGGATGAGACGCCCAGCGATACCAGGAACGCGGCAAGCGACAAGCCCAGATCACTTGGCAGACGCCACAGCTGGTCGGACAGGATGGCAGGAAGCGTTGCCGCCAGCAGCAGCGGGAAGATGCCGATGGCGAAGCAGGCCATGACGCGTCCAGCCCGGTCGGCCTTGCCCGATACCCCCGTCAGCACATGCAGGGCGAAAGCGGTGTTGTCATAGGAGACATCGGCGGAGATCGCGAAACCCATCAGGATGCCGATCAGCGGGCCGAGCGCGAACATCATCGTGTACTCCCCCGACTGGCGTCCGGCGAACCAGAAGATCAGCGGCAGCATCGGCACCATCAGGATGCTCAGCGCGTACCGCGGATCCTTGAACCAGTAGGTCAGCGAGCGTGCCGCCACGGCTCCGGTGGGAGTTGCCGGCAGCAGCTTGAAGAATCCCAGCCCGCGGGCAGTGGCCGCACGCTGTTGCGCAGGGGGCGCGACGGTCGCGGCCCCGGTAGCCCGGACCAGCAGCAGATACAGGCCCACCAGGTAGACGACTCCCAGCACAGCGCACAGCGCCAGCTGCGCCATGTTCCCGGTGGCCAGTGCCCCAGGCAGGGCGGCGAAGGCGCCGAGCGGCGTGTAGGCGAGCACCGCGGAGATCGGGTTGATCCAGTCGGCGATGCTCTCCGCCGCGGCGAACACCGACGACAGCAACGGCCCGAGGGAGACCAGCAGCAGGAAGAGCAGGGCGAAGGTCAACTCGCGGAAACGCCGCTTGGAGCGCAGCGCAGTGGCCATGATGGTCAGGTACTGGCAGACCAGCACCGCCATGATCGCGGTGGCAACCGTGCTGACCATGGCCAGGGCGAGCACCGCCGGATCCAGCCGCCACATCATGGAGGCGCCCAGCAGGCCCAGGAAGGTCAGCACGGCGGGCACCGAGATGAACCCGGCGAGCACCAGCGCGGGGGCCAGCACCTTGGTATCGATGCCGAAATGCACAAAGCGGGCCGGCTCCAGCGTCAGGTCGACACCGGTGAGCAGCGGAGGAATGACCGCCCAGCCCAGCACCACGGCCGAGCCGATGATGATGGTCAGCTGGCCCGGGAACGGGTTCTGCTCCGCGGTAGCCCAGCTCGCCCCGGAGAGCAGCACGACCATGCCCAATGCATAGAGGCCGCCGATGATCACCGCGACCAGCTGGCCGGTGGACCGCTTGAAGCCGTTGCCCAGCAGACGGAGTTTCAGTTGGAGGATGTGCGCAACCATGACAGCCCCTCGTTCGTAGCTCGTCCGCCGACCAGGTCGACGAAGCGTTCTTCCAGGGACTTGCCGGCGCGGACGTCGTCGACGGTTCCCTGGGCCTTGAGCACGCCGTCGGCGATCACCGCGACGTGCGTGCACATGCGCTGGACCAGGTCCATCACGTGCGAGGAGACGATGACGGTGCCGCCCAGCTGGACGTAGCCGTTCAGGATGTCGCGGATGTTCGCCGCGGAGACCGGGTCGACCGCTTCGAAGGGCTCGTCGAGCACCAGCAGGTTCGGCGAGTGGATCATCGCGGTGGCCAGCGAGATCTTCTTGGTCATGCCCGCGGAATAGTCGACGACGAGCTTGTCGCCGTCCTGCGTCAGGTCCATGACGCGCAGCAGGTCTTCGGTGCGGACCGCGACTTCCTCGCGGTCCATGCCACGCAGCAGGCCCGAATAGGTCACCAGCTGGCGGCCGGTCAGCCGGTCGAACTGGCGCACCCCGTCGGCCAGCACCCCGAGGGTGGCCTTGGCCGCGTGCGGGTCCGCCCAGATGTCGATCCCGTTGACCAGCGCGGAGCCCGCATCCGGGCGCAGCAGCCCGGTGGCCATGGAAAGCATCGTGGTCTTGCCGGCGCCGTTGGGCCCGACCAACCCATAGAAGGAGCCGGCGGGAACCTGCAGGCTGACGTTGTTCACTGCGACCTTGGCTCCGAACTGCTTGGCCAGGGAGCGAATATCTAGTGCGATCGGATTCATGCCTCGAGCCTAGCAACAGCCCAAGTCATCCATCATCATCCTTTTGAATTAATCCGCGATCGACAAAGGGCGCCGATGCCTCACGAGAATACTTCTCGAGGTGCACCGGCGCCCTGGGCGTTGGCGTGGAACCGCGTTTGCTAGAAGAGCACGCGGGCCAGCTTCTGGCGCGAGGCGGCGACCCGCGGATCGTTCGTGCCGATCACCGCGTAGAGCTCGACCAGGCGGCGGCGGACGCGTTCGCGGTCCTCGTCGGCCAGTCGGGCCACCAGCGACACCAGGCGGGAGAAGGCATCCTCCACATGGCCGCCGACGATGTCCAGGTCAGCCACGTTCAGCTGGGCGTTCAGGTCGTCGGGGTTCGAGGCCGCCTCGGCGCGGGCCTGGTTCAAATCAAGGTTCTGCGTACGCGAAAGCAGGCGCACCTGATAGAGGCCCACCTGGGCTTCGTGGTCGTTCGGCTTCTCGTTCAGGGCCTGCATGTAGGCGGCCTCGGCGGCGGCGTAGTCGCCCTCCTCGATGGCGTCCACTGCCTTCTGGTGCAGCGGCGGCAGCGCAGGCTCCGCAGGGGCTCCGGCGAACGGAGGCACGGTGCCGCCCAGCCCCTGCTGCGCGGCCAGCTGCTCCAGCTGCCCGAAGACCTGCTCGATCTGCTCCTCGCCGGCCGGGCCCTGGAACAGCGGCACCGGCTGGCCGTTGACCAGCGCGACCACCAGCGGGATCTGCTGGGCCTGGAAGGCCTGGGCGATCTGCGGGCGCGCCTCGGCGTCGACCAGGCCGAGCACGAACTTGCCGCCGCGGGCGTCGACGAGCTTGCGCAGCGAGGCGTCCAGCTCGGTCGAGGCAGGCACGCGCGGGGAACCGAGCGACACGATGGCCGGAACCCGCTGGGACAGGCCCACGAACTGCTGGAATGCCGCTTCGTCCAGCTCCATGGTCCAGGTCGCGCCGGCTTCCGGCGCAGTCGCGTCGGTGGCCTGCAGGCGGTGCGAGGACAGCGCGCTGAGGTCCACGGCGCCGCGGGACGATGGGATCGTTGGCTCTTCGCTCACGGTTACTTCACTTCCTTCACGTTCAGCAGCACTACCTCGGCCGCAATCAGCTGAATCTTATCCTCCGAGCCCTCGGCCGGCAGGTAGAACATGACCGGTTCGGCGTAGTTGATTTCCACGTCGCCGGTGGAGCTGGCCTTGCCCAGCAGCTTCTTGGTCAGCTCGTCAGTGCCCTCCAGCGGATCGGAGTCCTCGGTGCGCTCGAACACCGCGCGCTGGTTCAGCTTACCGGTCACGATCGCGCCGCCGTCGGGGGTGGAGACTACGCGGGTGTCGCCCTCGGTCACGGTGCGCGCGTACTTGACCTTCGCCTCGTTCGCGTTCTGCGACTCGGTCTTCTGGCCCGCGTGGATGGCCTTGATGAACTCGGACTCGGCGAACTTGTCCTTGTTCTTCGACTTCTCGTTGGTCAGCACGTCGGCCAGCGACTTCAGCGCGTCCTTCGGGGTCTGCTGCAGGCCCTTGGCGTTCGCGTCCAGCTGCTTGATCGACGGGTCGCCGACGGCGATGCCCGGGAAGCTGGCGCCGGGCAGCATCTGCTCGGCGAAGATCACCTGGTAGTTGTCGCGGGCGGTGGCCTGCACCAGGGTCAGCGCCTGCGGCAGGGTCTCGGCGTCCGAATCCTTGGCGGTCACCACGGTGATCACGCGCGGGAAGCTGGCGTCCGAGGTGTTGGGCACGGCGGCCGAGCGGATCACCGAGGTATTCAGGGTCAGCGGCTTGGCGACCTTGATGTCGTCGTTCAGGATGTCGTAGCGGCTGGAGCGGATGTACTTGAACGCGCCCGCTGCACGGGATTCGAGCAGCTTCTTATCGCGCTTCTCATCGGCGTTGCCGATCTGCTTCTGCACATCGCCCAGGATGCGGGTCAGCTGCTCCTCGGTGACCACCGGGAAGGCGGTCGGCTCGGCCTCGGCCGGGGCGGATGCCTCGGCGGACTCGCTGGCCTGCTCGGTGGCGCTCGGCGAAGCGCTTTCGGTGGCGTTCTGGGCCGGCGACTGCGAGGCGTCCTCGGACGGGGCCATCGGCAGGGCCACGCCGGAGACGGCCAGCGCGACGACGGCCACGGCGGCCACGGAGTTCTGGGTGGTGCTCTTGGCCTTGGCCGGTGCGGCGGCGCCTGGCTTTGCGGTGCGCATCACCAGCAGCGCCAGCCCGAAGACCAGCAGCAGCGCGCCGGCGATGATCAGCGGCAGCGCGAACGGCATAGCTTCGTCGTTGGCGTAGGTGACGGAGATGTCCACCGGGGCGGCGTCCTTGCCGCCGGCGGCCAGCAGCAGCGACCAGTCGCCGGTGTCCGGGGCGGTCCAGCGGTAGGTCATGGTGCCCTGCGCGGTCTGCGAGTCGAAGAAGATGTCGGCGTTCTTCGGATCCGGCGCGGTGGCGTCGCCCTCGACGAAGTTGGCCTGCATCTGGTGGTTTTCGGTGTCGATGCCGGTGACGGCTGCGTGGGCGGTCTTGCCTACCCAGGCCTCGACGTCGTAGCTGCGTCCCAGCGAGGCGGTGAATTCGCCCTCGCCGCTGATGACCAGTTCGACCGGGGCGAGCTTTTCGGAGTTCACGCTGGATTCAATCAGCGTCAGCGGGGCCTTGCCGTCGAACTGCGGCATGGTAGCGGTCACCGTTTCGGGCGGAGCCCAAAAGGTCTTCTGCCCGATGCCGACAATCAGGGCCGCGGCCCCGAGCAGCATCGCGATCACGGAGATTACTTTTCGCACGATTTCACCTATTCACCTACGTCTCACAGCTGTACTATCCCCAGTCTAACGAGTCCGGTGCCCGCATGGTTCCTGCCACTGCCTGTGAACTGCCTCAATCGCCCAAGTCCGCGGTGTCTTTGGGCACACCGAAAAGCCGTTTGCGCGGTATGCTCGGTGCCATGCAGTCAGATCAGCCGCACGAGCCACACGAGCCAGCTCCGCACACCGGCCAGATCCCCTCCGCCGCGGGGGAATCGGACGGCCGGCAGAACCCGTCGCCGGCCGATCCGCTGCACCAGCTTCCCCGTCGCCAGCACCGCGACCCTGACGCTGAATCCGCCGCTGAGCATCCGGCGCCTGATACCGCATCAACTCCGAGGGTTCCCGGGACGCAGCCTGCGGCCCCGCGCGGCGAGTCCCCCGCCCCAGCCGAGAAGGCTTCGCTGCGCCGCCGGCTCGCCCGGCGTCTGACGGCCATGCTGAACACCCCGCGCCACGATGCGCTGGGCGAGGTGCCTTATGACGACCAGGGCGCACCGGATCCGATCCCGGCGCTGCACCCGATCGCCATGGGCTTCCTGGGCACCACCGGCGTGGGCCTGGCCCTGGGCGGATACTACGTGCTGACCAATGTCGGATCGCTGCTTACCTGGATCGCGATCGCGTTGTTCATCGCGCTGGGACTGGACCCGGTGGTGCGCTGGATGGTCTCGAAGGGGCTCAGCCGTCCGCTGGCGGTGACCGCCACGATGTTCGGCATCCTGGCGCTCTTCGGCGGATTCATGGCGCTCATCATCCCGACGCTGGTCACGCAGATCACCTCGTTCATCACCGATGCGCCGACCATCATCAACAACTTCCTGAGCAGCGACTGGCTGGTGCAGATCGACCGCCAGTACGCGTTGACGCAGCGGCTCGACGACGAGGTCAACCGATTCTTCGGCGACTCCGGCGCGATCACCAACGTCTTCGGCGGCGTGCTGGGCGTCTCGCAGACCGTGGCGCAGTCGATGTTCGGCATCCTGATCGTGCTGGTGCTGGCGATCTACTTCCTCGCCTCGCTGCCCGCCATCATGGCCTTCGGGCTGCGCCTGGCCCCGCGTTCCAAGCGCGAACGCGCCGGCGAGCTGGCGGTGCGCATCACCAGTTCGGTCGGCAACTACGTGATGGGGCAGGCCACCGTCGCGTTCCTCAATTCGCTGGTGGCGCTGCTACTGATGACGATCCTGGGCGTGCCGTTCGCGGCGCTGCTCACCTTGCTGGTCGCGGTGCTGGCGTTCATCCCGCTGGTCGGCGGGGTCATCGCCGGCATCCTGGTCACGCTGGTGACGCTCTCGCTGGGCTGGCAGACGGCGCTGATCTACGCGCTGTGCTATTTCGGCTACCTGCAGCTCGAAGCGTACTTCGTCTCGCCGCGCATCATGCGCCGCGCGGTGGCGGTGCCCGGCGCCGTCGCGGTGATCTCCGTGATCGCCGGCGGCACCTTGGCCGGGGTGACCGGAGCCCTGATGGCCATCCCGGTCGCCGCCAGCGCGATGATCCTGCTGCGCGAGGTGTTCATCGCCCGGCAGGACCGACTCTAGGAATTCCCTGCGGCTGTCCTGCGGCAGCTAGTACTTGTAGGAGCGGGTTTCCCAGCAGCGCGGATGCCAGTGGCGCCGGGCGGTGGCCGCTGCGTCGTCCCCCGACCAGTGATCCGCGCGCCAGGCTACCAGGTGCGCCACTCCCACGGTGATCTGCCGGTGGCAGCCCGGGCAGGTGTAGGTCTTCTGGGCGTTCAGCGGGGAAATCTTGCGCACATGCCACTGGCCGTCGGGCGCGTCCTGCAGCATGACCACCCCGTAGCGGGCCCGTTGCATCCAGTCGTCCTCGCGGCGCGCCGACCCGAAATCCGCCTCGGAGTCGGCCTCGTAGCGCGATCCTCCGCCGGAGGCACCCCGGGAATTGCCTCGGGGTTTGGACTGGCGGCGGGGGCGGTTCGAACGTGGCATGTCATTAATCATGCCGTATCCCGGGCGCGTGCACCGCACGCACCTAGTAGAGTGTGTCAGGTGCGTTTAGTGGTTGCGAAGTGTTCAGTAGATTACGAAGGCCGCCTGCGGGCCCACCTCCCATTGGCTACCCGCCTGATCATGGTGAAGGCCGACGGCTCGGTGCTCATCCACTCCGACGGGGGCAGCTACAAGCCCCTGAACTGGATGAACCCGCCGCTGACCCTGCGGGAAGGCTCCCCCGACGAGGAGGCCGCCGCACTGGGCTCGGTGACCACCTGGACCGTGGCCAGCGCGAAGACCGACGACCGGCTGATCATCCAGTTCCACTCGATCGAGCACGACTCGGCCCACGAGCTGGGCAACGACCCGGGCCTGATCAAGGACGGCGTGGAGGCCGACCTGCAGCGCCTGCTGGCCGAGCAGATCGAGCTGCTGGGCGCCGGGCACAAGCTCATCCGCCGCGAATACATGACCGCGATCGGCCCGGTGGACATCCTGGCCCGCGACGGCGAAGGCGCCACCGTAGCCGTGGAGCTCAAGCGCCGCGGCGACATCGACGGCGTGGAGCAGCTGACCCGCTACCTGGAGCTGCTCAACCGCGATCCCCTGCTCAAGCCGGTCTCCGGGGTGTTCGCCGCCCAGCAGATCAAGCCGCAGGCCCGCACCCTGGCCGAGGACCGCGGCATCCGCTGCCTCACCCTCGATTACGATGCAATGCGCGGCGTCGATGACTCGGAGGGCCGTCTCTTCTAAGCTAGGAGCATGACTGCTTCGCGCTTAGTACTGTTCGCCACCCTGGTCTCCGACGGAATGAAGGTCACCGATGGCGCACTGGCCATCGAAGATGACCGCATCGCCTTCGCCGGCAACCGCGACGACTTCCTCGCCAAGGAGGACGCCGGCCAATTCGCCGTGCATCCGGTGCCCGAGGGCGCCGTCCTGATCCCCGGACTGATCGACTTGCACTGCCACGGCGCGGTGGGCGCCGATTTCGCGGCCCCGGAGCACCAGGCGGTCACCGAGGCCCTGGGCTACCTGCACAAGGCCGGCACCACCACCTTGCTGGCTTCCCTGGTCACCGCCGATCGCGGCGCCATGGTGGAGGCGGCGGAAATCCTCGCCGAATTCGCCGAAGAAGGGCTGATCGCCGGCATCCACGCCGAAGGGCCGTTCCTCTCCGAGGCGCGCTGCGGCGCCCAGGACCCGCGCTTCCTGTCCAATCCGCAGCCCGAGTTCGTCGACGAGCTGTTCGCCGCTTCACGCGGCCAGCTGCGCACCATGACCTACGCCCCGGAGCTGGAGGGCAGCGAGGAGCTGATCAGCCAGCTGGTTTCCTACGGCGTGGTCCCGTCGCTGGGCCACACCAACGCCACCGCCACGCAGACCTCCGATTCGCTGCTGTTCGCCCGCGAGCAGCTGCGCAGCGCCGGCGTGGACGGCTTCACCGAGAAGCCGACGGTGACCCACCTGTTCAACGGCATGCCGCCGCTGCACCACCGCGAGCCCGGTCCGGTGGCCGCCTGCCTGGAGACCGCCCAGCGCGGGGACGCCTACGTGGAGCTGATCGGCGACGGGGTGCACCTGTCCCCCGATACCGTGCGCCTGATGTTCAACCTCGTGCGCGCCCGCAGCATCCTGCTGGTCAGCGACTCCATGGCCGCCACCGGGCTGGCCGACGGCAGCTACTCGCTGGGCCCGCAGGAGGTCAAAGTCGCCGACGGGCAGGCGCGCTTGGCCACCGACGGCTCGCTGGCCGGCGGCACCGCCACGCTGCTGCAGATCGTGCGCGAGACAGTGGCCGCCGGCATCCCGCTGGTGCAGGCCGTCTACGCGGCCACCGTGAACCCCGCCTCGCTGATCGGGCTGGCCGACGAAGTCGGCTCCCTGCATTACGGCTTCGCCGCCGACGTGCTGGTGCTCGATGCCGAGCTGCAGCTGGTGGAAACCTTCCGCAAGGGCCAGCTGCTCTAGCCGCAGCGCCGTCCGCATGATGCATCGGGCCCGCCGCCTCGGAACCAGCTTCCGAAGCGGCGGGCCTTTGCCGTCTGCCTCCAGGACCGCTGACGGCATAAAAAAATCCCGCTCCGGGCGGCCGTTCCACGAAGGGAACGGCCGCCCGAAGGCGGGATCAGAAGTTTTTGTCTAGATCTGCCAGGAGCCGGCAATCGGCCCTGCTTCGAGCCAGGACGAGAACCCGGTATAGTCCCGGTAGTCCATCGCCAGCAGCAGGGGTTCGCCGTTGCGGGTCAGCTCGACGATCACGAAGCCCGGCGGAATCCGCAAGGCCTCCTGCTCGTCGGCGCGACGCCACCCCGTGACATCCAGCCCGCGGCGCTCGACCACGAAGCTGGGGATCGGCGAGACAGAGAAAAACCGCAACAGATCCACATGTCCGCCGCCGTAGCGGCCGATCACCATCATCCACTTGCCCTTGGGCGTGAGGATGGAGGCGTCGAAGGTGCCCAGCGTGCGCCGCAACTGAATGCGGCGCACGGCCATGGCGCCAAAAAACATGACGATGCCGGCTAGAACCAGCAGCGCTATGAGAACTGGTGCGGTAATCTCAATCAATTCATCGCCTACGCTGCGTTTTCCAGAACAGCGTTGTCAGCAACGATCACGACGCGATCCGAGTCGACCGAGAAGAACCCTCCATCGATCTGGACCGTGAAGCGGGATGCGGAAACCGGATCGATTTCCAGATCCCCAGCGGCAAGCACCGACAGCATCGGGACGTGACCGGGCAGAACTCCGATCTCGCCGTCTACCGAACGAGCCTTGACCAGCTTCGCCGGGCCGGACCACACGAAGTGGTCGGCCGCAACGATTTCGACCTGAAGTTCGGCCATCGTTACTTGCTGGCCTTCTGGATCTCAGCCCACTGGCGCTCGACGTCGTCCAAACCACCGACGTTGAAGAACGCCTGCTCTGCGATGTGGTCCAGGTCGCCATCGCAGATGGCGGTGAAGCCCTCGATGGTGTCCTTGATGGAAACGGTCGAACCCTCCACACCGGTGAACTGCTTTGCGGTGTAGGTGTTCTGCGACAGGAACTGCTGGATACGACGTGCACGTGCCACGACGACCTTGTCCTCTTCGCCCAGTTCGTCGATGCCGAGGATCGCGATGATGTCCTGCAGTTCCTTGTTCTTCTGCAGGATGGCCTTCACGCGGATGGCCGTATCATAGTGAGCCTGACCGATGTACTGCGGATCCAGGATTCGCGAGGTCGAGGTCAGCGGATCGATTGCCGGGTACAGACCGCGCGACGCGATTTCACGCGACAGCTCGGTGGTTGCGTCCAGGTGGGCGAAGGTTGCCGCCGGAGCCGGGTCGGTGTAGTCATCGGCCGGGACGTAGACTGCCTGCATCGAGGTGATCGAGCGGCCCTTCGTCGAGGTGATGCGTTCCTGCAGCAGGCCCATTTCATCGGCAAGGTTCGGCTGGTAACCCACGGCGGAAGGCATGCGGCCCAGCAGGGTCGACACCTCGGAACCGGCCTGGGTGAAGCGGAAGATGTTGTCGATGAACAGCAGCACGTCCTGGTTCTGCACATCGCGGAAGTACTCCGCCATGGTCAGAGCGGACAGTGCCACGCGCAGGCGGGTTCCTGGTGGCTCATCCATCTGGCCGAACACCAAGGCGGTGTCCTTCAGAACGTTGGCCTCGTCCATTTCGACCCAGAGGTCGTTGCCTTCACGGGTGCGCTCGCCTACGCCGGCGAATACCGAAGTACCACCGAAGTTACGTGCAACACGGGTGATCATTTCCTGGATCAGCACGGTCTTACCCACGCCTGCGCCACCGAACAGACCGATCTTGCCACCCTTGATGTAGGGGGTCAGAAGGTCGATCGACTTGATGCCGGTTTCCAGCATCTCGGTCGAGCCCTCAAGATCGGAGAACTTCGGTGCCTGGCGGTGGATTGGCCAGCGCTCGGTGACCTGGATCTCCGAGTTGTCAACGTCCAGGGCGTCGCCCAGCACGTTGAAGATGTGGCCCTTGACGCCGTCGCCAACCGGGACGGAGATCGAAGCGCCGGTGTCCTTCACGGCTGCACCGCGGACCAGGCCGTCGGTGGCCTGCAGCGATACTGCGCGAACCAGGCCGTCACCGAGGTGCTGGCTGGTTTCGAAGGTGATGGTCTTGGTTACACCGTTGAGGGTCAGCTCAGCGGTGAGTGCGTTGTAGATTGCAGGCAGTGCATCGGCAGGGAACTCGACGTCCACGACCGGGCCAATCACGCGGGCAATACGACCGGTGGCCCCTGCGGTAACCTGCTCGTTGAGTTGGGCAGTCATCTTTCTCACTTCTTGTCTGGTAGGAGGTTTCGGCTAGTCGTTCAGCGCGTCTGCGCCGGCGACGATTTCCGAAAGCTCCTGGGTGATTTCAGCCTGACGGGCGTTGTTACGCAGTCGCGTGTACTTCTTGATCAACTCGCCGGCGTTGTCGCCTGCGGCCTTCATCGCGCGCTGACGTGCAGCGAGCTCGGAGGCTGCGGCCTGCAGCTGGGCGTTGAACAGACGCGAATCGATGTAACGCGGCAGCAGTGCGTCCAGCACTTCCTCCGGCGACGGCTCGAATTCGTACAGTGGCAACAGCTCGTCGGTAGGAGTCTCGGTTTCACCCTCGACAACCTCCAACGGCAACAGACGGATAACCGTCGGTTCCTGCGTGACCATCGACTTGAACTGGGTGTAAACAACGTGGATCTCGTCCACGCCACCCTGCTCGTAATCGTTAGCGAAGTCCTCAAGGAGGATTTCGCGCAGCTCGCGTGCGGTTTCAAATTGCGGGGAATCGGTGTTCCCGGTCCACACTCGGGCGTACTCGCGCGAACGGAAATCGAAGTAAGCCTGGGCCTTGCGGCCGACCAAGTAGGTCTTGACTTCCTTGCCATCTCCACGCAGGAGTTCCACGAGGTGCTCTGCCTGCTTCAGAACGCTGGCGGAGTAGGACCCGGCGAGTCCGCGGTCCGAAGTCATCACCAGCACCGCGGCACGGCGAACATTCGCCGGTTCCGTGGTCAGCGGGTGTTCAACATCGGCCTGGGACGCGACGGCGGTAACTGCACGGGTGATCGCATTGGCGTACGGCAGCGAAGCCGAAACACGGCTACGTGCCTTGCCGATGCGGGATGCAGCGATCAGTTCCATCGCCTTGAAGATCTTGCGCATCGACGAGGTCGAGGCAATCTTCTGGCGGTAGACCCGAATCTGGGCTCCCATGTGTGTCCTTTCCTTATTCCCAACGTTTGGGGTGCGGCGCCGTCGCCGACGCCGTACCCCTAAACGTCAAGGAAATTGTCAGCGCTTCTGCTTGACGATCTGTTCCTGGTCGACGGACTCGGCATCCAGAGCGTCGTGCTCTTCGTGACCTGCGGCGACCAGCTGGTCGTCGCCCTGGCCGAAGAAGCCGGCCTTGAAGTCAGCAATGGCCGCCTTCATGGCGTCGACGGTCTCGTCTTCCAGCTTGCCGGTCTGAGCCAGAACGGTCAGAACCTCGGTGCGGTGACGCAGGTAGTCGATGAACTCGCGCTCGAAGCGCAGCACGTCTTCCACCGGAACATCGTCCAGGTAGCCGTTGGTGCCGGCCCACACGGAGACAACCTGATCCTCGACGGCGTACGGCTGGTACTGGCCCTGCTTCAGCAGTTCCATCAGACGTGCACCACGGGTCAGCTGCTGCTTGGAAGCGGCATCCAGGTCCGAAGCGAACATGGCGAAAGCCTGCATGTCGCGGTACTGAGCCAGTTCCAGCTTCAGGGTACCGGAGACCTTCTTCATGGCCTTGACCTGTGCGGCGCCACCCACGCGGGAAACCGAAACACCCACGTCGACAGCTGGGCGCTGGTTGGCGTTGAACAGGTCCGACTGCAGGAAGATCTGGCCGTCGGTGATCGAGATGACGTTGGTCGGAATGAAGGCCGAGACGTCGTTCGCCTTGGTTTCGATGATCGGCAGACCGGTCATCGAACCTGCGCCCAGCTCGTCCGAAACCTTGGCGCAACGCTCAAGCAGACGGGAGTGCAGGTAGAAGACGTCGCCCGGGTAAGCTTCGCGTCCTGGCGGACGGCGCAGCAACAGCGACACGGCGCGGTAGGCTTCAGCCTGCTTCGACAGGTCATCGAACACGATCAGAACGTGCTTGCCACCGTACATCCAGTGCTGGCCGATGGCCGAGCCTGCGTATGGTGCCAGGTACTTGAAGCCGGCAGGGTCGGATGCCGGGGAGGCCACGATCGTGGTGTACTCCAGGGCGCCCTGCTCTTCGAGGGTCTGGCGCACGGCTGCGATGGTCGAAGCCTTCTGGCCCACTGCAACGTAGATGCAGCGAACCTGCTTGGTCTGGTCGCCGGTGGCCCAGTTGGCGCGCTGGTTCAGAATGGCGTCGACGGCGATAGCGGTCTTGCCGGTCTGGCGGTCGCCAATGATCAGCTGACGCTGGCCACGGCCGATCGGGATCATGGCGTCGATGGCCTTGATGCCGGTCTGCAGCGGTTCGTGAACCGACTTACGCTCGGTCACGCCTGGTGCCTGGAGTTCCAGTGCACGGCGGCCCTCGGACTCGATCGGGCCCAGGTTGTCCAGTGGCTCACCCAGCGGGTCAACCACGCGGCCCATGAAGCCGTCGCCGACTGGAACCGAGAGAATCTCGCCAGTGCGCTCGACCTTCTGGCCCTCTTCGATGCCGGTGAAGTCACCGAGCACCACGACGCCGATTTCACGGGTGTCGAGGTTCTGGGCCAGGCCCAGGGTGCCGTCTTCGAACTTCAGCAGCTCGTTGGCCATGACGGAAGGAAGACCTTCCACCTTGGCGATGCCGTCGCTTGCTGCGACAACGCGTCCCACCTCGGTGCGCTCTGCCTTACCCGGTTCGTAGGAAGATGCGAACTCGTTTAGGGCATTACGGACGTCGTCGGCATTGATGGTCAAATCGGCCATCTGCAGTCCCTGCTCTCCTAAATTGTGATCCACCCAAAATCATTGGTGGATCGATGTGAATGAAGTCTGTGTTGGTCCCGGCGAGCCGGAACTTTTGCCAGGGGCACAGCCCCTGGCAAAAGTTCTAGCCGGCCAGGGCGCGGCGCAACTCGGCCACACGAGATGCCACGGAAGCGTCGACAACTTCGTCGCCCACCTTGACTACCAGGCCGCCGATCAGCGACGGATCGGTAGTGACGTTGAGCTTCAGCTGGCGACCGTAAACCTTGTTCAAGCTGGTCTCCAGGCGCTCAAGCTGAGCCTCGGAAAGCTTCACAGTGCTGGTCACCGAGGCGATCCAACGCTGCTGGCGCTTGGCCACAAGCTCAACGAAACGCTCAATCAGAGCAATGGGCTTCAGCCCGCGAGGGGCCGAAATTGCCTGGGAGATCAACACCTGCGCGGTCCGCGACGCGTTGGGCACGAGTTTGAGCGCCAGAGCGCTCTTTGCCTCGGCTGGGGCCTGCGCATCATCCAACGCACGCTGCAGTTCGTGGTTAGAACGAACTACCTCGATGAAGGAGAACAGATCCTGCTCCAGCTTGGCCAGCCCCGAAGCGCCGTCCTGCTGCTCGGCCACTGCGGTCACCGCAGTGACAGCCAGCGTTTCGAGCGCATCGCTAATGTCGCGTTCCGAGCTCCAGCGAGTGGAAGCCAGCTGGGCGACGGTGGACTCGGCGTCAGCCGAAACCTTTCCGCGCAGCAGCTGTGCCAACAGGCTTGCCTTCTCGGCAGCTTCACGGGCCGGATCAGTCAATGCTCGGCGAAGACCGGCATTTGCATCCAGTACTTCCAGGACCGCGAACAGTTCCTTCGGCAGCTCCAAAGATGCCAGTGCCAACTTGGGTTCCAGGAACTCCAAAGCCTTTGCCAATGACTCGCTCGATACACTTGCCATTAGTTCGATGCACCTGCGTTCTGCTGAGCTTCCAAATCGTTCAGGAACTGATCAACCACGCGCTGGGCACGGGCATCGTCCTTCAGAGCTTCGTCAACAATCTTGCTTGCAAGTTCGGTGGCCAAAGCGCCCACGTCGGTGCGAAGCGACGACAGAGCGGCGGTGCGCTCGGCCGAGATCTGACGCTGAGCCTGCTCGCTGATGCGAGTAGCCTCGTCGGTTGCCTTGGTCTTCAGATCCTCGAGGATCTGAGCACCTTCGCTGCGAGCTTCCTCGCGGATGCGGTTAGCCTCGGTGCGAGCTTCCAGAAGCTGGGCCTTGTACTGTGCCAAGGTCTCCTCTGCTTCCTTCTGTGCTGCCTCGGCCTTCTCCAGGCCACCTTCGATCGCGGTGACGCGATCTTCGTAGGACTGCTCGAACTTCGGAGCAATCACCTTGATGACGATGAACAGAAGGACCGCGAAACCAACACCCGTGACGAGAATTTCCCACGGATTTGGCATCAGCGGATTGACCGATTCGCCCGCAGCGAGGATGAAGTCAGTGCTATTCATACTCACCATTCCTTATCTATTAGTTTCCACTTGTGTGTACGCCTCGCGATAGTGGCGAGGCCACTACAGCCGGGAAAGACTTACTTGATAACGAAGGCGAAAACCAGGCCCAGGATGGCCAGTGCTTCAGCAAGTGCGAAGCCGAGCATAGCGATTGGCTGCAGGATGCGCTGTGCTTCTGGCTGACGTGCAACGCCGTTGATGTAAGCAGCGAAGATCAGACCAACGCCGATAGCCGAACCAATTGCTGCCAGACCGTAACCGATCATATTCAGGGAGCCGCTCATGCGATTATTCCTTTCAAGATACCGTGCTTCTTGCCGGTAGGTTGTGAGGTTTTCCTTGAATCAATCAAGGAAGAACTATTGGGTTTGAGTAAAGAAGAAATGGCCTTAGTGGGCGTCGGCTTCAAGCGCGCCTTGGATGTAGATCGCGGTCAGCAGCGTAAACACGAACGCCTGCAGAACCATGATCAACAATTCGAGGAAGTACATAGCTACCGAACCGGCGATGACCAGAACACCAACACCATTCAGTGCCAGCGATTCCTGAACGACGATCAAGTGGCGTGCACCTGAGGCTGCCAGCATCACGATGATGTGGCCTGCCAGCATCGTTGCCATGAGACGCAGCGAGTGCGTCAGTGGGCGGACGATAAAGTTCGAAATGATTTCCAAAGGCACCAGCAGGATCAGCATCACCGGGCTCACGCCCGCTGGAGTAACTGCCAGCTTGAAGTAACGAATACCGTGATTCTTCAGACCTACGGCAATCCAGGTGCCGTAGATGATGATTGCCATTGCGTATGCAGAGCCAGCGTGTGAGAACGATGGAAGCTGCAGGAACGGGATGGCACCGAAGAGGTTATTCAGCAAGACGAAGAAGAACGTCGCGAACAGCAGCGGAATCCAAGGACGGAAGTTCTTTTCGCCGATGATGTCGCGGCCGATGCCGTTACGCACGAAGGCGTAGCCGGACTCAGCGAGGTACTGCATCTTGCCTGGAACCAATTTAGGGTTCTTGATAGCTGCGGTGAAGAACCAAGAGATAAGCACGATCGACAGGACGATCATGAGCATCTGCTTGCCGAAACCCGTACCGTACTCAGCCATCCACGGGAAAATCTCCGGGAGGTGGGTATCGGATACGGTTGGCGGGACAAATCCGCCTTCTTCTGAGGCCATTGGGAGCGCAAACGCGAACAACGCGCTGTCCTCTCTGCAGTAACGGTCACGGGCAAAAGGCGGTGACTGGCGGTAACTGCCTTTCACCGTGTGAAGAAAAGATCAAACGGGTACTTCTCACAGCTGTCGCCGGTAGCATCAACTCTGATAAGTGCGACCCCGGGTTTCCCCGAGGATGTTTCCGATTCGTCCGCAGGCAATTAAGCGCACGGCCGAAAATGACCCGTTAGTAAGCTTATCAAACTCACAGCATCTCTCTGACATAAGCGTCAGAGCTCTTAGCCCTATTCCTCGTTATAGATGGCAAGGCGAGCCTTCATGAAGGCTCGGACCTCGCCGACCTGCCAGGCAACAAGGGATACGGCTGCAGCGAGTACGAAAGCCTGACGATCAACCCAAGCGGGCAATCCCAGGCTCAACAGAACGAAGGCGACGCCGAACACCTTGATGACGAATGTCGCCAAGAACGCGGGCATGGCCCACGAGCGGCGGATTCGTCCTGCAGCTTCAGCGATCAGAATGCCAATAGCGAAAAAGCCAATAACCACACCGGCGGCAAAAGCGCCGGATAACGCGTACTCAAGATCGGCAAGCAGCCAAGAAATCAGGAAAAAGGCTGCGGTCGCGATGATCGAGTACACCATTGACAGGCCCAGAATCGGCAACCAGATGGACTTCGATCCAGACGAAGCACTGACGCGGGCAGAACCAGAAGCCAAGTCCGCATCCTTCCTTCGTCTAAATCGATGATCCATGGTGCACCTATCGATGCTGATGAAACTCAAAACCCCCTGCGAACGAAACTGTTCCGGGAGAAGATCCATATTGAATTCTACACGAGATAGAAACAGTTTGTGGGAGGCGGCGGCATGATACCCGAATTGGCTACTTGGACAACTTCTTGCGTAGCGCACCCAACCGGTCGACCACCAGTGGTTTCCATGTGGCAAGTCCCACACCGATAAACAGCAAGATGACGATCGGAACCATCAGAACGACGGGGATGAACGCGATCGAGACCACCGATACGGCGATGAAGCCGGCCCACAGGTACAGCAGGATCACCGCACGGCGCACCGAGTGACCCTGCGCGAGCATCTTGTGGTGGATGTGCTTGGCGTCCGGCGAAAAGGGTGAGCGTTTGTTGGCCAGCCGGCGCAGCACCGAGAGCACAAGGTCCAGTACTGGTAGGAAGACGATCACCATCGGCAGCAACATCGGCATGTAGGCCGGGATGTTGCGGAAGCGCTGGGCTTCCAAGCCCTGCACGTCACCGGTCACCGCGATCGTGGCCACCGAGAGGATCATGCCGATGGCCAGCACGCCGCTCTCCCCCATGAAGATGTTCGCGGGGTTGAAGTTGTGCGGCAGGAAGCCCAGGCACGCGCCCAGCAGCAGGGAGCACAAAAGCGCACCCATGTTGGCGTAGTCGTCGGCGCTGACGTGCGTGGCCAGCACATAGGAGTAGACGAAGAACGTGGCCGCGCCGATGGCCGCGAGCCCGGCGGCCAGCCCGTCGAGCCCGTCGGAGAAGTTGATCGCGTTCATCGTGAGCACGATCAGGAAGATGGTGATGGCGATCTGGATCCAGGTGTGCTCGATTTGCCAGGAACCCACGGGCAGCGACTGGATCACGATTCCGTGCCCGGCGATGATCCCACCCACCAGGACTTGGCCGCTGGCCTTGATCCACCAGCGCAGATCGAACATGTCGTCGGCGAGCCCCAGGATGAGGATCACCAGCAGCGCCAGCACGATGCCGGTGATGGGTTCGGTGTTCCCGAAGACCCCGCGGAAGAAGCTGAGCTGGCTGGCCAGCCCGAGCCCGAGCGCGAACGCGGCGATGATCGCCACGCCGCCGAACTTCACGATCGGCTTCTCGTGCTGGTCGCGGGCACGGACCTTCTGGTTGCCGGTGAACCTCTCGCCCACCGAGCGTACGATGGGGGTAAGCAGGAAGGAGACCGCGAAACTGAACGCGATCAGCAGGACGTAGCTTCTCATGCGCCCTGGCCGGAGTCGTCCTGTCCCAAGTCGAGAATGGCGGGGACGACCACGCGCAGCTCCTCGATGGAGATGGCGCCGGAGCGCACGACCTGCAGCCGCGCGCCGGTGCAGTCCACGATGGTCGAGGGCAGGGTCTCGGCGTCGTCCTGTGCGGCACGCGAGCCGCCGTCCAGGTACACGTCCACCGAATCGCCCAGCTGGGCCACGGCCTCGTCGGCGGTGGTGGCGGCCGGGTTGCCGGTGCGGTTGGCGGAGGAGACGGCCAGCGGACCGGTGGCGGCCAGCAGCTCCAGGGCGGTTTCATCGTTCGGGACGCGCAGCGCCACGGTGCCGCGGGTCTCCCCCAGGTCCCAGGTCAGCGAGGGCTGCGCCTGCAGGATCAGGGTCAGTCCCCCGGGCCAGAAGGCCTCGGCGAGCTTGCGGGCCTCGTCAGGGATGTCACGGGCCAGCCCGTCCATGGTGGCGGCCTGGGCGATCAGCACCGGCGGCGGCATGGTGCGGCTGCGGCCCTTGGCCGCCAGCAGCATCGCCACGCCCTGCGCGCTGAACGCGTCGGCGCCGATCCCGTAGACCGTATCGGTAGGCAGGACGATGCAGCGCTGGGCCGACAGCGCGGTGCGCGCCGCCTCGATGCCTGCAGCGTGTTCCTGCTCGTTGCTGACCAAAAATCGTGTGCTCACGGGATCATTCTTTCATGTGGGGTGGTGGGTGGGTAGTTCAGCGCGGCGCGCGGCCGCTGGTCGAGCGCGGGCGCCCGGACAGGTCCGGGTGCCCGGCGACGGCCGTGAAACCAGCGTCGCGCAGCAGCTGGGCGGCGGAATCCTGCTGCACCTCGGCGTGCTCCATGACGAACAGTCCCCCGGGGCGCAGCAGGCGCAGCGCCTCGGCGGCGATGGCGCGCGGGATCTGCAGCCCGTCCTCGCCCAGCCCGTAGAGGGCCATCTGCGGGTCGTGGTCGCGCACCTCTGGTTCGCGCGGCACCGCATTGGGCGGGATGTAGGGCGGGTTGGAGATCACCAGGTCCATGCTGCCGTGCAATGGCGCCGGCAGCGCGGAGGCGTCGCGGTGCAGCACCGTGACGCCCAGCGGCTCGCAGTTGGCCCGAGTGTAGCCGATGGCGTCCTCGGAGAGCTCCACGGCCCACACGGAGGCCTGCGGGACCTCGCTGGCCAGCGCGGCGGCGATGGCCCCGGAACCGGAGCACAGGTCCGCGCAGCGGGGGGCCGCAAGCCCTTGCTCGGCCAGGAAGTCCAGGCCCAGCTGGACCACGGTCTCGGTTTCCGGGCGCGGCGAGAACACTCCGGGCCCGACCTTCAGGGTCAGGTAGCGGAAGTGGCCTTCGCCGGTCAGGTGCTGCAGCGGGATGCGCGCGGCGCGGCGTTCGAGCAGCGCGGCGTACTGCGTGAACTGCGGCTCGGAGAAGGAATCCCCGCGCAGTTCGCGCAGCTTCAGCTCGGAGCGCTCGATGCCCAGCACGTGGCAGGCCAGCAGGTCGGCGTCGACCGCGGGGCTGGGCACGCCGGCTGCGGCGAGCTGTCCCAGCGCGGCGCGGCGCACGGCGGACAGCTCGCGGACGGGTAGCGGATTCTCCACGGGTGCGCGGGCGCCTGCTACTCGCCCAGCGCCGCCAGGCGCTCTTCCTCGTCCATCTGGATGCAGGATTCGATGACCGGCTCCAGGTCGCCGTCCATCACCGCGTCCAGGTTGTAGGCCTTGTACCCGGTGCGGTGGTCCGCGATGCGGTTTTCCGGGTAGTTGTAGGTGCGGATGCGCTCGGAGCGGTCCATGGTGCGGATCTGGCTGGCGCGCACGGCGGAGTTCTCTGCGTCGATGATCTCCTGCTGGTGGGCCAGCAGGCGCGAGCGCAGCACGCGCATGGCGGCTTCGCGGTTCTGGATCTGCGACTTCTCGTTCTGCATGGCGACCACGATGCCGGTAGGCAGGTGGGTGATGCGCACGGCGGAATCGGTGGTGTTCACCGACTGGCCGCCGGGGCCCGAGGAGCGGTAGACGTCGATCTTCAGGTCGTTGGCGTGGATGTCCACTTCTTCGGGCTCGTCGACCTCTGGCAGCACCAGCACGCCGGCGGCCGAGGTGTGGATGCGGCCCTGGGATTCGGTGACCGGCACGCGCTGTACGCGGTGCACGCCGCCCTCGAACTTCAGGTGGGCGTAGACGCCCTCTGCCGGGTCGCTGGACTTGCCCTTGATCGCGACCTGGGCATCCTTGTAGCCGCCGAGGTCGGACTCGTTGTAGGAGATCATCTCGACCTTCCAGCCCTTGTGCTCCGCGTAGCGGGTGTACATGCGCAGCAGGTCCGCGGCGAACAGGGCGGCCTCGTCGCCGCCCTCGCCGCCCTTGACCTCGAGGATCACATCGCGCGCGTCGTTCTCGTCGCGCGGGATCAGCAGGCGGCGCAGCTTCTCCTCCAGTTCGGGCAGCTGCGCGGTGAGGGTTTCGACCTCTTCGGCGAAGTCCGGATCTTCGTCGGCCATTTCCTTGGCGGCTTCCAAGTCCTCGGTGGCGCTGTTCCACTTGTTGTAGGCCTCGACGATGCCGTTCAGCTGCGCGGAGCGGCGGCCGAGCTTGCGGGCCACTGACTGGTCGGCGTAGACGGACGGGTCGGAGAGCTTCGCCTGAATCTCGGCGTGCTCCTCAAGTAGCGACTTGACGGATTCAAACATGGGGCTGCTCTTCCTTTGTTCTGCGCGGCTCTGGCCAGCGGCCACGAAGGGCCGGGTTAAATTCTATGTCTTAAGCGCCATGGTAGGTGACGCGCCGATGGCGTCCAGCCGGCCGGACAGGTGCCGGCCGGCTGGACGCCATGGGTTTTTGAACGCTAGTGCTTGTCCGGTGTGGTCTTGTTCACCAGCATCAGGAATTCTGCGTTGGACTGGGTCTCGCGGATCTTGCCGGTGAGAACCTCCAGCGCCTGCTGCGGATCGATGCCCGAGAGCATGCGGCGCAGGCGCCACATGATGCGCACCTCTTCGGCGCTCATCAGCTGCTCTTCGCGGCGGGTGGAGGACGCGTTGACGTCGACCGCCGGGAAGATGCGCTTCTCGGCCAGCTGGCGCGACAGGCGCAGCTCCATGTTGCCGGTGCCCTTGAACTCCTCGAAGATGACCTCGTCCATCTTGGATCCGGTCTCCACCAGGGCGGTGGCCAGGATGGTCAGCGAGCCGCCGTTCTCGATGTTGCGGGCGGCGCCGAAGAAGCGCTTGGGCGGGTACAGCGCCGCGGAGTCCACGCCGCCGGACAGGATGCGGCCCGAAGCCGGGGCGGCCAGGTTGTAGGCGCGGCCCAGGCGGGTCATCGAGTCAAGCAGCACGACGACGTCCATGCCCATTTCCACCAGGCGCTTGGCGCGCTCGATGGCCAGCTCGGCCACGGTGGTGTGGTCGTCGGCCGGGCGGTCGAAGGTCGAGGCGATGACCTCGCCCTTGACGGTGCGCTGCATGTCGGTGACTTCTTCGGGACGCTCGTCCACCAGCACCATCATCAGGTGCACCTCTGGGTTGTTGGTGGTGATCGCGTTCGCGATGGACTGCAGGATCAGGGTCTTGCCGGCCTTCGGAGGCGAGACGATCAGGCCGCGCTGGCCCTTGCCGATCGGTGCGACCAGGTCGATGACGCGCGGGCCGACCAGCTTCGGATCGGTCTCCAGGCGCAGGCGCTCGGTCGGGTACAGCGGCACCAGCTTGTTGAATTCGACGCGCTCGCGGTTGTCCTCCGGCTTCTTGCCGTTCACCGAAGTCAGCTGCACCAGGGCGTTGAACTTCTGGCGCGGGTTCGGGGTCTCGCCCTCGCGCGGTGCGCGAATGGCGCCGACGATGGCGTCGCCCTTGCGCAGGTTGTACTTCTTGACCTGGCCCAGGGTGACGTAGACGTCGTTCGGGCCGGGCAGGTAGCCGGCGGTGCGGACGAATGCGTAGTTCTCCAGCACGTCCAGGATGCCGGCGATCGGCAGCAGCACGTCGTCCTCGCTCAGCTGCGGCTCGTCGTCCTCGCGGCGGCCGCGGCGGTTGCGGTTGTTCCGGTCGTTGCGATCCTGGTTGCGGTCATTGCGATCGTTGCGATCGCGGCGGTTGCCGCGCTCGCTGCGGTCGTTGTTGCGCTCACGGCGGTTGGCGTTGCGCTCATTGCGCTCGTTGCGCTCCTGGTTGCGATCGCGGCGCTCCTCCGACTGCTCGGACGCGTCCTGCTCGGAAGACTCGTTGCGGTCGCCGCCGCGGTCATTTCGGTCGTTGCCACGGTCGTTGCGGTCGTTGTTGCGCTCACGGCGGTTGCCACGCTCACGGCGGTTGCCGCGCTCGCGGCGCTCTTCGCGCTGCTCGCCGGACTTCTCCGCCTCGGCGTTCTCCGCGGCATCGGCTTCGGCCGGAGCGGTCTTGGCCTCGGCGGCCGGGGCGTCGGCATCCTGTGCCGGAGCCTCGGATGCCTGCTCTGCCTTAGCGGCGCGGGTGTTGCGGCGCTGGCGCGGTGCGCGTTCCTTGGCCGGTGCGGCGGCTTCCTCGGCCGGCGCGTCCACTGCGGCTTCGGCCTGGGCCGGTGCCTCGGTGGTCGCTGCCTTGGCGGCGTCGTCCTTGGCGGTGATCTTGCCGGAGTCGGTCACGCGGCGCGAGGTGCGGCGGGCGCGGGCCGGCTTTTCAGCCTTCGGCTCGGCGGCCTGCGGGGCCTCAGCTGCTTCCTGGGCGGGGGCTGCGTCGGCCTTCGGGGCCTCTGCAGCGGCCTTCGGTGCGCGACGGGTACGGGTGGTCTTGGCCGGCGCTTCCTTGGCGGCTGGCGCCTGGGCTGCGTCGGCCTTCGGCTCGGCGGCCTTGGCAGCTTCCGCGTCCTTGGCGGCGATCGAGCCGCCGCGCTGGTGGGAGCTGATGGCGGCGACCAGGTCGGCCTTGCGCATGCGCGATCCGCCGGTGATGCCGAGCTGCGACGCCAGCTGCTGCAGCTGGGTCATCTTCAAGGAGGCCAGGCCGGAGCTCTTGGTCTCGGAAGTCTTGGTGTCCACGCCTTCGTTGAGGCTCGTGGTTTCGGTCACGAAAATTCCTTCTGACTCGTAGGATGGGCTGCCTGCGGCAGTCCCACTGTGCCGTAAATATGAGGTGTTGCAGCCCAGAATGAGAGGCTGTTCCACCGAAAACCCGACCCGCCCTCAGGTATCACCGGTGATGGCGGGAAACTGGGTTTGAAAACTGATATCTCGACGGCACGACTGTGCATGGATGTGGGATATCAAGGGTGCTGCGAGCTGCAGGAAAAATCCGGAACGGCTGGACGGCTGCGACAGGCACGGTGCGCCGATCGCGTCCGCTTCAACACTCGCCATAAGGTTCATCATCGGGCTGGCGCCCGCATGATCCGGTCTGCCTTGAGTGCTACAGCACTTCTACTGTAACACCGTTGGCGGCCAGGCGCGGAAATTCAGCACGCCAGGAAACCGAAGATTGTGCGGAGAACTGCTCGATGAGCTCCCCTGCCAGGCGTTCCTGGGCGTCGCCGGCCACCAGCGCAAGCACTGTCGGGCCCGCCCCGGAGACCACCGCGGCCAGCTGGTGCTCGCGCAAAAGCGCGATCAGCGCGCTGCTTTCGGGCATCGAAGCGGCCCGGTAGGACTGGTGCAGGTAGTCGACGGTGCCGCCGAGCAGGTGGGACGGGTCGTTGCTCAGCGCGTGGATCAGTAGCGCGCCGGAGGCAGTGTTCGCCGCCGCATCTGCGTGGGCGATCTGCGCGGGAAGCACCCCGCGGGCCACCTCGGTGGACAGGCCGTTGGACGGGATCGCCAGCACCGCGCGGACCTGCGTGTGCACCGGGACCAGGGCGCAGCTGAAGGTCCCGCCGGCATTGGTCGCGGAAATGCTCAGCCCGCCGTAGACCGCCGGGGCGACGTTGTCCGGGTGGCCTTCCCAGGCCGCGGCGGCCTGGAAGACTGCGTCCAGTCCCCCGCGCTCGGCGGCTGGCAGCAGCGCATCGGCCGCGGCGTAGGCGGCGACGATCGCGGCGGCGGAGGAGCCCATGCCGCGGGCGTGCGGGATGTTGTTGGCCGCCTTCAGCTCGATGCCGACCGGCGCGAAGCCGCGCTGCTCCCAGTAGCGGTGCATCTCGCGGATGATCAGGTGGGATTCGTCACGCGGCAGGCTGTCGGCCCCGTCGCCGCTAATCTGCACGGTGCTCTGCGGCGCGGTGCGGATCTCCAGCCGGTCGCGGAATTCCAGCGCGAGGCCCAGCGAGTCGAACCCGGGGCCCAGGTTGGCGGTGGTGGCGGGCGGGGCGACGACCAGGTGCTGGCCCAGGGCGATCTGCTGCATGGGTTCCTTCGAGGTGGTGAGCTTCAGGTGGTGAGCTAGGGGTGATGAGTGCGGAGGGGCGCCGGAACGCGCAGCGGCCCGCCACGGCCGCACCTGGTGCCGGTGCGGCGGCGACGGGCCGGCAGGCAGCGGGCGGCGTCTAGGACAGGCCCAGTGCGGTGGCGACTTCCACCACGTCGAAGCCGACCTTGGTGGGGGCGACGGCCGAGCCGTCGGCCTGCTTCAGGGCCCAGTCCGGGTCCTTCAGGCCGTGGCCGGTCACGGTGATCACGATCTTCTTGCCCGACGGCACGTTGCCTGCGGCGTGGTGCTTGATCAGGCCCGCGACGCCTGCCGCGGAGCCCGGCTCCACGAAAACGCCCTCGCGGGAGGAGAGCCAGCGGTGCGCGGCGAGGATCTCGTCGTCGGTCACCGAATCGATGAGGCCGCCGGACTCGTCGCGCGCTTCCTCGGCCTGGGCCCAGGAGGCGGGGTTGCCGATGCGGATGGCGGTGGCGATGGTGTCCGGCTCGGTCACCGGGTGGCCCAGCACGATCGGTGCGGCGCCGGCGGCCTGGAAGCCCCACATGATCGGGGTCCTGGTGGATACCGGGGCGAGCACGGCGCCGGCCTGGTTGGTGAACTCGGAGGCGTACTCTTTGTAGCCCTTCCAGTAGGCGGTAATGTTGCCCGCGTTGCCCACCGGCAGCACGTGGTAGTCGGGGGCGTCGCCCAGGAAGTCGACGACCTCGAAGGCGCCGGTCTTCTGGCCCTGGATGCGGGCCGGGTTCACGGAGTTGACCAGGAACACCGGATAGTTCTCGCTCAGCTTGCGGGCGACCTCAAGGCAGTTGTCGAAGTTGCCGTCGATCTGGATGATGTCGGCGCCGTGCGCGATCGCCTGGGAGAGCTTACCCATGGAGATCTTTCCGTCCGGCACCAGCACCGCGCACTTCAGCCCGGCCTGGGTGGCGTAGGCTGCGGCGGAGGCGGAGGTGTTGCCGGTGGAGGCGCACACCACTGCCTTGGCGCCGGCGGCGACCGCGGCGGTCATCGCCATGGTCATGCCGCGGTCCTTGAAGGAGCCGGTCGGGTTCATGCCCTCGACCTTCAGGTACACCTCGCTGCCGGTCAGCTGGGACAGGGCGGGGGCGAAGACGAGCGGGGTGCCGCCTTCGCCGAGCGTGATGACCTTGGTGTTCTCGTCTACTGGCAGACGGTCGGCATATTCGCGGATGACTCCGCGCCACTGGTGGGCCACGTTAGTTTCCTTCAACTCGCATAACGGATGTAACAGAGTGCACCGCGTCCAGCGCCGCGACGGCGTCGACGGTGGTGCGCAGGGCCGCTTCGGCGCCCCGGTGGGTCAGGATGCGCAGCGCGGAGCCCTCGCCGTCGGCATCGCTGTGCTGGCTCATGGACTCGATCGAGACGCCGTGCTCGCCGAAGACCGCGGCGATGCTCGCGAGCACGCCCGGCTGGTCCTTGACCGACAGCCCGATCCAGTAGCTGGTGGTGATCTGCTCGAAGTCCAGCAGGTTCACCGGCTGGTCCGCCGAGCCGTTAGGCAGCCCGGCCCCGGCGGCCAGCTGGCGGGCCACGGCGACGACGTCGCCCATGACTGCCGAGGCGGTCGGGTTGCCGCCCGCGCCGGCGCCGTAGAACATCAGGTCCCCGGCGTTTTCCGCCTCGACGAACACCGCGTTGAACGCGCCGCGGACACTGGCCAGCGGGTGGCTGCGCTTGATCAGCGAAGGGTAGACGCGCACCGAGACTCCGGCTTCGGCGTGCTCCGCGATCGCCAGCAGCTTGATGACGTAGCCGGCCTCGGCGGCGGCGGCCACGTCCTGCGCGCTCACCTCGGTGATGCCTTCGGTGTGCACCTGGTCCGAGGAGACGGTGGTGTGGAACGCCAGCGAGGCGAGGATCGCGGCCTTCGCGGCGGCGTCGTGCCCGCCCACGTCGGCGGTCGGATCGGCTTCCGCGTAGCCCAGCGCCTGGGCCTGGGCGAGCACGTCGTCGAACGCGGCGCCGGTGGAGTCCATGGCGTCCAGGATGAAGTTCGTGGTGCCGTTGACGATGCCCATCACCTTGGTGATGTGATCGCCTGCCAGCGAATCGGCGATCGGGCGCAGGATCGGGATGGCCCCGGCCACGGCCGCCTCGTAGCGCAGCTGGGCGCCGTGCTCGGCGGCCAGCTGGTTCAGCTGCGCGCCCTGGGCGGCGATCAGCGCCTTGTTGCCGGTGATAACGCTCGCCCCGCGCTTCAGCGCCCGGGCGATGTAGTCACCGGCCGGGTGCAGCCCGCCGAGCAGCTCGATGACCACGTCGGCCTGGTCGATCAGCGAATTCGCGTCGGTGGTGAACAGCTCCGCGGGCAGCTGCACGTCGCGCTCGGAGGCGGTGTTGCGCACGGCGATGCCGGTCAGCTCCAGCGCCGCGCCGCTGCGGTCGGCCAGCGCCGCCGCGTCCTCAAGCAGGATCCGCGCGACCTGCGCGCCGACCGTGCCGCAGCCCAGCAGGGCGACCTTCAGGCTCTTTTCAGCGGTCAATTAAACTCCCATGTCGCGGGCCAACAAATCAGCTTCCGTTTCCCTGCGCACGATCAGACGGGCTTGGCCGTCGCGTACGGCTACCACCGCGGGGCGGGTGAGGTAGTTGTAGTTGCTCGACAGGGCCCAGCAGTAGGCTCCGGTGGCCGGCACGGCCAGCAGATCGCCGGCGGCAACGTCCTCGGGCAGGTAAACGTCCTTCACGACTATGTCACCTGACTCGCAGTGTTTCCCAACTACGCGAGAAATAATTACGTCGCTGCGCGTCACACGGCTGGCCAGCACCGCGGTGTACTGGGCGTCGTAGAGCACCGGGCGCGGGTTGTCGCTCATGCCGCCGTCCACCGACAGGTAGCGGCGCGGATGCAGCGTGCCGGAGGCGTCCTCGACCTGGACGTCCTTGCGCACGCCCGCCTCGTAGAGGGTGAAGGTCGACGGGCCGGCGATGGCGCGGCCCGGCTCGATGGAGATGCGCGGGCAGGCCAGGTCCAGCTCGGCGCACGTCGCGGAGACGACCTGCGCCATCTGCGCGGCCAGCTTCACCGGGGTGGAGGGATGGTCCTGCAAAGTGTAGGCGATGCCGTAGCCGCCGCCGAGGTCCAGTTCGCCCAGTTCGACGCCGTGGAGCTGGCGGATCTGCGCCAGGATGCCGAGCATGGTGCGTGCGGCCATGGCGAAGCCCTCGGCCTCGAAGATCTGCGAGCCGATGTGCGCGTGCAGTCCCAGCAGGTTCACGTTGTCCGCATCCAGGGCGCGGGCCACGGCGTCCAGCGCCGGGGAGGTGCCCGAGTCGTTGGCCAGGATGGACAGGCCGAACTTCTGGTCCTCGTGGGCGGTGGCAATGGCCTCGTGGGTGGAGGCGTGCACGCCGGGGGTGATGCGCAGCATCACGTTCGCGCGCTGGCCCAGCGCATCGGCGATGCGGATGACGCGTTCCAACTCGTCCAGCGAGTCCACCACGATGCGGCCCACGCCGGTTTCGATGGCGCGGGTGATTTCCGCGGCCGACTTGTTGTTGCCGTGCAGCGAGAGGTTCTCCCCCGGTACGCCGGCCGCGGCGGCCACTGCCAGCTCGCCGCCGGAGCAGGTGTCAAGACGCAGCCCCTCGGCGGTGACCCAGCGGGCGACCTCGGTGCACAAGAACGCCTTGCCGGCGTAGTAGACGTCCACCCCGCCGCACAGGTCCTTGAAGGCCGCGTCGAACGCGGACTTGAAGCCGGCGGCGCGGGCGCGGAAATCGTTCTCGTCGAGCACGAACAGCGGGGTGCCGAATTCCTGCGCCAGCTGCGCGACGGGGATGCCCTGCACGGCCAGCTGGCCATCGGCGCCGCGGGCCACACCGGTGGCCCATTCGATCTCGCGCAGCGTGTTTACGTCGTTCGGGAAGTTCAGCCAAGCTGGAGCCAGCGGCGATGCGGCCATAGGGTATTACATCCTCTCCGGGGCGGAAACGCCCAGCAGTTCCAGGCCGTTGGCCAGGACGGTGGTGGTTGCGTCGTTCAGCCACAGGCGCGCGGAATGCACCGGCAGCACGTTGGTGTCCTCGCCGATCGGGGTGATGCGGGTGGCGGCGTACCACGAGTGGTAGGCGCCGGCGACCTGCTCCAGGTAGCGGGCGATGCGGTGCGGTTCGCGGAACTCGGCGGCGCCGGCAACCACCGACGGGAACTGGCCGAGCACTGCCAGCAGCTCGTTCTCGGTGGGGTCGGTCAGCTCGCTGGCGTCGAAGGACTCGCGGGTCACGTTCTTCTCCGCGGCGTTGCGGGCCGCGGCGGCGGAGCGCGCGTGGGCGTACTGCACGTAGAACACCGGGTTGTCGTTGGTGTTCTTCTTCAGCTGCTCAGGGTCCAGCGCGATCGGCGAATCGGCAGGGAAACGGCCCAGCGAGTAGCGCAGCGCGTCGGCGCCCAGCCAGTCGATCAAGTCGCGCAGCTCGATGATGTTGCCCGCGCGCTTGGACAGCTTCGCGCCGTTGACGCTGATCAGCTGCCCGATCAGCACCTCGATGTTCTTTTCCTTGTCGTCGCCCGCGCAGGCGGCGATGGCCTTCAGGCGGTTGACGTAGCCGTGGTGGTCGGCACCGAGCAGGTAGATCTTCTCGGTGAAGCCGCGGTCCTTCTTGGACAGGTAGTAGGCGGCGTCGGCCGCAAAGTAGGTCGGCTCGCCGTTCGCGCGGATCAGCACGCGGTTCTTGTCGTCGCCGAAGTCGGTGGTGCGCAGCCAGACGGCGCCCTCCTGATCGAAGATGTGGCCCTGTTCGCGCAGGCGCGCCACGGCGTCGGCCACGGCCCCGCCCTCGTGCAAGGAGGTCTCGGAGAAGAACACGTCGAAGCTGACGCCGAAGTCCGCCAGGGTCTTCTTGATGTCTGCCATCTGCGCCTTGTAGGCCAGCTCGCGGATCTGCGGCAGCGCGGTCTCCTCGTCCAGGCCCTTCAGCTCGGGGGCTTCGGCCTCGACGATGTCTGCCAGTTCCTTGATGTACTCGCCCGGGTAGCCGCCCTCGGGCACCGGCAGGCCGTGCATGCGGTTGTAGACCGAACGGGCGAACACGTTCATCTGGTTGCCGGCGTCGTTGATGTAGTACTCGCTGGTGACATCCGCGCCGGAGGCGCGCAGCACGCGGGCGATCGCATCGCCCAGCGCGGCCCAGCGGGTGTGGCCGATGTGCAGCGGGCCGGTCGGGTTCGCGGAGACGAACTCCATGTTGACCACATGGCCGGCCAGGGAGTCGTTGGTGCCGTAGGCCTTGCCGGCCTCGACGATGGTGCGGGCCAGCTCGCCGGCGGCGGCGGCGTCCAGGGTGATGTTCAGGAAGCCGGGGCCTGCGATGTCCACGGCGCCGACTCCCGGTACCTCGGCCAGGCGGTTGGCCAGCAGCTGCGCGAAGTCGCGCGGGGCCATGCCGGCCTTCTTGCCCAGCTGGAGCGCGATGTTGGTCGCCCAATCGCCGTGTTCACGGCTCTTGGGTCGCTCCACGCGCACGACGTCGGGGATGTCGACGGAGATTTCGCCGGCTGCTACGGCCTGGGTGAGGCATGCGGATATTGCTGCGGAGAGTTCTTCAGGAGTCACCCATCAAGACTACCGGTTTTTCGCGCTCCCCACGGGCATTCATGACGCCGCAGGCTGTGATCATGTAGGCATTCGGCGCGCAAACCGCCGTTGGCGCGGATTCCACGTTTGGCCTTGCGACCTGATAGTATTTTTTCGTTGCCCGGCAACACGCCTCTGTAGCTCAGTGGATAGAGCGTCTGCCTCCGGAGCAGAAGGCCGAAGGTTCGATTCCTTTCAGGGGCACCACCTCACCGCAGGTCCTGGTTTACGCCGGGACCTGCGGTTTTTTTGCGCCCACCCGGACGCCGCCCGGTGGCGGGGACGGCGACGGCCCCGCCGGCGAGGAGTATTCCCATCCGGCGGGGCCGTTGCCAGTTCAGCGACGCGGGCTGCTACTGCAGCATGGTGCGGTCATCGAGCTGGGCGCCCTTGATCTTCTCGAACTCGCCCAGCAGGTCCTTGACGGTCATCTGCTGCTTCTGCTCGGAATCCAGGTCCAGGATGATCTGCCCGTCGTGCATCATGATCAGTCGCGTGCCCAGTTGCAGCGCCTGCTCCATGTTGTGCGTGACCATCAACGTGGTCAGCTGGTGGCGTTCGACGATCTGGTTGGTCAGGCGCGACACCAGCGCGGCGCGCTGCGGGTCCAGCGCGGCGGTGTGCTCGTCGAGCAGCAGGATCTTGGGCTCGGAGAACGTGGCCATGAGCAGGCTCAGCGCCTGGCGCTGGCCGCCGGAGAGCAGGCCGACCTTGGTCTTCAGGCGGTTCTCCAGCCCGAGCTCCAGGGACTTCAGCTCTTCGACGAACAGCTCGCGGCGCTTGGCCCCGACCCCGGCGCCCAGTCCGCGGAAGCGTCCTCGGGCGTAGGCCAGGGCCATGTTCTCCTCGATCGACATGGTCGGCGCGGTGCCGGCCATCGGATCCTGGAACACGCGGCCGATGTATTTGGCGCGGCGGAAGTCGGCCAACTTGGTGACGTTCTTCCCGTCGATCGTCACCGTTCCGGCGTCCGGCTGCAGCTTGCCGGCCACCATGTTCAGCACCGTGGACTTGCCGGCGCCGTTGGAGCCGATCACGGTGACGAATTCGCCGTTCCCCAGAGTCAGGTTGATGTTGCGCAGCGCCTTGCGTTCATTCACCGTGCCGGGGAAGAACGTGCGAGACAGGTTCTTGATCTCAAGCATTGGTGCGAACCTCTTCCTTGGAGTCGGTGACGGGCGCCGGGGTGCGCTTGAAGGACTTCACGATCTTCTGGAAGCCCTTCCACTTCGGCAGCAGCAGGGCGATGACGACCAGCACGGCGGAAATCAGCTTCATGTCATTGACCTCCAGGCCGGCGACCAGGGCCAGCTGGATGACCAGGCGGTAGAGCACCGCGCCGATGACAACGGCCAGGGCCGCCAGCCAGATGTAGCGCTGGGTGAGGATCGCCTGGCCGACGATGACCGAGGCCAGGCCGATCAGGATCACGCCGATGCCCATGCCGACGTCGGCGAAGCCCTGGTATTGGGCCACCACCGCGCCGGAGGCGCCGACCAGGCCGTTGGACAGCGCCAGGCCCAGGATCTTCTGGTTGTCGGTGCTCACGCCGAAGGAGCGGATCATTTCCTGGTTGTCGCCGGTGGCGCGCATGGCCATGCCCATCTCCGTGTGCAGGAACCAGACCACGGCCGCGACCAGCACGAGGCTGACCAGGAAGAAGATGCCGATGGAGGTCCAGGAGCCGAGGATGCCGGCGGCGCGCATCGGGCTGATGAGCGTTTCCTCGCCTAGCAGCGGCGTATTCGCCTTGCCCATGATGCGCAGGTTGATCGAGTACAGCGCGATCATCGTGAGAATACCGGCCAGCAGGCCGTCGATCTTGCCCTTGGTATGCAGCAGGCCGGTGACGGCGCCTGCGGCCATGCCGGCGAGGAATGCCAGCAGGGTGCCCAGCCAGGGATTGACCCCGTTGACGATGCTGACAGCCGCCACGGCGGCGCCGGTGGTGAAGCTGCCGTCGACGGTGAGGTCGGGAAAGTCCAGAATGCGGAAGGTCAGGTACACCCCGAGCGCCATGATGGCGTAAATCAGCCCGAGTTCAACTGCGGTGATCATGTTCGGATCCTTGAGTTGTCAAAATTTGTGGGTAGTCGCGACGAAGGCGGGGCGGCATGGTGCGCGCCCCGCCTTCGTGCCGCAGGTTTGGTCCGGCGAGCCTTAGTAGGTCTGCACGGCCTTCGACTTCATGTCGTCGGAGAACTCGATGCCGACCTTCTTGGCAGCTTCCTCGTTCAGGTACAGCTCGACCTGGGAGATGGTCTCAACCGGCATCTCGGCCGGCTTGGCCTCGCCCTTGAGGATCTTCACGGCCATGGCGGCGGTCTGCTCGCCCAGCTTCTCGTAGTTGATGCCGTAGGTGGCAGTCGCGCCGCGCTTGACGGACTCGCCGTCGGCGGAGATGACCGGAACCTTCTTGGACTGGGCGGTCTGCAGCAGGCCTTCCAGGGCGGAAACCACTGCATTGTCGGTCGGCACGTAGAACGCGTCGACGTCCAGCGAGCTGGCCGCCTGCTGAACCTCGCTCGGAGCGGAGATCGCGGATTCCTTGATGGTCAGGCCCAGCTCAGCGGCGGCGTCCTTGGCCCACTGGACCTGGACTGCAGAGTTCGCTTCGCCCGAGGAGTAGACGATGCCGACGTTCTTGGCTTCAGGCGCCAGTTCCTTGAGCAGCTCCAGCTGCTCCTTGACCGGGTTCTTGTCCGAGGTGCCGGTGACGTTGGCGCCCGGCGCCTCGTTGGAGGCGACCAGCTTGGCGTCCACCGGATCGGTGACGGCGGAGAAGACCACCGGGACGCTGGTGATCGCCTGGGCGGCGGCCTGGGCGGTCGGGGTGGCGATGGCCAGGACCAGGTCGATGTCGCTGTCCGAGGCGAGCTTGCCGACCATGGAGGTGTTGGTGGCCTGGTCGCCCTGCGCGTTGTTTTCGTCGTAGGAGATCTTGTCGCCGGTGTAGCCGGCGTTCTCCATGCCCTTCTTGAAGCCACTGGCCACGGCGTCCAGCGACGGGTGGGACACGTACTGGGCGATGCCGATCTTGACCGGCTCGTCGGTCTTGGCTGCGTCGTTGTTGCCGGAATCGTTGCTGCCGCAGGCGGTCAGGGCCAGGGCGCCGGTGGCGGCGATGGCCGCGAATTTCAAAGCCGTAAAGCGCTTCATGAAGGTTCCTTTCAAAGTTCCCTATGCGAGTGATAACCACCGAGACTTCACTGGTTCCGGAGAGCCGCCAGGCTCGCTGTCGGCTCGGGAACGATCCGGACCAGGTGACGGTGATTACCCCCGATCTTACATGTGAACGACCTCACCTTGACTACAATCAACGCCGTATTGAAGACATTTGCGTGTTGATCGGGCGCAAACGCCGCACAAAATCGAGCGCAAAACCGCGCAATGGACACCTTTTGTATTCCACAGCCTCAAGCTGGCGACGATTGTTTGGACGAAATGCGAACTTGACTTGCGTCGAACGCGATCCGGGTCACGTCGGTTCGCGAAGCGAAAAGCCGCTCCGGGGCGCGGCGGGCGACGCGGCGCGAACGCGCATAGAATGGGGGCATCATGGCGCTAACCATTTCCTATCCCGAAGCCCTGCCCGTCTCCGGTCGCCGCGAGGACATCCTCGACGCGGTATCCAAGAACCAGGTGGTCGTGATCGCCGGCGAAACCGGTTCCGGCAAGACCACCCAGCTGCCCAAGATGCTCATCGAGCTCGGGCTGGCCGAGAAGGGCATGATCGGCCACACCCAGCCGCGGCGCCTTGCGGCGCGCACCGTGGCCGAGCGCATCGCCGAGGAAATGGGCACGAGCATCGGCGAGGAAGTCGGCTTCCACGTGCGCTTCACCGGCGAGGTTTCCAAGCGCACCAAGCTGAAGGTGATGACCGACGGCATCCTGCTGGCGGAGATCCAGCGCGACAAGCTCCTGAAGAAGTACTCGGCGATCATCATCGACGAGGCGCACGAGCGCAGCCTGAACATCGATTTCCTGCTGGGCTACCTCAAGCAGATCATGCCCAGGCGCCCGGACTTGAAGATCATCATCACCTCCGCGACCATCGACCCCGAACGCTTCGCCGCGCACTTCGGCACGCTGGACGCGGAGGGCGAGCTGGTCCCGGCGCCGATCCTCGAGGTCTCCGGGCGCACCTTCCCCGTGGAGCTGCGCTACCGCCCGCTGGCCGCCGAGGTCGACCTGGACGAGGACGCGGACGCCGAGTCGCTGGAGGACGACCGCGACCCGCTGGATGCGGTGACCGACGCGGTCCGCGAGCTGGCCGGCGAGGCCCCGGGCGACATCCTCATCTTCTTCTCCGGCGAGCGCGAGATCCGCGACGCCGCCGATGCGCTGCGCGCGCTGGTCGCCTCCAACAAGCGCCTGCCGCGCTACGAGGTGCTGCCGCTGTTCGCCAGGCTCTCGCTGGCCGAGCAGCACCGGGTCTTCCACCCGGGCGCCGCCCCGCGCATCATCCTGGCCACCAACGTGGCGGAAACCTCCCTGACCGTGCCGGGCATCAAGTACGTGATCGACACCGGCACCGCGCGCATCTCGCGCTACTCGCACCGCACCAAGGTGCAGCGCCTGCCGATCGAGCGCGTCTCCCAGGCCAGCGCGAACCAGCGCTCTGGCCGCTGCGGCCGCGTGTCCGAGGGCATCGCGATCCGCCTCTACTCCGAGGACGACTACCAGAGCCGACCGGAGTTCACCGACCCGGAGATCCTGCGCACCAACCTGGCCAGCGTGATCCTGCAGATGATCTCCATGGGCGTGGTGGCCTCGGCCGCGGAGGTCTCCGAATTCCCGTTCGTGCAGCCGCCGGAATCGCGGGCGATCTCCGACGGCGTGAACCTGCTGCGCGAGCTGGGGGCGCTGGATGGCCAGAAGCGCGCGGGCATCACCCCGGTGGGCCGCCAGCTGGCGCAGCTGCCGCTGGATGTGCGGCTGGGCCGCATGATCGTGGAGGCCGCCGGGCGCGGCGTGGCCAAGGAGCTGATGGTGCTGGCCGCGGCGCTGAGCATCCAGGATCCGCGCGAACGCCCCTCCGAGGACACCGGCCAGCGCGAGCGCGCCGCCGAGCTGCACAAGCGCTTCGCCGACGACAAGTCGGACTTCACCGCGCTGCTGAACCTGTGGGCGTACGTGCGCGAGCAGCAGAACGAGCTGTCCTCCTCCGCGTTCCGCCGGCTGTGCAAGGCCGAGCACATCAACTACCTGCGGGTTCGCGAATGGCAGGACTTGTTCACGCAGCTGCGCCAGCTGGCCAAGCCCCTGGGCATCACCGTGGCCGCCGCGCCGATCGAGCCGGCCGCCAACGAGGACGCCGTGCACAAGTCGCTGCTCTCCGGGCTGCTGGGGCACATCGGGCTCTACGACGAGCGCAAGCGCGACTACGTCGGAGCGCGCGGCACCCGCTTCGCGATCTTCCCCGGCTCCGGGCTGTTCAAGAAGTCGCCGACCTGGGTGATGGCCGCCGAGCTGGTGGAGACCTCCCGGCTGTGGGCGCGCACCAATGCGGTGATCGATCCGGCCTGGGTGGAGGAGCTGGCCCCGCACCTGCTCAAGCGCACCTATTCGGAGCCGCACTGGTCCAAGCGCAACGGTTCGGTGATGGGCTACGAGAAGCTCACGCTCTTCGGGCTGCCGATCGTGCCGCGCCGCCAGTTCCACTACTGGCGCGTGGACAAGGCGCTGGCCCGCGAGCTGTTCATCCGCCACGCGCTGGTGGAGGGCGACTGGCGCACACACCACAAGTTCTTCGCGAAGAACCGCGCGCTGCTGGAGGAAGTCGAGGAGTTGGAAACCCGCATGCGCCGGCACGACCTGCGAATCAGCGATGAGGACCTGTTCGCGTTCTACGATGCCCGGCTGCCGCAGGACATCCTCTCCGAGCGGCACTTCGACCGCTGGTGGAAGAAGGCGCGCGCCGCGGATCCGGCGCTGCTTGACTTCGATCCCGAGGCGCTGCTGGCCGCCGACGCGCAGGCGCTGGACGAGACCGCCTTCCCAAAAACCTGGGCGCTGGGCAGCATCCACCTGCCGCTGAGCTACGAGTACAACCCGGCCGCCGCCAGCGGCGAGGGCGACGGCGTGAGCCTGACCGTGCCGGTGGTGTTCCTGAACCAGCTGGATCCGGCGCGGTTCGCCTGGCTGATCCCGGGCCTGCGCCACGAGCTGCTCACCGCGCTGATCCGTTCCATGCCCAAGGCGATCCGCAAGAACTTCGTGCCCGCCCCGGACGTGGCGGGCAAGGCGCTGGCGATGCTGGAGGCCGATTTCGATCCCGCCACCGACGACCTGGCGCAGTCGCTGGCGCTGGTGCTGCGCCGGCTGCGCGGCATCGTCGTGGACCCGGCCGTTTTCGACTTCTCCACGCTGCCCGCGCACCTGCGTTTCGGCTTCACCGTCACCGACGCCTCCGGCAAGGTGCTGGGCCAGGGCGACGACCTGGGCAAGCTGCAGTACAAGCTGGCCGCGGCCAACCGCGCCGCGCTGGCCAGCGGGGTCAACTCCCCCGGCGCAGCTCTTCCGGGCAAACCAGGCAAGCCGGGGATCCCTGCCGCAGCCGCCAAGGGCGGGCAGGGCAAAACGGCCACGGGCCGGCAGGGCAACAAGGCCGGCAAGGGCACCAGGGGCGCGAAGAACGCCGCGGGGGCCTGGGACCAGCAAAAGCTCGATGCCTGGCCGCAGCTTGACGCCGCCGGGGACACGCTGGGCGACAGGCTGCCGGACAAGGTCACCACCACGGTGATGGGCCAGCAGATCACCGCGTACCCGGGCTTGATCGCCCAGGGCGAGCGCGTGGACCTGACGGTGTTCCGCTCGGCCGTGGAGCGCGACGCGGCGCACCGCACCGGCGTGATCCGGCTGCTGATGCTGCGCCTGCCGCCGGCGGCGAAGTTCGTGATCTCGCACCTGGACAACACCGAGAAGCTGGCGTTCACGCAGAACCCGCACGGCTCGATCGAGCACCTGATCAGCGACTGCACCATGGCGGCGGTGGACAAGCTGGTGCCCGAGCAGCTGCCGATGGACCGCGCGGCGTTCGAGGCGCTGTTCGAGGTGGTGCGCGCGGAGCAGATCGACACGGTCTTCTCCATCACCGCGGTGGTGGCCAAGGTCTTCGCCGCGGCCACGCGGATCTCCAAGGAGCTGAAGGCCACCCGCTCGTTGGCCATGTACGCCGCGATCACCGACATCCGCTCGCAGCTGGAGCAGCTGATCTACCCCGGGTTCATCGCCGCCACCGGTGCGGCGCACCTGCTGCGCCTGCCGCGCTATCTGGCGGGCATCGAGAAGCGGCTGGAGAAGCTCGCCGGCGGCGCGGTCACCCGCGACTCGCAGGCGCTGGTCGTGATCCAGAAGCTGGAGGACGAGTACGACGCCGCCCTGGACAAGGTCCCGGAGGGCGCGCGCCTGCCGGCGGGGCTGCGCGAGGTGAAGTGGATGCTGGAGGAGATGCGCATTTCGCTGTTCGCCCAGGAGCTGGGCACCGCGTATTCGGTCAGCGAGAAGCGCATCCGCAAGGCCATCAAGGACGGCCTGTCGGCGCTGTAGCCGACGGCCTGGAGCCGACGACGCTCCAGCCGCCGGCGCCCCGGCCCGCGCCGGGGCCAGAAAATGCCCGCCGGAGCCGACCTGCATGGCCGGTTCCGGCGGGCATTCGGCGTTCTTGAGCCGGGGGCCGGCGGCGCTAGTCGGCCGGGACGAATTCCGAGTGGCCGTCGGCGCGCAGCCCGTCGCGCAGCGTCTGCGCGTTCGCGTCCATCTGCGCCGGGTCCGGGTTGACCGCGGCATTGGCCAGATCGAAGTCGGCCAGCGAGTTGGTCGGCCAGACGTGCACATGCAGGTGCGGGACCTCGAAGCCGGCGATCATCAGCCCGGCGCGGGCGGAGTTGAACACGCGCTTCTGGGTGCGGCCGATCTTCGTGGCGACCAGGGTCAGGTGAGAGACCAGCTCGTCGGGCGCGTCGGTGAACTCGTTGATCTCCGCGCGCGGCACCACCAGGGTGTGCCCGTCGGACAGCGGGCCGATGGACAGGAAGCCGACGCATTGCGCATCGGACCAGACGAAGCGGCCGGGGATCTCGCCGTTGATGATTTTAGTGAACAGCGTACTCATGGGCTGCCTTTCTGCCCGCGTCGGCGGGCGGTTGCGGGCGCGCGGCGGCCCCTGGTGGAGCGCGCCGCGCGGACATCTAGTGGCGGTGCTGCTCGTCGCTGGTGGCGACCGGGGCCTCGGGGTGCGAGCAGTACTCGGACCAGCTGCCCGGGTACAGCGCCAGCTCGATCCCGGCGGTGTGCGCGGCGAGCACCTGGTGGGCCGCGGTGATGCCGGAGCCGCAGTAGGCCGCGGCGTCCCCGGTGTCAACGCCGAGCTTGGCGAAGTCGGCGCGCAGCACCGCGGCGGGCAGGAAACGCGCCTGCGAGTCGAGGTTGTCGGTGGTGGGGCGGTTGCGGGCGCCCGGGATGTGGCCGGCGACCGGGTCGATCGGCTCCTCGATGCCCAGATAGCGGGCGGTGGCGCGCGAGTCGATCAGCGTGCCGGAAAATCCGGCCAGCTGCTCGAACTCGATGACCGGCATGCGCCCCCAGGACAGGGTGACGTCGCCCGGGGTGTTCGACTGCTCCCCGGTGGCCAGCTGCGTGCCGGGCAGCGCCCTGTAGGCATCCAGTCCTCCGTCCAGCACGGCCGCGTTCTCGAAGCCTGCATGGCGCAGCAGCCACCAGGCGCGGGCGGCGGCCAGCGCGCCGGAGTCGTCGTACACCACCACCTGCGAGTCCTGGCTGATCCCCCAGCGCCGGGCGGCGGCCTCGAAATCGGCCGGCAGCGGCAGCGGGTGGCGGCCGGTCTGGTGCCCGGGGGCGGAGGACAGCTCGCGTTCCAGGTCGACGAACACCGCGCCGGGGATGTGCCCGGCGGCGTAGAGCTCGCGCCCGTCGCTGCGGCCCAGCGACCAGCGCACATCCAGCAGCACCGGCCCGGGGCCCGGAGCGTCGAGCAGCGCGGCCAGCGCGGCGGCGGAAATCAGCGGGTTCATGCGTGCCCCTCCACGCTGCCCGCGTCGGTCTGCGAGGACTCGGCGGCGGCCAGCAGCTCAGCGGCGCGGTACTCCGTCAGGGGCTCCAGGCGCTGGTAGTTCGCCCCCTGGTGCGCGGCGATCGCGCCGAGCTGGCGGTCGAACAGCCCGGTGCCGCGGCCATTGAGCAGCCCGTCGTGGATCGGCACCCAGACCGGGGCGCCGAGGGCCGCCGCGAAGTCGGCGGCCTCGGCCATCTTGCCCCAGGGGCCCATGACCGGCAGCAGCAGCACGTCCGGTCGCACGCCGATCGGCACCTGGTAGCTGTCCCCCGGGTGGAAAACCTGCACCCGGCCCACGGCGCCGTCGCCCACCAGATAGCCCACGTTCGCGATCGGGTCGATCGAGTGGTGGATGGTGGCGTGGGTGCCGCCAAAGGTGCGCACCCGGATCCCGCCGACGATGAAGTCCATGCCTTCGTGCACGGTGTGCACCTGGGCGCGGCGCGCGGCGGGCAGCTCGGTGCGCAGCGCGTCGGCCAGCCCGGCCGGCGCGTACACCTGGAGCACCGGGTCGGCCTCCAGCGCGGCGGCCAGCGCCGGATGGTCGGCGTGGTCAGGGTGCTGGTGGGTGACCAGCACCGCGGCCTTGTTCTCGAACGCCCCGTCCAGATCGCTGAAGGATCCCGGGTCCAGCAGCAGCGACCCGTCGACGGTGCTCAGTTCCAGGCACGAATGCCCTCTGGATGTGATACGCATGTCCTTAGCGTAGGCTCCGGCGGCGTACCGTGCCACCACCAGACACGCCCTGCGGCCCAAAGTTGGCTAAAATTGGGTTAAACCGCCGGTGGCTGGGGTCGATTCAACACCCGCAGGCCGGCGCGGCAACCACGAACATCCCCTAGCAGGAGAGGAATGGTGCACGGCCATGGCACAGCCCGAAACCCGGATCACCAAGCAGCGGGTCGCGGTGGAGGAGGCGCTGGAACAGGTCGACGACTTCGCGACCGCCCAGGAGCTGCACCGCTGGCTGCAGGAGGCCGAAAAGAAGGTCTCGCTGGCCACGGTGTACCGCCTGCTGCAATCCATGTCCGACGACGGACTGGTCGATGTGCTGCGCAGCGCCGACGGCGAGGCCCGCTTCCGCCGCTGCATCACCGAGGCGCACCACCACCACCTGATCTGCCGCGTGTGCTCCAAGACCGTGGAGGTGCTCGCCCCCTCCGTCGAGCGCTGGGCCGCCCGGGTCGCGGCGGAGAACGACTTCACCGACCCGGAGCACACCGTGGAAATCTACGGCATCTGCGCCGCCTGCCGCGAAGCCGGCGACTAGGGCTCAGGGGACCCGGTGCCGGCTGGGGACCAGCCGATCCGGGTCCCGGCCGGCGCACGGCAGGCGCTGCGTGAAGCCTGTCCGGCGCCCCGCGCGGTGCCGCGAAGGTGCGCCACCACCGGGTCGGGCCCTGGATGCGGCAAAGCCCCCGGGCGGTCCGTCGCGGCGCAGTGCGACGCTGCGCGGAACCGCGCGGGGGCTGGGGCGAGAGGGCGGAACTAGCGCTCCTCGTTCCCCTCGGTTGCGGGGCCGTCGGGCGTGGCGCCGCCTTCGTCGGTCCAGTCGTGTCCGACCTCGTCGTTGCGGGCCGGATCGGACAGGTGGTCCCGCTGGGCAGCGGCCGCTTGGTCCTCAGCTGACTCGGGCTGCACGGCATCGCCGTGGTTCGGGAAATCCGCGTTGTTCTCCATGTCGGTGCTCCTTTCATCGGTTGCTGACACCGTAGCAATGAGTGCCGCGGCCGCTCCAACATCGTCAGCTGGTTCCCAGCAAATACCCATACTCCGGATGCGTGCCCGTCGCGGGCGTACCCGCGGTGCTCGCCAGGCACCGCCTCGGGCAATAGCTCGGATCCACGCCCTCGGAACCCCCAGCACCGGGGATCAGCCCTGGCAAGGAGAAGGCGGCATGGAGAACTATTTGCGGGTCGTGAAGGAATCGGAGCAGGAATTGATCCGGGAACTCGTGCCGGCTCGGCTTGAACCGCTGGACGAAGAAGAACTGCTGGCACTGCACCGCCGGGTGCGCCGGGCCAGGAAGAAGCACCCAAGAACTACCGCCGCAAGGCGGCAGCCTCCGTGGCCGAGGAAGCCGGGCGCGGGGCGGCGCACCCCAAGCGCGGCAAGTCGCGCCATCGCGCCGAAGCCCTCGAAGAGGCATGTCCATCGTGTCGGCCAGGCTGGCCGCCGTCGCACGCCAGGAAGCCGAGCGGCTGAAGGCCGAGCGCCCGGCGATGGCGCAGGCCAACCGCAACACCGGGCCGGACGGCGCGGGCGACGCGGTCTCGGGCGCCGGGGTGGGTGCGGGCATCGCCCGCGAGCACTCCAAAATCACCGGAGGGATCAAGCGCGATGCCTCCAGCGCCTCGCAGGGCGCGCAGCGCCAGGCCAAGCGGGACCGCTAGCCTGCAGCGCGCTTAAACCAACCGCGGCCCCGTCACAAGACTGACGGGGCCGCGGTTGAATCATCACTCGCACCTTTTGAGGTACTTTCCACGATACGACCCCCGGCTATGAGAACGCTGAGTCCGCGCCGTGCGCCAGCCCATAGTTACGGCGCAGGGCGGGCACGGCGCTAGACCTGGTGGCGGCGTGGGGAGCGCACCGCCTCGATCGCCCGGCAAACCAGGTAGATCACGAAGGAGATGGTGGTGACGTAGGGGCTGATCGGCAGCGAGCCGGCCAGCGCCAGCAGGATGCCGCCGACCACTGCCAGCTCGGCGAACACCACCGAGAGGATCACGGTGAGCACCGGGGTGGAGCTCACGCGCATCGCCGCGGCGGCCGGGGTGATCAGCAGCGCGAGCACCAGCAGCGCGCCGACCACCTGGATGGTCACCGCCACGGCCAGCGCCAGCACCATCATGAAGATGATCGACAGCCCCGAGGTGCGCACGCCGCGCGCGTTGGCCACCACCGGGTCGGCGCTGGCGAAGGTCAGCGGCCGCCAGATCAGCGCCAGCGCGAGCACCACCACGGCGCTGAGCACCAGCATGCCGCCCAGCTGCACGTCGTCGACCGCGACGATCTGGCCGGTGAGCAGCCCGAACTTGTTGGCGCTGCGCCCCTCGTAGAGCGAGAGGAACAAGATGCCCAAGCCCAGGCCGAAGGGCATCAGCACGCCGGTGATCGAATTGCGGTCGCGTGCCCGGGTGCCCAGCATCCCGAGGATCAGCGCCGCGATGAGCGAGCCGAAGACCGAGCCGGTGACCACGTCCGCGCCGATCAGCAGCGCGAAGGCGGCGCCGGCGAAGGACAGCTCCGCGATGCCGTGCACCGCGAAGGCCATGTCGCGCATCATGATGAAGATGCCGATCAGCCCGCCAACGACGCCCAGCGCGGCGCCGGCGATCAGCGAGTTGCTGACCAATGGCAGCAGCAGCGCGTAGTCCTGGAAGTTGAAGGCCTTCTCGATGAGGTCTGCGAAATCCATGCTCAGGCCCGCTTTCCGGTGGTGTTCGGCGTTCCGGCGGCCGGGCCGGCGTCCTCGGCGTGGTCGTGCCCGTCCGGCGGCAGGGCGCGGTTGCCGTCGCCGCTGACCACCACGATGCGCCCGTTCACGCGCAGCACCTGCACCGGGGCGCCGTAGAGCTCGCTGAGCACCTCGGTGCGCATGACCTCGTCCACGCTGCCCAGGTGGAAGCGGCCCTCGGCCAGGTAGAGCACCCGGTCCACGTAGGGCAGGATCGGGTTGATCTCGTGGGTGACGAAGATGACGGCGCTGCCGCGCTGCACCGCCTGGTGGTGGATGACCTCGCTGATGGCCTGCTGGTGGTGCAGGTCAAGGGAGAGCAGCGGTTCGTCGCACAGCAGCACCTTGGGGTTCCCGGCCAGCGCCTGGGCCGCGCGCAGCCGCTGCTGCTCGCCGCCGGAGAGGTCACTGACCGCGCGGTTGGCGTAGCCGCTGGCGCCGACCAGCTCGAGCAGCTCGTCGACCTTGGCGCGCACCGCGCGGCGGGCCAGCCGGATGCCCGGCTTGGTGCCGTCGATGCCCAGCGCGACCAGGTCGCGGGCGCGCAGCGGCACGTTGTCCCCGAAGGGGCGCTGCTGCGGAATCAGGCCCACCGAATCCGAGCCGCGGCGCACCGGGGCCCCGTCGATGGACACGGTGCCGGCGTCCAGCGAGGTGGTGCCCAGCATGGTGTTGATGAAGCTGGTTTTGCCCGAGCCGTTGGGCCCGAGCACCGCCAGGAACTCCCCCGGCTGCACCTGCAGGTCCAGGCCCTCCCAGAGGACCCTGGATCCATAGGCCAGTCGCGCGTTGTCGAAGGTGACGATCGGGTTCGGGATCATCGGGGTAGGGCTCATGGGGGCGGCTTTCTAAGCAGGTGCTGCATGCGGCGTCCCCCGTCCGGGGTGCGCCCAGCGGGTGCGGATTCGGGCGGGAATGAAAAACTGCGGCACCGCCGAAGCGGTACCGCAGTTAATCCTACCAGTTGCGAGTCATTCGCAATACGCGATCGGCCGGAGGCTGAATTGAAACCCCCTCCGGCCCGGTTGGATCAGCCCTCCGGGTGGCTGCGCGGCGGGGCCACGCGCTTCCGGGTGGAGTCGCTGATCTCGCCGACCAGCACCTCGATGATGTCCTCCAGGAACACCACGCCCAGGGTGGCGCCGGCGTCGTCGACCACCGCGGAGAGATGGTTGCCCTCCTGGCGCATGGTCTCCAGCGCGTCCTCGATCTCGGTGTCCTGCTTCAGCTTGCCCAGCGGATGCAGGTCCAGGTCGAGCAGCGGGGCGGTTGAATGCGCATCGTCGATGAGCATCACGTCCTTAACGTGCCAGTAGCCCACCGGGACCTCGTCGCGGGTGATCAGCAGGCGGGAAAAGCCGGTCTTGCCGACCTTCTTCTCGAACTCGCGCGCGGTGGCGGCGCCCCATTCGAGGGTGAACAGGTCGTCCAGCGGCACCATGCAGGTCTTCGCGGTGACGCTGGAGAACTCCAGCGCCTTGGTCAGGCGCAGCGCGTCCTCCTTCTCCAGCGCCCCCTCCTCGGAGGAGGTGTGGATGATGGTGCGCACCTCGGCGGCCGTGTAGGAGCTGGCCACCTCGTCCTTGGGTTCGATGCCGAAGGCGTGCAGCACCAGGTTCGCCGCCCCGTTGAGCAGCGCGGTGAACGGCTTGAGCACCTTGGACAGGCCCACCAGCGGCATGGCCAGCAGCAGCACCGCCTTGTCTGCCACGGAGACCGAGATGTTCTTCGGCACCATCTCGCCGAAGGTCACGTGCAGGAAGGTCACCAGGACCAGCGCGATCAGGAACGCGACGGTGTCCGCCGCGGCCTCCGCCAGGCCCAGGGCCATCAGCGGCTCGGCCAGCAGGTGGTGGATCGCAGGCTCGGAGATGTTCAGGATCAGCAGCGAGCAGACGGTGATGCCCAGCTGGCACACTGCCAGCATGATCGACACGTGCTCCATGGCGTACAGCGCGATCTTCGCGCGCTTGTTGCCGGCCTCGGCCAGCGGCTCGATCTGCGAGCGGCGCGCGGACATGACAGCGAATTCGCCGGCCACGAAGAAGGCGTTGAACGCCAGCAGGATGACCAGCCAGATCAGTCCCATGAAGTCGCTCATTCGTCCTCCTCCTGCGGCTGCGGCGCCGGTTCGAAGCGGATCTGCGCGATGCGCCGCCCGTCCAGCTCGGTGACGGTGAAGATGCCGGCCGCGGTGCAGACCTGGTCGTTCAGCTCCGCCAGGCGGCCCAGCTCGGCGAGCATGTAGCCGCCGATGGTTTCGTAGGAGGCGTCATCCGGGATGACCTCGCCGCCCACGTGCTCGTTGACCTCGTCCGGGCGGTACATGCCCGGGAAGAGCCACTTGCCGTCGGGCTGGGTGACTGCTTCTTCCTCGTCCTCGTCGTGCTCGTCGGACACCTGCCCGACGATCTCCTCGACCAGGTCCTCCAGGGTCACCAGCCCGGCGGTTCCGCCGTACTCGTCCATCACAATGGCCAGCTGGTACTCGGCCTCGCGCAGCTGCTCCAGCAGCACGTCGAGGTGGATGGTCTCCGGGACGTAGAGCGCGTCGTGGGCGAACTCCCCCACCTGCAGCGCGGCGCGGCGTTCGCGCGGCACCGAGACGACCGCCTTGATATGGCAGACGCCCTGGATCTCGTCGCTGGATCCCTCGGTGACCGGAAAACGCGAGAAGCCGGTTTCGGCGCTGACCGCGATCAGTTCCGACAGCGGCGCCTCGGAGTCGATCGTGGACATCGAGGTGCGCGGGGTCATCACGTCGGCGGCGGTGCGCTCGGAGAATTCGATGGTTGACTGCACGAAGCGGGCGGTCTGCAGGTCCAAGGTGCCCAGCTGCGCCGAACGGCGCACCAGCGAGGCCAGTTCCTGCGACGAACGGGCCGCAGAGATCTCCTCCTTGGCCTCGAGCCCGAAGAAGCGGTGCAGCACCGCGTTGGAGAATCCGTTCAGCACGACGATGGCCGGCTTGAAGACCGCGGTGAACACCAGGTGCGGGCGGGCCAGGGCCTTGCCCACGGCCATGGCCTGGGCGATGGCCATGTTCTTGGGGACCAGCTCGCCGATGAGCATCGACAGCAGCGTGGCGATCAGCATGGAGACGACCACGGAGATCGCGGTGGCGCTGGTCCCGGCGATGCCGACGGCTTCCAGCAGCGGGGCCAGCAGCTTGCTCAGCGAGGGCTCGAGCACGTAGCCGGTGAGCAGCGTGGTCAGCGTGATGCCCAGCTGGCAGCTGGACAGCTGCGTGGACAGCGAGGTCAGGCACTGCATCAGCGGCTTGGCACCGCGTTCTCCGGCGTCCACCGCCTGCTGCACGGTGCTCTTATCGAGTGCGACCAGCGCGAATTCCACTGCCACGAAAAAGCCGGTGCCGAGAATCAGCAGCAGGCCGAAAAGTATGTAAAGCCATTCCATGGGTGGTTAGCTCCACCCGCGCAACGGTTGAGGTGATATTTCTCCGATGCCCAGTTGGGGGCAACTAGAAGGCTCCAATGCGGCGCCGGAACTTAACGGAGATGGACTGACGTGGCCGGCGCTGCGCCTACGGGCGTCGGGCCGGCTAGGAGAGTGTGATTCCATAGTGCGACTCAGTCTAACTAATGGAGCCGAAATCCGCATTACCCCGCGCGGCTGGCGACCAGCGGTATCTGCCACCCGATGAACGGGATGTCATTCGCGCCACTTTCGTGAGTTTTGATACGTGCCGTGGCCAAGCGCGTAGAAAAGTTACTAGACTGGTCGGCAGGTCTAGAAATCAAAGTGAGTTCGGCGGTCATTATCACGTCCTCGTCAGACCACCGGCTCAAGCTAGAACAACGTAGAAATCAGGGAAGAGGCGTTGCACGTGCCAGAGCAAGCACACCACCGGCTGACTGAAGAGTTCGGTGGAAACGAATGGCTAGTAGATGAGCTGTTCGAACAGTATCTCGTTGACAAGAACTCGGTAGACAAGAAGTGGTGGGAGATTTTCGAGTCCCTCGCTGCGGAGAAGTCGGCCCCGGCCGCACCGGCATCGAAGCCGGCAGCCGCCGCTCCAGCCGCACCAGCAGCTCCTGTCGTCAAGGGCGCTCCGCGCGCGGCCGCAGAAGCCCGCGCCTCGGAGCCGGCCCCGGCATCCGCAGCACCAGTCAAGAAGGCCGAGCCGTCGCCGAAGACCGCTCCAATTCCAGCTCAGGCCCCGAAGCCGACCCCGTCGACCGGGCTGTTCGGCGAGGAAAAGCGCACCGCGCTGCGCGGCCCGATGAAGGCCATCGCGACCAACATGGACGCCAGCCTCACCGTGCCGACCGCCACGACCGTGCGCGCCGTGCCGGCCAAGGTGATGATCGACAACCGCATCGTCATCAACAACCACCTCAAGCGCGCCCGCGGCGGCAAGATCTCCTTCACCCACCTGATCGGCTTCGCCGTGATCCGTGCGCTGAAGCAGATCCCTTCGATGAACGTCACCTACGACGTGATCGACAAGAAGCCGACCGCCATCCAGCCGGCCCACGTCAACTTCGGCATCGCTATCGACATGCCCAAGCCCGACGGCACCCGCATGCTGGCGGTGCCGAACATCAAGGCCGCCGAGACCCTGAGCTTCAACGAGTTCTGGGCCACCTACGAGGACCTGATCAAGCGCGCCCGCGGCAACAAGCTGACCGCCGACGACTACGCAGGCACCACCGTGTCGCTGACCAACCCGGGCGGCATCGGCACCGTGCACTCGGTGCCCCGCCTGTCCAAGGGCCAGGCCGCCATCATCGGCGTCGGCGCCCTGGAATACCCGGCAGAGTTCCGCGGTTCGGCCGAGACCACCGTGGCCCGCATGGGCATCGGCAAGCACATCACCCTGACCTCCACCTACGACCACCGCGTCATCCAAGGGGCGGGTTCGGGCGAGTTCCTGAAGCTGGTCGAAAGCCTGCTGCTCGGCGAGCAGGGCTTCTACGACGAGATCTTCGAGCAGCTGCGCATCCCGTACGAGCCGGTGCGCTGGGCCGTGGACAACCAGGTCGACATCGACCTGCAGGTCAACAAGGTCGCCCGCATCCAGCACCTGATCAACTCCTACCGCGTGCGCGGCCACCTGATGGCCGACACCAACCCGCTGGAATACGTCCAGCGCAAGCACCCGGACCTGGACATCAAGTCCTACGGCCTGACCCTGTGGGACCTGGACCGCGAGTGGATCTCCGGCGGCCTGGGCGGCAAGGACCGCGCCCAGCTGCGCGACATCCTGGGCATCCTGCGCGACGCCTACTGCCGCACCATCGGCACCGAGTACATGCACCTGCAGAACCCGGTAGAGCGCGAGTGGTTCCAGTCCAAGCTGGAGCGCGGCTACGCCAAGCCGACCCGCGAAGAGCAGCTGCGCATCCTGTCCAAGCTGAACTCCGCCGAGGCTTTCGAGACCTTCCTGCAGACCAAGTTCGTCGGCCAGAAGCGCTTCTCGCTGGAAGGCGGCGAATCGCTGATTCCGCTGCTTGACGCCATCATCTCCGACGCCGCCGACGAGCAGCTGGACGAGGTGGCCATCGGCATGGCCCACCGCGGCCGCCTGAACGTGCTGACCAACATCGCCGGCAAGACCTACGCACAGGTCTTCCGCGAATTCGAAGGCACCGCCACCCCGGGCTCCGTCCAGGGCTCCGGCGACGTGAAGTACCACCTGGGCACCGAGGGTTCCTACACCTCGGACGCCGGCAACGAGACCAAGGTGTACCTGGCGGCCAACCCGTCGCACCTGGAAGCCGTGGATCCGGTGCTCGAGGGCATCACCCGCGCGAAGCTGGACCGCCTGGGCTCGGGCAACGCAGTGCTGCCGATCCTGGTGCACGGCGATGCCGCATTCGCCGGACAGGGTGTGGTCTCCGAGGTTTTGGCCATGAGCCAGCTGCCGGGCTACAAGACCGGCGGCACCGTGCACGTGATCGTGAACAACCAGATCGGCTTCACCACCGCGCCGTCCTCCTCGCGCTCCTCGGTCTACGCCTCCGACGTGGCCCGCACGGTGCAGGCCCCGATCTTCCACGTCAACGGGGACGACCCGGAGGCAGTGGTGCACGTGGGCCAGCTGGCCTTCGAGTACCGCCAGAAGTTCGGCAAGGACGTCGTCATCGACCTCATGTGCTACCGCCGCCGCGGGCACAACGAGGGCGACGATCCGTCGATGACCCAGCCGATCATGTACAACCTGATCGAGGCCAAGCGCTCGACCCGCAAGCTGTACACCGAGGCCCTCGTCGGCCGCGGCGACATCACGCAGGAAGAGGCCGACAACGCACTGGCGGAGTACAAGGCCAACCTGGAGCGCATCTTCGCCGAGACCCACGCGGCGCAGACCTCGCCGATCCCGATCATCACCCCGGGCTCGACCATCAACGACCTGGAGAAGCCGTTCGCCCAGGCCGCAGACGAGAACACCATGGACGGCGCCCGTCCATCGGCGATCTCCGCGCAGACCCTGGCCCACATCGGCGACGCCCACTCGGCGATCCCGGAGGGCTTCGTGATGCACACCAAGCTGAAGTCGCTGCTTGAGCGCCGCACCAAGATGTCCCGCGAAGGCGGCATCGACTGGGGCTTCGCCGAGCTGGCAGCCCTGGGCTCGCTGTCCATGGAAGGCGTGCCGGTCCGCCTGGCAGGCCAGGACTCGCGCCGCGGCACCTTCGTGCAGCGCCACGCGGTCTTCCACGACCGCGAGAACGACAACGAGTGGTACCCGCTGAAGAACCTGTCCGAGGACCAGGCATCGATGTGGATCTACGACTCGCTGCTCTCCGAGTACGCCGCCCTGGGCTTCGAGTACGGCTACTCCGTGGAGCGCCCTGACGCGCTGGTCATGTGGGAGGCGCAGTTCGGCGACTTCGTCAACGGCGCCCAGACCGTGATCGACGAGTTCATCTCCTCGGCCGAGCAGAAGTGGTCGCAGTCCAGCTCGCTGGTCATGCTGCTGCCGCACGGCTACGAGGGACAGGGCCCGGACCACTCCTCGGCCCGCATCGAGCGCTTCCTGCAGCTGTGCGCGGAGAACAACATGGTAGTGGCCCAGCCGTCCACCGGCGCTAACCACTTCCACCTGCTGCGCCGCCAGGCCTACGCCCGTCCGCGCAAGCCGCTGATCGTGTTCACCCCGAAGCAGCTGCTGCGCCTGAAGGCGGCCGCCAGCGCGGTGGAGGACTTCACCAGCGGCGGCTTCCAGGAAGTCATCGGCGACGCCTCGATCACGGATGCGAACGCCGTGGACAAGGTGCTGCTGTGCTCGGGCCGCGTGTACTACGACCTGCTGGCCGCACGCACCAAGGCCGGGGACTCGAAGACCGCGATCGTCCGCGTCGAGCAGCTCTACCCGGCACCGGTCGAGCAGATCGCCGCCGAGCTGGCCAAGTACCCGAACGCGACCGCGAGCTGGGTCCAGGACGAGCCTGCGAACCAGGGCCCATGGCCGTTCTTCGGCCTGTACGTGGCACCGAACCTGGACCAGAAGATCAACCTGGTCTCGCGTCCGGCATCGGCCGCCACCTCGGCCGGCACCGCCAAGCGCCACGAGGCTGAGAACGCGGTGCTGATCCAGCAGGCCTTCGCCCGCTAGTCCGCCCCGCGTCTGCATCGCATACCCCGACCGGCGAACCGGCTCCCTTTCCAGGGGGCATGGTTCGCCGGTCTAGGTGTTTAATGGGGTGCGACATCCCCGAGCACACGCTGCAACACTGATAATGTTGACAGCGATTCACCTTATTACCCAACGAAAGGCCGCCAAGTTGGAGTTACGCACCATCCGCATTACCGCAATCGGTGATGAACTTCTGGCAGGCCACGGCGACCCGCGGGGCCTGGGCTGGTTCGGCCGCGTCATGGCCCGCACCCAGGACCCGGCCCTGCGTCTGCAGTCCTTCGTGCTCGCCGCCCCCGCCGAGGGCTCCGAAGCCCTGGCCGAACGCTGGCTGGGCGAAGCCTCGCGCCGGTTCAGCGACCAGTTCGAGAACCGCCTGGTGATCGCGCTGTCGGACCGCGACGTCGACCTGGGCGTCAGCACCGCGCGCAGCCGCCTGAACCTGGCCAACATCCTCGATTCGGCCTCCCAGATGAACATCAAGGCACTGCTGGTCGGCCCCGCCCCCGGCTTGGACGACGCGCGCAACGACCGCGTGGCCGAGCTGAACCGCGTGTACGCTGACGTGGCCATGCGCCGCAACCACCACTACGTGGACACCTTCGCCCCGCTGCGCACCCACGCCCAGTGGCGCGCGGACCTGAACGCCTCCGGCGGCGTGCCGGGGCAGGCCGGCTACGGGCTGATGGCGTGGCTGGTGCTGCACCGCGGCTGGTACTCCTGGCTGCAGCTGCCCGAGCCCAGCGCAGGCTAGCGGCGGCGCCTCGGCGAGACCCGGCCCACGCGGGCCCCGTTAGGCTTTTGCCACCGGAATGTGAAAGACTATTAGTCGGCTCGATACCCATCGAGCAGTTTGAAATGATCCCTCTAAGGAGTCACCATGTCGAAGCGCGCTCGTAAGCGTCGCGATCGCAAGCGTGGCGGTGCCAACCACGGCAAGCGCCCAAACAGCTAAGCGATGCGAACAGACGAAGAACCCCGTACCACTCGAAATCTTTCGAGCGATACGGGGTTCTTTCCACGTTCCGGTGCGCGCCGCGCCGGATGCTAGTGGCCGGATTCGATCCTGATCTGCGAGATCCGGGTGATGATGTTGGCCTTGAGCTGTTCCGGGGCGTGCTCCTGGCAGCTGCGGCGCACCACCGAGCGGATGATGCACTCCAGATCGTACTGCTCGGCGCACTCCGGGCAGTGGTCCAGGTGGGCCTTGACCTCTTTCAGGTCGGCCAGCGTGAGGGCGCCGTCGAGGTACTCGTAGATGCGCACGATGCGCGCGTCGGAGCAGTCCCCCAAAGAATTGCAGTCCATCTTACTTCGTCCCTCCATCGACCTGGGCTGCGGGGTTGGCCGCCGCCTGGATTCCGCGTTCTGCGGCGTAGTCCGCCAGCAGTTCCCTCAGTTGCTTGCGCCCGCGGTGCAGCCGCGACATGACCGTGCCGATCGGCACCCCGAGGATCTCCGAGGCTTCCTTGTAGCTGAAGCCCTCGACGTCGACGAAGTACACCGCCAGGCGGAAATCCTCGCCAATGGACTGCAGGGCCGCCTTCACATCCGAATCCGGGAGGTGGTCCAGCGCCTCGACTTCGGCCGAGCGCAGGCCCGTGGGCGAATGCTCCATCGCCTGGGCCATCTGCCAGTCCTCCACCGTGTCCGTGCTGGTGCGCAGCGGTTCGCGCTGGCGCTTGCGGTACAGGTTGATGTAGGTATTGGTCAGGATCCGGTACAGCCAGGCCTTCAGATTCGTGCCCGGCTTGTACTGGTGGAAGGCTGAATACGCCTTCGTGTAGGCCTCCTGGACCAGGTCCTCGGCATCCGACGGGTTGCGCGCCATGCGCAGCGCGGCAGAATACAACTGGTCCACGTAGACCAGCGCGTCCCGCTCAAAGCGCTCGCGGCGCTGCGCCTCGGACTCGGCGCCCGCATCGGGAAGGTTCGCGTCCACACTCTCGTTAGTCATCGCCCTCGAGTCTACGCGCTGTCCGGGGTTTCCGGACAGGGAACGCCCCGGACGCCGGGTCTCCTGCGCGGGGCCTCCGGCGCCTGCCAGGGTGCTGATGTCTTCAATCGTCGTCACACTCAGTTCAACGAACGGCGTCCAACCCTTATTCCCGCGCCGATCTCGGCTAGGATTTAAGCAGGCGGGACGGGGCGATGAACGCCCCGGCAGGCGCCAGAACATCCCATGCTCCGACGCCGCAGCAGCCAGGCCCCACAGTTAGGATCAGCCCCATCAACACCGCACCCAGCACTGGAACCACCCCTTCGCACCATGTCGAGCCGCAGTGGTGGCCCGCCCCCTTCGCCGCCGCGCCGCTGGACGCGACGGTGCTCGTGCCGGCTTCCAAGTCGCTGACCAACCGGTATCTGATCCTCGCCGCGCTGGCCTCCTCCCCCTCCACGATCCACAACACGCTGATCAGCCGCGACACCGAGCTGATGCTCGACGCCTTGGAAGCCTTCGGCGTGCAGCTGGAGCGCACCGCGCAAGCCGACGGCTCCACCACCGTGCGCGTGGTGCCTCCGGAGCGGCTGGCGGCCGGGCCGCTGACGGTGCAGTGCGGGCTGGCCGGCACCGTGATGCGTTTCGTCCCGGCGCTGGCCGCCGTGGCCGGCGCGCAGGCCGACTTCGACGGCGACGCGGCGGCCCGCGTGCGCCCGATGGCCCCGGTGCTCGACGCCCTGGCAGGGCTCGGGGTGCAGTTCAGCTTCCACGGGGCCCCCGGCATGCTGCCCTTCACCATGGACGCGCGGCGGCTTGAGGCCGGCGCCGACGTGCAGATCGACGGTTCGGCCAGCTCCCAGTTCATCTCCGCGATGCTGCTGGCCGCCCCGTCGCTGCCCGGCGGGCTGCGCCTGCGCGCCGCCGAAGGCCCGCTGGCCTCGCCGGACCACATCGCGATGACCGTGGCCACGCTGCGCGAACTCGGTGCCGTGGTGGACCTCGATGAGGACGGGCGCGGCTGGAGCGTGCAGCCGCAGCGGATTGCGGGCTTCACCGTCACCGTGGAGCCCGACCTGTCCAACGCCGGGCCGTTCCTGGCCGCCGCGCTGGCCACCCGCGGCGTGGTGCGCGTGCCGTTCTGGCCGGCCACGACCACCCAGGTGGGCGGCAAGTGGGTGCAGATCCTCCAGGCCATGGGCGCGCAGGTGTCCCTGGGCGCGGATTCGGTGCTCACCGTGCGCGGCACCGGGCCGATCCGCGGCATCGAGTACGCGGATGCCTCCGAGCTGGCCCCGACCCTGGCCGCGCTGTGCGCGCTGGCCGACTCCCCCAGCAAGCTGACCGGCATCGGGCACCTGCGCGGGCACGAAACCGACCGGCTGGCCGCGCTGCAGGCCGAACTGGGCAAGGTGGGGGTGCAGGTAACCGTCACCGACGACGGGCTGGAGATCACCCCGGGCCCGCTGAGGCCCGGCGACCTCGACAGCTATGAGGACCACCGCATGGCCACCGCCGGCGCCCTGCTGGGCCTGGCCATCGACGGGGTGCGGGTGGAAAACATCGCCACCACCTCCAAGACCATGCCGGACTTCCCGCAGCAGTGGGCGGCGATGGCGGCCACCGCCGCGAACCCGGCCGCGGAAGGCTCCCGCTGATGCGCTACTCCGACTACGACGAATCCTCGGTCCGCGTCCGCCCGAACAAGAAGGGCTCGCGCCCGCGCACCAAGGACCGCCCGGCCCATGAGAAGGCGGTGATCGGGCGCATCATCACCGTGGACCGCGGCCGCTACACGGCGATCCTCGACGAGGACACCGCCGCCGAGCGCATCGTGATCGCCGCGCGCGCCCGCGAGCTGCGCCGCCAGGCCATCGTGCCCGGGGACATGGTCGCACTGGTCGGGGACACCTCCGGCAAGCCCGACACGCTGGCGAGGCTGGTGCGCATCGAGGAGCGCAGCACGCTGCTGCGCCGCAGCGCCGACGACACCGACGCCACCGAGCGGGTGGTCGTGGCGAACGTGGACAAGCTGGTCATCGTGGTCGCCGCCGCCAACCCGGAACCGCGCACCGGCTTCGTGGACCGCGCGCTGGTCGCCGCCTACGACGCCGGCATCCAGCCGGTGCTCTGCGTGACCAAGGCCGACGTGGCCGACCCTGCCGAGTTCCTGGCGCACTACGAGGGCCTGGAGCTGCCGGTGGTCATTTCCCGCACCACCGCCGCGGAGGCCTCCGGCATCGACGCGCGCAGCGCCGACGGGGCCAGCGCCCGGCTGGACTCCGCGGCGCTGGAGCAACTGCAGGGCATGCTCGCCGGCTGCGTCTCGGTGGTGCTGGGCCATTCGGGCGTGGGCAAGTCCACCCTGGTCAACGCCCTGACCGGCGCCGAGCGCGCCACCGGGCACGTCAATGCCGTCACCGGGCGCGGACGCCATACCTCCTCCAACGCGCTGGCGCTGCGCCTGGGCGACACCCCCGGCTCCTGGCTGATCGACACCCCTGGCATCCGCTCCTTCGGGCTGGGCCTGGTGGACCCGGAGAACATCCTGGCCGCCTTCGAGGACCTGGCCGACATCGCCACCGGCTGCCCGCGCGGCTGCACCCACGCCGCCGGCGAGGCAGGCTGCGCCCTGCAGGCCTGGGCCGACGACGAATCCACCGGCGCCCAGGCCGCCGCCCGGCTGGCGTCCTACCGCCGGCTGGTCACCACCGAGGAAACTACGCACGAAAAGGAGCTCGGCGCGCACTAGCGCCGCACCACCATGGCTGAATACACCCTGCAGCAGGATCTCGACTTCGCCCTCGCGCTGGCCGACAAGGTCGACGCGTTCACCCTGGCCCGCTACGGCGCCAACGACCTCAAGGTCGAGACCAAGCCTGACATGACCCCGGTCTCCGACGCCGACCGCGGCGCCGAGCAGCTGATCCTCGCGCAGCTGGCCGAGCACCGCCCGGAGGACTCCGTGCTCGGCGAGGAGTTCGGCGTGCACGGGGACTCCTCGCGCCGCTGGGTCATCGACCCGATCGACGGGACCAAGAACTTCGTGCGCCGCGTGCCGGTGTGGGCCACGCTGATCGCGCTGCTTATCGACGACGAGCCGGTGCTCGGGGTCATCTCCTCCCCGGCGCTGGCCCGCCGCTGGCACGCGGCCACCGGGCTGGGCGCGTTCGTCACCGAGCCGGGCGCCGAGGTCGGCTCCACCGCCACCCGCCAAATCAGCGTCTCCGGGGTGAGCGAGCTGTCCGACGCGTCGCTGTCCTACGCCTCGCTGAACGGCTGGAAGGATGCCGGCAAGCTCGACGGGCTGCTTGAGCTGCTGGAGACCGCCTGGCGCACCCGCGGCTACGGCGACTTCTACTCCTATGCGCTGCTGGCCGAGGGCGCGGTGGACGCCGCGTTCGAACCCGAACTGGAGCTCTACGACATGGCGGCCCTGATGCCGGTGGTGCGCGAGGCAGGCGGGCGCTTCACCTCCGTCGCCGGCGAGGAAGGCTGCCATGGCGGCAACGCGCTGGCCACCAACGGCGCGCTGCACGAGATCATCCTGCCCTACCTGAACCGCTAGCCGCCCATGCCCCGCAACCGCGACCCGCGCGCGCTGACCACCAGCGAAGAGGACTACCTCAAGGCCCTGTACCTGCTCACCGAGTGGGAGGACACCGAGGTGAGCACCGGCGCACTGGCCGACCAGCTGGGCCTGACCCCCGCCTCGGCCACCCCGATGGTCCAGAAGCTGGCAGCGAAGTCGCTGGTGCACCACGTGCCGCGCGGGGCCATCACGCTCAGCGAGACCGGGCGGCGCGAGGCGCTGCGCATGGTGCGCCGCCACCGGCTGCTGGAGACCTTCCTGCGCGACGAGCTGGGCTACGGCTGGGACGAGGTGCACGACGAGGCCGAAGCGCTGGAGCACACCGTGACCGACCGCTTCATCGACGCGCTGGACCAGCGCCTGGGCCGGCCGCAGCGCGACCCGCACGGGGACGCGATCCCCGCCGCCGACGGCACGCTGCCTGCCAGCCGGGCGGTGCGCCTCGACCGCTTCACCGGCGGCGCCGCGATCGTGGACCGGATCAGCGACGAGGACCCCGACTTCCTGCGCCGGGCCAGGGACCGCGGGCTGGTGCCCGGCGCGGCGATCACCCTGCCGCACGGCCTGGACTTCGTGGACGCCTCGCTGGTATGGGTGCGCCCGGCCTGAGCGCCCGGGCGTGTGCAAAAATGGTGGCAGGACCCCGCCGGCAGACAGGAGCACCCGATGACCGACAGCTCCGGCGTGCTGCTGCTCGGCGTCTGCCGGGAGCAGGATCCGTCCGCCCCGGCCCAGGCCGCCGCCCTTGCCGCGCAGCTGGGCGCCGAACTGCACTGCGCCTGGGTCGATCCCGCCCGCTACACCGTGCAGCGGCTTGCCGACGGCACCGTGCGCTCGGCGCCCATCGACCCCGAAGTGCAGGATGTAGCCGTCCAGCCGTTCCCGCCGCAGCTGAACGCGCAGCTGGCAGCGCTACTGGACCCGCTGGCGGTGCGCTGGCGGACCCATGCGCTGGCCGGGAGCCCCAGCGCAGAGCTGTCAGCCCTGGCCGAACGGATCGAGGCCCGGATGATCGTGATCGGCGCGAGACGGCCCTCGCTGCGCGCCTCCCTGCACGAACTGCTCAACGGCTCCGTGGCGGCGCAGCTCGCCCGGAACCAGCTGCGCCCGGTGCTCGTGGTTCCCGCCGCGCAGCGCTCCTGAGCCCGGGTCGTGACCGTGCCCACCGCCTCGTGCCCCCATCCGCTACCGACGAACGCTGAGCAATGACCGAAGACCTCCCCCAGCCGCTGCCCCCGGGCCCCGAGCCGGCCGACGCCCTGCGCGCGCAGCGGCGCCGGAAGCGCCGGGCGCACCTGCGACCGGGCCAGCTGCTGCTGGTGTTCCTCGGCGGCGCGGCGGGAACCGCGGGCCGCGAGGCCGTGACTCTGCTGCTCCCTGCGCTGCACGGCTTTCCGAGCGCCACCTTCGCCGTGAACATCCTCGGTGCGCTGCTGCTCGGACTGCTGCTTGAATCGCTGGACCGCGCCGGCTCCAGCCCCAAGAGCGCCCGGCGGATGCGGCTGCTGCTGGGCACCGGGTTCATGGGAGGCTTCACCACCTACAGCACCTTCGCGGTGGACGCTGCGTTGCTGCTGGGCGCAGGCTCCGTCGGCCTCGGCGTGCTGTACGCGCTGGGCTGCGTCGTGCTCGGCGCGACGGCCAGCTGGTGCGGCATCCTGCTCGGGGCCACGCGCCGCCGCCGCGGAGCCCGCGCGGAGGATGCCCGATGACCGCCACGTTATTCATCGTTTTGAGCCTGTGCGGCGGCCTCGGGGCCTGCGCCCGCTACGCGCTGGACGGATTGGTCGCCTCCCGCCTTGCAGGGTCCATGCCGTGGGGCACGATCCTCATCAATCTCAGCGGATCATTCCTGCTGGGCCTGCTCGCGGGCTTGGCCGCCGGCAACCTGCTTCCCGCGGCGTGGCAGCTCGCAGTCGGAACGGGGTTCCTGGGCGGCTACACGACCTTCTCCACCGCCAGTGTCGAGACTGTGCGATTACTGCAGGCTCGCAAGCCGGTAGCCAGCGCGGCTAATGCCTTCGGCACCCTGCTCGGCGCCCTCGCTGCGGCCGGGCTCGGACTGTGGGCCGCCGCATGGCTGTGCTCGTGACCGGACTAACGATTAGTAAGCACGATGAAAAAGCATGAGCCAGGCCTGTCGGCCTGGCTCTACTGATTGAAAACTCGGGTGGTGCGGCTCAGCGTGCGGCGCGGCGGCCGCGGGCTGGTGCTGGCGACTGCGCGGACTGGGCAGTTCGGGCGCCCACCGGCTGCGGTTGTGGCCGGGGGCTGGGCTGGGGCTTGGTCCGGTCATGCGGTACTACGTAGCCGCCGGTGGCGAGGATCAGGATCGCGCTCACGCCTGTGAGCACGAGCATGGCGATGGCCCAGATCTGCGACTGCTCGGTGAACGACCGGTCGATGCTCAACCAGAGCACATAGGAGCCGACCAGGTAGATCAGGTGGATGAGCGTGAGCCTGGTGCGCAGGCGAAGCTTGACGACGGCCTTCGGCGAGAAGAACACCGACCAGAGCGCCAGCAACGGCACCACCACCACGAGGATCGCGGGGATCGTCGGCCAGGGCACATAGGCGATGGCCGCAAGTGCCGCGGCGAACAGCAAACCGACCTCCAGCAGGAAGGCGACGGCCGCGTAGAGCGAAGAGAGGATGGGTGAAACCTTCTGGGTATTGCTCTTGCCCATGGCTGACTGCCTCACTCTAATTCCGCATGTTTTCGCCCAAGGATGCTCTCGGTATCTACTCAATTCTATGTGGTAAACAGAACGCCCGCGAGCAGGCTCGCGCGAGAGGTACAGCACCTCCAACCCGATTCCGGGCAGCAAAAGGCCCCGGAACCGAAGTTCCGGGGCCGTTGGTGGAGATGGGGAGAATTGAACTCCCGTCCGATGTAGTGTTGCCAGGTCTTCTCCGGGCGCAGTTTGCTGCGGAATTTCTCTGCCCCAGCCATCACGCAAACAAGTGGCTGGTCCGGGCACAGTTGCCTAGATATGTACCCAACAGCGGCAACAACTGCCGGATACAGTGGCTATCTAAATGACGTTAGGAACAGGGGCGATAGCATCCCCTGGCTAACGGACTGTCTGGCTGCTTAGGCAGCGAGAGCGAAGTCAGTGCGCTTAGATTCGGCACTTATTGTTTTGCAAAGAGCGTTTACGAGATAACTTTGCGTCCTCGGCCCGCTTCATCTGTCGCGACTTACACCGTCGAAACCGATCATCCCCGTATTTTGTTGTCAGTTCCGGGTTTCCCCGGATGCAACCGCACCGAAGTGCGTTAATCAATCATAGCGCACCTCCCGCTGGAACCCCAACGAGAGATGCGCCACCGATTCAGCGCGTAGCTACAGCCCGATCAGGCATGACCGCGGTTGCGCTCGCGCATGGCACGCAGTGCTTCACGGTTGTCCTGCTTCTCGCGCAGCGTCTGACGCTTGTCGAATTCGCGCTTGCCTCGCGCGATGCCGATCTCGATCTTCGCGCGCCCCGACTTGAAGTACAGGCTCAGCGGCACGATGGTCAGGCCGGCTTCGGAGATCTTGCGCTCGATCTTGGTGAGCTCCTGGCGGTGCAGCAGGAGCTTGCGACGGCGACGAGCCGCGTGGTTGGTCCAGGAGCCGTTGAGGTACTCCGGGATGTAGCAGTTCTCGATATACAGTTCGCCGCGATAGAACTGGCCGAAGCCGTCCACCAGCGATGCCTTGCCTTCGCGCAAGGACTTCACTTCGGTGCCGGTCAGCACCATACCGGCTTCGAATGTGTCGAGAATTTCATAATCGTGGCGAGCTTTGCGGTTGCTCGCGATGACACGATCTTCCTGGTTCTTCTTGGCCATGACACTCCTTGCATGTCGCGGGCGGTTTCCCGCGCACAAATATCAAGTCTAGCGTTAGAGAAGTCCCAATGGGTTCACGGCTTGGCCGTTGACAATCGTTTCGAAGTGCAGGTGGCATCCGGTGGAGTTGCCGGTTGTGCCGACGTATCCGATGACCTCGCCCTGGGAGACCTTCTGCCCGACGCTGACGGCGATCTTGGACATGTGGTGGTAGTTCGTTGCCAGCGCCTTGCCGTTGACGACGCCGTGCGAAATTGTCACCTTGTTGCCCGAGGAGCCTCCCCAGCCTGCCATCCAGACTTCGCCGTCGGCGGCTGCAGTGATCGGCGAACCGCACTGGCCTCCGAAGCCCCAATCGAGACCGGCGTGCACGTAGCCGCCGCGTCCGCCGTAGTCGATGGTGCCGGCAGGCGTCGGGCGCCAGCCGAAGCTGGACGTGATCCGGTTGCCGGTAGTCGGCTTGACCAGTCCCCAGGCGCTGGAGCCTGACGACTGCGGCGCGGCCGGAGCGGAGGTTTCCTTGGGAACGTACTTCTTTTTGGTATAGGTCTGCTTCTTGGCCTTGGCTTCCGCGGCCAGCTTGGCCTGCTGGGCCTCGTAGGCCGCTTTGCGCTTGGCTTCGGCTTCGGCCGCCTTGCGCTTGCGTTCCTGCTCTTCGCGCAGCAGGCGCTCCTGGCGCTCCTTGATATCGGCCTGCACCTGCGCGTACTCGGCCTGTTGGGCCTTCAGCTTGGCCTGGATCTGTGGCTTCTTCGCTTCCAGCTGCGCGCTGAGGGACTCGGTGCTGACAACAAGCGCATCCAGCTCGTCCTTGGCGGACTGCGCCGCATTGCGGGCGGATTCCTCCTGGGCCAGCGCTTCTTCAGCCTGTGACTTCAGCGAGGAAATTTCCTTCTCCACCGCAGCCAGTCGGACCTTGTTGTTCTCGTTGTTCGCCTTCTCCTGCGCCAGATCGTTGTAGGCGGAGTTCTGCGATTCCATGGCGCGGTTGGCCATGTCGAGGCCGTCGGCCATGGCCGTCGCCGATTCCATGTTCAGGATCATGTCCAAGCCGCCGGATACGCCGCCACGCTTGTACGCTTCGGAAGCGATCTTGGCCATGGCGTCTTCCGCCTTGGCCATTTCCGCGTTGTTCGCTTCGATCTCCGCTGCGACCTTGTCACGGGTTCCCTGGGCGCTGATCAACCGGTCATTCAGGTCCGCCACGGTTGCCTGGGCGTTGGCGACGCGGTTCTGCGCATCGGCCAATGCCGCCTGCAGGACCGGGACCTGGGACTGCTGGTCACGCAGCTTCTGGTCGGTTTCCTGGATGTCTGCATCCAGGAACTCCATGTCCTGTTCCAGGTTGTCGATGTTCTCCTGAACCTCGACCTTCTTGTCATCGAGTTCATCGGCGACAACGAGACCAGCTGGCAGTGTCAGGGCGAGAGCCATTGCTCCACCGAGAGTGGCGCGCAGGAACTTGCGCCGAACTGCGTTGGACAGCATAGGTCTCCTTAGAGAAGTGCGAAAAGCAGGTTGAACACGACACAAAGGTCGAAGTGAAGCTAAACCTTCAGGTAACGCTTCAACGTTACCACTGATGAAATTGTTGCCAAAACGATACCAATTATCAAGAGCACCGGAGCTATGAGCCAGACCTCACCGGTGGAAATGAAAGCCACTCCGACGTTCTCACTTGCGAGTTTGTCCTCAACGAGGAACTTCATCAGCAGCCAGAGCGTCCCGGAAGCCAGCACGCCGCCAATGATGGAAGCAATAACGCCCTCGATGATGAACGGAAGCTGGATTGTTGCCTTGGAAGCGCCCACCAGACGCATGATCGTGGTTTCCAGCCGTCGATGCATGGCCGACAGCTGGATCGTCGTGCCAGTGAGGAGCACGGCGCAGGCGATCATGACGATCGCCACGATGGCGGCTGCGGCAGAGGCGACGCGAACGAGCTGGAAGACCTTTTCCAGCAGTTCGCGCTGGTCGACCACCGAATCCACGCCTGCAACGGTTGAGAATGCCTCGTTGATGACCTGGTATTTCTCAGGATCGACCAGGGCGACGCGGAAGGACTCGGGCAGCTGGTCGGCCTTGACCTGGTCGACGAGCGAGGAGTTCTTGTACTGGTCAAGGAAGTTCTTGTAGGCGTCTTCCTTGGACTCGTAGGCGATTTCCTTGACGTACGGCGCGAGCTGCTCGGATTCAAGCATGGCCTTGATGGAGTTGCGCTGATCGTCGGTGACCGGCTTGCCTGCGCAATTCGGCGAAGCGCTGGTGTCGTCGCAGAGGTACACGGCGACCTCCATGCGGTCGTACCAGTAGCCCTTCATCTGGTTGATCTGCAGCTGCAGGAGCGCCGAAGCGCCGACGAAGGTCAGCGACACGAAGGTCACCAGCACCACCGAAACGACCATGACGACGTTCTGGCGCAGGCCCTTGACGGCTTCGCGCAGGATAAATCCTAGTCTCACTGGTCTTCGTCCTTCTTTTCATCCATGGCTTCAAGCGGTTCGCGCTCTTCGTTCGGCTCGGCAGAGGCATCGCCGAAGAGCAGCGCGCGGGATCCGTCCTGGTTCACCACGGTCGTCATCGGCGTGTACTGGCCCTGCGCTTCATCTCGCACAACGCGTCCGGAGCTCAGCTCGATGACGCGGTGGCGGTACTCGCTGACCAGCTCATGGGCGTGCGTCGCCATCAGCACGGTGGTGCCGTTCTGGTTGATGCGGTCCAGCACGTTCATGACTTCGATGCTGTTCTTGCGGTCGAGGTTGCCGGTGGGCTCATCGGCCAGCAGGATGGCGGGCTTGTTCACAATCGCGCGGGCGATGCCTACGCGCTGCTGCTCGCCGCCGGAAAGTTCGGTTGGCTTGCGCCGGGCTTTGTCCTCGAGGCCTACGAGCTTCAATGCGTCGGGGACCCGGTCGCGGATCTGCGCGCGGGAGGCGCCGATGACTTCCATCGCGAAGGCGACATTGTCGAAAACTGTGCGTTCGCGCAGCAGGCGGAAGTCCTGGAAGACGAAGCCGATGTTGCGGCGCAGTTTCGGAACGCGGCGGCTCGGGATACGATTCAGGTTCTGGCCGGCCACGTAGACCGCACCGTCGGTGGCGCGCTTCTCACGCAGGACAAGGCTGAGGAAGGTAGATTTACCGGAGCCGGATTCGCCGACAAGGAACGCGAACTCGCCGCGGTTGATCTCGATGCTCACGTCGTCCAGGGCAGCGTTTTTCTGCTTGGGCTCGTAAACCATCGAGACGTTTTCGAATTTAATCATGTCTTCAATCGCCAGTTTTCGTCGGGGCGCGACCCACGAAAACCAATCTCGAGAGCAAACGTCTTCTGATGCGCCAATCAACCAAACCTTATCGGGGCGCGGCGGCCATCATGAAAGCATTCGCGGGTGTGTTGCCAGATTCATCAGCTACTAACAGCTGACCCAAATTTTGTTCCGGCCGCCGAATCCTGCGCTGGCAACCAGTTTTTACCGGTCGCTGTCGCAGGATCAGCAGGCGGCCTCGGGGACGTGAGTTTTCTCAAACATCCGGTCCCCCGGACCTGCGGAAGCGACCCGCGCCGGCGCGGGTCGCGAGGGATCGTGCGGGCTACTTGCCCGGGCGGCGCTGCGTGGCGCGCCAGCGGATGCCGGCGTCGATGAAGTCGTCGATTTCCCCGTCGAGCACTGCAGCGGTGTTTCCGACTTCATGCTCGGTGCGCAGGTCCTTGACCATCTGGTACGGGTTGAGCACGTAGGAGCGCATCTGGTCGCCCCAGGACGCCTTGACGTCGCCGGCCAGTTCCTTCTTCTGCGCGTCCTGCTCGGCCTTCTTCTGCAGCAGGATTCGGGATTGCAGCACACGCAGCGCGGCGGCGCGGTTCTGGATCTGCGACTTCTCGTTCTGCATGGACACCACGATGCCGGTCGGGATGTGGGTCATGCGCACAGCGGAGTCGGTGGTGTTCACGCTCTGCCCGCCGGGACCCGAGGAGCGGAAGACGTCGACCTTGATTTCGCTTTCCGGGATCTCGATGGAGTCGGTCTGCTCGATCAGCGGGATGACTTCCACCGCGGCGAAGGAGGTCTGGCGGCGGCCCTGGTTGTCGAACGGCGAGATGCGCACCAGACGGTGGGTGCCGGCTTCGACCGAAAGGATGCCGAACGCGTAGGGCGCGTCGATTTCGAAGGTGGCGGACTTCAGCCCGGCTTCTTCGGCGTAGGAGGTGTCCATGACGGTCGCGCTGTAGCCGCGCTTCTCCGCCCAGCGCAGGTACATGCGCAGCAGCATTTCAGCGAAGTCCGCGGCGTCGACGCCCCCGGCACCTGAACGGATGGTGACCACGGCGCCGCGGGCGTCGAACTCGCCATTGAGCAGGGTGACGATTTCCAGGTCGTCCAGCGACTTGCGGATGGCGAGCAGTTCCTTGTCGGCTTCCGCCAGGGTGTCCGCGTCGTCTTCCAGCTCCGCGAGTTCGACCAGGACTTCCAGGTCGTCGATGCGGGTGTGCAGCTTGGTCAAGCGCTCCAGTTCCGACTGGCGGTAGGAGAGCTTGCTGGTGACGATCTGCGCGCTGGCAGGATCGTCCCACAGGTCTGGGGCACCGGCTTCCTCGGAAAGTACGGCGATGTCAGCCTTGATTTGATCGACGTCGCTCACCTCCTCGATGGCGGCGAAGGTCGCGCGGAGTGAGCGGATTTCAGCGGGGAAGTCAGTATTTGCCATGGTGTTCTAAGCCTACGCCATGTGCGGTTCGGTTCAGGATTTTGCGTCGCTAGCGGCTGAGTACGGTTCGCGCGGTGGAATGCACGGTAATGGGGATCCCGGCGGGCACGATCCAGCCGATGATGGGCGGGCTGACGGTGCCGGTAAGCACGATTTCGGCGCCCTGTCCCCCGGGCAGCACGTGGACCGAGGCGATGCCCAGGTTGTCGACGCGCCCCGAAGCGCCGACGTCCGCCAGGTAGCGCCGGGCTCCTTGCTGGACCTGGTCTGCGGTGAGCTGGATGCGCGGGGCGCCGCCGTCGGCGACGAATTCGAATTCGTCCACCGCCGCCACGATGGCCCCGTCGGCCAGGGAGAGCAGCTGCCGCGCTTTGAGGTTCACCGCGCTGGCGGCAAGGACCACGGAGATGGTCAGCAGCGTGATTGCGCACAAGCCGATGGCCAGCACCAGCGACTGGCCCTCTTCGCGCCGCGCGGCCAGGCGCAGCCGGCGCAGGCTGCGGCTAGCCAAAACGGTCAACCCTTTGGGCCGCGGTGGCGTCCACGGTGAAGGCCGAGGCGGAGATGTAGTCGGAGACGAAGGGCAGCGGGACGTCCAAGCTGACGGTGACGGTCACTACCGAGCCCGGGCTGAGGCATTCGCCGCTGCAGGCGATGGCGGTCTTCGATTCGCTGAATCCGAAGTTCGCCATGGCCCGGTCGGCCGCCGCCAGCGCGTTGGACCTGGCCTGTGCCGGGTTCTCGGACACGGCGAACACTTTGGCGGCCTGGTCAGCGGCGGAGACCACCGCGTAGCTGCCGCCTTCCAGCGCCGCGGCGGCCAGCACCAGATAGATCATCGGGATCAGCAGGATCGTGGCGGCGAAGATGAACTCCACGATCGCACTGCCCCGCTCCGCGGCGGCCGCCGTGCGACACCGGCGCAGCAGCTGGCGGCTGGCCCTAGCCATAACGCACCGCATCCGAGCTGACGCTCAGCTCCCACCCGTTGGGCAGGAAACCGATCAGCGGCACCCTGGTGTTGACGGTGACTGTCACCAGCTGGGTGCCGCCGATGGCCGTGGTTGACACGGACACGTCCCTGGCAAAGCCGGCGTGCAGCGATTCGGTGATGAGCGTGCGGGTGCGGCCTGCCGCGTCGGCGGGCGAACGGTTTGCCAGCGCGCCGTAATGGGCGCCGTTGGCGGCGGCGTCGGTGAGCGTATTGCGCACGTGCAGCGCCAAGGCCAGCTGCATGATCGAGAAGGCCAGCACGATCAGCAACGTGGTGATCATGACGAATTCGGCCACGGCCGAGCCGCGTTCCCCGTCCTGCCCGAGCCTGCCGGCGCTGCCGGTACGCCGGCCCGTACGGTTGCGCATGCCGGTCCTAGCCCAACCCGGACACCCTGTCGATGGCCTGGTTGAACAAGTCCTGCAGCCGGGGTCCGGCGATCGCCAGCAGGGCGGCCACCAGCAGGGCGCTCATCAACGTGATCATGACCCATCCGGGCACGTCGCCGCGCTGGTCGCGGGCCCGGGCGGCCGCCCGGTCCCAGAGGTCCCGGCCCGCGTCGGCGACGTGCAGGCTGAGGGTGAACATCATCATGTGGAGCCGTGACATGGTGGCCCCTCCTTCGTGTAGGTGGTGCGGTGTGATGGTTTCAATGTCGGACCCGTCAATAGCTCATCTCCAAAAGCGCTAGTCCCGGGAAGATCGCGAAGACGATGGTCAGCGGCAGCACGCCGAAGATGATGGGCACCAGCATGGAGATTTCGCGTTTGCCGGCGATCTCCATCAGCTCGCGCTTGGAGGCATCGCGCACGTCCTGCGCCTGATCGCGCAGCACCTGCCCCAGGGGTGTGCCCCGTTCGGTGGCCACGACGATGGCGTCCACGAAGCGGGTCATCGCGCCGATCTGCACCCGGTCGGACATGTTGGACATGGCCTGCACCATGCTGGTGCCGGAGTGGATGTCGTTGAGCGTGTGGGTGAACTCGGCGCCGATGTCGCCGTGGCAGATGCGCGAGATGCGCTCGACCGCGCCGGTGGTCGATTCCCCGGCGCCCACGGTCAGCGCGAGCACCTCGGCGACGGTGGGGAACTGCGTCAGGATCCGGCGGGCGCGGCGCTTGACCTGCTCGCCGAGCCACCAGCCGCGCAGGAAGTAGCCCATGACCGCGCAGCCCAGCACCACCGTCACCGCCAGCGGCAGCGACACCGGCTGGCGGAAGGCCAGCAGCGCCATCAGCGCCGAACCGATGACCAGCCCGGTCAGCGCGCACAGCAGCTCTTGGGAGCGGTAGTCGACCAGGCTCAGGCGCAGCCCTGCGGCTTGCAGCCGCTTGCGCACGGTGGCCGAGGAGGGGCTGTGCACGTTGGCCAGTTTCCTGGCCTGCTGCAGCAGCGGGCGGGCCAGCTGCCACAGCGCCGGGGTGGCCGAATCCTGCTGCCAGGAATCCTGCAGCATGCGCGAGGAGCGCACGCCGACGCGGATGTGCGGGGCGACCCGGTCGGCGAAGGCCATGGGACGCCAGGCCGGAAGCCGCAGGAGCATCAGGCACAGCCCGGCCCCGAATCCCAGCCCGCACAGCGCCGCCCACGCGGTGTAGTTGTTCATGACAGCACCCGTTCCTCGATCGGCAGCGCGCCCAGCCGCAGCATCACCCGGTAGCAGAGGAAGGAGACGACCAGCCCTGCCAGCAGCACGAAGACCCCGGCCGGGGTGAGATAGGCGTCCTTCGCCGCCGGCTGGGTGCCGAGCACCAGCAGCAGGATCCACGGGGCGGCGACGGCCAGCCGGGCGGCGGAGACGATCCAGGACTGGCGGGCGGCCAGCTCGCCTCGGGTACGCACGTCGTCGCGCAGGAACGCGGCCAGCGTGGCCAGCGTCTGGCCCAGGTCGGTGCCGCCGACCTCGCGGGTGATGCGCAGCGTGGTCAGGATCTTGTCCGCCACGGGGTCCGCAAGACGTTCGCCCAGCTGGTCCAGCGCCGTGCTGAAGTTCGCGGTGGCTCGGTAGTCCAGGGCGAAGTCGCGGAACACCGGGCGCAGTGTCTCGGGTCCGACCTGCGCCAGCTGGCTGAGCGATTCGGGCAGCGACAGGCCGGCGCGGATGGCGCTGCGCAGGTGGTCGACGACCTCGGGCCACTGCTCGTGCAACGCGCTCTGGCGCTTGGCCGCCTGGTGGCGCAGGTACACCCACGGGGCCAGCACCCCGAAGATCGCGAAGACGCAGGCGAACAGCCAGGAGGCGGTCAGACCCAAGGTCAGCAGCGCGAACACCACCCCGCTGGCCAGGCAGATCAGCATGAACTTGGCCGGGCTTACCGCGGTGACCCCGGCGCGCAGCAGCGCCTGCCCGATCTTCGAGTGCCGGCTGCGGGTGCGTTCCCAGGGCACGAACAGCAGCCAGTCGGCCAGCAATGCCAGCCCCAGCCCGCCCAGCAGCCCCAGGAAAATGCTCATGATTCCTGCCCCAGCCGCTCGGCGACGTTCAGCCCGGCCAGGTTGAACTTCTCATGCGACCAGTCAGCGCCGGAAGCCGGCACCAGCTCCCCGGCCCGGCGTTCGAACAGCGTGGAGGTTTCGATCGCCCCGCCCTCCACCCGGTTGCGCACGGCGAGGATCTCATTGACATAGCGGTTGCCGGAGGCATCGCGCACGCAGTGCACCACCAGGTCCAGGCAGGCGGCGACGGTCTTGATCGTGAAGTCGCTTGGTAATCATGTCAACCTACAGCAAGCCGAGTAAACTAGGATTATGGCTGAAAACTCGCATGATTCCGCGGTTATCTACTGCAGAATATCCAAGGACGAACACGGCACTTTCAAGGGTGTGGACCGCCAACGAGAGGACTGCCACCAACTCGCCACAGCCCGCGGCCTGCAGATCTCCAAGGTCTACATCGACAACGACATATCGGCCTACAGCGGCGCCGTGCGACCCGCCTACCGGCAGATGCTCTCCGACCTACCCCAGCTGAAACCCGCGTTCATCATCGCCTGGCACACCGACCGGCTACACCGGCACCCCCGCGAGCTCGAAGAATACATCGACGCCACCGAACGCGCCGGCACAAGCACGCTCACCGTCAAAGCAGGAGAGATCGACCTCTCCACCGCATCCGGCCGCGCAGTAGCCCGAACCCTCGGCGCCTGGGCCCGGTTCGAATCCGAACACAAATCGGACCGCATCAAGCGCAAGAAACTAGAACTCGCCAAAGAGGGCGCATTCACCGGTGGCCCGGTCCCCTACGGCTACGAGCGCCAGCACGACAAGTCACTGGCGCTACACCCCGAGGAATCCAAGGACGTGGCCAACGCCTACCGCGACTTCCTGAACGGGGTATCCATCGGCAGCATCGTCGACGACTTCAACGAGCGCGGCCGGCTCACGCGCCGCGGCCTGCCATGGAACCATACAGCCATGCGAAACCTCTTGAAGCGGGCCACCTACGCCGGCAAGAGCACGCACCAGGGCAAAGTCATCGGCGACTCGAAAGCGCCGGCCATCGTTTCGGAAGCTGACTGGCTGGCATCCTGCCAAATCCTCGCGGACCCTACGCGTCGCAGGAACGCCGAATCCAAGGTGCGACGGCTATTGGTCGGCATCCTACGTTGCGGCGCTTGTGGCGAGCCTATGAGAGGGTCCACGCGGTCATCCAAGGCTCAGATCAAGAACAAGGAGTACTACAAGTGCGCGACCCGCGGCACCGGCCACAGCTTCCAAACAGCGGATCCCATCGACGAAATGGTGACTGAGCTTGTCCTGGCGCGCTTGTCCGATGATGACGTGCGCACCCGCTTATCAGCTCCACAGGACATGAAACGCGTGATCCAGCTGCAGACAGAGCTTGTTGTGTTGCGCGGCCGGCTAGACCAGGCTTCGAGCGCTTTTGCCGAGGGACTGATCGAAGCGTCGCAGCTGGCCACGATCAGCGCTTCGCTGCGGCATCAGACGCAGGCAGCGCAGAACGAGCTGGCAGCGCTCAGCAGCGGTTCGGCGGTGCCACCGGTGGAGGTCGGCAATATCCGTAACTGGTGGGAGAACGCGAGTATCGAGAGCCGGCGCGCAGTCATCAAGGCGATGATGGATATTTCAATCAAGGCCGTGAACATCGCGGCGCCGCGGCGGTTCGATCCCCGGCGCGTGGAAGTGGTTTGGAAGTAGGGATCGCCATTAACTCGGCTGTTGACGAGCTTGTGGAAAGTTGATTTTGAGACGGCTTTAGGCATCGAAAAAGCGCGCTCCTGCTGGTGATTCCGGCAGTGGGCGCGCTTTCTCGTTTATCCGCGATTTTTGGCACTCGGAAATATATTTCAATATTTTTTGTGCCGCCCAGAGAACTGTGAAAACTTCGCGACTGCCTACCAAGTGATAACCGAATGCCAATTGCATAGCTTCGCTGATTACCTGATTCCATCAGCGGTTATTTTGTGAACGCGGTTGGAACTTGTGATTACTAGAGCCGGGTTTGATAACCAACCGCTTTCCAAAACGAATAGAGTAAAGCTCCAGTAATCACTGATAACCACTGGTCAGAACGGATTTCTCCGGGCGACAAACTCGTAAAAGCATGATTATAGTGGTGTCACAAGGTGCACAAAGCGCCAGAAACCCCGGGCGGTCCTGCAAAGACCACCCGGGGTTCAAGAACCGGAGAAGCTGCAAACAACTCCGGCTCAAACATTCACCGCTAACCCGTCTCGCCAGAAACGAGGGAAACAGAAAATGGTCATCCCTAAGGATCACATTTTTCATTCTATCCGAGCCATCGCCGACCACTACGAAGTCAGCCGCTCCACCGTCCAGCGCCGAATCAAAGACGGCACGCTGAAGGTGTACCGGTTAGGGCCCCGCTCGGTCCGCATCAGGCTATCGGACGCCGAAGCTGCTTTCCGGAGCCAGGACTAACGCTATGTCCGCCGAAGAACTGAATATCGAAACCGACCGCATCCCAACGATTGCGGAACACGTGCGCGCCCTCGTGGCCGCCGCGCCACGCCTCACAGACGAGCAGATCGCAAACATCCGCTTCCAACTCGCACCAGGCGCCTCGGCATCGAAAGCAGCATGAACTATTCCAGCTGCACAATTCCCGCCGAGCCCCATCCAATGAAAGTGAGGTGACCCCGTGGGCGCCAGCAACGTAGCAATGGTATTCGCGCATTGGGCGCACCTCGACCACCGAGAAGCCAGAGCACTCACCTACATGGCCAATGTATCCCTGGACGCTGACTTTCCACCCGTGTATTTCGGAGGTTGGGAAGCTCTCGCTGCGGCTCTTGGCGCTGATATCGATAGCAAGCGGGAGAGCTCACGCCGGACCGCAGTTCGAGTCCTCGGCGCCCTGGCCAAGGCCGGCGCAATAGTGTCTAGCGGCAAGGCCCGGACCGGTGTGCGCGCTGAGTATGCCCTAGCTTTGGACCCGAAGTTCTCGTTTGTTCCGAGTGGTACTGGTCGAAATATCGAATGGCAGCAGGTGCCCAGAACGCTCGAACCTGAGACAGCTACGGGTACCCAGGGTGAGACAGCTAGAGGTATCCACCATGAGACAGCTACGGGTACCCAGGGTGAGACAGCTACGGGTACCCAGGGTGAGACAGCTACGGTTCCGAACCTGAGACAGCTAGAGGTACCCCTAGGAACAACACCAGGAACCACGGAGGAGTACTTGGAGGAGAAATTAGAGGAATACCATCAGCCAGCCTCTCAACTTACGACCGCGCACGCGCACGAAATTGCTGCTGAACCAATAAGCCTCGAAGAAGAACGCAAACGGCAAATGCGCGAACTCGAAAAACTGATCCCCAAGGACCTCCGACCATGATCACCAGAACACAAGCCGCATCACTCGCCATGTTGCTCGCCAACATTCGAACGGACTGGCAACCAAAGAGCATCATGACCTTGCTTGAAAAGAATCATGAAAAATTCGAATTTCCCGCGCTCGCGCAAGCTGCAGTCAACGCTGCAGTAAACCCCGCCAACAGGACACCGGCAATCATTTTCTTGCCAGGGCCTCACTGGGACGGCCAAGCGAACGGCGGCGCATATCTGACGAGCAGCGAACGCCGCCTCAACTACGGCCGCAAAGTCGCAGAGCGGGCCGCCAACCGCCAACCGATGCCCAACCCATTCGAAACATCAGAGTTCGACATAGCCCAAAACAAACTCCTGGCACTCCCGGACTGCGGCAACGAGCTCCTGCAGCAAGTGAAGACCGAGCACCCCGAATCCACATATGCCGAACGAATCAAGCTCGCAGCCCAGAAACTAGGACGCTAACCCATGGACCTCCACACGCTGATCGAAACCCACAAAGACGGCCGCAGCTACCAAGCGCTAGCCGACAGCAGCAACGGCGCCATCAGCCAAAAAGCATTCCAAGCAATCGCCACCCGCGAAATCAAAGCATTCCCCAACGCCGAAACCATCAAAGGCATCGCCCGAGCACTCAACGTCCAAGAACGCCGAGTCATCAGCGCCCTCGCCGAATCCCTCGGCCTATGCCAAGACGACCCCACCGGCCCACGCTCGCCCCAAGCCGTTGCAGACCTCGAAGAACAACACTCCAAGCTGCTCGAAAAGCTCCATCACCTTAAAGAGCAAATCTATTTCTGGCAAAACCACGCCGCCACCTACCGCAAATACCGGCAACACTTCACCCGTCTACAGCCAATCGCCCAACAACGCCCCTGGCTAATCGCCGGCACCCAACACCAGGCAGACCACATGAACGCCAACGAAAGCAGGTGACCCCATGGAACCGACACCGAAACGCCAGTGCAAAGCCAAAGCCAAGGGCACCGGCCAGCAGTGCAAGCGCTCCCCCATCATCGGTGGCGACGTTTGTTCCAAGCACGGTGGCGCAGCCCCACAGGTGGCAGCTAAGGCGGCGGCACGCGCCCAGCAGGACGCCATACGCGGCCTATTGGAGAATCTGGGCACACCAGCCCCGATAGACCCCGGACAAGCGCTCCTAGAGCTGATCGCGGCGAAGAACGGCGAAGTGCAGTGGCTACGCGCCGTCGTCAAAGAACAGGAGCAGGCGGCCCTCGTGTGGGGGCGAGCTGACTATGAAAACGGCATTGGCCCCATGGGCCCGGTCGACAAGTACACCGACAAAGCCGCCGTGAACATCTGGTGGGACATGCTGCGCAAGGCTGAGGACCAGCTGGCCAGCTATTCAAGCCAGGCACTACGAGCAGGCATCGAAGAACGCCGCATCAGGCTAGCCGAGCGCACCGGCAACCAGGTCGCTATGGCCGTGCGCCGGATTCTCGACCGGCTGAACCTGAACACTGCCCAGCAAGGTTTGATCGGCACCGTTGTTCCCGAGGAACTGCGCAAGATGATCGAGGTGGAGCCATGACCTACGTAGCCAAAGACCGGTCCGCACTGCAGCGGGCAGTCATCTCCCCGGCCACGGCCTATGCGATCCTGCGAGTCGTCAAGCCCGAAGACCTGCGGCGCGCATTCCAGAATGTACCCGACAATCTGATCTGGCTACGCGAGCAGGTCAACACCGAGGTGCAGGAATTGATCGTAGCGGCCCAGATCCACAGCGAGCGCATAAACACCCACCGACCGGAATCTGAGCCGTCTACGCCCAGTGGCGAGAGCCCAGAGCCATGGATGACGGTTGCCGAGGTCGCTCAGATGCTCGGCAAGACTGATCGCACCGTTCGAAACTACATCAAGGCCGGTGTGCTGGAAGCCAGGCGCAAGGATGAAAAGTCCTATCTGGTCGATAGGGCAAGCGCCGAGGTGCTGGCCACTGCCAAGAACGCAGCCTAAGGCATTGCCGATAACTCATGTGCTCGCCGAGCTTTTGGGATCCAGGACAGCGGACACCCCATTTCGGTTATGGCAATGAGTTTTAGGACAGGTGACAGGGGTCTGCGCAGTCAGCGCGCAGCACCCCCGGTATTCTCCACACCAACCCGGCATCACTCCCAAGAACTCAATGTTTTTGGCAACCGCGCATGTTCTCCCCTTTCTGGGGGAAAACCGCCCGAGTCGGGGGTATTTCCGGAAATGCGGAAAATCTGAACAGCAAGCCCTGAACCTCGGCAGACTAGGGAATGTGAGGCCGCGCTTTTCCTCCTTTTCGGCGGTCAGCGTGGGGCAAGTTCGCCGGTACCTGAAAAGGGAACTTGCCCCACCATCACCACCGCAACCGAATAGGACTCAGACAATGAGCAAAAAGCACATCACTACGGATATGTACGTGGCCGCCAACCACGGCCGCGACCTTCTCGCTGAAGCAGCCGACCAGGATCTAATCAAGGTGCTCAATGGCCAGCCGACCAGCGCCGAGGAAGCGAAGAACACGCGCCTAGTCGAAGCTCTGCAGGGCGGCCCCTCGACCGACGACGACGCTCTAATCGGTCTTCTGAACGGCAAGTCCCAGACGCTGCAGCTCAACGAAGCCGGCGACCGAACCCCGAACTTGTGGATCGCTGACTTGGCTCTCGAAGCCGCAGACAGCGCCCTCGGCACCGCAATCATGCGCAAGCACCCCGGCATTGTCCCCACGACTCTAGCTAAGCAGGCACGCACCATCCTGCAGGAGTGCTACGACGAAGCCGGGAAGATCGCCGGCGACGAAGCTGAACGCCGACAGGTGGCGGCCGACAAGGCCAACCAGATCGCCGCCGAGATGAACCGCCCAGCCGCGCCAGCCGCCGGCACCATGGCCCAGGAATCCAAGGAAGCAGCCAAGAGCATGGACCCCATCACCGAAGCCAAGCAGCCGGCCACCGGTGACAGCCCCATTGTTGTCATCTACGAAAGCCTGGACGGCAAAGAACTGTCACGCCGGCGCATGACCGCTGCGGAAGCCGACAAGCTGGCCGCCCAGCCGAACGGCGAGCTTGTCATCGAGCAGGCCAAACGCATCCACGAGGTTACCAAGGGAATCGTCACCCCATGATCGCCAGCATACGAGAGAAAGCACTCGGCATCGGCGGGAAGATCCACCCACTCATGGGGCCGATCTTCACCGGCCGCCCGAACGCAACCAGCACCGGCGACCCATGCGCAATGTGCGTAGGACTCGCAGCCACCCCAGCCGATACCGTCATCCGGCGCCGCAACGGGTCCAAAGCGTACCTGTGCCTAGAACATGACCTCATGCTCCACCAAGCCGTGAGCGACCTAGACAGAACCATGAACGCCTACGAGCAGCAGGTACTCGCCCAGATCCTCTACGGGGCCGACCAGCCCCGCTGGATGCCCGCCAAGCTTTACAAGCGTCTTTTGAGCAGGGCGCGGCACTGGGCCCACGTCTGGACGCTCCACATCATCTTGGATCTCACGCAGCGGTTGTTTGAACAGAACGAACAACGACTGAACGACGCATCCCTACGACTACGCACCGAAACAGAAAGAGGATAACCCCATGAGTCTATTCACCAAGCCCATCGAGACCGCCCGCAAGAACCGCGACCAGGCACTAACCGACGCCGCGCAGTGGGAAGCGCAGGCCGCGGCCAAGCGTGCCGAAGCCGACCAGCTGGACGCCGACGCCGCGCAGTGGGAAGCGCAGGCCGCGGCCAAGCGTGCCGAAGCCGACCAGCTGGACGCCGGCGCCAACGCCGCAATCCTCGCAGACGAAAGCGCCGCCGAACGCATCACCGCCCAGGTGCTCACGCTGCAGCGCAAGGCCAGCGCCTACGACCAGGCAGCACGCGAAGCACGTGCCAAGGCCGCCGACGCCGCACGTGACTCGCTGCGCGTGGAAGCCGACGAGCTGGACAAGGCAGCGACGAAAAAGAAGCAGGAGGCCGCGAAGATCGACGCCGAGGTCGACAAGCTGCGCGCCAAGCTCGAAGAATACGACGGGTGCCCGTACATCCGACAGGTCGAAGAATCCGACTGGGATGCCGTCGACGGCCGATACCGAACCACGGTCCGACACCATGGGAAGTCCTTTGCGAGCAAGCAGGAAGCCCTGCACTTGACCACTCAGTCGCAGGTGATCCGCTATTGGCTCGACGAGGGCACCCTGCCAACCAGCTTGGGAGACCTCAACGACAAGTACGGCGCAACCCATAACGTGTTGGCCGGGTGGCGCGGAGATACCCCCATCAGCCAGTACGGCGAACCGATCACCGACGGCCTACGCGAAGCCATGGCCGCCATTACCGGACAAGGGGAAGAATAGACTCATGGCGAAAATTGGAGACTTCCCACCACGTATGGACACGAGCCCGTTTGAAGCGGCCGCGCAACTGATCGAAACCGGCCAGTACCCCATCGGCGGAACCGACCCTACAACGCTCGTGCAGCACACCGCGAACAGCCTACGCAACATGCTGCAGCTGCTCGACAACGACCCCGAATACGCGAAAACCCTGGGCATCAACGCCCAGGGAATCGCTTACCTACACGGCGCAGCAGGCGTGCTCGCCCAGTTCGCCAACGACTAGTTTTCTTGGTCAGCTTCTTCATGCCAGGCCCGGAGAAGTTCCCGGTGCCTGAGCATGTAGAAGCCGCGCAGGGTAGCCGGCATTGTTGCGTTTGCGATGCTCGGGTCCTCGGCGTAGAGACGGTCTACAATGTCGGTCGTATTCGCCCGCAGGTTCTTCACGAGTAGTGGGTCGCTAATCTTTGTGAAAGCCAGGAAGTCATCGAACACAGCATTCATTGCATCCATGTCCCCTGCTGACTTCGCATAGGATTCGGACAGCTTCGCGAGTAGCGATTTCACTTGTCCACGCTTGAAGTGATATTCCCGGTCTCGACCTTGAATAACCATGATGCCGCTTAGGTCTTTCGGTGCTTCGAATCGCATGTTCTGATCCATGCCCACCCCTTTTCTATTCTGGTGCTTCCAGCCTAGTCGTAGGGGCGTGCATTTCCGGCCGGATTTCCGAATTATCGGACAAGATTCTCATAACCTATGGATTCTTGAGAATGCGCTGACTAGGGATAATAAACCAATTTTTTAAACGTGTTGCATTCTCATAACCCATTGCCATAAGCTGTACCCATAACCAATAGGCAATCACGAGTTACTGGGAGTCACCACGTGGGCAACATCATCGGCTACGCCCGAGTCAGCACCGCCAAGCAAGCAGCACATGGCACCTCGCTTGAATCACAAGAGAGCGCACTGACCGACGCTGGCGCATTCAAAATCTTCACGGACCGCGGCGTCAGCGGTGCCAAGGCTCAACGCCCAGCGCTCGATGAAATGCTCGATTACCTACGTCCCGGCGACACGGTGCTAGTGACCAGGCTCGACCGCCTAGGCCGTTCCATGCGCCACCTCGTGGAGCTGGTCAACGAGCTGAAAGACAAGGGCATCGGATTCAAGTCCCTGCAGGAGGGTATCGACACCGGCAACATCAACGGCCAGCTGGTGTTCAACATCTTCGCCTCGCTCGCTGAATTCGAACGCGGCCTAATCATGGAACGCACTGCCAAGGGCCTGCAGTCCGCACGCGAGCGCGGCAAGCTCGGCGGACGACCACCCAAACACGACGCCGAAAAGATCGCCCTGGTGAAGAAACTGCACGAGGCCGGCGAGCTCACGCCCAAACAAATTGCCAGCGCTGCGGAAATCAGCGTCTCCACGATGTACCGGCTTCTCAAAAAGGACGAAGCTGGGACTAAATAAGCGGGCCCAATGCCCGAATGTAGGGCGGTGCTGACCTTCCGCCAAGAACAATCAGCACCGCCTAATTCCACCCCGACAAGGAGTAAGAATCATGAACAATCATAACCACACCCCAAAGACTTCGACGACCGGCATCTGGTCCGGTCTCTTCCACAGCACTTTCACGAGCCTCTTCGCTCGCTCGAAGTACCGCGGAATGATCCGCGTCGTGAACACCCCTGCCGAAATTCCCACCGGCGGCCTCGGCGCATGGCACTGGGAACGCATGTTCCCTGCTTCCAGCGCCGACCAGACCAGCTACGTCGCCCTGACTGTCCTGGACGGTTACGACCCGAAGCACCACGGGGGAATCACCCTCGAAGCGATCATTGCGCACATGCTCGTGCACGTAGAGCGCGGGACCCAATGCACCGCAGCTGACCCCCTGGACTGGACCGACGAATGCAAGGCCACTCATTGGGAAGCCATGAACCGCATGGGATGGTCTGCATGGAAGTGCGACAGCTACGATCCGGAAACCGAAGAATGGATTGAATACGTTCCAAACGTCCCGGAAATCGTCGAATAACGCCGTAATCCCGCCATAGTCCTCCCCTAGTAAGGATCTCCCCCACTTCCGCATTTCCGGAAATTCGAAGCAGAGATTCGACTCAGTCGAAATACTGAATCTAGGAGTCACCCTAAATTTCAAGGGGAGGATTCTGCGTGGCGTCACGTGACATAGTAATTCGGGTTAAGGCCGAGATCGGCGCTTTCAAGCGGGATATGGACGCCGCGGCGGCCAAAGCCAAGGAGACAGCGAAGAAGACCGAGGACGCCGGCAAGGCCTCCGAATCCGGTATCGGCCGGCTCGCGCAGACCGCGAATGCTCACGAGCAAGCCTGGAACCAGGTATCCACTGGCATGGTCGCGTCCGGCACCGCTGTTGTCGGCGCGCTGACCCTTTCTACCAAGGCGGCCATGGACTGGGAGTCCGCGTGGACTGGCGTCACCAAAACAGTGGATGGCACCCCGGCGCAGATGGCGGAGATGGAAACCGGGCTGCGCAAACTCGCCCGCACCCTACCGTCAACGCATGCGGAAATCGCTGGTGTGGCCGAAGCCGCCGGCCAGCTCGGTGTAGCTCGCGATGACATCCTCGGATTCACCAAGACCATGGTCGACCTGGGGGAATCCACCAACCTGACCGCGGAGGACGCCGCCACCAACATCGCCCAGATCTCCAACGTGATGGGCACGATGGAACGCGAAGGCGCCAAGGGCGTCGAACGGTTCGGCTCCGCACTGGTCGCCCTCGGCAACGACGGCGCATCCACCGAAGCCGAAATCCTGTCCATGGCCCAGCGGATCTCCGGCGCTGGCGCAACACTGGGGGCGACCGAAGCCGACGTGCTCGCCCTATCCAACACCCTGGCATCCATGGGTGTCCGGGCAGAGCTCGGCGGCGGTGTCACCACCCGCGTCCTGCTCAAGATGCGGTCCGCCGTGGACGAGGGCGGCGAATCCCTCGAAGCATTCGCCAAGATCGCAGGCCTGTCTGCAGACGAATTCGGTGCCAAATTCAAGGCCGCACCAATCGAAGCGCTCGACCTCGTGTCCAAAGGCATCTACCGGGTCAACGAGGCAGGCGGCAACGTCACCGCCACCCTCAAGGACATGGGCATCAAGGGAACCGAGGAAACCCAGGTCATGCTCGCCCTCGCCAACTCTGGTGACCTACTCGCTGACTCGCTGGAGCTCGGCGCCAAGGCATGGTCTGAGAACAGCGCTCTGGTCGACGAGGCAACGAAGCGGTACGAGACCGCGGAGTCCAAGGTCAAGATCGCTTGGAACAACATCAAGGACGCCGCCATCAGCGCGGGCTCCGTGATCCTCCCGGTGGTCGCTGACATTGCTGGTGTGGTCGCTGACCTTGCCGGCGCGTTCTCCGACCTGCCAGGCCCGGTGCAGACCGCGCTTGTGGTGCTCGGCGGACTGGCCGGTGTAGGCGCGCTGGTCGCCGGTGGACTCATGAAGCTTGTACCAGCAGTCACAGGAACTATCACTGGACTCAAGGGTCTCGACGCAGCCCTCGGCGGTGGAATCATCCCCGGCTTCGGCAAGGCTGACCGCGAGGCCCGCCGGACCGCTACCAGCGTCGCCAACTTCGGCAAGAAAGCCAGCGCAGCACAAATCGCAACGGCCGGACTCAAAGGCGCCCTTATCGGGGCTGCCATCGGCTTTGGTGCATTCACCACTGCAGCCGCCCTGCACAACCGAGGACTTGAAGCCGCGAAGGGACCAGGCCACTACGTCCTCGAACTGCAAAAAATCGGCGATGAAGTATCCAATGTAGATAACCTTTTCAAGAACCTTGATTTCGGGGATTCCACAGCTTTTGAGGGGAAGATCAACGGGATTGGGGACGCTCTCAAGGAGCTGAACCGCGGCGGCCTGGATCACTTCGCCGCCGACATGGGCGCCCGAAACCACATCGCCATTCTGCGAGAGAACGTTGAAGGACTGGACCAAGCTCTCGCAACAGCGGCCGCTTCCGGCAACGCGGAATCCACGGCCAAGGCCTGGGAACAGATCACTGCAGCAGCAGACGGGCAAGGAATGTCCGTCGAGAAGCTGGAGTCATTGTTCCCTGAGTATGTGGATGCACTCAAGAGTGCGGAAGCAGCATCGTCTGGTGCTGGCGGCGGCATGGCTGGCCTCGCCGAGAGCTTGGACGCAGCCGGCGCCTCCGCGGAATTGGCCGCGGAGAAGATCGACAACTTCTACAACGACCTTGTCAACAAGGGCATGGTCGTTATCGGTGAGAATGAGGCCCTTCGCCGGTTGCAGGAGTCGATCAACTCCGCATCGGACACCATCGCCGAGAATGGCAAGGTCGTCAACAAGAACGGTGAAGCCTACGACAAGACGTCGAAGAAGTACCTCGAAAGCTCTGCTGCCCTGGACGGGATCGCATCCAGCACGCTAGCCGTCATCGACCCAATGCGGGCCGCGGGAGCATCCACTGCTGAGATGTCCGACGAGATCGCTCACGGGCGTGAGAACTTCATCAAGCAGGCCGTGGCCATGGGTTACAGCGAGAAGGCTGCGGCGGCCTACGCTGACCAGTTGAACCTGATCCCGGGCGCGGTGTACATCCAGTTCGATTCGAACACGGACGACCTCGCCGGGAAGCTCACGGAGATCCACGAGCTGGTGAAGTCCACCCCGAACGGCAAGGTCACGATCGACGAAAACAGCCCCGCCGTCATCTCGGCGCTGGAAGCCCTCGGCTACATCGTCACCACCCTGCCCGACGGACGCATCCAGGTATCCGAAACCGGCACCGACGCGACCGGCAAGAAGATCGACGAGACCGCGGGCAAGAAACGCACCGCGAAAATCAACGCCGAAGCAATCACCGGCGCCGCAGAGAACGCACTGAACAACGCAGCACGTGACCGTAGCTCCACGATCCACACCCGAGTGGTGACGACCAAGGAAACCTACGAATCCACAGGCCGCGGCGGACGCGGCGGCCAGACCGTCGGCGGTTACACCGGAGGCCTCGTCGGCCAACTCATTAAGGGTGCGGCCGATGGCGGGCTCGTCCCCGGTGTCGTGCCGCTGAACTCCCAAGGCGACAACATCCTCGCAACCGTAAACGGCAAGCCCTTCGGTTTGCGATCCGGCGAGATGGTCGTCAACGAGGAAGCCACCAAGAAGAACTACCCGTTGTTAAAAGCCATCAACGAAGGGGCCGTGGTGAGCCTGCCAGGGCTCGCCGGTGGTGGACTCGTAGGCAAGGCCGAGAAGCGTGTGAAGTCGGCTCAGAAGGCCTACAACTCGATCGACGGGAAGAAAGCCAACAAGGTCCGCAAGCAGGCCGCCAAGGACCAGCTGGAAGCTGCGAAGGCTGAACTGAAAGCGGCCAAGGAGTCGAAGAAGAAATCCGACGAAGCAGCCAAGGAAGCCCGCGAGCGTGCCGGCCGCCTGGGTGAGCTGCGCTTCGACCTTGCCAGGGACCTGAAACGAGGAGACATCACTAATGCCTTCACCTCGGGATCCGGGATGTCCGTCGTTGATCGACTGTTTGAGCAGTCCAAGAACAAGGACCTGTCCAAGGGCAAGCGGTCTGCGTTGCGGTCTGTCGCGTACGGCATGGAATCACAGTTGCTCGGGCTTGAGAAACAGTCGAAGAAGCTGGAAACCCAGCTGGACAAAGCAACCGCGGCCCGCGACCGACTGCTCGAAGTGAGCAAGTCGGTAGCGTCCGGCCTGCGAGGCGAATACTCGCTGGGCGGGGTGCTGTCCAACCTGCTGTCCGGTGAGCAAAAGGGTCCGCTGTCCGCGGGCTCGTTTGTGAAGTCGGCGCAGGGCAAGGCCGCCCAGTTCAAGCGGTTCGGCAAGATGCTGGAACGGCTCCGGAAGAAGGGCTACAACGAGGCCATCATCCAGGAAATCGCAGACCTGGGCACCGTGGAAGGAACGCAGGTTGGCAACGCTCTGCTGAATGCCACCGGCAAGGAACGCCAGCAGCTCAACGACGCGTACAAGTCGATGGATTACTGGTCCGGGCAGGCTGGCGACGAGGTCACCAAGTCTATGTACCGGGGCGGTATCGACGCGGCAGACGGTCTCGTGCGTGGCTTGGAAGGCAAGTCGAAGGATGTGGAAGACGCTTTCTACAAGCTCGGCAAGAGCGCGGAGAAAGCCTTCCGCCGATCTTTGGACATGCATTCCCCATCACGGACGCTCGCGGTCAGCGGACGGGACGCGTTGGACGGGATTCTGGTGGGCCATGATGACCGCCGGCAGGCAGTTATCGACGCATACGCAGGCCTCGGCCATGACGTGGCAGCAGCGTACCAGCCGAACCTCGCACTGGCGGTTCCACCGTCGTACGAGGTCGCCCGGTACGCGCAAGCACAGGCCGCGCCGATCGACTATGAGCGTTTGACGAACATGGTGATTGCTGCGGCCCGGGCCACGCCGGTTGAAGCGTCGATCCATTTGGACGGCGTGAAGCTCGGAAAGGGCATCGCGTATATCCAGAATAATGCGACTCGCGGAAAACCGGCCGCGCCTTTCTTAGCTCGTATATGATGCCTAGGTGGGCTCACTCAAACTCGGGTGGGCTCGCCTTCTTCCGCCGCATCACAAGGCGCAGTTTACCCAAGCATTCCCTGATCCAGCTGGTTCTGGTCGTATTCAGAAGAATCGCAATATGGTCAATAATCTCGGTGAAGTTCTCCCGGAATTCTAAAGCATCGACGTATGAAGATTCCGGCGTATGCCCTTCCTTTTTAAGGGTCAAAGCATGTATCGAGTTGTCCGTGAATTCGGACCAAAGAGAGGCCAACTTCTGATATGCAGCTTGAACGTCTGCTGATGTTGAGTTCACTTTGCCCGCAGTTAAGAGATTCTTAAGCCGTTCGGCATCCTCCCGGTTTTTTCTGCCGGAATCTGTTTCGACGAACTCTAAGAGATCGCTAATCTGCGCTCGATAGTAGAACGGAAAAACCGTGATCATACTGTTGGTCCATCGCTCTAAGACTTGCGCGGTTTCCTCAAGGCGAACTCGTTCCGCACCAATCCGTGTGTAATCATGATTGAGTCGGGCAAGCCTGACAGTGTGCCTATTGGTGGCGAGTACGCCGAGCAAGGTTCCCCCAGAGCCAATCGCAGCGGGAATTACCAACTCACTAAGATCCATAGGATCAAGATATCCCAGCTGGCACCCAAGGGTGAGCTTTGCTTGTCCCCTGCCCCGAAACTTCCCGAATCCACCGCCCATTGTCTGATTCATTCCAGCACGATTAGCTCGCCTCCATTTTGGGGGCGAGCTTGTGCATCCCGTCTTGTGCGCGTGGCCTTTGCGCGACGGTCTAGCGCCGGTTCCGCTAGCGATATGGGTATGACCGGGGATTCATCGTTTTAGGCGCTGAGAATCGAGAAGAGCGCGCTAGGAGAGGTTCTTAGGCTCCCGCCTCGGGGAACGAGAATAGTTCTTCGGAGACTTCGGCCAGGCGGTCATCGTCACCGAACCACATGTGCGCGTAGGTTCGCAGGGTTTCGTTGGCGTCTTTGTGCCCTAGACGTGCGGCTACGGCTACCGGGGAGAATCCCTTAGAGATTAGGGCGCTGGCGTGATAGTGGCGCAGCTGGTGCCAGCCGGGGCCGATTTCTTGGACGTGTTCGCGTGCGTTCTTCCATGCGACTTGGAAGTGATTGCGCAGCAGTGGTTCGCCCGCGCTGTGGAACAGCCGGCCATGGCGCCCAGCGCTGGCACACAGACCGCGGAGCAGTTCGGCGGCCTTGGGCCCGAACTTGATGTTCCGCACCGAGTACCGGGTTTTCAGTGGCCCAGTCTTGATGTTCGACCTGCTGGTGCTCGCGTCCTGCACTCTGAGGTTGATGTGCCCGGTCCGGAAGTTGATGTCTTGTTTGCGCAGCCCGATCAGCTCCCCCGGCCTTAGCCCGGTCGCAGCGCCGAGACGGGCCGCGGTATCGAATGGCGCCGGGAGTACGGCCAGCAGCTCGCCCAAGACTTCGTCGGTGAGTCCTGTCTCGGACTGCTCGAATTGCTCGGGAAGCTTGATCTTTAGGCATGGGGATTCGTTGACCTGTTTGCAGTACACGGCATCGTTGAACACCTGCCGTAGATATGTCAGCGTGAGCTTGACAGTGGACGGGGCCAGCTGGCCGGCCCACTCGTTGACCGCTGCTTGCACGTCTTCCCGCGTGATTTTCTGGATGTACTTGCCCTCGAACGCAGGGAGGATCCAGTTACGCCCCTGGGCATCGAGAGACTTCAACGAGCCTGCCCGCTGGTGCGTCTGTTTGTCGCGCCAGGTCTTCCAGTACGTAGCGAAAGGTACGTCTTTCCGCAACGTGTATGGGTTTCTGGTGGACTCGTAGATCTGTGTGTCGATCCACGCTTTCGCGCCATCTTTCTGCAGGAATGAGCGTTTGGTGACGTTGCCGTGCCCGTCGCTCCAAATAGCCTGCCACCGCTTGCCGATTCCATAGCGTGACGTTGGGGTCTTGTCTTTCGTATGCCAAAGATCGTTGATTCGTCCGGTTCCCATGTCGCCTCGCTTAGATGATGACCGGCGCGCCCGCGGCGGCGCAGATTGCCTGGGGAATGATGACGAGCAGGGCGAAGATACCGCCGAAGAAAACGAGGCGCGTGGTTGACTGCAGGAGGGCGCGCATCAGTTGCTCACCTCGAATGCGACGAGCTCGAAAGCACTGCGGGGTACGTCCCGGCGGACGAATGTCAGGTTGGGGCCGTGGTCGTTTTCGACGGTCAGCCACAGATCAAATTCTCCGGAGGGCCGGAAGCGTACTTGCACGGCGGTGTTCTCTGGGAACGTGAAAGACTGGGCCGGCGCAGTGCCGGGGGCCGAGTGAAAGACAGCTTTTCCAGTGGTGCGCGCATTGGTGCGCAGGGTAGTATTAGACACGTGATCGCTCCTACTAAGCGGTTGCCGTGCCCCGGACTGTTAGCGCAGTGCCGGGGCTTTCAATTCGTTGCCAGTGGTATCGGGAACCCGTATATTCTCTAGCTGTGTCTAAACTTAGTTGGCACTGGTGATGTTCGGCCCGGCCAGCAGCGGCAGCGTGCAGATCTTGATGATCGCGTCGCGGGCCGAGTTCGCGTGCAGCGTGCACAGGCCGGCCACACCAGAGTTCAGCGCAACCAGCAGGTCCAGGGATTCGGCCTCGCGCACCTCGCCGACGATGATGCGGTCAGGGCGCATGCGCAGCGCCTCCTTGACCAGCCGACGCATCGTGATTTCGCCGGTGCCCTCCAGATTCGCCAGCCGCGTCTGCATCGCCACGACATCGCGCAGCGCCAGGTTCAGTTCGAAGATCTCCTCGATGGTGATGACCCGTTCGCGCGACCCGATGGAGGAGGACAGCGCGTTGAGCATGATGGTTTTGCCGGCCTGGGTCGGCCCGGTGACGATGACGTTCAACCCGGCGGAGATCGCCCAGCCCAGGTAGGTGGCCGCCGCGGGGCTGAGCGACTTGAGATCCACCAGGTCTTCGAGCCGGGCGGCCCGGGCGATGAACTTGCGGATGTTCACCGCCCAGTGCTCGTGGGTGATGTCCGGGATGACCACGTGCAGCCGGGAGCCGTCGGGCAGCTGGCAGTCCACGAACGGCTGGGACAAATCCAGCCGCCGCCCGGAGGACTTGAGCATGCGTTCGACCAGTCCGGCGACCTCCGCGGCGTCCAGCCTGATGTGGGTCAGCTCGCTTTGCCCGCCGCGGGCGCAGAACACCTGGTGCGGGGAGTTGATCCAGATTTCCTCCACGCTCGGATCGTCGAGCAGCTGCTGCAGGGCGCCGAATCCGGCGACGTTGTCGTAGACCGTGCGCCGGGCCTGCTCCAGAGATCCCAGGGCAGGGACCGCGCCGAGCAGCGCGCGTTCGTCGTAGTCCCGCACGACGTCCTCGATCAGCGACTTCATCAATGCGGGCTGCTTGGCAGGGTCCAGGCCGCGGCGTCGGACCAGCTCTCGCACTTCATCTTCCACGATGGACAGGGCATCCACGTCAAGATCCTTCGGGCCTTGTGGGAGTTCGGCGTTCCCGGAATTCTCGGGGTCCATCGGCGAGCGCGCGGCCGGTGCAGCGGTGGGCCTCGGGACCGGCCCGAGCCCTATTTCTGGATATGTCTGTGGAGCCTAGCCCCGACGCCAAGTCCTTTCAAGACGTTTCGCGAATTTGTGGATAAAGCTACTGGCGGTTATCCCCAGTCCGGCTTTCGCTGACCCGGTAAAAGCGGTGGTCGTGATGGGCTGGTCAAACTGCTGGACGCGGCCGGGCTGGGAGGGAAGATGCTGCATTATGAACTGCTGCTGTCCGCGCGCACGCTGCTCAATCCCAGGCAGCTGCTGCTGCGGGTCTCCGCGGCCCTGGACGGCCCGCAGCTGGCGTCGGTGCTCGACGAGCAGGTGCCGGGCACCCGCTGGTACGTGGGATCGACGCCGCTGGCGGATCTGGGAGCGCTGGTTCCGGGCAGGCCGCTGCTGCTGGCCGATGTCCCGGGCCCCGGGTTCGCGGCGTCGGCCGGCAGCACGCGGTTGAAGTTGTTCGTCCCCGAGGGGCCGGATGCCGGGGCCTGGATGCAGTTGGAGCGAGGCGCCTACGACATCGGCCGCGGCGCGCCGCTGCGCCTGGGCGATCCGCAGGTTTCGCGGGTGCACGCCCACCTGCTGGTCGACGAGCGTTCCCTGCGTGTGCGGGCGGCTGGCGGACAGCGGCTGCTGGTGCTCTCCGACCGGGGTGCGGTGCCGGTTCGCGGGGAGGTGGAGCTGCATGCGGGCAGCCGGATCCAGCTTGGCGGCACGGTGTTGGAGGTCGGCGATCCCGCGCGCACCGAGGCGGGTTTGGCGGTGGAGGACGGCCAGCTCCAGTTCAGCCTCCCGCCGCGTCCCGAGCTGGGCCGGTTGGTGACGCTGTGCGTGGCCGCGCTGGTCCCGGTGCTCTCCGGGGTGCTGCTGGCGGCGCTGACCGGGTCCATGCTGTTCCTTGCGGTCACCGGGCTCTCCGCGCTGCTGGGTGTGGTCCCTGCGGCGCAGCTGCTCGGCGAGCGCCGCCGGTGGAAGCGCGCGGTGCGTGACCAGCAGCGCAGTGTGGTGCAGGCGCGCGGCCGTTTCGCCTGCCCGCTGGGGGTCGCAGTGGTCGCTGGCATCGACCGGGCGCAGCTGGGGGTGCTTCCCGCGGGGCTGCCTCCCCTGGTGTTCGGCCGCGGCAGCTGGCAGCTTCCGGGAGGGAAGCCTCCCCGGGCGGGCGGCGCCCGGAGGATGCGCAGGGTGCCCGGCGGTAGGCGCTCTGCTCGCAGGATCGCCGGCGTCCCGGTCTTCGCGCCGGCCGCCGCGCAGGTGTGGCAGTTGCGCGGCGGCGACGACCCGGCGGTGGACCGCCTGCTGGCTGCGCTGCTGGCCAGGTTCCTGCCGCACGTGGCCGCCGGCCGCATCGAGCTGGTCGTCGATCCGTCGGTCACCCGGCTTCCGGCAGAGCTGATGCTGTTGCCGCATGCACGCCAGGGCACCGCCGGGCAGCTGGCTCGGCACGCTGAGCCGGCTCCCGGTGCCGCCGGGGCATCGGGCGGTCTCGGGAACACGGCAGCGCCGGAACCGGTGATCGAACGGATTTTCCTGACCATGCTCAGCCCGGTCCGGCTGCCGCGCACCTTGGTGATCAGCCTTCATCCGGTGCCCGCGGCGCAGTGCGACTACTGGGTTGATCCGGTGGGTTGCCGCGCCCAGCTGCCCGACGGGAGCCTGCATCTGGAATCGCCGGACCGCTTGGATGCGGGGAGGCTGGCCCGGATCGTCCAGGCCTGCCTGGCGCTCCGCCCGGATGAACCCGCGCCAGCCGGGCCGCCGCCGGAGCAGGCAAGATTGGCCGCGGTGATCGGAGAGGATGATTCCCATGGGCAGCAGCTACTGGACTTCGACGCGGACGGGCCGCATGTGCTGGTGTGCGGCACCACCGGGTCGGGCAAGTCCGAGGCCTTGCGGCGGATCATCGCGGATCTGGCCGGCCGGTGCAGCCCCGAGCAGCTGGCGTTCGCCCTGGTCGACTTCAAGGGCGGCGCGGGCTTGGCGGTTTTCGAGCCGCTGCCCCACGTGCAGCTGTCGGCCAGCGACCTGGATGCCGCCGGAGCCCAGCGGACCTTGGCGCAGCTGGAGCGGGAGGTGGCCCGCCGTGAACGCCTGCTGGCAGCGCATCGTTGCAGCGACCGCTCGGAGTACGTCCGGCTGGCCGATGTGCCCGCGCTGCCCCGGCTGCTGGTGGTGGTCGACGAATTCAGGGTGTTCACCGAATCCCTGCCCGAAGCCGCCGCGCGCATTGACCGGCTGGCGGCGGTCGGCAGGTCCTTGGGCATCCATCTGCTGCTGAGCACCCAGCGGGCCGCCGGCTCTCTGTCCGGGCAGACCCGCGCGAACCTGAACACCGTCATTGCGTTGCGGGTCCACGACGCGGCCGAGTCCATGGAACTGGTCGGTTCCCCGGCCGCCGCCCGGCTGTCCGGCCCGGGCAGCGCGATCATCGCGGGTCCCGGTCATGCCAACCGCCAGGTCCAGTTCGCCCTGGCGGTCAGCCCCGCCCCGCACGGGAGCGTTGCCGAACGCGGCCCCGGGAACCTGGTGCTGCATCCCGTGGGAAGCTTCGGCCGGCCTGATCCCGAGGCGGAGGGACAGGCCCTGCGCCGGCAGGTGCGCCTGCTGGCCGAAACCTGGGAGCATTCGCACCTTCCACCGTGCCCCTTTGCCCCGCAGCTGCCGCCGCCCCAGAGTGCGGCGCCGTTGCCGGAGCAGTGGGAGGGCGCCGAGGGCGGCACCATCTACTGCGGAGTCGTCGACAACCTCGCCGCGGGCCGGCTGGAGGACTTGAGCGTAGATCCAGCCCGCGGCCAGGGATTGCTGGTGTGCGGCGTCCCGGAGGCCGGCGGCCGCCGCCTGCTCGAGGGGTTCGCCCGCCTGGAGCGCCGGATCCTGTGCTTCGGCGAGGCCCTGTTCCCGGATCCCGCCTTAATGCCCGGGGTGCGCACCGTGGGTGGAGAAGACCAGTATCAATTCCTGGAAGCGCTCGACTATCTTGAGTCGCTGCCCCCTGACCGCCTGACGCTGGTGCTGGTGCACGGCATCGCCCGGCTGCAGTCCCAACTGGATCCGGCAGTCTTCCAGCGATTCGACCAGGCGCTCATCGAACTGTTGCGGCATGGAGCTTCGGCCCCGGCGCAGCTGGTCCTGCTGGCCGACCGCGACCTGAATCTGCTCAAGGCCGCCGGGCTGTGCGCCGAGCAATGGTACTTCCCGCTTAATGCCACCGATTCCCTGCGCATGTCCTGGCCCAAGCTTCCGCCTGCCAGCCAGTTGCCAGGCCGAGGGGTCAGGTTCAGTCCCGCCAACGGGCCGATGACCATCCAGTTGACGGCCGTGACCGCCAAGCAGGAACCGGATTGCCTGCCCGGGACTTTGTGGCCCGCGCGGCAGCCGTTCGTGGGCGATGGGAATCCGCGCGATCTTGCGGTGGGGCGGACCGCATTCACCGGGCAGGCTTTCGGCTTCGACCGACCCCAAACGGCACTGGCCATCTGCCCTCGCGAACGCGACAGGCAGGAGCTCGCTGCCTTCCTGGCCGAACGCTGGCAGGCGGCCATGGTGGATGGCGCCGCGCCCTGGCTGCGCTGGGTCCAGGAGTTCGAAACTGAAGGCGCGGGACCTGCAGCGCCAACGATCTGCGTCGTGCTGCACGACACCACCGACCCCAGGCTTGCCGAGCTGCGCCAGCGAACCGCCGCGCTGGGCACCCTGGCGGTGCTGTTTCTCCCTCCCTCGGCCAGGCTCGCCTACGATCTGGGGTTGCCGGGCATGATGCTCGATGACCGGCAGGCGATTGCCGTGGAGGCATGCCATCCGCAGGACCTGTTGCCGCTGGCCTGGCGCCCGCTGCCTCCTGCGGCAGGCCGCGGCTCGTGCGGGAAAAGGCAATGGCGCGCGATCGCCGGCTTTGCCGGGCAACCACGCGCGATCATCATCGGGCCATGACTACTGCGAGGGACGGTCTCCGAGGAATTGAGTGGTCTTCGGCGCGAACAGCAGCACTACGGTCGTTCCGGCCACAATGATCGACAAAACCGCCGCGGAAATGACGATCGGCATATCGGACTGGAAGAAGGAGACCGAGAGGATCAACTGGAACAATTGCCAGACGATGATCGGGGCTCGGGTGTACGCCCTGCCGCGGAAGAAGTTGATGGCCACCGAGCCCTGCCAGATGGCCAGGAAGAGGCACAGCGCAAGCATGAAAAGACGCCCGCCGATGTTCACCGCGCCATCCGAGGTGAGATGGATGGCGTAGTCGACAGCGTAGGCAAGCACCGCCAGCGCCTCGAACATCACCAGTGCTGCGACGGCAATGACACTGCTCGGACGCGGGATTTTAGTTTCTTCGTTGCTCACCCCAACCATTTTCGTTGAGGCGCTTGCGGAACTCAAACGACAGCGCCGCAACGGGCTTGTAGCCCCTGCCACATCCGCGTCAACTAGCCTAAGCCTAGGCCGATTTCCATGTGAGAAAGCACTCAGGCAATACGACATATTTCGCATCACTGACCCTTGTTTACTTTCTCGTAACATGAAAACCTTATGTGGTTGGCAAAACGATGACCCCGTCGTTCACGTCCGACGATGCGAAAAGCACTACGGCATTAACACCGTCCCCCGCTGACCTTTCCAAGGCGGGGCGTTCGTGTGTTCAGATCATGAGCATTTCGTCCCCCCTCAAAGATTTCAAGGAGCATCAATAAGCATGGATTGGCGTAGCCGCGCGGCGTGTCTGGATAAGGACCCGGAACTTTTCTTCCCGGTGGGTAACACCGGTCCGGCCCTCTTACAGATCGAAGAGGCCAAAAGCGTCTGCCGTCGGTGCGAAGTGACCGAAACCTGCTTACAGTGGGCCATCGAGTCCGGTCAGGACGCTGGTGTGTGGGGTGGAATGAGCGAAGACGAACGTCGCGCTCTGAAGCGCCGCGCTGCACGTGCCCGCCGCGCATCCTAAGAGACCGCTCCCGAGGTAGATCTCGCAACCCGGGAAGCTGCACGAAATCCGCCAGAGGTAGACACCACTGGCGGATTTCGGCTTTAAACCGGAAATTCTCAGGTCGGCTGGGTACATTAAAAGGTAGTAAGCATGTTCGAAAGGAGCTGTGGGTGAATCACGCCTATGCGGCGCGCCATCCCAAGTCAGGAGTGCGTGCACCATGAGCCCTGCTCTTGCCGACCCCAATCTGGGTACGACCCTCGATGACCGTTACCGCATCGACCACCTGCTCGCGCTGGGCGGGATGTCCAGGATCTACCGCGCCATGGACAAGCGCCTGCACCGCGCGGTGGTCGTGAAGATCCTGAACGACAACTTCGCCAGCGAGTCCACCGTCCGCGAGCGCTTCGAATCAGAAGCCGTGATCGCAGCGAACATCACCCACCCGAACGTGGTGTCGATCCGCGACCACAACGTCACGGACAACATCGTCTACCTGGTGATGGAGTACGTCCGTGGACGCAACCTCGACCAGGTGATCTCCGAACGCGGTCGGTTCACGCCGCGCCAGATGCTCAGCGTGCTGGAGCAGGTCTGCCACGGGCTGGGCGCCGCCCACTCAGAAGGCATCATCCACCGCGACATGAAGCCGGCGAACGTGCTGCTGGCGGATACCGGCGAGGTCAAGGTGACCGACTTCGGGCTGGCCCGCGCGGCCAGCGCCCACACCCAGTCCGCAACGCTGGTGGCCACCCTTTCCCATGTCTCCCCGGAGCTGGTCTCCGGCGCACCGGCCGATTCGCGCAGCGACATCTATGCGGTCGGCATCATGATCTACCAAATGCTCACCGGGCGCCTGCCGTATTCGGAAACCAATGCGGCCGCGCTGATGAAGCACCATCTGGACTCCCCCATGCCGCTGCCCTCGGATGTCGTGCCCGGGCTGGCCACCGATCTGGACGAGCTGGTGCAGTGGTGCACCGAGAAGGACCCCGAGAAGCGGCCGCAGAACGCCGAGCTGCTGCTGGACGAGGTCATCCAGATCCGTTCGACGCTCAGCGAAGAGCAGCTGGACTTCGACGCGGACACGCTGGGTGGCATCGAGGACCTGACCCCTGGCTCCATGGCGCACATGCCCACCACCGTGCAGCAGCGCCTGGACGACTGGCAGCGCGAGCGCGAGGAAGCCCGCGAACGCCGTTGGCAGCTGCAGGGAACCGGCGCCACGGCGGACAGCTATTCGCTGGACGCGCAGCCCGATCAGGAAGAGACCACCATCATCGCCGCGTCGGATGCCACCGAGGTGCTGGATCTGCGCGATGCGCAGGCCACCGTGGTCCACGCCCCAACGGCCGGCGCAGGCTCCCCTGGAGCAGATGCCACCGCCGCCTACTCGCGGACAGACATCGAAACCTTCGGCGCCGATGAGCCCAACGAGCAGGATCCACAGCCGGCCGCGCGCTCCCCGCGCGGCGAGAAGCGGGCTACCAAGGCGGCGCAGAAGCAGTGGCGCAAGGAAGCCCAGGTGCCCACGCACCGGCTACGCAAGCCCAGGACCGCAGCGCAGAAGACCGGGTTCATCGCGGCATGGGTGCTGATCGTGGCGCTGGTGGCCGCCGCAGGCTGGTTCTTCGGGCGCGGACCCGGAACGGTGATCCGCATCCCGTCGCTGAACGGCCTGCTGCAGGAACAGGCGGTTTCGCAGATGTCCGAGCAGGGCGTCCCGGTCAGGCTCGGCTCCGCCTTCGACGACGAGATCGCCATCGGGCGCGTCGTCGACTCGCATCCGGCCACCGGCGAGAACATCATGAAGTTCCAGGGGGTCGAGCTGATCGTCTCGCAGGGCCCCGAACGCTTCGAGATCCCGCAGGTAGCGGGCAAGAGCCTCCAGTCGGCCACCGAGCTGCTGGCGCAGCACGAGCTGACCAAGGTCAAGGAGGTCCGCGAATACTCCTCAGAGGTGGAGAAGGGCAAGGTCATCTCCTCCTCGCCGGCCGCGGGCAAGACCGCCGCGCGCAAGGACGCCATCACCCTGACGGTGTCCAAGGGACCGGCCCCGGTACAGGTTCCGGCGCTGCAGGGCTTAAGCGAAGACGACGCCGCTGCGGCCCTCGAGTCAGCGGGACTGCGCCTGCAGGTGGGCGATCCGGTGTATTCCCGCGAGGTCCCTTCGGGCCTGGTCGCCGCGCAGTCACCTCAGAACGGCACCGCCGAGGTGGGAAGCTCCGTGACCGTGAACCTGTCGCAGGGCCCGGAGTTCGCCCAGGTCCCCTCGGTGATCGGGCTGGGTGTCGAGGAGGCGACCCGCGTGCTGGAAGAGGCAGGGTTCACCGTCAAGGCGCACCATGTGCTCGGCGACTTCTCGCAGACGGTGCGCATGCAGTCGCCGCTGAACCAGAGCATCGAGCTGGGCAGCGAAATCAGCATCTACGCGTTCTAGCAGGCAACAGCCGGTGCACGCAAAAGGTCTGGCCCATCATCCCCGCGAGGGGTGACGGGCCAGACCTTTTCAGTTCTCCGGTGCGCGCCTAGCGGCGAGCGCGGCTCTGCAGCGCCGAGGAGACCAGGAAGGCCATTTCCAGGGACTGGCGGTGGTTCAGGCGAGGATCGCAGACCGACTCGTAGAGCTCGTCGAAGTCCTCTTCGCGGATCGGATCGGCGCCGCCGAGGCACTCGGCCACATCGTCGCCGGTCATCTCCACGTGCAGGCCGCCCGGGTTGGTGCCCAGCGAGTCGTGCACCTCGAAGAAACCGCGGACCTCGTCCATGACGTCGTCGAAGTTGCGGGTCTTGTAGCCGTTCTTGCTGGTGACGGTGTTTCCGTGCATCGGGTCGGTGACCCACAGGACCTGCGCACCGGTGGCGGTGACCTTCTCCACCAGATTCGGCAGCTTCTCGCGGATGTTCTTGGCGCCCATGCGGGTGATGAACGTCAGGCGGCCGGGCTCGCGGTTCGGATCCAGCTTCTCGATCAGGGCCAGGGTGTCCTCGACCGAGGTGTTCGGGCCGAGCTTCACGCCGATCGGGTTGCGCACGCGGGACAGGAAGTCCACGTGGGCGTGGTCCAGCTGGCGGGTGCGCTCACCGATCCACAGGAAGTGGCCGGAGGTGTCGTACGGCAGGCCGGTACGCGAATCGGTACGGGTCAGCGCACGCTCGTAGTCCAGCAGCAGCGCCTCGTGGGAGGCGAAGAACTCGGTACGGGTCAGGCCCTCGAAGCCGGCGCCGCAGGCGTCCATGAAGCGGATGGCGGAGTCGATTTCGCCAGCCAGCTGCTCGTAGGCCGAGTGCGCCGGATTGGCCATGAAGCCGCGGTTCCAGGAATGCACGCTGCGCAGGTCGGCGAAGCCGCCCTGGGTGAACGCGCGGATCAGGTTCAGCGTGGCCGAGGAGGTGTTGTAGGCCTGGACCAGGCGCTTCGGGTCGTGGGCACGGGACTCCGGGGTGAAGTCGTAGCCGTTGACGATGTCACCGCGGAACGCCGGCAGGGTGACGCCGTCGCGGGTCTCGTCGTTCGAGGAACGCGGCTTGGCGAACTGTCCGGCCATGCGGCCCATCTTGATCACCGGCATCGAGGCGCCGTAGGTCAGCACGACGGCCATCTGCAAAATGGTGCGCACGCGGGCGGAAATCTTGTCCGCGGTAGCGTCGGCGAAGGTCTCGGCGCAGTCGCCGCCCTGAAGCAGGAAGGCCTTGCCCTGGGCCGCCTGAGCCAGGCGTTCACGCAGAACGTCGACCTCGCCGGCAAAAACCAGTGGCGGACGCGAACCCAGTTCAGCAATGGAAGCGCTATAGTCCGGGTGCTCACTCCAGGTGGGCTGTTGGGCAATAGGCAGATCACGCCACAGATCAAGTTGCGGGTCGGTGGCGGGGCCGGCTACGGATGAGCCGGGCAATGGGGTTCGGTTTTCTTCGCTCACCTTGACAAGTCTACGTGCCTTGCGCGCAAAGCACCGCGTGCAATGTAACAACCGGACGTAACACAGGGCACGCTCCCCGCTGGTTCCCCTGCCCCGGGCGCCGGCTACTTCTTTTTGGCCTTGGTCGGCGCGTAGACGTCGACGTAGCTCTGCCCGGACAGCACGTTGATGGCCTTGCGGATGTCGTCTGCCACCTGGCGCAGCACCGCCGGGTCACCTGACTGCTCGGCGAGGTGGGAGAAGTCCAGCGGCTTGCCGATCTTGATGCCGATGCGGCCCGGGTGCGGCAGGCGCTGGCCGATGGGCTGCACCTTGTCGGTGTTGATCATGGCGATCGGGATCACCGGCACGCGGGATTCCAGGGCCAGCTTGGCGACGCCGAGCTTCGCCCGGTAGAGCCGGCCGTCGGGTGAACGGGTGCCTTCGGGGTAGATGCCCAGCAGCTTGCCCTCGGCCAGGGCGGTATTGGCGCTGGCCAGGGAGGCGGCCGAGCCACGGCCGCCCGAACGGTCCATCGGCAGCTGGTTGATGTTGCGGAAGAACCAGGCGACAAGCCGTCCCTTGGGGCCCTTGCCGTTGAAGTAGTCGTCCTTGGCCAGGAACACGACCGGCCGCTCGATCATCGCCGGCAGGAACACCGAATCACTGACCGAGAGGTGGTTGGAGGCAAGGATCGCGCCGCCCGCGACGGGAATATTATTGATGCCCTGGATGTCAATCTTGAAGAAGATTCGCAGCAGCGGCTTGACCGCGAAGCGTTTCAGAAAGTCGTACAGCACGATGGGGCGGTTCCTTCTTCTCGTCATCAGGCGTCGTGGGCGGACACGCCCGTCGAGGTGTTGACTGGCGTGGGTCCGTACCCTTCAATTGTGCACTACGCTCGAATAAGAATGCAGTACAACGCAGCACCTCAAGGGGGACGTGATGAGCCACGACGTACATCAGGGCGCGGCTGGCCAGCCGGCAAGGAAGCCTGCCGTACTGCTGATCCACGGGTTCACCGGATCCAGGACCGCCATGCTGCCGTGGGCGCAGGCGCTCGAGTCCGCCGGATTCGACACCCTGTGCCCGGTCCTGCCCGGCCATGAGACCTCCTGGCAGGACATGATCGGCCGGAATTTCTCCGAATGGATCCTGGCCACCGAGCAGTCGTTCGACGAACTTGCAGCAACGCACGAGCAGGTGTTCGTCGCGGGGCTGTCGATGGGCGGCGCGCTGGCGTTGCACCTGGCTACCCGGCGCAACGTCGCCGGGGTTTCGCTGGTGAATCCGGGGCTGGTCGTGGACAGTCCGCTGGCCCCCTATACCAAGTACCTGCGGCGTATGGTGCGTTCGGTCGCCCCGATCAGCAACGACATCGCCAAACGCGGGGCCGACGAAAAGGCCTACGGGCGCACCCCGGTGGCCGCGGTGCACCAGCTGTACCAGCTGTTCGCGCAGACCCGCAGCAGGCTTGGCCTGGTCACCGCGCCGGTCCAGCTGTTCCGTTCGACGGTGGACAACGTGGTCTCCGACGCCTCGGTGCACGCGCTGACCGAAGGGCTGAACCCCGGCACCCTGGCCGAACACCACCAGCTGCTGCATTCGAAGCATGTCGCGACCCTTGACTACGACGCCGCGCAGATTTTCGAGGAATCCGCCCGGTTCTTCCACCACCTAGCCGCGCAGGCCACGCACTCCCCGAAGGGCAGGCCATGAACCCTGCAGAAAATAAGCCGTCCGGCGCCGACGATCCGCGCTGGGACGAACTCGTTGAGAATTTCCGCACCCTGGACCAGGGCACCCCGCGCGAACCGAGCGCCGCAGAGCGCCAGGCCGAGCTGCGCCAACTGTTCTCCACCGGCCCCGGCGCGGTCACCGGCCCCCGCGACTACGAGGTCGAGGACACCGAGGAGGAGTTCATCCCCGACGAGCCGGCGGCGCTGGGCTCCGGCAACCCGATGGTCAACCTCGCCTGGACGATGGCCGCCGGCGGGCCCATCGGCTTGCTGCTGTGCGTGATCTTTTTCCGCTCGGCCCCGGCCTTCGTCTACATCGGCCTGGTCGCGCTGTCGATCATCGGCGTGATCTACCTACTCAGAAGGCTACCTACCGAACGCGATCCGGGAGATGATGGAGCAAGGGTCTGATCGACTTTGAACCCGAGGAACGCTAGGTTACTGTAGAGTAATAACAATGTGATGCGGATTACCCCGCATTGCCCACCGGGTCACACCGAGTTCAGGAGATGAGACACAGATGCGCGAATACAGCACTCCGCTACGCATCCACTCGCCGGCAGAGTCGAACATCACCGACCTGCTGCTGCGCCACGCGAATTCAGCTGCTAATCCGGCGCTCTTCTCCAAACCGGCTCCCGGCGGCACCTGGCAGGACGTCACCGCCTCGCAATTCGCCGCGGAGGCCGCAGCCATCGCCAAGGGCTTCATCGCCAACGGCATCAAGGCCGGCGACCGCATCGCCCTGATGGCGCGTACCCGCTACGAATGGACGCTCGTCGACTTCGCGATCTGGTACGCGGGCTGCGTCACCGTCCCGATCTACGAGACCTCCTCCCCTAGCCAGGTCGCCTGGATCGCCGCGGATTCCGAAACCGTGGCAGTGGTCGTGGAAAGCCCCGCCCACGAAGCGGTGGTCCGCGAAGCCGCCCACCAGGAGCAGCTCGAATGCCTGGACCACGTCTGGCAGTTCGACGAGGGCCTGGCCCAGTTGGCCGAGGACGGCAAGGACGTCAGCGACGAAGAGCTGGAGCAGCGACGTTCCTCGGCGAACCTGCAGGACATCGCGACCATCATCTACACCTCGGGCACCACCGGACGGCCCAAGGGCTGCGAACTGACCCACTCCAATTTCGTCGAGCTCGCGGAGAACGCGGTGGCTGAACTGCCGGCGGCCGTGTATCCCGGCGCTTCCACCATCATGTTCCTGCCGCTGGCCCACGTCTTCGCGCGCTTCATTTCGGTGGTCAACGTGGCCGCAGGCTGCCGCACCGGCCACACCCCTGACGTCAAGCACCTGCTCGAAGACCTGCAATCCTTCAAGCCGAACTTCATCCTGGCCGTGCCGCGCGTGTTCGAGAAGGTCTACAACTCAGCCATGCTCAAGGCCGAGGATGGCGGCAAGTCCAAGATCTTCCACGCGGGCGTGGATGTCGCGGTGAAGTACTCGCGGGCCGAACAGTCCGGCAAGATCCCGCTGGGCCTCAACTTGAAGCACAAGCTCTTCGACGCACTGCTCTACAAGAAGCTGCGCGGGGCCATGGGCGGCAACATCCGCCACGCGGTTTCCGGCGGCGGGCCGCTGGGAGAGCGCCTGGGCCACTTCTTCAATGGCATCGGCGTCACGGTGCTCGAAGGCTACGGCCTGACCGAGACCACCGCCCCGGTCACCGTGAACACCCTGGACCGCATCAAGATCGGCACCGTGGGCAAGCCGCTGCCGGGCAACGCGGTGCGCATCGCCGAGGACGGGGAGATCCTGGCCAAGGGCGTGTGCGTCATGCGCGGCTACCGCAACCGCCCCGACCTGGAAGCCGAGACCTTCACCGACGGCTGGCTGCATACCGGAGACATTGGCGAGCTCGATTCGGACGGGTTCTTGAAGATCACCGGCCGCAAGAAGGAAATCATCGTCACCGCCAGCGGCAAGAACGTCATCCCCGCAATGCTCGAGGACCAGATCCGCGCCGATGCGCTGGTTTCCCAGTGCGTCGTCGTCGGCGAGGGGCGCCCGTTCATCTCGGCCCTGGTCACGCTGGATCCCGAGGCGGTGCCGGGCTGGCTGGAACGCCACCACCTGGACAAGAACCTGTCCATGGACGAGCTGTCCACGCACCCCGAAGTGCTGCAGGCCATCCAGAAGATCATCGACAAGGCGAACACCTCGGTCAGCCGGGCTGAATCCATCCGCGCGTTCCGCGTCGTCTCCGAGGACTTCACCGAGTCCTCCGGACACCTGACCCCGTCGATGAAGATCAAGCGCGCCGTGGTCCTCAGCGACTACGATGCGCTGATCGAGGACATCTACTCGGCACCCAGGCCCGTGGCATAGTCCAGCACGGCTCCGGCAAGCTCCCACGATGCGCGGGAGGAAGCGGCCCAGGGAAACCTGAGGCCGCTTTTCCGTGCCTCGGCGGCGAAATTCCGCTCAAGCACCACACGGGCGAAGGCCGGCGCCGGGCGGTTCTTGGGCTGGTGGCCCAGCTGGGCGAAGACGAGGTTCTCGGCCAGCGCGCGGCGCCCGTTGGCCAGCAGCCATTCAACCAGATCCATGAGCCGGTCCTCGGTCTCGACGCCCGCGTCCCCCAGCACCACCAGCACGTCGATTCCGGTGAACTTGCCGTCCATGACCGCGGCAACCCGCTGCGGTCCTGCGATGGCGACTCGGGAGGGCAGCTGCAGTTCGGCAAATTGCTCGGCCAGCTGCTCGGCGAGCTCCGCCAGCGGCAGGGCCGGGTCCAGAGTGAACAGCAGCACGCCCAGTTCGGCGCGCAGGGCGGCGACCTCCTTGGCCTGCTGCTGCCGCGCGGCAGGGACGCCGTCGGAAGTGTTCCTGCCAGCTTTCATATTCCCTCCTGGGTAGTTCGTGGCCGGCGCCGGGTGGGGTGCCGCCTCCATGATCGTGCCATAAACAAGCCGTGGCCCACGACTTTCGTCGTGGGCCACGGCTTGTTTGCGGCAGGTTCGCGTTGCCTAAGATGCTACTTCGGTTCGATGACCACCAGCAGATCCCCGCCCTGGACCTGGCTGGTGCCGTTCAGGGTGATCTGGGTGACGACGCCGGAAGCGTTGGCGGTGATGCCTGCTTCCATCTTCATCGCCTCGATGGTCGCCACCGACTGGCCGGCTTCGATCAGGTCGCCGACCTGGACGTTGACGGTCACGGCGCCGGCGAACGGCGCGGCCACGTGGCCGGCGTTGTTCGGGTCGGCCTTCGGTGCGGACTTGACGGTGGATTCCACCGACTCGTCGCGGACCTTGATCTGGCGGGACTGGCCGTTGAGCGTGACCACAACGGTGCGCATGCCCTTTTCGTCGGCTTCCGAGACGGAGACCAGCTTGACCAGCAGGCGCACGCCGGTGCCCAGCGAGATGACGTGCTCGTGGCCGCGGACCAGGCCGAAGAGGTAGTCGCGGGTGTGCAGCACCGACAGGTCGCCGTAGTTCTCCACCGAGGCCGCGAAGTCGCGGGTCGGGCCGGCGAACAGCAGGCGGTTCAGGGTTCCGCGGATTGTGTCCGAGTCGCTGGTCAGCGCCGCGGCATCCTCTGGGCTCAGGTCCTCGATGTGGGACTTCACGTTGCGGCCCTGCAGCGCCTTGGTGCGGAACGGCTCAGGCCAGCCGCCTGGAGGGTTGCCCAGCTCGCCCGAGAGGAACTGGATGACCGAATCCGGGATGTCGTAGTTCTGAGGGTTGGCCTCGAAGTCCGCGGCCGGAACGCCGGAGCCGACCAGCTGCAGCGCCAGGTCGCCGACCACCTTGGAGGACGGGGTCACCTTGACCACGTTGCCCAGCATTTCGTTGACTGCGGCGTACATCGATTCAATGGCCTCGAAGCGCTCGCCCAGGCCCAGTGCGATGGCCTGCTGGCGCAGGTTCGAGAGCTGGCCGCCGGGGATTTCGTGCTGGTACACGCGGCCGGTCGGCGCCGGCAGGCCCGACTCGAACGGCTTGTACATGGCGCGCACGGCTTCCCAGTACGGTTCCAGCGAGGCGACGGCGTCCAGGGACAGGCCCGGGTCGCGTTCGGTGTTCTCCAGCGCGGCAATCAGCGCGGAGGCCGAAGGCTGGGAGGTGGTGCCGGCCATGGCGGCGCTGGCCACGTCCACTGCGTCCACGCCGGCGTTGATGGCTGCCATCAAGGTGGCCATCTGACCGCCGGAGGTGTCGTGGGTGTGCAGGTGCACCGGCAGATCGAAGCGCTCGCGCAGCGCGGTGACCAGCTTGGCCGCCGCGGCCGGGCGCAGCAGGCCTGCCATGTCCTTGATCGCGATGATGTGGGCGCCGGCGTCGACGATCTGCTGCGCCAGGTCCAGGTAGTAGTCCAGGGTGTAGAGCTTCTCGTTGGCATCCAGCAGGTTGCCGGTGTAGCACAGGGCCACCTCCGCGACCGCGGTGCCGGTCTCGCGCACTGCCTTGATGGCCGGGGCCATCTGGGACACGTCGTTCAGCGCGTCGAAGATGCGGAAGATGTCGATGCCCGCGGCGGCGGCCTCCTTCACGAAGGCGTCGGTCACCTCGGTCGGGTACGGGGTGTACCCCACGGTGTTGCGGCCGCGCAGCAGCATCTGCAGCGGGATGTTCGGCAGCTCGGCGCGCAGCAGCTCAAGGCGCTTCCACGGATCCTCGCCCAGGAAGCGCAGCGACACGTCGTAGGTCGCACCGCCCCAGACCTCCATGGAGAACAGCTGCGGCACGGTGTGCGCGTAGGCGGGCGCGGCGGCCAGCAGGTCCCGGGTACGCACGCGGGTGGCCAGCAGCGACTGGTGCGCGTCGCGGAACGTGGTGTCGGTGATGCCCACGGCGGTGGACTCGCGCAGCGCCTTGGCGAAGCCTTCCGGACCCAGCTCCAGCAGCTTCTGGCGCCAGCCGTCGGCCGGGTGCGCGGTCTTCGACGGGCCGTCGAACGGCGAACGCTCCGGCTCGTCGGACTTGTCGCCCGGGAAGGTCGGCAGCTTCTTGCGCGGGTCGATGCCTTCGATGCGCGCCCCGTTGGGCTGGTTCACGGTCACGTGCGCCAGGTAGTTCAGCGCCTTGGTGCCGCGGTCCTGGGACTCGTTGCCGGTCAGCAGGTCCGGGCGCGAGTCGATGAAGTCGGTGGCGACGTCGCCGGCGATGAACTGCGGGTCGTTGAGCACGTTCTGGATGAACGGGATGTTGGTGGCCACGCCGCGGACGCGGAATTCGGCCAGTGCGCGGCGGGCGCGGGCCACGGCGGTGGCGTAGTCGCGGCCGCGGCAGGTCAGCTTCACCAGCATCGAGTCGAAGTGCGGGGAGACCTCGGCGCCGGTGTAGATGGTGCCGCCGTCCAGGCGCACGCCCGAACCGCCGGCGGAGCGGTACACGGTGATGGTTCCGACGTCCGGGCGGAAGCCATTGGCCGGATCCTCCGTGGTGATGCGGGACTGCAGGGCCCAGCCGCGGACCTGGATGGAGTCCTGGGAGATGCCCAGATCGGCCAGCGATTCACCCGAGGCGATGCGCATCTGCGCCTGCACCAGGTCGATGTCGGTGACTTCCTCGGTCACGGTGTGTTCCACCTGGATGCGCGGGTTCATCTCGATGAACACGTGCTGCCCGGCTCGCTCGCCCACGGTGTCGACCAGGAACTCGACGGTGCCGGCGTTCTGGTAGCCCAGGGCCTCGGCGAACTTCACGGCGTCGCGGAACAGCGCCTGGCGGATGCTCTCATCCAGATTCGGCGCCGGCGCGATCTCCACGACCTTCTGGTGGCGGCGCTGCAGCGAGCAGTCGCGCTCGTGCAGGTGCACGATGTTGCCCTGCTCGTCGGCCAGGATCTGCACCTCGATGTGGCGCGGGCGCAGCACTGCTTGCTCCAGGAAGACGGTCGAGTCGCCGAAGGCGGTGCCGGCTTCGCGCATGGCGGCGCCCAGCGCCTCGGGCAGGTCTTCGCGCTTGTCGACGCGGCGCATGCCGCGTCCGCCGCCGCCTGCAACGGCCTTGACGAAGATCGGGAACCCGATCTTGTCAGCTTCGGCAATGAGCAGCTCAGCATCGTCGCTGGGCTCGGAGGAGGCAAGCACCGGAATGCCGGCAGCCTTGGCGGCCTTCAGTGCGGCAACCTTGTTGCCTGCAAGTTCAAGAATTTCGGCCTTCGGGCCAACGAACTTAATGCCGTTCTCGGCAGCGGCGCGGGCCAGGTCGGGGTTTTCCGACATGAAGCCGTAGCCTGGGTAGATTGCATCTGCGCCGGCTTCCTTGGCGACGCGGATGATCTCGTCAATATTCAGGTAGGCGCGGACCGGATGGCCCTCTTCGCCGATCTGGTAGGCCTCGTCGGCCTTCTGGCGGTGAACGGAGTTGCGGTCTTCGTGCGGGTAGACTGCAACGGTTTTTGCGCCTAGTTCGTAGCCTGCACGGAAAGCGCGGATTGCGATTTCCCCGCGGTTGGCGACCAAGATTTTTTCAAACATAGTGTCCCTACATCGAATCAGCACACATGGGTCCGAGCCGCGTTTCGGAAGGCAACTCCCGGAACTTCGATGGCCCGAGACCGGTGTGTCGGGTCTCTCAAAAATGCTCGTTCGAGCACGTTCTTCAATCACCCTACACGGACGAGGCCTAGATCACCCAAACATTTCTCCCTGTGGTCTGACCATAGGAAATATTGACCGGTGCTGAAGTTTTAATCACTAAGTTGTGTCAAACCTCGAAATCGACCGTTGCAAAGTCGGGGAATCCACACCGGGCACACTATGATGAGGAGAGACTAAAATATTCGGCGGGACGTTCAAGAATCGAACAGCGAAAGGCGTGGTCTGGTCCGTGCACGTAGTGAGCATCAGCAGCCTCAAGGGTGGTGTAGGAAAGACCTCCGTAACACTCGGTTTGGCTTCGGCAGCACTGGCCGCAGGGATTCCGACCCTCGTAATCGATCTCGACCCGCATGCAGACGCAAGCACCGGTCTTGGTGTGCGCGCCAACGGCAAGCAGCCTATCGGGCAGATGCTGAAGAACGCCCGGCGCGTGCGGCTGCAGGACAACGTGGTTGCGTCCGCCTGGCAGTCGAAGGCCGCTGAAAAGAAGTCCCGTACCCGCATTCCAGTTCTGGACGTTGCGGTGGGTGACGCGTTCACTGGGATCTACGACCGACCGGACCTGCGAACCAGGGATCTTCGACGCCTCACCCAGCTGCTCAGCCGCACTAGCGGCTACCAGCTGGTCCTCATTGACTGCCCGCCATCGCTGAACGGCTTGACCCGCATGGCATGGAGCGCCTCGGATCAGCTGGTCCTCGTAGCCGAACCGAGCCTATTCTCCGTTGCCGGAACCGAACGCACCCAGCGTGCCCTGGAACTGTTCCGCCGCGAGTTCGCCCCGTCGCTGGGCCCCGTGAGCGTTGTCGCCAACCGTGTGCGCAAGGACTCCGCCGAGCACACCTTCCGCCTGTCTGAAATGCGCCAGATGTTCGGCGATTCCATGGTCAAGCCTGAAATCCCCGAACACCCGGAATGGCAGCAGATCCAGGGTGCAGCGTACTCGGTGCATCAATGGCCTTCCAAGACCACCGCACCGATGCTCACGCAGTTCGACGCCCTGCTCAAGGACGTCATGGAGAAGGCTGCCCTGCCGAACTCCTAATGGGCTCGAAGCCAGACGTCAAACAAAAAGGCATGGTCCGGACCTCCCGAGGGAAGTCCGGACCATGCCTTTAATGTCTATTAGCCTGGCGCACCTGCTAGCCGACCTGGCGAGCCGCCTTGGCTGCGCGGCGTGCCGCCAGCTCATCTTCCGGCGCTTGCTGCTCGGAGTTCTCCGAGGGAAGCTGCGCCAGCGAACCTTCAACCTCGCGCCAAACTCGGCCTACCGCAATACCGAAGACGCCCTGCCCCTTCTGGACGAGGTCGATGACCTCGTCGGCGCTGGTGCACTCGTAGACCGAGGCACCATCGCTCATCAGGGTGATCTGTGCAAGATCTTCAACACCGCGTTCACGCAAGTGAAGGACCGCAGTGCGGATCTGCTGCAGTGATACCCCGGTGTCCAGCAGGCGCTTGACGACCTTGAGGACTAGGATGTCGCGGAACGAATACAGCCGATGGCTGCCCGATCCCTTGGCGCCCCTCACGGCTGGCTCGACGAGCCCGGTGCGGGCCCAGTAGTCGAGCTGCCGGTAGGTGATTCCTGCGGCCTTGCAGACGATTGGCCCGCGGTAGCCCGCGTGCTCGTCCAGTTGCGGCAGGTCATCCGTGAAGAGCAGGCCTTGGGCATTGGATCGCTGAACGCCGCCGCGAGCCCCGTGATGTGGGCCTGTCTGGCTTGTCTCCATCCAATTGCTCCTTGCGTGTAAGCACGTACCGTTTGCGAGTGTCAAAATATTCGCCGTCCGGCAAGGTGCGAGTGATGAACGACCACGAAACCGGGTGAGCGAAAAATATCCCTATGCAATGACGGTACGGCCATATTCAACCCGGGTCAAAGACCTTCAAGTTTAACTTTAAGGCGTGTCGGAATTTACCGGCGACCTCCCGCAGCACAGCAGTCCGGATGCCAAGCGGCAAAGTCGGTCTGGCGGGCTAGGAGGAGAAGTCTTCCGGGTCGATGTTGTCGAGGAATTCACGGAACTCGCGCATCTGCTCTTCCGGGGCTTCTTCGCCTTCTGCGGCCCCTTCGATGATGACTCCGGCTTCCTGCATGACCTCTTCGGTGCACTTGATGGGGCACTGCACGCGCACTGCCAGGGCTACCGCGTCGGAAGATCGGGAGTCCACGCGCTTGCCGTTGGAGAGCACGAGTTCGGCGGCGAAGACGGCGTTCTGGACCGAAATGATTTCAACCCGGTCCAGGGTGATGCCCAGCGCTTCGAAGACGTTGATCATCAAATCGTGGGTCATGGGGCGCGGAGGGGTCAGCCCCTGCTCCGACATCGCGATGGCCGATGCTTCGGGTGCACCGATCCACAGCGGCAGATAAAGTTCTTTTTCGTGTTGCTTAAGCAGCAGCAGCGGTTGATTCGCCGGCAGTTGAATGCGGATTCCCGCAAACTCCAGATCCAGCATGATAGCCCCCTGAGGGTTGAAAACTCGTTGCTGACTTCAGCTTAGCGATCGATCTGGGAAATAGCACGCTGCACCAGAGCTTCATGCAGCTCCAGGCACTGGCGTGAAATTTCCTGGGCTTCTTCGGCAGCCCGCGCCCTGGCGGATACTTCGGGCTTGCGTAGCTCGTTGCCCACGATCGATTCGATCAGCGAGAATTCGCGTTCAGCAGCGGTGCGGAACTGGCGCAGGTGGCGCGGCTCGATGCCGTGGTTGGAAAGCTGGACTGCAGACTTGGTGATGCGGATGCCGTTGGAATCGAACAGTCCGCCCTGCGTCTCGATCAGCCCGAACTTCATCAGGTCGTGGATGAGTGTCTCGCTGGCACCGGTGATTCCTTGCAATTCCGCCATGGATACCGAGCGGGAATGGTTTTCCACGGCTTCGGCCATGTCCTTACCGACGGCGACCGGCGCCACCGGAGCGCCGCCTGGCAGTGCTGCCGGGGCTTCGCCGCGGTCCACGGCGTCCAGATGGTCCTTGATGACCTTCAATGGCAGGTACTGGTCGCGCTGTACGGACAGGATGAAGCGCAGCCTGCTGACATCGCTAGCGCTGTACTTGCGGTAGCCCGCCGAGGTGCGCTGCGGGATGATCAGGCCCTTGTCTTCGAGGAAGCGGATCTTCGAGGCGGTGACCCGCGGAAATTCATCCTTGAGCTCGGCCAGCACCTCGCCGATGTTGAGCGCGGCCTGCCGCACGCCCTCGTGACGGATCGCCTCGAGTCGTGGGCTACTGGCTGCATTGAACATCGGCAAAGAACTAACACCTCGGTGATTACGTGGTTGCCGGCGCGATCGATGCAGGCAACAAGACCTCTAACTGAACCAGTTTAAAGGTTAGGCACGCTTTGGTAGAAATTGAGTCGGAACTTCCCGATCTGAACCTGGACACCGTTGGTCAGGGTAATGGAGTCGATGCGGTCGCCGTTGATGTAGGTGCCGTTCAGCGAACCGATATCGGTCAGCGTGAAGCCCTTCTCGGTGCGGGTGAACTTGGCGTGGCGGCGCGAGACCGTGACGTCGTCAAGGAAGATGTCAGCGTTCGGGTGGCGGCCGGCGATGCTTTCGTCGGTGTCCAGCAGGAAGCGGGCGCCCTTGTTCGGTCCGGTGTGGGCTACCAGCAGTGCGGAGCCGGACGGGAGCGCGGCGACGGCGCGCTTTTCATCCTCGCTCAGCGTGTAGATGACGGCAGGCTCGGAGGAGCTCTGGAACGAGGGAAGCGAAATATTGGTCGTCTCGGACGCAGACTCGTTGTGCGGGGTTACCGGCCCATTTTCCGACATTTGTGGTCCTCCAGAAGTTCTGCGTTAAGTTCGTGCAAGACGACCTTGAATCAACATTAGTTCGATACGCTCTACCAAACTATTTCCAGATTAGCCTACTCAAGAGGTCGGCGATAACAGAAAAGCCGATATTTCCAGCTCCCCCCATGCTCATTCGTGGGATCATGCAAGTATTGGAGATGGTTCGGGGTCCAAAACATCCGCGAGCCCCGTGGTGCGTAGTGAAAGGGTGAGCGTCATGACCAGGATTCTCCTGAAGCGTGCCTATGCGGATCCTTCGGATTCAGATGGCTACCGGATTCTGGTGGATCGCCTCTGGCCTCGTGGTTTGACCAAGCAGCAACTGGAAATCGAGAAATGGGCCAAGGCGGTGACTCCGAGCTCGGAGCTGCGCAAGGCCTGGCACCACGACCCTGAGCGGTTCTCCGAGTTCGCCGAACACTACCGGCAGGAGCTGAACCAGAATCCTGCGGTGGACGAATTCCTGGAGCTGCTAGCGCAGCACCCGACGGTGACGTTTGTTTACGGAGCGAAAAACGAAGAGGTCAATCACGCGGTGGTGCTGCGGGACTATCTTCTTCCGCAGCTCCAGTCGTAGCAGCGGGTACAAAGCACACGCCGTCGACACAGGCCATGTCCGATTCGACGACGTTCTGCAGGTTGAACGAAAATTCCTGGCTCATGTTTCCCCTTGATGGATTGCCTTCGTCAAGAATCAACTCCCGGCCGGGAGTAAAAATTCCGAAGCGGGCCCTCGGGAGCCCTGAGGCGCCCGCTGGCCCGCTTCTGACCTAGCGCTGTTCGCGCAGCACAGGGGTGAAGAAGTCGCGCAGCTGGTCGGTTGCCTGCAGCGGCAGGATGTTGGCCACGTACATGTCGGGTCGCACGATCACGATGGCTCCCTCGTCGGCGATGCCGCGCTGGGCGAAGATGCTGTTGCCTTCCAGCGCCGTGTACACCTTCTGGTAGTCCATCAGGCCGAACTGGCCGCAGTGCGGGCGGAAGACCGCTGGCGCGTCATTGAGGTTGATGGTGGTGTAGTCCTGGCGGTAGATGACCTTGACGTCGAAAATCGAATCTATGTCGGCGCCGGCCGGAGTGAAGCGTCGCAAGGGCGAATCCTCCGAGTCCAGCAGCCAGTCCGACAGTTTCGCCACGGCTGATAGGGCACCGGCCGCCGCCTGGTCGGCGAATACGTAGATGCGGTAGCGGCCGTCGGCGCGGTGGTGGTGGCCCAGGTGCACCGGGTTGTTGTCACCAAGCCGCATGACCTCGGCCGACTTGAAGCGCTTGCCCACCGGAAATCCCGTGGCCAGGTGCTGGAACTCGTTCACGGCAGTCAGCTCCGACGGCTGGTATTCGGTCATGAAGCCGGCCGGGAATTCAGCGGTGCGGACGTAGAATTCGGCGACGCCTTCCTCGCCTTCGAGCTCCTCGGGCTTTGCGGCCATCAGCGAGGACCATTTCTTGTCGAAATCGATCAGGTCCTTGGCGATGACCTTGCGCTCGGCGGAATACGTGGACAGCAAGCTTTGCGGGGACCGTCCGCTGAGCACGTAGCCCAGTTTCCAGGCCAGGTTGAAGCCGTCCTGCATGGACACGTTCATGCCTTGGCCCGCCTTGGCCGAGTGCGTGTGGCAGGCGTCGCCGGCAATGAAGACCCGGGGATCCCGCATTCCGATCTCCTCCAGCGGCACATCGTCGAAGCGGTCGGTGAGCCGGTGGCCGACCTCGTAAACGCTGTGCCAGGCAACGTTCTTCACGTCCAGCGTGTAGGGCTGCAGAATCGCCCGCGCGCGCTGGATGATCTCATCCAGCGAGGTCTGCCGCACCTTTCCGTTGTCGTCTTCCGCTACCTCGCCCAGGTCGACGTAGAGGCGGAACAGCTGGCCGCCCTCGCGCGGGATCAGCAGGATCGACCCGTTGCTCGAATGAATGGCCGACTTGGTGCGCACGTCCGGGAAATCGGTCAGGGCCAAGGTGTCCATGACGCCCCATGCGTGATTCGCCTTGTCGCCCGACAAGGTCGCGCCGATGGAACGGCGCACCCCGCTGCGGGCGCCGTCCGCACCGACCACGTACTTGGCGCGGACCTCGCGGCTTTGCCCGAGGTTGTTCTCTCCGGTTCCGGTGACGGTGACCTTGACCGGGTACTCCCCCTCGTCTTCAATCACCAGGGTCTCGAAGTCCCAGCCGTAGTCCGGTTCGATGCGCGCGGATGAGTTCCGGGCGAAGTCGGCGAAGTAGTCGATGACGCGAGCCTGGTTCACCACCAGGTGGGGGAATTCGCTGACACCGCTCGCGTCGTCCGGGGTGCGGTCGGTGCGGATGATGTGCTTTGGGTTCTGCGGGTCCGGGTTCCAGAAGGTGGTTTCGGTGATGCGGTAGGCTTCGGCGGTGATGCTCTCAGCGAAGCCGAAGGCCTGGAACGTCTCTACTGTGCGCGACTGGATGCCGTCGGCCTGGCCGATCTGCAGGCGGTGCGGACGGCGGTCGATGATGCGGGTGTGCACGTCCGGGAACTGGGAGAGCTGGGCTGCGGTGATGATGCCGGCCGGGCCTGCACCCACAATGAGCACGTCCATGGTGTCGGGCAGGTCGATGGGACGATCGACCCCGGTCCCCTCCGCAGGCTTGATGCGCGGATCTTCCGAGACGTATCCATTGTGATGAAACTGCACTGTTTCTCCCCATTCAGCTGAGTCGAGTAAATCTTATGTTCAATAATCGAACGCCACGTTCTCATATCGCACTACAACTGTAGCCGAGGCGTGAACCAAGGCACAACAAGACACTTCACAAAAGGCGGGCGCCGCGCAGGCGCCAGCGGTTCATCGGTCGAAGCGCACCTGCCCCTGCTTGACTTCAAGGAGCCGGACCCCGCGATGCACACCTTGCTTTTCCCTCCAGCGTCGGTCGTGGGTCACTGTGACAACGGCTCCGGGATAATCCGCCACCGCATCTTCCAACTGCTCGACCAGGTCCGGAGAAAGGTGGTTGGTCGGCTCGTCCAACAGCAGCAGGTCCGCTTCCCGGCTGACCGCGATGGCCAGTTCGAGCCGGCGGCGTTGTCCTGCTGACAGCGCCCTGGGGTGCACAAAGAGATCGCGCGGGGCAAAGAGCCCGAGCGTGAAAATCCGCGACACCGCCTCGTCCTGGTAGATCCCCAGCGCGGCCGCGAACGCCTCGATCACGGTTTCCCCGGGCAGCTTGCCGAGTTCCTGCCGCAGCCATCCGATGCGCAGCCCTTCCCGGCGGCTGACCAGGCCTCGCTCTACGGGAAGCTCTCCGGCCAGCACCTTCAGCAGCGTGGTTTTGCCGGCGCCGTTGGGTCCGCCCACAAGCCAGCGATCCCCCGCGGCCAGCGTCATGTCGCCAAGAACGAGCCGCGGGACTCCCAGCCGCGCCGCACCGGTGGAGTGCAGCAACGGCTGCCGTGGTTCTTCGGGGGTGTCGCCGCCGTGCGGCATCCTGAATTCGAGCTGTTCCGCCGGCCTGGGCGCGGGGTTTGACGCAAGTTCTTCAATCCGGGATTTTGCCTGCCGAATCTTGCTGGTTGATCCGTGGTCCCTGCTGCGCAGCCTGAAGGAGCCGTGCCCAAAACCAGCTTTGTCCTGCTTTCGCGGGATGGCCGCCACGCGTGCGGCGTTCTTCGCGACCAGGGTTTCGGAGCGTTCAAGCTCGTCGCGCCAGCTGTCGAAGGCGGCGATGGCGGCGGCCCGTTCGGCGGCCTTGGCCCGCAGGAATCCCCGGTAGCCGTCGCCGTAGGCTGTCAGGCCGCGGTTTTCGACCAGGATGATGCGCCGGGCGAAACGCTCCAGGAAGACTCGGTCGTGGCTGACGAGCACCAGTGCGCCACGGTGCCGCCGGAGCGTGGTTTCCAGCCAGTGGAGCGCGGTGTCATCGAGGTCGTTGGTGGGTTCGTCGAGCAGCAGCAGTTGCGCACCGGAGCTGAGCACGCAGGCCAGCGCCAACCGCGAGCGCTGGCCCCCGGACAACGTGCCAACCGGCGTCCCGCAGGGAATGCCTCCGAGCCCGAGCTGCTGCAACGAACTGTCCAGCCGCGGACCGACGGAGTATCCGTCGGCCGCCTCGTACAGGTCGGTCACCAGCTGGAGCTGGGCCAGCAGCCGTTCAGCCTCGGCGTCTTCGGCCTGCGCGAGCCGGGCCCCGATGGCGCCGATCAGTTCTTCCAGCTGCCGCAGCCGGTGATGGTAAGAGTCGATGACCTCGGCGATGCTGGCGGTGCCGGGGAATTGCGGATTCTGCGCGGCGTAGGCGATGGCGCCGGGCACGGTGGCGCGCCGCTCGCCGCGGTCAGGCGCAAGCGTGCCTGCCAATACACGCAGGAGCGTTGATTTTCCCGAGCCGTTGTCGCCGAGCACCGCGATCCGATCGGCCGGTCCGATCGCCAAGTCGATGTTTTCCAGGACGTCGCGGTCGCCGAAGCTCACGCTCAGGTCCAGAAGTTGGCAGGTGAATTCCGCTGAGGGCACCGCGGCCTGCTCAGCCGCAGGGATATTCGAGGGGTCGTGTTGTCGGGTCATGGCCATCCGTCATCTGCTGGCGGCCCGCGAATCAGGCGGAACCGGTACGTTCAAGGGTGCCGCCGCAGGTGACCTGCGGCGGATCGGAACTGTCCATCGCGGAGCACGGCTCAACGCGGCGGCAGTCTTAATGATGCAACGTACCCATGGATTCAGCCTACTCTCAGCCGCTGGTGCGGGCAATGAGACCGTGCGGCAACTAGAATTCAGAGTGCGGCAATCCAGGAGGTTCAATGCGCAGGCTCGCAGTTCCCAGCGTCCTGCTGCTCGTCTGCGCCCTGGTTGGTTGCGCGCCGCTGGAGTTCGAGCCGAGTTCGCCCACGGCCCCGGCGGTATCCCCCAAAGAGCAGACCGAGCTGGAGCGGAAACGCGGCGAAGCCGTTGAGGGCCAACGCTGGGCGGACCAGCTGATGGAAGCCTATTGGCTGCGCGATGATTCCTCGGTGCAGCTGTGGATGCCGGGGACCGCCGAACGCCAGATCGTCAGCTGGGGAGCCTCGAAGCCCGGCGAGCTGGAACTGAGTGTGAACGGCTCGGAACCCACCACGGATCGGGATCTGAAATACTTCGCGCTGCGGCTGCTGGAAGAGTTTGGCGATCCGTCGCTGAAGTCCGTGACGGTGTCCGTGCTGGGTACCGAAGTGAGCGTGGTGGCCAGAACCGAGGAGCTTGACACCAGCCAGGCCTGAATCCGGCAGGACTGCCGCCGCGGTGCTCAGAGCTCTATATGGCCGTCGATCAGCACGTGGGTTGCGCCTCCGGTCCACAAGGCTCCGTCCTCCTGCTGGAATCGAACCAGTCCGCGACGGCCCAGCACGGTGCCCTGGCGGTTGCAGAACGGGGCTTCGGCCAGCTGGTGCGCGACGAGCCACTCGGCCGCGGCGGCGTTCAGGCTGCCGGTGACCGGGTCTTCGCGCACGACGCCGTCGGCGAATTTCAGCGCGCGGACCTCGAAGCCACCGGACTCCAGCGGTCCCAGCACCCCGATCTTCCACATGCCGGGATGGCGCGACGCATCCGGCGCCAGCGCCAGCACCGCGTCGGCGTCCTCCAACAGCACCGCGCGCCACCCCGGACCGTTGTCTGCCCAGAAGGCGGCGGTGATCGCCCCGGCGTCGATGCCCAGGATCTCGCTGATCTCCCGGACTTCTGCCTCCTCCAGCGCCTCGGAGCGCAGCAACGCAGGGCTCTGGAAGAACAGCAGCTCGTCCTGCACCCGCACGGGAACCGGGCCCGCCTGGCATTCGGCGATCACCTCGGCAGCGTTTTGCGGTCTCCCGCCGGCGGCCAGCCAGGCTTTCACCGTGCCCAGGGTGGGGTGGCCGGCGAAGGGGAACTCCTGCTCGCCGGCGAAGATCCTGAAACGGAAATCCGCGCGCCCGTCGCTGGGCGGCAGCACGAAGGTGACCTCGGAGAGGTTGGACCAGCTGGAGTAGTCCTGCATCTGCGCGGTGTCCAGCCCTTCGCCGTCCAGCACGACCCCCAGCGGGTTGCCCTTGTACGGGTCTCGGCTGAACACGTCGACCTGCATGAATCTGCGGCGCATCGTTTTTCCCTTGCTCGGCGGGCGGTTTTCGGGCATGAAAAACCCCGGCGAGAATCTCGCCGGGGTTGATCCGCTGGTCGGGCTAACAAGATTTGAACTTGCGACCTCCTGACCCCCAGTCAGGCGCGCTACCAAGCTGCGCCATAGCCCGATGCCTTCGCAGCCGTTATCCCCAAGTCGTGAGAACCAAGGGTGCCGTCTGCGAAAAGCTCCTAGATAAGCCTACACCAAGTCGGGTGGACTTTTCGAACCGTTACCTGTTGCGGCCGCGGCGTTCGCGGATTCGCATCGATACTTCGATCGGGCTGCCGTCGAAACCGAAGGTCTCACGCAGGCGGCGGGTGATGAAGCGGCGGTAGCCCGGATCCAGGAATCCGGTGGTGAACAGCACGAACTTCGGCGGGCGGGCCGAGGCCTGGGTGCCGAACAGGATGCGTGGCTGCTTGCCGCCGCGCACCGGGTGCGGGTGGGCCGCGACGAGCTCGCCCAGGAAGGCGTTGAGCTTGCCGGTCGGGATGCGCTTGTCCCAGGATTCCAGCGCGGTGTGCAGCGCCGGGATCATCTTGTCCTTGTGCCAGCCGGTCTTGGCCGACATGTTCACCCGCGGCGCCCAGTGGATGTGGGCCAGGTCGCGGTCGATTTCCTGCTCCAGGTAGTAGCGGCGGTCCTCGTCCACCTCGTCCCACTTGTTGAAGACCACCACCAGCGCTCGGCCGGCCTCGATGGCCAGCTGGATGATGCGCACGTCCTGCTCGGACACGGTTTCGTTCGCGGCCAGCAGCACCACGGCGACCTCGGCCTTCTCCAGGGCCGACTGGGTGCGCAGCGAGGCGTAGTAGTCCGAGCCGACGGCCATGTGCTGACGGCGGCGGATGCCCGCGGTGTCCACGAAGCGCCAGACTTCCCCGCCCAGTTCGACCAGTTCGTCCACCGGGTCGCGGGTGGTGCCCGCGTAGTCGTCGACCACCACGCGCTGCGAGCCTGCGAGCTTGTTCAGCAGCGAGCTCTTGCCCACGTTCGGGCGGCCGATCAGCGCGATGCGGCGCGGGCCGCCGGAGGGGATGACTCCCCCGTAGGCCGAGTGGGTGGGCAGCTTCTCCATGACCGCGTCCAGCAGGTCTGCGGTGCCGCGGCCGTGCAGCGCGGAAACCGGCCACGGCTGGCCGAAGCCCAGGCCCCAGAGCACTGCGGCCTCGGCTTCCTGGTTGAAGTCGTCGACCTTGTTGGCCACGAGGAAGACCGGCTTGCCCTTGCGGCGCAGCATCTTCACCACTGCCTCGTCGGTGGCGGTGGCCCCCACATGGGAGTCGACCACAAACATGATGGCGTCGGCCACGTCGGCGGCGATCTCGGCCTGCTCGGCCACGGAGGCGTGGATGCCCTTGGCATCGTGCTCCCAGCCACCGGTGTCCACAATGGTGAACGGGCGTCCCATCCACTCGGCGGAGTAGGACACGCGGTCGCGGGTCACGCCCGGGGTGTCTTCGACGACCGCTTCGCGGCGGCCGATGATGCGATTGACCAGGGTGGACTTGCCCACGTTAGGGCGCCCGATGACGGCGAGCACCGGCGGGATGACAACGTCCTTCTCATCCTCGTCGTACTCGTCCAGGCCCGCGAGCAGCGCGGCGTCCTCGTCGTCCAGGTCGTAGTCGTCCAGGCCCGAAAGCAGGGCCTGGGTGCGAATCGCGGCGTCTTCTTCGCTCAGTTCGGCAAGGCGCTCGGCGATATCGTCGTCTCCAACGGGGATGTATTCCTCGTCGTGGGTGGAGTTGTTCTCGCTCATGATTTTCCCTTCACAGCGATCGGTAATCTTCATCGGCTCTCGCCGAGGATGGGCACCAGCTCGTGGCTAGTTGGTAGTGGCGGTCTCGACGGCGTCGAGCACGGCGGCAATGGTCTGTTCGAAATCCAGGTCCGAGGAATCCACGGTCATCACGCCGTCCGCGGCCTGGGTGAAGTTCACCACGGTCGAGTCCTTGGCGTCGCGCGCCAGCACCTGGGTAGCCAGCTGCGCGTCGTTCTGGGTGCCGCCCAGCTGCAGTCCGCGGCGGCGCAGGCGCGCCTCCTCGGACGCGGTGAGCAGGATGCGGGCGTGGGCGTGGGGGGCGACCACGGTGGTGATGTCGCGGCCCTCGGCCACGATGCGGGTGTTCGCAGCGATAATCTCCTGCTGGCGGCGCACCAGTTCGGCGCGGGCCTCCAAGTTGGTGGCAACCGTGGAGACCTGCTCGGAGATGCGCGGTTCGCGGATGGCGGCGGTCACGTCGGTGTCCCCGATGACCACCAGTTCGGCGTCCGGGTCCACCGAGATGCTCAGCTTGGCGTCGCGCACTGCCTGGGCCACGGCGGCGGCGTCGGCCAGGTCGGTGCCGTCGGCGAGCACCGAGTAGGTGATCGCCCGGTACATCGCTCCGGTGTCAAGGTAGGCAGCGCCCAGCTTGCGGGCCACTGCCTTGGACACCGAGGACTTGCCCGAACCGCTGGGTCCGTCGATGGCGACGACGAGCTTGGCGTCCGCGAGGTCCTGGTTGTTCTCGATGCTCACTGGGCAACCTTCCATCCGTTGAAAATCAATGCGTTTATCAGTTCGTCGCGGCGCCCCGGCAGCACCGAGACGTCCACCAGTCCGACCTGATGGCCCGCGGAGTGCTCCATGCGCAGGTCCTCGATGTTGATCCCGGCCTCGCCGATCTGCGCCAGCAGCGCGGCGATCTGCCCGGGCTTGTCATCCACGACCACGGTGACCAGGGCGAAGGCCTGCGGCGGGGCGCCGTGCTTGCCCGGGATCCGGGCGCGGCCGGCGTTGCCCTCGGTCATCAGCTGCGAGAGGTCAAGCAGCGCGCCGGGTTCCTCCGGGTGCTGCAGGGTGTTGATCAGCCGGTCCAGGTCTTCCTTCATGCCGGTCAGGATCGGGATCAGCGCCTTGGAGTTGTGCGCGAAGATCTGGATCCACAGCTTCTCGTCGCTGGCGGCGATGCGCGTGGTGTCGCGCAGCCCATTGCCGGCCAGGGCCAGCTGGTGGCCCTCGGCGTTCAGCAGCCGAGAGGCGATCATCGAACTGGCGGCCTGCGGGAAGTGGCTGATCAGCGCCACCGACTCGTCGTGCTCGGTCACCGACATGCGGTGCATGGTCGCGCCCAGGTCGATGGCCAGCGATTCGGCGGCAATGACGCGGTCCGGCTGCGCGTTCTGGTGTGCGCAGATGACCCACGGCATGGCGGTGAACAGCTCGCCGCGGGCGGCGGCCGGGCCCGACTTCTCGCGTCCGGCCATCGGGTGGGTGCCCACGTAGCGCGAGGTTTCCGCCTCGCCCAGCCGCTCGTCAGCAAGCACCGCGTCCAGGATCGAGCCCTTGACGCTGGCGATGTCCACCACGGTGGCGTTCGGGTAGGCCAGCAGGGCGTCGCCGACCAGACGGGCGGTGACGTCCGGCGGGGCGCCGATGACCACGAGCTCCGGAGCGATCTTCTCCCCGTGCAGCACCACGCCGGCGCCGATGTCCTGGGCCACGCCCTGGGCGGTCGGCGAAATGTCCTGCAGGTAGACGCTCACGCCCTTGGCGCGCAGCCCCAGTCCCACGGAGGTGCCCAGCAGTCCGGTGCCGATGACCAGCACCGGCCCGGCGAGGTGTGAGGTGGCCATGGGCTACATCCCCACCATTTTCATCAGGTGGCCGACTTCCTGGTTGCCCAGGGAGCGGATGACGCCCTGCTTCTGGTCGCCGAGCTGGATCGGGCCGATGGCCACGCGCACCAGGCGCTCGACCGGGTGGCCCACGGCGTCGAACATGCGGCGCACGATGCGGTTGCGGCCCGAGTGCAGGGTCACTTCCACCATCACGTGCTTCGGGGACTGGTCGATCAGCTTGAAGTCGTCGACCTTGATCCAGCCGTCCTCCAGCTTGACGCCGTCGCGCAGCTGCTTGCCCACGGAGCGCGGCAGCGGGCCGGGGACCTGCACCAGGTAGGTCTTGGGGACCTCGTACTTCGGGTGCTGCAGGCGGTTGGCCAGCTCCCCGTCGTTGGTCAGGATGAGCAGGCCCTCGGTCTTGTAGTCCAGGCGGCCGACGTGGAACAGGCGCTGGGAGAGGTGCTCGTTCTTGAAGTAGTCCGCAATGGTGCGGCGGCCCTCGGGGTCGTCCATGGTGCACATGACGTGCTTGGGCTTGTTGAAGACGTAGTAGCGGGCGGCCTTGTTCAGCTGGATGCGCATGCCGTCCACGTGGATGGAGTCCTTCGCCGGGTCAATGCGGGTGCCCAGCTCGACGACCAGGTTGCCGTTGACCTCCACGCGGCCTTCGAGGATCATCTTCTCGCAGACGCGGCGCGAAGCGACCCCGGCGTTGGCCATGGCCTTCTGCAGGCGCACGCCGTCCATCAACTCGCCGTACTGGGCGCGGGCGGCCTGGCTCTCGGCGCGGGCCTGGGCGCGGGCGCGCTGGGTCGGGCGGGCGTAGTTGGTCGGCACCGAGTTGCCGAAGCGCTCCTTGGAGAAGGCGCGCTCGGAGTTCTTGCGCGCCGCCGAGGTGTTGCGCTTGGCCGAGCCGCCGGCCTGCTTGGATCCGCCTGACTTGGCGCCCGCGGACTTGCCGTAGGGCTTGGAGTCGGCCGGCTTGCCGTAGGGCTTGGCCGGGCCGGAGCCCGGGCGTCCACCGGTCTTGCCGAAGGACTTGCCGCCGGCGCCGGGCTTGCCGCCCTGTCCCGAACGGGAACCGGCTGGCTTGCCGAAGTTTGAATTGTTGCCGCGTGGGTTGCGGCCGGAGGAGGATCCCCTGCTCATGCTAAGACTTGTCCCTTGCTGTTACGTATTCGCGCGCCTGCGGCCGGTGGGCCCAGGCGTCGTTGGTCCTGTCGGGCAATGCTGCACAGCTGCATTGCCTAGTCGTCGTAGGTTGCCGAATCCAGCGATTCGAGATCGGCCACCCCGGGCAGATACGGGGACAGCGCGGGCAGCTCCTGGAGCGAGCCCAGTCCCAGTCGTTCCAGGAAGTATTCGGTCGTTTGGTAGAGCGTCGCTCCACCATCGCCCATCTCCGGATACTCCGTGATCAATCCGCGGGTGAGCAGTGTGCGCACCACCGAATCGACGTTGACACCTCGAATCGCCGAAATACGTCCACGCGAGACCGGCTGTCGGTAAGCGATGACAGCCAGGGTTTCTAGGGCGGCCTGTGACAGGCGTGCTGTTTGCCCGTCGAGCACATAACTGGAGACGAAATCGGCATAATCGGCCCGCGAATAGAAGCGCCACCCGGAGGCGACGCGTCGCAGTTCAAATCCGCGCGGGCGATCCTTACTATCATACTCGTTCGCCAGGTTCTCCAAGGCGGCAGCGATCCGGGGTACCGGCACCTCGAAGATTTCGGCCAAACGCGCCGAGGATACGGGGGTATCTGCGACCATCAGCACCGCTTCGAGCCCCGATTCCAGGCCTCCGGGAAGCTGGTCAATGGGTGCAATCTCACTCATGATCCGCCTCACCACTCCCCTCGTAGTCGTCCTGCACCGCGTCGGCGTCGAAGTCAGACTCCCCGGCCAGGCTGATCTGCAGCGGGCCGAGCGGGTCCAGCTGCTCGAAGCTGATGACCTTTTGCCTGAACATCTCCAACAATGCCAGAAAACGCACCACGACCACCAGATGCTCGGCGGCGTCGGCGACCAGCGCGGTGAAGTCCATGGCCCCGTGCGCGGCCAGCAGTTCCGCGATGGACTCCGCCTCGGCGGCGATGGTGACGTTCGCTCCATGCAGGTGGCCGAGCCCCACTTCGGTGATCGGCTCGGGCTTCGGCGCAAGCGCGCCGGCGGCGATCTGGGCGAAGCGTTCGGGGCCGATCGAGAAGATCAGCTCGGGCAGCAGCGCGGCGAATTCCGGCTCCAGCGCCACCTCGCGCGGACGGCGCGAGCCTTCGGACTCGTAGCGCTCCCCCAGGAAGGCGGCGGCGTGCTTGAACGCCTTGTACTGCAGCAGCCGCGCAAACAGCAGGTCCCTGGCTTCGAGCAGCTCGAAGTCCTCCTCGTCGGCCATTTCCCCACGCGGCAGCAGCCGGGCGGCCTTCAGATCGAGCAGCGTGGAGGCGACGACCAGGAATTCGGTAGTTTCATCCAGGATCTTCATCCCGTCGCTGCCGGCTTCGCGGCTGCTGTCCTGCAGCTCGCGCAGGTAGGCGATGAACTCGTCCGTCACTTCGGCGAGCGCCACCTCGGTGATGTCCAGTTCGCGTTTGGTGATCAGGTGCAGCAGGACGTCAAAGGGCCCGTTGAAATTTGCCAGGGCAAGGCGAAAACCGCCAGCCGATTCCCCCTGGCCCGTGTCGGGGCTTTCGTCGGGGGTGCCGGTGGCGGTTTGTTCGCGTTGGTCCTCGCTGAGCATGGTGCTCATTACGGGGCACCACCACGCCAGATCAGCTCGCGGGCCAGGTTGCGGTAGGCCTCCGCGCCGGGGTGGTTGGCGGCGTAGGAGGTGATCGGCTCTGCGGCCACGTTCGCGTCGGCGAACTTGATGGTGCGCTTGATGACGGTTTCGAAGAGCTTGTCGCCGAAAGCCTCATCCAGGCGGGTGATGACCTCGCGGCTGTGCAGGGTGCGGGCGTCGTACATGGTGGCCAGCACGCCGTCGAGTTCCAGCACCTGGTTCAGGCGGTCCTTGACCTTGTCGATGGTTTCCATCAGCAGGGCCACGGCGCGCAGTGCGAAGAATTCGGCGGTCAGCGGGATGATCACGCCGTGGGCGGCGGTCAGCGCGTTGATGGTCAGCAGGCCGAGGGATGGCTGGCAGTCGATGAGCACCACGTCGTAGTCGTCGATCACGTGGCGCAGCGCGCGTTCGAGCACCTGCTCGCGGGCGACCTCGTTGACCAGCTGCACCTCGGCGGCGGACAGGTCGATGTTCGCCGGGAGCAGGTCGATGTTCTCCACATCGGTCTGGCGGATCGCGTCGGTGATCTTCACATTGCGGTCCATCAGCACGTTGTAGACGGTGACGTCCATTTCATGCGGGTTGGTGCCGAAGCCCGCGGACAACGCGCCCTGCGGGTCGAAGTCCACCAGCAGCACCTTGCGGCCGTACTCGGCGAGCGCTGCGGCCAGGTTGATGGTCGAGGTGGTTTTGCCCACCCCGCCTTTCTGGTTCACCATGGCGATGACGCGTGCCGGGCCGTGGGACGGCAGGGCGGCGGGTACGGGGAATTCCGAGAGTGGTTTGCCGGTGGGGCCCACCGGGCGGGGCTCCTTGAGCATCCCGGCACCGCGGACCTTGCTTGCCTGTTCCTCGCTCACGATGGGTCAACCACACTTCCCGTTATTCCTGACAAAAACTTCGAGCTTTCGGCTCATTTAAAGGTTATCGGGCGGGAGGGACATTCGGCGTATTTTCAACTTTTTCACGGCGAGCCTTTACCTTGAACCTTAACTCAAATGTTGTATGGACGCTGGGTATTTTCTCCGACGCTCCGAAAGGCAGCGAACCCCGGACTCGGGGTCCTCGCGAGGGCACGGACCGTTGCGGACAACGTACCCGAGTGCTCGAATCATTGGAGACTGCACTATGGCCACATCGCAAAAGGAGATTGGGATGTTCAAAAGCTTGCTTGCCAATTGCACGGTTTCGGATCTAAAACGCGCCGAGCAGTGGTACATGAGACTGCTTTCCCGCGAGCCGGACCGCCGCCCGATGGATGGGCTGCTGGAATGGCACCTCGGTCACGGGTTCGGGCTTCAAGTCTGGCATGAGCCTGAACGCGCCGGCCGCTCTACGGTCGTGTTGGAAGTTTCCAATCTCGATTCGGAGGCACTTCGGCTATCCAAGGCGGGATTCGTCCATGGCGGACCGGAACAGGGCGGTGAGGCACGGATCCTGCAGCTGGCAGATCCCGATGGCAATCGGATAGTCATCGCCGGCCCCGGCGTCATTCCGGACCCCGGCGAGTGAACGCACGGCCAATCTCAGTTCCACACCGTGCATAACCCGTGGCCTGTGCAGAGCGGCGTTCCAGTGGCGGTTAATGAGAAACATCCGCCCTCCCGCTGGGTGCGGGAGGGCGGATGCTTGCGAGGCTGGTGGCCGGTTGGCGGCTAGTGCATGCTTTCTTCCATGAGCGCCTCGTCGAACGGGCGCTGTCCGGAGAGCACTGCCTTGGCCTGGTCCAGGTCTACCTCGTGGGTCCACTTGCCGATCAGCAAGGTGGCTACCGCGTTGCCGGTGAAGTTGGTCAGCGCTCGGGCCTCGGACATGAACTTGTCGATGCCCACGATCACGCCCATGCCGCCGAGCAGCTCCGGGCGGTGCGCCTGCAGGCCAGCGGCCAAGGTGGCCAGGCCGGCGCCGGTCACGCCGGCTGCGCCCTTCGAGGCGATGATCATGAAGACCAGCAGGCCGATCTGCTCACCGAGGTTCATCGGCATGCCCATGGCCGTCGAGACGAACAGCGCCGACATGGTCAGGTAGATGGCAGTGCCGTCGAGGTTGAACGAGTAGCCGGTCGGGACGGTGATGCCGACCACCGGCTTCGAGACACCCACGTGCTCCATCTTGGCGATCAGGCGCGGCAGGGCCGACTCGGAGGAGGAGGTCGAGAAGATCAGCAGGTACTCGCGGGCCAGGTACTTCAGCAGCAGGAAGATGTTCAGGCCGGTGACCAGGCGCAGCATGGTGCCCAGCACGAAGACGATGAAGATGATGCAGGTCAGGTAGAACGCGCCCATGAGGATGGCCATGGAACCGATGGCGGCCCAGCCGGTGGCGCCCACGACGGCGGCGATGGCGCCGAAGGCACCGATCGGCGCAACCCACATGATCATCATCATGATGCGGAAGACGACCTTCTGGATGGCCTGGATGCCGTGCAGCACCGGTTCGCCACTCTTGCCCATGCCCTGCAGCGCGAAACCTACGAACAGTGCGACCACCAGGGTCGGCAGCACCGGCAGGGATCCCGGGATCAGCGACATGAAGAAGTCGACGGTGCCGTTTTCGGTCTTCGGCTTGTTCGGATCGTAGGGCTGCAAATCAAGGCCCTCGCCCGGGTGGATGATGTTGCCCACGACCAGGCCCAGGGCCAGCGCGAAGGTGGACATGCCGATGAAGTACAGCAGCGCCAAGCCGCCGACCTTGCCCACGGTCGCAGCCTTGGCGATGGAACCGATGCCGAGCACGATGGTGCAGAAGATCACCGGGGCGATGATCATCTTGATCAGGGCGACGAACCCGTCGCCCAGCGGCTTCAGGGCCTTGCCCAGATCAGGGGCGACCAGGCCGATGATGGCGCCGAGCACCACCGCGGCGATCACCGAGATGTAGAGCCAGTGCGTCCGGTCCTTCTTCTTTGCCTGCTGCGGCGCATCGGATGCCGCCGAATCGTGCTCGGTGATAGCCATGAAAGTGACCTGTCTTGTGAGTGGGAACCGCGACGGCGTCGTTGCCGGACGGCATTCCGTAGAATCGTTATGTCCATCGTGCGCGCCTTCGTGATTTTCATCTCCGTTGAGTTCATATTGGTCACGCACACCAGTGCAGCCACGGCCGGCCGGCCGCGCGGCGGCCACGCGAAGGGGGAAGCCTTGACCGATCATTTCGCCGATCACCCCTTGCCCCGCCCGCTGGATTCCCGCAACGACCCGGCCCCGCTGACCCGCGACGGCTGGTCCTTCGCGGTGCTGATCTTCTCGGCGCAGATGCTCGTGGTGCTGCTGGTGGTCGCCGGGCTGGCGATCGCCACCTACCAGCAGCAGAACCGGGTAATCCTGGAGGACAAGCAGTCAACGGTGGCGGCCATCTCCATCACCCTGGCCAACGACCCGTTCGTCAGCCAGGCCCTGGCGGGCAAGAACCCCACCGAACAGCTGCAGCCCTATGCGAACGAGATCCTGAACCGCGCCCCGGTGGTGGACTTCATCACGATCATGACCCCCGACCGGATCCGCGTCACCCACCCCGACCCGGAGCAGATCGGCAGACCCTATTCCGGCTCCACCAGCCAGGCGCTGCACGGTGAGGTCTACAACGAGCAGGCCGTGGGAACGCTGGGCAACTCGGTACGCACCATCGCCCCGGTCTACCACCAGGGCAGGCTCGTGGGCATGGTGTCCACCGGCATCACGCTGCACAACCTGCAGCTGATCTACCGCAGCGAAATCCCGCAGATCCTGCTGGTCTCCGCGCTGACCCTGCTGCTGGCAGGCTTCAGCGCCTGGTTCTTCTCCCGTTACGTCAACCAGGCCACCCTGGGTTTCGGCCCGCACGGGCTGCGCCGGCTGTACGCGTTCTACTTCTCCGCCCTGCACTCGGTGCGCGAGGGGCTGGTGCTGCTGGACCGTCGGCACCGCATCGTGCTGTACAACCAGGAAGCGGCCCGGCTGCTGGGCTTGCCCGAAGAAGTCCCCGGCGAGGGCATGGATCCGCAGGAAGTGCAGATGCCCGAGACCCTGCGCGAGCTGATGGTCACCGGGCGCAGCTGCAAGGACGAAATCCATCTGGGCGCCCACACCGTGCTGTCAGTTTCCCAAGGCCCGGCGAAGCTGACCAATACGAACCTGCCGCGCGTGGGCGGTTCCTGGCGCGGCTGGTTCGGCATCCAGCCGCTGACCGGGCAGGTGCTCACGCTGCGCGACCTGACCGAGGTGCAGGAACTGGCCGGCGAGCTGCAGTCGCTGAAGACCTTCTCCACCGCGTTGCGCGCCCAGACCCACGAGCACGCCAACCGGCTGCACACTATCGCCACGCTGATCGAGAACGGCAAGGTCGACCAGGCGCTGGCCTTCGCGGTGGACGACCGGCAGCACTCGCAGCAGCTGACCGACGCGATCGTGCACAGCATCGACGACGTCTACCTCTCCAGCCTGCTCGTGGCCAAGGCCGCCCAGGCCCACGAACGCGGCATCCAGCTGGACATCAGCGCGCAGGGCGTGATGCCCACCGACGCGTTCGCCGCCACCGACATCGTCACCATCGTCGGCAACCTGCTGGACAACGCGCTGGACGTCTCGGTAGGCACCGAGGATGCCACGGTCTGGGTGGAGGTCACCGCACTGGACGACGAGCTGATCATTTCGGTGGCCGACTCCGGACCTGGCATCGAGCCCGAGTTCCTGGAGAACCTGCTGCGCTTCGGGGTCAGCACCAAGTCCGGGGCGCAGCCGCGCGGGCTCGGGCTGGCCCTGGTCCAGCAGGCGGTGCTGCGCCTGGATGGCACAATGAATGTGGACAACGACGCCGGGGCGATCTTCACGGTGACCTTGCCCTTCACCCCGCGCAGCTAGCCCGCGCCGAGGGCACAACGATTTCGGGAGGAGCCGATGGGCACCATGCAGACCGCGAACACCCCCGGGCCGGGAACCCTGCACCCGCTGCGGGTGCTGGTCGTCGACGACGAACCTGACACCGCCGCCGCCCACGCGGCCTTCGTCAACCGCATCGAGGGCTTCACCGCGGCAGCGGTGGCGGGCAACGGGCAGCAGGCGCTGAGCCTGCTGGCCGACGCGGTGCAGGCCGGCGAGCCCTTCGACCTGGTGCTGCTGGACATGACGCTGCCCGACCTGCACGGCATCGACGTGGCCAAGCGCATGCGCGGGCGCGGGCTGACAACCGACATCATCGCCATCACCGCGGTGCGCGACCTGGCGGTGGTGCGCTCGGCGGTGGCCACCGGCATCACCCAGTACCTGATCAAGCCCTTCACCTTCGCGGTGTTCGCCGAAAAGCTGGAAAACCACCGCCGCTTCATCGCCTCCATGCGCTCCACCGGGCCGGACGCCAGCCAGGCGGCCCTGGACACCGCCTTCTCCGCGCTGCGCACTTCGAGCGCCTCCACCACGCTGCCCAAAGGGCTGATCCCCGAAACCCTGGCGCAGATCAGCGAGCATCTGAATGCGAGCGCCGGCACAGCCTTCTCCGCCACCGAGCTGGCCGACCAGCTGGGCATGTCCCGGGTCACCGCCCGCCGCTACCTGGAACACCTGGCCGAGTCGAAGGCCGCGGTCAAGCAGCCCCGGCACGGCACCCGCGGACGCCCGGAATACGAGTACAGGGCCGCGTCCGCGTTCTCCGGCAGGTAACCCATGCCAAACTTACCCAAGCCAAACCATCCTTGTCAGCGCCCGATCCACGGCGCATGATGGCAGTATGAGCAATGAAAACCAGGAGATCATCTCCGCGATCCAGCACCCCGGCGAAGCCCACGGCGAGCAGAACGTGGGCCAGCGGCTGAACTGGCTGCGCGCCGGAGTGCTCGGCGCCAACGACGGCATCGTGTCAGTGGCCGGCGTGGTGGTGGGTGTCGCCGCGGCCACCCCGAACAATCTGGCAGCCATCGCCACCGCTGGCATCGCGGCCCTGGTCGCCGGCGCCTTCTCCATGGCCGGAGGCGAATACGTCTCGGTCAGCACCCAGCGGGACACCGAGCGCGCTCTGCTGGCCAAGGAACAACGCGAGCTGCGCGAGCAGCCGGAGGAGGAACTTCAGGAGCTCGCCGGGCTGTACCGCCAGCGCGGGCTGTCCGAAGAGCTGGCCCTGCAGGTCGCCCGGGAGCTGACCAGCCACAACGCGTTGGCGGCGCACGCGGAGGTGGAGCTGGGCATCGACCCGCAGGAGCTGACCAGCCCGTGGCATGCCGCGCTGTCCTCCTTCATCGCCTTCACCGTCGGCGCGCTGATCCCGCTGGCCATGATCCTGCTGCCCTTCGGCAGCGAAATCATCAACACCGCGTTGGCTGTGGTGCTGGGACTGTACCTCACCGGCTGGATCAGCGCGCGGCTGGGCGGCGCCCCGCTGGTTCCGGCCATCGTGCGCAATGTCCTGATGGGTTCGGCCACCATGGCCGCCACCTACCTGATCGGCCTGCTCTTCGGCGTCGCGGTCAGCTGAGGCTTCCGCCCCGATTAAACACCCGTGCCCTGCCTGCGACGATTCGCACGCAGGGCACGGGTGCTTCGGGGTCGCCGGGCTCTAGGCTTCCGGACGCAGCAGCGGCATCAGGTCATCGAGCACCGCGGTGTCCTCGATGGTCGAAGGCACGGTGTATTCCTTACCGTCGGCAATCTGGCGCATGGTCTTGCGCAGGATCTTGCCCGAGCGGGTCTTGGGCAGCGCGGCGACCACGGTGACCTCGCGGAAGTCGGCCACCGGGCCGATGTGCTGGCGCACCAGGGCCACGATTTCCTTCTTCAGCGCTTCCTCGTCGGCTTCGACGCCGGACTTGAGCACCACGTAGCCGCTGGCCCGCTGGCCCTTGAGCGCGTCGGCCAGGCCGATGACCGCGCATTCGGCCACGGCCGGGTGGCTGGAGAGCACCTGCTCCATGGCGCCGGTGGACAGCCGGTGGCCCGACACGTTGATCACGTCGTCGGTGCGGCCCATTACGAACAGGTAGCCGTCCTCGTCCAGGAAACCCGAGTCGCCGGTGAGGTAGTAGCCTTCCAGCTGGCTCAGGTAGGTGTCGATGAAACGCTGGTCGTCGCCCCACAGGGTGACCAGGGCGCCCGGAGGCAGCGGCAGGCGAACCACGATGTTGCCTTCCTCGCCGGTGGGCACCTCATCGCCCAGGGCGTCGCGGATCTGCACGTCGAAGCCCGGCACCGGGGTGGTGGGGCTGCCGGCCTTGGCGGGAAGCTGTTCCAGGCCCAGCGGGTTGGAGGCGATCGGCCAGCCGGTTTCGGTCTGCCACCAGTTGTCCACCACCGGGATGTTCAGCAGCTCGGAGGTGAAGTGGTAGGTGTCCGGGTCAAGGCGTTCGCCGGCCACGAACAGCGCCCGCAGGCTGGACAGGTCGTGGGAGGTCATCAACCCGCCGGTCGGATCCGCCTTGCGCACCGCGCGCAGCGCGGTCGGGGCGGTGAACATGGTGGTGACCTTGTGGTCTGCGATGATGCGGCCGAACACGCCGGCATCCGGGGTGCCCACCGGCTTGCCCTCGTAGAGCACCGTGGTGGCGCCGGCGATCAGCGGCGCGTAGACGATGTAGGAGTGTCCCACGACCCAGCCCACGTCCGAGGCGGTGAACATGGTGTCCCCCGGGTGCACGTCGTAGATGGCGTTCATGGAGAACTGCAGCGCGGTGGCGTAGCCGCCCGTGTCGCGCACCACGCCCTTGGGGGCGCCGGTGGTTCCGGAGGTGTACAGCACGTACAGCGGGTGGGTGGACGGCACCGAGACCGGCGCGGCAGGCTGCGCGGTTTCAGCCAGCTGGTCCCAGTCAAGCCAGTTGATGTCCTGCCCGTTGATCGGCTTGCCGTGGTATTCCTCGATCGAGTGGGCGAAGCCGTCGCGGTGCGCGACGATGACGTCCTTGACCGCAGGCTCGGCGAGGCTCAGCGCCTCGGCGACGGCCGGCAGGTACTCGATGCGGCGCGAAGGCTCGATGCCGCCGGTCGCTGCCACGATGGCCACCGGCGCGCAGTCGGTGATGCGCGCTGCCAGTTCCTTGGGGGCGAAGCCGCCGAAGACCACCGAGTGCACCGCGCCGATGCGGGCGCAGGCAAGCATGGAGACCAGGGCCTGCGGAACCATCGGCATGTAGATCAGCACGCGGTCCCCGGTCTTGACTCCGCGTGCGAGCAGCACGCCGGCGAAGATCTCGACCTCGCGCAGCAGCTGCGCATAGGTATAGGTCTGGACTGTCCCGAGCATGGCCGAATCGTAGATCAATGCGGCCTGGTCGCCACGTCCGGCGGCCACGTGGCGATCCAGCGCATTGACCGACAGGTTCAGCATGCCGTCGGGGAACCAGCTGTACAGCGGCTTGCGCGAAGCATCGACGGCTGATGTCGGCACCGTATCCCATTGGATATCCTTGGCGGCCTCAAGCCAGAATGTCTCCGGATCAGTGCTCGCGTGATCAAAGGCCTGGCGGTAGGTCTGCGCCATGGTGTTCTCCTCCGGCGTCGGGCGTCGCTGCCCGGCATCCTGTTAAATATCTGGACTCGTCCTCGTATACATAAGCCTATGACTACAGTCACACAATCACAACATCCGTGTATACATATTTCGTACTTTTCTAAAATATTTTCCGAGCTTTGCCCCATTTGACTCGGTTTGTGTATACACTCGAAGCATGAGAGCAAGTGACAAGGTCTACGAAAGCCTGCGCACCGACATCGTCGAGTGGCGCTTGCACCCTGGAACCGTACTTGCCGAGGTTGAACAGTCGGAACGACTAGGTGTTTCCCGCACTCCGGTACGCGAAGCCCTGGCCCGATTGGTGGCCGACGGATTGGCGGTTCCTCAGCGGGGCCGCGGAGTGGTGGTTTCAGAGGTCAGCGAAGACCATCTGGAAGATCTCTTCGTGCTGCGCCGCGCACTGGAAATCACCAGCGCCAGGCAGGCCGCCTTGTCGGAAAACCGTGCTCAGTTCGCATCCCTGGCCGAGGATTTCGACCGGTCGGTGCATCTGGCGGATCTCTCCGGGGCCCGCGACGACTACTACCAGCTGGTCGCCCGACTCGACGAGATGGTCGACGACGCGGCCAACAACCCGTACCTGGCCACCGCGCTGCGCACCCTGCGCGTGCATCTGCAACGGGTGCGCCGGCTGGCCAAGGACAATCCCGACAGGCTGCGCGACTCGGCCCGCGAACACGCGGCCATCGCCTGGGCGATTGCCGAGGGGAACGCAGAGGTGGCGGCGGCCGCCACCACCGTTCACCTCCACAAATCTTTTACACACATCAAGACATACACAGTTGGATCCGAAAGGTAGCATCTCCATGATCAACCACCCAGTACGCGTATACCGCTCCGAGGAAAACCTGGCCCGCGAAGACCAGCTGGCCCACAAGATCGCCACCGTCGCCGCCGACCCGGTCGAGGTCACCAGCGAAGTCACCGAGATGATCATCAACCGCATCATCGACAACGCCTCGGTGGCCATCGCGTCGCTGAACCGCGGCCCGATCGTCGCGGCCCGCGCCCAGGCGCTGACCCACGCGCCGTCCACCGGCGGCCAGGGCGCCTCGGTGTTCGGCATCTCCGAGAAGGTCTCCCCCGAGTGGGCTGCCTGGGCCAACGGCGTGGCAGTGCGCGAGCTCGACTACCATGACACCTTCCTGGCCGCCGAGTACTCCCACCCGGGCGACAACATCCCGCCGATCCTGGCCGTGGCGCAGCACACCGGCGCTTCGGGCAAGGACCTGATCCGCGGCATCGCCACCGGCTACGAGATCCAGGTCGACCTGGTCAAGGCCATCTGCCTGCACAAGCACAAGATCGACCACGTGGCGCACCTGGGCCCATCGGCCGCAGCCGGCATCGGCACCCTGCTGGGCCTGGACGTCGAGACAATCTTCCAGGCCGTTGGCCAGGGCCTGCACACGACCACCGCCACCCGCCAGTCGCGCAAGGGCGAAATCTCCACCTGGAAGGCCCATGCCCCGGCCTTCGCCGGCAAGATGGCAGTTGAGGCAGCCGACCGCGCCATGCGCGGCCAGACCTCCCCAGTGCCGATCTACGAAGGCGAAGACGGCGTCATCGCCTGGATGCTGGACGGGCCGGACGCAGCCTACGAGGTTCCGCTGCCTGAGGCCGGCGAAGCCAAGCGCGCCATCCTCGACACCTACACCAAGGAGCACTCGGCCGAGTACCAGGCGCAGGCCTGGATCGACCTGGCCCGCAAGCTGCACGGCGAGCACCCGGAAGCCGCGGACCCGAAGAACGTGAAGTCGGTGCTGATCAAGACCAGCCACCATACCCACTACGTCATCGGCTCCGGCGCCAACGACCCGCAGAAGTACGATCCGACCGCTTCGCGCGAGACCCTGGACCACTCGATCCCGTACATCTTCACCGTTGCACTGCAGGACGGCGCATGGCACCACGTGGATTCCTACTCCCCTGAGCGTGCCGGCCGCGCCGACACCGTTGAGCTGTGGAACAAGGTGACCACCGAGGAAGACGCCGAGTGGACCCGCCGCTACCACTCGCTGGACATCGCAGAGAAGGCCTTCGGCGGTTCGGTGGAAATCACCCTGAACGACGGTACCGTGATCACCGATGAGATCGCCGTCGCCGACGCGCACCCGCTGGGCGCACGTCCGTTCGCCCGCGAGCAGTACATCAACAAGTTCCGCACCCTGGCCGAGGGCCTGGTCGACGAGGCGGAGATCAACCGCTTCATCGCCGCCGCCGAGAACCTGGAGAACCTTGCAGCCGGCGAGCTGGACCAGCTGAACATCCAGGCCGCCGACGGTGTCATCAACCTGGAAACCGCACCTAAGGGACTGTTCTAATCATGTTGTACTCAACCAAGACCCCAGCCGCGAAGCGCGTAGCGCTGCGCGAAATGCTGACCCCGGGAGCTGCCCGCCAGTTCCCCGGAGCCTTCAACCCGCTCTCGGCCAAGCTGATCAGCGAGAAGAACTTCGACGGCGTCTACATCTCCGGTGCGGTGCTGGCCAATGACCTGGGCCTGCCGGACATCGGCCTGACCTCGCTGACCGAGGTCGCCACCCGCGCCGGGCAGATCGCCCGCATGACCGACCTCCCGTCGATCGTTGACGCCGACACCGGCTTCGGCGAGCCGATGAACGTGGCCCGCACCATCCAGGAGCTGGAATACGCCGGCCTGGCCGGTTGCCACATCGAGGACCAGTTCAACCCGAAGCGCTGCGGGCACCTGGATGGCAAGAACGTGGTGGATACCGAAACGATGCTCAAGCGCATCGCTGCCGCCGCCGACGCACGCATCGACGAGAACTTCCTGATCATGGCCCGCACGGACATCCGTGCGGTCGAGGGCCTGGCTTCGGCCGTGGACCGCGCCAAGGCCATGGTGGATGCCGGCGCGGACGCGATCTTCCCGGAGGCCATGAAGAACGTGGCCGAGTTTGAGGCGATCTGCAATGCAGTGGACGTGCCGGTGCTGGCCAACATGACCGAGTTCGGCAAGTCCGAGCTGTTCAACCGCCAGGAACTGGCAGATGCCGGCGTCGCGCTGATCATCTACCCGGTCACCCTGCTGCGCAGCGCCATGGGCGCGGCGGAGCGGGTGCTGGACGCGATCAGCGAAGACGGCACCCAGCAGCGCGAAGTGGATAACATGTTAACCAGGTCACGTCTGTACGAGCTGGTGGACTACGAAGCCTACAACCGGTTCGACACCGGAATCTTCAACTTCCAGGTCCCAACCCTGGACATCGAATCCAACAGCGCGAATCTCTAAACAGGAGCCACCGCACTGTGGCAGCGTCCGGTTGCGCGGGCCGTCTGAATTCTTCGACGGCCCGCGCTACCGGCCTAAAAGTCTTGAAAGACAATTCAGGAGGAGTACGACCATGAGCACGAGCACCGAAGACATCAAGAAGGGTCTGGCTGGAGTCGTCGTCGACTACACCGCCGTATCCAAGGTCAACCCAGAGACCAACTCCCTGCTCTACCGCGGCTACCCGGTACAGGACCTTGCAGCATCCAAGTCCTTCGAAGAGGTTGCCCTGCTGCTGTGGAACGGCGAACTGCCGTCCCAGAGCGAACTGACCGAATTCACCGCCTTCGAGCGCGCCAACCGCACGCTGGATCCGGCCGTCAAGGCCGCCATCGACCTGTTGCCGGCCGACTGCCACCCGATGGACGTGGGCCGCACCGCGGTCTCCGTGATCGGCGCCAACCACTCGCAGTCGGAGAACTCCTCCGTCGAAGCCGAGCTACTGAAGTCCAAGGAGCTGTTCGCCGCCTTCCCTGCTGTCGTGGCCTACGACCAGCGCCGCCGCCGCGGCCTGGACGTCGTTCCGCCGCGCGACGATCTGGATTACGCAGCCAACTTCCTGTGGATGACCTTCGGCGAAGAAGCAGCGCCTGAGGTTGTCGACGCTTTCCGCGTCTCCATGGTGCTGTACGCGGAGCACTCGTTCAACGCGTCGACCTTCACCGCTCGCGTGATCACCTCGACCCTGTCGGACCTGCACTCGGCAGTCACCGGCGCCATCGGCGCCCTGAAGGGCCCGCTGCACGGCGGCGCCAACGAGGCCGTCATGCACACCTTCACCGAGATCGGCATCGACAAGGACGAGTCCCGCGAGGACGCCGCCAAGCGCGCCAAGGCCTGGATGGAAGAGGCCCTGGCAGCCAAGAAGAAGGTCATGGGCTTCGGCCACCGCGTCTACAAGCACGGCGACTCCCGCGTTCCGACCATGAAGGCCGCACTGGATCGCATGATCGAGCACTACGGCCGCCACGAAATGCTGGGCCTCTACGACGGCCTGGAAGCTGCCATGGACGAGGCCAAAGCCATCAAGCCGAATCTGGACTACCCGGCAGGCCCGACCTACCACCTGATGGGCTTCGACACCGAGATGTTCACCCCGATCTTCATCGCGGCGCGCATCACCGGCTGGACCGCACACATCATGGAGCAGCGCGCCTCGAACGCCCTGATCCGCCCGCTCTCTGCCTACAACGGCCCGGAGCAGCGCGCACTGTAAATAGTAGCGCCTTGCCGCCGGCCCGGACCTCGCGTCCGGGCCGGTGGTTTTTTGTGTCCGCCGCACGTCCCCACGGGCGAGCGCCTCCGAACGGGATTGCCTGAATATCGATCAGGAGTTATCGTTTAACGATAGATACCATCTGTTAAACGATAAGTAAGGTGAACTGTGAGCCGATTCAGCATTGTGGCACTCAGGGGGATTTTGGCTGTGGTCCTGGCTGGGACGCTTTTTGTCCAATTGGTCATGGTGCCGATGATCGCGGTGAACGAGGTGTCGCGCCCCGGAGCTCCGGACGTGCCCGCGGTCGCGCTGCTCGCGTACTTGGTCCTGGCCGGGATCGTCATCGAGATCTGCTCGGTCTGCGTCTGGAAGCTGGCCACCCGCGTGGCCCGCAGCACGGTGTTCGACCCGGCATCGTCCAAATACGTCGGACCGATCATCTGGTCGATCGCCGCCGGATCGCTGGCCACCTTCGCCCTTGCAGCCCTGCTGGCGCCCGGCGAGGATATCGCCCCGGGAATGGTCTTGCTCATCGGCGGCTTCGGAATCCTGCTGGCCGGAATCTCGGTGATCGTGTTCGTCTTACGCCAGCTGCTCATCCAGGCCACGCAGACCGAAGCGCAGGCCGCCGCCCTGCGCACCGAGCTCGGCGGTGTCATCTGATGGGCATCCGTGTCGATATCGACGTCATGCTCGCCAGGCGGAAGATGGCGGTCGGAGAGCTGGCAGAACGCATCGGCATCACTCCGGCCAATCTGGCGGTATTGAAGAACGGGCGGGCCAAGGCGGTCCGCTTCACGACCTTGCAGTCGTTGTGCGAGGTCCTGGGCTGCCAGCCCGGGGACCTGCTCGTCTACGAACCCGACAGCGCCCAAGCCGAAGCCGGGCAGGACACCACGCCAGCTACCAGGGGCTGATCTGCACCGACTCGACGCCGAGGTTGTCCTGCGCCATGATTACTGTCGCGGTGAACATCTCGCCGCCGATGATGAGCGGAAGCCAGCGCTCCGCGTCTTGCCACATGTGATCGACCGGCAGGTTGGCCACCGGGTACCAGCGCGGTTCCAGCTCCTCGCTGGCCACCGGCTCACCCTGGTAGCTGGTCGCCAGGAAGACTTGGCAGTCCATGTCCGAGGCAGGCCGTGCGGGAAAACGGAACAGGATCGTGGCCCGGTGGACCGGGGCGCCTTCTGTGACTTGCAGCCCCGTCTCCTCTTCCAGCTCCCGGATCGCGGCGGCCGCGGCCTGCTCCCCCGGCTCGATTTTTCCGCCGGGGGCCACCATGTTGCCGGCCCCGAAGCCGGTGAGCTTGCGGCCCAGCAGCACCTCCTGCCGCTCGCCCTGGCCACGCAGGACCAGCATCAGCACCACCGGCTGGGGATGGATCTTGTTTGCGCTCATGATTGCTCTCCTGCTGGGACTCTAGTTCACGCGCGGGTGCGCCAGCTGATAGGCCTCGCGCAGTGAATCGACGCTGACCTTGGTGTAGATCTGGGTGGTGGTCACCGATGCGTGTCCCAACAGCTCCTGCACCACGCGCACGTCCGCACCGCCCTCCAGCAGGTGGGTGGCGAATGAATGGCGCAAGGTGTGCGGCGAGACTTCGGTGCTGATACCGGCCCGCTGCGCGGCCTTGGACAGGATCATCCAGACGGACTGCCTGGAGAGCCGCCCGCCGCGCTGGTTCAGGAACAAAGCGGGAGTGCCTTTGCCCCTGGCCGCCAAGCCGGGACGGGCGCGGACCAGGTAGTCGCTGACCGCGCGCTGGGCATAGGCCCCCACGGGGACTACTCGTTCCTTGGAGCCCTTGCCGAACAGCCTGACGACCGAGTCATCGGAAAAATGCAGATCGTCTACGTCCAGCGCGACCACTTCGGAAATGCGCGCCCCGGTGGAGTACAGGAATTCAAGGATTGCGCGGTCGCGTAGCCCGGCCGGGGTGTCCACCGCGATTGACTCGAGGATGCTCGTGACCTCGGCGATGGAAATGGCCTTGGGCAGCGATTGTCCCACCGCGGGAGGCTGCACCTCGCGCGCCGGATTAGGGGCGCAAATGCCTTCCAGTTCCCAGTACTTGTGCAGCTGCCGCACCGCCACGGTATGGCGGGCCACCGAGCGGGCGCCGAGCGGTGGGTGCACCTCGTCGCCACGAGCCAGCTGCTGCAGGTACCCGTTGACGTGCGCCTCGGTGATGGCGTCGGGAGTTCCCACGCCGGCCTCTTCCAGCGTTTCAAGATAGCGGGTCAAATCCCGCCGGTACGAGGACAGCGTGTTCTCGGCCAAGCCGCGTTCAATCGCCAGGTGCTGCAGATAACGGCGCAAACCGGGGGCCAGCGAGGGGCCCAAAGCGGTTTCGGCTGGCTTACTGATTGCGAAGCCCCGGGTGCACGTCGAAGGGCTCCTCGGCATCGCGCAGCGTGGCATAGCCAGTGGCGCGGGCCGCGTTGGCCGCCAGCAGGCCGATGACCGCCGTCGGGTTGTGGATCTTTCCGGCTAGCACCTGGGCGATGGCTTCGTCCAGCGGCACCCATTCGGTGATCATTTCTGCTTCCTCGTCGGTACGGATGTGGCGATGGTCTTCGGGGACCAGCTCGACTCCGCGGGCCAGATAGATGCGCACGGCTTCGGAGGATGAGCCCGGGCTCAGAAACACGTCGGTGAGGATCGACCACTGCTGCGCGGTGCGGTCGGCTTCTTCCCACAGCTCGCGCTTGGCGGCGTCCAGTGGCGGCTCCCCCGCGATGTCCAGCAGACCGGCTGGCAGCTCCCACAAACGCATCCCCACCGGGTGCCGGTACTGGTTGACCATGAGCACACGTTCGCTCTCGTCGATCACCAGCACGGTGACCGCTCCGGGGTGCTTGATGTAGTCGCGTTCGATGACGGCGCCTTCGTCGGACAGCTCCACGGAATCATGCAGCACATTCCAGATCCGGCCTTCGTACACGGTTTCGCGGGCGACCAGTGTGCGCGGGGAAAGTTCGTCCGAGATCTGCTGGCTCTGCACGTTGTGGTCCTTGCTCATGAAACTTGGTTCTCCTGTACTAGACGGCGGGTCCGAAAATTCGGCTGGCTCCATGTCCAGCTTAAATGCATACGCGCCGGTCACGATGACCGGCGCGTATGGCTTCAGCTCTGACGCTGCCTGCGAGGCGCCGTCAGCGGCTGAAGTGTGGCTGTTTAGACGTCGCGCTGAGCGATTGCCGCTTCCACCAGACCAGCGAACAGCGGGTGCGGGCGGGTTGGGCGGCTGGAGAGCTCAGGGTGGGCCTGGGTGGAAACGTAGTAAGGATGAACGTCCTTCGGCAGTTCCACGTACTCGACCAGGCTGTTGTCCGGCGAAGTTCCGGAGAAGACCAGACCTGCTTCCTCCAGCTGCGCGCGGTAGGCATTGTTGACCTCGTAGCGGTGGCGGTGGCGCTCTGCGACCTCGGTCTTGCCGTAGGTCTCGGCGACGACGGAGCCTTCCAGCAGCTTCGCGTCGTATAGGCCAAGACGCATGGTGCCGCCCAGGTCGCCCTTGCCCTCGACGATGTCCAGCTGCTCTTCCATGGTCGCGATGACCGGGGTCGAGGATGCTGGATCGAATTCGGTTGAGGAAGCCTCCGGCAAACCAGCCATGTTGCGAGCGTACTCGATCACCATGGACTGCAGGCCAAGGCATAGGCCCAGAGTAGGCAGCTTGTTCTCGCGGGCGAACTTCAGTGCGCCGAGCTTGCCTTCAAGGCCGCGGATGCCGAAGCCGCCCGGGACGCAGATCGCCTCCGCGCCGGCCAACGCCTTCTTGGCACCGGCTTCGGTGGCGCATTCGTCGGATGGGACCCAACGGATGTTGACCTTGGCCTGATTGGCGAAGCCGCCAGCCTTCAGTGCTTCGGTGACGGACAGGTAGGCGTCCGGCAGGTCGATGTACTTGCCGACCAGCGCGATGGTCAGTTCGGTCTTCGGATTGTGCACCACGTCCAGCAGGCGGTCCCAGTCTTCCCAGTCCACATCACGGAACTTCAGGTCAAGGGTCTGCACAATGTAGGCGTCCAGGCCCTGGGCGTGGATGACCTTCGGAATGTCGTAGATGCTCGGGGCATCGGCGCAGTTGATAACCGCTTCGGTATCCACGTCGCAGGTGCGGCCGAGTTTGGCGCGCATCTCGTCCGGGATCTCGCGATCCGATCGGATGACCAGCGAGTCAGGCTGAATGCCGATCGAGCGCAGGGCTGCGACCGAGTGCTGAGTAGGCTTGGTCTTCAGTTCCTGGCTTGGGCCGATGTACGGAACCAGGGAAACATGGACGAAGAACGCGTTCTTTCGGCCGATGTCCTGGCGTACCTGGCGTGCTGCCTCCAGGAATGGCTGGGACTCGATATCGCCAACGGTGCCGCCGATTTCGGTGATGATGACGTCGGGAGCCGACTTGCCTTCACCCGGTTCGGTGGCGGCCAAGCGCATACGGCGCTTGATCTCGTCGGTGATGTGAGGGATGACCTGGACGGTGTCGCCAAGGTACTCGCCGCGGCGTTCGCGTTCGAGGACGGTGGAGTAAACCTGTCCGGTGGTCACGTTGGCGCTGCCCGGTAGGTTCTCATCCAGGAAACGCTCGTAGTGTCCGATATCCAGATCGGTTTCGGCGCCGTCGTCGGTAACGAAGACTTCACCGTGCTGGAAGGGGTTCATGGTACCTGGATCGACGTTCAGGTACGGATCGAGCTTCTGCATGGTCACAGAAAGACCACGAGCTCGAAGAAGATGTCCAAGGCTGGATGCCGTCAAACCCTTACCCAGGGAGGAGGCCACACCGCCGGTGACGAAGATATGCTTTGTCGTTTCAGACGACCGAGAATCACGAGTATTATTACGCTGCACCACGGGATTTCATCCTATCACCATTCTTTTACCAAGCATCCACACTCACTGTAGTGCACGGGTTCGCGAAGCCCTAGTTTGCTTCGAGATTTGCGCGCCGACGTTGAAAATCAAGGCTTCTTCGATTCGCTGGCGGTGAGCGAACACACTAATTTTTGCGCATCCGCCAGCAATTCTTCAGCATGCGCCTGCGCCGTATCGGATTCTTCCTGCCCGGCAAGCATGCGCGCCAGCTCGCGGATGCGGGCTGGCTCATCGAGAGCGACGACGTCGCTGGCGGTGAACCCGGCCCCAGCGTTGGATTTAGCATCCGAATTCTTGATGACACGGATGTGCCGGTCGGCGTAGGCGGCGACCTGCGGCAGGTGGGTCACGACGATAACCTGGACATGACGGGCCAGCATGGCCAAACGTTCGCCGATGCTGACCGCCGCCTTGCCGCCGACGCCTTGGTCGACCTCGTCGAAGACAAATGTCGGCACGGGATCCACGGCCGCCAGCACCACTTCGATGGCCAGCATGACGCGGGAGAGCTCGCCGCCGCTGGCGCCCTTGCCCAGCGGGCGCGCAGAAGCCCCGGCATGCGGCGCGAGCAGCATGGAAATCGAATCCTGGCCGAAGGCTCCCGGTTCTTCGAGTTCGTTGACCTCAATGACGAGCTTGGCATCAGGCATGGCCAGTGCGGTCAACTCCGCCGAAACTCGGGTCGACAGCTTCTTGGCGGCCTTGCGGCGGGCGTCGGAAAGGTCGGAGGCTAGCGCCGCGACCTTCTGTTCCAGCGCGACGACCTCATCTTGGAGCACTTCGATGCGCGAGTCATCCCCTCCCAGAGATTCCAGGCGTTTACGAGCGGTCTGCGCCCACTCGATGACTTCGTCGATGCTGGGTGCGTATTTGCGCAACAGCTTGCCCAGGTCTGCGCGGCGCGCCTCGACCTGCGCCAGCAGCTCGGGGCCTTCCTCGTCCAGATCCGCCACGTAACCGGCAAGATCGCTGGAAAGCTCCGACGCCAGAATGCCGAGTTCAGCGGCCCGTTCAGCAAATCCGGAGAGCACCGGGTCGTCCCCGCTCGCCTGGACCAACACTCCCCTGGCTGTTTCAACAAGGGTGGTGATTCCAGGGCTCTCGAAGTCCTCGGAGTCGATGACAGCCTGGGCCTGCAGGCTGGCGTTGCGCAGGGACTCGATATTGCCCAGCTTCATGGACTGCTCGCGCAACATGTCGTCTTCTCCGGGCTGCGGATCCAGCGAGTCGATTTCATCCAGTGCCAGGCGGAGGTTCTCGGCCTCCCGCACCCGGTTGCGCGAATCCTGCGTCAACGAGGCCAGCTCCTTGGTGGCTGCGCGCCATTGGCGGTAGCTGCGCTGGTAGCTGCCGAGGATACGGGCTACGCCGCTGCCGGCAAATCGGTCGAGCGCGTCACGCTGGGCCCCGGGCTCCTTAAGGCGGATCTGGTCGGACTGGCCGTGCACGGCCACAAGCTCCTGGCCCAGTTCAGCCAGCAAGCCGACAGGCGCGCTGCGCCCGCCTACGGTGGCCCGTGAGCGCCCCTGCGCCGACAGCGACCGCGAGAGCAGCAGTTCACTGCACTGGCCAGCCGGTTCGATGAAGGCGCCGGCCTGGGCGGCCGCGTCGAGCACGTGGTGGTCAGGGTCCAAGTGGATGACGGCCTCCGCCAGGGCATGGTCAGCCCCGGTGCGCACGGCGCCGGCATCTGCGCGGCGTCCCAGCAGCAACGAGAGCGCGGTGATCACCATCGTCTTGCCTGCACCGGTTTCACCGGTGACAACCGTCAGCCCGGGGCCGAGCGGCAGGGTGGCATTGGTGATGACGCCCAGGTTGGAGATCGAGATTTCCTGAATCATGGCCTGCTCCCGAAAGTCGAGTTCAAGTTCAAACGTGCACGATTAGTATATGTGTTCTAAGTGCACTTTCGTAGCTAGATTCGAAGAAGTGGAAAACTTATGGCGTTTTCCGCTGCAGGGAAGGTCTATGGGCGAGGCTCGTCCCCGCTGCCGACCATGGGGATTCCGGGCTCGTCCTTATGGTGCGGTTCGACGCTCTGCAGACCCGGACCGATCACCGGAAGCGCGGTGGTGGCGGCCCGCCGCATGTCGTCCTTGGCCGGCCCGCGCCAGCCGGTGATCGGCAGTTCGAACTTGTTCACCAGGCGCTCGGAGAACGGGGTGGTATTCAACCGCGCAAGGCGCACCGGCGTGTCGCTGCGCGTGACCTCGATACGCGCTCCCGGCGGCAGGTCGATGGTGCGGCGGCCGTCGCACCACAGCACTGCTCCTGCATCCGTGCGCGTGAGCATTTCCACGGCCATCACCGAGTCGGGCGACACGACCAAGGGTTTGGCGAAGAGCGCGTGGGCGGAGATCGGAACCATGATCAGTGCAGCCACGTCTGGCCAGACCACTGGGCCGCCGGCAGAGAAGGAGTAGGCCGTCGAGCCAGTCGGAGTGGCCATGACGACGCCGTCGCACCCGAAGGTGGAAATCGGTCGGCCATCGACCTCGATGACCACCTCGACCATGCGTTCACGGTTGGCCTTTTCCACCGCTGCTTCGTTCAGCGCCCAGGTTTCGGCCAGGCAGATATTGTCTTGCCAGACCTTGACCTCAATGGTCATGCGCTCCTCGACGGTGTAGGTCTTCTCGACCAGCGCCTTGACGGTGGCTGCCAATTCGGTGCGCTCAGCTTCGGCCAAGAATCCCACGTGGCCCAGGTTCACGCCGACCAGCGGCAAAGGGGCGGCGCGGACCAATTCCGCGGCGCGCAGCACCGATCCATCGCCGCCGAGGACCACACCCAACTCGATGTCTTCCACCGCGCAGTCGTCATGCAGGATTTCAACACCGGGAACAGGCTCTCCGACAGCGCGAATCACCGCTTCCTGGTCCTTGGCCCGCATGACCGGTACGGTTCCGGCTTCGGCAAGCAGTTCGCAGGTTTCCAGCGCTGCAGCGATCGCTTCTTTTCGGCCGGTGTGGGCGAAGACTAGGATCTTGCGCAAGGCGGCGTGCCCCTCTCAACAGTGATGAGTGATTGGCTCTGCGATATGCAGTCGGTTTCCCTAAGTTCTCGGAAAACGCCGCATCTCTTAACTAAGAATAGTCAACGGCATGGATCATTGCGGATTTCTCGGCATCATCCTGCGATTTCGCTGCAGCGCTGAGCCAGAGGAAAAACTCCATGTTGCCGTCCTGGCCGGCCAGCGGGCTGCGCGCCAGACCTCGCAACGCGAGACCGCATTCAGCGGCCTTGGCGACCACTGATTCCACCGCGCCTTGGCGCAGCTGGGGGCTCGTGACAACGCCGGTGCGGTTCAGGTGTTCGCGCCCGACCTCGAACTGGGGCTTGACCATCAGCACCAGCGAGCCGCCGGGACGCGTCGCCCCGGCCAGCGCCTCGAGCACAAGGCGCAGCGAGATAAAGGACAAGTCCGCTACAACCAAGTCGACATCTCCACCGATATCCTCCGGCGTCAGGTATCTGACGTTCAGCCCCTCATGGACCGATACGCGGGGGTCAAACCGGATTTCGTCGACGAGTTGGCCATGGCCGACATCGGCGGCGACCACGTGGCCGGCTCCCCGCCGCAGCAAGACGTCAGTGAATCCTCCGGTGGAAGCCCCTGCGTCAAGGCAACGCAAACCTTCAGGAGAAATGGTGGTAAATACATCCAGGGCGCCGGCAAGTTTGTGCCCCGCCCGGGAAACGTAGTGCTCCCCTTCGACCTGGGTGAGCACTACTGACGTTGAGTCGGATACCTTCTTGGACGCCTTGGAGGTTTGCAGCCCATCCACGAGCACCCTGCCTGCCTCGATGAGCTTGGCGGCTTCGGTGCGCGAGCGCGCCAAGCCGCGTACCACCAGCTCCTGGTCCAGACGGTTCACGAGCCTGACTCCGATCGATTCAGTTCCTGCTGCAGGCCGCCGAGCAGCTGCTCGTAGATGCCCGCATGCTCGGTAACGTCATGGTCTGCCAGGGAGGAGAGCGCGGCTTCCAGCGCCTGCTCGTCGAACTGGGGCGCACCGCCGTGCATGGCGCCGGGGACCCCGGGACGCGGCGTCGGCGCGGAAGGAAGATCGCTCACTGCTTTTCACCGTTCTTGCGGCGCAGCATCTGCAAGCCGCGCGAGGTGAATTCGATTTCAGGGGATTCATGGGTGCTCTGGCGCGGGTGCGCGAGCCACCAGGCGTGGCAGGCCGCACGCCAGGCGTTGAGATCCGACTCGTTGCCGTCGACGGCGATCTTGCCGTTGTCGATGCGGGCCACCGCATCACCGACCTGCACGCCGTAGCCCAGCACCTTGATGGTCGGGTAGGGACGGTAGATGTCGGCCAGCGTGGCAATTAGGTAGTTCGGGCGTTGCTCCACCGGTGCACCGAGTGCGGTGGCAGGGGTATCGACACCCGTGAGCACCATGGCGGTGGAGAATCCGGCATGGAATCCGCCGAGGATATCGGTGTCAAGGCGGTCGCCGAGCACCAGCGGGCGCTTGGAATCCAGGCGGTCCGCGGCGCGGGAGAAGAGATAGGATTCGGGTTTGCCGGCCACACGGGGGGTTACCCCGGTGGCCAGCTTCACCGCGTGGACCAGCGATCCGTTACCCGGGGCAATGCCCTCGGCGCGCGGAATGGTCAGGTCCGTATTCGTGGCAACCCATTTGGCGCCGTTCTGGATTGCGTAGGAGGCCTCAGCCAGGTCGTTCCAGGAGACCTCTGGATCGAATCCCTGGATAACCGCTACCGGTTCGTCCTTGTGGGATTCGACCACTTCAAGGCCCCGTACCGCGATGCATTCTCGCAGATACGGGGAGCCCACCACCAGCACCCTGCTGCCGGGATTCAATTCACGGGCCAGCATCTCCGCCCCGGCATCTGCCGAGCCGAAGACCTGTTCCGCGCTAGTCTTCACGCCCAGCTGGCGCAGGTGCGCCGCGACCGACATGGGCGAACGTCCGGCGTTGTTCGTGATGAACGCGTGTGCCACGTTCACCTCGGCCAGCGCGTTCAGCGATTCCACTGCGTCGGGAATCGCGTTCGGTCCGGCGTACACGACGCCATCCAGGTCGGAGAGGACAGAATCAAATCCGGAGATCAGCATGGGGAGGTGGTTCCTACTTCATCAAACGACGGGTACTACTGCGAGTCTACTTTGCGGCGTCCTCGTCGGTGATCTCCGAGACCTCGTCGGAGATGTGATCAGCGTCAACCTCGGCCAGGCCGTCTTCCTCGTCGATACCGGTTTGCTCGGCGGCCGATTCGGTGTCGTCCTCTGCGTCGGATTCGGCGGTTTCCCCAGACGAAGCGCCCTCTTCAGGGGTTTCGTCGGAGTCAGCTGCTGCCTCGGAATCGACCAGATCACGGGCACGAGGAGCTTCTTCTTCCTCCTCGTCCATCTCGGGAGCAAGATCGACGATGAAGGACTCGGTCTCTTCCTCGATGCCCAGGGCACGTTCGGCTACTGCAACCTGCTTCTCCCAACGGGCGGCTTCCTCGGTGCGGCCGGCGGCTGCGAGCAGCTCGGCGTAGACGGCGAACAGGCGAGGGCTGAAGGAGAAGGCGCGGTTGAAGTTCAGCTGCTCCAGGGACTCCAGTGCGGCCAAGGCCTCATCAAGCTTGCCGAGGTCTGCGAAGCAGCCGGCCAGGACGATCTGCATCTCGACCTTGACCGATGGTTCCAGATTGGCGGACTCTTCGGATTGGGCCAGCTCGATGGCCTTCTCCACACGGCCCAGGCCGCGCAGCGAATCAGCGATCAGCGGCAGGTTGTAGTCCGAGCCGGAGATACGGCGGTGGGTGCGCAGCTCGCGCAGCGAATCGGCGTACTTGCCTGCGTGGTAGGCGGCGATGCCAACGGCCTCGCGGACCACCGCCACGCGTCCGCCACGGCGGGAAGCAGCCAGGGTGTGCTCGTAGGCCAGCTCTGGATCCTCTTCCAGCAGACGGCCGGCCATCACCAGGTGCTTGGCAACCCAGCTGGCGGACCGTTCTTCCAGGTAGCGCAGCTGGGCGCGGGCGACGCGGTCCAGTTCCTTGCCGGTGACGTCCTCATCGATCTCCGGGGACTGCGAGCGGTCTGCTCGGTTCGAAATACGCAGATCACCAGGGTTGTGCGCCTTCGGCTCCTGGGCACGGGGATCTTCGAACTTCTTCTCGCCACGAGGCTTGAAGTCACGATCGTTGCGCTTGAAATCGCCGCCACGATTGTCGTCGCGGCGCTTGAAGTCGCCTCGGTCGTTGCTGCGCTTGAAACCGCGATCATCATTGCGGTCATCGCGGCGCTTGAAGTCGCCTCGGTCGTTGCTGCGCTTGAAACCGCGATCATCATTGCGGTCATCGCGGCGCTTGAAGTCGCCTCGGTCGTTACTGCGCTTGAAACCGCGATCATCATTGCGGTCATCGCGGCGCTTGAAATCGCCGCCACGGTTGTCGTCATTACGGCGGAAGCCACCACGGTCATCATTGCGATCCCCGCGGAATCCGCCACGGTTATCGTCACGGCGCTTGAAGTCGCCCCCACGGTTATCGTCACGGCGCTTGAAGTCGCCCCCACGGTTGTCATCGCGACGTTCGCCACGGAAGCCACCGCGGCTGTCGTCGTTACGGCGGAAGCCACCGCGCTCGTCATTGCGGTCATCGCGGCGCTTGAAATCGCCGCCACGGTTGTCGTCGTTACGGCGGAAGCCACCACGATCATCATTGCGATCCCCGCGGAATCCACCACGGTTATCGTCACGGCGCTTGAAATCGCCACCACGGTTGTCATCGCGACGTTCGCCATGGAAGCCACCGCGGCTGTCGTCATTACGGCGGAAGCCACCACGATCATCATTGCGATCCCCGCGGAATCCGCCACGGTTATCGTCACGGCGCTTGAAATCGCCACCACGGTTGTCATCGCGACGCTCGCCACGGAAACCACCACGGCCATCGTTGCGGTCGCCACGGAATCCACCGCGGTTGTCGTCGTTACGGCGGAACCCACCACGATCCTCATTGCGATCCCCGCGGAACCCGCCACGGTTGTCATCGCGGCGCTCTCCACGGAAGCCACCGCGGTCATCGTTGCGGTCGCCGCGGAATCCACCGCGGTTATCATCGCGGCGCTTGAAGTCGCCGCCACGGTTGTCGTCATTTCGCTTGAATCCGCCACCGCGGTTATCGTCACGACGCTTGAAATCGCCGCCACGGTTGTCGTCACGGCGCTCACCACGGAATCCGCCACGATCATCGTTGCGCTTGAAACCGCTGTTGTTGTCATCGCGACGCTTGAAACCGTCGCGGGAGTTGTTGCGGTTTGAATCTGAGTTCCGGAAGTCGCCCTGTCCATTGTCGGAACTACGGCGGAAATCGTTAGACATTTAATGTCCCCTTCAGCGGATATCTCAATACCGCAACCTTCGTGTTCGCCTCAGCGAAACACTTCACTATTTACAAATCACCATGCATCAATGGCATGTACGTCTAGTTCAAGTCTACGGGAGTAAGCACTTCTACCATAGGGATTCGCCTCTAATGTGTGCAGACACTCATGTGACCAGAAGCAGCTACTAATCCGCACCCACGATTCGGGCGAGGCTCATGAATAGGCAGCAAGGAGTTCCGCCGCATGCCCAGGTATGTTGCTTCTTTCCCTGTTAAACAAAAAAGGGGGAGCTTCTGCTCCCCCCGCCGGCCACCCAGCCAGGCCAGGCGCCCAAGCACCGACCGGGTTAAACAGCAGAAGACCCCAACACTGTTGGAGCCTCCCACCACAAGTTAAGTCCGGCGGTGACCTACTCTCCCACACCCTCACGAGTGCAGTACCATCGGCGCAATGGGCCTTAGCTTCCGGGTTCGGTATGGGACCGGGCGTTTCCCCCACGCTATGACCGCCGTAACAATCACGAAGCACACAAACCACTGGTAATCCGGTGGATTCGTCCTTGCAAAGTCTCTTACTTTTTGTGGTTCGAGGTTGTTGTCTCGTAACCGCATAGTGAACGCGAACAATCAAAAATATCATTTTGTCGACACACTGTTTTGATAGTGTGTTGTAAGCCATCGGCCTATTAGTACAGGTCAGCTACACAAGTCTTTGGTCCTTGCTTCCACATCCTGCCTATCAACCCAGTAATCTAGCTGGGGGCCTCACCCACACACAGTGGATGGAAATCTCATCTCGAAGCAGGCTTCCCGCTTAGATGCTTTCAGCGGTTATCCCTTCCAAACGTAGCTAATCAGCGATGCACTTGGCAGTACAACTGACACACCAGAGGTTCGTCCGTCCCGGTCCTCTCGTACTAAGGACAGCCCTTCTCAAATTTCCAACGCGCGCAGCGGATAGGGACCGAACTGTCTCACGACGTTCTAAACCCAGCTCGCGTACCGCTTTAATGGGCGAACAGCCCAACCCTTGGGACCTACTCCAGCCCCAGGATGCGACGAGCCGACATCGAGGTGCCAAACCATGCCGTCGATATGGACTCTTGGGCAAGATCAGCCTGTTATCCCCGAGGTACCTTTTATCCGTTGAGCGACGGCCCTTCCACGAGGTGCCGCCGGATCACTAGTCCCGACTTTCGTCCCTGCTCGAGCTGTCACTCTCACAGTCAAGCTCCCTTGTGCACTTACACTCAACACCTGATTGCCAACCAGGCTGAGGGAACCTTTGGGCGCCTCCGTTACATTTTAGGAGGCAACCGCCCCAGTTAAACTACCCATCAGGCACTGTCCCTGAACCAGATCATGGTCCGAAGTTAGGTGACCGGTACAGCCAGAGTGGTATTTCAACGATGACTCCACCCGAACTAGCGTCCGAGCTTCACAGTCTCCCACCTATCCTACACAAGCTGCACCGAACACCAATACCAAACTATAGTAAAGGTCTCGGGGTCTTTCCGTCCTGCTGCGCGTAACGAGCATCTTTACTCGTACTGCAATTTCGCCGAGTTCATGGTTGAGACAGCGGGGAAGTCGTTACTCCATTCGTGCAGGTCGGAACTTACCCGACAAGGAATTTCGCTACCTTAGGATGGTTATAGTTACCACCGCCGTTTACTGGGGCTTAAATTCTCAGCTTCGCACACAAGTGTGCTAACCGGTCCTCTTAACCTTCCAGCACCGGGCAGGAGTCAGTCCGTATACATCGTCTTGCGACTTCGCACGGACCTGTGTTTTTAGTAAACAGTCGCTTCCCCCTGGTCTCTGCGGCCCACACCCGCCTCCCCACCGCAAGGGTGGTTCACGGGGCAGGCCCCCCTTCTTCCGAAGTTACGGGGGCATTTTGCCGAGTTCCTTAACCATGATTCTCTCGATCGCCTTAGTATTCTCTACCTGATCACCTGTGTCGGTTTAGGGTACGGGCGGACTGGGACCTCGCGCCGATGCTTTTCTAGGCAGCATAGGATCACCGAATCACCCCACAAACGGGGCGCCTATCAGGTCTCAGAAACAATGAACAGCGGATTTGCCTACCGTTCTTCCTACACCCTTGGACCAGGTCAATTCCATTGCCTGGCTCGGCTACCTTCCTGCGTCACACCTGTTAATACGCTGACCTCACAACATCGGTTCCCACCACACCAACCAACAAGACACCTAAAAGGCATCAACGCTGGAATCCGTCATGGTTAGCATCCATTGCTCAGTATGGGCGGTCCTTCGCCGGTACGGGAATATCAACCCGTTGTCCATCGACTACGCCTGTCGGCCTCGCCTTAGGTCCCGACTAACCCAGGGCAGATTAGCTTGACCCTGGAACCCTTGATCATTCGGCGGACGGGTTTCTCACCCGTCATTCGCTACTCATGCCTGCATTCTCACTCGTGTGGCCTCCACCGCTGGTTTCCACCGCGACTTCACCGTCCACACGACGCTCCCCTACCCATCCAAACCACTGGACCACAAAGGCCAATGACATGTTTGAATGACGCAACTTCGGCGGTGTGCTTGAGCCCCGCTACATTATCGGCGCGGAATCACTTGACCAGTGAGCTATTACGCACTCTTTCAAGGGTGGCTGCTTCTAAGCCAACCTCCTGGTTGTCACAGCAACTCCACATCCTTTCCCACTTAGCACACGCTTAGGGGCCTTAGTTGGCGTTCTGGGCTGTTTCCCTCTCGACTATGAAGCTTATCCCCCACAGTCTCACTGCTGCGCTCTAACTTACCGGCATTCGGAGTTTGGCTAAGGTCAGTAACCTTGTAGGGCCCATCGCCTATCCAGTAGCTCTACCTCCAGCAAGAAACACGCAACGCTGCACCTAAATGCATTTCGGGGAGAACCAGCTATCACGAAGTTTGATTGGCCTTTCACCCCTACCCACAGCTCATCCCCTCCATTTTCAACTGAAGTGGGTTCGGTCCTCCACACGCTCTTACACGCGCTTCAACCTGGCCATGGGTAGATCACTTCGCTTCGGGTCTAGATCACGCCACTGAATCGCCCTATTCAGACTCGCTTTCGCTACGGCTTCCCCCCACGGGTTAACCTCGCGACGTAACACTAACTCGCAGGCTCATTCTTCAAAAGGCACGCCATCACAACCACAAGTGGCTGCTCTAACGGATTGTAAGCGCACGGTTTCAGGTACTATTTCACTCCCCTCCCGGGGTACTTTTCACCATTCCCTCACGGTACTGATTCACTATCGGTCATCAAGTAGTATTCAGGCTTACCAGGTGGTCCTGGCAGATTCACACAAGGTTTCACGGGCCCCGTGCTACTCGGGCATCCACACAAGAACGGCAGACACGCATTACACCTACGGGACTATCACCCTCTCTGGTCCGGCATTCCAACCGATTCACCTATACGCCTGCACCTCATCCCACCAGCGTAGATAGAACTGGTACATGTGGACCCCACAACCCCGATGATGCAACGCCTATCCGCTATCACACACCAACCGGTTTAGCCCCATCCGCGTTCGCTCGCCACTACTAACGGAATCACTATTGTTTTCTCTTCCTGCGGGTACTGAGATGTTTCACTTCCCCGCGTTCCCTCCACACAGCCTATACATTCAGCTGCAGGTCACACCACATAACATGGTGCGGGGTTCCCCCATTCGGAAATCCTGGCCTCAACGTCCGGTTATCGACTCCACCAGGCTTATCGCAGATTCCCACGTCCTTCATCGGCTCTTGATGCCAAGGCATCCACCGTGCGCCCTTAAAAACTTCAACACAAAACAAAGTTCTCAAAAATTGAGCTATAAAACAATCAACAAAATCACTACAAACAAGACTCAAACACCACACACACCCAGGACAGGCGCACACGGCTCATCTTGTCTGCAAGATGCTCGCGTTCACTATACAGTTCCCAAACAACAACCCCGCACCCCCAACAACAGCACCCCACACACCAGCCCCAAAAGGACCAGCCAGGACACCATGCCAGCAGACACAGGACAAACACCGAAACACCAAGCACCCAACCACCAAACCCCGCAAAGGGACCAGGCGGCCAGGAGGCTTGTTGCCTCAAAACCCAACAGTGCACCAAACATACCCATTCGCATCACACGACCCATGCGCCCTTCCAACACCACCAACCCCACAAGAGGGCCGGCACTGCGTACTAAACCACACACGCCACACAACACAAACCATGCCAACACCCGAACCTCCGAAAACAACCACACGATCGCCCTCGAAAACCCGTTTCCCGGTGTTGAGTTCATTGACATTCCACCCTCGAGCAACCCACCTGCACCACACTCGGGCACAGACATGGGCAACCAAAACTGGTTAGCTCCTTAGAAAGGAGGTGATCCAGCCGCACCTTCCGGTACGGCTACCTTGTTACGACTTAGTCCCAATCGCCAGTCCCACCTTCGACGACTCCCCCCACACAAGGTGGTTAGGCCATCGGCTTCGGGTGTTACCAACTTTCGTGACTTGACGGGCGGTGTGTACAAGGCCCGGGAACGTATTCACCGCAGCGTTGCTGATCTGCGATTACTAGCGACTCCGACTTCATGGGGTCGAGTTGCAGACCCCAATCCGAACTGAGACCGGCTTTTAGGGATTAGCTCCACCTCACAGTATCGCAACCCATTGTACCGGCCATTGTAGCATGCGTGAAGCCCAAGACATAAGGGGCATGATGATTTGACGTCATCCCCACCTTCCTCCGAGTTGACCCCGGCAGTCTCCCATGAGTCCCCGGCATAACCCGCTGGCAACATGGAACGAGGGTTGCGCTCGTTGCGGGACTTAACCCAACATCTCACGACACGAGCTGACGACAACCATGCACCACCTGTGAACCAGCCCCGAAGGGAAACCCCATCTCTGAGGCGATCTGGAACATGTCAAGCCTTGGTAAGGTTCTTCGCGTTGCATCGAATTAATCCGCATGCTCCGCCGCTTGTGCGGGCCCCCGTCAATTCCTTTGAGTTTTAGCCTTGCGGCCGTACTCCCCAGGCGGGGCACTTAATGCGTTAGCTACGGCGCGGAAAACGTGGAATGTCCCCCACACCTAGTGCCCAACGTTTACGGCATGGACTACCAGGGTATCTAATCCTGTTCGCTCCCCATGCTTTCGCTCCTCAGCGTCAGTAAATGCCCAGAGACCTGCCTTCGCCATCGGTGTTCCTCCTGATATCTGCGCATTTCACCGCTACACCAGGAATTCCAGTCTCCCCTACATCACTCTAGTCTGCCCGTACCCACCGCAGATCCGAGGTTGAGCCTCGGACTTTCACGATAGACGCGACAAACCGCCTACGAGCTCTTTACGCCCAATAAATCCGGATAACGCTTGCGCCCTACGTATTACCGCGGCTGCTGGCACGTAGTTAGCCGGCGCTTCTTCTGCAGGTACCGTCACTTTCGCTTCTTCCCTACTGAAAGAGGTTTACAACCCGAAGGCCGTCATCCCTCACGCGGCGTCGCTGCATCAGGCTTGCGCCCATTGTGCAATATTCCCCACTGCTGCCTCCCGTAGGAGTCTGGGCCGTGTCTCAGTCCCAGTGTGGCCGGTCACCCTCTCAGGCCGGCTACCCGTCGTCGCCTTGGTGAGCCATTACCTCACCAACAAGCTGATAGGCCGCGAGTCCATCCCCAACCGATAAATCTTTCCACCCTCAACCATGCGGTCAAAAGTCATATCCGGTATTAGACCCAGTTTCCCGGGCTTATCCCAGAGTCAGGGGCAGGTTACTCACGTGTTACTCACCCGTTCGCCACTAATCCACCCAGCAAGCTGGGCTTCATCGTTCGACTTGCATGTGTTAAGCACGCCGCCAGCGTTCATCCTGAGCCAGGATCAAACTCTCCATAAAAAACAAAAAGCCACCACAACCCCACCGGAAAAAGACGGGACCACACGTGGTGATGAAATCCTGGCGAATAAAAACACTCGGAACAACACACGGGGGTGCATCATCCCAAGCAAAATGTTTCGTATTCACCAAACAAAAAATAATTTGGTATCAACAAACTTGGCACACTATTGAGTTCTCAAACAACAAACACTCTCGACACCGCATCCCGAACCCAAAGGGTTCGAACTGCTTCGCTCCGGAGCAACTTTTCAAGCTTACCACCTCGTTGACCAGTGTCAACTCGGCGTTCCAAGCCTGTTCGCTTCGCGTTGACTTCCCGTCCGTTTCCGTTCGGTCCGTGTCAGCGGCGCGAGATAAAACTCTACACGCCCTGTACCCCCACGCAAAATCCGCCTAGTACTCCCGGAAACTAACCCATTTACCAGTCTGACTAGGTATTTCATGTTTCGGGTACAACAAAACCGCCAAAAAAGTGTGGTGGTTCACAGATTCTTTGGCGGTTTTGCTTGGTTTTTACTTAGTCAGTTCGACGACAGCCATGTTCTTCTTGCCGCGGCGAACGATGGCGTAGCGGCCATGGAGGAAGTCGGCTTCAGACAGTTCGCTGTCGATGCCCTCGACCTTTTCGTTGTTCACGTAGGCGCCGCCCTCGCCGACGGTGCGTCGCGCAGCAGACAAGCTCTCGCTGAGGCCCGAAGCGTGCAGCACGTTCAGGATGCCGAGGTCGTCGGCCGCCACCTGGACGATTGGCAGTTCGGCAATCACTGCCTGCAGGGTCGACAAGTCGATCTCGCCCAGTTCACCATTGCCGAAGACCGCGGCGGAAGCAGCGATCACCTTGGTGGTGGCGTCTTCGCCGTGCACCAGGCTGGTTACCTGCCAGGCAAGCTCGCGCTGGGCCTGGCGCTTGAACGGACGCTCGGCAACTTCCACAGCCAAGGCCTCGATCTGTTCGCGCGACATGAAGGTAAAGACCTTCAGACGGTCGATCACATCTGCATCGGCGGTGTTCAGCCAGAACTGGTAGAAGGTGTACGGGGAGCACATCTCCGCATCCAGCCAAATCGCGTTGCCCTCGGACTTGCCGAATTTGGTGCCGTCCGAGTTGGTGATCAGCGGGGTACCGTAGGCGTAGGCGGACTTGCCCTCCACCTTGCGGATCAGGTCGGTGCCGCTGGTCAGGTTGCCCCACTGGTCCGAGCCACCAGTCTGCAGGGTGCAGCCGTACTGGCGGTACAGCTCCAGGTAGTCGTAGCCCTGCAGCACCTGGTAGGAGAACTCGGTGTAGCTGATGCCCTCGTCGGAGTTCAGGCGCGCGGCCACGATCTCCTTCTTGATCATCGTGCCCACGCGGAAGTACTTGCCCACGTCGCGCAGGAAGTCCAGGGCGGACAGCGGCGCGGTCCAGTCCAGGTTGTTGACCAGGCGCACCGCGTTCTCGCCCTCGTTGGACAGGAAGCGCGAGACCTGAGCCTGCAGCTTGGCAACCCACTCGGTGACGGTCTCCTTGGTGTTCAAGGTGCGCTCGGCTGTCTGGCGCGGATCACCGATCAGACCGGTGGAACCGCCCACCAGTGCCAGCGGCTTGTGGCCTGCCAGCTGCAGGCGGCGCATGTTCAGCAGCTGCACCAGGTTGCCTAGGTGCAGCGACGGCGCGGTGGGGTCAAAGCCGCAATAGTAGGTAATGGTCTCCTCGGACAGCGCCCGCTCCAGCTCGGCCTCGTCGGTGGACACGTGCACCAGGCCGCGCCACTTCAGCTCCTGCCAGACATTCGCGAAGGAGGAATCATTACTCTGTCCCGCAATAACGGGATTCTGATTGGTTTCAGACATGCTAACTTTGACCATTTTTCTGTCTATGTTCTGCCCCTTTGCTCCCGCTGCTTCCAGCGGAAGTTCACTACGGCGCAGCCAGTTGGGGTTTCCTGGCGTGCGCACTTCCTAGATTATCGGTTCGCGGCGGCTGTATGCCAGTTCGCGCGGCCGACGCTCCTAGGCTTCCATCCCCTCGGGCAGCTCGCCGGTGTAAACCACGCGCAAGCGCTGGGTGGTGCGGGTCATCGCCACGTACAGGTCCCCCACTCCCCCGTCGACCTCGGCCACCAGCTGCTCGGGTTCCAAGATGATCACGCCGTCGAATTCAAGGCCCTTGGATTCGCGGGCGGAAATCACCACGATGTCCTGGCTCAACCCGCCGGAGCCTTCCCCGACACGGTCCCCGTAGGCTGCGGAAATCACGTCGCGCGTATGGGCCAGCTGGTCCTGCGGGACGATGACCGCCTGCAGGCCTCCGGCGGAATACTCCAATTCCTCGGCCAAGGCCGCGCGCAACGTGTCATCCAGCTGCGCGCCCGTGGTCTTGGTCAGCAGCGGAGGCCAGTCGCCCTCGCGCACGGCGCGCGGGGTGGTGATGTTCAGCCCGGCGGCCTGGGCCACGCGCACCGCGGCGTCGGCGATCTGCGCCGGCGTGCGATAGTTGACCGTCAGCTCCTCCAAGGTGAAGCGTTCGCCGAAGAACGGCGACAGCGCCTGCGCCCAGCTGGTCGCGCCCGAGGCCGCGGAGGTCTGGGCGATGTCCCCCACGATGGTGAAGGACTTGATCGGGCAGCGGCGCAGCAGCAGGCGCCACTGCATGGGCGAGAGCTCCTGCGCCTCGTCCACCACGATGTGCCCGTAGGCCCAGGTGCGGTCGGCGACCGCACGCTCGGCTGCGGTCTGGCGGGCGGCGGTCTCCTGGTTGACGCCGGCGACCTGCTCCGCGGTGACCACCCCGTCGATGCCTGCGTTTTCCAGCATGGTATGCATGTTCACCAGCGCGGCCTGCGCGTTTTCCACGTCGCGGTCGTACTGGGCCTGGTTGCTGGCGGCGTGCGGGTCCTCGAACTCGCCCAGCAGCTCGGCGGCCTCGTCAAGAAGCGGCACGTCGGCCTCGGTGAACGGCGCATCGACGCGGCGGTAGAGCGCGTCGCGGTCGGCTTCGGAAAGCTTCGGCGCGGCGGCGGCCAGCAGGTGCGGGTTGGCGAACAGCTCGCGCACCAGCTTCTGCGGGGTCATCGGCATCCAGCACAGGTTCAGCGCCACGCGCACGTCCCAGGACTCGCGCACTTCCTGCGGCAGGTAGGAGCGGTCGGTGGTCGAGGACTGCCCGGCCGATTCCTCCAGCTTGCGGCGCAGTTGCTCGACCAGGTCCCCCACGAGCACCTTCACGAAGGTTTCGCGGGCCTGGTTGTACGGCTTGTGGGTGTGGCGGGCGCGTTCGCGCGCGTTGAGCACCATCTTGCGGGTCAACGTCAGCCGCGTGCCTTCGACCACCACGGTGCGGTCCTCGGGAAGCACGCGCTGGCGGTTGCGCACGGCGGCGGAGATGACCCGGGCCATGGAGGGCCGGCCCTTGAGCCGGGCCACGGTGCGGTTGGTTTCCGGCACTGCCTGCACCCCGTGGTACAGCTCGCCCACGGAGGACATGACCACGCCGGTCTCGCCCAGCGAGGGCAGCACGCGCTCGATGTAGCGCATGAAGGAATTCGAGGGCCCGACGATCAGCACGCCGGCGTTCTTCAGCCGTTCGCGGTATTCGTAGAGCAGGAAGGCGGCGCGGTGCAGCGCCACGGCGGTCTTGCCGGTGCCCGGCCCGCCCTGGACCACCACTGCCCCGGGCAGCGGCGCGCGGATAATGGCGTCCTGCTCGGCCTGGATGGTGCCCACGATGTCGCCCATGCGGCCGGTGCGCTTTTCGCGCAGCGCCGCCATGAGCGCGCCTTCCCCGTGGTGGGTGTGGCCCTCGTCCAGCCAGGTCTCGTCCAGCACGTCGTCCTCGATGCCTGCCACGGTGCGCCCGGAGAGCATCAGGTGGCGGCGGCGGCGCACGCCGCGCGGGTTCAGCGCGGTCGCCTGGTAGAACGGCGCGGCCTCGGCGGCGCGCCAGTCGATCATCAGCCGGTTGAGGTCCTCGTCGCTCAGGCCGATACGCCCGATGTAGCGGATGCGGTTCTCCTCCGCCTGGGGATCCCCGTTGGAGCCGTTGGCCGCGGCCATGTCCAGGCGGCCGAAGACCAGCCGGTCCTGCACTGCATCCAGCTGCGCGATGCGGTCCTCGTACAGGGTCGCGAAGGAGTCGCGCTCGGACATGTTCTGGAAGCTGCCCACGGCGCCCTGCGCCCGGGTGCGTCCGAGCTGCTCCACCTTTTCGGCGCGCAATTCATCAAGCCTGGCGTACAGTTTCCCCACGTACTCGGTTTCGACGGACAGATCCTGTTCGATCGTTTCGGACAACCCAGTTTCCCCTTGCGCTAAATTCACAGGACAGACAATTCTACGCGTGCCGCGGCGGCGGCCGGTAATCCGCTTCGCGGGCGGCGTAACCAGCCGACGTGTTACTTCAGGAGTGCACCAGCTGCAGCGAGACGACCTCGTGCCCGTCCAGCTTGGCGCGGCCGTCTAAGCCGTCGAGTTCCAGCACCACGCCGATGCCCGCGACCACGGCGCCGGTCAGCTCGACCAGGCGCACCGCCGAGCCCACGGTGCCGCCGGTGGCCAGCACATCGTCCAGGATCAGCACCCGGGTGCCCGGGGCGATCTCGTCACGGTGCATTTCCAGGCAGCCGGAGCCGTATTCCAGGGTGTATTCGTCGCGGTAGACCTCGCGCGGCAGCTTGCCTGCCTTGCGGATGGTCAGCATTCCCTTGCCGGAGGCGTAGGCGGCCGCCGCGGCGAGCACGAAACCGCGGGCCTCCAGCCCTGCCACGATGTCGAACTGGCCCTCGAACGGGGCGATCAGCTCGTCGACCATGCGGCGCAGGCCTGTTGGGTCCGCGAAGACCGGAGTCAAGTCCTTGAATGAAATTCCGGGCTGCGGGTAGTCGGGGACAATCGCGCATAAACGGTCCAGCAGGTCGGTAATGCTCTCAGTAGTATTCACGCCTCACAATTTTAGCCGTACTCGGGGCTCTTCGAACCACGCGACTTAACTGCCTCGGCCGCAGTTCCCGGAAGGGAACTGCGGCCTCGGTTTCGGCGGCCCGGCACTAGCGGTTCATCAGCCGGTCGCTCGGCCAGGGCAGCAGCTCGGGGTAGTCGGCGGCGTCTGCGGCCGCGGTGGCCTGCACCGGACCGGCGGCCGGACGGCCGGCAAGCCATGCTGCCAGATCAAACTCGGTTCCGGAGAGCACCCAGGAGTTCTCCCCGGCGCCCAGCACCACCGGGGACTTGCCGTGGGGCTGCAGCACCAGGCGGTCCTCGGAAGGCACCCGGGCGGCCAGCGCGCGGAAGAGATGCTCAGAGAATTCGGCCGGCCAGCTGGAAGCAGGGCGCACGAACTCGTCAAGGTCGGTGGCGTGGATCAGCATCTCTCGCCAGGTGGCGTACATCATGTCCGCAACCTTCGCGCCGGGGCGGTAGCCCACCGATTCCTCCCACTTGCCGGCGGCGGAAGGCAACACCTCGCGCAGCTCGGCCAGCGCGGTGTTGGTCAGCTCCAGCAGCGCCTCGGGGCGCATCAGCGCTGTCATGTTGATGGCCTCGATGCGGCCGGCCGCTCCCCCGTCGTACATTTCCAGCGGCGGTTCCTGCCCGGCGCGCTCGAACTGGCGGCGGGCTGCCTTCGCGAAGGAGGCCAGGTGCGCAATGAGCTGGGCGGTGCTCCAGCCCGGCAGCGAACTGGCCTTGGGGTAGTTCTGGAAGTCGACGCCGCGCACCTGTTCGCGCAGCTCATCCAATGCGGTGGTGACCTGAGAAATGAGTGCGTCCGGCGCCAGTATCTGTGTCATGACCCACACTGTATCGCGAGTAGGGCTTAAATGCGTAGGCGGCCGGATCCGCGCCGCATGATTCCTGCGGTGCGGCTCCGGCCACCGGCCGGTCCAGGCTACTTGGCGATCCAGCCGCGGACCTCGTCAAGCTGGCGCTCGAACTCGGTGATCTGCTGCGCGACAGCGCTCGGGGCGGTGCCGCCCTGGCCGTTGCGGGCGTTGAGCGAGCCCTCGGTGGAGAGCACTTCGCGCACCGCCGGGGTCAGGTGCTCGGAGATGCCTGCATAGTCCTCGTCGCTCAGGTCCCACAGCTCCACGCCGCGCGATTCGGCCAGCTGCACGGCGGCGCCGGAGAGCTCGTGGGCGTCGCGGAACGGCACGCCCTGGCGTACCAGCCACTCGGCGATGTCGGTGGCCAGCGCGAAACCCTGCGGGGCCAGGCCGGCCATGCGCTCGGTGTTGAAGGTCAGGGTTTCGATCATGCCGGCCACGGCGGGCAGCAGGATTTCAAGGGTGTCCGCTGCGTCGAACACCGGCTCCTTGTCTTCCTGCAGGTCGCGGTTGTAGGCCAGCGGCAGCGCCTTCAGGGTGGCCAGCAGGCCGGTCAGGTCGCCGATCAGGCGTCCTGCCTTGCCGCGGGCGAGCTCCGCGATGTCCGGGTTCTTCTTCTGCGGCATGATCGAGGAGCCGGTGGAGAAGGCGTCGTGCAGCTTCACGAAGCTGAATTCCTTGGTGGCCCAGAGGATGACCTCTTCGCTCACGCGGGACAGGTCCACGCCGATCATCGCGGCGATCCAGGAGAACTCGGCGAACACGTCGCGGGCGGCGGTGCCGTCGATCGAGTTGAACACGGCTGAGTCGAAGCCCAGCTCGTCGGCCACGAAGTTTGGGTCCAGGCCCAGGGTCTGGCCGGCCAGCGCGCCGGAGCCGTACGGGGAGACTGCAGCGCGCTTGTCCCAGTCCACGAAGCGCTGCACATCCCGCAGCAGCGGCCAGGCGTAGGCCAGCAGCAGGTGCGAGAGCAGGATCGGCTGGGCGTGCTGCAGGTGGGTGCGGCCCGGCATCGGCGCGTACGGGTGGGCCTTGGCCTGGCCCAGCAGCGCGTCGAGGGTGTCAATGACGCCGCCGGCGATGATACGGGCGTGGTCGCGCAGGAACATGCGGCCCAGGGTGGCGATCTGGTCGTTGCGCGAGCGTCCGGCGCGCAGCTTGCCGCCCAGCTGGGTGCCGGCGCGCTCAAGCAGCCCGCGTTCCAGCGAACCGTGCACGTCCTCGTCGGAGTGCGCGGCGGTGTAGGTGCCGTCCAGCACGTCGGCCTCGAGCTTGTCCAGCGCGGCGATCATGTCGGCCAGTTCCTGCTCGGTGAGCAGGCCGGCACGCTGCAGCACCTTGGCGTGGGCGCGGGAGCCGGCGATGTCGTAGCTGGCCAGGCGCCAGTCGAAGTGGGTGGATTTACTCAGCGCGGCCATTGCGTCCGCGGGACCGTCGGAGAAACGGCCGCCCCAGAGCGATCCTTCATTTGTTGACGAGGCCATGGCTCGTTCCTTTCTGCTGCCCGGATTCCGCCGCGCGCCCAACCGGTTTCGCCGGCGGGCGCGGTGGAGTTTATTTCGCTGAATCCTACTCTAGCAAAGGTTTATGCAATGTTGCTCATAAATATGCATCAACCTCAGGTGAGTTCCCCCAGGCCTTGCGAAACCCCTTCCTGTGGAAAGTGGAAGAAGTCCCGTCGCGCTCGCCAACAGTTGGCGGCTTCCCTCTTCCACGAAGCATGGCCCCGGCGTAAGGTGAAGCCATAGTCGTATACGGATACGTCGTTGGAGGAAATCAAATGGATATCCAGTTGTTCCGCGGTGACATCACCACCCTGAGCGTGGACGCCATCGTCAACGCAGCCAACCCGTCCCTGCTCGGCGGCGGAGGCGTGGACGGTGCCATCCATGCAGCCGCGGGTCCGGCCTTGCTGGCCGCATGCCGCGAAGTCCGCGCCAATCGCTATCCTGACGGCATTCCCTCGGGTGTCGCCGTGGCAACCAAGGCGGGAAACCTCAAGGCCAAGTGGGTCATCCACACGGCAGCCCCGAACCTGGCCCTGATCAAGCCGAACCCCAAGATCCTGGCCGATTGCTTCAAGAACTCCTTGTATGTGGCAGCCCGCCACGAGGCGCATTCGATCGCCTTCCCCGCGCTGGGCGCCGGGGCATTCCGCTGGGATCCCAAGCAGGTTGCGCAGATCGCCTTCACGGCCATCAACGAGTGGGTCCAGACCAACAAGCACATCTCCCCGATCCACCGGATCGTCTTGGTCGCCTACAACGACGAAGTGCAGACGGCCTTCGAGGAAGCCTTCACGCTGAACGCCGTCGAGGAGCTGGCAGCCTAGCAGCGCGCGGCTCCCAAAGCCGCTCATGATGCACAATAGCCGCCGCGGACCGCAAGGTGCGCGGCGGCTTAGCTGTCTTGGCAGCGCGATTGCGGGGCGCCGCCCGGGCGCACCGGCCGCGCTTGGGGGATGCTGCGGCGCGGGCCCGGACGGCTAGGACGGCCGCGCCGGGCAAGGCGCCCGCGGCACCGCGGGCAGGGCCGAGGCCGCCCTTGCACCGATGATGGCGCACCGAGCGCGGGCGCAACGATGCCGGGCGCAGAATGTGGATAACATTCTGCGCCCGGCATCGTCATTGGGCTGCGGAGGATCCGCCGTGTTCTAGCTCGGCTCGGCCAGCTGCAGGAAGCGGGCGGCCACCTCGGCGCCGCCGTCCACCTGGCGGGTGGTGACCATGATGGTGTCGTCCCCGGCGATGCAGCCGAGGATGGAAGGCATCTGCGAGTGGTCGATGGCCAGGGCCAAAAGGTTCGCGGCGCCCGGAGGGGTGCGCAGCACCACGATGTTCCCGGAGGCCTCGGCGGTGACCAGCTGCTCGGCGCAGATCTTGGCCAGCCGGGCGTCCAGCACCTCCTGGGTGATGGCGGTCTGCGGAGAGCGGTCCCCGCCTTCCTGCCGCACCGCGTAGATCAGCTGGCCCAGGTTGTCGCGGATGCGCACCGCGCCGATTTCCACCAGGTCGCGCGAGAGCGTGGCCTGGGTGACTTCCAGCCCGTCGTCCTTGAGCAAGCCAAGCAGCTCGGCCTGGGACTTGACCGAGTTGTTGCCCAGGAATGCGCGGATGCGCGCCTGGCGGGCGGTTTTCGTACTGGGCTGCGAAGCCATGTTTACAGCTCCACCCTGGGGTCTTCGGCCAGGCCGGAGGCGACCATGAGCCAGGTCATGACCGCCTTCTGCGCGTGCACGCGGTTCTCGGCCTCGTCGAAGACGACCGACTGCGGGCCGTCGATGACCTCTGCCTCGATCTCGTAGCCGCGGTAGGCCGGCAGGCAGTGCAGCACAATGGCGTCGTCCTTGGCGTGCTTCATCGCCGCGGAGGTGACCGAGTAGTCGGTGAACAGCTTCAGGCGCGCTTCCTTCTCCTCTTCCTGGCCCATGGAGACCCAGGTGTCGGTGGCGACCACGTCGGCGTCCGCCAGCGCGGCGGCGGCGTCGGTGGTGATGGTGACCGAGCCGCCGGTCAGCGCGGCGCGCTCCTGCGCCGCGGCGACGATGGAGGCCGCCGGCAGGTAGCTTTCCGGTCCGGCGATGGCCACGTGCATGCCCGCGGTGACCCCGGCCAGCAGGTAGGAGTTGGCCATGTTGTTGGCAGCGTCGCCCAGGTAGGCCATCTTCAGGCCTGCCAGCGCGCCCTTGTGCTCGCGCACGGTGAGCAGGTCGGCGATCAGCTGGCAGGGGTGGTAGTCGTCGGAGAGCGCGTTGATCACCGGCACCGAGGAGTTCGCCGCCATTTCCTCCAGGCCCGACTGGGCGTAGGTGCGCCACACGATGGTGGAGACCATACGCTCGAGCACCTTGGCCGAGTCGGAGATGGACTCCTTGTGGCCCAGCTGGGACTCGGCAGAGTTGATGATCAGCGGGGAGCCGCCCAATTCGGCGATGCCGGCGTGGAAGGAGACCCGGGTGCGGGTGGAGGTCTTGTCGAAGAAGACCGCGACGGTCTGCGGGCCGGCGTACGGGGTGAAGCCGTACTTGTCGGCCTTCATGGCCAGTGCCAGGTCCAGCACCTTGGTCTGCTCGGCCTGAGTGAAGTCCAGGTCGGTCAGGAAGTGGCGGGTTGCGCTCATGGTGTGTTCCTTAAAGTCTCAGGTGGTTCTTAGGCTGCGGCAGCGGCCAGCAGGCCGGGCAGCGCCGCGATGAAGGTGGCCAGCTGCTCGCGGGTGATGACCAGCGGCGGGGCCAGGCGGATGGTGCGCTCGTCGGTGGCGTTGATGATGAAGCCGGCGTCCAGCGCGGCGGCGACCATCTTCGGCGCCGAGCCGTTCAGCAGCTCGAAGGCGTTGAGCAGGCCGGCGCCGCGCACCGCGCCCACGCCGTGAACGCCTGCCAGCTGCTCGCGCAGCCAGGCGCCGGTCTCGCGCACGTGGGCCAGCAGGTTGTCCTTTTCGATGGTGTGGATGACCGCCAGGCCGGCGGCGCAGGCCACCGGGTTGCCGCCGAAGGTGGTGCCGTGGTCGCCCGGGGTCAGCCAGGAGGTGTTGGCCTCGCCAAAGACGATCATCGCGCCGATCGGGAAGCCGCCGCCCAGGCCCTTGGCCAGAGTCATCACGTCCGGAATCACCGGCGCGGAAGCGAAGAACTCGCCGGTGCGGCCCATGCCGGTCTGCACCTCGTCGAAGACCAGCAGCGCGCCGGCCTCGGTGGTGATCTCGCGGGCCGCCTGCAGGTACTCGGCGGACAGCTCCAGTACACCCGCCTCGCCCTGGATCGGCTCGATGAACACTGCCGAAACGGTGTGGTCCACCGCCTCGCGCAATGCCTGGATGTCCCCGGCGGGGATCCAGGTGACGTTCTCGGGCAGCGGCGCGAACGGGGCGCGGTACTTCTCCTTGTAGGTCAGCGACAGCGCACCCAGGGTACGGCCGTGAAAGGCATGCTCCAGTGCGATCACCTTGGTGCGCGGCGCCTGCTCGGTGCCCGCGTTGCGGCGGGTGAGCTTCAGCGCCGCCTCGTTGGCCTCGGTGCCGGAGTTCGCGAAGAACACCTTGGAGCCGGCCGGGGCGGCGGAGATCTGCAGCAGCTTCTCGGCCAGCGCGATCTGCGTGGGCGAGGTGAAGAAATTGGAGACATGCCCCAACGTGGCAAGCTGCGAGGTGATCACGGAAGTCAGCAGCGGGTTGCTGTGGCCCAGGGTGTTCACCGCGATGCCGCCGAGCAAATCCAGGTACTGGTTGCCGTCGGCGTCCCACACGTGGCAGCCGGCCCCGCGCACCAGCACGCGCTGCGGCGCGCCGAACACGCCCAGCAGGCTGTTGGAGTAGCGCTCGGCCAGCGCGGCCGATGACTGGTTGCCCAATCCGGCCAGGTCGGCGGCCTGGGAGTTCCGGCTCGGTGTTGCTTCGGTTGCGGCGGCGCTCTCGCTCACTTCTGGCCCTTCTGGTTTGTTGGTGTGGCGGGGACCACCTGGGTACCCACGCCGGCGGTGGTGAAGATTTCTAGCAGCATTGAATGCGGTTCGCGGCCATCCACGATGTGGGCCTGGCCCACGCCGGAGTCCACGGCGTCCAGGCAGGCGCCCATCTTGGGGATCATGCCCGATTCCAGGGACGGCAGCATCTCGCGCAGCTCGTCGGTGCTCAGCGAGGTGATCAGCGAGGACTTGTCGGGCCAGGCGCTGTACAGGCCCTCCACGTCGGTGAGGATCACCAGCTTGGAGGCGCCCAGCGCGGTGGCCAGGGCGCCGGCGGCGGTGTCGGCGTTGACGTTGAGCACCGCTCCGGTCGGTTCGCCCTCGGCGTCGAATTCCGGAGCCACGGTGGAGATCACCGGGATCATCCCTGCGACGATGAGCGAGTCCACCTGGTCGGTGCGCACGCGGGTCACCTCGCCGACCAGGCCCAGGTCCACGGGCAGACCGTCGATGATGGTGCCGGTGCGGATGGCCTGCAAGGTGGCGCCGTCCTCCCCTGACATGCCCACCGAGTAGGGGCCGTGCGAGTTGATCAGGCCGACCAGGTCGCGCTGGACCTGGCCGGTGAGCACCATGCGCACCACGTCCATGGCTTCGGGGGTGGTCACCCGCAGCCCGCCGCGGAATTCCGACTCGATGCCCAGGGTGTCGAGCATCTTGTTGATCTGCGGGCCGCCGCCGTGCACCACCACCGGGTTGATCCCGGCGTGGCGCAGGAACACGATGTCCTCCGCGAAGGCGCGGCGCAGCTGCTCGTTGACCATGGCGTTGCCGCCGTACTTGATGACCATGGTGGTGCCGGCGAAGCGCTGGATCCAGGGCAGGGCCTCGATCAGCGCCTCGGCCTTGCGCTGGGCCAATCCGACGTCGGTGCGGGTGTTCTGAGGCATGTGCTCTTCCTTTGTCCTCGTCGAGGGACGGGCCTAGCTGGAGTAGGCGGAGTTCTCGTGGACGTAGTCGTGGGTCAGGTCGTTGGTCAGCACCGTGGCCTGCGCGGTGCCCGCGTTCAGGTCGATGTCGATGGTGACGTTGCGATCTTCCAGCGAAACCAGCGAGCGGTCCTCGCCCACGCCGCCGTTCTTGCAGACCCAGACGCCGTTGATGGCGACGTTCAGCTCGTCCGGTTCGAAGGCGGCCTGGGTGGTGCCGACCTCGGAGAGCACGCGTCCCCAGTTCGGGTCCTTGCCGAAGACCGCGGTCTTGACCAGGTTCGAGCGCGAGACGGCCTTGGAGACCTCCAGAGCGTCGGCCTCGGTGGCGGCGTTGAAGGTGCGGATCGCGATGGTGTGCTCCGCGCCCTCGGCGTCGTCGATCAGGCGGGCTGCCAGCTCCTGACAGGCGTCGGTCAGCGCGGCGGTGAATTCGGCGGCGTCCGGGGTGATGCCCGAGGCGCCGGAAGCCAGCAGCAGCACGGTGTCGTTGGTGGACATGCAGCCGTCGGAGTCGGCGCGGTCGAAGCTCATCGCGGTGGCGCTGCGCAGCGCGGCGTCCAGCTGCTCGCTGGTGAGCGCCGCGTCGGTGGTCAGCACGACCAGCATGGTGGCCAGCGCCGGGGCGAGCATGCCCGCGCCCTTGGCCATGCCACCGATGATGACCTGGCCGGTGGTGGAATCCCCCACCACGCGGCTGACCTGCTTGGAGACCGAGTCCGTGGTCATGATGCCGGCGGCGGCCTGGTCGGAGGCGTCCTGGGTACCGGCCAGCGCGGCGGCGGCCGCGGCGATGCCCGGCAGCAGCTTGTCCATCGGCAGCTGCTGTCCGATCAGGCCGGTGGAGGCCACTGCGACGTCGCCGGCGGAAACCTTCAGCAGGTCCGCCACGTATTCGGCGCTGCGGTGGGTGTTGCCGAAGCCCTCGGCGCCGGTGCAGGCGTTGGCGCCGCCGGAGTTCAGCAGCACCGCGTCGATGCGGCCGTCGGCCAGCACCTGGCGGGACCACTTGACCGGGGCGGCTGCCACGCGGTTGGAGGTGAAGACGCCGGCTGCGGCGAAGTCGGGTCCGAGGTTGCGCACCAGGACCACGTCGTTCTTGCCGGTGGACTTCAGGCCCGCCGGGACGCCGGCGGCGGTGAAGCCCGCCGGGGCGGTGACGCCCAGGGCGTTGGCGGATGGGTGGGTATTGGTGTGGGCGAGGCTCACGGGGCGACTCCTTGCATGAGCAATCCGGTGTTTTCTTCCAGTCCCAGCGCGATGTTCATCGACTGGACTGCGGCACCTGCGGTGCCCTTGGTCAGGTTGTCCAGCGCCACCGAGACGATCACGCGGTTGGCGTGGGTGTCGAAGGCCAGCTGCAGCTGGACGTGGTTGCTTGCCTGCACCGCGCCGGTGGTCGGCCACTGGCCCTCGGGCAGCAGGTGGACGAACAGCTCGTTGTCGTAGGCCGCGGCCCAGGCCTCGCGCAGCTGCGCTTCGGTGACCCCGGGCTTCACCTTGGCGGTGGCGGTGGTCAGGATGCCGCGCGGCATCGGGGCGAGCGTCGGGGTGAAGGAGACGGTCACCGGTTCGCCGGCCAGCTTGGAGAAGCCCTGTTCCATCTCCGGGATGTGGCGGTGCACGCCGCCCACGCCGTAGGTGCTCATGGAGCCCATGACCTCGGCGCCCAGCAGGTGGGTCTTGGCGTTCTTGCCGGCACCGGAGGTACCCGAGGCGGACACGATCACCACGTCGTCCGGTTCCAGCAGATTGGCCGCGAAGCCGGGAGCCAGCGAGAGCTGGCCGCCGGTCGGGTAGCAGCCGGGCACCGCGATGCGCTTGGCGCCGACCAGCTTTTCGCGCTGTCCGGGCAGCTCGGGCAGGCCGTAGGGCCAGGAACCGGCGTGCTTGGTGCCGTAGAACTTCTCCCAGGCCTCGGCGGATTCCAGGCGGAAGTCGGCTCCGGCGTCGATGACCAGGGTGGATTCGGGCAGCTGCTCGGCCACGGCGGCGCTGGCGCCGTGCGGCAGGGCCAGGAAGACGACGTCGTGCCCGGCGAGGTTTTCCACGGTGGTGTCCACCAGGACGCGGTCGGCGAGCGCATGCAGGTGCGGGGCGATGCCGCCCAGGCGCTGCCCGGCCTGGGAATGCGCAGTGATGGCGCCAATTTCTACGTCGGGGTGGGCGGCCAGGATGCGCAGAACCTCGCCGCCGGCGTACCCGCTGGCACCGGAGACAGCAACTGAAATCGTCATGACCAGAGCTTACCGCAAAATATGCATAGAGGCTAATAAATATTCATAACTTAGTTTGTCATGAAGTCCGACATGGGCGCTTTCGACCAGCCACCATGCAGGCTCGAGTCATAGACTGGGCCTAGCAGTGGCCCGGGCGATGCGGGCCGACGTCAATCTTCCACAGGAGCGCTCCCCCATGCAGCAGCAAGCCATACTCGTTGCCGAACCCTCGGATGCCAAGGGGCTGGTTCTGGGACAGGCGCCCATTCCGTCCGCGGGGCCGGGGCAAGTGCAGGTGAAGGTCGCCGCCGCCGGAGTCAACTTCATCGAAACCTACCAGCGCAGCGGCGTCTACAAGGTCGACTACCCGTTCACCCCGGGCTCGGAGTTCTCAGGAGTCGTCACCGAAGTCGGGCAGGGCGTGCAGAACTTCGCCGTCGGCGACCGGGTCGCGACCGCCTCCGGCACCGCCGGCTACGCCCAGTACGCGGTAGTCGATGCCGCACGGGCGGGCCACGTTCCCGCCGGCGTAGACCTGCAGGTGGCCGCCGCGCTGCCGCTGCAGGGCATGACCGCCCACTACCTGGTGAATTCGAGCTACATCGTGCGCGAGGGAGATGTCATCCTGACCTACGCCGGCGCCGGCGGCGTGGGACTGCTGTTGACCCAGCTGCTCAAGCTCAAAGGCGCTACGGTGATCACCACCGCCAGCACCCAGGAGAAGAAGGACTTGGCCAAGGCGGCCGGTGCGGACTACGTGGTGGACTACGGGCAGGTGGCTCAGACCGTCGAAAAGGTCACCGACGGCCAGGGGGTGCATGCGGTCTACGACGGCATCGGCAAGGACACCTTCGAGACCTCGCTGACCGCGCTGCGCCGTCGCGGCACCCTGGTGCTGTTCGGCGGAGCCAGCGGCCAGGTGCCGGACTTCAACCTCCAGCGGTTGAACGCCGGCGGCTCGCTGACCGTCACCCGCCCGAAGCTCGACGACTTCATTGCCACCGAATACGAAATGCACTGGCGTTTCGGCGACATCTTCCGCTGGGCCTCCGAAGGCAAGCTGGATGTGCGCATCGGCGCGAGCTTCCCGCTGTCCGAGGCCGCGGCGGCCCACACCGCATTGGAGTCCCGCAGCACCACGGGCAAGGTGCTGCTCGTTCCCTAGCCTCGGCGCCGCGGCTGCGGGGCCTGTGCCCCGCGGCAGGCGGCCTCCCGCCATAATCGACTACCTTGAATGAGCTGTTGGCTTCACTGGCGATCTCCTGGTTTCTGGGAGCGGGCCTGTTCCTGCTGTTGTTCCACGCAGTGTTCAGTGCCAAGTCCGAGAATTCGGATGGCGGCCACGGCCGCCACGTGCATCGGAACCGGCAAAGCTCGGCGCGGGCCAAGGCCATCCAGCGCACCAGCATGCGCCAGCGCTTCGCCAATGACTTTTCCTCCTTCGGCGTCGTCGACTGGGCACTTTTTGCCGGAGCGCTGTGCTTCCTGGCTTTCGCCGTCGCCCGGACCGCGGCGCTGCTGGACTGATCCGGCCTCCGGCCCGCGGCCGGCCCTCATTTCCCCGTACCGACAACCCACGGAGTTCACCAGTGGAACATCTTCCCCGGGAGCAACGAAGCCCCGCCAATGATGCCGAGATCAAGGACTACCTGCACCGACTGGGCCTTCCGGGGCTGATCGACCTGCATGTGCATTTCATGCCGCAAAACGTGCTGGACAAGGTCTGGGCATTCTTCGATGGCCGCGAAGCGGATGGCGACCTGCCGTGGCCGATCAGCTACCGCACCGACGAGGCGCAACGCGTCGCGACCCTGGAGCAGCTGGGCGTCGCCCGGTTCAGCACCCTGAACTATGCGCACCGCCCGGGCATGGCCGACTGGCTGAACGAGTACTCGAAGAACTTCGCGGCGCTCCATCCGCAGGCCATCGCCTCCGGGACCTTCTATCCCGAGGAGGGCACCGAACAGCAGGTCAGGGACTGCCTCGAATCGGGCGTCGAGGTCTTCAAGATCCACGTCCAGGTCGGAAACTTCGATCCCAACGATCCGCAGCTGGATCGGGCCTGGCAGCTGGTGGCCGAAGCCCGCACCCCGGTCATCATCCACTGCGGCAACGGCCCGCACAAGGGGCAGCACACCGGCATCGAGCCCATCCGCCGGCTGCTGGCGCGCCATGAGGACTTGGTGCTGGTGATCGCCCATGCGGGGTTGCCTGACTACAGCGAGTTCGCCGAGCTGGCGCTGGAGCACCCGAACGTCTATCTCGACACCACCATGCTGGCCACCGATTTCACGGAGCAGTTCGCGCCGATGCCCGAAGGCTACCGCGCACTGCTGGCGCAGCTGGCAGGCAAGGTCGTGCTCGGCACCGACTTCCCCAATATCCCCTACCCCTACAGCCACCAGCTCCAGGCCCTCGACGCCCTGGGCCTGGGCGAGCAGTGGATGCGCGAGGTCCTCTGGGAAACGCCGCAGCGCCTGCTGGCCCAGGTGCGCGCGGCGGTCTAGCCAGCTCGGGCGACCGGCGCAGATCGAGCCGGTGCGGCCACCTGCTCGACAACTTCGGGTGCAGCGCCCTAGAAACGGGAGGAACCGCCGGCGCCGGAGAAACTGCCGCCTCCGGAGTAACCGGTGGAGACTCCGGAGGACGAGCTGGCCGCCTGGCGGGAACTGTCCACTGCCTTGACCGCGGATTGATAGCCGATGTTGAAAGCACTGACCCGCCAGAAGAATTCTGCCGGGCTGGTGACGTCCAGGATCGACCCGCCGCTGCGGGTTCCGGTGGAGGCGTAGCGTTGCTTGCGCAGCTTCGCGCGCATTTGCTTTTCTTCGGCCTCGGACTTGGCGTAGGCGCCGATCCGCGCGGCCGCGTAGGCGTCGAGGCGTTCGGTTAATTGCTTGCGCAGTTCGCTGAGCCGGTCCAGGGCGGTATCGACATCGATCACCTGCGCGGCCAAGTCCGTGCCGACGGCCTGCACTTCCTGCTGCGCCGTGTCGGCGAATGAGCGCAGCGCGCTCCCGGCCGGGCCCAGCTTCTTGTCCGGGCCGCCGAGCAACTCGGGGAGTTCCGCCAGGTCTTCAAGGATCGGAGCCGTCTGCGCCCGCCAGGCCTCTTGCCACGTGGCAGACCTGGTGTAGAGCGCTGCGGCGGCGATGATCGCGTCATCGGTCGCGTCCAGCTGCTGGGCGGTATCGATGAAGTCCTTGGACAGGGCGACACCGGAGCCGGAGGAGCGGGTTTTCTTCGTCGCGGCTTCAAGCTCCTGTTGCCGGGCGAACAACGTGCGGTACTTGGCCATGAAATCGGCGAAACGACGTTCCAGATCCGCCGCATGGCGCGAGCCGGTCGGCAAGGTACGGGCGGACAGCTCGGTGGTATCTAAATCCATGGTCACATTGCTTAGATGCTCCCGTCCGGTGCTGAGGTTCGCTTCGAACTCCTTGCGCCGTGAAGCCCTGACACCGAGAACCACCAAACCCGTCGCTCCCGCGGCGCCGCCGGCGACACCGGTGGTGATCCACAGGGCGGGGTTCTTGTACCATGGTCGGTTCATGATCTTCGCGCCCTTGGCGCCAACGGCGATCACGCCGTCGGTCCAGCGCGAGAGGTTGAAGTCCTCATATCCTGCCTCGTGGATGGATTCCATCTGGCTCGTTGAAACCTTGCGGTCTTCGCCGAAGTAGGTTCCGATCTGGCCGTCGCCGTGTCCCTCAACCGAGAGTGTGATGATGAAGTATCCGTCGGCCCAATAGTCGCCGTAGTCCTCGGCATCTTGCGAGATCCATTCAGGATGCTCCTCCCGGGCGAACGCGAGTGTTTCGCTGTTGATGTCGTCGGAGTATTCGCCTTGACGGGAGAAGACCGCAACCTTTGTAGGCTCGTTGAAATCGATGCTTGAGAGTGCGTCCTTGATCTTCTCATCATTGAGGACATCGGCCGTGTCGTAGACGCTGATGTCCTCCAGATTCGCTCCGGCGGCGACGCCGATCGTTGAACTGCTGGCAGCAGCTGCCGGAAGTCCCGGGGCTAGCCCCAACAGCACCACGGCCGCCGCGGCAGAGCATCGAGTCAAAGAGTGGCGAAATTGCATGTGCAGAACTCCGGTCCAATAGCAGGTCGATCATCGCAACAATGGCTTTAAGCCATCGTATCGGCTATTTCAAACGAAGTCTTGAACCTCAATTGCATTCCCAACTGACCACGCAGTTCGGATGGCCGCCGCGGGCCACGCTGAGGATGAAGCGGCCGGACCCAAGCGGCGCGAAGCCATTGTCCCGGATCGCTCGTCTCGCGAACGGCCATCGCACTACGAGACTCGGGCAGGCCGGAAGTAGTCCACCAGGAATCCAAGGAGCAAACCCGCGGCGATGACGGCGAGCGCTGGCAGGATCACCAGAGGGCCGACATAATCCCGGATATCGATCCCCGCGAGCGGTTTGCCGAAGAAGGCGCAAAGCAGGTACACGATCGCCAGCACCATGCCGACGCTGGCAATGGCCCGGCCCTGCGTGCGCCGCTTTCGTTTCGGGAACTGCTTGGCGTACTCCTCGGCAGGGCCGAATTCCGTCTCGACGGAGGTTCCCGCTGTGTTCTCATAGGACCGAACCTCTTTGAGCGTCTCAGCGATCTCCGCTTCAGTCATGCCCTGCATCCGCAGGTTGAAGGCCAGCTTCCGTTCGTAGTTCATGATTTCTCCTGGCTGGTCGTTCGGATGCTGGTCAAGGCCCGGGTCATGCCGGTCCACGCGGCTTCAGCACGCAGAAGTTCCGCCTCGCCCTGCGGCGTGAGCTTGAAGAGCTTGCGCGGAGGTCCCGCGTGCTCGTGCGTCCACAGGTGCTGCGTAAGCTTCTGTTCGTCCAACCGCTTCAGCAGCGGGTACAGCGTCCCACCCTTGATCCGCGCAAAACCGTGCTGGCGAAGCTTCTCGGCAATGGCGTACCCGTGGTTCTCCCCATGGCTCAGCACCGCAAGCACCGCCTGCGGCAGCGCGGCCCGCGTCAGTTCCGGATAGTCTTCAAAATCTTCCATCCTTAGATATCCTCACTAGCCAGGTAGCCTTACAACCCAATTCGCTGAATATAGCTCTCAGGGATGATCAGCTCCCCACTGCCCTGCGCCACTCGGCGCAAGACTCCCCGTGCCCCGCCGGCAGCTCGGACTCGCACGCGGGAGCGCAGATCGACGGTATATCAGAGATGCGGGTAACACTTCGTCCGGAACCGATGGCCTTGCAGACTTTCGAATTCAACGCTTCGTCGCATATCAGACCAGCAATAATGATGGGAGAAGAACCAAGAAATCCGAAAGGATGAAACCCTTTCATGTCAATGCGTGTTACAAGTGGTTGTAAAATCGGAGGATGACTAGCATTGACGATTCCGGCGCAGCCGTACTTCCTGAAGCCGAACGCGAAGTTCTCACCTGGGACACCTTCGGTGTGGCATCCCGCGAACTGGCACAGACCGTTGTCGACAGCGGTTTCGAGACCGACGTAGTCGTGGCCATCGCCCGCGGCGGACTGCTGTTGGCCGGTTCCATCGCCTACGCCTTGGGCGCCAAGGCCTGCGGTGCCCTGAACGTGGAGTTCTACACCGGCATTGGCACGGTTCTTGAGGAGCCAGTGGTGCTTCCTCCGATGCTGGACGAGGGCGCGCTGCACGGCAAGAACGTGCTGCTCGTTGACGACGTCTCGGATTCCGGCCGCACCCTTGCCAAGGTCGTCGACCTCATCTCCGAATGGGGCGCAAACGTCAAGACCGTTTGCCTCTACACCAAGCCGCGCACCATCATGGTTCCCGACTACGAATGGCGCCGCACCGACAAGTGGATCACCTTCCCATGGTCGGATTTGCCACCTGTCGAGAAGACCGTATCCGGCAGCTAGAACCGGCAAAGCACTCTGCTGACATGCCGAGGAATGCGAACCCTTCGTTCCATTCCTCGGCATTCACTTTTAAACTTGTCCCATGACAGAACCCGTGCGTTTGATGCCCTTTTCCACAGCGGATCATGATTTCCTGGCCAAGCTCGCCAGTGATCCGCGTGTCACGGCCTTTACCGGCGACGGCAGGCCGTGGACGGGCCCCTATCTTTCGCGACGAATGGAGCAGGCGCTGCAGGATCCGGGCGTCCAATGGTTTATCGCGTGGCAGGGAAAGGACTCCGGTGGGATTCTTCACCGCCACGCGCAAGCCTGAAGCAAGTGAAATCGGCTATTGGGTTGACCCGCAGTTCTGGGGACGGAGCATCGCCGGCCACATGATCCCCCAAGGCGTGTCATTGCTGGCCGACCAGGGCGCCACGGCGTTTATCGCCAGGGCATTAAGGAACAATACCGGTTCGCTCAAGTTGCTGGAGCGCAACGGATTCACCACGCAGGGCACCGATGCCGAGGACCTGGTCACCCTGGCTCTGCGGATCGCCCCGAATACCTACCGCTCGGCAGACTCCGAAGTTTCGGAAGACGGCTTGTAGCCGTCCCTGAATTCTTGTTCGCGCTGCTGGTCCTGCGCTGGTTCGTCCAGATGCGTTCCCGCACCGCGCTGGATCAGCAGCACCGCGCCCCACGCAATGGCGATAGCCGCCACGACAGCCATCGCTCCCAAAACCACAACGAGCAGGCAAGCCCCCGTTTTCCGCGCAGCAGACATGGGTTCCCCTTTCGCACCGAATCAACCCAAGCCACAAGTCTAGCCCGTGGACAAGGCCGGCCGTTCACGCGTTCGCATCCTAGCTAGGACGGGCTTCCTGGGATGATAATGCTCTGCATACCTCAATTACGGCGGAGGGGATCACCATGGAAATCAACTACGGCTTGTACTACCGGCTGGGCTTGCACCCCTGGGAACACTACGCCAAGCTCCACCTCGCCAACTTCGAGCATCAGCTGCAGGTCGAAATCGAGCAGCATGCAGGTGCATCCCCTGGTGTTCTCCCCCGGGCCATTGATCTCGGCTGCGGCAGCGGGATCCACTGCCGCCGCATGGCCGCGGCAGGTTTCGAGGTAGTCGGCGTGGATGCGCAGCAGCGGGCCCTGGTCCGTGCCCGTGACCAGGCCGGGCCGCACGAGACCTACGTACAGGCCGACGTGACAGACCTGTCCGAGCTGACGCCTGGGTTCAATTTCTTCCTGGATTCCGGGTGCCTGCAAGGTCTGGTAGGCGAAGCCCGCAGCCGCTACGGGCATGCGGTCGGCCGGCTGGCCGCGCCAGGCGCGACGTTCCTGGCCTTGCAATTCGGCAACTCCCGATTCAACTCGTTCATCGGAGGGATCTCCCGCGAAGAGCTGCAGGACGTCCTTCCCCAGTGGGCGCTGATCGACGACTACCCAGCCGAAACCCGCGAGCTGGGCTGGTTCCAGAAGCAATCCCGGCCGCACTGGTACCGATTCCTGTACCGCTAGCGGGCAAGGGAAACGCCCCGACTCTCCGGGGTCCGGGGAGTCGGGGCGTGCTGCGCTGTTGCGTCCTAGCGCTGGACGGCGCCGAACTTCTCGGCGGCCACGGCCACCGCGGCGGCACGCGCCTCGGAAGCCTCGTCAGCGGTCAGGGTGCGGTCGGTGGCGCGGAAACGCAGGCCGAAGGCCAGCGACTTCTTGCCGTCCTCGATGCCCTTGCCCTCGTAGACGTCGAACAGCGCGACGTCTTCCAGCAGCTCGCCGGCGCCTTCGCGCAGGGCAGCCAGCACGTCGCCGGCCACGACCTCTCGGTCAACCACCAAGGCAACGTCCTGGGTGGCCAGCGGCTGGGTGGACAGGTGCTCGGCGACCACTACTGCGGGGGCGGCGTCCATCACGGCTGCGGCATTCAGTTCGAAGGCCACGGTGCGCGCCGGAAGATCGGCATCCTTCAGCAGGGCCGGGTGCAGCTCGCCGGCGTAGCCGACGATCTCGCCGTTCAGCTTCAGCGCCGCGGCACGGCCCGGGTGGAACGCCTGGTGGCTGCCCTGGGCGATCTCCAGCTCGGTGCCCAGGATGTCGGCGACGGTGCGCGCGGCATCCAGTGCGTCGGCCCAGTCCCAAACGCGCGGGGCGAACCCGGCGGCGGCCGGAGCCTCATGGCCGGTGAACACGCCGGCGATCTGCCATGGCTGGTTCGGCACGCCGGCGAAGAGCTCGGCCAGCACCTCGTCGCTCGGCTTGGCGCCCAGCGGGGGAAGCACGCTGGAACCCAGCTGCTCGCCCGGAAGGAAGACTAAGCCGCCTTCGTACAGGGCCAGGTCGCGGAAGCCGCGGCCGTTGTTGCGGCGGGCGGTGTCCAGCAGGCCCGGCAGCAGCGAGGTGCGCAGGAAGCGGAATTCCTTGGAGATCGGGTTGGCCAGGGTGGTGGCCTTGACCTGGTCCCCGGCCTGCGCCGCGCCGAAGGTGTTGTTCTGCGCCTCGGAGACGAACGGGTAGCAGAGCACCTCGGTCATGCCGAAGTCGGCCAGGCCCTGCAGCACGCGGCGGCGCTGGGACTGGGAACGGCTCAGGCCGCGGCCCGGAGGGGCTACCGGCAGGGTGGCAGGGATCTGGTCGTAGCCGATCACGCGGGCGACCTCTTCGACCAGGTCTTCCTTGATGGCCAGGTCCGGGCGCCAGCTCGGGGCGGTCACGGTGAAGCCGGCGGCGTCCTGCGACACCTCGGCGCCGATGCCCTCCAGCGCGGAGATGATCTGCGCATCGGTGTAGTCCACGCCGATCAGCGCCGAGGCGAAGCCTGCGGGCAGCACGATCTGCGCGGCCTGCGGCACGGCTCCGGCGTCGGTGATCTTGGCGGTCTCGGTGCCGCCGGCCAGCTCGACCAGCAGGTCCACGGCGCGCTGCGCGGCGATCTGCATGATGCGCGGGTCCACGCCGCGTTCGAAGCGCTTGGAGGCTTCGGAGGGCAGCTTGTGGCGGCGCCGCGAGCGGGCGATGGACACCGCGTCGAAGTGCGCGGCCTCGATCAGCACGCGGGAAGTCGCATCCGACACCTCGGTGCTGGCCCCGCCCATGACGCCGGCGATGCCGATGGCGCCGGACTCGTCGGTGATCAGCAGGTCCTCGACCGACAGCTCGCGTTCCTTCTCATCCAGGGTGGTGAGCTTCTCGCCGGCTGCCGCGCGGCGCACGGTGATGGCGCCGGAGAGCTTGTCCGCGTCGTAGAAGTGCAGCGGGGAACCCAGCTCCAGCATCACGTAGTTGGAGATGTCCACTGGCAGGGAGATCGAGCGCATCCCGGCCAGCTGCAGGCGCGAAGCCATCCAGCGCGGGGTCGGACGGGTCGGGTCGATGCCGGTCACCTCGCGGGTCACGAAGCGGGTGCAGCCCGCCACGCCGTAGATCGGCGCGTCATCGGCGAGCACCACCGGGTGCCCGGCTTCGGCGGCGTTCGTGACCTGGACCTTGGAGGCCGGATCGGTGAACGCGGTGCCGGTGGCCAGCCCGTATTCGCGGGCCACGCCGCGGATCGAGAAGCAGTAGCCGCGGTCAGGGGTCACGTTGATCTCCGCGGCCTGGTCGTCCAGGCCGAAGAGCTCGAGCACGTCGGTGCCCAGCTCCGGGTCCAGGCCCAGGCGGGAGAGCACGATGATGCCGTCGTGGTCGTCGCCGATGCCCAGCTCGCGGCTGGAGGCGATCATGCCGGCCGAGGTGTGGCCGTAGGTCTTGCGCGGGGAGATCTTGAAGTCGCCGGGCAGCACGGCGCCCGGAAGGGTGACGACCACCTTGTCGCCCTCCACGAAGTTGTGCGCGCCGCACACGATGCCCTGCACGCCGGAGGGGTCGATGCCCTTGCCGGTCAGGGTCTGCTCGGCGCCCTCAGGCACCACGCGGACCTGGCACCAGTTGATGGTCTTGCCGTTGGAGGCTTCCTCCTTGACCAGCGAGAGCACCTGGCCGACCACGATCGGCCCGGAAAGCTCGTCGGAGGGGCGGTGGACGTCTTCTTCCTCCAAGCCGACCTTGACCAGGTCCGCCATGAGGTCTTCGGCCGAGGCATCGGCAGGAAGCTGCGTGTACTCGCGCAGCCATGACAGTGGAATACGCATAACTTAGATCTCCATCCCGAAGTGCTGGCTGAAACGTACGTCGCCCTCGATCATGTCGTGCATGTCCGGGACGTCGTTGCGGAACATGAGCGTGCGCTCGATGCCCATGCCGAAGGCGAAGCCGGAGTATTCCTCCGGATCGATGCCTGCGGCGCGCAGCACGTTCGGGTTGATCATTCCGCAGCCGCCCCACTCGATCCAGCGCGGGCCGCCTTTGGCGCCCGGGTGCCAGATGTCGAGTTCGGCGCTCGGTTCGGTGAACGGGAAGTAGGCAGGGCGCAGTCGGATCTGCGCTTCGGCGCCGAACATCTGCCGTGCGAAGTGCTCCAGGGTTCCGCGCAGGTCGGCCATGGTCAGGCCCTTGTCCACGGCCAGGCCTTCGAACTGGTGGAAGACCGGGGTGTGGGTTGCGTCCAGCTCGTCGGTGCGGAAGGTGCGGCCCGGGCATAGCACGTAGACCGGGACTTCGCGTTCAAGCATGGAGCGGACCTGCACCGGGGAGGTGTGGGTGCGCAGCACCAGATGGGCGTCTGCAGGCTCGATGAAGAAGGTGTCCTGCATTTCGCGGGCCGGGTGGTCCGGCTTGAAGTTCAGCGCGTCGAAGTTGAACCACTCGGATTCCACCTCGGGGCCTTCGGCGATCTCCCAGCCCATGCCCACGAAGATGTCCGAGACGCGGTCCTGCAAGACCGACAGCGGGTGGCGGGCTCCGGCGCGGCGGCGGCGCGGGGCGGCGGTGACGTCGACGGTTTCCTCGACAAGGATGCGTGCGGCTTCGGCTTCTTCCAGCACCACGGTGCGGGCGGCCAAGGCCTTGTTGACCCGTCCGCGGGCGCCGCCCACGAGCTTGCCGGCGACGGCCTTTTCCGACTTGTCCAGCTTGCCGATCTGGCGGTTGGCCAGCGACAGCGGCGACTTCTCGCCGGTGTGCGCCAGGCGCGCTTCCTTCAGCTCGTTCAAGTCCCCGGCGGCTTCGATGGCCGCCAGGGCGGCTTCTACTGCCTGGGAAATCGCGGCTTCATCGGTGGGGTGCGGAATGTTCGGCTCCGCGTCCGGAGCCGTTGATGGTGTCTGATCAGACATGGGATCGATCGATCCTTACTCTTATCTTGTAATTACTCGTTCAAGCACTTTGCTTCTATTCTATTGCCAAGGGCCCGTCTTCGTTTCAACGATGACGGGCCCTGAGCGTGGCACTGCTTACGCAGCTGCGGTGAAATCCGCGTTAGTGGGATTCCTTGGCGGCCTTGGGGCTGAAGGCGAGCACGAAGACCAGGGTCAGCACGAGCAGCGCGCCGCCGAAGATCGTCGAGTAGAACAGCGAAAAATCTGCCTTGCCGGTCGCCTGGTAGGTCTCGGCGCCCTGGATCAGGTCGAAGGTCACGGTGTGGTGGTCGACCTCGCCTGCGGTGGTGGAAACGATCGCGCCCGGGAAGGTCACCGCGAAGTTCGCCTCGGTGAAGCTGGAGTCCACGGCGGTCTGGCCGGTGCCCGGCATCGAGAAGCTGAACTCCTGGCCGTTGCCGGAGATGGCGACCGGGAAACCGAAGACGGTGAAGGCGTCGGCAAGCTCCGTGAAGGTCATGGTCTTGGCGGTGGTGAAGGCCAGTCCGACGTTTGTGCCGTCATCGATGTCGGTGGTGGTCCAGACGCCGGCCAGCTGGGAGTTCAGCTGGTCCATGTTGACCTGGGTGGCCAGCAGATCCTGGAAGTCCAGGCCCTGGAGCGCGTCCTTTTTCATGGTGACCTCGACGGTACCGGTGGCCCTGTCGTCGCCCTGGATGCTGACGCCGGCGTTCATGCTGACGCAGCCGGACAGGGCCAGCACGGCAGCGAATGCCAGCGCAATGACGCTAATTAGTCTCTTCACGGAGACGCTCCTTGAATTCTTGGGGACGTGGCTAGCTAGCCACTGTTGACGCTATATACCAGTCTACGGGTGTCCGGCCAGATGGCCGATTCGGCTCAGATCCAGACAGGCCCGGACGATCGGCGCATCGGCGGGAATCCACTGAACCGCTTCGCCCAGCGAATCGTCCAGGTCGAGCCACGCCAGTTGGTCGTGGCCGTCCAAAGGCTGTGGTTCCCCTTGCGTGATGACGGCGAACCAGACGCGCATCGCTGCCTTGTCGTTCAGTTGCCAGCCCTGCGCCAGCGGACCGGTAATTTCGGCCCCGAGGCTCAGCTCGACACCCAGTTCCTCGCGCAGTTCGCGGTGCACCGCTGAGGTGTCGGACTCCCCCGGTTCGACCTTGCCGCCGGGGAATTCCCACAGGCCGGCCAAGGCTTCGGGACGGTTGCGGCGCGCGGCGAGCATCCGGGTCGGCGAGGTGAGGTCGTCCACGATCGCCACCGCGACGATCTGCTTCAGTGAGGTATTCATTCAGGTTTGCTTCCCTCGGGGTCGATTGCGGTCGGTCAGCGCTGCGCGCGGGCCGAGCCGTAGAGGCAGACCGTGGCCGCGGTTCCGACATTGAGAGACTCGGCGACACCGTACAGCGGAACTGCGACGCGGAAGTCGGCCGAGGCTTTTTCGTGGTCGTCCAGTCCTTGCCCTTCGTTGCCGAACAGCCACATGGTGGCAGATTCAAGCACGGGTTCGGTTCCCTCGGAAGGGGTGGCGCTTCCAGCGTGGGCGCGCAGCACCGCCTGGTCCTGCAGGGTGTCGAGGTTGTGGGCTGCATAGCCGTCGGCTGCCAGCACCTGGACGCCGGTAGCCTTGGCAGCCGCCGCGAGGTGGTCGAATTCGATGTTGCTGAGCACCGGGAGGTGGAACAGCGAGCCCACCGTGGAGCGCACGGCTTTCGGATTGTAGATATCCACGCTGCCCTTGGTCAGCACCACCGCGTCCGCGCCGGCGGCGTCGGCTGCGCGCAGGATGGTTCCGGCGTTGCCCGGGTCCTGGACGCGGCAGAGCACAGCGATCAGTTTCGGCTTGGCTTCCAGCACCTCGCTGAGTTGCGGCTGGCTCATGGCCACCACCCCCAGGATCCCCTGCGGGCTCTGCGTATCCGCCATGGCGAGCAGCACTTCCCCGGTGACGAGGCGAGGTGTCAGCTTGCTGTCGGCCAGCAGCGCGTTGAACTCGGGGTGGCTTTCAAGGAATCCGGGAACCGCATAGATGTCCTGGATGAGGTTGTCGTTGTGCCGGTGCGCCAGCAGCGCTTCCCGCACGGCCTGCGGGCCTTCGGCGAGGAACTGACCGGTGGCTTCACGTCCCTTGCGGCTGGCAAGCCGCGCGACGGCCTTGACCCTGTCGGCGCGTGGATTGGACATGAGCTCGGGCGAATAGGTCATGATTCGAGAATACCGGTAGAAACGCCAAAGGGCAGGATCCGCACCTAGTGCGGATCCCACCCTTTGGTGTGATCTCTCCAATAAAGAGGAAGTAGATTTACTTCATCTTCTGGCGGGCTTCGCCGCCGGCAGGCTCGAAGCCTGCGGCCTTGGCAGCCTCGATGGAGTTGAACCAAACTTCAGCGTCAGTCTGCTCGTACCAAGTCGAGCCCGGTACGTGGTACTTGTTGGAGCCTGCATTGCCCTTGATGATGAAGCCCTCTGGGACCTCAGCACCTTCAACTACCTTGAAGACGCCGTTTGCTTGCGTAGCCTCTGCGGCTGGGGCCTTTGCGGCCTCTGGAGCAGCGGCAGCAGCCTTAGCAGCAGCCTTTGGGGCTGCAGCGGCTACTACCTTAGGCGCTTTTGGGGCGTTGACGTCAGCCGGCAGGGCACCCTTTGCTACCTGAACCAGAGTGGCGAATGCGTTGGAGTCCGAGACAGCCAGCTCGGCAAGCATGCGGCGGTCAACCTCGATCTCAGCAGCCTTCAGGCCCTGGATCAGACGGTTGTAGGTCAGACCGTTGGCGCGGGATGCAGCGTTGATGCGCTGGATCCACAGGCGGCGGAAGTCACCCTTGCGCTTGCGACGGTCGTTGAAGCTGTAAACGAACGAGTGGAGCAGCTGCTCCTTGGCCTTGCGGTACAGGCGCGAACGCTGACCGCGGTAGCCCTTGGCGCGTTCCATTACGACGCGACGCTTCTTGTGGGCGTTTACTGCCCGCTTCACACGTGCCACGTGTGTTCTCCTTCAAGTTGGTTCCCCAGGCCGCGGTGGCGGAATGGGAGAAGTCTATGGGTGGTGGGGTGATGCTTCCCCGAATTGCGAAAGGGAGGCTTAGAGGCCCAGCATCCGCTTGATGGTCTTCACATCGGCCTTTGCGACCAGCTGGTCAGAAGCCAGGCGACGGGTCAGTCGCGAGGACTTGTGCTCCAGGTAGTGACGGCGGTTAGCCTGCTGGCGGACGAGCTTACCGCTGCCGGTAACCTTGAAGCGCTTCTTGGCGCCACTGTGAGTCTTGAACTTCGGCATAGCTGCCGTTCTCCTTACGTGCTCCACACGGCAATTGAATGACGTGTAGGGATCATCCGAAGCGGGCCCCTTGCGAAAGGTGACCGCTGCTGTTCTCTTGTAGTTGGATCTTCCAAGGAAGTTCCTTCACCGTCTAGCGGTGACGGGCTCGAAAGCCCAACAGGCTTGGCTAGGCGCCGCCTTCAGCTGCTTGGCGTGCCTGCTCCAGCTTGGCGCGAGATTCCTCGTCCATCGCTGCTGCGACATTCTGGCCTTCGGTCTCGGCTGGAGCGTCGGTGCGGATCTTGCGCTTGGCCGAATCACGGCCACCCGACTTCTGCTGCTGTTCGCGGCGAGCCTCGGCCTTGTTCTTCAGCGGACCTACAACCATGACCATGTTTCGGCCATCGATGCGCGGGCTGGATTCAATGACGCCAACCTCGGCGACATCCGCTGCAAACTTCTCCAGCAGGCGGATACCCATCTCGGGACGCTGCTGTTCACGACCACGGAACTGGATCATGGCCTTGACCTTGTCACCGGCGCCCAGGAAGCGCAGTGCGTGGCCGACCTTGGTCTGGTAGTCGTGGGTGTCAATCTTCAGGCGGAAGCGAACTTCCTTCAGGACCGTATTGGTCTGGTTCTTGCGAGCTTCGCGAGCCTTGACAGCGGCTTCGTACTTGTACTTGCCGAAGTCCATCAGTTTGCACACTGGAGGCTTGGCGTTGGGTGCCACCTCGACCAAGTCCAGATCGGACTCGTGAGCCAGTCGAAGCGCGTCCTCGATGCGGACGATGCCTACCTGCTCACCATTGGGGCCGACGAGACGTACCTCTGGCACGCGAATGCGCTCATTAATGCGTGGATCGCTGATGTGTCACTCCTGAAATCCTAAGTTCCATACCCGCAAACGAAGAAGGCCTCCGGCTGCGATTGCAGGCGAAGGCCACAGTGACGACACAATGGATCTGCGGAAATTTCCGAGTTCCATCTTGGATATGCTCAGGCATATCCTGCCGAATTACCCGGAAGCCTCAAAACGGCGACAGCGGGTGGGAGTTGGCCTCCACTTGCTTGGCTCAATACTAATACGATCCGTCCGCCCGGCGCGAACCGGTGGACCCTGACTGCATGTATCGAGTCGGTCTGTGACAAGCTTAGCAGTATGAGTACCGAAGACACCAACTCGCATCAGCACTCCGTCGACCAGCAGGTGCGTGACATCGCTGAGGTCGCTGCAGTAGAGATCATCACGACCGCTGCCGTTCACCTGATGAGCGCCGCCGCCGTCAAATGCGGCCTGGCCGAAGGCGATGACGCAAATGAACTGAAGGATTTGGACGAAGCCCGCAAGCTGATCACCGCCCTCGCCGGCCTAGTCACCGCGGGTGCACCTGAGATTGGTTCGCAGCATGCAGCGCCGCTGCGCGACGGCCTGCGTAGCCTGCAGCTGGCCTTCCGCGAAGCCTCGCTGATCCCCGACGCACCAGGCAAGGGCCCGGGCGAAAAGTTCACCGGACCGGTCAGCTAGGCTTCGATCCGAAAAAATATTAGAGATTAAGATCATCCTCGGTCCGGCACATTGTGCCGAACCGAGGATGATTTTTTTGTTCTTGTAACCGAAGATCCGCGTAAACGGTATCTACGCCATCTACGCCGCGATGCGGGTACGGGTGCGCTGCCGGCGGACCCGGCGGCGAATCTGCTGGGCAAGCAATGCCAGGACAACAACGATGATGGCCAGCGAACCGATGCCGACGAATGCCAGCGGGGGGCCGAAATTGTCGACCATCACGCCGGTCATCGGGGACCCCAACGCCGTGCCGCCGGTCATGGCCGACCCGTACCAGCCCATGGCCTCGCCACGGCGCTTTTCAGCCACCAGGTCGGTCAGCCACTCCGAGGCGGCGGACAAGGTCGGTGCGCACATGAAGCCAGGCAGCGCGGAGAAGATCGCCAGAGACAGCGGATCCCAGGCGAAGAACATCGGGATCGTCAAGATCGCCATGAGCAGCAGCAGGACAAGGGGCGAAATATTGCGGCGCATGGCACCGTACAGCAGGCCGCCAATCAAGGATGCGCCGCACCAAAACAGGAACACGAGACCAAGCTGTTCGCTGTTCCCGCCAGCTTCAAGTTCAGCCACGATGGATACTTCGGTGCCGGTCAGCAGCATTCCTGCTCCGGAGGCCGCGATGAAGACCGCGAGCACCGAGGCGCTGACCCAGCTGAAGCGGTTTTTGAAGTTCTTGCCGCGCTTCTTGATCCTGGCACGCGCAGATTTCATACCGGCCAGAATCAATTCGCCTTCAACTTCCGGCACGCCTACCGGAGCCGCGGCGATGAAGCTCGCCTCGGCGCCGAGCCGTTCTTCGTGGGCGTTGGACTTGTTTGCCGACGCCTTGGGGTCGGCGCTGCTGGTCGGAGGGTTCAAGAGCATCATGGCCAATCCGGCCGCCGAGGCCGTCACGCCGATGACGCTCAGCCCGATGGTGCTTGAAATCTGCGTTGCCACGATACCTGCGGCTGCCGGGCCGACGATGAACACCAGTTCGGTGGCGGTGGCATCCAGGGCGAACGCGGTGCGCCGTTGCTCGCCGGTGGTCATCACGCCCAAGGCGGTTCGGACCACGGAGAAGACCGGCAGGGCGAAGAGCCCGCCGATGAAAGCCAGCGGATAGATCCATACCAGCGGGACGTGCGGGACTGTGCACCAGACCGCTGTTTCGACGATGACCGAGGGAATCAGCGCCCTGCGCAGACCCCACATGTCTACGCGGGCACCGCGCCAAGGTGCGCCGATCGCGATGCCAATGGTCATCAAGGCTGTCACCAAGCCGGCGGAAACCCAGCTCTGGTCCAGGTTCGTGACCAGATGGAGCAAAAGCAGCATGCCCAACGCCGAATGAGGAAGCCGAGCGACCATGCCGATAACCAGCAGCGAAGCGATCTGAGGCTGACGCAGGATCTGCCAGTAGTTCTTCATGACGCGGAGTATTCCTCTTCGTGTAGGCCCCTCCCTAGCTGGATGAGCTGAGCAAGCTGATTTCTATCGAGTCCACCGCCTCGGCGAACTCGGGTTTTCGAGCCAATAGCCCGTGAATATTTGTCGCGATCTCTCGCGCATCGTTTTCGCTGGTTCCTGCCGCGAAAACGAACTGCAGGTTCAATTCCGGTCCGGAGCCGCCTCCGGGCACTGCGTTGCCCTGCGCATCTCGTGAACCAACTCCTCGGCCTGGTGCTAGCTGCACTTTGCGAAGCTGGGCGTAGCCACTCGTCGCGTCCTGGACGATTTCAGCAATGCCCTGGTTCAGATAGCTCGGTGTCCATTCGATCTGCTTGGCAAGGTTCCACATGCCCGGTCGTCGAAGGACGAACGTGTAGTCGCCGCCCGGATCCAGCACCAGTAATTGGCATTCTTCGCTGACCGCAGACAACGCGGCGCGCGGGGCGTAGACCGCGACTGGTCTCGCTTCGTTGTGCCAGGCCTGGAGCCGCTCCACGGTGGTGAACACCGGCAAGGCCATGCGTCCGTCCGGCCCCTTGATCTTGACCAGGGCCATGTCGGCTTCCTTGTCGGAGGCGAAGCCGTGCTCGGTCATCGCTTCTTCGCCAAGCTGGGCTACTACTGCAACGAAAACCCGGGCGTTGGCCAGCGACTGGTGGACGCCGGACTCGCTGCCGTTGCCGGCTCGCAGATCAGCCAGCGCCTGCATCACCGCCTCATCTGCCAGTCCGTCGTCCTTGTCGAACTTGTGCAGCGGGTTTTCATCACCGGTCAGGTCCCGTCCTTCCCAGCTTTGACCTGCGGAATCAGTCGGGGAACCTGCCTGCGCCAGTGCCGCGGCGATATGTCCGGGCAGGTGGCGCTTGGGTGCGGATTCAGGTTGCGCGGTGCTCATAGATCCATGCTATCTGTGAGAACCCCGGTGGAAGAACAAGTTTCAGGGACTCGGGCATGAGCTTGCCCACGAGACCTTGGGCACACTTCAGATATTCGGGCCTGGCCACAACGCGGCGGATGTGGCATCTTGAAATGATAATGCGCAAGGACACGGAATCCGAGAGCCTGTTTGCCAGAGCAATGCCGGGCTATGTCCCGCAGGGCGCAGTTCGCGGCCTGGGCGGGGGCTCATCCGTCCCCCGCCGTTGGCCACGGACGCCGCAGGAGGTTCATATTCGGCTTCATAAAAAATCGTGGACCGGCTGGATTTTTCCAACCGATCCACGACTTCAAAGGTCTGGCTCAGACCTATTTAGCGACGGCCTGCCACATCAAGCGCCTCGGGCAGCGTGAACTGCCCCGAGTACAGGGCCTTGCCCATGATGGCGCCTTCGATGCCTTCCGGTACCAACGCACGCAGAACACGCAGGTCTTCGAGGGAAGAGATACCGCCCGATGCGACAACCGGCTTGTTGGTTTTCGAGGCGATCTCGCGCAGCAATTCAACGTTGGGTCCACGCAGGGTTCCGTCCTTCGTGACGTCAGTGACGACGTAGCGCGCACAGCCGGCATCCTCCAAGCGGGCAAGCACCTCCCAGAGGTCTCCCCCGTCCTTGGTCCAGCCATGGCCGGAGAGCGTAGTGCCACGCACATCCATGCCCACGGCGATCTTGTCGCAGTGGCGGGCAATGGCCTTGCGGGTCCACTCCGGGTTCTCCAGTGCGGCCGTCCCGAGGTTCACGCGGGTGGCGCCGAATTCCAGTGCGCGATCTAGTGACGCGTCATCACGGATTCCGCCGGAGAGCTCAACCTTGATGGACAGCTCCTGGGCGATTCGCTGGACGATCTCGATGTTGCTGCCGCGACCGAAGGCGGCGTCGAGGTCGACCAGGTGCAGCCATTCTGCACCGTCGTTCTGCCAGGCCAGCGCCGCTTCCAGAGGGTCGCCGTATCCAGTTTCGGATCCGGCTTCACCCTGAACCAGGCGAACCGCCTGTCCGCCGGCGATATCTACTGCGGGAAGCAGTTCGAGAATTGGTTGCTCACTCATGTTGTCCTTCTTCGAAAGTTTGAAACTAGAGGGTTAAGACCCATGCTGCGATGACACAACCAGCTGCCAGGCCCCACGCGGCAATGATCCACGACAGGTGCGCTTTCTGGTTCTTCAAGGAGATTGCTCCGCCGGCAAGAAATGCGCCGACCCCGAGGAGTGCGATCGACCACATTCTAGAGAGTCTCCAGCCAGTTGCTCAGCAGCTTCTTGCCAGCTTCGCCAGACTTCTCCGGGTGGAATTGCACTGCCGACAAGGCACCGTTTTCAACGGCTGCGATGAATGGGGTTCCGTGGGTGGACCAGGTAACCTGCGGCGGAGTCATTGCCGGCTGGGTGACGTCGAATTCCCACTTCTGCACTCCATATGAATGCACGAAGTAGAAGCGCTCGTTTTCAATACCTGCAAAGAGCTTGGTGTTTTCCGGCGGACGAACGGTGTTCCAGCCCATATGCGGGATGACATCAGCCTGCAGCCGCTCTACGGTGCCTGGCCACTCGCCAATACCCGCCGTCTTGACGCCGTGTTCCACGCCTTCGTCGAAGAAGACCTGATGTCCAACGCAGATTCCGAGCACGGGCTTGCCGCCGGCGATACGGCGACCGATCCAGCGCAGTGCACCGAGCTTGGTCAGCTGGTCCATGACCGATGCGTAGGCGCCGACGCCGGGAACGACCAGACCGTCAGCCGCTTGGACCTTGTCCGCGTCTGCGGTCAGCTCTACCTCGGCTCCGGCTGCTTCAAGCGCACGCACTGCCGAGCGAACGTTGCCCGAACCGTAGTCCAGGACAACAACTTTCTTTTTTGCCACTTAAAGGGCACCCTTCGTGGATGGAATCTTGTCGCCCATGCGTTCGTCGTGCTCGACGGCTTCGCGCAAGGCACGGGCGAAGGACTTGAACTGCGCTTCGACGATGTGGTGCGGGTCGCGGCCCGAGAGCACCTCGATGTGGGCACAAATCTGCGCGTGGAACGTGATCGCCTCGAAAACGTGACGGGTCATCGAACCGGTGAAGTGTCCACCGATCAGATGGTATTCCTGGCCGGCCGGCTCGCCGCCGTGCACCAGGTAGGGGCGCCCGGAGACATCTACAACGGAGCGGGCTAGTGCTTCGTCCAGCGGTGCGTAGGAAGTGCCGAAGCGGCGGATACCCGCCTTGTTGCCCAGGGCAACACGCAGCACCTCGCCGATGGTGATCGCGGTGTCTTCCACTGTGTGGTGTACGTCGATATGGGTGTCGCCGGTTGCACGCACGGTGAGGTCGATCAGCGAGTGCTTGGACAGGGCAGTGAGCATATGGTCGAAGAACGGCACGGTGGTGCTGATCTCCGAGACGCCTGAGCCATCGAGATCCAGTTCAACGAATACCGAGGATTCGCTGGTGACTCGTTCCATACGGGCGCGACGTGCGCCAATCAATTCGGCAGACATGTCTTCCTTCGCTTGTCTTTTCTACTTCTGTGCGCTGAGCAGTTCGGTCAGCCGCTCCAAGAAGGCGGTGGTTTCGGCCTCAGTTCCCGCGGTGACTCGCAGGGTGCCGGCGATTCCGTTGTCACGGATGATGATTCCAGCGTCCAGAAGCCCCTGCCAAATGGCGTGGGGGTCGTCCAGGCCGCCGAAAAAGACGAAGTTCGAGTCTGAAACCGAAGGCTTCAAACCCAGCTCGGTCAAGGTGCTCACGATGCGGTCGCGTTGGGTCTTGATTTCTTCGACCTGTGCCAGCAGAAGGTCAACGTTCTTCAGCGCGGCAATGGCGGTCGCCTGGGTCACTGCAGAGAGGTGGTAGGGCAGGCGGACAAGCCGAATCGCATCGGTGACTTCCGGTGCCGCAGCCAAGTAGCCCACTCGGGCGCCAGCCAGGCCGAAGGCCTTGGACATCGTGCGGCTGACAATCAAGCGCTGGCGTCCTCCGAGGAGGCTCAGTGCCGACTTGGTATTGGCCAGTGAAAATTCAGCGTAGGCCTCGTCGACGATGACCATGGCGTTGGTCTCGGAGGCTGCCTCGTAGACAGCCTCGATGACATCCAGTCCCAATGCCGTGCCGGTTGGGTTGTTCGGAGAGCAGAGGAAAACGATATTCGGTGTGTGCTCGCGTACCTGCGCGGCAGCAGAGTCGGCCGAGAGAGTGAAATCATCGGCGCGTTGGCCGGCGATGTATTCGGTATCGGTTCCGCTGGCCAGCAGCGGGTACATGGAATAAGTGGGGCCGAAACTCATGACGCTTCGACCGGGGCCACCGAAGGCTTGCAGGATCTGCTGCAGGATCTCATTGGAACCGTTCGCGGCCCAAATGTTCTCGCGATCCAGATCGTGGCCCAGGTACTTGGCTAGGAGTTCACGCAATTCCACGAATTCACGATCCGGGTAGCGATTCAGCGTGGCCGCTGCCTTGGAGACTTCTTGAGCGATTGCATCAATCACGGTCTGCGGAAGCGGATGGGTGTTCTCATTGACATTCAGCTGAATTGGTACGTCAATTTGTGGCGCACCGTAAGGGGACAGCCCGCGGAGATTCTCACGCAAGGGCAGCTGACTCAATAGTTCACTGCGGACATTCACGTCATTAAGTCTAATGGCGCAGTCGTCGGTTCAAGAATTGGCGACAAACCTTGGTAACAATACCTGTCGCCATTTTGAGGGTTTGACCGGCTAGTTGGCCAACACCGGGATCTCCAAGGTGTCGCCAACGCGGATCTCGCTGGAGTCCAGTGCGTTGATCTCCGTGATATGCTCCATGGCCGCATTCACGTCGTAGCCTACGGCGTATTCACGGGCGAGATCCCACAACGAGTCGCCCGGGATGACGGTCACGGCCACGGTTTCAACACCTTGCGGCGAGTTGGACGCCGCCTGGGCACTTGAAGTGAACATGGTGATCAGGAATGCGGCGGCGATGGTCAGAATGAACACCGGGACCCCAACCAGCACGGCCCAGCCGCGACGATTGATGCGGATCTTCATGTGTTCTTTGGTGCGTTTCGAGTCAAGTGCGGCGGTTGCCATGACTATTCTCCTCAACAGTGGCATGATGCGAACCTGTCTTCGAATACTGTTTTCGAAGATGTGTTCGATTCTCGTATATCTTTTCTAACAGAACTTCGCGGAAATTGTCCAGACACTTTCGAACAAATCTTTGAAAGACTCCCTCACATCGACTAAGATTTCGAAGTAGAAGAGGAACGAATACATAACATCACTGGCTTCCGACAGTTAGGCATCCGCCCAGCTCACGACCGGTGATTAGGGAAGGCTAAAGGTCATGTCAGCTTCAGAGCGCACTCCCCGATCGAATGCACGTTCGCTGACGATCCGCCAGAAGAAAATTCTCGAGACCATCCAGCGCTCGATCGGAAAGAACGGCTATCCGCCGTCGATGCGCGAGATCGGCGACACCGTGGGCCTCAAGAGCCTGTCGAGTGTCACGCACCAGTTGAGCCAGCTTGAAAAGCTCGGCTACCTTCGTCGTGATCCACGCCGACCTCGTGCCATGGAGATCCTGCTGCCGCTGCAGCTCAGCGAGGATGCCGCAGCGGCCGAGGCGCCCAAGCCAGCGGAAGAGGCCGGCAAGGAAGATGCGAAGATCATTGAGCTGAGCACCTCCGCGGACACCACTATGGTGCCGCTGGTTGGCCGTATCGCCGCTGGTGGACCGATCCTTGCAGATCAGACGGTAGAGGACGTGTTCGCGCTTCCGCGCCAGCTGGTGGGCCACGGAGAGCTGTTCATGCTTCGAGTCTCAGGAGACTCGATGGTTGATGCTGCGATCTGCGACGGCGACTGGGTTGTTGTGCGTCGCCAGCAAACTGCGAACAACGGCGACATCGTGGCTGCATTGCTCGATGAAGAAGCTACCGTGAAGACGTTCCGGCAGCGCGACGGTCATACCTGGTTGTTGCCGCAGAATTCTCGGTACGAGCCGATCCTCGGTGATGCAGCGACCGTCATGGGACGCGTTGTATCGGTCATGCGTTCGCTCTAATCCGACAAATCGAAGAGCGCTGGGGTGCAGTTCAATATGACTGCGTCCCAGCGCTCTTTGCTTCGACACGGGCTCAGCCGTGCCGGCTTCCGCGGAATGAACCAATACCGATCTAGCGGTTCGGGTCCATCCGCTTGAGGACACCGGTGATGGTCTTCTTGTCCACGGTGGGCCACATCGGCGGCAACGAGGCCTTGAGGAAACTGCCGTAGCGTGCGGTAGCCATGCGTGAGTCGAGGATTGCCACGACGCCCTTGTCCGACACGGAACGAATCAACCGGCCAGCGCCCTGGGCCAGACGGATCGCGGCGTGTGTGGCCGAAACCTGCATGAAACCGTTACCGCCGTGCTTCTGCACGTCTTCGGTGCGGGCCTTGGAGATCGGATCGTCCGGACGCGGGAACGGGATCTTGTCGATAATAACCAAACGGCAGGAGTCGCCAGGCACGTCTACGCCCTGCCAGAGAGTCATGGTGCCGAAGAGACAAGTGTCCCGTTCCTCGGCAAACTGCGCTACCAGAGACTTCATGCTCGCATCACCCTGGCAGAGGATCTCGACGTCGAGGCGCTCGCGCAAGATCGCCGCCGCTTCTTCGGCAGAACGCTTCGAGGTGAACAGCGCCAACGCGCCGCCGCCCGAAGCCTTGATCAGATCCTCGATTTCGTCCAGGGTCTCGGCGGCAAGCTGCCTGCCGGGTTTGGGCAGGTGCTTGGCGACATACAAGATGCCCTGCTTCGGATAATCGAATGGGCTGCCGACGTCGATGCCTGTCCATGACGGTGCACCGGCACCCATGAGCCCCAGTGAACCGGCCACCGAGTCGAATTGCGCGCCGATGGCCAAGGTGGCGCTGGTCAAGATGACGGTACGACCGTCAAAGAGTCCTTCGCGCAGTTTTCCGGCCACGGACAGCGGTGCCACGTTAAGTGTCGCCGGCTGGTTGTCATCCGCCTCGACATAGCCGCGGCCTTCGACAAATTCTCGCGGACGGGTCGTGTAGAGCACCTCCCGGCGGTCTTCGGCTTCGAGCATGCGGATGGCGTCATCCATGACGGCCTGCATTTGCGACCTGGCGGTCTGGCGACCACCATCGGCCGGCGCGTTGGCTTCAGGCTTCGTCAATGCGAGAATGAGCCGGGCCTGTTCCACGATGTCGTTCAGGGCGATTCCCATGTCCTCGCGCAGGCCGGTCTGCAACAACCCGGTCGGTACGCCGGTCAAGGCCTTTTCAAGTCTGTTGGTGGCTTTGACCAATTCGTCAACGTTGACGGCGCAATGGCGCTTGGCCCCGCCCGCTGCGGTGAGCACCATACGAGCCGACAGCGCCCCTGAGACCGAGCTGGTGACGCGGTCCTGGAGCTCGTGGGCCTCATCGATGATGGCGACGTCGAAGTCCGGGAGCACCGACAGCCCTTCGAAGGCGGAGACCGCCAGCAGGGCGTGGTTGGTAATCACCACGTCGGATTCGGCGGCCCGGGCGCGGGCCATCTCTGAGAAGCATTCATCGGCCATAGGGCATTTCTGGGAGCCAAGGCACTCCATGGCGGACACCGAAACCTGTTTCCATGCCTTGTCGCTGACTCCGGGGACCAGTTCGTCCCGGTCCCCTGTGTCGGTGCGCTCGGCCCATTCGCGAAGCTTCATGACTTCGCTGGCCAGCGGGGAAAATGTCTGTCCCCTGGGCGCGGCGGGCTCATCCATGGAGAACAACGTGCCTTCGTCGTCTTCCGGGTATCCGCCGCCGAGCTTGTACTGGCAGAGGTAGTTGGAGCGGCCCTTGAGCAGGGCCACGTCCATGGGTCGCGAAAGCTTGCCTTTGAGAGACTCCAGGAGCCGAGGTACGTCACGTCCGACGATCTGCGACTGCAACGCCAAGGTTGCAGTCGATACGATTACCGGTTTGGCGCTGGTCTGGGCGTGTGCCAGTGCCGGGATCAGGTAGCCCATGGACTTGCCCGTACCGGTTCCTGCTTGCACCAGCAGATGCTCTTCGTCTTCCAGCGCCGATACAACGTGCTTGACCATTTCCTGCTGGCCGGCGCGCATGGCGCCGCCCATGGAAGTTACTGCGGCTTCCAGCAGGTCAAGGGCCTGCTCTTGCTTATCCATGAAGGTTGAAAGTCTCCAACTCTGCTGCCAACGATTCTCGTACCTTGACGATTAATCTGGTTCCGTTCTCCAGATGCTCGCTTTCAAGGATTTCAGACTCACTCTGATGAAGTTTCGCGATCAGATCCCCGCGGTTATATGGGATCAGCACTTCCATCTGCACTCCCGGGCGCGGAATTGAAGAGCTGACCTTCGCCAGAAGCTCCTTGATTCCCTCACCGGTGTGTGCCGAGACAACCACGGTGTTGGATTCGCGGTTTCGGACCCTTTCAATAACAAATGGGTCAGCCACATCAGCCTTGTTCAGCACGATGATCTCGGGAATGTTCAGCGCATCGACTTCGCCCAGCACCGTACGCACTGCCTGGATCTGGCCTTCCGGATCCGGATGCGAGGCATCAACAACGTGAAGAATCAGGTCGGAATCCGCAATTTCCTCCAGCGTCGAGCGGAAAGCCTCCACCAGCTGCGTTGGCAGGTTGGACACGAAACCCACCGTATCCGCCAGCGTGTAGGTCAGCCCGTCCTCGGTGGCCGCCTGCCGCACCGTGGGATCCAGGGTGGCGAACAGCGCGTTCTCCACCAAGACCCCGGCATTGGTCAGTCGGTTCAGCAGGGAGGACTTCCCGGCATTGGTATAGCCGGCAATGGCGACCGCGGGAACTTCGTTGCGGCGGCGGTTTGCGCGCTTGGCTTCTCGGGCCGGCTTCATCGCCTTGATCTCACGGCGCAATTTTGCCATGCGGTCGCGAATGCGGCGGCGATCCATTTCAATCTTGGTTTCACCCGGGCCACGCGAACCAATGCCGCCGCCCGCGGCGCCCACCCGGCCGCCGGCCTGGCGGGACATGGATTCGCCCCAGCCACGCAGACGCGGAAGCAGGTATTCCAGCTGGGCCAGTTCGACCTGGGCCTTGCCTTCACGGGACTTCGCATGCTGCGCGAAGATGTCCAGGATCAAACTGGTGCGGTCGATGACCTTGACCTTGACAACGTCTTCCAGCGCACGGCGCTGCGACGGGGCCAGTTCGGCATCGACAATCACGGTATCGGCGCCAGTGGAGGCTACGATCTCGCGCAACTCCATGGCCTTGCCCGAGCCCAGATACGTCGACGGGTCTGGCTTGCTGCGGCGCTGCACAACACCGTCGAGTACTTCCGAGCCTGCGGTTTCCGCTAGCGCTGCCAATTCGCGCAGCGAATTCTCCGCTTCGGTGACGCTTCCATCGGTCCAGACTCCGGCCAGCACCACACGTTCAAGGCGCAGCTGACGGTATTCCACCTCGGTGACGTCTTCGAGCTCCGTAGAGAGGCCTGCAACGCGTCGCAGGGCGCGACGCTCGGCCAGGTCGTCCTGCTCACCGTCATAGGTGGAATAGCCGGAGGAAAAACGGTTCAGGGCGGTCGCCTGACCAGAGAAAATGGATTCATCATCGGATGCGAAATGCTGCACCTGAGGCCCCTGGGCCTCGTCTGCCGCAAGGATGCGGTCGATGGCGGCCTGAATCTGGGCGTCGTCCATCGACGATGGATCGTGTTCGTGTGACTCGGAGTTAGTCATGGTCTCCTTTGAAGTACTTCGCTTTCCAGAATAGTGCGGGGCACCCCCACTTCGCGACGTGGCGCGGTCGGTTTCAAGGTGTTCGTTGGTCATTGAGTATCCTTTGCAGAAATCGGTAGCAGCATTCGGTGCTGATGGTGATGCGGTTACGCAAACGCAAAGGCAAGGTGAAGACCCCAACACACTTGGGAGTCTGGAAAGTAGAAAAGACTTTGCCGCCTGCGGATTCCGCCGTCCGGGCGCGCAAGACCAGCGCCGGGGATTCGGGAATCACGGGTAACCGTGTGGGCTACGTATTAGACGAAGAACAAAGTCATAGACAAAACTCTATCAGTCTTGTGCGGCCTGGTACATATTGGCTTTGTCACGTTGCCTCCGCCCATATTTGGCCCGTGCGCACGCAACGATAAACTTTGCAGTATGAGCTCGGATCACTACTTCAGCGCCAGCCCCGCCTCGGCCGATGAACGCCGCACGATTTCAGTCGAGTTGAACGGCACCGTTCGCAAGATCCAGACCGCAGCCGGCATCTTCTCGCCTTCCGGTTTGGACAAGGGCACCGAGGTGCTGTTGAAGAACGTTCCGGCGCCGCGTGGCCGCATCTTGGACATCGGCTGCGGCTGGGGACCCATCACGATTACCGCGGCCGAGCAAAGCCCCGGTTCGGAAGTCTACGGCGTCGACGTCAATGAGCGTTCCATCGAGCTGGCCCGCCTGAATGCGCAGAGCTTGGGCCTGGACAACGTGGTGGTCGGCCGGCCGGAAACTGTGGACCCGGAGCTTGAATTCGACACGATCTGGTCGAATCCGCCGATCCGCATCGGCAAGGAAGCCCTGCATGAACTTCTGCTGCTTTGGCTGCCGCGGCTGGCGCCGGGTGGCGAGGCCTGGATGGTAGTGCAGAAGAACTTGGGCAGCGATTCCCTCCAGAAATGGTTGGTCGAGCAGTTGCCAAACGACTGGCGCGTCACCCGTGAAGCCACGGCAAAGGCCTTCCGCGTTTTGCAGGTTTCACGCCCGGCCCAGTAGCTTCGCCGTGCCAGTTGGCTGTGTGGCCCGCCTGCTAGTCCCGGCTGATGATCCCGCGCGTGACCAGTTCCGCCGGCCCGCTCAGGATGGTATCTTCCCGATCGCCGTTGGCAAGGAATGCAACCCCGACCGTGCCTCCGGGAACTTCAACCGACCAATCATTGATCAAGGCGGTGCCGCGCGCCCAGTAGCGCATCGCAGCGGCGGCCGCGCAAGCTCCGGTGCCGCAGGACAGCGTCTCCCCTACCCCGCGTTCGTGGACGCGCATCTTCACTCTGGCCCGGCCGTCTTCGATCAGCGGCTCGGCGGGAACCACGAATTCCACGTTGGTTCCGTGGGGCGGGGCCGGCGAGACTTCCGGGGCAATAAAGAGCTCCAGATCTTCCAGCATGCCTTGGTCCGGAAGCGCTACCACGGTGTGCGGATTGCCCATCGTGATGCTCAGCGCCGGCAACGCCTGTTCCCAGCCGCTGGGGCGGACCATCGAATCCACCGAGTCGGCGGCGGCCTGGTCCTCATGGATCAGGCCCCATGGCCCCAGGTTGGCTGCGTACCCGTCCGCCAGCCGGGTGACTTCCTTGACGCCGGCGCGGCTGCCGATCTGCAGGCTCTGGCCGACCGCTAGATTGACCAGGCCTTCGGCGATGAGGAAATGCACGAACGCGCGCACTCCATTGCCGCACATCTCGGCGATGGAGCCGTCGTTGTTGCGGTAGTCCATGAACCAGTAGGCCTTGGGATGCTCGATGAACTGCTGCTCATAACCGGACACCTGGGAGGTCGGCACCGCACGGATCAGCCCGTCGCCACCGATGCCGAAATGCCGGTGGCACAGGGCTGCCACCTGTTCGGCGGTGATTTGAAGTGCTCCCGTGGGATCCGCGAGCAAGACGAAGTCGTTTCCGGTTGCATGGCCCTTGGCAAATGCCTGGCCTGCAAGCTGCTGAAGTTCGCTGCGGTACATCCGTGCTCCTCGTGTTTCGTGCTTCGTTCGCTAGTTGCGTCAGTTCCGCTGGGTCCGGGCCACCAGCTCCAGCGCCTGGTCGAGCAGACCGGGCTTGGTCGGGTCGAGCCAGGAGACGCGTTCGTCCGCATTGAACCAGGTGATCTGGCGGCGGGCGAACTTCCGGGTGGCGACCACGGTCTGCTCTATGGCCTCGGCACGTTCGATCTTCCCGTCCAGGAAATCGATGTACTGCTGATAGCCGATGGCCCGCGAAGCGGTCTTGCCTTCGCGCAGTCCCGAATCGAGCAGTCCTGCGACTTCCTGGGCCAGCCCCTTGGAATCCATTTTATGGACCCGGGCTTCCAATGCTTCATGCAACGCGGAGCGCTCGTAATTTAGTCCGATCTGGACTGCAGGCTGGAAGTACTGGCGCTGGGGCATATAGGAGCTGAACGCCCGGCCGGAGATTTCGTAGACCTCCAGGGCGCGGATGGCGCGCCGCTGGTCGAGGTTCCTCGCCGCGGAGACCGGATCCACCTCCGCCAGACGGCGCCGCACCTCTCCGTCTCCATGGGCTTTGACCTCGGCTTCGAGCCGTGCCCGCACCTGTGGATCGGTTGGCGGGAAGTCGATGACGTCCAGCGCGGCACGAACGTACAGTCCGGATCCGCCGACCATGACGGGCACCTTGCCCTTGGCCCGGATCGCCTCGAAGCGTTCGCGGGCCTGAGCCTGGAAGGTTGCGACGGATGCCTCTTCCCGTACGGACATGATGTCCATGAGGTGGTGTTCGATTCCGCCTCGCTCGTCGACGGCGAGTTTGGCGGTACCGATGTCCATGCCCCGGTAGAACTGCAGCGCGTCGGAATTGACGATCTCGCCATTCAAGTTCTGGGCCAGGGCGATGGCCAGATCCGATTTGCCGGTTCCGGTCGGACCGACCACGGCAATGACCGGAAGGTGCGTGGCTTCCATCAAGCTAGCTGCGCACCTTCAGGGTCGGCATCCCCAAGTTGGTGCGTCCCGGCTCGCTGCTGGCGCCGGGAGCCGGCACGCCGCAGCTGTCGGCCTGCGAGCGGTCCCAGGCATCCCCTGCCCGTGAACGGCGCAACTGGTATTGCTCCGCGGTCGGGTCAGAAACCAGGTGGAAGGCGGCTACTTCGGTGATCGGCAAGGTGACCAGGTCGCCGGGGCGCGGCGTCTGGGCGCCCTCGGGAACCGAGAAGTGCACGAGGCGCTGATCCTGCGAACGGCCGGAGAGCCGATGGGTCGTTTCAGCCTTGCGACCGGCATGCTCGGTGACCATGACCTCGACGGTGCGTCCCAACTGCTTGGCGTTTTCCTCCTTGGCAATCCGGTCCTGCAGTGCAGTCAGTCGCTCGTAGCGTTCCTGGACAACGGCCTTGGGCAGTTGCTCGTCCATGGTCGCCGCCGGCGTGCCCGGGCGCTGGGAGTACTGGAAGGTGAATGCCGAGGCAAAACGTGAAGCTTCCACGACGTCCAAGGTGGCTTGGAAGTCTTCTTCGGTCTCTCCGGGGAACCCGACGATGATGTCGGTGGTGATCGCCGCATGCGGGATGCGCTCGCGCACCTTGTCCAGGATTCCGAGGAATTTCTTTGAACGGTAGGAACGGCGCATCTGCTTGAGCACGCGGTCCGATCCGGATTGCAGCGGCATGTGCAGCTGCGGCATGACATTCGAGGTTTCGGCCATGGCTTCGATGACGTCGTCGGTGAATGCCGCCGGGTGCGGGCTGGTGAAACGCACGCGTTCAAGGCCTTCGATTTCACCGCAGGCGCGCAGCAGCTTGCCAAAGGCCAGACGGTCGCCGAATTCGACGCCGTAGGAGTTCACGTTCTGACCCAGCAGCGTCACTTCGATGGCGCCGTCGTCGACAAGTGCCTGGATTTCGGCCAGGATCTCCCCCGGCCGACGGTCGCGTTCCTTGCCGCGCAGGGAAGGAACAATGCAGAACGTACAGGTGTTGTTGCAGCCAACCGAGATCGACACCCAGCCTGCGTAGACGGACTCCCGGCGGGTGGGCAGCGTCGACGGGAAGACGTCGAGGGATTCGAGGATCTCCAGTTCGGCCTTCTTGTTGTGCTGGGACCGGTTCAGGAGTGCCGGCAGCGAGCCGATGTTATGGGTTCCGAAAACCACATCAACCCAAGGGGCCTTCTTGAGAATGGTGTCGCGGTCTTTCTGCGCCAGGCAGCCGCCGACAGCGATCTGCATTCCTGGCCGGGATTCCTTGACCCCCTTCAGGATGCCGAGGTTGCCGTACAGCTTGTTGTCAGCGTTTTCACGCACGGCGCAGGTGTTGAACACCACGACGTCTGCGACCTCTTCAGCCAAATCTTCCGGCTTCCGCGCAAGCCCGGCATCTTCAAGCAGGCCGGAGAGCCGCTCGGAGTCGTGGACGTTCATCTGGCAGCCGAAGGTGCGCACTTCGTAGGTGCGCGGATGGTCTTGGGGCTGGGGGCTGGAAATCGGTTGTTGCTCGCTCACCTTATAAGGTTACCGAATCCGCCGGGACCCTGAAACGAAGGCAATCCTCGGCGCGCGGCGATCCTCAGTATTGCCCCTCGTGCCGTCCGAAGCGTTCATCCCATTCTTCGCGGGCCACCTTGAAAGCCATGCCGCCGTTATAGCCCTTGCGCCCCAGCAGGCCGACCAGGCGCCGCAGCGCCCTGTCCCGGTCCGCTCCCATTGATTCTGGCCGCAGTTTGGCGCGGACCAGTTCCCGTGCGCGCTGCTCTTCGGCTTCGTCGTCGATCTGTTCCAGCGCTTCGGCTGCGGTTTCGTCGTCGACGCCCTTGGTGCGCAGCTCACGTTTGATCGCGCCGCGCGCCAGTCCACGGGAACGAGCCCTTGCAGCGACCCACGTCTTGGCAAAACGTTCGTCGTCAACGAGGTTGATTTCTGCGTAGCGCTCGATCACCTCATCGGCGATCTCTTCGGGACAGTCCTTGTCAAGGAGCTTGTCCTTGAGCTGTTTCGCGGTTTTGTCGCTGGCCGTCAGTTGCCGCAGCAGGATCCCGCGGGCTTTTTCACGCCATTGGTCGTCGCTGAGTTCGTCGGTTTCCCCTGACTCACGCGCCGCGCGCCTGGCCTCGCGGGCATCCTTGCGCTCTTTCTTGGTGGGCGCCGCCGGAGCCGGAGCCGAAAGAATTTCGTACATCGCCGCACGCAGTTCGTCGACGCTTTCCGGCTTCTTCTTTTCCTGCGCCGGGAGGCTGGCGATGATCCGGCGGTTGGTTGGTGCCAACGTGTCTGAAGAAGCCTTCCTTGCGCCGGCTTCGCCGGTGCCCGGCTTCGCCGGTTGGGAAGCTTCTGGCTCGGCCGGGTCTGGCCGGGCCCACTCGGGCATGTCTTCCAGGTCTCCCTGAAATTCATTGGAAACGGACATAGCGTCCGACCCGGAATTGAATCCGGATCGAACGCTACGTCGTTTGAAGCCTGAGCTCACTACTGATCGCCCTCGACGACTCGCAGTTCTGTCTCGTCTTCTTCCACTTCTTCTGCTGGCAAGACGCCGAGCTTCTGCAGGATCTGGCGCTCCAGTTCGGTAGCCAGATCCGGGTTGTCGCGCAGGAAGCGGCGGGCGTTTTCCTTGCCCTGGCCCAGCTGGTCGCCGTCGTAGGTGAACCAAGCGCCGGACTTCTTGACCAGGTTGTGCTCAACACCCATGTCGATGAGCGAGCCCTCGCGGGAAATGCCGTGACCGTACAGGATGTCGAATTCGGCCTGCTTGAATGGAGGCGCCATCTTGTTCTTCACGATCTTGGCACGGGTGCGGTTGCCGACCGGGTTGGTTCCCTCCTTGAGGGTTTCAATACGGCGGATATCGATGCGAACCGAAGCGTAGAATTTCAGGGCCTTGCCACCGGTGGTGGTTTCCGGGCTGCCGAAGAAGACACCGATCTTCTCGCGAAGCTGGTTGATGAAGATCGCGGTGGTCTTCGAAGCCGAGAGGCGGCCGGTGATCTTGCGCAGCGCCTGGGACATCAGTCGGGCCTGCAGACCCACGTGGCTGTCACCCATTTCGCCTTCAATTTCCGCACGCGGCACCAGAGCGGCCACGGAGTCGATGACGATGATGTCCAGCGCGCCGGAGCCGACAAGCATATCCATGATTTCCAGAGCCTGCTCACCGGTGTCCGGCTGGGAAACCAGCAGGGCGTCGGTGTCCACGCCAAGCTTCTTGGCGTATTCGGGATCCAAAGCGTGTTCAGCATCGATGAATGCTGCAATGCCGCCATTGCGCTGGGCGCTTGCCACGGCGTGCAGTGCAACGGTGGTCTTACCGGAGGATTCAGGACCGTAGATCTCCACGACACGACCGCGCGGAAGTCCGCCAATGCCCAGAGCCACGTCCAGCGCAACCGAACCGGTAGGAATTACTTCAATGGGAGCGCGGGTTTCATCACCCAGGCGCATGACCGAGCCCTTGCCGAAGGCCTTGTCGATCTGGCCCAGGACAGACTCAAGTGCCTTTTCCCGATCATTATTTGCTGCCATGGTTCACCTTTGCTCATGCAAGCCATCAATCGACCTGCTCACGATTTCTTGTCCTGCATTAGACAGTATGAGCGCCTACCGACACTTTGGACCCGTGGATCCGGTAAGTGTGGACAAACTCAGAGTTTAAGTTTTCGCGGGCGTGTTCCGCCTCGTTCACAAACGATTCTATCCGAATAGATGTTCGAAAATCAATGTGGATGTTTCGAATACTCGAAACTGCCCGCCGTTGCCTAGGACTGCTTGGGCTCGATATCTACACCAAGCCAGCGGTCCACCGGCACATCCTGCGCACGGCACAACGCTTCCCACACCTGCTTCGGCGTGATGCCTTTCTTCAGGGCATCGCTCGCTGTCAGGCTGTCCAATTCGGACAGGGCCATGGTATCGGCCAGAACATGGGAATATCGCTGGCCGAATTCGTTCTCCATGTTCCGCCAGAAGTCGCTAAGTCTCACTGGAATATCCTCCCACGAATGAGGCGAGGGCCCACGCATTTGCGTGGGCCCTCGCCCGTCGGACCACCCACCTACCGAGGCCTGGTAAGTAGCGGTGAAGCTTAGACCGAAGCCAGCGGCTTGTCGTTGCGGGTTGCAGCGAACTCGTTGGCCATATCGGTTGGAACGGTGTCCGGGATCGCGATGCCTTCGGCCAGTGCGACGCGCTCGGATACTTCGCGCAGCATGAGCGAGAGCGGAATCTCCAGTGCGGAGCAGATGGAGGAGAGCAGCTCGGAGGAAGCTTCCTTCTGTCCACGCTCGACTTCCGACAGGTAGCCCAATGAGACACGGGCGCTATGGGAAACCTCGCGGAGGGTTCGGCCCTGGCGCTGGCGGACGTCTCGCAGGACGTCACCGATTTCATGACGGAGTACTACCATTTTGTGCTCCTCCTTCACGGGCTGGACCATATGGGCTTCTCCCATATCGCGCCAACGGACAACACCATTGACTGTGACGGGTTGCTTGACCATAAATTTAGCCTTTGCTCCTAGGTCCATCTCGAAGATCTGTTCATAACGGGGGCCGTCCTTGCGGCCCTACAATTCGTACAACGGCATGTCATTCGAATTTGTTCCCGTGCTATCACCCTAATCATAAATTTGCGACGTACGCCACAAATCGATGATTCATTGCGGAAATTCCCGGGAAAAGTAGTATTCCGCTCTTTACTGTGAAGAAGCTTTACCCAATATGGCAGCCAGCTGGTTGATGGCTGCGTTGGTGCTCTGCTCGCGGATCTGCGCGCGGTCCCCCACAAAATGGTGCTCCCTGGCTCCGGACTCGATTCCGGACGCCCAGCCGATGTACACGGTGCCCACGGATTTGCCGTCATGCGGTTCGGGGCCGGCGACACCAGTGGCCGAAACGGCAAGATCCGCCCCGCAGGCTCGCTGGGCTCCCACTGCCATCTGGCGTGCTACCTCGGGATCAACGGATCCCTTTTCCGCCAGCAGCTTCTGGTCCACGCCCAGCACCGAGGCCTTGACGTCGCTGGAGTAGCTGACCACCCCGCCGCGCAGCACCGCAGAGGCGCCCGGCACCTCGGCCAAGGTGGCAGCGATCAGCCCGGCGGTCAGTGATTCGGCGGTGGCAAGCTGGAGCTTGTGCTCGCTGGCCATGGAAATCACCGCTGGTGCTTGGTGCCTCATGTGTCACTCCCCTGGATATGGATGGTGCGCACCGGAATGTCCCCGATGCGCACCGGTGCTCGTCGGTTGCCGGAATGCGCTAGTTCTGTGCGTTCTTCTTGTACGCGCTGCGCAGGGCGATGGCCTTGAAGATGTACTCGACACCAGTCACCACGGTTACCGCCACGGTCAGCAGCATCAGGGCCCAGGCCACCGCGTGCAGCCAGCCGACGGTATGGGTCAGCGGCAGCAGGTACAGCCCGATGACCACAGCCTGCAGCACGGTCTTGATCTTCCCACCCATGTTCGCGGCGATCACGCCGTAGCGGATGACCACCACGCGCAGCAGGGTGATGCCCCATTCGCGCACCAGGATGGTCACGGTGACCCACCATGGGAGCTCGGCCAGGATGGACAGGCAGACCAGCGCCGAGCCGGTGAGCAGCTTGTCCGCAATCGGGTCGGCGATCTTGCCGAAATTGGTGATCAGCCCGCGGCTGCGGGCCAGGTCGCCATCCAGCTTGTCGGTGTACATGGCCACCACGAAGATGGCCAGCGCCACCCAGCGCCAGGTGCCCTGGGTGCTGTCGTCCACAAACAGCGCCCAGATGAAGAACGGAACCATGATGATGCGGATCGTGGTCAGCACGTTGGCGATGTTCAACGTCGGCACCGGATTCGGCGGCTCGTGCGAAGCTTGCTCACTCATTCGGGTCAGTTTCTCCCTGTCAGGTCCCAGGCGTCCTCGCCGGAGCCCTCGTCGTCGGAGCCGTCGAAGTAGTCGACGGCCTGCGGCCGGTCATCCAGGTCCTTGGCAACCAGGTCCTCGGCATATTCTGCCACCGGATCCGCGTGGTTCACATTCGCCTCGTCCACCAGCGCCTGCTCGGCGGCGGTGGCCTGCGTGCTGGACGGATCGTCGCCACGCATGGCGGCCAGCACCATCGGCAGGTCGTCCGGCTTGATGAGCACGTCGCGGGCCTTGGAGCCCTCCGACGGGCCCACTACGCCGCGCGACTCCATCAGGTCCATCAGGCGGCCGGCCTTGGCGAAGCCCACACGCAGCTTGCGCTGCAGCATCGAGGTGGAACCGAACTGGCTGGTGACCACCAATTCGGTGGCCTGCAGCAGCAGCTCCAGATCGTCTCCGATGTCCTCGTCGATCTTCTTCTTTTCCGCGACCGGCATGACGTCGTCGCGGTATTCGGGCTGCAGCTGGGCCTTGACGTGCTCCACCACGCGGTGGATCTCCGACTCGGTGACCCAGGCGCCCTGCACGCGCATCGGCTTGGAGGTGCCCATGGGCAGGAACAGGGCGTCGCCCTGGCCCAGCAGCTTCTCCGCGCCCGGCTGGTCGAGCACCACGCGGGAGTCGGTGACCGAGGAGGTCGCGAACGCCATGCGCGATGGCACGTTGGCCTTGATCAGGCCGGTGACCACGTCCACGGACGGGCGCTGGGTGGCCAGCACCAGGTGGATGCCGGCGGCGCGGGCCAGCTGGGTGATGCGGACGATCGAGTCCTCGACGTCGCGCGGGGCGACCATCATCAAGTCGGCGAGCTCGTCGACAATCACCAGCAGGTACGGGTAGGGCTTGAGCACGCGCTTGGAACCCTCGGGCGGGTGCACCTTGCCGGCCTTGACCGCCTTGTTGAAGTCGTCGATGTGCTTGAAGCCGAAGTTGGCCAGGTCGTCGTAGCGGGTGTCCATCTCGCGCACGACCCAGCCCAGCGCCTCGGCAGCCTTCTTCGGGTTGGTGATGATCGGGGTGATCAGGTGCGGCACGCCCTCGTAGGCGGTCAGCTCCACGCGCTTGGGGTCCACCATGACCATGCGGACCTGGTCAGGGGTGGAGCGCATCAGGATCGAGGTGATCATGGAGTTCACGAACGAGGACTTGCCCGCACCTGTGGCGCCTGCCACCAGAAGGTGCGGCATCTTGGCCAGGTTCGCCACGACGAACCCGCCTTCGACGTCCTTGCCCACGCCCATGACCATCGGGTGCTCGGTCTTGCGCGCATTCTGGCTGCGCAGCACGTCGCCCAGAGCCACAACTTCCTTGTCGGTATTCGGGATCTCGATGCCGATGGCGGACTTGCCCGGGATCGGGGACAGGATGCGCACGTCGGAGGAGGCCACCGCGTAGGAGATGTTCTTGGACAGCGCGGTGACCTTCTCCACCTTGGTGCCCGGGGACAGCTCGATCTCGTAGCGGGTCACCGTCGGCCCGCGGGAGAACCCGGTGACCTGGGCGTCGACCTTGAACTGCTGCAGGGTGTTGGTCAGCGCGTCGACCACGACCTGGTTGGCTTCGGAGGCTTCCTTGGCCGGAGGGCCCGGCGGCAGGAAGTCTGCCGAGGGCAGGGTGTAGGTGATGTCCCCGGAAAGCTGCAGCTGCTCGGTGCGCGCAGGGATGGGCGGCTGCGGGGCGCCGGAGAGCCCGGCGGCGCGCGAGGAGACCTGGTCCATGGCGCTGGTGGCGGCTTCAGGCTCGGCCTTCAGCCCGATGCTCTCCATGATCTGGGCCATCTCGGCCTCGGCCTTGGTCGGGCGCTTCACGCCCGGAGGCGGGGTCTGCGGATCCGGCTGGGCGTCCTGGTCCGGTTCGATGTCCACCGCGCGATGCGCGACGGTCGGGTGCTCGGAGGCCAGCTGCTCCCGCGAGAAGGCCTGGGTGGCCGCCTCGTCGGCGTCGAAGACCTCCGAGGAGCGGTTGCGGTGTACCGCTGGCAGCGAGGTGGTGGCGGCGTCGGCCGGCTCGGCCGAGTCCTCGTCGATGACCGCCTTGTCGTAGGCGACGTCGCCGCTGCGCTCGGAGTCCTCGTGGCCGTCCACGTCGTAGACCTCGGTGACCTTGCGGGCCGCGGCGCGGCGCTCGAAGAAGCCGGGCTTCTTTTTCTTCGGCGCCGGAGTTTCCTCTTCCTGCGGGTAGAGGTAGGACTGGTCGTGGTCCTCGGTCTCGGCGTTCAGCTCGCCGCCGCCGCGGGCGCCGGCGTGCGAGGAAGCGCGGGCCGGGCGTTCGGCATCGGGATCCTGGCCCAGCAGCCGGTTGTAGCCGGCGCGGATGCGCGTCGGGATCTGGGTGATCGGGGTGGCCGTGACGATCAGCAGCGACATGAACACCAGGAAGATGAAGACGGCCATGGCTCCGGGGACCGAAATCAGCAGACCCAGCGGGGTGCCCAGGATGGAACCGGCCATGCCGCCGGCATTCCAGAGCACGTCGAAGTCCTCGGACACCGCCGGCGAGCCATTGGCCAGCGAAGCGATGGAGGACCCGGACAGCGTCATGATCAGCAGGCCGATGCCGATGCGGTTGTTCTCGGTCACCGCCTCCGGGTAGCGGAACAGGCGGAAGGCGCCAACGAAGAGGATGATCGGCAGCAGCACGGCCATGAAGCCGAGCGTGCCGCCGACCACCGCGTGCACTCCGGTCCCGAACCATCCCGCGTCGCGCAGCCCCCACCATTCGATGATCGCCACGACGATGGCCATCAGGGCGAGGAAGAGTCCCGTGCCGTCGCGCCGCAGCTCGTACTCGGGCTTGACGGTGCCGCCGATGCGTCGGAAGGCGCCACCGAAGATCCGGGCGATGCCCATCCACACGCTGCGGATCATGCGCAGCGGCAGGGGCAGTTCCTGTTCCGGATTTTCGGCGGGTTTCTTGGAGGACGAGGTGCCGGACGCCTTGGGTTTACGCGTCGTTGGCTTCTTCGCCCCCTGAGACTGGGTACGTGGGGCCATGATTCTAGGGTATCGCCCTCCGCTGGGAACGCACCGAATTTACACGTGAACCCGGTGCTCCCTCGGCGCTAGAGAATAATCACGCCCCGTCAGGCAGGCTCAGCCGTTGCTACCCAACCACGCGCTGGCAATGTCCTGCGCGGACTTCTGGTCCACGGTGCTCTGGACATTCAGGTTGACCAGTTCCTCGGCGGAGAGCTTGGCGCTGATCGGGTTGATCACTGCCGCGAGCTCTCCGGACTTGTCGGCTTCGACCACCGGGACCACGTTGGAGGCGAGGAACAGCGCCTTCGGGTCGTCCAGGACCACCAGCTTGTCCGTCTTGATCCGCGGGTCGGCGGTGAACACGTTGGCCACGTTCACCGTTCCGGCGTTCAGGTCTTCCACGGTGGTGTCTCCCGTGGCCGAGAATGCCACGTCGACTCCGTACGTCTTGCTCAGGCCCTTCGGGCCGTAAGGCCGCTCGGCCAGCTCCGGCGGACCTCCGAGAGTGAGCTTCTGCGACACCTTGGCCAGATCCTCGATCGACGAGACGCTGTTGTCCTTGGCGAACTTCTCCGTGACCGTGTACGAATCCTGGTCCGAGGCCTGGGCCTGGTCCAGCACCGCCAGGGAGTCGGGCAGCGCCTTGCCGAGCTCGTCATACACGTCTTCCGACGCGCGGGCTGAGGTTTTCGGCTCGAAATACTGCAACAGGTTGCCGGTGTATTCGGGCATGATGTCGATGCTGCCGTTCTCCAGCTGCGGCATGTACGCATCGCGCTGCCCGATGTTGAACTTCCGTTCCACGGTGAAGCCTGCCTTCTCCAGCGCCTGGGCGTAGATCTCCGCGATGATCTCATTCGAGTAGTACGCCTGCGAGCCCACGACCACGCTCTTGTCCGATTCCCCGGAGGCTCCGGCGCTTGGCTCGTTGGCCAGCGGATCGCTGGAACCGCATCCGGCCAGCGCCAGCATTCCGGCCAGCGCCAGGACCGAGGCCGCCCGGGCCTTGTGCATTGGGAACTTCATGTTCGCGTCCTTTCAACGGGGCGATCTATCTGTAACTCGAGGGTGTTTCCGTCACCCGCGCCGTGCTCGCCGGGTGCGTCGCGGTCCCCGGCACGGGTGCTGCGCAGCCCGCGGGGAACCGACATCTTCTGGGCCAGGGCCATCAGCAGCTCCAGGATGAGCGCGAGCGCCGCGACCATGAGCGCGCCGCCGAGCACCATGTCGTAGCGCCTGAGGTTCAGGCCGGTGATGATCGGCAGGCCCAGTCCCCCGAGGTTGACGTAGGCGGCGATGGTGACGGTGGCTGCCACCTGCAAGATGGCCGAACGCAGGCCGCCCACCAGCAGCGGCAGGCCCAAGGGAATCTCGACCTTGGCCAGGATCTCGCGTTCGGTCATGCCCATGGCGCGGGCGGCGTCGATGGTTTTGCGGTCGATGGATTCAAGCCCGGTATAGGCGCCGGCCAGGATGGACGGGATGGCGAGCAGCACGAAGGTGATGAGCGCGGCTTCCGGCTTGTGCAGCACCCCGGCCAGCAGCACCAGCAGGATCAGCAGTCCGAAGGAGGGAACGGCCCGGGCCAGCCCGGAGACAGCCACCGCGATTTCGCGTCCGCGTCCGGTATGGCCGATGGCCCAGCCGGCGGGGATGGCGATGACCGCGGCGATCGCGACGGCGAGCGCCGTGTACATCAGGTGCTGTCCGAGCAGGAGCAGCAGCGAGTTCGGCCCGCTCCACTGGGCGGGGTCGGTGAGCCAGGTGAAGGCTTCGCGCAGCAGGTTCATCGGGTGCCCACTGCCTGCGGGGCGCGGTTCCGTGCGCGGCGTGCGCGCCGTGCGCGCCGCGGCTGCGCGGCGGTCCATGGCATGAGCCAGCGCCCGGCCAGCACCAGCAGCAAGTCGATGAGCAGCGCGATCAGCGCCACCGCGAGGACGCCGGCGAGCACCTCGGGGATGATGCGCCGCTGCAGGCCGTTGGTGAACAAGTAACCCAGGTTGGTCACGCCGACCAGGATGCCCACGGTGGCCAGCGAGATGGTGCTGACCGCGGTGACGCGCAGCCCGGCGAGGATCACCGGGCCGGCCAGCGGAAGCTCCACCGCGGCGAAGCGCCGGCCGGGGCCGTAGCCCATGGCCATGGCGGCCGAGCGGGTCTGCGGATCAACCGAGTCCAGGCCGTCCACCACGCAGCGGACCATGATGGCCAGCGCGTAGATGGTTAGCGCCACGATGAGGTTCGCTTCGCTGATGGCGCTCATTCCGGTGACGACCGGCAGGATCAAGAGCAGCGCCAGCGAGGGGATGGTGTAGAGCAGGCCGGTGCCGGTCACCACCAGTCCGCGTAGCGCCTTGTAGCGCCAGGCGGCCCAACCCAGGGGCAGTGAGACCAGGAAGCCGGCGGCGATCGCCCACAGGCTTTGGCGCAGGTGCTCCAGGGCCAGCGTCCCGATCAGGTCGAGGTTCTCCAGGATCCAGTTCATGCCCGGTCCAGGTCGTTCTCGTCGACCAGGCGTCCCTGGGTCCTGCCCTGGGGGTCCACCAGCACCGTGCCGGTAGGCGTCTGCTTCAGGCGCAGGGCGCGCTGCCCGCGTTCGGCCCCGATGAACGAGGCGACAAAATCGTTGGCCGGCGATTCGATGATCTGGCTGGGGGTTCCCACCTGCAGCTTCCGCGCCTGCTCGGAGAGGATGACCACCTGGTCCCCCAGCAGGAACGCCTCGTCGATGTCGTGGGTGACGAAGATGATCGTTTTGCCCAGCTCCCGCTGCAGCCGCAGCAGCTCCTGCTGCAGTTCGGTGCGCACGATCGGGTCCACCGCGCCGAAGGGCTCGTCCATGAGCAGGATGTTCGGTTCCGGGGCCAACGCCCGGGCGACGCCGACGCGCTGCTGCTGGCCGCCGGAGAGCTGGTGCGGATACCTGTCGGCCAAGCCGGAATCCAGTCCCACCGTCGCCATCAGTTCAAGTGCCCGGTTGCGGGCCTTGCCGCGGGAAGTTCCCTTGAGCCTGGGTACCGTGGCGATGTTCTGCGCGACGGTGAAGTGCGGGAGCAACCCGGCGTTCTGCATGACATAGCCGATGCTGCGGCGCAGCTGGACCGGGGACCCGGAGCCGATGTCCTGCCCGTCGATCCTGATGCTCCCGGCGGAGGGCTCGACCATGCGGTTGACCATGCGCAGCAGCGTCGTCTTGCCGCACCCGGAGGATCCGACGAACACCGTGGTGCGGTGCGCTGGCACTTCGAGGGAGAAATCGCTGACCGCCGTGGTGCCGCCCGGGTAGCTCTTGCTGACTGCGTCGAATTCGATCATGGGCGGACACCGTCCGCATCCTGGATCTGCAGCGCACGGTGCGACGCTGGCCTCAGGGGATTCGTCAGGGCGTTCATTTGCCCCATTCTGCCTAATCCGAGGCTTCCTGCACAGTCCCGCTCGCAAATCTTCAGCATTAGTTCAGTTTGTCATCCCAGATCAGGAACGTATAAGTGATCGCAAAAGAATGACCCCGCGAAATTCTCTGCGAGATTTCACGGGGTCATCGACAGCTCTTTAGAAGGACTGCCACTGATCGAGGTAGTCCGGGGCGTTCACGCTGCCGAAACCAATTCCGAGGACCAGCAGAATGATCGAAATGATCCATGCGGTCTTCTTGTGCTCTTCGTACCCGGCCAGACGGTAGCCGTACTTGTCGCGCATGCCGCCGGCAAGGATCAAGATGATGTCCACGATGAGCCAGATGCCGAAACCGCCGAGGGTGATCAGCTTGAGGATTCCGGTGCCGATCTTCCCGAGGTAGAAGCGATCGATGCCCAGACCTCCGAGGAACCACGAGAGCAGCCACGTTGCAATGAAGCTCTTGTGGCCTTCACCGTTGTTGTGCTGCTCGTAAGGGTTGGACGGATACGAGCTGGTGGAGTTGGCGTAGTAATTCGGCGGGTTTGGCGGAACTGACATGAGGAATCCTCGCGATGCGGTTGATGGTGGTGAGGCGCTGGCCTCAATGAGGATGGGAGACCAATGTTTAAGCACAACTGATCTAGAGATTCCTCGGGATCCACACTAGTGAATAGCGGCATCTCCTACCAACTACACATGGATTCACAACGGGTTGGCCTCTCAGGCCGCTGATTCGGCATTGCGTCCGGACAACCTTGGAGTGATCATCCAAACGCTTGACACGGACAGCGCGAGGTACCCTGCCGCACTCCAGATCCAGAACCCTGCAGGTGCGCCCGGCAAGAGAAGCAGCAATCCGGCGCCGGAAACAAGCAGGGTCGCCACGGCCCCGGTGGCCGCCGCACCCCGCGGGGTTGCCGCACTGCCCGGATTCCGGCGACGAGCCTGGAGCACCATTCCAGCGAGGGCGCCCAACCCGGGAATCAGCCCGGCGCCGGCACCGAGCATGGCTCCGTTGGCCAGTGCGCCGAAAGCTATGGCGAACGAATCCGTCGGCCGTCCCGCGGTTGTCAACGTTTCGACCAGTAGACCCCAGTGGTTCAGTATTCCCAGCAAAGCGCCGAGCGCTGCGCCGACAAGCACCGTTCCAGCCACTAAGCGAAGTGAAATCCGTTGAACTTCCGGTGCGGGAGCGTGTGACACGTGGGCAGAATCTTTCGTTGGGCAAATAATATGCTGGTACGGGCTGTCATGTCGCGGGCCCTTGGCTGGCATCCGTGCGGTTCAGCACCAGCAGGGTTCCGAAGGCCAAGATGAAGCACCACGCCAGCAGGCCGAAGGTGATGGCGTAGACGAATCCTAGATTTGGTTCCTCGCTGAGAACGGTTGAGAAGATCAGCACTGCGGGAATCAGCCCGCCGGCCATTGAGCCCATGCCACCGGCGGCTGCTTGCTGAAGTACCGTCGCTTCCGGGCGTCGGGCTTCGAGGATTCCCAAGGCCGCATAGGTCGCAGACCACGAGAGTATTCCCAGCGCCAAGCCGCAGAGCATCGCGGCCGGAAGCACCACCAATGCCAGATCCAGGAGGTAGCCGCCATCAAGCATCTCCTCCACTGCTGTCCCGATGAATTGGGGTCCCAACCAAGCGGCGACGGAAATCGTTCCGGACAGTACCCCGAGGCCCGCGGCTGTCCAGAACAGCCGTTTGCCCATGGTGCCGAGGTCGCGTGCTCGTTGACGGATCATGGGCCAATCCTAGCCCGGGGGCTTCGCGGTCGACGCCGAGGAATCCGGAGATGACGCCTTGTTCCGCAAACCTGCTCAGATTCGACTCGACGAGGCCTGCGGACGGCGCAAAGCCTGCATCTTCCCCTGGCTGGCGGGACGATGCAGGCTTCTGAGCAACCGGTCCGCTACGGCATCGCGGATAAGACTACTTGGTCACGGTCTTGGTTGTGGTGGGCGCGGCCCATGTTGCTGTCGGGATCGTCAGCCTGTAGCTCTTCTTCTTCGGCTGCTTCACGGTAATCTTCGCCGTGCCCTTCTTGAGGTCAACGGTCTTCAAGGTCTTCCAGGTGTTGCCCGACTTCACCTGGAACTTGGCCTTCTTGCCGTTGTACTGGGCGTAGCGGTACTTCTCCGGCGAATAAACCTGTGCCGTGGCCGTCAAGGTGACCTTGCTACCCGAGCGGGTCGCTTTCAGCGTGCTCTTGGTCTTGCCCCGCACATAGAACGTCTTGCTGCTGTAGTCGGTGTAATCGCTGTAGTCGGAGAAGTATTCGCCGAAGTACGAATCCCAGTAGTCGTACTCGGCGAAGATGTCAGCCGGTCCAACCTTGTAGGCACCCAAGCCGTAAAGGCTCGGGCAGACAGAGGCCCTGTCCGATACGCGACGTCCCTCCATCCACAAGGCATCAACCACACCGCCGTTTCGCGTGACGTCGATAATCCCATAGGAATCGACGTAGTCGCCTTTGATCTTGGTGCTGGCAGACACCGGAATATTGCGGCAGCTCGAGTCCCCGACGGTGATCGACGACACCGAATAGCCGGTGATGTCGATCGGCCGTTCGCTGGCCTGCGCCGGAGCCGCGGCCACGGCGAGGGCCCCGACCAGGCCCATCGTTGCCAGCGCGCCCATGGCGCGTGATAGTGCAGTTTTCCTCATGAGGTCCCCCAGAATGCGTGTGAGTGCGATGCCGTTGCGACATCGAGCTCAACAGAGCATATGGGAGGCATCGGAAATTTTTACTGGTTTTCGCCGGAATATTTCGCCCTGGCTCGACACCACGAATAAATCGTTGGCGTGCGGTCCTTGCCGCGCGACGGACCGGGAGACCCGCGGATCGCACAACGCAGGGTTAAACAGCGGAACCCCGCCCGGGGCAGGGTTCCGCGGTTCGGTGTTCCAGAAGCCTAGGCTTCGAGCACCACAGGTACGATCATCGGGCGGCGGCGCAGCTTGCGCGAAACCCACGAGCCGATCACGCGGCGCGTGATCTGCTGCAGCTGGTGCGTGGTGTGGTTCGGGTTGTTCGCAACCGCCTCCACGATCGCAGCGGCGATCTTCGGCTTGATCTCGTTGAAGACCGAGTCCTCTTCGGCCACGCCGCGGGCGTGGATGTCCGGGCCGGAGATGATGGTGCCGTTCTGGCGGTTGATCACGGTGATGACCGAGATGAAGCCCTCCTCGCCCAGGGTGACGCGGTCCTTCAGGTCGTCGTCGGTGATGGTGCCGACCTTGGAGCCGTCAACGTAGACGTATCCGCATTCGACCTGGCCGACGAGCTTGGCCACGCCGTCCTTGAGGTCGATGACCGAGCCGTCCTCGGCCAGCAGCACGTTCTCCTCCGGCACACCCGACTGCGCGGCCAGGCGGCCGTTGGCGATCAGGTGGCGGGTTTCGCCGTGCACCGGCAGCACGTTCTTCGGGCGCAGGATGTTGTAGCAGTACAGCAGCTCGCCGGCCGAGGCGTGCCCGGAGACGTGGACCTTGGCCATGCCCTTGTGGATGACCTCGGCGCCCAAGCGCATCAGGCCGTTGATCACGCGGAAGACCGAGTTCTCGTTGCCCGGGATCAAGCTGGAAGCCAGGATCACGGTGTCGCCCGGGTTGATCTGCACCTTGTGCTCGCCGTTGGCCATGCGCGAGAGCGCGGCCATCGGCTCACCCTGCGAGCCGGTGGACATCAGCACGACCTTGTGGTCCGGCAGCTGGTCGATCTGCTTCAGGTCGACCAGTACGCCCGGCGGGATGTCCAGGTAGCCCAGGCGTTCGGCGATGCCCATGTTGCGCACCATCGAGCGGCCGATGAAGGCCACCTTGCGTCCGTGCATGGCCGCGGCGTCCAGCACCTGCTGCACGCGGTGCACGTGCGAGGAGAAGGAAGCGACAATGATGCGGCGGCGGGCGCGGGCGAACTTGGCTTCGAGCACCGGGCCGATTTCGCGTTCGGCGACGGTGAAGCCCGGCACCTCCGCGTTGGTGGAGTCCGGCAGGAACAGGTCCACGCCTTCCTCCCCGAGGCGGGCGAAGTGGCGCAGATCGGTGATGCGGCCGTCCAGCGGCAGCTGATCCATCTTGAAGTCGCCGGTGTGCAGCACGGTGCCGGCCTCGGTGCGCAGGAAGACCGCCAGGGCGTCCGGGATGGAGTGGTTGACCGCGACGAATTCGCATTCGAAGTTGCCGACCTGGGCGATCTCGCCCTCCACCACGATGTTGCTGTTGGCCTTGATGCGGTGCTCGGCCAGCTTGGCTTCGACGAAGGCCAGGGTCAGCTTGGACCCGTACAGCGGGATGTCTTCGCGAAGGCGCAGCAGGTACGGCACCGCACCGATGTGGTCCTCATGGCCGTGGGTGAGCACGAGGCCCACCACGTCGTCCAGGCGGTCCTTGATGTATGAGAAGTCCGGCAGGATCAGATCCACGCCAGGCTGGTGCTCCTCGGGGAAGAGCACGCCGCAGTCCACGATCAACAGCTTGCCGTCGAGCTCGAACACTGTCATGTTTCGGCCGACTTCGCCCAAGCCTCCGAGGGGGACGATGCGCATGGTCCCCTTCTTCACCTTGGCCGGGGTCTGCATGCGCGCAGAATCGGCCTTTCCTACTGAACTCTCAGTCATATGCGGTTATACCCTTTCGTTACAGATCCCATCCGCCTTCACGTAGGTCCGCGCGGATGGCATCGAGTTCTGCGTCCGACGGTGCCAGCAGCGGCAGTCGGACGACGGTGTTCGGCAGGACACCCTGCCAGTGAAGTCCATATTTTGCGGCGACCGCGCCCTGGATGTGGCTCATGATGCCGCGCTGGATCGGGTCCAGCTCGAAGTGTGTAGCGCGTGCAGTGGCCAGATCCCCGGCATGCATTGCATTAACCAGCGTACGGTATTTGGCGGCCGCGACGTGAGCGGAGACCGAAACCACGCCGACGGCGCCCGCGGCCATGAGCGGCAGGGTCAGCCCGTCGTCGCCCGAGTACACATGCAGGTTGGTCTTGGCCAGCACGGTGGTGGTGGACTGGTAATCAGCCTTGGCGTCCTTCAACGCGATCACCTGCGGGATCTTCGCCAGTTCGATGATCGTCTGCGGGGCCAGCGAGATGCCGGCCCGGCCGGGGATGTCGTAGAGCATGATGGGCAGTTCCACGGCTTCGGCGATCGCCTTCACGTGGGCGATGACACCTGCCTGGCTCGGCTTGTTGTAGTACGGGGTGGTGACCAGGATGCCGTCAACGCCGGTTTCCTTGGCGGCCAGCGACAGTGCGATGGAGTGGCGGGTGTCGTTCGTGGTGGATCCGGCGAGCACCGCGGCGCGGTCTCCGACGGCCGCGACTACTGCGCGGAACAGGCCCACGTTTTCCTCGTCGGTCAGGGTCGAGGTCTCGCCGGTGGTGCCGGTGACGACCAGGCCGTCGCAGCCATCGTCCACGAGCTTGGCGGCCAGCTTGGCGGCCATTTCATAATCGACCTCACCAGCGTCGGTGAAGGGCGTGACCATCGCGGTCAGCACCGTGCCAAAGGGGAACGCCTGATTATCAATTGCACTTGTAGCCATGGGATTAAATCTACACTCGCGCATGTTGCGATGGCATCTTCCGACAATTCCGTGATGCGATAACTCCATGGACCAATCGAGCAAACCGTCACGGCTGCTGGGGGTGGATGCGGCACGTCTTGCCGCCATCCTAGGCATGTTCGCGGCCCACATTTTCAGCCTGTACGAAAGGGGGCCCGAAGGAGCCTACTCCCCTACGTTTACCGGGGCTGTAGCCGCGGGGCGGGCTTCGGTTTTGTTCATGGTTTTGGCCGGAGTTTCGCTGACGCTGCTGACGCGTTCGCTAGCGCGCAGGGGCTTTTCCAACCCCAAGGTTTACTCAGTCCTTGCCCTGAGAGCATCAATTATTGCCGTGCTCGGAATGCTGATTGGACCGTCAAATGAAGGCATTGCGGTCATTTTGGTTCACTATGGCCTACTTTTCCTGTTGCTTCCTCTGGCCCTGAGGCTCTCAAGAACAACAATTTGGGTAGTCTCAGCCCTATGGCTGCTGATCATGCCTATACTGTGGCGGCCCTTGGCGCACGCCTGGGAGGGCCAGACGCTCGGGCACAACCCGACCTTTCTCGACCTGCTCACCCCAGGGCTGCTGCTCAAGGACATCTTGGTCACCGGCTACTACCCGCTGATGGTCTGGGTCGGATTCGGGCTGCTGGGCATCGCGCTGGGGCGCACGTGCCTGGCTTCGCCGGCGACCGCCGCAAAGCTCGCCGCAGGCGGGGCGGCGGCGGCCCTTACGACGCTCGCGCTCGGCTGGGCGGCTACAAGCCGGTTTACCGAGCAGATCGCAGCCGCCGTACGGATCCCCCTGGACGACGTGGGCGCACTGGTGGCCGCCGGCCGTCTACCGCGAGTCAGACTGGATCCGTTGTTGGCGGACCCCTCCTACCTCTGGCTGCCCACCGCGCACAGCACCTCACTGGTCTTCACCCTCCATGCGGCCGCCTGCGCCGTCACGGCGATCGGCCTGATGCAGCTGGTCGTTCCGTTGCTGGGCCTGGTGGGCTGGTTCCTTGCCGGGGCGGGACGGGCCCCGTTGACGCTGTACGCGGGGCATATTCTGGTCCTGCCCCTGATGCAGGACTACCTGCCGCCGATGGCGATCTGGTGGATCCTGTGCGCGGCTACCGCGGCGCTGGGGCTCTGGCTCGGATTCACCAAGTCCACCGGCCCTCTGGAATACGTGGTGCGGGTCCTGAGCGGCGCCGACTCCGAGCCACCCGGCAGGGGCGCTTCGGCCCCGCCGTCCCGCTGAGCCGGTGGCGCCGGCTCCCGACGAACACCCAAAAGATCCCCGCCTTCCTTGGTCGAGGAAGACGGGGACCTGTGCTGTCGTAGGCAATGCGCCGCAGGATTAGACCGCTCCGGTCTTCTGCTCCTGGCGCCAGAAGCCGATGGACGTGCGCATCGAGTTGCGCGCCCGGCGCTTGTCGCCGCAGGCCTCGTAGGCCAGGGCCAGACGGTACCAGGACTTCCAGGACTCCGGGTTTTCCTCCACATCGCGTTGGTGGTTGGGGAAGTCGGCATCCGCGGCTTCACGCACGAACCGTCCCGACGGCATGCGCGGCAGGTCCTCGGGCAGTTCGCCCAGCGTGGCCAGGGTCTTGCCCATGGCTTCGGTGCGCAGTCCGAACAGGACTTCGCGGATCAGGATCCAGACGCCGAACGCGGGAACCACCAGAATGGCGACACCCATGATCTTTGCCGTCAGCGAATCGGTACCCATGAAGCGGAACGCCTGGGTGAATGCCATGCCGATATACAGGGCGAAGAGAATGAGGATTCCGCCGACCCAAAGTTTTGTTTTCACTGGCCCAGCTCCAGGTAACCGTCCAGCCCGTAGGTCAGTCCCGGGCGCGAGGCCACGGTGCGCAAGCCCAGCAGCACGCCTGGCATGAACGAGGCGCGGTCGTAGGAATCATGGCGCAAGGTGAGCTGCTCGCCCGGACCGCCGAGCAGGACTTCCTGGTGGGCGACCAGGCCGCGCAGGCGCACCGAATGCACGTGGATGCCATCCACCTCGGCTCCGCGAGCGCCGTCCAGCTGGGTTTCGGTGGCATCCGGGCTCGGAGCGACGCCTGCGGCCTCGCGGGACTTGGCAATCAGCTCGGCGGTGCGCACGGCGGTGCCGCTGGGTGCGTCGACCTTGTTCGGGTGGTGCAATTCAATGATTTCCACCGATTCGAAGTACTTGGCGGCGGTGGCCGCGAACGCGCTGGCCAGCACGGATCCCAAGGCGAAGTTCGGGGCGATCAGCACGCCGTTCTCGGGGTGCTCGGCCAGGAGCGCTTCGAGCGCAGCGCGGCGCTCGTCGCTCCACCCGGTGGTGCCGACCACCGCATGCAGCCCGTGTTCGATGGCGAAACGCACGTTCTGCTCGGTGGAGGCGGGGACAGACAGATCAACGATGTGGGTGGCTCCGGCATCGATGATCTGCTGGAGGTCGTCCCCTCGCCCCAGGCTCGCTACCAGTTCCATATCTGCTGCGTCGGTGACGGCCTTGACCGCTTCCGAGCCCATACGTCCGGCCGCGCCGAGCACGGCCACCTTGATCTGTGCACTCATGCCTTTAACCCTATCGCCAACAAAGGTGTGCGATGGATTTGCGTGACGCGCAGCTCAACTGGATGCACCGCAGGGCGCTGCCGCTGTGTTTCTGCGGACACTGCGGGCCCGTGCGGTGGGGTTGCTTGGTTTTCCCGCGCAGGCTAGGCCAAGATGAGTGCAGGCACATCACGATCGACAGGCATGGACTCAGTGGGGCAAACAATCAAGCGAATCGGATTCAGCGCGCTTTCGGTGCTGGTATTGGCATGTGGAACTACCGCCTGCGGGGCTGCCAGCGAACCTGACGCCCTGGCCGATGACCAGCAGCAGGCCATCGTCGACCTGGTCCAGGATCACGGCACTGACTTCACCGCGCCGTCGTGCCAGGTCGAGGTCTTCCGCATCGGGGATCCCGCCACCTTCGGCTGGGCAACCTGCACAGAGACGCAGGGCCCGGGCCCCGCGCCCGCCACCCAAGCAGCCTCTTTCCCGTTCAAGATCACCGGGGACACGGTTCAGAAACCCGAAGACGGCGACCGGTACCTCAAAGACGTGCACGAGATGTTTCCCGAGGACCTGTGGTCCGCGCTCGAACAGCGCCACCGCGGAGCCTGAGTGCCGCACAACCCAGCCCCGTCAGTTCTGACACCACGAAAGGCCACCGTGAGGCACGAATACTTCGGAGTACTGCCCGAGTCCCTGAAAACCCGGCTGTCGGTGCGCATGGCGGGACAGGGACCCGATGTGGTATTGATCCACGGGCTCGGCGCGTCCAGCCGGTATTTCACCCCGCTGGCCAACCTGCTCGCCGCCGACCACCGCGTGATCGTTCCTGAACTGCCGGGGCATGGAAAGAACATGGACGACGGCAGACCGGTCACGGTGGCCAGGTTTGCCCACGAGGTAGCCCTGGCGCTGCGCCAGCTCAAGGCCGAGAACGTGGTGCTGGTAGGGCATTCAATGGGAGCCCAGGTGGCCATCGAAATCGCGCGCTCCTGGCCCGGTCTGGTCAAGCACCTGGTTGTCGCCGCACCGGCAGTTAACGACCGGGAGGACACCCTGTTCCGGCAGACCCGGCGCCTGCTGGAGGACTTCCCGAACGAGTTGAATTCGGTCAAGGCAATCCTTGCGGTGGACTACCTGCGCTGCGGCATCCCGTGGTGGGCCAAGAGCTGCCGGGAGATGCTGGATTATCCGACCATCGACCTGCTGGGCACGGTCCGCTGCCCGGTGGATGTCGTGTGCGGCACCAGAGACCCGCTCTCCCCGCCGGAATTCGGGCTGCGGCTCACCGCCAAGGCCCCGGGGTCCCAGCTGACGATCCTGCGCCAGGCCGCGCATGGGTTCAATTTCTCCCATGCGCCGGAGCTGGCAGGAATCATCCGGCGGGCCGGAGCAGCCGGCCATGCAGCTGGGGTCCCCGCGGTTCCGGCCGAAGCTGCCTGACCGCAGGGCCACATCCTCCTACAGGCCCAGCGCCGCCTCGTTTTCGAACGGCCCCACAACGGTGATGACCCGTTCCCGGGCGGCCAGTTCTTGTGCCAGCGCCTGGACCTGCTCGGCAGTCACGGCATGCACGCGGGACAGGGCTTCATCAATGTCCTGGAATTCTCCGGTGATCATTTCCGCGCGCCCCAGTCGGGACATGCGGCTTCCCGGATCTTCCAGCGCCAGCACGGTGCCACCGGCCAGCTGGCCCTTGGCCTGGGACAGTTCCTCGGCAGAGATGCCCTGCTGGGCCAGCCGGTCAAGTTCAGCGCCGAGCAGCCCGATGACCTCGGCGGCCTTGCCGGGAGCGCAGCCGGCGTACATGCCGAAGTAGCCGGCGTCGGTGTACGCCGCGGAGAAGGAATAGGTGGAGTAGGCCAGGCCGCGCTTTTCGCGGATCTCTTGGAACAGCCGCGAACTCATGCCGCCTCCGAGCACGGCGTTGAGCACCGCCAGCACCTGGCGGCGGTCGTCGTGCCCGGTGATGCTGGTGCACCCGATGATGATGTTTGCCTGTTCCACCGGGCGGTTGATGACTTCGAGTCCGGGGATGCTGGTGATTTTTGCCGGCTCCGGGTTGCGGCGCGGCTCGGGCACGGCCAGCGGGTCCAGTTCCCATCCGGCGTCGCTCAGCGCGGTCATCAGCATGGAGCACAGTTCCTCGTGGTCCAGCGAGCCTGCCGCGGTGACGATCAGTTCGCTCGGACGGTAGTGGGCGCGGTAGTGCTCCATCACCGCCTCGCGGGAAATCGCCATGATCTCTTCAGGACTGCCGCCGATGGGGCGGCCCAGCGGGTGGTTGCCCATGACACGGGCGACAAAGTGCTCGTGCGCGACATCCGTGGCGTCATCGGCGTCCATGGCCAGTTCCTCGATAATGACACCGCGTTCCTGCTCCAGCTCATGCGGGTCGATGACGGCCGAGGTGACCATGTCCGCAATGACTTCCATGGCCATCGGCAGGTCGGTGTCCAGGACCCGCGCGTAGTAGCAGGTCGATTCCTTGGCGGTGGCCGCATTGGATTCGCCGCCGACGGCGTCGAAGGACTGGGCGATTTCCAGCGCGCTGCGTTTGGTGGTGCCCTTGAACAGCAGGTGTTCCAGGAAGTGGGTCGAGCCGTAGTGCCCGGCTTCCTCGTCACGCGAACCAACCGGAACCCAGAACCCCACGGTGGTCGAGCGTTGCCCCGGCATGGCTTCGGTCAAGACGCGGACGCCGCCGGGCAGGATGCTGCGGCGAACTTCCGAACCGCCCTCGCCGCGGTGAACCAGCGTGAGGTCCGCGGGGTCGAGAGGCGAAAACTGCTGATCCTCCACCGAATGCAACGGCAACGGAATCATGACCACTGGGTACGTCCTTAGATCGCTCGAAGTCAGCCAGCACCATGCTGGCAATCGTTCATTAATTCTCGCACAGCGGGCGAAAAGTGTTGGCAACTGGCACCGGCCGGCTGGCGGCAGGAAAGTGTGTTCGGTCAAAAACACCGATGGTGCCAGTCGGTTCCGACTGGCACCATCGGTGCATCAATTCAACTTGATTAGTGAGCCCGGCGCTTTCTCGCCAGGACCGCAATGGTTCCCAGCAGGATCAGCACGCCTGCAAGTCCCATCAGTGCCGCTGCAGCGATACCGGTCTGAGCCAAATCTTCGTCCTGTGGCTTGTCCCCGCTGGCGGATGGTGGCATAGGTGAGCGCACCAGCCGGCAGGCCATCACCCAGGTGGCACAGAACCTCTTCGCCGCCGGCGCCGCGCAACGCGTGGTAGTTGCCGGAATGCCGAAGCTGCGCGCCGCCATGCATCTGGATACCGTGTTCACCTTCGCCGACCGCGATGTGGTGACATATTTCCCGGACATCGTTGACGGCATCCACACCTTCTCGCTGCGCCCTGCCGGCAACGGATCGGTGGAGGTCTTCGAGGAGAAGAATCCGTTTGTGGACGTGGTGGCCGATTCGCTGGGCCTGAAGAAGCTGCGCGCCATCAAGCCGGGCGGCGGATGGTATGCCGGCGAGCGCCAGCAGTGGGACTCGGGCAACAACCTGGTAGCGGTGGAGCCCGGCGTGGTGTTCGCCTACGACCGCAACACGCATGTGAATGCGCTGCTGCGCAAGGAAGGCGTGGAAGTCATCACGATTGTCGGAGCAGAACTTGGACGCGGCCGCGGCGGCGGGCACTGCATGACCAATCCGCTCTCGCGCGAGGCCGTGGACTTCTAGCCGGTCCGGAAAACACGCGGATGCCCGGAGCCGCGGCCACGATGCTGGCTGCGGCTCCGGGCATCAACTTTGCGTCCCTGTCTCCTGGTGTTTACGCGGTGTTGCGGCCCCCGCTGAGGTCCAGCACCTGCCCGGTCATGTAGCTGGCTTCGGGCGAGAGCAGCCACAGGGCCAGCGCCGAGAATTCCGGCGGCTCCCCCACGCGTTTCATCGGAACCCGCGCGAGCAGCGCCGCATTGCGTTCGGGGCTGAGGTCTTCGAGCAGCCGGGTATTGAACATCGAAGGAGCGATGCAGTTGATGGTGATCCCGAAGCGAGCGGTTTCCTTGGCCACTGCCTTGGCCAGGGTGATCATCCCTGCCTTGGACACCGCGTAGGCGCTCATGTTCTCGTTGCCTTCGCGCCCGGCAATGGAGGAGAGCATCACGATGCGCCCGTAGTTCGCCTGCTTCATCAGCGGGAGAACCACCTGCAAACCGTAGAAGCAGCCGTCCAGGTTGATTTCAAGGGTCTTCTTCCACCCGGCCACCGGCACATCCTGTACCGCATATTCCGGGCCCTGGATGCCGTGGCAGAACAGTGCCCCGTCCAGCCGGCCGTAGGCCTCGCGAATGCTGTGTGCGGCGGCTTGCCAAGCCTGCGGATCCGCGACGTCCAAATCCAGGGACAGCGCCGCCTGCGGGGTCCGCGGCTTGACGAGGTCGGTGGCCACCACGGTGGCTCCCTCCTTTGCCAGCCGTCGCACCGCGTCGGCGCCCAGTCCTCCGGCCGCCCCGGTGACCAGCACCACCCGCCCGGAAAAGCGCCCCTCCCAGGGAACGAACTGCCCGGGGACGCCAGCGGATGCCTGATCCGTCATTTGCCAGCCTCTACCAATGCCGCTGCGGCCTGCTCCCGGGCCGCATGGGCGCCGGCAATGTGGGCGCCGGCCGCGTAGCCGCGGGTGACGGCCGAGCCCAGGGTCGCGCCCCCGCCCGGGTAGTTGTTGCGGAACACCCCTGCCGAGGCATTGCCCGCCGCATACAGCCCGGTGATCGGTTCGCCGTGGCGATCCAGCACCTGGGAATGCTCGTTGGTAGACAGCCCGCCCGAGGATCCCAGCACGCCGGGATGGATCGGCACCGCGTAGAACGGCCCCCGCTGCAACGGGGCGAGGCACGGGTTGGGCGCATTCGCGGCATCCCCCAGATGCCGGTCCTGCTCGGTGGCGCCACGGCCGAACTCGGGGTCCGCACCCGCCCGGGCGCCGATGTTGAAGCGTTCGACGCTCTCCTGCAGTGCCGCCGCGTCGATGCCCACTTCCCCGGCCAGCTCCCGCAGCGTCGGCGCGCTGTGCATCCAGTCGGGCCGTACCCCGGGCGTGGAACCGGCCACCGGGTACTTTGCGAAATAGTCAGCGTCGAAGACAAGCCAGGCTGGGCTGTTCTGCAGGGCCGAGCTGACCGGGTCGATGTTGCCGAAGACCCGGCACAGATCGTGGTAGTTCAGTGCCTCGTTCACGAACCGCCGGCCGGAGGCGTTGACGGTGATGGATCCCGGAAGGGTCATCTCGACATTCGCCATGCGTCCGGAGGGTTTGCCGTCGTACTCGGCGTCCGGAGCGGCGATCACCGGCACACCCCAGATCGCGGTCATGTCCTTGACCGCGGCGCCGGCGGCCAACGCCAGCTCCAGGCCGCTGCCCTCGTTGGACGGCGCGCTGATCGGGGTCACATCGAATGACAGGTAGGTCTCGCGCAGCCTCGGGTTCCATTCGAATCCGCCCGAGGCGATGACCACGCTGACGGCGCTGACCTGCCGCTTGCCGGCTACTTCGAGGATCCAGCCGTCCTGTTCCCGCCGCAGGCCGGTGACTTCTGCATCCAGCGCCAGCTGCACGCCGCGGTCCAGCGCGCTCGCCGCGAGCGAGCCGACCAGCGCGCCGCCCATGGTGCGCACCCCCGACGCCTTGCGCCGGGCCAGCAGTTCCGGATCCGGGGCGCGGCCGTTGAGCTCGTCGCGTTCGATCATGCTCAGCAGCGGGAAATAGGTGGGTTGGCGCAGCGCATCGGCCAGACCCGGATAGTCCTCGGTGGTGAACGGCAGGTTGTCCAGGCTGCGCCCGCCGGACGCCGCGCCCTGCCATTCCATGTGGTAGTCCGGGCGCCCCAGCGGCACCAGCCGTACCCGGGTATGAGTGTCCAGGAATTCCACCGCCTGCGCGCTGGTGTCCACGAACCAGTCGATCTCCTCCGGGCTCATCACTTGGCCGGCCGCGGCCTTCAGGTAGGCGGCGCCGGCCGCGGCGCTGTCCCGGTAGCCGGCCTGCTTGGCCAGGTGGTTGTTCGGCGCCCAGATGACGCCACCACCGGCCGAGCTGGTGCCGCCGAGCTTGCCGGCCTTCTCCAGCACCAGCACGCTGGCTCCTGACGCGGCGGCCCGGACCGCCGCGGTCAGTCCCGCGGCTCCGGAACCGAGAACCACCAGGTCGTAGCCTGAATCCAGCTCCTGAATGGCGGTCAGCGGGTTGCGAGTCGATTCGGGGGTCGTACTCATCTGGCGGTACTCCTTTCCAGGCGGGCAGGGCCGGCCTGCGGTGGGATGCCTGCTCCAGTGACAGGCAGGTCGATGACGATCTTGCCGACGGCTTGGCTGGAGTCGAGCATGGTTTCAAAGGCCTGGCCCAGCGAGTCGAAGGCGAAGCGGTGGGTAACCAGCCGCGTTGCCTGCTGCTGATGGCGGGCGAGCACGTCGAGCGCGTCGGGGATCAGGTTCAGGCTGTTGCGGCTGCCGCGGATGTCCAGCTCCTTGAAGGGAATATCGCGCAGGGACAGCGAGGCGTGGCGGGTGGAGATGCCCACCTGCACCAGGCGTGCGGTCGGCGCGGCCAGGCGGACAGCGGTTTCGAAGGACGCGGGGACGCCGGTGGCCTCGATGACCAGGGTCGGTCCCGCGGCGGCTCCCCAGGCCTCCCGCGGGATCCCGCCACCGGGTGCGAAGGCTGCCACAGCGCCGAAGTCGCGGGCCAAATCCATGCGTGCCCGGGACAGGTCCGAGGCGATGACCCGGACCCCGCGTTCGGCCAGGAACAGCGTGGCCAGCAGGCCGATGGGGCCGCAACCGAGCACCAGCGCGGTTTCTCCGGGTACCGGGGTGCCCCGGTTGACCGCTTGCATGGCGATGGATCCGGGCTCCCCCAGCGCGCCCAGATGCAGCGGCAGCCCCTGGGGCAGCGGATGCAGCTTGTCCACCGGGACGCTCACGACTTCTGCCAGCGCCCCGTCCTCGTAGCAGCCCAGGCAGGAGATCGATTCGCAGACGTTGTACCGCCCGTCCAGGCACGGCGGGCAGTGGGAGCAGTAGACCATGGGGCTCACCGCCACTTCCAGCCCGGGGACCAGCGGCAGCCCGCTGCGCGGGTCAACGGCGCCGGGATCGATCTGCTCGATGATTCCGGTGAATTCGTGGCCCTGGATGACCGGCAGCTCGGCCGGGTAGTCGTCGTCCCAGATGTGCGCGTCGGTGCCGCACAGGGCCACGTGCCGGACCCGGACCAGAGCGCGGCCGGGCGCCGGGGCCGGAGCGGGGACTTCGCGGTATTCAATGCATCGCTTGGCCGTCGTGGTGGCGGTGAGCATGGTGCTGTCCTTCCGTGGCGGCGGCTCGGGGCCGCCGCCGGGGTTCCTAGAGTTTGTCCTTGCCGAAGAAGACGTCCCAGCGGCGGATCTCGCGCTGCTCGATCAGGCCTTCGCGGGCGAACGGGTCCTGGTCCATCAGCGCCAGCGCCGCCTGCTCGGATTCGGCGCCGATGACCAGCAGCGCGCCGGCGCCGGAGTCCACCGGTCCGCTCACGCGCAGCTCGCCGTTCTCGAAGCGCTGCTGCAGGAATTCGACGTGGGTCGGGCGGACACGGTCCCGTGCGTCGCTGGTGGCCAGCGAGTAGGTGTAGGTGATGGCGTAGAAGTTCATGCTCGATGCTCCTTGTTCGATGGTCGGGTTAGCTGCGGGCGGCGGAACGCGAAGTCGGCTCGCTGGAAGGGTTTTCGGCAGAGGGGTCCGTGGCCAGGTCGCGGCCCACCAGGTAGCCGAAGGTCAGTGCCGGGCCGAGGTTGATGCCGCCGGCCGGGTAGTGGCCGCCCATGACGCTGGCCTGGTCGTTGCCGACGGCGAACAGCCCCGGCAGGGCCTCGCCCTGCTCGTCAAGCACCCGGGCCTTGGCGTCCACATCCAGCCCGGCGAAAGTGCCGAAGCTGCCCGGAACCACCTTGACCGCGTAGAACGGGCCCTTCTGGATCGGGCCGAGGGTCGGGTTGGGGGTGTTCTTGGCATCGCCGCCGTAGCGATTGAACGGGGTTTCGCCGCGGCCGAACTGAGGGTCGATGCCCTTGGCGGCGTTGGCGTTGAAGTCCTCGACGGTCTTTTCAAGCTGCGCCGGGTCGATGCCGCATTTGGCGGCGAGCTCGGCCAGGGTGTCGCCCTTGACCAGGTAGCCGCTGCGCAGGTACGGGGTCAGCGGCACCGGCAGCGGCTTGGCCATGCCCAGCGGGAAGCGGCGCACGTAGCGCGAATCGGCAATCTGCCAGGAGACCACCGGCTGGCCCTCCGGGGTGGCTTCCAGCATGCCGGCGACGTAGTCGTAGTAGCCGTTGGCCTCGTTGACGAAGCGCTTGCCGTTGGGCAGCACGCCGATGCTGCCGGGCTTGGCGCGGTCCATGATGTGCGGGAAGGTCCCGGTGCTTCCGTTGGGGTAGCGGATCAGCGAGACCGGGCACCAGGCCGCCGGGGAGGCGACGTCGGTGTTGAAGCGGGCGCCCACCGCCTGGGCCAGGCGCAGGCCGGCACCGTCGGCTTCCGGCGGGGTCAGCGTCCAGTGTTCCTTGCCCGTCGGGGTCTTGGGGAACAGTTCCCGGCGCAGCTTGGCGTTCTGCGGAAAGCCTCCGGTGGCCAGCACCACGCCGCGCGCTGCGGTGATGGTGTAGCTCGTGGCGCCGCTGCTGACCCTGACCCCGGTGATGCGACCGGTGGAATCGGTGAGCAGTTCGTCCGCGGACGTTGACACGCGGATGTCGACTCCCAGGTCGTCGGCGGACTTCATCAGGCGCCCGGTCAGCGCGGTGCCGTTGACCAGCTGCATATTGCGGCGGTAGACGGCCATGGACAGCATATGGGTGCTCACGCGCTTGGCGGCGTGGATGAGACCCGGGATGCTGCCGGTTGAGGCTGAGAGGAACTTGGAAAGGTCCGGGCCTGCCATGATGCCCATACCCAGGAAGCTGGTGGCGTAGAGCTGGTGGCGCATCTTGGCTCGCAGTTCGCGCGGGATCTTGCGGGCGTCGTAGGGCGCCGGGCCTACCGAGCGGTGGCCGGTGCCGGCGCCCGGGGTGTTGCCGTAGATGTCCTTGATCTGCGCGCCGGGGGTGAACTGCAAGCTGGTGTGGTTGTGGAAGAAGTCCACCATCTGCGGGGCTCCTTCGAGGAAGGCGTCCACGCGGTCGGCGTTGTAGTACTCCCCCAGCCGGTGCTGCAGGTAGGTGCGGAATTCCTCCCGGTCCTCGTCCACGCCATCGGCTTTGGCCAGCGGGTTGCCCGGGGCCCAGGCCCAGCCGCCGGAGTAGGAGGTCGCCCCTCCGCAGACCTTGGCCTTTTCCACCACGATGACCTTCAGTCCGTGGTAGGCGGCGGCCACTGCCGCCGATAGCCCGCCGGCGCCGGAGCCGACGACCACGACATCGGCGGCGGTGTCGGCGGTTGCGCTTCGTAGGGTTGCGGTGCTCATGGAAATCATCCGTTTCTTGGGTGTTCGTGCTTGGTGGTTCGTGTTTGGCGGTTCGGTGGGTGCCGCGGCTTAGACCGCGGCGGTGCGCAGGGTGCGGGCCCGCGCCAGGACCTGTTCCGCCCCGGCCTTGAGTTCTTCGGCCCAGCGGCGGGCGCCGATCCGGGCGACGGTCGAGTCGGAGGGGGTTTCAACACTCAGCGGCGTTCCGGCCGGCAGGGCGGCCACGAACTCTGCCAGCTGCACGGCCCCCTGTCCGGGAACCATGCGTTCGCTGCGCGATTCGAGCACCAGCCCTTCGCGGGTGTCCGGGCGCTGGGCCGGCGCGTCGCACAGCTGCAGCATGGCCACGTGCCGGGCCTGGGCCGCGAGCTGGGCGGGGCTGGCCTGGATGCGGCTCAGGTGCAGGGTGTCGGCGACGATCCGGCATCCGCTGGCCTGAGCCAGCTCGCCGGCCAGTTCAAGGGTGTTCACACTCTGGTAGGAGATGACTTCGAAGGTCGGCACGATGCCGAAGCCCTGGGCGTCCTCGGTCATCAGTCCCAGATTCTCGGTGAGCCGCTGCAGGTTGCCGTCCGAGGCGGCGACGGTCAGCGTCCTGGCCTCCAGCGCCTGCCCGGCGTCGAGCATCTGCAGCCATGCCTCGCGCTGGTTGGCGCCGTCCAGCAGGATGAATTCGATGTCGTGCACCCGTACGCCGGTGTCCCTGACCGCTTTGAGGGTTTTGGCCAGCAGCGGCGAGCCGGGCTGCAAGTTGTAGGGTTTTTCCTCCTCGGTCACCTGGCGTACGCGGGCCCCGACGAAGTCGAAGCCGGTGTCGGCGGCCAGGTAGACAAGTGCTGCCGGGGAGCTGCCCAGCAGCGAAAGCTGGGCCAGTCCGAGTTCCTGGGTGGTGGTGTTCATGCTGGGTCCTTGGTGGTCGAAAGATTCTAGGCGCGGGCGGTGGTGTAGAGCCGGTCGGCGACGGACGGCGGGACGATGGTGCGCTGGTTGGAAGCCGTAGCGAAGTCGACCGGGCGTCCGGTCCGGGCGGATTCGTAGACTGCAAGCAAGATGCGCAGGGACTTCAGCGCTTCGCGGCCGGTGACCGCAGGTTCCAGGTCCTCGCGGACCGCGGCCACGAACTGGGTGATCTGCGCCCGGTGGTGGTCCTTCAGCGCCCCGTTGATCCGGGACAGCTCGACGTTCGCGTCAACGCCAGCCGGGTGCACCGGCCGCGCGGCGATCTTGTGCTCGGATGCCTGCAGGGTCAGCCGGCCGTCGCTGCCTTCGGGGAATTCGCTCAGTTCAGCGCTGGCCCCGTTGGAGCCGGTGATGCGGATCTGCACGCCCAGCGCGGGGTCGGCGCTGGTGCTGGCGAGCACCGTGGCCATGGCTCCGCTGGTGAAGGTGATCAGCGCGGTGGCCGAGTCCTCCACCTCGATGTGCTCGCCGTGCTTGTAGGTGTTGACTTCGCCCTGCACGCGGGCCACATCGCCGAGGTACCACTGCAGCAAGTCCAGGTAGTGGATCGCCTGCGTCATCAGCACCCCGCCGCCGTCCGCAGCCCAGGTGCCGCGCCAGCCGGCGGCCGAATAGTATTCGTGCTCGCGGTGCAGCAGCACCGAGACCTGGCCGAGCACCGGGGTGCCCAGTGCGCCCGAATCGATCTGCGCCCGCAGTTCGGCGGCCGCCGGCCAGAAGCGGCGCTGGAACAGCACCCCGAGCTTCACTCCGGCCTCGGCGCAGGCCTGCACCATTTGTTCGGCCGCCGGCACGTCCACCGCGATGGGTTTCTCGCACAACACGTGCACCCCGGCCGCTGCGGCGGCCAGCACCACCTGCTGGTGGGTGGGGTGCGGGGTGCACACCGAGACGATGTCCAGACCCAGTTCCAGCAATCGCTCTACCGAATCGACGGCGTGCTCCACCGAGTATTCGGCGGCCATCGCTGCGGCCCGGGCCCCGTCCACGTCGCAGAGCGCGGCCACGGTGACCGAGTCCAGGGCTTGGAACGCTTCGAGGTGGTTGGCGCTGATGTTGCCGCAGCCCACGATGCCCACCCGCAGGGAGCGGGGTGCGTCGGTGGTGGCGGTGCGTGGCGGTGTTGGCATGTTGTGGGTCCTTGGATTCGATGTGCTTCGATAGCTGTGCGCCCGGGCCAGGCCGGGCCGCGGCGGTTAAACGGCGGCGAGCAGGTGCTGCAGCGAGCTGCGCATGCGCCGGCGGTCCGGGGCCGTGCATACCAGCAGGGCGAAGGTGTCCGCCGCCTGCTCGACGAGCATCTCGGTGCCTTTCACGGTGGTGCAGCCGTGCGCCGCGGCGTCACGCAGCAGCTTGGTGTCCACCGGGCGGTAGACCACGTCAGCCACCCAGTGGTCTGCGGCCAGCCAGGAGGTGTCGAAGGGCGTGCCGCCGATGCCTTCCATGCCCAGCGGGGTCGCGTTGACCACGCCCTGCGAGGCTGCGATCCAGCCGCGGGCCTGTTTCGGGGTGCCGGTGGACACCTGCTGCCCAGCGCCCAGGGAGGCGGTGAGCAGGTCCTTGAGCTGGGCCAGGCGCCCGGCGTCGGTGTCGATGATCCGCAGGTCCGCCACGCCGAAGTCCAGCAGCGCCGCGCCGACCGCGGAGCCGGCGCCGCCTGCCCCGAAGAGGGTGACGGTGGCGCGCTTCGCGTCGCGGGCCAAGCCCCGGCGCAGCCCGGCTAGGAAGCCGGTGCGGTCGGTGTTGTGCCCGATCAGCCGTCCGTCCTGGAGCACCACGGTGTTCACCGCGCCGATGGTGGCGGCGTCCGGGGCGATCTCGTCCAAATGCGGCATGATGGCCTGCTTGTGCGGGTGGGTGACGTTGAACCCGGTGAAGCCCTGCGCCAGCGACTCGCGCAGCACCTGTCCCAGGTCGACGTCCGTCCGCCCCTCCAGGTCGATGCGCTCGTAGCTGTAGTCGGGCAGGCCCAGCGCGTGGGCCTCGGCCTGGTGCAGGGCCGGGGAGAGCGAGCCGCCCAGGTCGTTGCCGATCAGGCCGATGCGGTGTGCGGTGCGTCGCATGCTACTTCTTCTCCTGCATCTCGCGCAGCGCCTGGACCTGCAGCTTGGTCAGCCCCAGTTCGGCGGTTGGGGTGCGGTAGGTCTCCGGGCCGGTGGCGAAGGCGATGGCGGACAGGGTGGCGAAGCCCATGCACATCCAGGCGACCGGCATCCAGTTGGCGGTGTCGCCGGAGGTCATCAGGGTGCCGATGGCCGGGGTGAAGCCGGAGACCAGCAGGCCCAGCATCAGGCCGATGGCCATGCCCGAGTAGCGCACGCTGGCCGGGAACTGCTCCGGGAAGCCTGCCATGTAGGTCGAGTTCGGGGCCGCATAGAAGACACCGATCAGGATGATCGCTGAGACGAAGATGACCGCGACATTGCCGGTGCTGATGGCATTGAAGAACATGAAGACCATGGCTCCGGCGCCCAGGGCGCCGCCGATGAATACCGGCTTGCGGCCGATCTTGTCGGCCAGCATCCCATAGATCGGCTGGGTGAAGACCGCGGCCAGGTTTGCCGCGGCGATGGCCGCGAGCATGGTGGTGCGTTCGATGCCGTTGTGCTCCACCGCATAGGCCAGGGCGAAGACGTTCACGATGGTGTTGATCATGGCAAAGGTGGAGGAGAGCATCACGCGCACCACCGAGGTCCAGTGGCGGGCGAAGAGCTCCAGGATCGGGACCTTGACGACCTCGTTGTTTTCCTTGGCTTCGGTGAAGGCCTCAGGCTCGTCCAGGTGGCGGCGGATGAAGAAGGCCAGGACGGTCAGCACCACGCTGGCCAGGAACGGGATGCGCCAGCCCCAGCTGAGCATCTGCTCGTCGGGCATGCTGGCGATCGGGATGAAGACCACGGTGGCCAGGACGATGCCGAACATCACGCCGCTCATGGTGAAGGAGGCGAAGAAGGAGCGGCGGCGTTCCGGGGCGTGCTCCATGGACAGCGAAGCGGCGCCCGGCGATTCGCCGCCGGCGGACAGACCCTGGAACAGGCGCAGGACCACCAGCAGGATCGGTGCGAAGATGCCGATCTGCTCATAGGTCGGCAGCAGGCCGATCGCCAAGGTCGAAATGCCCATCAGCAGCAGGCAGGCCATGAGGGTGTTGCGGCGTCCGAAACGGTCTCCCAGGTGCCCCCAGAGCACCGCGCCCAGCGGGCGGGCCACGTAGGCCACGCCCAGGGTGGAGATCGACAGGAGCACCGAGTTGGCACCGCCTTCAGGGAAGAAGACGTGGGAGAAAACCAGGGCGGCGGCGGAGCCGTAGATGAAGAAGTCGTAGTATTCCAGGGCGCTGCCGAGGAAGCCGGACACGGCCGCGCGGCGGGCCTGTGGACGGGCGGGAGCCTGGAGGGCATCCGGGGAAGAAGTTGCAGATCGCATGATGAGTCCTTTCTCCTCTTCGAGAGGAACATCATCTAGTGTGACCCACCTAACTTATTATGTCCACGACCTAATTGCACATTAGCTATGTGTATTAACTACATAATTCTCGTGGGCGACGGAAGCACTTCTTCGCTCAATTCGAGGAATGCGTCGCGGGCCAGCGAGCCGGGGCGCACCGACCAGGCCAGGCCGTGGTTCATGTAGTACTGCTTGCCGTGCAGCGGGACGAAGACGGCGCCCGGAGGCACCACATGGGCGATGCCCTCGGGCATGAACGCGACACCGACCCCTGCCGCCACGAGCATCATGGTCATGTAGGGGTCGGTGATTTCCTGCGACACCGTCGGATAGAACCCAGCGTCGGTGCAGGCGTAAATGGTCGACTGGTAGAGCGCGGACCCCGCGGAGATCGGCGGGGTGATGAATGAGTCGTCGGCGAAGGCGGCGAGCTCGACACCCTCCCGGTCGGCCAGCCGGTGCTCCTGCGGCAGCACCATGCCGAAGGCTTCCTGGGCCAGCAGGCGCGAATTGATGCGTGCGGAATCCACCGGCAGGCCGACGAACGCCAGGTCCAGGGAGCCCGCTTCCAGCTGGTGCACCGCGTCGTGGGTCATCACGCGGCCCACCAGCGTCAGCTCGATGTCGGGGTGGGTGCTGCGCAGCGCGCGGGTCATGGGCGGCAGGGCCAGCTGGTTGAGCACGCCGGTGAAGCCCAGCGAGAGTTTTCCGTAGACCTTCCCCTGCGGCACCTTCACCGCCTGGGCGGCGATGGTCAGCTCCTCCATAACCTGCCGCGCGTGCGGCAGCAGCGCATGGCCGGCGGCGGTCAGCTCCACCGAGCGGGTGCTGCGCACGAACAGCTCGGTGCCCAGCGAGCGCTCCAGCTTGCGGATGGTCTGGCTCAGCGGCGACTGCGCCATGCGCAACCGCAAGGCCGCATTGCCGAAGTGCAGCTCCTCCGCCACCGCGATGAATGCCTCAAGCCACCTGATTTCCATGCCTACCCGCTTTTCCCTAGTCGGTCGTCAACTCCTCCAGCGTACCGGGGCGCGGCAGGCTCCCGGTGGCGTGGCGGGCGGCGGCCCAACCGAAGGCCAGGCCGGAGCCGACCTGCACGCCGGCTCCCGGGTATTCCGAGCCCATCACGGAGGCGGCGTCGTTTCCCACCGCGTACAGGCCAGCGATGGCCTCGCCACGCTCGTCCAGCGCCTGGGCCTGCGGGTTGGTGAGCACCCCAAAGGCGGTGGCCAACGGGGTAGGCACCAAAGCCATGGCGTAGAAAGGCGCACGGGCCACCGGCCCGACGTTCGGGTTGGGCCCATGCTCGGGGTCTCCGGCCACTTGGCCGAAGAGCAGGTCGCCCTTCCCGAAGTCCTCGTCCTTGCCGGTTTCGGCGAAGCCGTTGTAGCGCCGCACGGTGGCTTCGAGGCCCGCGGGGTCCACCCCGATCTGCGCGGCCAGGCCGGCCAGCGTCTCGGATTCGTAGAGGTAGCCATCCTCCACGTAGCGTTGCAGCGCGGCCCGCGGCAGGTGCGGCATGGTGATCATGCCCAGCCCGTACTTGGCCAGCGTGCGCGAGTCGACGATCAGCCAAGCCGGGATGGCACGGCCGTCGGTGGCGTACATCGCGCGCACGAAGCGGTGGTAGGAGCAGGACTCGTCGACGAAACGCTTGCCGTCGCTGCCCACCGCGATCACACCGGGCTTGGCGCGGTCCCAGATATGCGGGAACACGACCTGGGAACCGTCGGCACGGCGCCCGATGGAGCTGGGGAACCACAGCGCGTTTTCGCCGTTGTCCTGCCCCAGCGCCGCACCGACCCCGGCGGCCAGCGCCAAGGTATCGCCGGTAGCTCCTTCGCCGGCGCGGGAGAACTGAGGGGTGGGCTTGGGCATGTATTGCTCGCGCAGCGCGGGGCTCTGCGAGAAGCCGCCGCCAGCCAGCACCACACCCTGGCGGGCGCGGATCTTCAGGGTTTTGCCCTCGTGGACCACCACGAGCCCCTCGATGCGTTCGCTGCCGCGGATTAGCTCCGTGGTGTGGGCGCTGAAGCGGAAGTCCACTCCGCGCTGGAGCGACTGGTGGTAGATGGAGGCAACCAAGCCATTGCCCATCACCAGCCGGGTACCGCGCGGGCGGGTGACCCGGTCGCGCGCCCACTGCAGCCCCAGCTTGCCGGCAAGGCCCACGGCCTTCGCACGCTCGGCGGCGCTGCCCGTGAACAGCTTCAGCAGCGCGGCAACGTCCGGGCGGCGCAGCATCAGGGTGCCGCCCATCAGCGCGAATTCGGGAACAGGGCGGCGGATGCGGCGGAATTCGGTGGCTGAGAGCTTGCGTCCATCGAAGGGCTCGGGTTCCAGCGCGCGGCCGGTCTTCCCGGTTTCGGGAAGCTCGGAGTGGTAGTCGACAACGGCCGGCGAATGCAGGAAGCGCACACCCAGTCCTTCGAGTTCATCAAGCATCTTGGGTGCGGCGTCGAGGTATCCCAGCCGGGCCTCGCGCGGCGCCTTGTCCCCCACCACCAGGTCCAGGTAGCGCACGGCTTTCTCGTAGTCGTCCAGTATTCCCTGCTCGCGCTGGAACTTGTTGTCCGGCACCCAGCAGGTGCCGGCGGAGTAGGCGGTCGTGCCGCCGAGGTACTCGGTCTTTTCCAGCGTCAGCACCTTGGCGCCGTGCGCCGCGGCGGTCAGCGTGGCGGCAAGGCCGCCGGCCCCAGTCCCCAGAACCACCACATCGTATTCGAGGTCCCATTCACTTTTCTGGCGCACCATCGCTTGCTCCTCAGTACTCGTCGCATGACATCAGTTGGTCTGGTGTTCATTATGTGACGCAGAACAATGTACTGTCCACGATGTTTTTGATCATTTATTATGTATCAAAACTACTCAATTTGGCGTGGCGGGTTCGTGGCCGCGGGTTAGGGACCCGCGGCCGGCGGCCTAAAGCCTCGGGTCCAGCGGCTCGGATTCCAGCGCGAGCACACCGAACACCATCTGGTGAACCTTCCACAGCGGTTCCCCCACCGCGGTCAGCCGCAGCGCTTCCAGTCCCAGCAGGTACTCCTGCATGGCCCGCGAACGCTTCCGGTCGGTGGCCCGCTGCTTCAAGCGCCGCAGGTTTTCTTCCTGAAGGTAGTCGGCGCCGTAGATGATGCGCAGGTATTCCCGCCCGCGCACCTTGATGCCCGGCTGCACCCAGCCCCTGGGACCGCGGGTGAGGTTCTGCCACGGCTTGACCACCATGCCTTCGCGACCTGCCATGGTCAGCTCCTCCCACCAGCGCACCGCCTGGTCCGTCGACTCCCCGGAGTCCAGTGACACCCGCATCCAGGCGGTGTCCTTGAACAGGTCCGGCGCCTGCACCGCCAGCTTCCGCGCAATGCCCAGGTGCCATCCATGGTCGCGGGTTTCATGGGTCTTGCCCTCGGAGGCCAACACCTGGAATGCGGCGAAGCGGATCTCGTCCTTGTTTCCCACGTACCGCCGGTAGGACTCGCGGAACGCCAGCGCATTCCCGCTGCGTTCACGGGTGCGTTCAAGCAGCGCGGTCAATTCCAGCCCGGTCCCAGCAGCCTTCTCCAGCAGGTCGACGGCTGCCGAGGTGGCTGCCACCGCGGCGGCGCCGACCGAAGCGTAGTTGTCCTTGATCAGTGATTCCGCCTTCAGCGACCAGGGCAGCAGCTCGCCGTCCAGGATGACCCAGTCCGAGCCCAGCTCCTCCCACAAGCCCGCCGCTTCCACGGCCTCATGCGCCCGTTGCAGCAGGGCGCGTTCCACCTCCGGAGCCAGGAAATCGCGCCCGGTGCGCGTATGCAGGGCGCCGAGCCAGCCCTCGGGCGCGTCGAAGCGCCCGGGATTGCGGGCCAGCAGCAGCACCGCGCGCGAGCCCATGTGCTTCTCTTCGCAGACGACCTCGGTGATCCCGTGCTTGCGGAAGTAGGCGAAGGCCTCGTCCGGGTGCTCCAGATACCCCGGACGCGCCGAGGACTCCGCCGGGGACATGGTCGGCGGCAGATAGCGCAGCCAGCGCGGGTCGGTAGCGAAGCGGCTCATGGTTTCCAGGGCGCCGGCGGCCTGCGCGGCGCTGAGCTTCACGGTGCCGCGCTCGCCGGCCTTTAGGTGCAGCGGGCCGGTGACGTCCGCCATGGACAGCACGCCCGGTTCGCGCTGCGGCCCGTGCGGGGATTCCAGCGGCCGCAGCGGTTCGGCGTACTGCGCCAGCGCGTCCACGGCCACGACGTCCCGTTCCGGGTAGCGCAGCGCGCTGAGCTGCCCGCCGAAGGCGCATCCGGTGTCCAAGCAGGCGGTGTTGTTGATCCAGGCGACCTCGGTGACCGGGGTATGCCCGTAGAGGACGGCGGCCGCACCGCGGTAGTCCCGGGCCCAGGGATAGCGCACCGGCAGGCCGTACTCGTCCTTCTCGCCGCTGACCTGTCCGTAGAGGGCGAAGGCCCGCACCCGCTTGGAGGCCCGCCCATGGTACTTCTCGATCAGCCCCGCGTGCGCCACCACCAGCTTGCCCTCATCCAACACCAGGTGGGAGACCAGGGAACGGGCGAAGTCCTGCACCTCGCGCGTGAATTCCGGGCCTTCGGCCTCCAGCTGTTCCAGGGTCTTGTCCAGGCCGTGGCCCAGAGTGACCTTGGCCCCGCGCAGGGCGCGCACCAGCTTGTCCTCGTGGTTGCCTGGCACCGCCAGCGCGTGCCCGGCGGCGGCCATGCCCATCACCAAGCGCAGCACGCCGGGCGAATCAGGGCCGCGGTCCACCAGGTCGCCCACGAAGACTGCCCGCCGCTGCGGGTGGACGGCGTCGACGGCGCGCCCCTGCCGGTCGCGGACCAGTTCGTAGCCCAGCTTCTCCAGCAGCAGCACCAGCTCGTCCAGGCAGCCGTGCACGTCCCCGATGACGTCGAACGGGCCGTGCTGGTCCCTGAAGTCGTTGAGCAGCTTGTGCCGGGTGATGACCGCGTCCTCGATCTCCGCCAAGGACGAGAGCACGTGGACCCGGGCGAAGCCCTCGCGGCGCAGCATCTTGAGCGACCGGCGCAGCTGCTGGTGCTGGCGGTCGATCGCCGACTTGGGCACCCGGTGCTCGCCGCGGGTCTCGTTGCGTTCAAGGCACACCTCGACTGGGACGTCCAGCACGATGGCCGTGGCCAGCACGTCGTGGCTGCGCGCCAGCTCGATCAAGCTCTGCCGGGCGGCGGGCTGGACGCTGGTGGCATCCACCACGGTCAGCAGACCGGCTTCCAGCCGCTTGCCTGCCACGTAGTGCAGCGCGTCGAAGGCCGCGGCGGTGACGGACTGGTCGGTCTCGTCATTGCCCACCAGGCCGCGGAAGTAGTCGCTGGACAGCGTCTCGAAGCGGCCGAAGTGCTTGGCGGCGAAAGTCGACTTGCCGGATCCGGAGACGCCGATGAGCACCACCAGCCCTGACTCGGGAATGGAGAATTCGTTCATGCCGCGTCCTTTCGGAAGATCGCCATCTGGGTGGGCGTGCCCGCGGAGCCATCCACCGGCCCGATGCCGCGGAACTCCACGGCGTAGCCGTAGTCCGTGGCGGCGGTCCCGGCCCAGGCCTGGAATTCCGCGCGCGTCCATTCGAAACGGTGGTCGTCGTGGCGCAGGGATCCGTGTTTCAGGTCCGGGTACTTGCTGTTGTATTCGACGTTCGGAGTGGTCATCACGACCATGCGAGGGGCGGCGCCGGCGAACACCGCGTCCTGCAGTGCCGGCAGCCGCGAGGCGTCCACGTGCTCGATGACCTCCATGAGCACCAGCGCGTCGTAGCCTGCCAGCCGGTCGTCGCGGTAGACCGCGGAGCTGTGCAGCAGGCTGATGCGTTCTTGCTGCTCGTCCGTGCGCTCCTCCAGGCGCAGCGCGGCGGCCGCCTGTTCGATGGATCGCGCGGAGACGTCGGTGCCGACGATACGGGTGAAAAACGGGTCCGCCTGCAGCCGGCGCAGCAGCGAACCTGGCCCGCAGCCCAGGTCCACCACCCGGTGGGCTCCGTATTCCTTGAGCGCGGCGATGACATCCATGGCACGCTGCACCCGCAGCGGGACGGCTGCTTCGCCGCCCGCCTGCTCCGAAATGCCCGGGCCTGCCGTGGCTTCCGGGACGTCTGGCGAATCCATCCAGGCCTCGGCCAGCGCCACCAGGTCCTTCTGGTGGGCCAGATAGCGGCGGGCGATCAGCTCCCGGTCGGGGTGGTCCTCCAGCCAGCCTTCGCCCTGCCGGGCAAGCTTTTCCGCTTCGTCGTCGTTGACCCAGTAGTGCTTCGAGTCATCCAGCACCGGCAGCAGGACGTAGAGCTGGCGCAGCGCAAGGTCCAAGCGGACCTCTCCGCTGAGCGCCAGCGCGCTGTACTGCGAATCGCCCCAGTGCGGATGCTGCTCGTCCAGGGCGATGGGCGTCTGCTCGACGTTCCAGCCCAGCGGCGCGAACAGCCGCTTGGCCAGGCCCCGGCCCGCGTGCCCGCGGGTGGAGAGCACGGGCAGCTCGAGGCGCAGCGGCAGCGGCGCGGCGGCCAGTTCCGGGTAGCTTTCGCTGGTCCCGGTCATGGCGCTGCGCAGCACCTTGCCCAGGGCCACTGACATCAGGCTCGACGCGGCGTACGGGCGGTCGTTGACGTAGTAGTCCAGGGCCCCGGCGTCGCCGCGGAAGCGCTTGCTGCGCACCAGCCCCACGGGGTCGACTTCCAAGAGCAGGGCCGCGGTGGCGCGTTGCTTGGAATATTCGGGATAGAACACGTGGGTTTGGCCCACCGCCAGGTCGAAGGACTGTACCTTGCCTGGATGCTTGCGCAGCAGATGCGACAGGGCGGTGGCGTCGATCCCCGACCCGGGGGCGGATTCTAGGGTGATTGTCAGTAGCACGGGGCGGACTTCCCAGGAGTTTTTGCTCGGTGGCTTGGCGTTTCATGCAAGACTACCGAAAAACTGGGTCTCAGGGCGCCGCGTGGCGAAGCATGCCAGTCCCGCGTGCCGCCTGGGGTGCGGAATTCCGCTCCGCCCGGCGGCTTAGTTCAGGTAGCCGCGGCCTGCGGCGTCCGCGCAGACCGGGGTCAGGTTCTCCGCGTCCCCGCTTTCGCAGGCCATGTAGACCAGGTTGGCGGCTTCTTCGGTGCTCAGCACGTCGTAGCCCATGGACCCGGGGTTGTAGGACACCGCGGTGCTCCACTCGTCGATGTTCTTGCACTCCTGCAGTCCGCGCAGCTCGGCTTCCTGCAGCTGCTCGTTCGAGGACTCGGGATTGGACCATGCCTCGTTCTGCGTTTGGATGGCCGCGCTGCAGGTGTCGCTGACCGGGGAGGTCGCCGCGGCGTCGAAGTTCGTACAGCCGGCCGCCGCCAGCGTGATGATCGACAGTACAGCGGCCGAGGACAGAACTTTTCGCATACCTGCCATGCTACCCATGCAACATAGGTATTGGCTGGGTTGCTTCAAGCACGCGCCGGCCGTGCCCGGAGCGCGAAAAATCCCGGCCACGCACACGGGCGGGGCCGGGATCCTCTGCCGCAGGGTGCTGCGGCTAGGCGATGCGGGAACGGTCGAAGGCGTCCAGGCTGATGCCCTGCTCCAGGATCACCTTGGCCCATTCCTTGGCCGAGTGCAGGCTGTGGTCGCGGTAATTGCCGCAGCTGACCGCCTCGGTGCCCGGCACGTCATCCCAGGTCACCTTCTGGACCAGGTCCTCCAGCGAGGTCTTGATGGCCGCGGCCACCTGCTCGGGGGTCGGCTCGCCCCAGGCGATCAGGTGGAATCCGGTGCGGCAGCCGAACGGCGAAAAGTCGATCAGGCCCTCGAAGCGGGTGCGGATCAGCCCGGCCAAGGTGTGCTCGATGGTGTGCAGCCCGGCGGTCGGGATCTCGCCGTGGTTCGGCTGGACGAAGCGGATATCGTAGTTGGAAATGACGTCGCCCTTAGGGCCGTGCTCGACGCCGATCTTGCGCACGTAGGGCGCCTTGACCTTGGTGTGGTCCAGCGCGAAGCTCTCAACTTCTGCAAGTTCAATATCACTCATGCCAAAAGTTTATCCGCTCACTTGGCCTCGACGCGATGATGGTTAATGAGGCGTAACCGATAGAATTTTGTGAGACTTCGGGGCGCAACAGCGGACCCCGGACTGACTTCCTAGAAGGGAACTTCATGTCGGACAAGAAGACCTTGCTCGTATTCGCGCACAGCGACGAGGCCGTGGCATTCGCCGATGTCGAGCACCTGATTTCCGGTGTGGGCAAGGTCAATGCGGCCGTGGCGCTGGCCAGCGAACTGGCCGGAGGCGATATCGAACGCGTCGTCGTGCTGGGCACCGCCGGCGTGGTCGGCCATGCAGGCGAGGACCGCCCGAGCCTCGACACCATCTACCAAGTGACCAAGCTGATCCAGCACGACTTCCCGCTGCCTTCGGCAGACGTCGAGCCAACCGGCGAAATCCTGCTCCCCGACTTCCAGGCCACCATGGCCACCGGCGACGTCTTCGTCTCCGACGACCAGCAGCGCGTGCACATCTCCGGCTTGGGCGCCTCCTTGGTGGACATGGAAGGCTACGCGTACGCCAGCATCTGTCAGCGCTTCAACGTGCCGCTGCAGATCTTCAAGATCCCGTCGGACTACGCGGACGACTCGGCGTCGATCGATGAATGGGACGACATCGCCAAGGCCAAGAGCGTGCAGCTGCGCGAGTTCTACGACAAGTTCCTGCGTTAGGAATTCGGGTACGGGCCGGGTCTGCTCCACCCGTGGAATCGCTTCCACGACAGGACGGGATCTGGCCCCTACTTGTTCCCGGGCAAAGTATTCAGGTCCCACGCCTTCTTGGCTCGTGCAGCCTTGGCTTGTGCCTCGGCCTGGGCCACGCTGGCTTCTGAATACAGGACCGGATCGACACCGAAACGCGTCGCCACTTCCACGGGAATTACCCGGCGGGTAGACCGTGATTCTGCCACCTTGTAGATTTTGGCCGGCTTCATGCTCAGGCCCTTGGACGAAGCCTGTGAATTCGTCATAGCTGCAGCCTCCAACGATCTTCCGCGCTCAGGGCTGGCGCATCGGCGCCAAACCAGATCCTACGGATAATTCTATGCCAGAAGCCTGCGCGTAGCCTTAGCAGTAAGGCATGCCAAAATCAGGAATCCAAGGCCCGCTCCGGCTGCCCAAATAGTTCGCAGGATCGGCGCGCTGGCCACGAACATGGAGGCTCCGGCCATGCTCATGAGGATCCCTGCATAGACCAGCAAGACCAGCCTGTACATCAGTGTCAGCGGCTGGCCCAGAAGGTGGTCCTGCTGGGTTGAAACATAGCCGAAGAACACCGCCGGAACCGAGAGGGTCAAGGCTGTAGTCGAATCGCCCAGCGCGTCTGCCTGGTCCGACGAAAGGCTCCCCGAAAAGAAGGTCAGCAGCACCCCCACCACGCCAATGAATATGCCGCCAAGTATTGCTGCCCAGAACGTATCCCTGCGCGAACCGACAAGTTCAAGCCAGGCCTCGGAGCGATAGGGCGGAATCAGATAGCTGGCGCGCAAGTGCAGGGTCGAATCAGTGCTCTTGCCGATCTCGTGGTCGGGCTGGATCACCGTCCGCGGCGCGCCGTCTGGGCCTGCGCCACTTGAATCGACCCGGGAATGCTCAGACCCAGGCAGCGGACATTCGCGGGTAGCCTGACTTCAAGGTGATACGCCTGGGAATCACTGGCAGCTGTCATCGGAAGCTGGATGGAGCGGTGCCCCTTGAGGAAGGTCATCGCCTTGCGGCCAACGAATTTGAAGTCCCACAAATATGAAACCCTGATAATGCCCCGGGAACCCAGATCGCGATAGGGAACCACCGCGACAAGCAAGAATCCGGCACCGAGGTTCCTGATCAATTCCGGAATCTGGGCAGTCTGCTGCAGCAGCTCATGGTCAATGATCCGATGTTGCCGGTATGAGCCTTGCTCAACCAGTTCCCGGGCCGCATTTACCGCGCCGGGTTCATCGCCGACAACCGCGAAGAGGCATTCCATCAGCTGTTCGGGGTCCACTACCAGGCCTTCGACCCGCAGCAGGAGGACAGCCAAAAGACCTGCCGACAAATCGATGTTCTGTTCCCGGGTCAGCACCGGAACGCCCGCCCCGGAACGATCGAAGGCGTCGAATTCCCGCAGCACTCCCTTGCGAACGATCGCCAGCGGAACCAGTGCCTGGGCCTCCGACGGGATTTCCTGTGCGCTGCGCAGTTCAGGGTTCAGGGCAAAGGACGGGTCACGCATCGGGGTGCAATCGACGGAATGCTGGACCTGCCCGCGATCCTGTTCTAACGGAATATAGCTGTCCTGCCGGCGATGGCACCATTCATTCCATCCCAGGACGGCGGAGGCCATGGCCTCGGCAAGCTTCCAGTCCGGATCGACTACTTCGCTCTCAGCCATGCCGCCCCCAACGATCGGTACTTGTTGACCTACTCTAGATCATCCGCGTCACACGCGAATCGAGGTCAACAAGCCCAGCTTTTCCATGATGTCCCCGAAACCCACCAACGCACGGCGTGAGCCAGGGGCAGGTGTGCCCGACAGGTTGGGGCAGCCCGGATTCTTTTCATGTAGGCAGCCTGTGGTGCGCAGTCCGTTGCAGTCGGCATCCGGGCGAAACTCGGCCAAGTGAAATTTCTCTTTCACCCACCAAAGATTCCAGCCCAAGAACTGGTGTCGTTGAACGGGGGCAGCCAGGGCGATGGATCCGCTCTCAACTTGTCACGTGCGTCGGCATTCAGCACGCTCCAGACATGGCGTGGATGGTGCGGATCCCGAATCGAAAGCACGCAAGCGCACACGGAACACCCGCCTCTTGCCGTCCTGCACACCGTGATAACATCACACGTCATACGGGGTTCTGAGGAAAATTGGGCCGAGGGAGCAATCATGACGCGCTGGATGGCTTACGCCCGCGAATCGCTGCGGGGCATTTGGTTTCGAGCCAGCCTGTTCACCGTGGTCGGAATCGTCCTGGCCATCGTGTCGCATCCGCTGGGCGAGCTGGTTCCTCCGGCCCTGTCCGGGGCCCTCGGCACCGATGCGGCGGGCACCATCCTGGAAATCCTCGCCACCTCGATGCTCGCGGTGACCACGTTCTCGCTGACCACCATGGTCTCGGCCTATGCCACCGCGACGCAGATCGGCACCCCGCGCTCGATCCAGTTGCTCATCGCCGACCGCACCTCGCATAACGCGTTGTCCACCTTCGTCGGGGCCTTCGCCTTTTCCATCGTGGGCATTGTCGCCCTGTCCATGAAGGTGTACGACGAGTCGGGGAAGGCAGTGCTCTTCCTCGGCATCATGCTGGTCATCGTGACAGTGCTGGTGACGCTACTGCGTTGGATTTCCTTCCTCACAGTGTTCGGCCGCATGTCAGACATCATTGACCGGGTGGAGAATGCGGCTTGCCGGGCCATGGAGGGCTACGCCGACGATCCGCTGATGGGCGCCAACCCGTGGACCGCTCCCCCGGCACAGGCGGTGCCGGTGGCCAGCGGCTCTTCGGGGTTCGTGACCCACGTGGACATGGCCGCGCTGCAGCGGGTCGCCGAACAGCAGGACTGCACCTTGTGGGTGCAGCACCGCGCCGGTGCGCGGATCGTCGCCTCGCACCCGGTGGTTGTCGCCGACCGCGCGCTGTCCGAGGAAGCGGCCGAGGCGGTGCGACACGCATTCGTTATCGCCGCCCACCGTACCTTCGAACAAGATCCGCGGCTGGGCCTGATCGCGTTGTCGGAGATTTCCAGCCGGGCGCTCTCCCCGGCGGTTAACGACCCGGGCACCGGCGTCGAGGTGCTCGCCGCGCAGCAGCGGGTCCTGGACATCGCGGTGCGCAGCACGGCCAAGCCGGAGTTGCAGCACCCGCGCGTGCATGTGCGCCGGATCGAAGCCGCGGACCTGCTGAAGGATGCCTTCCGCCCGATTGCCCGCGACGGGGCAGGCGTCGTGGAGGTCGCCCTGCGCATCCAGCGCGAGCTCGGGGCGCTGCTTGACGTGACCGGTGATGCCGACTGGGCACGGGCGCTGCGTGCCGCGGCCCGCGAGGCGCTGGAACGCGCCGAACACGCGCTGAGCCACGACGCGGACATCGACGATGTGCGCACGCTGCACGCCGCGGCGCTGCAGGACAGCCAGCCGACGGGCGGGCTGACCTCCCCGGAGTGAGTCGTCGGCGCGCTGGCCCGGAAGGTGATCCTGCTGGGTGGAAATATGTCCGAAGTACTCCGCCGGAACCGGGGAAGCAGGGCGGTTGATAATCGCGCCGCGCCTGCAGGCCGGCGACCAGATGACTTCATCCAGATGCCGTGCGGCAACAGATCCGAAGCACGCAAGCAGCCCTGATGCCCGGGCGTAGGATGGGCGCATGACCCGCTTCCTCATTGACCCGCCGGCGCTACTGGAGATCGTGCGGCAGGGCGCCCCGATTCACCATGATCACCAGCTTGTGGCTCCGCATGCCATTCGCGTCGAGGCCCTGGAACTGCTGCTGGCCGAGGTGGAGGCAGGCACGCTGTCCGAAGCCGCAGCGTTGGGGCTGCACGATGCGATGACCGCGGTGAAGATCCGCACCTTGGGAGACCGTGGGTCGCGGGGCACCGCCTGGAAGCTTGCGCGCAAGCACGGGTGGGGGACGCTCGGCAGGGCCGAATACCTCGCCATCGGCGTGCTGCAGGCAGACGCGCTGGTGGCGCTGGACCAGCAGCTTGCCGCCCAGGCCGCGGACGTCCTGCCGCTGGTGCCCCTCGCTGTGCTGTTTTCCGCCGACTGAGCGCTGGGCCAGACCGGGTTCACCGCTCCGGCCGGCCAAGGACCCGGCCAACCAGCCGGAGCAACAACCTGCTATCCGCCGACGGCCGCCCGGATAGCTTGGGCCCGGAGCGGAGGCACCGCTGTCCTGCGGCACGCAGAGCGGGATGAACTTCCCCGCGGCGTCGAGAACCATTGGGCGGCCTTCATGCAGGTGGCCCCAGACCCCGAAGCCGAATTCCACGGAGCTCGTGCCGATCCTGCTCACGATCGGCGCGGTGCTCACGTCCTGGCCAAAATACAGCTTCGGCACGCTAGTCGATTTCGTGGCCCACCCGTGGGGCCATGTCAAAGTAGCCCGGCTGGCCCGACTCGCGGAAGAGTTTCGCCTCGGTAGCCTCGACGAAACGCATGATCGTCGGGTTGTGCTGGTGCCCGGCGGCGTCCGTGTCGACCCGCTCGATGGTCCGTTCGATCGACGTTCCGGCAAGCCCCGGGCAACGAACTGCAAAACCTCGTCGCTGACGAAGCATTAGCTGCCGAGATACGGATCCGCTGACTTCTTGGCCACCGTTTAAATTTCCCCACCCTCTTCTTACGACTCACGTCACTTCAGCGCCATATAGCTCGAGGGCAAGACCGTTGACGAGGACCTGTCCTGCCGTCACGGAATCAGGCACGGCCGCCTCATCGCCGTTGCCGCAGCCCGAGCCGCGGCGACGCCCCCGCCGCGGATCGCGCAGGCAGCGCCGCAGGCTTCCAGAACGGATCGGGAACTCCGCTCCGGACAGGACGAGGCGGGGCCTACCCCAGGACCTTGGAAAGGGGAAAGGTCCCGCCCCACCGCATGGGTGGGACGGGACCTTTCAGACGCTAGTCTGCGAGACTACTCGGCGGCAGCCAGTTCGTCTTCCTCGACTACCGGCGCCAGCGACAGCTTGCCGCGGTCATCGATCTTGGTGATCTCGACCTGGATCTTCTGGCCAACGCCGACGACGTCTTCGACGTCCTCCACGCGCTTGCCGTCGTTGATCTTGCGCAGCTCGGAGATGTGCAGCAGGCCGTCCTTGCCCGGGGTCAGCGAAACGAACGCACCGAAGGTGGTCAGCTTCACGACGGTGCCCAGGTAACGCTCGCCGACCTCAGGAACCTGGGGGTTGGCGATGGCGTTGATGGCCGAACGGGCAGCCTCGGCGGATTCGCCGTTGGTTGCGCCGATCAGCACGGTGCCGTCGTCCTCGATCGAGATGTCAGCGCCGGTGTCTTCCTGGATCTGGTTGATCATCTTGCCCTTCGGGCCGATGACCTCGCCGATCTTGTCAACCGGGATCTTCACCGAGATGATGCGCGGAGCGTTGACGTTCAGCTCGTCCGGAGCGTCGATGGCCTGGTTCAGCACGTTCAGGATGTGCAGGCGTGCTTCGCGGGCCTGGGTCAGCGCAGCGGCCAGCACCGAGGCAGGGATGCCGTCCAGCTTGGTGTCCAGCTGGATCGCGGTCACGAACTCGGAGGTACCTGCGACCTTGAAGTCCATGTCGCCCATGGCGTCTTCGGCGCCCAGGATGTCGGTCAGGGCCGCGTAGCGGGTTTCGCCGTCAACGGTGTCCGAGACCAGGCCCATGGCGATGCCTGCAACGGCTGCCTTCAGCGGCACGCCGGCGTTCAACAGCGACAGGGTCGAGGCGCAGACAGAGCCCATGGAGGTCGAGCCGTTGGAGCCCAGCGCCTCGGAGACCTGGCGGATGGCGTACGGGAATTCCTCGCGGCTTGGCAGCACTGGAACCAGTGCGCGCTCTGCCAGTGCGCCGTGGCCGATTTCGCGGCGCTTAGGCGAACCCACGCGGCCGGTCTCACCGGTCGAGTATGGCGGGAAGTTGTAGTTGTGCATGTAGCGCTTGGACTTCACTGGGGACAGCGAGTCGATCTGCTGCTCCATCTTCAGCATGTTCAAGGTGGTGACGCCCATGATCTGGGTTTCGCCGCGCTCGAAGATGGCCGAACCGTGCACGCGAGGCAGGACCTCGACCTCGGCGGACAGCTGGCGGATGTCAGCCAGGCCGCGGCCGTCGATGCGGACCTGCTCGGTCAGGATGCGCTGGCGCACAATGTGCTTGGTGACTGCGCCGAAGGCCTTGGAGATTTCTCCCTCGCGGCCTTCGAAGGCCTTGCCTTCGCCTGCCAGTTCGGCAAGGATCTCGTCCTTGTACTCGCTGGCGGTGTTGTCGCGGTCCTGCTTGTCGGCGATGGTGTAGATCTCCGCCAGGCGGGTCGAAGCGGCGGCCTCGACTGCTGCGTAGGCATCCTCTTCGTAGTCGCGGAAGACAGGGAACTCGACGGTTTCCTTGGCGGCGCGGGAAGCCAGGTCGGCCTGGGCCTCGCACAATACCTTGATGAACGGCTTGGCAGCCTCAAGGCCCTCGGCGACGACCTCTTCGGTCGGAGCCACGGCGCCGCGTTCCTTGATCAGTTCCCAAGCGTTGTCGGTAGCCTCGGCTTCCACCATCATGATGGCGACGTCGTCACCGGCGATGCGGCCGGCGACAACCATGTTGAAGACCGAGTTCTTCAGCTCGGAGTGACGCGGGAAGGCAACCCACTGAGCGCCGTTGCCGTCGTCGACCAGCGCAACGCGAACGCCGCCGATCGGACCGGAGAATGGCAGGCCCGACAGCTGGGTCGACATCGAGGAGGCGTTGATGGCCACCACGTCGTACAGCTCGTCCGGATCGATGGCCAGAACGGTGACAACCACCTGGACCTCGTTGCGCAGGCCCTTGACGAAGGCCGGGCGCAGCGGGCGGTCCATCAGGCGGCAAGCCAGGATGGCCTCGGTCGATGGACGGCCTTCACGGCGGAAGAAGCTGCCCGGGATGCGGCCAGCAGCGTACATGCGCTCCTCGACGTCCACGGTCAGCGGGAAGAAGTCGAAGCCCTCACGCGGGTGCTTGCCGGCGGTGGTTGCCGACAGCAGCGCGGTCTCTTCGTCGATGTAGACCATTGCGGAGCCGGCGGCCTGCTTGGCAAGGCGGCCGGTCTCGAAGCGGATGGTGCGGGAGCCGAAGCGGCCGTTGTCGATAACGGCCTCGGCGAATTGGATTTCTGGACCCTCCATTAAGGGGGTGCTCCTTTCAATCGCTCCCATGCGACGGACGAGCGAACCGTATGGCCCTACCCAGATCTGGTCTTCGATCGAGACCCGCGCGTGAACCCCAGGGGGTTTCCGCGAAGATCACTACCGAGGACCGCGAAACTGGCGGTCGGGACCAACGGTCGGTCAGTCCTGGGAGTTGTTTTCTTTCGGGGCGCAGCGCACATTGCACCGGCCCACCTCTAAGCCTACCGGGAATTACCTAAAGCTGCAGTGGCTGCTGGGTCACGTGGCGTGCCCCGAGCGGGGCGAGGAGCCCCAAGACCGGCTTCGGCGGAACAAATCGTTGAGGGGTTCTGAACCCCGCAACTCAATCAAGCACCGCCAAGCTCCGGCAGCTGGCCGGCGGCGTGAAGTCAGCTGCGCTGTGCCCAGCTCATGCAGTACTCCAGATTTGCATGGACGCTGGCGGCCGCCTTTTCCTCGTCGCGTCCTTCGATGGCCGCCAGCAGCTCATCATGCCCGGCTTCCAGGCAGCCGTCGAAGCCGTCGAGCAGCCGCTGGTGCATTTTGGTGCCGTGGAAGATGTCGTTGAAACTCGTGTAGACCTCATGCAGCAGCCGGTTCCCGGAGGCTTCCGCGACCACGAGATGGAACTGCCAGTCCGCATCAATCCATCCCTGGATGTCCTTGGATTGCCAGGCGCGCCGGCGCGCGTCAAGCAGTTCGCGCAGCATGGCCTTGGTCCGCGCGTCCGCATTGAGCGCCGCCAGCCGCGCGGCCTGGGTATCCAGGGCAAAACGCAGCTGCAACACGTCCGTGTCCTTGTGTTCCCGGTAGACCTGTTGCGCGGCTCCGTCGAATTCGTTGGTAGCCCGCACATAGGTGCCGTCCCCGCGCAGGACCTCCAACATGCCTGCATGGCTCAAGGCTTTGATAGCTTCGCGCAGCGTGCCGCGGGACACGTGCAGCTGCTCCATGAGCTCGAATTCCGAGGGGATGCGTTCGTCCCGGGGCCATTGGCCGGAAACAATGCGTTCGCGCAGCCAGTCGGTGACCTCGTGCGACAGCGGGCCGCGGCGCGAAAAATTCTGCACGGAAGACATGGCTGCTATTCTCCTGCGTTGGCATCGACTTGCTCAAGCCGGCCGGTCTTGCGCATGGGCATGCTGGCACTGAGCCACAGCGCCAGCAGCACCTGCAGCGCGGCCGCTGCCACCAGCAGCCAGAGCGGCAGGGTCCAGCTGCCAAGCAGCGAGGAGAGCAACCCCAGGGAGAACGGTCCAATGGCCGCGAACACATAGCCTACCGACTGCGCTAGGCTGGACATGGCCGAGGATTCTTCGACGCTGTCTCCGCTGCGGCTGATGGCGAGCATCACCAGCGGGAACATGGTGAAGCCGATGCCAAGGAATAGGGTGGGCAGCAGGGCCAGCTGGATGGGCAGCAACTCAAGGGTCAGGAAACCCACCAGGGCAGCGCCGCTGGCAATCATGAAGGCCGCACGCAGCAGCCCCTTGGATGCCAGCGCCATGACCAGGATCGTGGCGGGGATGGTGACCAGCTGAAGCCCGCCCAGCAGCCCACCGGCGGCCGTGGCGTCCATGCCGCGGTCGACCAGGATCGAGGGCAGCCAGCCGACGATGCTGTAGACCAGCAGAGCCTGCAGCGTGAACAGCCCGGTGATCAGCAGGCCGCGCCGGGTAGCCAGCAACGGCCAGGGAGAGACGTGGACCGCGGCGTTCGACTCGTTCCGGTTCCGGCGAGCGCCCAGGGCCAGCGGCACCACCACGGCCAGGGTTGCCAGCGTCGGGATGGCCCAGACGCCCAGGGCCGCCAGCGGTGAATCCAGTTGCAGGGCAATGGGAACGCTGATGCCGGAGGCGAGCGCCGCGCCGGCGGACATGGTGATGGAGTAGAGGCTGGTGATGCCCGCGGTGCGCTGCGGGAAGTACTTGCGCACGAAGGAGGGCATGGCCACGTTGCACACAGCCAGGCCCGACATCGCCACGATGGTGCCCAGCAGGAGCATGGAGGTGGCGGGGGCCAAACGGATTGATAGCCCGGCGGTGAGCAGAACCAACGCCAACACCATGGAGCGTTCCAGTCCCATCAGCCGCATCAGGCGGGTGGTCGCCAGCCCGGCGAAGGCAAAACACAGCACCGGGATCGTGGGCAGCAGCGCCGCGACCAGCGGACCGTAACCGAGCAGTTCCTGCAGGGCCGGGAAGAGCGCGGCGGCACTGGCCACGGCGACACGGAGATTCACGCCCAGCAGCACGATGGCCACCAGGGCCAAAGCCATGGTGGACTTGCGGTAACCGCCGGAGCTGGCCGGCGCGGAGGCCTTTGCCGTTGCGGATGATGGTGCGGGGAGTGAATCTACCTGTTCGGTCATTGCTTAAACGTTAGACGTCTGATGTTTGAGGGTCAAGCCCTGCGCACTGCGCGATGCCGCGCAGTGGCGCCTGGCAATACCCACCGACAGCCGGAATGCCGCGGCAGTGCGGTAGCCTACGGGCAGGCTCAACGCGCGCCGGCACCGGACGCTTGACCCTGTGATTCGACACGCGATCCGAACGTCAAGCGACGGCGCAACAGCAGCACCAACCAGATGCCCACGGCGCTGAAGACGCAGGTCATGACCCAGGAGGCCTGCCAGCCTCCGGCCAGCACGGCAACCCAGGCCAGGATGAACGGACCGATAAAGTTACCGACGTTGAACAGCTGTTGCATCAACCCGATCACGGCACTGACCGAACCACCCGAGGGCGCCAGGTCCACGCCGATCCGGCTGAAGACCGCCGGGGCCATGCCGCCAACCAGCGAGAACACCGCGGCGCAGGCCAGCGCCCCGACCATGCCCCCGCCGATCTGTACCCACGGCAGCGCAAAGAACCCGATCGATGACACCGCCATCAACAGGAAGGCAAACACCAGCAGCACCGACGGGCTGCGGCCGGATTGCAGCATCCGCCCGGCCACCACTGCGCCAATGATATTTACCCCGCCCACGCCGGCGGAGAACAACCCGGCGGTCAGCGCAGAGATCCCGAAGGCCCCGTAAATCGCGGGCAGGAATCCCATGACCGCCATCCATTGGACGGTATAGCAGGCAAAGCCCAGCCCTGTCAGCCACGGCGCCGGCTGGCGCGCGGTGGCCACGATCTGGCCGCGCACTCCGGACTCCGTATGACGGGCGCGACGGTCATCGGGCACCAGCCTGGCCAGCGGAAGCAGCATCGCCAGGCTCAGCAGCGCCATCGCCACCCATAGCCAGCGCCAGCTGGTCCAGTCAAGCATGAGGCTCGATAGCGACAGGCCAGCCAGGGTGGCTAAACCCTGGAACGAACCCCAGGCGCCCATGGCCCTGTTCAGTTCCGTCGGCGCGCAGTTCAGCCGGATCAGCGCCGGCGCCAGCACGGTACACAGCACAAAGCCGATGCCTTCAAGCAGCCGGGAGCACAGCAGCACGAGCGCATCCGGTGATGCAGCTCCGAGCAGCGACCCGACCCCGAGCAGCAGCAGGCCGAGCATCAAGAGCCTGCGCAAGCCGTAGCGCTCGCCGCACCAGGCGGCCAGCAGGCCTCCGAGCATGCTCGCCACCTGGATGACACCGAGCAGCACCCCGGAAAAGAGCAGGTCGAAATGCAGTTCGGCCTGCAGTTGCTGCAGGGCCGAAGGCAGCTTCCAGATGTGCGTCGCGGCCACGACGCCCACTCCGACAACGCTGAGCCACGCGGCCGCGTTGGGTCCGGCCGCGACTTGCGTCGTGGTGCTGTCGCTGGTCGCCATCGATCACTCCCGTATACCTGCAGGACGGCCACCCGGCCGATCCTTCGCCAGCCTGCCGGAGGCCGCCGCGCTCGGTGCGATAGCTTTTCGCCCAATGGAAACACTAGGTCATCTTTAACCCCGGCCATGCCAGCGCCCGTACCATGGATAGACCGAGGACCGGATGGACGGTCCGGCGCCGTTCATGCAGCGTCCGCCACGTGCCAGGTGTCGCGGCATTCGAAGTTTTCCGGAGTTGTTTGATGGCCAATGCCACGCCGCGCCAAGCGCGCACCCAGTCAGCCCAGCCCTCCGCCCGCGGGCAGTCGGTGACCTCGCGGGCGCTGGCCCTGCTGGGCGCCTTCGACTCCGAACACCCGCGGCTGACCCTCAGCGAGATGTCGCGGCGCGCCGGACTTCCGGTGGCCACCGCCCACCGGCTCATCGCCGAACTGCAGGATTGGGGCGCGCTGCACCGCTCGGGCCAGGAATATTTCATCGGGCACCGGCTCTGGCAGTTGGGACTGCTGGCCCCGACCCACCAGAACTTTGCCGAGCTGGCCGCCCCGTATATGCAGGACGTTTTGTTTGTCACGCAGAACGTGGTCAACCTGTTTATCCTGGACGGCCACCAGGTGCTCCTGCTTGAACGCATGTCCGGCACCCGCGTGGGCGCCCCCTTCCGGCGCGTGGGCGACCACCTGCCACTGCATGCCTCGGCCGCAGGAAAGGTCATGATGGCCTTCGGCGAGCCCGAACTGCTGGAGGTCGGGCTCGAACACCTGAGCCGGCTGACCGACCGGACCATCACCTCGCCCTCCAAGCTGCGCACCGAGGTGTCCCGGGCGCGCGAGAACGGCTACGCGACCACCCATGGGGAAGCCGGAAGCCACAACTACGGCATCGCGGTTCCGGTGATGTCGCTGACCGGCCGCTGCGTGGCAGCGCTGGGCGTGGTCACCCTTGAACGCCCCGCCTCCGTGGGCGCCGTGGTCCCGGTGCTCCGCATTGCCGCCCGCAGCATTGCCCGTCGAATCGGCACGTCGATGGCGAACTGACAGGCGCCGAACCCGCCGCGAACGGCGATCTTCCATTGGGTGGAAAGCTCGGACAATTGTGTTGCACGCTACACCTACGCTGGGGTCACACCTCGCCTCCGGATTCCGGACCGAAAACTCGCAACAATCGCACCCAGGAGCGGTAGAGCATGACTATCACTGCCCCCATCCAGGCCCCGGCCATCATCGACACCGTCATCGATGCCGTCGAGCACCCCGCAGACGGCGTTGCGTCGCTGATCCTGCGCCGCGCCGACGGCTCGGACTTCCCCCAGTGGGCGCCGGGCTCCCACATCGACCTGTACCTGACCGATGAGCTGACCCGCCAGTACTCCCTTTGCTCCCCCACCGACGACCTGTCCACGCTGCGCGTCGGCGTGCTGCGCACCCCGGACTCGCGGGGCGGCTCGGCCTGGGTCCACGACCAGCTGCGTGCCGGCGGCGAACTGCGCATCTCCGCACCGCGCAACAACTTCCCGCTGGTGGATTCGCGCAAGTACCTGTTCCTCGCCGGCGGCATCGGCATCACCCCGATCATCCCGATGCTGCGCGCCGCCGAGGCCCAGGGCAAGGAATGGACCCTGTACTATGGCGGACGCTCGCGCGACACCATGGCCTTCGCCCAGCAGCTGGAAGACGAGTTCGGCGCGCAGAAGGTCCGCATCATCGCCGAGGACGAGTCCGGCCGCCTGGACCTGCAGCAGATCCTGGGCATGCCCCGCGCCCACATGCTGGTCTACGCCTGCGGCCCGGGCGGCATGCTCGGGGCGGTGGAGGACTTCTGCATGGGCTGGCCTCCCGGCGCACTGCACACCGAGCGCTTCGCCGCAGACACCCTGGGCGTGGGCGGCAACACCGAACCGTTCGAGGTTCAGCTCGCGCTGACCGGCACCACCCTGAGAGTGGAGACCAACCAGACCATTCTCGAAGCAGCCGAAGAGGTCGGCGTCCGGGTGCTCTCCAGCTGCCGCGCCGGACTGTGCGGCACCTGCGAAACCCGCATCATCAGCGGCGAGGCGGAACACCGCGATGCCGCCCTCTCCCAGGCGGACAAGGACGCCGGAGACGTCATGATGGTCTGCGTTTCCCGCGCCGCCGCCGGTTGCAGCAAGCTCGTTCTCGAACTCTAAAGGATTCCCATGTCAACCACGACACAAGCACCGGTGTTCCGCGAAGATCCGTTCGACGTCGCGGCGATCGCCGATCCCTATCCCTTCCTGGACCGGCTGCGCGCGGCCGGACCGGTCAGCTACCTGGAAGCCACCGGCAGCTACGCCATCAGTGGCTACGAGGAGGTCTACGAGGTCCTCACCGACTTCGAGACCTACTCCTCCGCCGGCGGCCTCGGCCCCCGGGACATCCGCAAGGACGAGGCCTGGCGCCCGCCGAGCATCCTGGAGTCGGATCCGCCGATCCACACCCTGATGCGCCGCGCACTGACCGGTGTCATCAACCCCGGTACCGTGCGCGCGCTGCGCGGTCCCTTCACGCCGCCGGCCGTTGAGCTCACCGAGCAATTGGCCACGCTTCAGGGCTTCGACGTCGTCAAGGACCTGGCCGAAAAGTACCCGATCCGCGTCTTCCCGGATGCCGTGGGCACCCCGGAAGAAGGCCGCGAGCACCTGCTGCCGTACGGAAACATGGTGTTCAACGCCTTCGGTCCGGAAAACTACATCTTCCAGCAGGCCTTCGCCGAGGCCGACGTGCACACCGCCGCGGTCATGCACGCCTGCCAACGCGAGTCGCTGTCCGAGAACGGCTTCGGGGCCAAGATCTGGGCCCGCGTCGAAGACGGCCTGATCACCGAGCAGCAGGCCACCTTGCTGGTGCGCGCGCTGCTCTCGGCAGGTGTGGACACCACGATCTTCGGCATTGGCAACACCCTCTCGGTGCTGGCCCGCGAGCCGGAGGTCTGGGCCGAACTGCGCCGCCAGCCCAACCTGGCGAAGTTCGCCATCGACGAGGCGCTGCGCCTGGAGTCGCCGTTCCAGAAGTTCCACCGCACCGTCTCCGTCGACACGGAGCTGGGCGGCGTACATCTGCCAGCCGGAACCAAGGTGCTGGTATTCCTCGGCGCGGCGAACCGCGACCCGAACAAATGGGGTCCGGACGCCGACAAGTTCAGCTTCGACCGCTCTTCCTCCGGCCACGTGGCCTTCGGAATGGGCCTGCACCAGTGCGTGGGTCAACCGATCGCACGCCTGGAGATGGAAATCGTGCTCCAGCAACTCCTGGAGCGCGTTGAAACCATCACCCCGGCCGCCCCTGCGGTGCCGATCATCCACAATGTGCTGCGCGGCTTTGAATCGCTGCCAGTGACCATCACCGCGGCGCGCTAAGCGCCGCAACCGATGGGATTCTCCGCCCACAACCACCGTTGTCCGGCGGAGAATTTCATCTCCGCCCACGCTCCTTAGGGCTTCTGCACTCCCCCAACATCCCTCCAACGGCAACGAAGCCGCCCTCACTCACTTGGGAAAACCATGACTCAGACAACTCCGGCACCCTCCGTGCCCCGCAAGTCCTCGAACTCCAATCCTGCGACGTGGAGCAGTCGAAAGCGGACCGCCTACGGGTGGCTCGTAACCGTCATGCTGCTGATTCTGATGATGATCAGCTGGGCCGACAAGGCCATCCTCGGCATTGTTGCGGTTCCGCTGATGAAGGACCTGGGAATCACCCCGGCCGAATTCGGCCTACTTGGCAGCGCGGTATTCGCGCTTTTCGGCGTCGCCCAATTCGTCGCCGCCCCCATTGCCAACCGCATCCAGGCCAAGTGGATCCTGCTGGTCCTGTGCATCGTCTGGTCGATTGCCCAGGTCCCGGTGTTCCTCTTCGCCTCGCTGCCCGCACTGTGGTTCAGCCGGCTGTTGCTGGGCGCCGGCGAGGGGCCGCTGGCCCCGATCACGATGCACGCCGTGTACAAGTGGTTCCCGATGCGCCGCTCGGCCACCCCGGCCGCGTTGGCCTCGGCCGGCGTCACCCTCGGTGTGGTCGCCTTTGCCCCGGTGATCGCCTACGTCACCGCAGAATTCGGCTGGAAGAGCGCGTTCATCTTCGTGGCCCTGGTGGGTGTCGTATGGAGCGTGCTGTGGCTGTTCATCGGCAAGGAAGGACCCTACACCTCCGTCCAGGCTGAGATGGAGATCGAAGGCACCAGCCCGCTGGAAGGTGCCAAGTCCGTGGTCGCGGACACCAAGGTCCCGTACCTGAAGTCGTTCCTGACCCCCAGCTGGCTGATCGCCGTGCTGTGCTCCTTCCTGGGCTACTGGACCTTCACCGTGGCGATGACCTGGTTGCCGGCCTACTTCGAAACCGTGATGGGCACCAGCACCCAGAAGGGCGGATCGCTGATCGCCCTGCCAGCCATCTGGGGCGCCATTTCCACCGTGGGGCTGTCCTGGCTCACCCAGGTGCTGGGCAACCGGGGCCTGAGCACCCGCGTCTCCCGCGGGCTGGTTCTGGGCGGATCGGCCGTCTTCTCCGGCGTCATGGTGCTGCTGGGCACCGCGGCCGACTCCCAAGGCGCGGCACTGGCCTTCTTCACCTTCGGCTTCGGCACCGCTCCGGCACTGTTCGCCATCACCTACCTGGTCGCGGCGGAAACCACCAGCATTGCCCAGCGTGGTGCGGTCCTGCAGATCACCAACGCATTCCTGACCGCGGGCGGCCTGTTCGCCCCGGCCGTGGTCGGCGCCATGGTCAGCGCCGCCGCCACCCCGGCCATCGGCTACGAGCAGGCGTTCGTGCTCACCGGAGTCATGATCGCGGTCATCGGCGTCGTCGCCTGCCTGGGGATCAACCAGCAGCGCGACCGCAAGAAGCTGGGCCTGGAGGTCTAATCCCCCCTCTCTTGGCCTTGAGGTCCACCGCACACTGAGCGGCCCGCCCCATTGGTGGCGGGCCGCTCAGTGTTTTGATCCGAGAGACCGGACGTGGGTGGCGGCAGCTGGGTTCGGCGTTGCGGGCACACCCTCATCGTTGTGCCATGAGACGTCCTCATGGCCACTTAACATGGCAAGGTCCAGTGCTGCGGAAGGCGGGGGCATCAGGCGTCGCGTAGGCCGCCATGGATTCCGGGCAAGAGCTCGGCGCACCGGTCAGGCATCTGGCGAGAGCCCGGGAGCGCGGCCATCAGGAAAGATGCGGCCTATGACGTGGGCCCGCGAAAACGGGCCCACGAAGACCCCGCCATGCCCAACCCACGGCACGACCCGTCGATCCGGGCCATGCTCCACCGGCCAAGGTGGGCTAGGCTGTGCGATTAACATGGCGAAAGGGTCCGATGAAAAAGACGATGCTCTTCGCCGGTGTCGCGGTATTGCTTATGCCCGCGTTCCTTTTGGCCGGATGCGCCAGCACCACCAGTCGGTGTTTGCCCGGTGCACTAGAGATTTCACCCGGCAGTGCAGTGCCCGGTTCGGCGGTGACGATTTCCTCTGAGCCCACGGCATGTGACCTTCAGATTGCCAATGGAACAATCTACGGGTACACGCTGGTCGCCGAAGCTCACGGTGACGACCCGGTTGACCTGGGATCAACGCCCGTCAACTCGGACGGTTCCTTTTCCAGCGCTGTCCTGATACCGGAAGATTTCCCATCCGGAAACGCCACCCTGCTTGTCACCGGCAGCGCCTTTGATGATTGCGTTCTTGGTGACTCCTGCGCCGCATATTCAGCGGCGTTGAGGATCAGGTAGCCTGTTTTCTTTTCGTTCCAACAGTTCAAGACGCCATCGGCAGATGAAACCAACCCTGAACCATGCTTGATGATTCGATGACGTATTGGCCCGGACGAGTCCGGTTGGGATTCGCTTAAATAGAGCCGGGGCCCTCAGATGTATCCTTGGGCCCCGGTGGGAAACGCTGCCGCTAGATGCGCGCGGCGGCTGGCGCGCCGGTCACGCTGAAGCGCTGTCCGCTGGTGGCCACGTTGACCTGACCGCTAAAGGTGCTCGCTGCGCGGGTGCGCCATTCCTCCACGCTGGCCACGCCGGCCAGATGCGATAGCACCAGCTGGCCCGCCCCGCAGGCTTCGGCGATCCGGCCGGCACCCTCCGGCGACGTGTGTGATTCGCGCTGGTGGTTGATAAATGTCGGGCTGAATCCCATGGAGGTGAAGAAGTCCAGGTTGACGGCCTCATGCACGAGGATGTCGGTCCCGCGGGCCAGTTCGACCAGCGCGGGGCACTCGGCGGTATCCCCGGAAAACGTCACCGAACCGTGCGCGGTGTCGAAGCGGAACGCAAAGGCCGGGTAGACCGGCGGGTGCAGCACCAGCACGGCGGTGACCTTCACCCGTTCGTCCTCGAACACGACGAACGGACGGTGCCCGGCACCCTGCCCGACCGAAGGGATCTCGATCTCGTGCACGTCCAGCAGCGAGGTCATTTCCGGGCGGGCCTCATCGGTCACGCGGATGTCCAGGTCGTAGGAGAATGCCTGCAGGGTATGGGAAACCAGGTCCTTGGTTCCCGAGAGCTTGTCCCCGCGCACATGCTGCGGGTCGCGTCCGGGGCCGTAGACCCCCACCGGCGAGGTGAACCCGTCCACGGGCTCGCCCCAGTTCCACAGCAGGTAGGCGGGAAGCTCGCCCACGTGGTCCGAATGCAGGTGCGTGATGAACCCGGCGACGAAGTCCTGGCCGCGCAGCCCGGCCTGGTGGGCAGCGCGAACGCAGCCCAGGCCGAAGTCCACCATGTAGTATTTTCCGTCGACCACCAGCGCGCTGGCCATGCCGTTTTCCTTGCCACGAATAGCGGGGCCGGCGGCCGTGCCCAGGGTGATGAGTTCCGTTACTGACGTCATGCTCAATTGCTTTCCTTGAAAATCTGCGAGGTGCCGGTCAGCCGTGGGTCCGGGCGTTGATGGTGCGTGGTTCCAGGTACTCGTGCAGTCCCCAGGCCCCGCGCTCTCGTCCGGTGCCCGAGGTCTTCCAACCGCCAAAGGGTGCGTCCAACTCGACCACGGTGTGCTGGTTGATCCACACGGTGCCGGCTTCGATCTCGAAGGCGGCCTGTCGTGCCCGCTCCAGATCCGGCGACCAGATGGAGGCGCCCAGGCCGAAGGGGCCGTCGTTGACATGGTCGATGACCTCGCCCAGGTCGTCGTAGCCGATGATCGGCAGGGCGCTGCCGAATTGTTCCTCGTCGACCAGTCCCATGCCCGGGACGGCGTCGGTGATGATCGTCGGCTCCATGAAGTAGCCGGGCAGGTCGCAGCCGACCCCGCCTCCGTGGGCCACCCGCGCACCGGAGGACACCGCCGAGGACACCAGTTCGCGCACGGTCTCGCGCTGCTTCTGGTTGTGCATCGGGCCCATGGTGGTTCCCTCCGCGATGCCGTGGCCCAGCGACAGCTTGGCGCTTTCGGCCACGATCGCCTCGGTGAAGCGGGCCTGCAGGTGGCGCGGCACATAGGCGCGCTTCACCGCCATGCACACCTGGCCGGCGTTGCGGAAGGCGCTGCCCACGATGCCACGCGCGGTAGCTTCCAGGTCGGCGTCTTCCAGCACAATGGCCGGGTCGTTGCCGCCCAGTTCGAGGGTGACGCGCTTGACCGATGCCGTGGCGCTCGCGGCGACCGCGGTACCGACATCGGTGGAACCGGTGAAGGAAATCTTGCGCACCTGCGGCAGGCTGGCCAAAGCCACGTTGACGGTGCGGCGGCTGCTGGTACGCACCTGCAGCACACCGGCGGGCAGGACCTCGTTGACCAGGTCCACCAGGGCCATGGTGGACAGCGGGGTGGTGGCCGATGGCTTGGCGATGACGGTGCAGCCGGCGACCAGCGCCGGGGCCAACTTGACGCACAGCAGCGAGATCGGGAAATTCCACGGGGTGATGGTTCCGACCAGGCCCACCGGGCGGTACTGCACCTGGAGGCTGCGGCCATCGCGCTGCGGCAAGTCCTCGGACTCGTTCCAGGCGAGGTCCGCATAGTAATCGAAGAGGTCAGCGGCGACGCGGAACTCGCCAATGGCCTCCATAAGCACCTTGCCCTGCTCGCGGGAAAGCAGGCGGCCAAGCTGCGGGGCCCTGGCGCGGATGCGCTCGGCGACCAGGCGCAGCATGCCACGGCGCACCTCGCGGTCCGCCGCCCAGGCCCGTGCAGCGCCGCGGGCTGTGGCGATGGCGGCTTGCACATCGTTCTCGGTGTGCTCGGGAGCCTGCCCGATCACCTCCAAGGTGGCCGGATCAAGCACATCGTAAACTGGCACAGGCATGTGCATCCTCCCTGATGAAAAACTTTGCTTGTAGTTAGCTTGTCGCTTTACGTTCGGGCGAGCGTCCCAAGCTTCCATTGGATGGAAAACGTGTCGGCGACCACTGGCCGCATGCCCGACGATGAAAGCACTACGAAGGCACGGCTTGGCCGGCGCCGACACCAGCCTAAGGAGCACACATGTCACTGACCGGCCTGCCCGTCGTCGTCACCGGAATCTCCTCCGGGATCGGCGCCGCCACTGCGGCGCTGCTGATCTCCCAGGGATACCAGCTGATCGGCGTCGACCGCACCGAACCTTCCGATTTCCCGGGCGCGTTCATCCACGCCGACCTGTCGTCCCCGCAGGGCATTGCGGACGTTGTGTCCCGGGTGCAGGAGCTGGCCCCAGCCGGGCTGCGCGGGCTGGCGAACATCGCCGGCGTCCCGGGCACCGCCCCGCTGGCGACCGTGCTGTACGTCAACGTCTTCGCGGTGCGCGAGCTGGCACGCCAGCTGGCCCCGCTGCTGGTCGAGGGTGCTTCCGTAGTCAACCTTGCCTCCTCCGTGGCCACCGGCTGGCGCACCATGGCCGAGGAATGCCGCGGCTTCGCGCTGGCCCAGGACCAGCAGGATGCAATTCAGCAGGCCGCCGATTCGCCGCAGATCGCGGACAACAGCTACTTGTTTTCCAAGCAGTGCGTCCGCCTGCTCACCGAACAGCTGGCGGCCGAGTTCGTGGCGCAGCGCATCCGTGTCAATTCCGTGAGCCCCGGCCCGGTCCAGACCCCGATCCTGGAGGACTTCAAGAAGGACCATGGACAGGACAAGGTGAACTCCGCCGCGCAGTTGCTGGGCCGGTTCGCAGTGCCGGAGGATATCGCCGAGGTCATCGGCTACCTGCTTTCCGAGCAGCCCGGATGGGTCAATGGCTCGGACATTCGCGTGGACGGCGGCCTGGTGGCCCACCGTTCAAGCACCGTGGCCATCGCGACCACATAGCCGCGCCCATTCCCGAGGAAAAACACTGGGAACAGCCGAGTGTCGCAGTTTGGCCCCAAGCATTGATGACCGTTATAGGACCGCGCATACTCGGTTACCTCGGCCGGTTTTGCGGTGAGTGCATTCTCCTTGTCGTTCGGTGTCCGCCAGCGAGGCTGCTGTCGAGTTATCGAACGACTCAGATCCAACCGCTGCAACAAGTGGGACCGCTGCTCAGGAGCCCACGGCATACCGGCGCTCGGGCCGCCCGACCCCGCCGTACTTCAGGCTGACCTGGGCGATCCCCTCTTCGGCAAGATATTCGAGGTACCGGCGAGCGCTCACCCGCGAGGTGCCGAGCTTTTCCGCGGTTTCGCTGGCTGAAATCGGGCCCGCGGATTCGCGCAGGATCCGCTCGACAAGTCCCATGGTTTCAACGCTGCAGCCCTTGGGCAGCGGCTTCCTGCTCTGCCCGCCCAGCCCGAAGAGCCGGTTGACGTCCTCTTGGTCCAGCGGCTGGTCGGGCGCGCGTAGCGAACGGTAGGTCTTCCGGTAGTGCTCCAGGCGGTCGTGCAGGTCCTCGCGGGAGAACGGCTTCATCAGGTAGTGGACTATTCCACCGCGCAGAGCCCGACGCACGGTCTCCATTTCGCGGGCGGCGCTGATCACGATCACGTCCAGTTCCGGTTTGGCATCGCGCAGGTGCTGGAGCAGGTCCAAGCCGTTCATGTCCGGCAGGTGGATGTCCAGCAGCACGAGGTCGGGCTGCAGCGTTTTCACCGCGCGCAGCGCTTCGACAGCGGTGTAGGCGACACCCACCACCTCATAGCCGGGTTCGCTGTTCACGAATCCTGAATGGACCTTGGCAACCATGAAATCGTCATCGATCACCAGTACCTTGATCACGCGGTGTTCCTACTTTCTGAGTGTGGCGGTGAAACGGGCGCCGTCGTCGTTGACGGCCTGCACGTCACCGGAGCGTCTGCGGCAGACCAGCCGGGTCAGCGCCAGCCCGAATCCCCTGCCTCCGGCGCTGGAACTGTCCTTGGTGGAGTACCCCTGGGTGAAGATCTCGGTGAGTTCAGCGGCGCTGATTCCCACCCCATTGTCCCTGACGACGGCGGTGACCTGCCCGCCGGTCTCCGCTACCGAAACATGGATGGCCGGATCCCGGGTTGCGGCGACCGCATCCATGGCGTTGTCTAGCAGGTTCCCGATGACCGTGGTGAGGTCGCGGGCCAGCTCGTCGTCGCAGCGTTCAAGCCGCGATTCCTCGCCCAGCTGAACCTTGATCCCCTTTTCGGTGGCCACGCTGGTTTTGGCGATCAGCAACGCGGCGATGGTCGGGTCGGCTATGCGGGCAGCGATGTCCTCGAAGATGCGGCTGCGGCTGAAGCTGACCCCGTCGATGAAGTTCACCACCTCCGCGTACTCCCGCAGCTGCACCAGTCCGGAAATCGTGTGCAGCTGGTTGGCGAATTCGTGGGTCTGGGCGCGCAGCATGTCGGTGGTGGCCTTGGTGTCGCCGAGCTCCTGCTCCAGCAGCGTCAGGTCCGTCCGGTCGCGCAGGGTGGTGACCGATCCCAGGTCCCGTCCGGAAGAGGAGACCAGCATGCGGTTGAAGACGATGACCTTCTCCCCCACCAGCATCTGCCGGTCCGGGATCGGCTGCTCGATCATCAGCGCCTGACTCACGGCCTTGGGCACGTCCAGCTCCTCCAGCGTACGGCCCACGCACTGCGCGGGCAGTTCGAGCAGGTGGCGTGCCTCGTCGTTGACCAGGGTGATCCGGCGGTCAGAGCCGATGGACACCACTCCCTCGCGTACCCCGTGCAGCAACGCCTCGCGGTATTCGACCAGCCCGGCGATCTCCGCCGGCTCCATGCCCAAAGTCTGCTTCTTGACCCGGCGCGAAAGCAGCACCGACCCGACGCCGCCCAACAGCACCGAGACCAGCAGCACCACGGCGGTGGTCGGGGCGACCTCGCTGAAGATCTCCTCGGTGCTCGGATAGTTCTGTCCGACGCTCACGAATCCCACCATTTCGCTGTCCAGGTCGTAGACCGGGACCTGGGCGACGAGCACCCGGTTCCCGCCGCGCTTCATGTCCCCGGTCCAGGCCCGCCCGGCGAGCACGGTGCTCTCCGGCGGGATGGCTTTCGTGCCGATCTCGTCCGGCCGGCTGGAGGTGAGGATGATCCCGTCGCTGCCGGAGATGCTGACGAAGCGCAGCCCGGAGACGCTGCGCACGGTTTCGGCCATGGCTGGCAGCGCGGCGCCCTGCCGCGGCTCGGCGTCCGGGAGCAGCGTGCGCAGCAGCGGGTTGGCCGCCAGCGATTCGGCCGCGGACAGGCTGCGCCGGCCTTCGGATTCCTCGAAGCTGGCGATGGCCTGCCCGATGGTCAGGGCGACCACCCCGACCAGCACCACGCAGATCAGCAGCAGCTGCAGGATCAGGTACTGGCCGGCCAGGGTGAACTTGAACCTGGGCCCGGCGGAAACAGGGGCACCGGCAGCTGGCATCAGCACTCCTTCGGCCTTCGAATCCCGCCCCGCGCCGGCGGCGCTGCAGGGGCGGGATGGGGTAGATTTTTTGTGACTTCACTACCCCATCATGTTCGAGACCTGAATCACAGGCTCCAACCCGGTTACACAATGAACATTATCTACTTTGTGTACGCAAGAGTGAGCCGCGTCACCGCTGCGCATAGCGTGGAGGAATTCCACTCACCCACCGATTCGATGAGGAATCAACATGCGAACATTCAAGACCCTGCGCTTGGCCGCCGTCGCCGCCGGCCTTGCCCTGGCCGCCACCGGCTGCGGAGTCACCAGCTCCGGCACCGACTCCAGCGAAGCACCGGCTGATTCCGGCCCGGTCGAGGGCCTGCGGATCCTGGTGCCCAACACCCCCGGCGGCGGCTACGACACCACCGCCCGCGTGGCCGCCAAGGTCATGGAGGAAACCGACATCGCAGCCAACCCCGAGGTCTTCAACCTCGCCGGGGCCGGCGGCACCGTGGGCCTGGCCCGCATCGTCAACGAGTCCGGCAACGGCGACCTGAGCATGCTCATGGGACTTGGCGTGGTCGGCGCCAGCTACACCAACGACACCGACGCCAAGCTGACCGACACCACCCCGATCGCCAAGCTCATCGAGGAGCCCGGCGCGATCATGGTCTCCAAGGATTCCGAGTTCAAGACCATCGACGACCTGGTCGAGGCCTGGAAGAAGGATCCGGGAAGCATCAGCGTCGGCGGCGGCTCCTCCCCGGGCGGCCCGGACCACCTGCTGCCGATGCAGCTGGCCCAGACCGTGGGCATCGATCCGACCAAGGTGAACTTCGTGTCCTACGACGGCGGCGGCGACCTGCTGCCGGCCATCCTGGGCAACAAGGTCGATGTGGCTGCCTCGGGCGCCGGCGAATACATGCAGCAGATCGAGAAGGGCGAGATCCGCGTGCTGGCCACCAGCGGCGAGGAGCGCCTGGAGAATGTGGACGCCCCGACCTTCATCGAGTCCGGCATCGACCTGAACTTCACCAACTGGCGCGGCGTGGTCGCCCCGCCGGAGATCTCCGACGCCGACAGGGAAAAGTGGATCAACGTGCTGACCACCATGCATGAGTCCGATGCCTGGAAGCAGGCGCTGGAAACCAACGGCTGGACCGACGCGTTCATCACCGGCGATGAGTTCTCCTCATTCCTCACCGAGCAGGACCAGCGTGTGGCCGACGTGCTGAAGGCCCTGGGGCTGGCGTGAGCCAAGTAGCCACGCCGGCGAAGAAACGCGTCGAACTGCTGTTCGCCGCGTTTCTTTTTCTCCTCGGCGTTCTGGTGCTCGTTGATGCGTCGCAGATCCATGTGACGTACTCCCAGGCCGACCCGGTGGGACCCAAGACGGTCCCCTACCTGGTCGCCGGGCTGCTGATGGCCTCGGCCATCGCCCTAGGCGTGACGGTGCTGCGCGGCAATCTGGCCGAAGGCGACGAAGGCGAGGATGTCGATCTGGGCCAGCCGACGGACTGGAAGACGCTGCTGCCGCTGGTCGGCGTGTTCGTGCTGAACATCGTGCTGATCAACTGGGCCGGCTGGGTCATCTCCGGCACGCTGCTGTTCTTCGGATCGGTGCTCGCCCTGGGCGGCCGCCGCTACGTGCTGACCTTCCTCATTTCGCTGCTGCTGGCCGTGGGCTCCTTCTACGGCTTCTATCTGGGCCTGGGCATCAAGCTGCCGGCCGGAATCCTGGAGGGGGTGCTGTAGATGGATACCCTGAATCTGCTGATGGAGGGCTTCGCTTCCGCGCTGACCCCGATCAACCTGCTGTTCGCCTTCCTCGGGGTGCTGCTGGGCACCGCCGTGGGCGTGCTGCCGGGCATCGGCCCTGCCATGGCCATCGCGCTGCTGCTGCCGGCCACCTACGGCATGCAGACCGATGCGGCGCTGATCATGTTCGCGGGCATCTATTACGGCGGCATGTACGGCGGGTCGACCACCTCGATCCTGCTGAACACCCCGGGCGAATCCGCCACGGTGATCACCGCGATCGAAGGCCACAAGATGGCCAAGGCCGGGCGCGCCGCGCAGGCGCTGGCCACCGCTGCCATCGGCTCGTTCATCGCCGGCACCATCGGCACCGCGCTGCTGGTGGCCTTCGCCCCGATCGTGGCTGACTTCGCGGTCAGCATGGGCGCCCCGAGCTACATGGCCATCATGCTGCTGGCGCTGATCACCGTCACCGCGGTGCTCGGCTCCTCCAAGATCCGGGGGTTCGCCTCGCTGGGCCTGGGCCTGGCCATCGGCCTGGTCGGCATGGATCCGGTCTCCGGCCAGAACCGCTTGGTCTTCGGCTTCGCGCCGCTGGCCGACGGGCTGGACATCGTGGTGGTGGCCGTGGCGATCTTCGCCATCGGCGAGGCGCTGTGGATCGCCGCGCACCTGCGCCGCACCCCGGTGAAGACCATCCCGGTCGGCACCCCGTGGATGGGCAGGCAGGACTGGAAACGCTCCTGGAAGCCGTGGCTGCGCGGCACCGCGTACGGCTTCCCGTTCGGCGCGCTGCCGGCCGGCGGCGCCGAGGTACCCACCTTCCTGTCCTATGTCACCGAGAAGAAGCTGACCAAGCACCCGGAGGAATTCGGGCACGGCGCCATCGAGGGAGTCGCCGGCCCGGAGGCGGCGAACAACGCCTCGGCCGCCGGCACGCTGACCCCGATGCTCACCCTGGGCCTGCCGACCAACGCCACCGCCGCGGTCATGCTGGCATTCCTGGTGCAGAAGGGCATCCAGCCCGGCCCGTTCCTGTTCGACAACGAGCCGGACCTGCTATGGACCATGATCGCCAGCCTGTTCATCGGCAACGCCCTGCTGCTGCTGATCAACCTGCCGCTGGCGCCGATGTGGGCCAAGCTGCTGAAGATCCCGCGCCCGTACCTCTACTCCGGGATCCTGTTCTTCGCCACGCTCGGCGCCTTCGCCGTCAACTTGCAGGCCACCGACCTGGTGCTGCTGCTGGTAATCGGCGCGCTGGGCTTCGCGATGAGGCGCTTCGGGCTGCCGGTGCTGCCGCTGATCCTCGGTGTGATCATCGGCCCGCGCGCCGAGAAGCAGCTGCGCCAGACTCTGCAGCTGTCCAGCGGCGAGGTCTCCGGGCTGTTCGGCGAACCGCTGGCCGTGGCGATCTACGTGATCATCGCGCTGGTGCTGCTCTTCCCGCTGATCCTCAAGCTGGTGCGCCGCCTGCGTGGCGGTTCAGCCCCGGCCCTGGCGGCCCCCGCCACCGGGCCGCTGGACGGGCCCGGCACGCTGGATGCCGCCGCGGAGGCTGATACCGCGCAGGAGCAGGACCCCGACCGCGCCGCGCATACCGTGCCGCAGCCGGCCCCGCAGGACGGGCATCGACGGAAGGATCAGCCATGAGCATCGTGGTGGGATACATCCCTTCCCCGGCCGGGGAGGCGGCGCTGGACCGGGCGGTCCTCGAAGCCCGGCGCGCCGGCTGCACCCTGGTTGTGGTGAACTCCTCCAGGGGAGACGCCCCGGTCGACGACCGGCTGATCGACGCCCGGCAGTTCAGCGAGCTGGAAGCCAGGCTGGCTGGGGAGGACATCGACTTCTGGATCGAGCGTTTCCCGCAGGGCGGCGACGCGGCGGCCGAGGTGCTGCGCGTGGCCGAGGCCCGCCGCGCGGAGCTGATCGTCATCGGGCTGCGCAAGCGCAGCGCAGTGGGCAAGTTCCTCATGGGCAGCACCGCCCAGCGGATCATCCTGCAGGCCACGTGCCCGGTCTTGTCCCTCAAAGCACCCGACCATTTGTAAACGCAGTTCGGCGAAGGCCGCGGATTCCCCCTTGCGGGATCCACGGCCTTCGCCATGTCCGGTGTGCAGCGGGCAGGCTACCCTTGCAACAGGTAGCGCGAGAGTTCTGCCAGCCGTTCCGGGATCCGCTCCGCCATGTCCTCGGCGCGCATCCGGTAGCCCAGCAAGTGCTCGATCAGATACCAGGACTGCAGGAAAGGCAGGCGGGACTGCTCGTTGACCGGGCAGCGCTGGTTCGGATCCCAGTAGCCGAAAATCTCCAGCAGCTCGGACTTGTCCATGAACAGCCCCGGCTGCGGCGTGTAGCGCTGCATCCGGTCCGGAATGAATCCCCCGGCGCGGATAAACCACCCGGCGAACGTCGAGTCGCTGTCGATGTCCCGGCCCTTCGGACCCTCCGCCTTGGGCTGGGCCAGCTTCCGGGCCACGTATTCGGCCAGGGCTACCGGGTCCTCCATGAGTTGGCGTCCGCGCCGGGTCGCGGTGAGCACGCCCTTGGCCTTGCGCAGCAGTCCCATCTGCTGGGCCGATTCGCGCAGCCGGATCACCGTGATCATGATGTTCTCGCGCTTCGTGCTCCCGCTTTCGTAGTCGATGCCATCCAGCCCGGAGCGTTCCACCAGCTCTCCGACGATCTTCGGAGGCAGCCACCCGGCGGCCGAGAGCTTGACCGGGGCGTCGCACAGGGCGGTGAGCACCGCGAAGGGCCGCATCAGATCGACAAACCACGGCGGGATCGTGATGCCGCCCGGTTGCAAGCCCAGGCCGATCTGGGCGGCAGGCACGGAGATCGCCCGGCGCAGCTCCGGTTCCATCGTGTCGAACCAGCGGCCCAGTCCGTTGTCGCCGGTGAATTGCGCGGCAAGCATGGCCAGGCGAGCGTCGGCCACGTCCGCGCGGAATTCCGCGGGTTCCAACGGATTCCAGCGTCCGCCGCGCCAGTGCATCCAGGCCACGATGTCCTGCGCTTCGAGGTCCTCCGGCGCCGGGTTGCCCTGGAGGATCGAGAGTTTCTCCTGCCAGCCGTGGATCCCGCCGCTGTCCTCCAGCGGGGCGCGCAGCTGCCCGGCCACCACACGGTAGGGCGCCTCGCCCGGTGCCTTGCCCCGCTGCGCTTCAACGGTGATCTTGTGCATCCAGCAGTCCCCGAAGTCGTATTCGAAGTAGAGTTCGCCGCCGGCTGCGGCCAGGGCCTGGCCCAGCGTGGTGGTCTCCTGGGGCTCGCCGACCCCGATCTCCAGCCGGCTCTGCTCTTCGTACCAGGTGATGGCCTGTCCGGCATCCTCGCGGTCATAGGGGACGGCGCTGTGGAACGCTTGGAGGTGCGCATGTTCCCAGCCCATGACGCATTGCAGGGCCAGCCCGGCTTCATCGAGCATGATGCCGTCGTCAATTTCCATGGTGCGCCAGATGGGCGGCGCGGAGCCTTCCAGCACGATTCGCAGTGTGAGCATCCGGCGCAGTGGTATCACGTGTGGCATGGCTATGACTCTACCGATGCCGGGCGCCCGACGCTTCCCGCGTCCTACCTCATCGACGCCTGATCGGGCTCGCCGCCGTCGGGCGCGCGGTCGCATTGATCGCCGATATTCACGGACGATTATCAGCGTCTATACAGCAATGCATGGGTTTTTTCGAGCTATCGGCTGAAATTCCTGCGGAAATAGGGGGAACCGCGCTTGAGGGAATACCGTTGGAGGAGGAAACCCGCTCGTTGGCTCCCGACGGGCCCACCGAGCACCCGGCGCCGTGGCCCCGTTTGGCACGCCTGTCCCCTGTAAAGGCTTTAATCTTGAACGGCAATGCAACCTTCAGACACAACAACGTAGCGCTGCTCTCGGTGAACAGCGTGCTCGCCGACGAGGTGCTCAGCTCCGCCGAGTTCGACGAGCGGCTGGCCCCGAGTCTGAAACGGCTGCGCCTGTCCAAGAAGCTGCTCGAACGCGTCTCCGGGGTCGCCGAACGCCGCTGGTGGTCGGCGGGAACCACCTTCGACGACGCCGCGATCTCGGCCGGCAAGCAGGCGCTGGACGCCGCAGGCATCGAACCCGGGCAGATCGGCCTGCTGATCAACACCTCGGTAACCCGACGCAACCTTGAGCCATCGGTGGCCTCCAAGGTGCACCACGGCCTGGGCCTGCCCTCCTCCGCCATGAACTTCGACATCGCCAACGCCTGCCTGGGCTTCGTCAACGGCATGACCTTGGCCGCGAACATGATCGACTCCGGGCAGATCAGCTACGCGCTGATCGTCGCCGGCGAGGACGCCCAGCCCACCCAGGAAGTCACCTTCCAGCGGCTGAACGACCCGAACTCCACCCGCGAGGACTACCTGCGCCAGTTCGCCACCCTGACCCTGGGCTCCGGCGCTGCAGCCGCGGTCATCGGCCCTGCCGATCTGCACCCGGGCAAGCCGCGGATCCTGGGCGGGGTCTCCCGCGCCGGCACCGCGCACCACGAGCTGTGCGTGGGCGGGCCGGCTGGCATGTACACCGACAGCAAGGGACTGCTGGACAACGGCCTGGAACTGGTGGTCGATGCCTGGGACGAGGCGCACGCCGCCGGCTGGAACTGGAAGTCCATGGACCGCTACGTCACGCACCAGGTCTCCAAGTCGTACACCAACGCCATCATCAAGGCCGTGGGCCTGGTCAAGGACAAGGTCCCGGTGACCTTCCCCAAGTGGGGCAACGTGGGCCCTGCCTCGCTGCCGATGACCCTGTGGCAGGAGGCGAAGTCGCTCAAGCCCGGGGACCGGGTGCTGTGCATGGGGGTGGGCTCGGGACTGAACACCGCGATGATGGAGCTGGCCTGGTGACCGGCCCATTCCCCGGCGTCGCCCAGCAGCACTCCCGCCACCTGACAGTTCCGTCCACCTCCCTGGTCGACGTCCCGGGCACCAGCCACCGCTGGCACCTGCTGGACAACCAGGCTGAACTCGAATCCCGCGGCATCACCCCGGTCGGCACCCTGCTGTGCGTGCACGGCAACCCCACCTGGTCCTACCTGTGGCGCTCCTTGTTCGCCCACGTCTCACGGCGCGCCCTGCCCTGGCGCATCGTCGCGGTGGACCAGCTGGACATGGGCTTCTCCGAGCGCACCGGAGTCTTCCGCCGCCTGGCCGACCGGGTCAACGACCTGGGCGACCTGACCGCTGCGCTGCAGCTGTCCGGCCCGGTCACCACCGTGGGCCATGACTGGGGCGGGATCATCTCCCTGGGCTGGGCCGTGGCCCACCGCGGGCAGCTGGCGAATGTGGTGCTGACCAATACCGCGGTGCACCCGGCCGGCTTCGAGCTGCCCGCCGCGCTGCAGCTGGCCTCCCACCCGGCGGTGCACGGCTGGGGCACCACCAGCACCGATGCGTTCCTGCGGGTCACCCACTCGCTGGCCACCCCCGCGCTGGCCCCCGAGGTCAGGAAGGCCTACATGTCCCCCTACACCAGCGCCGCGCAGCGCACCGGGGTGGGCAACTTCGTCGCAGACATCCCCTTCGCACCCGGCCATCCCAGCCGCCCGGCCCTGGATTCCATCTCCGAGGCCGTCCGCGAACTCACCGTGCCGGCCCTGATGCTGTGGGGACCGAAGGACCCGGTCTTCTCCGACCGCTACCTGCGCGACTTGATGGACCGCCTGCCGCAGGCCAAGGTGCACCGCTTCGAGGGCGCCGGGCACCTGGTGGCCGAGGACCGCGACATCGCCACCCCGATCTTCGACTGGCTCCAGTCCGCCGGCGCCGGCGAGACCGTGCGCGCGGGCAGCCTGCAGGACTACCGTCCGATGCTCGCGCAGCTCGACGAGCGCACCGCGGATCACAGCCCCGCGGTGGTGGACATCAGCCCGCCTCGCACGCTGTCCTGGGCGCAGCTCGGGCAGCGGGTGAATGCTCTGGCCAAGGGCCTGGAGCGGATCGGCGTGCGCCCCGGCTCGCGCGTGAACCTGCTGGTCCCGCCGGGCATCGAGCTGACCACGCTGATCTACGCCTGCCTGCGCCTGGGCGCGGTGATCGTGGTGGCCGACGCGGGCCTGGGCACCAGGGGACTGGGCCGGGCCATCAAGGGCGCCGGGCCGCAGTTCCTGATCGGCATCCAGCGCGCGCTCATCGGCGCCAAGGCGCTGAATTGGCCGGGCACGCGCATTTCCGCCACGCAGCTGCCGCCGGCCCTGGCCAAGGTCCTGGGCGTCGGGCACTCGGTGCCGCAGCTGCTGGCATCCGGTGCCGCCGGCGCCCCGCAGGCCGGGGACTTCGCCCCGGCGGACCCTGACGCGGATGCGGCGGTGCTGTTCACCTCCGGATCCACCGGCCCGGCCAAGGGCGTGGTGTACACCCATCGCCAGCTGGCCGCCATGCGCGACACCCTGTCCGCCACCTACCAGCTGAAGCCCGGCTCCGCGCTGGTGGCGGGCTTCGCGCCGTTCGCGCTGCTGGGCCCGGCGCTGGGTGCCACCTCGGTGACCCCGGACATGGACGTGACCTCCCCGAAGACGCTCACCGCAGCGGCGCTGGCCGACGCGGCCGCCGCGATCAACGCCACCGTGGTCTTCGCTTCCCCCGCCGCCCTGGCCAACGTGCTGAAGACCCGCGACGCGCTGACCGCGGCACAGCACCGGGCGCTGGAGCGGGTATCGCTGCTGCTTTCAGCCGGCGCGCCGATCCCTGAGCCGCTGCTGGCGCAGGTCCAGCAACTGGCCCCGCAGGCCTCCGTGCACACCCCCTACGGCATGACCGAAGCGCTGCCCATCACCGACATCGACCTGGCGGGCATCCGCGCGGCAGGTTCCGGCAACGGCGTCTGCGTGGGCACCCCGGTGGCCGGAGCCAGCGTGGCCATCGCGGTGCTGGATTCCCGGGGCGAGTCCGCCGCCGAGCCGTCCACCGAGCCCGGGCTGACCGGCGAGATCCTGGTCCGCGCCCCACATGTGAAGGACCGCTACGACCGGTTGTGGATCACCGAGCAGCTGAGCACCTCCATCCCCGGATGGCACCGCACCGGCGACGTGGGGCACCTCGACGCCCAGGGACGACTGTGGGTCGAAGGCCGCCTGGGCCATGTGCTGCGCACCGCCAGCGGCCCGCTCACCCCGGTGGAAGCCGAGAACCTGGCGCAATCGGTGCCCGGTGCCGGACGCACCGCGCTGGTTCCGGTCGGCCCGTCCGGGACGCAGAGCGCGGTGATCGTGATGGAAACCGTGCCGCCGGCCCGCAAGCCGGCCCCTGCCTCCCCCGGGCTGTCGCAGCAGGTCCGCCAGGCCGTCGCGGCCGCCGGCGTCGAGGTCTCGGCCGTGCTGGTGGTCCCCGAGCTGCCCACGGACATCCGCCACAACTCGAAGATCGACCGGGCGCACCTGGCCGGCTGGGCCTCCGCCACGCTGGCAGGAGGAAGGATCCGCAAGCCATGACTCCACGCAACCAGCCGATAACCGCGCGCAGGGTGCTGGTCACCGGTGCCAGCGGCATGCTCGGCGGTGCTGTCGCGCAGCGGCTGCGCGAGAAGGGCCACCAGGTACGCACCTTCCAGCGCCGCGCATCCCAAGGCGCCACCGACGAGGTACTCGGTTCGCTGACCGAAACGGCGCAGATCGCCCGCGCGGTCGACTCCATGGACGCCGTCATCCACCTGGCCGCCAAGGTGTCCTTCACCGGGCGCTGGGAGGAGTTCGTCGCCACGAACATCGACGGGACCAGGCACCTGCTGGACGCCGCCGAGGCGGCCGGGGTCAAGGACTTCGTATTCGTCTCCTCGCCTTCGGTCACGCACTTCGGCGAGCCGCTGGCCGGAGCCGAGGCGGGTCCTGCCGACCCGTCCAGGGCCCGTGGCAACTATGCCCGGTCCAAGGCCGCGGCGGAGCTCGAAGCCCTGTCCCGCAACAGCGACCGGTTCCGAGTCGCCGCGATCCGCCCACACGTGGTGTGGGGCCCGGGCGACACCCAACTGGTGGAGCGCGTCATCGAACGCTCCGCCAGCGGACGATTGCCGCTGTTGGACCACGGCGCGGCGCTGATCGACACCACCTACATCGACAACGCGGTGGCCGCCATCGTCCGGGGGCTGGAGCGCATGCAGCAGGCTCAGGGACTCCCGCTGGTCGTCACCAACGGCGAACCGCGCCCGGTCGGCGAGTTGATCGCCGGGATCTGCCAGGCCGGCGGGGCGCCCGCCCCCAGATTCAGCGTGCCGGGCTGGCTGGCCCGCGGCGCCGGGGCGGTCATCGAACGCGCCTGGCTTGCCGCCGGCACCCGCAACCTGGTCCATGACGAACCGCCCATGACTCGATTCCTGGCCGAGCAGCTGTCCACCGCGCACTGGTTCGACCAGCGCGAAACCCACCGGGTACTGGACTGGCGGCCTGAGGTCACGATCGACCAAGGACTGGCAAAGCTTGCAGCCCACTATGGAGGAAAAGCGCCGCTGGCGATCCACTGATTCTCCGGCTCTGTCCCCTTTTCGGGGACAGGGCCATTTTTTGAAACTACCTGGTTTCGACAAAGGGAATATTACCCAACGGTAAAGCGTTTAGGCGCTTTCACTAGGCTTTTTACGTTTAAGTCACGGCGTTGGTGGTGTCGCTCTCACTTCCGCTGAATACCGGGCTTTCCCTTCGGGCGACACGTATGGTGGTGTGGAGAATCCCGCCAACCAGGAGAAAAGAAAACATGAGTGCCGTCATCGCCCGGGCCGAAGCACGACCCAAGTACAGGGTCAGCATGGTCGAACTGCTGATTCTTGCTGTGGGCGCGACAACCGTGAATTCCGCGCTGTACTTCACCGGAATGTCCGCCGGGGCATCTTTCGACGTGACCGGGGCGCCGTTCGACGAAATCACCTACACCCTGGTGAGCGTGGCTAGCTTCGTGCCGATCCTGCTGATGGGCACCGTAGCCCTCTACCTGGGCTGGCTCAAGCCGTCCATCCTTCCGGCAGCCCGCTGGATCGGCGTCATTCTCGCGCTGGGCTCCATCGCCAGCTCCTACGTGGTGACCGACAGCTTTGCCGCGGGCACCTGGCTCGGCCTGATGCATGTCGTCAGCGCCGTCGCCTGGTACGTTGCCGTGGGGCGCAAGTCCGCCCAGTAGCACCGCAGTGACAAGGCCGCGCCACCCCGAAGGGTGGCGCGGTTTTTCTTTGTACCTTCCAGGTCGCTGGCATTGGGCTGGAGGAGGCATCTGCCATCCAACAGGCGGCGCACAGCATGTTTCACAGCATTCAACGAAGGCTACATTCGGCCGCCACAAGGGCTGACCGGCGCGAGAGTTGGCGGCGCGAGAGTTGGCGGCGCGTCTAGAGCTGGGTCATGAACTTACTGCTTGTAAGGGTTCGGAGGCGTCTCGGGGCCGTTGCCCGAATTGGGGCCAGCAGGTGGCTGGTTGCCGGTGGCGCCCGGGCCAGGAGTCCCCGAGGCTCGCGGTGCCGAAGGACCTGTTGGAGGAATCGGATTAATCTGGAATGAACCTTGATCGCTCGGTGGAGTCCCGCCGGCCAACCGCACGAGCTCTGCGGTGTTTTCCGCCGTGCGGATCTGCGCAAGCAGTGATTCCAGACCGGCGCGCGCAAGTACCAGATAAATCAGGCAGAACAGCGGGCCAATCAGAATCAAGACGACGAAGCCGAATGCGCCATTGGCGCGGAAGCTGGCTATCACGAAGGCAAGATAGCTCACGATCAGCAAGAGCATGATCAGGATGTAAACGATCTTGATGATCGACGGAGTGACGAATTTGCGGAAGTCTAAATCGAATAGCGCTTTCACGAATGGACCTGCTTTCTCAATGCAGTAAGGATGCTACCGCCGAGACTACCCAACAAATATTCTGTTGATAAGAGGATTCAGAAGAATTTTCCATCTGTTGAATCAAATATCAGAGTGAAATTCCAAAAGGGACCCTGCTCGTGAAATATCCAATGCCCCAAGTACAGGCTGTTGACGGGAAATTTCTATGTACCTAGGGGCAGCCGCCATTGCAGGCTATTCAACGAAATCGCTCCAGCGTTTTTTGTTCTCGACTTCCAATAGGGAGTCGCATGCCTAGGATGAGACCATGAGCGATATTCCCAAGCCCCCGATGATTCCCCGGCGTCTGGCCTCGGGTTGCACGGTGCGAGCCATCGCTCCGTCCTGCTCCCGAGCCTATGTGATGCACCACGACAATACGCAGTGGATCAACGAGCGCTTCACCGCCATGGGGCTCCGGCTGCAGTATGGTGAGCACGTCGATGAGCTGGACGATTTCGACAGCTCCCCCATCGCTTCCCGTCTGGCCGACCTGCACGCCGCGTTCGCGGATCCGGAAGTCGACGGGATCATCAGCGTCATCGGCGGGTTCAACGCCAACGAGTTGCTGCCCTACCTGGACTGGGACCTCATTGCCGCAAATCCCAAGGTCTTTTGCGGCTATTCGGACTTCACCGTACTTGCCAACGCCATCTACGCCAGAACCGGCTTGATCACCTACGTCGGAGCTCACTGGTCCTCCTTCGGGATGCGTGACCATTTCGAGCCAACCGGCCAGTGGTTCCGGCAGGCAACCCACGAAATGTCCTGGTCCATCGAGCACGGCACGGAGTTTACCGACGACCTGTGGTTCATGGACCAGGAACACCGCATCATACATGGCACCGACGGCCCATGGATTATTAATCCCGGGCAGACAACAGGCCGGGTAATCGGAGGCAACCTCGGCACGCTGAGGCTGCTGCAGGGCGGCGACATGATGCCCGAGTTGGCTGGCTCGCTGCTATTCCTCGAGGACGACGGCGCCGCAGACGCCGATGAATTCGCGCGCAGCCTCGCCTCGTTGCTGCAGATGCCAGGGGCTGAAAAGATCCGGGGCCTTGCCATCGGCAGGTTTCAGCTCGAATCCAAGATCACTAGGTCGCTGCTGGAACAGGTACTCGCCAAGCATCCGCGGCTGTCCTCCGTGCCGGTAGTCGCCAATCTGGACTTCGGGCACACCAGCCCGATGTTCACCCTGCCCATCGGCGGCTGGGCCACGCTCGATACCGACAACGGCAGCGTCCGGCTGGACTTTGCCCACCATCCCGACGGGCTCGCCGACTGATTTCCGGCCGGAAAGGCAGCAACGGGCTGGCGCCCGCCGAATTCCTTCGGCGGGCGCCAGCCCGTCAACCTTGTGTGCCGTGGATTGCAGCACCAACGCGGTGTTGCAGCTATGCCTTGTCGATGGCTTCCTTCAAGGTCGACAGCAGCAGCGCCACCGATGAAGGATTGGCATTGGGGCCCATCAGCCCGATGCGCCACACCGTATTTGCGTACTGTCCCACGCCGCCGCCGATCTCGATATTGAACCGCTCCAGCAGGTAGCCCCGGACCTTGGCAGAATCCACATTCTCGGGAACCTTCACCGTGGTCAGCTGCGGCAGGCGGTAGCCCTCCGCCGCGAACAGCTCCAGGCCCATCTCCTGCAGGCCGTCCTGCAGAGCCGTACCGGCAGCCTGGTGGCGCGCAGTCACCGAGTCAAGACCCTCGCTGAGGATGCGATCAAGGCCTGCTTCCAGCGAAGCCACCATGGCCACTGGCGCCGTGTGGTGGTAAGTTCGGCCTCCGCCGGTGGAACCGGTGGTGTATCCGCCCAGCAGTCCCAAGTCCAGGTACCAGGACTGCGGCTTCTGCACCCGGCGCTCGAAGGCGCGGTCCGAAATGGTGAACGGCGCCAGTCCGGGTGCCACGCCGATGCACTTCTGGGTGCCGGCATAACCAACGTCGATGCCCCATTCGTCGGCGAGCACGGGCATGCCGCCGATGGACGTCACCGCGTCAGTGATCAACAGAGCGTCGCCCTTGATGGCACCCAACGCGGCGATGTCGGACAGCACTCCGGTGCTCGTCTCGGCGTGGACTCCGGCGATCACCGTCGGATTCGGGTGGGCCTCGGCCACTCGCTGCGCATCGATCGGAGTTCCATACTCGTGGTCTACCCGGACAACCTCGGCACCCACGCGCGAAGCCACCTCGCACATACGCTCGCCAAACAGGCCGTTGATGGCGATCACTGCCACATCACCCGGGTTGATGGTGTTCACGAAGGCGGCTTCCATGCCTGCGGACCCGGTGGCGCTCAGCGGCAGGGTTCGGGCGTTGGACGTACCCCACAGGGTGCGCAGCGATTCGCAGACCCGGTCCATGCGGGCAATGAATGCCGGGTCAAGGTGTCCGAGCAACGGCAGGCCAAGGGCCGCGGTGGCCTCCGGGTACGGGTTGCTGGGACCAGGGCCGAAAAGTTGACGCTGAAGAACTGGCTGGGTCATGACGACTCGCTTTCTTGACACGGTGAAGCTCGAACGTGCCTCAAGCCTAACGCCGGTCACCAGTCAAAACGAAAGTTAACTTCCGTATGACAATAATTCCACAGTTCAAAGAATCCGCTAAACGTCGATATTTCCGTGATTCTGCCTGTGGCGGCGCTGAATTCGATATTCGCGTCTCGTGAGCCAAACAATGAACACGTCGAAGAGCGTCAGTGCCAGCAGACCAACGCTGAAACCGACAATCAGTTCGTAGCTCTGGTAACCAATGAAAATCAGCAGGAAAGCAATCATCCACGGATAGGCCCAGAGTTTGTCTAGCAACACTGCCCAGACCAATACCACCTTGACGATCCCGTGAAGCAATAGATAGGCGGCGAGAAACCATGAGCCCGATACAGTCAGCGACCCGCTGGCATGGAGCAGGAAGTTGGCAATCAGGTCCCCGGGATCCTCAGAGAGTTCATGCTGCGTGAGTATTCTGGCCAATGTATCCAGCTGGTCGGGATTGAACAGGAGAAAGAGCCCGCCGCCGACGATTTCCAGGAGACCGTCGATGCCTTTGAAGAGCAGTCCTACCCGAAAGATCCAGTCAAGAACCTGTGCACGGTGCTGGTGCTTTCCGGCCATTTCCAAGCCCTCCCGTCACCTACACCATTCGACGAACTGCCACTGATTCGGATTCTGTCACATTCCCACCGCCCCACCGCGCGCTTGATGAATCATCGCAAGCTCAGCGCTGGAGCATTCCCCAACACAACTTTCGTGCATGGTTGCTTGGTGAACTGTTTTTCTGATCAATTTTTTTGATCAGATTCTTGGACCGGTAAACAACAAGCACGACCGGAACAAACATGGTTTTCGAGCAGAATCATTGATCAGAAATCTTGCTCAGGCCCTCCGCACTGGACACAGAGCGTGGTTTTCGAACAGAATTCCTGATCAAAAAATCTTGATCAGATTCTCGGGCTCGACCGCAAAAGACCTGCACCGAATGCCGCCAGAGGTCCGTCCTGGACATCAAAGCCGGATATCAGCTCTCAATGACCTAGCTGGCAAGTCCCTCCAATTCCTTGAATCACCGGGAACCATCAACAAGGCTGGGGATACAAAAGCGAAAGGAGCACACCTTGAAGAAAATCCTCATGGTCCTTACCAGCGTTTCAGAACTCGGTGATACCGGAGAACCGACCGGCTACAACGTCGCCGAAGCTGCCCACCCGTGGAAGGTCTTCCGCGACTCCGGGCACTTTGTGGATTTCGCATCCATCAAGGGAGGTCAGCCACCGCGGGACGCCGTGGATGCCTCGGACCCGATTCAGGTGGCATTTACCCAGGATGAAACAACCCGTGCCGGTTTGTACAACACCGCCAGGGTTGAAGTCATAGACCCGCAGCAGTACGACGCGGTCTATCTTGTCGGCGGCCACGGCACCATGTGGGACTTCCCGAACAACGAAGGCCTGCAGAAGCTGATTTCAAGCATCTATCTCAAGGGCGGCATCGTCGGTGCGGTCTGCCACGGCCCGGCTGGGTTGCTTGATGTGGAACTCGACCACGGCATGAAGCTGCTGACGGGCAAGCATGTCGCCGCCTTCACGAATTCGGAGGAGATCACGGTGGGCAAGGAGAAGATCGTCCCGTTCCTGCTGGCGGACCGCTTGGAGGAGCAGGGAGCCACCCACGTGGCAGCGGACGACTTCGAGGAGAACGTCCAGGTCTCCGACCGGCTGGTGACAGGACAGAATCCTGCTTCCGCCGGAGGCGTAGCCAAAGAAATGGAAAAGCTGCTGGCCGAGGTGATTCACCACGAGAAGGCTGCAGCAGCCGAAGCGGAAGAAGCCGCTGAAGCCGCCACCCAGCCAGCTGAGTAGCCGCTTCCTCACCGGCAGATGCGAAAACCCCCGATTCCGGCAGGAATCGGGGGTTTCGGCTGAACAGCCGGAGACTACTTGCGCAGGCCCAGACGCTCGATCAGCGAACGGTAACGCTCGATGTCGGTGTTCTTGAGGTAGCCGAGCATACGACGACGACGACCAACCAGAGCCATCAGGCCACGGCGGGTGTGGTGATCATGCTTGTGCATCTTCAGGTGCTCGGTCAGGTCCGAAATACGACGGGACATAACGGCGATCTGAACCTCAGGCGAACCGGTGTCACCCTCGTGGGTGGCGTAAGCCTTGATGATTTCGTTCTTGATTGCGGCATCCAGTGCCATAACAAACTCCTAGAGTTGGACCGCGTTTCATTCAAATGCGAGCGTCAGACGCTCGCGGTGGCATCTCGCAACCGCGGACTGCAGCGAAGGCCATCAATAATCATATCATCGACGGGTGCGCCGACGCGCCCTCCAGGCATGCGTGAGATAGGGCACCTGCACCTTCGTCTCGGCGGCATGGCCCAGATGCTCCATCCAGTACCAGGCGAGGTTCGCTTCGACCTTGGCACGGGTGGATTCGTTGGCTCGCCGGTAGTAGCTGCGGGACTTGGTGAGTTCGACGATCTGAGCGAAATCCAGTTCCATAGACCAGTGCCAGATCCCGTGCTCGGGTTTTGAGAACTGCGTCCCCAACGGCGGCTCCAGCTCCGGCCGGTGGACGTCGCCCGCGTGCATGATCCGTGCCAGCCGGTGCACCCACGGAACGGTGACATCCAGCTGATTCCACAGCAACGTCAGCCAGCCGTCGCTGCGCAGCAGTCGCGCCGCCTCGGCGCTGGCTTTGGGGTGGTCCACCCAGTGCCAGGCCTGGGCGTAGGTGACCAGGTCGAAAGCGTCCCCGGGAAGCCCGGTATTCTCCCCCGCGGCGCAGGTGCTCACCACCTGCGGCAGGCGTTCGGCCAGCACCCGGAGCATGTCGGCGGACGGGTCAACCGCGCTGACCTCCAGTCCTCGGCCCGCGAGCTGCTCGGTGAAGATGCCCGAGCCGCAGCCGATGTCCACTACTGTCTTCGGATGCGCTTGCAACGTGAAGTCCAGCGCCTGCTCCGGATAGGAGGGGCGGATATTGTCGTAGCTGTCCGCCCCGTGCTGGAAGGCGGAGGCCAGGTCGGTGCGCCGCGCGGCGTCGACAGTGAAGGCGCGCCGCGGCAGCGAGGGAATTTCAGCCATCGAGCCTAGTGCTGCTCCAGCGCCAGGACCGCGCGGGCCTGCTCGACGTCCTCGGCCATCTGGTCGATCAGGGCCTCGATGCCGCGGTAGGCGACCATCGGGCGCAGGTGCGAGACGAATTCGACGATGACCTGCTGCCCGTAGAGGTCGAAGTCCTCGACGCCCTCGTCCGGGCGGTCCATGACGTGGGCTTCCACGACGCGGGAGATGCCTTCGAAGGTCGGGTTGGAGCCCACAGAAATCGCGGCAGGCCAGCGCACGTCGGCCTCGTCGACCAGCCAGCCGGCGTACACGCCGTCGGCCGGGATGATGCCGGAGGCGTCGGAGGACAGGTTCGCAGTCGGGAAACCAAGTTCCCGGCCGCGGGCGGCCCCGTGGACCACTTCACCGCGCATGCGGTGCGGGCGGCCGAGGATCGAGGCGGCGGCTTCGACGTTGCCGGCGGCCAGTTCCTCGCGCACCCAGGTGGAGGACAGGCGGCGCTTGTCGCCCACGTCGTCCACGCCGATGACGTCGAAGCCGTACTTCCGGCCCAGTTCCTGCATGAACTCGAAGTCGCCGGAGTTGTTGCGGCCGAAGCGCACGTCATGGCCCACCACGACGGCGGTGGCGTGCAGCGTGTCCACGATGATGGACTTCACGAATTCCTCGGCGCTCTGGTCCGCGAATTCCAGGGTGTAGTGGATCATCAGGACGGCGTCCAGGCCCACACTGGCCAGGGTGTCCACGCGGTCGGCGAGACCCATGATCAATTCCGGTGCGCTGTCCGGGCGGTGCACCAATGCCGGGTGGGGTTCAAAGGTGATGGCCACCGACTTGGCCGCCCGCTGCTTCGCCAGCGAGACGACGGCGTCCAGGACTTCGCAGTGTCCCAGATGGACCCCGTCGAAGTTGCCAATGGTCACAACGGTGGGAGCCACGTCAGTGGGGACTGCGTCCAGGCCCTTCCAATAGTGCACTTTGCTCCTTTATGGGTACTTTCCTCGGCAGATCAAAAAACCCGCCGAAGCAATTCTTACACGGGTTTAGCTGTGACGCTCACTACGATTACGGTACAGCCACCACAGGCCGATGATCGGAAGCACCAGCGGAATGTATCCGTAGCCTTCTCCGAAACCGCTCCACACCGACGGGTGGGCGAAGATCTCGGGGTGGGTCAGCGACAGCGTGCCGACCACCAGCACTCCGACCAGCTCGATGCTCACGGCCCACAGCGACACCATCCACGCGCGCGGCTTGGCCGAGGACAGCGAGAAGGTTGCGACGAAGTAGATCAGGCCGGAAATCAGCGACAGCACGTAGGCTTCCGGGGCTTCGTCGAACTTGCTCACAATTTGGTAGACGGCGCGCACCGTCGCAGCCAGGGCGAGGATGCCGTAGACCGCGATGATGACCCGGCCCAGGCCGGTGGTGCGGCTGGGCTTGGGTCCGTCAGCGGTTTTCTTGGCTTCGGCCGCCTGCAGGATGCACGAATTGCGTGGCTTCTGACTCATGTGGAGGCTCCTACTGCCAGATCTGTTCCATGCGGAACAACATTACGAACGTGACCAGTGCCGAAGCCGCGAGCAAGGCGTTTGACCAGCGGCTTTTCTCGCTGACGGCCCAGAAGAACGCGATCGGCGGCATGATCAGCGCGGTGATGAAGTAGCCCCAGAACTCGATCGGGTCTCCTGCCACAGCATCTCCCCCGGCCTGGCGGATGGCCGCGGCAATGCCGTAGACGATCAGGAACACCTCGGTGGCGATCGCGCCGACCAGGGCCCAGTCGTCAGGGTGCTTGCGGATGAGCGTGGCGATCACCGCGACAAGCAGCGCTACCGCGCAGACAATCGCGCCGGCGACGAAAAAGCCGTTCATGACAATCAAAAGGGCAATCCTCCCTGGATTACGTTCCGGGTCCGCGGCTTACTTGGCGGTGAAAACCAGCGTGGTGCGGGCCTTGTCGCCCTTGTCTTCCAGCAGCGCGACCAGCACGCCGTTGGGCGCGAAAGCGGCCACGGGCTGGTCTGCCGCGACGTCCATGGTCTTGGATGACGCAGCGATGGGGCGGCCGAAGGACAGCTCGACTGCTTCGTCGACGCTCACGGTGCGGTTCGGGAAGATCGCCGCGGCAGCCTTTTCCAGGGGCAGGATCTCGAACTCCTGCGCCAGTTGCTCTAGGGTGCGGGCCAGCTCGATCTTGTACGGGCCGACTTCGGTGCGGCGCAGCGCGGTCAGGTGGCCGCCGACGTTCAAGGCTTCGCCCAGGTCGCGGGCCAGGGCGCGGATGTAGGTACCCGAAGTGCAGGAGACGGTGACGTCCACATCCAGGATCTTGCCGCCATTCTCGCGGCGGATCTCGTGGATGTCGAAGCGCTTGATCGTCACCGGGCGGGACTTCAATTCCACCTGCTCGCCGGCGCGAACGCGCGCATAGGAGCGCTTGCCGTCGACCTTGATCGCAGAAACCTGGCTCGGGACCTGCTGGATGTCCCCGCGCAGCTTGGCCACCTCGCGCTCGATGTCCTCGTCGGTCACCGCAGCGGCGATGCGCTCGGAGACGATATCGCCCTCGGCGTCGTCGGTAACGGTGCTCTGGCCCAGGCGAATGGTGGCGGTGTAGGTCTTGTCGTGGCCGACGATGTAAGTGAGCAGGCGGGTAGCCTTGTTGACGCCGATGACCAGCACGCCAGTGGCCATGGGATCCAGCGTTCCGGCATGCCCGACCTTGCGGGTGCCCGCCAGCCGGCGGATGCGACCAACCACATCGTGGGAGGTCATGCCCTGTTCTTTATCGACTAGTACGAGGCCAGAGGCCTGCTCTTCAGTGTTCTGCCCGGCTTTACTCACGCGTTCCAGTATAGGCGCTGCCCCGGTCATTAGCCTGTTTGGGACGCAGATGTGGTCGATCCCATCACCAGCGCGCTGTCGGCCCATCAGGCCCGGAAAACACCGCGTTGAGTTCGGCTGTGCGATAGCGCGCCAACGCGATGCCGGCTGCAACACACCCCCCTGCGCTGCCGAGCGCTGGTCCCACGCCGTCCGCGCAGCGAAGAATGAACAAAAAATATGTTCACGCCGGAATTTCTGCAGACCTCAACGACGTCCCGGATCCTGGGCCGGAACCAAAGGTTACTGCTCGGAAACGATTGACCGGCGACGTCAACACTCCTAAACTCTAACCACTTGCGTGGTTTTATCACGCCTGTGACGTTGGGGACGAGGTGGCTGGGGCACTTCGCCGCGAGCCGCCTCGCACGGCTTCCACTCACTCGCAAAATTCTTGGGGCTATCAAAAACTGTTCCCTGTGGCCGCGCGCCATCAGGGGAGTATTTGCGCATGATGACTTCCACGGATCTTGCGGGTGACGATCCACAGCGCGCGATCCCTGTGATGGATCGCGAGTCACCAGCAAGGCAAGGAACACCCCATGAAATTCCGTGCATTCGCAGCTGTTGCTGCGGGGGCGCTTCTGGCAACAACGTTGAACATCGCCCCGGCACAAGCCGGCGGTGACTCCCACCATAACTCCCGGACGACGGTGCAGCATGTCGAAACCCTCATCGAGGGGCTCGGCGGGCCGTTGAAAGTGGCCTATGGATCCCACGGCAACATCCTGGTCGCAGAATCTTTCGCCGGCATGTTGTCGTCGGTGGCATCGGACGGAACCAAAAAGGTTCTGGCTTCTGCGCCGGGTAAGGAAATCGGAGCCGTGTCGTACTCTCGCGGCACCACCTACTACTTTGAAAACGTGGCGGGCACCGATGAAAATCCAGAGGCCATCGGCCCGGCAATGCTCAAGTCCATCAGCCACCATGGCAAGACCCGGACCATCACCGACATGACCAAGTGGGAAGTCAAGCTCAACCCGGACGGTAAGACCGTCTACGGTGTGCGCGACGCCCCTCAGACCTGTCTGGATCAAGCTCCGTGGATGCAATCCACCGGCGAGGTCTATTCCCATCCGTATTCCACCGCCGTGTCGCGCGGCAATGTCTATGTGGGCGACGCGGGCGGCAACGCACTGTGGAAGGTAAATTCACACGGCAAGGCGAGCGTAGTCAAGGTGCTCCCCGCCGAACCTGTTGTGATCGATGAGGCAGCCGTCGCTGCAGCCGCAGAAGCAGGACTGACGGTCCCCGATTGCATGATGGGACGCACCTACTGGGCCCAGCCCGTTCCTACCGACATTGAACTTCGAGGCAATTGGCTGTACTACACCGTACTGCCGGGAGCTCCGGGCGAGTCCATGTCCAAGGGCAAGATCTACAAGTTGAATCTCCACAGCAAGAAAAGCTACCTCGTGGCCAGCGGCCTGAGCGCGCCCACCGGCATCGCAGTGGATGATCGCGGAAGCCTCTACGTGACCGAGCTGTTCGGCGGAGGCGTATCCAAGATCGTGAAGGGCAAGGCGGTTAATGTGCTCCCAGCGCAGATGGCCTCCGATGTCGCCATCAGCGGGCACAGGATGGCTGTCAGCACAAACGCGCTGACGCCGTCCGGATCAATAGTCACTGCAACGTTGGGCCACAGCCATCATGGCCATCGCTGAGTGAAATAGGAAACCGAAATCCGTGCAGGTCTCTGGAGAGACCTGCACGGATTTCTCCTGTCCGGAGAATAATCCTGCGTGGGAGCGATGGTGGTCAGAGTGTGATAATTCCAAGTCGATTAATCTATCCGCAAAGAGTATGAAACTTGTAGCGGTTGCTTGCGAAGCTCTGGATCTGCCAGACGACCCGTCAACGATCTCAAGATCCCCCGGACCGAAGTCTGCGCATACTCTGTCTACCCATCAACAGGAATTAGGCAGCGGTGTAGAGCCGGTTCCGCTGCGGTATCTGCAACGGATCCACATGCTTCGGGAACAAGATATACGCCAATCCCCCGATCTTGACCAAGGTCAGCAACCCGGCATGGATCGCCAAATGATGCCGACGGCACAAACACGACGCATTACGGCAACTGGTCTGCCCGCCATGCTCCCACCAATCATCATGATGGCACTCAAGCATCTCCGGCGGCGCGGTGCACCCGGGCACAATACACCCCCGATCCCGGGCCAACGCGGCCCGCTTGATCGCCTCGGTGAAGAACCGCTGGGTCCGCCCCACATCCAAGGGCTGCCCGTCGGGCCCGAAGATCACCCGGTAAATCGCTCCCTCACACATCAGCCTCCCGGTCTCCGCCGCGTCGAGCCCCACCCCGTGATCCGTGGTCGAGGTGAGCTTTTCGGGGTGCCGCAAATCCTCCAAGGCCTTGAGCTGGATGTGGATCCCGACCCGCGGCGCGATGGTCTTCGCCCCCGGCCCCTGATGACCGGAGCTGAGGGCTGCGAGGAACGCGTTCAACCGGCGCTGGGCCGGCGGCACGTCCGCGTCGCCGCCCAACTCCGGGTCCTGATCGCTGTACTCGGTCCGCGGCTGCCCGGCGGCATCCCCGAAGCCATGGCTTGCATCCTCGTGGCCGGTTTCCGCACCCCCGGAATCGTGGCCTTCCTGGCCCTCGGAGGACTCCTGAGCGTGCTGGCTCTTCGAGGACTCCGGGGAATCGTGGCCCTCCGAGGAGCCCGGGGAGCCTTTGCCCGCGCTATGCCACGTATCAAAGTCAATGAGATTCTCCCGGCCTTCCTCGGCCGGGCCGCCACCAGTGCCGCCATCGGGGACGGGACCGGCATCGGGGCTGCTGTCGGGGCCGGAATTGATGCCGGCCCAGTCAGGAGCCGGGGCATCCGAACTAAACAACGGATCGGTCTGCACCTCGCCGCGTTCTATTGCCTCGGCGTCCGCAGCCGAGCGGTCGGGGTTCGAGGAACCAGGCCGGGCGGCCCGGGCGGCCCGGGCGGCCTTGCCGGCCTGGGTGCGCGGGTTGTCCGCCTGCCCCATCAACGAGCGCAACTGCTCGGCCTGCTCCCCCGCCGCACGCAGGTCGTAGCAGTCCACCCCGGTGCGGGTGCCGCGGAAGAAGATCCCGGTCTCCGGGGCTCGTTGCTTGCCGTGCTCGCGCCGGTAGTCGGAGATCAAGGTGGAAACCTGTTTCTCGCTGGTGGTGCGGTTCGGCTCGGCCAAGGCGGCGAGCACGTGCTCTTCCATGAGTGCCCCGTCGGCGTGCCGGGCGGTCGGCGGCAGCGGGAGCCCCTCGAAGCAGGTGTCGGCCGGTTCGAACTTGTCCAGCGCCCGGGCCGCCTGCGCGATCCGGCGCGGGTCCACGGCTCCCGGAGCCTGGTACAGCCGGGCCAGCCCGGCCAGCCGCGGGGTCAGCGTGCCGCCGTCCATGGCGCGGCGGGCGATCAGCAGGTGCGCATCGTGCAGCCGGGACGCGGCCCCGTAGTAGTTCAACCCCAGCCAGGCCGCGGCGAAGTCCGCGGTGCTGGTGTAGTGGGCGCGGCCCGCGTGCAGGCGCGGAGCGGCCGTCAGGTCCAGCTGCCGGTAGGCGTGCTGCTCCCCGGCTTGGCGCAGGGCGTCCAGCTCGTCGTCTTCGAGCAGGTGCGCGCCGGTGGATTCCAGATGGATCTGGCTGCGCAGCTGCTCGCGCTGGGTGTAGTGGAACAGCTGCTCGATCAGGTGGGCGTGGGCGGCGGCGACCCGAGGGTCCTCGATGCCGTGCAGGGCTTCGGAGAGCTTCACCAGCAGGGCGCAGCACGAGGCCATGACCTCGAGCACCGCGGCGGCCGCGCCGCGCGGGATGCTCGTGGTGACGGCGTTGTGCAGGACCTGGAGTGCTGCGGCTAGCTGGTGGATACTCATGAGCCCAGCCTGCGCCGGGTCTACGGGTGGCGGCGGGAGCTGGTTGCGGGGTGTGGAGAAGTCGGGGAAATATTTTTCCACCCACCAGCTGGGCCTCCGTTATCCCAGAAGGACATCACATTGCCGTAATCCTCGATCCATATCACCACGCTGCGCTGGTTCCGACCGCACGTTGACTAGCCCTTTGCGTACTTCTGAATTGGCCGCAAAAGCGAAAATCCGGTGATGTTTCGCTCGCAGCCCATTCAACGTCCTTTGACGATTCGTCCGTTTGGGAAACATATTTTTGTGAGCCCACTCACCCATGACAATATATCTTCAACCAAAGATAAAACCTACATCAAGGAACCTCATGACGCGCCCATCATCGGCAAGCCTTCGCGAGATCAGCGACCTCATTGCCCTCGACACCACTAGCAGGGACACCAACCTGCCGCTGATCGATCTGCTCGAAGCAAAACTTCAAGCGGTCGGAATCGATTCCAAACGGATCTACAACGAAGATCGAAGCAAGGCCAATTTGCTGGCAACCATTCCGGCGGACGATGGAAGCCGCCGCGGGGGCGTGGTCCTCTCCGGCCACACCGACGTCGTCCCGGTCGACGGACAGAACTGGTCCAGCGATCCGTTTACTGTCCATGAGCGTGATGAGAAGCTGTACGGGCGTGGCACCTGCGACATGAAGTCCTACATCGGGGTCATCCTGGGCAAACTGCCCGAGTTCATCTCCGCCAAGCTTTCGCAGCCGATTCACCTCGCATTCTCCTATGACGAAGAAATCGGTTGCGTCGGTGCGGTGAGCCTCGTTGATGAAATCGTGAGCCAGGAACTGGCCCCTCGCGGCTGCTTCGTCGGTGAGCCAAGCAGTATGCGCGCAATCCGCGGGCACAAGTCCATGAATGTTTTCAAGGTTTCCTTCCACGGGGTCGCAGCGCACTCATCGCTGCCCAGCGAAGGACTCAACGCCATCTCCTACGGCCTTCGTTTCGCCAGCTTCGTGGAAGAGATCGCCCATGAGCTGCGGACGGAGGGCCCTTCCGACCCGGCTTTCATCGAACCCACCACGACAATGAACGTGAATCTGATCAACGGTGGAATTGCTGTCAATACGATCCCTTCAGACTGCACAGTGCATTTTGAGTTCCGTTCGCTGGCGGTCGTGGACCGCGAGGCGCTGACCGCCCGAATCAAGAATTTCGCGAGCCAACTGGGCGAAGAAATGCGCGCCCGGAACCCACAGGCATCCATGACCTTCGAGCAGGTAGCAGGTGCCCCGGGCCTGGACACCGCCCCGTCGGAAGAGATCGTCGATCTTGCCGCTCGATGCGGCGCCATCGCCGCCGACGACAAGGTCACCTACGGCACGGAGGCCGGACTGTTCGCCGCCGCAGGCATTCCGACCGTGGTTTGCGGTCCGGGCGACATCGCCCAGGCCCACGCACCGGACGAATTCATTGAACTCGAACAAATCGTTGCCTGCGAAGGATTCATGGATCAACTGATCAAGGAACTTTCCTCATGACCACTTCACCGCAATCCCCGACCACGCAGCAGCTTGCCGACGCACGCAAGGCAGTGATTTCTTCTTCCATCGGCGCAGCCCTGGAATGGTTCGACATCATTGTCTATGCAACCTTCGCCACGACAATCGCCAAATTGTTCTACCCCGAGTCGGATGCAACCTTCGCGCTAATCCTCACATTCGCCACCTTCGCTATTTCCTATGTCATCCGTCCCTTGGGCGGCATGGTTCTGGGCAGCTACGCTGATCGCAAGGGACGCAAAGCTGCGCTGACCCTCACATTGATGCTCATGATGGTCGGCACCTTGATCATGGCCATTGCCCCGACCTACGAAATGGTGGGTGTCTGGGGCGCCTTGATCATCCTGCTCTCACGCCTGCTCCAGGGTTTCTCGGCGGGTGGCGAATTCGGCACCGCCACGGCATTTCTCATTGAAACCGCCCCGCACAAGAAGGCCTTCTACTCCTCCTGGCAGGTCGCGGCACAGGGAGCCTCCATGCTGCTCGCTTCTGCTTTCGGGTTCGTCCTGACTACACAGTTGTCCACCGAGGCCCTGGAGAGCTGGGGATGGCGCGTTCCGTTCTTTGTCGGTTTGCTCATCGGTCCGGTCGGGCTGTACATCCGAGCACGGCTCGAAGAGACCGAAGAATTCATCAAGGTTGAAAAGTCGAAGTCTCCGCTGGGGCAGCTTTTTGCCCACAATTACGGACGGCTTTTGGCCGGAGCAGCGGCGATCGGCGTCGCCACGATCTCTGTCTACATGATTCTCTACATGCCGACATTTGCCGTACAGAATCTGCACATCCCTGCCGATGCCGCATTCCTGGGTGGCGTGGTTGCTGGCATCGTAACGCTGGTCAGCGTGCCGTTCATCGGCCATCTTGCCGACAGGGTGGGGCCAGCGCGCGTTATGACTTGGGCAGCGGTGGCCGCGCTCGTGGGAGCCTGGCCGCTGTTCAAGTTGATGACAGGTAATCCCACAGTTCCAGTCATGATCGTCGTGATCGCTCTGCTGGGTGTCATCATGGCGTTCTACTTCGGTCCACTTCCGGCGCTGATTTCGTCGTTGTTCCCTGCAGCGATTCGCGGATCAGGAATCTCGGTCACGTACAACGTAGGTGTCACCGTACTCGGCGGCATCGCGCCACTCGTGCTCACCTGGCTGATTAGCGCAACCGGTTCCCTGGATGCCCCAAGTTTCTACTACATGGCTATCGCAGTCCTTTCGCTCATCGGACTAGCGGTCATTCGCCTCAGGTACAAGTTGGCGTAGCCGCATAACGTCATTCTCAGGGCCCGCGCTCCTCGAAAATTTTCGGGCAGCGCGGGCCCTTTGTCATGTCAGCGCCAGGTTCACCTGCGGCCCGCCGAATTCCGCCGATCAGAACCTGTTGCCGGCATACGACTGCCGCGAAACAGCCCGACCTTTTCGTCCTCACGGTCGGAGAACAGGGCACGACGCCGTTCCGGCATGACTCCGCGGGAAATATCCACTCTTCAGAATCCAGGTGTTGCGAGCGGGAAATAAACGCCAAAATAATAATTCATTTTCGACAAATTTCAACCCCAGATAACGATTTATCACCATTTTTGAATTATCGAAATAGGAGGCGATGCGACACGAACTAAGTCCTGACTTGAGATACTAATCCGGAGCGATTTGAGCAGAATCCTGTGATTCATGCTACGCTCAAACAGTCGATGATCCCGCCGGATCTACGGCGCTAGTCGGACATGACGAGCTCCACAACACCGGTTTTCCGGTGAACTGCAGGCGCAGGACAGTTGCCGTCTCGACCGAGCGGAGCATCGACGGGTTCTCTGACCGGCTTGAATTTCGCCGTCAATTGGGAAAGAACCGCGCATGAATGGCAATTTTGTCACCGAGCACTTTACTCGGTGCGTTCGATTCAATCAGGATCGAATTCCCAGCCATTCACCAAGTATTAGGCCTCAACTAGGCATGTATGAGGACGACAGCGAACTGACTCAGCGCGCGTAAAAATAGGCTGGTTCTGGAAAGAGATGAGCCGAAGAACGGACGGAGAGTGATTGATGGCCCCAGGGCTTGTGTGCGTCGGCTAATCGAACCCCGCCATCGCAGTGTGCGGGATGAGACGTGCAGAACCATGCACCGCGGAGGATCCTTGTCCGATCCGGTGTCGATTCTCGAACTCGTCGATCCTAAGGAGGTGGAGTGTGAACCCGGAAGCAGTCGGTTTCAGCGCTCTGACCATTGTACTTTTATTGGTCTTGTTTTACGGTGGAACGTTTTTCGTTTCCACTCGCATTGGTAAGAAAAACGAAAATGCCGACGGGTACATGACCGCCGGCAATAAAATCGGCTTCGGCATTTCGGCGGCAAGCATGACCGCTACCTGGATCTGGGCCTCTTCCATGTATGCCTCGGCGTCGTCCGGCTACACCTACGGAATCAGCGGCCCCATCCACTACGGCCTGTGGGGCGCGTTGATGATCCTGTTCATCTACCCCTTCGGCAAGCGCATCCGCAAGGTGGCGCCCAAGGCCCACACGCTGGCCGAGGTCATGTACGTACGCCACGGCCGCTCCAGCCAACTCATGCTGGCAGGGTCCAACGTCGTCGGCTCGGTCATCTCGCTGATGTCCAACTTCATCGCCGGCGGCGTGCTGATTTCGATGCTCTCCCCCTTCAACTTCATCCAGGGCGTATTCGCCGTGGCCGGCGGCGTGCTGCTCTACACCCTGTGGTCGGGGTTCCGCGCTTCGGTGCTCACCGATTTCATGCAGGTCATCGCCATGCTCGGCGCAGTGGCCATCATCGTGCCGTTCATCTTCTTCGCCGCGGGATTCCCCGCCGCGTTCGAGACCGGGGCAGCGAACCTCACCGCGCAGCAGTCGAACTTCTTCTCCTCCGAGGCCTTCCTGAACCAGGGTGCCCCGTACATCGCCGCGGTGCTGGCCTACGCCATCGGCAACCAGACCATCGCCCAGCGGCTGTTCGCGGTGCGCGAGGACCTGATCAAGCCGACCTTCATCACCGCGACCATCGGCTACGGCGCCATGGTCATCGGCGTGGGCATGCTCGGCGTGCTGGCGCTGTATCTGGGCTTCACCCCGACCGGCGGGGATTTGAACAACATCATCCCCGAAATGGCGGCAAGCTACCTCCCGGGCATCCTGTTGGCGCTGTTCTTCATCATGATCATCGGCGCGCTGTCCTCGACCGCCGATTCGGACCTCTCCGCGCTGTCCTCCATCATGATGGCCGACATCTACGGACAGAACATCGCGGGCAAGAAGAAGGCGAACCCGAAAACCATGCTGCTGGTCGGACGGCTGACAATGGTCGCCGCAACAGCCCTGGCCGTCGCTTTGGCCAGCATGCAGATGAACATCCTGGACCTGCTGGTCTTCGTCGGCGCCTTGTGGGGCGCGCTGGTGTTCCCGGTGCTGGCGAGCTTCTACTGGAAGAAGGTCACCAACAAGGCCTTCACCGTTTCGGTGATCGCCGCGCTGGCGGTATTCATTCCGGTGCGTTTCGACCTGATCCCGATGACGGGCATCACCGCCGTGCTGATCGAGCTGCTGGCCATACTGGGCATCGGCATCGTCCTGGGCCTGATGGCCTTCGGCTTCTTCGGCCTGCGCCCGGCAATGGTCATCGGCATCGGGGCCAGCGTGGTCGCCGCGCCGTTCTGCTTCGGCTTCCTGCGCGACTACACGACCCTGTCGGCCTCGCTGGTCGCCTATTCGGTCAGCACCATCATCTGCTATCTCATGTCCTTCAGGTCCACGCAGAACTTCGACTTCGCGGTGATCGCCGAGCGGGCCGGAGACTTCGATACCGGGGAACAGCCGGTCGCTGCAGTGCCTGCCGGCAGCCGCAACTCAACCAGAACAGCCCAGGAGCGTGAATAAATGCTAGCCCTCAGCCTCTACGTCCTCATCTGGCCGGTCATCGTGGCCGTCGTCGCCATCGTCATTTCCAAGGCCTTCATTTCCGAAGCCCGCGAGGCGAAGCGCCGCGGCGAGGACCTGATCTAGGCGCCCCGCCCACTAGCCATACAGCGCGTGCCGGTTCTCCCCCTGCATCGGGGGAGGGCCGGCGCGCGTGCTTCGTGCGGAGGTTGCAAAATTTTTTCGATCCGGTCCAATCCGCACCGTGCCGCGCCCCGAATACCGTGTGAAAGCCCGCCCCGACGGGGAGGGACACCACGACGGTTCTTGCCGTCGCCACAGGAGGAGAACGACATGAAGCACACGCAGAGAACGTTCGCCGGAGCCCTGGGATTGATCGCGGTCGCCGCGCTGGGACTCAGTGCCTGTTCGATGGACAGCGACACCCCGGAATCATCGAGCGCACCCGCCCCCGAAGCCTCCAGCTCGGAGATGGCCACCGAAAGCAGCCCGGCCGCGGACAGCAGCATGGACCCGACCGCGAATCTTGTCGGCTCGGGATGCTCGGCCTACGCCGAAGCCGTGCCGAGCGGCGACGGCTCGGTCGCCGGGATGGCCCAGGACCCGGTCGCCGTCGCGGCGTCCAACAACCCGCTGCTGAAGACCTTGACCAAGGCCGTCTCCGGGAAGCTGAACCCGGACGTCGATCTGGTCGACACCTTGAACGGGGCCGAATTCACCGTCTTCGCACCGGTAGACGAAGCCTTCGCCGCCATCCCGGAGAAGGACCTGAACGCCGTCGTCAAGGATTCGGACATGCTGACCAAGGTGCTCACCTACCATGTGGTTCCCGGGGAGATCCAGCCCGCCGACATCGCGGGAACGCACACCACGGTTGAGGGCCGGGATCTGGAAGTGACAGGCAGCGCAGACAACCTGATGGTCAATGACGCCAAGGTCGTCTGCGGCGGAGTCCAGACCGCCAATGCGGTGGTCTACCTGGTCGACACCGTCCTGATGCCGCCGGCCGACAAGTAGCCGCGGCGCCTGGATTCTGTCCGACGTAAACCAGCCATGGCGGCGTCCGGTTCCGGCACAGGAGCCGGACGCCGCCATGCGCCGCGCGCCCCGGAACCCGCGGGGAACGCCCCTGAAACTGAATGGTGGATGAGAGCCATGGGAATGATCGCCTCGTGCATGAGATTCTTGGGTCCATGAGTTCGGAGATGAGCGACGCAGTTCCAGAGCCGGTGACGGCAGCACCCGAGGAACTGCTGCGCCGTATCGCCGGCGGCGACGAGCGCGCCTTCGAGCAGTTCTACGATTGCCTCGCGCCGCGCGTGTACGGCCTGGTGCGGCGCCTGCTGAGGGACGAGGCGCAAAGCGAGGAGATCCTGCAGGAAGTCTTCGTTCAGGCCTGGCAGCATGCGGCCCGCTTCGACCCTGCCCGCGGCAGCGCCGCGGGCTGGTTGCTGACCCTGGCGCACCGCCGCACGGTGGACCGCATCCGCTCCAGCCAGGCAAGCCGCGAACGAGACCTGCGCATGGGGCTGCAGGAGATCGGCACGGAATACAACGACGTGGAAGAGAACGCGATCCTGCATGACGAGAGCCGGCGCATCGTGCAGGCGCTCAAGCGCCTGAGCGAGGCCCAGCGCGCCGCCATCGAACTGGCCTACTTCGGGGGCTACACGCACCACGAGGTGGCCGACCTGCTGAAAATCCCGGTGGGCACCGCCAAGACGCGCATCCGCGATGGCATGATTAAGCTTCGAGACCTGATGGGGGTGGCGTAGTGGAACGGAACGAGAACGAGCTGACCGGCAGCTACGCCCTGAATGCGCTGAGCGACGAGGAACGCGCCAGGCTGCTGGCGCAGGCCGCGAACTCCCCCGCGCTTCAAGCCGACATGGATGCCATGGACGAGACCGCCGCCATGCTGGCGCTGGGCAGCGCACCGGTGCCCCCGCCGGCCAGGGTGAAATCCCGGCTCATGGAGGAGATCGCCCGCCGCCCGCAGCTGCCGGCGGAGGATCCCGCGGACGAACGAGCGGACGAGCCGGCGGCAATTCCGCAGCCCGAGCACGCGCCAGCCCCGGATTCCGTGCCCGCGCGGCAGGGATGGCCTGCCCGCCGCAAGTCCGCGAAGTTCTTCGCCCTGGCCGCGGCCATCCTGCTGCTGGGCTCGGCGGGGCTGGGAACCGTGGTCTACCTGCAGCAGGCCGAACAGCGCCAGCTGCAGGCCCAGCTCACCGATCTCAGCACTCGCCAGGCCGAGCTCACCGAGCTGCTGGGCGCGCCGGATGTGGAAACCAAAACCCAGACCATGGCCGACGGGGCGACGGTGACGCTGTCCTATTCCGTCGAGCGGGGCCTGATGGCAGTCACCACCGCCGGAATGCCCGAGCTGTCCAAGGACAAGGGCTATGAGCTGTGGCTCATCTCCGCCGACGGCGCCCAGCCGGCCGGCATGCTGCCGGGCACCGGGGCCGACGGCCTGAAATTGCTTACCGGTGCCATGGACGGGGTCTCGCATTTCGGCATCACCGTTGAACCGGCCACGGGTTCTCCGGCGCCGACCACCGAACCGCTGATGGTCCAGGAACTCTGAGCATGCCCGGGCCAATCCGCCCCCGGCCCGGCTCCGAACCAGTTGCTGAAGGACCAGCCGACCCGGAACGCCGGGCGGCAGCTACTCACCGGAGGTGACATGCCGTGAAGGAAACACCAAGGCGCAACCTGGGAGCACGCGGAGCGTATGCGCTGACGGGGCTCTGCTCGGCCGGGGTGCTGTTCGGCGTCGCCCAGCTGGCGTCAGCCTTTTTCGCTTCGTCGTCAGCACCTTTGGTGGCGCTGGGCTCCGCTGTCATCGACTTCACCCCGCCGGGGCTGAAGGACCTGGCGATTTCGCTGTTCGGCACCAACGACAAGCTGGCCCTGTTCGTCTCGATGGGCGCGGTGGCCGTGGTGCTCGCCGCGCTGATCGGCCTGCTGGCGCGGCGCAGCGCCGCCGCGGCCTCGGCAATGGTGCTGGTGCTGGCGGGGATCCTGGGCGCCGCGGTGATCTCGCGTTCATCCACCGGTCCGCTGGATCTGGGCCCGACCGCCCTGGGCACCGCGGCGGCGCTGCTTGTCCTGCGGTGGCTGTGCTCGTTGGCTTCCCGGCTGGATCCCGCGCACTCGGAGTCGCCCGATGGCGTGGCCCGGCGCAACTTCATGCTCGGGGCCACCGGGGCCGTGGTGCTCGCGGCGGGCGCCGCCATCCTGTCCACGTCGCTGTCCGCGGCCCGGAACACCGCGCAGCTGGCTCGCAAGGCCCTGCGGCTTCCGGCCGCCAAGACCACGGCTCCCGCGGTGCCGCCGGGCGCCCAGGTCAATCTGGCGGGGATGCCCGAGTTCGTCACCCCGAACCAGGATTTCTACCGCATCGACACCGCGTTGAGGGTGCCCGGCATCGACCCGGCGCAGTGGTCGCTGCGGGTCCATGGCCTGGTGGAGCACGAGTTCACGATGAGTTTCCAGGAGCTGCTCAGCCAGGACCTGGTGGAGCACTACCTGACGCTGACCTGCGTTTCGAACCCGGTGGGCGGGGATCTGGTGGGCAACGCAAAGTGGCTGGGCTATCCGCTGCGCGAGGTGCTGGCCCGCGCCAAGCCGGCCGCGGGCGCGGACATGGTGCTGTCCACCTCGATCGACGGATTCAGCGCGTCCACCCCGCTCGAAGCCCTGACCGATGAACGCATGGCGCTGCTGGCCGTGGGCATGAACGGCGAGGCGCTGCCCATCGAGCACGGCTTCCCGGTGCGCATGGTGGTTCCCGGGCTCTACGGGTACGTCTCGGCCACCAAATGGGTGGTGGACCTCGAGGTGACCCGCTTCGCGGACAAGGCGGCCTACTGGACCACCCGCGGCTGGTCCGAACGCGGCCCGATAAAGATGTCATCCCGCGTGGACACCCCGCAGTCCTTCGCCACGGTGCCCGCCGGACGGGTGGATCTCGGCGGCAGCGCCTGGGCGCAGACCCGCGGCATTTCCCGGGTCCAGGTCAGCATCGACGGCGGTTCCTGGCGCGAGGCAACGCTGGCCGAGGAGGCGACGCTCGATACCTGGCGGCAATGGAGCTACCGCTGGGAGGACGCGGCGCCCGGCACGCATGCGGTCGCCGTGCGGGCCTACGACCGCAGCGGCAAGCTGCAGACCGAAGAGCGCGCCGACCCGGTGCCCGACGGAGCGTCAGGCTGGCACCGGGTGCAGTTCACGGTGGAATGAGCCGCGTCGCCGCGGGCGGCGCAAGGTATCGGGAAAAACGAAATCCCCGGCGCCTGCACGATATGCATCGTGCAGGCGCCGGGGATTTCCCGGCTTTGGGCCCCGGATCCGGGCCAGGCAGCGCAGGTGCGCCTAGGCCTGCTCGGCGTCCTGGTCCTCGTCCTTCTTGTACGGGTCCTCGTCGCCGGCGAAGTGCTTGCCTTCGCGCAGGGCCGCGACCTCGGCGTCCTTCTCGCGGGCCTTGGCCAGCAGTTCCTCAAGGTGCGAAGCGCCCTCGGGGATCTCGTCGGCCACGAAGGTCAGCGTCGGGGTCAGCCGGATGGTCAGGTTGCGGCCCAGCTCCTTGCGCAGGGCTCCCCCGCGCTTGGACAGCAGCTCGGCGATTTCTGCCTTGGCAGTGTCGTCGCCGAACACCGTGTAGTACACGGTGGCGTGCTGCAGGTCGTTGGTGACGCGGGCGTCGGTCACCGTCACGTTGTCGATGCGCTCGTCCTTGATGACGGTGCGCAGGGACTGGGCCATGAGGACCTGCACGCGCTTGGCAAGGCGTGCGGCACGGGCTGAATCAGCCATGATTATCTCCTTATGGTTCAAAATTCGTGGGCGCCTGACCGCTTGGAAGCGGTCAAACGCCCACGAATCGGCAAGTCACGAAGCTACCAGCGGGTTGCTGCTAGGCGCGTGGCTTCTCGCGCATCTCGAAGGTCTCGATGATGTCGCCTTCCTTGATGTCGTTGAACGACCCCAGGCCGATACCGCACTCGAAGCCCTCGCGGACTTCGGTGACGTCGTCCTTCTCGCGGCGCAGCGAGTCGATCGACAGGTTGTCGGCGACCACGTTGCCGTCGCGCACCAGGCGGGCCTTGGTGTTGCGCTTGATGGTGCCCGAGCGGATGATCGAACCGGCGATATTGCCGAACTTCGAGGAGCGGAAGACCATGCGGATCTCGGCGGTGCCCAGCTCCACTTCTTCGTACTCCGGCTTGAGCATGCCCTTGAGCGCCGCTTCGATGTCGTCGATGGCTGCGTAGATGACCGAGTAGAAGCGCATGTCAACGCCTTCCTTGTCGGCCATTTCGGCAACGCGCTCAGCAGGACGCACGTTGAAGCCAATGATGATCGCGTTGTCCACGGTCGCCAGGTTGACGTCGTTCTGGGTGATCGCGCCGACGCCGCGGTGGATGACGCGCAGCTGCACGTCCTCGCCCACGTCGATCTTCATCAGGGAGTCTTCCAGTGCCTCGACGGCACCGGAGGCGTCGCCCTTCAGGATCAGGTTGAGGGTATCGATCTTGCCCTCGGCCACTGCCTTGTCGAAGTCCTCCAGGGTGATGCGCTTGCGGCGCTTGGCCAGCATGGCGTTGCGCTCAGCGGTCTCGCGCTTGTCGGCGATCTGGCGGGCGGTGCGCTCGTCCTCGGTGACCAGGAAGCTGTCGCCTGCACGCGGCACGGAGGACAGGCCGAGAACCTGCACCGGACGCGACGGCAGGGCGATGTCCAGGTTCTCGCCGTTCTCGTTGAACATTGCGCGCACGCGGCCGTGGGCGGTGCCCACCACCATGGTGTCGCCGACTGCGAGGGTACCTGACTGCACCAGGACGGTAACCACGGAACCGCGGCCCTTGTCCAGGTTGGCTTCGATGGCCACACCGCGGGCGGACTTGTCGGGGTTCGCCTGCAGCTCCATGACGTCGCTGGTCAGCAGCACGGCGTCGAGCAGTTCCTCGATGCCCAGCTTCTGCAGCGCGGAAACCTTCACGAACATGGTGTCGCCACCGTATTCCTCGGGCACCAGGCCGTACTCGGTGAGCTGGCCCATGACCTTGTCCGGGTTGGCTTCCGGCTTGTCGACCTTGTTCACTGCGACGATGATCGGCACGCCTGCGGCCTGCGCGTGGTTCAGCGCCTCAACGGTCTGCGGCATGACGCCGTCGTCCGCTGCGACCACCAGCACAGCCACGTCGGTGACCTCGGCACCACGGGCACGCATGGCGGTGAACGCCTCGTGGCCCGGGGTATCGATGAAGGTCATCGCGCGTTCGCGGCCCTCGTGCTCGTGGGTGATCTGGTAGGCGCCGATGTGCTGGGTGATGCCGCCGTGCTCGCCCTCGATCACGTTGGACTGGCGGATGGCATCCAGCAGTCGGGTCTTACCGTGGTCGACGTGGCCCATGATGGTGATGACCGGGGCGCGCTCCTCGAGCACGTCCTCGCCCTCAGCCTCGAGCTCGGCATCCAGGTCCAGACCGAAGCCTTCGAGCAGTTCCTTGTCCTCGTCCTCCGGGGAGACGACCGAAACCTTGTAGCCCAGCTCTTCGCCGAGGACCTCGAAGGTTGCCTCGTCCAGCGACTGGGTGGCGGTGGCCATTTCACCGAGGTGGAACAGCACGGTCACCAGTGCGGCCGGGTTTGCGCCGATCTTGTCAGCGAAATCGGTGATCGATGCGCCGCGGCGCAGACGGATCTCGGTGTCGCCGGTGCCGCGTGGAACATTCACGCCGCCCAACGACGGAGCGCTCATCTGCTCCAATTCCTGGCGCTTCGCGCGCTTGGACTTGCGCTGCTTGCCGCGACCTGCGCCTCCCTTGCCGAAGGCACCGCCCACGCCGCCGCGGCCGCGTGGTGCACCTGGGCGGAAGCCGCCACCGGCACCGCCGCCGCCACCTGCGCCGCCTGGACGACCACGGCCGCCGGCGCCTGCGCCTGGGCGACCGCCGCCGGCCGGAGCCGGACGATCGGTGCGGTTAGGCATCATGCGCGGGGTGGCAGTGGTGCCGCCCGGACGCGGTGCGCCTGCGCCTGCTGGGCGTGGTCCGCCCTGGCCAGCTGGACGCGGGCCGCGCTGGCCGTCGCGTGATGGGCGTGGACCGCCCTGGCCTGCGCCGCCCGGACGCGGGCCGCGCTGGCCGTCGCGTGATGGACGCGGGCCGCCCTGGCCGCCCTCGGAACGCATGCCCTGCTGGGAGCTGAACGGGTTGTTGCCCGGGCGTGGGCCGCCTGGACGCGGAGCACCCGGACGAGGAGCGCGCGAACCATCGCGGCCGCCGCCACGGCGGTCGGTCGATTCGCCGGTGCGCATGCCCTGCTGGGAGCTGAACGGGTTGTTGCCCGGACGCGGGGTGCCCGGCTTCGGAGCCGGACGGGCGCCTGGCTTCGGAGCACCTGGAACAGGTGCCCCCGGGGTGGCCTGGGCCTTCGGTGCAGCCGGGGCTGCCGGTGCCGCTGGGGCAGCCGGTGCGGTCTTCGGCGAGGCGTCGGCAGGCTTGGCTGCCGGACGCGGGCCCGGAGTAGCAGCAGTCTTGGTGCCAGCTGGCTTCGGAGCAGCCGGGCGACCGACGCCCGGGGTTGCTGCCGGACGTGCGGCGGCAGGCTTGGCTGCGCCGCCATTGGCGCCCGGGAATGCGTCGCGCAGCTTGCGGGCGACCGGGGGCTCAACGGTTGAGGACGCGGAGCGAACGAACTCGCCCATGTCCTGCAGTTTGGTCAGTGCTTCTTTCGAAGTGATTCCGAGCTCTTTGGCGAGCTCGTGAACGCGGGGTTTAGCCACATCTCTCCTGTTTTGATGTGATCTGCATAAACCCCGAGTCCCTGGGGACTTAGGTGTTCTGGCAGATCAGCTGTGTAATTCGTGAAATTCTTCCGCCGCACGGTGGATCACGCAGAACTGATTGTTCATCGGTGTGCGCTCAACATTGCGGACTCATCGGGTTGCCATCAGATTTCTGACCCGCTTTCATCATGTTTGCCAGATGGCCGGCCTGCGGCCGGTCGATCTTCGTATGCGGTGAATTGCGCGAGCACCGTATCGGCGTTGACCGCGGACTTGAAAGCCCTGGAGAACGCTCGTCGCTGCACTGCCTGCCGCACACACTTTTCAATCCCGTGGGTCCAGGCGCCCCGCCCCGGGGCGGAAGCGCCGACATCAAGAAGCACCGCGTGAAGCGGTGCCTGCTCGGTGAGAACCCAACGAATCAGATCATTTCTGGAGGTAGAGGTCCGACAGCCAATGCACGTGCGTTGCTGATGCAGCTTCATGCGAGCGCCGTCGCCACCTTCCCGTTGAAATGAACCAACTACCAGTCTAGCGCGTTTGCGCCCCGGTGTGCGCGTGAGTTTGGTATCACACACGTTCAGGGCGCACCGCGGCAGACCGCAAACTTATCCCAGCCAGTTCTAGTACTGGGGCTCCTTGCCGCCCGAAGCGGCCAGGATGTCGATGCGCCAGCCGGTCAGCTTGGCGGCCAGTCGGGCGTTCTGCCCTTCCTTGCCGATGGCCAGCGAAAGCTGGGAATCCGGAACCACCACGCGGGCGCGGCGTTCGGCTTCATCCAGGATCTCCACGGAGACCACCTTCGACGGCGACAGGGCGGCGGCGATGAACTTGGCCGGATCCTCGTTGTAGTCAACGATATCGATCTTCTCGTCGCTCAGCTCGTTCATCACGGCGCGCACGCGGGTGCCCATTTCGCCGATGCAGGCGCCCTTGGCGTTGACACCCGGCTTGGTGGCGCGGACGGCGATCTTGGTGCGGTGCCCGGCTTCGCGGGCCAGTGCCTCGACCACGACGGTGCCGTCGGCGATCTCGGGAACTTCCATTTCGAACAGCAGGCGAACCAGGTTCGGGTGCGACCGCGACAAGGTCACGGCAGGGCCCTTGTTGCCGCGTTCCGCGGAGACCACGTAGGCGCGCAGGCGGTTGCCGTGCTGGTACTTCTCGCCCGGCACCTGCTCCACGGGAGGCAGCAGCGCTTCGACGGCGCCGATGTTGACCTGCACCATGTGCGAGGAGTAGCCCTGCTGGATGACACCGGAGATCAGGGTGCCCACGCGGGCGGCGTATTCGCCGACAACCTGGGCATCCTCTGCTTCGCGCAAGCGCTGCATGATGACCTGGCGCGCGGTCGACGCCGCGATGCGGCCGAAGCCGTGCGGGGTGTCGTCGAATTCGCCCAGCAGCACGCCGGCTGCGTCGCGGTCCTCAACGAGGATCGAGACGTGGCCGTTGCTGCGCTCGATGTGGGCACGGGCGCCGGGCATGGCGCCTTCGGTCTTGTTGTAGGCAAGCAGCAGCGCGGACTCGATGGTCGGGATCAGGACATCCATCGGGATATCGCGGTCTTTTTCCAGAATGCGTAGTGCGTCGAGATCAATATCCACGCCTAGCCCTCCAAATCTTCAGTGTCAATGGTGTCAAACAGCTCGTCGTCGAAGTTCAGCTCCGGATCGACCACGGCCTTGCGGATGTTTTCAAAGGAGTAGCTGACTGGATCAAGGATCTTGGTCTTCATGCCCTTTTTGGCAGGCTCCCGGTGTTCGGCAATAACGACCTCGTCGTCGGAAACCTCGTTAATGCGTCCGCGAAGCTTGGTGCCGTCGGTCAGCGTGAGCTTGACCATGCGGTTCAGTGCGCGCGCCCAGTGGCGTGGCGCGGTCAGCGGACGGGACAGGCCTGGCGAGCTGACTTCAAGTTCATAGGGGGATGCCGAGGCGTAGACGACGTCCTTATCCAAGGCGTTTGAAATGGTGGTAGTGACTTCACCGAGCGCATCGAGATTCACCGACTCGCGGCCGTCGGCCTTGTCGACGATGACCTGGATGATCATCTGCTTGCCCGACGGGCGAAGAGAGACTTCTTCCAGAATTAATCCGTGGGATTCTACTTCCGGTTTCAACGCAGTACTCAGACGCTGCGCTTCCTGTTCGGTATCGGCCGGCATACCGGTCATGGATATCCTCCCACGCTATTCGATGTTGTCCGTTAAGCGTATCTCCCCGAACCCCGCTTGAGAACTCGTTGACCGGCTCAGGTGAAGGAACTCACGCCAGTCTTTTGCACCACGCCACGGAAGAATGGCCAAAGGCCGGGTCGCCGGCCCACTTCATGGGATGATCATTTCGCTATGACTGATCCATCGCCCCGCCCCGCAAAGCCCGTTCAGCCGCCGGCCAAACGCGCCCCCGGCTGGATCGCCCCGGTGCTGGTCGCTTCCATTGCCGGGGCCGCCACCTGGGGAATCGGCGTCACAGTGTTCCGCGGCGCGCTAGTCGACCGCGGCCTTCCGGATGCAGTCAGCGAGGCTTCGGCCGACCAACAGGCGCAGTGGGGGTACGGAGCCCAACTGGCCGACCTGGGAAGCCGGGCGGCCGCGATGGCTTCACTGGCCGAGAACGAGAAGATCGCCGCGGCGCTTGCCGATCTGGGCACGTCGCTCTCGCAGGGCGCGGCCCTGCTGGGCGAGCTGCATTTCGACGACCAGCCTCCGGCCGACGCGCCGGAGAGCTACTCCCCCGAAAAACTGGCCGCCTTGGCGTCATCGGTTGCGACCTTGAGTTCGAGCATTCCCGAGTTCGCTCATCCCGATCTCCAGCGTGGCGAGACCTTGGCGCGAATAGCGTTCCAGATCAACTTCGATGCCCGGGACGCCTTGAAGCTGGTGGACAAGAAACAAGCGGCACAGCTGCCCCCGGCAATCAGCGCAGGCAAGGCGGACTCGCCGGAGGCCGCGCAAACCGTGGCATGCCTTGCTGACCACAGCTTGATCGAAGGCACGTCGTCGCCAGCAGACCAGGAACTCCTTGAATCCGTCGTGCTGGCCCGCGCCCTGGATCGCGGATACGCCTTGGACTACACCTTGCAGCTCAACGCGGCCAGGGGAAGCAACGCGACGGCGCAAGCAGCAGAAAAGCAGCGGACCGCCCTGAACTCACAGCTGCGCACCCTGCGTTCAGCCTTGCCCGAGGACTGCCCGGATCTCCGCCTGCCCGCCTACGAACTCCCGGAGAACGGGCTGGACCGGCTGGAAAAGGTCGCCGCTGCGGCACAATCCGACTACTCGAATGCGCTGCTCGCGGCGGCGGGGAATATCACCGGGGACCAGCGATCCACCGTTGCCGGTGTCGTCAATAGCGCATTGGGCGCCCAGCAGTCGCAGTCCGAGGCGGAGCGCATCCTGCGCTCGCGCGCCGAGTAGAGCGCTCGCTTCCAGGTCTCCGCCGCGCAACCGAACCGGCACCGTCCAATTCTCGAACCATTACCGAATTCCACACCACCACAGCAGTAAAAATAAATCCAGCATTCCGGCGGCAAGTTTATTCTTGCCGCCTCGTGCCCACCAAGTGAAATCTTCGCTTTCCGCCAAGTGAATTCCCTGGTTCATAAAAACTTCAAATCGGCACGACAGCTACCGTCCTGCCGTCCTCGGCTCTCGATAAAACCTACATCGACCAGTTCCTTTACGTACTTTCCGAACATCGGCATCCTCGGAGAACCGGATCGCTCCCCGTTCGAACCGAATGATTCGACCTCGCAATTTTGCCCTATGAGAGTTAGGGTCTAATTATTAGAAGTTTTAAATTCGAGATTTTAAATCATCGAATCCGTCATTTTTCCGGAGAGGAATATTCCGCTTCGAGTGCCAGGCTTCAGCCAGTGCAGCCACTCGTTTTGCTCCCATCAGATAGAGGTAGAAAACCATGACAGGACGCATTGTCCGCTCGAAGATCGCAGAGCTCGCTGCGGAGACCATCGGGTCGCGCCACGGTCGAGAGGTATTGAAGGAGCATGGTTGGAGCGAGGGCATGCCCATCGTCATCGCCCAGCATGACGAGAAGCTCACCGATGTCATGGCCTTGACAGTAGTGCACCAACCGCCGGTGTTGATCGCGACGCTGGATCCGCAGTCCAACGACCTCTGCTTCACCTATGTCGTGATTGGATGCACCGATCTTGAAGTTGTCGCCCCACGCGACGCGAAGGACTCCATCTTGGACCTTTACCGCGAAGCGCAATCGACCCCATGCCTGACCTTCCGGGTCGCACCGCTGACACACAGCGCAATCGCCCACGCAATTCCTCCACTGCAGAAGTCTGCAGGAGTGAAGTACCCGGGGCTGCCCAGCGCCGTCGACGTCCGCCGCGCCTGAATTCGACTCCATCTTCGCCAGCCGCACTTCCGGTCCAGCTCCTTGCGGGCGGCCCGAAGCGGCTGGCGTTTCGTTTTCTAATCGCGTTCCCGCTGCCCGGATTCCTGCTCGATCTTGTCGACCGCGGCGATTTCGCTCACGATCCTGATCTGTTCGCCGTCGCGAATGTCCTGCTCCTTCTGTTGAGTCTGTTTTTGCAGTCCGGCGACATCGCGCGGCGGCAGCTGCAGGGAATGCTCGGCGCTGAGACCTGCCTGCAGTTCGCGACCGCGTTCGAGCTCCGCATCCAGCACCGCGCCAAAGAGCAGCGACAAGTTGGCGATCCAGATCCAGAGCAGAAGCACGATGACGCCACCGATCGCGCCGTAGGTCTTGTTGTAGTTCCCGAAGTTGGAGACATAGAAGAAGAAGCCGGACGTGGCCAGTGCCAGGACGATGAGTGCGACAAAGGCCCCGACACTGAGCACCCTGAACTTTGCGTGCTTGACGTTCGGAGTCCCGTAGTAGAGCACCGCGACCAGCATGACCGCGAAGACGGCCATCACCGGCCATTTGGCGATATTCCATACCAGCAGCGCCGATTCCCCGAGTCCGATGAAGTTGCCCAGTTTCTGGGCGATGGGACCGGACAGCACAAACAAGGCGCCCATGACCGCCGCGGCAACCAGCAGGAAAAGCGTCACCAGAAGCATCATCGGCTTGAGCTTGTAGAACGGACGGCCTTCATCCACCGAATAGATCTGGTTCATTGCCCGGCCGAACGCACCGACGTACCCGGAGGCACTCCAGATCGCGCCCAGGAGACCAGCGGACAAAGCCAGCCCCGCCGCGGGTGTCGAGGTCAGCTGCTCGATGGGTTGGCGCAGCGTTTCTACCACCTGCGGGCTGGCGAATTCCTCCAGCAGCGACAGCATCGATTTGGTGGTGGTCTCCGCCTGCCCGACGACGCCCAGCAAGGAGACAACTGCCAGCAATGCCGGGAAAATCGAGAGCATGGTGTAGTAGGTCAGCGCCGCGGCCAGATCGGTGCATTTGTTCCTGGAGAACTCATGCAGGGAGCGTTTAACGACATATTTCCATGAATCCGCGCGCAGCCTTTGCGGCTTGTCCAGTTGCGTCTTGACCGCTGTTTCAAATTCCCCGTCAATGCCGGCAAGCCCGGTCATGCTGGTGCCCGGTTGCGCTTCCGTACCCAGTGGATTCGTCTGGTTGTTATCGGACATCTGCCCACCCCGAAGTCTGCGTGTTCTGTACGTACCCTTTCGGCCATTCAAACAGGGTTACCGCATCGGCTCAACATACTTTCCCCAATACACAGCCTGAAACCAGCTTCCTTGCCCGGAGCGCTCTACGGCACAGACCTCCCCTGCGCCAGCTGGCCGACGGTGTCAAGGGCCTGAAGCAGACATACAGTGCACGGATGATGCACCCGGATAGCGAATGTGTCACGATTCTTTTAACGGCACTCGCTTGAGGAGAACACCATGTCAGAGACTTCCGGGGGCGCAACGTCGGGGAAAAATCGCCCCTTGCTTCCTGTTGCCCGTTCATATCCGGTCCATGTCGACGATTTGTTGCTGGTCGGCTGGGCTATCCGATCCGACGCAATCCTGGTCCAGGCTGGCGGCTTGGGCGAGTCCGTCCATGTTGATATCCACGGCAAGCATGTCGAACCCGCAACGATCCGCTACGTCGGCCGCGAGCTCAAGGGTTGGGAGCCTTGGACCCTGCTGCTCCTGGAAACGGGCACCCTGCATGTCGGGCACGACGCCTTCCCGCCAGGCTTCCAAGGTCTGGACCCCGACGACGACCTCAGGGAATCCCCCTGGTGCCGGATGTTTCCATGGCTTCCGGGATGCTAAGGCGCCGGCACGTTGTGCGTGTAGTTGTCGGCCTGTTCGCCTTCGTATTTGACCTGTTCCTGTGGCAAGGAGCCGTCACCACGCCGGGCGGTGCGGTGCTGCCGGTGTGGCTGGTCCCCGCAGCGCTGATTAGCGCGTATACGGTCCTGCTGATCCAGCGCAGGATCTGGATAGGGTTCAGCGTTTTCCTCCTCATCTCGCTGCTGGGTCTCGCGGTGGCCTCCATCGTTGGAATCGTCGGAACCTACATGGCGTTTTTCCTCATGGTCCGGCATTCGAGCACGCGAGTGGCTAATACGGCACTGGCGGGAATGATCCTGCCTGTTTTCGTGGCGACCTACAGCTCCGTGAGCTACGACGGCCGGTCCGAGGATCTGCTGGGTCTGATGGCGTGGAATATCGGCTTCTATGCCGCAGTTGCATTCCTCTGCTACTTCGCCGCCCGGACGCAGCGGAGAACCGAGCACCGGTTGCAAACCGAACGGCGGTGGGCTGACGCTGCGCTGGAGGAAGCCCGCGCCGGAGAGCGTCTGCGCATCAGCCGCGACCTGCATGACTCGGTAGCGCACTCCATGACCGCTGTGGTGCTACAGGTCGCCGGTGTGCGCGCAATCTTGAAGAAGGGCGCAGAGTTCGAGAAGGTCGACCCGGTGCTCGCCGACATCCAGGTGACCGCCGAGCAGAGCATGCGCGAGCTGCACCGACTGCTGGGCATGCTGCGCAGCGAGGAAGAATCCCAGGTCGGGCAGTCGCATTCCTTTGACGACATCCCCTCGCTGGTTTCGTCAGCGCAGGATTCCGGCCTCGATGTCGTGGTGACCTGCAACGGCGAAGCGCAAATGCTGGACCCCAGTATCAGCCATGCCGGCTACCGCGTTGTGCAGGAAGGCCTGTCCAATGCGATGAAGCACGGTGGCGAAGGCTGCCGGGTGGAAATCGCGACGCACTGGATGCCGACGGAACTGACGATCTCCGTGACGTCCATTTCCGGGGTCGCGAAAAGGCCTGCGGTATCCGGCGGTTTCGGGCTGCTCGGACTACGCGAGCGGGTCGGAGTCTCCGGTGGTTCGCTGAGCCACGGCCCAACCCCTGGCGGTTACCTGCTCAAGGCCTCGCTTCCGGTCGACAAGCCCGAAGATGCTTCCGCCTCCGACCAGCGAAGTACGCATACAGCAAAGACCCAGGAGGCGTCGTGATTCGAGTGGTGATTGTCGACGACCAGCCCCAGGTTCGAGCCGGGATCAGCATGATTCTCTCCGCGGAGGACGACATTGAAATCGTCGGACAGGCTGGATCCGGTGCCGAAGCCCTGGCGCTCGCCCAAGAGGTCGCTCCCGATGTGGTTTTGATGGATGTGCGCATGCCGGGCATGGACGGGGTCACCGCAACCAGCGAGCTCATCCGGCAGAACGGCAGTGACCCGGACCATCTGGTCCGGGTGCTGATCATGACAACGTTCGATGACGAGGACATCGTCGTCTCCTCGCTCCAGGCCGGCGCCAGCGGCTACCTGCTCAAGCACGCGTCCCCCACCGAAATTGCCGACGCGCTGCGCCGGGTAGCCGGCGGGGATACCTGGCTTGATGCCACCGCGGCCACGCGGCTGGTGGCCAAATTGCGCGAGCGCAGCGATGAGCAGATTGACATCCGCCAGGTGCTCACCCGCAGGGAGCAGGAAGTCCTGCGCCATGTTGCCGCCGGACGGTCAAACCAGCAGATTCTCGAGTCGCTGGTGCTCAGCGAGGCGACGGTGAAAACACATGTTGCCAGGATCCTGTTCAAGACCGGTGCCCGGGACCGCGCCGCGGTGGTCGCATTGGCCTATCGCTCGGGTTTCGTCCGCCCGGACGACCCGCTGCCGGCCTGAACATACCGTCCTGGTATGACGCTTTACCTCGAATTCTAAGCGATGATTTAAGGGAAATGGATCTCTTCGGGCACCTTGGAGAGGCATTTTGAAATACGCGCAGGTTCTCGACCACGCGTAATAGAGATAAAGATTCCTAATCGGTTGAGCGGTCTTCACCGCAATCTGTTCGGCATGACGAACTTTGCGTCACTCAACGGAATCGATTGTGGTGTTCCTTGGGGGAGGATAACCACAAGCCCATTGTGTACCCGGGTCTTCGCCGGGCACGCAATGGGCATTATCCTTTTCCCCGGCCCTGCCGCGGCCGCTCCGGGTCAGTTTCCCAAGACCAGATCGGAACCGAGCTTCAGGATCAGCGCGGCAACTACCACCACAAAAACAATGCGGATGAACTTGCTGCCCTTGGATATGGCCATGCGGGCGCCGAGATAGCCGCCGAGCATGTTCATCACGCCCATGGCCAGCCCCACGCCCAGCAGCACGTGGCCGGTGGGCAGGAACAAGGCCAGGGCGCCGAAGTTGGTAAGCAGATTGACGATCTTCGCCTTCGCCGACGACTGCAGGAAATTGTACCCGAGGACCGTCACCATGGCGATGATCAAAAAGGACCCGGTGCCCGGGCCGATCATCCCGTCGTAGCCGCCGATCACCAGGCCTATGAGCACCGCGCGCAGGTAGTGCTGCTTGCCGCTGTAGCGCAGGCGGGAAAGTTCGCCGGCCCTGGGCTTGAGCATCGTGAACAGCAATACCGCCACCAGCGCGGCGATGATGATCGGCTTGATGGCGGCGGCCGGAAGCATCGTGGCCAGCGCCGCGCCGCCGAAGGCGCCGACCATCGCGGTCAGCGCCATGGGTATGGCGGTTTTCAGGTCTGGACTGGTCCGCCGGTAATAGGTCACGGCGCTGGTTGCGGTTCCGAAGATGGATGCCATCTTGTTCGTTGCCAGCGCCTGGACCGGGCTGATGCCGGGAAAGAGCAGCAGCGCGGGCAATTGGATCAATCCCCCGCCGCCAACCACCGCATCAATCCACCCGGCCCCGAACCCTGCCAACAGCAGCAGGAGCAGTGGCCACAGGGAGACTGGTTCGCCGTTGACGGACAGGAAATCGAGAACCTCTTGCACCGCGCTACTCTCCTATTCAATTGTCAGGGCTTCGCCGGCTGGCGTCCTAGGCGGACAGCTCGACCACCACGTCGCTCAGCTGCACATCGCGGCGTTCGCCGGTGGCGCGGTCCTTGACCTCGACCAGGCCGTCGGCCAGGCCGCGGCCGACGACCACGATGGTCGGCACACCGATCAGCTCGGCGTCGGAGAACTTCACGCCGGCCGAGACCTTCGGACGGTCATCGAAGATGACCTCCTTGCCGGCGGCTTCGAATTCCTTGGCCAGCTTGTCGCCGGCTTCCAGCAGCTCAGCGCTCTTGCCGGTGACCACGATGTGGATGTCGGCGGGGGCAATCTGCTTTGGCCAGGCCAGGCCGTTCTCGTCATGGTAGGCCTCGGCCAGCGCCGCCACCGCGCGGGTGACGCCGATGCCGTAGGAGCCCATGGTGACAACCTGCAGCTTGCCGTTCTGGTCCAGGACCTTCAGGTCCAGAGACTGCGCGTACTTGCGGCCGAGCTGGAAGATGTGGCCCATCTCGATGCCGCGCTCGGTGCGCAGCGGACCGGAGCCGTCCGGTGCCGGATCGCCTTCCAGCACGTTGACAGCTTCGATGGTGCCGTCGAAGGTGAAGTCGCGGCCGGCCACCAGGCCGAAGACGTGCTTGCCCTTCTCGTTGGCGCCGGTGATCCAGGTGGTTCCGGAGACCACGCGCGGGTCGACCAGGTAGGTGACGCCGTGCTCGGTTTCGCTGCCCAGCAGCTGCTGGTCCAGTCCCAGGGCGGGGCCCAGGTAGCCGGTGACAATCTCCGGGTGGCTCTTCAGGTCCTCGGCGGTGGCCTGCTCGACCTCGACCTCGCCGTTGATGCCCAGGGCCGCGCCGATGGTTGCTTCCAAGCGCTTCTCGTCGACCTGGCGGTCGCCGGGAACACCCAGCACGACCAGGTGGCGGTTGCCCTCGGGGTCGATGATCGCCAGCACGACGTTCTTCAGGGTGTCCTTGGCTTCCCAGGCGCGGTCGGTGCGCGGGCGCAGCTCGTTGGCGGCGGCGACCAGGGTGTCGATGGTCGGGGTATCCGGGGTGTCGAGCACCTCGAAGGCCGGGGCATCGGTGAAGTCGATGGCTTCCGGGACCACTGTGGTCACTGCCTCCACGTTGGCCGCGTAGCCGCCCGGCGAGCGCACGAAGGTGTCCTCGCCGATGGCGGTCGGGTGCAGGAATTCCTCGGACTTCGAGCCGCCCATGGCGCCTGCCTGGGCAAACACCGGGACAACTTCCAGGCCCAGGCGTTCGAAGATCTTCAGGTAGGCGCCGCGGTGGGCCATGTAGGCCTCGTCCAGGCCTTCGTCGTCGATGTTGAAGGAGTAGGAGTCCTTCATGATGAATTCGCGGCCGCGCAGCAGGCCTGCGCGGGGGCGCGCCTCGTCGCGGTACTTGTTCTGGATCTGGTACAGGTAGACCGGCAGGTCCTTGTACGAGTTGTACAGGTCCTTGACCAGCAGGGTGAACATTTCCTCGTGGGTCGGAGCCAGCAGGTAGTCGGCGTCCTTGCGGTCCTTGAGGCGGAACAGGCCCTCGCCGTATTCGGTCCAGCGGCCGGTCTGCTCGTACGGCTCGCGCGGCAGCAGCGCCGGGAAGTGGACTTCCTGGGCGCCGATGGCGTTCATCTCTTCACGGACGATGGCTTCCACACGTGCCAGGACCCGCAGACCCAGCGGGAGCCAGGTGTAGATGCCAGGTGCGGCGCGGCGGATGTAGCCGGCGCGAACCAAGAGTTTGTGGCTGGCAACCTCGGCGTCAACCGGATCTTCGCGCAGGGTGCGCAGGAACGTTGTGGAAAGCTTCAAAACCACGCGTGGTGTCCTTTTCCGTATGACGGCAGACCCATAGATGAGCAGCTGCCGCCGTGCTAGGCAAAATCTGTTGTGAGCTGCCGTCGTGGCAACCACCTCCAATCCTACCGGGTTCGGCTCTTCGCCCGGGCACTGCGGTTCCGGCGCCGACACACGATGCACCGGGCACAGGCTCCTAGCCCACGTGCACCCAGGGCCGGCGCTGCAGGTCCGGTTCCGCTTCGCGCAGGACCTCGCGGGTCAGCGGCGCGATTTCGCCCTGCCCCAGGAGCAGGAAGCGGGCCAGGTTGCTCAGCGGGTTGCCCTCGGTCCAGCGAAAGTAGATGTGCGGCATGACCTCGTAGTTGTCCCTGATCGCCAGGCAGATCGCGGCGATCGCGGTGGGCACCGAGGGCGCGGTCGCCTCCAGGATCCAGAAGCCATGCCGCGTGATGCCGCGGACCTCGATATCCTCGGCGAAGTCCGAGTAGTCCGAGACCTTGACCTCCAGGAAGACCACCGGGGCCTTGTCCGAGATGTGGCTTGCCAGCACCGCATGGTGCAGTTTGCGGCGGTAGCGTGCCTTGGTGGTGTTGGCCGGCTCGTGGGCAATCAGCTGCACGATCCCCCGCCGCGCTGATTCGGAAATCAGGTGTTCCGCGACCGCGTCGAAGCGCACCGAGGTGGCGCGCAGCTCGGTCGACCGGCGGAAGCGCGAGGACAGCGACACCAGCAGCACCGCGCCGATGAAGAACGCCGCGATCTTCAGGCCCTCGGGCCTCTCAAAGCAGTTGACCACCGTGGTGTAGAGGAAGACCAGCGAGACGAATACGTAGAGGATTGTTTTTCCGCGCTCGCGCCGCCGCCGGGCGGAGATCGTCACCGCGATGGCGGCCGAGCTCATCAGCACCAGCACGCCGGTGGCGTAGGCCGCGCCCTGGGCATTGACGTCTGCCTCGAAATGCCAGGTGATGGCCAGCGCCACCAGGATGACCACAACCACCAGCGGGCGCACGGCACGGGCCCATTCGGGCGCCATGCCGAACCGCGGCAGATAGCGCGGGATCAGGTTCAGCAGCCCGGCGATGGCCGAGGCGCCGGCAAACCAGAGGATCAGGATAGTGGAGACGTCGTAGACGGTGCCGAAGCCGTCCCCCATCAGCCGGTGCGCCAGCCAGGACAGGGCGCGGCCGTTGGCGGTTCCGCCTTCCTGGAATTCCGGGGCGGGGATCAGCACCGTGGTGGCCACCGAGGACAGCACCAGAAAGCTGCTCATGATCAAGGCGGCGGTGGTCAGCAGCTTGCGGGCGCCGCGGATGCGGCTGGAGGGATCTGCGGCCGATTCACCAGGTTTCAGGTTGATCTGTGGCATGACGGCCACACCCGTTTCGAATCCGGACAGGCCCAGGGCAAGTTTCGGGAACACGATGAGGCAAACCAGCAGCATCATCACTGGATTGCCGTGCGCGGCCAGCAAGGAGTCCATCCAATTGCCCAGGACGACCGGGTGCGCGGCGATATTGGTGAATGAGACGGCGATGACCACCAAGTTCAAGGTCAAGAAGGTGCCGACAAGCGTCACCGCGATCCAGGTGACCTCGTTGAATCCGCGCATGAACAAGGCTCCGAGCAGGAGCAGCAGGATCACCGTCAAGGGGATCTGCTTGCCAGTGAACCATGCGGGGGTGAAGGGGTTCTCGATGAGGTGGGCGGACGCGTCCGCCGCGGAAAGAGTCGCGGTGATCATGAAGTCGGTGGCCGCGAATCCCAGCAGGATCAACACCAATAGCTTGCCTTTCCAGTGCGGCAGCAGGCGTTCGAGCATGGAGATGGATCCTTGCCCGTGCGGCGATTCCGCGGCGACGCGGCGGTATACCGGCAAGGCCGCTCCCAGCGTGACGGCAATCAGGATCAGTGTGGCGAATGGGGCCAAAGCCCCGGCGGCCAGGGCGGCGATGGCGGGCTGGTATCCCAGGGTGGAGAAGTAGTCCAGGCCCGAGAGGCACATGACCTGCCACCATTTTCCGGCGTGCTTCTTGTCATCGCCGGGGTCTTCGTGGCCCACGGATTGGTCATTCAACCACCGGTAGAGGCGGCGGCGGGCCGAGTCCGAATTCGAAGACTGAGAGACGTTCAGCGTCCCAATATTCGTATTCACGAATGAGAACTGTACGCCTGTATCGTCCCCGCGTCACTGGTTTTCACAAAAGAAATCAGGGGATTTTCCCGGGCCTCGAAATCCACAAAAACGGGGGCCGGAACAGGTTATCCCCGAAATTCCGGCCCCCGCTTCCGGGTGCTTTCGCGTGGCTACTTGGCCACTGCCTTGACCTCAGCGACGGCCTTGTTCAGCTCGTCGGTGAGCTTCTTGAGCATGTCGGCCTCGGACTTTGAACCGGTTCCGGTCATGGCCACCGAGACCGCGTTGTTTCCGACCAGTCCCTGCATCTGGTAGCTGCCGCCGGGCACCTCGGTGCCGTTCATCTTCATGGCGCTGCTGGTGGCGTAGGTCAGGTCGGCATCCGAGGAAGCGTCCAGGATCTTCGCGCTGGCTTCGACTTCCTGGCCGGATACCGCCATGCTGAATGAATCGCAGCCCTGCAGGTCCTTGTTCTTGGCCTGTTCAGTGATCTTGTCCAGCTTCGCGGTGTCCTCATACCCTGCCACGCTGTAGCTGGTCGAGGCCATAGTGGCTTCATCCATCAGCACGGCAACAGCCATGTTGATGCCTTCGATGTCCCATGAACCCTGCTGGCTGACGAACTCCGCGCACTTCTCCGGCTTGATTTCCATCTGCTCGATCAGCTTCTTGGCCTGCGGCAGCGAAGCGGCGATAGTGTCGCCGTCCATGATCTGGGCGCCGCTGGAATCACCGGCGAGTTTGGTGACGATGGCAGTGGCTTGCTCGGTGCTCAGCGCTGCGGTCGCAGGGGCCGACTACGCCTGGGCGGCTCCGGCGTCCCCGGATCCCTCAGTGGTGTCGCTGCCCGAGCCGCCGCAGCCGGAAAGCGCCAGTGCGCCAGCGAGCGGAAGCAGCAGGAATGAACGCTTCTTCATGATGTTTTGTCCTCACAGTTGGTGGTGATGGACACAACTCTATTTCACAACCAACTAGAAATAAAACATTTTTACCGCTTAGTTGAGCGTTTCTATCTCAGCGAAGGCCTTGTTAATCAATTCGACAGCTTCTGCGGACATCGTTGCCGGCTCGGCGAGCCCGGTCTGGAAAGTGACGATGACGAAGTTGTTGCCCTTCAATGCCTGCACAACTACTGAACTCATTTTTTGTCCACCTCCGACGTCCATCTGGGTGGACATCGTCAGCGACTGGTCGGCGTCGACCTTCAAGGGCAGGATCTGCCGATCGGCGCTCAGCTTTTCGCCGCTTTGTTCCACTGTCACTTTTTCGCAGCCGGAAATGTCATCCAGCGTAAGCGCATCGGAAATTTTCTTGCGTGTCGCTTCATTCGTAATGGAGAAGACCTGGACCACCTTGCCCAGGCTTTCAGCCGTGACGCTTCCGGTGGCGGAGACCGACGCGGTCAGGTCGGTGACGGTGTATTTTTCCATCTGCTTGGCGCATTTTTCCGGGGTGATTCCGGAGGTCGAGCCCATGCCCTTGGCCATTTGAAGCTGCTGTTGCATGGTCTCGTTTCCGACGACCGTCAGCGAGGGATCCTCCCCCAACAGGGTCCTGACCACCGTTTCAACCTGCCCTGCATCCAGGTTCCCGTCCTGCGACTGGGTCTGGGACTGCTCTGGTTCCGGCTGCGTCTGGCCTGCGGATGAACAACCGGTCAAGGCAAGCGCTGCGGCCAGGGGAAGGAACCAGAGGAACCGATGTGACATGAAGTATTTTCCTTATGTTTTGGTGTCGGGGACGGATTTCAGCTCTGCGTCAGTTCAGCTGCTCGATGAGCTTGTCTACGGTTTCGGCAGCGGCTGCCAGATGTTCCGGCATCGTGGCCCCGTTGGTATCCTGCTGGACGCCCAGCAGGATATTCGCGGTGGCGGCGCGGACTACCAGCTGCTGGGAGGTCTTCTTGCCGTCGCTGCCGGTGACAACGTACCCCTCGGTGAGTTTCGCTGTGCTCTGGACCGATTGCTTGGCCAGATGGAAGGCGCGGGATTCGCCATCGACCTTGACCGAGTAACGAGAGCAGTCCGCGCTGGCGGCCGCCTGCGCGTCCCACTGGGATTTGAGGGTTTCGGAATCAGGGTACACGGCGACGGTGATCAGCCGGTCCCCCGCTTCGACGGCGCCCATCACTGAATTCTGCAGCTGCTCGGCGATGGGGGCGGCGAAGGTGATTCCGCATTTGCTGGGGTTCACCTCCACGTCTTCAAGCCATTGCTGCGCCTTGGGAATCATCGAGCGCAGCTGGGCGTCGGTGATCACCGTGGCCCCCGGCTGGTCGCCGGCGAACTGGTTGAGCGCCTCTTCCAGCTGCTGGGCGTTGCGTTCAATGGCAGGGCCCAGTGAATCATTGGTGTCCGACGGCGCCGGGGCGCTGCAGGAGGCCATCACGAGCGCGACGACGGCCAGGGATGCCGCCCGCAGAATTGGTGGTCGATGCGCCAGCACTTCACTTCCCGTCGTTTACAGAGACTGCAATCGAGTCTATGGGATGGACCGGGGCAAGTGCGGGATGCCAGATACCGGCCTCGTTCCCGGTTCGGCCTAGAACAAGACCGTTGCGAAGGTTCCAACCTGGGTGAAACCGACCTTCAGGTAGGTGCGTACCGCCGCCTCGTTGAAGTCGTTGACGTACAGGCTGACGATCGGCGCTTGCTGAAGGGCGTAGTCAACGGTCGATGCCATATACCCAGCGGCCAGCGAGTGGCCCCGGTACATCGGGTTGATCCAGACGCCTTGGATCTGCGCGACCTGTTCGGTGACGGTTCCCAGGTCGGCCTTGAAAACGATGTGCCCCATCTCGTCCGTGTCAATCAGGGTGTGGCCCTGGCGGATGAGTTGGCGAACGCGGCCCCGGTAGAAGCTGCCGCCGTTTTCCAGCGGCGAATACCCGAGTTCCTCTTCGAACATGGCTGCGCTGGCAGGCAGGACCTTGTCGAACTCCGCGGGCTGGGCCACGCGCAGACGACGGCGCTGGATGCCTTCGGGGTTGGTGCGGATCTCCATCAGCGGCTGGTTGCGGCGCACGTCGAATATCGGCTGCGGCCCGTCCTGAAGCACCTCGTGCATGGCAAGCACGGTGGATGCCGGACCGAAGATGGAGGCGAAGCGCTGGCGCGTGGCCAGCGCCATCAGCGCGTATTCGTGGGCGTGATCGTCCGGCATGGCGGTGGGCGCCATGTTGGCGCCCACCCAGCATGCGGACAGCAGGCCTTCTTCACCGTCGACCCCCAGCACGTGGGCGAACCCGTCCGGCACTGCCGAGCGGTGCAATTCCACTTGGGACCTGGTGAAGATGTTGGCCACGGGGTCACGGTCGAGCAGCTCGATGAGGGCCGCAGTGTCCCTGCGGCCCAAGATGCGCGGTTGTCCCTCGTCGACTCGTCGGCCAGATCTAGCTGACGGAGACCACTGGAGAACCCGCGGCAGGATTCTCGTCATCGCCCAAGTCCATTTCCTCGGCCAAGCGGTTGGCTTCTGCAATCAGGGTTTCCACGATCTGGTCCTCGGGCACGGTCTTGATGACCTCGCCCTTGACGAAGATCTGGCCCTTGCCGTTGCCGGAGGCTACGCCAAGGTCTGCATCGCGGGCTTCGCCCGGACCATTGACGACGCAGCCCATCACGGCCACGCGCAGCGGAACAGTCATGCCTTCAAGCCCGGCGGTCACTTCGTCGGCCAGGGTGTAGACGTCGACCTGGGCGCGGCCGCACGACGGGCAGGAAACGATTTCCAGCTTGCGCGGGCGCAGGTTCAGGGATTCGAGGATCTGGTTGCCGACCTTGACTTCTTCGACCGGCGGGGCCGAGAGCGAGACGCGGATGGTGTCGCCGATGCCCTTGGACAGCAGCGCACCGAAAGCCGTCGCGGACTTGATGGTGCCCTGGAAGGCTGGTCCGGCCTCGGTGACGCCCAGGTGCAGCGGCCAGTCGCCGCTTTCTGCCAGCAGTTCGTAGGCGCGGACCATGACCACCGGGTCGTTGTGCTTGACCGAGATCTTGAAGTCGTGGAATCCATGCTCCTCGAACAGCGATGCTTCCCAGATGGCGGATTCGACCAATGCCTCCGGGGTTGCCTTGCCGTACTTGGCCAGCAGGCGGCGATCCAGCGAGCCGGCGTTGACGCCGATGCGGATCGAGGTGCCGTGGTCCTTGGCGGCCTGGGCGATCTCCTTGACCTGGTCGTCGAACTGTCGGATGTTGCCCGGGTTCACGCGCACGGCGCCGCACCCGGCCTCGATGGCCGCGTAGACGTACTTCGGCTGGAAGTGAATGTCGGCGATCACCGGGATCTGCGACTTCATCGCAATGATCTTCAGCGCTTCGGCGTCCTTGTCCGTCGGGCAGGCGACACGCACGATATCGCAGCCCGAAGCGGTCAGCTCTGCAATCTGCTGCAAGGTGGCGTTGATGTCGTGGGTCTTGGTGGTGGTCATCGACTGAACCGAAATCGGCGAGTCAGACCCCACGCCAACCGACCCGACTTGAATCTGGCGGGTCTTACGACGTGGAGCGAGAACCGGCGGTGGGGCTGCCGGCATGCCTAGGCTGACCGAAGTCAATGGATGCCTCCGAATGGATTGTGGGTAATACTCTCTACCCAAGTATGTCACCGACTCGTTCAAAGCGGTGGTCTATGCGAGAAAGGCCACGGAAGAACCGTGGCCTTTCTACTTGTTTGCCGCGCGGGAATCCGCTGCGGCGGGGCAGAAACCTAGTTGGCTTCGGCGACGGCCTTGACGCTGTTCAGCACGCCGGCGACCTGCTCGACGACCTCGGCGTCGTCCTTCGGGTTCAGCTCGGCGAAGCGGACCACCGAGTTCGGGATGGCCATCTTGACGTCTTCCAAGACCTTGGCTCCGGCGATGCCCAGGGCCTTGCGGGCTTCGTCCTGTGCCCACACGCCGCCGTACTGCCCAAAGGCGGTGCCCACGACCACTGATGGCATGTCCTTGACGGCGCCGGCGCCGAACGGACGGGACAGCCAGTCGATGGCGTTCTTCAGGACGGCCGGCATGGTGCCGTTGTACTCGGGGGTGACCAGCATCAGCGCGTCGGCTGCGGTGGCTGCATCGCGCAGTGCCTGCGCCGCGGCGGGGACGCTGCCTGCCACGTCCTTGTCCTCGTTGTAGAAGGGGATGTTCTCCAGTCCTGCGAACAGTTCGACCTCGACGCCTTCCGGGGCGTTGACGACAGTGGCTTCGGCCAACTGCTGATTGGTCGAGCCGCTGCGCAGGGAACCTACGAGAGTGAGGACTTTGGTTGCCATGGGCAATACTCCTAAAGAAGGGGAAAGTTAGAAAGCTGACGCTTCATCTACATTCAACCCGCAGGCAACCCGGATCCATTCCCCGATTTCCGGTGATCTGGCTCACTGGCGGAGGATGCCGCATCTAGTCCATGGGCGGGCGGCGGCGCAGCTGCTTGGTCGCTGAGCGATTCGACTTGGTCTCCAGCCGGCGGCGCTGGGAACCCCTGGTGGGTTTGGTGGCCCGGCGCTGCGGCGGGTCGGGCCGCAACGCGGCGGCCACCAGCTCGGCCAGCTTCTGCTGGGCATTCTGCCGGTTGCGCCACTGCGAACGTTCCTGGGCCGAGGCGACCACGAGCATCCCGCCGGTCAGCCGGGAGGACAGCTTGTCCAGCAGCCGCTGCCGCTGCCAGGGCGAGAGCGCCCTGGACCCGGCGATGGACCACGACAGTTCCACCCGGCTGTCCGAGGTATTCACGTGCTGGCCGCCGGGCCCGGAAGAGCGGCTGAAGTGCCAGGACAGCTCGGCGGCCGGGATCACCAGCGAACGGGAAATGTGCAGGTCCATCTCCCCAGTCTCCCACGGGCAAACGCAGGCCGGCGCCCGCTGCGCAAGCTGCGCAGTGCAGGCGCCGGGCGGGCGTGGAATGGCGGCTTCTAGGAAGCGAAGTCCTTGAGCAGGCCGGTCACCGGGTTCCACTCGGTGATGATGCGCTGCGCCAGGGCACCGGTGGTGCTGAACGGGTCCTGCTCCAGCACCTCGACGAGCGCTGCCTCAGACTGCGCGGCCAGGATCAGCAAGGCGCCGTCGTTGACCGGCGTCGGGCCTGAAGCCAGCAGCTGCACCGGTCCGTCGCCCACAAAACCTCCGAGGAACTCCCGGTGGGCCGGGCGGTGCTCGTTGCGCAGCTGCGCGGAGTTCTCGGCGTATACGTATTCAACAGCAAAAACAGTCATGGGTTCAGCTTAAATCCTTGCGCCTAGAACAACTGAATCGGCTTGAAGATGTCCGCGTATATTAAGAGGCCGCCCATCGCCAGCATGGCCACGACCACCACATAGGTCAGCGGCAGCATCTTGATGGTGTCCACCGGCTTGACGTTCTTGATGTTGAAGATTCGGGCGACGGTGCGCTTCAGTCCGTCGTAGAGCGCGCCGACCACGTGGCCGCCGTCCAGCGGCAGCAGCGGGATCAGGTTGAATGCGAACAGCGCGAGGTTCAGCCCGCCGGCCAGCGAGAGCAGCGTGGCGAACTTGTCCCCCACGGAGATCGAGTCTTCCGCGCTGATTTCCCCGGCAATCCGCCCGACCCCCACGATGGACACCGGGCCGTTCGGGTCCCGCTCCTCGCTGCCGAAGGCCGCCCGAGCGACATCGCCCATGCGCTGCGGCAGGTGCAGGATCACATTGCCGATGTTGGCCAGCTGGGTGCCCACCACGCCGGGCACCTCGCGCAGCGGCTGGGGCAGGTTCTCCACGGTGGAGCTCATGCCTACGAAGCCGACCTTGGCCATTTCGTATTCGCCGTCCGCGCCCTTCACCGGGTAGCCGTTGGCGTCGGTGACGGGGCGGTCGGTCAGGTAGGGGGTCATCGTGGTGCTGCGGCTGGTGCCGTCGCGGGTGTACTCCAGGGACACCGGCTGGCCCGGGTTCTCGCGGATGACGTCGGTGAGCTTGTTCCACTCCCCCTGCGCCACGGCAATGCCGTTCACCGAGGTGATGGTGTCGCCGGGCAGCAGCCCCGCCTCGTAGGCGGGAGCGGCCGGGTCCGAGGCCGAGCATTCGGTCTGGTCGGCGTTCTCCGCGGTGGCGATGCACTTGTAGACCTCGGAAACCGTGGTCGTGGTGGTGGCGATGCCGAAGCTGGTGAGCACGATGCCGATCAGCACGAAGCCGATCACCAGGTTCATGAACGGTCCGCCGAGCATGATGATGATCCGCTTGTAGGTGGGCAGCTGGTAGAACATCCGGCCTTCGTCTTCGGGCTTGACGTTCTCGTTGGCCTGCGAGCGCGCGTCATCGACCATCTGGCCGAACACGCGTTGGAACAGGTTCGGCTTCTTCCGCGGCGCCCCCGCCTCGCCTTCGGCGGCCGGGCGCGGCGGGTACATGCCGACCATGGAGATGTAGCCGCCCAGCGGCAGCATCTTGATGCCATACTGGGTTTCCCCGCGCTTGAAGGAGAACAGGGTCTTGCCGAAGCCGATCATGTACTGCGGCACCCGCAGCCCGAACAGCTTGGCCGGCACCAGGTGCCCGACCTCGTGCAACGCGATGGAGACTCCGATGGCCAGCACCATGAAGACCACTCCGAGGATGAACAGCACGGTGCTCATGCGCCAGCCCCCAGGATCTTCGACGCGCGGGCGCGAGCCCACTTGTCGGTCTCGAGCACCACTTCCACGCTGGGCTCCGCGTTGACCGGGGTGTAGTCATCCAGCGCGCGCTCGATGGTCTCCACGATGTCGGTGAAGCGGATCTTCCCGTCGTGGAATGCATCCACCGCGACCTCGTTCGCGGCGTTGTACACGGCCATGTGGGTTCCGGAGGCCGCGGCGGCCTGCTTGGCGAGCTTCACCGCGGTGAACACCGACTCGTCCAGCGGGTCGAAGGTCCAGCTGGAGGCGGTGGAGAAGTCGCAGGCCGTGGCGGCGCCGGCCACGCGGTGCGGCCAGTTGATGCCCAGCGCGATGGGAAGGCGCATATCCGGGGGCGAGGCCTGGGCGATGACCGATCCGTCGATGAACTCGACCATGGAGTGGATGATCGACTGGCGGTGCACCACCGGCTCGATCCGGTCCAGCGGCACGTCGAAGAGCAGGTGCGCTTCGATGACTTCCAGTGCCTTGTTGACCATGGTGGCTGAGTTGGTGGTCACCACGCGGCCCATGTCCCAGGTCGGGTGGGCCATGGCCTGCTGCGGGGTGACATCGCGAAGCTGGTCGTAGCTGTAGCCGAAGAACGGCCCGCCGGAAGCGGTGACGATGAGCTTGGCCACCTCGTCAGGGGTGCCCGAGCGCAGCGCCTGGGCCAGGGCCGAGTGCTCGGAGTCGACCGGGGCGATCTGCCCCGGTGCGGCGAACTGCTTGACCACCTGGCCTCCGATGATCAATGATTCCTTGTTGGCCAGCGCCAGCAGGTGCCCTGCCTTCAGCGCGGCGATGGTCGGCTCCAGGCCGATAGCGCCGGTGATGCCGTTGAGCACCACGTCGGCGTCCGCGAACCCGGCGACCTCGGTGGCGGCCTGCGGGCCGGCGAACAGCTCGGGCGCGTAGCCGTGCACCGAGGCCTGATGCGCGGCCGCGGCGATCGCGTCGGCGAGCTCCTGCGTGGAATCCACGGCGCTGCCCACCACGGCAGGGCGGAACTTCACCGCCTGGCGCGCCAGCAGCTCCAGGTTGTAGCCGCCGCTGAGCGCGGCGACGCTGAACTGCTCCGGCGCGTTGTCGATGACATCCAGCCCCTGGGTGCCGATGGACCCGGTGGAACCGATCAACGTGACGCGGCGCGGCCGCCCTGGTTCGGGAGAAAAATCTTTGGTGCTCACCCATCCATTATGGTTCTTCTAACTGTGAGGTCCCAAAGAGAGCCGCCTCCGCGCCGGCGCTCACAGCCCCAGGCTGCGGGCAATCAGCAGCTGCTGCACCTGGGTGGTTCCCTCCCCGATTTCAAGGATCTTGGAGTCCCGGTAGTGCCGGGCCACCAAGGATTCGTTCATGAAACCGTAGCCGCCGAAAATCTGGGTGGCGTCCCGGGCGTTGTCCATGGCCGCCTCGCTGCCCACCAGCTTGGCGTGCGCGGCCTGAACCTTGAAGTCCTTGCCCGCCAGCATCTTCGCCGCCGCCGCGTAGTAGGCCAGGCGCGCCAGATGCACGCGGGTGGCCATGCGGGCCAGCATGAACGAGATTCCCTGGTTCTTGCCGATCGGGGTGCCGAAGGTCGTGCGGGTCTTGGCATATGCCACCGCCTCGTCCAGGCATCCCTGGGCTGCGCCCGTGGCCAGGGCGGCGATGGCGATGCGCCCCTCGTCGAGGATCTCCAGGAAGTAGGAATAGCCGCGCCCCTGCTCGCCGAGCAGGTTCTCCTGCGGCACCCGGGCGCCGTCGAAGTGCAGCGCATGGGTGTCGCTGGCCCTCCAGCCGACCTTGTCATAGGCGGGGGCGACGGTGAACCCCTGGGTGCCCGAGGGGACGATAATAGCCGAGATCTGCTTCTCTCCGGTGGATTCGTCCATGCCGGTCACCGCGGTGACCGTGACCAGGGAGGTGATATCCGTGCCGGAGTTCGTGATGAATTCCTTGCCCCCGTCGATCACCCATTCGCCGCCCTCGAGTCGGGCGCGGGTCAGCGCTGCCGAGGCGTCGGATCCCGCCCCGGGCTCGGTCAGCCCGAAGCCGGCCAGCTTTTCCCCGGCCGCCAGTTCCGGAAGCCAGGTCAGCTTCTGCTCCTGGCTGCCGAAGCGGTACAGCGGCATGGCGCCCAGCGACACCCCGGCTTCCAGGGTGATGGCCACCGACTGGTCCACCTTGCCCAGTTCCTCCAGCGCGAGGGCCAGGTGGAAGTAGTCCCCGCCCGAGCCGCCGTATTCCTCGGAGATCGGCAGCCCGAACAAGCCCAGTTCACCCATCTGCTTCACGATGTCATAGGGGAAGGTCTTGTTGGCGTCGTTGGCCGCGCTCTGCGGGGCCACGACCTGTTGGGCGAAGTCGCGAACGAGGTTTACCAGGTCCTGGTATTGCTCATCGAGTTCCAGATCAAGCATGGGGCTCTCTCTCCATCGGGGTTCCCCATCCAGCTGCGCGGTGTGCCGGCACCGGATGACGGGTCGTGTCGCCCTGAGGCCAGCATTACTTGGCCGCTCACACCCAAGGCGCGTATGGTTAATATTCGTTAACTGATCGCCGATATTTTTTAGTATCAGCCACATTTTTGACACTAGTGGCAGGCATCACAGTTGTCCATAGTCGGGGTCGGCATTCGCAAGGAGATGATGCCTGTGGCAAGGTACCAGCCGCTGCATGAGCCAACGGACCGCGAGCGCGCCAAGGCCGAACGCCGAGAGGCGCTGCTGCGCGAGGCAACCCGCCTGTTCGCCCAGCACGGCTACGCCGGGGTGTCGCTGGAAGACCTGGGCGCCGCGTGCGGCATCTCGGGCCCGGCGGTCTACCGCCACTTCGCCGGCAAGCAGGCGGTGCTCATCGCCCTGCTGGTGGACATGTCCAAGGACATCCACGACGGCGGGCAGGCCGCGGCCGAGGCCGGCGGCGAGCCGATCGAGGTGCTCTCCCGGCTGGTGGATTTCCACACCGATTTTTCGCTCTCGCGCCCCGACATCCTGCAGGTGCAGGACCGGGACCTGAAATCGCTGCCCAAGGCCGAGCTGGCGCTGGTGCGCAAGCTGCAGAACTCCTATATCGCGCTGTGGACCGCGCAGCTGGCCAAACTGCATCCCAGGGACTCGGCGCAGTCGCACCGCTTCCGCGCGCACGCGGTGTTCGGCCTGCTGAACTCCACCGCGCATTCGGCGCACAATCCGCGCACCAAAAAGTCGGGATTAAAGCCGCTGCTGTCTAATATGGCGCTTGCGGCACTGACTTCACCGGTAACCTAGTTCTAAGCCCTTGCTCTTTGAAGCCTGCCAACCGGCACGCTTCCCACCCGATCGAAAGGCCTTTGCCGTGCAGCTACGTGAGGTCCGCGCTTCCGACTTGGACGCATTCTTCGCTCACCAGCAGGAACCAGAAGCGAATCTGATGGCCGCTTACCAGGCGCGCAACCCTGCTGATCGTTCGGTGTTCGACCACCACTGGAACCAGATCCTGAACGATCCCACGGTGCTGGTGCGCACCATCGAGCACGAAGGCGAAGTCGCCGGCTCGATCCTGGTCTTCGACGGCGAAGCCCCCGAGATCAACTTCTGGACCTCCACCAAGTTCTGGGGCAAGGGCATCACCACCAGCGCGGTGGATGCGTTCCTGGCCGAGTTCACCAAGCGCCCGTTGATGGCCCACGTGGTGCAGGACAACCTCGGCTCCATCAAGGTCCTTGAGCGCCGCGGCTTCAAGACCGTGGGCACCGAGCAGATCTTCTCCAACGCCCGCGCAGAAGTCGTCACCGAGAACGTCATGCAGCTGGACTAGCGGCGCCAAGCATTGATGCACTGAGCCGGTTCCCTTTGCGGGAACCGGCTCAGTGCGTTGTCGGGGCGAATCACCGCGCCCCGGCCGGCGCTACCTGGTGGCGTTCAGCGTCCGCCAGGCCTCGCGGCGGACCGCCTGCTCATGAGGATCCGGCACCGGAGCGGCCGCCAGCAGGCGACGGGTGTAGTCGTGCTGCGGGGCGTGCAGCACGGTCTTGACCTTGCCCTGCTCCACCGCACGGCCTGACTGCATGACCACCACGTAGTCGGCGAGCATGTCCACCACTGCCAGGTCGTGGCTGACGAACAGGCAGGCGAAGTTGAAGTCCCGCTGCAGGTCCTGGAGCATTTCCAGCACCACCGCCTGCACCGAGACATCCAGCGCGCTGGTGGGCTCGTCGGCAATCAGCAGTTCCGGGTTCATCGTCAGCGCGCGGGCGATGCACACACGCTGGCGCTGGCCGCCGGAGAGCTCGTGCGGATAGCGGTTGACCACGCTACGCGGCAGCTTCACCGCGTCCAGCAGCTCCATGGCGCGCTGGATGCGGCTGGCCTTGGTGCCCTCCTTGTGCACCACCATCGGCTCGGTGATGCATTCGCCGATCGGGAACCTCGGGTTCAGCGAGGCGGCGGGATCCTGGAAGATCACGCCGATCGACTTGCGCACCTTGCGCGCTTCGCGCGGCGACAGCTTGGGCAGGTTGTGCCCCTGCACCGAGAGCGTGCCTTCGGCGACCGGAAGCAGGCCGATCACCGCCTTGGCTACGGTCGATTTGCCGGATCCGGACTCGCCCACGATGCCCAGCACCTCGCCCTTGGCCACGTCGAAGCTCACGCCCTGAACGGCCCTGAACTTGGTGCCGCGCATGTCGTATTCCAGCACCAGGTCCTTGGCTTCAAGCACCAGCTCGCGGCCCGCGGAGGCGGTCTGCTCGGCGTGGGCGGCGTTCGCGTCGATCACCACCGGCGAAAGCTTCGGCACCGCCGACAGCAGGCGCTGGGTGTACTCGTGCTGCGGATGCAGCATCACCTGCTCCACGGTGCCGGTCTCCACCAGATTGCCCTGGAACATCACGGCCACCTGGTCCGCCATGTCCGCCACTACACCCATGTTGTGGGTGATCAGCAGGATGCCGGTATTCAGCCGGTCCTTGAGCTCACGCAAGAGGTCGAGGATCTCGGCCTGCACCGTCACGTCCAGCGCGGTGGTCGGCTCGTCGGCGATGATGACCTTCGGGTCGCAGGAGATCGCCATGGCAATCACGATGCGCTGACGCTGGCCGCCGGAGAACTGGTGCGGGTACTGCTTGATGCGCTTGGCCGGGTCGGGAATGCCGACCAAGGTCAGCAGCTCCACGGCGCGGGCGGTGGCTTCCTTGCCGTAGGCGATGCCATGCAGTTCCAGCGCCTCGGTCAGCTGGCGCTCGATGGTCAGCACCGGATTCAGCGCGGTCATCGGCTCCTGGAAGACCATGGCGATGTCGGTGGCGCGCATCTTGCGCATCTTCCCGGCTTCCAGGCCCACCACGTTCACGTTGCCCACCTTGGCCACGCCCGAGACGTTAGCGTTCTCAGGCAGCAGGCCCATGGCGGCGGTGGAGGTCACCGACTTGCCGGAGCCGGACTCGCCGACCAGCGCGACCACTTCGCCGGGCTTCACTGCCAGCGACAGCCCCTTGACCGCGTGCACGTCGGGGCCCGCGGTCTCGAACGTGACCTGCAGGTTGTTGAAGCTCAGCGCGTAGCCCCCGGCAGAGTCATTGGTTGGTGCGGCGTGGCTCATGGCTTCTCCTTGCGGGTTGGCATGGCAAACAGGCCCGCGCGGCGGCGGCGCTTGCCACTGTGGCGTGGGTCGAAGGCATCTCGCAGGCCGTCGCCCAGGAAGTTCACCGACAGGGCGATGGCCACGATGGTCATGCCCGGCCACCAGAACAGCCACGGCCGGGTGGTGAACGCGTTCTGGTACTGGCTGATCAGCAGGCCCAGCGAGGATTCCGGAGGCTGGACCCCGAAGCCCAGGAAGGACAGCGAGGATTCCAGCAGGATCGCCCCGGCGATCAGGAAGGTCGAGTTCACCACGATCACGCCGATGGTGTTGGGCAGCAGGTGCTTGAAAATCACCCGCGAGGTCTTGGAGCCCATGGCCTGGGCCGCGGAGACGAATTCGCGTTCACGCAGCGACAGGATGTCGCCGCGCACCAGGCGCGCCATGCCGGTCCAGGACACCAGTCCCAGCATGAGCGCCAGCAGGATGATCGAGCTGGATCCGCGCCCGGCGATCTGGCCCAAGACCGCGGCCAGCACCAGCAGCGGGATGACGATGAACAGGTCGGTGATGCGCATCAGCGCCTCGTCGATCCAGCCGCGGAAATATCCGGCCAGCGCGCCGACGACTGCGCCGATCGCGGTGGCCACCAGCCCGACGACCACGCCGATGATGATGGACTTCTGCGTCCCGTTCATGACCAGGGCGAAGTAGTCCTTGCCGATGGAGTCCTGGCCGAAGGGGTGCTCGCCGATCTGGATGCCCGAGCCGCCGAGCCAGGTGGGCAGCAGCGACAAGGTGGGCTTGCCGCCGTTGACCACGGCGCCGGCGTCGAGGTAGCTCTGTTTCCACCAGCCGGGAATCGGCCCGTAGCCGATCGAGGTGAATGCCAGCAAAGTGATCAGCACGAGGACGATCGCGGAAATCATGGCCGGCTTGTGGCGCAGGAAGCGTTCCAGGACGATCCGCGACTGACTCTTGGAAGTTTCGGTCGAGACAGCGAGTTTGGCGTCTTCGACCTCTGCAATGGATGTCAGGTTCCCTGGCATCTTGTCGTTTGTGTTACTCATCGAATGTCCTTAGTTTCCTAGACCCGGATCCGCGGATCGAGAATCGCGTACACAATGTCTGCCAGGAGGTTGAACAGCACCGCTGCGGTGCCGGTGACCAGGAAGAATGCCATGACCGGTGCGGGGTCCACCGCATGCAGCCCGGTATTGAACAGGTCTCCCATGCCCTTCCAGCCGAACACCGTCTCGGTTACCACAGCGCCGCCGATCAGGCCGGCGAAGTCGAAGGCCGCGATGGTGGCGATCGGGATCAGCGCGTTGCGGAATGCATGGCGGAAGATCACGGTGCGTTCGCTCAAGCCTTTGGAGCGTGCGGTGCGGATGTAGTCCTGCTGCTGCACTTCCAGCATCGATGAGCGGGTGTAGCGCGAGTAGCTTGCCAGCGAGATGATGGCCAGCACGATGGTTGGCAGCAGCAGCTGGGTGGCGTTGTCCAGGAAATGGTCCCAGAAGCCGCCTTCAAGGTTCGCGGTGGAGGAACCGATGGTTGCGATGGGGCGTCCCTTGAGGTCCAGGAAGCCAGGCCACGCGCGGAAGATGTGGTCCAGCACGGTCAGGCCGGCGCCGACCAGGCCGACGGTCACCGAAACGCCCATGGCGGCCTTGGACAGGCGGCCCCCCATGAGCTTGCCGATCAGGCCCGGAATGACCACGGCCAGGATGGCACCGCCCAGCAACAGCCATCCGTTCGGTTCCGCCAGGAGCCAGAAGGTCGCGTAGTACATGCCCAGCACTAGCACCGCGGTGATCAAGGCCGGGTACAGCACGCGCTTTTCCTTGAGCCCGACGCTCATGGCGGTGGCGGACAGCGCCAGCAGCACGGTCAGCACGATGATGACTGCCGGTCCCATCTGCGGGAAACGGTAGAAGTTCAGCCACACGCTGTACTGCAGCAGCAGCGGCACGAAGATGGCAGTGGCCAGGAAGGTGATGCCGCGGCGCTTGAGCGAACCGGCCAGCAGCATCTGCAGGACCAGACCTGCGACCACGCCGATCAGGATGCTGGTGCCCAGTGAGATCTGGGGGTTCTCCAGCCAGTTGTTGTAGCCGATGGCCATGTATTCCTTGAGCAGCACCGCGGCCCAGAACACCGGCAGGGAGAAGAACAGGAAGGTCAGGAAGGTGACGAGGTAGTCGAGACCCGAGTACTGGCGCACGGCGGTCAGCACGCCGATGGCGATGCCCAGGATGGCTGCGATGACTGTTGCCAGCAGCACCAGTCGCAGGGTTGATGATGCGGCGTTGGCCAGCAGGTCCGTGACCTCGATGCCGTTGATATTGCGGCCCAGGTCGCAGGCGCCCACGAAGCACTTGGAAACACCGGTCAGCCAGGTCAGGTACCGCAGGTACCAGGGCTGTTCCAGGTTCATGTATTCGGTGCGCTGCTGCATCAGGTACTCGCGGTTTTCCGCGTTGCTTTCACGCAGATCGCCGAGCGGGTCGCCGGAATTAATGACCAGGATATAGAGCAGCAGCGATGCGGCTAACAGCACGCCGGCGGCCGACCCCAGTCTCTTCAGGATGAATTTCAACACGGTACTAACGTCCTCTTTCTTCTCGCCTTGTGGCGCTCCCGCCTCCGCGATGTTGGAGCCGGACACGACGCGGGGCCCGATGATGATCGGGCCCCGCGGGCGCTCACAGCTGGTGTATGCGTTTGTTCAGGCCGAAGGCCTACTCAGCACGCATCCACTGCTCGGCGTTCCAGACGATGCCGTTCTGGGTTGCCGTGTGGCGGACATTCTGGATGTCTGCGCCCGAGGCGCTCAGACCCGGGTGGGCGAACATCGGGATGCCGAACAGGTCATCCCACAGCAGCTTCTCGATCTTCTTGGTCTGCTCCGCGTGGACTGCCGGGTCCAGCGAGGTGGCCAGGGTCTCCCACGCGGCGTCGACCTCAGCATTCGAGTACTTGCCGTAGTTCTGCGGCTTGCCTGTCGCGTAGATGTTCTGGCCGGATGTGATCTGGCCCGAACCGGCCCACGCGAACAGTGCTACCTCGTAGTCGCCGCGCTCCTGGGTTCCGCCCGGTGCGAAGAACTTCGGGTCGCCTGCATCCACGATCTCGAAGCCCGCCTTGTCGCACGAGGACTTGATCTGCGCGACCTCGTTGGTGCGGCGTTCGTTCGGCGCCGAGTAGCCGATGCGCACCTTGGTGCCGACTGCGTCCTGTTCCTCGAGGATCTTCTTCGCGCCGTCGATGTCGACCTGGTCGTAGCGTCCGTCATAGGCTGCTGCCACGGTGTCCGCGTAGTTCTCCTGGAACGGGAAGACTTCGCGCAGGTTCATGACCTGAGCCTCAGGGTTCAGCGGCTTGATCAGGTTGTCGACGATTTCCTGGCGCGGAACGCACATGGCGAAGGCCTTGCGCAGTTCCAGGTTGGTCATCGTGTTGCCCTTGACGAAGTTGAAGTCCAGGTGCTCCCAGGTCAGGGTGTCACCCTGCTGGATGTTGACGGCGCTGCCCAGCCCCTTGAGCTGTTCCAGGGTATCGACGGTTGGCTGTGGGCCAATGACGTCGAGGTCCTTGTTCTGCAGTGCCTGGACCATGCCGGAATCGGCAAGGAAGCGGAAGTTCAGTTCCTTGGTTGCCGCCGGGGTGCCGTAGTAGTTCTCATTGGCGGTCAGGGTGACTGACTCGCCAGCCTTCCACGAGCTGAGCTTGTATGGGCCAGAAACCGGAATGTCTGCTTCGTCAGGAAGGGTGCCCGGCTTGGTGGTCCAGCCTTCGTTCCAGAACTTTGCGGCCTTCTCAAGCTTCTTGGAGTCGCCATCGCGAACAGCAGCGACGAACTCTTCGGTGCTCAGGCCGCCCTTCTTGGCCACGACGTGGGCCGGGTGCAGCATCCAGGTCTGGATCTGCCAGTCCGGATCCGGGGCCTTGAACTCAACGGTGAACTCCTTGCCCGCAGGATCGCCCTGAGGGCCCTTCGGGACGGTATCGCCGAGGTCGGTGGAGACCGAGTTGAACAGCGGCTTGTCCTTTGATCCCGAATTTAGGTTCAGGTTCTGAGTAGCCCACGCGAGTACCGCGTCGGCGGTGGTGATGTCGGTGCCATCGGACCACTTGGCGTTGTCTGCGATGGTGTACTTGATGGTCAGCGGGTCGTCGCTGATCTTCTCGAAGCTTCCCAGGTCCTCATTCGGGTAGATCTTCCCGTCGGTACCGAAGTAGACGAAGCTCGCGAACATCCGGTCGGTAATGCCGGAGTTGTAGGTGGAGTAGGTCTGCGGCGTGTTGCCGTTGTAGCTGATGAATTCAGGGGCGCCGATGGAAACCTTGATGGCTCCATCCTTGGTCGCGATGTCGCCCAGGTCCGCCAGACCGGTAGTGGTCGCCTCTGCGCCGGCGTTGCCCCCGCCTGCGGATTCGCTGGCCGATGGGCTGGTTTCGCTTCCGCCTGGGGCACATGCAGACAGCGCCAGTGCCATCGCTGCGCCTACGACGACTGCCTTCGAAACGCGTTGGAACCGCATTTCGCCTCCTTGAGATCTTCGATTGATACGAGTTCTGAAACTTCCGAATCAGTGTGGATCAAGTCACACCCGATCCAATGAGCAATAGACTAACGGGAATTTCCGGTCTTGGATATAGAAAGACTCGCTTCAGATAGTCACGGGAAGGCCACGAAAAGTTAATGCAGGATTTCGCATGTTACCGGCGAGTTAATGCGAGTTGCCTCACATCCGCAAGATTTCAAGGGTTTCTTTCAGATTGGGAAAAATCAACCAGATGCACAGCTGAGTCCAAGTCTTGCCTCGGAGTCGTTTATAACAGTTTGGTAACGCCGGAAGATTCCCGTAATAATCTCAAGCAAATCTTGAATATCGATGTCCTCGCACGTCATCAGGGCAGGCAGGCATGTCATCAAAACTGAAAAGAACGCCGCAACCGGTATCGGTTGCGGCGTTCTTTTCGGCGTGCTCAGCGTCGGCTAGATCAGGGTTGCCCCCGGGATGGCTGCCAGCAGATTACGGGTGTAATCGCTCTTCGGCGCGTCGAAAATATCGTCGACAGAACCCTGCTCGACGATCTTTCCGCGTTCCATCACGCAGACGTTGTCCGCGATCTGGCGCACGACTGCAAGGTCGTGGGTGATGAACAGGTAGGTCAGCCCCATGTCGCGCTGCAGCTCATCAAGGAGGTCCAGCACCTGGGCCTGGACCAGGACGTCCAGCGCGGAAACCGCCTCGTCGCAGACGATCATTTCCGGCTGCAGGGCCAGGGCACGCGCAATCGCGATGCGCTGGCGCTGGCCGCCGGAGAGCTCGTTCGGGAAGCGGTGCATGGTTGCCGCAGGCATGGAGACCTGGTCAAGCAGCTCCTTGACCTTCTTCTGGCGCGAGGCCGAGTTTCCGATGCCGTGGATGCGCAGCGGCTCCTCGATCGTGCGGTAGATCGAGTACATCGGATCCAGGGAGCCGTACGGATCCTGGAAGATCGGCTGGACGCGGCGGCGGTACTTGAACAGCTGCTTCTCGCTCAGGTTGCCGATCTGCTGGCCGTCGAAGGTGATCTCGCCGCTGGTCGAATCCAGCAGGTTCAGCACCATCTGCGCAATGGTCGACTTGCCGGAGCCCGATTCGCCCACAACTGCAGTCGTGGTGCCCTTCGGAATCTCGAAGGAGACGTTGTCCACCGCGGTGAACTTTTCCTTCTTGCCGAAACCCTTGCGGATGTCGAAGACCTTGGTCAGGTTGCTGACGGACAGCAGCGGCTCGGCCTTGGCCGGGGAGGTCTCCTCGACTATGGCCTCATGCTTGTCGCCGCGTGCAGCGGAGAGCGATGGAGCCGAGTTGATCAGGCGCTGGGTGTACGGGTGCTTCGGGTTGCGCAGGATCTCCAGCGCTGGCCCGTACTCGACCACGCGGCCCTTGTACATCACGACGACCTTCTCGGCACGCTCTGCGGCCAGGCCCAGGTCGTGGGTGATCAGCAGCACGGCGGTGCCCAGCTCGCTGGTCATGGTATCCAAGTGATCCAGGATCTGCTGCTGCACCGTCACGTCCAGCGCACTGGTCGGCTCGTCGGCAATCAGCAGGCGAGGACGGCAGGCGAGGCCGATGGCAATCAGCGCGCGCTGGCGCATCCCGCCGGAGAACTCGTGCGGGTACTGGTTGGCGCGGGCCTCCGGGTTGGGCAGGCCTGCGTCGGCCAGCACCTGGGCCACACGCTTCTTGGGATTGTCCCCCGCCAAGCCGTTGGCCTTCAGGGTTTCCTTGACCTGGAATCCGATCTTCCATACCGGGTTGAGGTTCGACATCGGGTCCTGCGGAACCATGCCGATGTGGTTGCCGCGCAGCTCAACGAATCGCTTTTCGCTGGCGTTGGCAATATCTTCGCCGTCGAACAGGATCTGTCCTGCGGACACACGGCCATTGCCGGCCAGCAGGCCGATGGCGGCCAGTGCCGACGTCGACTTGCCGGATCCGGACTCGCCCACGATGGCCACGGTTTCGCCGGGCATCACGGTGAAGTTGGCGTCGCGCACCGCGTGCACCGGTCCGTCAGGAGTGGAGAAAGTGATCGCCAGATCCTTGACTTCAAGCAGCGGCTTGGGAGTTGCGTTCTCGCTCACGGGCTAGGCTCCCTTCCGGGCCTTGGGATCCAGTGCGTCGCGCACTGCATCGCCGAGCATGATGAAGCTCAAGACAGTTACTGAAAGGAACAGTGCTGGCCACATCAGCATCATCGGATTGCTGCGAAGCTGGGTCTGGGCGGTGGCAATGTCGTTGCCCCAGCTCATGATATCCGGCGGCAAGCCAACGCCCAGGAAGGACAGGGTTGCCTCGGCAACGATGTATACACCGAGATTCACGGTCGCAACCACGATGATCGGGGCGATCGAGTTCGGCAGCACGTGCTTGACCAACGACTTGAACTTGGACAGGCCCAGCGAGCGCGAAGCCTTGACGAAGTCCGCATTGCGCGCCTCGATGACGGCACCGCGGGTGATGCGGGCCAGCTGCGGCCAGCCGAAGATGGCCAACGTGATGATCACCGTCCAGACGCTCTTGTTGTCTCGGAAGGCAGGCAGCTGCATGACGATGATTGCACCGAGGATCAGCGGCAGGGCGAAGAAAATGTCGCCCAAGCGAGCCAGGATGGTGTCGATCCAGCCTCCGTAGAAGCCTGCCAGCGCACCGATGGTGCCGCCAACGATGATTACGATCAAGGTCGTGAAGATGCCGACTAGGAGGGAAGCACGCGTGCCGTAGATGACGCGGGAGTAGATGTCGCAACCTTGGAGGTTGAAGCCCATGATGTGGCCTTCACGCCCCGGCTCGTTCGAATTTTCCAGCGCGCAATACGTGGGGTCTTGCGACGTGAACCACTGAGGGAACGCGGCAACGATGATGACAGCGAGAATCAGGATTGCGGAAATGATGAACAAAGGCTGCTTGCGCAGCGAGCGCCAGGCCTCGGCCCACATGGACAGCGGCTTGCCCGTCTCCTTGACGGAGTCGACTGCCTGCAGAGGTGTCTCGTCCAACGGAGCCACATAGTGCTCGATCTTGTACTTGGAGACCTTGCCAGCTCGGCGGTTGACGGGCAGGCCGGCCTCGGAATTGAAGTTCTGGTTCTCAGGCATAACGGATCCTAGGGTCAAGCAGGGCGTACAGCATATCCACGATCAAGTTGGCGATCACGAACACGATCACCAGGACACCGACCACGGCGACAACGGTGGGCGTCTCGCCCTTGAGGATCGCTCGGTACAAAAGGTTTCCGACACCGGGGACGTTGAAGATACCCTCGGTCACGATGGCGCCGCCCATGAGCGATCCGAGGTCGGCACCAAGGAAGGTCACCACGGGAATCAGCGAGTTGCGCAGGACGTGGACACGCACCACACGGTTGCGGCTCAATCCCTTGGCCGTAGCGGTACGCACATAGTCCGCGCTCTTGTTCTCGATCACGGAGGTACGGGTCAAGCGGATCACGTAGGCCAGCGAAACCAAGCCCAGAACCATGGCGGGGAGAATCAGCTCGCTCCACGTGCCGGCACCGGAGACAGTGGGTTTGGCCCATTCAAGCTTCACACCGATCACGAACTGCAGCACGAAGCCGAGCACGAAGGTCGGAACCGCGATGACGATCAGCGAAGCAACCAGAATGGTCGAATCAAAGAACTTGCCCTTGCGCATACCGGCGATCACGCCGAAGATGATGCCGAAAACGCCTTCGATCAACAATGCCAGGATCGCCAAACGGGCGGTCACTGGGAAAGCCCGTCCAAGCAGGTCGGCCACAGGCTGGCCAGAGAAGGACATGCCGAGATCGAAGGTCACCAGATTCTTCAGGTAGAGCCCGTACTGGATCCAGAATGGCTGGTCAAGATTGTATTGTGCGCGAAGCGCTGCTTCGGTCGCAGGCGTCATCGGCTTGCCACCGGATAGTGCCGCGATCGGGTCACCCGGGGTCGCAAAAACCAGGAAGTACACCAGCAACGTGGCTCCGATGAATACCGGAATCAGCTGCGCAATGCGCTTGAGGGTAAAACTTAACATGCTTGCATCTCACCTCGAGACACCAGAGGGCGCTTGGCCATTATTTTCCTCTTTCCGTCGGAGATTATCCGACGTTACTTTTTTGCGAGGCAGGACAGACACGCCAAAGGGAGACCCTAGTTGTTGCGGGTCTCCCTTGACGTTGTTCCCAGCTATTCGAGCCTTTGATCAGGCTAAACGCTGAACGTAATTACTTGCCGGCGATCTCGTTGTACAGCGGGACACCGTTCCAGCCGAATTCGACGTTGGAGACGTTTTCGCTCCAGCCGCCCTGAACAGCCTGGTACCACAGCGGGATGGCGGGAAGGTCCTTCATCAGGATTTCCTGGGCCTGGTTGAAGATCTCGGCACCTGCAGCAGGATCAGTCGCTGCCAAGCCTTCCTTCAGCTTGGCGTCGAACTCCTTGTTCGAGTAGTCGCCATCGTTGGAGCCTGCGCCGGTGCCGTAGAGGGCGCCGAGGAAGTTGTACAGCGATGGGTAGTCGGCCTGCCAGCCGGTACGGAAGCCGCCGGTCATCTTGCGCTCGGTGACCTGCTCACGCAGTTCCTTGAAGGAGCTGTATGGTTTGGCTACGGCGTTGATGCCCAGGTTGTTCTTCAGCTGGTTGACAACAGCCTCGACGTATTCCTTGTTGCCGGCGCCGTCAACGTTGTAGCCGATGGACAGTTCTGCATCTGCATCCCACTTCGAGATGGCATCTGCGTCGGCCCAGGCCTTCTTGGCGGCCTCGGCGTTGAAAGTCAGCACTTCACTGCCTGGAATGCTGTCGGAGTAGCCGTCGATTACCGGTGCGGTGAAGTCCTTGGCGATGACCTTGCCGCCCTGGTACACCTTGTCGATGACCAGCTGGCGGTCGATAGCCTGCGAGATAGCGGCACGACGCAGGTTGCCCTCTTCGCCCTGCTTGAAGTGATCCAGGTAGCCCGGGATGGTGATGGTCGCGTTGCCTGCGTAAGGCGAGTTGACCGAACGGTCACCCAAGTCACTTTGGTACGACGCCAGCTGGCTTGGCGGAACCTGATCCAGGACATCCAAGTTGCCGGAAATGAGATCCTGGTATGCCGAGTCAGTCGACTGGTATACCTTGAAGTCGATTCCGCCGTTCTGGGCCTTGCGTGGACCGTCGTACTTCTCGTTAACTTCCAGCTTCAGGTTGACGTCGTGGTTCCACTCGGCCAGCGTGTATGGACCGTTGCCGACCGGCTTTTCGCCGAAGGCCTTGGGATCCTCGAACGCTGCTTCAGGAAGCGGGAAGAAGGCGGTGTAGCCAAGTCGCAGCGGGAAGTCGGACTCAGGCTGCGAGAGCTCTACGGTGAAGGTGGTGTCATCCACGACCTTCAGGCCCTCCATGGTGTCCTTCTTGGCGTTCTCTGCGCTAACTTCCTTGTAGCCCTTGATGGACTCGAAGAAGTAGGAGTTCAGCTGGGCGTTCTTTGCAGCGGCGCCGAAGTTCCAGGCGTCCACGAACGAAGCAGCGGTCACTGGCGAGCCATCGGAGAAAGTCTGGCCGGACTTGATCTTGATGGTGTAGTTCTGGGAGTCGGTGGTTTCGATCGACTCGGCCAGCTCATTCTGGGTCTTGCCATCGGCGGTGTAGCTCACCAGGCCGGTGAAGATCAGATCCATGACGCGGCCGCCACCAACTTCGTTGGTGTTGGCCGGCAGCAGGCCGTTCTGCGGTTCGGTGGTGTTTGCCGAAACGACGTATGAAGTGTCGCCTGCCTGGGCGTCGCCGTTACCCTCAGGGGTTTCAGACGAGCCGCCACCACATGCCGACAGGGTCAATGCCAGGGCCGCGGACAGAGCTACGGCCTTCGATGCGTGCGAGATTCGCATCCTTCTTCTCCTCAACAGTTCGTTGCTGCTTCCGCAATTCGCGGAGCCGTGCGGTATAGCGTGAGCTATAGCACTTAGTGAATGAGATTACATCAAAGATTGCGAAACAACCAATGAATAATCGTGAAAGTAGTGCTTGATAATCTTTTAGTCACTCAAACTTATAATATGATTACAAGTCAAAGGCTAGACGTAATCAAAGAAAAAAGTTCATCATTCCGGGATCCTCAAGGACTGCACCGATACCGGCAAGTAACTCGCTGGCTTCCTTGCCATCCACGACCCGGTGGTCGAACGACAAGGCCAGCGTTGAAGTATGCCGTAGTGCTACTTCCCCTCGGTACTCCCAAGGCCTAGGCTTGACTTGGCCTAAGGCGAGAATCCCTGTCTGCCCCGGAGGCAGAATAGGCGTACCGGCATCGACGCCGAACACCCCAACGTTAGTGATTGAAAAAGTACCGCCGGTCAGCTGGGACGCCGTCAGGGTGCCGGCCCGCGCATGGTCGATGAGCTCAGTCAATTCAGCGGCCAACAATGTTAGTGGCTTATTCTGCGCCTGTTTGAGCACGGGGACAAGCAGTCCGCGGTCGCTGGCGACCGCCATACCGAGATTCACGTCCGCGAATTGGATAATTTCATCGTTCTCGCCGTCCCAGCGCGCATTGACGCTCGGGAAGTTCAGCAGCAGGCGTGAAACCACCAGTGCAGTCAGCGACGTGATGTTCAGTTTCAGGTCCCTGAATTCGCGGCGGGCGCGGAGCTTGTCGATCAGTTCCAACGACTTCGTGACATCAACCGTCAAGAACTCGGTGGCATGCGGCGCCGTGAATGCCGACTGCACCATGGCATTCGCGGTGGCCCGTCGCATGGCGCTGATCTTCACCCGCCTCTGCCCATCCACGGCAGCCGACTCGCCCGCAACAGGCCGCGATTCTACAGCGGGTGCCGCGGGAGAACTGACCAGAGCTTCAATATCCCGGCGCAGCACCAGGCCATCGGGCCCGCTGCCTCTCACCTCGGCGATGTCAATGCCGTGGTCTCGGGCAAGCTTGCGGACCGGGGGCGTGCTGCGTGCCACGGTGGCCCGCGCCGCTTCGGGCACCGCGGCAGCACTTGCGGCAGCAGACCCCTCGGCGGCAACGGTCTTGCCGCGGCCGCGGCGAGCCGGACGCTTGCCGCTGGCCGCCGGAGCGCCGTAGCCCACCAGCGTCGGAGTCCGCTCGGCGGCGCCCTCCTTCTCCCCCGGGGCTTCAGCTCCTGGCTGTGCACCGCCCTTGCCGTCCAAGTCCACAGGCTTGTCGTCGAAGGTCACCAAGGGGCCTCCCACGGGAACCACCTGGCCCTCGTCGGCATGCAGCTTCTGCACGATGCCAGCGAAGGGCGAGGGAAGCTCAACCACTGCCTTGGCGGTTTCCACTTCGGCAATGATCTGGTTCAGGCTGACGTGCTCGCCGACCTTGATTTTCCAGTTCAGCACCTCGGACTCGGTCAGTCCTTCGCCGAGATCCGGCAGCTTGAAGGTTTGGGCGGTCATCACTTGGCAGCTCCTTCGGTTGCCTCGTGGTGGCGCATCACGGTGTCGACCGCATGCATCACCCTGTCGAGATCAGGCAGGTGGTGGCTTTCAAGCCGGGATGGCGGGTAGGGGACGTCGAAGCCCGTGACCCGCAGCGGGGCGTGCTCCAGGTAGTCGAAGCAGCTCTCGGTGATCTGGGCGCAGATCTCGGCCCCCATCCCGCTGGTGCGGCTGGCCTCGTGCACCACCACGAGCTTGCCGGTGCGCTTCACCGATTCGGCAACGGTGTCGATATCCAGCGGGTCCAGGCTGCGCAGGTCGATGACTTCCAGGCCGACGCCTTCGTCTTCCGCCGCCTGCGCCGCGTCCATGAGCGTGTAGGTGGTCGGGCCGTATCCAACGACAGTGACGTCGTCGCCTTCGCGCAGCACCTTGGCCTTCGGCGAGGAGTCGCTCTCCGGCGTAGCCAGCTCGACCTCAGCCTTTTCGTGGTAGCGGCGCTTGGGCTCGAAATAGATCACCGGATCATCGCTCGCGATGGCCTGACGCAGCATTGTGTAGGCGTCCTGCACGCTGGACGGCGCGAAAACACGCAGCCCGGCGGTGTGGGCGAAGTAGGCTTCCGGGGATTCGCTGTGGTGCTCGGGCGAGCCGATGCCGCCGCCGTAGGGAATCCGCACGGTCACGGGCATCTTCACCCGGCCGCGCGAGCGGTAGTGCAGCTTGGCCAGCTGGGAGACCAGCTGGTCGAAGGCCGGATAGGTGAACCCGTCGAATTGGATCTCCACCACCGGCCGGTAGCCGCGGTAGGCCAAGCCGATGGCGGTGCCCACGATCCCGGACTCTGCCAGCGGGGTGTCGACGACCCGGTGCTCGCCGAAGTCCTTCTTCAATCCGTCGGTGACGCGGAAGACCCCGCCGAGGGTTCCGATGTCCTCGCCGAGCAGGACCACTTTCTCGTCCTCGGTCAGCGCATCGCGCAGCGACTGGTTCAGCGCCTTGAGCATGGTGGTGGCCATCAGTGCCCCTCCCCCTCAAACTCCGACAGGTAGCTGAGGTAGCCCTCGCGTGCCCGGGTGCTGGGCTCGTGCGCCTCGGAATAGACATTGTCGAACAGCTCGCCCACCGCGGGGTCAGGCATCGCGGTGATGGCGGCGCGCAGCTGCGCGGCCAGGTCGTCGGCGGCGTTCTGCGCGCGCTGCTCATAGGACTGGACGTCGGCGCCGATCACGTGCAGGTACTTGACCAGCCGGTCGATCGGGTCCTTGGCCTTCCACTTCTGAAGCTCTTCATCCTTGCGGTAGCGCGTCGGATCATCGGCGGTGGTGTGCGAACCCATGCGGTAGGTGACGGCTTCGATGAATGTCGGGCCCAGCCCGTTGCGGCAGTGCGCCAAGGCGGCTTGGGTCGCGGCGTAGACGGCCAGGATGTCGTTGCCGTCAACACGCCAAGTCTTCAATCCGAAGCCGTGGGCCCGGTCGGCGATCTGGGTGCGGCTCTGCAGCGCCACCGGCTCGGAAATGGCCCACTGGTTGTTCTGGCAGAAGAACAGCACCGGCGCCTGGTAGCTGGCGGCGAAGACCATGGCCTCGCTGACGTCGCCTTGGCTGGTGGCGCCATCACCGAAGTAGGTGATGGCCACGTCGTCGGTTCCGTCGAACTTGATGCCCATGCCGTAGCCGGCGGCGTGCAGGGTCTGCGCACCGATCACGATCTGCTGGCAGGCGATGTTGACCTCGTTGGGGTTCCACCCGCTGGACTGTGCCCCGCGCCAGACGCTGAGGAGGTCCTCGGCCTTAACACCCCGGGCCCAGGCCACGCCGTGCTCGCGGTAGGAAGGGAAGATGAAATCGGAATCGCGGGCGGCGCGCACCGAACCGATCTGCGCAGCCTCCTGGCCGAGCAGCGGGGCCCACAGGCCCAGTTCGCCCTGGCGCTGCAAGGCGGTCGCCTCGTGATCCAGCCGCCGCAGGACAACCATGTCGCGCAGAAAATCCGCCAAGTCCGACTCGGTCAGCTTGGCAACGTAATGGTCTAGTTCTCGGTCCGGGACCCGTTCCCCGGCGACGTTCAGCAGCTGGTGCGTAGGTATGCACTCCGCGGCTACATCGATGTGCTTGGTGGACACGATCAGCATCCTTACTCTCGCGTAGTCGGTGCCCGAGGCAGTTTCACACTTCAGGCTTAATGTGATGCTACTCACGCAACGCAGATTGCACAATGGCCAGATTCGAATTCGGGCAAAACGCACTGTCCGCCCTCCGGTATCGGTGCTAACGTGCTCATTATGCAGCTACTTGACCAGACGGACCGCCGCATCCTGCTTGCCCTGTCCACCGCCGCCAAGCGGACCGCCTCAGCCGTGGCAACCACCTTGGGCCTGGGCCGCAATACCGTGCAGACCCGCATCACCCGATTGGAGAACGAGGTCCTCGATTCGCTCGACCGGCGCATCCCCGCGAAGTCGCTGGGTTACGGGCTGCTCTCATTCGTCGAGCTTCATGTGGACCAACGCCATTTGGAGGACATCGCGGCCAAGCTGGAACAGATCCCTGAGGTGCTCGAGGCGCACGGACTGACCGGCTCGGCGGACATCCTGGTCCGGGTCGCCGCCAAGGACGCCGAAGAACTTTTCCGGGTCCACGGCCAGCTGCTGCATATCGAAGGGGTCAACCGGGCCGATTCGGCGCTGTCGATGGCGGAGCTGGTCCCCTACCGCACCACGCGGTTGCTGGAGCATTCGCTGGCAGACGGGCCTGCGCGCAAGCAACCTGCATGAGCAACGGCACAAAGCCTCCCTGCGGCGCGGGCGCGATCGCGCGGGCGCAGCAGGGAGGCTTCACAAAGGTCCGGAGGGCTACCTGCCGACCGACACGACGCCGGAGCGATCGAGTTTGTTCCAGTTCGCAGGCTTGTTGGTGATCTCCTTGAACAGTGCGCTGAGCATCGTCAGCCCGATCAAGACGGAGTAGATCGGCCAAAGCGGAATCGTCCACAGGTGGCGCAGATCCGCCGCCGCGCGATTCAGCGCGATGGCGTAGATGGCCAGTGCAATCGAGACAAGAATGCCGAGCCACGCGAGGAAAGCCCACACGCCATCGCCAATCGGGTTGCTTCCCAGCAGGAACATCACCGGGATCGACAAGAGAACCAGGAGCTGGATCACCGGCATGGCGACCATGTTGAAGGTGTTGAAGACGAGGAAGAAGCCGAAGGCTCCGAAACGCGGATTTCCGTGCATGGACTTGTGGATCTTGATGGTTTGCAGCAGTCCGCGCGCCCACCGTACGCGCTGCTTCCACAACCCGCGCAGGGTTGACGGAGATTCCGCGTAGACCAGGGCCCGCGGCGCGAAGTTCACCTGGTATCCGGCCTTGTGGATGCGCCACGTCAGTTCGAGGTCCTCGCCGATAATCCGCTCATCCAAATTGCCGGCCACGTTCAAGGCGGAGCGCAGGAACGCACCGGAATTGCCGGACACGATGGGCAGGCAGCCGATGAGCGCCAAGGCGCGGCGCACGACGCCGGTACCCAGGTGCGAGATGACGGTGAGCAGGCGGGTCTGCACGGTATTCAGGTTGACCGGGCGGTCGTCCCCGCACACCGCGCCGATGCTGGGGTGGTTGAATCCCTTGAGCATCTCGTTGATGGTCTCCTCGCCGAACACGCCGTCGGCATCGACGAAGAGCACTACCTCGCCGTCGCTGGCCGCGAACCCGCGATTGAGCGCCGCGCCCTTTCCCGCATTTGGCTGGGAAATGCTGGAGACCCGGTGGTCCTTCGCCGCCCATTCATCCATGATCCTGGCGGTGCCGTCAGTCGACCCGTCGTCAACGAGGATCACCTCGAAATCCTCGTAGTTGCTGCGCAGGATCGACTCCACGCAGTTGGAGATGACCACTTCCTCGTTGTATCCGGGCACCACGATGCTCACGCGCGGACGGGATTCGAAGACCAGCTGCTTGTTGTTCTTGGCGCGGCGGCGCTCGCGGGCGACAAACGCCAGCGACATGGGAATGAAGCAGAGCTTGACCAAACCCATTCCGAGGATCAGCCCGCCGCCGACCATGAACAGCCCCACGACCACCATGCCGATGGGCGTCGTGATCCCGTCAAAGAAACCATTCAGGAATTCGGTCATGGCCTGCCCCCGGCGGCTGCTAGTGCGCGGGACGATGCGCGCAGCACGGTGGACAGCAGCTCGGGAGCCTGCCGGGAGTTCGCCCCGAAGCGGGCGTTGATTTCCAGCACCACCGGCTGGCCGTTGGCGAGGCGGCGGATGTCGAGGTCGGCCTGGTATTCCAGGCCCACCGCGCGCACCGCGTCCAGTGCGATCTGCTGCACGTCCACGGCTTCATCAGCTGCCACGCGCTCGGTCGACACCGCGTTGCCCACAACTCCCTGCTTGAGCTCGGTCTTGCGGACGACCACTGCCAGGTCGTTCTCGCCGTTGCCGTTGAAGACCATCGGCGCGAATTCTTCCCCGCTGGCGAATTCCTGCAGGACCCATGAATCATCCAGCGCGGAGAAATCCAGATCGCTGTGGTTCCCCACCACGCCGACCCCGCGGCCGCCCCGGGCGATTCGCGGCTTGACGATCAGTGGACGGCCGAGCGCCTCGAAGGCCGCATCCAGGTTCTCGAAGCTGCTTGGAAGCGCCGAGCGCGGGACCGGCACCCCGGCCGCTGCCAGGACCTGCATGGTCAGCCACTTGTCGTGGGCGGTGGATACGGCTTCCGGCGATCCGATCATGACGGTGCATCCAGCCAGCTCGGCGCCGGCAGCCGCCACGGCGGGAAGCTCGTCGCTGACCGTGGGAATCAGCACGTCGATATGGTGCTCGCGGATGATCTCGGCCAAGCGGCCGATCATCGACGGGTCGCTGGCCGCCGGGACCTTCTCGATGACCGCGTAGTACTCATTGGCAGTGCTGTCCATGTCGGCGCCGATGACGGTGAAATCGCTTGAGGCAAGCTGCGCCCCGAGGGCTCGGCCGGCTGGTCCGTTCGCTCCGGTAATCAGGATTCGCATTTAGAACACTCCAATCGCGGAACCGAGCAGGCGCACTGGCTCGAATCCCTCGGCATACTTCGTTTTGGCCTGGTTGCCGCGGAAAGCGGCAATACCCTTGAGATTCTCTTCGGTCATGTAGGGCTTGCCCTTCTGGTCGGCGTGCTGAGCCACCGCATGGACCTTGACGCCGATGTAGTCGGCTACGTCGATGAACACGGCAGGATTGAACTTCCTGGTGACCGACGGGCTCTCAAAGCACAGGATCGACGAATGCCGGCGGGCCGCACGGAGGGTGGCGAAATGCACAGCATGGTGGTCCTGGTGCTGGTCGTGCTCGGAATGCGTGAAAATCAGGTCGGGATTCAGGACCGTCACCCGTTCTTCAATGGCCTGGACCATCTCGTTCGTTGAATCGGACAGCTTGGTATCCGGAAGGCTGTGAGTGACCATGCTCTTGGCTCCCATGAAACGGGCTCCGCGCATCGCCTCGTTTTCGCGAACGGCTTCGTCACCTCCGACCGCGCCGTTGCTCATCACCAGCACGTGAACTTCGTGTCCCGTATCGGCCAGCTTGGCCAGGGTGGCACCGCAGGCAATTTCAAGGTCGTCGGGATGGGCGCCGATCGCCAAGACAACCCGCTGCTGCGATTGCGGAACGACGGGCACGATCTGGTTGGTGATCGCGAAGATCGCCATGCCGAAGGCGAAGACGAGGGTGACCTGGATTGCCATTTCGCGCAATGGCTCCGACTGCCATGGGCCGCTGGCCACGAGCAGGTTGACCATGGCCAGGACTATGGATCCCACGACCAGTACCGCGATGAGTTGCGAACCGCGGCGGAAACGCCGCTTGAGATGCTTGCGCTGGCTTGGAAGCGCGAAGACGAGTGCTGCCGAAAGGCTCAAGGCAGCAGAAATTACAGATGACCATGGCATAAGCCGATTTCCCCCAAAAAGTCGGCGCACCAAATAACCAGAAAAGCAGTTAGCTGCTTGTCCGGAAATCACAAACAATGACTTAAGACTTCACGATCCCCATCGCAAAGACTCTTGCTCATGAAAAGGTACGCGTATTGATAATTCCCCTAGATCAATACTTGGTGCAGTTCTCGACATTTACGTCGCAACTTGCAAATTCAAGGTACCTGATTCGTGTATCCAGGCAAAACTTCTTCCACGACTTCGCGCATCGCCACTCGAAATCCACGAACTTTCAAGGCTCCACCCCACTCGCTCGAACTGCGGCTTCACGTGCAGTTGGGCGAACGTAGATGCTGCCTTCCGCGCCGTAATTCCGGCCTTCAATCCCTGGCCGCGGCCATGAAATCACCGCTGGCGCAGAAGTTCCGAGCTAGCAGGAAAGTCATTAATCCGCGTCTCCAAGTCCCCAAAAATTTCGTTCGGAACGTTGAAAATCCTCGCGTAACAATGTGTCTTTTTCGCAATCAGCGACCCCTCCACGCGCTTGCGTCCATGGATTTCCCCGTCCGGAAAGTCGCGTCACCGGGTCTGCCGAGCACCTGACTGCCGGGTCGCCCGACTGTCCCGGGCCAGCGCTTGGCAAGGCCGGCAGGAACACCCAATCCGCCGTATCCGAGGTGGCTGCTCCGCCCTCAGGCAGGTCGATGCATGACACCGCGCAGCGGCGCGCCACAGCATGGCGGCTCAGAAATGCGGACGGGACCAGCCTGAGTGGCTGATCCCGTCCGCATCGGTTTTCCGCTAGGTGATTGAGCAGAAGGCTAGTGGTCGACTGCCTTCTCTGCACCGACACCGGTCAGCGAGCGAACTTCCATTTCCGCCGCCTTCTTGGGATCCTCGCTTCCCGGATCGGTGATCGAGCCCAGCCAGCCGAGCAGGAATGCCAGCGGGATGGAGACGAGGCCCGGGTTGGCCAGCGGGAAGATCGAGATATCGATGCTCGGGATCATCGAGGTTGCCGCACCGGAGAAGACCGGCGAGAAGATGATCAGCAGGATGGCCGAGCCCAGGCCACCGTACATCGACCAGACTGCACCGCGGGTCTTGAAGCCCTTCCAGAACAGCGAGTAGAGGATGGTCGGAAGGTTGGCCGAGGCAGCTACCGCGAAGGCCAGCGCCACCAGGAAGGCGACGTTCTGGCCCTGGGCACCGATGCCGCCGGCGATCGCGAAGACGCCGATGACCAGTACGGTGCGACGGGCAACCTTCATTTCCTTCTCCGGGGTGCTCTTGCCCTTGGAGATGACCGATGCGTAGACATCGTGGGCGAAGGAAGCAGCTGCGGTGATGGTCAGGCCGGCTACCACCGCCAGGATGGTTGCGAAGGCCACCGCGGAGATCAGGCCCAGCAGCAGCGTGCCGCCCAGTTCGTAGGCCAGCAGCGGGGCTGCGGAGTTCACGCCGCCCGGGGCGGCCTTGATCTTGTCCGGGCCGATCAGGGCGCCGGCGCCGAAGCCGAGGACCAGGGTGAACAGGTAGAAGGCACCGATCAGCCAGATGGCCCAGACGACCGACTTGCGGGCTTCCTTGGCGGTTGGCACGGTGTAAAAGCGCATCAGCACGTGCGGCAAACCTGCGGTGCCGAGCACCAAGGCCAGGGCCAGGGAGATGAAGTCGAGCTTTGAGGTTTCGGACTTGCCATACTGCATGCCCGGGTTCAGGATCTCAGGGTTGCCAGCCACTTCGGCGGCCTTGCCTAGCAGCTCGGAGAAGTTGAATCCGAACATGGCCAGGGTCCACACGGTCATGATCAGGGCGCCGGCGATGAGCAGGCAGGCCTTGATGATCTGCACCCAGGTGGTGCCCTTCATGCCGCCGACCAGGACGTATAGGATCATCAGCGCGCCGACGATGACGATCACCAGCGACTGGCCTGCCTTGGAGTCGATGCCCAGCAGCAGGGACACCAGTGCGCCGGCGCCGGCCATTTGCGCCAGCAGGTAGAACACGCACACCGCGAGGGTGGAGATCGCCGCGGCGATGCGCACGGGACGCTGCTTCAGGCGGAAGGAAAGCACATCGGCCATGGTGAACTTGCCGGTGTTGCGCAGCAGCTCGGCCACGAGCAGCAGGGCAACCAGCCAGGCCACGAGGAAGCCGATGGAGTACAGGAAGCCGTCGTAGCCGTTGATGGCGATGGCGCCGACGATGCCCAGGAAGGATGCCGCCGACAGGTAGTCGCCGGCGATGGCGGTGCCATTCTGGGTTCCGGTGAAGGAGCGTCCGCCGGCGTAGTAGTCAGCGGCGGTCTTGTTGTTCTTGCTGGCTCGGAGCACGATCACCAGGGTGACGCCGACGAAGGCGACGAAGATGGCGATGTTCACCAGCGGGTTGCCGACAGTGGTCTTCTCAGCCGCCGCCGCAAGGATGGTTAGGTTGTTCACTGATCTGCTCCCTGGTTCTCCAGACGCTCACGGATCTTGGTGGCCTTCGGATCGAGCTTCTTGTTGGAGAAGCTCACGTAGGCTGCGGTGATGGCGAAGGTGGACACGAACTGCAGCAGGCCCAGGACGATGCCCATGTTGATGTTGCCCAGGACCTTGATGGACATGAAGTCGTGGAAGTAATCGGCCAAAAGAACGTAGGCGAAATACCAGACCAGGAAGAAGATAGCCATGGGGAATACGAAGCTACGGTGGGTGCGGCGCAGTTCCTGGAATTCCTCCGACTTGCTCTCCGCCACGAAATCAATGTCGTCTTCGACATTGTGGTGGGGATTGGCACTCATGATGCCCTCCTTGTGCGGGTGGTTGGATGATTGAAACCTGATGTGATGCAAGGCACATCTCGACTGTGACTAAGTTCACTATCTGCGAAAGTTCCGTCCCCGACTAGGGGTTTGGGCCCAGCCATGGCTCAGCGGAGCAAAACCTGCGCCCAACGGCACATCTATCGACGACAAGCGGTCGGGCAACGGGTTGTGACCTTAGGATTGATGTATGTCCCCAGCCCTGCAGATCACCCTCATCGTCACCATCGTGACGGTCGGCATTGCCGTCATCGGGTATTTCGGATTCAAGATCTCCCGCTCAACCAAGGAGATGGGCACCGACGCGGAGGAAGCGACCTTCACCACCCTGCACCACATGTCCGTCGCCGTTCCCCACCTGGAACGGGGGCTTACAGTGGAAGGAGCCGCGAAGAGCGCCAAGGCGCTGCGCAGGCTGCTGAACTGCCCGGTCCTGCTGATCTCCGACACCCGCCACATCCTTGCCACGGATGCCGGCATCGAATTCACCGCGGATCTCGAAGAGCAAGCTTCGGAAGCATTCAGCACCGCGCTGGCCACCGGCAAAACGCAGGTGAAGCGGCTCTCCGGCCAGGATTTCGTGGCCGCCCCGATCATGGTGGGAAACCAGCCGGTGGGTACGGTGACCGCCCTGACCCCGCGTGCCGGGGCTGGATTCGTCCGCGCCGTCTCGGAGGTGGCGGTTTTCGTCTCCGCCCAGGTCTCCACCGCGCAATTGGATGAGAACAAGGCGATGCTGCTCGAAGCGCAGATGCGGGCCCTGCGCGCGCAGATTTCGCCCCACTTCATCTACAACTCGCTGAACGCCATCGCCTCGTTCATCAACACGGATCCAGCCCGCGCCCGCGAGCTGGTGATCGAATTCGCTGACTTCACCCGCTATTCCTTCCGCCGCCGTGGGGAATTCACCACCCTGGCCGAGGAGCTGGAGGCCATCGACCGCTACCTGCTGCTGGAAAAGGCCCGCTTCGGCGACCGCATCAAGGTGTCTTTGCAGATCGCCCCGGAAGTGCTCTCGACCAGGATCCCGTTCCTCTCGTTGCAACCGCTGGTGGAAAACGCGGTTCGCCACGGCCTGGAAGCCAGGCCCGACGGCGGGGTTATTTCCATCACCGCTACCGAGGACGGGATGCACGCGGTCATCAGCGTGGAAGACGACGGCGTGGGCATGGATCCGGAGCAGCTGTCCAGCGTGCTGGCAGGCACCACGGTCAACATGCATGTGGGTCTGCGCAACGTTGACGTGCGGCTTCGCCAGCTCTACGGCAATTCGAACGGGCTGATCATCGACACCGCGCCAGGCGCAGGTACGCAGATCACCTTGCGCATCCCGAAGTTCCTGGCTCCGGGCACGGCATCGATCGACGAATGAATTCCATGGGTCCCGAAGGCAAACACAACAGAAACGATAGAATCAACTCATGATTAATGTGGTTGTCGCCGACGACGAACTTCCGGCAGTGGAAGAGATCGCGTTCCTCCTGAGCCAGGACTCCCGAATCGGGAAAATCCATCGCGCAACCTCTGGCGCCGCGGCGTTGAAAGCGCTGGAGGAAAACGAAGTGGACGCGCTCTTCCTCGACATCCACATGCCCGCGCTCTCCGGCCTTGATATCGCACGGGTCATCTCCCGCTTCGCCAACCCGCCGCTGGTGGTCTTCGTGACCGCCGACGAGGACCAGGCCTTGGAAGCCTTCGAGCTCGCCGCGGTCGACTACGTGCTCAAGCCCATCCGCCCGCAGCGCTTGGCCGAGTCCGTGCGCCGCCTGTGCGAGCTCGTGGAGGAAGCCCCCGCCAAACCCGAAATGATCACCGTGGACCAGGGCGGCATCACCAAGCTCATCCCCCGCGGCGACATCGCCTACGTCCAGGCCCAGGGGGACTACGCGCGCCTGCATACCAAGGACTCCAGCTATCTGATCCGCGTCCCGTTGAATGATCTGGAGCAGCAATGGGCGGAGTCTGGTTACGTGCGCATCCACCGCTCCTACCTGGTGAGCATGGACAAGATCGAAAACGTCCGGCTGCAGACCGGCAAGGCGGCCGTGCTGGTCAACGGGACCGAGCTGCCGATCTCCCGGCGCGCCCTGCCCTACTTGCGCGAGCGCCTGGCCGCCAACCGCGTCCGCCCGCTCTAGGCCCGGCGTGATTCCGTGAAGCGCGACTCCCCGGAGGCTCCCCTGCCTGGACGCTTTGCCCAGCAGCGTCCGCAGCGGGTACGCGTCCAGGCTCCCCAGAATGCCTCGCTGACCGTTTCCGCGGTCAAGCCGGAACATACGGCCCAGGAATTCTACGTCCAGCAGTTGATCCGCTCCCAGTTGCGGCTGGCCTGCGCCGTGGCCGCAGGGCTGCTGACCATGCTCGTGGGTATCAGTGCGCTGCTGGCCCTCTGGCCGACGGTCTATGAATTCACTTTGTGGCATATACCCCTGCCATGGTGGATTCTCGGGGTGGGGATCTATCCGCTGATCATCGTGGCCGGCATGCTGTTCAACGGCGCGGCGGCCCGCAATGAAAAACGCTACCGGAGCATCAGCCGTGATTAATCTGCTTTCAGCCCTGGCCTTGGTGGTGGTCTGCGTGACCACCATGCTGATCGCCTTCCACGGGCTGCGCCTGTCGCGCACCACCAGCGATTTCTACGTGGCCAGCCGCACCGTGCGCCCGTGGTGGAACGCCTCGGCCATCGGCGGCGAATACCTGTCGGCCGCCTCTTTCCTGGGTGTGGCCGGGCTGATCGTGCTCTCCGGCCAGTCCGGGCTCTGGTTCCCCATCGGGTACACGGCTGGCTACCTGATGCTGCTGCTGTTCGTCGCCGCGCCGCTGCGCCGCTCGCAGGCCTATACCATCCCCGACTTCGCCCAGATCCGCTTCGAGGAATCCAAGTCGCTGCGCAAGATCACCACCTACCTGGTGGTGGTGATCTGCTGGCTGTACATCGTCCCGCAGATGCATGGGGCGGCCCTGACCCTATCGATCGCCACCGGGCTGCCCGGATGGCTCGGACCGGTGATCGTGGCTGCGGTCGTGTGCATCACGGTGGTCTCCGGCGGCATGCGCTCGGTGACCTTCGTCCAGGCTTTCCAGTACTGGTTCAAGCTGGCAGCGCTCGTGGTCCCCACGATCTTCCTGCTCTTCCAGGTGATCCCAGAGCAGTCCAGCACCGCGCGCCTCGACAGCATCGCGACCCAGCTGGAATCGGTGGCCGGGCTGAACCTGTACGAGACCATCTCCATCATCCTCGCGCTGCTCTTCGGCACCCTGGGCCTTCCCCACGTGCTGGTGCGCTTCTACACCAACCCCACCGGGCAGGCCGCACGTTCCACTACCGTGATCGTGCTGGGCTTGCTCTCGGTGTTTTACCTGCTGCCCACCACCCTCGGCGTGCTGGGTCTGCTCTACGCCCCGCAGCTGGGCGGCAACGCGGAGACCGACGCCACGGTGCTCCTGCTGCCCTCGGCGGTGCTGGACGGGTTCCTGGGCGACTCGCTGACCGCGATCGTGGTCGGCGGCGCCTTCGCCGCGTTCCTGTCCACCACCTCCGGGCTAGTGGTCTCGCTGGCCGGGGCGCTGTCCCAGGAATTCTTCGCCGGGACCGTGCGGGGCTTCCGCATCTCCACCGTGCTGGCCACCGCCCTGCTGGTGTTCATCGCGGTGGTGACCAGCTCGCTGGCGCTGGCCGGAGCGATCGGCAACGTCTTCGCTTTCACCGCCTCGACCATCTGCCCGCTGCTGCTGCTGGGCATCTGGTGGCGCTCGCTGACCGCCCGCGGAGCCATTGCCGGCATGCTGACCGGCGCGGCCGCCTGCGGCCTGGCACTGATGATTTCCAGCCTGCTGCCCGAGGTCGACACCCTCTGGTTCCACATGCTGCGCCAGCCGGCTGCCTGGAGCGTCCCGCTGGCCTTCGTGGTCATGATCGCGGTCTCCCGCGCCACCGCGCGCAGCGTCCCCGCCAATGCGGACCGCATCATGGCCCGGCTGCACGTTCCGGACCGCGACTCCGCCTTCTGATCCACCGCCCACCAGCACGTGGAGTGTGCAGAGACGCACAAGGCCGCCGGCCGCCGGGGAATAACCCGGGCAGGCGGCGGCCTGTGAAGCTGCGCGGTGCTAGTCGATCGAGGCCATCAGCTCGACCACGCGGTCGAGGAACGCGTCGACCTGCGACTCCTCGTAGCCGTCGGTTCCGGTGGACGAGCGGAACTCCACGCGGCGCACGGTGTCCACTGACATCGGCACGTCCTTCTCGAAGTAGTCGATCAGCTGGTCGCACAAGCGGTCCACGTCTTCGACGTTGTAGCTCGAAGCGTTGGTGCGCGAGGGGCGGCGGAAGCGCTCCCCCTTGGCACGGTGCAGTCGCCCGCGCAGGATCGCCGCCAGGCGGCCTACCTGCTGCAGCCAGACTTCCTCGCCCTGGTGGGCGATCAGGTCGTCGCGCTCGCGCTTGGCGAAGACGTCTTCCAGCCGGTCCAGCGCGCCGTCGACCTCGCGGGCCTGGTAGCCGCCCTTCTGCGGGGCGAAGGTCGTGCGGCGGATCAGGTGGCTGGTGACCACGCTGTCGTCGTTGCCCCCGCCGTTGAAGGTGGCACGGGCGCGGCTGAGGAACGCATCAACCTGCTTGACGTTGTAGCCGAATTCCGAATCCGGGACCCGGGAAAACGGAGCATCTTGCTGCTGCGACACGACTGATCCTTCTTCTCTCGATAAAGTCAGGGGCGGATCGAGGTGATCCGCAATCCCTAGTTATTCTATGGCGTGAGCCAAGGCATGGGTTAAAAGCCACACCGGCGCGCGTCATCCATGGGAAAGGATCACACCGCGCCGGTGCTGCGGCCTATGACAGGGAAACACTCCATGTCAGCAAGTGGGAGATCAGGTAGCCCAGCGGGACGACGAAGACCACCGAGTCCAGCCGGTCCATGATGCCGCCATGGCCCGGCAGCAGGTTGCTCATGTCCTTGATGCCCAGCTCGCGCTTGATCATGGATTCGGAGAAGTCTCCCGTGGTTGCCGCGATCGTGGTGAAGAACGCCAGGATCACGCCGGTCCACCATGGCATGTCCAGCCAGAAGTGCATGGCCAGGGCGCCGACCGCCATGGATCCAAGCATCGAGCCGGCGAAGCCCTCCCAGGACTTCTTGGGCGATATCTTCGGGGCCATGGGATGCTTGCCGAACAGCACCCCGACGATATAGCCGAAGGTGTCGTTGCTGACCGCCAGCAGCAGGATCGTTGCGATCAGCCACTGGCCGTTGGGCTCCTCGAGGATCAGCAGCGCGAAGGACAGCAGCAGCGGGACCCAGCTGATGATGAACACGCTGCTCATCACCGAGGCCGCGGCCCCCTTCAGCCCCTCCGTCAACCGCACCAGCAGCGCGATGACCAGGCAGATCATGTAGGTGAAGCCCATGGCTTCCAGCCCGCCCCAGATCGCGCTGATCGGAAGCATCGCCGAGGCGAGGAAGAGCGGAACCAGCGGGACCGAGGTCTTGGCGTGGGTGGTCGCACGGGCGACTTCCCAGCTGCCCACCCCGGCCAGGGCCACAATCAGTCCGACCAGCAGAGGCTCGTAGAGGAACAGGCCCGCGAGCACCAGTCCGAGCATGAGCAGTCCGACGCCGATGGCGGCCGGCAGGTTGCGCCCGGCCCGGGACTTCTTGGGCTCGGCCGGCGCGCCGACCAGCAGTTCGGTCGGGATCGAGGCCCGGGCGGCGTCCGGTTCACCGGTTTCAGCCAGGTCCTTGGACTCGCTGACCGGAGGGGGCTCGGCAGGACCTTCGACCTTGAGTTCCTCGGGAGGAACCGGAGAGCGGTCCTCCGCGGTGAAAGCCGCCTTGGCGCGCTGTTTGGCCTGCTGCGAGTCCACCGCGGCGCTCGCGGCTGGCATCCCCGGTTCAATCACCGGCTGCGGCGGGCCTGCGTCCTCGGGTTCGCGCGCGGCTTCCTTCTTGCCGCGGCGCTTGGCTTCCTTCTGCTGGGCTTCGTGCAGGGCTCTCGCCTCGCGGCGGGTCAGGGGTTTGGCTTCACCGGATGCCACTGAGGGCACCGCCGAAGCCGTGCCCTCAGTGTGATCTGTCGAGCCTGGCATTAGACTTCCAGCAGCTCGGCTTCTTTGTTCTTCAGAATCTCGTCGACTGCGTCAACGTGCTTCTTGGTCAGTGCGTCCAGGTCCTTTTCACCGCGGTTGCCCTCGTCCTCGCCGATCTCGCCGTCCTTGACGAACTTGTCGATGGCGTCCTTGGCCTTGCGGCGCAGGTTTCGCAGTGCAACGCGGGCATCCTCGCCCTTGGCGCGGGCCAGCTTGACGTACTCCTTGCGGCGCTCCTCGGTCAGCACCGGAAGGGTCACGCGGATCATCTTGCCGTCGCTCGACGGGTTGGCGCCGACCTCTGGATCACCCAGCGCCTTTTCGATCTCGCGCAGGGCGGTCACGTCGAACGGGGTGATGGTGATGGTGCGGGCCTCTGGCACGGCGAAGGAAGCCAGCTGCTGCAGCGGGGTCGGCGAGCCGTAGTAGTCCACCATGACCTTCGAGTACATGCCAGGGTGTGCACGGCCGGTGCGGATCGTGGCGAAGTCTTCCTTCGCGGCCTCAATGGTGCGGTCCATCTTTTCGGCGGTCTCCGCCAGGGTTTCGTCAATCACCGGTACTCCTCAAGTACTCATTGCTGTTTCCACCAAGGGAAAATAAATCTAGAACAATCCTATGCCACGTTCACCGCTTATGCGGTGACGGTGGTGCCGATTCGCTCGCCGCGGATGGCGCGGGTGACATTGCCCTCACCTTCCATGCCGAAGACCAGCATGTCCAGCTTGTTGTCCTGGCACATGGTCATGGCAGTCTGGTCCATCACGCGGATGTTCTTGACCAGCGCCTCGGTGTAGGTCAGCGTGTCGAGCTTGGTGGCGGTCGGGTCGGTCTTCGGATCGGCGGTATACACGCCGTCCACGCCCGACTTGGCCATCAGCACCTCGTCGGCGTCGACTTCCAGGGCGCGCTGGGCCGCGACGGTGTCGGTGGAGAAGTACGGCAGGCCGGCGCCGGCGCCGAAGATGACCACGCGGTCCTTTTCCATGTGGCGGATTGCGCGGCGCGGGATGTAGTTCTCCGCGACCTGGGCCATGGCGATGGCCGACTGCACGCGGGTCTCGACGCCGCACTGCTCCAGGAAGTCCTGCAGGGCCAGGCAGTTCATCACGGTGCCGAGCATACCCATGTAGTCTGCGCGGGAGCGGTCCATGCCCGAAGCCGACAGCTCGGCGCCGCGGAAGAAGTTGCCGCCGCCGACGACGATCGCCACCTCGACCTCGCCCACAGTCTGGGCAATCTGCTCGGCGATGCCGCGCACGGTCTTCGGGTCGACGCCCACCTTGCCGCCGCCGAAAACTTCTCCTGAGAGCTTGAGCAGTACGCGGCGACGCTTGGTTTCTGGGCTGGTTGACATGGGGTCTAACTCCTGCAGTTGGTAATTCTGTGGTGAGGGGATCATCCCGAGTCCCAAGCTACCTTGAGATCCGGGCTCGAGAAAAGGGAGGCGAGTCACCGAGTGTATGCTCGGTGCCCACCTCCCTTTTCTCTAGTGCGGCCGGCTAGCGGCCGCGAACACATTTCGTGCGATTGCCTTCAGCGGTGAAGCTTAGGCGCCTACGCGGAAACGAGCGAAGGCCTCAGCCTTGGTGCCGGCCTCTTCGAGAACCGAACCAACGGACTTCTTGGCATCCTTGGCGAAAGCCTGGTCAACCAGGACAAGCTCCTTGAAGAAGCCGGTCAGGCGGCCTTCAACGATCTTGGTCAGGGCGGCCTCTGGCTTGCCTTCGGCGCGAGCGGTCTCGTCAGCGATGCGGCGCTCGTCGGCAACCTTGTCTGCTGGAACCTCGTCGCGGGTCAGGTAGGTCGGTGCCATTGCGGCGGTGTGCACTGCAACGTCGTGGGCCACGGCAGCAGCAGCTTCCGAAGCGGAGTCGACAGCCAGCAGCACGCCAACCTGGGCGGGCAGGTCCTTGCTGGTCTTGTGCAGGTAAGCAGCAACGTGCTCGCCCTCAACGCGTGCTACGCGGCGGACAACAACCTTCTCGCCGAGGATTGCGCCCTCTTCGATGACGGTGTCGCCAACGGTCTTGCCGTCAACCTCGAAAGCCAGCAGGGTCTCGACGTCGGCTGCGCCCGAGGCGACAGCTGCGTCCAGGACCTTGTTGGCCAGGGTGATGAACTTGTCGTTCTTGGCAACGAAGTCGGTCTCGCAGTTGATCTCGATCATGACGCCGGCCTTGCCCTCGACCTTGGCGGCAACCAGGCCCTCGGCGGTCGAACGGCCTTCGCGCTTGGTAGCGCCCTTCAGGCCCTTGACGCGGATGATCTCGATGGCCTTCTCGGCGTCGCCGTTGGCCTCGTCCAGAGCCTTCTTAACGTCCATCATGCCGGCGCCGGTGCGCTCGCGCAGTGCCTTGATATCAGCAGCGGTGTAGTTTGCCACGTGCAATCCCATTCAGCTAGGAGTTTCAAGTTAGTTTGCCCGTGGGACGGGTCGGATACCCAACCCGTCCCACAAGAGTGTGGAGTTTCCCTTCACAGCACGCTAGTGCCTAAAGGGAAACTCCAGAAGTCACGGAAGTGACTACTTGGCTTCTGGAGCCTCGGTCTCGGCAGCAGCCTCGGCCTTGGCCTTCTCGCCCTCGAGCAGCTCGCGCTCCCACTCAGCCAGTGGCTCAGCGGCGCCCTCGGTCTTGCCTGCAGCCTTGTTGTTCTTGGCAATCAGGCCCTCTGCCACTGCGTCGGCAACAACGCGGGTCAGCAGGTTGACGGAGCGGATGGCGTCGTCGTTACCCGGGATCGGGTAGGTGACTTCGTCAGGATCGCAGTTGGTGTCCAGGATGGCGACGACAGGGATGCCCAGCTTCTGAGCTTCGTCGATTGCCAGGTGTTCCTTCTTGGTGTCAACGATCCAGATAGCCGACGGGGTGCGGGTCAGGTTGCGGATACCACCGAGGTTGTTCTGCAGCTTGGTCAGCTCGCGCTTCAGCAGCAGCAGTTCCTTCTTGGTGTGGCCCGAACCGGCAACGTCGTCGAAGTTGATCTCTTCCAGTTCCTTCATGCGCTGAACGCGCTTGGAGACGGTCTGGAAGTTGGTCAGCATACCGCCGAGCCAACGCTGGTTCACGTATGGCTGGCCAACGCGGTTAGCCTGCTCGGCAATTGCTTCCTGAGCCTGCTTCTTGGTGCCGACGAACAGCACCGAGCCGCCGTGTGCAACGGTCTGCTTGACGAAGTCGTAGGCGCGGTCGATGAACGACAGCGACTGCTGCAGGTCGATGATGTAGATGCCGTTGCGCTCGGTCAGGATGAAACGCTTCATCTTCGGGTTCCAGCGACGGGTCTGGTGGCCGAAGTGTACGCCGCTGTTCAGCAGCTCTCGCATGGTTACGACTGGCATGTCGCAACTCCTTTCAGCAGTAGCGGACCGGGCGCACGAACGCCCGCGGTAACTGCCCTAGTTGTTTGGGTTGTTGCAGATGTACATTGTGAACATCCGCCCTGGCATGAACCCCGGAATGCTTGGCATTCCGCACGCCGTCCACCGATTCTCTCGGACCACTGGAACGGCCGGCTTCCCCGCTTGCGCGAGGAAGAACTTCATGCGCGAAGTCAATTTCCTGCCCGGAGCATCCGATTTTGGACACACCTCTGACAGAAAACTGCACTTTTCAGTGTACTACACCCCCAGGGGCCGCTTCGCCCGAGAGCAAGGTGATCTAGCGCCCACCGCGCTGCCCACAATCAGCGGTGAATCCAACACTGGTCGGCCCGGGGCATCGCAGGGTGGATCCATGAAACCCCTTCGAGTACTCGCACTGATCCAACTGCTGATTTTGGGCATCATGCTGACTGCCGCGGGCACATCTGGCAACACGGCCGCACAAGGTTCCTTGCCCACAGCCGCCGCCCGCCCGGGATGGCAATGGCCGCTGGCCGGCGAGCCGGCAATCCTGACCCCGTTCGACAAGCCCGAACAGAAATGGCTCGCCGGGCACCGCGGTGTGGACCTGCGGGCAGCCGAGGACACAAGCGTGCTGGCACCCCACCGGGGAAAGGTCGCGTTCCGTTCCACGGTCGTGGACCGACCAGTGCTTGTGATCGACCACGGCTCTGGTTTTGTCACCAGCCTGGAACCTGTCAGCAGCGAGCTCGCGGTCGGCACCTGGATCGAGGCGGGAGACAACGTCGGAACCGTGGCCACCGGAGCGCATTGCTCGAAGCGTTGCCTGCACTGGGGTGTCCGACTCGATGGCGAATACATTGATCCGGCGCTGCTTATCAGGGATCTGCGGCCATCGATCCTGTTGCCTTTGCATTAGGCTTGCGCCGTTTCAACAGGACTGCAGGCAATTCACTGAAGACTTGAAACCGAAAAATCGCCCGGCGATCTGCTGGCGCAGATCACCGGGCGACCCGATATGTAGGGAGTGACGGACTTGAACCGACGACCAAGGGATTATGAGTCCCCTGCTCTAACCAACTGAGCTAACTCCCCATCCGCGAGCTTTCCTGAAGTTTCAGGGGAAGCACACTCGAAATATTCTAGGGCATCACCAGCCCAAACGCCGATTCGGCGCACGGGCCCGAACCCAATTAGTGCATGGTCACCTTGTGTCCGCGGTACAGGGCTTCAAAGGCATTCATTGTTTTCTCCTGCGCATGGTTCAGCACCTTGCGGTGCCCAGCCTTGCCCAGCTTGGCCCGGCCAGCTTCGTCGAGCTGCAGGACCTTCTCCAGCTTCTTTGCAAGGTCTTGCCGGTCGCCCGGAGTGAACATGTAGCCGTTGACGCCCTCATCTACCAGGTGCGGCAGGGCCATGGCGTTGGCCAGCACCACGGGCTTGGACGCGGACAGCGCCTCCAAGGTCACCAGCGACTGCAGTTCTGCGGTGCCCGGCTGGCAGAACACGTCGCAGCGCAGGTAGGCCTTGCGCAATTCCTCGTCCGATACATGGCCCAGGAATCGCACCCTGTCGCTGACCTTCTGCTCGGCCGCGATGCGTTCCAGGTTCTTGCGCTGCTCTCCGCCTCCGACAATCTCGAGAATCGCGTTCGGCACCGAGTGCATCAGCGGCAGTGCTTCAATCAACTCGTTGATGTTCTTTTCCACGGCCAGGCGGCCTGCGAAGAGAATGGTCGGCTCCGCGTTCTTGGAGACGGTCTCCCCTGCAGCCAGTTCGTAGTTCCCGACCTCGATCCCGTTGGACAGCGGAAGGACGTCCTTGAGCCGGGCTCGTTCGCGCATGGCCTTCGCGGCCAGTGGCGTCGGTGTGGTGACGGCTTCGGCGCGGCCGAAGATCTTTCCCATGTCCCGCCACGAGTTGTGCGCGACGATCTTCTTGAACCAGACCGGGAACGGGAGGAATGGATCCAGGTTCTCGGGCATGAAGTGATTCGTCGCGATGGAGCGGACCTTGTTCTTCCGCGCCCAGGCGATGGTGTGCTGGCCGATCATGTAATGGCTTTGCGCATGCACTACGTCAGGCTTGATCTCCGCCAGCAGCTTATCGATCTGCCGATTGACCTCCCACGGGAAAACGATGCGGAAATAATCGTGGGTCGGCACGGAGTGCGACTTCAGCCGGTGGACGATGGCCTCGTCGCGAACCTCGGTGTAGGTCCGGCCGGACTCGCCGCGCGCGGCCAAAACGTGGACCCGGTGTCCGCGTTCGTGCATGGCCGTAGCCAGGCGGTAGCAGAACATGGCGGCGCCGTTGACATCCGGCGGGTAGGTATCGGCGGCGATGACGATGGTCAGCGGTTTATCCTCGGCCACAAGCATCCTTTGTCGTTCAACATGTACAGATTCCATTGCGTGCTGCGAAGCACTGCTATTCTTGTTCGCCCTGCGGGCTCTTCCTGCCCTGCGCTGCATGCTTGGCCCGCCGTTCGATGACGTCGGGATGGTGCCTGGACAGGGCCACCACGCCGATGATTGCCAAAATGCCGGCAACCAGCATGGCCAGCGAGATCAATACCGGAACATCCGGCCGGAGCTCTCCGAGGATGATCACGCCGATGGCAATGCCGATGATCGGGTCGATGACGGTCAGTCCCGCGATGACCAGATCAGGAGGCCCCTTGGAGTAGGCCTTCTGCACGAAATACGAGCCGATCAAGCCTGCGACGACCACGGAGAGTCCGGCGAGCCACGGCAGCTTGGACAGGCTGGAGTCCCCCAGATCCAGGACTGCCACGGCAATCATGCGTACCAGCACGGCGACGAACCCGAACAGGATTCCAGCACCGGCGATGTAGAAGAAGGCCCCGAGCTTTTTGTGGAACAGCACGGTGCACAGGGCCACCGCAACCACCACGCAGGCGAGGATGAATTCGATCAGGTGGGCTTCGGCCTGCGTCATGCTCTGGTTGGTATTCGTCACCATGATGGCCATGAGCACGAAGCCCACCGAGCCGACCATGCAACTGGCGATTGCCAGTACCGTGGGCCGGTTCATCGTCAGGTCGGATTCCCTGGCATTGACCAAGGCGGTGATGACCAAGGCGATGGCGCCGATCGGCTGCACGACCGTCAGCGGAGCGTTCGCCAGTGCGAAGACATTCAGCGCCATGCCCAGGACCATCAGGAGCAATCCGCTCATCCAGCGTCCGTTGGACACGAGCTTGCTGATGTTCCCGATCTTCAGGTCGAGCCCGCCCACTGAATTGCGCACGGCCATGGCCTGGAAATGCGCACCGAAGGCAAGGCAAAAGGCACTGCATAGAGCCGCTGTAATAGCGATCCAAACCATGTCAGTGCCTTTCTGGCCTTGTTGTTTTCATGCCGCGAGGCGTTGCGTGTCCGCCCTGGGCATCAAAGCCTAGGAGCGCTTGAAGAGCTTGCGGATCACAACCGCCAAGGCGGTTGCCGATCCTGCTGCTACGACGAGAGGTTTGGCTTTTTCCATGCGTTCTGCAGCGGCTCTGTCGGACTCCGATAGGTCTTCACCGGCAGTGGATGACGGGCGAACGAAGCTGCGTGCCTTAGCGGCGGCATTGCTGACGCGCTCACCGGTGCTCTCAGCGAAGTGGCGCACCTTGTCGACCTTGGCCAACGGAACCTGGATGCTTTCGCCGAGGTTGTCGCGCAGGGCCTGGATCTGGCGGCGGCGCCGCTTCGTGCGCAGGATGAGCTCGTCGGCGCTTGGTGCCGGAGGCTTCGGCTCGCTGGGCTTGGAGTCCTTGCCTTCGGCGTCTTCGGACTTCTTCTTCAGCGGTTCGTCCAAGGTGCTGACGTCGAAGTTGCTGCCGTCCTTGAGAACACCGATATCGTGGCGGATGCCGCGGATCGCTGCTTCAGGCTTGAGCGGCATGGCCTTCTTGATCTTGCGGTATCCGACGAGTCCCAGAATTGCGGCAAGGATCAGGAAGAATCCGGCCAAGATCAGCGCTGCTGCCCAGCCGGGGAGCCAAATTGCCAGTACGTTGATCAACGTGACCACGGCGGCAATGCCGAAAAGCAGGACGAGGACCAAGGCCGCGCCTGCCATGGCGCCGGCCATGCCCAGGCTGATGCCCTTGCTTTTGAGCAAGGTTGTCGCGAGCTTGAGTTCGTCCGAGATCTGCTGCGGAACAAGTTCCTTGAGGCCTTCAACTTGCGCTTTGGCACTCTTGACGCTCGACTTCAGACTTTCATCAGTCTGCGTCGATTCAGCTTCAGACATGGTTTCTCCATATTCTTGATCGCCGGATAACCGGTAGTACTCACGCTAGCACTCCAGTTGTCGCGGGCGACTCAGTCTTCAGGCGTAATACTCATGGCTCGATCTCATGCCACGGGTGTATCTGTTCTCGTTCGAAAGTCTATCGCCTGAAACCGGCTGACTATAAGCGATGCAAAAATTTGTGCGTGCCCTGACCAGTACCTGAGCACTTCTGTCTACGAAAAAGAGAAACCTCCCAATCACCACAGGCGATTGGGAGGTCTATTTCGCTCCTCCAACTGGACTTGAACCAGTAACCCTTCGATTAACAGTCGAATGCTCTGCCAATTGAGCTATGGAGGATTGCAACGAGATATACTTTATCACTGGCCAAGCCGGGTTTTCAAATCGGCGGCGCCCCCGCGCCCGATGGGTATTTTCGCCTTGAATTTCCGGGTTTCACCGCTTGGATCGGAAAGCTTTTCCCGCGCTCCCCCTCAACTTTGCCCTGTGATTTGAAGCATATTCCGCGAGCTCGATCAACTGGCGGGCAGAGCGCTCCCAGGAATAATTTTCTGCGCGCAGCACCGCGAGTCGCGAATACCGGCTCCAAGTCTCATGATCTGCCAACCGGCGCACTTGGTCCGCAAAACCTCGGGGGTCGTCTGGTGCGGCAAAGAGGGCTGCATCATCCGCGACCTCCCGGAAGATCGGCATGTCGGTGGCGACCACCGGAGTTCCCATGCTCATGGCTTCAACCAGCGGCAGCCCATAGCCCTCTTCACGCGACAAGGTCACCAAGGCGGTGCATTCTCCCAAGAGCTCTTCGTATTCCTGGTCGCTGACGCCGTTATGGAAGATGACCTTTGCCCCCTCGGGCATCTGTTGCTCAAGTTCGCTGCGGCGCTGCTCTGCGATTCCGCTCAGCAGGTGCAGTTCGAAGTCGGGCAAGAATTCCATGCCGGCAAGCAGCGTCTCGACGTTTTTGTATTCCATGAATGAACCCATGTACAGCAGGGTCTTCTTGGGCTCGGCAGTTTCCGAGCGCCGAGCGAAGGTTCCACTGGGCGCATTCGAGACCAATCCAATGTGCTTGCGCGTCAGGTTGTGCTTGCGCATCAGGGAGGCTGTCGTATTGGAGACCGTGGCCACCGCATCCGCCCGATTCAGGAGCCAGCGCTGCGGCCAATACACCTGGTGGAAGAGGAACCAGCCGAGCCGGATCGGAGCCGGCAGAAATTTCGGGGCATGGGGATGCGAATAATAGATCAGGTCATGCAGGGTCAGGATTACCGGGTATTTGCGACCGAAGGTTCCCATGGTCTGCATCGGCGAGAACACGACGTCGGGGTTCAGCTTGTTGACCTGCAACGCCACCAGCGGCTCCAGTGCGCTGGTTGGGGATGACACCTTCAAGTAGGGCACGTCCGGCAGCATCGGCAGTTGCCTCGGATCGTTGACCAGCATCGTGACCTCGGCCAGCTCGGAGGCCGCCGCGATCAGCCCTGCCGTGAAACGGCTGATCCCATCGTGGTGGGTAATGCGGGTATATCGGGCATCGATCACGAGTTTCACGAGGTGAGTCGCCTTTGTCGTTGGCAGCGTATGGGAAGTTAAGCCTATCCGCTACGGTTCGGGGACTTCTTCATCGACAGACGGATCCTGCGCACGCCGGCCCGCCATGGCGAGCGACAGGTAGCAAACCAATCCCAGGACGTTCGCCAGTACCCAGGCGCCCAAGGCCGCGCGAATTCCGAAGACCGCGCCGATCCCTCCACCGAGCAGGCCTCCGAGCGGCACGACGCCGAAGGTGAACAAACGACGTGCGCTGGTCACGCGCCCCAGCAGCTGTTCCGGGGTAATCTCAGCCACCCACGTTGCCATTGACACATTGAACACCAAGATGAGCACGCCCCATCCTGCGGCATGTACCACGAGCAGAATGATGGCCAGCGGCGGCGCAGCGAATCCGGCGGCAAGCACCACCCCCGATAAGACAATTTGTCCAGCGATGGTCGGCAAGGCGAGCTCGCGTGGCGTAAACTTTTCGGCCAACCGCGGTGCCAGCAGGGCACCTGCCAGCCCGGAGAGCCCGCCCAGCGCCGCATACAGGCCGAACCCTGCAGCGCCCAGCCCCAGCTCATTGATGATAAAAAGTCCTTCGACGGCGGAGCCGATCGCCAGTCCCAAATTGGAGAACGCGACGCTCAAGGTCAGCGCCTTGAGTACCGGGCTGTCCCACACGTATCGCAAACCGGCGGGGAAGGCCCCCTGTCGCGAAGCGCTTCCCACGGATTCAGTCTCGGTTGGACGCGTAGCTGTCTTCCCCCGGACCGCGCACGAGGTGCCGAAGGCCGCGAGCAGCAGGGCTGCGGCGGCAGCCAGCAACGGCGGAGCGCCCAAAAGCGCGAACAGCGTTCCCGCAGCTGCAGGAATGATGATGCTCAAGGCCTGGTCGGCGGCGGCCAGCCGCGCAATGAGCCTGGCCATCGATGTCCGCTCATCGGCCAGCGCCGGGGCGGCGGCCGCTTGGGATGTTTCGCTGAAAACGTTGCAGAAGCCCAGAAGTGTCGCCAAGACCAGCCCCAGCGCGACGCTCAGCGCCCCGGCGGCGCTGAGGATCAGCAGGCACACCATGAGCGCGACTTTGGCTCCGAGACCAAGCCGCAGAACCCGCAATGGCCCGAGCCGATCGACCAAATATCCCGCTGGGAGCGTGGCCGCCACGAACGCCAGCGTTCCCAGGGCGTTGAGCAGACCCATGTCGAAGGCGTCGGCTGCCAACGTGGAAATGAAGAGCAGTTCCACGGTGAAATCACCAAGATTTCTGCCAGCGGCGTCCGCAGCATTCGAGCGCAGCAGCATTCGTTGCGACTTGTGCAGATCAGGCATGCGGACCCTCCTTTGGTTACTGAAACTTACCAGTCAAGGTGCCATTTTTACCCTCTCATGCATGTCGATCGATTAGCTCAAAGTTTCAAGTTGACCGATTCGGCGGAAAACACTCCGTTACCGGCGCCGAGTCGGGCGCACGGAGCACTGAAACCACCAAGTCAAACGGGTGAGAAACCTGCTCCCATACCACAGAATGCTGGCCAACGACCCCTGCGTCACGAAACTTTCTATTCGAGTTACCCGGTTTGCATTAACTAATTATCCTATGTTGTTAATAGTTTTCGTTAGGTAAGCCTGACCATACATATCCGCCAAGCTGAGGAGCATACACATGGGTACGCCAATGCCTTCCATGCAAAGAGTCACCGTCGATTCGCCGCCCGGCGACAGCTCGCTGTTATGCGCGCAGACCGCGGCGCAATTCGAAACCGAGACCGCCCGCGTAGTGAGCCATGTGGCCGCGCAGCTATCCACCGTGGCCTCCCCCGCCACCGGCGCAACCCCAGATCAACTCCGGCCGGCCATCGAGGCGGTTGACCTGAACAGCCCGCTGGGCAATCTCACCGAGGCCTTGGAGGAAATCCAGCATCTCTACTTGCGCGATGCGATCTACTTCCACGACACCCGTTACGCCGCCCATCTGAACTGCCCCGTGGCTATCCCCGCGGCAGCCATCGAGGCAGTGGTCACCAGCGTGAATACGTCGATGGACACCTTCGATCAAAGCGCCGGGGCAACCTTGATCGAACGCAAGCTCGTGGACTGGACCGCCGGGCTCATCGGCTTCGATGTCCAGGGCGCGGATGGGATCTTCACCTCCGGCGGCACCCAATCAAACCTCCAAGCCATGCTGATCTCCCGGAACATCGCGGCCTCCAAGCTGGACGGTCCGCTGCCCCACCGCCTGTCGAGGCTCCGGATCTACTGCTCTGCCGATGCCCATTTCTCCATCCGTGATGCCGCCATGCTGCTCGGCCTGGGCAGCGAGGCAGCCGTAGCGATTCCCACCGACTGCCTGCACCGCATGGATCCAGCCGCCCTGCGCCGGCAGATCGATGCGGATCTGCAGGCGGGGCTGCAGCCGATGAGCATCAGCGCAACGGCCGGCACCACCGACTTCGGCGCCATCGATCCACTGCTCGAACTGCGGCGCATCGCCTCGGAGCACGGAACCTGGCTGCATGTCGACGCCGCCTACGGGTGCGGCTTGCTGATCTCCCGGCACCACCGCAGCCGTCTGGCCGGCATCGAATCCGCGGACTCCGTGACGGTGGACTACCACAAGTCGTTCTTCCAGCCCATCGGATCCAGCGCGCTCATTTTGGCCCGCGGCCGGGATTTCGGTTGCATCGCCCATTACGCCGAGTACCTCAATCCGCGCTCCGAAGCCGCTGGCAGCGCCAATCAGGTGGACAAGTCCCTGCAGACCACGCGCCGCTTCGATGCCCTGAAGCTGTGGACGACGCTGCGCACGCTGGGCGCAGACCGGCTGGGATCCATGTTCGACCAGGTGATCGAGCTGGCGGAGATGGCCGAGCGCGAGGTGGCCCTGCGCGACGAGCTGCGGCTGGCCGCCCCGGTGCAGCTGAGCACGCTGGTCTTCGCCTTCAACCCACCGCATCTTTCCTTGTCGCAGGCGCAGAAGAACCAGCTCGCCGACCAGATCCGCCACCGGCTCTATGCCTCCGGCGAAGCCATGATCGCCGCCACCACCCACGACGGCGAGCGCCTGCTCAAGCTCACCTTGTTGAACCCGAACACGTCCCTGTCCGATATCAGCGCCATCCTCGATGCCATCTGCAAGGCAGGACGCGAAGTACTTTCCGATTTCGAAGCTGGAGTATCACTGTGAAGCATTTTGACGTCATTGCCATCGGGGCCGGCCCCTTCAACCTCGGTCTGGCAGCGCTGGCCGAACCGCTGGACCAGCTGAGCCTGGCCGTTTTCGAAGCCCGGGAAACTATCAGCTGGCACCCGGGCATGATGCTGCCCGGGACCCACCTCCAGGTCCCCTTCATGGCCGATCTGGTTACCATGGCGGATCCTACCAGCCGGTTCTCGTTCCTGAACTACCTCAAGCAGCAGGGCCGCATCTACCCGTTCTACATCCGCGAAGACTTCTATGCCCTGCGCTCCGAGTACAGCGCCTACCTCGCCTGGGCCGCCGGGGAACTGGCCAGCGTCCACCTGGGCCACCGGGTGCTGGCGGTCGAGCACTCCGCGGGCAGCTACCGCCTCTCCGTGCTCAGCGCCGGGGGCGTTGACGAATTCAGCTGCGACAAGCTGGTGCTCGGCACCGGTTCCCAGCCCTACCTCCCGCCGGTGCTCGGCGAGGGCGCCGCGGCCCGCGCCGTCCATTCGAGCGATTACCTGAGCCATCGCGACCGCCTGCTGCAGCCGCGCACGGCACGCCCGCACGTGACCACCGTGCTGGGCAGCGGGCAGAGCGCGGCCGAGATCTTCCTGGACCTGCTGCGCAACCTGCCGGACGAAGACCACCTCATCTGGGCGACCCGTTCGGAACGCTACTTCCCGCTGGAATACACCAAGCTGACCTTGGAGATGACTTCGCCGGAATACATCGACCATTTCCATGCGCTGCCCCAGGAGTCGCGCGACCAGCTGGCCGCCGAACAAAAGGGGCTCTACAAGGGCATCAACGCGGACCTGGTTAACGAGATCTACGACGAGCTCTACGAACGCAGCGTGGCCGGCCGCCCCGACGTCCATTTGCGCACCGGGTGCGCCGCCACCGACATCCAGCTGCGGCCCGAAGGCCTGGCCGTGAAGCTGCGCCACGAACGCACGGCGCAGGATTTGTCTTTCGTCACCGACGAGCTGGTGATGGCCACCGGCTACAAGAGCCAGCTGCCCGATTTCCTGACCGGAATCAGCTCTCGGATCAACACCCTGCCCGACGGACGGCTGGACGTTGACCGGGAGTACGGGATCGGTGAAGACATTTTCGTGCAGAACGCCGAGCTGCACACCCACGGGTTCACCGCCCCCGATCTGGGGATGGGCGCCTACCGCAATTCGGTGCTGCTCAACCGGATCACCAGGAGCACCGCCTACCCGGTGGAAGAACGCATCGCCTTCCAGCGCTTCGGCGCCGCGTCCCTCGACACCCTGCCCACCGCAACGGCCACCCACGCCTAGGAGCACCCATGACTTTTGAATTCCGTACCGTCAGCCTGCCGCACGACACGCAGCTGCTGCATTCCTGGATCGCCACCGAGCACGCCGCGTTCTGGGGAATGCGCCACGCCACCGCTGCACAGGTGGAGTCGGCCTACGCGCAGCTGCTGGACACGCCGCGCTACCAAGTGCTGCTGGGACTGGAGCACCAGGATCCCCGCTTCCTGGTGGAACTCTACGATCCGCTGGAGTCCCCGCTGGCCGGTGCCTACCGCCACATTCCCGGCGATCTCGGTCTGCATTTCCTGGCCCCGGCCGCCACCGCACCCGAAGCGGGGTTCACCTACCGTGCCCTGGCCGCCGCCGTGCAGCAGGGCTTCGACGATCCGCGGGTGCAGCGGATCATCGTCGAACCGGACCTGCGCAACAAGTCGATCCATGCGCTCAATGCCAGGGTGGGCTTCAGGCCCGTTGGCCCGGTGCGGCTGACCGAGGCGGACGGCGGCACCAAGCATGCGCTGCTGTCGATCATCACCCGCGCTGAATTCGAACAGGCCACCGGCGCGGTACTGACCGGTACCGTGCTGTCCCCCGAGCGCTGGGAACGCGCCAACCGCCATGTGCTGGCCAAGGCGCTGGGCGAATTCAGCCATGAACGGCTGCTGGAACCGGCAGAGCACGGCGAGCAGTGGTACAGCCTGCACAAGGACGGGCACCGCTACCGGTTCACCGCCGGGCGGTACCGGATGAACCACTGGCTGGTGCAGCCGTCCTCGATCATCCACGAACGCTTCGCTGACGGTTCCTGGCAGCCGGCCGGGGTCGACGTGCTCGATTTCGTCACGCTCTACCGCCAGGAGCTCACCCTGAGCGAAGCGCAGCTGCCCACCTACCTGGAAGAGCTCTCCTCGACGCTCAGCAGCCACTGCTACAAGCAGTTGCAGGCCTCGCACTCCAGCGCGCAGCTGGCGCAGTTCGCCGGCACTGCAGCGCAGTCGTTCCAGCGGATCGAAGCGGCTATGATCGAAGGACATCCATGCTTCGTCGCCAACAACGGGCGCATGGGATTGGGCCGCGCAGACTACCTGCGCTACGCCCCGGAGACGGGAACGGCACTGCCCTTGGGCTGGGTCGCGGCCCACCGTTCGCGGGCGCATTTCAGCTCGATCGACACCTTGGACTACGATGGCCTGCTGGCCGATGAACTGGACCCGGGCGAACGCGCACGGCTGGAGGGGGTGCTGGAGCGCGCACTCCGCGACACCGGCGACACCGGCGACACCGCAGCGGACTACATCCTGATGCCGGTGCACCCATGGCAGTGGGAGAACAGGCTGTCCATCACCTTTGCGAACGACATCGCCGCCCGGAAGCTGATCTGGCTGGGCGCCAGCGCGGATCACTACCAGCCGCAGCAGTCCATCCGCACCTTCTTCAACGTCGATGCCCCGCAACGGCACTACGTGAAGACAGCCATGTCGATCCTCAACATGGGCTTCATGCGGGGCCTGAGCGCCGAATACATGAAGGCCACCCCGGCGATCAACCAATGGCTGGGCGAGCTTTTCGAGAAGGACGCGGTGCTTTCCACCCAGCCGGTGGCGCTGCTGCGCGAAGTCGCCGCGGTGGGATACCGCAACCCCCAGTTCGAGGCAGCCACCGACGCTTCGGCGGCGCAGCGCAAGATGCTTGCAGCCCTGTGGCGGGAATCCCCTATCGGCGCGCTGGCCGACGGCGAGCGCCTGGCCACCATGGCAAGCCTGCTGCACGTCGATGACCAGGGCCGGTCTTTCGCCGCGGCCTTGATCCGCAGCAGCGGCCTGGACCCCGAGCAGTGGTTGGCCGCCTACCTTGACGCGTATCTGGTTCCCCTGGTCCACTGCCTGGCCGCCTATGACCTGGTGTTCATGCCGCATGGCGAGAACGTCATCCTGGTGCTCAAGGACGGGGCGGTGCAGCGGGTGCTGCTCAAGGACCTGGGCGAGGAGATTGCGGTGCTCTCGGACAGGGTTGAACTGCCCGAAGAGATTCGCCGGGTACGCACCGGCGGCGACCCGGTGCTGTCGATCTTCACCGATGTCTTCGATTCGTTCTTCCGCTTCCTCGCGCCGCTGCTGGATGCCGAAGAGGTGCTGGGCGAGGACGACTTCTGGCCCATCGTCTGCCAGCGCCTGCTGGGCTACCGCAGCGCGTACCCGTTATTCGCCGAGGACTTCGACCGGTTGGGGCTGTTCGTTCAAGCATTCCCGCTCTCCTGCCTGAACCGCCTCCAGCTGCGCAACAACCAGCAGATGCTGAATCTTGCGGACCAGTCCGGCGGACTGCTGTATGCCGGAGAGTTGGAGAACCCGTTGGCTTCGGCGCTCGTTGCCATGAAGTAGCCCTTTCTTCTCTACGGGCGCCACGCCGGGACCATGCTGTGTTCCGCTGCGGCGCCCTACCCGATGCGGGCGGCGAGGGCGGCGGCTCCGTCGCCCTCGAGCCGGGGGCAGGCTTCGCGCCGCCCGGCCATTGCCATCACCAGATCCAGCAGGCTTCCGCGCACTTCAGGGCCGGCCCCGGTGGCGAAATCATTGTCCAGCGCAACCAGGGCCAGCCCCTTGACCAGGCCCTTGCTGTTCACCGCGAAATCCTTGGCTGCGAAAAACTCTGCGACCTCCCGCACCGCCGGGGCCGATGGCTCCAAAGCCAGGTTGTTGGGCCGGGCAATGTCCTGCCCGTGCACCAGCACCTCGCCGAGCAAACCCTGGCTGGAGCCCAACGGGGCGATGCGGCGGGTGCGGGCCAGGCGATAGCGCGCCAAGGTTTCGGAGAAGTCCCGCCCCAGCTGGCCGGCCAGCAGCCGCGTGTTGTGCCGGTCGGTGTTGAACCCCGAGCGTGCCATGTTCACCAGCCACCCCGGGGTCGCGGTGGACCCCGCCGCGCTGAGGTGCGCGACCACGTGCTGCACGTCCCAGTCCTCGCACAGCGTCGGCAGCTCCCATTGCCCGGGCTGAAGCGCCGCCAGCACGTTGTCCAGGCGCTGGCGTTCCTCATCAATCAACCGCCATCTTGCTGCATCGTCCATGGTTCCCAGCCTAGTTAGTTGTCGGGGTCTTCCGACCGGAAAATTTGTGCGCGCCCAATTCCATGTGGGAACCGCGATTGCCCTGAACTGGAAAAAACTTCACTACTAAGTGTTGCTAACTACTACTACTGAGTTCTACTATCTACCTGTACTCAACATCGCTAAGTAGACAGGAGATGCCATGGGAACACAGATGACCGAAATGCTGAAAGGCACCCTTGAAGGCATTGTCCTCTCGATCCTCGCTGAACGCCCCGCGTACGGTTACGAGATCACCGCTGAACTGCGCGAACGCGGCTTCACCGACATCGCCGAAGGCACCATCTACGCACTGCTGATCCGCATCGAAACCAAGAAGCTCGTCGCGGTGGACAAGGTCCCCTCCGCCAAGGGGCCGCCGCGCAAGGTCTTCACCCTCAACGATGCAGGCAGGGCCCAGCTCAGGGACTTCTGGTCCACCTGGAACGAGCTGGTCAGCCGCATCGACAACCTCCCCCACGAAAGTAAAGGACACTGAATCATGGCAGCCAAATGGATCGAAATGATGACCGGATCCCTGGAACAGAAAAAGCAGTACAAGCGCAACGTCGCGCGGCTGGAGGCACTGGCCTCCCCGTACAAGGAAACTGCCGCCGCGCTGCAGCGCTACTTCCTCTACCAGGGCGGAGTCACCGACGGAGACATCCTGGTCGCCATGCTCGGAGACCTGGCCGAGCTCTTCGAGGATGCCGCCGCGGCCGGCACTCCGGTACGCGACATCGTCGGTGAGAACCCGGTGGAATTCGCCGAGGAATTCACCGCGGCCTACGGAGGCCAGCGCTGGATCGACAAGGAACGCACCCGGCTGATCGAGGCAATCGACCAGGCCGAACGGAAGGAAGAAGGGCAGTAGCCATGCAGGCAATCGAGGTCCACGGGCTGCGCAAGTCCTACAAGGACCTGCACGTGCTGCGCGGGGTGGACCTGGCAGTGCCCGCCGGAAGCATCTACGCGCTGCTGGGGTCCAATGGAGCCGGCAAGACCACGCTGGTCCAGATCATCAGCACGCTGCTGTCCGCCGACGCCGGGCAGGTGCTGGTCAACGGCTTCGACACCGCGGCCCAGCCCCGCCAGGTGCGCGAGTCGTTGAGCCTGACCGGACAGTTCGCCGCCATCGATGGCGTGCTCACCGGCCGGGAAAACTTGATCCTGCTTGCCAGGCTGCGCCGGGATCCGGACCCGGAGCGGGCAGCCGACGCGCTGCTCGAACGCTTCGACCTCACCGAAGCCGGCGCCCGCCGGCCCTCGACCTACTCAGGCGGCATGCGCCGGCGGCTTGACCTGGCCATGGGCCTGGTCGGAGGCGCCCCGCTGGTGCTGCTGGATGAGCCGACCACCGGCCTTGACCCGCAGTCCCGGATCCAGATGTGGAACATCATCCGCGAGCTGGCGGCTTCCGGGACCACCGTGCTGCTGACCACCCAATACCTGGACGAGGCCGAACAGCTGGCGGACCGGATCGCCATCCTGCACGACGGCACCATCATCCAGGAAGGCACCCTGGCCGATCTGCGCAAGCTGCTGCCGCCGGCCACGATCGAACACGTTCTCAAGGAACCGACGCTGGAAGACATCTTCCTGAACCTCGTCGGCTCCGCCGGCGCCACGGAAGGAGCCTGATCATGAGCATCGCCGCGCTGCACGACACCCGCATACTCACCGGGCGCTCGCTGCGCCACATCCTGCGCAGCCCCGACACCATCATCACCACCGCGATCACCCCGATTGCCATGATGCTGCTGTTCGTTTTCGTCTTCGGCGGGGCGATCAACACCGGAAGCAGCGAATCCTACGTGAACTACATGCTGCCCGGAATCCTGGCCATCACCATCGCCTCGGGCGTCGCGTACACCTCCTACCGGCTGTTCCTGGACATGTCCGAGGGCATGATGCTCAGGCTCCGCTCGCTGCCCATCTCCCGCTCGAGCATGCTATGGGGCCATGTGCTGACCTCGCTGGCGGCCAACGCCGTCTCCTTGCTGCTGGTCATCGGCGTGGCCTTCCTGGCCGGCTTCCGGCCCCGGGCCTCAGTCCTGGACTGGCTGGCCGCCGCGGCCCTGCTGCTGCTCACAACCCTGGCCTTGACGTGGATCGCGGTTATCGCCGGGCTCAGCGCCAAGACCGTGGACGGGGCCAGCGCGTTCAGCTACCCGCTGATCCTGCTGCCGTTCATCAGCTCGGCGTTCGTTCCCACCGATTCCATGCCGAGCGCAGTAGCCTGGTTCGCCGAGAACCAGCCGATCACCGCCATCGTCGATTCGCTGCGTTCGCTGCTCACCGGGGGCGCTCTGGATGCGTCGATCGGGGTCTCCGTGGCCTGGCTGCTGGGCCTGCTCGCAGCGGCATGGGTCGTCTCCCTGTTCGTATTCAGGAGCAAGACCCGCGGCTGAGGCCACGGGCGGACGATACGGCCAAAAACAAACAGCCGCAGGATTCAATCCTGCGGCTGTTCGTGCGAGCTGGAACTACTTGGTGGCCCAGAGGCCGGACTCGTCCTTGAAGGACAGCGTTTCGGTCACGCGGATCTTGGCGTCCTCGACCGCCGCGGCAGGCACGTCGAATGCCAGCTGGTAGGAGCCTTCGCCCCCGGCGGTCAGGGTCGGCACATCCGTTGCCGGGTGCTCAGTCACCGCCATGCTGCTTGTGGTGCTGTAGATGCGCGAATCGGAGCCGACCAGCTCGACCGTCAGGTCGATCCACGGGTCGCCCTCCTCGGCACCGTTGAATTCGGTGGTGAGGTCGACCAGCACGTACTGGCCCTCGGGCTTCTCGTTGAACGGATTCGCGGCGGCGATTTCCTTGTCGGCTTCCAGGTTCACCGCATCCACGCTGACCGTGTATTCGCCGATGCCGGCAGACTGCCCCAGGCCCAGAGCCTGGGCCGGATCCTGCGCCTGTTCCAGCACTTCCTCGGACGCGGCGACTTCGCCGTCACTGGCATCCTCGATGGTGGCCGACAGCTCGTCCAGCGCCTTCACGTAGGCGGCCTGGGTGGCGAAAACCAGCACGATGGACACGACGGCGATGACGGTCGAGGCGATGCCCAGCCCCTTGCCGCCGTTCTTCTTGGACGCGATGATCAGCGAGATGACGCCAAGGACCAGGGCGATGAAGCCCAGCACCGCGGCGAAGTTGTTGACGATCGGCACCCAGCACAGGCACAGTGCAACGATGCCGATGACCAAGGCCGCGACGCCCAGGCCCTTTCCGGCGGACGACTTCGCAACAGGGGCGGGTGCCGGTGCCGGCATCTGGGGGCCAGGGTCCAGCTGATTTCCAACAGACATGAATGATTCCTCGAGTGATGATGGCGCGCTCGGCGCACCGGGTTTCAGCAGCGGCAGAAGGTGCAGCCCTCCTGCCTGCCGAGGTCTTGAACGACCTGGAATTCATCATTCCAAGGGCAACCGACAGAATGGCCCCACTCGATATTCCCTCCCTTTCCCCTAGCCAGAGCCTGCCGCCCCGGTGCAGAATGCGGTTATGGGCAACATGACGGATCGTCCCCACGGACTGGAGACCCTGCGCTACGTGCGGCTGATGCTACTGGTCGTGCCGCTGCTGCTGATCGTCGCGATTCTCATCTACGCGGTGGTGAACCACCGGATCGAGGACTCGATCAGCTCCTACTACCTCGGACCGGCCCGGGACCTGTTCGTCGCCATGGTGGTCGCCACCGGCATCCTGCTGGTCGTGTATTCCGGCGCGCCGATGGAGGATCTGGCCCTGAACCTGGCGGGGTTCTACGCCATGTTCGTCGCGCTGGTTCCCACCCGCTTCGAAGCCTCGCTGGCCCTGCTCGATGAGGCGGGGCGTTCGCGCGCCGTCCTGTCCGTGCGCGTGGCCATCATCGCGGTGCTCATCGTCACCGCGGTCTTTGCCTATCTGGGCCGGCGGACCCGGCGCTGGCCGAGCCCCGACCTGCTGGGCACGCCGCGGCGGCGCTTTTTGATGATTTTGTGCGGGCTGCTGCTGGCAGCATTCTTGCTGCTGGTCATCTGGCGGGTTATCGAGGGAACGCACTTCGCCGGCGTCCATATCACCGCGGCGTTCCTGCTGGTGTGCTCGATGGCTGTGGCCATCGCCAGCCATCTGGGAACCGGGGGCCTGTGCGACGGCGACACCAGCGGTGGACGGCGGACCCACTACGCGGCGATCCTCTGGCTGATGGGAGCGGGCCTTGCCGCTTGGCCGGTCCTCGTCTGGCTGGGGGTGCGGCAGGCGGTGTTCATCGTTGAATGGTTCCAGATCGGGCTGTTCGCCTACTTCTGGTACCTGGAATCGCGCAGGCTCTGGGAGCACTGATTTCCGGGGAAACAAAAATCTCCCAGCCGTGTGATACGGCAGGGAGATTTTCCTTGGCTCCTCCAACTGGACTTGAACCAGTAACCCTTCGATTAACAGTCGAATGCTCTGCCAATTGAGCTATGGAGGATTGCAACGAGATATAACTTTACCCGAGGTATTCCCGAATGCAAAATCGGTGCGCTAGGTTCCGCGAAGGATCCTCCGGCGCATCTCCAGCTCCATCAATTCCTTGTTGATCTGGGAATATTCGTTGCCGTCCGGATCCACCTCGGCGCGCTGCAGCTTGCCGATCAGCTCCGCCTTGCGATGTGTGATTTGAAGCTCAATCAATCCGTTGATGATATCCGAGCAGTACCGATTCAGGTTGTGCTCGTCCAGCGCCGGAATGATGGTCACCGCAAGCTCGGAGACGAAACTGCGCAGCTGCTCGGGCACCTCCTCGCGGATGACCTCCACCCAGGAAGCGGCGGAGGCGCCCGCGGTGGAGGCCGCCACGATCCCGTCATGCACCGCGGCGTGGGCAGGGGCCATGAAGCGCGCCTCGTAGAAGGCCTGCCACTGCTCATCCGCCAGGCGCTGCGGCTGCTGGATGACAACTTCCAGGGCCTGGCGTTCAAGGCGCATCACCGGGTCGCGGCTGTCCGGGCGCTCGAAGGCGGGCGCCGCCTGGGCTCCCGGCGCGTGGTCCTGGGCGTGTGCCGGGGGCTGTGCCGCGGCGGCGTTGCGCGGCAGCTTGGCCCGTTTGATGGACGCTGCCACCGACCGGTTGACGTCCTCGTTGTTCATGCCCAGCCAGCCGGCCAGCTCGCGGGCGTAGGCCGGGCGGATCGCCGAGTCGCGGATCGCCGCGACGATCGGCGCGGTCTGGCGCAGCGCCTGGACGCGCCCCTCCACGGTGTCGAGGTTGAACTTCTTCAGCTCCGCGCGGATGGCGAACTCGAACAGCGGGCGCTTGTTCTCGATGAGCTCGCGCACCGCCTCGTCCCCGCGGTGCAGGCGCAGGTCGCAGGGGTCGGCGCCGGTTGGCTCCACGCACACGTAGGTCTGGGCGATGAAGCGCTGGTCCTCCTCGAAGGCGCGCAGCGCCGCCTTCTGACCGGCCGCGTCGCCGTCGAAGGTGAAGATCACCTCGCCGCCAGTGCCGTCGTCCTGCAGCAGCCGGCGGGAGATCTTGATGTGGTCGGTGCCGAAGGCGGTGCCGCAGGTGGCCACCGCGGTGGTGATGCCGGCCAGGTGGCAGGCCATGACGTCCGTGTAGCCCTCGACCACCACGATCTGGCGTCCCTTGGAGATCTGCTTCTTGGCCAGGTCCAGCCCGTAGAGCACCTGGGACTTCTTGTAGAGCTGGGTCTCCGGGGTGTTCAGGTACTTCGGGCCCTGGTCGTCCTCGTAGAGCTTGCGCGCGCCGAAGCCGATGGTCGCCCCCGACAGGTCGCGGATCGGCCACATGACCCGGCCGCGGAAGCGGTCGTAGATGCCGCGGTTGCCCTCGGAGAACATGCCGGTGAGCTTCAGCTCCTCGTCCACGAAGCCGCGGCTGCGCAGGTGCTTGAGCAGCCCGTCCCAGCCCTTGGGCGCGTAGCCCACCGAGAAGTGCGCCACCGCCTGCTCGTCGAAGCCGCGGCCGGTGAGGAACTCGCGCGCCGCGGCCCCCTCTTGGGTTTCCAGCTGGGCGCGGAAGAACTCCTCGGCGACCTTGTGCGCGTCGACCAGGCGCTGGCGCTTGCCGTAGTCCTCGCGGCGCGGGCCCGGGCCGCCGTCCTCGTAGTGCAGCTCGTAGTTGATGCGGGCGGCCAGCAGCTCCACGGTCTCGGTGAACGAGGAGTGGTCCATCTTCTGGATGAAGGCGATGACGTCGCCCGACTCCCCGCAGCCGAAGCAGTGGAAGGTGCCCAGCTGCGGGCGGATGTGGAAGGAGGGGCTGCGCTCGTCGTGGAACGGGCACAGCCCCTTGAAGGAGCCGATGCCCGCGGATTTGAGCGTGACATAGGATTCGACGACCTCGCGCAGGTCGGTGCGGTTGCGCACCTCGTCGATGTCTTCGCGCTTGATCAGCCCTGCCATGATTCCCTTCTAAAATAGCGTTGCGTCCGGGGCCTCGCCCTTGACCAGGTAGGAGTGCCACTGGGTGGCCGACACGTCGGTGAGCGAGGCAACCTGGTCGATCACCACGCGCAGCTGCGCGTCCGTATCCGCCGCGTCCTCCCAGTCCGCGGCGAAGATGGGCTCAAGGTTGTCCCGGCCGGTCTCCATCAGCAGCTGGACCAGTTCCGAGAGCAGCGTGCGCTGGTCCTCGTAGAGCGGCTGGCGCCCCTCAGAGGTCATCACGTAGCTGGCGGCGATGCCCTTCATCACCGCGATCTCGTGCGCGGTGGCTTCCGGGACGATCAGGCTCGCGTTGTAGCGGGTCAGGTGCCCGGTGCCGTAGCGGGCGCGGGTGGCGTCCATCGCGGCCGCGGCGAAGCGCCCGATGAACTGACTGGTCATGTCCTTCAGCCCTGCCATGGAGCGGCGCGATCCGTCGAAGTGCGCCACCCATTCCTGGCTCTGCTCCAGGCGGCGCAGCGCCGCCTCGATGTCCTCTTCCGCGGTGGTGGGCAGGTACCAGTCCTTGGTGACCTGCAGCGCCCGCGCACGGGCAGCGTCTTGCTTCAGCCAGCGCAGCTGCAGGTTGCCGCCGACGATGGCGTCCTCCACATCATGCACCGAATAGGAGATGTCATCGGCCAGGTCCATGACCTGGCCCTCCATGCACACCACGCCGGTTTGGGCCTCGGGCACCGAGCGCAGCCAGTCGAAGACCGGTGCGTCATCCGCGTAGACCCCGAACTTGCGGGTGGGTTTCCCGTCGACCTGCGGAGCGTCGGCGCGCAGCCACGGGTACTTGCAGGCAGCGTCCAGCGAGGCGCGCGAGAGGTTCAGCCCGGCCGAGTGGCCGTTGTGCCTGAAGGTCTTGGTTTCCAGCCGGGTCAGCAGCCGCAGGGTCTGGGCATTGCCCTCAAAGCCGCCGATGCCAGCGGCCAGCTTGTCCAGCGCCTTCTCGCCGTTGTGCCCGAAGGGCGGGTGGCCCAGGTCGTGGGCCAGGCAGGCGGTGTCCACCACGTCCGGATCGCAGCCCAGCGCGGCGCCCAGCTCGCGGCCCACCTGGGCCACCTCCAGGGAATGGGTCAGCCGGTTGCGCACGAAGTCGTCCTGGGTCGGGGCGACCACCTGGGTCTTGGCGCTCAGCCGGCGCAGCGCCGAGGAGTGCAGCACGCGGGCGCGGTCGCGTTCGAAGGCGGTGCGGTAGGATTTCTTGGCCGGCTCGGGCACCCAGCGTTCCGCATCGGCATCGGTGTATCCGGGGATCTGAGTCATAGCTCCAAGTCTAGTGACTAATTGGCGGGCCGCCGGGGTTATCCACCGTCGGCGTAGAAGCCGGCCTAGCCGCCGGAGATGTCCAGCTCGGCGGCCTTGATCATTTCGCGGTGCGCATCGGTCATGGTGCGGGTGTCCAGCCAGCCGTCAGGGACGTGGGTCTTCTTGGGGTGGCCGGCGCGTCCACGGGTGCCTTCGGCGGCCTCGCCCGGGTACGGCAGGTCCAAATCCAGCTGGTCCAGCAGTTCGCGCAGGCGCGCAAGGGACGGGACCTGGGCCAGCTGGGAGCGGATCTCCCCGCCCACCGGGTAGCCCTTGAAGTACCAGGCGATGTGCTTACGGATGTCGCGCATGCCCTTGCCCTCGTCCTCGAAGAACTCGGCCAGCAGCTCGCCATGGCGGTACACGGTGTCCGCGACCTTGCGCACGCCGGGGCGGATGCGGTCGGCACGACCCTCGAAGGCCGCCTGCAGGTCGCCGAAGATCCACGGGCGGCCCTGGCAGCCGCGGCCGACCATGACGCCGGCGGCGCCGGTCTGCTCCACCATCTCGATGGCGTCCTCGGCGCTGAAGATGTCGCCGTTGCCCAGCACCGGCATGTCGTCCATGGCCTCGCGCAGGGTGGTGATGGCCGACCAGTCGGAGTGGCCGGCGTAGTACTGGCCCGCGGTGCGCGCGTGCAGGGTCACCGCGGCGGCGCCGTGGTCGCGGGCGATCTTGGCGGATTCCAGGTAGGTCTGGTGGTCGTTGTCGATGCCGGTGCGGATCTTCACGGTCAGCGGGACATCTCCCTTGGCCGCCTCGCGGGTGGCCGCCTCGATGATCGAGGTGAACAGGTCGGTCTTCCACGGCAGGGCCGAGCCGCCGCCCTTGCGGGTTACCTTGGGCACTGGGCAGCCGAAGTTCAAGTCGATGTGGTCTGCGCGGTCCTCTTCCACCACCAGGCGCACGGCGGCGCCGACGGTGGCCGGATCCACGCCGTAGATCTGGATGGAGCGGATGTCCTCGTCGTCGTCATGGGAGATGATGCGCATGGATTCCGGGTTGCGCTCGACCAGCGCGCGGGCGGTGACCATCTCGGTGACATACAGCCCGCCGCCGTATTCGCGGCACAGCCGGCGGAAGGCGCGGTTGGTCACGCCGGCCATCGGGGCCAGCACCACCGGGGTCTCGATGGTGAGTTTGCCCAGCTGCAGCGGGGGCAGCTTGAGGGTCGGCGTTTCGCTTTGCACATCAGTCAGGGTCGTCACCACTCCATTATCGCCCATGGGGGCAAATCCAGTGGTGAGATCTTGATCAAACCGCAATGTCACAGTACTGGTTTATCAATCCGCGGTAGTAGAAAATTAGGCTATGACAAGTATTTCTATGCCTGCGAAGGGCGCATTGATCGCCCTGGCAACGCTCAGTGTGGGCTTGATTATAGCCGCCCTGATTGTTGTTTCCCTGCGCCCCGCCCCTCCGCTGCGCGATGCTGACACCCCTACCGGGGTGGTCCAGCGCTACGTGCTCGCGTTCCAGTCCTCGGACCTGTCCGCGGCGCAGAAGCTTGTCGAGGACGGCGGCGACAAGCAGGTCTGCGACCCCTACTCCAGCGAGGGTGAGATCGCACAGGTCAGCCTGGTTCGCGAGGCCACCACCGAACAGACGTCGACCATTACCGTATCCATGGCCTACGGGAGCGAAGGCGGGTTGTTCTTCGAATCCTACGAATCGCAGGACGTCTTCGAACTGAAGAAGGTCAACGGCACCTGGCTGATCACCGCCACACCGTGGCAGATGGGCCTGTGCACCGCCGAAGAAATGGGGCTCTAGCCATGAGCTCACCGTCTAAATCCGCCACCGGGCAGACCGTCAACGCCCTGCGCGGCCTGATCCTGCACGGCCTGCTGCTGGTCCTGCTGATCCTGCTGGGCACGGGGCTGTCGTTGCTCGTCGGCATGGCCCTGCGTGGCCTGGTCGTCGACGACGACCGGCAGCTGGTCCTGGCCACCGCCTTGGCCTTCACCGTCATCCCCGGGCCATTGGCCTGGCTGCTGTGGGTGTGGATCCGCAAGAAGCTAATCGACGCGCACCCCACCGATGCGGCCATCTGGTCCCTGCAGGGGGCGGCCGTCTACCTGATCGCGCTGGTGATGTCCTCGGTCGCGCTGCTACGGCTGCTTTCCGGGCTGGTCGACGGCATTGCCTCGAATTCCTGGCAGGAGTTGACCGGCACCGTCGTGGGCTGGGGCTTGGTGGCCTTCTGGCAATTCCGGATGCTGAATTCAGTGAAGTACGCGCCGCGCGAACTGCCGCACCTTGCGGCCTGCCTGGGCAACGCCTATGCGCTGGGCCTGACCGCATTCTCCCTGGCCGCGGCACTGCGCACCGCGCTGGATCTGCTGTTCGTTCCGTCCGTGATCTTGGTGGGCCAGAGCCCGCTGCCGCGCCTGCTGGGCTCGGTGATCTGGGTGTTGGGCGCCGCCTTATTGTGGTTCTGGCACTGGAAGCTGCAACGGGTCCAGGCCCTGCGCGATATCTTCAGCTCCTTCGTGGTGATGCTGGTCGGCGTCTGCCTGGCCGCGCTGGCCACGCTGCTGGCGGCCGCGGCGACGTTGAACATCGTCATCCCGCTGCCGTGGGATTTCACCGAGATGGGCCTACGTTTCGCGGACTCGGGGCCGCTGGCGATCTCCGCGCTGCTGTCCGGCGCCATTTTCTGGACCTACCACCACCGGCAGCTCGCCGGCCGCGGCCTGCTGGTGGTAACGGTGTCGCGGCAGATCATCAGCGGCATTTCGCTCGCGCTGTTGGCCAGCGGCTTGGGCATGGTCGTGAACGCGCTGCTCGCTTCGGTCTCCTCGCCGCTGAATTCCGACACCGCTCCGTCGGTGCTGCGCACCGGCATCGCGCTGGCAGTGGTCGGTGTGGTGTTCTGGGCATTGTACTTCCGTCCGGGGGTCCCGGCAGATCCTGAGTCCCGGCGCGTGTACCTGGTGCTCTTCTTCGGCGTCAGCGCCGTGGTCGCCCTGGTTGCGCTGTTGATTGTCGGTTACCGCGTCTTCGAGATCCTGGTGGCCGGCACGTCTGCTGCGCTGAACCTGTTGGACTACATCCGCGCCCCGCTGGGATGGCTGCTCGCCACCGCGGGGGTGTCGGCCTACCATTTCGCCCTGTGGAAGTCGGACCGGGAACGGCTGGCCGCCCAGCGGCCGCAAGCCCCGGCGGCCCCGTCCGCAGGCTCCCCGGTTCCGGCCGAGCCGGCCCCGGCAGCAGCACGGACGGTCATCGTGGTGGCGCCGCATGGCAGCGACCATCTGCTCGCCACGCTGCAGCTCACCGAAGGACTGGCGGTGCGCTGGATCGCTTCCAGCGGCCCGCGCCTGCCCGAGGAAATCACCCAGCAGCTGGCCAACCGGATCACCGAAACCCTGGCCGCCCGGCCCGGCTCGCTGCTGGCCGTGGCCGGCTCCGACGGACAGGTGAGTTTCACGGAACTGGCGGACTGATCCCGGGCACCGCCGCGAGGGGTGCGGCAAGGAAGGCGCGCTCCTGGCTGGAGACGACGCGTGATCCCACGGCGGACAACGACAGGCCAGGGCGCCTTCGCCTCTTGCCTTCGGGCTCGAGGCCTGCAGGGGTCGATCGGTATTGAACCCTTAGGCATCAACGGGCGAAGGAATCCGACCGGGACTCAACCGAAACGGAGAATTGACGAATGGACCACGTGCGCTTGAGCGGCCGGCTGCTGTGCAAAAACACGACGGAAGCCGAACTGATGACGGCTTATCTCCCCGGGCATATCGAGCTCACCCGCAAGGAGCCGGGCTGCATCCTTTTCGAGGTCGCACCGACGCAGGATCCGCTGATCTGGTTGGTCGAGGAACGTTTCACCGATCCAGAGGCGTTCAGGACCCACCAAGAACGCGGGGCTTCGAGCTTGTGGGGACGGATGACCAGCGCAATCACCCGCGACTACAAGATCAGCGGGCTGGGCTGATAACGCCGCAAGCCATGGCAGGCCCTCCGGAGCCGTGTTAGCGTACAGCCGTGGCGGGCGCGCAGGAGTCGACCAGACCCGCTTTTTGGGGTCGGGTTCTGGCTTCGCTCGTGGATTACCTGATGATCCTCGGGTGGATGCTGGCGCTCGCGGCCACCGTCGCTCTGCTCTGGTTAAGCACCGGCAAGATCTATAACTGGCTTGAGCTGAGCCCGACCGGCGCACAGCTGCTGGGTTTCGCGGTCCTGGCGCTGCCCGTGGGCAGCTCCCTGTTTCCCACCGAGTCCTCCGCCGCCCGGGCGACACTGGGCCAACGCCGGCTGCAGCTGCAGGTCGTCGACGAGCGCACCGGTGAACGGGCTTCCTTACCGCAGATCCTGCTGCGCATCGCGGGCAAGCTGCTGCCGTAGAAGATCGCGCCTTTCTCCGTCTGGAATTTCGCGGCCATCGCTTCCACCGCCAGCAGCATGTTTCCGGTCTGGCTCTACACGGCGGCGGTTGTCGCCAACGTGCTGCCGGCGATTTATCTGCTGATGCCCGAGGTACAGCGTGAGGGCCGCGGACCACATGACCAGGCGGCCGGCACCAAGGTCCTCAGGCTCCGGCCAGCGCCAGCAGAACTCCTCCCAGGGCGCCGATAACCACCACGCTCCACGGCGGAAGCTTCCACGACACCAGCAGCACGAAACACAGCAGGCCCAGGGCGAACTGTCCTGCTCCCGTGACCGCGCTGGTGAACACCGGGCTGTATAGCGCGGCGGCCAGGATACCCACCACCGCCGCGTTGGCTCCGCGCATGAGGGCCTGCGCCCGCGGATGCGCTGACACTTTGTTCCAGAACGGCAGCACCCCCACTAGCAGCAGGAAGCCGGGAAGGAAGATGGCCGCCAAGGCGATCGCTGCACCGAGCACGCCGCCAGGACCCACCGTGGAGATGGTTCCCAGATAGGCGGCGAAGGTGAACAGCGGCCCTGACACTGCCTGCGCCGCTCCGTATCCGGCCAGGAAATCCTGGTTCGAGACCCAGCCGGTGTCCACCACCGCGCCCTGCAGCAGCGGCAGCACCACATGCCCGCCGCCGAAGACCAGCGCGCCCGAACGGTAGAACGCGTCGAACAGCGACAGCGCTCCCCACCCCGTGGCCGCCGCCGCAATCGGGGCACCCACCAGCAGCAGGGCCAAAGTGCCCAGGCTGACAGCGCCGGCACGGCGGCTGACAGTGAAACGCAGCGGCGCCTCCGAGCTCCCTGCCTGTGCAAGCTCAGGCGTGCGGCAAAAGAAGTAGCCGGCCGCCAGACCCAGCACGATCGCCAGCACCTGTCCCAGGCTGCCGCCCAGCAGCAGGGCGGCCAGCGCGGCGACCACCGCAATCGTGGCGCGGGTGGCATCCGGGGTCAGCGTCTTGGCCATGCCCAGCACCGCCTGGGCGATGATGGCCACCGCCACGATCTTCAGCCCGGAGAGCACCCCCTGGCCTATCGTCCCGGAGAAGAGCGAGGCACCGTAGGCGAACAGGGCCAGCAGCACCGCGGAGGGCAGCGTGAAGGCGGCAAAGGCGGCCAGCGCCCCGCGCATCCCGGCGCGATGCAGGCCCAGGGCGAAACCCACCTGGCTTGAGGCAGGCCCGGGAAGGAACTGGCACAGGGCCACCAGCTGCGCATACTGCGTGTCGGTGACCCAGCGGCGGCGTTCGCTCAGCTCGGTCCGGAAGTAGCCCAGGTGCGCTATCGGCCCGCCGAAAGAGGTTAATCCTAGCTTCAGGAAGACCCGGAACACTTCCCACGCCGATCCCCTTGGGGTGTGCTGCTCGCTGTTCATGGAATCAGCCTACTCGGGCAAGGAAAACACCAGGTAAACGGCGTTTCGTCCAGAACTAGCGGTGGATTTTCTGCCGGGTTTCCACCGCTGCGGTGGTCCCGCGAGCCCCCGATACCGAAGCCAGCGCCACCGCCAGCAGGGTCAGCAAGGTGCCCAGCACCGTCGCGGTGCTCACGTGGCTGCCGGCGGCCGGCACCACGATGTCCAGCACCAGCGAACCGACCAGCTGCCCGCCCACCGCGGCCAGGCTGGTGACCAGCACCCCCAGCCGCTTGATCACGGTGGCGGTCAGGCCCACGAAGATGCAGCCCAGCAGCCCGCCGATGTAGTACCAGGGCTCGGTGGGCAGCGGCGCGAGTTCCACCCCGCCGGCCAAGCGCGCGAGCAGCACGGTGGCCAGCACCGCGAAGCCCACCACGAAATTCACCATGGTGGCGGCGATCGCACTGCCGTAGGCCGCTGACTGCGCCCCGTTGGCCGCGCCCTGGAAGCCCATCAGCATGCCCACCAGCAGGGCGAAGCCCATGGGCAGCAGCTGGCTGGCCAGCTCGGTTCCGGCCGCGCCGGGGTTCACCGCCCACACCACACCCGCAATGGTCAGCACCACGCCGGTCACGCGCAGCGCGTTGATCTTGCGCGGCACCGCCCCGCCGAATCCCACGCGGTCCATCACCATGGAGCCGATGGACTGCCCGGTGACCAGGCAGACGGTGAACAGGGCCACCCCGATCAGCGGGACCGTGGCGGACTGGCTGAACACGATCATCGCTCCGACCGCTCCGGCGGCCAGGTACCACCAGGGGAACCGGCGCGCGCGCAGCACCGCAGGGATCCGCCGCACGCCCCGACGGGCCGTGGGCGTCACCAGCGCGGTGAGCACCAGGGCCAGCATGCCCACCCCGAAGCTGAACGTGGCCGCGGCGATCGGGTCGCCCAGCGCCGTGGCCAGCGCGCCGTTGATGCGCGACTGGATGGACAGCAGCAGCCCGGAACCGACGCTGAGCAGGATGAAAAGCAGGGTGCCGCCGGTGCGGGAGCCCGGCGTGGTGGTGCGGGAGGTCAAGAGCTGGCTTTCGTGCGGTAGATGTCCGGTTCACAAACTGCAACGGGACCTGCAATGCAGGTCCCGTTGCGGTGTGCCATGGCTAGCGAGCTGCGTCGCTGGCCATGATGTGGGTTGTGGAGATGACGGTGGCCTGCTCCACGCTGGCCAGCGCATCGACCAGCGAGGAGAGCACGAACATCGACGAGTCGACTTCGAGCTTCACCGGGTACTGGTAGACCAGCATGGCGACCATGTCGCGCACCGCCTCGGCCACCTCGTCGTCGCTGAAGGCCGGGTTGTGTCCCACCAGCACGTCGGAGGGGGCGTTCTCGCGGGCAGGGATGTAGCTGACGGCGAAGGCCAGCGGCACCCCGCCCTCGGACTTCGGCTTATCGCGCAGCACCAGCGCGGCCTGCGCCCCGGTGTTCTCGTCCAGCAGCATACGCTGGGCCGAGCCCACGGTCATGGCCGCCGGGTCCCAGTCCGCGTGCACCGCATTGTAGAAGTCCATGACCAGGCGGGTCAGTTCCACGCTGCCGGTGGACAGCTCCTCGATGACGCGGTCATTGGTGTCGAACACCGGTTCCGCCAGGGCTCCGGGTTCGATGATGACGTCTCGCGAGACCTGGATTTCGCCCAGGCCCAGCGCGGCGCAGAACGCCGCGGCGGCCTGCGCGCTGTCGCCGGCGGTCACGGTGTAGCGGGCCTTGAGCTCGCTCGCGGTCCCCGCCGGGATCTGCTCGCGCAGCCGCGCCACCAGTTCGGTGCCCACGCCGTTGCGGCGCATGTCCGGGGCGACCTCGACGTACAGCCACAGCCGCTGCGGGTGCAGCGACGAGGCGAAGACGACGCCCGCGCCGACGGCCACCGTGTCGACGGTGGCCACCAGCGTGCGGGAGAACGGCGCATCGCTGTTCTCGCGCAGCATGGTGCGATCCTGGTGGGCCTGCGGGGACCGCGGGTCGCCGAAGATCTGCAGCAGCTCAAGGTCGTCCCCGGAACGCCAGGGGCGGAATTCCAGTTCATTCATCGGGCGCCTAGGCTCCGTTCAGACGCTCGGCGAGGTAGGTCGCCACCTGGTCCAGGGAGACGCGCTCCTGGGCCATGGTGTCGCGCTCGCGGATGGTCACTGCCTGGTCCTCGAGGGTGTCGAAGTCCACGGTGATGCAGAACGGGGTGCCGATTTCGTCCTGGCGGCGGTAGCGGCGGCCGATGGCGCCGGCATCGTCGAAGTCGATGTTCCAGCGCTTGCGCAGCTCGGCGGCCAGGTCCTTGGCCTTCGGCGAGAGGTTCTCGTTGCGCGAGAGCGGCAGCACCGCGGCCTTGACCGGAGCCAGGCGCGGGTCGAGCTTGAGCACGGTGCGCTTGTCCACGCCGCCCTTGGTGTTCGGGGCTTCGTCCTCGGTGTAGGCGTCGACCAGGAATGCCATCATCGAACGGGTCAGGCCGAAGGACGGCTCGATCACGTACGGGGTGTAGCGTTCGCCGGTGGCCTGGTTGAAGTAGCTCAGCTCTGCGCCCGAGGCCTTGGCATGGCTGGACAGGTCGTAGTCGGTGCGGTTGGCGACGCCCATGAGCTCGCCCCATTCCGAACCCTGGAAGCCGAAGCGGTACTCGAAGTCGATGGTGCCGGCCGAGTAGTGGGCGCGCTCATCCTCGGGAACGTCGAACTGGCGCAGGTTCTCTTCCTTGATGCCCAGGTCCAGGAACCAGTCCCAGCAGTCCTTAACCCACGCATCGAAGAACTTCGGTGCGTCTTCCGGAGCAGTGAAGAATTCGATCTCCATCTGCTCGAACTCACGGGTGCGGAAGATGAAGTTGCCCGGGGTGATCTCGTTGCGGAAGGCCTTGCCGATCTGGCCGATGCCGAACGGCGGCTTCTTGCGGCTGGCGGTGAGCACGTTGGCGAAGTTCACGAAGATGCCCTGGGCGGTCTCCGGGCGCATGTAGGCCAGGCCGGCTTCGGAGTCCACCGGGCCGAGGAAGGTCTTCATCAGGCCGGAGAACTGCTGCGGTTCGGTGAACTGGCCCTTGGTGCCGCAGTCGGGGCAGGCGATTTCGCTCATGCCGTCCTGCGGGGCGCGGCCCTTCTTGGCCTCGAAGGCCTCGATCAGGTGGTCCTGGCGGTGGCGCTTGTGGCACTGGGTGCACTCGACCAGCGGGTCGGTAAAGGTTGCGACGTGGCCGGAGGCCTCCCAGACGGCCTTGGGCAGGACGATAGACGAGTCAAGACCCACCATGTCCTCGCGGCCGCGCACGAAGTTCTGCCACCATTCGCGCTTGATGTTTTCCTTCAGTTCGGTGCCCAGGGGCCCGTAGTCCCATGCGGAGCGGGAACCGCCGTAAATTTCACCGGCCTGGAAGACGAACCCGCGACGCTTTGCGAGGGAAATGACCTGATCAAGCTTGGACTGTGGCGCCATATCAACTCCATAGGAAATTACGAGGCCGCTGGTTGCGGTCCGTAGAAAAATACATACCCTCCAAGACTATCGTTTCAAGGCCTGTGAAACTAAGTCGGTCCAAGTTATCGGCAGGTGAACTTCCCCGCTCTTTTGCCACAGCAGCGCATGGACACCCCGTGCATAGGGAAGAATGGAGCACATGAGTGCTTCCGAAGCTTTTGAACTTGAAATCCGCGACGAGTCCATCCGGCTGGGACAGCTGCTGAAGCTGGCCAATCTTGCCGAAGACGGCATCCACGCCAAGGAACTGATTTCCGAGGGCGAAGTGACCGTGAACGGCCAGGTGGAAACCCGCCGCGGCGCCCAGATCCGCCAGGACGACGTGGTGTGCGTCAACGGAGAATGCGTGAAGGTTTCCAGCCGCGCCTAGTTCAAGGAAGTTCGGCTTCTGGGGGCGAAGGCGCTTGCCGACTGATTGGGAAGAGATGTCGGTATCCACAGGGCAAGTCTCGATCTTCAAGCACCGGCTTGTCGCTGATGGAGACTGGACGCGGGCAACCGAACAAGAAGGATGCCGTTCTGCTACCAGGATGGACCGGACGGCGCATATTGTGTCAAAGCTTCTGGCTGCAAAGTGCCTGTTGGCAATCTGAAGCGACTATCTATCGCTTAGAACCGTAGACGGTCGTCTGGGTGTGCCATGAAGCCAACGCTGCCGATGACCGACCGTTCACCAAGGCGTCCCCCGAAGATCGATATCGCCTTCCGGCCATTCACTCGCATGGCGCTTGACGGAACAGACGAGATTCGGGGCTCCCGCTGACACAATTTTTGAGCTCTGGTCGAGACGAGACAAACTACGCTCCGTGGCGTAAATCCGAACCCATCCTGCAGACTCGTAAAACGGTACAACTTCTTCTCTGCATCCAAGAAAACCAAATTCGATGCCAGCATCGTCGCGCATCACAGTTTGAGCGCAGCGCATTGTTTGTCTACCGATGCCGGTCCCGCGAAAACGTTTGTCTACTAGGACGCCGCCTGTTCCTGCAACCAGGATGTCCCGTGTCCCGACTAAAATCAGTCGACGCTGGAAACCAACGTGTGCAACCAACTCTCGTCCATGGAACGCCAACACATGAGTATCGGCAGGAGAATAGCCGTAGGGTTGTTCGGAGTCCCATGCGCCGAACTCGTTTAGGTACTCACTGTCGAAAAGTCTCTCAAGTGCACCAATTTCTTCCGTCGTAAGCTCGAAGTGCCGACGCACCTGCATAACTCCGTCCATGCCTCGCGTCTAAGCCGATGCACTGGTTGTACAGTCGATGCCGGGCTGCCCGTAGACCGGGTTTTTACAGGTGACGATGGGGTTCATGTCCGTCTATCCGCGTAAAACAAAAATTTCGTCCGGTCCGTCGCCGAACGACACCGGCTCATTTGCAGAAAAGACGCTCACTGACCATGGCGATGTGAGGCGAAATGGGGTTAGGTGCCAATCGGAGAATCGGTGCATCAGGTTCCGCCCGTTCCGGCCACAGCCTTGTCATGAGCTTTCGGTCCGCCTTGGAAATCTGTAGTCGTACCAAGGACGAAAATGCCGCCATGATTCAGCAATTCTGCGACCTGGCGAAAACTTGCCTTTGGTTCATCAACCTTCAAGAATGAAGGAATGTTCCCCGACATGAGGATTGCATCATAGGATCGGGAAGACCTTTCAGAGCGAGGTTTCCGGATGTGGTGTCGATGGCCGCTATGTTGCGAAAATACGCATGGCCATAGAGGTCTGCTGCAACGTCGGGGACTTCAGTGGTTGGATCAACTCTGTAAGCATCATGCCCAAGAGTTCGCAACCCGTTGACGGCATTGCCGATGCCGCACCCGATATCAAGGACAATGGAATTTCGCTTGATCATCATGTCAACAAACCGAACATCGACTTCCATATCATAGTCCAGGCTGAGAGCCCTTCATCGCGGGCCACAGGGCCTGAGCCAAGTACTCCGGCTCCGCAGGTCCGGCCTAGGATTCCAGCTTCAAGACTTCGCGTTTGAGGAAGGCATCGACATCCTGGATTTCTTCCATGCTCACCGAGTGGGCAATCTGCGGGTAGGTCTCGCTGGTCAGCTCGGTGTGGGATGGAACCCAGCCAAGGGTGAATTCGATCTTGTCACGGGTGATGACCGGGTCAGCGAGGTCCCGACCCCAGAACAGCGGCAACGGGTTGGCTTTGAGCTTCGCGTCGTCGAAGATCTCCAGTTCCGGGGCTTCTACTGCGAAACCGGACAGGCCGACCACTGCGGACACCGCCTCGCGCTGGTAACGGGCCAGCGACGTGGCCATGGCCATGCCCTGCGAGAAGCCGAGCAGCGTGAGGGACGAGTGCTGCGCCGCAATCGGTTCCAGGAAGGCCCAGAGGCCTTTCACGCTTTGCGCCACTGCGTCGACAGAGTAGTCGATCTCCTGCGACAGCGGGAACCAGCTGAACCCCGGTCCGGCCTGCAGCGGAGCCCGCACCGAAAGATAGGTGAATTCCTGCGGCAAATAGCGCGACAGGCCCATCAGGTCTTCTTCATTCGAGCCGTAGCCGTGCAGGAACACCAGCAGCGGCGTGCCCAGTCGGGATTCATCATTGCGGGAAATCAGCGCAACCGTGGATGCTTCAGGATTAGTCATAGTGTTCTAAGCCTAGCGACCCCCGCCCCTCGCCAGCGCATCGGACGACGCCAAAAGTACCAATCGCCCCGTTGCAATTCTGTAACGTTTGGATTTACTCGGGGCGTTGGCTTAACCATCGTGGTTGACTTGTGGAAATAGATGAACGATGTTTTCTCCACCCACCGAAAGCAGCCTCCGCGATGAATTTTGATGACGCCCCGCCGGAACTGATCGAAGAGCTCAACGATCCGGAAACACTATTCGATTCCGACCCGACCGGCACCATGGACGCGGCCTTTGCCGGCGTCAGCATCTTGTCCATACTCTTCCTTGTCGTTTTCACGCTGGTAGTCGTATTCATCATCGTTGTCTGGGTGCGCAACTACCGGGCGGCGAAGAACGCCGGGGTTGACATCTTCACCGTGCAGACCGACATCGCGGCCAAGGCCTCGAAGTCCGCGCTGCTCGCCCCGGCCCAGTCAAAGGAGGACCGGCTGCGCGAGCTGGAGGATCTGCGTTCCAAGCAGTTGATCAGCGCCGAGGAATACGCCGAGGCCCGCAGCAAGGTCCTGCTCGGATAGTTTTCTCGAATCGTTGACACAACGTTACTAACGAGTAACAATGTAGCTTGTGGCTATTTCCCCAAGTTTCGAAACTCCTGATTCCGAGAATTCCACGGTGCACCCTTGGCGGCGCTATGTAGCGGTCGGCGATTCTTTCACCGAGGGCGTGGGAGACCCCGATCCCCTGGCCCCGCAGTCCTTCCGAGGCTGGGCCGACCGTCTGGCCCAGGAGCTCAGTCGGGGCGTGCCTGACTTCGCCTACGCCAACCTCGCGATCCGCGGCCGGCTGATTGCCCAGATCATCGAGGAGCAGGTCCAGCCGACCATTGATCTGAAGCCCGACTTGATTTCCATCTGCGCCGGAGGCAACGACGTGCTGCGCCCGGGAGGGGATCCGGACAAGATCGCCGACCAGCTCGATTCCACGATTTCCCGGCTGAATTCCACGGGGGCCACCATCCTGCTGTTCACCGGGCCGGATATCCGGGACACCCCGGTGCTCGGAAGCATCCGCGGCCGCGTGGCCATCTACAACGAGAATGTCCGCACCGTCGCCGCACGCTACGACGCGATCGTGGCAGACATGTGGGCGCTGCGCGAACTGCACCAGCCGGTGATGTGGTCTGCGGACCGCCTGCACTTCTCGCCGCTGGGCCACCAGCGCATTGCGGCGATGGCACTGGATGCCTTGAACGTCCCGCACACGCTTGACACCCGTATCGACGCAGTCGAGGACACCCGCAGCTGGAAGGAAGCGCGGATCGAGGACCTGCACTGGGCCCGTGAGCACCTCGCCCCATGGGTACTGCGCCGGCTGCGCCACCAGTCCTCGGGAGATGGCATCACCGCCAAGCGCCCCACCCCGATGCCCTTTGCGGACAGCGCCCCGAACGACTCGCTGGGCGCCGGCGACAGCGCCCGATAGCCCCCGGACACGGCGGAGGCCGCGCCACCGATAACTGGTGGCGCGGCCTTCGCTTTGTGCGTGGATCAGTCTTCGTCGAAGACCAGGGTACGCAGCACCCCATCCAGCTGGGCGGCGTCCGTCAGGAAGCCGTCATGGCCGATCGGCGAATCGATGTAGTGCACGGGCTTGGGTGTGGCCAACGAGGCGGCCAGCTTCACCGACTGCTCCGGGTAGTACAGGCGGTCCGATTTCACGGCGGCCACCAGCACATTGACCTGCTCCAGCCGAGCCAGCGCCTGCTCATAGGAGCCGTGCCCGCGCGCCACGTCGTGGCTCATCAAGGCCTCGGTCAGCACCAGGTAGCTGTTCGCGTCGAAGCGGTTGACCAGCTTGCTGGCCTGGTGGTCCAGGTAGCTTTCCACCTGGTAGCGGCCGCGCTTGCCTTCGAAGGGGCCTGCCGGCACCTCGCCCTCCTGCGCCTTGCGGCCGAAGCGGTGCTCCAGCTCCGCCTCGGAACGGTAGGTCAGGTGGGCCAGCCGGCGGGCCAGTCCCAGCCCCTCGTCCGGGCGCGCCTGGTTCAGGTAGTAGTCTCCCCCGGCGAAATGCGGATCAAGCCGGATGGATTGGGTCTGCACCTGCGCGAACGCTATCTGTTCTGCGCTGGCTTGGCCGGTGGAAGCCATGACCACCAGGTTCGCGACCTGCTCAGGGAATTCAACCGCGTATTCCAGGGCCCGGGCTCCGCCCATGGACCCGCCGAGCACGGTATGCCAGCGCTCAATTCCCAGCTGCGTAGCCAGCCTTTGCTCCAGCCGTACCGAATCCTTGATGGTGACGAACGGGAAACGCGAACCCCACGGCACACCTTGCTCATCCAGCGATGCGGGGCCGGTGGATCCATTGCAACCGCCGACCATGTTCACCGAGACCACGAAGAAGCGGTCGGTGTCCACTGTCAGGCCGGGGCCGACGAAGTCCTCCCACCAGCCGTCGGTCTGCGAATCGCCCCGGGAGACGTGGGCGTCTCCGGTCAGGGCGTGCATCACCAGCACTGCGTTGCTGCGCTCGGCATTCAGCTCCCCCCAGGTTTCGTAGGCCAGGGCCACCTGCGGCAGGTAGCCGCCGAACTCGAAGGAGTACTCGCCCACGGACGCACGGCGCAAAATGCCGTGGGTCCCTTCGGCGAGCTCTTCGGTGCCGATGGTGTCTTCGGTAGTCACAATGGATGCCATGCCTAGCGGGTTTCCTGCAGTTCCTTGCCCTCAAGGGCTGCGACCGCCTGGAACCCAAGCTCGAGGTCGGCCAGGATGTCGTTGATGTTCTCCAGCCCGACGCTCAGGCGCACCAGTCCCGGGCGCACCCCGGCGGCCAGGCGCTCCGCGTCGGAGAGCTGGGCGTGGGTGGTGGAGGCCGGGTGGATGACCAGCGAGCGGACGTCACCCAGGTTCGCCACATGGGAGTGCAGCTGCAATGCGTCCACAAAAGCCTTGCCGGCTTCGACTCCACCGGGCAGGTCGAAGGCCAGCACCGAGCCGGCGCCCTTCGGGCTGTACTTGCGTCCGCGCTCGAACCACGGCGAGGATTCCAAGCCGGCGTAGGCCACAGCTTCCACATCCGCGCGGGCTTCGAGCCAGTTCGCGACAGCGGAGGCGTTCTCCACATGGCGTTCGATGCGCAGGGACAGGGTCTCCAGACCCTGGGCGATCAAGAACGCGTTGAACGGCGCCGGGGCCGAACCCAGGTCGCGCAGCAGCTGTACGCGGGCCTTGAGGATGTAGGCCAGGTTGGCGCCGAGGATGCCGTTGACGCCCAAGTCGCGGGCGTAGACCAGGCCGTTGTAGGACTCGTCCGGGGTGTTGAAGCTCGGGAAGCGCTCGGGATCCTTGGAGAAGTCGAAGTTGCCCGAATCCACGATCACGCCGGCGATCGCGGTGCCGTGGCCGCCGAGGAACTTGGTGGCCGAATGGATCACGATGTCCGCACCCCATTCGATGGGACGGATCAGGTACGGGGTGGCCAGGGTGCTGTCAACCAGCAGCGGCACGCCGACCTCGTGGGCGATCGCGGAAATGCCCTCGATGTCCAGCACATCCTGGCGCGGATTGGAGATGGTCTCGCCGAAGAACGCCTTGGTGTTCGGCTGGACGGCGTCGCGCCATTCCTGCAGGTTGTCCGGGTCGGAAACGAAAGTGACCTCGACGCCCAGCTTCTTCAGCGTGTGCTTGAGCAGGTTCTGGGTTCCGCCGTAGAGGCTCGGGCTGGCCACCAGGTGGTCGCCGGCCTCGGCGATGTTCAGGATCGCGAAGGTGGTTGCCGCCTGGCCAGAGGACAGCAGCAGTGCGCCCACGCCGCCTTCGAGGTCGGCGATGCGCGTTTCCACGGCCTCGGTGGTCGGGTTGCCGATGCGGGTGTAGATCGGCTCCAGCTCCTGCAGGGCGAAGCGCGCTGCGGCGCTTTCGGCGCTCGGGAAGACGAAGGACGTGGTCTGGAAGATCGGCAGGGAGCGAGCACCGGTAACCGGGTCAGGGCTCTGTCCTGCGTGGATCTGACGGGTTTCAAACGACCAATTGTTGCTCATGGCAGCCTCCAAAAGTTCTGTAACTATGGGGGTACACCACTGAACACACACCACCGGGAAGAACCTCAACGAGGTGCTGCCAGAGGGGTAACCCGCGCTTGTCCTTGACGCCGAGCGGCTCAAGGGCCAGGTCTTCACCCGGGGCACCCCACCGCGGTTGGAGGGTTGCCGCCCAGTAAGCCGGGGCTTGTTACTGGGACTCATGACCTGCCACCAGTGTGCCCGAAAATCGAATATCTTGGCAACCCGAGGCCGGATCCAGAGTCTCAATCGGTCATATTCACGTCCGAGCGACGTCTTATTGCACAGAATTCGACAAGAGTCCAGATCTTAGGATCACCTAAGTAGAGACTGGGATCACATTGTTGTCATGATTGGCACATGATGAGGCTAGATCACGTTACGTACGCATGCGGCCCGGATGGGCTGATGCCAACCGCTGAAAGAATTGCAGAGTCCCTGGGCCTGGAATTCGTCAAGGGAGGCGTGCATCCACGGTTTGGAACTCGCAATGTAATTTTCCCGCTGAAGCACAACCAGTACCTTGAGGTCGTCGAGGTACTGAACCATCCTGCCAGCCTCAAGGCACCTTTCGGACAGGCCGTGCGCGCGCGCTCCGAGCTGGGCGGCGGCTGGATGGGTTGGTGCGTGTCATTGGACGACCTGAGCGGAGCGGAAGAACGCCTGGAACGCAAGGCAGTTCCCGGGAACCGCAAGTTCCCCGACGGCCGCGAACTGACCTGGCAGCAGATCGGCATCAAGGGCCTGATCGCGGATCCGCAGGTGCCCTATCTGCTGCGCTGGGACGACGGCACCGAGGACCTGCATCCGTCGCGCGCGCTGGAGCCTACCGGTGAAATCAGCGAGATCAACATTGCAGGATCCCGCGAGCGCGTGCTTGAATGGCTGGGGCAGCCGGAGAACGTGAATCTCGGACCGGTGACCACCAAGTACCAAGCTCCCAACGGGACGCCGGGCATCCTGTCGGTAACTTTCAATACCGCCAAGGGCACGGTCGTTCTCTAGGAACATCGGGGACCACAGCACAAGATAGGCGGGGACAATGGAGTCCCCACCTACCTTTGCTTGTTAATTGGACGGTTGGTGCAGCCCTAGGATCCGGGTAGCTGCACCAGCTGGCAGTTTTCGACTCCCGCGGCCGCCCGTTTCACCCAGCTGATTTGGGACTGCTCGTCCAGCGCGTTCAGCGCGTCGAGCTGCTCAGACTGGGCTGAGTCGACGAATTCCCGGTCTGCCTTTGTAGTCCACCATTGGTACAGCAGGTTGGACTGCGCCCACATGTGCCGCTGCGCTTCGGTAGCGGCACTCGAGGTGCCAACAATGCCGTGGCTCGCCGCAAGGCTGCCCAAACATTGTTCGGTGGGGTTGACCGACATTTTCATGGCCAGATCCCACTTGACGGTTTCCGGGGAATAGCGGTCCTCGAAGCCCAGCAGCAGACCGCCGGTTGCCTCGGCATGGGCCTTGCTGCTGGTGATGATGCGCGGCTGCTGGATTCCTGTGGCCTGTTCCAACTGGCCGACACCCGCGGTGATGTTAGACCTCCAGTCGTTCCAGTGCTCCGCTTCCCCGGGCCAGAAACAGTACTCGTGCCCGTCGCCGGGTTCTTCGCAGCGTAGCTCGGAGGTGCGGCTGAGCTGCTGCTCTTCGCCCGCATCCTGCGCCGCCAGCGCCCCGCCGCCCCAGAGCACTGTCAGCGACAATGCTCCGGCCACGGCCAGCGCGCGACGCGCCATTCGGTTCATGTTCTGCGCCTTGACGCAGATGGCCAACACGCCCAACATCGACCAGCCCAGATAGCACAGGGCGACTGCCTGGATGACTATGGGATTCGGTGCCGAATCCCGGGTGCAGCACTCTGAAAGCCCTGCCATGTTGCTCAGCATGGGGCCAGGGGCCACCAGGGAAAGCAGTTGCAGTCCGGAGAACAACACGATGCTCAGCCCGATGGCCAGCTTCGGGGCGAACAGCAGTCCCAGCCCCAAACCGCCCAGGCACAGGCCCAGCATCATGAGCATGGAGAGCAGGAATAGTCCGGGGTCGGGGACGAACACTTCGCCCATCCGGTACATCACCGTCGCGTAGCCCAGCAGGTAGGCGCTGGCGCCGACAACCAGCGGGGGCGCCAGCAGCTGCAGGGCGGTTGCCGCGATGCGGTGCGGTCCGCGTACCCGGCGCAGGGCCGCGATGCCGAAGCGGCCGCCCACCCATGCGGCGTAGGTGCCCAGCACGACGCCGCAGAAGAGCATGCCGAAGGAGGAGGCGACGCTCAGGCCTTCCCTGCTGGTATGTTCGGTCTCCACCGGAACCAGCAGCGCCAAGAGCTCGGTGAAGATCAGCATCGCCATCAGCGCGAGGCAGGCCCGCGACTTGCTCCAGAGTTCGGCGAACTGCATGTCTTCCCTTCGAGTTCCTGACGGATGCTCTCTCATCAGGAAGTCTTTCATCAGATTGGCGGATATTTTGTACCGGAGTAACTTTATCCGCTTTTTCTGGACGTCCGCTTCAAATACCCTGCTGGTTAGGGAACCAGCCGTTTGCCCAGCACTGCGACGTTCAGGCGTTCGAAACCGAGTTTTTCGTAGAACTGCGTAACCGAGTCATTGCCGGCGCGGACCATCAGCTGGACCTTGACGGTTCCCCGGGCGCGCAGCCATTCTGCTGCCGCTTCGACGATGCGCCACCCGCAGCCCTGGTCCTGCAAGTCGGGGTCGACGGCGACGTAGTAAAGCCAGCCGCGATGCCCGTCATCTCCGGCCATGGCGGTGGCGGCCAGCCGCTCCCCCTGGACGAGCGCCAGGATGGTGGACTCAGGGCCCGCGAGGGCCTTGCGGGCGTCGGCGTGCGGATCGTTCCACGGTCGGGTCAGCCCGGTGTGTTCCCACAGCGCGACAGCCCGCTCGACCCAGGCCTCGGAAAGTTCGATTAATTCCATGTCAGAAGGCTATGGGAAGGCTACGCGCCGATGCCAATCGCCGGTCCGAGCAGCAGGTAGCCGACGAAGCCGATGGCATCGAGCAGGAAGTGCGCGATCACCAAGGGCATGACCCGGGCGTAGCGGTGGTAGACCCAGCCGAACACCACACCCATGACCACGTTGCCGATCATCGGCCCGATGCCTTGGTAGAGGTGGTAGCTGCCGCGGATCAGCGCCGAGGCTAGGATCGTGGTCCACAGTCCCAGCTTGAGCTTGCGGACGTAGGTGAACAGGAAGCCGAGCATGATCACTTCCTCCAGCACCGCGTGGCGTGCGGCCGAGAGCATGAGCACCGGGACGCTCCACCAGTAGTCCCCGAGGTTCGCGGTGGACAGCGCCGTGGTGATGCCCAAAGCCCTGCCCGCAGCGTAGACTCCGAGGGTTCCCAGGCCCATGGCCAGGAACAGGCCGGCGCCCAGCAGCGTATCCCGCCCGGGTTTGCGCAGGTCGAAGCCGATCATCGACACGGTGGTGCCGGTGCTGCGCTTCATGAGATAAAGCGCCAGCAGCACGGGAACCAGGGCGAAAACGATGTCCAGCAGCTGGTAGGCCAGGTCGAAGTACTCGCGGGTGCTCAGCGGGTTGTTCATCGAGGTCGTCTGCTCGGACAGCGGCGCCTTGGTGACCTTGTCGGCGAAGCTGATGATCGAGTACACCGCGCTCTGTCCCAGGCACAGGGCCATCACCAGCGCGATCTCGATCTTCAGCGTGCGCCGGTCCACGGTTTGGGTGCTGGTCTGTGCATTCACGTCTTTGATCATAGACCGCGCACGCTGTGCGGACACCCAGCGATCGGGACGCCATGCGATAGCCTGAAGAAGCTGTTTTCCCTGATCCGCGAAGCGAGTTGCCTGTGTCCCGTCCCGCCACCGAAGCCGAGATGAACCTGGGCACGATGCTGCGCCCGGACCTGCCCTGGGAAGGAGGGGTCGTCAACGAGGGCGGACAGTTCCACACAGTGCTGCTGGCCAACGAGCAAGCTGTCATCCGCATGGCCCGTACACCCCAAGCCAGTGCCCAGATGCCGCGCAGCGTCCGGCTCCACCGGCTCCTTGCCGAGCAGCTGGATTACCTGCTTCCCACTGACTGCAGCGACATCCTGACCATCGACGGGCTATCTTCGGTGGCCACCGTATTCGTACCGGGGAGCGCCCACGAACCGCATAGCGGAGACCCTGCGCCACTTCGCCGCTTGGTTCGGGAGCTGGCCGAGGTGCACCTGCAGCCGCTGGAAGATGAACTGGCCGAGCCCTTTGCATTTCGAGGTCCGTGGACGCCGGCGCGCCAGCAGAAATGCTTCGATGCGCTTCCGGAAGAGCTCCGCTCGGCGTCCGCGCTCCTGTGGGATCAGTTGGATTACCTGGCGCAAAGCCCAACCAGCTTGGTCCACGGCGATCTCGCTGGCCACAACATGCACTGGGTGGACGGGAAGCTGGTCGGAATCCTGGACTGGGATCTTGCCTGCGCCTGGGACCCTGCGTTGAATACGGCCTACCTCTCCTTGTGGCATGGGCAGGACCTGATCGAGCAGATTGCCCCGGATGCCGAGCAGGCCCGCAGAGCCAGGATCTGGCTGGGCCTGATGAGCCTTGAACGGCTCTCCGACACGCTCACGCGCAGCGACAGTCCCCGGCTGGACAAGCTCATGCGCAAGATCGGCCCGCGCATCCTGTCCGCGGCCGAGGCGGCGGGCTCCCGCCCGCGTTAGTCTGCCGGGCTTCCGGTCGGGTCCTGCCATGCGGGTGCGGCTAGCCGAGGACAGGCATGCCCCCGGCGGCCAGGGCCTTGCGTTGGGCCGCGGTGATTTTGGCGTCGGTGATGATCCCGGTGAGGTGTTCGGTATCCAGGATGACGAACGAGCGTTGGCCGATCTTGGATGAATCCACCACCACGAAGCTGCGCGCGGACTGCCGGATCAGCTGTTCGTTGACCGCCGCTTCCATCTCGTCGCCGACCATCGGGCCGGTGTCCGCATCCAGCCCATTGACCCCCACGAAGGACAGGTCGAGGGTGATCTTCGCGAGCGAGGACTGCGCCATGGGGCCGACCAGCTCGTAGGAGCGGTCGTTGAGCACCCCGCCGGTGACCATGACCCGGATGTGCGGGCGCACCGCCAGCAGCGAGGCGATGTTCACGGCGTTGGTGACCACTGTCAGGGTGACCCGCCCCGGCTCCCCCACCAGTTCCTGGCGCAAGCCCAGCTCGGTGGCGATGGCCTTGGTGGTGGTGCCTCCGGACAAGCCGACCACCATGTCCTTGCGCACCAGCGCGGCGGCGGCCTTGGCCACCTGGGCCTTCTCTTCGTCGTGCTCCTCGCGCTGGTAGCGCGAGGGCAGCTCGTAGGCCACGGAGTTGGAGACCGCTCCGCCGTGGGTGCGGGTCAGCAGCGAGGCCGCGGCCAGTGAATCCAGGTCCCGGCGGGCGGTTGCCGGGCTGGTGTCCAGCTGCTGCACGATCTCATCGACGTCGATCTGGCCGCGGCTGGCCAGCAGGTCGAGGATGTGGTTAAGCCGCTCCTCGCGTTTCATGGATCCTGCCCCTTACTTGGTCAGTGCGTTCAGCGTGCTGCGCAGCTGGCGCACCTGTTGCTCCGACACCCTGATGGTGCCGGCATAGTGTGTCTTGGCGGAGAAATGCACGGCAGCCGCACCGGCGCCGCGCGCCGGGCCGATGTCCTGCGCCCTCATGCCGCCGCCGGCCATGATCTGGATCCTGCCGGCGGCCGCCTGCGCCATCCGGGCAATGACCTCCAAGCCCTCGCCGGCGGCGTCTCGCCCTCCACTAGTCAACACTCGGTGGATGCCAAGTGCCAAAAGCTGTGTCACGGAGGCCACCGGATCCGCGCTGGCGTCGATGGCCCGGTGCATGGTGATTTCAAGCTCCGGATTCACCTCCAGGCCGGCCGCGGCCATCCGTGCCACGGCTTCCAGGTCCACCGCGCCTCCGGCGTCCAGCGCCCCGAGCACCAGCCCGTCCACGCCGGAGCGGGCCAGCCGCCTCGCCTGCCGTTCCATGACCCGCAACTCCGCGTCCTCGTAGTGGAAGTCGCCGGGCCGGCTGCGCAGCAGCGCGTGCACCCCCAGCGCCGGGCGGTGTTCCAGGATGTCGTCCAGGACTTCGGGTCCCGGGGTGATGCCGCCCAGTTCCAGGGCTTCGCAGGCCTCGATGCGGTCAGCCCCGGCGGCCGTGGCCGTCCGGGAGCACCGCCCGCTGGTGGCGACGATTTCCAGGGCCGTGCTCGGTTCCATTACTTCACCGCTCCGGCGGCCAGGCCGCCGATCAGGCGCTTCTCGATGAGCGCGAAGAGGACGATGACCGGGACGATGGCCACGATGGAGACGCCGAAGACGTACTGCCAGGCGGTGGCGTACTGGCCGACGAACTTGGTCAGCGCCACGCTCAGCGGCTGGTTCTCGGCGGTGGACAGGATCACCAGCGAGGCGGCGAATTCATTCCAGCAGGACACGAAGGTGAAGATCACCGCGGTGACGATGCCCGGCCAGACCAGCGGCAGGTTGATGGTGAACAGCACACGCAGCTTGCCGGCGCCGTCGATCTGCGCCGCCTCGTCGATGCTGCGCGGCACCCCGGCGAAGAAGGAGTGCATGATCCACACCGCGAAGGCCAGGTTGAAGGCCGCGTTGATCAGAATCATGGCCAGCCAGGTGTCGTTCAGATCCCAGGCCAGCATCTGCTTGAACAGGCCGGCGGTGAGCACCGCCGGCTGCAGCATCTGGGTGACGATCACCAGGAACATGAACACCATCTTGCCCGGGAACTTGAAGCGCGCGGTGAAGTAGGCGGCCGGGGTGGCCACCAGCAGCACCAGCAGGGTTGCGAACACGGAGATCACGATGGTGGAGATGAGGTTGTAGGGCACCGGGGTTTCCGGGGTGTCCCACATGCTGACGTAGTTGGACCACTGCAGCCCGTCCTGCGGCATGAAGCTCGGCGGGATCTGCAGGATTTCGGCTTGGGTCTTCAGCGAGCCGATCATCATGGTGCCGTACGGGATCAGGAAGACGATAACGACCACCAGGCCGATGATCATGCGGCCGATTACTGTCTTGCGGCTGGCGCGGTCTTCGGTATCGAGGAAAGCCACGATCACACCTCCTGCATCGGCTTGACGGTTTTGACGTAGATGGCGACGATGACCAGCACAATCGCGAAGTTCACGACCGACAGGGCCGAGGACAAATCCAGCCGGCGGTCGAACTGCAGGACCTTGAAGATGTAGGTCATCAGCGTGTCGGCGCTGTTGCCCGGGATGGATCCGGTCATGACCTTCAGGATCGGCAGGTTGTTGAAGACGTTGATGATGTTGATCAGCACCGCCACCGCCAGCGCGGAGCGCAGCTGCGGCAGCACCACGAACAGGTAGGTCTTCCAGCGGCCGGCCCCGTCCATGCGGGCGGCTTCCAGGGTGTCGCCCGGCACGGCCTGCAGGCCTGCGAGCAGCGTGTAGGTCGTGAACGGGATCGAGACGAAGATTGCCACGACCACCGAGACCGCCATGGCCGGGATCGCGTTCTTGGTCCAGCCGAAGCCTTCGTCCATGAAGCCGATCTGCACGAAGAAGTGGTTGAAGATGCCGTAGTTCGGGTCCAGGCCATAGTAGAACACGGTGGTGGTCATGACGACGGAGGCGGCCCAGGGGACGATCACCGCCATGCGCACGATGGTGCGTCCGGGGAATGGCTTGGAGAGGAACTGCGCCAGCGCCAGGGAGATGACGACGGTGATCAGCACGACCGAGACCACCCAGAAGAAGGTGTTGGCCAGGATCCGCGGCAGCGCCGGATCGGCGAAGATCGTGGAGAAGTTGGCCAGGCCCGCCGAGTGCAGGTCGGTGCCGACCGAGGAGATCTTCCGGGTGGAGTTGTAGATCATGTAGCCGGCGGGGAACACCACGATGGCCAAGATCAGCAGCAGCGCCGGGCCGATCCACGGCAGCGAGGAGATGAATGACTGGGTATCGGTGCTGCGCCGGAGCTTGCGTCCGGCCGGTGCTTTGACTGGCACTGGGGAGCTCATGGAAGGCTCGCTTTCATTGCATGCTGTTCGGGAGGGGACCGGAAAATCATGTGCCGATCCAGCAGGAAAGGCCCGGCGTAGCGACGTCGGGCCTCCCCTGCGAACTAGGTCGCCTGCCGTTTACTTGGCGGCGTCGGCCTTCGCCTGGATTGCGTCCAGCACTTCCTGGGCGGACTTGCCGGTGGCGATTTCACCCATCAGCGACTTGAACGCGCCGTCGGTGGCGTTCCAGGCCGGGTTGGTGGTCGGGTAGAACACCGCGTTGGGCAGCAGGTCCAGGAACGGCTTGAGGGTTTCGTCCCCGGCCAGCTTCTCGGAACCCGACTTGGTGGTCGGCAGGAAGCCCTCGGTGGACACCCAGTCGGTGTAGACGTCGGCGGAGAAGAAGTAGTCGAAGAACTCCTTGACCGCGGCCGACTTGCTGCCGTCGTTCTTGAAGGACATCAGGCGGTCGGCGACACCCAGCGTGGCCGGCGAGCCGGTCTTGGTGGCCACGGCGGCGATGCCGTAGTCCAGGTCCGGGTTTTCCTTCTTGATCTGGCCCACGGTCTGCGGCAGCGCGTAGGCGAAGCCCAGCTTGCCCTGGATGAAGGTGTTCAGCATCGGGGTGCGCTGGGTGGCTCCCGGGTCGTTCTGGGTGACGCCGTCGTCGATCATCTTCTTCATGAATTCCGCGGCTTCGAGGTTGGCCGGGGTGTTCACCGCGATCTTCTGCGCATCGCCGAAGTTGCCGCCGTTGCCGGCGAACCAGATCAGGGACTCGCCCTGGGCTTCCTCGCTGCCCAGCGGCATGCCGTAGCCGTCGGCCTTGGTCTTGTCGCTGATGGCCTTGGAAGCGTCATGCAGCTGGTCCCAGGTGGTCGGGACGTTCTTGACCCCGGCTTCCTCCATCAGGTCCTTGTTGTAGAACAGGGCGCGGGCGGAGGCGATCAGCGGCAGGCCGTACTGGGTGTCCTGGTACTTCTCCGCGTCGGCGAAGGTGGTCTGGAAGTCGGCCAGGGTCTCGGCCGAGGCGACGTCGCTGGCAGGGGCCAGCAGGTCTTCCGCGGCGAATTCCGCGAAGGCGCCGCCGTTGTAGATGTCCGGCGCCTGGTTGCCCTGCAGCTTGGTCTTCAGGACGTTCTCGATGTTCTCCCACGACTGGACTTCGAGGTTCACCTTGATGTTCGGGTGCTCGGTCTCGAAGTCGTCGATGACGCCTTCCCACAGCGCCTTGGTGCCGGTGGAGTAGGTCGGGACGAGCATTTCCAAGGTCGTCTGTGCGCCTTCGGACTCGGCCGATCCGCCACTGTCATTGCCGCCGGAGAACCCGCAGCTGGTCAGGAGCAGTGCTGCTGCGGCCGAGAGAGCCAGTACCGCGGAGCGCTTGGTTCGTTTCATGGTGTTCCTCAGGGTTCGTGATGCCGCAGCACCAAAGCGAGTGATTCTTTTATGATTTTTTCGGGAACATTCAATCAAGAAAAATCATGTTCACCTCGAGTATGAAGTGCGCCACACCAAGCGTCAAGGGTGTGACTGATATTTTTCGACCAGGAAACAATTCAAGAAATCAGAAACGCTCACAGGCTGCCTGCTAGGCGCGGCTCCGTCCCGCGGAGGCGAACAACTCAAGCATCCGGGCGGCCTCTGCGGCCATGGCTGTGCGCCCCGCCCCCAGGTACTTGCGGGAGTCCACCGCCTGCTCATTAGCCGCCAGCCACTGGCGCACGGCGCGAGTGAAGAACCCGTTCAGGTGGGTGGAGACGTTGATCTTGCGCATGCCCGCCTCGATGCCCGCGACCAGGGTCGCATCCGGAACCCCCGAGGAGCCGTGCAGCACCAGCGGGACCTCCAGCGCCCGGTGCAGCCGGGAAATCAGGTCCAGGTCCAGCGATGCGCCGCGTTCCAGCATCGCGTGCGAGGAGCCCACCGCCACAGCCAGCGAATCGATGCCGGTCAACTCGACGAACTGCACGGCCTCGTCCGGGTCCGTGCGCACGCCAGGGGCGTGGGCTCCGTCCTTGCCGCCGATTTCGCCCAGCTCGGCTTCCACCGTGGCTGATGCGGCCCGTGCCGCGGCGACCACGCGCTGCGTGGCGGCCACGTTCTCTCCGAAGGGCAGTTTGGCCCCGTCGTACATGACCGAGCCGAAACCCAGGTCGAGGGCCCGGTACACCAGTTCCTCGTCCTCGGCGTGGTCCAGGTGCAGCGAGACCGGCACGCTGGCTTCCTCGGCCAACGCGAGCGAGGCGGCGGCGATGGGGCGCAGTCTCCCGTGGTACTTCACGCAGTTCTCGCTGATCTGCAGGATCACCGGCAATCCGGCCTGCTCGGCGCCGGACACCAGCGCCTGGGCGGTCTCCAGGTGGATGACGTTGAACGCCCCCTGGCCGTAGCCCCCGGCAACGGCGGCCTGCATGATCTGACTTGTTGGAACCAACGGCATGGGAGTTTTCTCCTTTAGATGTCCTCGCCCTCGGGCAGGATGCGGTAGGTAACGTCGGCGAGCAGCGCTTCGTGCTTCGGGGACAGCGCGCCGGCGGTGGGCATGAGCACCGTGGAGGCGGACCAGGCCACGGCCCGGCGCAAGGTGGACTCGCGGTCCAGCGACGCCACGCTGCTGGACAGCAGCGCGGCCACGGCCGAGTCCCCGGCGCCGGTGGGGTTGCCGGTCAGCTTGCGCGGCAGCTTGGCATGGGCCACCAGCGGGGTCTCCCCGGTGAAGTGGTACAGCCCGTTTTCGCCGGCGCTGAGATAGATTTCCGCCGCGCCCCGCTCCAGCAGGTCCGCGGCCCCTTCGGCCAGCGACCCGGCACCGGTGGCGGCGAGCAGTTCGTGGTGGTTGGGCTTGAGCACCGCGCCGCAGGCCGCGGCGTCCAGCAGCAGCGGGCCGCTGGTGTCCACCACGGTGTAGATTTCCCGCTGCACGGCGGCCTTGATCAGCGTGCGCATGGTTTCGCGTTCGGTCCCCGGAGGCCAGGATCCGCAGATCGCCACCGCCCGGGCGTGCTCCAGCAGTCCCTGGTAGGCCTGCGCCAGCGACTCCCATTCGGCGGGGTCCACGGCGGATCCGGCCTCGTTGAAGATGGTGGTGGTGTCGGCCTCCGGGTCCACGAAGGCCATGGAGCGCCGGGTCGCCCCAGCCACGGGGACCGCGGTGAATACGATGCCGGCGGCGGACAGCTCGGCGGTGAGCTCCCGGCCCGAGGCGCCTCCGGCGGGGAACAGCGCGTGGACGGCGAAGTCCTGCGAGTGCAGCACCCTGGCGATGTTCAGGCCCTTGCCTCCGGCCTGGCTGTGGCTGCGCACCACCGTGTGGCTGGCGTCCACCGCGACCCCGGGGGCGCTGTAGGTTTCATCGATGGCCGGGTTCGGCGTCAGCGTGAGGATCATAGGGCGATGCGGGTCGAGCGTCCGGCCGCGTCCCGGGCGAGGATCATCGCGCCCTGCAGGCCGGCGTCGGCTCCCAGGTGCGCGGGGATCAGCCGCGGTTCGCGGTGGAAGGACAGCCTGCGGTGCAGGGATTCGCGCAGTTCGGCGAAGAACGACGGCCCGGCCTGGGCCAGCCCTCCGCCCAGCACGATGCCCTCCGGGGCGACCGAGGAGCACAGCTGCGCCATGGTGAAGGTCAGCGCCTCGATGGCATCGTGGATGATGCCGGCGGCGATCTCGTCCCCGGCGGCCCGGGCGGCGAACACTTCCCTTGCTCCCCCGCGCTTGCCGGTGGCGGCGAGGTAGCGCTTGGCGATGGCGCCGGCGGAGCCCAGGGTTTCCAGGCAGCCGGTGGCGCCGCAGGCGCACGGCAGCCCGCCGGGCACCTGGGCGTGGCCCAGTTCCCCGGCGTATCCCCCGGCGCTGACCAGCCGTCCGTCGACCATCAGCGCGGTGGCGATGCCGGTGCCGATGACCATGACCACGGCGTTGCGGCGCAGCGCCGCGTCCTTGGCCCCGCTGCCCAGTTCCAGCTCGGCGCGCGCGGCCATGGCCACGTCGTGCCCAAAGCCGACCGGGATGCCAAGCGCCTTGGAGGCCATCGCCTGCAGCGGCGCGTCGCGCCAGCCCAGGTTGGCGGAGAAGATGCCGGTGCCGGTCTCCGGGTCGACCAGGCCGCAGACGGCCAGGCCCGCGGAAACCGGGGTGGTGCCGGAGTCGGCCGTCAGGCGGCGCGAGATTTCGCCGAGCTGGGTGACCAGTTCGGCGGCGGATTCCTCCGGTGCTGTTTTGCGGGTTGGTTCGCGCAGCACCTGGAGGATTTCGCCGTTGGTGTTGGCCAGCCCCGCCTTGATGTCGGTGCCTCCGACGTCAAAGAGCAGGAAATGTTCACTCATGGCCTTTAGCCTTCCAGGATGACCGATCGGGTCAGGTTGCGTGGGCTATCCGGATCGAGATTGCGCGCGCGAGCCCGGTCCAGGGTCACCCGGTGGATGTATGCAAGGTCGGCCAGCGGATGGCGGTCCTCGTTCACGTAGATCGCGCCGGTGCGGGTCACGTCGGCGTCCAGGCCTTCGGGCTGGGCGCCAAGCATCCACGTTACCCGGTTTGGCGCGGCGATGGAGATCGGGCCGTGGCGGTAGTCCATGGCCGGGTAGGCCTCGGTCCAGCCCTGCACGGCTTCGCGCATCTTCAGCGCGGCCTCGTGGGCCAGTCCCACGGACAGCCCGCGGCCCAGGAAGGTGAACTGCTCGGCATCCAGCAGTTCCTGCGGGGTGGCGGAGTTCACCAGCTGCTGCGCCTGCGCGATGGCCGGCTCCAGGTCCTCGCCGACGCTGGAAAGCAGGTAGGCCAGCGCGGTGGTGGCGAAGCGGGTCTGCACCACCGACTGCTCATCCGCGTAGGGCAGCTCCACCACTGCGTCGACCTGCTGCACGATCGGCGAGGTGGTGTCGCCGATGACCGCGACGGTGCGGAGGCTGCCGTCCAGCTCGGTCAGCAGTTGCAGCACCTCGGAGGTGGTGCCGGAGCGGGTGATGGCCACCAGCACGTCGTAGTCGCGGGTGGCGATGCGCGCCTCGGAGGCGGCGAAGGAGTCGGTGATGCCGTGGCCGGCGGCTTCGCGGGCGGCGGCGTAGGCTTCGGCCATAAACCAGGAAGTGCCGCAGCCGACGACCGCGACCTTGGCGCCCTTGGTCGGAAGCAGGTCTTCGGAATGCTGCTGGGCGATGGCGCGGCGCCACATCTCTGGCTGGGAAACCAGCTCCCGCTCCATGTGCGCACCCAGGACTGACTGCTCGCTCATCGATAATCTCCCTTGCTCATTCACAGTGAAACCGTTTGACTACTCAGTGAAACGTACCTGATGTTTTGTGATTCTTTTTCGCTCATAACAATCATAAGCAATCTACAAAGAGTATAGGGATAGAAGTGCGTCTTGAGAATCCCCTGGAGCAAAGTCGTTGGTGAATCTTGGACAGCGGGGCCGGGCGCATACAAAAATGGCGTCTTCGCCGACCACAGGTCGGCAAAGACGCCATTGGGCAATCACCTCAGCGGCGCACGGCCGCCGGCTGATTGCTAGTTCAGGACTGCGATAGCTGCATCGTAGTCAGGTTCGGTGGTGATCTCCGGGACCACCTGGGTGTAGATGACCTTGCCCGACTCGTCCAGCACGACAACCGAGCGTGCCAGCAGGCCGGCCAGCGGGCCGTCGATCTGGGTGACACCGTAGTCGGAGCCGAAGTCCGAGCGGAACACGGAGCCGGATACGACGTTCTCGATGCCTTCGGCACCGCAGAAGCGGGCCATGGCGAATGGCAGGTCGGCGGAGACGCACACCACGGTGGTGTTCTCCAGGCCGGCGGCCAGTTCGTTGAAGCGGCGGACGCTGGCTGCGCACACACCGGTGTCAACCGATGGGAAGATGTTCAGCACCACGCGGCGGCCGGCCAGCGACTCGCTGGTGACGTCGGCCAGGCCGGTGTCGGTCAGGGTGAAGGCGGGAGCCTGCGAGCCTACGGCCGGCAGGTCGCCAATGGTCTGGACAGGGGTACCTTTGAATGCAGTGTTAGCCATACACCTTGTTTACCACGAAGGTGCCCGGCATCACTAGCTGGCGCGCTAGAACCTGCCCGAGGCAAGCTCGCCGGCGCGGAAGACTGGACCGGAGAGGTTCATGCCGGGGCGGTAGGCCAGGTGCGCCACGGACGGGGCGTTCAGCAGCTGGATGTCAGCCCGCTTGCCCACCTCCAGGCTTCCCACCCGGTCCTGCACGCCCAGCGCCAGCGCGCCGCCGTAGGTGGCTGCCACGATGGCTTCCTCGATGCTCAGGTGCATCTGCAGCACTGCGGTGCTGACGCAGAAGGCCATGGATGAGGTGTAGGAGGTTCCCGGGTTGCAGTTCGACGCCAGGGCGATCTGCACCCCGGCGTCGATCAACTCACGGCCCGGGGCGAAGGGCATCCGCGTGGACAGGTCGCAGGCTGGCAGGCAGGTGGCCACGGTTCCCGCGGTGCCGGTACGGGACTGGGCATCCCAGTCCGCCCAGGATCCGGCGAGCGCCGCGACGTCCTGTTCGTCCAGGAAGTTCACGTGGTCGACGCTGGCCGCGCCGAATTCCACTGCCAGCTTGGTACCGGGGCCCGGGCCCAGCTGGTTGCCGTGCACGCGCAGGCCGAGCCCGGCGTCCTTCGCGGCGGCGAGCACCTGGCGCGACTGGGCCTCGTTGAACGCGCCGCGTTCGCAGAACACGTCAGCGAACTGCACAAAGGGCAGCACACGTTCCAGCATCTCTCCGCAGACCAGGTCCGTGTATTCCTGGGCATCCATGTCCGCGGGAACCAGGTGGGCTCCGAGGAATGTCACCTGGTCGACCACCGCGGAGGCGATACGCGCATGGCGCGCTTCCTCCTCGACGTTCAGCCCGTAGCCGGTTTTGGTTTCCAGGTAGGTGGTGCCTCCGGCCAGGGCTTCGGCGGCCCGTCCCATGACCAGTCGGGTCAGGTCGTAATCAGTGGTGGCGCGGGTTGCCTTGGTAGTCACCGCGATGCCGCCGGCGGCGTAGTCCTGCCCCGCCATGCGGGCCACGAACTCGCGGCTGCGGTCCCCGGCGAACACCAGGTGGCTGTGCGAATCCACCCAGCCCGGCAGCGCTGCGCGCTGGCCGGCGTCGATGACGGTGTCGGCCTCCGGGGCCTGCCCGGCTTCGCCGATCCAGGCGATGTCCTGGCCATCGATGAGGATGGCGGCGTTCTCGACCAGGGTGTGCGCCGCGTCCGAGATGAATGCCTCGGAGATGTTGGTGATCAGTGTGGTGCTCATGAAAACTCCGGGTACTCGGTGAAGAATGCTGCGTACAAATCCGCCGGGTCTCCCAGCGTGGTGTGCAGGCCATTGCTGGCTACCAGCTTGCCATTGACATGGACCTGCGCGACATCTGCGGCGGTGGCGCTCAGCGGCAGCTGGGCGGTGCGCGACCCGGAGGTGCGCATGGTGTCGGTGCGCACCACGAGGTAGTCCTCGTTCTCCGCCAGGCCCAGCGAGCGCAGACCGCCCTCGCGGGCGGCGGCGGAGATTTCCGCCGGGGAGAAGCGCCCGCGTTGCCCGCTGCGCAGCCGCTCGCCGTATTCAAGGGCGCGCTGCTCCAGGTAGGGGTCCAGCACCGCGTGCTGGTCGCTGCCCAGCGAAATCACGGCACCGGCGTCCGCCAGTTCGCGGGCCGGGCCGATCCCGTCGCCCAGGTCCGCCTCGGTGGTGGGGCACATGACGATGCCCGCACCGGCGGCGCCCAGCGCGGCGATGTCCGCATCGCTCAGGTGGGTGGCGTGCACTGCCGAGAGCCGCGGGGCCAGCAGGCCGTGGCGTTCAAGCAGCCCGGTCGGGCTCAGTCCGAAGGCCGCCTGGCAGGACGCGTTCTCGGCCGGCTGCTCGGACAGGTGCACATGCAGCGGCAAGGCAGGGTCCAGCCCGGCGGCGATGGCCTCCAGCTGGGCCGGCGGCACCGCGCGCACCGAGTGGATGGCGGCTCCCAGGCTCAGCAGCCCTTCCCCTGCGTCCAGCTCGGCCAGGGCCTCGCGCAGCCGCGCGTGGCGGGCCAGCCAGCCGGCGGTGTCCCCGTCGGTGAAGCGCCGCTGGGTTTCGTTCAGCTCGATGGCGTTGCCCAGGGCGTCCAGCCCGCCCTGCAGGTAGCAGGTGTCCAGCAGGACCAGGCGGATGCCCGCGGCCTTCGCCGCGCGGCCCAGCGCGAGCTCCATGCCGTGCTCATCTGTCCCGGCGTAGGGCGCACCGGTCGCGTCGTGGTGCAGGTAGTGGAACTCCCCCACCGCGCTGTAGCCGTTGACGACCATTTCCGCGAAGACCGCGGTGGCCAGCTGCTCGTAGCCGGCCGGGGTGAGCCCGGCGGCGGCGGCGTACATCTGTTCGCGCCAGGTCCAGAAGTTCCCGGCTCCGCCGTTTTCCCCCTGGTGGGTGCGGCCGCGCAGGATCCGGTGGAAGGCGTGCGAGTGCGCGTTGACCGGCGCCGGAACGGTAGTGGTTTTTCCGCTCACAGCAGGTCCTCCAGAGCGTCGGCCAGGGCCAGCACGCCGGCCTCGGCATCGGCGTCTTCCACGTATTCTTCCGGCGAGTGGCTGATGCCCGAAGGGTTGCGCACGTACAGCATGCCGGTGGGCAGGTAGGCGGCCAGCACGCCGGCGTCGTGGCCGGCGCCGGTGGGCAACGCCGGGGCGTCGGGAACCAGGCGGTGCACGGAGCGTTCCAGCGAGGCGCTCAGCGCGGCGTCGAAGTGCACGGTGCCGGAGAGCGATTCCTCGGTCAGCACCACGGAGCAGCCCTCGAAGGCGGCGATCTTCTGCGCCTGGCCGTGGATCTTCTCCACCAGCAGGGCGGTGACCGCGTCCTCCGGGTGGCGCACGTCCAGCCAGATGTCCACGCGGGAGGCGATCACGTTGGTGCCGCCGGGCACCGGCTCCAGCCGGCCCACGGTGGCGCGGGCGTCGGGCTGCGCCGTGGCGATCTCGCGGACCTTGAGCACCAGCTGGGCGGCGGCCACCATCGGATCGGCGCGGTCGATCATCAAGGTGGTGCCGGCGTGGTTGCCCTGGCCGCTGAAGTTCAGCCGCCAGCGGCCGTGGCCAAGGATGGAGCTGCCCACCGCGACGGCCGGCCCGCGGCCGGCGGCGTCGGTGTATTCCTCGGTGTTCAGCCCGCGGCCCTGCTCCACATGCAGCTCGATGAAGTCGCCGATCCGGGCCAGGGCCTTCTCGTCGCGGCCCATGCGCGCCGGGTCCAGCCCGTTGTCGGCGGCGATGTCAGCGAAGGTGTTGCCCTCCGCGTCGCGCAGGTTCAGCGCCTTCACCGGGTCGATGGCGCCGCTGAGCAGCCGGGAGCCCAGGCAGGCCACCCCGAAGCGCGAGCCTTCCTCCTCCGGGAAGACGGCCAGCGCCAGGGCACGGTTTCGCACCAGTTCGCCGGAGGCTTCCCGGTCGGCCAGCACGTCATAGGCGGCCAGCGCGCTGGCCACGCCCAGCGGGCCGTCGAAGGCCCCGCCGCCGGGCACGGAGTCCAGGTGGGAGCCGGTGACCAGCGAACCCTTGCGCGAGGCGTCGTCCCCGGCGGACCCCGGAAGATCCCACCAGGCCCAGATGATGCCGTTGGCATCCGTGGACACCTCCAGCCCGCGCACGGAGGCTTCGGCAATGAACCACTCGCGCAGCGTGATCTCGGCGTCCGAGTAGACCGGGCGCGAGTAGCCGCCGCGCTTGGCGTCGCGGCCCTCGCCGCTGATCGCGGCTAGCAGGGAATTTACGCCGTGTGTAGGCATTGTCATGGTCCTATCTGCCCACTATCAGGTAGGCGAGCGGGGTGGTGATCAGCAGGGTCAGGGCGACACGCTGCGCCCAGATGACCAGCAGATGCCATACCTTGATGGGAATGCGGGTTGCGAGGATGCAGGGCACCAGGGCGGAGAAGAAAATGATCGCCGACACGCAGACTACCGCAATGACCAGACGCAGCGCGTCGGACTCATGCCCGGCGACGATGGTCGCCGGAAGGAACATCTCCGCGATGCCCACCGAGGAGGCCTTGGCCGCCAGCAGCGGGTCGGGCAGGCCCAGCGCCCAGGTGATCGGCAGGAACAGGTAGCCCAGCCAGTCGAACAGCGGGGTGAAGCGGGCCAGCACCAGGCCGATCAGGCCCACGGAGAGGATGGAGGGAAGGATGGCCATGGCCATCAGGATCCCGTCCTTGAAATTCTCGCGGATGTTCGCCCCGAGTTTCGGGGCGTTGCCCAGCATGCCCATCGCTTCCTTCCACGCCGTGGCGAAGCGCCGGCTGGTGACCTTGGCTTCCGGCTGCGGCGTGGATACCGGGAAGTACTCATCCGGGATGCGGCTGAGCGGCGGGATGCGCACGGCAATCGCGGTCACCAGGAAGGTGACTCCGAAGGCCAGGAAGAAGTACGGCAGCCACAGGTGCATGATGTCCAGGGTCTTGGCCACGATCACCATGAATGTCACCGAGACGGTGGAGAAGCCCGTGGCGATGATGGCCGCCTCGCGCCCGGTGTACCGGCCGGCCTGGTACATGCGGTCGGTGATCAGCAGGCCCAGCGAATAGCTGCCTACGAAGGAGGCCACCGCATCGATGGCCGAGCGGCCCGGGGTCCGCCAGACGGGGCGCATGACCGGTTGTACCAGCACCCCAACGAACTCCATCAGGCCGTAGCCCACCAGCAGGGCCAGGAAGACGGCGCCGATTGGAACGATCATCCCTACCGGGATCACCAGCTTGTTGAACAGGAAGGGTCCCATGTCCGGGTCGAAGAGCCAGGCCGGGCCCACGTTGAACACCAACGCGATGCCCGTGGCCAGTCCCAGCACGTTCAGGAACGCGAACAGCGTCTTGAGCCGTGATTCCTTCCACCGTCCGGTCGCGAAGGGATAGATGGTCCCTGCGAGGATCACTCCCAGGATCAGGTACTTCACGGCCGGACCCAGCAGGCCGGTAATCCAGCCCACCAGGTGGTCCAGCGGAATGGTCTCCTTGCCCCCGATATTCACGGGGATGAAGAACATGAAGATCCCGATCAGGGAGTAGACGAAGAATCGCCAGACTCCGCGCGGGCCCCCGTCCTTGCGTTCGCGTTCTACAAGCCGTCCAATGGCGCCGTCGTTCGACATGTCGCTACTCCGCCATCGGGATGCGCACGCCGCGCTCGTTGGCAACCTCGACCGCGCGCTCGTAGCCTGCATCCACGTGCCGGATGACACCCATGCCCGGGTCGTTGGTCAGCAGCGCTTCGAGCTTGGCCGCTGCCAGCTCGGTGCCATCGGCCACCGAGACCTGGCCGGCGTGGATGGAGCGGCCAATGCCGACTCCGCCGCCGTGGTGCAGCGAAACCCAGCTGGCGCCGGAGGACACCGCGGTCATGGCGTTGAGCAGCGGCCAGTCGGCAATCGCGTCTGAGCCGTCCTTCATGGCTTCGGTTTCGCGGTACGGGGAGGCTACCGAACCGGAATCCAGATGGTCGCGGCCGATCACGATCGGTGCGGAGATTTTGCCCTCGGCGACCAGCTTGTTGAACAGCAGGCCGGCCTTGTGGCGCTCGCCGTAGCCCAGCCAGCAGATGCGGGCGGGAAGACCCTCGAATTCAACGTGCTCGGCGGCCGCATCGAGCCAGCGGCGCAGGTGCTCGTTCTGGGGGAAGAGCTCCTTGAGCGCCTCGTCGGTGACGCGGATATCCTCCGGATCGCCGGACAGGGCCACCCAGCGGAACGGGCCAAGGCCCTCGCAGAACAGCGGGCGGATGTAAGCCGGAACGAAGCCCGGGAATTCGAAGGCCCGCATGTAGCCGCCCTTGCGTGCCTCGTCGCGGATCGAGTTGCCGTAGTCGAAGACCTCGGCGCCGACGTCCTGGAAGCCGACCATGGCTTCGACTTGGGCGGCCATGGCGGCCTGGGCCTTCTTGGTGAAGCCGATTTCGTCGGCCTTCGCCTCGGCGTCCCACTGCTCCACGGTGTATTCCACCGGAAGGTAGGACAGCGGGTCGTGGGCCGAGGTCTGGTCGGTGACGATGTCGATGGAGATCTCGCCGGCCTTCTGGCGGCGCAGCAGTTCAGGGAAGACCTCGGCGGCGTTGCCGACGTAGCCCACGGACAGTGCGCGGCCTTCGTTCTTGGCTGCGGTGACCTTGGCGACGGCCGCGTCCAGGTCCAGCTCCACGTCGTCCAGGTAGCGCTTGCCCATGCGGCGGCGCAGGCGGTCCTCGGAGACGTCAACGATCAGGCAGGCGCCGCCGTTGAGGGTGACGGCCAGCGGCTGGGCGCCGCCCATGCCGCCGCAGCCGCCGGTCAGGGTCAAGGTGCCGGCCAGGGTGCCGTTGAATCGCTTGACACCGATGGCGGCGAAGGTCTCGTAGGTGCCTTGCAGGATGCCCTGGGTGCCGATGTAGATCCAGGAACCGGCGGTCATCTGGCCGTACATCATCAGGCCCTCGGCCTCGAGCTTGCGGAACTCGGGCCAGGTGGCCCAGTCGCCCACCAGGTTCGAGTTGGCGATCAGCACGCGCGGCGCCCACTTGTTGGTCTTGAACACGCCGACCGGCTTGCCGGACTGGACCAGCAGGGTCTCATCCTCTTCAAGATCGGTCAGGGTCTTGATAATGGCGTCGTAGGCTTCCCAGGAGCGGGCGGCGCGGCCGGTGCCGCCGTAGACCACCAGGTCTTCGGGACGCTCGGCGACCTCCGGGTCGAGGTTGTTCATCAGCATGCGCAGCGGGGCTTCGGTGGCCCAGGACTTGGCGGTGAGGGTGGTGCCGCGAGGTGCGCGGATGACCCGTGACGGGTCGTGCTGGGTGAAGCTCATCGAAATTCCTTCGTTCGTAATAATGAAGACGCAGGTTGGTGTTCTGCGGCCCGTTGCTTGATTTCCATCCAAGCATTCATACGAGCGGAAATGTGCCCTGAGGCACACTAATCAGTCTGGGATACGAGACTTTGATGCGATGTGGGCAGGAATCTTCTGATTTGCCGGACGGGGCGGTCCTTGCGCGGGGCGTCACCGCTGACAAGTTCGTCTTAACCGGCCGGACGTAGGCGGCGGGAAATTTCGGTTGCTGTTCTGGTCACCTCGGGAAGCCACTGGGACACCAGGTCTTCCAAGTGCACCGTTCTCTCTGCCGCGAGCCCGGGCGATGCGCTGCGGGCCGAAACCGCTTTGCCGGCTTTCGCCCTGTTGGCGATGGTCAGAGTCACGCTGGCAACTGCGTGCCCCGCGTGGTCCTTTACGGGGACGGCGATGGACGAGAACCCTTCGGTCACTTCGTCCTGTTCCCAGGAGTAACCCACCTCGCGAATTTGGGCCAGAAGTTCTTTGAGCGCTTCGACGGAATGAACTCCGGTCTCGTATCTCGTGGGAAAGGCTTCCGGGCCCGGGTACAGGGCCGCCAGCTGATCCGCGGAAAATGTCGCCAGCATGGCTCGCCCGCTGGCGGTGAGATGGGCCGGCAGCCTCACCCCGGGGTTGGTGACAAGTTCAGCTTGTCTTTTGGCACGCTCCTCAATGACGTAGATGACGTCGCGGCCGTGCATGATGGCCAGGTGCGCCGTGCGCTTGGTCCGTTCAACAAGCCGCTGCATCGGGAACCGCGCGATCCGTTGCAATGGTGCTTGCCTGGAATACCCCGTACCCAGTTCATGGGCGGTCACACCCAGCGCGTATTTGCGTTCCTCGGGCAGGTGGACTACAAATCCGTCATCGATTAATGCGGCCAGCAGGTGGTAGGTCGTCGACCGGGGCAATCCGACATCCCTGATGATCGTGCCCGCGCCGACAGGGCCCGCCTGTGCCGCGATATAACGCAGCACCGAGAGAACATTTTTTGCGGCCGGCACCTGCGGATGGTTGTTTTTCCCCATGCGCTGATCCTATGCGCATAGAAGGGGCTCCGCGCCTCCCCTGGCATTGGGGCCCACCGGCGAGCGGCTCGGCGTCCCATTGGTTGTTCCAGTTGGTTCCAGCGGCGGCAGCGCACGGTGTTGCTCCCGTGCACGGCAAATTGTAGCTAGCTCAATAAGTGTCAGGGCCCGCATTCACGAGTCCGGACGATTAGGCTCGAACCATGAGCCAAAGCAATGCCTCGCTGTCCACCGGAACTCAGATCCAGCTTTCTTCAAGCCCCAAGAAACCGTGGGGAGCAGCCCAGGGGCAGATCCGTGAAATCGCCAAGGGCATCCTGGCCGATGACGGATCACTGGCCACTGCTCCGGAAGGCGGTTGGGACTGGCGGATTTCGGTCGCATCCATCGAGAAAGCCGGGGACTTCACGCCCTACGACGGTTGCGAACGCACCCTCACGGTCATCGCCGGGGAGCTGCTTGAACTCACCGTCGACGACGCCTCGCAGGCGCTGGAGATCTACCGTCCCTTCAAGTTCCCCGGCGCGGCGGCCACCTCCGCGGCGCTGCCCACCGGGGAGATCCTGGCGCTGAACCTCATCACCCGCAACGGCAAGGTACGCGGCAACGTGCGCATCGTGGAGCTGTCGAAGAAACGTGAACAGCACCTGTTCGGCTCCCAGTTCGGGGTGCTGCTGCAGGGCAAGGCCAGCGTCCTGCGCGAGAACTCCGAGTCGGCGCTGGAGCTTCGCGACACCGTGATCGGCGGCGAAGAGGATTCGCCGCGCATCAGCGGCCGCGGCTTCATGGCGGTCATCTCACTGGATCTCACAGATGAATAAGTCCTCATACCCCGGACCTGAGCAAAGCCCCTTGAGCAGAACAAAAATCTGGTCGCGGGGCCTTTTAAAGCTTGGATCAAAAAGAGCACCGGTCTGATTTGTCCCCCAAAGTTGGAACGAGCACCGTGAAAACAAACCGATGAGGGAACAAACCGGGTAGACGAGATGACTTGGCAGAGACCCCGGCACTCCGACCGGGGTGAACGGCTTGGAATCGAAGCCGGTCCCATGGCCATCTTTGGAGCCCCGACCCGCGACGAGGCCCTAGCTAGGGTCAAAGCCCGGGCATTGGCGAAGCTGCACAAAACTCGGGACTGCCGCGAAGGATCCCACCGGTCCTCGAATCTTCACGTATGTTCATTCGCGAAATCGCCCGGGGAAACCTGGCCATTGCAGCCGCAGGAGACTTCATGGGTTTTGCCTTCTGATCCCTGCGGTTCCGGGCAGACCCATGCCCACTGACAAATCAGAATGCGAAGTTCACCGTTACCGAGCTAGCTGGTTTTCGATCGGGTCAATGCAAGGCCACCAGTCCCGTAGTACTTTCCGGACAAACGCCTCGCGGCTTCCGCGGCGTGATCCGCACCGAGTGCCAGACGCTAGCAAGAATCGGGCAATGTGGTGAGGCGAGTCGGCACTGGAATCACGCAGTTTCCCAGAACAGTTCCGATTGCGTCGTCAATCAGAAGCTACGCGTTATTCGGAAAGCGCATCCATTGTCAGATCCTGCTGCGCTCTGGGATTCCAGACGCAGCTTGCCAGCATCCGGCTAATTGACCAATGCCTAGCTCCCCGGGCAAATGCCAAATGCATCGGGGAGCCGAGGGCCAAGTGCGCTGATGCAATCCACGTTGTCTCAACCCTTGGTGGCGCCAGCCAACAATCCGCGCACGAAGAACCGCTGCAGCGCGAAAAAAACGGCCAGCGGAATGATCATCGAGATGAAAGCACCTGCGGTGAGCAGTTCCCAGGATTGCCCGTACGTACCCGAGAGGTCCTGGAGCGCCTTCGTAATCGGCAATTCTCCACCCGAAGTGAAGACCGTTGCCACCAGCAGGTCATTCCATACCCAGAGGAACTGGAAAATTCCGAAGGAAGCAATGGCCGGCATTGTCAAGGGCAGGACGATTTTCGAGAAGATCTTCCCGTGCCCGGCACCGTCAACGCGCGCGGCCTCTATGACCTCATCCGGGATCTCCGAAATGAAGTTGTGCAACATGAAGATCGCCAACGGCAAGGCGAAGATCGTGTGGGCGATCCAGACCTTGGCGTAGGCGCCGTCCAATCCGTTGACTCCCAAACCGGGCAGGATGTATAGCCCGCCAATTTTCACGCCGTCCGAGAAGAGCTGGAGCAGCGGAACCAGCGCCATCTGGATTGGGACGATCTGCAGTGCGAAAACCAGCACGAAGAGCGTATTGCGTCCCTTGAAGTTGATCCAGGCGAAAGCGTAGGCTGCCAAGCTGGCGATCAGGATCGGCACAACGGCCGCCGGGATGGTGATGACCAGCGAATTCAGGAAGGCCTTGGACAGCGGAAGGCTGTCGCCGGAGGCAAAGGCCTGCGCGTAGTTATCCAGCGTGAACGACGGGTTGGACAGGGCCGTCCACCAGCCCGAGGTCTTGATGTCGTCAGCCTGCCGGAAGGAGGAGACGAACAGCCCGAAGGTGGGAATGGTCCACACTGCGGCAATGATGAACGCCGCAATCGTGGCTCCGCGGGAGGTGGTGGCTTTGCGCAGTTTCCCGCTGGTTCTCTCGGTGGCCGCCATCAGGCGCTGAGAGGATTCACCCACGGTGCTCATCGCATTACCCCTTGCTTCTTATGCTGTCGGACGTTGTAGATGATGATCGGCAGTACCAGGATGAACAGGATGACGGCCAGGGCCGAGCTGTATCCGGTGCGTGCCCCGAGCTGGAACTGGCGCACCATTTCGTAGGCCAGGACCGTCGTATCCGAGCGGCCGCCGGTCATCGATGAGACGATGTCGAAGACCTTGAGCGACGCAATGGAAATGGTGGTCAAGACGACGATAACCGTGGAACGAATCCCCGGCAGGGTGACATTGGCGAAGCGCTGCCATGGGCTGGCTCCGTCCAGGGCCGCTGCTTCCAATTGCTCAGCCGGCACGCCCTTGATGGCCGCGGACAGGATGACCATGGCGAATCCCGCCTGTGTCCAAATCAGGATGACCACCAGGAACAACGTGTTCCACGGTTCAAGCCCGAGCCAGTCGACCGGCTTGGCGCCGAATGCCGTGATGATCGCGTTGAGCACGCCGATTTGATCGCCCTGGCGAACGTCGTAGAAGAATTTGAAGATAATCGAAGCGCCCACGAAGGAAATCGCCATGGGCATGAATACCAGAAGCTTGAAGTACTTCTCGCCGCGGCTCTTGTCGATGAAGACCGCATAGGCCAATCCGATGATGGTGGAGACCACGGGCGCCACCAGAACCCAGATCAGGGTGTTGAGCAGTGCGGTCAGGCCATCGGGGCTGGTGAACACCCAGCGGAAATTGCCCAGGCCCACGAAGCCCGACCCGTCATTGGCCATGAAGGCGCTGATGGCGGTGCGGATCGTGGGGTAGATCAATCCGATCGCGAGCAGCAGCATGGCCGGAGCCAGGAAGCCGGACAGCTGCAGCAGCGAGCCGGCTCCGGATCGCGAGCGCCGGTCCACGAAGAACAGCACCGCGCCGAGCACCGCGGCCAGCGCGGCCACCCACATCACCGAGTTGTACAGGCCCAGTACCAGCAGGATCGCCACAGGAACCACGACCGCGGCGAGAAAACGCACCACGGTAAATGCTCGTCCGCCATTGGTCGCTACCTCGACAAAGCCGAGGATCGCCCCGATCAGGATCGCGAAGGCAAGCAGCACCACCGGCACCTGGATCAGCGGCGGGACGCCGGCAAGCCATTGGAAGAATTCGGACATGGCCTCAGGCTCCTGTAATCTCGCCAACGGCCGGGGTTCCCGGCCGTTGGCGGCTGGCAAGGTGGTGACTAGGAGTCATAACCGGACTGGATGTTTTCAAGCACTTCCTTGGTCGGTTTGCCGTCGATCCAGTCCACCAGGCCCTTCCAGAAGGAGTCGGAGCCGACGCTCTTGGGCATCAGATCAGAACCGTCGAAGCGGAAGGTGGTGTTCGGATCCTGTAGCAGTTCAACGGCGGAGCGCAGCAGGTCGCTGCTGGCGTTCGCTGGATCAAGTCCGGAGTTGGCGGAGATCACGCCGCCGAGTGAGACTCGGCTATTGGCCCAATCCGCGCTGGCCAAGTATTCCTGGACCTTGGCGGTCTCTTCATCGTTGGAGAAGGCTGCCACGAATTCGCCGCCGCCGACGATGGATACCGGGTCATCGGCCTTGACTGGCGGGGCGACGAAGGCCCAGACATCTCCGTCAGGTGCCACGGTGGCCTTCTCGCCATCGGCGTTCTTGGAATCCAGTACATATCCTTCCAGGAAGGAGGCCTGGTGGGTCAGCGGGCAGGTTCCCTTGGCCACTGCAGTACCGACATCGCCGAAGGCGGTGGCGTTGATCGACTTCACATCGCCATATCCGGCGTTGACCTGCTCGGGGTCAAGCAGGATCTTTCCAACGGAATCGAAGGCGCTGGCAATTTCTGGCGAGGTGAATTCCAGCTCGCCGGCTACCCACTTGTCATAGGCCTCGGGTCCGGACTGGCGCAGCACCGCGTCTTCAATCCAGTCGGTGCCCGGCCATCCCGATGCCTCGCCCGAAGCGAATCCGGCGCACCAGGCCGGCTCATCGGTCTTCTTTGAGATTTCGGCGCCCAGTGCGGTCATCTCATCCCAGGTCTGAGGCACGCTCACACCCCACTGCTCGAACTGCTTGGGCGAGTACCAGATGTAGCCCTTGACGCTGGCCATCAGCGGCACGCCGTACTGCACACCATCGACCTTGCCGTAGTTCTGCCAATCCTCGGACCAGTTGTTCTGCAGCTGGGACTGCACTGCTTCGGGCAGCTGCTGCACCTTGCCCTGGGCCACGGTGGCCTGCAGCAGGCCGGGCTGCGGGAAGACTGCCAAATCCGGGGTGTCGCCGCCTTGGACCTTGATCCCGATCTGGGATTCGAAGTTCTTGTCGCCGGTGTAGCGGATCTTGATGCCGTTCTCCTCGGACCACTTGGCCCACGACTTTTCCAGCAATTCCGCTTCAAGGCCGGTGACCGGACCATAGATGTCGACGACCCCGTCGGCTTGGCCCACCTGGGCGGCCGCGCCGCCGGAGGCGTTGGGGTCATTGGGGTCTGCTCCGCCCGAGCAACCGGCCAGGAGCATGCCGATGGCTGCCATCGAGATAACCGGCGCGAGCTTCAGCCTGCGTTGTGCTTTCTTCATGATGCCCTCCACGTTGACTAGTACCTTGCCGAGTGAAGCGGCCTGGCACGAATGATCCCCTCAATAGTGACGCAGGTCATCGACGCGCGTCAACACCTATGCGGGAACAGCGTGGAGAATTTGGCGTGGAACTGTCAGCGCGGTGCCGGGCCGGTGCTGTCGCGGACCGTCATCAGCGGCGCGATGAGCTGTTGCACGGCGCCTTGGGAACTGCCTTCGATTTTCTGCACCAGTGCGTCGACCGCCGCATGGGAAACGACCTCCCCCGGCGGTGCCACCGTGGTCAGTGCCGGGGCAACCATTTCGGCCGATCGATCACCGACACCCAGTGCAATCACCGAGAGGTTTTCGGGGATGCGCAACGATGCCATGCCCGCGGCGTTGACGAATCCAGCGGTGGCGAATTCCTTGAGCGCCAGCACCGCAGTAGGGCGCGGGTGCAGGTCCAGATAGGCGTCCAGCGCCGCGCGGCCGCCGCGCGCGTTGTTTTCCACCGGCACCTCCCGCATCGACATGCCTTGGACGCGCACGGCATCTGAGATGGCACGGGCCGTGCGGATGGCCGGGCCGTTGCCGGCGTCCTGGTCTTCCACGGAGACGTTGATGTACATGATGGATTGGTGGCCGAGGCCTGCCAGGTAGTCCACCGCCATGCGCCCGGCCTCGGCAAAATCATTATCGACATAGGACAGGTCAGCGCTGTCATCGGGCCGGCCAATGGAAGCGAAAGGTATGCCCGCGCGCCGCAAGACATCGAAGCGCGGGTCATTGATCGACACTTCCATGAGCAGCACCCCGGCCACCAGCTTCTGCCCGACCAAGCTTTCCAATCCCATGACATCGGTCATCGGATTGGACCACAACAGCATGTGGTAGCCCAGCGCGCGGGCACGCTCCATGGCGGCGGTGACGTATTCGAACTCGGTGGAAGAATAGCCGTCCACGCTGGTAGGAAAGTGCAGGGCAAGGATCCCCCGGCGCGACCCGGCCAGGCCCTGGGCAAAGGCATCCGGGGTGTAGCTCAGCTCCCGCATGGCCGCCAGGACCCTGGCCTTGGTCGCCTCGGAAATGGTGCGCCGGCCGCTGATCACGTAGGACACGGTACTGGGAGATACGCCGGCCAAGCGCGCCACCTCATCCCTGGTAGCCATGAGCCCTCCGCCTTTGGTTATGCCAACTCGTCATCCCTATTGAAACACGGCGCCGGGCCAACCGAGCTGGTCAGCGGCTGGCGACGAAGGCCTGCACGCAAGCCTCGATGTCCTCGGCCGAGTGGGCGGCGGAGAGCTGCACGCGGATGCGCGCTGCGCCCTTCGGAACCACCGGGAAGCTGAAGGCGGTCACGTAGACGCCGTGCTCCAGCATCTTGCCTGCCACCTCTGCGGCCTTGACCGCATCCCCGAACATGACCGGGACGATGGCGTGCTCCCCGTCCAGCAGGTCGAAGCCTTCCTCGCTCATGCGGCGGCGGAAGAGCGCTGCGTTCTCGAGGAGCTTCTCGCGCAGCTCGCCGGAGCCCTCCACGAGCTCCAGCGCCTTCAACGTCGCCGCCACGATGGCCGGGGCCAGCGAGTTGGAGAACAGGTACGGGCGGGCCTTCTGGCGCAGCATCGCAACGATTTCGCCGCGGCCGGACACGTAGCCGCCCGAGGCGCCGCCCAGCGCCTTGCCGAAGGTGCCGGTGTAGATGTCCACGCGGTCCGAAACCCCTGCATGCTCCGGGGTGCCGGCGCCGGTGGCGCCCATGAAGCCCACGGCGTGCGAGTCATCCACCATGACCAGCGCGTTGTACTGCTCGGCCAGGTCGCAGATGGCTTCCAGCGGAGCGATGAAGCCGTCCATGGAGAAGATGCCGTCGGTGACGATGATGGTGCGCCGTGCCCCGGCCCCGTCGTTCATGGCGGCCGCGGCCTGCAGCTGGACTTCCAGGTCTGCCATGTCCTGGTTGGCGTAGCGGAAGCGGGCGGCCTTGGACAGACGGATGCCGTCAATGATCGAGGCGTGGTTCAGCGCATCGGAGACAATGGCGTCTTCCGGGCCGAACAGCGACTCGAAGACGCCGCCGTTGGCGTCGAAGCAGCTGGAGAACAAGATGGTGTCCTCGGTGCCCAGGAATTTGGAGACGGCTGCCTCCAGTTCCAGGTGTAGGTCCTGGGTGCCGCAGATGAAGCGGACCGAAGCCATGCCGAAGCCGCGCTCGTCCATGGCCTGCTTGGCGGCCTCGATGATGCGCGGGTCGTCGGCCAGCCCCAGGTAGTTGTTGGCGCAGAAGTTCAGCACCTTGCGGGAGTCCTGGCCCAGCGAACCGGCCAGGATGGACGCGGACTGCGCCGAGTCGATGTGGCGTTCGGCCTTGAACAGGCCCGCGGTGCGCAGCTCATCCAGTTCCCCGGCAAGCTGTCCCTTGAGGTCGGTATACATTCCCAATTACTCCTTGTTGATCCGAGCGATTCTTAGCTGCTGAAGACTGTCCAGTCCAGCACGACCTTGCCTCCGTGGCCGCCACGGGCTGCCTCGAAGCCCTGCTGCCATTCGCTGGCCGGCAGGAAATCGGTGACGACCGAGGAGATGCGCTCGCGCATCAGCTCGGAGCTGGTGAGCATGGCGCTCATGGCATACCAGGTTTCGAACATTTCGCGGCCGTAGATGCCGCGCAGGGTCAGCATGTGGGTCACGACCTTGCCCCAGTTGATGTCGATGGACTCGCTGGGCAGGCCGAGCATGCAGATCTTGCCGCCGTGGTTCATGTTCTCGATCATTTCCGGCAGCGCGGTCTTGTGACCGGACATCTCCATGCCGTAGTCGAAGCCTTCGATCATGCCCAGCTCGCCCTGGGCGTCCTTGATACGCTGCTTGGCGACGTTGACCGCCAGGTCCACGCCCATGGTCTTGGCCAGCTCCAGACGCTGCTCGGAGATGTCGGTGATGGCGATCTTGCGGGCGCCGATGTGGCGGGCCACTGCGGCGGCCATCAGGCCGATCGGTCCGGCGCCGGTGATCAGTACGTCTTCGCCGACCATCGGGAACTGCAAGGCGGTGTGCACGGCATTGCCGAAGGGGTCGAAGATGGCGCCCAGCAGCGGGGTGATGCGTTCGTCGCGGTGCACGTAGACGTTGCTCTCCGGGATGGAGACGAATTCTGCGAAGGCGCCGTCGCGCTGCACGCCGACGGAGCTGACGTTGATGCACATGTGCTTGCGGCCGGCGCGGCAGTTGCGGCAAAGCCCGCACACCACGTGGCCTTCGCCGGAGACGCGGTCCCCGACCTTGACGTTATGCACGAAGTCGCCCACCTCGACAACCTCGCCGTAGAACTCGTGGCCCGGGACCAGCGGGGTGTTGATCATGGCCTTGGCGGCTTCGTCATAGGCTTCGATGTGCAGGTCGGTGCCGCAGATGCCGGTGGTCATGACGCGGATCTTGACGTCGTGGACGCCTACTTCCGGCTCCGGACGTTCAACGAGTTCCAAACCGGCGTGTGGTCCGGACTTGTACAAGGCTTTCATCAGGGATTCCTTTGATCAAGAAGCTGCGTCATGAGCACGAATGGTGGGATCAGTTCAAGTGTCGCACCGACCAAGCACGGATGACACCTTAGTTGATCATCGAAATACTGATCTGACGATTTAGTATTTACTTCATGGAATTACATCAGCTGAGAATCCTGCGCGAATTGGAGGACCTGGGAAGCGTCAACGCCGTAGCCAAGGCACTCTACGTCTCCCCCTCGGCCGTTTCCCAGCATCTGGCCCAGCTCCAGCGCAATTTCGCGGCACCATTGACCATGAAGGACGGCCGGCGCCTGGTTCTGACCGCCGAAGGCAGGCTGCTGGCTTCGGCCGCGGCGCAGGTCGCCTCGACCCTGGCCGAGGCTTCGGCGAAGATCCAGGCGCAGGATCAGGACCGGCAGACCCCCGTCAAGGTCGCAGGATTCCATTCCATCGGCCAGACGATCTTCGCCCCGCTGCTGACGTGGACGGAGCGCTCGCTGCCACCCCTGAGGTTTTCCGACGAAGATGTCTCGCAACAGGACTTCCCTGCGCTGACATCCGCCTACGACCTGGTGCTGGCGCACCGCATGCCCCACACCGCGCCGTGGCCGCAAAACCATGTGGCAGTCATCCCGCTGGCCTTCGAGCCCTTGGATATCGCGCTGCACCGGGATCACCCGCTGGCAGCGTTCGAAGAGCTCTCTCCGGAACAGGTGATCGGCGAGCGCTGGGTTGTGTCGAGATCCGGCTACTCCCCTGCCGACGTCTTGGAAACGATTGCCGCCCTGGCCGGCCGTGCACCGACGGTCGAGCATCGGGTCAACGACTACGCCACCGCAGGGTCGCTGATCGAGTCCAGCGGCTGCCTCGGGATCCTGCCTCGCTATACCGCGCGGAAATCCCTGGACGACACGGTGACTTTACGACCAATCAAAGGCCTTTCAGCAGGTCGACAAATCGACGTCTTGATCCGCGCGGAGCATCTTTATCGAGAGCCCGTCGTGGCTGTCGTTGAAGCGATCCGGCAGACCATCCAAGAGCTTGTCGGAGGATAGCTTCACGCGTACATGCACCCTGAGGTGAATGCACATGTTCAAGAGCTCCTCGCGCTCTGGATTCGACGAATTCAGCGCGCGCTGGGGGCTCTGAGGAAAACCACTGCGACGGACCTGCTTGGCGAACGCCGCCGATGGCCCGTGCCACGCCGATTTCCTTCGCGTAACGTGCCAAGAATTCATCCGTTTCCTCTCGTCCACGCCAATCCACCACGGTTACGCTGGGTGCGTGGTTGATCAGAAGGGCGGATTGGGTCCGCTGTACTTGGCGGGATTCACGACGGCATTCGGCGCCCACGGCGTTGCTGCTGCGCTGGGCACCGAAACGGAGAATCTCGGGCTGGCCTTTGCCACGCTCGGCTTGATCCTGGCGACATATGACATCGCCGAGGTGATCCTGAAACCCGTCTTCGGCACGCTAAGCGACCGGGTCGGCGTGAAGCCGGTAATCGTGGGAGGACTGCTGGTTTTCGCGGCGGCCTCGCTGCTCGGCGTCTTCGCCGCATCACCGTTGCTGCTCGCCCTAGCGAGGCTGGCCCAAGGTGCGGCCGCCGCAGGCTTCTCCCCCGCTTCTTCCTCGGCCGTTGCCCGGCTGGTGGGGCCTTCTCTCGCTGGACGCTACTTTGGCAAATACGGTTCGTGGAAGGGGCTCGGGTATGCCGGCGGCCCGCTGCTCGGAGCGGCCCTCATCACGTGGGCGGGCTTGCCGGCACTGTTCCTGGTGCTGGCTGGGCTCTCACTGGTCGCATCCCTGTGGACGGCCATCTCAATGCCTTCCGTGCCGGTCCTGCCGAAACACTGTTCCACGCTGGCAGATATTGTGAAACAATCCACGGCGCCGGCATTCCTCGGACCAGTACTCCTGTTGGCCGTTGCCACCGCGGTTTTGGGCGTCGCGGTGGGTTTCATCCCGTTGCTAGCAGCCCGACTCGGTGCTGACCCGATCATCGGCATGGGCGCTGTTAGCATCCTCGCCGTCATATCTGCCCTCGTGCAACCTCTGACCGGACGGATCCACGATTCTGCCCCGCAACGGGTCAATACCCTGATATCCGCCGGCGCAGCACTGCTGCTTGCCGCAGTAGCTCTGCTCGCGGTGGTCCCGTCCCTGCCGGTGATTCTGCTTGGCGCCGCGGCAATCGGCCTCGGGGTCGGGCTGATTACGCCACTAGGATTTGCCCGACTCGCCGCAACCACGCCGCCAGAACGCATGGGGCGCACCATGGGCAGCGCCGAGCTCGGGCGGGAGGTCGGAGATGCCGGGGGCCCGATCCTCGTGGGGCTGGTGGCCGGGGCGGCGACGCTGCCCTTGGGCCTGGGCGCACTAGCAGTCGCCTGCGCGGTGGCGGCGGCAGGCGGGGCAATAATGATGCGCTCACCGGCTTCGTCTGCGGATCATCCGAAGGGCACCGAATGAACCGGTCCCCGGTCCGGCGTTTGCCTTCCGCCCGGGAGAACGTAGACGCGCAGGGGTGCCGCAGAGATTTCTCAGCACGTACAGTATTCGCATGAAAATCCTTGACCCCGTCACCCTGCGCGGCACCCATGTCACCCTCGAGCCGCTGTCCATGGACCACCATGACGATCTGGTACAGGCAGCCAGCGACGGCGAACTGTGGAACCTCTGGTATACCTCGGTACCGCGTCCCGGAGACATGCGCGAAGAAATCCGCAAGCGCCTGGCGAGGCAGTCGGAAGGCTCAATGCTGGCCTTCACCACCCGACTCAATGATCCCGCTACCGGATTGCCCGGCAGGATTATAGGCATGACCACCTACTGCGGCATCGACCTCGGACTGCCCCGCGTGGAGATCGGCTACACCTGGAACGCCGCCAGCACCCACGGTTCAGGGGCCAATGCCGAGAGCAAGCGCCTGTTGCTGGGCTACGCCTTTGAAACGCTGGGCTGCGAAGTCGTGGTGTTCTGCACGCACTGGATGAATTTCCAGTCGCGCATGGCCATCAGCCGCTTGGGCGCCAAGCAGGACGGAGTGTTGCGGGCCCATTGTCGGATGCCGGACGGATCGCTGCGCGACACCGTGGTCTTCTCGATCTTGAAGACGGAGTGGCCGCAGGTGCGCAACGAACTGGACCGCCGAATCGCCGCCTATTCGTAAGGTTCCGCTCCATCCATCGCAGGCCGGAACAAAACAGCAGCCGGAGCGGAGGCAAGTGGGCTGGCGCTGATGGAACAGCGTGGTGCCCGGGAACAAACTAATCTTGTTCTAGGCGGCGGCGAATGCCCGCTGCCCCAGTGTTGCTCCTGCAATCCGCGGTCAAACACTCTCCACGTCTTCTAATCGAATGGGAATCCCACGCCTTGCAGCAGAAATTCTCCGCCGTCCTCTTCGACTGCGACGGGGTCCTGGTGGACTCCGAGCTCATCACCAACTCCGTCCTGCGGGACATCCTGCGGGAAAACTGCTGGGAGATCAGCATGGAAGAGAGCATCAAGATCTTCATCGGCAAGGCGCTGAAGGACCAGTGGGAACCGATCTACCAGCACACAGGGGTACGCATCGACGATGCCTGGCTGGCGCAGTTCCGGGCCCGGCGCGACCAGGCGCTGCGCACGCAGCTGCGCCCGGTGGAAGGGTCCGCCCAGGCCGTGGCGGCGGTCGCCAGCGTCTACGGCTCGAAGATCGCCTGCGTCACCGGCGCGGACCGCGCCAAGGTGGAAATGCAGCTGGAACTGACCGGGCTCGACCAGTATTTCGGCGACCGGGTGTTCAGCGGCATGGAGTTCCCGCGCAGCAAGCCGGCCCCGGACGTGTACCTCGCGGCCGCCACAGCGCTGGGCATAGATCCCCGAGAGGCGCTGGTCATCGAGGACACCGCCACGGGCGTGACTGCCGGAGTCGGCGCCGGGGCGACGGTCTACGGATATTCCTCCGGCGGTCCGACCAGCACCGACCCCGAGTCACTGCGCCAGGCCGGTGCCAGCAGGATCTTCACCCACATGGACCAGCTGGCGGAACTGGCCATAGAGGTCGAGTAGCACGACGGGCCAAAACGACAACGCAGGGCTCGGTGAACCGTCCGGTTCACCGAGCCCTGCGGTCATTTTCCGGCTATTTGACTGCTTCGGCCTGCTGGCCGGCTTCGAAGTAGCGCACCACGGCCTGGCCCGGGGAAGGGATCTGCAGCGTCTGCCCCTGATCGCGCAGCGAGCGGGCGCCCAGGTCCCCCACGGCCACCGCTGCGCGGGCCGCCAGCGGTGAGGTCTCGGTGGCTCCCCCTTCACGGGCGAAACGCAGGAATTCGGCGATCAGGTTCGGGTCCGCGCCGCCGTGCCCTTCCTCGTCGCCGTGAATTTCCACCTTCACATCCGGTTCGGCGAAACCGTGGGTGGTGCGGGTGTTCCAGACATGGATGAAGTCTCCCGGTCCGTCGCCGAAATTCTCCAGCCGCCCCTCGGTGCCGATCACCGTGTAGTTGCGCCAGTAGTCGGGGGTGAAGTGGCACTGCTGGTAGGAGGCGAGCACTCCGTTGTCCAGCTTCATTTGCACCATGGATAGGTCTTCAACGTCCAGGTTCGGGTTCAGGTCGCGCTGTTCGGCAGGAGGCCAGTTCTCCAGGGAGAACCAGTCGCGCATGCGCCGGTCGGCATTGTCCCGGCGGTCCTGTACCCCGCCGTAGACGGCAAGTGCCCCGACTCCGGAGACCTGGGTGCTGTAGCCCCCGGCCAGCCAGTGGATCACGTCGATGTCATGGGCGCCCTTCTGCAGCAGCAGGGTGTTGGCGTAGCGGCGTTCGGCGTGCCAGTCCTTGAAGTAGTAGTCCCCGCCGTTGCCCACGAAGTGCCGGCACCACACGGCCTTGACCTCGCCGATGGCACCCGAGTCGATCAGCTGCTTCATCTGCCAGATCACGGGCATGTGGCGCATGTTGTGGCCCACGTACAACCGGGTTCCGGTGCGCTGCGCGGTGGCCAGGATGTCATCTGCCGCCTCCAACGTGATGTCCAGCGGCTTTTCCACGAAGGTGGGGATGCCCGCCTCCAGGGTGCGGACCGCCACCTCGCGGTGCGTGAAATCAGGGGTGAGCACCAGGACCGCGTCGAGGTCAGCTGCCAGCAGCTCGTCCAGCTCGGCGGTGATCAGCGCCTCGGGCAGGGCCTGCGCGGCATCGGCACGGCCGCGTTCGCTGATGTCGCACACCATGCTCACCACGCTGCCCTCGCCGGGGCGCTGCAGATAGCGGTGCAGGGAAGCACGCAGGCCGAAGCCTACGATTCCAACTTTAAGATCCATGGGAATTCTCCTTGTCGTCACCTGTCGGTGCGCTCTGACTAATTGTTGGTCGGGCCAATAGGCCCGGGGAAAAAGCACCGTGCCGCATGGCCCTCGCCCACCGGGTCGAGGCCCGGCTCGGCGGTGGCGCAGGATGGGCGGGCCACGGGGCAGCGGGTGTGGAAACGGCAGCCGCTGGGCGGATCGATCGGAGACGGCGGGTCGCCCTGCAGCATGATCAGCTGCCGGGACTTGCCTGGCTCCTGGCGAAGCTCCGGCGCGGCGGACAGCAGCGCCTGCGTGTAGGGGTGCGCGCTGCGGTCGTAGACCTGGTCGTAGGTGCCGGTTTCAATGACGCGTCCCAGGTACATGGCGGCCACCGTGTCGGAAATATGCCGCACGATCTGCAGGTCATGGGCGATGAACACGTAGCTCAACCCCAGTTCCTGCTGCAGCGAGGCCAGCAGGTTCACCACCTGCGCGCGCACCGAAACGTCCAGGGCGGAGACCGCCTCGTCGCAGATGAGCACCTTGGGATTCAGCGCGATGCCGCGGGCGATGCCGATGCGTTGCTGCTGCCCGCCGGAAAAGTTGTGCGGATAGCGTTCCAGATGGTCAGGATTCAGCCCCACCAGTTCCATCAGTTCGGCGATCTTGGCCCGCCTCCCGGACCGCGGCACGGCGTCGGGGTGGATTTCGAAGGGTTCCATGAGGATCTGCTCGATCGTCATGCGCGGATTGAGCGAGGCGTAGGGGTCCTGGAAGATCAGCTGGATGTTCCGGCGCATCTGCGCCCGTTCAGCTCCGTGCAGGGTGTTGATGTCCTGGCCTTCGAACAGGACCTGTCCCTCGGTGGGCTTCTCCAGTCCACTCAGCACGCGGGCCAGCGTGGACTTGCCGCAGCCGCTTTCCCCGATGATGCCAAGGGTTTCGCCCTGCCGGATTTCCAGGTCCACCCCGTCCAGGGCCTTGACGGTCTTGCGCGGGCCGAAGGGCATCGCCCGGGCCACCGGGTAGTGCATCTTGACGCCGCGAAGCTCCATGAGCGGGCCTTGGACTGAATCCTTCGGCTGTTGTTCAAGCTGGGTATTAAGCATGGACCAGCACCTCCTCGGATTTGAAGCACGCGGTGTCGCGCTGCAGCGCAACTGGCTGCAGGACGGGAATCGTGGCCGTGCATGCCTGGTCGGCCAGCGGACAGCGGGCGGCGAAGGAGCAGCCCTGCGGAAGGCGCAGCAGATCCGGCGGGCTGCCCGGGATGGCAGGCAGCTGCTGCCCCTTGAGCTCTTCGCTAGCGATGGACGCGGCCAGGCCCCGGGTGTAGGGGTGCGCCGGATGCGCCAGCACCTCGGCGGTCGGGCCACGCTCGATGATGCGTCCTGCATACATGACTGCCACCTCGTCGGTCACCTCGCGGACCACCGAAATGTCGTGGGTGATCAGGATCAGCCCCATGTTGTTTTCCGATTGCTGTTCCTTGAGCAGTTCAAGGATCTGTGCCTGGACCGTGACGTCCAGCGCGGTGGTCGGCTCGTCGGCGATCAGCAGTTCCGGATCCAGGGCCAAGGCCATGGCGATCACGATGCGCTGGCGCATGCCGCCGGAGAACTGGTGCGGATAGTCGTTCACGCGCTTGGCCGCGGCCGGGATGCGCACGCGGTCCATCATCTCGATGGCCGCCCGCTTGGCCGCCGCCCGGCTGTAGCCACGATGCACCCGGTACAGCTCGCCGATCTGGCGTCCCACCGGATGCACCGGGTTCAGCGCGCTGAGCGCATCCTGGAACACCATGGCCACGCTGGCGCCGTTCAGGCTGCGCCGGCGCTTGGCGCTGACCGCCAACAGGTCTTCCCCGTTGAGCAGGATCTGCCCATGGGTCACCCGCGCCGGAGGAGTATCCAGCAGGCCCATGATGGTTCGGGCGGTCACCGACTTGCCGGAACCCGACTCGCCCAGGATTCCCAGCGAGCGCCCGCGCTGCAGCGAGAGGTTGACCCCGTTGATCGCGGTCGCCACCCCCTGGCGGGTTGCGAATTCCACCCGGAGGTCCTTGATCTCCAGCAATGACGGTGCTGCTTCATGCGGCTTGTTCATCACTTGCCCTTCGGGTCGAATTCATCGCGCATGGCCTCGCCGAAGAGGACGAAACCGAGCACGGTAATGGTCAGGAAGATCGCCGGGAACATCAGCAGGTGCGGCGCCGCATCGATATACTCACGGGCTGCCGCCAGCTGCAGGCCCCAGGAGACCGCCGGCGGGGTCAGGCCGATGCCGATGAAGGTCAGACCGGCCTCGGCGGAAATCATGCCGCCCACACCAAGGGTCTGCAACACCAGCAGCGGGGTGATCGCGTTGGGCACAATGTGCTTGCGCAGGATACGGCCGTTGCCGGCGCCGAGCAGGCGGGCGGCCTGCACGTATTCGCGGTTGCGCACCTCCAGCACGGAAGAGCGCATGAAGCGCACGCCGCCGGGCCAGCTGAACAGGGCAAGCGCGAAAATCACGGTCCAGACATTGCGTTCGCCGAACAGCTGCAGCACCACGATGGCGGCGAGGATGAAGGGCAGGCCGAAGGCCATGTCGCAGATGCGGGAAATCACCGCATCCACCCACCCGCCGAAGTAGCCGGCCAGGGCGCCAACGAGGGCGGCGATGCCGAAGGCGATGGCCGAGACCACGATGCCCACCAGGATCGAGGCGCGGGCGCCGTAGATGACGTTGGTGTAGTAGTCGCAGCCCTGGATGTCTATGCCGAACAGGTGCTCGGCACTGGGTGGCTGGTTGGACTTGAGGATGTCGCAGTTCTCGGTTGGACCCGGACCGAATCCGGTGAACAGCTGAGGGAACGCGGCCATCACGATCATCAGCAGCACGATGGCGCCCGAAATGACGAAGCGCGGTTTCAGCCACCAGCGTCGGTGGGCGCCGCGCACCTTGTCCGGGGCGCGGTCCACTGCCTTGGCGCCGTCGAGGGGATTAACCGTTGTTGTCGTGCTCATATTCTCACCCGTGGGTCGATCAAGCCGTAGGTCAGGTCAACCAGCAGGTTGAAGACCAGGTACACCAGCACCAGCAGGGTGGCGATGCCGACCACGATGGTGCCTTCCTTGTTGTTGATGGAACTGACCATCAGTCCCCCGATGCCCGGGATGTTGAAGATCGCCTCGATGATCACCGCGCCGCCGAGCATTCCGGCCAGGCTCAAGCCCAGGTAGGTGACCACCGGGATCATCGCGTTGCGCAGGGCATGGCCCCAGATGATGCGCTTGGGCGAAAGGCCCTTGGCCTTGGCGGTGCGCAGGTATTCGGCCCGCAGCACGTCCACCAGCGAGGTGCGCGTGAGCCGGGCCAGGCCGGCGGCCGCTTCCAGGGCCATGACCAGCGCCGGCAGGATGAAGGCCATGGGCCAGCCCGCGCGGATGCCGGCCGGATCCACCCAGCCAAGGTGCACCCCGAAGTAGGTCTGCGCGCCCAGGGCGATCACGAACCCGGGAACACCCATGAACAGCACCGTGAATACCAAAGCGAAATGGTCTCCTGCCTGGCCGCGGCGCAGTCCGCCGTAGACTCCGATGATCAGGCCGACGAACAGCTTGAGCACCCAGGCGGTCATGGCCAAGGCGAAGGTCGCGGGGAGGCGTTCGAGGATCAGGTCGAGCACCGGACGGCCGAAGAAGTCGATGCCGAAGTCTCCGCGGAAGACGCCCAGGATGTAGTTTCCGTACTGGATGATGAACGGGTCATCCAGGTGGTAGGCCTGGCGGATCTGCGCCACCGTGGCCTCCGGCAGCGGGCGCTCGCCGGTCAGCGCGGAAATCGGATCGCCGGGCATCAAGAATGTCAGTGCGTAGATGATGAAGGTGGCGCCCAGCAGCACCGGGATCATCTGCAGGATGCGCCGTACGGTATAACCCAGCATTGGTTACCCCTTTTGTCTGTGTGTTTCCGGCAAGCCGGGCGCCGGAAAATCATTTCCGGCGCCCGGCTTCCTGTCACGGTTCGTGCTAGCAGCCGTAGCCGGCGCGGTAGTACTGTAGGTCGCCCTGGACGTCGTTGAGCACGGCGCACTTGGACTGCAGTCCGTAGTCGGTAGGGATGAACAGCGGGATGGCCGGCAGGTCCTTGATGATGATCGCTTCGGCCTGTTTGAACAGCTCGGCCGACTTGGCGTCGTCCATTTCGGCGCGGGCTGCCTGGAGCAGCTTGTCGACCTTCGGGTTGGAGTAGGCGGTGGCGAGGTTTCCGTCGCCGCCGGTTTCATACTGGCTCAGGTACTGGTCCGAAGACTTGTAGGACCAGCCCCACAAACCGAAGGCGGCGCCTTCGAGCTTCTGGCTGTTGCGGCGCTCCGAGAGCTCGGTGCCGAGCATCGGCTTCATCTGCACGCTGATGCCCAGGTTGTCCTGGATCTGTTTGGCGATGGCCTGGACCAGCTGCTGGTCCGAAGCGGAGTTGCTTTCGATGACCAGGGTGCCGTCGAATCCGCCGTCATCGGCCAGGATCTTCTTGGCCTTCTCAGGATCGAAGGTGCAGGCGTCGCAGGAGCCTTCAACGTAGGAGTCCAGCGCCGGAGGCACCAGCGAATCCGATGGCTGGGCATGGCCCTTGAGCAGCGAGGTCGCGATGGCCTCCCGGTCGATGGACATCGACACGGCGTCGCGCAGCGCCTTCGAGGACAGCTCGTCGACATAGGCCGGGATCTGCAGGGTCTGTTGCTTGGAGCCGATCTTGACCTCGAACAGCGATTCCTCGCCCAGCTGGCTCTTGGCCTTGTCGACCATGGTGGCAGGCACGTTGCGGATCATGTCCAGGTTGCCGGCGGTCATGTCGGTGTAGGCGGGGTCGATCGAGGTGTAGATTTTTCCGACCAGCTGCTGCGCGCCGCCGGAGAAGCCGGCAGCGCCCTTGAATCCGTCCCACTTCTCCATGACGACCTGCTGGTTGTGGTCCCAGGAAACGAACTTGTACGGGCCGTTGGAAACCGGCGCCTCATCGTAGGCTGCCTCGTCGTCGAAGGCGCTTTCAGGCATCGGGCAGGTCGGGTTGGTGCTCAGGATTGCCGGGAAATCACGGTTCGGGGCCTTGAGGGTCACTGTCAGGTGGGTGTCGTCCACGACCTTCACGCCGGACAGTTCGGTGGCCTTCGCCGTGGAGCCGTCCAGCGGGTTCAGCTCGTCATAGCCCGCGAAGGAGACGAAGGTTCCGTTGCCCTGCCAGGCGTTAGCGCCGGTGGCGGTGGCGTTCCAGGCGTCGGCGAAGGAGTTCGCGGTGACCGGCGTTCCGTCATGGAAGGTCCACCCGTCCTGCAGTTCGATGTCCCAGACCTTGGCGTCATCGCTGGACACGGACTTGGCGGCCAGCGGTTCGAGCTCCTGGCTCTCGACATTGACTTCCATCAGGTTGGCGCACAGCGCCATGCCGATCTGGCTCCCCGGATCCTTCTGCGGAACGATGCTCTTCGGCTCGCTGGTCATGAACGACAAGGTCGCGATGTCCGAGCCGTTGCCAGACGCGGCCTGGCTGCCGGAGCCCGAGCAGGCGGTCGCGGCGAGCATCAGCGATGCGGCGCCGGCGACAAGCGCCAATTTCCTGGATTGCTTCATCCTGTTTCCTCCTACATGCGGCATTCCAGGCCTGTTCGCCGAGGTGTTGCTGCCGTCACATTTATTTATTTTATGAAATAAAGTAAACATGACAGGGGTGTGATGTCAAGAACAGGAAAAAAATTACTTAGCGCTAACCAGCTGCTGCAGGTTCTCGATGAACGCCAAAGGACTGCTCAACACCTCGTTGACCATAATGCTCGCGGCAAAAATCGACAGCGAAAGCTCGTGGTCGCTGGAGTACACCACACGCTGCCCGGCAACTCCTTGCTGCACGGACTTCTCGGTAACAGTCCGCTGCACGTGCGCCAGGGTTTCCGGCCGCTCGGCAGGCGTTCCCGCGATCACCAGCAGCCCCGGGTCCAGCAGGTCGAACAGCAGGGCGGCGGCCGTGGCGACATAGCCGTCGCGCTGTGCCACGAGCTGCCGAATCTGGGCATCCCCGGCATCATAAAGCCGGTCGATGTCTCCGTAGTTAATGACGTCGGTGCGATTGAGATCATGGGCACGGCGCACGGTCGCTTCATCGGTGGCCATGACCTGCAGGCAGCCTCGCCGGCCGCAGGCGCAGGGATAGCCAGCTGCGTCAACCTGGATGTGGGCGATGTTTCCCGCATGCTGGGAACGCCCGGCCCGGATCTGGCCGTCGCTGACCAGTACGGCCCCGAGGTCGGAGGTAATCACCATCAGCAGGAAGTCGGATTCCTTGGCGCCTTGCCCGTAGAACAACTCGGACTGGGCTGCGGCGCGGGCGTTGTTATCCAGGACCAGCGGTTGGGGAAGGGCTTCGAGCATCCGCTGCGCAGGAACCTGCGACCATCCGGCTCCGGCGTTCTCGACGATCAGCCCTTGCTCCCGATCTACGATGCCTCCGGTAGCCACCCCGGTGCCCAAGACCGGCCGTCCGTCGGCATGGTCCGCGACCAGTGTCTCTGCCTGGGCGATCACCAGTTCAAAGGCCTCTGCTGCGGTCATCCCCGAGTGCGGGACGAGCACGGAGGCTTTGGCAACTCCGTCCAGCCCGGTCAGCACGATACCCGTGACTCGCGGGCCGAGGTGGATCCCCATAACCAGGTTCGAGTCGGTGTCAACGCTCAGCGGAACCCTCGGACGGCCCTGCCCCGCGGCGACCGGGGCAGATTCGCTGATCAGCCGATGTTCCAGAAGGCTGGCGGCAATGCTGGTCACCGAGGCGGCGCTGATGCCGATGGCATTCGCGATGTCCTTGCGCGAGCGCCCGGGCTCCGCGAAGATTTCCTGGAGCACCGACGCGAAATTCCTGGCACGAGCCGGATCTGACCTGCGGGTCATGGCAAGGGCACCTTTCTCTCTGACCTCGCACTCTGGCAAAGGAAGACTCTCATCATTCTGTCATCTGCGATGCTTTCTTTCGCAATGCGCCGGGCGACTAGTTAGTGTCGAAGCAGCCCCCGCAGAGTTTCCAGGCCGATTCTTCCCAGCGGGTCATCGGGTCCCAGCGGTGAGGTGAGCATGGCGTAGCGCAGGGCCCAAGCCCGGGACCGCAGCCACGTGTCACTGCCTTTGAGGACCCCGTACTCGGCCAGCGCGCTGTCGCGGCTATCCGCGCTGAAGTGCAGCCACAGCATGCCCAGATCCGACGAGGGATCGCCCGCGCACAGATCGCCGAAGTCCACCAGCGCAGCTAGTTCGAAACCGTCCGGCCCGTTCTGGACGATGGTGTTGTGCGGGTGCGGATCACCGTGGAGCCAGTGTGCCGGTCCGTTGTATTCGGCGGCCTTCAGCCCGGCTTCCCAGATGGACTGGGCTGCTGGCCGTTGCGCGGTGGGCAGCAGCTCAATGCGTCCGCGGGTTGCATCGTCCAGCTCCCGCAACGGCCTTCCGCGGAAGGCGCTGCGCGGCGCCTCTGGCGGGGCCACTGCGTGCAGGGAGCGCAGGTATCCCGTAAATTGCCGCGCATAGTGGTCACGTTGGACACGGGAAATGCCGGCTGCACTCACTCCGGGAACATAACGGCAGATGGAGAAGCTCCAGGGATATTCCGCGGTCGGCATCCCGGAAAACAGCGGCGCACTCAGATCCAGTCCGCTGTCGGCCGCGGCCCGGTCCAACCATAGCCGTTCGCGCTCGGCCAGCTGCGCGGCCAAGGCCCGGCGGGGCACGCGCACCAGCAGCCGCTCCCCCAGCCGATAGACCTCATTGTCCCATCCCGTGGCCAGGTAGGAGATGGGAAGCCGCACCCACTGCTTCGGCGCCTGGCTAGCGACCAGCCGCTCCACGAGGGCCAGATCGATGGACGTTTCAGCCTCGGGAAAACCCGAAAGTGGTTGGGCGGTGGTCATCCAGCAATCCTAATGCAGACCTGGTGATGACCCGATCCGCTGGGGCCAAATGGTCGGAGCGGACGGGCTTACCGGGTGATTTGCAGCAGCTTGATCGGGATGACGCAGGAAGTACGGTCAAGATCATCCGTGGTTTTCAGCCGATTGTTCGTCCCAGTGTCATCGCACCCGACCACGTCAGCGGGAATTGCGATGACTTCCAAGGTGCCCGGAGGCAATTGCTGCGGGACAGCGAACCCACCGATACGTTGACCTACCGGTATTCGTTCATCTTCGATTCGGCCACGGGACATTTGAACGCTTTCGAAGAAGTCGCGGTCAATGTCGACGGATTCGTCCAGGGCGGAACGCTCAACAGCATTACTGTCGCGCCCCTCTGATCCGATTCAACAAACGAGGCTCCCATTTCCGTCAGCGACGGAAACGGGAGCCTCAGTTGTTTGAGCAGCGAACCTTAGAGGCCCAGCTTCTCCATTACGATCTCGCGGACGCGACCGGCGTCGGCCTGGCCGCGGGTGGCCTTCATGACCGGTCCCATCAGCGCACCGATGGCCTGCATCTTGCCGCCCTTGATCTTCTCGACCACGTCTGGCATGGCCGCGATGGCGTCATCCACGGCCTTGCCCAGCGCGTCGTCGTCGTTCACGACTGCCAGCGAGCGCTTCTCGACGATCTCCGCCGGGGAGCCCTCCCCTGCCAGCACGAATTCCAGGACCTGGCGGGCGATCTTGTCATTGATCTTCTTCGCTTCGATCAGCGAGTTCAGCTCAACGATGGTCTGCGGCGTGACACCCAGATCCGCAATCTCCTTCTCGGCGGCCTTGGCCAGACGGGCGATCTCGCCCATCCACCACTTGCGGGCCACGGCGGCGGAGGTACCGGCGGCGATGGTCGCCTCGATCTCATCCAGCACGCCGGCGTTCACGACGTCGCGGAACTCCTTGTCCGCGTAGCCCCACTCGGCCTTCAGCCGCTTGCGGCGGTCTGCCGGAGGTTCCGGCAGGCGGGAGCGAAGCTCCTCGACCCATTCGGCGGTGGTGACGATCGGCACCAGGTCCGGCTCCGGGAAGTAGCGGTAGTCATCCGCATCCGACTTCGGGCGGCCCGAGGTGGTGGAGCGGGTGTCCTCATGCCAGTGGCGGGTTTCCTGGACGATCTTGTTCCCGGAATCCAGCACTGCCGCGTGGCGCTCGATCTCGAAACGCACGGCGTGCTCCACTGCGCGCAGCGAGTTCACGTTCTTGGTCTCGGTACGGGTGCCGAACTTCTCGGCGTCCTTCGGCATCAGCGAAACGTTGGCATCGCAGCGCACGTTGCCGCGTTCCATCTTCGCGTCCGACACACCCAGGTTCTTCACGATCTCGCGGATCGCTGCCACGTAGGCGCGGGCCAGCTCCGGGGCGCGCTTGCCGGCGCCCACGATCGGCTTGGTCACGATCTCCACCAGCGGCACGCCGGCGCGGTTGTAGTCGACCAGCGAGTAGTCGGCGCCCTGGATGCGGCCTGCGGCGCCGCCCATGTGGGTCAGCTTGCCGGCGTCCTCCTCCATGTGGGCACGCTCGATCTCCACGCGGAAGACCTCGCCGTCCTCCAGCTCGATGTCCAGCCAGCCGTCATGGGCGATCGGGTCATCGTACTGGGAGGTCTGGAAGTTCTTCGGGGTGTCCGGGTAGAAATAGTTCTTTCGGGCGAAACCGCACTTTTCGGCGATCTGGCAGTTCAGCGCCAGGCCGATCAGGATGGAGTACTCCACGGCGGTCTTGTTGACCACCGGCAGCACGCCTGGCAGACCCAGGTCCACCGGGGTGACGTTGGTGTTCGGGGCGTCGCCGAAGGCGTTCGGGGCGTCGGAGAACATCTTGGTTTTGGTGTTCAGCTCCACGTGGACTTCGAAGCCCAGCACCGGATCATAGCGATCCAGGGCCTCGTCGAAATCGACTAGTTCATCGGTGTAGTTGCTCATGATTCCCTAGGCCTCCTGCGCGATCGAAGCGGTGTCAATGGCTGGTGCCTGCGAGATGAGGGTGTGGCCCCACTGCTTTTCCAGCAGGGTCTCCAGTGCGGCACCGGCGCGGTACAGGCGGGCATCCTCGTAGGCCGGAGCCAGGAACTGGATGCCCACCGGCAGGCCCTCGGACAGGCCGCCGGGCACGGTGATGCCCGGGACGCCGGCGAGGTTTGCCGGGATGGTGGCCACGTCGTTGAGGTACATGGCAACCGGGTCGTTGTCGTTCGCGCCGAGCTCGAAAGCCACGGTCGGAGCGGTCGGGGAGATCAGCACGTCGGCCTGCTCGAACGCGGCGTCGAAGTCGCGCTGGATCAGGGTGCGGACCTTCTGGGCCGAACCGTAGTAGGCGTCGTAGTAGCCGGCGCTCAGGGCGTAGGTGCCCAGGATGATGCGGCGCTTGACCTCGTCGCCGAAGCCGGCGGCGCGGGTGGCGCCCATGACGCGTTCAATGGTGAGCGGACCCTCGGTCGGCAGCACACGCTGGCCGAAGCGCACGCCGTCGAACTTGGCGAGGTTCGAGGAGACCTCGGAAGGCATGATCAGGTAGTAGGCGCCCAGCGCGTACTTGAAGTTCGGGCAGGAAACCTCAACGATTTCCGCGCCGGCGTTCTTGAGCAGCTCAAGGGACTCGTTGAAGCGCGCCTGCACGCCCTTCTGGTAGCCCTCGCCCTGCAATTCCTTGATGACGCCAACACGCACGCCGGACAGGTCGCCGGCGGCGCCGGCCTGCGCGGCGGCCACCAGGCCTTCGAGGTCCTGCGGCAGCGAGGTGGAGTCCTTCGGGTCGTGCCCGCCGATCAGTTCCTGCAGCAGCGCCGAGTCCAGCACAGTGCGGGACACCGGGCCGATCTGGTCCAGCGAGGAGGCCATGGCGATGGCGCCGTAGCGCGAGACCGCGCCGTAGGTCGGCTTCACGCCCACGGTGCCGGTGACCGCGCCCGGCTGGCGGATGGAGCCGCCGGTGTCGGTGCCCAGGGCCAGCGGGGCTTCGAAGGCCGCCACGGCTGCTGCCGAGCCGCCGCCGGAGCCGCCCGGGATGCGGCCCAGATCCCACGGGTTGCGGGTCACGCCGTAGGCCGAGTGCTCGGTGGAGGAACCCATCGCGAACTCGTCGAGGTTGGTCTTGCCCAGCATCGGGAGCTTCGCGGCGCGGATCTTCTCAATCACCGTCGCGTCGTATGGGCTCATCCAGCCCTCGAGCATCTTGGATGCGGCGGTGGTCGGCTGGCCCTTGGTGACGATCAGGTCCTTGATGGCGATCGGCACGCCGGCCAGCGGGTGCAGCGCTTCGGCTTCGGCGCCGCCGGCGGCGCGGATGGCGTCCACCTCTGCGGCCACGGCGAGCGCTTCCTCGGCGTTAACGTGCAGGAAGGCGTTCAGGGTGCCGTCGACCTCGGCGATGCGGTCCAGGTGCGCCTGGACGGCTTCCACGGAGGTGGTTTCGCCGGCGCGCAGCTTGGCTGCCAGTTCGGCGGCGGAGAGCTTAATCAGTTCGTTCACGTGGATTATTCACCATCCAAAATTGCCGGGACCTTGAAGCGATCCGAGTCCGAATCCGGCGCGTTGAGAAGCACGTCGTCAATGCTCAGCGTCTGGCCCACCACGTCCTCGCGCAGGACGTTGGTCAGCGGGATCGGGTGGCTGGTTGCTGGAATGTCGGAGGAGGCGACTTCGCTGACAGACGCGATGGCACCGACGATAGCGTCGAGTTCACCGGTCATCTTGTCCAGCTCTGCGTCGCTCATCTCGATGTGGGCCAACTGTGCCAGGTGCACAAGGTCCTCACGGCTGATGGCAGACATATATCTCCCTAGAATGGGCGGATGGGTTTCATAGACAAGTCTATCCCGTGCCGGACTGCCATCAGGCCGTAATGTGGCGCATCAGCTACGCTGTGCGCAATACCAAACCGGTCAGCTCCTGCCCCAGGGCGTTCTCCCAATATCCCACGACCCCGGACTGGGCTCCGGCCAAGCGCACCGGGCGGCGGATGATCTGCAGCTTCTTTCCGGCGGCGTCCTTGGTCAGGGCGACCCGCGGTTCGTCCATAAAGGATTCGGTGTGGTGCTGCGGGACGGCCTTGCCGTCGGCGAACGCCTGCAGCTGCGCGGTGAAGACCGGGTCTCCTTCGGCGTCGTAGATGTAGCGGGTGCCGAGGATGCCATGCTCGCTGGTACCCAGCAGATACTTCTGGGCCCCGGGCAACGGCGCGTCCCGGTAGGTCAGCGGTACGTGGTAGATGACGTCGCTCAGATCGGCGTTATCCGCATAAAGACGGAACTCGATGCCGACCTCCCCGGCAGGGTCTTCCAGCCGGAACCCCCCGACGTGGATGAGCTGCGGCTTCTTCTTGCCGGTGAAGAAATCCTGGCGGACCAGCCAGTCTTCAACCAGCTCGTTTTTGCTCGGCTTCATCGTCGTGTTGTAGATGATTCCCATGCGCATCGACTTTCAGGTGGGTTGTTTTGGCACAAGCACTGCACCAAATGATCAGGAGCCAGGTCGTTTATGCCTAGCATAGACGGCATGGAAACTAACTGCGAGTGGACCACCGGGGAGCAAACCCAGGCCTACGGGACAACGCTGTTTGAAGTCGATGCAGTTGTGCTGCGAGAGTCCGAGCCGGAGGACTTCGCGGTGCTATCTCTGTCGTTGAACGATCCGCGGTGGGCCGGGGCGCAGCAAAAGGTTGCCAAGCCCCAGCTTTCCCAGCATCCGGCGGACCGGTTCGCGTCCTGGTGCCGCAATCGGTCGGAGGGCGGCGATGCAGGCTTCAGCATTTTCGAGGAAACCACCGCTCCCCTGGTGGGGCATGCGACGTTGTACGGCGGCACGCTCCCCGTCGCATTGCCGACCTGTCGATCATGACCGGCCCGAAATACGTGGACAAGGGATTGGTCACCCGCGCGATGAAACTCATGTGCAGTTATGGTTTCAAGGCATTGGGCCTGCACCCCGTCAGCCTGCGCGTGGCTTCCTATAACCCCGGGCCATCCGAGCCTGGGAAAAGGCTGGTTTCAATATCGAGGGCAGTGAACGGGATTCGCATTTCCATGACGAGCTCATCGTGGGAATCGTGGACTGCGGCTACTTCGCCAGCTGACACCGTATTCTTGGCCGGTTGTACAGTTCGAAGGTGCACAGATAGGCTACCGGCAAGCAACCGAAGCTGTCCGTGGCTGCACAAGGATATCTGCAGTCTGACTTGAAGTATCATTCATACTCACCGGCGGCCAAAGCCGCAGTCAAGCGGTAGACCGACAAGGAGAAAATAGATGAAGCAAGGCCGCATCGCAGCGTTGGCAGCTTGCCTGTCCTTGGGACTTGTCTCCTGTACGAGCCCTGGTCTGCCGCAAGGGGAGGAAATCCCGACGCCAACACCCACCACTTCTTGCGATCGACCATATGTGGTCAGTGCGGGGCAGTCCGAAGGAAAACCCCAATTCATCCGGGTCGACAGGTTCTACGATCAGGATCTGGGCAAAACAGTGCTCGATCAGGAAGTTGCATCTTCCGTCGCGTGGACCCCGCTGCCCGCATGGGACAACCTTGATGCGGTTGTCACTGCAGTGAATGCCGTATCTCCTGACCGGCTCGAAGAACTGCCCTTCCCCCGCGCCGGCGAATTTGATTCGCTGCTCGCCAATTCCGATCGATCTGCCGGCAATTTGGTGTACCTCGCCGCGACGCCGCTGACCCATGAATTCAGCGTCCAATGCCAGAATGAGCCGGAAAACCGGTACAAGCTGGAATTCTCCACGTGGATCGATCCCGACTCGGGAGTTCTGGACTGCTCCTTGACGCTGGATGCGAAAGCTCCGGATGCGGCGCGCAAGGCGTACGGGGCCTACTGCCAAGAGGCGTAAGCCGCAATCAGAAACTGCCCTCCAGAAATTCCTGGAGGGCAGCGCGAACCTGATGCCTACTGTGCAGCCTTGAGCATGTCCTTCACCAGCGGACCTGCGGTCTGCGCTCCGCCGTTGCCGTCCTCGACGAAGGCGGCAATAGCGATGTCGCCCTGGGCGGCAATGGCCCAGGCGTGGGCGTTGCGCTCGCTGTCGTATTCGGCGGTGCCGCTCTTGCCGATGATCTTCCCGGTGCCGGTGCCCTTCAGGTCCTTGAGCGTTCCGTGGTCGACTACGGCGGCCATCATCGTGGCCAGCTCGCTGGCTTCCTCCTCGGTGAGCTTGGACTTCGCGGTTTCAGGCGCCTTGGGTTCCGGTGAGATCACCAGCTTGGGCGACACGGTTTGTTTGGCCTGGACGGAGGCTGCGACAGTTGCCATGCCCAGCGGCGAGGCTTCCACCACGCCCTGGCCGATCATGTTCGCCGCCTGCTCGGTTCCGGTGGAATCGGTGGGCACCGAACCGAGGACCGCGCCGGCGCCGGTGCCGTCCTCACCGGTCAGCCCCAGGGCTGCTGCGGCCTCGGCCAGCTTGGTTCCGCCGATCTTTTCGCCTTCGTCGACGAAGACCGTGTTGCAGGACTGGGCGATGGCTTCGGACAGCGGGATTTTGCCCAGTGCTGAGGCCGGGTAGCCGTCGAAGTTCTTGAAGGTCTTGCCGTCAATCACGGTGGTGGCCTTGCAGTCGAATTTGGTGCTGGCGCTCGCGCCGTCACGGAGCATTGCCAGGGCGCTGATGACCTTGAAAGATGAGCCCGGGGCATATTTCCCCTGCAATGAGGTGTTCAGTCCCGAGGACACCGGGCCGGAGGATGCGGCAAGCACCGCGCCGTCGGACGGCCGGATGACCACGATGGCCGAGTTGGATTCGGCCTCCTGCAGCAAATCGTCGGCTTCTTTCTGCAGGTCCTGGTCCAGCGTCAGCTGCACGTCCTTGCCGTCCACCGGGTTGCTGGAGAACAGCTCGGACTGGGCTTCCTTGGCCGCGTTGTAGCGTGAGATGGTTACCCCTGAGGTGCCCGAGAGGGTGTCGTTGTAGGTTGCCTGCAAGCCGGAGAGGCCTACCTGGTCCCCTGCATGGATCTTGCCCTCGGACTTCTCGACGATTTCCGCGGTGGCTTCGCCGACCGAGCCGAGCAGCGGCCGGGCGAAGGAGCGGGTCGGAGCGAGCGGGATCTGGTCGGCCTGCCCGACGGCTCCCGGGATCTTGGCGATCTGCTCGTCGGTGACCTCGCGGGTTGCGTCATCGCGCAGGACGATGGCCTGCACCCAGGCTTTCTCGCCGGCGGCCTTGACCTTGGCCACGAAGGCGTCTTCGTCGATGTCCACGAGCTTGGCCAGCGCCTTTGCCGAGGATGCCCATTCATCGCTGGTCGCACGGGTCTTGTCGATGCCGACATTGATCACCGGACGCTCGGTGACAATGTTCTTGTCTTCACCGTCAGTGATGTTGCCGCGCTGGCCTGGCTCGAATCTGGCCGCCAGGAAGTCGCCTTCGGCCATGTCCGGCGCAAGGATCGAGGGGTCGAAGCGCAGCTGCCAGCTCTTGCCTTCGTCGTCGTATTGCCAGACGGCTTGGGTCTGGTAGCTCAGATCCGTCTCGGTCTCATCCACATCCCAGACGGTCTGGATGGTAGCGGTAGCGGTGGTGACCCCGTCCTGCTTCTGGTCATCCGTGGCCACCGAATTGACGGTGCTGGTGCGCTTGATGTCATCTAGTTTGCCGAATGCCGTGTCCAGCGTCGCCGCGGCCGCGGCCGCATCAGAGTTGCTGAATGCAATGCCGGAGAAGTCGCCGGAATTCAGCGCGGCGGCCAGCGCGTCTGCCGACGGAGCCGGGTCTGCAGGGGCTGAACTGCAGGCGCTCAGGGTGCCTGCAACAAGGCTCGCAACTGACAGGGCAATGACTTTTCGGCGAAGTGCACTCATGGCGCCATTCTATGGCCCGGCGCTGAGAACCAACAATGACATGACCGTTAACGGAGATCCATGGTGTAAACGACCAGCAGGATCTCGGTATTGGGCACGTACCAGTCGCGCTGCGCGCAGTGCGCAAATCCCAGGGATTCGTAAAAGGCCCGGGCCGCGGTCCAGTTTCCTCCGGTGGTCAGCGAGACCGCGTGCACCTCCGGAAGCTGCCGTGCGCGCTCGATCGCGGCAAGCACCATGGCCTTCCCTGCACCCGAACGCTGCGCCGCGGGATCCACGCTGAGCATGCGGATCTCCAATTCGCCTGCGCGGGCGATGTCGGCATATTCGCTGCCGAAGGGAACCAGGGTCATGGAGGCAATGACCGCGCCCTCGCGACGGGCCACGTAGACTTCCGCCTTGGCCGCGCGGTCCGCGATCCTGCGGACGAACTGCATGTACTCGTGCTGGGGGTCGTCGAAGTGCCCGGCCGCCAGGTAGGCGTCAACGGTGAGGTCGCCGACTCGCTCAAAGTCGGCTGGCGCGGCTGGTTCGATAACCAGTCCGTCGCAGGTCACGCGAAATTCATCAATCAAAGACATGGTTCGTTAATAGTGCCACCGTTCGACTACCGGATCCCATGGGGTCGCTGTGCATCTACGGCGGCAATATCCAGGACACCCAACAGCTCTCCGACCTCATGACCCAGATCCGCCAGGCGTCCCCCAACGCCATTCTGGCACTGGATGAAGAGGGCGGAGACGTCACCCGGCTGCACTACCGCGACGGCTCCAATCAGCCGGGCAACGCGGTGCTGGGCCGACTCGACGACCCGCAGCTGACCCGCGCCAGCGCCCGGGCCATCGCCAGGGAAATGCGCGCCTACGGTTTCAACCTGAACCTGGCGCCCGACGCGGACGTGAACACCAACGCGCAGAATCCGGTCATCGGGGTGCGCTCCTTCGGGATCAGCCCGCGCAAGGTGGCAATGCACACGGCCGCGTTCACCGTGGGGCTGCAGGGGGAAATGGTCGCCGCGTGCGCCAAGCACTTCCCCGGCCACGGTGACACCTCCACGGACTCGCACCTGTCGCTGCCGGTGGTCGCGGTGGATCCCTTCACCCTGGCCGAACGCGAGCTGGCCCCGTTCACCGCGGCGATCCAGACCGGCATCGCCGCCATCATGACCAGCCACATCATGGTCCCGGCGCTGGACGCGGAGAACCCCGCCACCTTCTCCAGTGCCATCTTGGGCAAGTTGCTGCGCGATGAACTGGGGTTCACCGGCGTGATCGTCACCGACGCCTTGGACATGGCCGGCGCCAGCGCGGAAACCGGAATCCCTGTGGCCGCCGTGCGTGCGCTGCGCGCCGGGGCCGACCTGCTGTGCCTGGGCACCGACATGAAACGCGAAGACTACGAACAGGTTGTCAACGCCATCCTCCACGCGGTGCACGAAGGCGCCTTGGATCCCCAGCGCCTGCGCGATGCGGCGGCCCGCAACACCGCCTTGGCCACCCACTACCGGGTGCAGGACGAGGCCTGCGAACCATGCGAGCTGGTGACCGGCGATTGGTCCAAGGCCTTCGAAACCTCCTCCGAGGTCGAAGGCTGGATCGCGGATCCTGCCGAAGTGCAGCTGGTCCAGGTGGACACCGACAGCAACATGGCCGTGGGACACGTGCCGTGGGGCCTGTCGAGCGTCGCTCCGACCGAGGCCGCGGAGGACCTGCGTCCCGGCGCCAAGGTGCTGCTCGCGGCCCGCGCCCTGTCCGAGACCCATGCCGTGCATGAGCTCGCCGCCCAGCTGCGCCAGGACGGACACCGCGTACTGGTGGTCAACTTCGGTTGGCCCGCCCCGCGCGCCGACATCACCACCTACGGCGCCTCACCGGTGCTGGCGCGCACCGTGATCGAGATGTTGCAGATTCCTGCGGCGCAAAAGTGCTAGCGACGCAGGAAACCTGCAAGAATAGTAATTTCACGGTCCTGCCCTTGCCCTGACTCCGGCTGGCCGCGGCGCCGCCCGGCGCACCCCGTTATTTGAAGATTGGATCCTCCTTCTATGCGCGTACTGATTGGTTCGAGCGCCGACCAGGTAGCTCGTATCGCCGCTGACAACGTCCTGGCCGGCCTGGCCGAGCACGGGAACGGCAAGCGGCAGGTGCTGGGCTTGGCTACCGGTTCATCCCCGTTGGGGCTGTACCGCGAACTGGGCAAAGCGGTCTCCGAATCACGCGCGGACTTCTCTGACACGCTCGGTTTCGCGCTGGACGAGTACATCGGCATCCCGGACACCCACGAGCAGTCCTACCGCCAGACCCTGGTCAACGAGGTTTGCAACGTCATCGGCCTGCGCCCGGAGAACCTCTGCGTGCCGCAGGGCACCGGCGACTCGGTAATCGCGGTCCAGGCAGCAGCGGATGCCTACGATGCCGCAATCAAGGCAGCCGGCGGCGTCCAGGTCCAGATCCTTGGCATCGGAGCCAACGGCCACCTGGGCTTCAACGAGCCAGGCAGCGCGCTGACCAGCCGCACCCGCATCAAGCGGCTGGCATCCAAGACGCGCGAGGACAACGCCCGCTTTTTCGCCGGCATCGAGCACGTGCCGACCCACTGCGTCACCCAGGGCCTTGGCACCATCCTGGATGCCGGCCGCCTGGTTCTCGTGGCCACCGGCGCCGGCAAGGCCGACGCCATTGCCGCCGCGGTCGAAGGCCCGCTGTCCGCAGCATGCCCCGGCTCGGTACTGCAGCTGCACCGCGACGCCGTTGTGGTACTGGACGAGGCAGCTGCCTCCAAGCTGACCCAGCGCGAATACTACGACGATGCGGCAGCCGGAATTTCCGAAGAGAATCTGGTCGTCGTCTAGTCTGGCCTTATGGCCGTCTACTTCGAGTGCGTCTCCCGCACGTCCCAGAGCGTCCAGGCGCTGTGGGACAAGTCCCTGAATATCGACGCTCACACGGAATCCATGAAGGATTCCGCAGAGCGGGCCGTCGCCGGTGTCACCACTGGAATGATCGGTCTCGGCGAGCAGGTGACTTGGCGGGCGACGCACTTTGGCGTTCTCCTGCGCATGACCTCACGGATCACCGCGCTGGAGAAGCACACATCATTCACGGACGAGCAGCTGCGTGGCCCGTTCAAGCACTTCCGGCACGTCCACGAGTTCATCGACTGCGGCCATGAAACCGTGATGATCGACAAGATCAGCTTCGCCGCGCCGTGGGGCCCGCTGGGCTGGCTGGCGGAAAGACTCGTGCTGAGCTGGTACATGCCACGGCTGATCCGCAGCCGGAATAGTTTCCTTCTGGGAACCGTAGGCTGACTATTTCAAGACTTCAATGCGAGTATCCAGTTCATGGATCCATGCGGCACACGCGGCGTAGTCTTCGTCGCAGCCCGGAACGCCGCCGTGGACCGTCACCACCAGCTGGCCGCTCGTGTTCCGCGGATCCACCGGCAGCATCGCGTGCATGGAGCCGTCCGCCGGCATCTGCGCCTGGCTCTGGCCCTCTTGCGGTACTGGGGCATCCGTCACCGAGAATTCAAGATAGATCAGCTGCCCATCGCGCAGGTCCAGGTCGCATCCAGCAGGATCCACCACCACTTCGAGGTCTTCTCCTGCAGCGCCCTTGCCGCCAACCAAATACGGCGTATTCAGTTCGCAGGATTCATCTTTTCCTGTATCGGGTAGGAGCATTGAGGCCACGATTCCAGTTGCGGCAACTCCCACCAGCCCGGCCAGGATCAAGGCCGTTCGTGTTACCCAACTGGCTATCTTGAGCATGCTGTCCCTCCCGCATCTCCTGCCACGCGTGGCCTGCCCGGTGGAGACGGGATGCCTCCGCAAACTGCCGCGCCGGAGCGAAAACCCCGGTCCGCACTAGGCTTGGGAGCATACCAAAGACGACAACTTGCGAGGTACTACTCCATGCAGCTCACCGGGGATGCTCCCGCTGCCCAGAAAGTCCGACAGTTGGCACTCGTTTTTTCGCATGTGCTTTCACCGGCGGCCTTGGCGACCTTGCTGCGGCTCTCAACGCCGCTGCGCCGCGCGCAGATGGGCTGGTCCGACGCGCTGGTCGCCGCCTTGTTCACCACGATCATCCCGTGGCTGGTGCTGCTGGCGGCGAAGCTGCGCGGCATGGTCACCGACATGCACGTGACGCAGCGGCGGCAGCGGCACCGGCTGTACGCGCTGGCTGCCGGGTCCATCCTCGGCGGCCTGCTGCTGCTCCAGGTCATGAATGCCGGCGCAGCGATGTTCCGCGAAGTTCTGGCGATCTTGCTTGGCCTGCTTGTCGTGTCGGTGGTCAATTTGTGGTGGAAGGTCTCCGTGCACCTGTCGGTGGGAACCTATGTGGCATTGCAGGCCGCCGACGGCATGGGCGGGTACATGCCTGTGGTCGTCGCCGGCATCGCGGTGCTGTCCTGGGCGCGGATCCGCAGCGGAGAGCACACCGCCTCACAGGTGTGCGGCGGTGTGCTGGTCGGCGTGGCGATCCACTATGCGAGCAATCTGCTCGGCACGGTATTGAATTAGGCGGCTGGGACGTTCACGGCGCTTACGCTCACTCGGGCATCGGCAGCTTGGAAGAGTCCACCAGTCCCGCGTACTGCCATCCCGGATAACCCACGGGCCGCCCGACCAGGGTTCCGGCTTCCTCGGCGATCAGCGCGCCGGCGGCCCAGTCGTATTCCCGGGTGCCGAATTCGGCGTAGGCATCCAGCGCGCCCTCGGCCACCAGGCACAAGTCCAGCGCCGCAGAGCCCAGTCGGCGCACGTTCACGTAGTCCCCGATGACCTCTTGCAGCACCGATGCCTGGAATTCCCGGCGTTCGGGGTCGTAGCCGAAACCGGTAGCGAGGATTCGGGCCTCGGTGTCGGCCGGTCCGTGCAGCTGGGTGATCTTGCCGGTGTGCAGGTCCTGCTTCCAAGCGCCCAGCCCGCGTCCGGCGAAGTATTCGACGTGCAGCGCCGGGGCCACAATGGCAGCGGCCACCCAGCGCTCGATCCCGTCCTCGGTCTTCTCGCAGGCCGCCACCGATGAGCAGTAGTAGGCGATATTGCGCACGAAGTTCGTGGTGCCGTCCAGCGGATCGATGCTCCAGCGCAGGCCGCTGGGATTGGCCGGCCGGTCGCTGGGGTATTCCTCCCCGGTCAGCTCGTCATTCGGCCTTGTGGTCACGATGGTCGCCCGGATGGCTTCTTCCGCGGCGCGGTCGAAGTCGGTGACCCAGTCCCCCGCTGCGGACTTCTCATTGGTGTTGAACTTCGACTCGTCACGGCGGGCAAGGACCTCGGCGCCGGCTGCTGCCGCCCTGCGCGCCAGCAGCACCAGCGGATCGTGGGAAATGGCTCGATCCATGGCCTTATGCTCCTTCCGGTGCGGACAGCGCCGCTTCGCGGGCTGCATCCGGCCCCTGGCCGAGCAGGATGCCGAAACCTGCTTCATCCAGCACCGGCAGCCCCAGCGACTGGGCCTTGTCCAGCTTGGATCCGGCGGCCTCGCCGGCCACCAGGAAATCGGTTTTCTTCGAGACGCTGCCGGTGGCCTTGCCTCCGCGCACGATGATCGCTTCCTTGGCGGTGTCGCGCGAGTAGTTCTCCAGCGTCCCGGTGACCACGATGGCCAGGCCTTCGAGGTTCTTGGTGATGTTCGCGTCGCGCTCGTCGACCATCTTCACCCCGGCCGCCTGCCAGGCGCTGACGATCTCGCGGTGCCAGTCGACCTTGAACCAGTCGACCAGGGCCTCGGCGATGATGGAGCCCACCGAGTCGATCTGGCTCAGCTCCTCCACCGCGTTGCCGGCATCAATGACCTCAAGCAGCGCGTCCATGGAACCGTAGCGGGTGGCGATGGCGCGGGAGGCGTTGGGTCCGACATGGCGGATGGACAGCGCCACCAGCACCCGCCACAGCGGATTGCCCTTGGCCTTCTCCAGCTCGTCGAACAGCTTCTCGGTGCTCTTGGTCGGCACCGAGGGCTTCTTCGCGGTGGCCTTGGTGAAGAAGTAGGGCACCAGATCGAACCTGCCCGTTCCCTCCCCCTTGACCCGCTTTTCGCGCCAGACCTTGACCTCGGCCAGCTGATCCAGCTTGTCCTTCAGGTCGAAGAGCTCGGCTTCGTTGCGCAGCGGGCCCGGGCCCGCCGGCAGGATCAACCCGCCCTGGGTGGCCGGGTCCTCGCCCGGCCCGCTGGTCAGCGCGGCGGCGGCCTCGTAGCCCAGCGCCTCGATGTCCAGGGCGCTGCGTCCGCCCAGGTAGGCGACGCGTTCGGTGAGCTGCACCGGGCAGGATTCCGCGTTCAGGCAGCGGATGTCCACGTCGCCTTCCTTGGCCGGGGCCAGCGGCTGGCCGCAGGAGGGGCATTCGGTGGGCATGATGAAGTCGACTTCGGTGCCGTCGCGCAGCGCGAGCACCGGGCCGACGATCTCCGGGATCACATCTCCCGCCTTGCGCAGGATGACGGTGTCCCCGATCAACACGTTCTTGGCCTTGACGACCTCCTGGTTGTGCAGGGTCGCGCGGGCCACGGTGGACCCTGCCACCAGCACCGGTTCCATGACGCCGAAAGGGGTCACCCTGCCGGTGCGCCCGACCTGAACCTGGATGTCCAGCAGCTTGGTGTGCACTTCTTCCGGCGGGTACTTGTAGGCCACGGCCCAGCGCGGCACGCGCGAGGTGTAGCCCAGCTGCTCCTGGGTGGAGAGGTCGTCGACCTTCACCACGATGCCGTCGATGTCGTGGATCAGTTCATGGCGCTTCTCGCCGTGCTCGGCAATGAACTCCCTCACCTGGGCCAGCGACTCGACCACGCGGCCGTACGGGGACACCGGCAGTCCCCACTCGCGCATCAGCTCGTAGGCCTGGGACTGCTCGGTGATCGGGAAGTCGCGGCTGCGCCCCAGCCCGTGCACGAACATGCGCAGCGGGCGCTTGGCGGTCTGTTCCGGGTCCTTCTGGCGCAGCGAGCCGGCGGCGGCGTTGCGCGGGTTGGCCAGCGGCGCCTTGCCCTGCTCGATCAGCGCCTCGTTGTAGGCGTTGAAGTCGTCGGTGGCGATGAAGACCTCGCCGCGGACCTCGAATTCCGCTGGCCAGCCCGAACCGGAGAGCTGCTGCGGGATGTCGCTGATGGTCATGGCGTTGTGGGTGACGTCTTCGCCGGTAGTGCCGTCGCCGCGGGTGGCGGCGCGGACCAGCTTGCCGTCGCGGTAGGTGAGGTTCAGGGCCAGGCCGTCGATTTTCACCTCGCACAACCAGCGCACGGGAATCTGCGGGTGCAGGCGGTTGGCGTTGGCGCCGGCGCGTTCCAGCCAGGCATCCAATTCCTCCAGGGAGAACACGTCTTCCAGCGAGTACATGCGGCTGGCGTGGGTCACCGGGGCGAAGGCCGCGGACACCTCGCCGCCGACCTCCTGGGTGGGTGAATCCTGGCCCGCCAGGATGGGGTATTGGGCTTCGAGCAGTTCCAGCTCCTGGAACAACGCGTCGTATTCGGAGTCCGAGACCAGCGGGGCATCCTGCTGGTAGTAGGCTTCCCGATGCGTCCGGATTGCCTCGACAAGCTCGTCGTGTCGTTCACGCGCCGGTGCAGGCGGGGCGTTCGTGGTCTCAACTGGCGTTACGTCATTTTCACTCACGTATCCAATTGTGCCCCAGGGAGCCGACGGATTCACCACGCCCACACCACATTGCCAGAAGCCCTCCCCGGCCCGCCGACGTGGGCTTGCGGCGACTGGATCAGCGGCGGAGGGCGCGCCAGGGAACGGCGGCAGGAATCCAATGCCCTGAACCAGCGGCAGCGTGCGCCCCTGGCCCAGGAGCCGCCACGACGCCGGCGGGCCTACAGTGCCGGAGCCTGGGTTGCGGTTCCAGGCGGCACGGGGGGCGCCAGCACGTCGATGACAATCACAGCGATGTTGTCCCGCCCTCCGGCTTCCAGCGCGGCGCCGGTCAGCACCTCGGCGGCAACTTCGCGGTCCTTGTAGCTGACCAGCAGGCTCTGCAGCAGGTCCTCGGTCAGCTCGCCGCTCAGCCCGTCCGAGCACAGCAGATAGCGGTCCCCGATGCGCGGCTGCAGCACGGTGATGTCCGGATGGCTTTCGGCCCCGGCGCCCAGCGCGCGGGTGATCAGGTTGCGGTGCGGGTGGTTCCGCGCCTCCAGCTCGGTGATCTGGCCGGCATCAACCATTTCCTGCACGGCAGAGTGGTCGCGGGTCAGCTGCTGCAGGGCCCCGTCGCGCAGACGGTAGCCGCGCGAGTCGCCCACGTTGACCAGCGCCAGGTTCGGCACTTCCTCGATAACAGGCATCGCGGCGGTGGCCGGGTCCTGTCCGCGGCGGTGGGCCTCGAGCATTTCCGGGGTGATCTTCGAAATGACGTCGGTGGTGCCCTGGGCCGCGAAGCCCTGGGTCCACGGAGGGATGGCCACCGGCGCGGTGACCGAGTCGCGGCCCTGCCCGGAGGCCTTGATCAGCACCAGCGCGCACAGCGTGGTGCCGCCGCGGGACTCCAGCGCCTCGCGGATGCGGTCATCGGCCAGCTGCACCTGCCGCTGGACCTGCTGCACGGTGGGCAGGCTCGGCACGGAGGTCTTGGCCGCGCGGGTGCACAGCTCTTCCATGGTCTCCACGGCCAGCTGGCTGGCTACTTCGCCGGCCTCGTGGCCGCCCATGCCGTCCGCCACCGCATAGGCCACCTGGCCCAGCAGGATGCGGTCCTGGTTCTCGGTGCGCCGCCGGCCCACGTCGGTGCGCCCGGCCGCGGCGAGGACGAAGGGGACGGACTGGGCTTCTGCGTGCATCAGTCCACCACCAATCCGGTACCCTCGCCATGGGACAGTTCAAAGGGCTGGATCTCCCCGAAGCCGCGCACCGCGGTGATTTCCTGGGCGGTGAGCACGAACCGCGGATCGTTTTTCAGCGTATTGGCGGTCAGCGCGTCGGTGAGCACCGTGCCGGGTTCAGCCAGCGAGGTCAGCCGGGCGGCCATGTTCACCGTCGGTCCGTAGATGTCTCCCAGCCGGGAGAGGATGCGTCCCCAGACCACCGCGCCGCGGGTCTGCGGCAGCATTTCATCGGCTTCGAACTCCTGCGACAGCGCCAGCGCGATCCGGGCGCCTGCCTGCGGGGTTTCGGCCACGTACAGCACTTCGTCGCCGATGGTCTTGACCAGCCGGCCGCCGCCCACGGAGATGATCTCCGCGCTCTTGGATTCGAAGCGCTGCACCATCTTGGCCAACGTGCGTTCGTTCATGCGCCGTGACAGCGAGGTGTAGGAGACCAGGTCCGCGAAACCCACCGCGCGGGCCAATGGCAGCGGGGTGTCGTCGTCCCCGCCCCCGCCCTGGTTGTAGGCGGCCACGCCGGCCTCGGCGCGCAACGCCATGCGGTGCACCGCGGAGTTCAGCTGGCGGCGCCATGAGTAGAGCAGCAGGTTCTCGATCTGCGGAATCAGGTCCGGCAGCATGTCGAACAGCTGGCGCCGGGCCTGGCGGTCGGACATGTTCTGGTTGGCGATCATGTCCTCCACGAGCGCCTCGATCTGCCAGACCACCATGCGGTCGGTCATCTGGCCCACCGAACGCATCAGGGAGATGGCGGTTTCCTCGGTCAGCTGCCCTTCGCGCACCATGCCGACCATCGTGGCCAGCGCTTCCTCGTCGCGCTTGGTGAAGAAAACGTCGTCGTCGCTGAGTTCCGGGAAGCCGATCGCGCGCCAGAGCTTGCGGGCCGAATGCAATGAGATGCCGGCGTCGGCCGCCACCTCGCGGCGGCGCAGCTCGCGTTGCCCGCCGATCAGCTGGCGTTCCAAAGCCGCGACGGTGTCGCGGATGGCGTCGGGGGTGTGGGCCGGGACCTGCAGCGGTTTCTCCATGGCCTGGGCGAGTTCCAGGATCGGATCCGCTTCGGGGGCGGTCTCCACCGGGGCGTGTTCGCGGGCCTGGTGGGCCGCGACGGAGGCGGACTGCGGAGTGTCGGCCCGTGGCGTATTGCTGTGCTCGGTGCTCATGGAGCCATGCCCTCACTCTTGGATGCCTCGGTCTGCACCGGGGACTGGTTGTTGCGCAGGTTGGTTATCGCGTCGATGGCCAGGGACCTGAAGTACGGGACGGAGGGAACGTGGGCAATCCTGACGTAGCCATGGCCCAGCACGATATCCAAGGTGCCGGCGCGGGTCATGGCGTTCTGCTTCTTGGTGTGGGCAATCAGGTCGCGCACCGTATACAAACCCACCGACTGCAGCTTGCCGGAGGTGAAGGACGAGCGGAACAGGATCCGCTCGGTGGTCAGCACGATCCGGCTGCGCAGCCAGCGCACCCACGGGGCCACGCACCAGATCAGCGTCAGCGCCGCCCAGAGGACCAGCGTCACCACGACCCACAGTCCGGCGTTCTCCGCCAGCCAGGGCGAAAGGTCGGTGCGGCTGAGGTAGCCGAGCAGGAACGTGCAGACCACGGTCAGCAGCAGGAAAACGACAATTGGTTGTCTCAGCACTTTGGAATGTTCACGCGTCTTGATGATCACGCGTTCCCTCTCATGCAGCGGCACCTTCATCGTCAGTATCCTCGTCCCTCCTGCCCTGGTTGGTCCTTGAAGCCTCAGTTCTACTAATACTAGTCCCGGTGCAGTTGCACTAGCAGGTTAGGCGTACTTTCCATCGGCGCGCCGCACATGGTGGACGTCCCCGGCCAGCACCCGGTGGGTGCGTGCGGCGCCGTCGCGCACCAGCAGCGCGCCGTCGGGTTCAAGGTCCACCGCTTGGCCTTCAAGCAGGCTCCCATCTGGGAATTCAACACGGACGTCGTGTCCGAGCGTAGCCAGCTTCGCGGCGACCATGCCAGCCAGGCTGGCCCCGGAGAAGCCATTCATCCCGGCCGCGGCATTGCCGCGGACTTCGCGGAAGGCGATATCCAGGGCGGCGAAGCGGCGCAGATAGCCGGTTAGCAGGGCGCTGCGCGACACCGGCGATCCGCTGGCCAGGCGCAGCGAGGTGGCGGTGGGGACCGGCAGCTCGGTGGCGTCCTGGTCCACGTTCATGCCGGTGCCGACCACCACGCCGAAGCCCTTCGGCGTGGAGACCAGCTGGGCCAGGATGCCGCAGATCTTCTTGTCCCCGGCCAGCACGTCGTTGGGCCACTTGATGCGGGCTGCCACCCCGGTGAGTTCTTCAACGGCCTGGCACCAGGCCAGGGCCGCGAGCATGGTGTACCAGGACAGCGAGTCGGTGGGCATGCTTTCTCCAGGCACCGCGAGCACGCTGACGGTGAGGGAGGACCCGGCCGGGGTGACCCAGTCGCGGCCCAGCCGCCCCTTGCCCTGCTGCTGGTGCTCGGTGAAGTACACGCTCAGGTTCCCGGCCTGCCCGGAGGCGGCCAGGTCCGCCAGCTCGGTGTTGGTCGAGCCGGAGGTTTCACGGATGCTGACCAGGCCCAGTCCCAGCTCGCCGGCCAGGGCGTCGAAGACGGCCGGATCCAGCGCGGCGCGGGCACAGTGCTTCTCAATGCTCATGAAAACCACCCTAAGCCACGCGGGCCTGTGCGGCAGCTGGCTTTACAGGAAGATGTCTTCCACCAGCGGAACCTCGGGATCCAGCGCATAGCCGCTCAAGTCGTCGACCCCGGCCAGCTTCAGCACCTGGCCGTCGGTGAAGAAATTGCCGCTGACTCCGGCAGGATCGCTGGAGAGGATCGCCATGGCGGCGTCCGCAACGATGTCCGCGCTGCGCGCGCCGTGGACCATCTGCTGGCCGCCTGGCAGGTTGCGGATCGCGGCGGTGTCGATCAGCGTCTCCGGCCACAGGGAGTTCACCGCGATGCCGGCGTCCTTGAGCTCTTCGGCCAGACCCAGCGTGGTCAGCGACATGCCGTACTTGGCCATGGTGTAGCCCAGGTGCATCCCTGCCCACTTGGGATCCAGGTTCAGCGGCGGGGAGAGCGTCAGGATGTGGGCGTGAGCGGACTCGCGCAGGTGCGGCAGCGCGGTCTTGGACAGCAGGAAGGTGCCGCGCACGTTGATGTCCTGCATGAGGTCGTAGCGTTTCATGTCCAGCTGGTCGGTTTTGGCCAGGTTGATCGCCGAGGCATTGTTCACCACGATGTCGATGCCGCCGAAGGCATCGATGGCTTGCTGCACCGCGCGCTGCACGTCCTCGTCCACCCGCACGTCGCCCACCACGGCCAGTCCCTTGCCACCGGCGTCGTTGATCTGCTGCACGGCGGTATGGATGGTGCCTTCCAGGCTCGGGTGCGGCGTGTCGGTTTTGGACAGCAGCACCACATTGGCGCCGGCCCGGCCAGCGGCGGTCGCGATGGCCAGGCCGATGCCGCGGCTGCCGCCGCTCATCAGGATGGTGCGTCCGGCCAGCCGGGAATGCTCGGGGGCGATGAGGGTTCGCGATTCAATAGTCATGTGATCTAGGTTACGGCAGATGGGGCGCGCAAGCTACTGTTGAGTAACTTATTCTGGGGTGGGTCATGCTCAGGATTGCCCCAATTTGTAAGATTCCTACAAACAAACTGGCTGTTTTCCCAGTTAGACTGGCTTGGTTGGCAATTTTCTTGTGCCATTCCTACACATTGAGACCGATCCGAGGGAGACCAGGGCATGACGCAGGGCCGTACCGAGGCAGACGAAGCAATCGACCTGTCCACCACCGCCGGCAAGCTCGCTGAGTTCCGCCGCCGCCAAAAGCTCTCCGAAGCACCCAGTGGACAGGCAGCCGTCGAGAAGCAGCATGCGCGCGGCAAGCACACCGCCCGCGAGCGCATCGAGATGCTGCTGGACGAGGGTTCCTTCGTAGAATTCGATGCCCTGGCAGTCCACCGCTCGACCGCCTTCGGCATGGAGAAGAAGAAGCCGATGGGCGACGGCCTGGTCTCCGGCTACGGCACCGTGGACGGCCGCCAGGTCGCCGTCTACTCGCAGGACTTCACCGTCTACGGTGGTTCCCTCTCGCAGGTCAACGGCGAGAAGATCGTCAAGGTCCAGGAATTCGCGCTGCGCAATTCCTGCCCGGTCATCGGCATCCTGGACGGCGGCGGCGCCCGCATCCAGGAAGGCGTGGCCTCCCTGGCCATGTTCGCGGACATCTTCCGCAACAACGTGCACGCCTCCGGCGTGGTCCCGCAGATCTCGCTGATCATGGGCCCGAGCGCCGGCGGCGCCGCCTACTCCCCCGCGCTGACCGACTACGTGATCATGGTCGACAAGACCAGCCACATGTTCATCACCGGACCTGACGTCATCAAGACCGTCACCGGCGAGGAAATCGATATGGAGACCCTGGGCGGCGCGCGCCAGCACAACGCCAACACCGGCACCGCCACTTATCTGGCCGCCGATGAGGAAGACGCCATCGAGTTCTGCAAGGACCTGCTGGACTACCTGCCCTCCTCCAACCTCTCCGATGCGCTGATCGCCGAATTCGACGAAGAGCTGGAGGTCACCGAGGACGACCTGGAACTGGACACCCTGATCCCGGACTCGGCCAACCAGCCCTACGACATGCGCACCGTCATCGAGTCCGTGGTGGACGACGGGCAGTTCTTCGAGATGCAGGCGCTGTACGCGCCCAACGTGCTGATCGGCTACGCCCGCATCGAGGGCCGCACCGTAGGCCTGGTGGCCAACCAGCCGATGCAGTTCGCCGGCACCCTGGACATCAACGCCTCGGAGAAGGCGGCGCGCTTCGTGCGCCACTGCGACGCCTTCAACATCCCGATCGTGACCCTGGTGGACGTGCCAGGCTTCCTGCCCGGCAAGGACCAGGAATTCCAGGGCATCATCCGCCGCGGCGCCAAGCTGCTCTTCGCCTACGCCGAGGCCACCGTGCCGAAGCTGACCGTGATCACCCGCAAGGCCTACGGCGGAGCGTACATCGTGATGGGCTCCAAGAAGCTGGGCGCGGATCTGAACCTTGCCTGGCCTACCGCGCAGATCGGCGTGATGGGCGCGCAGGGCGCGGTCAACATCCTGTACCGCCGCGACCTGGCGGCGGTGGAGGCCGAGGGCGGAGACGTCGAGGCGCGCCGCAAGCAGATCATCGACGACTACGAGGCCGAGCTGCTCAACCCGTACCAGGCCGCCGAGCTTGGCTACGTGGACGCGGTCATCGCCCCGAGCGAGACCCGCCTGCAGCTGGTACGCGGGCTGCGCGCGCTGCGCGAGAAGCACGCCAGCCTGCCTCCGAAGAAGCACGGCAACATCCCGCTGTAAGGACCCTGCGGCACACACCCTTCTTCCACGACGCACAAGGAGTTCTCCCATGGATCAGCAGGCCCTCGCCTCCGCTGCCGCGCAGCTGACCGTCACCCGCGGCAACCCGACGCCCGAAGAGCTGGCCGCGGTGACCGCGTTGCTGATGGCGCTGGACTGCCAAGAGCAGCAGACCGCACGCGCCGTGCCGGCGGCCAAGCGCGTGACGCGCTTGCGCAAGCGCAATGCGCTGAGCACCCCGCGCCTGTCCTGGAACCTGGGACGCCGCTAAACACGCCAGCGACAAGAATGCCGGAGCACCTCCCTTGGGATGCTCCGGCATTCTTGTCTGCACTATGACTGCATGGCCGCTTCGTGCCGGTGGCAATATTGCGTCACTGCGCCGCGGCGAACGTCCCCAGCATCAGGCGCATGGCATCGCGCCGCACCTCGAAGGTCTGCGGGGAGTTGTAGATCAACTCGACCTGCAGGCTGTCGACCACTCCGAGAAACGCCTCGGCCAGCAGAATCGCCCGGTCCTCCGCGAGGTTCGAGTCAAGGCCTTCCATAAAGGCCGCCCGAAGCTCGGACTCGTAGCCGCGGTACTTCTCGATGACCTGCTCGCGCAGGGCCACCGGTGGCGCGTAGACGGTCCGCAGCAGGAATTGGAAGTGCGGCGAACCGTCATAGCGCTCCTGGAGCCCGGAGATATAGCCGTCTCCCGGAACCTCCGAAGACCCGCCCCCTGCGGCCAGGGCCGCGCGGGCCACCACTTTCTCCTCGTCCAGCGCGGTTTCCAGCACCTGCAGGAACAACGCGTCCTTGCCGGCGAAGTGCGCATACAGCGAGGGCTTGCGCATGCCCGCCCCCTCGGCGATGGCTGCCAGGGACGAGGCGTCGTAGCCGAACTGGGCGAAGTGCTTGACCGCGACGTCGCAGATCTTCTGGGCCGAGGGGGAAAGTGACATGGTGCGCTGATTGCTCCGCTTGATCCGTGCTCGTGGTTCCTAGTGGCTTTCCAAATCGGTCAGCACCGGCGCCCGCTTGGCGCTGATACCCACAATAACAAGAGCCGCCGCCGCGCCCGCCATCAGGAATCCCAGCCAGGCAGGAACCCCGGCTTCGACCGCGAGGCCGGACAGCGGGGTGGCCGCCGAGGAAATGGTCAGCTGCAGCGCGCCGAGCAGGGCGGCGGTTGAACCCAGCGAAACGTCCTGCGAGCCCATGGCCAACGCCATCAGCGTCGACTCGGCAACCCCCAGGCCGAACAGGGAGAGGAACATGCCAGCCACGATGCCGCCCAGCCCCAGCCCGGCCGCATGCAGGGCGAAAGCCAGCACCGCCCCGCCCAGCACCAGCGCGGTGCCGATGAACGCGAGCTTGGCCGCGCCCCAGCGGGAAACCATCCGCCCGGTGACAATGGCGCCGAGCATCACTGCCAGCCCGGTGCAGCCGAAGAGCAGCCCGAACTGCCCTGCGTCCAGGCCGAACTCGCCCTGGTAGACGAACGGCGCGCCGCCGATGTAGCCGAACAGGAAAAAGAAGACCAAGGACAGCCCGAGCGTGGGCAGCAGTAAGGCAGGGTCCTTGGCGATGCGCGCGTAGGTGCGCAGGATTTCCCTCGGGCGAAGCTGGATCCGCGAGGACTTGGGAAGGGTTTCGGGCATGGTGAAGGTGGTGTTCACGGTGGCGATGGCGGTCAGGCCGGCCAGCACCAAAAACACCATGCGCCAGCCGAAGTGCTGGTCGATGAATCCGCCGGCGGTCGGTGCCAGCACCGGCAGCAAACCCTCGATGGTCATCAGCAGGGCGAACAGCTGCGCCGCCCGCACCCCTTGGGCTGCGTCGCGCACCATGCTCAGCGCCACCACCAAGGTGAGCGCCGCGGCCAGCCCCTGCAGGGCACGAGCTCCGAGCAGAACCTCGAGGCTCGGGCTGCCGGCCGCCCACAAGGAGGCTGCGAGGAAAGCGACCAGCGCCGCCAGCAGCGGCTTGCGCCGGCCAAAGGCATCGGTGAGCGGGCCGAAGACCAGCTGCCCGACACCCATGGCGAGCAGGTAGACCGTCAAGGTCAGCTGGCCCATGGATTCAGTGCCCTTCAGGTCCGCGACGATGTCAGGAAGGGACGCAAGGTACATATCGGTGCCGGCCGGCCCCAGGATGGTGACCAGAGCCAGCGAGATGGCGAACCAGGCACCGACCTTGGCGGCGGTCTGGGTTGCGGGCATCTGCTTCTCCTCAAAAAGGTTGACGCGAGGTGATTCTCGATTCCTACCTACCGATAGGTAGGCAATAGTTAACCACCATAGCCCCGTTTCCTCCGAGGCGCCATTCAGACGCCGGTAGGCACCGTCGATTCATTTTCACTTCATCTCTTCAACATCTGTTTCAGATCAACTAGGCTTGCCGCATGAACAACGAGACATCACCTCGCGCCGCCACGGCCATCGACGCCGTAGCAGATGAACACTTCGAGCACACCCTGCGGATCTACCCGGACCTCGGGGCGGAACTCGGACTGCCCGGATACGAAAGCCTGTACGGCGACTACTCCCCCGAGGGAACCCGGCGCTACGCCGAGGCCGCCCGCAACACATTGGCCAAGCTCGGAGAGCTGCAGCCCGTGGACGACATCGACAAGGTCACCCTCGATGCCATGCAGGAACGCCTGGGGCTGGAGCTGGAGATCATTGCCACCGGCCGCACCGAACTGAACAACATTGCCTGCCCGGCCCAGGGGATCCGCGCCATCTTCGACCTCATGCCGCAGGACTCGGCCGAGGACTTCGGGCATATCGCCCGGCGACTGGCGAATCTGCCGGCCGCCATGGACGGCTACATCGAGTCCCTGCGCGACTCTGCTTCCAAGGGGCTGGTCGCCGCACACCGCCAGGTGAAGATCGTCATGGAGCAGTCGACGGACTACGCCAAGGACGGCGGCTTCTTCGACGAGCTGGCGGCTCACGGCGCCAAGCTGGACGCCTCGCTGAGCGAAGCCTTGGCCTCCGGCGCCGACGCATCCAAGGCTGCATACCGCAAACTGGCCTCGGTCCTGGAAGACGAGCTGCTGCCCGCGGCCCCGGCCAAGGACGCCGTGGGACGCGAGCAGTATGCCCTCGCCTCGCGCGATTTCCTGGGCGCCGAAGTCGATCTCGAGGAGACCTACGCCTGGGGCGTCGAGGAGCTGGGCAGGATCATCGCCGAGCAGGAACGCGTGGCGCAGCAGATCAAGCCCGGTGCCTCCATCGCGGAGGCCAAGGAGATCCTGAACGCGGATCCGGAGCGCAAGCTGGCCGGCAAGGACGCGCTGCGCGAATGGATGCAGTCCAAGGCGGACGCCGCGGTCCGGGACCTGGCCGGAACACACTTCGACATCCCGGCGCCGATGGACCGCATCGAGTGCATGATCGCCCCGACCGAGGACGGCGGCATCTACTACACCGGCCCGTCCGAGGACTTCTCCCGCCCCGGACGCATGTGGTGGTCCATTCCGCCGGGCGAGGACGAGTTCACCACCTGGTCCGAACTCACCACGGTGTACCACGAGGGCGTTCCGGGCCACCACCTGCAGATCGGCACCGCGCAACTGCAGGCGGACACGCTGAACAAGTGGCGCCGCAACCTGTGCTGGGTTTCCGGACACGGCGAAGGCTGGGCCCTGTACTCGGAGCGGCTGATGCAGCAGCTGGGCTACCTGAACGACCCGGGAGACTACATGGGAATGCTCGGCGCGCAGCGGATGCGCGCGGCCCGCGTGGTCTTCGACATCGGTGTGCATCTCGAGCTGGAGATCCCCGCCGCATGGGGCGAAGGAATCTGGACCCCGGAGAAGGGCTACGACTTCCTGCGCGCCAACTTCGACGATTCCCCCGGACAGCTGGACTTCGAATTCACGCGCTACCTGGGCTGGCCGGGGCAGGCTCCGAGCTACAAGGTCGGGCAGCGCCTGTGGGAGCAGATCCGCGATGAGCTGGCCGCCCGCGAGGGCGAAAACTTCGATGTGCGGGCCTTCCACACCCGGGCGCTGAAGCTGGGTTCGGTCGGCCTGGACACGCTCAAGCGCGCACTGCTGGACGGCTGAGAAGCCGCCGGAAAACTTATATGAATGCGACAGGGTTCCCTCGACCACGCGGTCGAGGGAACCCTGTCGCCGTTTGCGGACTGCCGCGAATTCAGTCCTTGTAGTTGGACAGCTGGATCAGGTTGCCGCAGGTGTCATCGAAGACCGCGGTGGTGACCGGACCCATTTCTGTGGGCGGCTGGGTGAAGACGACACCCAGGGCAAGCATCCGCTCGTATTCGGCGTTGACATCCTCCACGGCAAAGGACGTGAACGGGATGCCGTCGCTGACCAGTGCTTCGCGGAACGGAGCCACCGCCGGGTGGCCGGAGGGCTCCAGCAGCAGCTCGGGACCGGCGAGCGCATCCGGCGAGGTCAGCGTCAGCCAGCAGTCCTCCCCCACCGGGATGTCGTGCTTGACCACGAAACCCAGCACCTTGGTATAGAACTCGCGCGCCTTGGCTTGGTCGTCGACAAAGACGCTGGTGATATAGATCTTCATTGGTTCGTCCCTTGGTCGTTGGTATGGGTTTGCGGCCACCGTTCGGCGATCTCCCGCAGCGGAGCGGTATCCAGGTGGTGCAACTTATAGCGGCCCTCCCGGCGCGAGATGACCAGACCGGCGTCTTCCAGCACCGCCAGATGCTGCGAGACGGCCTGCCGGCTCATGGCCAGCTCGTGGATCATGGCCAGCCGCCCGCAGATTTCGAACAGGGTCTGGCCATCGCGCAGCGCGAGTTCGTCCATGATGATGCGCCGCGTGCTGTCTGCCAGAGCCTTGAATAGATCCGCCATGCAACGAGAATAGGCAAGTATCCACTTGCCTGTCAATGTTCGCGGCGAGGCTTTTCCCGCCTGGCGGAGACCTGTTGGCCGGAGCGCCGCGTTGTCAACTACCACCGGCGTTCGGCGTGTAGCGCTCACGTTTCATGCCGTCTAATCCAGCCGTCATATTTCGAAATCCCGGCAGGAAATTCCCCACTTGACAGTGATCCGCGGCTCAATCCCGCTTTCCAGGGGCGTCACAAATCACAGAAAATCCGCATTCGTCATGTTGCGTAACAGAAACTGCGCGCCCCGGGAATTTAAGGCCTACGGTGTGTGACATGTCAAAAACCGCACCTTCTTCCCGACTACCACGTTGGATGACAAGCTTTGGGCCGCAGATCATCGCGGCTCTCATTGTCGGCCTGTTGCTCGGCCTGGCCGCCAAGTACACCGGCAGCACTGCCGAACAGCCCAACGGTCTGGGTGAAGCCCTGCAGATCATTGGCTCAAGCTACGTGGCCCTGCTGCGCACGGCGGTCATACCGCTGATCTTCTTCGCTGTGGTCGCCTCGATTGCAAACCTCTCCAAGGTCACCAACGCGGCCCGACTGGCCTGGCAGACCCTGCTGTGGTTCGGCATCACCGCGCTGATCTCCGTGACCATCGGCATGGCCCTCGGACTGGTCTTCCAGCCGGGAGCCAACACCGGGCAAGGAACCCCGGAAGAGTACACCGGCAAAACCGGCGACTGGCTGGGCTTCCTCACTGGGTTGATCCCGTCGAACTTCCTGGGCCTGGGCGCCAGCACCCGGATGGAGGACGGCGTCGCCAGCACCTCGGTCAGCTTCAACGTGCTGCAGATCCTGGTGATCGCCATCGCCGTGGGCGTGGCGGCGCTGAAGGTCGGCAAGGCCGCCGAGCCGTTCCTGAACTTCTCCGCATCGATCCTGGCCATCATCCAGAAGGTGCTGTGGTGGATCATCCGTCTTGCGCCAATCGGCACCGTGGGCCTGATCGGCAACGCCGTCGCCACCTACGGCTGGGACACCATCGGCGCGCTGGGCAAGTTCACCCTGGCGATCTACGTCGGCCTGGCCCTGGTGCTCTTCGCGCTCTACCCGGTCCTGGTCCGCCTGCACGGTCTGTCCATCAAGCAGTACTTCTCCGGCGTCTGGCCGGCGGTCCAGCTGGGCTTCGTCTCCCGCTCCTCGATCGGCACCCTGCCGCTGACACAGCGCGTGACCGAGCGCAACCTCGGCGTGCCCTCGGGCTACGCTTCCTTCGCCGTGCCGCTGGGCGCCACCACCAAGATGGACGGCTGCGCGGCGATCTACCCGGCGATCTCCGCGATCTTCGTGGCCCAGTTCTTCCAGATCGACCTGACGCTGGCCGACTACCTGCTGATCGCCCTGGTTTCGGTTCTGGGCTCGGCGGCCACCGCTGGCACCACCGGGGCCATCGTGATGCTGACCCTGACGCTGTCCACCCTGGGACTGCCATTGGCCGGCGTAGGCCTGCTGTTGGCAGTGGACCCGATCGTGGACATGGGCCGCACCGCGGTCAACGTCGCCGGCCAGGCGCTGGTCCCGACCATCGTCGCCAAGCGCGAAGGCATCCTGGATCTGGACCTCTACAACGCGCCGCGCAACGGGAATCCGTTCGCCGAGGACAACCTGTCCGAGGAACTGGAGCCAGCCAAGGCCTAGCTCCCGAATATTCGCCGTCGTTTGACCACCAAACCCTTTGGGGTTTGGTGGTCACTTCGGTTAAGCCCCCAGAGCTCTTGCCGGGAAATGGCAAAGCGACGTCAAGGCAATAAAAGTATCCAAATTGTTACAGGTCACACACGAAATCGACTATAAGATTCAGCTTGTGACGACCATCGAACAGAGCGAAGATCCGGTAGCTCCCGCGCATTCCCAGGCAAGCTTCAGAACCCGGCTGCAGAATTTTGGACGGCCCCCACGTGTCATGGGATTGGACCTGGCTCGCGGCTTGGCAATTCTGGGAATGGTCCTCGCGCACCTTGATATGCCCGAAGAAGTCGACTTGTTCACACCGGGCACCTGGGGCGCGTTGGCCAACGGCCGGTCTTCTCTCCTTTTCGCCCTGCTGGCAGGCATCTCCATCAGCCTCATGACAGGAGGCAGGTCGCGCCCCTCGGCTGCTGAGCTCCCCCAGATCAGGCTTGCCATGTTGGGTCGAGGCGCCTTCATCTTTGCCATTGGCCTGGTCCTAGAATTGCTGAACACTCCCATCGCGGTGATCTTGACGATCTACGGAGTGCTTTACGTAGCGGCAATACCCTTTCTACGTTGGAGCGCAGGCAAACTCTTGGTGTTGTCGGTTATTTGCGCTGTGCTGGGCCCCGCCACACTAGCAGTGTTGAAGACCGTCCTCTTGGAACCCTCCGCCCCCGGAGCCATGCTGACGTTCTTCGGCATCTACTCGGCCGCCGCCTGGCTGGCGCTGATCTTTGCGGGGATGGCCATTGGACAATTCCGACTTGCCTCAGCAGCCACGGCCGGCAAGCTCCTGGCCGCGGGAATGGTGCTGGCATTCATCGGCTATGGTGCAGCCATCATCCCCGCGCCGGGATCCGTCACGCCATTCTTGGAAGAAAGCTTTGACGGTGAGGACCTGATCGGTGATTCCAGCATGCCAATGCCCGAGTATGTGCCGGCAGAGAAACTCGATCTGGGCGGGATGTACTGTGAAGGCGAGCCCGGTTCCTACGTGAGCTGCGTGCCGCCGGAGGAGGTCCCCGAGCGGCAAAGCATGGATGAGCCGGGGCTTTCTTCAGACCAATGGCCCGATAGCTCCTCCTACGATGCTTCGTATTTCTCCGGCATAGGCTGGGCAGAGCTTGCGCAGACAATCAGCCCCGAAGAAATCGGGGCCTCCGCATGGCTGGCGTTTTTCAGCGCAGAACCGCACTCCGGCGCCACTGCGGAAATTATCGGCTCGGGCGGGTTCGCCATCATCGTTCTCGGCCTGTGTCTTCTGGTTGCTGCGCCGCTGCGCTGGATAGCTCTGCCCGTGGCCGCCATGGGCTCGATGCCGCTGACCGCCTACTGCGCCCATCTGGTCAGCTATTTTATTGCTGCCGGGCCCGGGGGCATGCTCATGTCGGATACGGCCTTGCCCCTCACCGTGATGGCGCTGTTGATCGGAAGCACCCTCTGGGCCATTTTCCTGGGACGCGGTCCGCTGGAACGGCTGGCCGGCTTGTCAGCCCGTGCTATGGCTGGAGCCCCCAATCCAGTTCAGACCGGCAACCGCACCACGGAATAGCCGAAATCATCAGTGCCGCAATGCACGTTGCACTCATTTTTGTTTTGCACAGAGTGCAACTTTGCACGTAGTGTAAGTATGTGACTTCCCTCAGCGTCGGCAATCGCCGCGAAAAAAACAAGCAAGCCACCCTGCAGGCGATCGTCGCCGCCGCATCGGATCTCCTTCACGAGGGGCACGGCGCCGGCATCACCGCCACGCAGATCGCGGAGGCCGCCGGCATTTCCCGGCGCACGCTGTTCAACTACTTCCCCACGGTGGACGCGATCCTGTCCTACCCGCTGCATGCGGTGCTGGAAACCATGGTCGAGTCGATCAACGAGCTGACCGACACGATGCCGCTGATCGAGGCCATCGTGCTGGCGCTGAAATCCGACGAGGTCGCCAAGCTCCTGGGCCAGGTCGCCTTGTTCGGCGCCTATCTCAAGACAGATTCCCCGACCGGCTGCTACCCGGCCAACATGGACGAATGGCAGATCGCTACCACGGATGTCATCCAGCGGGTCGCCCGCCGTTATCCGCAGGCCGACAGCTTCTCCATCCGCGTGTTCACCCACGCCATCCTGGGCGCCGGACAGGCAGCCTTCGATGAATGGATCGAACGGCTCCCGAGCCCCAACGGATCCCCCATGGAACTCTCCGACGAGCTGGTCGCCGAGTTCCACCATCTGATCACCCAGGCGATGAAAACCCTCGACGAGGGATTCGCCGCCCTGCCCACCACCGCCGCGCTACCACTCCAGGAAGACTGATCCCATGGCTTCAATGCTTTACCGCCTCGCCCGGTGGGCTCATCGGCACCACTACCGCGTGATCGCGATGTGGCTGGCCGCATTCATTTTCATCGGCGTTTCCGCCAGCCTCTTCATGGGGCAGCTGTCCAACACCTTCACCATCCCGGGCACCGAAACCCAGCGCACCCTGGACCGGATGAAGGAAGAGCTGCCGGATCTCGCCGGCGGCTCGGGCTCCATCGTGTTCCGCGAAAGCTCGGGCAAACCGCTGAACGAAGCGCAGAAGCAGTCGATTGCCGACTCGCTGGAGCAGCTGGGCCTGCACCCGCAGGTGGTGGACGCCACGAGCCCGTTCAAGCTGCAGGAGCAGCTTGACGATGCAAAGCCTGAGCTGGACAAGGCGCAGCAGAAGCTGGTCGACGGGCAGAAGAAGCTGGACGACGGCAAAAAGCAGATCGCCGACGGCAAGCAGCAGCTGGCAGACGCCAAGCAGGACATCACCGACGGCTGGGCCGAGTACAACAAGGGCCAGGACCAGATCGCCGCCGGGCAGCCGCAGATCGATGCGGCCGCGGCGCAGCTGGCCACCGGCCGCGCCGAGCTGGAGCGGGCCGAAGCGCAGCTGACCAGCGGCCAGGCGCAGCTGGATGCCGGGCAGAAGAAGTACGACGCGGGCCTGCAGGAGTACAACGCCGGCCGCTCGCAGTACGACAAGGGACTAAAGCAGTTCCAGGCCGGAGAGAAGAAGCTCGACGCCGCCCAGGCCAAGATCGACTCCGGCGAGAAGGAATACGCCGCCGGCATGGATGCCATCCTGCAAGGCCAGCCTCGCGACAAGGTCGAAGCGCAGCTTGCGGCCGGCAAGACACAGGCCACCACCGGGCTGAAGCAGGCCGAGGAAGGCCTCGCGGCCTCAGAGGCCGGGATCAAGCAGGCAGATGCCGCCATTGCAGGGTTGACCACCCAGATCGACCAGACCCAGAAGCAGCTGGACCAGGCGGAGGCTGACAACAACGAAGCCGATATCGCCAAGTACACCGGCATGTTGGAGCAGCTCACCGCCGGTCGGGCCAAGGCTGAAACCCAAAAGGCAGTAGCCGTTGCCGGACGCGATCAGGCAACGACAGGAATCGAACAGGCCCAGGGATCGCTGGACCAGATCAATGCAGCACAGAGCGGCTTGGCCAAGCTGGACGCCGCCCGCAAGCAGCTGGATGCCGGCGCAGCCGAGCTGAAGACCGGCCAGGCTGAACTGGACAAGAACCGCGGGAAGCTCGTGTCCGCCAAGACCGAACTGACCGGAGCGAAGTCCCAGCTGGACGCCGCCAAGTCTGAGCTCGCCGCCAACCGCGCCAAGCTGAACAGCGGCTGGGCCGAACTGCGTGCAGGCAAGTCCCAGCTGGCCGCCGGGCAGGCTGAATTCGACCAAAAAAAGGCGGAGTTCGAGGCAGGCAAGGCCGAGCTGGCCGCGGCCAAGACCAAGCTTGAAGAAGGCGAAGCGACCGTCAAGGAAAAGACCGCCGAGCTGGAGCAGGCGGAAAAGGACATTGCCACCGCCGAGAAGGACCTGGAATCAGGCCGGGCCGAGCTTGAGTTCGCTTCCCGCCAGGTCAACTCCAGCAATGGCATGCGCTTTGTCTCCGAGGACGGCAGCACCGCCGTCGCGCAGGTGACCTTCAAGGTGCAGACCGATGCGCTGACCACCTCCGAACGAGACATGATCACCGCCATCGCCGCCGGCCCGCAGGCCAACGGCGTCGAGGTGCTGTTCTCCAAGGAGATCCTGCAGGACATGTCCTCGATCTTCGGCGCGGCCGAAGTCATCGGCGTGGTGATTGCCGCGATCGTGCTGCTGGCAATGCTGGGCACGCTGGTCGCCGCCGGGCTGCCGCTGCTGCTGGCCATCCTCGGCGTCGGCGCCGGCGTGGGCACCACCTTGGCGTTCTCCTCGCTGATCGACATGGCCTCGATTACCCCCGCGCTGGCGCTCATGCTGGGTCTCGCGGTGGGCATCGACTACGCGTTGTTCATCATCCACCGGCACCGGTCGCAGCTGCTGGGCGGCATGGACGTGGGCGAATCCATCGCGCGCGCCGTGGGCACCAGCGGCAACGCGGTGGTCTTCGCCGGCCTGACCGTGATCATCGCGCTGGCTGCGCTGACCGTGCCGGGCTTGCCGTTCCTGAGCGTGCTGGGCCTCTCGGCCGCGTTCACCGTGCTCTGCTCGGTGCTGCTGAACATCACCTTGCTGCCGGCGCTGCTGTCGCTGGCCGGCAACCGGCTGGTCTCCAAGCGGGCCCGTGCCAAGGCCGCCGTCGAGGCGGAGAACCCGACGATCAAGGAACCGATCTCCTCGCGCTGGGTGCGCACGGTGACCAAGGTGGCCATCCCGGCCGTCCTGCTGGTGGTTGTGGTGCTCGGCGCCATCGCCCTGCCCTCGGCCCAGATGCGCACCGCGCTGCCGGACGGCAGTGCCGAGCCGGCCGACTCGCAGGCCTTCCAGGCCTTCGAGCAGACCAGCGACAAGTTCGGCGCCGGCTACAACGGCCCGCTGCTGGTCCTCGCGGACCTGCCGGAAGGACTGTCGCAGCGCGACGCCGACACCATGTCGCTGGACGTGGCGGATATGCTGCGCGACTACGACGGAGTGGTGGCTGCCATCCCCGTGACCATGACCGAGGACCGCACGCTGTCAGCGATCCAGGTCATCCCGACCGACGGCCCGTCCTCGGAAGCCACCGAGGCGCTGGTGCACCAGCTGCGCGCGGACTACTCGAAGTTCCATGACGCCACCGGCGCCACGATCTCGCTGACCGGCCAAGTGGCCGCCCAGATCGACGTGTCGGAGAAGGTCACCGAGGCGCTGGTTCCGTACCTGGCCATCGTGGTGGGCCTGTCGCTGATCCTGCTGCTGCTGGTCTTCCGTTCAGTGGTGGTGCCGGTGCTGGCCACCGGCGGGTTCCTGCTGTCGCTGGCCGCGGCCTTCGGTGCCAGCGTCATGGTCTACCAGTTCGGCTGGATGGCCAGCGTCTTCGACGTGAACGTGCCCGGCCCGCTGCTCAGCTTCCTGCCGATCCTGCTGACCGGCATCCTGTTCGGACTCGCCATGGACTACCAGGTCTTCCTGGTCTCCGCGATGCGGGAGCGCTTCGCCCATGGCGAGCCTGCCCGCGACGCGGTGCGCTCCGGATTCTCCATGGCCGCCCCGGTGGTCACAGCCGCCGCGCTGATCATGATCTCGGTGTTCGCAGGCTTCGTGTTCTCGCACCTGTCCATGATCCGCCCGCTGGGCTTCGCCCTGGCGGTGGGTGTGCTCTTCGACGCCTTCGTGGTGCGCATGACGCTGATCCCGGCGCTCATGCACCTGCTCGGCGACAAAGCCTGGTACCTTCCGAAGTGGCTGGACAAGATCCTGCCGGATGTCGACGTGGAAGGCTCCAAGCTGAACGCCATGCTTGAGGCCGAGGACAACAACAACCCGCATGGCGGCGCCGCCGGCGCCAAGGAGGATGTCACCGTATGAGTGAAGTCGTAGAGACTCCGGCGCGCTTGCTGCTCGCCTCCGCGTCCTGGGGCCGCAAGAAGGTGCTCACCGATGCAGGTCTGGCGTTCGATACCCAGGTGTCGAATGTCGATGAGGATGCAGTGCTCCAGTCCGCAGTGGACGAGCTCGGCCCGCGGACTCCGGCGCAAACAGCGTTGCTGCTGGCCAAGGCCAAGGCGGAGGATGTCGCAGCCGCTGACCACCGGGAAGGCACCCTGGTGCTCGGCTGCGATTCGGTGTTCGAGCTGGACGGCGTGGCCTACGGCAAACCGCACACTCCCGAGGTGGCGCGCGAGCGCTGGCAGCAGCTGAGCGGTTCGACCGGAGTCCTGCACTCGGGCCACTGGCTCATCGACACGCTCAACCCGGAGGCGGCCCAGGGCCGGATCTCCTCCACCGTGGTGCATTTTTCCAAGGTCAGCGAGGCGGAGATCGAAGCCTACGTAGCCAGCGGGGAGCCGCTGCCCTGCGCCGGGGCATTCACCATTGACGGACTGGCGGCTTCCTTCATCGAGTCAATCGAGGGAAATTTCCAGAACGTTGTGGGGCTGGACGTTTCCACGCTTCGCGCCCTGCTGGGCCAAGCGGGAGTGCAGATCATCGACCTCTGGAAGTAGCATCCAGCTAGATCACCACAAAGCGGAGCCTGCCACGAATTCTTCGTGGCAGGCTCCGCTTTGTGGTTCGGTCAGGGACCCTTGATGAAGATGTTCTCGTGGATTTGCTGCCATCCCTCGGACTCGTAATTGCGGATCTCGGCGTCATTGCGCACGAGTGCCGTGTGGCCCTCGGGCGTTGAAAATTCGACGATAAAATCTGTTCCGCCCAGCCCGCCGCATCCACCCATCGCCCCTTCACTGGGATCAGCGTGCTCGAATTTGAACAGGCATGCCATCTTTTGGTCTTCGGAGGTGGTGACGTAGTAGTCCAAGTCATTGTGGCTGGCCAGCAGCCTGGACGTGTCAACGGCCATGCCGCTGTCGGAAAGCAATGCTTGGTCGCCGGGCCAACGGTCTTCTTCCTGCGCCTGCTGGTGGATGGCGGGAATGCCCGAACCGCTTGCGCAGCCGGAGAGCATTGCGACGCTCATGCCGAGCAGCAGGGCCGGGCCAAAAAAACGGATTCTCACTAGGCATGCTCCTTAGTTCCCGTTGACCAGAGCCTATCGGAGAGCGTGAGGACCGCGTTTGATTGCTCGAAAACGAGTCAGAATCGTTACCTCGTTGGCGGCTGGTTGCTGGAACAATCACCGGGTATCCCCCCGGCCGCAGGCAGCGGTTATCGGCTCCGGGTGTCGGCGTCTAGCTGCGGCCCGGTGTGAGCAGTCCCGCTAGTTGCGCGCGGCGGCAGGTACTGTCATTGCACCGACCTGCTGCCTGAACTAGATAGCATGGCTGTAGGAATCCTATTCCCTTCAGAAAGTACCTAGATCTTGAACGTCCAACGACGATTCACCTTGCCAGCGGTAGCCACCGCTGCGGCTCTGGTGTTGACCAGCTGCGGCAGCGACTCCGGTTTCGAGTCCACTCCAGACCCTACCACTGCGGCCGCAGAGGACACGGTGTACTGCGTGGATGAAGACAATGTCATTGTCGACGAGACCCAGTGCGATGATGCCCAGCAGACTTCCACGCAACACCACGGGCCCGGAATCGGCACCGCGCTGATGTTCTTCATGATCGGCCGCTACGCCGGCGGCCTGCGCCCTGGCACCAAGCTCGATCCATCGCAGTCCACCCAGCGTTTCCGCTCCGATGATGCGGCCGCCCGCAGCAAGGCAGGCCTTTCCGGCACCGTGCGCAACGGCTACTCGGCGTCCACCGGCAAGCCGGCCGGATTCGGCTCGCCCTCCAAGCAGAACTCGACTTCCAAGCAGAACAGCGGCAGCGGCCATTCGGGCGGCTTCGGCGGCGGGTCTTCGGGAGGCTAAGCACGATGCAGCGCAAAATGACTACCGCCCGCCCGGACTACCTTGCCAAGGTCAATGCGGCCGGGCTGGTCTACACCCATGAGGATCGGGTGAGCACGTCTCCCGAGCTCTACCGCTATTGGCGCGATGACGCCTACTACGAGCTGTCGCCTAAGGAAATCGAGGTCCTGCACCGCGCCTCGGCATCGGTCTTCGCGATGCTGGAGGAGGCCGGGGACTACCTGCTCTCCCCCTCAGGCGCCGCCGACCTTGCACGATTCGGTATTCCCCGCCGCGCCATGCGCGCGATCATCGACAGCTGGAACGAGGAGCCTGCCTGCGGCTCGGTGTACGGACGCTTCGACTTCCGCTTCGGCGGGCTGGACCATCCGGAAGCAGACCAGCGCATCCCGAAGCTCTACGAGTTCAACGCCGACACCCCGACCTCGCTGGTCGAATCCCTCGTGCAGTGGCAATGGTTCGAGGACAACCGCAACCTCGGCGCCACCCAGTGGACCAACATGTACGAGGACCTCGTTGTCGCCTGGCAGCGCAACCTGGATTTGGTGACCCGCAAGATCGGTAGCATGCCCACGGTCTACTTCGCCTGCAGCGCAGAAGACACATCCCACGAGGATGAGATGAATACGCTGGTGCTGCGCGACACCTGCGCCGCGGCCGGCTACCGTACCGAGACCATCTATATCGAGAACCTGTGGGTAGACGGCGAAGGGCGCTACCGCGCCGGGGAAGACGGACCGGCTATCCAGGTCATCTTCAAGCTCTACCCGTGGGAACACATGGTCCACAGCGAGCACGCCGATGCCCTGTTCAACGACATGCTTGATTCCGGGTTCAACGGCGCCTCCTACCAGGGCGGCACCATCTGGATCGAACCGCCCTACAAGATGCTGTGGAGCACCAAGGCCATCCTGCCGGTGTTGTGGAAGCTCTTCGGCAACGACCCGGACCGCTCGCAGTACCTGCTGCCTGCCTGGTTCGAGGGCCAGCAGCCGTCATATCTGGAACGCCTGGGCTACGTGCGCAAACCGCTGCTCAGCCGGGAAGGCGCGGACATCACCCTGCACAGCCCCAACGGGGAACTCACCCTGGGCGAGGTACAGGGCTACGGCGAGGAAGGGTTCATCCTCCAGGAGCTCGCCCTGCCGCCGGTCTTCCACCGCGAGGACGAGCGCAAGGATGTCAGCACGGTGCTGGGCGTCTGGATGATCGATGGCGAGCCTTCGGGGCTGGCCATCCGCGAAAGCCACGGGCCGATCACCGACAACTTCGCGAATTTCATTCCGCACGTCGTGACGCGCTAGCAGGCCGGGGCGCCGGCGCGTCCCGTCGAGTTATAGACGCAATTCATGGCTGCCCATCGATAATTGCTGCGCAACTGGCCGGAGCTGCATGCGGCGGGTAACGCAAGCGCTGCATTGCGTGTAGACCACCTCGCCTTCGGAAGTCCAGTGCCGGGATTCGACTTCCCAGCTGTGCTCGTCGCATGCGCGGTGGTTCAGGGTTTCCGGCTGTTCTGCCTTGGCTGTGTTCGTCATGAGTTCAGCATGGTGTAATGTCCTTATGCAACTCAACCCTTACGGAGAATACGCCGTCCTGCTCGCGTCTTCCCTGGCCAATCATTGGCCTTCGGACCGTGACGGCATCGAGGAACGCACCCGCGAGGTAGGCATGTCCATGCCTTTCCCGCGGCTGCCCGACGACCATGCCCAGGTGCGTTCGGTGATTGACGATTGGCTTGCCGTGGTCGATGCGCCCTCGGACCTGGAGCGCGCGCAGCTGCTCAACACCCAACTGGCTTCGGCCGCCGCCTATCCGCGCCTGGTCGACCACGACAACGAGGGCTGGCATCTGCACTACCGCGACGATGGCCAAAGCATGCCCCAAGTACTCAGATCGGTCATCTGCACCGGTACCGCGTTGCACCTGACCACCCGCGGCATACACCGGCTGCACCGTTGCGAAGCTTCCCCGTGCGCCAACGTCGTGGTGGACGTGACGCGCAATGGACGCCAGCGATACTGCTGTGTCCGCTGCGCGAATCGTGCGGCCGTGCGGCGCCACCGGGCACGTGCCTGAGGCCGCCTCGGAGGGAACAAGCAGGGACCTGTTGCCGGCGCTTATGGGCTAGTGCCAGCGGAATTCATCCCGTCGAGCCGTTTGCGACTTCCGGACCCTCGACCCGTGCGCCACGGATGCGCCGGAGCCGGCCGCAACAGGCATTCATCATCGGGAGACTCATTTTGTAGGAATCCTCCAAAGTTTCTGGCCAAACACCCGGGTTTGAGCGGTTAACTACATATAGTTCCCACAAAAACGATAGGCTCCTAGATGAGAAACCCCAATTTTTGAAGACAAGGTTCATGATGAATCCATTGACGAAGGTACTTATCGCCAACCGCGGCGAAATTGCAGTGCGCATTATCCGTGCCGCCCGCGATGAGGGAATCGAGTCGGTTGCCGTCTATGCAGACTCCGACCGCGATGCCCTGCACGTGCGCCTGGCCGACGAGGCCTATGCGCTGGGCGGCACCACCGCTGCAGAATCGTACCTTCGCATTGAGAAGATTCTTGATGCGGCAGAGCGCTCCGGCGCCGACGCAATCCACCCGGGCTACGGCTTCCTCTCGGAGAACGCCGAGTTCGCCCAGGCGGTTATCGACGCCGGCCTAACGTGGATCGGCCCATCGCCGGAGGCCATCGACAAGCTGGGCGACAAGGTCAAGGCGCGTCACATCGCAGAGAAGGTCGGCGCGCCGCTGGTTCCGGGCACCAAGGATCCTGTCGAGTCGGCCGAGGAAGTCTACGCCTTCGCCGACGAGCACGGCCTGCCGCTGGCCATCAAGGCTGCCTACGGCGGGGGCGGACGCGGCATCAAGGTGGTGCGCAACCGCGAGGAAATCGGCGAGCTCTACGAATCCGCAGTCCGCGAGGCCGTGGCGGCCTTCGGCCGCGGCGAATGCTTCATCGAACGCTTCCTGGATGCCCCGCGCCACGTGGAAACCCAGTGCCTGGCCGATGTGCACGGCAACGTCGTGGTGGTGTCCACCCGCGACTGCTCGCTGCAGCGCCGCAACCAGAAGCTCGTGGAAGAGGCTCCGGCCCCCTACCTGAGCGAGGAGCAGATCACCCGCCTGTACGAGTCGTCCAAGGCCATCCTGCGCGAGGCCAACTACTCCGGCGCCGGCACCTGCGAATTCCTGGTGGGCCAGGACGGGGTCATCTCCTTCCTGGAGGTCAACACCCGTCTGCAGGTCGAGCACCCGGTTTCCGAAGAGGTCGCCGGCATGGATCTGGTGCGCGAGCAGTTCCGCATCGCCCGCGGCGAAGAGCTGGGCTACGGCGACCCCGAGCTGCGCGGCCACTCCTTCGAGTTCCGCATCAACGGCGAGGACGCAGGCCGCGGCTTCATGCCGACCCCCGGCACCATCACCAAGATGACCCTCCCGTCGGGCCCCGGCGTGCGCGTCGACTCGGGCATCGAGCAGGGCGAGAGCGTCTCGGGCAACTTCGACTCGATGATCTCCAAGCTGATCATCACCGGCCCGACCCGCGAGATCGCCGCCGCCCGCGCCCGCCGTGCCCTGGAGGAATTCCAGATCGAGGGCATGGCCACCGTGCTGCCGTTCCACCGCGCCGTCATGAGCGACCAGGCCTTCGTTCCGGCCGAGGGCCCGTTCCGCGTGCACACGCGCTGGATCGAGACCGAATTCGACACCTTCATCGCCCCGCATCCGTTCCCGACCGAGCAGGCCGAGGAACAGGACACCGAGCGCACCTCGGTGACCGTCGAGGTGGGCGGCAAGCGCCTGGAGGTGACCCTGCCGGCATCGCTGGGCTCGGCATCCTCCAACGGCGCGGAGAAGAGCACCGCAGCCAAGAAGAAGCGCAAGCCGGGCCGCAAGGCAGCCGGGGCCGCGGGCGGCAACAGCGCCGAGCTGCGCTCCCCGATGCAGGGCACCATCGTGAAGGTTGCCGTGGACAACGGCGCCGAGGTTTCCGAGGGCGACCTGATTGTGGTGCTGGAAGCCATGAAGATGGAGCAGCCGATCACCGCACACCGCGATGGCATCATCTCGGGTCTGGAAGTCACCCCGGGTGAAACCCTTTCGTCGGGCGCCGTGATCGCCACGATCAGCGACGAAAAGTAAAACGCTTGGCGCTGCCGGAGCTCCCGGCAGCTCACGCAACGGCCGCCGCCACCCGGTAACTTCGGGTCGCGGCGGCCGTTGCGTATCAACGGGATTCCAGATCGATGTCTTCCAGCTTCGGGTGCGCATCGCCCACCCAGCTGATCTCCACTGACTCGATGTAACCGCCTTCATGCCAGAGCAGGACGTCCACAGCCGTCGTCGCCTCCGCGGTTTCAGCTATGTCGAAGGACACCGGGCGGCCGACGCCTCGGGGCAAACGGACACTGCGATTGGCGGGTTTCAGCTTGAAGCATTCCGAGCAGTGTTCCTCCGGGGCTACCAAGGCTCCCTCGAACTGGCTCTGCAGGGCAGCGGCAAGTCCGGGTTCAGCCGCGGCGATGAGCTTGTCGAGCAAGGCGCGCTGCGTCTTGCTGGGCGTCATGTAGTCCATGAAACCAGAGTAGTTGCCTGGCCACGGAACATCGTGTATCCCGGAAAGCCGCCCGCCATGGCGGACATGGCATGTCGGGCGACTCCGGGCCGAGAATCCCGGCGAGACGGAACGAAACCCAGCGGTACCTGATGGCAGCCGTTGCCGCTCCACAGCGGCCCTTTCAGGGACTGCAACGATAGCGCGTCGGCGACAAAGAACCTTGCCCGTTCGCTCTCCCGCTAGACTGAAAAAATGCGAAGCGGCGTGGTTATTTTTGGTGTGCTCGGCATCTGCCTGCAAGCTCTTTTCGGCGCATTCTTGATGAATGATTGGGCTGTCACCGCAGCAAGTGAATTGCCGCTAGAGGAAACTGTCGCTGAAATGCGCCGGGCCGAGCAGAATTACTCGAAGAACGGAGGAATCGTCTTCGCGTCGTTGGGCGTGGTGTTGGCGATGGGTTGGGGATTCCTTGTTTCACAGCGCCGGTTCATTGCCGCAAACTGGGCCGCGCTGGCTTCCTGGGGAGCAATAATCGCGCTGGGAGCTCCGGCATACTTCTTCTTCTCTTTCGCAAACATGAACTCCGTCGGTGACACATTCTACGATTGGAACTCCGACGCCGCATTCTCCTTGGAAGAGCCACTATACGTGACCAGCGGGATTGCTGCGCTCATTGCCGTCATCGGACTTGTAGAGGTTCTTCGCCGACCCTCGAGCAATTAGTTCACCGCCCGCGCCGGCTATTGCCTGCCTAGCCATTCGGTATAGGTTTCGGTGCCCAGCCTGGCTCCAGGCCCCGGCAGGATCCCGCCGTCGCGCATGGCCTTGCCCATTGCGCCGGGCAAGGGCACCTCGATGATTTTCGGCGACTGGTTCTGCTTGGCCAAATACTGGGCGAAGAGCTGCGGCATCCATTCTTCCTTGGGGCCTGCCAGATCCTGCACGATTCCCGCTGCTGGCTGCACCGCCAGTTCAACCAGTGCCTGCGCCACCTCGCTACCGGCAATCGGCTGCAGGCGCATCTTGGGCGCCACCTGGACCGGTCCAGCCGACATTCTGTTGATGTTCTGTCCCACGAATTCATGGAACTGGGTGGTGCGCAGCAAGGTGTAGCCGCCGGGCAGGACGCGCAGCATCCGTTCCTGCGCCGCCTTGCCCGCGTAGTATCCGGCGTCGATCTGAGCCGCGCCGACGATGGACAGCGCCACATGGTTTTCCACTCCGGACTCGCGGCCGACGATCAGGAGGTTGGCGGTGGACTGCGTGAAATAGCGCATGGAGGCCGAGGCGCTGGTGGTTGACGATCCCGAAACATCGATCACCGCGGGGCAGTCGACAAGCCATTGCCGAACCGAGTGCTCATTGGTCAGATCGCAACCCGCTGAACGCGACAACACAACCGGTTCGTGCCCTGCCGCAAGAACCTGCTCGACAACTTGTTTCCCGATGACGCCGGTCCCTCCGGCCACTGCGATTCTCATGCTGGATCCTCACCTCTGGATGTTTGGCGCGACACTGCAATGCTTCCACTAATTCCCCATGATCGTAAGGTCAGCATTTTCGAGTCTTCGTTATTATGGTGGCGTCGATTCCCGTTCAAGGTCGTATCAACGGCACAATGAATTCAATATCTACGCCCACAAAATTCCTTCGTTAGGGACATACCTTGCCACAAAATTCTCCTGACAACCTTGGCCGTCTAGTACTGGACTATCTTGGTACAGAGCTGGGCACATTCGAATCAGGGCAATTGATACCCTCCCCAAACGCAACAAAATACTTGGCTACGTACTTGAATGGCGATCCTGATTCAGAAACCCTTCCGTTCGTCGGCCGACATTTCGACGAGCTCTCCATTCCCGACGAGAACCCGAATGAGATCACCGCAAGTGACATCGTGGCGGTCTCATTTCTTTCCGTTAGTATTCCACCGGCTGCAGCGTGGGCCTTATTGCATTCACGTAAAAATAAGATCACCGAGATTCTTTCCGAGATCACACCAGATCTCGCGATAGACGACCCAAACTGCGACTACGGCGTGTTCGACGAAAATTCTTCGCTCCAGCAGTTGTGGACTACTCTGCGCCGAAACGCCTCGGGAGACCGATGGGGCATGGGTCCGGTCTTGACAAGCAAGCTCATGGCTCGCAAGCGCCCGCATCTGGTTCCGATTCAGGACAGCATCGTCCTCGCGGAACTCAATGCCACGGACCGCGACTTCTGGCGCATGTGGTGGCAGGCCATGCAGCTAACCGACAGCGGGCACCGGCCCGTGCGCCACTACGCCCGCAAGCTGCGCGACAGCGTCCCGGCCGCGCATGAACTGTCGCTGCTTCGGGTCCTGGACATCGTCATCTGGATGAACGGCAAGGCCAGAAGAGCAACGGCATAGCGTCAACGAACAAGGGCTCGCATCACCCCGTTTGGGTTGATGCGAGCCCTTGTGCATTGCCTGCTTACATGAAGCCGCGACGAATTACTCGACGAACTCTTCCATGTCCACGTCCGAGGTATCCCGGGTCATGAACAGCGCGATCAAGGTCAGGACTGCACCGATGGCCAGGTAGATGCCCACGCCCACGGTGTTGCCGCCACCGGCGTTCCACAGTGCGATGGCCACGAAGGAGGCCGGGGCCGCGCCGATCACGGAGGACATGTTGTAGGCGATGGCCGACCCGGTGTAGCGGACGTTCGACGGGAACAGCTCCGGCAGGTAGGCGGCCATCGGGCCGAAGGTCAGGCCCATCAGGGTGAAGCCGACAATCAGGCCCACCATGGCGGCGCCCTGGCCCGGTCCGAAGAACAGCGTCCAGCCGGCTCCGAAGATCAGGATGGCCACGGTGACCCAGATCAGGAACTTGCGGCGGCCGAACTTCTCGGCCAGCGGGCCGGAGGCCACGGTGAAGATGCCGAAGAACACCACGCCGATGATCAGCATCGTCAGGAAGACCGGACGGTCGATGCCGAGGCCCGGAACGAATCCTGCCGCGTCGAAGACCTTGCCCTTGGCCTCGGCCGCGGCACGGGCCGCTTCCTCGGTGGCCGGGGCGGTGCCGTAGGTCAGGGTGAAGGAAGTCATCAGGTAGAACAGCACGTAGGTGGCCACCATGATGAAGGTGCCGGCGACAACCGGGCGCCAATGGTGCTTCATGGTCGCCTTGAACGGCGACTTAAGGACCTTGTCCTGGGAAACCACCTTCTGGAAGGACAGCGATTCAACCAGCTTCAGACGGACCCACAGGCCGATGATGACCATGACTGCGGAGAAGTAGAACGGAATGCGCCAGCCCCAGGCCATGAACTGCTCTGGCGTCAGCGAGGTCTGCAGGAAAACGAACATCAGGTTGGCGATGATGAAGCCGACTGGGGCTCCCAGCTGCGGGAAGGTGCCGTAGACGGCGCGCTTGTTCTTCGGGGCGTTCTCGGTGGCCAGCAGCGCGGCGCCCGACCATTCACCGCCCAGCGCCAGGCCCTGGGCGAAGCGCAGCAGCACCAGCGCCAGCGGGGCCAGCACTGTCCACATGCCCTGGGCCGGCGGCAGGAAGCCGATCAGGAAGGTGGAGATGCCCATCAGCAGCAGGGACGCGACCAGGGTGCCCTTGCGGCCCAGCTTGTCGCCATAGTGGCCGAAGACGACCGAGCCCAGCGGGCGGGCCAGGAAGGCCACGCCGAAGATGGCGAACGAGGAGAGGATCGCATTGATCGTCGTGGCATTCGGGAAGAACAGGGCCGGGAAAACCAGCACAGATGCAGTGGCATACGCGTAGAAGTCGAAGAACTCGACCGTGGTGCCGATCATGCTGGCGAACAGCACCCGGCCACGGGTATTCTCCTTAGGCGCTACCGCGGGGTTGGCCTTCGACATGGAGGCGTCTCCTTAGTGATGAGCGAGAATCGAATGTAACAATTCTATGCCCGGGTGCTCAGCATACGGATATCCATGTCCAGCATTTGGACACCTGATTCGATTGCGTCAATCTCGAACCCTCGATTCGACATCCCACTTGCGAAAATACGCATACCCTCGAATCCGGCACGATTTGTAATGTATTCGCATACTCCAATATCAGAGCAATGGCGTCTTAGGAAGAGCCTGGCAACAAGTCAGTTTTAGTCGAGGTCACAAACGAGAAGAGCCGCCGCTCGTCCGGAAGTCGGAAGAACGGCGGCCCTGCGCATGCGGCGCTTAGCTGTGGCGATGCAGGCGGCGTGCCGCCTCGGCCAACGAGCCGGAGAGCGACGGGTAGACCGTGAAGGTCTCAGCCACGTCATCCACATGCAGCGAATTCTGCACGGCGAGAGCCAAAGAGAAGATCAGTTCGCTGGCGCGCGGCGCCACGACCACGCCGCCGATGACGGTTCCGGACCCCTTGCGGGAAACGATCTTGACGAAGCCCTGGTCCACGTTCATCATCTTCGCGCGGGCATTGGTGTTCAGGTCGACCTTGATGATGTTGGCCTGGTACTTGCCTTCGGCCACGGCCCGCTGGGTCACGCCGACGGTGGCGATCTCCGGGGAGGTGAAGATGTTGGAGGCCACCAGGTCGAGGTTCAGCGGCTTGACCGAGTCGCCCAGCAGGTGGGCGACGGCGATGCGTCCCTGCATGGCGGAGACGGAAGCCAGCGCGAACACACCGGTGCAGTCGCCGGCGGCGTAGATGTTGGTGGCGGTGGTACGGGATACGCCGTCAACCTGGATGTGTCCGGACTTGGTCAGCTGCACGCCGGCCTCTTCCAGGCCCAGGCCTTCGGTGTTGGGAATGGAACCCACTGCGACCAGGCAGTGGCTGCCTTCCAGCACGCGGCCGTCGGCCAGGGTCACGAAGACCTTATCGCCCTTGCGCTCCACGCCTTCGGCGCGGGCCTGGGCCACGACGTTCACGCCATTGGACTTGAACACGTCCTCCAGCACGCCGGCCGCGTCCGCGTCCTCGCCTGGAAGCACGCGGTCGCGCGAGGAGACCAAGGTCACCTTGGCGCCCAGCAGGTTGTAGGCGGAGGCGAACTCGGCACCGGTGACACCGGAACCGATGACGATCAGGTGCTCGGGCACCTCGTTCATGTTGTAGATCTGGGTCCAGTTGAAGATGCGCTCCCCGTCCGGCTTCGCGGTCGGAAGCTCACGCGGATGGGCGCCGACCGACAGCAGGATCGCGTCGGCTTCGACGGTCTGCTCGGATCCGTCGGGGCGGGAAACCTGGACGGTGCGGTTGTCCACCAGGCGGCCTTCGCCAATGATGATGCGCACGCCGGCACGTTCGAGGGTGGTGCGGATATCGCCGGACTGCTCCTTGGCAAGGGCCAGCAACCGGTGGTTGACCACCGAAAAGTCGGTTACTGCCGAATCCAGTCCGTCCACGTGGACGCCGAAGGTCTCCGCGTGCTTGACGCGGCGCACCGCGTCCGCGGTGGCGATCAGGGTCTTCGACGGCACAACGTCGGTCAGCACGGCTGAACCACCCATGCCCGCACGTTCCACCACGGTGACATTGGCTCCCAGCTGGGCCGCGCCCATGGCCGCTTCATAGCCGCCGGGACCGCCGCCGAGAATTACCAATCGGGTTGCTTCATTCCTACGTTCTGCGCTCACGCTTCCTATTGTTCACCATGGGCGGATATTGCGCACATCGCCGCCGTTGGCCGCCGGGCGTGATTTTGGTTGTGAAGCACTGGTTTCGCCTGACAAAGCGCCTTGTGGACGGTAGCGTATTTCACGTGACTGATATGCATAATGACCCACAAGTTCTCGCTGCCGAGGCTGCCCAGGCGATCGCCGAGCAGACCGGAGTAGCAAAGCATGACATCGCCCTGGTCCTGGGCTCCGGCTGGGGACAGGCCGCAGAGCTGGTCGGCGAAACCACCCACACGCTGGACGCCACCACGATTCCGGGCTTCCACGCCGCCGCGGTCCCAGGCCACAAGGGCACCATTTCCTCGATCCTGACCGAGTCCGGCAAGCGCGTGCTGGTGCTCGGCGCCCGCACCCACTTCTACGAAGGCCGCGGCGTGCGCGCGGTGGTCCACCCGATCCGCACCGCGGCGGCTGCAGGCTGCACCCAGCTGGTGCTGACCAACGGCTGCGGCGGCCTGAACGAAAACTGGGCCCCGGGCACCCCGGTCATGATCTCCGACCACATCAACCTGACCGCTGCCTCCCCGCTGGAGGGCGCGACCTTCGTCGACCTGACCGACCTGTACTCCTCGCGCATCCGCGGCATCGCCCGCGAGGTCGATTCCACCCTGGACGAGGGCGTGTACGCCCAGTTCACCGGCCCGCACTACGAGACCCCTGCCGAGGTGCAGATGGCCAAGCGCATCGGCGCCGACCTTGTGGGCATGTCCACCGCGCTGGAAGCCATCGCCGCACGCCATGCAGGCATGGAGATCTTCGGCATGTCCCTGGTGACCAACCTGGCTGCCGGCATCAGCCCGGTGCCGCTGAGCCACGAGGAAGTCATCGAAGCCGGCCAGGCCGCCGGCCCGCGCATTTCCAAGCTCCTGGCGCAGATCATCGCCCGCCTCTAGGCCCGGGCCGGGGCGGCGGCCAACCGGTCGCCGCTTCGTAACGCGCGTGTGAGTAAGAACTAGGCAGGGAGAAGAATGGAAAACGTATCCGCACAGGGCCAGCTGCTGGAGACCGCGACCGCTTGGGCGGCCGCGGACCCGGACGAGGCGACCCGCACCGAGCTGCAGGAGCTGGTTTCCCGCGCGGGGACCGACGCCGCGGCAATGGAGGACCTGTCCGACCGCTTCAGCGGGGTGCTGGAATTCGGCACCGCCGGGCTGCGCGCCGAATTGGGCGCAGGCCCCATGCGGATGAACCGCGTCGTGGTGCTGCGCACCGCAGCGGGCATCGCCCGCTTCCTTGAGCAGCAGGCCGACGGGGCCTACACCCCGAAAGTGGTCATCGGCTTCGATGCCCGCTACAACTCGGACGTATTCGCCCGGGATTCGGCCGCCGTATTCACCGCCGCGGGCTTCGATGTGCTGCTGATGCCGGCGCCGTTGCCCACCCCGGTGCTGGCCTGGGCGGTACGCCGCTTTGCCGCGGAAGCCGGCGTCATGGTCACCGCAAGCCACAACCCTCCGCGCGACAACGGCTACAAGGTCTACATCGGCGGCCGCGCCTCTAACGACGCCGGCCGCGGCGCGCAGATCGTCTCCCCCATCGACGCCCAAATCGCGGCGCTGATCGACCACGAGCAGCCGGTCTCGCGGATCCCGCAGGCGGACTCCGGATGGCTGGTGCTGCCCGCCGCGGGCGCCGAGGGCGATATCGAAGCCGAGTACCTGGCCGCCATCGGCCCGGTTGTCGAGCCGCAGCCGGATCGCGACCAGCTGCGCGTGGTGGTCAGCGCCATGCACGGCGTGGGCGGGCACACCATGCGCCAAGCCCTGCTGAACGCCGGGTTCGGCGACGTGCACATGGTCGCCGCGCAGGAGCATCCGGACCCGGAGTTCCCCACCGTGAAGTTCCCCAACCCCGAGGAGCCGGGAGCCATCGACCTGTCGCTGGAACTGGCCCGCGAAGTGGGGGCGGACCTGGTGATCGCCAACGACCCAGACGCCGACCGCTGCGCCGCGGCAGTGGAAGACCAGGGCGCCTGGCGCATGCTGCGCGGCGACGAGGTGGGCTGGCTGCTGGGCGACCACCTGGCCACCCGCCTGCCCGAAGGCCGCAAGCTGGGCAATTCCATCGTTTCCTCGCGCATGCTGGCTGCCATCGCCAAGGATGCAGGGCGCGAGCATGAGGAAACCCTGACCGGCTTCAAGTGGATCTCCCGCGTGGAGAACCTCGGCTTCGGCTACGAGGAGGCGCTGGGCTACTGCGTCGCCCCGGACCTGGTCCTCGACAAGGACGGCATCTCCGCCGGCGTGATGCTCGCAGACCTGGCCGCGCAGCTGAAGGCCGCCGGAAGCAGCATCCCGCAGCGGCTGGATGAGCTGGCAGCCCGCCACGGCGTGCACGTGACCGACCAGCTCTCGCTGCGCTTCACCGACCTGGCGCAGATTCCAGTGCTCATGGACAAGATCCGCACCAATCCCCCGGAGCATCTGGGCGGATCCGCGGTCAGCGAGGTCACCGACCTTTCCCAGGGCTCCGAGAAGCTCCCGGCCACCGATGCCATGGTGCTGCACACATTCTCCGGTGCGCGGGTCATCATCCGCCCGTCGGGAACCGAGCCGAAGCTGAAGTGCTACCTGGAAACCATCGAGCCGGTGGATGACATCGCGCAGGTTGCCCAGGCCCGCCTCGATGCCACGACTCAGGTCCTGGCCATCAAGGAACAACTGGCCGCGTACCTGAACGCCAACTAGTACCTGCCGCCCACGTAGGCGGCACCAACAATTCGAGGACATCATGACTGAACTAAGCGCCCGCGACATCGCCGGCTACATCGACCACACCCTGCTGGCGGCCAACGCCTCGCGCGAGCAGATCGTGGCGATCTGCGAGGAAGCCAAGAAGTACGAATTCAAGTCCGTGTGCGTGAACCCGGTGTGGACTTCGACTGTCGCCCGCGAGCTGGAGGGCTCGGACGTCCTGACCTGCACGGTGATCGGATTCCCTCTGGGAGCTTCCGCCACCGCCACCAAGGTGTTCGAAACCACCCAGGCCGTCGCCGACGGCGCGAACGAGATCGACATGGTCATCGACATCGCCGCCGCCCTGCGCGGGGACCGCGACGCACTGGTCAATGAGATCTTCGCCATCGCCCAGGCCGCCCATGACGGCGGAGCGATCCTGAAGGTCATCATCGAGACCTGCCTGCTGACCGAAGATGCGAAGGTCCTGGCCTGCGAAGCAGCCAAGGCCGCCGGCGCCGATTTCGTCAAGACCTCCACCGGCTTCTCCACCGGCGGGGCCACCGTGGAAGACGTGGCACTGATGCGCCGCACTGTTGGCCCCGAGATGGGCGTGAAGGCCTCGGGCGGCGTGCGCAGCCTGGAAACCGCGCGCGCAATGATCGAAGCCGGTGCAACAAGGCTAGGTTCCAGCTCAGGAGTTGCTATCCTAGAGGGAGAGCAAAGCGGTTCCAGCTACTAGGCAGCCGCATCGAAAGTCAACAAGGAGCAAAAGTGTACTCGAACGGCAAGAACACTGCCCATTCCGGTGAAGGTCGCCTGGCTGGCAACCTGGTCGCCTTCGTTATCTTCTTCGTGGTCTTCGCAGCCGCGTTGTACTCGCTGTCGTTCTGGACTTTTGAAAACGCCTGGATCCCATCCATCCTCTGCTTCGGCCTGACCATCATCGCCTTCGCAGTGCCGATGCACCTCATGGGTCGCGCCGACAAGGCCGAGGACCTGGTTGCCTCCGCTTCGGAGTTCCAGAAGTAAATCGCTTCATCACAGCGGGGAGGCCTTCGGGCCTCCCCGCTGTTGCTTTAACCGGGGTTCGGCCCAGGTCCCAGGCGCTGGTTCCGGCGCGGCCGGCATCCCGGCTTGTAGTGTAGGACCCATGAATCCTTTGATACCCAACGCGTTTGAAGTAATTGTCTTTTACGTTGTCCCCCTGATTGTCACCGTGGTTCTGGCCGTCGTGGTCTACAAGCTCATCAAGGGTCCAGCGAAGGAAACTAACCGCCGCTGGATGTCGGAGGACCAGGATCCCGGCCACGAGGCTTAGGCAGTTGTGAAGATCTGCCTGATATTTCCGTCACGACTGGCCCGTTGAACTTCATCCACGAACTTATCCCGTCTCCATGCCGGACATCGTTGCTATGGTGAGATTATTCGGTTCACAGGCGCTGACCAGTCGATAGGGAGACATCGTGAAGCTGGGACAACAGATTCGACGCTATCCGCTGTTGGCCGTTGCGGTCATCGCCCTGCTGGCCACCGGTGCCACGGCACTGGCCGGTATGGGCACCGCCAGCCGGTGGATCGCGTGGACTGCCATCGCAGTCGCCGTGCTGTGGATCGGCTCGGGAATGGTCAAGGACCTGCTGCGAGGCCGCTACGGGCTGGATATCCTGGCGTTGGTGGCGATCATCGCCTGCCTGCTGGTCGGCGAGTACCTGGCGTCCCTGATCATCGTGCTGATGCTTTCCGGCGGCGAGGCCCTTGAGGACTTCGCCCAGCGCCGGGCCACCAGCGAGCTCTCTGCGCTGCTTGACCGCTCTCCCCTGCAGGCCCACCTCGCTGCCGACGAATCCGGCCAGGATGTCACCGACGTCCCGGTGGAGCAGGTGGAGGTCGGGGACCTGCTGCTGGTGCGTCCCGGCGAGCTGGTGCCGGTTGACGGCCTGATGCGTTCCGAAGCAGGAAGCTTCGACGAATCCTCGCTGACCGGCGAACCGGTTCCGGTGGTCCATGCCAGGGGTTCCGAGGTGATGTCGGGGTCGGTCAACGGGTCGCAGGCCGTGTACCTGCAGGCGTTGCGGCACAGCGGCGACAGCCAGTACCAGCAGATCATCGAGCTGGTGCGACAGGCCCAGGATTCCAAGGCGCCGGTGGTGCGTTTGGCCGACAAGTTCGCGATTCCCTTCACCCTGCTTTCATTGCTGATTGCCGGGATCGCCTGGGCGGTGTCCGGGGATCCGGTGCGTTTCGCCCAGGTCCTGGTGCTCGCCACCCCCTGTCCCCTGCTGATTGCCGTGCCGGTCGCCTTCCTGGGCGGCATGTCCCGTGCGTCCAAGGAGGGCGTGGTGGTCAAGGGAGGTTCGGTGCTCGAACAGCTCGCCAGGGTACGCAGCGCGGCCTTCGACAAAACCGGCACGCTGACCGCGGGCCGGCCCACGCTGGTAGGCATTCGGAGCCAACTTGATCCCGATGACCTGCTGCAGCTCGTGGCCTCCGCAGAGCAGTTCTCCACCCATGTCATGGCCGCAGGCCTGACCGCGGCGCTCGCCGACCGCGGGCTGCCGCTGCTCCCGGCCGAAGACGCGCAGGAAGTCGCCACCAACGGCGTCAGCGCCCTGGTCGACGGACGCCGGGTGGCCGTGGGCAAGCCGTCATTCATCGCCGCCTTGGACCCGTCCCTGCAGCGGGTCGAGCTTGAGCCCGGGCAATCCGCCGCCTACGTCGCGGTGGACGGAAAGTTTGCCGGCGCACTCCTGATGGCCGATGCCCCGCGTCCGGAAGCCTCCGCGGTGCTGCGCTGGATGCGCGACCACGGCGTGGAAAACCAGGTCATGCTCACCGGCGACGTGGAACAGACCGCGCACGGCGTCGCCGCCCAGGTGGGCATCGGCAAGGTCGAAGCGGAGCTTCGCCCGGGACAGAAGGTGCAGCTGCTCAAGGACATGCAGCCGCGGCCGGTGCTCATGCTGGGCGACGGCACCAACGACGCCCCGGCACTGGCCGCCGCGGACATCGGCATGGCCATGGGTTCGCGCGGTTCCACCGCTGCCGGCCAAGCCGCCGACGCCGTGGTCCTGCGCGATTCGCTGGAACCCGTGGCCCAGGTGATGGCCATCGGCCGTTACACCCTGAGCGTTGCGCTCAGCGCCATCTGGATCGGCATCGGGCTGAGCGTGGGGCTGATGCTGATTGCCACCACGGGCGTGATCCCTGCAGTGACCGGAGCCCTGTTGCAGGAAGTCGTGGACCTGGTGGTCATCGTCTATGCGCTGCGCACGCTACGCGGACCCCGCCCCGCCAACTTCCACGGTGCGCTGTCTACCCCGTCGACCGTCGCCTTGGCACAGCACGTGCGCAGCAGGGACTGAGATGATCTTGGATTCTTGGCAACTACGGCTCGATGACTTTTGGGAAGCAGCCCCGGGCAAGGATGCCACGACGCTGGGTGTGGAGCTGGAGTGCCTTGTGGAGTCCGGGATTCCTGCCGGGCATGCGGCATTCGAGCGGGCCAGCCTGCACGACTACCTCGGTGAGGAAGAACAAGCGATACCGCTGCACCGGATGGCTCTGGAAAGCGGGACTCTGAGCCCCGCCAAATGCAGCGAGGCAAGAATCCAGCTCGCCAGCAGCCTGAGGAATATCGGTGAACCCGGACCGGCGGCCGCCATTCTCCAGGACATCGGGCCTGACAACCCGCTGCATGCCGATGCGCAGGCGTTCCTGGGGCTCGCGCTCTTCGACGCCGCAGAAGCGTCGGCAGCATTGAAAACCGCTCTGACGGCGCTCGCACCGGCCCTGCAACTTTGTGCTGGACCGGTGCGCCGCTACGCGCAAGAGCTAGCGGACGGCCGGCTGTCCGAAACCAGTTAGCCCTTCACCGCAGCCGCCGGGGTCGGTTCGAAGATCGCGTAGACCAGGTTCTCCGCCCAGTCCAGCATGGCTTCGTCCGCCAGGTCCCGACCCCCGACTGGGGAGGTCTTCGGCTTGGGAATGAAGATGGCGTTCAGCGCCGGCTTGTTGGCCGACCCCGGGTACAAGCGTTCCAGGCGCACCTGGCGACTGGCCGGCAGGTCCTCGATCTTCGCCGGCGACAGCTTGATGTGGTTACCGACCTGCTGGATGTCGTGAAGCCCCACCGCGCGGGCGCGGATGCGCAGGGCCGCAACGCGCAGCAGATTCTCCACCGGCAGCGGGAGCTTGCCGTAGCGGTCTTCGAGCTCCTCGCGGACCTCGGCCAGCGCCTCGCTGGTTTCCGCGGAGGCGATGTTCCGGTAGGCCTCCAGGCGCAAGCGCTCGCCCGGCACGTAGTCGTGCGGCAGGTGCGCGTTGACCGGCAGGTCGATCTTCATCTCCGTGGCTTCTTCCTCGCCCTCGCCCTTGTAGTCGGCAACCGCCTCGCCGACCAGACGCAGGTACAGGTCGAAGCCCACCCCGGCAATGTGGCCCGACTGCTCGCCGCCGAGCAGGTTGCCCGCACCGCGAAGCTCCAGGTCCTTCATGGCCAGCTGGTAGCCCGAGCCCAGCTCGTTGTGCGCGGCCACGGCCTTCAGGCGTTCCAGGGCCACCTCGCCCAGCGGCTTCTCCGCGTCCCACAGGAAGTAGGCGTAGGCGCGTTCGCGGCCGCGGCCCACGCGTCCGCGCAGCTGGTGCAGCTGCGAGAGCCCGTAGTTGTTCGCTCGGTCGACAATCAGCGTATTGGCGTTGGAGATGTCCAAGCCGGTTTCGATGATGGTGGTGGAGACCAGCACGTCGAACTTCTTCTCCCAGAAGTCCTGGATGATCCGTTCAAGCCGCGACTCGCTCATCTTGCCGTGGGCCACCTCGACGCGCGCCTCGGGAACCAGCTCGCGCAGTTCCGCGGCGACCCGGTCGATGGAGGAGACGCGGTTGTGCACGAAGAACACCTGGCCGTCGCGCATCAGCTCGCGCTTGATCGCGGCGCTGATCTGCTTGTCGCTGCGCGGACCCACATAGGTGAGCACCGGGTGGCGCTCCTCCGGCGGGGTGGCCAGGGTGGAGGTTTCGCGGATGCCGGTCAGGGACATCTCCAAGGTGCGCGGGATCGGGGTGGCGCTCATGGCCAGCACGTCCACGTTGGTGCGCATCTTCTTGAGCTCTTCCTTGTGCTCCACGCCGAAACGCTGCTCCTCATCGATGATCACCAGGCCCAGGTTCTTGAACTCCACGGTCTTTGACAGCAGGCGGTGGGTGCCGATCACGATATCCACGCTGCCGTCCTTGAGCCCGGCCAGGATTTCCTTGGATTCCTTGGCGGTCTGGAAGCGGGAGAGCGTCTTCACACGGACCGGGAAGCCCGAATAGCGTTCGGTGAACGTCTGGTAGTGCTGGGAGGCCAGCAGCGTGGTGGGCACCAGCACGGCGACCTGCTTGGAGTCCTGCACGGCCTTGAACGCTGCGCGCACCGCGATTTCGGTTTTGCCGAAGCCCACGTCGCCGGAGATCAGCCGGTCCATCGGGATTTCCTTCTCCATGTCCGCCTTCACCTCGTTGATGGCGGTGAGCTGGTCGGGGGTCTCGATGAACGCGAAGGCCTCCTCCAGTTCGCCCTGCCACGGGGTGTCGCTGGCGAATGCGTGGCCGCGGCTGGCCATGCGCGCGGAGTACAGCTTGATCAGGTCTCCGGCGATCTCCTTGACCGCCTTGCGGGCCTTGGACTTGGTGCTGGCCCAATCGGAGCCGCCCATCTTGGAGAGCGTCGGGGCCTCGCCGCCCACGTAGCGGGTGATCATGTGCAGCTGGTCCATCGGGACGAAAAGCCGGTCCCCTGGCGCGCCGCGCTTGGAGGAGGCGTATTCGACCACCAGGTATTCGCGCTTGGCGTCCTTGCCGGCGCCGTTGACCTTGCGGGACACCAGTTCCACGAACTTGCCGATGCCGTGCTGCTCGTGGACGATGAAGTCCCCGGCCTGCAGGCTCAAGGGGTCCACGGCATTGCGCTTGCGCTTGACCGTGAGCTTGCGGGACTTGCGGTTCGGGTAGGCGCTGGAGCGTCCCAGCAGGTCCGCCTCGGTCAGCAAACCGGTTTTAAGCTCCTCGAACACGAACCCGCGACCGGCGGCGGCCTGGGTGATTTCGATCAGCCCTGCGGTGGGCTCGGCCGAGAGGTCTTCCACGCGGTGGGCCGGGATCTTGTATTCGCCGAACAGCTCGGACAGGCGCGCGGCCGGGCCGGGGCCTTCGGTGGCAACCACCAGGCGCCAGCCGTCCGCCACCCGGGAGGCGATGAATTCCATCATCGCTTCGATATCGCCCTGGTAGCCGTGCGGTTCGCGGGCCGGGACGCGGATGGTCGCAGCGCCCAGGTCCAGTTCCTCGTCGGAGCCCAGCGAGGTGACCGCCCACCAGGAGACCTTGGCCTGGCGCGCGTGCTCGACGGTCTGGGCGAGCGAAGCGAAATCGCCGGTTTCGAGCTTGCGCCCGGCTTCGGCGGTGCTCAAATCCAGCGGGGCGCTGGCTCCGTCCGAGGCCGAGGCCCAGGCCGCGGCCAGGAACTCGGCGTTGGTTTCGTTCAGGTCGTGGGCGCGGGCGCGCACGCGTTCGGGCTCCATGACCAGTGCGATGGAGGATTCGGGGAGCAGGGAGAGCAGCGGCACCATCTTGTCCACCAGCAGCGGGGCCAGGGACTCCATGCCTTCCACTGCGATGCCTCCGGCGATCTTGGTGAGCATTTCAGTGGCGGCCGGGAAGCTGGCCTTGAGATTCGCCGCGCGGCTCATCACCTTGGGGGTGATGAGCATTTCACGGCACGGGGTCGCGGTGATCGATCTCGGCCCGGCCCCGTCGTGGGAGCGCTGGTCTGCGATGGAGAAGTAGCGCATCGTGTCGATCTGGTCGCCGAAGAAGTCCACGCGCACCGGATGCTCCAGGGTGGGTGGGAAGACATCGATGATGCCGCCGCGCACTGCGAATTCGCCGCGGTGGGTCACCATGTCCACCCGGGCGTAGGCCGCCGCGGCCAGGTCCCGGATCACGGTGTCGAAGCCGGGCTCGGCATCCAGTTCAAGGGTGACCGGGCGCAGCTCGCCCAGGCCCGCCACCAGCGGCTGCAGCACGGCGCGGATCGGCGCAATGATGATCTTCAGGTCCGGGTCCCCGTCATGCAGCCGGCGCAGTACCTCCAGGCGACGGCCCACGGTGTCGCTGCGCGGGGAGAGCCGTTCGTGGGGCAGGGTTTCCCAGGAAGGGAATTCGGCAACGTGCTTGGACGGGAGGTAGGCGGCCAGCGACGCGGAGATGTCCTCGGCCTCTCGGCCGGTCGCGGTGACGATCAGCGTGACCGCGCGCTCGTGTCCCTCGGACAGGCCCTGGCTGACGTGGGCTCCGAGAATCGGGCGCATGCCCTGCGGCGCCGCGATCTCCAGCTCTTCGCTGCGGGTCGAAAAGCTTTGTGATGCACCTTGGCGGATACGGCGGAATGACGATTCCTCGCGCAGGAAATCATGAAGTCCAACTAGGCTCATGCGGCTTTCGTGTCCTCTCGGGCAGGTTAGGGGCCAACGCGCACGAGGCGTTCAGCCCGGTATGACACCACGAACACCGACCGCAAAACGATTCGGCGGCCGGCTAAATGCCAATATGTTGTTTTGATGCCTTCCTAGCCTACCTAATCGAGGTGAACAGATAGGGTTAATGGTGTCCAGTACCCGGGACCGGCAGCTGCCGGTTCTCCCGGCCGCCCAGATTTCTAGATTGGGATACCCATTCATGGCATTGAACGCAAGCACGCAGATCGCCCATCCGGCCGACCAGGTCATCGCCACGCTGGCTGACCGCGGCTTCGCTGAGCACCTGACCTCGCTGGCCAACGGCACCCTGCAGGACTTCACCGTCAGCGGCGACACCGCAGGAGCTTTCACCCTGACCACCGTTCGCGCCATGCCTACCGACCGCGTGCCGGACATCGCCCGCAAGTTCGTCGGCGCCTCGATCCAGGTCACCCAGGTCGAGCAGTGGAGCGCCCCGGATGCCGCAGGCAACCGCTCGGCCAGCGTGAAGATCGATGTCGCCGGTGTGCCGGTGTCGGTGTCGGGCAGCGAGAAGCTGACCGCCCAGGGCGACACCACCGAATTCGCGATTGAGGGAAAAGTCTCCTCATCGATTCCGTTCATCGGCGGCAAGCTCGCCTCGGCAGCCGAGCCGTACCTCGGCAAGGCCCTGAACCTGCAGGCTTCGCAGGTTAACGCCTGGCTTTCGAAGTAGCCTCGACGGCGTCGATTATGACGCCCGACACAGACGCCCGGACCTGCGATTTTTCGCCAGGCCTCCGGGCGTCTGCGTTTTGGGACGTGAATTACGTTAGGGTTGAATACGGTGTGCCGGGAAGTCTGGTCGGCGTGAAATGTTCATTTAACGAAGTAAGCGAGTACAACGCATGACCAACACTCCCTCTTCGGGTTCCCCAAAGAACCTATTTTCCCGGCCGAGCTATAGCGAATCCGTGCGTATCGGCGACATCCTGCGCAAGGAGACCGTCGGCGGCCTGGTCCTGATTGTCGGCGCGGTGCTGGCACTGATCTGGGCCAACACCCCAATGCGCGATTCCTACTTCGCGTTGCGCGACTTCCATTTCGGCCCCACCCTCTTCGGGGTCGACCTGAATCTTTCCATCGGCCACTGGGCGGCCGATGCCCTCTTGGCAGTGTTCTTCTTCCTCACCGGTCTGGAGCTGAAGAAGGAATTCGTCATCGGCGACCTGCGCAACGTCAAGACCGCCGCGGTTCCCGTGGCGGCGGCGTTTGGCGGCGTGGCCGTCCCGGCCATCATCTTCGTGATCGTGGCTGCAGCCTCCGGAGGCTTCGGCAGCGAGCTGATGCAGGGCTGGGCGATTCCCACGGCAACCGACATCGCCTTTGCGGTGGCGGTGCTGGCGGTCATTGGTTCTTCCCTGCCGACCGCGCTGCGCATTTTCCTGCTGACCCTTGCAGTGGTTGACGACTTGATCGCCATCGTGATCATCGCGTTCGTCTTCACCGACGATCTGAAGCCGACCTACTTGGCCTTGGCCCTGATTCCGATCATCCTGTTCACCGTCCTGGCCCGCACCTTGGCGAAGTTCTTCGCCACCCGCCTGTGGGCCGCCTGGGTCATCCTGCTGCCGCTGGGCATCGTCACCTGGATCTTCGTCTTCGGATCCGGCATCCACGCCACTATCGCCGGCGTGATCCTGGGCTTCTGCGTCCCGGTCAAGCGCACCGACGGACGCGAAGGCATCGGCCTGGCCGAGCAGTTCGAGCACCGTTTCCGTCCGCTGTCCTCTGGCTTCTGCATCCCGGTCTTCGCGTTCTTCGCCGCCGGCGTGACCGTGATTTCCCCGGAATCAGGCAGCGGCGGGCTGCTGACCGACCCGGTCTTCTGGGGCATCGTACTAGGACTGGTGCTGGGCAAGCCGATCGGCATCATGGGCTCGACCTGGGTGCTGACCAAATTCACCAAGGCATCCTTGGACAAGGACGCCAAGTGGGGCGACCTGTTCGGCGTGACGCTGCTGGCAGGTATCGGCTTCACCGTCTCGCTGCTGGTCTCCGAGCTGTCCTTCGGCCTGGAGTCGGCGCACTACGAGCACGCTAAGGTCGCCATCCTGGCCGGTTCGTTCATCGCCGCCATCCTCGGCGCCCTGTGGCTGATTCCGCGCAACCGCCGCTACAAGGAGATCGCGGCGCGCGAGTCCCGCGACGACAACAAGGACGGCATCCCGGATGTCTACCAGCAGGGTGAGGACAACTAGTCCCTGACTGGATCGCAACGAGAAAAATCTCTGGTTCCGCCCTCGGGCGGAACCAGAGATTTTTTTGGCTCAGCGTGTTGTTATGCTGCTTCCAGCATGGCGACCTCTGCCGCCACCCAGGCCAGCATGGCGCACTTGACGCGGGCAGGGAACTTGGACACCCCGGCAAAGGCCACCGCATCCTCCAGGACCTCCTCATCAGGGGTCATGGTTCCCTTGGAGCGCATCATTTCCCGGAAGAGATCCAGCTTGTCCAGGAACTCTTCGCGGGTCAGCTCCGGGAGCATTTCGCTGAGCACGGAGGCTGAGGCCATGGAGATGGAACAGCCGTCGCCTTCCCAGCTCATGGCGGTGAACTTCTCGCCTTCCAGCTCCACGCGCACGCGGATCTGGTCCCCGCAGATCGGGTTGTGCTGGTGCGATTCACCGTGGCGGTGGCCGCCCTCCGGTTCCACGAGCGGGGAACCGATGCGGCGCTTTGAATGGTCGAGGATGACCTGCTGGTACAGCTGATCGAGTTCGTTCATTTTAGACTCCAAAATACTCACGCACCGAAGCGACTGCCTCAATCAGGGCCTTGATGTCTTCTTCGGTGTTGTACAGATAAGTGCTGGCGCGGGTGGTCGCGGTGACACCTAGGGCGCGGTGCAGCGGCTGCGCGCAGTGGTGGCCAACGCGCACGGCGATGCCGCGCGAGTCCAGGAACTGGCCTACGTCGTGCGGGTGCACTCCGATGACCTCGAAGGGAACGGTGCCTATCCGCTTGGCATCGGCCGGGCCGAAGACCCGCACGCCTTCCAGGGCTGACAGGCCCTGGTACAGCAGCTCACCCAAGTGCTCTTCCCAGTCCGCGATGCGGTCCATGCCGATCTCGTCGAGGTAGCTGGCGGCCGTGGCGAGACCATGGACCTGGGAGATGCGCTGGGTTCCGGCTTCGAAGCGCTGCGGAGCTGGAAGGTATTCCGCGTGCTCCATGTCCACCACCGTGATCATGGATCCACCGGTGAGGAACGGCGGCATGGCGTTGAGCAGCTCTTCACGGCCATAGAGGCCGCCGATGCCGGTCGGGCCGAGCATCTTGTGCCCGGAGAAGGCCATGAAGTCCACGTCCAGGGACTTGACGTCCACCGGAAGGTGCGGAACGGACTGGCAGCCGTCCAGCACCGTCAGGGCGCCGACTTTCCGGGCGGCGTCCACGAAGCGACGGGTATCGGTAATGGTGCCCAAGACGTTCGAAACATGGGTGAACGCCACTAGCTTGGTGCGTTCGGTGACCAGCGAATCGATCAGGTCGTAGCGCAGCGAGCCATCCTCTGCGATCGGCACGTAGCGCAGGGTCGCACCGGTGCGGAAGGCGAGCTCCTGCCACGGGATCAGGTTCGCGTGATGCTCAAGTTCAGTAGTGAGAATCTCGTCGCCCGGGCCGAGTCGGAACCGCGCGGCGGCTTCTCCCCCGCGTCCCAGCGAGGCGTTGGACATCGAGTAGCTGATCAGGTTCAGCGCTTCGGTGGCATTCGAGGTCCAGACCAGTTCGTTGGTCTTGGCGCCAATGAACTTCGCCACGGTTTCGCGGCCCTGTTCGAAAAGGTCGGTAGCCTCCACGGCAAGGGTGTGCGCACCGCGGTGCACCGCGGCGTTGGCGTTTTCGTAGTAGTGCTGTTCAGCCTCGTAAACGCAGCGCGGCTTCTGGCTCGTGGCGCCTGAGTCGAGGTACACGATATCGGCACCGTTGACCTGGTGCTCAAGGATCTCGAAGTCCGCCTTGATGCGTGCCACCTCGTTGGCGGTAAGCGCCTCGGCCGTTCCAGTCTGACCAGTCATGGTGTGCACGGGTCCTCCGAATTCTCGTCATGAATCGCCGCGCACTCCGCCGTCCGATCCGGCTGCAATGCGATTAGGCAATAGGTACATTAGGTAATTATTCCACTCCGGACTCCGTTGCACACCTAAGTTAGTCCTTAGTAAGTTTCGCCTTAAGGACGTGCCAGTTGAGGTCTCGAAGGGCCCCAGCCATAACGAAGGCGGAATCCGCGCCAATCGCCCGAGAGACCCGAATTTGCCCGAATTCCGGAGCTACCTCGCGCCGTGCTTGCGCTGATACATCATGCGATCCGCCGTGGACAAGCAGTCCGCGAGGCTGGCCAGTCCCGGCTCCGCCGCGGCGAAACCGCAGGATGCCGCGATGCCGGCGGACTCCAGCGCCGCGTCGAAGGTCTCGAAGAATGTTGCGGCTTGTGACGGAACAACCCCGTTGGCCAGGATCGTGAACTCGTCCCCGCCATATCGGGCTACATGGCAGGCGGTCGTGCCTGCTTCCCTCAAGGTCCGGGCGGCACGCACGATCAGGTCATCGCCTGCAGCGTGCCCCAGGGTGTCATTAACCTGCTTCAGTCCGTCGAGGTCGACAATGGCGACTGCCACGGCATCGCCGAAGCTCTCCAGCCGCTCTTGGGCATCGGCAACGATGGCGTCCCATCCACGGCGGTTGAGCAGGCCGGTCAACGCGTCCGTGTTCGCCAGCGCCTCGGACATCTCGATCCGTCGCCGTTCCCGGTCGATGCCTCGCGCCAGCTCCAGCTGCGTGGACAGCAGCTCGCTGAGCAGGTTCAACAGCTGCTCGTCGAGCTGCTCGTCATCGGACAGCGGCTCGGGTCGGACTCCGCACAGCACGCCGAACATCTCGCCGCGGTCGTCGCTGATAATATAGCCCGCATAGGCCCCCACATATTCGGAGGCGCCGAGGTCCGAGTAATCCGGGTCGGCGCGGGAATCGCGCACCACGTGAGCGGCACCGGATGCCATGCGGCTGCAGAACGACTCGTTCCAGTCGATTCGCGCCCCGGCACTCAGCAGTTGTTCTTGATGGACATGCACGTGGACCTGCTCCCCGTGCACCACGCGCGACACCGACCAGTCGGCCAGCGGGGTATGCGCGTTGAGGTAGGCGACGACTCTCTCCGAGGACTCGCTGAAGGACTGGGCGCCGTTCAGCGGCAAGCCGTTCTCGCCCCGCGGCAGCCCACCGTTGTTCCGGCGCTCGAGTTGCAGAGATTGGTCGTGAGGGGTGTGGTGTGAGGGCACCGGTATCACTCGCTTTGCTTGATAACTTCCTGCTGGTCAGCGAAGACTAATATGCTCAAAAACAATAACAGGGAAACGGAGAAGAATTCTCCTCATTCAGGGCATGTGCCCCGGCCGCGCTGAATTGCGCTGGACTGCAGCGGATATGGAAAACTCCGGACCGGTTGGTCCGGAGCATTCCCGAAAGTTTTCAGGCCGTATGGAACTTGCCCTGGGCTGCTTCCAGCCCCTGCGACATCAACAACTCCACCGCGTCGGCCGCGTTGTCGATCAAGAATGGCAGCACCTGCTTTTCGGACTTCGAGAAGTCCTGCAGGACCCAGTCGGCGGTGTCCATGCGTCCGGGCGGGCGGCCCACTCCGGTGCGCACGCGCAAGTAGTCCTTGGAGCCCATGGCCTTGGAGATGTCGCGCAGGCCGTTGTGGCCTCCTTCTCCCCCGCCGCGCTTGAGCTTGATGGTATCGAACGGAATATCGATCTCATCGTGAACCACGATCAGGTTCTCAACCCCGATGCCGAAGAACTTCGCCAGATTGCCCACGGGGCCGCCGGAGAGGTTCATGTAGGTCATCGGCTTGGCCAGGACCACGCGAGGACCGCCCACGCCCATGCGGCCCTGGACGATCTGGGCGCGCGATGCGTGGGTCTTGAATTTCGAGCCGGCGCGGTTGGCCAGCTCGTCGAGCACCATCTGCCCGATATTGTGCCTATTGCCAGCGTAGCCGGGCCCGGGATTCCCGAGCCCGGCTACGAGCCAAGTGTCATTGCTCATGATGCTTAGCTAAATGCCTTATCGCAATGCTTAGGCAGCGACCAGCAGGTCCAGGTGATCAACGGTGCGGTTCAGCGCGTGGATCTGGATGTCCTTGATGGTGGTCTTCACTTCGGTGCCCTCGATGTTCAGGACCAGCTCAACGCCGCGGTCGCGAACGGCCAGGGTGGTGGCCTGTGCTGGCAGCAGAACGTGCTGCGGCTCGGAGCCTGCACCGTAAACGACTGCTGGGATCTGGCCTGCGCGGCGGGCCTGGCGGGCAGCGCCCTTGCCGAAATCGGTGCGTACAACGGCGTCAAGGTTGACAGATGCCATGATGATTCTCCTTAGGAAATGATTGCTTCGTTTAGGCCCTTGCGTGGACTCGGGAAGCAACCAACATCTAGGAGATGAAAGAGCTTTTCCGGCCTTGTCGATAACGGTCACACCATCGCTGGTGGTTCCCTCGCCTGGGCACAGTGAATAATTCTAGCAGTCGGGGGCGCGTGTACGAAAATCTGTCGCCCAGAACACTGTAGGCTGCGGAGCTTGCAGGTAGCGTTGAGTCAGTTCTCCGCAACCAGCTGCAGCTACCCTACGGTGCAGGAAGGAATCCCATGGCCACCAAGCAGCCCGCAATGTCCCCTTCCGATCTTCCGGTCGCCCCGGTGCTGGACCGGGCAACCGGTCCCCGGCGCGCCGAGGCAGATGAGCTGCTTGCGCTGTTCAAGGAGATCTCCGGCGCCGAGCCGGTGGTCTGGGCAGGGCGAATCCTGGGTTTCGGCCAGTACGAGTACCGCTACGACTCGGGGCACGGAGGCATCGCCCCGCTGCTGGCATTCGCACCGGGGCCGAGCAACCACACCATCTATCTGGTTTCCGGCTTCACCGAACGTTGGCCGGAGCTGCTGGAGAAGCTCGGCAAGCATCGAAGCAGCAAAGCTTGCCTTTATCTGACCCGGCTTTCGTCGGTGGATCAGGGGATCCTGCGCGAATTGATCGAGAAATCGTTGCAGGAAACGCTGTCCGATGACTCGACCCTGGGCTGAGACCAGCGCTCCATGAGTCTGTTGGCTCGGTTTTAACGGCTTTCGGCCGGCACCCCCGAAGGGTGCCGGCCGAAAGCTTGCGAAACGAGGGCTGCTAGGCGCGGCCGTCGAAGAGGTTCGTGACCGAACCGTCGTGGAAGACCTCGGAGATCGCGCGAGCGAGCAGCGGGGCGATCGAAAGAACGGTAAGGTTCTCGAAGCGCTTCTCTTCAGGGATCGGCAGGGTGTTGGTGACAACAACCTCGGTGGCCCCGCACTCGGCCAGGCGCTGCGCGGCTGGATCCGAGAAGACTGCGTGGGTTGCGGCGATGATGACGTCCTTGGCGCCGGCTTCCTTCAGCACGCGCACTGCGCCTGCGATCGTTCCGCCGGTGTCGATCATGTCGTCGATCAGGATCGCGGTGCGGCCCTTGACCTGGCCCACCACGGTCTTCGACTCGGCCTGGTTCGGCACGGTCAAGTCACGCGACTTGTGCACGAACGCCAGCGGGGCACCGCCCAGGCGCTCTGCCCACTGCTCGGCAACGCGCACGCGGCCGGTATCAGGGGAAACCACGGTCACGTTGGCCACATCGACCTTGGACTTGATGTAGTCGGCCAGCAGCGGGAAGGCGAACAGGTGGTCCACCGGGCCGTCGAAGAAGCCCTGGATCTGCGCGGTGTGCAGGTCGCAGGAGATCACGCGGTCGGCGCCTGCGGTCTTGAACAAGTCGGCAACCAGACGTGCCGAAATCGGCTCACGGCCGCGGCCCTTCTTGTCCTGGCGGGCGTACGGGTAGAACGGCGCCACGACGGTGATGCGGCGGGCGGAAGCGCGCTTCATCGAATCGATCATGATCAACTGTTCCATCAGCCAGTTATTCAACGGGGCCGGGTAGGACTGCAGCAGGAACACGTCCTTGCCGCGGACCGATTCGTCCGAACGCACGTAGATCTCGCCATTGGCGAAGTCATAGGCATTTAGTGGCAGCTTCTCGATATCGAGGGCCTTGGCCACCTCGTCAGCTAGTTCCGGGTGCGCACGTCCGCTGGCAAGCACCAGCTCTTTGTTGACGTTATGGCGGATTTCACTCATTGTTATGCTTTCTCGCTCGCTTCGCTATCACGTATGAGGTGTACTGAGGAAATAAAATCCGTCGCGGAACTACTCGGAGGCCGAGGTGTTCAGCGAGGACTTGAACGCGGCGTCTGCCGAAGAGGTACCCGGACGCTTTTCCAACGTCCATCCCTCGGTGTTGCGCTGCGGGGCCACGGACAGCGCCAGGGCACCGGCCGGGACATTCTTGCGGACGACTGCACCGGCACCGGTGTAGGCGCCGTCCCCGATTTCAACCGGGGCGACGAACACGGTATTCGAGCTGGTGCGCACGTGCGAACCGATCTTGGTCCGGTGCTTCTTTTCTCCGTCGTAGTTGGCGGTGATGTTGCCACAACCAATGTTGGTGAACTCACCGATTTCAGCATCCCCGGCATAGCCAAGGTGCGAGAGCTTGGAGCCGCGACCAATGGTCACGTTCTTGGTTTCGTAGAAGGCGCCGATCTTGCCGTCGGCCCCCAGGTCGGTGCCCGGACGCAGGTAGGCGAACGGGCCCACCGAGGCACCGTCGGCAATGCGCGAGTCGGTCGCGTCGCTGCGCTTGACCGTTGCGCCCTGGCCAACCACGACGTTGGTCAAGGTGGTGTCCGGGCCGACCGTCGCATTAGCGCCGATGATGGTTTCGCCGTGCAGCTGGGTTCCCGGCTTGAGGGTGGCATCCTGGCCGATCATGACCTCGGCGTCGATCCAGGTGGTGGCAGGGTCAACGATGGTGACACCCTGGCGCATCCAGAATTCGTTCTTGCGCTGGTTGTAGATGCGGGCCAGGTTGGAGACCTGCACGCGGTCGTTGGCGCCCTCGATCTGCCAGCGGTCCTCGATCCGCGAGGAGGCCACGCGGCCGCCGTGGGAGCGGGCGATGGCCAGCACATCGGTCAGGTACATTTCGCCCTGCGCGTTGTCGGTGGTGACTTCGGTCAGCGCCGAACGCAGCATCTGCGCGTCGAAGGCGTAGATGCCGGAGTTGATTTCCTTGACCGCCAGTTCCTCAGGCGAGGCGTCCTTCTGCTCGCGGATGCCGGAGACGTCCCCGTTCGCGTCGCGCAGGATGCGGCCGTAGCCGGAAGGATCGTCCAGCTCGGTGGTCAGCACGGTTACCGAGTTGCCGTTGGACTCATGGGTGGCGACCAGTTCCTGCAGCACCTCGCTGGTGAGCAATGGCACATCGCCGTAGGTCACCACGACGGTGCCCTCAAGTTGCGGGTCGATGGCTTCGAGGCCCTGCTGCACTGCGCGGCCGGTGCCCGGCACGTCGTCCTGGTCCGCGATGGTGATGTTCGGGAACTGGTTCAGGATGTGCTCGGCAACAAGGTCGCGCTGGTGGCGGACCACCGCAACGAGGTTCCGGGGTTCAAGCGCAGAGGCCGCATGCAGCGCATGGGAAACCATTGAGCGACCTGCGATTTCATGCATGATTTTCGGCTTGGCCGATTTCATTCGGGTTCCTGCGCCTGCGGCGAGGACGATGACGGCTACTGGTGCGTTGACCTGGTCGCTCAAGTTGCTTTTCTCCTGCGGGTCGCTTCGGGGTTTTGGGCAGTGAAGAAAAACCCCTGATCCAGTCTATCGCGCAGATTGGGGGCAACCGAACTTTAATACCAAGAAAGCGCCGCGGCGGCGGCGCTTGGAAAGTTGTTCCGCCCCTAGGATTCGAACCTAGAATGCACAGCTCCAAAGGCTGGCGTGTTGCCATTACACCAGGGCGGAAAATGTGGCCAGCAGGTAAACCAGCCAAGCACGCTATGTATTCTGCCATGTCCTGCGGTGCTGTGTGAAATCGCAAAACACCGTATTGAGACTCACTTTTATTCTCTGCTTTATTCCACACGCGGTGCGGAGGCAACTTTGGAATATGGCTGTTCCCCCACAGTTTGGCGTCTCGATTTGCCCCGGAAAGTAAACTGGAGACGTGGCACATTTACTCGGGGGCGAAGCCCTGCATCTGGAATATCCAACCCACGTCGTTTTTGACTCGGTGACCATCGGCATTTCCGACGGCGACCGCATCGGACTCGTTGGACGCAACGGCGAAGGCAAGTCCTCGCTGCTTGGCATGCTCTCGGGCAAGATCGAGCCTAATTCAGGACGCGTGACCCAGCGCAACGGCCTGCGCGTGGGAGTCCTGGACCAGAGCGACACCCTGGACTCTGACTCGACCATCCATTACGCCGTGGTGGGCGACATGGCCGACCATGAATGGGCCGGCGACGCCCGTACCCGCGACATCATCTCCGGCCTGGTCGCAGACCTGGACTGGGAAGCAACAGTGGGCACGCTCTCCGGCGGCCAGCGCCGCCGCGTGGCCTTGGCAGCCCTGCTGGTGCAGGACTGGGACGTTGTGATCCTCGACGAGCCGACCAACCACCTGGACGTCGAAGGCATCTCCTGGCTAGCCGAGCACATCAACAACCGCTGGTCCAAGAACTCCGGCGGGCTGATGGTCGTCACCCACGACCGCTGGTTCCTCGACGCGGTCTGCACCACCACCTGGGAGGTGCATGACGGCATCGTCGAGCCCTTCGAAGGCGGCTACGCGGCCTACGTGCTGCAGCGTGTGGAACGCGACCGCATCGCAGCGGTCACCGAATCCAAGCGCCAGAACATGATGAAGAAGGAACTGGCCTGGCTGCGCCGCGGCGCACCGGCCCGTACCTCCAAGCCGAAGTTCCGCATCGAGGCCGCCAACCAGCTCATCACCGACGTACCGCCGGTGCGCAACCCGCTGGAACTCAAGCGCATGGCCACCAGCCGGTTGGGCAAGGACGTCATCGACCTGCTGGACACCTCGGTGTCCTTCGGCCCGAAGCAGATCCTCAAGCCTTTCACCTGGCGCATCGGCCCCGGCGAGCGCACCGGCCTGCTGGGCGCCAATGGCGCGGGCAAGTCGACCCTGCTGGGCCTGATCGCCGGCACCGTGGAGCCCTCCAGCGGCAAGATCAAGCGCGGCAAGACCGTGAAACTGGCAGTGCTGGACCAGCAGTTCCGCGAGCTGGACCAGATCGGCGAGGACCTGGTCCGCGAGGTGCTCGGCCGTTTCCGCACCACCTTCAACGTGGACGGCAAGGACCTGACCCCTGCCCAGCTGCTTGAACGCCTGGGATTCTCCTCCGCGCACCTGTCCACCAAGGTCCGCGAGCTCTCCGGCGGCCAGCGCCGCCGACTGCAGCTGCTGATGATCCTTATGGACGAGCCGAATGTCATGATCCTCGATGAGCCGACCAACGACGTCGACACCGACATGCTCGCCGCATTGGAAGACCTGCTGGACTCCTGGCCGGGCACGCTGATCGTGGTTTCCCACGACCGCTATCTGCTGGAGCGCGTCACCGACCAGCAGTACGCGATCCTGGACGGGAACTTCCGTCCTGTTCCGGGCGGCGTGGACGAATACCTGGCACTGCGCAGCGCCCAGGGTACCGGGTCGGGCTCCAACCCCACCCAGTCATCCGGCACCGAGCAGGCCAAGCCCGCAGGCCCCAGCGGCGCCGAGCTGCGCGCCGCACAGAAGGAACTGAACGCCAACGAGCGCAAGGTCGGCCAGCTGCAGGAGAAGATCGCCAAGATCCATGAGAAGATGGCCGGCCATGACCAGTCTGATTACGAGGGGCTGGGCAAACTCACCGCAGAGATCAACGAGCTGCAGGACCAGGTTGACCAGCTGGAAGAACGCTGGCTGGAACTCTCCGAAATCGTCGGCTGATCCCGAAGCCAGCTTGATCAATACTTGCCGGGCCTAGCTCGGGCAGCGATGGCTACCCCGAACGCGAAAAGTTGAGAACCATTGTGAGGCTCGACAACCGTTCGATGGTAGCCATCGCTTTGCTTTTGCTTCGCGGCAAGCTTGCAGAAGGCGGATTCTCAACATGTCTTGCCCGCCTACCAACTTCATGAAATCCGATTGGTAGTTTGTCGCAGCCTTCTGGTTCACCTCCGTGTAAAAGCAGCAGGCGCTCTTCGAGACACAGATCCGACAACGTTGTATTTCCTTCCAGTTGCGGTCTAGCGTCATTCTTGTTCATTGCATTGCGGGGATCGACTATCCCGCCCTGACCGTCACGCAAATTCCTGAGAGCTACAGTGCAGTGCATTAGGTTTGAAGCGTGAGAATCAAATCAAGTGTTCGAGAATTTTCGGGCCTGGATTCCGTGCCTCTCCATGACGGGTACTCGCAGAGCGGCAGGGGTATCCAGATGCCGGTTTGCGATGCCTGCGGCGCGCTGGTCGCGTACGAATCCCAGTTGGCCCATACCGATTGGCATGGGAAAACGACCCATTGAGCTGGAACTTGATCCCTCGAAGCATTCCTCTGCGGCAAGGCCGATCCCGTCAGTTTCGAATGGCTTTTCGGCTCTCGGATCCCGTTTGTGCAATCGACCTGCCAACCATGATGTGTTGAAAATGCTGCCGACTGGTTTCCATCCCGAGGCATGATCTGTGAGCCGCACCGCAAGATTCGCGGAACCAGTGGCCCCATCGACCAGTTAGTCTTTCAAGATGGACCCGTTGATTCAGCCTGTCATAGATGCTTGCGGCTATCGTCTTCGCCCGTTTAACGCAGGGGACGCACCGTTGATTCAAGATGCTTCCTCTGATCCGCTGATTCCACTGATCACAACAGTTCCCTGCAACGGTACTCGGAAAGAAATCAGCGAGTTCATCGATCGGCAGCACCACCGACTCGTTGAACGATCAGGCTACTCTTTTGCCATCGCGGATGCAGACTCGGATCAGGCGCTGGGCCAGATCGGACTATGGCTGAAAAACTCCAATCATGGCCGAGCCAGCATCGGCTATTGGGTTGGTCCGTCGCACCGCAACCGAGGAATTGCCTCTGCTGCCTTGGAATCGATCTCTCGATGGGGGCTCGGGCAGCCAGATATTCATCGTTTGGAACTTTATGTCGAGCCCTGGAACGAAGGCTCATGGAAGACAGCCGAGCACTGCGGCTACATGCGAGAAGGTCTGCTGCGCAGTTGGGAAGAAATTGGTGGAGAACGTAAGGACATGTACATGTATTCACGGCTTGGCTGAATCCGGCACTCGATTCGACAGTCAGGAGGCTTCTGTCTTTGATCGCCAAAGCGTGGGACGCCGCCTCTGCCGGGAAGCAGACGAAATACCCCGAATTTATTCCCCTCGATCGTTCCGGCCCGCCAGCCGTCTGACGGGCTAAGCAGCTCACCCCTAGCAAGCGGACTTGAAGGACAACCTATGGGATCCATGGACGAACTCATCAACCCAACCGTGATTGCGCAATTGCGCACTTCGCTGCAAGACGTTTCACCCGGAAGCGGACTGGACCATCTCCATGATTCAGCGGGACGCATCGCAGGCATGCGTCTGCGGGACCGAGTTGATATCGTCCGGAACGCCTTGCTGAAAGACCTTCCCGCGGACTTCTCCAGCACCAGGACAATCATCCACGAGGCGCTCAGTGACCCCTTGCTCACAGGATGGATGATCTGGCCAGTTTCCGAGCTCATCACCGCCAAGGCACTTGATTCCGGAACTATCGAAGACTTCGATGCGGCCACGGAAACCCTTGCCCTGCTGACCGACAGACTGACCTGCGAATTCGCGATCCGCGCGATGATAATCGCTCGCCCAGAACGGGCGCTCCAGCACGCGCAAGGCTGGACCCAGCACGAGAACGAACACGTTCGCCGTCTGGCCACCGAAGGGACTCGCCTGTATCTCCCTTGGGCAAAACGCGTCCCCTGGCTCGTTGCCAACCCCAGGGAGACCCGCGCCATTCTCGACGCCAGCTATCGAGATCCCGCGGAATACGTTCGCCGGTCTGTGGCCAACCACCTCAACGACCTCAGCAGGGTTGATCCGGAAGCCCTCATCGAGACGGCCACCGCATGGGCTGGCAACGCCGACGAAAACACCGCGTGGGTGCTTCGGCACGGATTGCGAACACTGGCCAAGCAGAGCCACCCCGAAGCGTTGTCCCTCCTCGGTTTTTCCGGTGACGATCTTTCGATCTCCGCGCCGCTGCTTGCCAGCGACCGCATCCTCTGGAACGGTGAGATCGCATTCAGCACACAGGTCACGAACCATGGTGGCACTGAAGCCAACGTTGCCATCGATTACAGCGTCGGCTTCCTGAGGGCGAATGGCTCCCATGGGGCCAAGACATTCAAACTTGCCACACGGAAAATCGGGCCAGGCGAGACTGTCACCCTGGGCAAAACCCATTCGTTCAGGCCCATTACGACACGCAAGTACTACCCCGGAGTGCACACTGTGACGGCTCAAGCAAATGGCAAGAAATCCGAGCAAACTGACTTCACGCTTGAAGCAGAATCGGTCGAAATCAGCCGAGCGAAATAGTCAATGGCCAATGCATTTCCAGCAAATAAGCTACGACATGTTTGTACTGGATCCCATCCCAAACCCACCAACTTTGATATCCGCATAAGGCACCTTCACCGGGCATTTTTGTGGGCGGGGTATACGGGAATCTGAAATCTTTGGAAACCCGGAGATTCGAAAATATGCCAAGCCAACAAGACTTATGTCCCGAATGAGGACCGGCTTACGGGACACCTATAGGTGAAAGGTTCCTTCTAGCGGGTGGGACGCTGCAAAATACGTTCTACGATTTGCTCGGGAGTTTCATCAGCAACAATTCGCATCTCTGAAACGAACGGAAGAGGCTGCCATCCGTGGTACCAACCGCGCATATCTTTATCGCTGAATTCAGAGGCTTGCGGCCTCGTCGAATGTCGATTGACAGTTTCTTCGAAAGCGAGATCGAATGAATAAAATCGGGCATCATCAGTATGCGCGGCCACTCGCTCTAACATACCGCCGTATCTGGAGGCGTTAAAGATCCCCTCTAGGATTACGTTGTGTCCACGGTTTAAGCAATGTATTGCTGCGATTTCGAGTAGGTCTGCGTGAGCTAAGCTTTCCTGCTCTCGCTCATGGTAAATAACTTTGCGGAAGTGGTCTTGTTGAAGCACCGCTGTAAGTTTGCCGAGCCTGGTTTGCAACATGCGCGCGATCGTGCTTTTTCCTGAGCCTGAATTTCCGCGAATCACTACCAACATTGACGACACACGCATTCCTTACGATCTAAACATGAACCTGCTCCGCAGCGCTGGACGCAGGCGGTCTCAGTCTAGCTCTGGAGTAGAGAACGGCGTCCCACAAAGCGTTCCTCTGCGAACACTGAACCGTGGAGCCTGCCCTCCGCCGAGGTCCAGTAAATACGTCCAGGGAAGTGCAAGTAGACTGACTAGTCTCGATTTTTCTTCTTCGCGAAGAAGCCCGCGCCAATCAATCCGATTGTCACGATTACGCCGATCATGATGAAGTCGGCACTTTCCATTTCGTTACCCCCTTCGGTTCTCGGACTTCTTGTACTCCAGCTTTGCACAGGGCGGCCATATCAAGGTGAAGCCCCGCTGTCCCACTATGCGTTCCGCTTGCGGTCACCCAATCTCAGTGGAGACGACTTTGGAAAACGACATCAGTGGAGACGACTTTGGAAAACGACAATTGCTCAGCCGGAAATTGCATCAGCCTCTGCAACGGCAGCTAAAGTTGTATCTTCTACACTCAGCATCACAGTGCTGTCCCGACGGTTGAAGAGGTGCGTAGTGATCGTCCGGCCGTTGGCCTCCCAAATGCAGGGTGGCGTCTCTTCGTTCTCCCACGGATGTTCTGGTTTTCCAAAGAGTTCGGTGAGTTGGATACGTAGTTCGTTGAATCCGCTTTGAACTGCAGGTGCACCGGATTCTTGAGTGCTGTAGAGGTGGATTGTCACGCCTAGGAACTCACAGTTATACGTGTCCCATGAACCAAGCACTTGTCCACCGACGCCGATATCCAGCTCATTCATCTGGTGGGGTGATTCTTCGTTCTCTAGCTCGTACCGGCTCCCTGATATGAATCCAAGGTGCGCGAAAAGATTTTCGCGTTCTTCATCAGACCGTGGCCAAGGCTCGTCGACTAATTTCTTGACGAGCTTCACGACGGTGCCAGGAGTGGGATTCAATTCCAACAAAGGGTCAGTCTCGGACATAGTGTGAGCTTACCTCGCAAGAATTGAGACACGGCCGTTAGAGGCTCCCCCCTACGGACCGTCTTGCGGGACACGGATAAATTTTCATCGAACTGGCGGTAGCCGGCAGCATGTCATCGAAGTTGAAAAGTTTTTAGGTTGAAGCTCCGTAGGGAACTACGACGATCTGCACCGAATCTTCGTAGATGATTTTGCCCGGATCGTCGCTGATGAGTCGCACAACTTGCACGTCATGCCGTTTAAGAAGTTCCAAATATGGCTCGACCCGTTCTAGCAGATGCGTAGCAGTGCCCTTGAACCAAGCTGCTGCGCGAGGGTTCACCTGAGGGTCGTAGATATCGGGAATCGATTTGGTCGGATCTGGGTAGGCCGCATTGAACCAGTCATTTCCAGATCTCCAGGTAACCCATTCTGCATCGCTCAGTTGGCCTTTGTGGGCGAGTACATTGGCAAGACCGAAAACCCTTGGGTATATTGCTCGATGATTAGGAACGCTCGATTGGTACCGGATATACATTTGTTACCGTGGCTCCTTACAATCGCTCACTTTTTCAATTTAGATCGTCCAAGTCAACCATATCGAGCAGCCAAAGCCTTTTTGCAGAGTCTACCCATGTGAATATTGCGTTAAGAGGCAATAGCCTCAGATCTACTGTCCCGTAGAACGTTGAGACACATTGGGGAAGAGGGGAATTGAAGATGAGGGAATCCAAGAAGATGAATCTCGTATTCGAGCGGCTCGAATCGATTCAGTCAATGATGTTTCCCCCGACCCTGTTTGACGGAAAAATTGAGCGCGAACTGAACCTATCTGATGAATTTGTTGATTCTCGTGTCATTGCCTTCGGGCTCGTTGACGAACTACTCGCCATGGTGGCTGCCAGTCGAACGACGCACGCGGATGTGGTCGCCCATGGGATGGCAATCGAGTCCGGAACCTACGAGAACGAATACACGAAACTGTCGAAATCGGAATTTGGTCGAGTCGTGATTTATTTGATCGAGTCAGCCATACACCTGAGATAGCAGTCGAAAGGTGTTATGCCTACTGCAGATGACTGAGCTTCATGCTTGTTCCGCGCCTATGCGTTGCATCTTCAACTGTCCGGTCGCAGGGTGTGCGGTCAGCGGCATCGAAGTTGATGGGTTTGCCAGCACCGCAAGACTCTGTCCCGTTCAAGGTTGGCCTTGCCGGCGCGATTCGCAGACGAAGTCGATGACGTGTGGCTATGAGTCGCAGTTCCCAATGTCGGCTTTAGGCGTCAGGTGCGGCTCCAACTAGCCAGTTGGATCTTGCCGCTGGGATTAGCGGAATGCCCGGCTGATCGCACTGCCAGTCTGGAACAGTGTGATCCACGCGAGGAATTTCTGGATGGGTCGCAACGGCAATGCGACGAGACTCCGCCAACCATTGCGTCGAGACCATGACTTAGTGATCTGAACCTGGGTGCCACCGGTCGTGTTCACCAAGGTAAACTCCATCAGAACCGAACTACTTCGGGAAACGTCGGGATGCGCGAAGTTCCACGCGATCCTTTCCGGCCGGTGCGCGGAGACGAGTTCAATGCTGCGGCGGCGATACTGCGGCTTTATGTTCACCGGCTTCCCGTCTGGGTGACTTGCGGGTGCGAGACCCTGCCAGACCCCACCGAGCGTCGCTTCCTGTCCGGTGTGTTCAATGGAGCCGATGCTGGGTTCCCACTCGGGAACGAGTATCGGATCTGCGAGGAATTCCCAGACCTCTTCCATCGGGGCGGGAACGAATGTCTCCATCGAGCCCGAGGCCCGCCCTTTCACCTTTGCAGCGACAGGCTTGGTATTCTCAGCTGGTGAGTCGATCTGGTCGAGTTGATTGAGCAGAGCTTCGGGCGTCGTTCCCAGCCGGTCAAGGATCTCTGCGATCAAACCGCTGGGCTCTGCGACCAGCTCTCGCAATACAGCCGCGGCATCGCCCGTCTTGTTTTTACCACTTGATTTGGTGATGAGGTCAAGAGCGCGAGGACTCCACGCATACCCGTCCGTCTCGTGGAACACGATCCGTCCTGCCTCCGGGAATGAGGCCTCGATGCCGAGCGAAGCAAGTTGCGCTTCGTGTTGTTCCTCGACCGCTCGACGGGCGGCATCAAGGTCAATGCCCATGCTGCGAAGTGCGCGTCCGGCGGATTGGTTATTAATAACAAGGGCGAGGAACAGATGCCCAATGCCTGCTTCCCGAAGGCCAACCCGAGAGGCTTCCTCCATGGCGGCAAGCGAGAGAGATTGACTTGTCTGAGCAGCGCGAACGAGCTTATTCATGCGTTCCTCCTGAGAGTCGGTATCGTGGGGTCAATTCGTTTGGAGTGCTTCTTGTGAGCGGCTTGCCGTGTCACCCCGAGCGCGTCAGCAATGTCCTGCCAACTCATGCCCGAACGCAGCGCGGCCTCGACTTGCAGAAGCTCCAGGGTGTCCGCGAGCAAGCGCAACGACGACACCGCCCGCAGCCCCGCTCTCGGGTCGCTGGTGTCGGCTGCCACTGCCGCGATTTGTGAAGACTCCATACTGTCAACCTACGTTGCTGAAGATCCTCCTGTCAACCAAAGTTGCTAACGACCCCGCGGCTTGCACCTGTCCAGCCTCACTGTCCCCGTAGAAGGTTCCGCTTGCGGGCGGTGCGGCTCAGTGCTGAGGACTTGTGGACAGAAGTGCTGACGACTTCGGAAACTGACACTTAGTCAGGGTGGGTGTTCCCGTATGGGGGGGGGTATGTAGTTGGAAATCCAAACCCCCTTGTTCAATTCATTGCCACCAACACGGGATTCTTCTACCTCTTGTCATTAGCTTTGCTCTTTGGGAGCGTACTTACTACCCTTTGCTTTCTCCATATCTCGAAGCGTTCCCTGCACTCTCTCGTCGACGCGCGCTAATTTCCCGCCGCCTCGGCCGCAGGGCCATTTGTGCAACCGAGGTTGAAGCCTGTCCAACCGTCTACGAAGCTACTCGGTGGGGTTCCTTGCTGGCATACGACTAACAGTGACAAATAAAAAAACGACGCACAGGCTGTGGGAGACATTTCTATTCAGAGCAGCTGCTACAGTCTGAGCCAGAACCGTCCTCACCAGGAATTCAACTTTCGACCTCCGAAATCGACAGGACTAGCTATGGATTCTCATCAGCGAAAACCCATCAAGTGGTGGCCGTTTGGGCTTTTTCTGCTTGCCTTCGCAGCTGCAAACGTAGTCCTGATACTGGTCGAGGCTCCCACTTGGGCAAGGCTAATTCCCGTCTGGATCCTGTTGGCCGTTTCGGTAACTGCCCTGACTCTGTTTTTCATTCGACGCAGTCGCAATGACAAAGACTCGGGCCGCTAGAACCTGTACACGCGCGCGATGGGAATTGAGCACCATGGCAGGGGCTTCAATGCGGGGACAGGTTCACCCCATCCCTTAACGGCGTTCCCGCTTAGCGTTCCTCTTATGGACATGAAATCGAACTTTAGAGGTCACCCAGCATCTAAATCTGCCGAATTGGGACAGGGCTACGAGATCTACCGAGGAAAATCGGTTTCTTCTAAATCGTAGGATTCTCGAAGAGCAATGGACATGAATTCCCAGCCCTGGATGATCGGCAGCAGATCTGAAGAATCGCGATTCAGCCTACGGAGCTCGCGCTCCTCCCACTGCAACAGCAAGACGTTACGCTCTGCGTAGGAAACTAGCTCAACTACTTTTTCTCTATCCAAATGGGGCGGGCTAGGAGGCTCAGGCTGCTGGTCAGTATTCATAGTTGCCCTTCAATTTTCATGCCGGTAACCGGGTTTCTTTCGACCCAAGCCTCGGTCGTACCCACAAGGCTACAGCCATTCATGTCCATGCCGTACAAGCACAGTTCTCGCCCCATAGAGGGTTGGACTGCGGGACACGGAAACCGCTATCGGACCGGTGAATCAACTGCCCTCCCAGAGCTGTCAACTGCAGTCACAATCCTTCAAGCGCACGGATATGCGGGAATCGGGCTTCGAGCCCTCCAATGTACTCATCCCAGGGCATCCCAGCCGGGGCCTGCCCTGCCATCGATGCCGAGGGCTGGTCGCGATATTGCTCCTCGATTGAGGTTCCGGTCATCTCCATGAAGATCTCCTCGGGGATGTATCGAATCTCTTCCGCGTCCATCACCACGGCCGAGTCCTTGAGTTGCCCGTTGCCCAGCAGCGTCGGATCCGCGAGACAGGAGTGGTAAAAGTCCCGACCCTGCGCCACGACCCAAGTGCGCACGTCGGTGAATTCATCGTCGCCGCATCCACCTAGCAGCAAGTACGCCACACCCCACAGCTCCCAGGAGTACAAGGCATGGGTCTTGAGGGCGAACAGCCGGTCGAAGGCCACGATCTCTTGCTGGGTGGATTGCCGTAGTTCTTCGCGCAGTGCCTCGGACAGACCCTCAGCATCCCCGTCACAGGATTCCCGTGCCCGGCCGATGATGTGCCAGAACCTCTGCTCGGTGATTTCTTCGAGTACAACCGCGGTGGCTTCGATATCGGCGTCCTGAGCGGAAAAGTCCCCTTCGACAACAGGTCCGCAGTAGCCCTCAAATAGATCCCCAGAGCTTCCCTCAGGGTCTAGATCGGCAGCCAGTCTTTCACCGAGACGGACCCGATCAGCCCAATCATCAGGTCGATCGGGCCAAATCTTGTACAACCACCGAAGGTTCCTGCCGTAGCCCCTCACGACGATGCGTTGGGCTTGAATGTCCCAGAAAGTTTCGGGATCCGGAATTTCGATGTTATCGAGGACCAGGAGGTTCAGTTCTCCTTGGTCGGCGAAGTGGGCGAGATTTCGCACCCTCGAAACCTCCGAGAACTCCAGACGTTCAATGCGGCCAAAGGCTCCAGCTCCGGCAAAATCGACCTCTGGACACCTCACTATCCCAACGCGGTCAGCTTCAAAGTATGGCATGAACCAGGAATCACCGGCCGAGATTCGAGGCCTGACTAACTCAAGCACGCCAGGGGCGTCTTTGTTAGTGAGCTTCCTGTCCAGCGTCGATAGTGCATCCTGCGTCGCGTTGAAAATCCAGATGTCGTTGATCTGGGGTTGCCGGAGCACCGGGACCCAACATTCATGCCACCGAAAACCAACGGCTGTCACCGGGGACCAGTCGTATCCAGCCGGAAGGCTCGTTACCTTTGCGTAAAACACACCCACAGACCACAGCGGTCCTAGCTCGGCCAAGTTCTTTAAGTCGATGGCGCTGTATCTGTCGTAAATCAGATTCCCGTGGTCAACGGTACTGAGGTAGGAGGCCAGCGTTGATGTTCTCATTCGGTGGTGTCCTCACGCGTTCAGGGTCAACTGTCGTTCTAATGTAGACCATGAATAGCGGGTGGGCACCCGAATTTGGCCCTTGGCGCGTAGCCGCAATTGTCCGGTCATCGCCAAGTCATGGCTGGGCTCTGCGAATCCGCGGTTGCTCGTTCATATTCGTCCTGCAGAGGGTTCGTCTTATGAAACTGATGCTAGCCGCCGGACAAGAATAAGCGTCGGTCCCGCCCAGTCGAGGTTGTGGTGCTCTTCCAGAGGATAAAAATCGGTAGCTCGGTAAAATGCCCGAGTTTCGGCGTATGACTCGCTATCGAAGGACGGACCGACCGTGTGAACGGAGAGCAATGCGCACCCGTCGTTGGCAAGGTCAGCTGCCACCCTATCGATAAGTGCCCGTCCGGCTCCTTTACCTCTAGCTTCGGGGGACAAAGCGACGAGGTGTAATTCTGCGGACTCGGGGAAGTGTCGACGGATAAGGGCCACGCCAATCGTGGTTCCGGATTGGCGAGCGACGATACTCAGATAATCGTCGTTTCCTGCATCTATAACGTACTGTTCGATCGCTTCCGGATCTCCGAACCATTCCGGCAATGCTTTCAAGATGCGGCGGACTGCCTCTGGGTCTTGCATATATTCAAGCTGAAATGCCATGCGGTTTATCTTCTCATCCTTATCAATTCTTTGCCACGATGCGAAGTGAACGGCAGGCACCTCAATCAGGTGTTTTTAGTCCAAAGCGTCGCTCTACGAATAGGCAACTCACGTTGTCCCACAGAAGGTTCGGCCTATGGGACACCAAAACGACTGCTTTTGCCTTACATCGATACGACGCCGCGCACCCTGTGCCCGACGGCCATCGATTCACCGCTGAGCCCCGCAGCCCGCGGTGAGAGCAGGAAGGCAATCACCTCGGCGACCTGCGTCGGCGTCGTATCGCCGAAACCGCCAGGCGCTACCGAGGTCGCCGGATGCTCGCTGACGATTCCCGGGCTGACGGTATTGATTCCGATCCCCGTCCCCGCATGCTCATCGGCCAGGTGCTTCGCGATGGTGATCAGCGTCCCGTTGCGCACCGAACCTGCGATGTTTCCGGTCACCAGTGCGTTCTGGCCAGAGACCCCGACAATCCGTCCGGAGCCGGCTGCCCGCATATGCGGCAGCACCGCGTTGGCTACACGCAGGAAACCCAAGGCCTTGCCCTGCAGCGCTTCCATGACACGGGCCGGGTCGGAGTTCCCCGCCGGGGCCAAGGTCCTGGCACTGGGCGCCGCGGCATGAACCAGGCTGTCGATCCGTCCATACATGTCCATCACCTGCGCGATGCCACGCTGAACCGAGTGCTCATCGCTTGCATCCAGCTGCAGGTCCGTACTGGCGGAACGCGCGGCACTGATGGCAATAGCGCCTTCAGCTTGCAGACAACCAACCACTGCATGGCCGATCAGTCCGGTCCCGCCGACGACAAGCACAATTTTTCCATCAAGTTCCAAGTCCATGCCGTTTAGCGTATCCGTCATTGCTGGTATTGCGCAGCCCTTTGGGGAAGAATCGAGCCCATGGATACCACGCGAATCGACAAGCCCGAGTTGGAAATCTTCGACGAGAACTGGCAGCGGGCGCTGGTGCTCATGGCGCACCCCGACGACCCCGAGTACGGGACCGCGCTGGCGGTGAGCCGGTGGACCCGGCAGGGCAAAGAGGTAGCCTACGTCTTGGCGACGGCCGGCGAGGCAGGAATCGAGACCATCGCCCCGGCGCAGGCCGGGCCGTTGCGCGAAATCGAGCAGCGCCGGGCCATAACCCACGTCGGCGTGCAGGAGCTCGAATTCCTAGGCCTGCCCGACGGCCGGCTGGAATACGGCATCGAGCTGCGCCGCGCCTTTGCCGCAGCGATTCGCCGCCACCGTCCGGATGTGGTCATCACGCTGAACTTTGAACGCACCTTCGGCGGGGTCTCCCGGAATTCAGCAGATCACCAAGCTGTGGGCCGAGCCGTTCTCGATGCCGTCTCCGACGCAGCCAACTCCTGGATCTTCCCCGAACTCACCGATCCGCCGCATACCGAAGTGCAGATGATCGCTGTTTTCGCCGACGAAGCTCCGACGCACTGCGTGGAGATCGAGCAGCAGGATATTGACGCGGCGATTGCCGCGCTGAGCGAACACCGCGAATACCTCGCGGCCTTGAGCCCTGACTCGATCGAGGACCAGGCGCGGGCACAAGTTGAGATGGTGCTGGGAGAACACCTCCCGGCAAGGGTGGGGTTTCGCGTCTATCGATGACTGACCGCCCCCGGGCGAATGGCAAAAGCGTTCAGCTCCCTGAGGTCCACGCCGGTGGCAGGCAGGCCGTACAGGTCTACCCGCTGGCGGACTGGCAGCTCACAGCCAATGCTTGAATCCCACATGGGTCGGGTCGAATCCCAGCCGCCCATAGAATCGATGTGCTGCTTTCCTTGATTGGTTGCTTGTCAGCTGGACGAATTTCGCGCCGCGGCGTTCTCCTTCGGCGATAGCCCACCGGATCATCCAGGTTCCCAGGCCTTTGCCGCGCAGTTGATCGGCGACCCGCACTTCCTCAAGCTGGAGCCGGCTTGCGCCGCCCCGGGAAAGCCCCGGAAGGATTGTGAGCTGCATGGTGCCAACCACGCGGCCCTGCGCATCCTCGATGACCACGAGCAGATGCGCAGGATCCGAATCTATGGCATAGAACGCTGCCAGATGTCGGTCACCGGCGCCTGTCTTGCGTTTCGGTTCGCCTTCGCGAAACTCATCATTCTGCACCAATTCGAGAATGGGATCGATATCCTCGACCCGGGCGCGCCGAAGCGCGTACTTCTGCCCGTCGACTTCCACGATGTCCATGTTCATGGCACACATTCTGCCACCGACGACGAAACCACGATGCTTCACACCCTGCTCAGCGACTACGACAAGGCCCTGTATCTTCTAGCCGGGCCGCGGCCGGAAGCAGATTAGCAACCGGCCGTGCATCAGGTTTTCAATGCAGAGGTTGCCCGGCTAGGGCTTGCCGGTAATCAAATCCGCCATGCGGGCAATCGGCGAGGTGGTGCCGCGCCCGTCCAACTCGCTGCGGTCGGCCCAGCCGTACGCGGCGTACAGTCCCTTGGTGGCGATCCAGCGCAGTGGTTCCGGCTCCCACTGGCGCACGCGATGGTTGACCCACGGAAGCTCGGTCAGCTCGGTGGGTTCGCCCAGCACCAGGTCGCGCAGGGTGCGCCCGGAAAGGTTGGTGGTGGCCACGCCGGTGCCGACGTAGCCTCCGGCCCAGCCAAGGCCGGTGGCCGGATCCAGGCCCACGGTGGCCGCCCAGTCGCGCGGCACCCCGAGGACACCTGACCAGGCATGATCGACGCGGGCGGAGGCGGTCTGCGGGAACATCCGGTGCAGCACCTCGGTCAGCCCGTCGACGGTGACCTGCGGCGTCTGGCCGTCGGTGTCCGTGCGCGAGCCGAACTTGTACGGCACCCCGCGCCCGCCGATGGCGATGCGGTCATCCGCGGTGCGCTGGGCATACATGTAGACGTGGGCGAAGTCGCCGAGCACCTCGCCCTGGCTCCAGTTCAGCTCATCCCAGATGCCCTGGCTCAGCGGCTCGGTGGCGATCATCGAGGAGTTCATCGGCAGCCACAGGCGCTTATGGCCCTTGATGCCGGAGGTGAAGCCCTCGGTGGCACGCAGGATGAATTCAGCATTGAGCGTTCCACCCTCGAATTCCAGCTGGCGCGGGCGGATGGTGGAGACGTGGGTGTTTTCGTAGATCGTGACGCCGAGCTGTTCGACCACCTCGGCCAGGGCCTTGACCAGCTTCGCCGGCTGGATGCGCGCTGCATGCGGGTGCCACAGCGCCGCCCGGGTTCCGGCGACGTTGATTTTCGCGGAGGCCTCGGAAGCTTCAAGGAGCTTGGTGTCCGTGTGCGCCCACTGGGCTTCGGCTTTCGCGTGCGAGCGCAGGCGGTGTTCCTGGGGCGGGGTGTAGGCGACCTCGTATTCGCCGCCCTGCTGGATATCCGCGTCGATGCCTTCGGCTTCGCAGACGGCGATGACCTCTGCGACGGTGCGGTTCATGGCGTCCTGGAAGGCCTCGGCCGCGCTGCGGCCGTGGCTCTTCACATAGCGTTCGCGGCCGCCGGTGACGGTGTTGGTCAGCCAGCCGCCGTTGCGCCCCGAGGCGCCGTAGCCTACGTGGCGCGATTCGACCACGGTGATCTTCAGCCCCGGCTGCGCCTTGGCCAGGTAGTAGGCGGTCCACAGTCCGGTGAATCCAGCGCCCACGATCGCCACATCGGCGGTGTGGTGGCCGGTAAGGGTAGGGCGAGGATCGGGCAGACCGATGTGCTCCCACCAATGGGAGACGTGACCGTTGATCATCAGAATCCTTCACTGCCGCATCGCAAAATGAACGTGCTTCACTTTGAGGGTTCAGGATTCACCCTATGATCCAGGCAACAGCCTGACAAGAGCTTGGCGCAAAATAACCGGAGGTTACTCGGAGAGCTCGACCTTCGCACCGGGCGCCGGAGCGCTGACAGCCAGCGTGGCCACGCCCACCTCGTCGCCCAGCTGGGCCCGCACCTGCTCGGCATGCTCGGCATCGCGCACCAGCAGAGCCAGTGTCGGGCCGGAGCCGGAGACCATGGCCCGCAGCGCGCCGGCACCTTCGGCCAAGTCGCGCACGGTGCCCAGCTCCGGGGCCAGGGCCAGGGAGGCCTGCGTCAGGTCGTTGACGAGCACCTGGGAAAGGGCCTGCGCGTCCGAGTGCATGAGCGCCTCGATGACGTCTGGATCCACCTCCTGCGGCACCGCGATTTCCTGCCCGCTGCGCAGCCGGTCGAGCATGGCGTAGACGCGCGGGGTGGACAGCCCGTAGCTGGCGGGAATCAGGACCCACTCGGTCTTGGCGCGGGTGAGCAGCGGGGCGAGCTTGTCGCCGATGCCCAGGCCGATGGCCGCGCCGCCCATCAGGGCGAAGGGCACGTCCGCGCCCAGCCGAGCTCCGAGGCGGCCCAGTTCCTCGCGGTCCAGGCCGGTCTGCCACAGCTCGTTGCAGGCCACCAGCGTCGCGGCCGCATCCGCGGAACCGCCGCCCATGCCGCCGGCGATGGGCACCCGCTTGGTGATATGCAGGTTCGCGCCGAGGGTGCAGCCGGTGTGCTCGCGCAGCAGCTGCGCGGCCTTGTACACCAGGTTGTGCTCGCCCAGCGGGAAGTTCTCCGGGTCTGAAACCACCGCGGAACCAGGTTCAAGGCTCAGCTGCAGTTCGTTATCCTCGCGCAGCGTCGCTTCGATCTGCTCCAGCAGAGACACCGCGACATACAGGCTGGCGACCTCGTGGTAGCCGTCTTCGCGGGGCGGGCCGACACGGAAATAGACATTGATCTTGCCCGGCGCAGTGGCAATAACTCGCTGTTTGGCCATGCCTAGGACTCTGGCTTCGGTTCGGTCGGGACCTGCTCGGCGGCGCGGGCGATTGCGATGAACCCGTCGATATCCAGCTTCTCGCCGCGTTCCTTCGGGTCGATGCCCGCCAGCGTGAGGATCTGCTCGGCGCGCATGCCGGACCCTGCCCAGCCGGAGAGCGCTGCGCGCAGGGTCTTGCGGCGTTGGGCGAAGGCGGCGTCGATGATCGCGAAGACCTGCTTGCGGTCCGGCGCATCGCTGCGGTCCTTGTCGCGGGTGAACCCGACCAGGCCTGAATGGATCTTGGGGGCCGGCCAGAAGACGTTCATGCCGATGACCCCAGCCTTGCGCATGGTTCCGTACCAGGCGCCCTTGACCGACGGCACGCCGTAGATCTTGCTGCCCGGGCTCGCGCTCATGCGGTCGGCCACCTCATCCTGGACCATCACCAGACCGTGGCGGATCGAGGGGAAGTGCTCCAGCAGGTGCAGCACCACGGGAACCGCGACGTTGTAGGGGAGGTTTGCCACCAGCGCGGTGGGCTCCCCGGGAAGCTCGGTGACCTTCATGGCATCCGAGAGGATCACCGTCAGGTCCTTTTCGCGGCCCGGACGGAACTCGGCCATGGTCTGCGGCAGGCGCTTGGCCAGCGGCGGATCGATCTCCACGGCGACCACCTTGGCGGCGGCGTCCATGATGCCCAGGGTCAGCGAACCGAGCCCCGGCCCGACCTCCAGCACGGTTTCCTCCGGGGAGAGGTTGGCGGCCGCCACGATGCGACGGATGGTGTTCCCATCGATCACGAAGTTCTGGCCCAGGGTCTTGGTGGGCCGGATCCCCAGCTCATCGGCCAGGCGACGGATTTCGGTGGCCCCAAGCAGCGGCAAAGATTCCTTAGACATCACGTTCTCAATTCTAGTTCAGCCTGAGTCGGGCGCGGAAAAAGCGCAACGCGCCGGTTCGCTGAACCGGCGCGTTGCGCTCAATGAAGTGTCCGGGGCGGTGCTTAGCGCAGGCCCAGCTTGGACGAGCAGGCTGGCCAGTGGCCCCAGCCGCCGCTGGCACGCAGCTTCTCGGCTGCGGCAACCTGCTCGGCAGGAGTTGCCTGGTGCGGCAGCGGCGCGTACTTGGTGCCGCCCACTGCACGCCACGAGGAAGCCGAGAACTGCAGGCCGCCGTAGTAGCCGTTGCCGGTGTTGATCGACCAGTTGCCGCCGGACTCGCACTTGGCCAGTGCCGCCCAGGTCGAGGAGACGCTGCCGGACGGGGCCTTGGTGGACTTGGAAGAGGATTCCTTCTTCTCTTCCTTCTTTTCTTCCTTGGTGCCGACCTTGACGACCTCGGCAACAGGCTTCTTGGTGACCTTGGCCTTCAGGACTTCTTCCTCGCCCTTCTTGCCGTTGCGGGTCTCCTGGCGCAGGGTCAGCTCGCGCTCGCCCTTTTCGCCCTTGGTTTCCACCTTGGTCTTGCCCTTGGCCAGATTCTTGTCCTTGACCTTCTCGGTCTCGAAGGCGATGTCGCGGGTCTCATCCCAGGTCTTGATGCTGACCTTGATGACCTCGATCTGCTGGCCGTCGGCGATCTTGGTGCTGGTCTCGACGTCTTTCTCGGTGTCCTTCTTGACCTTGACGTTGACCTCGTCGTCGTTGCCCAGGGAGACGTTTTCCTCGGCGAGCAGTTCCTTGACGGTCTGCGCGGTGGTCGAAACCTCGGTCTTCTTCTTGTCCACCTGCAGGGTGACTGCCTTCGGGGTGATGATCTCGATGTCGCTGGCGACTGCGGCCAGGTTCTGCGATTCATCCATGGAGATCTCGGCGCCCTTTTCCAGGTCGAGCTCCTCGACCAGATCGGCGACGGTCATGCCGGTGGTGTGCACCACGCGTTCGGTGCCGTCCAGGTTGACCTGGACCGACTTGTTGCGCTTGATCTCGATGTTCTGTGCGTCGACCACCGGGGCGTCGGTTGCCACGGAGATCTCGTCGCGCTCATCCAGGGTGATGTCCTGCTGCTCGAGCACGGAGGCTACGGTGGCGGCGCGGGTGGTAACCACCTTGCTCTCGCCATCCACGGAGATGGTGATTGATTTCTGGCCGGCGATATAGAAAACGGTGCCGGCAATCACCAGGGCCACGGCGAGCGCCTGGACCAGGTATTTAGCCCAGCGGTTCTTGAGCAAGTGAGTCACGGTAGTGAGATCCCCATCGTTTGTAGGCCGGGCTCCGGAAGGTGCCCCGGAAATGCTGTCCGGCCCGGCGGCTTGGCCGCCTGTCTATCATTCAGTTTCTGCGCCGTGTTTCCCAAGCTGTGGAACCAGGATCAGGCTGCGCGTCAACCAGCCGCCCTGTAATTGGGCGCCGTCGTGCAACACATCTGCATCTACCGTAACCGAATTGTTATATTTCAAGCAACAGTCATATGGCCATCGACACATTCGACGGGTCTAAAATGCCCCGTACACCTCGCGGGTATTCGCCTCCAGCTGCGCGCAGAATTCCGCCAGCTGGGCGCCGCGGGTTTCGGCCATGAAACGCACCGTGTACGGGATCATGTAGCTGGCGTTGGGACGCCCCCGGAAGGGGTGCGGGGTGAGGAACGGCGCGTCAGTTTCCACCAGCAGCAACTCGGGTTCGGCAAGGCTCAATGCCTCGCGCAGCTCGTGCGAGTTCTTGAAGGTGACGGTCCCGGCGAAGGACATGTACCAGCCGTTCTCGTTGCAGATCCGCGCCAGCTCGGCGCCGCCGGAGAAGCAGTGGAAGACCACACGCTCGGGCAGGGTCGAATCCTTCAGGATCCGCACCACATCGTCGTGTGCGTCACGGTCGTGGATTTGCAGGGCCTTTTTCTGCTCCACGGCGATGCGCAGATGCTCGCGGAAAGAGTATTCCTGGGCGCCGTACCCTTCTTCGCCGGTGCGGAAGTAGTCAAGTCCGGTCTCCCCGATGGCGCGCACCCGCTCGTCGGCGGCCAGCTGCTCGATCCGGGCGATTGCCCCATCCAGGGCACCGTGTTCGGCCAGCCGCGCCGCATCGTTGGGATGGATGGCCACGGCGGCCAGCACGTTGGGGAAATCGTTGGCCGCCTTGACGGCGTATTCGGAGGACTCGACGTCGCAGCCGACCTGGATCAGGCCCTTGACCCCCACGGCCGCCGCGGCGGCCAGCGCGTCGGCGGCTTCGACCCGGACCTCTCCGTCCAGGAAGTCCATGTGCGTGTGGTTGTCCACCACCGCCACCGGCAGCGGGTCTGGCGCTTCGGGATACCGCAGGTTGCGCTTCGATCCGCCCTTTTCATTGGTCCCGGAGCGGCCCCGCTCCCCGTCCTCGGCCGCAGCCTGCTGGGCGTCGGGGCGGTAGGCCGTGGGGATGCCGGCGTAGATATCGCCGGAGTTCGTCGCTTCGTTCTTTGCTGGCACCGCTGGTCCTTCACATCCGCTGGTCTTCCGGGCGCTGGGCCCACCAGTCATTCTCTCACCCCGCCCGCGCGCAGGTGAAGCCGACGGGGCCGGATTCGGGCAATTAGAGTCTGTTACTGGATAAAAGAACCCCATACGATATGTGCAACAGCTATCAGGATTCGACTGTCCGCAACGACCTTGCGGACAGGCTGAACCCGTCAGGAGGATGCGCATGAGCGCAAACCCAACGTTGCCTTCGCTCGACTCGTCGTTCAGGCACAATTGCCAGCGCGTCCTCGAAGCGGTGCAAACCGTCATCACCGGCAAACCCGAAGCGGTCACCAACGCCCTGGTGGTGCTGCTGGCCCAGGGCCACCTGCTGGTGGAGGACGTGCCGGGGGTCGGCAAGACCATGCTGGCCAAGTCCCTGGCGCGCAGCGTGGACGGTTCGGTGCACCGCATCCAGTTCACCCCGGACCTGCTGCCCAGCGACGTCACCGGCGTCTCCGTGTATTCCCCGCAGACCCACGAGTTCACCTTCCACCCGGGCCCCATCTTCGCGAACATCGTCATTGCCGACGAGATCAACCGCGCCAACGCCAAAACCCAGTCCGCGCTGCTCGAATGCATGGAGGAGCAGCAGGTGACCGTGGATTCCATCACCCACCCGTTGCAGCGCCCGTTCATGGTGGTCGCCACCCAGAACCCCATCGACTCCGAAGGCACCTTCGCGCTGCCCGAGGCCCAGCGCGACAGGTTCATGGGCAGGATTTCCATGGGCTACCCGCGGCGGGACGACGAGCTGGCGATGCTCGGCAGCCACCACCGGGACGAGCCGCTGCAGTCGCTGGCTCCGGTGCTGCAGCTGGAGGAGCTGGTCCGGATGATCGAGCAGGTCAAGCTCGTCACGGTCACCGACCGGCTGAGCGCCTACGTGGTGGATCTGGGGCGCGCCTCGCGCGAGCACCCGCAGGTGCAGCTGGGCGCTTCGCCGCGCGCGCTGCTGCAGTGGGTGCGCGCCGCCAAGTCCCACGCCGCGATCTCCGGGCGGGACCACGTGCTGCCCGAGGACGTGCGCGCGGTGGCGGAAATGGTGCTCAGCCACCGGCTGATCCTCACCCGCCGGGCCTTGGCCGACGGGGTGGAACCGACGGCCGTCGTGCAGCAACTGCTGGCCAGCACGCCGGTCGGCTAGGCGGTGAGCCCATGGACAAGCCCCAGCGCTTCGACTCGCGCAACGCCCTGTCCTGGACGCGCTCCGAGCCGGGCCCCGAAGCCCTGCGCCGGTGGCATCTGGACCTGTTCACCCCGCGCGGCTGGTACACCCTGGGGGCCGGGGCGGGGCTGATCGCCCTGGCCTATGTCCTGGGGCGCCACGAGCTCATGGCCCTGGGCGTCGGGCTGGCCGCGCTGGCAATTGCCAGCTGGCTGCTCGTCCTGCGCGCCCGGCGCACCACCAGCCTGCGCCGGGCGCTGCACTCCCCCGCGGCCACCGTGGCGGAGCCCGCGCTGGTCACCCTCGAATGCCCTGACGAGGTGCGCATCCGCGAAACCCTGCCCGAAGAATTCGGCCCCGGACCCGAGCTGGAGGGCCCCGGCGCGGTCGACTACGAGCTGGTGTTCCGCTCGCGCGGCGTCCACCTGCTGGGCCCGGCCCGGCAGGTGATCTCCGATCCGCTGGGATTGATCCGCGGCATGGTGTCCATCGGGCAGCCGCAGCCGGTGCCGGTGCGCGCCCAGATCCACCCGCTGGCGCGTTTCGCCTCGCTGGGTGAACGCATGCTCACCGGCGACGCCCGGTTCTCCCGCAGCACCACCGCCGACTACTACGACGTGGCCACGCGCGACTACCAGCAGGGAGATTCGATCCGCCAGGTGCACTGGAAGGCCACCGCGCGCCACGGGAAACTCATGGTGCGCCAGGAGAACCACGTGGCCACCGCCCAGGCGCTGATGGTGCTTGACCGCACCGCGGAGCATTGGCAATCCGGCGGTGCTGACCTGCGGATCGGCATCCCCCAAGGCCTGGGCCCGGAACTGTCCAGCAGCCGCCGCTTCGAGAACGCGCTGTCGCTGGCCTGCAGCATCGGCCAGCGCTACGCGGACAGCGGCTACCAGCTGTTGTTCCGGGACCTGGACGGCAGCCCGCTGGTGGGCGGGGAATCCCTGCGGCTTTCCGAGCATGCCGCGCGCTGTAGCTTCGAGGACTTCCACCTGGCCAGCGCCGAACTCGGTCCGTTGCCCGCCGCACCGGGCCAGCACCAGGCCCAGGACCTGATCGGAGCGAATCTGCACCGCGAGCTGCTCTCGATGCGCGAAGAACCGGTGATCATGATTCTCGGCCAGGTGAGCCTCGACCAGGCCGCCGCCTTGGCGGCCCTGTCCCGCACGGTGCGCCACGTGGAGCTGTTCCTGCTGGCCGCCCATCCCGAACGCTACGCGCAGGTCCAGCAGCTGATGGCCCGCACCGGATGGAACATCCACCTGCTGCACGGCAATAGTTCCCTGGACGACGCGCGAGGTGTCTCATGAGCGCAACCCTGCACGACTCCCCCGCCCTCCCGGCCCCGGACCCCGAATCCCGGCGGCCGGGGCCCGCCGCGCCGATGACCCACAACCTGCTGGCCCGCACGTCGGCAGCGCTCTGCCTGGCCGTGGCGGTGCTCGCCGGATTCGCCTCGTTGACCGGCGTGGTGGAAGGCCGGGCGTGGTTCCCGGCGCTGGTGCTGCCGGTGCTGGCCATCCACCTCAGCGCAGGGGTGCTGCGCGGAATCACCGGGCTGCGCTGGGTCGCCTACCCGGTCGCCATGCTGGTGGCGCTGGTCGCCCTGGTCCAGCACGAAGCCATGCTGTCCACCGGGTACACGCTCACCGGATTCCAGTGGTTCAACGCGGTGCTCTCCGAGGCGGCTCTGCAGCTGTCCACCCAGGTGCCGCCGGTGGCCTACTCGCGCTACGTGGCCTTCGCCATCCTGGTCTGCGCGGTGGAGATCAGCCTGCTCATCGAGCTGCTGGCAAGCTTCCGCAAGGTCGCGTTGCTGGTGATCGCCCCGCTGTGCTTCGCCCCGGTGATCGCCTCGCTGTTCAAGCAGGAAGGCGCCGGCATCTGGAACCTGGCGCTGCTGCTCGCTGCGGTGCTGGGCTACACGGCCCTGCTGCCCTACCTGTTCCGCGGCGGCCAGCCGCCGGCCCATCCGAAATTCCCTGCCCCGCGGCAGCTCGGATTCCTCGGGGCCACCGCGCTGGTCTGCATTGCGGCGATGCTGGCTGCCGGCTTCTGGATGCCGGGCTTCCGCAAGGGCATGTTCCCGGAAGGCATCCGCCCCTCCGGAGACCTGCTGGCCAGCAACGTCGATCCGCTGCTGACCCTGGGCCGGGACCTGCGCGCCAACAACGGCAGCACCGTGCTCAGCTACTACACCAGCTCGGACAAGGCCCCGTACCTGCGCACCTCGGTCATCGAGGACCTGTCGCAGGCCCGCTGGGAACCCAACGAGGCGCTGCCCAAGGACACCTACTTCGGCAACACCGCCATGCAGGAGGACTTCACCACCTTCAACGCCAACGAACAGGTGGCAAGGCTTGAATGGGCCAACGGCATCTCCTCCCCGGTGCTGCCGCTGCCGAACCGCAGCTACTTCGTGGAGGGCATCGTCGGCAACTGGAACTGGGTCCCCGAATCCTCGGTGGCCCGGCTCAGCGGCGATGCGGTAGCGGCGACCGGGGATGTTTCGGTGGCGTACTCGGAATTGGACCTCAGCCCGCAGATGGCCCGCAATCTGGGCTTCTTCGGCGGGGTGCGGCAGGACGAGCCCGGCGAGGTCTACCGCCAGCTGCCCGAGGACCCGGAAAATACGCTGCGCACCTCCCTGGACGGCGCCCTGGACGAGGCCTACAAGGATGCCGACTCGACCGGCAGCGACTTCGAGAAGGCCGTGGCGATCCAGGATTTCCTGCGCTCGCGCAAGTTCGTGTACTCGGAGCGCACCCCGCTGCGCGAAGGCTATGACGGCGCGAACAAGCGTGTGGTCGAAGCCTTCCTTGAACGCCGGCAGGGATACTGCGTGCACTTCGCCTCCGCCATGGCCCTGATGGCCAGGGAGGCGGGGATCCCCTCGCGGATCGCGGTGGGCTACGCGCCGGGCAAGGCCAACGGCAAGACCGTTCAGGTCGGCAAGGACACCGCCGAAAGCGAGCTGGAGTCGAGGCTGGAGCCGGGCACCAAGCTGACCGGGTATTCGGTCACCGGCCAGCAGTCGCATTCCTGGCCCGAGCTCTACCTCCAGGGGCTGGGCTGGGTGCCCTTCGAGCCGACCCCTGGCCAGGGCCAGCCGCCGAGCTACGCCCCGCAGGAAACCAGCACCGCCGGGCCTGCGGAATTCGGCGACGAGGAGGTCCCCACGGACCGCGCCACCCAGCGCCCCTCGGAATCGACCGAGGCCAGCGCCCCGGCCGCCGCGCCGCAGGCGGCTACGGGAGAACCCGCCAACGGCTGGTGGGCGCTGGCGCTGCTGGCCGTCGTGGTCGGCGGGGCGCTCTCGCTGGCCCCGCTGCGGCGCCGGCACCTGGCCAGGCAGCGCCAGATGCTGATCGCCGCCGGCGGCGAACCCGCGGCCGAGGCGCTGTGGGTGGAGTTGCAGGCCATCGGCGCCGATGCCGGACGGCGGGCCGGGGAGCAGGAATCGGTCAGCGACTACACCCGCAGGCTCGGGGACGATTTCACCGGGCTCGATGCCGAACTGCGGCGGCTGGAAACTGCCATCCAGGCCAGCTTCTACGCCTCCCGGCATCCGGAACCCGGTGCCGCAAAGCAGCTGGTTTCCGACCTGCAGTCGGTGCGCGCGCAGTTGCACCTGTCCCTGCCGCTGCGCGCCCGGCTGGCCGCAGCGCTCTTCCCCGCGTCCCTGCGGACGGCGAGGCTGCGGCGGCTTGACGATTCCCGGGCCGCCCGGAGCACGGCGAGCTAGGACGGTTTAAAGCAGCCGACGGGCGGCCCCGCAAGGGGACCGCCCGTCGGCGTTCTACCGGTACCGCCTACTTGGCCGCGTACGGATCAGCGATGCCGATGTACTGCACGGTGGTGTACTCGGCCAGGCCCTCGGCGCCGCCTTCGCGGCCGAGGCCCGACTGCTTCACGCCGCCGAACGGCGCCGCGGCGTTGGAGATGACGCCGGCGTTGAAGCCGACCAGGCCGAACTCGATCTGCTCTGCCACGCGGAACAGGCGGTTGAAGTCCTTGGAGTAGATGTAGGACGCCAGGCCGTACTCCGAAGCGTTGGCCAGCTTGATGGCGTGCTCCTCGGAGGTGAAGGTGGTCACCGGTGCCACCGGGCCGAAGATTTCCTGGCCCAGGATCTCGGCATCGTTGGCTACGTTGGCCAGCACGGTCGGCTGGTAGAAGTAGCCCGGGCCCTCGACCGGCGCGCCGCCGACGATGGCGGTGGCGCCGTTGGAAACGGCTGCCTCAACCAGTGCGTGGACCTCGTCGCGGGCCTTTTCCTCGACCAGCGGGCCGACGGTGGAGTCGGCCTCGGTGCCGCGCCCCGGCTTCAGCGCCTTCATGGCGGCGGCGAACTTGGCGGTGAATTCCTCGGCCACGTCCTGGTGCACCAGGAAGCGGTTGGCAGCGGTGCAGGCCTCGCCCATGTTGCGCATCTTGGCGGCCATGGCGCCCTCGACTGCAGCGTCCAGGTCGGCGTCTTCGAAGACGATGAACGGCGCGTTGCCGCCCAGTTCCATCGAGGTGCGCAGCACCTTGTCCGCGGCGTCCTTCATCAGCTGCTTACCCACCGGGGTGGAGCCGGTGAAGGACACCTTGCGCAGGCGGTCGTCCTGCATCAGCGGGCCGGAGATCTTCGAGGCCGAAGCGCCGGAGACCACGTTCAGCACGCCTGCCGGCAGGCCGGCTTCCATCATGGTGGCGGCGAACAGCTGGCTGGTCAGCGGGGTCAGCTTGGCTGGCTTGAGCACCATGGTGCAGCCTGCGGCAACTGCCGGGCCGACCTTGCGGGTGGCCATGGCCAGCGGGAAGTTCCATGGGGTGATCAGCAGGCACGGGCCGACAGGCTTGTGCTGGACCAGGACCTTGTTCTTGCCCTCAGGGGTGGTGATGTAGCGGCCGTAGTGGCGCACGGTCTCTTCGGAGAACCAGCGCAGGAACTCGGCGCCGTAGGTGACCTCGCCGTAGGCCTCGGCCAGCGGCTTGCCCATTTCCAGGCTCATCAGCAGCGCGAAGTCGTCCTTGCGCTCGGTGACCAGGTCGAAGGCGCGGCGCAGGATCTCGGCGCGTTCGCGTGGAGCGGTCAGGGCCCATTCGGCCTGTACTGCATCGGCGGCGTCAAGGGCGGCCATGGCGTCTTCGCTGGTGGCGCTGGCCAGGGTCAGCAGCTTCTGTCCGGTGGCCGGGTCGAGCACGTCAAAGGTGCCGCCATCCGAGGCATCGCGCCATTCGCCGTTGATCAAAAGGCCGGTTGGCACCTTGGCGAGCAACTCGGCTTCGCGCTGAGCAGTAATCGACATACGCACATCTCCTGAAACTCTAAATGAAGCTAATCTTCGTTGATCCCAACGCTATTCTCGGCACGCTGGCGCTGTAAATCGCCCGTTGCACTACGAAAGCGCAGATTCATTGTGCATTCAGCCTACGCCAAGACGCCTATATTTCACTTTCCTTACGTTCAGCCAAGACTGCCTCGTATAGGTCTCGTTTTTTCACGCCGTGCTGCTCCGCCACGTCCGCGACTGCCTGCTTCATCCGGGTCCCGCCGTCGACCAGTTCCGCGACCTTGGGCAGCAGGTCCTCGATGGAGGCCGCTTCCGGTTCAGGAGCCCCAGACACCACCACCACGATTTCACCGCGAAGCCCTTCCAACGCCCAACGGTGCAGTTCACCCAGGCTGTCGCGGCGGACTTCCTCGAACTTCTTGGTCAGCTCGCGGGCCACGGCCGCCTGCCGGTCGGCGCCGAAGGCCTCGATCGCCGCTTCCAGGAAATCTGCGACGCGGTGCGGGGCTTCGAAGAACACCATGGTGCGTTCCTCGTGCAGCAGCGCGTCCAGGCGCTTGCGGCGTTCGCCGGCCTTGCGCGGCAAGAAGCCCTCGAAGGTGAAGCGGCCGGTCGGCAAGCCCGACAAGGCCAGCGCGGTGAGCACCGCTGACGGGCCGGGCACCGCGGTGACGCGGATTCCCTCGTCCAGGGCGGCGGCCACCAACGGGTAGCCGGGATCCGAGACAGCGGGCATGCCGGCGTCCGAGACCACCAGGATGGTGGCTCCGGTTTTGGCCAGCTCCAGCACCTCGGAGAGCTTGTGGGCCTCGTTGTGCTCATGCAAGCTCATGACCCGGGCGTTGATCTTCAGCCCCAGCGCGTTGGCCAGGTGGTGGAAGTTCCTGGTGTCTTCCGCAGCGATGATATCTGCGCTCACCATGATTTCCTTCAGGCGCGGTGACGCGTCGGACAAATTGCCAATGGGGGTGGCTCCCAGGACGATGACGCCCTCATTCTCTGAGTTCTGCACATTCTTTAGCCTACGCGAAGTAGGAAAAGCGCACATTCTCCCAAGCGCGCCGGTAGCATGACTCTTGATGAGCCCCACTGCCTTGCAAACCCCGGACACCGGTCACGTGCGATCAGCGCGCCAAGCCTTCACCTTGGAGAGCCTGAAACTGCGGTTGCTGACCGCGACGGCTCCCCGGGGGCCGCTGATGTGGATCATTCCGCTGGCGGTCACGCTCATCGCAGGGCTGCTGCGCTTCATCAACCTCTCGCACCCCCACATGCTCATCTTCGACGAGACCTACTACGTCAAGGACGCGTACTCGATGCTGCAAAGCGGCTACGAGCGCGAGTGGGAAGAAGACATCAACGAGCAGTTCATTGCCGGCGATCCGCGGCTGACCAACGAGCCCTCCTTCGTGGTGCACCCGCCGCTGGGCAAATGGCTGATCGGCCTGGGCATGCTGCTCTTCGGGGACTTCAACGGCATGGGCTGGCGTTTCTCCGCCGCGCTGTTCGGCACCCTGGCGGTCCTGCTGGTCACGCTCAGCGCCCGGCAGCTGTTCGGCTCGCACTACCTGGCAGGCATCGCCGGGCTGCTCATGGCAGTCGACGGGCACTCGATTGTCATGTCGCGCACCGCGCTGTTGGACATCTTCCTGATGTTCTTCATCAGCGCCGCGTTCTACGCGCTGCTCAAGGACCGCGCCCACGGCAGGCTGTCGCTGGCGAAAAAACTCGCGGTGCCCGCCGGCAACCGGCCCGACGACTTCCTGCTGACCCACGGCCCCATGCTCTGGTGGCGGCCGTGGCGGCTGGCCGCCGCGGTGATGCTCGGCTGCGCGGTCGGCGTGAAATGGTCGGCGCTCTCCTTCGTCGCGGTGTTCTGCGTGATGGCCGTGCTGTGGGACTTCTCCGCACGGCGCACCGCCGGCATCCACAAGTGGTTCAGCTCCGCGCTGGCGCGCGACGGCATCTACGCCTTCGCGACCATGATGCCGGTGGTCCTGCTGACCTACCTGTCCACCTGGGCCGGCTGGTTCGCCACCAACGGCGGGCGCTACCGGCACTGGGCCGAGGAGCATCCGGGCGAGGGAATCAGCTGGCTGCCGGCGCCGCTGCGCTCGCTGTGGGAATACCACCAGGCCGGCTACATCTTCCACACGGGCCTGGGATCCCCGCACGGCTGGCAGTCCTCCCCATGGACCTGGCCCTTCGCCGGACGTCCGGTGATGTTCTATTTCGAAGGCTACGACCAGGGTGTCAACGGGTGCGACGTCTCGCGCTGCACCGAAGTCATCACCGACCTGCCGAACCCGGTGATGTGGTGGGCCTGCTCGCTGAGCATGCTGCTGCTGATCCTGTGGTGGATCGGCGCCCGCGACTGGCGGGCCGGGGCCATCCTCTCGGCCGGCGCCGCCGGCTTCCTGCCCTGGCTGATGTACCCCGAGCGCACCATGTATTTCTTCTACACCCTGCCGATGGTTCCGGCCATGGTCCTCGCGCTGACGTATATGATAGGGAAGTTCATTTCCAGCGATCCTCGCCGGGGCGCGGCTACACGCCCCCGGGTTGCCGCGGTCTCCGTGTTCCTGGCAGTTCTGCTGCTGGTTTCCGCCCTGTTCTGGCCGATCTGGAGCGGCGAGCTGATCGATGATGAGTACTGGCGTGCGCTGCGCTGGATCCCCAACTGGGGATAGTCCCGCGCTGCCGCCGCGCCCCACGCACCACCTAATGGCGCGGTTTTCCTATGGAACGCGTCACCAACGATGTCAAAGGAATCATCTTCCATGCAAGAAGTGCACGTCGAGCAGCTGACGGACCTGGCGCCCGAAGTGAACGCCACCAACCTGCTCCTGGACCGCGTCGCGGCCTCCGGCGGGCAGGCCCTGTTCATGGTCCAGCGCTCGGGCACCTGGCATGAAGTGACCGCCGCCGGATTCCTGGCCGACGTCAAGCGCCTGGCCATGAAACTGGTCTCCGACGGCCTGCAGCCCGGCGGGAAGGTCGCCATCATCTCGCGCACCCGCTACGAGTGGGCGCTGGCAGAGGAAGCCATCTGGTTCGCCGGCGGCGTCTGCGTGCCGATCTACGAAACCTCCAGCCCCTTCCAGATTGAATGGATCCTGCGTGATTCCGGGGCGCGTGTGGTGTTCGCAGAGGACCACGAGCTGCGCTCGCATGTGCGCCAGGCCGCAGCCCAGCTGGGCGAACCGGTCATCACCCACATGTTCGAAGGCTCCGACGGGTCGAACAAGGAGCTGATCCCCTCGGTGGGGCTGCACAAGCTGCTGGTCGACCAGCACGAGGTCGATGAGCAGCTCATCGAGCAGCGCCGCGCGTCGATGAAGCTGTCAGATACCGCGACGATGGTCTATACCTCCGGCACCACCGGACGCCCCAAGGGCTGCAACATGACCCACGCGAACTTCGCGCTGGTGGCGCACAACCTGGCGGCGCACATGGAAGACATCCTGGGCGAGCGCCGCCGCACGCTGATGTTCCTGCCGCTGGCCCATGTGCTGGCCCGCGCCGTCCAGCAGACCTGCATCCACGGCGGGACCGTCATCGCGCATTCGAATTCCACCGCCACCCTGGCCCAGGACATGGCAGCGATCAAGCCGGGCTTCCTGCTGGCAGTCCCGCGCGTGTTCGAGAAGATCCGCACCACCGCGCTGTCCACGGCCGAGGCGAGCGGCAAGGGCGAGTTGTTCCTGAAGGCCGAGCAGACCGCCATCGAGGTCTCCCGGATCCGCGATGCCAAGGCCCGCGGGCAGAAGGCCCGCATGCCGCTGGGGCTGCGCGCCCGCTATGCGCTGTTCAGCAAGGTCCTCTACCCGAAGCTGCGCGCGGTCTTCGGGGGCGAGTGCGGCTACGCGATCTCCGGGGCCAGCGCGTTGAATGAGGAACTGGCGCACTTCTTCCGCGGGGCAGGCATCCAGCTGGTCGAAGGCTACGGCCTGACCGAGACCACCGCCCCGGCCACCGTCAACCAGGCCACCCGCACCCGGGTCGGCACCGTGGGCCGCCCGATCCCGGGCACCAGCGTCCGGATCGCCGAGGACGGGGAAATCCTGATCAAGGGCATCGGCGTCTTCGCCGGCTATCACCAGAACCCCGCAGCCACCGCCGAGGCCTTCGACGCCGACGGCTATTTCAAGACCGGCGACACCGGCGTGCTGGACGAGGCCGGCTACCTGAAGGTCACCGGCCGCAAGAAGGAACTGATCGTCACCGCGGGCGGCAAAAACGTCTCCCCCGGCCCGTTGGAGGAAATGGTCCGCGCCGGGCGCATCGTGGCGCAGTGCGTGCTGGTCGGCGAGAACCGCCCGTTCATCGCCGCCATGGTGTCCCTGGATCCGGAGGAGCTGGTGCTGTGGGCCAAGGCCAAGGGGCTCGGTTCCATGTCGCTGGCCGAGGCCGCGGCCAACCCGCAGGTGATCCAGGAAGTGCAAAGCTACCTCGACCTCGCGAACTCCACCGTGTCCAAGGCCGAGTCCATCCGCAAGTTCGTGGTGCTTCCGGTGGAGTTCACCGAGGAATCGGGGCACCTGACCAGCACGTTGAAGCTCAAGCGCCAGGACGTGCTGCGCGATTTCGCGCAGCGCGCCGATGAGCTCTACCAGCGCTAGGAATCGTTGTCCCGCAAAAGCAGTGAGGCTGGCCCACCACGATGCGTGGTGGGCCAGCCTCCGTGCTTTGCAGCCTGCGTGCGGCCTAGTTGCCCAGTCCGAAGGCGCGGGCTTCCTGGCGCAGGCGCGCCGCTTCGCGGCGGCGTCCGGTGGGCCAGCAGGAGATCAGCACAATGACCACCGTCAGCAGGATCAGTCCGGCGACGGCCGCGGCCGAATCGATCCAGAACTGCTCCGGGTACAGGCGGATCAGGGTGTCGCTGAGCTTGAAGGTCCAGGTTCCCTCGGAGAAGAACAGCGCGTGGAAGTCGCTGAAGAATGACTGCCATCCCATGAACGCCATGGCGACCAGCGCAGCGATCAGCACCAGGGTGGCGATGGCTCCGGAGAACAGCGCGCGGCGCACGCCGCCGGCGTAGCGCTTGGCCAGGTACCAGATGCCGATGACCATAAGCACGGCCAGGCAGGCGCCCAGCACGTAGGCGAATCCGATCAGGTTCTTCACGTCCACCATGTGCTGGACTTCCCCGGCGGTGAACATGGCCGAGCCGGTGGGCAGCACCAGCCCCGAGAGGAACTCCGGGCCGGCGAAGTTGTTCAGGTAGTCGACCCCGTAGCTGCCGTAGGTCAGCCGTTCGGCGGCGCTGAACCCGTAGATGTCGTCGGGGAATCCAGGGCGCCCGTAGGACAAGGCCAGGAATCCGGGGGTCGCCACCAAGCGGATGGCGGCGATCAAGGTCAGGATCGGGAAGATCACCGCAACCAGGATCTGCGCCGGGCGGGCCATCGCGGGCTTGGAGTTCAAGGCGCGCTCACGGGCCACGCGACGCTTCATGGCGGCTTCCGAGGGCTCCTCTTCGGGGCCCGAGCTGCCGAAAACCCGGGAGCGGGCCTGGGCCACGGCAGCAGCGGTGGAGGCGTTGGATTCGTTCTGGGGTGCCACGGACACCGGCGGGACCACGGCGTCCGCCGCCGTGGCGGGGGCTGGGGCGGCCTGCGCTTTCGCAGCCTTTTCCGCCGCGATTTCGTGGGGCAGCTTGATCGCCCGGATGACGTCCTCCACCGGGGTTTCCGCCTTCGCGGAGGCCGCCGGAGCAGCGGCGGCGGCCGGCGCGGCCTTCACCGCTGGCTGCACGGTGGTCTTGGCCGCGGTCTTTGCTGGCGCCGCCGCTGCGGCCGGCTTGGCGGCAGCGGTTTTGGCGGCAGCGGGTTTGGATTCCGCTGGCTTGGCCGCAGCTGCAGGTTTCGCCGGAGCAGGCTTCTGCGCCGGCTGCTCGGCCGGCTTGGCCGGTTCAGGCTTGGCGGCTTCCGGCTTGGCAGCGGGAGCGTCGCCCTTGATCACGGCCTTGGCAGCGGCCCGGCGTTCGGCCGCGGCCTTGGCCGCCGCGTCCGCCTGGGCCTTGTTCTTGTGCTCTTCCAGGCGAGCGGCCAGCTCTTCGGCCTTCTGGCTCAGCGAGGCCTTGGGCATCTGCGTGGTTCCGGGATCCGGGGCCCCTACGGGGTCCTTCGCAGCCTCAGCCATGAGGAGTCCTCCTGCAATTTGCGCGATCAAGTGATGTTTGGGGTGGCGTGCGGGCGTGGTGACAGGCCTCGCGCCTTTAGCATATCCAGCAGAAACTCGCATCCAGCGCATAGCCACACCTGATTTGGCCACCGGGTGCGCCACATGCGCAGTTCCGCGAGGACGCCTGTCGTGCCGTGGAAACGCGAAAGCCGCCGCCCGGTTCCCCGCACGGGGTCCGTTGGCAGCGGCGGGCGCCCGCTACGGGGCGGCGCGTGGCGTGGTGCGTGGTGCGGCGCTACTGGTTGTCCGGGGCATCCGGCAGCATGGCCAGCCGCACGCGGGCATCGAAGCGCGGGCCGCGCGATTCGGCGGCATCCGGCTCGGCGATGGCTGCATGGCGCGGGGCGCGATCCCTTGGCCGGGGTTCACGGACGGCTTCGACCAGCGCGTTCAATTCGTCCTCGGGCTCGATGACATCCGGGATGGTGCCGCGGATCAGGCTCCACCCGCTGGGCACTGTCAACCGGTTGGCATGCCTCGCGCACAGGTCGTAGCAGTGGGGTTCCGGATAGGTCGCCAGCGGCCCCAACACCGCGGTCGAATCCGCATAAACGTAGGTGAGGGTTGCGCGGGCCGTTTCACGGCAGGCTGGGCGAGAGCAAATACGAAGACCATCCACGCCCTCCAGTCTACTCGCGTCCGCGACGGTTGACCGGCAATTAGGTTCCCGGGGGTAGTCTGGAGGCATGAACGCCAAACTGCCGGATGAACCCAGCGGGCCACGCCGCAACCGGCATGGCAGGGGCCGGCGCGGGCCGTTGGTTCCCATGCACCTGCCGGCGTACCGCAACCGTCCCGAGCGCTTCGACGACGCGGTCATGGCCAGCGCCCAGCGCCTGGCCGAACGCTGGGAATCGCGGATGCTGAAAATCGATTTCCTCATTGAGCCGGTGCCCTCCGATACGCTGCTCTCCCAAGCCGAAGGCGCCGGCGAACGGGTGCCGCTGTCCTGCTCTCGCACGGCGACCGCGCATGACCGCGCCCAGATTACGATTTTCCGGCTGCCGCTGGAGCAGCTGGCCGCAAGCCCGGTGGAATTGGTGGATCTGGTGCACCAGTGCGTGGTGCACGAGGTATCCGAGCTCTGGATGATCCCGGTGAGCGAAGTCGATCCCGACTACTTCCCCGAAGACCCGGATTTCTGACGCACCCAAGCCTTGGCGCGCGCCGGCGCGGAACCTACACTTGATGAACCGATGAAAGGTTCGTCATGGACAAGCTGGCTTTTTCGATTCCCGCTGATGACGGGTCGCAACCCGCCCAGGACGTGCAGCTGGTCCTCGAAGCATCACCGGGCGACAGGATGCCTAGGTGCGCGGACACCGGCCAGCCCGGAAGCCTGGCATTGCTTGAGCCCCCGCACTTCGAATGCCTGGTTGTGGCCGCGGCCGAATGCGACGGCGACGGCGATTAGCCCCGCTCCCCCGCCCTGCGGCGGGCGGCTTCCCGAGACAGCACAGGGCCTGGAACCGTTGCCGGTTCCAGGCCCTGTGCTGCAGGAGGGGAATCTCATCCCCCGACGTTGACCACGATGCCTTCGCGCCCGGCGTTCACCGCCGGCATGGAGGCCCAGCCGATGGACTGCTCGGATCCCAGGATCACCTGGCCGATATAGGCGTTGGCGTCCGAGGAGAAGATCACCGCTTGGGCGTCTTCGCTGGTTTCGCGCGGATCGAAGACCGTGCTCGTCCCGGCCTTGATGTTCAGCTTCTGCGTCTTCTGCAGCTTGCCGTCCTTGGCGACGACCACCGCGTCAATCGAGGAATCGGCATCAGTCGCGGCAATCACGAACTTCCCGGTGCCGTTGGCGGACAACGGCATGACCTGGTTGCCTGCCAGCGGGTTGGAGCTGACCGCCCATGCGGTGTCCGAGGCGTCCTTCGGGTCGGCGCCGCGCACCATCTTCACGGAGGCGGTGACCGGGGCGTCGGCCTCGACCACCAGGGTGTAGTAGCCGCCGGCTAGCTGGTCCAGGTTCTGGACCGAGGTCGCGTTGGAGGACGCGGCCAGGTTCTGCTCGAAGCTTGCCGCCACCTCGCCGCCGGCGCCCAGCACCTTCACCTTGTAGCCGGCGCCCTGCGCGCCTGCCGCGGCGACGTGCAGCTGCGGAACCAGGGACTTGTTGTCCTTGGACAGCTTGGCGGAGTTGTTCTTGTTGTCGATCCACACCCCCGGAATCACTTGGGTGTTGGAAGCCGAGGCGTTCCCGGCGACCAGGTCCACACCCGAAGGCGTGAGTCCGCGCAGCGCTGCCTGCTGGACATATCCGGTCACCTTGCCGCCGGTGCTGGTCACGGTGGCGGCCACCGCCGAAAGGTCCTGGGCGTAGCCGCCGAGCACGATGGCCCGCTGCTCGCCCGGGGCGATCACCACATTCTGCAGCGTCGAGGTGTCGATCGGCCCCTCGGGGCCGCGCAGGTCCACTGCCACCTGGGCCGAGGTGCTGGTCGGGTTGGCCAGGTGCAGCACCGAGGTGGACCCGGTGGTGGTCTGCAGCCCGGTGAAGCGCCAGGTCGACGCAGGCACCTGGCAGCTCGCCGCGGCCAGGCCGGCGAGGTCGCCGTCCTTGGCCTGGTAGCTGCGCAGGGTGCTGCCGATGGAGGGCAGCTGGCCCAGCGGCTGCACCTCGAAGAGCTGCTTGCCGTCGGCGTTGTTCACGGTGCTGACCTTGGCCGAGCGTCCGGTCAGGCCCTGATCGTCAGCGCTGCGCGACTCGGAAGCCTCTGCGTCGTCGATGCGTTCGGTCAGGGTCTGCCGGGAACTGCCGCCCAGAGCGGAGAAGGTGGAGCCCGGGATGCGCTTGGCCAGGTCGGAGACCACGACGCTGCGCAGGTTGCTGGAGATTTCCTTGGCGCCCGGCGCGAACTGCGGATCGGTCCCGTCCACGCCCTTGAGCAGCTGCGGGGTCGAGGCGCAGACGCTCAACGCGTCGCCGGCCGGCAGGCTGGTCACCGCGGCCGGAAGGGTGGTGGTGTCAGGGCTCGGGGCCAGCAGCGAGCCCGCCGCGACCAGTCCGCCCGAGGCGAGCACCGCGGCCAGGCTCAGCAGCACCGCGCCGGTCTTCCGGCGGGTCGGTGAATGCTCGGCATCCCGCGCGGCGGCCGCGCGGGCGCGTTCGAGCTTCTCGCGGCGGCGTGCGGCCTTGGGGCTTTCCTGCGGCTTCTGTGCCGCCTCAGGTGCTTCCGACGTGTCGGCCTGTTCTGCGGATGTTGTGGAGCCCTTGGTTTTCTTGGACGCCGTCGGCGCTGCCTCGGCGGCCTTGACCTCGGCCGCTTTCCCGGCCTCGGGTGCTGGCTTGTTCGGGGACGTCGGTTGTACCGCGGCAGAAGCAGCGGCGGCAGAAGCGGTCGAAGGCGCGGGCGAAGTGTCGTTCTTCTGCGGTGCGCTGGCTGCGGCATCGGCCGAAGGCTCCGGGAGCGAGCCGGCGTCGGCCTTGCCCTGTGCGGGGACCTCTGTTGCGGGCCTCTGGGCGGCGTCATCAACGGACGGCGCCGCAGAAGACTTCACTGCCGGGGCAGGGGCCGCAGGTTCTGCCGGTGCGTCGGGAATCTTGGCTTCGGCAGGTCCTGGATCGGCGGCCGGAACAGCCGGTTCGGGCTTGGCCGGTTCCGTTGGCGCGGGTTCGATCTTCTTCGATTTCGCGGCCTTGGCCTGTGCCTTGGCATCAGCCTTGGCTTGGATCTGCGCTTCTTTCTCGCGCACCTTGGCCAGCTTGGCATCGACCTTAGCCTTGGCCTTGGCGGCCTTCAGCTCGGCCTTGGTGACGGCTGCCGATACCGGGGCCGCGGCAGGCACCGCGGAGGGAACCGCCTGGGGCTGCGCCGGTTGCGGCTGCGCGGATTGCGTGGACGCGGATCCAGTCTGAGTTTCGGGCTGGCCCGCAGGCACCTGGGGTTCGGCGGAGGAACCCTGGGTGTTCTCGTTGTTCTGCTCGCTCACTGGTTCTTCTCCTGCTCCGGCTCATCGTCCGAAATGCGGTCGCTGAGCTTCGGGGTCAAGTTTTCACGAATCTGGCTGGCCTGGGCGCGTGCCTCGCGGCGGCTGCGCGGACGGCCGGCCTCTTGAACCTGGCTGGCTCCGGGCTGCGCGGCGGCGAGCACCTGCTCGCCGTCGGCGACTTCCTGGGGATCGCGTTGGGTTTCGCGGATCCGGTAGGAGTCGTTTCGGTAGTTCGCCAGGCGGCGGGTGCTCGGCACCGGGATCGCCAGCAGGACGGTGATCAGCAGGACCAGGCCGCTGAGGACCAGCATCGGCACGGCCAGCGGTTCGCGGTGGCTGAGCGCCAGGGTTCCGCCGGAGGCCGGGACCTCGTAGGCCTGGGCCCAGCGGGTCTGCGAATCCTCCGGGTAGGACACCATGCGCAGCGCCTGCCCGTCGATCGAAGCGCGCAGCTTCGGGTCGGCGGCGGTGGCCAGCACCAGGGTCCGGCCGGAATCGGAGGCGGGAATCTGGACGTTCTGGATCTTGGCCCGGTTGCTCGGCAGCACCGTGACGGTGCCGTCTTCCGCGACCAGCCGTGCGAAGCCCGCGCCCCGGGCGGCCTCGGTGGTGGAATAGTCCACCCGCCACAGCCAACCGCTGTCGGTCTGGCCCACGGAGGCAAGGCCCGTGGCGGAGTCCAGCAGGCGGACGGTCGAGGAGACCGCTTCGCCGGTTTCGTTCAGCACCACGTAGCCGACACCCAAATCGCGCAGCTGCTCGCGGGCGTCCAGCCCGGATTCGGACAGCAGCATGGCCACCGCTTCACGCTGCACGGCATCCACGGCGGGCTTTTCGTTGCGTTCAGGGTCCAGCAGCGAACCGGTCAGCGTGGATACCTGCGAATAGCGGCTGAGCGTATCCAGGCTTTCGCCGTTGCCGGAGACCACGATGCTGTCGATTTCCCCGGACGACCGGGGCGTGAGCACCAGGGTGCGTTCGTGGAAATCGGAGCGGCCCGCGTCGGAGGCGGTGGCAGGGATGGTGCGTTCCTGCGAGGAGCCGACCTGCTGGGGCGCGTTCAGCGCGGTGAGCGTGCCATCCGGGTTGGCCGGATTCAGCTGGGCGCCGAGCAGCACCGCACCGCTGGCGAGGATCGCCACGGTGGACAGCGCCGCCATGAAGCCCAGCGCCGGGCGTCCGCCGGGCAGCCGCAGGGCGCGCGGAAGGTCTTCGCGGCGCAGCGCGGCGCTGGCATTGGCCGCGGCCGCCAGCAGCGCGAAGGACGCCATGGAGACGAACGGGCCGGTGTAGGCGCTGACGGTGGTGTGCGAATCCAGCCCCACGGGGATGAATCCGACGGCCCATCCGGCGGCCAGCGACAGGGCCGCGCCCCACAGCAGGCGGCGCGAATTGCGGCGCATGGTGGCGCTCGCGCTGGCGGAGCTGCTCAGCGTGCCGAAAACCGCCAGCAGCACCAGCGGGGCGCCGACCAGCAGCGCGGCGACCAGGGCCCACGGGCCCTCGGGCAGGAAACCCCAGCCCACCGGGGTGGCCGCGGCGTCGAAGGATTCGGGGAAGCCCAGCGCCATCTGCCACAGCGAGGCCGGGGAGAACGCGCTAAGCGCTCCCGGCTCGGTGAACAGCAGGCGCGGGGTGCCCAGCGCGGAGATCAATAGCGGCAGGTTCCAGATCAGTGCGGGAACCGGGATCCACCACAGGGTGCGCGAGCGGTGCGGGGAAACCAAGGCCAGCACGTAGACCAGCACCGTTGCGCTCAGGAAGAAGGCCATGGAGCCGGCGGAGATGACCCACAGGATCAGCGCGGCGCAGGCCGAAGCGGTCCACGCCGAGGTGGTGCGCTGCTTGGCATCGCGCACGCCCTGGCCTTCGGGGGCCACCTGGGAATCCATGGCGCGCAGCACCGCGAGGAAGAGCAGCGGCAGCATCAGGTGCACCAGCACCGAGCCGACCCGGCCCGAGGCCAGGGAGGAGACCAGCGACGGGGACAAGGCCCAGAGCAGCGCGGCGATGAAGCGCACGGCGCGCGAACGGCTCAGCGCTCCCACACCCCACCAGGCGGACAGCGCCGCCAGCGGCATGGCGGCGAAGTACAGGTAGACCGAGGCCTGGTTCGCGTGGTCCAGGGTCAGCAGGGAGAAGAACCAGAACAGCGAATCGCTGTTGTCCGGGGCGGCGCTCAGGCCGGTGGCGGTGTTCTGCCACCAAGAGGACGCGTTGGCGCCGATCTCGCCCAGGGTCTGGGAGAACGGCCGGGCCGCGCCCCCGGACAGCGCGCCCGCGCCAAAGAGCGTACGCCAGGCCACCAGCGAGGCGGCGGCGGCGAGCAGCAGCGCGAAGACCAGGGAGAGCACCGCGGTGGTGCGCGGCGGCCGGGCGATGGAGACGAAATCCGAGAAGTTGTCGCCGCTGGGTTCCAGCGTGCCCTCGGAGCCGCTGCCGTCGCCAAAGACCTGCGAGTCCTCGCGGCCGGTGTTCAGGTTGCGGCGGTATTCGCGCACTTCCGAACCCGACACCATCAGCTTGCGCACCTGGCGGCGCGGCACGGTGCGGATCTGCTTGATGTTGCGGCGCGAGGCGCCGAGCTTCACCGGGGAGAACAGCCCGCGCAGGGTCGAGCCCAGGTGGCTGAAGCCGTGGCCCGGGTCCTTGGCCAGCAGCGAGACCAGGAAATGGCCGATGCCGCCGAGCAGGATGCCGATCCAGACGAACGGCAGGCCGGGGCCGGAGGCGTACTTCAGCCGCTGGAAGACCTCGGCGCGCTTGGCTTCGCGCGGGCCAGCCAGGGTTTCGACGATCTCCACCTGGTGGTAGATCTTCGCTTCGGGCACCACGATCACGCGGTGGCCGGCCAGCCGGTTGCGCCAGCAGATGTCGACGTCGTCGCCGCGGCCCGGCAGCGCCAGGTCGAAGCCGCCAAGCTGCTCGAAGATGTCGCGCCGGATGAACATGCCGGCGGAGGACACGGCGAAGTAGTCGCTGCGTCCGTCGTACTGCCCCTGGTCGACTTCGTCGGTGTCGATCATGGTCAGCCGCTGGGCCTTGCGGTCGACGCTCAGGCCCACCTCCACCAGGTGGCGGGGGTTGTCGATGTCCAGCAGCTTGCAGCCGGCAATGGTGACCGACTCGGAGGCTTCAACCGTGCGGGTCAGAAATTCAAGCGCGTCGGGAGCCGGCATCGAGTCGTCGTGGATGATCCACAGCCATTCGTCGCGGTCCTCGCGCGCCTGCGGCAGCTCGGCGACCGCGGTGTCCAGGGACAGGCCGAGCGATCCTTCATCCGCGACGACCAAGGCCGCGTTCGACGGCAGGTTCGCCTTCAGGACTTCCAAGGAGCCGTCGGTGGACGATGCGTCAACACCGATGAAACGTTCAATGGGCCGGGACTGGTTTCGCAGCGCGGCTAAAGTGCGTGGTAAAAAGTCAGCGCCATCGTGCGTAGCAACGATGGCGGTGACATGAATTGGCGGGCGAATTAGATTGCTCGTTTCCGTAGACGGCGGCGTTCGCGCTCCGAGAGCCCTCCCCAAATGCCGAAGCGCTCATCATTGCTCAACGCGTATTCCAAACATTCCGAACGTACAACACATGCCCCGCAAACTCTTTTAGCATCGCGGGTCGAGCCGCCCTTTTCAGGGAAGAACGCCTCGGGATCGGTCTGCGCGCACAGGGCGCGGGCCTGCCAGCCAAGTTCGCCTTCATCCACTTCCCCGCCGACGCCCAGCCATACGGCCTTGATCGCTTCGCGGGTTTCGTCGTCTTCATCCAGTTCCGGGGCCCACGAACCTGCCGAGGGAATCTCCTCGACGGTTTCAGCGGTCTCGTGGTCCTTCAGGAAGTTGTCAGCGGCTGACTCCAGGTCCGCCGCGACAGCAAGGCGTGCGAACTCTCCGGCTTGCGGATCGACAAACCAATCCGACGGTGCGTCTTCGAGCCCGTATTGGGCGGACGCAACAGCCGAGGTCGAAAATTCGGAGTACCCCTGCTCCAGCTTCGCCATGGTGATGTTGACCTTTCACGTTGGTTTGAGAAGATCGGGGCATCCTAGCGCCCGATCCATTCGGCTTCATTTATTCCATCGAAATATCGAAAATGATGGTGCGAGCCGAACTCACCATCTAATTACATCTTTGTAACTAAGCCTGAGTCAAGCGGGGAAGGTATTCTAAGAACACTTCCCAGCAAACTCTCGGCACAACACGCCGTCTAAACGGGCAGATCAACCGGGCGAGTCGCAACTTGCCTGAATTCCCGGCGAATTCTCAGTTAAGAAGATTAAAGGTACAGGTGAGTTTCAACTTGATTTCCGGCACTTTCGTGGAAAACCTCCTGGCGCCCCACCGGGCTTCGGCTTCGCCGTGGCTCACCTGGTACGGAGCCAGCGGAGAACGTATTGAATTATCGGGACGGGTGTTCGACAACTGGGTGGCGAAAAGCGCGAACCTGCTGGCCGACTCCTTCGACCTCGAAGAAGACCAGGTGGTCGTGGTCGACCTGCCGACGCATTGGAAGTCGCTGGTGCTGGCCTTGGCCTCGCTGCACCACGGGGCGACCCTGGTAGCTCCCTCGCATGAGCGCGCTGCCGAAGCCGTCCTGTGGGTCACCGCCACCCCGACCGACCCAGGCATTCCCGCGTCCTGCGAAATCCTGGCCGTCGACCCCGCAGCGCTCGCACTATCCTTCGGCGGCGATTTGGGACCTGTGGCCGAGGACTTCAACGCTTCGGTCCGCTCCTTTGGAGACCAGTTCTTCCCGTCCTCCGTATCCGGCGCGGCGACCGCGATTGCCGGCGACGAACACCGCATCGACCTGGAGACCCTGTTCGCCACCTCGGCCGAAGCCAAGGGAACCATCCTGGTGCGGGCCGGCCTGCCGGTTCTGGAATTCCTTCCCTACGCCATTGCGCAGTGGGCCGCCGGGGACGCCCTGGTGTTGCTGGAGGACGGGGTGGAAGCGACCGAGCGGCTGCGCGAAGGCGAGCGCATCACCGCCGACTACTCTCCCGAGGCCTGATCCAGCCGGCTAGTTGACCACGGTGGGAACGCTCCCGGTGTCCGCGGGATCCGAATCCCCGGACCTCGCGGCGCCGGTTGCCGGCTTCGCGCCGCCCGGCGCCTGGTGCGTGGATGGTGCCAGCAGGTCGTGGTCGTGGGCGAACTGCTCTTCCTGGTCCATTTCGGCTCCGAAGACCCAGAAGCGGTATGCGAAGAAGCGGAAGATGGTGCCGAGCACCAAGCCCACCACCGAACCGGCGATGAACAGGCTCGTCGGGTCGGTCAGGCCGATCCAGTATTTGGTCACCCAGACGCAGGCGGCCGCGATGCCCAGGCCGATCGCGTTCATGATCAGGAACATCACCAGCTCGCGCACCACATTGGCCTGGCGGCGGTGGCGGAAGGTCCAGAAGCGGTTCGCCAGCCAGGAGAACAGCGTGGCCACCACGCCGGCAATGATCTTCGCCTTCACCTGGGAATCGCTCATGGGGCCGTGGAGCAGCCAGACGTAAATGCCGGAGTCGATGATGAACGCGACGCCGCCGACCACACCGAACTTGGCCACCTCGCGCCAGAGCAGCGAAATGAGTCCGGTGATTTTCAGTCTGATGCGCTCGAACATTTTCCTCCAGCCAGCCCTGCACCGCGTCGCAGCCAGCGTCCTCGCGGCACTGGCTGCTCGGTGTCCCGGGGGCGATCTGCCCCGCAGGTTATGTATTAACCGTCGCCCTCGGCGGCAAGCGCAGAGACGACATCCCGCCATTTTAGCGAGAATTCCTGATAGTTGGCCGGACAAAGCGAGTCATCCGGCTTCCCCCATTCAAGGCATCCACCGCTGGTTCGCTAATCTAGTAGGGTGAGCTTTCCAAAAATTGGTGTAATTGGTGGCGGGCAGCTAGCCCGAATGATGGCCCCTGAGGCCCTGAACCTTGGTTTTGAACTTCATGTCCTGGCCGAAGGCCCGGACGTCTCGGCCGCACGCAGCGTCCCGGATGCACCGGTGGGCGACTACAAGGACCTGCAGACCCTGCGCGAATTCGCCCAGGGCAAGGACGTGGTGACCTTCGACCACGAGCACGTTCCCAACGAGTTCCTCACCACCTTGATCAACGAGGGCGTCAACATCCAGCCGCGACCGGCGGCGCTGATCCATGCCCAGGACAAGCTGGTCATGCGCGAAGCCATTGAAAAGCTCGGACTGCCCAACCCGGCCTGGGCCAAGGTCGACTCGGTCGACGAGCTGGTCGCCTTCGGCGACAAGATCGGCTGGCCAATCGTGCTGAAGACCCCGCGCGGCGGCTACGACGGCAAGGGTTTGCGCATCCTGGATGACGCCGGCGAGGCCCGCGATTCGGCCGACTGGTTCGAGAACGGCCCGCTGCTGGCCGAGGACAAGGTCGATTTCTCCCGCGAGCTGTCCGCCATGGTGGCCCGCACCCCGTCGGGACAGGCCAAGGCCTGGCCCGTGGTCCACACCATCCAGGTCGACGGCGTCTGCGACGAAGTCATCGCCCCGGCCCAGGACATTTCCGAGCACACCGCCCGCACCGCGGCCAACGCAGCGCTGCGCATCGCCGAGGAATTCGGCGTCACCGGCGTGATGGCCGCCGAGTTGTTCGAGACCCCCGGCGTCGGCGCCGGCTTCGTGATCAACGAGCTGGCCATGCGGCCGCACAACACCGGCCACTGGACCATGAACGGTTCGGTCACCAGCCAGTTCGAGCAGCACCTGCGCGCGGTGCTCGACCTGCCGCTGGGCGAAACCCGTGAATTGGGTGTCACCGTCATGAAGAACTACCTGGGCGGCGCCAACCAGGACCTGTACTCGGCGTTCGCCGCGGCCCTGGCCGCCGCGCCCGAGGTCAAGGTGCATGCCTACGGCAAGTCGGTGCGCCCGGGCCGCAAGATCGGCCACGTGAACGTGGTGGCAAACGCCGGGCAAAGCGTAGATGAACTTCGCCAGCGCGCCGACCTCGTTGCCGCGTTGATCCGCGACGGCGTGCCCGCCACCGCCTAGCCTGTTACCTAGAGCGCTGCCGCTCCCCCTGCGGGGGCGGCAGCGTTTGACCACCTGACCCAAGGAAAATTTCGTTATGACTGAAGCACCTCTTGTCGGCCTCGTAATGGGCTCGGATTCGGACTGGCCGGTCATGCGCCTGGCCGCCCAGGCCCTGGCCGAATTCGGCATTCCCTTCGAAGCGGACGTCGTCTCGGCCCACCGCATGCCGACCGAAATGATCGATTACGGCAAGCAGGCCCACGAACGCGGCCTGCGCGTGATCATCGCCGGAGCCGGCGGCGCCGCCCACCTTCCGGGCATGCTTGCATCAGTTACACCGCTTCCTGTCATCGGAGTACCAGTTCCGCTGGCTAAGCTGGATGGAATGGACTCCCTGCTGTCCATCGTGCAGATGCCGGCGGGGGTCCCCGTGGCAACTGTTTCGATCGGCGGAGCCCGCAATGCCGGACTGCTCGCAGTGCGCATGCTTGCGTCGGGAACCGACAAGCTGGCCGAGTCGTTACAGGTAAAGTTGCTTCAGTTCGCTGAATCTCTGCGCGATTCCGCCCATGCCAAGGGCGCATCGCTGCGTGAAGAAGTCGCGAACGAGAATTTCGCCTCCTAGGGAAAGTCATATAAGTACATGGGTTCTGCCAGTCACCGCGCTCCAAATCCGTTGCGCAATCCGGAGAGCATCAGCTCGCCGCAGCGCAGCAAACGCGCCCTGATCCTGGTCATTCTGACCATTTTCTTCCCGGGCAGCGCCCAGCTGATTGCGGGCAACCGCAAGCTGGGACGCATTGCAGTGTCTGTCACCATGCTGTGCTGGCTGGCCGTCATCGGCCTGGCGGCCCTGTACTTCATCAACAGGTCGGTCATCCTCGGATGGGTGGCCCACCCGAACTTCCAGATGGTGCTGGTTATCGTGCTGGGCACCCTGGCGGTGCTCTGGTTGATCATGTTCATCAACACCCTGGTGATCATCAAGCCGAAGATCCTCGCCCCGGGCATGCGCGTGATCGTAACGGTCTTCACCCTGGCGGCAGTGGTCGCCACCAGCGGCCTGTTCATCTACGGCGCGTCGCTGGTCAACACCGGACGCCAGACCATTGAAAAGGTCTTCGAAGCTGGACCGGCCTTCGAGCCGGTGAACGGACGATACAACATCGCGGTGTTCGGCGCCGACTCCGGCGACAACCGCGAGGGCGTGCGCACCGACTCGGTCGCCCTGCTGTCCGTCGACGCGAAGACCGGCAAGACCCTGCTGATCTCCATGCCGCGCAACTTCCAGGGCGCCCGCTTCGCGGACGACTCGCCCATGAAGAAGGCCTGGCCCGACGGCTACAACTGCGGCAACGAATGCCTGTTCAACGCCATCTACCGCGACGCCGAGGACAACCACGCCGATTTGTTCCCCGATTCGGTGAAGAACGTCGGCGCCCAGGCGGCCATGGATGCCCTGGAGGGCACCACCGGCCTCGCGGTCCAGGGCTACGTCATGGTCGACATGGCCGGCTTCTCCCAGTTCGTCGACGCGCTAGGCGGGGTCACCATCGATTCGGGCGGCTGGGTGCCGTACAACGGCAAGAAGTGGGAAGGCACCAACCTGCGCACCCACTGGTTCGCCCCGGGAGTCCAGACGTTCAACGGCAAGCAGGCGCTCTGGTTCGCCCGCTCGCGCGACTTCACCGACGACTACCACCGCATCAAGCGCCAGCAGTGCCTGCAGCAGGCGATCATCAAGCAGTTCACCCCGCAGACCATCCTGACCAACTTCACCAGCATCATGTCCGCCGGCGAGCAGCTGGTGGAAACCAATATTCCCGCCAGCCAGCTGGGCTCCTTCGTATCGCTGGCCGAGAAGGTGTCCTCCACCCCGTTCGCCCGACTGACCCTGGGCGCCCCGGACTTCCCGCGCTCATTCTCCACCTACCCGAAGTTCGACCAAATCCAGGAGCGCATCCAGTCGATCATCGACAAGCAGAACGCCCCGAAGAAGGAAAAAAAGAAGACCGAGGAGTCCGCGAAGACCGAAGAGTCCAAGAAGACCACCGAGGCCTCGCAGGCTCCGGAGCAGTCCGAGGCTCCCGAGGATGCAACCGACGTGAACAACGCCCCGAAGCTCTCCAACGGAGAGCAGGAGGAGTTCACGCAGCCCGACGGCAGCCCGATCACCGAGGAATACCTGGTGCAGCTGGAGCTGATGGGGTACACGACCCGCATCGCCCAGATTGCCGCGAACAACGACGAATGCTCGGTGCCGTAAACGGTTAAGACCCCCCGACCGACTGGCAATCCACATCCGTTTGTGAAAGGCGAAGGCTACAAGACGTGTTCGAACTGAACAACACGATTAGGGACTACCACTGGGGATCTGACAGCCAGATCACCGACTTGTTGGGGCTGGAAAATACGACAAGCCCGCAGGCCGAGCTCTGGCTCGGCGCCCACCCGGGATGCCCGAGCCGGGTGGCCGGCACCGGGCAGGGGCTGGACGCGCTCATCGCACACGACCCCGCGGCCATGCTGGGCGCGGATGTCGCCGAGCGCTTCGGCCGGCTCCCGTTTTTGTTCAAGGTACTTTCGGCGGCCCAGCCGCTGTCCATCCAGGTGCATCCGACCCTGCAGCAGGCCAAGACCCGCTACGCCCTGGAAAACGCCGCAGGCAAGGCGCTGGATGCCGCCGACCGGAACTACCGGGACGACAACCACAAGCCGGAAATGCTCTACGCGCTGACCGATTTCACCGCGCTGTCCGGATTCCGCCGGCCCGAGGAAATCCTCGCTGATCTGGAGCTGCTGGGCCCGGCCCTGGCCGATGAGGCACGCACCGCCGTCGCCCAGCTGTCCGGCCTGCTGCGCGGCGAGGATCCGCTGGCCGCGGCGCTGGAGTTCGTGCTGGCCCGCCCGGGCGGGGTCGCCCCGGTGGTGCAGCAGATCTGCGCAGCCATCCAGGCCAGCCCGGAACTTCGCGAACGCGAGCATTTCGCGCAGCTGGTGGAGATCAACGAGATCTACCCGGGAGATGCCGGGGTGCTGGTGGCGCTGCTGCTGAACCTGGTTGTCCTCGAACCCGGCCAGGCCATCAGCCTGGCCGCCGGCAACGTGCACGCCTACCTGCGCGGGCTGGGCATCGAGGTCATGGCCAACTCGGACAACGTGCTGCGCGGCGGCCTGACCAGCAAGCACATCGACGTCCCGGAGCTGTTGGACGTGAGCATCGCCCAGCCTTCGGCTCCCCCGCTGCTCACCCCGCAGGCGCTGGGCGCCTCCAGCCGGCTGTACCAGCCGGAATTCGACGAGTTCCAGCTCCAGGTGATCAGCGGTGCCGGGGACCCGCTCCCGCAGCCGCTGGACCTGCACGGGGCCGGCATCCTGCTGTGCACCCAGGGCGAGTTCAGCGTGCGCGGAACGCAGGGCGAACAGCTGCTGCGCCGGGGCGACTCGGTCTTCCTGTCCGCCGCGGAGCTTCCCGCCACCGCCACCTGCCTGACTCCGGGCACCGGATGGCTGTTCGCGGCCAGCGCGCAGCGCTGCTAGGCAGGCACCCGCCGCCACGCCATTAAACGCATCGAGCCGCAGACTTCCACGGAAGTCTGCGGCTCGATGCGATTCCGGCCAGCTGTTCTGCGACCGTCAGGGGCCTAGCGGGTGTAAGCGTCCCACTTGTCCTGCTTGTGCTCGCCTTCGACGAAGCGGATGGTGCCGGACTTGGCGCGCATCACGATCGACTGGGTGTGGATGCGGTTGTTCTTGTAGCGGACGCCGCGCAGCAGATCGCCATCGGTGATGCCGGTGGCTGCGAAGTAGCAGTTGTCGGAGGTGACCAGGTCGTTGGTGGTCAGCACGCGGCCCAGTTCGTGGCCCGCGTCGAGAGCCTTCTGCTTCTCTGCCTCGTCGGTTGGCCACAGACGGCCCTGGATCACGCCGCCCAGCGCCTTGATGGCGCAGGCGGTCACGATGCCCTCCGGGGTGCCGCCGATGCCCATCAGCGCATCCACGCCGGTGCCCTCGCGGGTCGCGGCGATGGCTCCGGCCACGTCGCCGTCCAGGATCAGTTTGGTGCGCGCGCCGGCTTCGCGGATTTCCTCGATCAGGTCCGCGTGGCGTGGGCGGTCCAGCACGGTCACGGTGACCTGGCTGATCTTCTTGCCCTTGGCCTTGGCGATCAGGTGCAGGTTCTGCTTCACCGGCAGACGCAGGTCAACCAGCTCGGCGGCTTCCGGGCCGGTCACCAGCTTCTCCATGTAGAAGACTGCCGACGGGTCGAACATGCTGCCGCGGTCGGCCACTGCCAGCACGGACAGGGCGTTGTTCAGGCCCAGGGCGGTCAGGCGGGTGCCGTCGATCGGGTCGACTGCCACATCGCACTCGGCGCCTGAGCCGTTGCCGACCTGTTCGCCATTGAAGAGCATGGGGGCTTCGTCTTTTTCGCCTTCGCCGATCACCACGACGCCGTTGAAGTTCACGGTGGACAGCAGGCCGCGCATCGCATCCACTGCAGCACCGTCAGCGGCGTTCTTGTCACCGAATCCAACCCATGGCGAGGAGGCGATAGCCGCCGCCTCCGTGGCACGGACAAGTTCCAATGCCAGGTTACGGTCCGGCTCCGCGTCGGTTACCGACAGTCGCGAAGATAGGTGGGCGTAGTTGTTCTTTTCGGTCACGAAAGATCCCATCACTGAGTCGTAGTCATTGCGCCTATGCAAACACTGCCATTCTATCCTCTTTGCTTTCTGCGACGCATGTTGTGTCGCAGCTATCCTGCGCACACTGCGACGTGGGCTTGGGCACTGTAGTTCGAAATCCACAGAAACTTCGGGGAGAATGGGTATCGTGCAGCCCGAGAATACTGAGAACAACACCCCAGCGACTGATGCCGGGACCGCTCCCGCGATCAGCGATGAGCCCACGCGCCGCGACCTGAACGACCCGAAGGCTACCTTTGCGGATCTTCCGTACAAGCCGCAGCTGACGGAAAAGCAGTCTAAGCGTGCCAACCAGACGCTCAAGGGCATGATCATCTCGGTTGCGTTCTGCATCGCCGTGTTCATCCCCCTCTACCTGCTCAATCCGACCCCCAACGAGAAGGCCTTCGAGTCCACCGTGGACCTGCAGGCCACCGCGCAGGGCGCCTCGGAAATGGCCGGCACCGAACTCTTCGCCCCGGAGCTTGCGGAGGACGAGTACGCGAACTTCGCCCGCTGGCAGGCAAACACCGCCCAGGGTGTGCCCTACTGGGAGTTCGGCGTAGTCATCGAGGACAGCAAATTCGTCTGGGTTCGCCAAGCCGTCGACTCGAACCCGACCTGGGTCGCCCTGATCACCGACTCCGCGCTGCCTGCCGGCACCAAGCAGATCGACGGGGTGCAATGGGAAGTCCGCACTAAGGATGCCAAGACCTACCTGATCTCCGAGGAGAAGGACTCGACCTTCGTGCTGTCCAGCGACACCGGCGAGGCTGAACTTCTCGAGATGGCCCGGCTGGTCTCCGCGGACGCCAAGTAGCTTCTTCACTTTTGACGTCGAGGCGCGTCATTTATTCGATATCCGAACACTGCACCGGATAGAATCCAAATCATGCCTCAAGAAACCACACAGCATTCCATGACCCCGAACGAAGCGTGGGCGAAGCTCCGCGACGGCAACCTGCGGTTCGTCAATGACGAAACCGAGCACCCGAACCAGGACAGTGCCCGCCGCCAGTCGCTGGTCGCCGGCCAGGAGCCTTTCGCAGTGATTTTCGGCTGCTCCGACTCCCGACTTGCCGCGGAAATCATCTTCGACGTCGGACTGGGCGACATGTTTGTGGTTCGCACCGCCGGCCATGTGATCGATCTGGCCAGCATCGGCTCCCTCGAATTCGCGGTGGACGAGCTGAATGTCCCGCTGATCGTGATCCTGGGCCACAACTCCTGCGGCGCGGTCACCGGAGCCATCAACAGCCGCAACAGCGGCGTCATGCCCAAGGGCTTCGTGCGCGACCTGGTGGAGCACATCGCCCCCTCGGTCCAGGCCGCCGAGCGCCAGGGCATCACCGATGTCAACGGCACCGTGGTGGAGCACGTCAAGCAGACCACCGACCGCCTGGTGGAGCTCTCCACCGTCCTGTCCAAGGCCATTTCCGAGGGCCGCACCGCGGTGGCAGGCGTGGCCTACCACCTGGACGACGGCAAGGCGCAGCTGGTTTCCAGCCTCGGCCTGGATGTCGCCTAGGCGCTCTGGCCACGAAGCCTAAACCATCTTCTGACAGGGCTTATTCCCTGTTCCGGACATCGTCACTGTTGGTTGTGATGTTTTCGCCGAAACCTGTCTTTCGCTGGCGGTTCAGGCGTACGCTGACCCTATGATCAACAGTGACGATTTCCGTATCGAACATGACACCATGGGCGAAGTCCGGGTTCCGGCACAAGCCCTGTACCGCGCCCAGACCCAGCGCGCCGTGGAGAACTTCCCGATTTCGGGCAAGACCTTGGAGCCGGCCCACATCAAGGCCCTGGCCCAGGTGAAGAAGGCGGCGGCGCACGCGAACCGCACGCTGGAGGTACTCGACGCAGAGCGCGCCGAAGCGATCATTGCGGCGGCCGACCTGGTGGCCAGCGGGAAGTACGACGCCCACTTCCCCATCGACGTGTTCCAGACCGGCTCCGGCACCAGCTCGAACATGAACGCCAACGAGGTCATTGCCGAGCTGGCCACCCGCGCGCTGAAGGAGTCCGGCAGCGGCACCGAGGTCCACCCGAACGACCACGTGAACGCCTCGCAGTCCTCCAACGACGTCTTCCCGACCTCGGTGCACGTGGCGGCGACCGCCGCGCTGATCAACGACCTGGTCCCCGCGCTGGAAACCCTCGCCTCCTCGCTGGAAGCCAAGTCCGCGCAGTTCGCCGACGTGGTCAAGTCCGGGCGCACCCACCTGATGGACGCCACCCCGGTCACCCTGGGCCAGGAATTCAGCGGCTACGCGGCCCAGATGCGCTACGGCATCGAACGCATCCAGGCGGCCCTGCCGCGCGTGGCCGAGGTTCCGCTGGGCGGCACCGCCGTGGGCACCGGCATCAACACCCCGGACGGCTTCCCGGAAAAGGTCATCGAGTTCCTGCGCGAAGACACCGGCCTGCCGATCACCGAGGCGCGCAACCACTTCGAGGCGCAGGCCAACCGCGACGGCCTGGTCGAGGCCTCGGCGGCGCTGCGATCCATCGCGATCTCCCAGATGAAGATCGCCAACGACCTGCGCTGGATGGGTTCGGGCCCGAACACCGGCCTGGGCGAAATCGCCATCCCCGACCTTCAGCCGGGTTCCTCGATCATGCCGGGCAAGGTCAACCCGGTGATCTCCGAAGCTGCCATCCAGGTGGCCGCGCAGGTCATCGGCAACGACACCACCATCGCCTGGGCCGGTACCAACGGCGCCTTCGAGCTGAACGTGGGCATCCCGGTCATGGCCTCCAACCTGCTGGAGTCGATCCGCCTGCTGGCCAACGTCTCCACCGTCATGGCCGAAAAGATGATTGACGGGATCACCGCCAACGTGGAGCGCGCCCGCTTCCTGGCCGAGGCCTCCCCGTCCATCGTCACCCCGCTGAACAAGCTGATCGGCTACGAGAACGCGGCCAAGATCGCCAAGAAGGCGGTGGCCAACGGGCTCACCGTCCGCGAGGCCACCGTCGCGCTGGGCTTCGTCGAGCGCGGCGAAGTCACCGAAGCGCAGCTGGATGCGCTGCTGGATGTTTCCACCATGGTGGGCAAGCACTAGCGGAACCACCTTCAAGCCCGGCGCAGGCACATGCCTGCGCCGGGCTTCGCTCTGTTCCCCTCAGGGCACCAGTTGTGTGTCCTGCATGATTCGGTTCACTTCGCGGCCACATGCCACACTGGAAAAATGAAGCATCCGCATCAGGGCCTGGACTGCACCCTGCTCAGTCCCTCCCGCGACCAGTGGACTGGGATTCCGCTGCGCCTTTCGCGGCCGTTCGTTGGTCGCGTCGCGTGGCTGATCCTGGCATCCACGACGGTGGGTATCTACGCGGGATTCCGCCGCTGGGAGGATTCCGGGCCGAGGGCCCGGGTTGGCGGTTACACGCTGCTTGATGTACTGAACATTGCCGGAATCTGCCTGATCGTCGCGTTCAGCGCCGTTGGCTGGCTCATCTATCGATTCAACCATGGGCTGGCGCCGTTGTTGCTTGGTCTGATGGCGATGACCCAGACGCTGGAATCGCGCGTCGAGGCACCGTTCTGGTGGCTGGGGGCGCTGTTTGCCTCCTTGTGGGCATTGCTTGATTCCGGGTTCATGCTCCGCCAGATGCTGCACCTGCGCGCACTGGTTCGCGACTTGAGCCCGGGAACCGCGCTGAGCCTTACCGAAGACTCCCGCTACCAGCTGCGGTTCGGTGCCGGGGTGAATCTAATGCTCGCGATCGCCTGGTGGCTGCTGGCGGCAGTGCTCTGGTGGATCACACTGCGGATCTTCAACAGCATGCCCGGACCGGGTGCTGCCGATCCGGGGCGTTCTTGGTGGTCCGATTTCCTGGCCAGTGCTGCGGTGCTGGCTTCGGCGATGGGATGCTACCTGTTGCTGCGGTTTGCCTTGGGAGGAGTCGCCCGGTCCCTGACAGGCGTCCATGCTTGGCAGTTGCCCGCCGGCCCTGGCCCCGTCGCGGAGTTGTCGCCGGAGTCGGACATCGAAGCGGGAATGATCGATGTCGGGCGTGATACCGCCGAAGCGCGCTGCATTTGCCTCACCGAGCTCCTTCAGGTCTTCCCTGACGATGCCCTCGATATCCGCTCAAGCCCCGAAGTCAGCGCCAACAACCACTGCCCCATCCACGGGATCGACGCGCTCAATGCGATGACCCCCGAGGAATTCCGGCGGGCGGCCAGCTCCACTTGGCTGTGGGACCCACTGTCCAAGGTCCCGTTCAGCTGCGACGACCCGGGCGCGATACCGGTGGTGGTCGGCTTCTCTGGCGCGGCCTATACCGGCTACTACGGTACCGCTACGTCCCAGGGAACCATTGAGTTCCCGGAAACGCCGGACAGGGCTGTCGAACGCGGCCAAGGCGAAAAATCCAACGAACCGGAACCCGCCGCCGCGCCCTCGGTAGGGGCCGTGGACCGGGTTGATCTCCGTCCTGCAGGGATCTCCGGGCACGCGGTGCGCTACCGGCATGCGCGGGCGTGGTTCGTCCCCGAGACATAGCCTCCGCAAGCCGGCGGAACGTTGCTACCCTCAACACTATGAGCCGCACCACACGCACACTGTCCAGGCGACTGGCACTGGGCCTCGGGCCGTTCCTGGTCCTCGCCCTCGCCGCGTTTTTCATCTTCGCCCCGGGGATCGTCGAACGCAGCCACAACGAGCTGGCGGACACTGCGCTGCCTCAGCTCGGCGACGAGGCGAAGGCCGTCCATGGCAAGCTGCAGATCGTGGACATGCACTCGGACACACTCATGTGGGATCGCTCCCTGCTCAAGCGCGCCACCCGCGGCCACGTCGACCTGCCGAGGCTGCAGGAAGGCAATGTGGCCCTGCAGGTCTTCTCCTCCGTGTCCAAGTCCCCGGTGGGCCAGAACTACGAGTCGAACAGCGCGGATTCGGACAACATCACGCTCCTGAGCATCGCCCAACTGCAGCCTCCGAAGACCTGGTTCTCGCCGTTTGAACGATCGCGCTTCCACGCCACGAAGCTGCGCGAGGCCGCACAGCGCTCCGAGGGGGCGCTGCGCACCATCACCACGAAGGCCCAGCTGAAAGACCTGCTGGCCCAGCGCGCCCAGGGCGCCAATGTCACCGGGGCGCTGTTCTCGGTCGAGGGGCTGCAGAACCTAGAGGGAGATCTCAAGAACCTGGACGTGCTCTTCGCCGACGGCATGCGCATGGCCGGGCTGACGCATTTCTTCGACAACGAAGTGGCCGGCTCGATGCACGGCGAGGCCAAGGGCGGGCTCACCGACCTGGGCCGCGAAGCGGTCACCCGCATGGAGCAGCTGGGGATCGTCATCGACCTCGCCCATGCCAGCAACCAGAGCATCGACGAGGTATTGGCCATGGCCACCCGGCCCGTGGTCTTCAGCCGCGGCGGAGTGCAGGCCACCTGCCAGGTGAACCGCAACCTGAGCGATGCGCAGATCCGCGCCGTGGCCGCCACCGGCGGGGTCATCGGCATCGGCTACTGGGATGCCGCCGTCTGCCGGCTGGACGTGGATGCGGTGGTGGACGCCATCGAGCACGTGATCGCGGTGGGAGGCCTGGACAGCGCCGCGCTGGGCAGCGACTTCGACGGATCCACCGAGGTCGTCTGGGACACCCGTCAGCTTGCGTTGGTCACCCAAGAGCTGATGGATCGCGGCCGTTCCGCGGCGGAGATCCAGGCCATCATGGGCGGCAACACCCTGCGGGTGCTGGGCCAGGTGCTACCGGCCGGCTAGCCCGGCCCGTCCGCTGCTACAGGCTGATCCAGTAGCGGCGCAGGTCCTCGACGGCGCCGAAGGGCTCGGCGATTTCCTCCCGCGGCACGATGCGCTCCATGTCGCCGCCGCAGGCCTCGATGGTCTTGGCTGAGGCGATGTTCGAGCCATTACAGGTGACCAGCACGCGTCGCAGGCCCAACGCCCGGGCCTGCTCCAGCGCCCCGGCGAGCGCGAGCTTGGCCAGCCCTTGGCCTCGGGCTGCTGGGCGGATCCCGTATCCGATATGCCCGCCGATTTCCTGAAGGAAGTCGTTCACCAGGGCGTGGCGCAGGCTCACCGCCCCGAGGTACTCTCCCCCGCGCTCAAGCCACAGCGTGCTTTGCGCGGCGAAGCCAACCGGTGGCACCGCGCCCGGCTCGCCCATCTCATTGAGCAGCTGCACCCACTGGGCAAACCCCTGCAGCGTGCGCAGGTCCCAGCCGAACTTCGACGCAAAGAAGACGCTGGCCCCGTCCTGGTCGGTGGTTTCCCACTCGTCCCAGCTCTTCAGCCAGGAGTTGTGCAGGGCGGCGGTCGGCGGGCGGAGCTCAATACTTGTCATTCCCCGAGCCTATGTCGCAGATCCGGCAGCTGTCGAAGCCGGTGTGCACCCAGTCACCTTATTTGCACTATCAGAGTTAAAGTGCAAAACTGCACTTTATGGAGAATAGTGCAAAAGATGATCCCGCGGCGAAGGGCAAGGGCCCTCATCTGAGCGCCCGCATGCTCAAGACCCGGCTGGCGATCACCCGGCAGGCCCGCACGCTGACGGCGGAGCACGGCTACAACGGCTTCACCGTCGAGCAGCTGTGCGAACACGTGGGCATCTCACGCCGCACGTTCTTCAACTACTTCCCCACCAAGCTGGACGCGGTCTTCGGCCACGACACCGACGAGATCCCCGAGGGCGCCGTGGAACGCTTCATGGCCGCCCGCCCGGAGGGGCTCACCGGGATCTCCCCCACCCTGCTGGCCGACCTGGTCGAGCTGGCGCTGGAACAGCTGACGCACGACGAGCAGGCCATCGTCAGCACCCACGGCTTCTTCTCCGTCATCCACCGCGAGCCCGAGCTGCTGCAGCGCATGATGCAGGTCGGTCCCGAAAAGGAAGCGGAATTCCTGCAGCTGATGGCCACCCGCGAAGGCGTGGAACCGGACGACCCGCAGCTGGTGGTCCTGGTCCACATCCTGCATCTGGCAGTCATGAAATCCGTGGACCGCTATGTGAAGGGCTCTGGCGAGCGCTCGATCACCGAGGAATTCCTGGAGTACATGGAAAAAGCCCGAAATATCCTCGCCCAGCCCCTGACGCGGCCGAACCCGTAAACCAAGAACTCCTGCAAGGACAGCCATGACCACCACCACTTCCCGCGGCAAGCCCTCGGGTGATGCACCGCTGGCACTGACCCAGCGGCGCATCTGGATCATCTTCTCGGCATTGATCGCCGGCATGATGCTCTCCTCCCTGGACCAGACCATCGTCTCCACCGCCATGCCCACCATCGTGGGCCAGCTCGGCGGCGTGGAGCACCAGGCCTGGATCACCACTTCCTACCTGTTGGCCACCACCATCGTCATGCCGATCTACGGCAAGTTCGGCGACGTGCTGGGCCGGCGCAACCTGTTCCTGATCGCCATCGCCCTGTTCACCCTGGCCTCGGTGGGCGCGGCGTTCTCCACCGACTTCTGGACCTTCGTGGTGTTCCGCGCCATGCAGGGCTTGGGCGGCGGCGGCTTGATGATCCTCTCGCAGGCCATCATCGCCGACATCGTTCCGGCATCCGAGCGCGGCAAGTACATGGGCCCGCTGGGCGGCATCTTCGGTTTGTCCGCGGTGGCCGGGCCGCTGCTGGGTGGCTTCTTCGTCGACCACCTTTCCTGGCAGTGGGCGTTCTACATCAACATCCCGATCGGCGTCGCCGCCTTCCTGATCGCCTGGTTCACGCTGACCCTGCCGAGCAAGAAGGCCGAGAAGAAGATCGACGTCCTGGGCGTGATCCTGCTGTCCATCGCCACCACCTGCCTGATCTTCTTCACCGACTTCGGCGGCTCCGCCGACCACGGCTGGGCCGCACTGGAAACCTGGGCGTGGGGCGCCGGTTTGGTGACCGCCGCGCTGCTGTTCGTGCTGGTCGAGTCCCGCGCCGCGGACCCGATCATCCCGCTGGGCCTGTTCAAGAACAAGGTCTTCATCAATGCCACCGCCATAGGCTTCACCCTGGGCATCGGCATGTTCTCCGCCATCGCGTTCGTCCCGACCTTCCTGCAGATGTCCTCGGGCACCTCCGCGGCGGTTTCCGGGCTGCTGATGCTGCCGATGATGGCTGGCATGATGGGCACCTCGATCTACTCGGGTATCGCCATCACCAAGTCGGGCCGCTACAAGGGCTACCCGATCGCCGGCACCGTGGTCACCGCCATCGCGATGCTGTGCTTCACCACGCTGACCGCGCAGACCCCGCTGTGGCTGATCTGCGTGTACCTGTTCTTCCTGGGCGCGGGCATGGGCCTGATCATGCAGGTGGTGGTGCTGGTGGTGCAGAACGCCGTGGATCCGCAGATGGTCGGCGTGGCCACCTCCACCAACAACTACTTCCGCGAGGTCGGCGCCTCGCTGGGTGTCGCGATCTTCGGCGCGATGTTCACCAACCGGCTCTCCGAGAAGCTGATGGAGGTGTTCTCCGGCGCCGGGGCCGACCCCGAGGATGCCGGACGGGCCACCGCCACGCTGGATCCGGAAACCCTCTCGCAGCTGCCCGAACCCCTGCGCGACGGCATCGTGACCGCCTACGCGGACTCGCTGGCCCCGGTGTTCTGGTACCTGATTCCGTTCCTGGTCGTGGCCTTCGGGCTGGCGCTGTTCCTGAAGCAGGTCCCGCTCTCCGAGCAGGCGGGCATGGTGGCCCGTGGCGAGGCCATCGCCGGCGAGGAAGCCGAAGCCGTGGAGGCCGCCCAGCGGTCAGGTGGCGCCGCCCGGCCGGAGGCTGCCACGCAGGTCGAGCCGGACTCCGGTTCGGTGCCGGTTCAGGACCCGAAGGAGCAGCGCAACAGCTGACCCGGTGTCGGATCTGAACTGTTTCGGAAAAGAGCATGCCCCGCACCGTGGTGCGGGGCATGCTCTTTGCCTTGTGGGGACCGAGGGCCGGCCGCGGCACCGGTCAGGCGGCGAAGTAGCCGCCCGGGCGGGGATTCAGCGCCCAGTCGATGGCCCGCTCATGCAGCGGCGGAAGCTGCGGCCGCTCATCGAGCTGGAAGTAGCCGACCTCGAGGTTCTCGTCATCACCCCGGACCGCGTGGCCGGACCGGTGCGCCGCCTTGAACACCAGGTCCAGGTACTGCGCATGGTCGCCATTGGGGTACACGGTCGGCGCGGTGATGCCCACGCCGAGCAGGTCGGTGATTTCGCATTCCACCCCGGTTTCCTCCAGCACCTCCCGCGCTGCGGTGTGCGAGGCTTCTTCCCCGGGTTCGATGATTCCTGCCGGCAGGGTCCATTTGCCGTTGTCAGCACGGCGCACCAGCAGCACCCGGTCCTCGTCGAAAACCACGACCTTCACCCCGGACAGCCACAACATTTCGTGTCCGATATGGGTTCTCAGATTCGTGATGAATTCAGGGGTGGGCATGAACCTATCGTGCCACACCCAGCGCAATGAGCGCACCGAGGATCATGAACGGGCCGAAGGGCACCGCCGACTTCAGGGTCAGCCGGCGCAGGATCGTCCCGCCCAGCACGAACAGCGCTGCCATGACGAAGGCCAGCAGCGTGGCGAGGAACAGCGAGGGCAGGGAGAAATACGCCAGGTTCAACCCGAGCACGGAGGCGAGCTTCACGTCCCCCATGCCCATGGCCCCGGAGGATACCAGCGACACCAGCAGGTACCCGCCGCACAGCAGCGCCATGCCGAACAGGGCCCGCAGCACCGGCCAGAAATCCATGCGGACCGCGCCCAGCAGCGCGAGGATGACCACTGAGGCCAGCAGCCACCTAGCGACCAGCCGGTTGGGCAGCCGGTGCCCGGCGATATCCGCGGCGGACAGCGCGTACCCGAACCCTGCATAACAAAGCAGCAGCGCGGCGACCAGCAGCGCCGTCGCCCACGATTCCCGGGCGACCGCCAGGATCTGCACCGTGCTGTGCTCCATCATGCTTCCAGCATAGGCGCGGGCGCCGACGGTGTCGGCGGGCCCGGCGGGAATGTGCACAACCGGTGCTATTCGCGGCTTCGGCTCCTAGACTGGAATCATGACCCAGCCAGCAGCACCCCCGCTTTTCCCCGGACACCCGCTGCCCGATTCGGCGGCCCGGCGGCATGTGCGCGCCCTGGCCCGCTCCGCGCCCTGGCTGAGCACATCGGTGCGCATCTCCTTCCAGGTGCCGCAGGAGTTCCAGGACCCGGCCCGGGGCTTGGAAGGCCGCCTGGAGCTGATCCTGCGGCAGCGCGAGGCCGCCGCGGCCTTCGACGAGGCCGGCCGGCCGGTCTACCAGCGCGAGCATTTCACCGCCGACCGCGGACGCGATTACGTGGCCACCGCCTCCGCCTCCTCGTGGAAGCTGCCTGCCAGCCTGACCTCCCCGGTCTTCACCAGCGACCGGCTGGTGCTGCGCCGCCCAGAGATCGCCGGGTTCGGCGACCTGCTGCCGCTGCCGTTCCTGTCCACGATGCTCGACCCGTTCGAGATTGCCGGCGCGGAGCCAGCCTCGCTGGATCTGGCCTTCGACCATCCGACCTACATCCACGAGCTGGCCGAGACCGAGTTCGCCGGGCGCCCGGCGCTGGCGGCGGTGTTGTCCGCCGGGTACAGCTACCGGCCGTGCCTGGCTGACTTCGCGCTGGTGCCGCCCGAAACCAGGACGCTGGTCATGCTGGATGCGGACACCGGGATCTGCGTGCACCGGCGCGTGCTGGATGCCGGCAGCCGGGTTCCGGAAATCAGCCTGCAGGTCTTGGCGCACGACGAGTACTACATCGACTCGCTGTTCACCGCCCCGGCTCCCACGCTGACCGATGTCAGGGCACCGATCCCGTGGGAGCTGCGCAAGGACGCCGGCCGCGGCTAACCCAGGTAGGGGCCGTCCAGCATCTCGGTGACCAGCGCGGCGATGGCCGAACGCTCGGAGCGGGTCAGCGTGACGTGCCCGAACAGCGCGTGCCCCTTGAGCTGCTCCACCACCGCGGCCACGCCGTCGTGGCGTCCCACATGCAGGTTGTCGCGCTGGGCCACGTCATGGGTCAGCACCACCTTTGAATTCTGCCCGATGCGCGAGAGCACGGTGAGCAGCACATTGCGTTCCAGGGACTGCGCCTCGTCCACGATCACGAAGGCGTCATGTAGCGACCGGCCGCGGATGTGGGTCAACGGCAGCACCTCCAGCATGCCGCGGTCCACCACCTCGTCGATCACGTTCTTGGACACGATGGAGCCGAGGGTGTCGAAGACCGCCTGGGCCCAGGGGCCCATCTTCTCCCCTTCGGAGCCCGGCAGGTAGCCCAGTTCCTGCCCGCCGACCGCATACAGCGGACGGAATACGGTGATCTTCCGGTGCTCCCGGCGCTCCATGACAGCTTCCATGCCGGCGCACAGCGCCAGGGCGGACTTGCCGGTGCCTGCATTGCCGCCCAGCGAGACGATGCCCACCCCGGGGTCCATCAGCAGGTCAAGGGCGATGCGCTGCTCGGCGCTGCGCCCGTGCAGCCCGAAGGCCTGCTGGTCGCCGCGCACCAGCTTCAAGGTCGTGGCATCCGTCTTGCGCCCCAGCGCGCTGCCGCGCGGGGAGGTGATCACGAAACCCGTGTTGACCGGGGCGTCGGCGATCTCCGGCAGGTTGGCCAGCTGTTCGCGTTCGTAGAGGGAAGCCATCGCGTCCTCGCCCAGTTCCAGCTGCTGGATTCCGCTCCAACCGGTAGAGGTGATCAGTTCGCTGCGGTAGACCTCCGCATGGATGCCGATGGCCGAGGCCTTGATGCGCATCGGCAGGTCCTTGGTCACCAGGGCGACGTCCTGGCCCTGGTCCAGCAGGTGCTTGGCCACGGCGAGGATCCGGGTGTCGTTCTCTCCCGTCCGCATTCCCACCGGCAGCACCTCGGCGGCGATGTGGTTCAGCTCGATACGCAGCGTTCCACCGAGCTCGGAGACCGGCACCGCGCGGGATAGCCCGCCGTGGCTTGCAATCAGGTCGTCCAGCAGCCGCAGGGCCTGGCGGGCGAAGTACCCGAGTTCCGGGTCCTTGCGCTTGTTCTCCAGCTCGGTGATGACGGTCAGCGGGATCACCACGTGGTGCTCCTCGAAGCGGTACATCGCCCGCGGGTCGGAGAGCAGCACCGACGTATCGATCACGTAGGTCCGGACAGCCTCGTCAGCATTTCGGGTCATGGCAGCGCACCTATTCTCGGTTCCGGCGTGGGGAGCATTCCCCACGCATGTGTGGGGACTCCCGGCACCGGATGTCCAAGGGCGAATCCGGCGGTGAAACCGGTGAACGCTGCTGTGGTCATCTAGTGGGAAACCCTTCGCTCAGCGGGGGCTGCTTGCCCCCGCCTTAGTGCCCACGATAGCCCCAAAACCCGGGCAGCGAACATCGTGTCGGGTTACGAGTAGGCAACGTTTTTCCCAATATTTGCCGCGCCGCGGATTCCTAGGTGCCGAAGCGGCGCTGGCGGTCGGCGAAATCACGCAGGGCGCGCAGGAAATCTACCCGCCGGAAGTCCGGCCACAACGCTTCGCAGAAGTAGAACTCGGAGTAGGCGCTCTGCCAGGTCAAAAAGCCGCTCAGGCGCTGCTCCCCGCTGGTGCGGATCACCAGGTCCGGGTCGGGCTGTCCCTTGGTGTACAGGTAGGACTCGATGTCATCGGTGCACAGCTGGTCGGTGACCTGTTCGAGGGTGCGCCCGTCCTTGGCTGCATCGCGCAGCAGCGACTTGATGGCGTCCAGGATTTCCCGGCGTCCGCCGTAGCCGATGGCCACGTTCACGTGCACCCCGCCGCGGTTCGCCGTTGCGGATTCCAGCGCAGCCAGCTTCTGCGCCAGCTCCGCAGGCAGCAGGTCGCGGGCCCCGACCTGCTGGACCTTGACCCGGTTGGTCTCTCCCAGCCGGTCCAGCGTGGACCCGATGACTTCAAGCAGGTCGCGCAGCTCCCCCGGCTCGCGGTTCAGGTTGTCCGTGGAGAGCATGTACAGGGTGACGACCTTGATGTTCAGGTCTTCGCACCAGTCCAGGAACTCCAGGATCTTGTCCGCGCCGGCCTGGTGGCCGGCGACCGTCGGGGTTCCAGCGAGCTTGGCCCAACGGCGGTTGCCGTCCACCATCACGCCGATGTGGTGCGGCAGCTTGTCGGCAGGAAGCGACTTTGCCAGGCGCCGTTCATAGAAACGGTACGCGAGGTTGGGAAGCTGCACCGCGCCCTGCCTTTCCTTGGAAATCAAAAACCCTAGATTCTAAATCTACCGTGTCCGCCCGCCCGTTCCCTTCATCTTGCGTGGCGGAAGCGGTGATTCAGCGGTGGTGCAGGGTTTGCACAAAGCGCTCCAGCGAATCCACCGGGGCCTGGCACAGCTCCTTGCGGCATCCCTGGATGCGCAGCGTCCCCGCAGGACCCGCTGCGTCTTTCTCCTCGCGTAGTTCCAGTCGCATCGACCGGCCCAGCCGGCGCAGCCGCGCCAGCTGATCCGGCTGCGCGCCGCCCACGGTCACGTACTGCACGGGAGCGTTGAGCACGGCCTGGACTTCCAGCGCGGTGGCGACCTGGGTCGGGACTTCGGTGGCCAGCGCCAGCGCATGCACGGTCAGCTCCCCCGCCCGCTCCAGGCCGGCGGCTTGGGCGTCGGTCCAGGCGCCGTCCGCCATGGCCGTGACCGCCCGGCGCGCCAGCGCCATGGCGTACAACGCACCGGCGGCCGGGATGGCGTCATCCAGGACTGTCGCCGCGCCGGCCGCTCGCTGGGCGCTCAGCCGCGCATCCAGCTGCACCGCATCGCGCGGCACCCCGGTCCCAGGATCGATGAAGTCGCCAGCGCGTTCCAGCAGCGCATCGGCGCGAGCTGCCCAGGGCCCGTTGCCCCGCGCGGAGTCCAGGGCCAGCAGTCCCAGGGCCAGCGCCGCGTAGTCCTGCAAGGTTCCCTCGTTGGAGTGCTCGGCCTTCCCGGCGAAGCTGACCCGGGCCAGGCGGCGGGTTTCGGGGTCCCAATGCGCCTGCCACACTGCGATGGCGGCGTCCTCGGCCATCTCCAGCAATTCGGGTGCGTCCAGCAGTGCGCCGGCCTCGCATAGGGCCTCGATAGCCAGTCCATTCCATCCGGCGATGACCTTGGCATCCCGCCCGGGCCGCTGGCGTGTGGCCCGCACCAGGCCGAGCTCCTGTTTCAGCTGGTTCCACAGCGGCTCTTCCCCGGCATGGGGGAATCGGGCCAGCGACAGGCAGTAGCGTCCGGGATCCTCGGCGACCTCGGCGAGCCGGACCAGGTTCGGCGGCAGGGCGTCGAGCCCGTCGAGGGCCGCGTTCAGTTCGGCCCGGGAGAACGTGTAGTAGGCGCCTTCGATGCTCTTCCCCTCGCGCGGCGAATCGGCGTCCAGCGAGCTGGCCAGGGCCTGCGGCCCGCCGCCGTCCGCGCCGACACGCATCTCGCGGCGCAGGAATTCGGCGGTGTCCAGGGCGGCGGCCCGGGCGGCTGCGGCAAGGGCTTCGCCGCGCTGCTGCTGGGCGCCGGCGGCGCCGCGCGCGTATTCCCCGGCGAGCACGGCGCTGCGGGCGCACAGCGAGAGCAGCCCGGCGTTGTCGTAGAGCATTTTCTCGAAGTGCGGTACCGACCAGTGCTCGTCTACGCAGTAGCGGGCGAAGCCGCCGCCCAGATGGTCCTGCAGGCCGCCGCGCAGGATCGCCTCCAGCGTGGTGGCTGCGGCGTTGAAGGCCTCGTCGCCGCGGCTGCCTCCGGCCAACGCCGAGCGCCACAGGGTTTTCAGCGCCCAGGTGGGCGGGAATTTCGGTGCGGGCGTGGTGCCGCCCTCAGGTCGGGTGGCGGAGATCCAGTGCGTCACTGCAGCTTCCTGGGACTGCTGCGCGGGCAGCGCCGAATGCAGGGACAACAAGGCGCCCTGCCTGGCGCCGAGCTCCGCCAGGTGGCCGGCGAGCATGTCTGCCTGTTCGGCCAGCCCGTCGCGCTTGGTTTCCCAGGCTTCATTCACGGCGTTGAGCACCTGGGTGAAGGAGGGGGTCTTGCCCCGGGGCACGGCCGGATAGTAGGTTCCGGCGTGGAAGGCCCTGCCGTCGGGCAGTGCGAAGATGGTCATGGGCCAGCCCCCGGCGCCGGTGAGCGCCTGGGTGGCCATCATGTAGGTGTCGTCCACCAGCGGGTGTTCCTCGCGGTCCACCTTGATGGCGACAAAACGCTCGTTGAGCAGCTGCGCGATGGCGGGGTCGTCAAAGGACTCATGGCTCATCACGTGGCACCAGTGGCATGCCGAGTACCCGATGGAGAGCATCACCGGGACATCGCGCAGGCGCGCCTGTTCGAAGGCCTGGTCCCCGTAGGGGAACCAGTCCACTAGCTGGTGCGCATGTTGCCTGAGGTATTGGCTCGAAGAGCCTGAAAGTCGCTGAGCCACGACTTCAAGCTAGCACGGACTACTTGTCTTCGCTGGTCTTCGGGTCGATCGGCTCGTCCGGCTCTTCCAGCGTGCGCTTTTCGACTTCGTCCATCATCTGCTGCTGGCGCTGCTCGGCCTCGGACTGGTAGCGCACACGGCGTACGCGACGGACCATGTCACGCATCAGGAAAATGCCGGCGACAACCATCACGGCGGTGAAGACGAAGCCGAGGAAACCGGGACCGTAGTCGCTGGCCTTCTCGGTGCCGAAGGTATTGCGGGTCGATGCCAGGATCACGGACGCGTAAATCGCATTCACGGTGTACAGACAACTCATTTCTACAGCTGGAAGGTATTGGGAACTATCTTAGTCCGGCAAACAGGTCGGACTCCGGCAGTTCGGTGGCCACCTTGGAGGAAATCAAGGTGTAGTCCTCCCACGGCCAGCTTTCAGCATAGACGTGTTCCGGAACGGCGAAGAAGAATCCCTCGGGATCTATCTGGGTTCGGTGGGCCAGCAGGGCCTGATCGCGCTGGGAGAAGTAGTCTGCGCACAGGATCTGGGTGGTCGTGGTGTGTGGCGAAACCCACTTGAACATCTGGTTGTCCTCGTCGGCTTCCCACTGGGCCACGCGCTCGGTGTAGGGCGATTCGTAGCCCGACTCGAGCATCGCGTAGTGCAGGGTGCGGAAGCGCTCCGGGGAGAACGCGCGGTCGTAGTAGAGCTTGCCGACCTGCCACGGGTCGCCCAGCTCGGGGTACATTTCCGGGTTTCCGGCGTGCTCGAAGGCGAAGGTGGAAACCTTGTGGCACTGGATGTGGTCCGGATGCGGGTAGCCGCCGTTTTCGTCATAGGTGACGATAACGTGCGGGCGGAATTCGCGGATCAGCTTGATGATGCCGACCGAGGCGGTCTCCACCGGCTGCAGGGCGAAGGCGCCGAAGGGAAGCTCGGGCAGCGGGTCGCCCTCGGGGAGCCCGGAGTCGACGTAGCCCAGCCAGCGGTGCTTGATGCCCAGGACCGCGGCGGCTTCAGCCATTTCGGTGCGGCGCACTCCGGCCAGGTCACGGTGCGCGTGGGCCAGCTCGCCGGCCGCCGCGTTGAGGATGTCCCCGCGTTCGCCGCCGGTGCAGCTGACGACCATGACCTCCGCGCCGGCGTCGACGTAGGCGGCCATGGTCGCGGCGCCCTTGGATGACTCGTCGTCGGGATGCGCATGGATCGCCATGAGCCGCAGGCCCTGGGAAGGGGCGATCTTTTTCATCACGTGGTTCTCCACTGGTCAACTTCCTTCAGCACTTTGTACACTCGCGCGGGGCTTTCGCGCCAGCCCTCTATCTCAACCACTGTCCGACCTCCCGTTATTCCCCGGAGCAAGTCAACGGTAGACTTAACACCCAGGACCCAATGAACGGAAGGCCCTTGAATACCGGGCCACCGCCAAGGCAAGAGAGTGGTGCAAGGCGCGCAATGTCTGATCCAAGCTTAACGGCTCGCTACAACAACCCCAAGAAACGCCACCTGTCGAAAAAGAACCGCAACATCCTGATCGGTTCGGCCCTGGTCATTGGAATCGCCGGCGCAGCCTATTTCGCTTCCTCAAACTATGACGCGCTTTCCTACCAGGACGTCAGTTTCGACGTCGAGTCCCCCACCATGGCCCAGGCGACGATCGCCGTTGAATACAACGCCAAGGACCGGGTACAGTGCGATGTTCGCGCCATGAACAAAACCAAAGCCATCGTCGGATTCAAGACCATCGTATTGGATCCGGGCGAACAGACCGGCGTGGTGAAGCAAACGCTCACCGTGGATCTGCACACCGACAACCTGGCCGTCACCGCCGGGATCGAGGAATGCACTGTCGTCCCGCAGGACTTCAAAGGCTGACATTTCCCCTGTTGACTCACCTGATAGCTGAAACTATTGGGTTTATTCAGGTTTGGCGACTACTATCGATGAAAAGATACGTTTCGCCCCGCATCGGCGCATGACCGGAAAGACAAACCGGAACATGTTGCTGGCGGGGTCTTTGCTTGCATCTGTAGGAATGCGGCATCCGCCAAACGTACCGAATCCGACTTCGTCGAGGCCACCGTACAGGTGGCTTTCCACTTTCCTGAGGAAGGTGCGGCGAGGTCCCGACTGACCAAAGGAAGTACAACCGTGAGCACCAACAGCAACGAACCCATCGTTTGGCTGACTCAGGAAGCCTACGATCGGCTCAATAATGAACTGACCTTCCTCTCCGGCCCGGGCCGCGCCGAGATCGTTGCCCGTATCGAGCAGGCCCGCTCCGAGGGCGATCTGAAGGAAAACGGTGGATACCACGCAGCCCGCGAGGAGCAGGGCAAGGCCGAAGCGCGCATCCTGTACCTGAAGGACCTGCTGCGCCGCGCGCATGTCGGTGAAGCTCCAGCCGATGACGGAGTTGTCGAGCCGGGCATGCTGGTCGTGGCCAACATCGCCGGCGACGAGACCACTTTCCTGTTCGGTTCGCGCGAGGTTGCCGGCGACACCGACCTGGAGGTCTACTCCGAGCAGTCCCCTATCGGCGTGGCAGTGCACGGCGCCAAGGTGGGCGACAAGCTGACCTACGCCGCCCCGAACGGCCGCGACATCAAGGTGGAGATCATCTCCGCCAAGCCGTTCTCCGCCTAGCACCCGCCAGGCAAGACCATAAGCCGCTGGCCGCCCCCTTCCGGGGGCGGCCAGCGGCTTTTTGCGGGTTCCGGCTAGGCGACGGAGCCGCCTGCGGTATTGGTGATGTGCGGGTCGAATCCTTCGGCGCGCAGGTTGTTCAGCACCATCTTGGAGTGCTCGTGGCCCTTGGTCTCCAAATCGATGGTGATCGCCACGTCGCCCATGGACAGCGAGCCGCCGATGCGGGTGTGGTCCAGGCGGGTCACGTTGGCATCCGATTCGGCGATGATGCGCGAGATCTGCGCCAGGGCGCCTGGGCGGTCCGGAAGCATCATGCGGATGGTCAGGAAGCGTCCTGCGGCGGACAGGCCGCGCTGGATCACCTTGAGCATCAGCAGCGGGTCGATGTTGCCTCCGGAGAGGATCACCGCGGTGGTCGCCGGGTTGATCCCGTGCTCCTCCAGCTTGTTCTCCAGCAGCGCCGCGACGCCCACGGCGCCGGCCGGCTCCACCACCAGCTTGTTGCGCTCCAGCAGCACCACCAGGGCGCGGGCCAGCGCGTCCTCGGAGACGGTGACCACGTCGTCCACCAGCTCCTTGATGATCGCGAAGGGCAGCTGGCCGGGTTTGCCCACGGCGATGCCGTCGGCGATAGTGTGCACGGTGTCCAGCGGCACCAGGGCGTCCGCCGCCAACGACGGCGGGTAGGCCGCGGCGTTCTCCGCCTGCACGCCCACCACGCGGATCTCGCGGCCCAGCTCGCGGGCGCGTTCCTTCAGCGCGATGGCCACGCCGGCCAGCAGCCCGCCGCCGCCCACGCCCATGAGCACGGTGTCCACCTCCGGCAGCTGCTCCAGCAGCTCCAGCCCGATGGTGCCCTGCCCGGCGATGATGTCGGGGTGGTCGAAGGGATGCACGAAGACCGCGCCGGTTTCATCCGCGAAGCGCTGTGCCTCGGCCAAGGCCTGGTCCACCGTGTCGCCGAACAAGACGACCTCGGCGCCGTGGTCCCGCGTTGCGGTGAGCTTGGGCAGGGCGACACCCAGCGGCATGTAGATGCGGGCCTTGATGCCCAGGTGGCTGGCGGCCTGCGCGACGCCCTGGGCATGGTTGCCTGCCGAGGCGGCGACGACACCGCGGGCCTTCTCCTCCTCGCTGAGCTTGGCCATGCGCACGTAGGCGCCGCGGACCTTGAAGGATCCGGCGCGCTGCATGTTCTCGCACTTGAGGTAGACCTCGCTGCCCAGATGCTGGGACAGTACGCGGGAGTGCTCCACGGGGGTCAGCGCGATGACCGGCTTGAGGACCTTCGCTGCTTCTTCGATATCCGCCAGGCTGACCGGCAATTTGGTTTCAGTGCTCATGATTCTAGTCCTCGGGATGGTCGGTAAGCCGGGGTGTCGGCGCAGGTGATGATTTGGATGAAGGAGTCGCGATGGCCGGAGCCTCCGGCTCGGCGGCAGGGGCTCTGGCGCCGGCCAGATCCGTGCCGTAGGTTTCGGCGACGAACGGGTCGTCTTCCCAGCCTCGCCGCGAAAGGTATTTGACCACGGTGTTCAGCACCGCCAGCAGCGGCACGGCGAACAGCGCGCCGGCGATGCCAGCCAGCATGGTGCCTCCGGCCACCGACAGCACCACTGCCAGCGGGTGCAGGCTCACGGCCTTGCCCATGATCAGCGGCTGCAGGATGTGCGATTCAGCCTGCTGCACCAGCAGCACGATGGCCAGCATGATCAACGCATTGACCCAGCCGTTGGAGACTAGCGCGAGTAGCACGGCCAGTGCTCCGGTGACCAGCGCGCCGACCACCGGGATGAAGGAGCCGATGAACACCAGCACGCCCAGCGGCAGGGCCAGCGGGACACCCAGGAAGAATGCGCCGAAGCCGATGCCCAGCGCGTCGATCAGCGCCACCAGCATCTGCACCCGCACGTAACGCACCAGCGAGGACCAGCCCCGGGTCAGCGCCCCGTCCATGGCAGGCCGGGCTCGGCGCGGCAGCAGGTTGATCAGGAACAGCCCGACACGGCGCCCATCCAGCAGCAGGAAGATCAGGCAGAAGACCGTCAGCAGGACCCCGGTGAGGATCTGGCCCAGCGCCGAGCCCCAGCTGATGGCTTCGCTCAGGATGTTGCTCGCGTTGCCGCGCAGCTCGGTCAGCGCGTCGTCCAGCACCGTCTGCAGATCGTCATTGGTCAGCTGCAGGGGCCCGTTGAACAGCCAGTCCTGGATCTGCTGGATGCCGGTCAGCGCTTGCGTCCACAGGTCGGCGAACCCGGCGCCGAGTCGCTGGCCCGCGATCGAAAGACCGGCCGTCACCAAGGCCAGGAAGCCGATCAGCGTGATGCCCACGGCCAAGCCGTGGGGCACCGCGAGCTTGGCGTGCAGGATCTTGACGACCGGCGACAGCAGACTGGTCAAGAGCGCGGCAACCATGACGGAGATCAGCAGCAGCGAGACCTTGGACAGCAGCCAGAAGACCACCCCCAGCGCGGCGACGATGATCAGCAGGCGCCAGGCCCAGCTCGCCGCCAGGCGCACCCCGTACGGCAGGTCCTCAGCCGTGCGCAGATCCAGCGACTCGACGGGGACCACGGCGGGCTGGGCGGACTTCAGGGTCGGCAGGTTGCCTCGCAGACGGCGCAGACGCTCTAACCGATTACTTTTCATGTCCCTACGCTACCGCGCCGAGTGCACGCCGATGGATTCCATGTCCAAATTGTGACAAAAAACAAGGACCAGTACCCGATATGGGCACTGGTCCTCGAAATCTAATTCAATATGGCTACTCGTCACCACGCAGGATTGCCAGAATGCGCAGAATCTCGGTGTAAAGCCAAACCAAGGTCACCGTCAGGCCGAAGGCGCCGCGCCAAGCCATGATGGCCGGGGCACCCTGCTTGGACAGTTCCTCGATCATGGTGAAGTCCGAAACCAGCGCGTAGGTGGCCAGCAGGATCGCCAGCACGCCGATGATCAGGCCCAGCGCCCCGCCGCCGGCGCTGCGCAGGCCGAACATGCCGTCGACGACGCCGGTGAGCATGAGCACCATGTTCAGCAGCGAGAAGACGACCATGCCGATCATGGCGACCATGAACATCTTGTTCAGCTTCGGGGTCATGCGGTACTTGCCCGAGCGGTACAGGGCCAGGGTCACGCCGGCTACGGCGAAGGTGGCGACCACTGCCTGGATGGCAACGCCTGGGTACAGACCGTCGAGGAACTGCGACAGGCCGCCGAGGAACAGGCCTTCGGCTGCCGCGTAGAGGAGGATCAGCGCCGGGGAAGGCTTCTTCTTGAAGGCGTTGACCAAGCCGAGGACAAAACCGACCAGGGCGCCGGGAAGCATCAGGGCAGGAACCACCCAGCCAATGGCCGCGCCGATCACCACAAGGCCGAGGGTGAAAATGGTCTTGTTGATGGTGTCGCCGATGGTCATGCGACCCATGTCGGCGCTGGTGGCGGCCGGCTGCTGGTACATGTTGTCCAGCTGCTCGGCGCTCAGGTTGGCGGTGTCACGGAATCCAACCGGAGCACCGGGCTTGGTGGCCCATGCGTCGGCCTGGTTCTTCGAACCAAAGATTGGGTTGCCGCTCAAGATTATTCCCCCGTAGGTTGTCTGGTCAGTAGGCAGGCAGTACGAAATATTGCTGTTCTTAACAGTATTGATAATTGCTGTGAATCTGCTCAGTCAAAGGGATGATTTCAGCCTTTGGAGACCGAAATTTCTACTCCATGAGCGAAAATCCCGGATTGGGCCGCGGGACGGCCGCAGAGGCTGCGCTTGGATGCACTAAAGCTCCGGCCGCCCTTGCGGGAAGTCCGGAGCTTTCAAATGTGGTGCCCCCAGTGGGACTCGAAACCTTTTGCATCTCTTGAGACTGTGCAACTTCCCCGGAATCTAGCGGTTTTCGACTACGTCGAATAACGGCAAATCACCGGGATTCAGCGCAAGGTGTGCCCCTTTTGTGCCCTTGGCACGGACAGAGCGCGCACCTTTCTACGCTGGCTGATGATTACCAGCCGATTTGGGTAGTTCAATGTCAAAATCAAAGTACGATTCAGCCCGTTCGGAAATTGAGACATTCCGTCCCGAGCGGAAAAACAAGCCTCTGTTCTTTCGCACTTCAGTGTCTCGAAGCGAAGCAATCTTGTCAGCAATCGAGATACGTGAGTTTGTTACGCTCGGCACGTCGAGCGATTTCTTTTGCTTCATGCTGCCTCCAATGCTTGCTGTTACTTACAGTATGTCATTCAACCGGTGGGGTTAAGCTACGTTCCTCATGTAATTTTCCTATGAGTCTCGCTATACCTGAGATATACACAACGTGTTGTTGCTGAAAGTAGTTTTTTTGGTCCGCATTCACTGACAGCATACCGATCACTTCAGGGCGGGGGGAGCCGCCGCTACGGTTCTCGATTACGACGGGCACCGATAAGAAGCTTTTGTAAGACCTTTCCTGATTAGGGTCAAGTGAGAGCCGTTCCTGTTCAGACTCGTCATTTATGTTATTGCAATGAGCTGTTAGCTGTTTACAAACGCGGGTGATAACCGCAGCTTCTTCCTTTGCGGTGTCCGACTGGAATCTAGTTGCCCTACTCCCATTGAAAACGGCACGTGCGCCTGTCTCAGTTTCATTTATCCTGACAAGCTTTCTCTCATGCAAACCACTGTTGCCATTTATCAGCAAATAGAAGTTAGCATCCGCCGAAAAACCCAGCGGTTTGCCCGCCTTCAAGTACTCTCGCAATCGGCCAACAATCCCCGTAACAACTTGCCGCTCGCTAGACTCATTCGTGCTCGGAAGGGCCATGAAACCAATTAGAAGTTTCGCCGTTGGGATCAATGTTGAATCCATTAGCACGGCCCCGTCAGCCAGAATTGCTGTTTCACGCCGAATGGCTGCGGCGGTCGCCCCCATGGAGCCCACGACGCCTAGAACGATCCCAAGTGTTGCTGTAACCCAATAGTCAGGAGCGCCCAGCCATCCTTTCATCCATTCGAAGCCGAGGCCGATAAAGGCCAGAATCAGGGACGACAGCAAACCACAAAGCACAAAAACAAAGACACTAAATCGATTCCAAGATCGCTGCAACCCGCCTCCTCTGAAGTCTTTATTCACAGGTCTATTATGGGGGAAGATAAAGATTATTCAGTTAGGCGAGTCATACCTTGAGTAATTTATGTAGGCAACTGAATTCCAACCTGCCCAGGTAGCCTCAGCGGCGACACCCTGTAAAGGATTCTACCGCTGACTTGTCCGCTCACCAATGTATGGTGCCACCATGGGCACACTCACGAAACAGCAGCAATACAGGACCGTATCGGCCGGCTTCGCACTTGGCCTACTAATGAACGGGTACAACCAAATCCCAAACGACAAAGTCAAAGTAGAACTGATCTTTGTCTCCGCATGGCGCCAGTGGTCACATCGCCAAGAATTGCCAGCGGCAGACAAGAGCATCGCAGGCACTCGGAAAGACTGGGACATTCTCAGGATCATTACCGACCTCGACAAGGACAAAAAACAACCATACGTACCGTTCCAATGGGATGAACATGCACCCGGCGGGCCCCGTATCGAGATCCGTAATGCTACTGACTTCGACCCAAGCAACCAGAACGACACAGAGTTCTACGCAAAGAACATCAGTGATCAGATTCCGGTGTCAGCCTGGAAAGAACTAGCCAAAAACTTCCTCGAAAAATACGAATAGCAACAAGAAAAGCCCCCAGTATCCGAAGACACTGGGGGCTAAACTTTGCCAACTGAAAGCCACGCTGGAAGAAAGGCTCACTCCTAAAACATAGAACTAAACCATGGCCACATTTGCCAGCTGGCGGCACTGGGGGATCATCGCCCGATAACGTAAAAGCTCCCCGCCCATCGCTCCGGCACTTGCCTTATCGCAGCCCGCCAGTGGCGTTCACGCCTAAACCTGTTTGGAAAAAAAAGCCGGGGAGAGATATCGCCTAACCCCGGAGGACTAGGCTGAGAGCGTTCGGGGGTACCCCGCCCACCCTCACATGACACAAAGTTTGGTACATAATTTGGAGAGCCGACAGTGTGTTGTCGGCTCTCCATTTTTTGTTGGTTGTTGCTAGATAATTGTTGCGCCCTTGAAGGCGCTGAGTAGTCGCGCTCCTTCTTCCTTATGGAACTTTTCACGCGACTTGTCGTTTTCCGCTTGCTTGCTGTCGGCCATGATGCGGTGAGCTGTCATGATGTTGTGAGGCACGCGTTCGTAGGAGAATGAGTGCATGACCAAACGTCAGAAGTTCACCCCGGAATTCCGCGCCGAAGCGGTCGAATTGGTGATCTCGTCCCAGAAGAGCCTCATCGAGGTCGCAGCATCGCTGGGCATCAACGAAAGAACCCTGGGCAACTGGGTCCGCGCCTATCGCGCTGAGCACCCTGAAGCGGAAACCGAAGAACGAAGCCCGGTGGAGTGGGCTCAATACGAGAAACTGCGCAAGGAACTGCTGGAGGTGAAACGGGAGAACGAATTTTTAAAAGATGTCAGCGCCTATTTCGCGTCAAACAGCAAGAAATAAGCGCAATCTTCGACTTCATCAAATCCCATACCGGCCAGTATCCGGTGAAGTGGATGTGCCAGAAACTCAGCGTTTCCAGAGCTACTTACTATCGGTGGCTAAACCCCTCCGAACAGCTGAGCGAAGCCAAAGTTTTGCGGGCGCACCGGACGAAACTGGTTCAGGACGAATACGAGGCGTCCAATCAGGTTGCTGGCGCCGGCCAGTTGGTGAACTTGATCCGCAATAACCAGGACGAAGAGATCCCGAAATCCACAATCCTGTCGATCATGAAAGACCTGGGTATCCAGGCTAAGCGGATGAGCGCGTTCAAGACCACGACTGTGCGTGATCATCAGGCTCGGACGGCACATATCAAGAACCATATGGTCGATAAGCTCGGCCGGCGCGACTTCCGTTCCTCGCGTCCTGGGGCGAAGTTGGTTGGCGACATTACTTACCTGCGAACCGGGGAGGGCTGGTTGTATCTGGCGACGGTGATCGATTTGTACTCGCGTCAGATCGTGGGTTGGTCGATGGCGGAGAACATGCAAACGCAGTTAGTCATCGACGCGATGGAAATGGCTGTATCCCGGGGTTTCATCCGTCCTGGCAGCGTTTTCCACTCAGACCGAGGCACACAGAACACCTCGGATGCGTTCCAGGGGTGGTGCGCCGGGCAGGGGGTTCGGCAGTCGATGGGCCGCACCGGGGTATGTTGGGATAATGCCGTCGCCGAGTCGACCTTCTCGACGATCAAGAACGAAATGTTCCATCACCGGGCGTTCACCAGTAGGGTGGCGGCGCGGACCGCGGTGATGGAGTACATCGAGGTTTGGTACAACCGGAAACGGCCTCATACGGCCAATGGAGGGGTCAGTCCCCAGACAGTGCTGGACTCGTATTGGGAAAGGAATTCTTTGGCCCTTGCGGCTTGAGGGTATTTAGGAAAAATCAAAGATTGTGTCTCAGAAACTTGACCAGCTCAACCGCGCTGCGAGTCCAAGACGTAGACATGATCCGCAGGCGTTTGAACGTCAATCAGAACGCGGTTGATGTTGGTGGGAAGATAAAGGTTGGCACGCCGAAAAGCCATGAGCAGCGGTCAGTGCCGTTCCCTGAGTTCATGGCACCTGCCATCGGGGAGCTGTGCAAAAACAAGCATCGTGAAGACCTGGTGTTCCCAAATCCTGATGGAACCTACCTGCGTCGTATCGACATGCGCGGACGTAAATCCTGGTTCGGTTCAGCCGTCATAGATTCAGGCGTTCCCAGGGTGACACCACACGATCTACGGCACACCGTTGCAAGCTTCGCGGTCAGTGCTGGGGCGAACGTAAAAGCGGTTCAGAGGATGCTCGGGCATAGCTCTGCTGCGATGACTCTAGATGTGTACGCAGAGCTCTTTGATGACGATTTAGACGGGGTTGCAGTGGCCTTGAATGAGGCTGTTTCACGGATGAATGTGCCCTAAATGTGCCCTTTTGACCGTTTCCAGAAACAACAAAGGCCTCTACTTCCTTGTAAATAAAGGGAAGTAGAGGCCTTACGTGTTGGTACCCCCAGTGGGACTCGAACCCACAAGCCTTGCGGCAGCTGATTTTAAGTCAGCCGTGTATGCCAATTCCACCATAGGGGCAGGACTCTAAAATCCTACGCGATCGATTCGGGAAACGGGAAATTGCCCGGCACGCAGGTTGGGGACCGCCTGCAAGGCGATCCCCAACCCGTGATTCGATCATCGGCCGCGAAGTGCTACTTCTTCGGCTTGGCGGTTTCCTCGAAGGCGGTGCGCGGTGCTTCGAGGTTGTTCAGCTGCAGCGCGTCGCGGGTGAAGAACCAGGCAACCATCCAGTCGCCGACCACGCGGAACTTGCGCTCGAAGGTCGGCATGGCCATGCCGTGGTAGCCGCGGTGGGCCATCCATGCCGGCCAGCCCTTGAGCTTGATGCCGACGACCTTGGCAACACCCTTGTTCTTGCCGAAGCCTGCCACGGCGCCGAGGTTCTTGTGCTTGTATTCCTTGATGCGGCCAACGCCGTAGCGGGCTGCGTACAGGTTCTTTGCCAGCAGCTTGGCCTGGCGCACGGCGTGCTGCGCGTTCGGCACGCAGGTGCCGTCCGGCAGGCCGCCGGTGACGTCCTTGACTGCCGAAACGTCGCCGGCTGCCCAGGCGCCTTCCAGCGCATCGCCATTCGCGTCCTTGATGCGCAGGTCGGTGCGGGTCTCGATGCGGCCGCGCTGCTCGATCGGGAAATCGGTGGAGCGGACCATCGGGTTGGCCATGACGCCGGCGCACCAGATCAGGGTGTCCGAGTAGAAGGCGTCGGCCGGGGACTTGTCGGCCATGTTGATCAGCTGCAGGTAGCCATCGGTGGCGTCGGCCAGCGAGGTGTTCAGCAGGACCTCGATGCCGCGGCTGCGCAGGTGCTCGACAACCCATTCGGCCTGCTCGGCGGTCACTTCAGGCATGATGCGGCCCATGGCCTCGACCAGCACGAAGCGGACTTCGCTCTGCTGCACGCGGTCGTTCAGGCTAACCAAGTGGCGTGCCATGTCCTCGAGCTCGGCGATGGTCTCGATGCCGGCGAAGCCGCCGCCGACCACCACGAAGGTCAGGGCGCGCTTGCGGGCTTCAGGATCAGTCATGTTCGAAGCCGACTCGATGCGCTCGGCAACCTTGTTGCGCAGCGCGATGGCCTCTTCGATGGTCTTCAGGCCGATGCCCTGCTCGGCCAGGCCGGTGATCGGGAAGGTGCGGGTGACCGCACCGGCGGACATCACGACATCGGTGTATTCAAGTTCGTACTCTTCGCCGTTGACCGGAGCAATGACGGCCTTCTTGCTGGCGTGGTCGATGCTCAGCACGCGGCCGTTGATCAGCTCGGAGTGCTTGAGGTGCTGACGGTGGGAGACCACGACGTGGCGCGGTTCGATCTGGCCGCCTGCAACTTCCGGCAGGAACGGCTGGTAGGTCATGTATGGGTTCGGGTCGACCACGGTGACGATGCCGCCGTGGGACTTAACCTTCTTCTGCAGATTCATCGCAACGTACAGGCCAACATAGCCACCGCCAACGACGAGAATGCGAGGACGCTTCTGGGAGCTTTCGATGATCGACATACTGTCGATTCTACGCGGATTTTCGGAGTTAGTGAAAATATTCACTAACTTAATGAGTATGTTTAATCACGTATCCATCCCCCTTCCGGCCACGGTGCGGAGCATTCGCCATGGCAGCCGGTGATCAGGGTACGGATTCCGTGTTTTTCACGGCTGTTTCACTGCCCGAAAGCGCCGTCCCGGCAAGCTGGCGGACGGCACGCGGTGGTGCCGCCCGGCCGAGGCGCGTCGGACGTGCGATGGTTGGGTCGTGCGCGCATTCCGAAGGTTCCTGATTTGCCTGGCCACCTTGCTGACGCTGCTGGGAGCTGCCGGCAGCGTGATCATGTTCCTCCAGCCCTGGCGAAGCTGCCCGGAGATCGATGACAGCTCCGCCGGCTGCCCCGCCACCGAAAGCGACCTCGCGCTGCTGGGGCTGGCCGTTGCCGCAAATGCTGATCGGGCTCGTCCTCTGGATCGCCGCCGTTCCCCGGTACCAGAGGATCACCGGTGAATTCGCGGCGCCGTTCGGGGCCCTGCCGGCCCCGCCGGCCCCGGGCGCCCCGCCCGTCTCTTCCGACAGGGAATCCACGGACAAAGAGCAGTGAATAAGGAGATGACCCGGCATCCTTGCGGACACCGGGTCACCATCTACTTCTCGTCCTCGGGAATATCGTCGAACAGGTCGCGTCCCTCATTGGGCTTGCCGACCGGCAGGTCGCTGAGCTTGGCCGAGTGCACTTGGGCTGTCAAGGCCTGCTTCCGGGCCCTGGAGCCGACCTGCACCCCGCCGATGACCAGCACCAGCAGCAGGATCAGCGATCCGCCGATGACCAGCACCGGCTGCAGCGCCGGGGTCGAGGTGTCCGGGGCGATCGGTTCCGGAGCCGCCACCTGCTTCAGGTCCGACTTCTCCTTGGAAACGCCCGGGTCGGGCACGTCCGAGGCCTGGTCGCTATTGCGGCGGTGCACCCGGATCCATTCGGCGATGGTGCCCAGCGGATTCTCGCTGACCGCCGGGACGTCCGCATTCACCGCGGCGTTCGCATCGATGATGCCGTAGCCGTAGAGGTTGTCGACCCCGTCGGCACCGGTGTCCTTGGCGGTCTTCAGGATGCGGTTGATGACCTGCTCCGCGGGCATGTCCGGGTACTTGGAGCGGATCAACGCCGCCACGCCCGCCACGAGCGGCGCCGCGCCGGAGGTGCCCGACCAGCGGGCGTAGCCGTTGTCCGGCAGCCCGCCGACCAGCTTCTCCGCCGGGGCCGCCACGCCGATGGAGATGCCCTCCGTGGAGGAGTCCTGCGAGGCCTTGCCGTTCTCGTCGACGCCCGCGACGGTCAGCACACCCGGGATCGTGGCCGGCGCGCCGACCTGGTTCATGCCGCCGGAGCGGTTGCCTGCGGCGGCCACGACAACCACGTCGCGCTCCTCGGCGTACTTGAATGCTTCGTCCCAGCTTTCGGGCCAGGCCGGGCTGGTGGAGCCCAGGGACATGTTGATGACCTTGGCTCCGGAGTCCACGGCGTACTTCACCGCCTTGGGGATCTGCTGCTCCACGGAAATGCCCGATGGGTTGCCGTCGCCCATCCACAGCGACACGGACAGCAGCTCGGCCTTGGGCGCCACGCCGAGCACCCCGTCCTTGCCGCCGGTCAGTGCCGGGACCTTTTCGTATTCGGGTTCCTCCGGGACGTCCTTGTCATCTTCCTCGGCGGTCTTCTTGGCCTGTTCCCAAGCCGACTTCAATCGCTGGTTCTCTGAGGTGACCCGGTCGATTTCCCCCTGGTTGTTGCCGCGGCCGGCCAGCAGGGTGGCCACCAGAGTGCCGTGCTCGCTCATCACGCCGATGGGCTTATCGCCCTTGGCACCCCCGGCCCCGGACATGTCGGCGCCGCCCACCACGGCTCCTTTCAGGTCGCGGTGGCTCGTGTCGATGCCGGTGTCGATGACGGCGACCTTCACGCCCTCGCCCTTGGTTTCCTTCTGCGCCTCGGTGACTCCCAGCGACTTCAGCCAGTATTCGGCGTTGCGCATGTCGTCAGCCTGCGCCACGGAGCTGGGCAGCAGGAACGCGAAGGCCAGCAGGGTCGCGAGCAGGGCCGAAACGGCGGTGCGCGCGCCGGCCGGGCGGCCGGAACGTACTGGTTGTTTCAAGGTCATCTCCTGCCCTGTCTTGCCTGCGGTGTAATCAAGCGCGCTGCGCGGCAGAGGCCGCGATGCCGTCGAGGATGTCGTGCTCCGAGGCGACCAGCAGCATCTCGCGGTGTCCGCTAGCGCGCTCAAGGTAATCCAGGATGCGCTCGACGATGACCGCGCCGGCCTGGATGACGTCCACGCGGCCCGGATGCATGAAGCCCAGCGCCTGGCGCTGCTCGCGGGTATAGGAGAGCATCGAGGCGGTAGCCTGGCGCATCTGGGCGAAACTCAGCTCGGCTCCGTGGATGGCCGCGGAATCGTACTGCCTCAGCCCCAGCGCCTGCGCGGTGAGGGTGGTGCAGGTGCCGGCGACCATGATCACCGCGTCGACCTGGCTCACGTCCACCACGCCGTCCAGGGTCTGCAGGGTCGAATCCAGGAATTCCAGGCTCTGTCGCGAGCGCAGCCCATCGAGGTGGAAGCGTTCGGTCACGCGCACGCAGCCCATGTCCAGGCTTGCGGCCGCGAGCGGGCCGCTCTGGTCGCCCAACACGAACTCGGTGGATCCGCCGCCCAGGTCGATGACCAGCACCTGCCCGGGTTTGCCGGCGCGCACCGAGGCGGCTCCGGCGAAGGACAGCTGGGCCTCCTCCTGGCCGCTGATGACCTCCGGCTCGACGCCGAGGATCGAGGTGATCTTGCTGGTGAACAGCTCGCGGTTCGAGGCGTCACGGGCGGCGGAGGTGGCCGCGAAGCGGATGGCCTGGACCTGGTGCTCGTCGCACAGCTTCTTGTATTCCTTGACCGCCGCGAAGGTGCGCTCCAGGGCTTCGGGGGCGAAGGCGCCGGTGGCGTCCACTCCCTGGCCCAGGCGCACGACGCGCATGGTGCGCACCACGTCGCGCAGCTCGCTGCCATCCGCGGCGACGTCGGCGATCAGCAGGCGGATGGAGTTGGTCCCACAGTCGATTCCGGCGACGCGCATTACTTCTGCTCCCCGGCGTTCCGCGCGGCCTCGCGGGCCGCGCGCTTCGCGGCGCGTTCGGCGCGCTTGACGGCCGGGTCGACCTTTTCCTGGGTCTTCACGTGGCGCGAACGGTCCTGGCTGGGGGCCTGGCCCTCGGTGTCCCAGGCGCCCACGCAGAAGCACTTGTCCTTGGTCCACCATGGCGCGATGGCTTCCAGCGCCTCGTCGCCCAGCGGGTTCACGCCCTCGCCGGCGGCCAGCGAATGGCCCACCAGCACGTGCAGGCACTTCACGCGCGTCGGCATGCCGCCGGCCGAGACGCCGGCGATCTCCGGCACCGCCCCGGTGCCCGAACGCTCGCCGATGGCGTCGCGGTTGGCCAGGTAGGAGTCGTGGGCCGCGGCGTAGGCGGAGGCCAGCGGCGCCTCGGCGGCCAGGCGATCGTTCATCTCGTTCATCAGCCCGGCGGCTTCCAGCCGCGACACGGCGGAGGTGATCACCGGGTGGGTCAGGTAGTAGGTCGTCGGGAACGGAATGCCCGAGGAAAGCCGCGGCGCGGTGGTGGCGACCAGCGGGTTGCCGCACACGCAGCGTGCACCGATTTCCACCACATCCCGCACCGGACGGTTCAGCTGGCGGCTGAGGGTGTCCAGGTCCTGCTCGCTGGGTACTCGTCCGGCGGCGTCCAGGGCTTCGCGGATGGGCTGTTCAGTCACGTTTCGTCTCTTTGCGTCGTCGGTCAGTCTGTTGCGGAACGGGTGATCGAGTCGATGAGCGCATCGACCCAGGGCAGTTCCTGGCGCACTTCGTAGGTGCTGCCGTTGCCGGATTCGGCGCTCTGGTCTTCGGGCTTCTCGCCAACAACCATGTAGAGCTTCTCACCGGGCATCACCAAGTTTATCCGCTCGCGGGCCTGCTGCTTGATGTACAGCGGGTCATCCCACCGGGCGATCTCCGCTTTCAGCTCGTCGCGCTGGGCTTCCATCGCCGCGATGGAAGCGCGCAGCTCGTTGATCTGGGCCATCTGGGTGCGGTAGTAGTTCACCGTGGGAACCAGCATGACCGCGAAGAAGGCGAAGACCACGATCAGCGCGGCGATGCGTCCGGAGAAGCGGTGGGCCGCCACCGGTTCGCCCTGCTGGACCGGCGCCTGCGGCTCGGGCTTCTGGCCCGGCTTGCGGCGCACTGCCATGGAGAACTTGGCCCGGTCTTCGCGGCGCCGCTCGTTCTGCTTTTCCTTGGCGCGCTCGCGCAGCGGACGCTTGGAACCCTCGGGGTGGGCGGCGCGCTGGGGAGCAGGGGCGCCCGGTTCCTCGGGTTTGGCGCGGCGGCCGGCCGGTGCTGCCGGTTTGCCGGCGGCAGGCTTGGCGGCCGAAGGCTTGGAGCTGCCGGGCTTGGAGCCACCCGGCGTGGAATGGGCCTGCGTGGACCGCGAGGGGCTGGGAAGCTTGCGGACCTTCGGCGCGGACGCGGGGCGTTCGGTGTCCCGCACGATATGCAGTGCATCGGTCGCCGGTTCGGGCTCGGGGGCCGGCGCCTGGCCGGCGGCGGCGCGGTTCGCGGCCTCCGGGAATTCCAGCGGCTTGCCCTGTCCCTGGTGAGGGGTGTTCCTTCGTGGCATGCGCGGTGGTCGCTGGGCCATATTCCCCCATTCCCCATGGTGTTCTGCAAGTGGTACATCCGTGGAAAATCCACGATATCTCCATTAAATAACGAAAAGCCCGCCGGTATCCACTACCGACGAGCTTATTCGCTTTAGCTGGTGATTAGCTGTTGAAACGCGGGAACGCGCTCTTGCCAGCGTAAACTGCCGAGGCGCCGAGGTCTTCCTCGATGCGCAGCAGCTGGTTGTACTTGGCCACGCGCTCGGAGCGGGCTGGGGCACCGGTCTTGATCTGACCTGCGTTGGTGGCCACGCAGATGTCCGCGATGGTCACGTCCTCGGTCTCGCCCGAACGGTGCGAGGTGATGGTGGTGTAGCCGGCACGCTGGGCCAGGGTGATGGCGTCCAGGGTCTCGGTCAGGGTGCCGATCTGGTTGACCTTCACCAGCAGCGAGTTGGCGGTGCCCTTTTCGATGCCGTCGGCCAGGCGCTGCGGGTTGGTCACGAACAGGTCGTCGCCCACCAGCTGCACCTTGTCGCCGATGGCGTCGGTCAGGGTCTTCCAGCCGTCCCAGTCGTTCTCGTCCAGCGGATCCTCGATGGAAACCAGCGGGAAGTCGGCAACCAGGGCTGCGTAGTAGTCGCTCATCTGGGCGGCCGTGCGGGCTTCGCCTTCGAACTGGTAGGCGCCGTTCTCGTAGAACTCGGAGGAGGCGACGTCCAGGGCCAGGGCGATGTCCTCGCCCGGGGTGTAGCCGGCGCGCTTGATTGCCTCGGTGATCAGTTCCAGTGCCGCGCGGTTGCTCGGCAGGTTCGGCGCGAAGCCGCCCTCGTCGCCCAGGCCGGTGGAAAGGTTCTTTTCCTTCAGCACGTCCTTGAGGTTGTGGTACACCTCGACGCCCCAGCGCAGGCCCTCGGAGAAGGACTCGGCGCCCAGCGGGGCGATCATGAATTCCTGGATGTCAACATCGGAGTCGGCGTGCGAGCCGCCGTTGAGGATGTTCATCAGCGGAACCGGCAGGACGTGGCCATTCGGGCCGCCCAGGTACTTGAACAGCGGCAGGTTCGCGCTGACTGCGGCGGCGTTGGCCACGGCCAGCGAGACGCCCAGGATGGCGTTAGCGCCGAGCTTGGACTTGTTGCTGGTGCCGTCCAGGTCCAGCATTGCCTGGTCGATGGCACGCTGGTCGGTGGCGTCAAGGCCCTCCAGCTCGTCAGCGATTTCCTCGATGACGGACTCGACTGCGCCCAGTACACCCTTGCCCAGGTAGCGGCTCTGGTCACCGTCGCGGCGCTCTACTGCCTCGAACTGGCCGGTGGAGGCGCCGGATGGAACGGCGGCGCGGCCGTGCGAACCATCGGTGAGCAGGACCTCGACCTCAACGGTCGGATTGCCGCGGGAATCAAGGATTTCGCGCGCGTGAATGGCGTCAATCAATGCCATGAGTATGGACTCCTTGTAGAAAGGGGTGGTCAATGGGCTGGCCAGCCAGCGGTCGCTGAGTGACCGTTGGCGCCGTTGCCTGTCTCTAGCCTAGCGCTTTGAACCTGATTCGGGCGACGATGTTTCGTCCGCCTTCACCCCGTAGCTGCGCTGCAGCTGGTCGCGGAGCACCGATTCCGCGTCCAAGCCCAGTTGTTCGGCGCGCGCCGTGAGCGCCATCAGCTCGGCGGCGAGGCTGCGTTCATCGACCACGCGGCCGCGCACCTCGGGACTGATCCGGTGTTCCCCGGCGGCCGGGGAATCCGCCCTGGTATGGCGGTCAAGCAGCTTCTGCGCCAGCGTTAACGAGGGAAGGCCGGCAGGCAGGCCGGCGTTGCGGCGCACCCGCGGGGCGCCGCCCCGCTCGGCCTGCTTGGCCGCGTCCCAGACCCGGATGATTTCATCGACGTCGCTGACGACGTCCTGGCGGACATTCCCCTGGGCATCGAAAACATGGCGATTGCGGCGCAGCAGCTTGGCGTCCAGGGTGGCTGCGACCTCCTCCAGCGTGAAGCTTTCCTGCTCCTCGGCGATGAGCGAATGCAGCAGGATCTGGAAGAACACGTCGCCCAGTTCTTCCTTGAGCGCCGGCGCGTCCCCCGCTCCGATGGCATCCAGGACCTCGTAGCTTTCCTCGATCAGGTAGGTGCGCAGCGATTCGTGGGTCAGCGCCGCAGTCCACGCGCATTTCTCGCGCAGGGTGCGCACGGTCTGGATCAGGTGGTCCATGGAAGTTCTCTCGCTGGGCATGCATTCATCCTATCCCCGCGGAATCGGCCCCTGACAGGGCCGGAACACCGCCGCCTGTAATGAGCGTTACATCCGGGCTAGCATTGCGTTAAGCCTCACCCTCCAAGCCAAAGGACTGACCATGACCGTGCAGGAAACCGAACGCCCAGCCTTCCTTGCGAAGCTGCCCTCCTCGTTGTTCATCAACGGCCAGTGGGTACAGGGCACCTCCGCCTCCACGCTGACCTCTTCCAATCCCTTCGACGATGCGGTGCTTGCCGAAATCCGCCAGGCTTCCACCGCTGACGTGGACGCCGCCTACCAGGCCGCCGCCGAGGCCCAGTCCGCATGGACTGCCCTGCCGCCGGCCGCCCGCACCGCCGTGCTGGAAAAGGCCGCCGACTACCTGCAGGCCAACTACAAGGACATCCTGGCCCTGCTCAGCGCCGAGTCGGGTTCCGCGCAGCTGAAGGCCAACATCGAGTTGGGCGGCACCATCGCCGCGATCCGCGAAGCGGCAACCTTCCCGTCCCGCGTGCACGGGAAGATCATGCCCTCGAACTTCCCCGGCAAGGAGAACCGCGTCTACCGCGAGCCGCTGGGCGTGGTCGCGGTGATCAGCCCGTGGAACTTCCCGATGCTGCTCTCCGCCCGCTCGGTGGCCCCGGCCCTCGCGCTGGGCAACACGGTGGTGCTCAAGCCCGCCTCCGACACCCCGCTCTCCGGCGCCCTCGTCCTGGCCAAGGCCTTCGAGGAAGCTGGGGCGCCGGCCGGCGTGCTGAACGTGCTGGTCGGTTCCGGCTCGGAAATCGGCGACTACTTCGTCGCCCATCCGGCCCCCTCGCTGGTGTCCTTCACCGGCTCCACCGAGGTCGGGCAGAATGTCGGCAAGATCGCGGTGACCGGCGAGCACATGAAGCGCGTGGCCCTGGAGCTCGGCGGCAATGCGCCGTTCGTGGTGCTTCAGGACGCGGATCTGGAGGAAGCGGTGAAGGCCGCGGCGCTGGGCAAGTTCCTGCACCAGGGCCAGATCTGCATGGCGATCAACCGGATCATCGTGCAGGCGCCGGTCTACGACGAGTTCGTCCAGAAGTACGCTCAGCTGGTGTCCACCCTGGGCTTCGGCGATGCTGCGGAGCGCAAGAACCTGATCGGCCCGGTCATCAACGACGCGCAGCTGGCCTCCGTCACCGCCAAGATCGAGCAGGCCCGGGCCGAGGGAGCCCGCGAGGTGCTCTCCGGGGCGATCCAGGGCCGGGTCATCCCGCCGCACGTTTTCGCCGACGTGACCCCTCAGATGGAGCTGTTCCGCGAGGAGATCTTCGGGCCCGTGGTCGGCATCGCCAAGGCGGACAGCGAAGAGCATGCGCTCGAATTGGCCAACGACACCCGCTACGGGCTGTCCAGCGCGGTCTTCACCCGCGACATCGAAAAGGGCGTGCGCTTCGCCCGCGGCATCAAGGCAGGAATGACGCACATCAACGACATCCCGGTGAACGACGAGCCGCACGTGATGTTCGGCGGCGAGAAGAACTCGGGACTTGGCCGCTTCAACGGTGAGTGGGCCATCGAGGAGTTCACCACCGACCATTGGGTGGGCGTGCAGAGCACTCCCAAGAAGTACCCGTTCTAGAAATTGAACATCTAGAGATTGAACAAGGCAGCCTACCCGGAATGATCCGGGCAGGCTGCCTTGGTGCTGTTGTGCTCAGCAACTGGCGAGGCTAGTTTTCCTCGTAGTCCTCGTCATCGAAGTCTTCATCGTCGTCATCTTCGTCGTCGCCGTCCAGCAGGTGGTCGTAGAAGTCGTTGATGTACTCGACGAGCAGTTCGCGCATCTCCAGCGGCACGAAGGCCGCCTCAGCGGCGTTCAGGGTCAGGTCCAGCAGGTCTTCAAGGTCGTAGTCGAAGGCCTCGACCAGCAGCTCGAACTCGTCCGACAGGGTGGTGCCGGACATCAGGCGGTTGTCCGGGGAGATCGTGACATTGAACCCGGTCTGCACCAGCAGGTCGATCGGGTGCGATTCGATGCCCTCGCCGAATTCGGCGGTAGCCCCGGTCTGCAGGTTGGAGGAAGGGCAGATTTCCAGCGGGATGCCGCGTTCGCGCACCCAGTTGGCCACCGGGCCCAGCGAGACCAGGCCGGTGTCCTCGCCGACTTCCTCGCCGTCCTCGTCCACGCCGCCGAACTCGATCTCGATGTCCTCGGCCACGCGCACGCCGTGGCCCAGGCGCTGGGCGCGGCCCACCAGGATGGCGTCCTTGATGGAGTCCAGGCCCGCGGCTTCGCCCGCGTGCACGGTGGTCGGGAACAGATTCTCGGCCAGCAGGTCGAAGGCTTCCTTCATGCGCGAAGGCGGGAAGCCCTCCTCGGCGCCGGCGATGTCGAAGCCGACCACGCCGTGGCCGCGGTGGCGCAGCGCCAGCTTGGCGATCTCCACGCCGTTGTCGGCATGGCGCATGGCGATCAGCAGCTGGCCGACCTGCATCGGGTGGCCTTCGCTGTTCAGTTCTTCGCAGGCCTGGTCCAGTCCTTCCTGCACGGCGTCCACGACATCGTCCAAGCTCAGGCCCTGGCGCTGGTGCTGTTCCGGGGCGTAGCGGACTTCGGCGTAGATCACGCCGTCCTCGGCCAGGTCTTCGACGAACTCGCGAGCCACGCGGATCAGGGCCTCGCGGGTCTGCATTACTGCAAGGGTGTGCTCGAAAGTTTCCAGGTAGCGCGGCAGCGAGCCGGAATCGGCCGATTCACGGAACCAATTGCCCAAAGCCTCGGCATCGGTTGCGGGCAGCTCGTGCCCAGCCTCTGCGGCAAGCTCGATAATGGTCGACGGGCGCAGACCACCGTCGAGGTGGTCGTGCAGAGAAACTTTTGGCAGGTCCCGGAAGTCGAACTCGGGATCGTAGGCAGCATGAATCATTTCTTCAGTCACACCATTGAGCCTAGTCGCATTTCGGGCTGACTGATAGCCACCACGGCTGAAGTTCTGGACACATCTTGTCGACGGCTACCGGCCCCGGAGGTTAAATCTCCGGCTGCTCACCCGGAGGCACGGTTTGGATAGCTTTTCCCAGCGTCCCGCCGCGCTTCGCGGCCAGCTGGCGCAGCTTGCGGCGGTGGACCCGCTCCAGCACCCGGCTGACGATCTTGTCGATGACGTAGCCGAGCACCACGGCGATGACCACTGAGACGCCGATGCCCAGCAGCTTGTTCTCCGAGAGCCAGTTGCCGGCCAGCGCGCCGATGCCCACGGAGTAGGCGCCCCAGGTGATGCAGCCGATGACGTCGAAAAAGGTGAAGCGGTGGTAGGAGAAGCCGGTGGCCCCGGCCGTCATGTTCACCGCGACGCGTCCCAGCGGGATGTAGCGGGCGGTGAAGATCAGCAGCGCGCCGGAGGTTTCCAGCTTGCGGGTGGCGAAGTCGAGGATCTTCTTGGCCCGGCCCTTTTGCATCCACCCGTACTGACGGTAGCCGATGCTCCGGCCGATGCGGAAGGTGATCTGGTCACCGATGATCGCCCCGGACACGCCGATCACGAAGATCAGCAGCAGGTTGGGGCTTCCGGTGCTGATGCCCACGGCGGCCAGCGACACCAGGAAGGTTTCGGAGGGGACGACAGGGAAGACCCCGTCGATGAGGCAGAAGGCAAAGAGCAGCGGCAGGATCCACCATGCGGTGGCCGCATGCATGATCGCTTCGTTGACCAATTCCATCGGTGGGTGTATCGCTTCCTCGCTGCACGCGGTGGCTCGCTACCGCGCTCTTAGTCCATTCTCCACCAGAATCCCGCCGGCGCGCACCCTACCAAGGTCGTGATTTGCACCGGACACTTCTCCATCCCGGGGATGAGTTGAATCTTTTAACGCCCGGAGGCTTCCTCGAGTTCCTTGGGCCCAGCGTGGCTCCGGTTTAGACGCCGACAGCCGCCCCCGTGCGGGGGCGGCTGGCGGTTTGGCAGGCTACTTCGCGGCGATGCGGTCCAGGATCAAGCGCATGTCCGGGCGGTCGCTGTCCGCGCCGATCAGGATGGAGCGCTGCACCAGTTCGATGGCGCGCTCCATCTTCTCCGGGGTGTCGGTCAGCAGCGTGGCGATCGGCTCCCCGCGGCGCACCAGAGCTCCGGGCTTGACGTGCAGCCGCACGCCGGCGCCGGCCTGCACCGCGTCCTCCTTGCGGGCGCGCCCGGCGCCCAGGGTCCAGGCGGCCAAGCCGATGTCCATGGCATCCAGCTTCAGCAGCACGCCCTCCGCCGGGGCCAGCACGGTGTGCGATTCGCGGGCCACCGGCAGCTTCGCGTCCGGGTCGCCGCCCTGCGCTAAGATCATGGCACGCCACTTGTCCATGGCGCGGCCGTCCTTCAGCGCCGCACGCACGTCCACGTCGCGGATGCCGGCGCCGGCGAGCATCTCGGTGGCCAGGGCCACGGTCAGCTCGATGACGTCTTCCGGGCCGCCGCCGGCGAGCACCTCGACGGACTCCTGGACCTCGATCGCGTTGCCCGCGGTGAGCCCCAGCGGGGTGTCCATGTTGGTCAGCAGCGCCACGGTGTTCACCCCGGCGTCGGTGCCCAGGTTCACCATGGTCTCGGCCAGCTCACGGGCCATGGACTCGGTCTTCATGAACGCGCCGGAGCCCACCTTGACGTCCAGCACCAGGGTTCCGGTGCCCTCGGCGATCTTCTTGCTCATGATCGAGGAGGCGATCAGCGGAATCGCCTCCACCGTCCCGGTCACGTCGCGCAGCGCGTAGAGCTTCTTGTCCGCCGGGGCCAGTCCGGCGCCGGCGGCGCAGATGACCGCGCCGACGGTGGAAAGCTGGGCGAAGAGCTCCTCGTTGGACAGTTCCGCGCGCCAGCCCGGGATCGACTCGAGCTTGTCCAGGGTGCCGCCGGTGTGGCCCAGCCCGCGGCCGGAGAGCTGCGGGACGGCCACGCCGAAGCTGGCCACCAGCGGGGCCAGCGGCAGGGTGATCTTGTCCCCCACGCCTCCGGTCGAGTGCTTGTCGGTGGTCGCCAGGCCGCGTCCGGCCGGGTCGGCCAGGGTGGAGAAGTCCATGCGTTCGCCGGTGTTGATCATGGCGTTGGTCCAGCGGGAAATCTCCGCGCGGTGCATGCCCTGGAAGTAGATGGCCATGTTCAGCGCGGCCATCTGTTCCTCGGCGATGACGCCGCGGGTGTACGCGTCGATGGTCCAGTCGATCATCTCGTTGCTCAGCTCGCCGCCGTCACGCTTGGTGCGGATGACTTCGACGGCGCTGAATTGTTCGGCAGCCATGGGTGGGGCCTTTCGTTCTGTTCTCTGGTCAGTCGATGATGTTGTGCGGTCCGAAGGCGTCCGGCAGCAGCTGGTCCATGCCCACGATCCCGGAGGCGGTCTTGATCCTCAGGTCGGGCCCGCGATGCTCGAAGAGCAGCTGGCGGCAGCGGCCGCACGGGGTGATCAGCTCCAGCGGGCCGTCCTTGAGCTGACCGAAGCACACGAAGTAGTCCAGCGTGCCGCCGCCGGTGGCGAACAGCTCGCCGAGCATGGAGCATTCGGCGCACAGGGTCACCCCGAAAGCGGCGTTTTCGATGTTGCAGCCGGAAACCAGCCGCCCGTCGCTACTCAGCGCCGCGGCGCCGACCCGGAAATTCGAGTAGGGTGCATAGGCCTTGGACAACGCGGCCGCGGCCGCAGCTTCAAGCTGCGACCACGGCGCGGTGGTGTTATTCATGGGAACGGGTCATTCCTTCACATAGGGATCGCCCACGGCGGCGGGGCCGCGCGAGCGTCCCACCAGGCCGGCGACCGCGAAGATCGTCACCAGGTACGGCATCATGGCCATGAACTGGCTCGGCACCGGGGTGCCGATGATCGTGAGCATCACCTGCAGGTTGTCCGCGAAGCCGAAGAGCAGCGCCGCGGCGAACGCGCCGAGCGGGTTCCAGCGTCCGAAGATCACCGCGGCCAGCGCGATGAAGCCGCGGCCGCCGGAGATTTCCTTGGTGAAGGAGTCGATGGCGACCAGGGTGAAGAACGAGCCGCCGATGCCGGCGACGATGCCGCCCAGGGTCACGTTCCAGAACCGGGTGCGGTTGACCTTGATGCCCAGGGTGTCGGCGGCCTTCGGGTGCTCGCCCACCGCGCGCACGCGCAGGCCCCAGCGGGTCTTGTACAGGCCGAACCAGACCAGGAACACGGCGATGTACATCAGGTAGCCGATGACCGACTGCTTGAACAGGATCGGGCCGATCACCGGGATGGCGGACAGGCCCGGGATCGCGATGGTCGGCAGGTGCACCGGCGAGTTGTACAGCTCCGGGTCTTCCTGCATCACGGTGGTGAACAGGAAGCCGGTGATGCCCGAGACCAGCACGTTCAGCACCACGCCGACGATGATCTGGTTGACCAGGTACTTGATGGAGAACAGCGCCAGCACCAGGGAGACCACCGCGCCGGCGATGCCGGCGGCGACCAGGCCCGCGAAGGCGTTCTGCGTCACCGAGGCCACGATGGCCGCGGTGAACGCGCCGCCCAGCAGCTGGCCCTCGATGGCGATGTTGACCACGCCGGAGCGTTCGGAGAGCACACCGGAGAGCGATCCGAAGACCAGCGGCACCGCCAGCACCACGCCGCCGGCCAGCAGGCTGGCCAGGGAGATGGAGTTGATGTTGGCGCCGGAGACGACCCAGATCAGGAACGCGAGCACAAACAGCACCGCGCCCACCGCGACGGCCCAGACCGGGAGCACCCGGCCCTTGGCCCGCAGCATCCAGGAGTAGGCGGCCAGCGCCGCCAGCAGCACGCCGATGACGATGTTCGAGGCGCGGCCCGGGAAGACCAGGTCGGGCAGGGAGAACGCGTCGCCGGCGGAGGTGAGCGAGAAGCTCGCGGTCTGTGAGTTGCCCAGCAGGCCGAAGCTGACCAGCACGATGACTGCCAGCACGCTGAAGATGATCGGGGTCTTCTTGCTCGGAAGCACCGAGATCGCTGACGTCGAGGGAAGCGTGGCGGTCACTTGGCACCTGCCTTAATCGATTCGGTAGCGCTGGTGCGCTTCTTCTTGCGGTTCAGTCCGAAGATCGCCTTGACCAGCGGAGGAGCCGCGATGAACAGCACGATCAGCGACTGGACAACCAGCACGATGTCGATCGGGGTGCCGGTGGTGATCTGCATGTTGACCGCGCCGGCGCGGAAGGCGCCGAAGAGCAGGCCGGCGAAGAAGGTGCCCCACGGGGTGGAGCGTCCCAGCAGCGCCACGGTGATGGCGTCGAAGCCCAGCGAGCCTGCCACGCCTGCGGTGAGCACCTTCTCGGTGCCCGCCACCTGCGCCACGCCGGCGGCGCCGGCCAGCGCGCCGGCGAAGGCCATGGCCAGGATGGTGGAGCGGGCCACGTTCACGCCGGCGGTCCGCGCGGCGTCCGGGTTGTGCCCGACGGCGCGGAACTCGAAGCCGATGGTGGAACGGTTCAGCAGCCAGGCCACCCCGATGGTCAGCAAGATGGCCATCAGGAAGCCCAGGTGCAGGCGGGAGCCGGGCAGCGAGGGGAAGATCGCGTTGGCGTCCAGGATCGGGGAGATCGGGTTGGTCTCGCCCGGGCGGCGGAACGCCTCGGTGTTCATCAGGAAGTCCAGCAGGTACAGCGCCACGTAGTTGAACATGATCGTCAGGATCACTTCGTGGGCGCCGGTGCGGGCCTTGAGCAGGCCGACCAGCCCGCCCCACAGCGCGCCGCCGAGCAGGCCGAAGACGATCACCAGCAGCAGGTGGACGACCACCGGCAGGTGCCAAGCGAAGCCGACGTAGGCTGCCATGGTGGCGCCGATGATCAGCTGGCCCTGGGCGCCGATGTTGAACATGCCGGCGCGGAAGGCCAGTGCCACGCCCAGGCCCGCGCAGATCAGCGGGGTGGAGACTGTCAGGGTTTCCAGCAGCGGGGCGAAGCCCTGCGAGGAGTTGTAGATGGAGCCGTTGAACAGCGCCACGTAGCTTTCGGTGCCCGCGCTCCACAGCGCGGAGAAGAAGTCCGAAGGGCGGGCGAACAGGTAACCTGCGGCCTCGCCGACCTTCTCGTCGGTGATCGCGATCAGCAGGCCGCCGATGACCAGCGCCACGATGACGCCCAGCACGGAGACCAGTCCAGGTCCCTGGGTGATGGACTTGAACAGGTCGTTGCCCGGTTTCTTGGGGTCGGGAAGAACAGGCGCCTTGATCTCGCTCACTGTGCTTCTCCTTCCTGGGTGTCGGTGGGTTCGGTGGTCTCCAGCGGCACCGGCTGGGCTTCCACCGGTTCGTTGGCGGAGGTGGCGAAGTCTGCCTGGGCGAAGGCCTCTTCGGCGCTGACGCCTGCCATCATCAGGCCCAGCACCTCGCGGGAGGTGTTGCCCGGCACGATGCCGTTGACCCGGCCCTTGTAGAGCACGGCGATGCGGTCGGCCAGCTCCATGACCTCGTCCAGCTCGGTGGACACGATCATCACCGGGGTGCCCTTGTCGCGTTCGGCGACGATGCGCCGGTGCAGGAACTCGATGGAGCCCACGTCGACGCTGCGCGTGGGCTGGGAGGCGATGAACAGCTTCAGGTCTCGGGACAGCTCGCGGGCCATCACGACCTTCTGCTGGTTGCCGCCGGAGAGGCTGGAGGCCGGGTTCAGCTGGTTGTCGGTGCGCACGTCGAAGTCCGCGATCTGCTTGGTCGCGTTCTTCTTCACTTCGCCCAGGTTCATCGAGATGCCCTTGGCGAACGGCGGGCGGTCGTAGAGGTCCAGGACCAGGTTCTCCTCGATGGTGAACTGCGAGACCAGGCCGTGGACCGAGCGGTCCTCGGGGACGAAGCCCAACCCGGAGCGCAGCACCTGCTTGACCGACTTGCCGACCAGTTCGGTGCCGTCCAGCGAGATCGATCCGGCGGCCACCGGCTGGGTGCCCAGGATCGCCTCGGTCAACTCGGTCTGGCCGTTGCCCTGCACGCCGGCCACGGCGAGGATCTCGCCCTCGTGAATGTCGAAGCTGACCGCATCCAGGGTGGTGGCGCCCAGCTCGTTGACCACGCTCAGCTCGCGCACCTGGAAGCGGGCGGCCCCCGGGGTGGCTGGCTCCTTGTTCAGGTTCAGCTCCACCGCGCGGCCCACCATCAGGTTTGCCAGTTCGGTGGTGCTGGTTTCGGCGCCGACCGAGTCGATGACCTGGCCGCGGCGGATCACGGTGATCACGTCGGAGACCGCGCGCACCTCGCGCAGCTTGTGCGAGATGAACACGATCGAGGTGCCGTTGGCCTTGAGCTGGCGCATGATCTCCAGCAGCTCGTCGGTTTCCTGCGGGGTGAGCACCGCGGTGGGCTCGTCGAGGATCAGCACCTTGGCGTCGCGGACCAGCGCCTTGATGATCTCCACACGCTGCTGCACGCCGACCGGAAGGTCCTCGACCAGCGCGTCCGGATCCACGTCGAAGCCGTAGCGGTCGGAGATCTCGCGGATCTTCTTGCGGGTGACTTGCAGGTCAAGCACGCCTGCGGCCTTGGTCGCTTCGGCGCCCAGGGCGATGTTCTCGGCCACGGTGAAGACCGGGATCAGCATGAAGTGCTGGTGCACCATGCCGATGCCGGCGGCCATGGCATCACCCGGGCCGTTGAATTCAACTGGTTTTCCATCCAGCAGGATCTGTCCTTCGGTGGGCTGGTACAGCCCGTAGAGGACGTTCATCAGTGTCGACTTTCCAGCGCCGTTCTCACCGAGCAGACAGTGGATTTCGGCATCATCGACGACCAGGTCGATGTCCTTGTTGGCGTAGAAAGAACCGAAGGCTTTCGAGATTCCCCGGAGTTCGAGTTTCACGATTCCACCATCTTCATTGTTCGGTGTGTTGCAGTGGGCAGTCTTAGAGCGCGTCTCCGTTCACCGCTGCTGCGGCGAGCGGTGACGCGCTCTGTGACGTTATTGGCTCAAGACCCTTACTTGGGGCTCGACGGCGATTCGACCTTCAGCTCGCCGGAGATGATCTGCGCCTTCAGCGCCTCGATCTCGGACTTGGTCTCGTCGGAGACCTTCGAGTCGAAGTCGTGGAACGGCGCCAGGGCTACGCCCTCGTTCTCCAGGGTGCCGATGTATGGGGTCGAGTCGAACTCGCCCTTGGAGTCGGCGGTGACCAGGTCCTCAACGGCCTTGTCCATGGTCTTGATGACCGAGGTCAGCATGACGTCCTTGTAGTCAGGAGCGGTCAGGTAGCCGTCGGAGTCAACCCATACCAGCTTGGCGTCCTTGCCGCCGGTGTTGGCTTCCTTGACTGCGGCGCCTGCGCCCTTGCCCACGGGGCCGGCTACTGGCATGATCACGTCAGCGCCGCTGGCGATGAAGTTGCTGGTGACCTGCTTGCCCTTGTCCTGCTTCTCGAAGTCGCCGGTGAAGGTGCCGTCCTGCTTGTCCTTGTCCCAGCCCAGCAGCTTGACGTCCTTGCCCTTGTCCTCGTTGAACTTGGCAACGCCGTCGGCGAAGCCGTCCATGAAGATGGTGACGGTTGGGATCTTGATGCCGCCAAAGGTGGCGACGGTGCCGGTCTCGGAGGAAGCGGCGGCGGCGTAGCCTGCCAGGTAGGCGGCCTGGGCCGTGTCGTAGATCATCGGCTTGATGTTCTTGATCGGCTCGTCGTACTGGAAGTCGACGATGGCGAAGTGCTTGTCAGGATTTTCCTCTGCGGCCTTCTTGGTGGCGTCGCCGAGCAGGAAGCCGATGGTGACGGTCAGGTCGCAGTTGTTGTTCATCATGCCCTGCAGGTTGGTGGCGAAGTCGGCGTTGGACTTCGACTCTGCCTCCTGCATCTTGATGCCGAGGTCCTTCTCGGCATTCTTCAGGCCGCGGTAGGACGACTCGTTGAAGGACTGGTCATCGAATCCGCCGGAGTCCGAGACGATGCAACCGGTGTAGTCTGGGTTTTCGGCCTTCGGGGCCGTTTCTTCCGGGGCCGCGCCACAGGCGGTCAATGCCAAAGCAGAAATGCCGATCATGGCCGCGGCCATGCCGGTCTTGCGCGATACGAAGCGCATCTAATCCTCCAAAAAGTTATGCGAGATAACCGGGAGCCGTGAGGCCTTTCTTCCCACGCAGGGCGCCGTTGCCGATGCCCACCGCACGCGCCTCAGAGGAGCGAACGTTCCCATCGTCTCCATAGCCTATCGGAGATATGTCACTGGTAAAGACGGCAAACATTACAATTCGCTAAATTCCGGAGCGGCATACGGCAAGCGCTTAACGTCAATGCCCAAGTCAGTTCGCCAATTCACGGTGTGACTAGTGGAGTCGAAAAATTATTGGCAAATTCTCCGGTTATTTGGCCCGAATGCCGTTCGCCGCGTCGATTGCCTGCAGCGCGGCCGCGCACATGATCCGCACGCCTACCGCAATGCACCTCTCATCAGGCACGTAGTCGCCGCGGTGCAGGTCGAAGATCTTGCCGCCCGGGGTGCGGGTGCCAAGGCGCAGCATCGCGCCGGGCACCTTCTGGGTCATCCAGGCGAAATCCTCGCCGCCCATGGACTGCGGGGTCAGCTCGATGGAATCGGTCCCGAACTCCTGGCGGGCCGCCGATTCGATCAGCGCGGTTTCGGCCGGGGCGTTGACCACCGGTGGGACGCCGCGGGTGTGCTGCAGCTTGATTTCCACCCCGTACGGCGCGGCGATCTGGCGCACCGCTGCATCCAGCAGCTCCCCGGCTTCGTACCAGACGTCGCCGTCCAGGCAGCGCATGGTGCCGGCCAGGTAGCCGGTGGCGGGAATGGCGTTGGGCGCGCTGCCGGCGTGGATCTGCCCCCAGACCACCGACACGGCCGAACGCACGTCGACCTTGCGGCCGAGCACGGCGGGAACCTGGGTGGCGATCTGACTCATCGCGAAGACGATGTCCTCGGTCAGGTGCGGGCGGGAAGTATGCCCGCCGCGGCCGTTGACCTCGATGCGGATGGTGTCGCTGGCCGAGGTGATGGCGCCGATGCGGGTGCCGATCTTCCCGGCGTCGATGCGCGGCTCGCAGTGCAGGGCCAGGATCCGCGGGACCTCGTCGAGAATTCCCTGCTCGATGACCGAGACCGCTCCCCCGGGAAGCTTCTCCTCGGCGGGCTGGAAGATCACGCGGATCCGGCCCGCGAGCTGTCCTGCCTGCTGGATGCGGCCCAACGCAAGCGCGGTTCCCAGCATCACGGTGGTGTGGATGTCATGGCCGCAGGCGTGGGCGATGCCCTCGATGGTCGAGGCGTAGTCGAGCTCGGTTTCCTCCAGCACCGGCAGCGCGTCGATGTCGGCGCGCAGGGCCAGGCGGATGGGGCCTTCACCGACGTCCACGTAGGCTCCGGTGCGTTCCATCTTCACCGGGTTCAGCCCGGCAGAGCGCAGGGCTTCAAGGATGCGTTCGGTGGTTTGGAATTCAGCGAAAGAAAGCTCAGGGTTGCGGTGCAGTTCGCGGCGGAACTCGATCAACTCGGGCGTTAAGGACTCGGTCCAGTCCTTGACCGACCCTAAATTTCCTAATTCACTCACTGAAGACACCTTTCGACAATACGCGTCTTGAGCCTGAGGAAGACAGTTTATCCGTAATGTGGCCGCCAACCGCGAAACACGGGACACGGCGCCGCGGCGGGACGCAACGCTGCGCCGGCCGCCGCGCCGGGTCCTAGGACTCCTCGCGCACGGTGTGCTCGAAGTCCGATTCCCAGCGGGTGGTCATCACCGCTTCGGCGTTGACCTGGCTGGGCTCGTCGGCCTGCAGCTGCCCGTCGAGATAACCCAGGTGCGCCTCGTACTGGTCCAGGATGTCCCCGATCACCTGCTCCTTGCTCAGCCCCATCAGGTCGTAGCCGTGGCTGCCCTCCTGGGAGAACACCTCGATGCGGTAGTAGACGTCGTTGCCCGGAGCCGAACGCGCATACCGGGGCACCGGCAGCTGCACCGGGTAGACCTGGTACTTGAACGGCCGTTCGGCACCCGTGGCCACCAGCAGGTCCAGGGAGGGAAGCTGGAGGTTCGGCACCGGCTCGAGGGTGACTTCCACGTCCGCCCCGCGGCGGCGGAATTCCTCGGCCACCTCGTCCAGCGCCGTCCGGGCAACCTCGTCCAGATAGCGCCGGGCCGCTTTCAGCCCCGGATAGGTCATCGAGCGGGCCAGGCGCTGCTTCCAGCTGCGCCGGTCGTTCACCGAACCCAGCCGGCTGGTCAGCGCTTCGTGCATGGTGTTCTTGTAGCTGCTGGCCAGCGCGGATTCTATGCGCAGCGACTTGAACAGGCCGAGCATGATCAACAGCAGCACAAACGAGAACGGCAGCCCCATGATCACCGTGGCTCCCTGCAAGGTCGGCACTCCGTCCACGAAGAGCATCCCCAGGGTCAGCAGGCCGGTGGCCAGCGACCAGAACAGCCGCACCGGCTTGGAGCCGTCGGCCTGCGGGTCCTTCAGGTGGGAGGTGAAGTTGGCCATGACCAGCGCGCCGGAGTCGGCGCTGGTCACGTAGAACAGCAAGCCGGTGAAGGTGGCGACAGCTGCGGTGAACGGCGCTGCCGGGAACTGTTCCAGCAGGCTGTAGAACGCGCGTTCCGGGGTGTTCATGGCGACCTCGCCGAATGCCTCGTTGCCCGAGCGCACCAGCTGCAGGGCGCTGTTGCCGAAGATGGAGATCCACAGCAGGATGAAGGCGAAGGGGACCACCAGCACGCCGGTGACGAACTGGCGGATGGTGCGGCCGCGGGAGATGCGGGCCAGGAACAGGCCGACGAACGGGGCCCAGGCGATCCACCAGGCCCAGAAGAACAGCGTCCACCCGTTCAGCCAGGATTCCGGGCGGTCGTAGGCGAAGGTGTCCAGCGCCATGGACGGGAACCGGGCGATGCTGTCCCCGACGTTGGTGATGATGCCGTCCATCAGGTAGGCGGTGCCGCCGGTGACCAGGATGAAGAGCATCAGCGCGACGCAGAGCAGGACGTTGAGCTCGGAGAGCCGGCGGATGCCCTTCTCCACGCCGGTGAGCACCGAAATGGTGGCCATGACCACGGCGATGACGATCAGGATGATCTGCCAGCTGCGGTTCTCCGGGATCCCGAACATGAAGTGCAGCCCGTAATTCAGCTGGGCCACGCCGATGCCCAGCGAGGTGGCGATGCCGAAGATGGTGCCCAGCATCGCCGCGATGTCCACGGTGTGCCCCCTCCAGCCCGAGGTGCGTTTGCCCAGGATGGGATACAGCGCCGAGCGGATGGACAGCGGCAGGTTGCGGCGGTAGGAAAAGTAGCCCAGGGCCATGCCGATCAGCGCGTACAGCCCCCAGCCGAGCAGGCCGTAGTGGAAGAGCGTCCAGACCATGGCCTGGCGCGCGGCCTCCACGGTGGATCCCTCCCCGGTCGGCGGGGCCAGGTACTGGGTGATCGGCTCGGAAACGGAGAAGAACATCAAATCGATGCCGATGCCGGCGGCGAAGAGCATGGCCGCCCAGGTGAACATGTTGAAGGCGGGCCGGGCGTGGTCGGGGCCCAACCGGGTCTTGCCGACCTTCGAGACGGCTGCCGCGATCACGAACAGCAGCGCCGCGACGATGATCAGCGTGTAATACCAGCCGAAGTTCCTGCCGATCCAGTCGACGGCGGTGGAAATGGCCAGGTCCGCCGAATCGCGGTCGAAGATGGCCCAAAGAGCAATGCCCAGCACCAGAGATGCTGAGCCGAAAAATACCACTTTGTTGATCCGGGTGCGTGGCGTTCCGGGGTTTTGCGCCGTATCGGCATCGGATGAATCGGACTCGCTATTGGCCGTAGTCATGACTTCAAACATACCAACCGGCCAAGGATCCACCCCGGTTACGCACAGCAGAAGCACAGGCTAACGTGGCCGAAGGCAGTTGCCTTCGGTGTGGTCACGACCCGGTTGGCCAATTTATTCGTGAAACTGGACACGCGCCGGCTTCCCGCACGCTGCGGGAGGCCGGCGCGTGGGCAGGTCTAGAGCACTTCGGTCGCGCCGTCGGCCTTGAGCTGCTCGACGGTCTGCTTAACCTTCTGCGCATGGTCCTTGGTGGTCACCAGCAGCGCGTCGGCGGTGTCGACCACCACGACGTCCTCGATGCCGACCAGGGCCACCACGCGCGGGCGGTCCGAGTAGACGACGCCGGTGGCGCTGTCCGCGTAGACGCGCACTTGCTTATCACCGAGATTGATGATGCCTTCATCCGCGCTGGCCTTGTTCAGCCGTCCGATGGCGGCGAAGTCCCCCACGTCGTCCCAGTTGAACACGCCGGGGATGACCGCCACGTCGCCTGCCGCGGCGGCGGGCTCGGCCACCGCGTAGTCGATGGCGATCTTCGGAAGGCCCGGCCAGATTTCGGCCATGACCTCGTCGCGCGCCTCGGTGTCCCAGGCCTGCGCGATCTTCATCAGGCCCTCGTGCAGCTGCGGCTCGTTGGCCTGCAGGTGCTTGAGCATCAGGCCCACCGGGGCCACGAACATGCCCGCGTTCCAGAGGAAACCTCCACTGGCCAGGTAGCGGCGGGCGGTGTCCTCATCCGGCTTCTCGACGAACTCGACCACGCCGCGCGCGCTCGGGGCGCTGGCCACGTCCAGCTGCTCGCCGGTCTTGATGTATCCAAAGCCGGTGGAGGGGTGGGTCGGGTGGATTCCGATGGTCACGATCTTGCCGCTGGCGGCGGTGTGGATCGCCTCGCCCAGGGCCGCCTGGAAAACCTCGACAGGCTCGATGACTTGGTCAGCTGCGAAGGAGCCCATGATGATCTCCGGGTCGCGCAGCGACAGGATCGCGGCGGCCAGGCCGATGGCCGCGGCGGAGTCGCGCGGCTCCGGCTCCAGGACCAGATCCTCGTCGCACAGCTCGGGCAGCTGGGCGACCACGGCGCCGCGGTGGGCGCGTCCGGTCACCACCATGATGCGGTCGCCGGCCAGCGGCACCAGGCGGTCGTAGGTGGCGCGGATCAGGGTCGAGCCCGATCCCGTCAGATCGTGCAAGAACTTGGGAGCCGATGCACGGGAAAGGGGCCACAGTCGGGTACCGACTCCGCCGGCGGGAATCACGCCGTGGAATCGGGCTAATAGGTCTGCATTCACGCATTCCAGACTAATTCATTCTCCGGGAAATACCGGTATTGAGAGCGACACCTGCAGGGTAAATAGACAAGGCCCGCATGACCTAATATTCGGGCTTTGCGAGCCTTTTACCGCATAGACGACACTATTCGGTGAACATACTCACAGGATCGAGACACGAAATAGATTGAGACCCGGCAAGTGGTTTAGACTCGCACAAGGAACGCTCGCACAAGTGCGTCAAATCTCATTGTGTGCAATATACACATGCGCCGTTGCGAGCCTTGGAGGTTAGTTCAGTGTCGAAGACTTCGTCAGGCACCCTATACCGCGGCCATGAAGGCATGTGGTCCTGGGTGGGACACCGAGTCACCGGTGTCGTAATTTTTCTTTATCTACTCGTTCACGTGCTGGATACGGCCCTCGTGCGCGTGGATGCCAATGCATACAACGCAGTAATCAGCACCTACCAGACCCCGTGGATGGCACTGGGCGAGACCGGCCTGGTCGCGGCCATTCTCTTCCACGCATTCAACGGTCTGCGCCTGATCCTCGTTGACTTCTGGAAGCAGGGCACCAAGTACCAGCGCCAGATGCTCTGGGGCGTCATGATCCTGTGGGTCGTCGTCTTCGCAGGCTTCGCCATCCGCCATCTCTCCCTCGCATTTGGAGGACACTAAGCCATGAGCGTCACCATTCCTGCTCCACGCAGCCAGCGCATCGACCCGAAGTACAAGCGCGGTCCGAAGTCCCGCGGCAGCTTCGAAATGCTCGCATGGCTGTTCATGCGCCTATCCGGCGTGGCCCTGATCGTCCTGATCTTCGGCCACCTGATCTCCAACCTGATCGTTGGCGACGGCATCAACGCCATCTCCTTCGGCTTCGTCGCCGGCAAGTGGGCCGACCCGATCTGGCAGTTCTGGGACCTGGCCATGCTGTGGCTGGCCATGCTGCACGGCACCAACGGCGTGCGCACCATCATCAACGACTACGCAGAGAAGCACTCGACCCGAGCATGGCTCAAGGGCATCCTGTACGTCGCGACGATCTTCATCGTTGTGCTCGGCACCCTGGTGATCTTCACCTTCGACCCATGCGTCGCGGGCAGCACCCTGCCACAGTGCTAAAACCCTAAAACCCCCGTTTTAGAGCCGAACTTTTAGCCAGACAGTTTTTTGTAGAAAAGAGAGCATCAAGAATGCAGGTACATCAGTACGACGTAGTCATCGTCGGTGCCGGCGGTGCAGGTATGCGTGCAGCGATCGAATCCGGTCAGCGTGCACGCACCGCAGTGCTAACTAAGCTTTACCCAACCCGCTCCCACACCGGCGCGGCCCAGGGCGGCATGTGCGCCGCACTGGCGAACGTCGAGGAAGACAACTGGGAGTGGCACACCTTCGACACCATCAAGGGCGGCGACTACATCGTCGACCAGGATGCAGCAGAGGTCATGGCCAAGGAAGCCATCAACGCCGTGCTGGATCTGGAAAAGATGGGTCTGCCGTTCAACCGAACCCCTGAGGGCAAGATCGACCAGCGCCGCTTCGGCGGCCACACCCGCGACCACGGCAAGGCCGCCGTGCGCCGCGCCTGCTACGCAGCAGACCGCACCGGCCACATGATCCTGCAGACCCTGTACCAAAACTGCGTCAAGCACAACGTTGAGTTCTACAACGAGTACTACGTGCTGGACTTGCTGATGGTTGAGGAAGAAGCCTTCCGCGAAGACGGCACCGCCTACATGCAGAAGCGTGTTGCCGGCGTCGTCTCCTACGACCTGGCCACCGGCGAACTGCACGTGTTCCAGGCCAAGTCCGTGATCTTCGCTTCCGGCGGCGCAGGCAAGGTCTTCAAGACCACCTCCAACGCCCACACCCTGACCGGCGACGGCATGGGCATCGCGTTCCGCTCGGGCCTGCCGCTGGAAGACATGGAGTTCTTCCAGTTCCACCCGACGGGCCTCGCAGGCCTGGGCATTCTGCTCACCGAGGGCGCCCGCGGCGAAGGCGCAATCCTTCGCAACTCGGACGGCGAACGCTTCATGGAGCGCTACGCTCCGACCATTAAGGACCTGGCCCCACGTGACATCGTGGCCCGCGCCATGGCCAACGAAGTGCGCGAAGGCCGCGGCTGCGGTCCTAACAAGGACTACGTGCTGCTGGACCTGACCCACTTGGAGCCAGAGCACATCGAATCCAAGCTGCCGGACATCACCGAATTCGCCCGCACCTACCTGGGTGTCGAGCCGTTCACCGATCCGGTGCCGGTGTACCCGACCGCGCACTACGCCATGGGCGGCGTGCCGACCAACATCGAGACCGAGGTCCTGCAGGACAACAACACCACCATCCCGGGCCTGTTCGCAGCCGGCGAGGTCGCCTGTGTTTCGGTCCACGGCGCGAACCGCCTGGGCACCAACTCGCTGCTGGACATTAACGTCTTCGGCCGCCGCGCCGGCATCGCCGCCGCCGAGTACGCCAAGACCGCTGACTTCGTCGAGCTGCCGGAGAACCCTGAAGCACTGGTCACCGCCCAGCTGGACGGCCTGCTGAACTCCACCGGCACCGAGAACGTCGCAGAGCTGCGCAAGGCCCTGCAGGAGATCATGGACGCCAACGTCCAGGTGTTCCGCGACGAAACCTCGCTGAAGGGCGCTCTGGAGGTCATCGAGAGCCTGCGCGAACGCTACAAGAACGTGTCCATCCAGGACAAGGGCAAGCGCTTCAACCTGGATCTGCTCGAAGCCGTGGAACTGGGCTTCCTGCTGGACCTGGCGGAGGTCATGACCACCGCAGCGCTGCACCGCAAGGAATCACGTGGTGGTCACTACCGCGAGGACTTCCCGAACCGCGACGATGAGAACTTCATGGTCCACTCGATGTCCTACCGCGACCACAACGCTACTACCGAGGGCATCGCCGGCATCCGCATGGAAACCAAGCCGGTTGTCTTCACCCGTTACCAGCCAATGGAGCGTAAGTACTAATGAGCACCGAACTGCCAGAACCACCATCAAAGATTGAGTTGAAGGCCGGTGTTGGTGGCGGCGGAGAGATCCCTACCTTCAACATCACCCTGCGCGTTCGCCGCTACCTGCCGGAGACCACAGCAGAGGCCTACTGGGAAGACTTCAAGCTGACCATGTACGGCACCGACCGAGTGCTGGACGCCCTGCACAAGGTCAAGTGGGACCACGACGGCTCGCTGTCGTTCCGCCGTTCCTGCGCCCACGGCATTTGCGGTTCGGATGCCATGCGCATCAACGGCCGCAACCGCCTGGCCTGCAAGACCCTGCTGAAGGACCTGGACACCTCCAAGCCGATCACCGTTGAGGCAATCAAGGGTCTTCCGCTGGAGAAGGACCTGATCGTGGACATGGAACCGTTCTTCCAGTCCTACCGCGAGATCATGCCGTTCCTGATTTCCAAGGGCCACGAGCCGACCAAGGAACGCTACCAGTCGGTCGAGGACCGCGAGCGCTTCGATGACACCACCAAGTGCATCCTCTGCGCCGCCTGCACCTCCTCCTGCCCGGTGTTCTGGACCGATGGCCAGTACTTCGGCCCGGCAGCGATCGTCAATGCGCACCGCTTCATCTTCGACTCGCGCGATGATGCAGGCGACATGCGCTTGGAGATCCTGAACGACAAGGAAGGCGTGTGGCGCTGCCGCACCACCTTCAACTGCACCGAAGCGTGCCCACGCGGCATCCAGGTGACCAAGGCTATCGCCGAGGTCAAGCAGGCGATCCTCTCGCGCACCGTCTAAGTACGCGAAGCAAAGGCCCGAACCAGTTTCATGGTTCGGGCCTTTTGGCATTGCTGGAGGAAAGAGCCGTTCCCCGGTCCCCCGCGGGGCCTGAAGTCCGCCGAACCCCTTGCCCGGCAACTGCCACCGCGGGGCACCTGCAACGGCGCCGCCATGCTGCGTGCATGGGCCGAGCCAGAGGCTTGGGCTGCCGAGCAGACCTTCAACGAAAAGAACGCCAGCCTTTGGGCTGGCGTTCTTTTCGTGTGTCGGCGGGCCTTAGCCCAGTTCAATCTCTTCGCTCAGGCTCCACTGCCCGCCGCGGGTGTCGAACAGCTGGATCGAGCTCACCTCGAAGGACAGGCCCACTTGGTCCAGCGCTGCCTGCGCGGCGTCCAGGTTCTCCGGGGGCACGTTCTGCGCAATGGTCAGGTGCGGATGGTACGCGAAGTTCGACTCGTGGCGCAGCGCGTCGGAGAGCAGCCCGCGGTGCAGCGCCCAGCATTCCTCCGCCCCGTCCAGCAGCGGCAGGTAGACCACTTCGCTGGCTGGACGGAAGGTCCGCGCGGCACCCAGCTGCACTGTGAAGCTCGCGGTTTGACCCGCCACCTGGCGCACCTGCGCGGCGGCCTTCTCCCAGGTGTTCAGGTAGGACCCGGACACCAGCGTGATGTGGGGAGCGATCACCTCGGTGTCCGCTCCCCCGAACTCCCGGCGCCAGGCGCGCAGGGTCTCCCGCTGCGGCTGCGGCACCGGGATCACCACGCCCAGCGTGAATCGGGGTTCAAGGTTATCCATGTCAGACACCCAGCGGCGGCAGGAAGCCGACCTTCTGGTAGACATCTGCCACGGTCTTGGAAGCAACCTGTCGGGCCTTCTCGGCCCCGGCTAGCAGCAGGCGGTCCAGTTCCGCCGGATCGTCCAGCAGCTCCAGGGTGCGGGCGCGGATCGGAGCCAGGCGCTCCACCACGGCGTCGGCCACTGCCACCTTCAGGTGCCCGTACATCTTGCCCTCGAATTCAGCGACCAGGTCCGGCACGTGGCGGTCGGTCACGGCGGCCAGGATGTCCAGCAGGTTGGAGACGCCCGGCTTTCCGGCCTTGTCGTAGGCGATCACGGTGTCCGCGTCGGTGACCGCGGACTTGATGCGCTTGGCAATCAGCTTCGGCTCGTCGAGCACGTTGATCAGGCCCGCAGGGGACTCGGCGGACTTGGACATCTTGGAGGTCGGGTTCTGCAGGTCGTAGATGCGCGCGCCCTCCTTCGGGATGAAGGCCTCCGGCACGGTGAAGGTCTGCCCGAAGCGGTGGTTGAAGCGTTTGGCCAGATCGCGGGCAAGCTCCACGTGCTGGCGCTGGTCGTCGCCCACCGGAACGCCCTGCGGCTGGTAGAGCAGGATGTCGGCGGCCATCAGCACCGGGTAGGTGAACAGGCCGACGCTGGCCGCGTCCGCGCCGCCCTTGGCCGACTTGTCCTTGAACTGGGTCATGCGGCTGGCCTCGCCGAAGCCGGTGATGCAGTTCAGCACCCAGGCCAGCTGGGCGTGCTCGGGCACCTGGGACTGCACGAACAGCGTGGACTTCTCCAGGTCGATGCCGCCGGCGATGAACTGGGCGGCGGTCTTGCGCGTGCGGGCGCGCAGCTCGGCCGGATCCTGGCTCACGGTGATCGCGTGCATGTCGGGGATGAAGAAGAAGGCGTCGAACTCGTCCTGGGTCTTGACCCAGTTGACCAGTGCGCCGAGGTAGTTGCCCAGGTGCAGGGAGTCGCCCGAAGGCTGCATGCCCGAAAGAACGCGGGACTTAGTCATGAAAATTCCTTAAAACTGGTAGTCGACGACCAGCGGTGCGTGGTCGGAGAAGCGCAGGTCGTAGCCTGAGGCGCGGTCAACATGGGACTTGATGGCCTTGCTGGCCAGCGACGGGGTGGCCATGTGGTAATCGATGCGCCAACCGGCGTCGTTGTCGAAGGCCTGTCCGCGGTAGGACCACCAGGTGTAGGGGCCCTGGACGTCTCCGGCCAGTTCGCGGGCCACGTCCTTGTAGCCGACCGAGGAGAAGAAGCCGTCGAAGTAGGCGATCTCCTCATCCATCACGCCGGCGCGCTTGTTGTGGTTCGGCTTCCAGTTCTTGATGTCCTTCTCGGTGTGCACGACGTTCAGGTCGCCCACCACCAGCACATGGTCCTTTTCCGCTGCCAGGGCCGGCAGGTAGTCGGTCATGCGCTGCAGGAAACGGTACTTGTCCTCCTGCTTCTGGGTGCCCAGTTCGCCCGAGTGCACGTAGCAGGAGACCACGGTGAAGGTTTCCCCGTTGACCTCGAAGTCGGCTTCCACCCAGCGTCCGGAGTCGGCGAAGTACTCGTCGCCGATGTTCTCGCGCACGGCCACCGGCTCGACGCGGGAGAGCACTGCCACGCCTGCACGGCCCTTGTCCTTGGCTTCGGCATGCAAGATGTGCCAACCCTCGCCGATCAGTTCGCGCAGCACCTTGTCCGGTGCGCGCACTTCCTGCAGGCACAGGATGTCGACGTCGCGGGCGGCGACCCAATCTGCCATGTTCTTGCGGTAGGCGGCGCGAATGCCGTTGACGTTGACCGAAGCCACGCGCAGGGCGCCGGCGTTCTTGCTCAGAATTTCCACGCTGGTTGGTATCACCCTTCCAGCTTACAAAATTCGCGTGCTGATTACCCGCTGATCGACTCGCGCCCCTCCGGGAAACGCCGAGTGCGGAGAACGTAGCCTCCCTCCGCGCGGGCAGCTCCCATCAGCCTGCGCGAATCGTCTGGAGTACTGGTTAGTCCAGCCCGGCAGGCGGCGTGAAATCGCCGAACGATCCGATCCCCGGAACGCCGGAGCACAACTGGCCCAGGACATGCAATTCATGCGGGACCACGGGACTAGGCAGCGCCTTCAGGTCGAACCATTGCAGCTCGGCGGCCTTGTCCGGCTCCATCAGCTTGGGCTGGCCGGACCAGCTGGTGCACTGGAAAAAGAAGTCGACGCGGTTCGGGGCTCGGTGCAGCACGGCCAGCGGCTCCAGGCCATCCGGCTCGATGCTCATCCCCAGTTCCTCGAATGCCTCGCGGCAGGCGGCCTGGTGCACGGTTTCCCCGGCCTCGACATGCCCGGCGGCCCCGGAGGCCCAATGCCCGTCCATGAAACCGGTTCCGCGGCGCTGCTGCAACAAGATCCGGTCCTCGCGCCGGAACACGACATAGACCACGGGAATCAGATGCATGCGGTCCTTAAAGACATCGAGACGGCCGGAGCCGTCTCGAAAAGTTTGAAGTTAACCGATAATTTCGCCGTCAAGCGGCTTGGCCGGCTTGATCATATCCCGGGCGTTGCTCGCGGTCATCTGGATGGTGTCCAGGGCCCGGTCGATCATTTCTTCAGACTCAGGGTTCTTCAGCTCGCGCTGCTCGGCGATGACGCGGGCCTGGACCTGGACGATCTTGAAGGAGTGGTCCAGCTTCATGTCGCGCTGGCTGGTGGCTTCGTCGACCACGACGGTGCCGGCCTGGGCGCGCGGGGTGGCCGCGGCGGTGGCTTCGCGCAGCGAGTTGTTGATCTTCTGCGCTCCGCGCTTGAGGCCGAACATCATGAACCCGGCGAGCAGCAGCCAGCCGGCGGAGATGACGACGACGAACCAGCCGACGATCTCATTCGAATTGGCGGCGAAGATGACCGCCACCAGAAGGACGATGACCATGACCGACATTGCCAGGGTCGATGCGTTGAGGGTGATTTTCCGACCCTGCTTCGCGCTGCTGCCTAGAGGTTCCATGCCTTCAATTCTCGCATCATCCCCGGATGCAGGCCAATCGCACGGCTGTCCTTTCGCCCACAGCGTGGCTATCCCAGCACGCTGCCGACCAGCTCGCGCAGCTGCACCCCGTCCAGGCTGAACCTGATCAGGAAGTACCCGGCGATGCCCACCACCCAGCCCAGCGTCTCCTGCGCGTAGCGACCTAGTTTCCTTCCCGCAGCCTGCAGCCAATGCTCGATCCGGTCCCCGGCCGCCCTGCGCACACCCACCAGCACCAGCGCCGGAGCGATCATCACCAGGCAGTACCCGGCCAGCACCAGCACCTGCACCCCGGAGCTCCATCCGGCGCCTTGCAGCACGCCCATGGCGCCGAGGTAGGGAAGCATGGTGGGCAGCTCCAGCAGCCCCGCCAGCAGGGCCAGCGCCACGACCCCGGTGCGGGTATCCAGCGCGGTCCCCAGCCTCCGGCGCAGCGCCCCGGAAACCTGCGGCTGGCCGGTTGCGGTTTCCTGCAGCCCGCCGGCGTTGACGGTCTCGCCGCTTGCGGTCCCGGCCTTGCGCGCCGCGGCGAGCTTCTGCTCGTCGGTGCGGTAGGTCAAGGCCCAGATGATCATCCCCGCCCCCAGGGCCAGCCCCAGCAGCCGCATCATCGGGGTGTCCAAGGATATCCGGGAGTACGCCAGCTGGAAGCCGGAGCGCAGCAGCAGACCGATCGCCCAGTAGAAGCCGGCCAGCAGTCCAAGGTAGAGCAGCACCCGGGGAATCGCCCGGCGGTAGTCGCGGCGCAGCAGCAGCCAAATGGGGATGACCAGGGTGCCGATGCTGGTGGCGTCGATCAGCGCGAGCACCACCAGTGAGGCGGGTGCGGCATTCGTGAAGATGTCCATGCTTCCAGCCTGTCCCGGGTCGCGGCGCAGGGGTATCGGGCAGCAGGACGGCTCGATCTCCCCCTTAAGGCGGATGCCGCGTGGCCCTGCGGATGGGGCATGCTGGAATCATGACGACGTTGATCCGGCGTATCGGCAGCGGCCAGGACGAGCCGGAGACGGCCGGGATGTATCTGCTGCTTGCCGCGGTGCTGCACGCCTTCGGCGTGGTGAACCCGCCGCTTTCCGGGCTGCCTGGCTGGCTCTGGTTCCCGGTGCTGCTGCTGGGCTTGGGCGCCGTCCTGCTGCGAAGGCGCTGGCTGCTGCCCGCCGTGCTGGTGATGACGGGCTCCGGGCTGGGATTGCTGGCGTTGGGCAGCATTGCCGGATACTTCATGGCCTTCGAGGCGGTCTTCAGCGTCTTCCTGCTCGGCGGATTGACGTTGCGCCGGATCTCGTTCACGCTCATGTGCCTGGTGTCGCTGCTGATGGCGGTGCTCGCCTGGGATGCCACGCACCTGGCGCAGCAGGTGGTGCTGAGCCTGTTCCTCACCGGCTTCATCCTGTTCACCCCGATGCTGTGGGCGCAGAACGTGCGCACCGCCCAGGACCTTTCCGCCTCGCAGGCCGAGCGTTCCGCGGCGCTGGCCGCCGCCGCCGAGGCGCGGGCGGAGCGGCTGAGCGCCGAGCACCACGCGGCCCGGATTTCCGAGCGCACCGCGCTGGCCCGCGAAATGCACGACGTGCTCTCCGCCCGGCTCTCCTCCATCGCCCTGCTCTCCGGAGCGGCGCTGGCGGCCGCGCCGGGCAACGAACCGCTGGCGGCCATCCGCCGCGAAAGCGTGACCGGGCTGGAGGAAATGAGCGAGATGGTGCGCATGCTGCATGCGGGAACCCCGGCGCTGGCGGCGCGGCTGACCGACGTGCCGCAGCTGGTCGCCGAGGCTTCCGAAGAGATCGAGCTGGAGTACTCGGTGCCGCACCCTGAGTCCATCCCCGCCGCCGTGCACACCGCCGCGCACCGCACGGTGCGCGAGCTGCTGGTCAACCACGCCAAGCACGCCCCGGGCAGCACTCTGAGCTTGCGTCTGGAGCAGCTGTCGGACCGCGTTTGGATCCATGCCAGCAACCCGGTCCCGGAGCATGCCGGACACGGCTTCGGCAGCGGCATCGGGCTGCAGAGCATCCGCACCCGCGCCCAGGCCGTGGGCGGCAGCTGCGACATTCGCACCGTCCCCCAGTTCCAGGTTCAGGTCACCCTGCCCACCGCCGCCCAGCTACAGGATGGAATCCATGAAGATCCTGCTTGTTGACGACCATTCGACCGTGCGCCTGGGCATCCGCCTGGTGCTGCAGGCGGCAGAGGACCTGGAAGTTGTCGGGGAGGCTGCGGACGGGGCCGCGGCGGTGTCCATGGTCCTGGCGCTCAGCCCAGACGTGGTGCTCATGGACCTTCGTATGCCGGTGATGGACGGCATCGCGGCGACCGCGCAGATTTCCGGGCAGACAAGGGTGATCGTGTTGACCACCTTCGACGATGACGACTACCTCTTTGGCGCCTTGCAGGCCGGCGCCCACGGCTTCTTGCTGAAGACCGCCGAGCCGCAGGCGATCATCGACGCGGTGCGTGCGGCGGGCCGCGGCCAATCCGTCCTGGATCCGCAGGTCACCGCCCGGGTCATGGAACGGGCGCTGGCCGCGGCGCCGCCCGCGGTGCTGCCCGAGGGGCTCACTGCCAGGGAGCGTGAGGTGCTCCAGGGAATCGGCGAGGGACTGAGCAATCCGCAGCTGGCGCAGCGCCTGGGCATTGGGGAAAGCACGGTGAAAACGCACGTGTCGGCGGTGCTTGCCAAGCTCGGGGTGAGCACCAGGCTGCAGGCGGCGAAGATCGCCTACGGAGCCGGCGGCTAGCTAGCGGCGGATGGGCGCTGCTGCGATACTGCGGCTACCAGCTCACCAGGCAGAAAGGGTGGTCCTGCGGGTCGAGGTAGACACGGAAGGTCTTGGTCCCCTGCCCGGTGCTCCGGGCGCCGAGGTTCAGCACCAGCTCCTCGGCCAGATCGAGATCCTTGACCCTGACGTCGAGATGCATCTGCTGCGGGTGCACATGCCCCGGCCATTCGGGCGCGACATAGGGGCTGACGGCTTGGAACGCGACGGCCGGCCGGTCGGGCGCGGCGCCGATGCTCACCCAGTCAGGGTCGTTGTCGATGCGGACCATGCCCAGCAGCTGCTCGTAGAACGCCGCCAGCGAGTCCGGGTCTTCGCAGTCGATCACCAATGCCTGCCATGTGCCAATCATGATGCCTCCTGCGCCCCATTATGCGGGAGCCGCCGGCGCTTGGGTAGGGCTACCAGGAATCCGCCATGGCTTCGCGGCAGTGCTCGATCAGCGCCTGCACCCGGGCCGGCACCTTGACCCCGAGCGGGGTGATCGCCACGACCGAGCTCAGGGAGCTGGGAGCGGTCGGCGACACCGGGGTATGCAGGTCGCGGAAGGCCAGCGGCTTGCCCTCCAAGGACATCTCGGCGTTGTTCGGGCGGCGCATCAGCAGGCCGTAGCCCAAGCCTCGCCCGACCATCGCGGAGACCAGGATCATCTGCGGCACCTCGGCGATGACCTTGGGGTTCAGGCCCTGCGCGGCGAACAGCTGGAGCACGTATTCGGTGGACGGATCGGATTCGTACATCACCAGCGGCTCGTCCACCAGGTCGGCAAGTTCCAGCGGTCGTTCCAGGCGCGCCAGCGGGTGCTCCGGATGCAGCACCACCTGCATATGCGTCCCGTAGATCTCCTGTTTGTCCATGTCCGGTGGCAGGCCCAGATCGTAGACGAAGGCGACATCCAGGTCCGCATTGCGCAGCGCCGGAAGCAGCGACTCATGGGTGCCAACCTGCACCGAAAGTTCCACCTGCGGGTGGTCGAATCCCTGCATGGTCGAGGGGATCAGGTGCGGGGAGAGCGAGGCGAAGCAGCCGAAGCGCACGGGTCCGCGCAGCACGCCTTCCTGCTGCGGGAAGGTGGCCGCCAGTTCCGTAACATCGGAGATGATTTTGCGGGCCATCGCCGAAAAATGCACTCCGGAGGCTGTCAGGGTGAAGCCGTGCGCCTTGCGCCGCAGGCACAGCGTTTCGCCGGCCAGTTTCTCGATGGCGGTAATCGCTTGGGACAGTGCTGACTCGGAAATACGCAATTCGTCCGCGGCGGAACCGAGGGTCCGGTGGTCCGGAAGCTCGGCCATGATTTCAAGATGCCTCATCGAATACATAAGCCAACCTTCAGAAGTTCTACAGATATTTGAAGTTTACCTTACCTATGTGTGGTGTCACACTGAAGTGATTCACCTCTCCAAGGAGCTGCCCACTTCATGAACGCAAACCAACGGCGCGTCGCGTTCGCCACAGTCATCGGTACCACCGTCGAATGGTACGACTTCTTCATCTACGCCACCGCGGCAGGCCTGGTCTTCAGTCACCTGTTCTTCGAGCCCGCCGGCAAGGACATCGCGCTGCTGATCTCCTTCGCCTCGGTCGGCTTGTCCTTCCTCTTCCGTCCGCTCGGCGCCTTCCTGGCCGGACACTACGGCGACAAGATCGGCCGCCGCGCCATGCTGGTGCTGACCCTGTCGCTCATGGGGGCTGCCACCACGCTGATCGGCGTACTGCCGACCTACGAGACCGCCGGGCTGTGGGCTCCGATCCTGTTGCTGCTGCTGCGCATCATCCAGGGCATCTCCGCCGGCGGCGAATGGGGCGGCGCCGTGTTGATGGCCGTCGAGCATGCCGAGGAAGGCAAGCGCGGCCGTTCGGGCTCCTACCCGCAGGTTGGCGTTCCCCTGGGCATGCTGCTGGCCAGCGGCATGATGGCGCTGATGACCGGCGTCATCTCCCCCGGTGATGCATTCCTCGAGTGGGGCTGGCGCGTGCCGTTCCTGGTCTCGATCATCCTGATCGCCATTGGCTTCTTCGTCCGTCGTTCCGTGGACGAGTCCCCTGTCTTCGAGGAGATCGCCGAGCACAAGGCGCAGACCAAGGTCCCGATCCTCGTCCTGTTCAAGAAGCACTGGCCGCTGGTGCTGATTGCCGCGCTGGTCTTCGCCGGCAATAACGCCGCAGGCTACATGACCACCGGCGGGTTCTTCCAGGCCTACACCACCGATCCCGAGGGACCGATCGGCTTGGAGCGCACCGACGTGCTCATCGCCGTGGCCTTCGGCGCCGCCGTGTGGCTGGTCGTGACCCTTATCGCCGGCGTTATGGCGGACAAGATCGGCCGCGTGCGCACCTACCAGATCGGCTTCGTGGTTCTGGCCGCATCGCTGTTCCCGGTCTTTGCACTGGTCAACTCAGGCTCGCTGGGCATGCTCTATCTGGCCTTCGGCCTGTTCTCCATCGGCTTGGGCCTGACCTACGGGCCGCAGGCGGCACTGTACTCCGAACTGTTCCCGGCTTCGGTGCGCTTCTCCGGCGTCTCGATCTCCTACGCCATCGGCGCGATCCTCGGCGGTGCCTTCGCCCCGACCATCGCCCAGGCGCTGGTCCAGGCAACCGGTGGCACCACCGCCGTGGCCGTATACCTGCTGGTGGTTGTGGTGCTCGCCTTCATCGCGGTCTCCCTGATCCGCGACCGCCGCGGCATCGACCTGTCCTTCCACAACCAGGCTGAGCAGGAAGTCGGCGCCCTGGTATTCGACAAGCGCGCCGTCGAAGCCCAGACGCAAGAGGTTTCCAAGTAGCGTTGACCCCCTGTTAGGCGCAAACCCCGTTCCAGCGAATTTGTTTCGCTGGGGCGGGGTTTTCTTTGCCCGGCTTTGCCGGAAAGTGAGCTCGGCGCGGTCGTGGGTGGCTGGATCGGTTCAGCGCTGTTCGATGTCGAAATCGACCGCTTCTGGTCCCTTTCTACGTGGCTGCTCGCTATCGGTGGTTCGCTGATCGTTCTGGTGATCTGGGGGCTTCTTACCCACAAGCGCGCCTAATTGGTCCTATCGTAGAGCGGTCCACCACACAATGTGGTGGACCGCTCTTTCGGTTGGATTCTTGAGACAATACCCGCGTCGGGCGGATGGGATGATTAGGCATTCCGAACCAATTAATTGCGTGGCTCGGATTCGGGATCCAGATCCAGAGCCGATTCTGCCTCCCGTGGAAGATCCGAATCCGCAGGTGGAACGTCAGGTTCGTCAGCACTATGCTCGTGCACCGACTCACGAAGACCTTCCACTTCTTCGGCTCGACCGGTCCAGTAGGCGGGCTCGAGGCCGAAACCGTTGATTGCCTCCTGCGCCATCCTCTTGAACCCATCCCGATGGTCTTCCAAAGCGTTGTTAAGATCTTCGAACTCATCATGACTGAGAGAAACATCAAGACGCTTACGTGGCATTAGCTATCACTCCATTCTTCCAGAACGAGTTGAATTTACTATTTTCCTAATCTACGTTCCTGAACCTAAGACGAAGGGCGACCGTCAGATTTTCATCAGGAACGATACGGTAGAAGCTGAAATCGACTTCGCACCCCAGGTGGATCTGGTGGCTTCCACGCCGGTCTGCGGCGGCGGGAGTCCGGTCGATTCCCAACCTCCATGCAACCCTCGGACTACCGCAGATGATCCGAAGCCGAGGAAGCTGAATTCCTATCAGATTTCCGATCTGGCAACGAGGAGGAAGCAACCGCGGATTCGCGGGACTGAATTTCTTCCGCTTCGTCGGCTTCAACACTTCGGATCATGGCTGCCAAGAACTTGGCCGCCCCAATCCGCTCGTCAGCGGTCAGGGTGTTCACTGCATCCATCATGCGCTCATGCATCTTGTGCAGCGTTCCGCGAACTTCGGAATCACTGTATTCGGTGGGCACGATCCCCACCGAGCGGCGATCGGCAGGGTGGACAATGCGCTCGGCATACCCGTCGCGGCACAACCGGTCTATCAACACCGACACGGATGCATTAGAGATGCCCAGCTCTTCGGCAAAATCCCGTTGACGCGGAATCACCCCCTTACGATGCTCACCGAGCAGGAATCGCAGAGCGGACATATCGGTTTCGTTCATTCCCATGGATCCACGCGTTTTGGCCCGCATCTTACGTTCCGACTCTCGATACCTGCGCATCAGGTTCAACAAATCAACGGCCCCTGGCGCCGTGGTAGCCGTGTCATACCAATATCCACTTGCTCCATAACTACTCATGAGAATTCCCTCCGCCGGGTACGAACTCATCGCTCGTACCTCCCGATGCTCCTTCCTCGCCATTGCCTGCGGTCAGCTTGCCTAATCAAAAAAGTATAATGTAACCTAGCTAATAGTTAGCCTGTCTACATATATTCTACTACGAAACAGCTATCAATACCGGAGTGAATAATGAAAGAATCCTTAGCAGTTCCAGTAGATCCCTCGACGCATCCTGCCAACGCATGGGCGGAGCGGATGCAGCAGATCGCCGCTTTCGGATCACACGAGTGCCGGAGCAAAGATACGGTTCATTCGGCTATATGCACCATTACCGGTACCCCGGATCAATTGGTCTTGAACCTGGCATGCACCGCGAAAAGCGAAGACCATGTTTCTGAGCTGATGCAATACGTGAATGACACGCTGCTGCCACAAATGGAGAACTCCCTGGGCATCCAGTTCGAAGTCCGCAATCTACAATTTGCGGTCGCCGGCAAAGAAAACCTAGCGCTTCCCTCGGAACCTCTGGACGTAGCTTTGCATCCGCAGCAAGATTGGCTGGAACAGCCATTCATCGCCCCCTCGCCAACCCCCACAGGCGGTCTCGATTTTGGCCGGGGTGGAACACCGTCGGACCTGAGCATCGCCTAATCAGCGCAGTATCCGTTGCCCGCCAATGCGGCAGCGTCGAAAGTTGGGGCTATTTTTTGAGTTCCGCTTACGGAGGTTTCCACCTCCTCATCACTTATCAAATGAGCAGTGCAGGAAAGGGAAGTATCTTAAATGCCAGGTCGAATCGCTAGAACCCAGACAGCTGTCCGAGTCGCTGATTTTCTCGCCACCCGCGAAGGCAAAGCTCATCTGTCGAATTATGGATGGGAGCCGGGCATGCCCATCGTGATGACCCAGCCGAACGAATCACTCACCGATGCGATGGGCATGGTTTCCATCCACGGACGTGATGTCCTAGTAGCGATGATCAACCCCGAGACAGAGGAACTGCAGCTGCTTTATGTCACGACGCCGCAGCCAGCGCTGAAAGTCAAGCAGCCGTCACCTTCCAAGTGCACCACAGGGGAGTTCTTCCACGAACTCGGCTCATCCCGCGTGATGGAATTTCGCGTGAAATTCTGGAAGCACACCGCGGTGGCCCACTTAATCCCGTCCTGCCCGCAGATGCAAGCGCAGCGTACGCCGTCTACCCGCTACTCACTGCCGACACGTTGAATGACTCCAACATCGGGCAACTCTGCTAATTCGAGGTAATCAAGCTTCGGTTCCGGCTCTTGCTCTGCTCCATCGATCAGTTCATGGTGCTAGGCACGGGCTGGGATCGGAGTTCTCTCCCTAAATGCTTGCGGGCGAAGCCCCGCCCTCTTCGATCGCAGTCGGAATCATCCAGTTCTTGTGTAGCACCATGGGCTCTATCCAAGTCGGCGGGTACCAGTCCTCGGCGTGAACATCGTGCAATTCCGCCTGCCTGATTGAAATGTTCCGAATCCAGTTGGGCTCGTTTGGATTGACCCGGACCGAGAGTCCAGCGCATTGCTTGGTCCAGCGCGGCAGGTATCCAATGTGTGAGCCTGGGGTCGGCTGCGGGGCTCCAGCACGGCTGCCTGTCGAAATGGTTTGGGATCCAGCCGTGCCACCGTCAATCTGGACAGTGCCGTCGTACGGAGTAGCCTCTGACGAAGCGTCCCGTAAGATGGATAGCCTGCGAAGAGCACGGGCAGCAAGATTCCCGCGTTCCGTGGTCAAATTGGTCCGGCTACCTACTGCGAGTCCGCCTGCGCCGCAGACGCCATTGTTCCGTGCCTTCGCACTACCAGGACCAAGGTCTCGGCGCATTTCGAGTCTGGGCAACCTCTGGATACCAACGCTATGTTCACGGGGTATTCATTGCAGCCCATGACCAAAGGGTATCTATTAAAGTGAAAGACGCGTACAGTCCAAAAGACACTCCGCGATAATATCCGTGGCCTGCTTTGCCATCAGGACAACCACTTTGACTCATTGCGGTGTGGTTCCTCGGAGATACCGGAAGAGCTACAGAGCGGAGGTTAGCCATGTCAACCCACGAACTGCGAACCCAAACAGCCGATCACGTCAAACACATCCTCGGATCCCGCCAAGCCCGCGTACATCTCGCCTCCTACGGCTGAAGGGAAGGAATGCCCATCGTGCTGGCGGAGCCGCACGAACTCGTTGATGATGTGATGGGCCTCGTTTCAGTCCATGGACGATCCGTACTGATTGCAATCTATGACATCAGGGCCGACGACTTGAGCTTCTGGTTCGTCTCGGTGCCAAATCCGGCTCTGGAGAATGTACCGGTAGAAGCCAAGGGCCAAGTGATGAGCCAGTTCATTGCCAAAGGCACGCCTGAAGGCGCGAGGACTTTCCGGGTCAGGTACTGGGCGCACAGCGCGATCACCTTTGAAATTCCGTGCTATGTGCGCAGCGACAGGGACTACGAGACCTCGTACAACACCCGTCCGGGCGCCTTGGGAAAACCGGATGCTGAACGTTCGCTGGATGATCCAGACCTTATGAACTGAGCTACCCCACTGGATGTTAATCTGGTCTTGTTTATAACTGAAAGAAGCCCTTTCGCACTGAAGCATCCCGCAGTCACCGTGGGATGCTTCAGTGTTTAACCCGCTGGACTCCCGCCTGCCAGCATCAGGCACCAGTAGCATGATGGCTGGCCAGCGTCTCGACGTTCGCAATAATCACTATGCCGACAAGAATCCACCAGTCGGCTTCGGCGCATGCATGCTCTCAAATCGCCGTCCCTCCCGAATCCAGTCCGGCAAGCCACAGCAAAGACCCAACTCAGGGCCTATGAATTGTCTGAGCTACGTCGCCCATGCGTAGTAGGCGGATGCGAGGCATCGCCCTTAGGGGAGGCTGACCTCGACGCTCCTCGTCCAATCCCGAGCTACAAGTTCTTACAGTTCATTGGCTTGAACGGGGAGAACTTTTTCGACCCTGCCAAGATCGTGGATGAATGCTGGCTGACGGTCCCGCTCGGGGGCGTCCGCCGGCTTTCACCCCGAGACTTCTACTTCGCGGCGTTGCGCTCCGCGGCTTCCAGCACGTTGTTCAGCAGCAACGCGCAGGTCATCGGGCGCACGCCGCCCGGGTTCGGGGAGATCCAGCTGGCAACCTCGTACAGGGCCGGGTCGATGTCGCCGCACCCTGCCGTGTACGCCCGATTTCCGGCGTACCGCTGCTATCCCTCTAGCAGTATCGGCTCAGAGGCAGCTACGGGCAGGTTTGGTGGAATACAGTTCCAGTGCCAGCGAGTGCATGGCAGTTGCAGCCTTGGACGGTTGCACTGCAAGGGAGCGGACCATGGTGATGCGTACTTTCCTGGCCACCGGATGGATCGAGCGCACGGCGAGGGGCAAACCCTCATATGAGACATCTGCTGCAGGCCGTTGAACCAGGACCGCGTAGCCCAGTCCCCTGGCGACCATCGATCGAGTGACTTCGAAATCCGCAGTTCGGTAGCGGATCCACGGGCTGACCCCGGCCGCTTCGAATAGTGCCTCGGTGTGCTCCCGGCTGGGCGGGACATCCAGCAGAATCATCGGTTCCTTCGACAACTGCGCCAGCGAAACCTTGGGGGCCCGAGCGAGCTCATGGTCCGAGGGAAGCAGCACGTTCGGCTCGGTTGTATACAGAACCGTTCGTTCGATTCCCTCGGGCAAGCCGAAGTCGTAGACAAAGGCCAAGTCCAGCATGCCGTTGGCGAGCCGGTGAAATATTTCCTGCTGCGTCCCGGCAAAAAAGTCGACTTCCACCTGGTTGAATCTGGAACTGTATTCAGCCAGCAGCTCTGGCAGCACGGTGGGAGCGAGGGAAGAGTAGCAGCCCACCCGCACCCGACCGGCAAGCAGCGTGCCTGCGCCATTGGCCATCTCCTGTAGGTCGCTGGAGGCCTGCAGAATTCCCTGGGCCTCTTCAAGCACGTACTTGCCGGAAGGAGTAAGGCTCACCCCGTGCGCTTTTCGACGAATGGTCAGCTGCGTATTCAGTATGCGTTCCAGTTCATTGAGCGCGCCTGTGATTGCAGAGGCGGACAGGTTCAATTGCTCGGCTGCCGCCGCGATGGATCCGCCATGGCCGACTGCGGCGAGGCATTCAAGCTGTCGAAGGGTAAAACGCGGCACGCAACCTCACTAGAACCGTGGATATTGAACGAATATAACCATTTTACCCGTGGTTATGTCCCGCCTCACACTTGATACCAAGTTAGCCTTTCAATCCAGGAGCACATTCCCATGAGCCAGACACCGGCCACCTGCCCGTTCACCGGGGCGCAGTCAGCGCAGACCGTCCCCGCGGCTATCGAGACCTCGACTGGCGAAGGACGCGAAGCTCCGGTTGCGGATTGGGTGAAAATCTCCGACCTCTACACCAATCCTTTCCCGATCTACAAGCGCATGCGCGAAGAAGCTCCGGTGCACTGGGTACCGGAAGTGAACCGGTACATGGTGACTTCGTACAGCGCATGCCACGAAATCGAGCAAAACGAGGCGCTCTTCTCCGCCGACGAACGCAATTCCTTGATGAAGCGTTCGATGGGTCATTCAATGCTGCGCAAGGACAACCCGGAGCACCAGGTCGACCGCGATTCCTACGGCGCAACCCTTCGCCCGGCCACCATCAAGAAGCACTGGAACGACATCTTCGCTGCCAACAACGAAAAGTACCTGGCTCAGCTCGTCGCCAAGGGCCCCGGTGCCGACTTTGTATGGGACTACGCGGCCCCCTACACCGCGGAGAACCTTCGCCTCATTTGCGGCTTCCACAATTCCACGCAGGCGGACATGCAGCGCTGGAGCCAGACGTTGATCGACGGGACAGGCAACTACGCGGATGATCTAGAGGTCTGGGCCAAGGCTGCCGCATCCTCGGCGGAAGTTGACGCCGCCATCGATGAAATGCTCCCCTACCTCGCTGCCAATCCGGACCGGTCGTTGCTTTCGAATCTGGCGTCATTGCCCATCCCTCTGGAAGCCATCCGAGCGAATCTGAAAATGACCATCGGGGGCGGGCTCAACGAACCGCGCGATGTCCTGGCCACCACAGTGTGGGCCCTGCTCTCCAACCCGGAACAGCTGGATGCAGTGCTGGAGGACCCGGGCCTGTTTTCACGTGCCTTCGAGGAATCGGTGCGTTGGGTGGCACCCATCGGAATGTATCCCCGCGAAACCACGCAGGATCTCGTGCTGGAGGGCATCAAGCTGCCTGCCGGGGCGCGTCTGGGTGTTGTGCTCGGCGCGGCCAACCGCGATCCGAAGGTCTTCACCGATCCCGAGGAGTTCAACATCTTCCGGGAAAAGAAGCCTCACCTGGCCTTCGGCGGCGGAGTGCACTTCTGTGCCGGCACCTGGATCGCCCGCGCGCAGGTGGCGCAAATAGCGCTTCCCGAAGTGTTCCGCAGCCTTCCAAATCTTCGACTGGATCCGCAGTCGGCCAGCATCGATGCCGGCTGGGTCTTCCGCGGCATGACCAAGATGCCGGTCATCTGGGATTCGTAACCACATTCGTATAGGAGCTTTCAATGCCAACCATTATTTTCGAACAGCCCAACGGCACCGCTACCGAGGTCGAGGTCACTGACGGCTGCAACATCATGCGCGCCGCAGTCTCCAACGGCATTGCCGGAATCGTCGGCGAATGCGGCGGACAGGCCATGTGCGCCACCTGCCATGTCTATGTCGCGCCGGAGGATGCCGCAAGCCTTTCGGACATCTCCGAGGACGAAGACGAAATGCTCGACTGCACAGCCGCAGAACGCACGGAATTCAGCCGACTGGGCTGCCAGGTCCGCCTCGGTGGAGCCACCCAGCAGCTGCGCGTCACCGTGCCCAGCGACCAGGTCTAGCCATGGAACCACGCATCGTCATCATTGGGGCCGGGCACGCGGGAGTGCAGCTGGCGGCTTCCCTGCGCGAGGCAGGACACCGGGGCCCGCTCTCCCTGATAACCCAGGAAACTGAACTGCCCTATCAGCGCCCTCCGCTGTCCAAGGACTACGTTGCGGCGGATGCCGCGTCCGGGCCCCTGGCCCTGCGCCCGGAAAGCTTCTACGCCGAGCACGATATCGATTTGATCCCGGGGGCAAGGGTCGAATCCATCGACAGGGCCGCCGGCATCGTCACGCTCAGCACCGGCACCCAGCTGTCCTACGACCGCCTGGTGATCGCCACCGGCGCCCGCAACCGCCCACTTGGCTGTGCCGGAAGCGAGCTGCCGGGAATTTACGGCCTGCGCACCTTGGATGATGCACGTACTCTCCAGCGCCGGCTGGCCGAGGCGCGCCGCGTGGTAGTCATCGGCGCGGGGTTCATCGGACTGGAGTTCGCCGCTGCGGCCAGGAAGCGCGGGCTGGAGGTCACAGTGCTGGAATTCGCCGCGCGCCCGCTGGGACGCGCAGCATCCGAGCCGCTGTCCGTCTGGTTTGCCGCGGCGCACCGCGGCAGCGGCATCAACCTGCGCTGCAACGAAGGCGTGGAGCGCATCGAAGCGCAAGATGGTCATCTTCAGGTCCTGTCCACTGCCGGACATGGTTACGAGGCAGACCTGGTGGTCTACGGCATCGGCGTCCTGCCCAATACGGAGCTCGCGGCGGATTCGGGGCTGGCCTGCGACAATGGCATCCTGGTGGATGCTTTCCTGCGCAGCTCGGATGAACGGATTTACGCCCTGGGCGACTGCGCAAACTTCCCTCTGGCTGCGACCTCGGAGCGAGCGCGGCTGGAATCCGTGCAGAACGCCAATGACCAAGCCCGGGCGCTTGCGCTCACCCTGACCGGCCAGCCAACCGAATACCGCGAGCTTCCCTGGTTCTGGAGCGTCCAAGGCGAACACCGGCTGCAGATCGCCGGGTTGTCCGCGCCAACCGATGACGCGGTGCTGCTGGGCGAGCCGGAAACCGGCAAATTCTCCATCGCCCTGTTCCGCGGCGGCGTCCTGGCCGCCGTGGAATCCGTCAACCGTCCCGCGGACCATATTTCCGCCCGAAAACTCCTCTCCAGCGGGACGCCAATCACCACGTCCATGCTGGAAGCGTCGGCCTCCTTGAAGGAGCTTGCCCGAAGCACCCCGATCCCGGCCTGATCCACGGCTGCCATGAACCGGACACTCCCACGAGGAGCCCGATGGTTCGCACTTGCACTGTTCGTTCACACAATCAGAGGTAACCCCGTGAGTACTGTTCCTCCCCGGCAACACGGCGCCACCGCCAGCCAGCGACGAGTCGCTTTTGCCACCATCATCGGCACCACCATCGAGTGGTACGACTTCTTCATCTACGCCACCGCGGCTGGTCTGGTCTTCGCCCACCTGTTCTTCGAACCCGCCGGTTCGCAGATCGGCCTGCTGCTCTCCTTTGCCAGCGTCGGCATCTCCTTCCTGTTCCGTCCGCTGGGTGCATTCCTGGCCGGTCACTTCGGCGACAAGATCGGCCGCAGGGCCATGCTGGTGCTCACGCTGACACTCATGGGTGCCTCCACCACGCTCATCGGCGTGCTGCCGACCTATGAGACCGCCGGCATCATCGCTCCGGTCCTGTTGCTGCTCTTGCGTATCCTGCAGGGTATTTCGGCGGGCGGCGAATGGGGTGGCGCCGTGCTGATGGCAGTTGAGCATGCGCCCACGAACCGCCGCGGTCGGGCTGGCGCCTACCCGCAGCTGGGTGTTCCGCTGGGCATGCTGCTGGCCTCGGCCATGATGGCACTGATGACCGGCGTGATTTCCCCCGGCGAGCAGTTCGTGGCCTGGGGTTGGCGTGTTCCGTTCCTGCTGAGCTTCGTGCTGGTCATAGTCGGATACTTCATCCGCCGCTCGGTCGACGAGTCGCCGGTGTTCGAGGAAATCGCCCAGAAGAAGGCCCAGACCCGGGTACCGATCGTCGTGCTGTTCAAGAAGCACTGGTTGCTGGTGCTGATCGCCGCGCTGGTCTTCGCCGGAAACAACGCCGCTGGCTACATGACCACTGGCGGGTTCCTGCAGGCCTACATGACCGATCCGGAAGGTCCGGTCGGCTTCAACCGGACCCAGGTGCTGCTGGCCGTGTCCTTCGGCGCAGTCATGTGGTTCGTCTTCACTCTGCTTTCCGGCTTGGTGGCCGACAAGATCGGCCGTAAGCGGACCTACCAGATCGGTTTCGTCAGCCAGCTGCTGTGCATCTTCCCGCTGTTCTGGCTGGTCAACACCGCAAGCCTGCCGCTGCTTTACCTGGCCTTTGCGTTGTTCGCGGTCGGGCTCGGTTTCTCCTACGGTCCGCAGGCGGCGCTGTACTCCGAACTTTTCCCCGCCTCGGTGCGTTTCTCCGGAGTCTCGATCTCCTACGCCTTCGGTGCGATCCTGGGCGGTGCCTTCGCCCCGATGATCGCCACCGCCCTGGTGCAGGCGACCGGCGGCACGGACGCGGTGGCCTGGTACCTGATCGGGCTAACCGCCATCTCACTGGTTGCGGTTTCGCTGGTCCGCGACCGCAGTGGCATCGACTTGTCCATCAGCAACCAGGCCGAGCAGGAAGTGGGGGCGCTGGTATTCGACAAGCGCACCGCGGCGCAACCCGTAGCCCAGGACGCGCTGTAGGTCCAGGAAAGACCGCCGCGCGCGCATACTAGAAAGCCGACAGCCCGCCAGTAATTCACTGGCGGGCTGTCGGTTTTGGTTTTTTCGCGTCTACTTCGCGGCGTTGCGCTCCGCGGCTTCCACCACGTTGTTCAGCAGCATCGCGCGGGTCATCGGGCCCACGCCGCCCGGATTCGGGGAGATCCAGCTGGCAACCTCGTACAGGGCCGGGTCGATATCGCCGGTGACCTTGCCGTCAACGCGGGAAACTCCCACGTCCAGCAGGATGGCGCCCGGCTTGGCGGTCTTGATCATGTGGGCCGATCCGGCGGCGGCGATGACCACGTCGGCCTGCGCCAGCAGCTCGTCCAGGTTGGTGGTGCCGGTGTGCGCCAGGGTGACGGTGGCGTTCACGTCGCGGCGGGTCAACAGCAGGCCGACCGGGCGGCCAATAGTCACGCCGCGGCCGACCACCAGCACGTGCTTGCCGGTCAGGTCGATGTCGTGGCGAGCCAGCAGCTCGACGCAGCCCAACGGGGTGCAGGGCAGCGGGGAGGCCATCGGGCGGTTCACGTTGGCGACCAGGCGGCCCAGGTTCATCGGGTGCAGGCCATCGGCGTCCTTGGCCGGGTCCATGGCTTCCAGGATGACGTCCTGGTCGATGTGCTTGGGCAGCGGCAGCTGCACGATGTAGCCGGTGCAGGCAGGGTTCTCGTTCAGCTCGCGCACCTTGGCCAGCAGCTCGTCCTGGGTGGTTTCCTCCGGCAGGTCCACGCGGATGGATTCGATGCCTACCTCGGCGCAGTCCTTGTGCTTGCCGCCCACGTACCAGGCCGAGCCAGGATCGTTGCCGACCAGAATGGTGCCCAGTCCGGTGCTGTGGCCGGCGGCCTTCAGCTTGGCAACGCGCTCGGTCAGTTCCTGCTTGATGGTGGCCGCGGTGGCCTTGCCGTCGAGAATGCGTGCGCTCACGCTCATCCTTCCGTAGGGGCCCTGTTGCCAAGGCAGGTGGTGTGCGAACCCAGGCGCGCGGCTCCCACGATTAGCTCCCCGGTGGTAGTCCACCAAACGCCAGTCACGGGTTCAATTCTATCCAATGCCCAGCCATAGCCCGTGTGACAACCGCCTCACGCGGAATGAAGGTCCTGCGGAACCGGTTACACGGGTAAGGAGGCAGCAGTGTATTACCAGAACATCGTGATTGGTGCGGGGCAAGCGGGACTGTCCGCCGCATTCCATCTTCAGCGCCGGGGACTGAAGCCCTGGGAGGACTACGTGGTGCTGGATGCCAATCCGGGTCCGGGCGGTGCCTGGCAGCACCGCTGGCGCACGCTGACCCTGGGCAAGACCCACGCGGTGGCTTCGCTGCCCGAGTTCCCCTTCGATAACCAGGACCCGACGCGTCCGGCTTCCGAGGTCGTCTCCGAATACTACGGCGCCTACGAGCGGGAGAAGAACCTGCCGGTGCGCCATAATGCCGAGGTCCGCGCGGTCACCCACGAGGACGGCATCTTCACGGTCGAGCTCGCCGACGGAAGCACGCTGCAGGCGCGCAGCATCATCAACGCGACCGGCACCTGGACCAACCCCAACTGGCCAAGCTACCCGGGCCGATTCGACGGCCCGCAGGTGCACACCAATGGCTTCATCGGCCCTGAGCAGTTCGCCGGCCAGCGGGTGTTGGTGGTGGGCGGCGGCGCGAGCGCCACCCAGTTCATCGTGCAGCTGCGCGCTGCCGGCGTGGACACCCTGTGGTCCACCCGCTCCGAGCCGGACTGGCGCACGCCGAGCGCCGACTGGGGCATCCAGGTGGAGCGCGAGGTCAACGAGCGCACCCGCGCGGGCCTGCCGCCGAAGTCGGTGGTGGGCGCCACCGGACTGATGCTGAACCCGGTGATGCAGGCGGCCATCGACTCCGGCGCGCTGGTTTCCCGTGGAAAGATCGACTTCCTGGGCCCGCACAGCGTGCACTTCGAGGACGGCAGCACCGAGCCAATCGACGCCATCCTCTGGGCCACCGGATTCCGCCATGCTCACGACCACCTGCGCCCATTGCATCTGCACACGCAAGCTGGCGGCATCCTGATCGCCGAGGATTCGGTCAGCGCGGTTGAGCTTCCGGGTATGTACTTCGTGGGATACGGTGCCTCGGCCTCCACGTTGGGTGCTACCCGCGCCGGGCACAAGGCAGCGGTGGCAGCCAGCAAGTTCTTGGCGGCAGTTCCGGCCTAGTCGGGAACCTCACCGGCGTATGCGGGGCGGAGCACGTGTCCGAATCCCCGCGTATGCCCCGTCTGAAGATGCTACAAACCCTGATTCGTCGCTCCACGCACAGCGTCGAACAGGTTCCCAGCCCGGCAAGCCGATGACGCGGCGTAGCTGGATGGCCGTGTGCATTCTGTGCTGTTGTCTTATTTCTGCAAACGATCGACTTTAATTGTTCCCGACTGTAGTCTCCTGAGATGAAAAATCTCAGGAAGGCTAGTGCTTTCTCATTGTTCGTATTCTTGAGCGTTGCCGCAGTTGGCTGCACCGGTCAGGCAGATCCAGCCGGTGAAACGACAACTGGGGCAAGCCCCACTGCCGGCAGCGCAAGCCCGGAAAGCGCACCAAAAACTTCCGATATCTTCGAAGCCCAGGCTTCGGTGCTCAAGAACGGCAGCCCGTCATCAGAGATTCGCCAGCAGCTTGCCGGTGCGGGCACCACTTCTTTCGACGTAGAACCGATGCCCCCGGGATACTCCCACCTGGGCGTAGCCGTCCAGTGCTCGGGCACCGGCAAATGGTCTGCCTCCCTCGACGGCGTAGGCGGCAAGGAGGTCTCGAGTGATTGCTCGCTGAACGGCGGAGCCGCAGGGTTGTTTGACATCAGTGACCCGGCTGCCAGCCAAACCGTCACCGTCAAGGTGGCTGATGGCACCGATATCTGGGTGACTATCTTCGCCGATTCGCCTGACGAAGCAGACAAATAGCAGCAACACGGGACGCCGGAAGACGTAACCGTAGGCGGCGAATGTGCATGCAGGGCGTTAGACGGTTAACCTCAATGCATGAACAAGTACACCGTCACCCTGTCCTGCGTAGATCGTCCCGGCATCGTCCATGCCATTTCCGGAGGTCTGCTGGGTGCCGGTTGCAACATCACCGAGTCCCAGCAATACGAGTCCCCCGAGTCCGGAACCTTCTTCATGCGCATCGAGGTGGCAACCGAGCAGTCCCTGGTGCAGGTGCGTGCGGCGTTGGCTCCTATCCGGGACGAGTTCCACATGTCGCTGCGCGTGGACGACACCACCGCACGCACCCGAACGCTGATCATGTGCTCCAAGGCCGGGCATGCGCTGAACGACCTGCTGTTCGCCCAGCGCGCCGGCACCCTGGCCATCGATATCCCGGTCATCGTCTCCAACCACCTGGACCTGAAGTCCATGGCCGAGTTCTACGGCGTGGACTTCGTCCACCTGCCGGTCACCCCCTCCAACAAGTCCCAGGCCGAGGCCGAGCTGCTGAAGCTGGTTGACGACTACGACATCGAGCTCGTGGTGCTCGCCCGCTACATGCAGATCCTCTCCGATTCACTGTGCCAGCGCATGGAGGGTCGGGTCATCAACATCCACCACTCGTTCCTGCCGTCCTTCAAGGGCGCCAAGCCCTACCACCAGGCCTACGCCCGCGGCGTGAAGCTGATCGGCGCCACCGCCCACTATGTCACCTCGGATCTGGACGAGGGCCCGATCATCGACCAGGAAGTCACCCAGGTGAGCCACGCGCGCACCCCGGAGCAGCTGGTGGCCCTGGGCCGAAGCGTCGAGGGCCGCACGCTGACCCGCGCCGTGCAGTGGCACGCTGAGCACCGCGTCATGCTGGACGGACAGCGAACCATCGTCTTCTCGTAATAGTCGCAGGGTCCTATCCGCCCCTATTACAGTGGTGCCATGAATCACATTATTACCATCGACGGCCATACGCCGCAGGTCGGCCAGGATGTTTTCACCGCCCCTACCGCTACCCTGAGCGGGGACGTGGTGATGGGCGATCGTTCCAGCGCGTTCTACGGCGTTTCCGTGCGCGGAGACTCGGCGCCGATCCGCGTTGGCGAAGGCAGCAACCTGCAGGACAACGTGGTGCTGCACGCCGACACCGGATACCCCTGCACCGTGGGCGCAGGGGTGTCCGTCGGGCACAGCGCAGTGGTCCACGGGGCCACCGTGGGTGACGGCTGCCTGGTGGGCATGAGCGCCACCATCATGAACGGCTCGGTCATCGGCGAGCAGTCTCTGGTGGCCGCCGGTGCCCTGGTGCTTGAAGGCACCCAGGTTCCGCCGCGCTCGCTGGTGGCCGGTGTCCCGGCCAAGGTGCGCCGCGAACTGACCGATGAAGAGGTCGCCGGACTGAAGAAGAACGCCGACACCTATCTGGGCCTGGCCGCCAAGCATCTGGTCGCCAATTCCTGATCCGCGGCGGGCCGGCTGCCCTACCCGCGTTCCACGGGCAGCCACAGCTCGCAGGTGGCGGTGCTGAAGTCCTCGGACCGCTCAAGCACCGCCACCCTGGACGGCCCCTCGCGCAGCAGCCACGGGTTCGACGGGAACCACTGCGTAGCGGTGGAAGCCCAGACGTTTTGCAAGGCCGCAGGGTAGGGGCCCGACGTGCGGAACACCGCCCAGGTCCCGGCGGGAACCGTGATGGCATCCAGGTCCTCTGGCACGTTCCCATCCAGCATCGCGACACCGTGCAGGTACGTGAGCTCGGTGCCCTCCCGGTAGTCTGCATCCACATCCGCGCTGACCTGGAGCAGGCCTGCCGGCTCGGTGTTGCCCAGTTCCTTGAGCCTGGCATGTTCGGCCAGCGGCAGCGAGGCGATATGGGCCTGGATCTGCGGGTTGACCCCTTCATGGATCAACGGCACACGGGCAGCGTGGCCCACCAGCTTGAATTCCGGGCGTTCAACAATTCGGGCATCCATGGGGACACTCCCTTCGACTGTCAGGCTGAACCTGAGTATTGGTTGGCTTCGAAGGGGGCCGCCCTCACGGCGGACATCGCCCGGGCCCGCACCGTGCACCGCACGGAACGCCCGGCCGAAGGCCTCTGCCGAGCCGTAGCCATAGCGCACGGCAAGACCCAGCAGATCCTGGCTTTCCAGCAGGTCCGCAGCCGCCACCGTCATGCGCCGACGGCGCACGTACTCGGACAGCGGCATTCCTGCCAGCGAAGAGAACATGCGGCGCACGTGGTACACGGTGGTACCCGAGCCCGCCAGCAACTGGCCGAAATCAATCTCGGCATCAAGGTGCTGTTCGATCTGCTCCATGAGCCGATTCAGAATTCCGATCATGTTCCCACCCTTCACCATCCACTATCCCGAGGGGAAGCATAGTCACGCCCGACTTTTGCGGTTCGTTCAGATCAGGTCGTCCGATGGCACCAGCTTGCGACAGCAGTCAGTACGGGGCGTATCACTGCACGTTGTGTTGCGTGCCGGTTCCGGCTTTCCCGCGCCGGGGCGGTTCCGCGAGGCATCATGAACTGCAAAATCTGGCACGTGTTGCCATGCCTGCCGCCGCTCGAGCGCTGACCACCGGCGGCCTCACCGTCGCGGCGCTTCCGACACAGGCCGGTTTCTCCAGCCTGCACTCCAGGGAATACAAGACTTCTGATGCCGGTAACACCAAACGCCTTACCATGAATTCATCATGGACTGACGCCAGCCAATGCTTTATCTACTACGCTACTGAAGGCTACGATAATCGGATCGGACCTAAGATGTTGAAATTCTCCGTCACCGTCCGATGCATCGTTTCCCCCTCCATATGGCTACGACCGCAGAGATAGTCGATGACACAGAATTGAGAAACCACACGCGTGGGTACTTTCACAGGCGCTTTCGGGCTGGAAATCTCTGTAACCCTGGCGCTATCTGGCCTGCCGGTAGGGGCCCATTTGACCACCATTCCCGACGGTTATCGATTGATAAACTGGGCCGTCCCATTCGCAGGAGGCATGCGATGCATACCGCCGGTAACACGACCCCCTTCAGCATAGGAGCGGAAGCCAATCACTCCGACGTCATGACGTACCCAACCCAATAGGACCCAACATCAAGCGCGTTCTCATAGACTGCTTGGATGGTGAAGACGTATGAAAAGACGCAAATGGTGGCAGCGCTCGTCGTGACTGCCCTGTCAGCTTTCGGAGCATGGCACTTTTCTGAGCCAGCCCTCACTTCCGTCCCAAAGCTGAATATGCCCGGTGCGATTTTCGTCGGCGTGAAGCATGGATCAGCATCGGCGCCCGTCCGCGTGGATATTGACTTGCGCTTCTACCCTTCTCCGAACCTGACTAAATTCGACATGGTCCTGAAAGGAGATAGCGCCGCTGCTGTGCCGCCAGACCAAGCCGGGGAGCTGATGGTTGGGTTTTGTGGAGCGATGAAGGACGTTCATCTGCGCAAGACGAGCAACGGCGAAGAGCTCAGATTTGCGCCTCCGATACCGCCGACGGATTCGAATCCGAGGGTAAGTGGGATCGGACTCGAATTTTCAATTGATGACGACTGCGTTATGACCCGTATCTGGCCAACGGATTTCCGGGATACGACCATCGGAGAAGCTGGTATGGGCTGGGCTGTGTCTCTCCAAGGCAATACGTCTGCGCCCACTGAAGCCTTTGCGGGATCCCATCACCGCTATGCCTTCCCTCGTATCGCTACCATGACATTGCCCGCTGTCACTGACCTTCTGGACATTCAGTCGGTAGCTACTGAATCTGTGGTCAGCATCCAACCCAGAGATCTCCCAGCCGAGTACGTACCGACCATCTCAAGCCCACAGGTAGTAGACCCGACTGCTCCCACATGGAGGCTTCCCATTCGAAGTGCTGACACCAGCGCGGGATTTCGGTTAGCCGGCATCGACCAGCAAGAGGAGACAAACGTCCAGCGCAAGCTCTTCCTCGCCTCCGCAGCGGCCGGTATCACCGGGGGTGGTTTGATCTGGCTAGTTGGAACCATAGGCCCTGTGTTCAATAAAGTTGTCCAGAACCGACGGAATCGCAGAGCACCTGCAGCAGACGTGGCAGGAGAACTGACGCCGGATCTAGGCAGTAGGACCGATGTCCCGGATTCTTCTGCCTACCCCCGCTTATTCACAGCATCCGCGCTTCTATTCCTTGCTGGATCTACAGTAGCTTGGGCGATCAGGAAACTCAGGCGTTAGCTCCAAGGTGTTGCCACCGCGCAAAGAATGAGAGGTCACTCATGTTCGATGGCACTGGTCGGTGAGCTACGGATTGGCCACGGCGACGGCGTTCTCGGACTTCACGAGGCCGCCAGCGACCGACATGGTGACGAAAATCGGAGCGGCAGGAAGATCAATTACATTAATGATCTCCAGAGTTATGTGCTTCATACACCCACGCTAGGACTACCGAGGGTCCGTTGCGCTCATCCGAACCTCTAACGGCGGATGGCTATGGTGCCCGTAAACCGGTCGCCCTACATGGCTAGCTGGCCGTTCTCAGCGTCCCAGACCTACCCCGGCCTCCGTTGAGGATTGCGGTACCCACGCGAGTGGCTTTCAACGTCATTGGATTCTTCAAGAGACATGAGACCTATTTTCCATGGCGGCATGCTGCAGGACACCTGTGTTCTTGACCAGCAACACAATAGCCAGCAAATCCAGAACGACAACCATCAGCACGGAACCGTGCGCTGCCAACCACATCAATTCCGAGTTCGGAAGCATCTGGCCCGGATCAATACTGGATTCCGATTCCATGCGGCCAATGGCGGCGCTGTCGGCAATCAGCCACAAGGCAAAGAAGGCCAGCACGGTGATGTTCAAACCGACCATGTCCACCGCACCCGCGATGCCAAGTGTTTTCATTGGATTTTGCGACCTGTTCGGCTCCCGGAATGCAGTTGTCATTTTGGTTCCCCAATCACAGTTACCGGAGATCATCGCATTTGGAACCCAGTATTCCGTGCATGGCGCGCACCACAGGAGAGAATTAACTGAGCCGTGCCAACGATTTGCCGTCGACGCGAGCTTTCCGGTGCGGAAGACCACCGGACAATCTTCTGACGGCAGATCAAGCGGTAGCAAAGCTCTGGTGCTGAATACTGCCGGCCCTGGACGCCTTTGCCGCTGCAGCGAACCCGCGTTCCAGGTCGCCCAACAGGTCGTCGGCTTCCTCGATGCCCACCGACAGCCGCACCAGATTCGCAGGGATTTCCAGCGGGGTGCCGATCAACGACGCATGGGTCATTTCCCGCGGATAGCAGACCAGGGATTCCACCCCGCCCAGCGACACCGAGAGCTGGAAGAGCTCCATAGACTCGGCGAAGGCGCGGGCGGCTGCCTCGTCAGCCAACTGCAGCGAGAGGATCCCGCCGAAGTCCCGCTGCTGCCGGGTGGCGAGCTCGTGTCCTGGATGCCCGGGTAGCCCCGGGTAGTAGACACGAGTGACATCCGGCCGGTCCTCCAGCCATCCGGCCAGCGTTGAGGCGGTGGTGCAGTGGCGTTCCATGCGCAGGCCCAGGGTCTTCAGCCCGCGCGAGGCCAGGTAGTTGTCCTGCGGCCCGGACACCGCGCCGCCGGCGAACTGTTGGTAGCCCACGGCCTCGGCCAGCGACTGCCCGCGGTGCAGGTGCTCCCCCACGATCACCGCGCCGCCAAGCACGTCCGAGTGCCCGCCGATGTACTTGGTGGTCGAGTGCACCACCGCGTGCGCGCCGAATTCCAGCGGACGCTGCAGGTACGGGGTGGCGAAGGTGTTGTCCACGACTAGCAGCGCGCCGGCTTCCGCGGCCACGGAGGCCCAGCCTGCCAGATCAGCGATGCCCAGCAGCGGGTTGGAGGGGGTTTCCACCCACAGCAGCGCGGTGTTCGGGCGCAGCGCTGCGCGCACCGCATCGAGGTTGGTGATGTCCACGGCGCTGGCGGTGATGCCCCACTTGTGGTGCAGGCGGGTGATCAGCCGGTTGGTGCCGCCGTAGCCGTCGGCGCCCAGCACGATGTGGTCGCCCGGGGCGAGCAGCGCCCGCAGCAGCGCGTCTTCCGCCGCGATCCCGGAGGCGAAGGAGAAGCCTGCGGCTCCGCCTTCCAAAGCGGTGAGCTGGGTTTCGAACCCGTTGCGGGTCGGGTTGGATCCGCGGGAGTACTCGTGGCCCGCGCGCAGCACGTTGATGCCGTCCTGGATGAAGGTGCTGGTCTGGTAGATCGGAGGGATCACCGCACCGGTGTGCGGATCCTTTTCCTGGCCGGCGTGCACCGCCAGCGTGTTGAAGCCGCTCATGCGAAGCTCTCCTCTCGGGTGGCGGCCTGGGCCGCATTCAGCGCGCGGTCCAGGTCGCGGATCAAGTCTGCGGGGTCTTCCAGTCCTACCGAGATCCGCAGCACCGCGCGGTTCAGGCCCGCGTCGGCCAGCTGCGCTTCGGAGAGCCGGCAGTGGGTCATGGTGGCAGGGTGGGCGATCATGGTGCGGGTGTCGCCGATGTTGGCGGCCAGCACAATCACCTCCAGGCTGTCGATGAACGCGGAGACCAGGGCCTCGTCGTGCAGTTCCACCGCCAGCACGCTGCCGGTGCCGCGCGGGAAGAAGCGTTTGGCCCGCTCAAAGTGCGGGTGCCCGGGCCGGCTGGGGTGGTGCACCTGCGCCACCGCGGGGTGCGCCTGCAGGAAGTTTGCCAACAGCAGCAGGTTCTGCTGCGCCGCGGCGGTGCGCACGGACAGCGTCTCGATGCCTGTCAGGATGCCATGGGCGCTGGCCGCCGGCAGGGTCGGGCCCAAGTCATGCAGGAACTTGGAACGCACCAGCATGGAATAGGCTCCGGCCCCGTAGCGTTCGAGCAGCGAGGTGCCGGCGTAGCGGGCCCGCGGCGCGGCGACCTGCGCCCAGCGGACCGGGTCCGAGAAGTCGAAGGTCCCGGAGTCCACGACCACGCCGCCGAGCACCTGGCCGTGGCCGGCCAGGGCCTTGGTGGCCGAATGCACCACGATGTCCGCGCCGTGCAGCAGCGGCCGGAAGTTTGCAGGGGTGGCCAGTGTGTTGTCCACGACCACCGGGATGTTGTGGCGGTGGGCGATCTCGCTGAGCGCCGGCAAATCCGGCAGCGTGGACAGCGGGTTGGTGACCGATTCAAGGAAAAACGCGCGGGTGTCTTCCTCGATGGCGGCCTCCCATGCCGCCGGGTCATCCGGGTCCACGAAGCTGATGCGGATGCCGAAGTCGTTGAATGAATCGGTGAGCAGGTCCACGGTGCCGCCGTACAGCTGGCTGGAGGCGATGATGTGCTTGGGTCCCTGGGTTAGCGCCAGCAGCGCCAGCGCCACGGCAGCCTGGCCGGTGGCGGTGGCCACCGCGTTGGCTCCGGCTTCCAATGCGGCGGCGCGCTGCTCGAAGACCGACACCGTGGGGTTCCCGGTGCGCGAATAGGTGAAGCCCGACTGGCGCAGCGCGAACTTCTCCACCGCATCGGCGTGCGAGGGAAATTCGTAGGCCGCGGAGGAATACAGCGGCACGGTCAGCGGTCGGTAGTCCCCGCTCGGGGTGTATCCGGCGTGGATCGCCGCGGTTGACTGCTGTGCGAGGTCTCGTGGCTGGGCCATGGCAGTACTCCTTCTCGTTGTGTAGTCCACGAGAGAGTGCACCGAACACGGTGCCGCGCACCGCCGGTGCCAGGCCGATTGCCGGCCTGGACATCACGGTACGAGGCACAGCGCCGCGGTTTATAACGCGGCTCGGAGCTGCTCCATCGTTCCTGGCATTAGCACCTTTCGGTTTCCCGATGGTTGCTGCGACGTCGACGAGCCAGATCTCTTAGTCGCTCTAGATGGGTAAGTAGTTCCATGGTTGGCCACCGGTGCCGGCAGGCGCAAGCGGGGGCGCGGCCGGCGCTTAATGCAGTGCCGCGGCCCGTCATATGTCGCGGTTTCGTCATGCTGGGCCATGCCCCGTATGGCCCATGTGACGCGCTAAATGGGGCAAAAACCCCTGAATTCCGGGAATTATGGGCTTATATGTGTCGCGTGAGGACGAATTGAAGACTCACTATGACGTTTCAGCCCAGCAAGTGAACGCCGAACTCGGAGACCACCGAGCGTACTTCCTCAAGGTAGCGCTGGGCCTGTTCGGTCAGCGGGATCGCAGCGTGGTCGATCCAGCCGATCTCGATCCGCTCGTCGATATCCAGCGGGATGGCAACGATGGACGGGTCCAGCTCGTCGCTGATGATGCCGGTGGAGATCGTGTACCCGCCTAGGCCGATCATGAGGTTGAAGATGGTCGCGCGGTCCGAGACCCTGATCTCGCGCTTGCTGGAGAGGGTGGAGAGGATTTCCTCGGCGAAGTAGAACGAGTTGTTCGCGCCCTGGTCGAAGGTCAGCCGGGGCAGGTCCTCGAGGTCCTCCAGGGTGGCGCGCCGGCGGGATGCCAGCGGGTTGGTGCGCGAGATGAAGATGTGCGGATCTGCAAGGAACAGCGGGTGGAACACCAGCCGGGATTCGCGCAGCAGCTTGTCGATGACCTTGCGGTTGAAGTCGTTGCGGTAGAGGATACCTATTTCGCTGCGCAGCGTGCGCACGTCCTCGATGATCTCCTCAGTGCGGGTCTCGCGCAGCGAGAACTCGTACTCCTCGGCCCCGCTGGCCTGGACCATGCGCACGAACGCATCCACGGAGAACGAGTAGTGCTGGGTCGAAATGCCCAGCAGGCGGCGGGAAGGCGGGCGGCCCAGGTAGCGATGCTCCAGCAGCTGCACCTGTTCGAGCACCTGGCGGGCATAGCCCAGGAATTCAGCGCCCTCGACGGTGAGCGTCACGCCCTTGGCTGAACGCACCAGCAGCGTGCGCCCCAGGCGTGCTTCGAGCTCCTTCATCGCGGCAGACATGCTCGGCTGGGCCACGTAGAGCAGGTCAGCGGCCGCGGAGATCGAGCCCTCGGTCGCGACCGTGGTGAAGTAGCGAAGCTGTTGCAGCGTCAAGCCGCTTGCCTTTTGAACCATAGGCTGAGTCTATATCAATCCATAGTTAGCCCCAGTTACCCGATATCGAAAAAGGCCCTGCATGATTGAGGCATCCACTTGATTCAGGCCTGTCCAGGCCCATGAGCAACAGATTGGCCGCCATGGCAGACGCATTGACCTTCAGCATTTCCAGCACCGATTTCAACCAGGACTACACTCCAGCCGAGAGTTCGCGCATCACCACGAATTTCGCGAATCTGGCCCGCGGCGAGAACCGCCGGGAGAACCTGGGCAACGCGCTGACGATGATCGACCGGCGCCTGAATTCCCTGATGCACTGGGACAATCCGGACGGCGAGCGCTTCACGCTGAAGCTGGAAATCATCTCCGCCAACGTGCACTTCGACTCGGCACAGGGGGCGCAGGACTTCCCGCTGCTGGAGGTGTTGAACACCAGCATCCTGGACCGCTACACCGGGACGAGCACCCACGGCATCGTGGGCAATAATTTCTCTTCCTATGTGCGGGACTACGACTTCAGCGTGCTGCTGCCGGCAACTGCCGACGCCTCGGGCAAACCGGTGGTCCCGGAGGACTTCGGGGAGCTGCACGGCCGGCTTTTCCAGCACTTCCTTGACTCGGAAGCCTACCGCCAGCGCTTCGAGCAGCTGCCGGTGATCTGCATCAGCGTCTCCACCTCCAAGACCTACCGCCGCACCGGCAACAGCCACCCGGTGCTGGGCCTGGAATACCAGCAGGACGACTACTCCCTGACCGACGAGTACTTCGCGAAGATGGGCCTGCGCGTGCGCTACTTCATGCCCGCCGGCTCCGTCGCGCCGCTGGCCTTCTATTTCCGGGGCGACCTGCTGAACGACTACACCAACCTGCAGCTGGCCAGCACGATTGCCACCATGGAGACCTTCCAGAAGATCTACCGCCCGGAGATCTACAACGCGAACTCCCCGGCCCCGGCGGTCTACCGTCCGAGCCTGGAGGTGCAGGACTTCTCCCGCACGTTGGTCTCCTATGACCGCGAGGAACGCACCCGCCTGGGCGCGAGCCAGGGCAAGTACACCGAAGAACACTTCATCACCCCGAACCGCGCACTGCTCGAAGAGTGGGCCGCCGGCTACGCCGTCCCCGCCGCCTAAGCGCCCCTGAACACCTCACGAATTCAAAGGACCAGTTATGACCAACACCCTGCTTCCCACCTCCATCGTCGGCTCCCTGCCCAAGCCTTCGTGGCTCTCGGAAACCGAGACCCTGTGGTCGCCGTGGAAGCTTGAGGGGGCGGTGCTGCCCGAGGGCAAGCAGGACGCGATGCGCGCCGCGGTGCTGGAGCAGACCCGGCGCGGGATCGACATCATTTCCGACGGCGAGCAGACCCGCCAGCACTTCGTCACCACCTTCATTGAGCACCTGTCAGGCGTTGACTTCGAGAACAAGCAGACGGTGCTGATCCGCGACCGCTATGAGGCCAGCGTGCCCAGCGTGGTCGGCGCGGTGGAGCGCAAGGCCCCGGTCTTTCTGCAGGATGCGAAGTTCCTGCGCACCCTGACCGACCGCCAGATCAAGTGGACCCTGCCCGGCCCGATGACCATGGTGGACACCCTGCACGACGGCTACTACGGCAGCCGCGAGAAGCTGGCCTGGGAGTTCGCGGCCATCTTGAACCAGGAGGCCAAGGAACTGGAAGCCGCGGGCGTGGATGTCATCCAATTCGACGAGCCGGCGTTCAACGTGTTCTTCGACGAGGTGGCCGACTGGGGCGTGGCAGCGCTGGAGCGCGCCTGCGAGGGCCTGAAGGCCGAGACCGTGGCGCATATTTGTTTCGGCTACGGCATCAAGGCGAACAACGACTGGAAGGCGACCTTGGGCACCCAATGGCGCCATTACGAGAAGTCCTTCCCGTTGCTGCAGCGCTCCTCCATCGACACCATTTCCCTGGAATCCCACCACTCGAACGTCCCGGTGGAGGTCGTGGAGCTGGTGCGCGGCAAGCGGGTCATGCTCGGCGCCATCGACGTGGCGAATCAGCAGGTCGAGACCCCTGACGAGGTGGCGGAAACCCTGCGCAAGGCGCTGGCGTACATGGATGCTGACAAGCTCATCCCGAGCACCAATTGCGGCATGGCGCCGTTCCCCCGTGATGTGGCACTGGCCAAGCTAAGTGCGCTAAGCGCCGGGGCCGCTGTGCTGCGCGAGGAGCTTGTCGGCGCCCGCGTCTAAAATCGCAGTGGCGGAGCCGTCGCTGCCCCCGCGGAAGACTTCAAGGCGCTCTTTCGCGGGCGCTCCGGCGGCATCGTGCTGATTACCACCGATGCAGGACAGAGCCCGGTGGCGCTGACCAAGTCGTCGGTGACATCGGTGAGCGCGCAGCTGCCGTTGCAATTGTTATCAGTGGCTCGATTCTCTTCATCGTCTGCAGTGCTCTTCATTGGCCATTGCTTCATCGTGCATTTTCTTTATATGTGGGACGTAGAGGAAACGCAACTGAGCGCAACCAGCGGCATCGGCTGCTTCGCCCAGGCACAGATTTGAACATAACTGAGTAGCGCCGAATCTGTGTTAGATCGCGTACGCGCATTGCTGTGCTGCGAAATCGTCAAACATATTCAGGCAAGAGAACCTACGGTGTTCATTGCCTGCGCCATCAAATCCGACTTTGCCCGCAATCAAGCATCGCGAGAGGCCGGCGATGCATTGGACTTCCACGACTAGACGTGACGCCACCTGGGAGATCATTCCGTCATCGACAGCGGGATGACCAAATAGCGCAATCAGTATCCCCTAACACTGTCCTAGAAAATCCTCGTGTCTGCGGAGATCTTGCGTATGAACCGTCGCAAAAATAATGCCGCTAAATAACTAACGGCATGATTTCCGGGACGGTTCAGAACACCGCTATCCCCACCAGCAAGTGGATGCCGTGGTGGCGTCCGCCTGAGAGCTTACCAATGCTGGAACACATCACGATGGACAGCGGTGGGAAGGAACGGGCTGCGGTGTCCCGCAGAGCGTTCCTTTTGCAGGACATCAAAAACGGTCGTTTATGACACATCCATCCGTCGGCTTCGCCGAAAATTTTCAACAGCTGAAAACTCAACAGATTTTTAGGTGCGTTTCGTCGCAAAACCCAATGCCATAAACTATGCATCGAAACAGTGACCATTGCACGAGTATTGATACATTTATACGCATGGGACACCTCCTCGGATACGCCAGAGTCTCTACTGGTGACCAAGACGCACAACTCCAACACGACGCACTCACTGCAGCGGGCTGCTATCGCGTCTTTACTGACACCGCCTCCGGCGCCCTCGAGTCACGGCCAGAGCTTGATAAGCTCCTGGACCAGATTCGCCCTGGTGACACTCTCGTGGTCTGGCGCCTGGACCGTCTCGGCCGCTCCATCCGGCACCTGATCAACCACATGGATTCGCTTCAACAACAAGGAATCGAGTTCAAGTCCTTGCAGGAGAACATCGACACAAGCTCCTCCGGCGGCCGACTCGTTTTCAACATCTTCGCGTCTCTCGCCGAATTCGAACGAGACCTCATCCGCGAACGTACAAATGCGGGACTGCAAGCAGCTCGTGCCCGCGGGCGCACTGGAGGCCGTCCGCCCTCCCTATCCTCCGATAAGTTGCGCACTGCCAAAAGACTCTACGAACAGAAGGACATGACTGTGGCGCAGATCGGTGAAGTGCTCGGCGTCAGCCGTAGTACCGTGTACCGAGCGCTGAGAAAGATCACTTCTTAAGAAATGGAACGCGCTAGTTAAGGCATCTAGTTTCGAGCAATCCTGCGTGAACTGTCCCAGAAATTATGCCGGCAGTAAATTGGCGACATCATTTCTGGAATGGTTCAGCATAGGCATCCTTTGTAAATAATTAATCTTTCCTTCTAACGACGAGAGGCATACTCCCCCGCATGGTGTCAAATGATGATCAACAGTTTCAGAAGGCCGAAGAAACACTCAGGAGGTTCGTCCTCAGAGCAAGACGCATTGCTGCGCATTCCTTAGCAAAAGAACCGCGCGAACTTGAAACGCTCGCAAATCCTAAGATGTCTGGGAAGATCAACCTTGACGGAACAATCGAACTCCGACGAAAACTCCCGGACGAGGAAATCTTCGAGTCCTTAGCTTCCCGGATTAGACCTCTTCTCCTAAAAACCGAATCGATCCACTATGTCGAAGTGCTCAAAGCAATCGAGGCTGTCATACGGCGGCGCGAAAAAGCACAAACCAATTCGGATGCGCTTCGTGAAAAATACACGGTCTTAGGTAACGCCTGGGGGCAATTTAACGAAGCGGAACCGATAGCACTGCGATATTCAACCCAGATGGCAAGGAAAGACGGTAGCGAATCTACGCCTGAAGTCTCCGACAGCCAGTTAGCCTTAGCGTGGCTTTATGGCGACCTCGTACATGTTGATGTCAGAGGAAAAAAGGCTCCAGGAACTCTCCTACCTATTAAAGAACGTTACTCAGCAGCAGTATCCTACTTTTCCTCTGTAGCCATTTTGTGCGCTAGGACAATGGAGCTCGTCTCCGAGCTGGCGGATCTCGGCGCCTTAGAGTTACCTCAAGAAACTACCTCTACAGACGTCGTTGTAGGCACTAAAGAAATCGTTGAAACTGGGACAGCGCATTTCGCACCAATTGGTACTGAGATGCCGAGAATTGATGTATTAGATCAGCAGTTCCCCGAGGACTTCCGACAGTTCACCGTCACTGAGATGCTTCGCTTAGACGACCGGAACCACGTTAAACTCCAAATTGAATCCTCAGACGGATCACTGGTAACAGAATACGATGCGGCGGTCACTCACCGCGGAACGCACGAAGAGCGCATGGAGTGGCATGTTCTTGTAGCGGGCTGTATCGAGTACCGGTTCACTTTCCGAATCGAAGGCGACGTCGCATGCGACCTGCAACTGGAGACTAAAGTTTTAACATTAGCCACAAACAAGATGGTATTGGACAAATACCTATTTGAGAGAGCTTGCAAGCAAGGTAGTTTGTTGCAATTCAAAGTCCTTGAAAGAGATTTTATAGCTCTCAAGCTGGAGGATCACTCTAGTGATAACATCCAGGATCTGGATATCAGTATTGGATTTTTGCAAGATCTAGTCACTATTGAGCAGATCACCTCGGAACATCTGTTAATACCTAATGATCCTGCCACGATCCGAGAGATCGTGGAACTACGACAGATGAGGCTGCTGTGGGAAGGGAACGTCGTCCCGCTTAGACGCGGCACGATAAAAATAACAGCACTTGCGGACCAAACCCCTCAGTACGTCCTAGCACCTGCAGGAACCCGAACAATTGGTGGCACCTCATACCCCACTCCTCAATTTGTGGTAACACACCCATTGATGAAACCCACCTCAGTGGAACCAATACCCCATACCGAGCCACCCCAAGATTCGATCACAATGAATATTCCTACCGAAGAACCATTTGTTGCCTGGGTACCAGAGAAGAAAGACGTAACCACCCACTCCGATCTGCAGCGACCAGTTACCTTAGATTTGCCACAGCACGATCTAACCTATCTATTTGGAACGTGGAAAACCGAGAATGGCATTTCTATCCCGTAGGCCGGCTAGTTCCGCGGCTAGCTGCAGCTTCTCCCTCGCACGATTGGTCCAAAATTACTTGGAATAAGTTTCTAAACCAGCCGTCTTAAAATTACCCGAGCATCTTGGCGGGTGTGCTCATCATCGGCATACATGCGAGTCCTCACTCCGACGGCTGACGGAGGAAATCAAATAATGTGAACCCACTATCACCACCCTCTAGCAGCCATGCGTCAATGGTTTCGGCCAACAGATTGAGGCATTGATTTACTAGGTCAGCAAATTCTTCGATTTCCATACGCGTGTAAGTTATAACGGGCGATAAGATGTTCGGATTCTTTGGTAGATCAGCAGCGATGTCTCCAAGACCAAGGTGAAACCAACCGTTCCTTAACTTACGAAATGGATCGGAAACAATTTTCTGAAGATCAGCGGAATCAGATAGGGACTTAACATATGCCGCTGCAACCGGACCCCGGACCTCAGCACGTTCACGCAACTGCAGGATCGAGCGAACAGAATGATGCAGGACAACAAACCGATGCTTGAGTGCTGCCGCAATGCACGTGTTGCAGCACTCCGCATGCGCCCAACGTCGCGCAGACTGAACCGTGGACTGGATACTGATCATTGATAGCGCAAAATCGGTGTCAAACTCCCCACCGAAGGTAGCTGGGACAACCTTGGCAATGTCCCCGTCTAAGTAAGTAGGGAATCCATCAATATGACTTCCATGAACTGAAAGTTCTTGAACATTCATTCCGGTGAGAGCGCCGGCCATCTGCCCGATCCCCATCGTAAGCTTCCGAATATGAGGTCCCCACAAATTAAGATCAGCTCCTCGGTGGGGAGAAAGACCAACCATGAAGTGCCCAGTGACATTAGTCAAGACCAATTCGGATCTGTCGCAAACTACCGACAGGTCAGCTCGGAGAAAATCAAAAGCACGTCCACGTCGATCTTCAGGGTAGTACGCCCTTGTCGTCGCTTCTGCCAAAAGACGAAAGTCGTTAAGGATGCTATCGATTTGCGTAGAGCGCACGTCGAAAAACTTTCCGCCATGCCTGGCGGCCTCTGCCACATCGTCTTCCCAATCAAAGTTCAAGGAAGTGCCGTGAACGTCTTTCAAATGCTTCTGCGTTTCAAATGCGACCATAACTCCCCACTGGGAAAATGGCCATGACCGAGGGTGATCGCCCGCATTCAGCAAACGTCCAGCGGTATAGCGAGCGTCGCTCACCGCGATAGCTATCGACAACTGCTCATGAAGCTCCATACCCATCGAGTTTACAAGGAGCGTTATGCGCGCTCTGCTTCGAGGCTCTGCTTCTACACGGCAGGTTCCGACACCTAACTTCCGCCAAGTTTCCATATTCAATAAATCCGAGGCGAGTCCCTGACTTATCCAACTCCGTGAAGGGACCCTGGGATTTGAGAGTGACCCGCAATATGTTTTGTAACCTATAGGTTGCAAGACGTCTCACCACGCACCACGCTCCTGATGAAAAATCCGCGGGAACTCAATGGTCCAAAATTCTCGCAACTATGTGTCGCAACCAATGGCGTAGAATCGGGTCTACACCATTAGTTGCGAGACACTTTCGAGGGACCGATGACCAAGCTGATCGGCTATGCCCGCGTATCCACCAAAGCCCAAGATGCCGACCGACAAATCCAGGATCTTCTTGCTGCCGGGGTCCGCCGTGATGACCTCTATATCGACCACGGCCAATCCGGAGCACTCGCCAAACGCCCCGGACTGGATAAAGCACTGACCGCCCTGCACCCGGACGATACCCTCGTCATCACTACCCTGGACCGACTCGGGCGCTCCACCCAGAAAATGCTCGAACTGGCCGAAGAGCTACGCGAACGCAATATCGGACTTCGCATCTTGAACCTGGGTGGCGGCGACGTAGACACCAAAACCCCCATGGGCGCCATGGTCTTCACCGTTATGGCAGCCCTGGCCCAAATGGAGTTGGAGATCAAACGCGAACGCATCACCGACTCCGTCACCAAACGCCGCACCACTGGCGGCGACCTCGGCGGCCGTCGCCCCACCTTCACCGAATCCCAAATCCGCACCGCGGCCAAGCTGGTTCGATCTGGTGAACCAGCAACCCAAGTCGCCAAGGACATGGGAATGTCCCGGGCCACGCTCTATCGCAGAATCAGGGCCTTGTAAGGACGTTGCCGTCCCCGGTGCCAGAGTACCTGAGGGTTGCTGCAATGCCATTGCTGCTGGTTCTTGGTACTGATTCAATGTGGCACATCGTTTACTCGCCAAGGAAGATGCCGTGGAGGTTTCAAAATGGCCAACTCACATTCTGCCGGGGATCGCCCCAGTCAGAATCTGCCCCAGGTGGATGAGGGCACTGCCGCAGATACCATAGATAAGTACCAACATGCCCCTGAACCAGAAGACGATTCGAAACCGGATTCACCAGCGCATCTTCATGGCAGTTCATGGAAATACATTTTCAAGCGCTCTATCCGCGAGTTTTCACGCAATAAGTGTACGGATTTAGCTGCCTCACTCACCTACTTCGCGATGCTCTCCATCTTCCCCGGATTGCTTGCCGTGGTCTCCCTATTGGGGCTGGTAGGCCAAGCCGAAGCCACGACGAAAAACATGGTGAGCATTCTGGACCAGTTCGCCAGCGACCAAGTTGTCGAGACCCTCAAGCAGCCAATCGAACAACTCTCCGCAGCGCCGTCCGCCGGACTGGCCTTAGCGGTCGGTTTAGTCGGTGCGTTGTGGAGCGCGTCGGGTTATGTGGGCGCATTCGGCCGCTCCATCAACCAGATCTACGACGTCCAAGAAGGACGCCCCGTGTATAAGTTGAAGCCGATCATGTTGCTGCTCACCTTGACGCTGTTGCTGTGTGCGGCCTTGCTGGTTGTCCTGCTTGTGGTGTCCGGGCCGGTGGCGCAAAGCATCGGGGAGGTGTTCGGGCTCGGTGAAACAACGATCCTGATATGGAATATCGCCAAATGGCCAGTGATCATAGTAGCCGCGGTGTCCATGATCGCACTGCTGTATTACGGGACGCCGAATGTCCGGCAACCTAAGTTTCGTTGGATCAGCCTCGGATCATCCATTGCGCTGCTGGTTCTGGCCATGGCAACTTTGGGATTCTTCTTCTACGTTTCGAACTTCTCGAACTACAACAAGACCTACGGCGCCATCGGCGGCGTGATCGTGTTGCTGCTGTGGATCTGGATAGGCAACCTGTCGCTGCTCTTTGGTGTGGTGTTCGATGCTGAAATTGAACGGGCGCGTGAGCTGCAGACCGGCATCCTCGCAGAGGGCTCGATTCAGCTTCCGCCGCGTGACATCAAAGCCAGCGAGAAGCAACTAGCGAAGGAGGAGAAAGATGTCCGCGAAGGTAAAGATCTGCGCGTCTCTGCAGACAGGAACGAAGAGTCCGACGATGACCCCTTCGAAGGGAATGCGACAGGACCACGACACTAGTGGGATGGCGTGATCTAAGGTTTTAACCACATCGCACCATAAGACTTATCAGGCAGTAGTGCTCCTGCGTCTCTGCCCGGATATTCATGTCAGTTCAACCTGAGTGCAACCTCATGATCCTTTCTTAGGTCAGTATCCCAGGCTGGGTGCCTTTACTCTCGTTGTCATACCGAAGAAGTTCCCTAAGTACAGGAAGGTATGACATGAGCAACGAGAATTTTCCCAACACCAGCTCGTCTCCCGATCGGTCCGAGCCGGCCAGCGGGACGGGAGTCCCTCCCCAGCCACCGGTGGCCCCGGCTCCGCCAGTTCCGCCAGTGAATGACCAGTTCCTCCCTGAGCACGTGGAAACCGACGCTGCATCGCGCTTCGGCGCTGCCCACGGCGACGAGGACGAATCCAAGCTAGCCCAGGCCGGCGAGGCGACCAAGGACCTTGCCGCCGAGGGCCAGCATTCGGCAGCCGAAGTCATGGACACCGCGAAGCAGGAAGCCACCCTGGTCGCGGGCCAGGCGAAGGAGCAAGCTTCCCATCTCTTCGAAGAGCTCAGTGCAGACCTGCGCGAGCAAACTTCGGTGCAGCAACGCAAGGTGGCCGAAAACCTCAGAGACATCAGCAACGAGTTCCGCACCATGCTCGACCAATCGCAGGCTTCTGGCACCGCGGCGACGCTGGTGGATCAGGCGTCCCATCACAGTGGCCGCGTCGCGGACTGGTTGGACCAACGCGAACCGGGCGATCTGGTGGACGAGGTCAAGGATTTCGCCCGCAAACGCCCCGGCGCGTTCTTGGGCATCGCCCTGGGCGCTGGCCTGCTGGCCGGCAGGATCACGCGCAATGCCAGCGCCTCGAAAGAACGTCAGCGGCAGTCGCCAGAGGCAACCGCCAATGCCCCGGCGGGCACCAGCTATCCTTCCGAGCGACCGCACGCCGAACCGCTGAAGACCGCTCCCCGTGTCACGCCGCCACCGCTGGGCCAGGCCGATCCATCGGCGCTTCGCACCGGCACGACCGAGGACGAGCTGAACGACAATCCACTTCAGAAATACCCAGGGCTGAACCCGCGCCCTGAAGACTACCGGTAGGAGGCACCGATGAGTCATTCTGCTCCAGACTACGAACCTCATCCAGAGAACCCCGATACCCGCCCCCATAACCCCCGAATGGAAGAACCAAACACTCTGGGAACCCTCTTCAGCGACCTGACGCAGAACGTTTCGGTCCTGGTCCGGCAGGAAGTGGAGCTGGCCAAGACAGAGCTGAAGGAGTCCGCGAGCAATGCGGGCAAGGGCGCCGGGATGTACGCCGGAGCCGGGATCGCAGCGCATTTCGTCCTGCTTTTCCTCTCCGTAGCCGCATGGGTAGGAATCGGCCAGTGGACTGGCCATGGCTGGTCCGCGGTGATCGTTGCGGTGATCTGGGCAGTCATTGCCGCGATCCTCGCGGTCGTGGCGCGCAAGCAGCTCAAGTCGGTCAAGGGCATGCCGAAGACCGCCCAAACAGTGAAGAAGATCCCATCAGCTTTCAATCCGAAAGAGGAAACCCGATGAGCAAGGATTCAAATGAACTTCGAGCAGACATCGCGCAGACCCGCGATGAGCTGCGCAACGATGTCGATGCGATTGTCGACAAGGTCAGCCCCAGCCACATCGCACACCGGCAAACCGCCAGAATCAAGGATTCGGTGAGCAGGGTCAAGGAAACAGTCATGGGACGGAGTGAAGACGTGAGCGAACGAACCCAGCAAGCAGCGCACGATGCCAGCGACGCAGTCCATGAAGCACCGCAGAAGGTCGCAGAGCAGACCCGCGGCAACCCCCTGGCCGCCGGGCTCATCGCTTTCGGTGCGGGGCTGCTCGCCTCGTCCCTTATTCCGGGAAGCCGCCAGGAGGAAGAGATGGTTCAACGCTTGAAGGACAAGGCCGAGCCGTTGACGACTGAGCTTAGCGATGCGGCCAAGCAGGTGGCTGAAGACATGAAAGAGCCGGTGTCGGCCGTAGTGGATGACCTCAAGGACACCGCTCAGCAGTCCGTGGATCGGGTGAAAGCGGAGGCCGTGAGCGAATCCGAGCATCTGAAGCAAGAAGCCAAGAGCAGCGTCCAGGATTACAAGGGCCAAGCGTAGAAGAACTCTGGGATCTTGGCTCCTCGCGACTTTCAGGCAACACTAAGTCTCGAACGAGATTCGCTACCTGGAGCTACAGTTTCCACTATCCGTTAAGTCAACGAACTAGGAGTGCATCATGGGTTTGGGCGACAAAATTCAGAATAAGGCTCAGGAGATGAGTGGTAAGGCCAAGGAAGAAACTGGCAAAGCTACCAACGACGCCTCCTTGCAAGCCGATGGGGTGAAAGATCAAGCTGAAGCCAAAGCGAAGCAGGCCGGCGAACACGTTAAAGACGCGGCGAAAGATATTACCGGACAGAAATAAGTTTGGGCTGTTCGTAATCCACATCGCGGTAAGAAAAAATTGATGGCAACAGTGTGGTTCAACTTTTTTGGTTGAACCACACTGTTGTTTTGAGCCATAGGTTCTCAGCTGCGAAGGACCGAACTGCGGTCAACACACACTTTCCCATAGAAGATCATTTGCGGTACTCAATATGACGCCGAAACGATAGATCGAGTATCTCCTGCGCTGTTCCGGTTCAAAGGCCCAAAAAGAGTAGCGTAGCTGAGTGCCACGACAGGTTGGAACGTCTCACAGCACCAGGAATAGGACATGATGTATGCCGCTGGTCTGACAGCGCGTGAAATCGCCGACTGATGCCTCACCAATGGGGTGACGGTTAATCTGCATGTTGGCGCCAGAGAGAAATATGCACCGGAGCTGCACGCCTTCCATGCCGCAGGCCCGCCCTCACCAAGTCCCAAATCTGCACCGAAACAAAACTCGTCCATGCCTGCGAACCGGCAGCTCAAGTTGCGAAGAGCCCGGGGCACGGTCAGGGCCATGCGCGTCCGGCGAATCAAAGAACAACCGACAGAGAACTTCTTCTAAGGCAACCCGCGCAGCCTCTGCTTAGATGGGTATCTCATTTTGTGAACTTAGGCGGTATCCTCAAAGAAACACTCCACGATGATCACCGAGCGCCCACCAGCGAAACACGGGGAACCCTTCCGCAACTTCACGCTGCGGACTTCGTGAACGATCACCTTTTGGCGAGCTGACATCAGCGGAGGCATAAATGAATACCCCTGAACTACAAACCCCTGCCACCCAACGCATCCAAGAACTGCTGGGATGCCCCGAAGCAAGAAGACATCTCTCATCCTATGGATGGATAGAAGGCATGCCGGTAGTTTTCGCACACGCTGCCGAACGCGTGGAAGACATCATGGGTTTAGTCTCCGTCCACGGACGAGCCGTGCTCCTTGTCCTCAGTGATGATCAAACAGAGAACCTACAGCTATGGCATATTACTGTTCCCAGCCCGATCTTCACCCGCGTGGAGCCAACCACCCCCGGGATGATGATTCAAGAACTTTGCACCAGGCACCCTGAAAGCCGGATCATTCCTTTTCGAGTAGCGTACTGGTCCCACAGTGCCGCCATCCACGAAATCCCCCTAGATCCCTACACCGATCGAAATGATCTGAGAGGGTCCGTTTTTCCTTATCACGGTTAGATTACGACGGGTTACACCTCGTTTACCTGCATGAATCCTGAGAAGATTCGCTCCATAAAAGATCAGTGCACTCTTGATCCAAATCACACAGATCCTAAACGTTCCTAAAAAGCCCCTGACTAGGACATATAAGTCGAAGTTTAATGTTTCATCGACTTCGCAGACGCCCATTCCAGAGCTCTATTCAGCGCGCATTTCCGTCTTGACATGGACTTTAATTCAGCCTGAATGGACCTCTATCGCTGGGACTACTAATCTTCTAGGATACAAATAACACCGCAAACAGGCAGGATGAAAGGTAGCCGGTTTGCGTGGTGACTTGTTCCAAGTTGATGGGGATCACTCGGAAGACTCAAGAACACAGTGGAGGTAGTACCAATGCCAGGACGTATCGTACGCACCAAAACCGCCGAGCGCGTGAGTGAACTGCTCGGTTCCCGCGAGGGGCGCCAACACCTGACTAAGCACGGGTGGGTCCAGGGAATGCCAATCGTGATGTCGATTCCCACAGAGCCTCTCAATGACGTCATGGGGTTGGTCTCCATGCACGGCCGCCCGGTCTTGGTGGCCATGCTCGACTCAACGCTCGATGAACTAAAGTTCCTCTACGTCTCCACCCCTAACCCTGCCCTGCGGAGTGTGGACGTCGAGAAGGATTCCACCCCCATTCAAGATCTCTTCGCTCGTGCCGAGCAGCATGGGCTGGTCACATTCCGGGCTAAGTACTGGGATGCAAGTTCGGTGGCCCACCCGGTTCCGGCGTTCCAGCCGGCCAACGAGAGCAGGAGCTACGCGCACCGTTTCAGCGCTTAGGTCCTGCTGGCCAGCGTTAATCTGCGGAGGGTACCAGTTCCAGGCATCGAGGCCAGTTATCGGTCATGCCTGCGGCACCAGTCGTAACGTTCTAGAAGTTCCGGCCACTGGCGCCCCTCCCGCAGTTCTGCACAGAAGACCACGAACATGATTTCGCTATGGCTGGTCGAGTAGCCTCGACGCTCTCGGCCAGGTTTGGTGCCCTTAGTCCTCGGGAGCAACCTCGGTGCCCGAGTCTGGGGGCAAGTGCTTTGCTGCGTTCCCCTGTGCTTCCTGCTTCACGCCCTGAGGGTTTGCTCCCAATGCCAGTCGATGCACCGTATCGATCAATTGCTGCACTTCGGTGACTCGATGGGTCCAATACGCGGTATCAAGATACCCAAAACCATTGCTCGCTTCAGCGGCTAAGTGCTCAAAGCTGTTCCTTTGAGTTTCCAAGGCACTGGTCAGATCGTCATATTGATCGCCGGTCAGGGAGAGATGGATGTCTTTACGGGGAGTATTCGTCATAAGTTCCAGGATTGTTCACTAGATATCAACTTCTTTGAGCCTACGCGTCGGCAACGGGGTGAGCTCACCACTGTAAGGATTTACCCAGCACCGTTCCCACAAGCCGGTAAGACCCCAACACTATAGAAACCAATGACGTACGTTTCTACTCCGGCCGTACATCTACTGGAATTCAGAATCCCTGTCTATGGAAAAGTCTATTCTGAAGTGCGGATACTCAGCCGAACAACACTTTACTGTTCCCTCAGAGATTCCTCCCAAGTAAATATTCCTGGTGTTGTGCACGGAATAGCCACCCCTTTATTCGGTCACGGCCGAACGAACATTTTCATGGAATTCGAGTTCACCAGCAGCATCGTGGACGAAAATCTCTCCAGACCCCAGCTCCTCAGCTTTCAACCGGGCGGCTTCATAGGCTCCGGCGCGCGAGTGGCAGGTTGCCAGAAGCTTCCCACCGAGGGTGACCACCCAGGCCTCGCTGTTAGCCAGGATCTGAAAGTGATTTGCGCTCATGTCCTTGCCTTCCGGGGAGTTGCCGCTGAGGTTTAGGTTGCGGCGTGCCGGCCTTCCTCTGTGGGTGGCATCGTACCGTTCCAGAATCCCACCCACCCCCGGAATAATGGAACGGCTTCAGCAAATGTTCAGAGAAGATCTGTCCTGTTGTTCTGGGCGGGGGTTCTGGTGGTTTCCCCCAATCTTATGAATTCGGATGAACTCTAGCTATACCCGACCTAGAGTGGGGTGATCACAGTCTCGGCCCCACGCCGGACGATGAACGAAGGGAAGACCACGTCGTGCCAGCCAAAGAAGGAACACTGCAAAGACTTCTGTTGGGCCTCGGCACGGTGCCGTTGATAGCAGGTTGCGTCCAGGGCATCCCGACAGATCCACAAGGAACGCTGAATGAAGTGCGTTCCGGAACGATCAACGTTGGTGTCACCCCCAACGAGGATTTCGTGAAGGTCGCTGACGGGCAACCGCAGGGTAACGATGTCACGGTGGTCAGAGGCTTCGCTGACAGCCTGGGCGCGGACGTGAAGTGGACCGTTGCCGGTGAGGAACAACTCGTGACCGATTTGGAAGCCGGGCGCCTGGATCTGGTGGCTGGCGGAATCAGCTCAAAGACTCCCTGGTCCGAGAAAGTCGGAATGACCCGCCCCTACACAACACACGTGAATGGAGACGGCAAGGAAATCAAGATCGTCATGCTGACGCCCCCCGGTGAAAATGCATTCCTCTTCGAACTGGAAAGCTATCTCGACAAGACCTAGGAGATGCCATGAAAAGTTCGCCAGGAACCCATCTGCCCAACGAACAGAAACAGCAAATGCGCCGGGCCGCCAAACTGGAATGGATCAGCATCGGCTACGCCGCATGCACGATCACCCTCGTCGCTTTGATTGTCGGAAATTCCCAAGCCATGCGAACAGCCTGGGTGGAAGACATGCTTTCGGTGCTGCCACAGCTCGTTTTCCTCATCGCGTTGAGCTGGACACGCAAACCACGCAAAGCCAGCCACCCTTACGGCTACCACCGGTCAATGGGCGCCGGGCACCTCGTCGCCGGGGTGGCATTGCTGGTCGTTGGTGCCATGTTGGCTTACGAGTCCATCTCTGCACTGGTGAAAATGGAACATCCAACCATTGGCACCATGAATCTATTCGGCCATACGATCTGGCAGGGATGGCCGATGATCATCGTTATGGCGGTGATTGTTATTCCAGCGGTCATTCTGGGCCGGCTCAAGATCAAGGTCGCCAAACCTTTGCACAACAAGCTGCTCTACGCTGATTCAAAAATGGCCAAGGCCGATTGGCAGACTAACGCCGCATCAATAGTAGGCGTCGCAGGAATAGGTATCGGACTGTGGTGGTTGGATGCCGTAGCGGCGCTGTTGATCTCCTGCGGAATCCTCAAAGACGGCTGGGACAACACCCGGTCCGCTATCACGGATCTTCTCGACCGACGCTCCACCGGCCTGGACGGCACCGATCCGCACCCATTGGTCACGCGGATAGAAGACCAGATGACACACCTGGATTGGGTGAAAGAATCAGCCGTTAGATCCCGCGAATTGGGACAAGTCCAGCACATCGAAGTCTTCGTGGTCCCTCGAACGGGCGAAGTCAATGTCAAGCAGATCACCAGTACTGTCGATGAGTTAAAGGACATCGATTGGCCCGCGTACGACGTGGTCGTCATTCCCGTGGATGAGCTACCCGACTACCTGGACAAGGTCCCTGCCAATAACTGAGACGACGTGAGCTGTTGCCGTCGCGTGTTGCTAAAGCATCACTGTTTCCAAAGTGATCGAAGTACTAGCAACCCCGCCCACCGCTTCCCGAAATCGCTAACGCAGCATTTCGGGCACAGCAGTATCGAGCCCAGGTTTCGGGAATCCAATAACAGCATCATCGCGCCATTCGAGCACTCAGCTCGGATGACGCTATTTTTCATCCCAAAAACCATCGATTTTGGGCGGTGCCACTAGTACATCAAGTGCTGTACAGTACATCGTATGATGAACATTGAATCACGGATCGATGCGATGAACCGGCTTGGCCGCGCCATGGCCGACCCCACCCGGTCACGCATCCTCCTGTCCTTGCTGCACGAACCCGGATACCCAGCGGAACTTGCCCAGGCCCTAGGACTGAGCCGCGCCAACGTTTCCAACCATTTGACCTGCCTGCGCGGCTGCGGAATTGTCGTGGCGAAAATGGAAGGCCGCAAAACCCGGTACGAAATCACCGATCCTCACCTCACCACCGCCCTGAGCGCCCTGGTTGACGTGACGTTGGCCGTCGATGATCAAGTACCTTGCCTGGACTCTTCCTGCCCTGACTGCGCCACCAGCGCCGATCGAGAACAAGAGGAGCAAGCATGAGTTCCGCCTGCGGTTGCGATTCACCGGAACCCACCGAAGAATTCGAAGAGGAACTGCCCTGGTGGCGGGATTGGCACGTGCTCGTCCCCATAGCCTCAGGCGTTTTCTTCCTCGCTGGGCTCGTCCTTGAATGGAGCACCCACGGCGAAAGCGCCGCCATCGTGGCCTTGGTGCTGTTTTGGATCGGCCTGCTGCTGGGCGCTTTTACCTTTGTGCCCGGCGCCCTGCGAAACCTGTTCACGAAACGGAAACTCGGCATTGGGCTGCTGATGACCATCAGCGCCACCGGTGCGGTCATCCTCGGATATATCGAAGAAGCCGCAGCCCTGGCATTCCTGTATTCCATTGCCGAAGCCCTGGAAGACAAAGCCATGGACAGGGCACGCTCGGGCCTGCGCTCTTTGTTGAAGCTCGTCCCGGAAACGGCCACCGTCATCCGTGACGACGCACCGGTCGTGGTCAGTGCAGCAGAGATCAAGATTGGCGATGCCCTGCGCGTGAAGCCTGGTGAACGCTTGGCAACCGATGGCGTGGTCAGCCAAGGATCAAGCAGCTTGGACACCTCCGCTATCACGGGGGAATCAATTCCCGTGGAAGTAACCGTAGGCGACCAGGTTGCTGCTGGTTCCATCAATTCATCCGGCGCGCTAGTAGTCACTGCAACGGCAAACGGCACGGACAACTCCCTGACCACGTTGGTGAGCCTGGTCGAGCAAGCCCAGTCGGAACGTGGCGAACGGGCACGGCTCGCTGACCGCATTGCCCGCCCGCTGGTTCCCGGTGTCATCGTCCTGGCCGTACTGGTTGCTGTGCTTGGAGCGATCTTCGGCGATCCCGAAACCTGGATCACCCGCGCACTGATCGTGCTGGTCGCAGCCTCGCCTTGCGCGATGGCCATCGCCGTTCCTGTCACCGTTGTTTCCGCCATCGGAGCTGCCAGCAAGTTCGGTGTCATCATCAAAAGCGGAGCAGCCTTCGAACGGCTTGGTTCCCTGCGCCGCATCGCGGTAGATAAAACTGGAACACTCACACGCAATCAGCCAGTGGTCACGCAAGTCGAGACCGTTGATGATGCGACTCGCGAAGAGGTGCTCGCCGTTGCTGCCGCCCTGGAACAGCACAGCACCCACCCTCTAGCTACGGCCATCACCGCAGCAGTACCCGCGATCCCGGAGGCAGCGGCGGTTAACGAAGAGCCAGGACACGGCATTACCGGCGTCCTGGATGGTGTTCAGGTCGGGGTCGGCAGTCCTCGATGGATTGCCCCAGGATCGCTTGCTTCCGCTGTTGAATCCATGGAGGCCTCCGGGCAAACCTGCGTCATGGTCACCCGTGCAGAGCAGGTCATTGGCGTGATCGGCGTGCGCGATGAACTACGCCCTGAAGCGGCCGAGGCAATTCGAGACCTGCATAACCAGGGAATCGACGTGGTGATGCTCACCGGCGATAACTCCCGTACTGCCCACGCGCTGGCTTCAATCGCCGGTATAGACACCGTTCATGCCGAACTGCGACCTGAAGACAAGGCCCGTGAAATCGCTTCGTCGGTGCAGCAGGTTCCTACAGGGATGATCGGTGACGGGATAAACGATGCCCCTGCCTTGGCTAGCGCTACCGTGGGGATTGCGATGGGCGCTACCGGTGCCGATGCCGCCATAGAATCAGCCGACGTAGCCTTCACCGGCCATGACTTGAGACTGATCCCGCAAGCCTTGTCCCATGCCCGACGGGGCCGAGCGATCATGAATCAGAACATCGTCCTGTCAATGGCGATCATCGTTGTCCTGCTGCCCTTGGCTATTACCGGAGTGCTTGGATTAGCCGCGGTAGTGCTGGTTCACGAGGTCGCAGAAGTCATCGTGATTGCCAACGGCCTTCGTGCTGCCCGTATCCACCGCAAGCAGCTCACCCAGCAGCCGGGCAACGTCCTGCATTAGCGCTGGTTTCGTTGCCGTTGAAGGCGGGGCACTATTTCCACCGGGAAATTAGCGCCCCGCCTTCAACCATCTAAAACCAAAGTGGGTGGTGCTGTGCGATGCTCCATTTTTAACGGTGATAAACCGCCAATTGAAACTAACAGTCATACGCCGGGGATTCCTGGTTCTTGGTTGTCTGGTCAAAAACGATCGTTTGTGAATTCATCACCCCAGCCCTATTCATCCTCAGATCTGCCTTCATAGGACTGCCGGAACTGCTGAGTGTCTCGCTTCAGCACAACGAAATCCAGCCACGAATACATCTTGCCATAACAACTTTTAACCTGTACGGTCATCTTCATGACGATGCATCGGGCTATCTATCGAGACTTAGAGCAGAAGATTATTGAGGGCGAGTTAGCTCCAGGCGCTCGTGTGCCTAGCGAACATGAACTGAGGGAACAGTACGGAGTCAGTAGGGCAACTACTTCAAAGGCGCTCAATGATCTGATGAATGCTGGTCTGATCGAACGCCGCAAAGGCTCTGGTTCATTCGTTTCTGAAACAAGGCAGCAAATCAATCTTCTCCAGTTTGCTTCTGTTAAAGACGCCAAGCATGGAACAGCCGGCAGGCACGAGATCTTATCTTCACGGATCACGATTGCTTCCGATGCCTCACTTCAACTACCAGGGGCCTCGCCGAAAGATGCAGTGATAGAGCTTGTCAGAAGAAAGCTAGATAGCAATGACACTCCAGTTGCTATCGAGACGCACGTTCTCTACTTCGCGCTGTCCCCTCGGCTTTTGGATTCGGATTTGGAAAACCTCATCATTCTTCAGCATCTGACTGAACTTGGCGTCGCGGTCGACACGATCAGGGTCTATTTGGAACCTGTCAGCATCACAGACCAACGCTCCGAATTACTCGGAGTGCCTGAAGGTACGCCAGCTCTCCAACGACGACGCGAGCTGAAGGCACCTGATGGTCGAATTCTAGAGACCACGACCTCTCTTATCCGACCCGATCTGGCGGATTTCTTCGTCGAAATTCCTGCACCAAACACTAAATAAGAAGGAAATCACCATGCGAATCATAACTATTGGATCAGGGATCCTAGGCCTGAGCGTTGCCTTGAACCTCGCCCGTAAAGGCGCCAGCGTTGAACTCATAGACAGCCAGGAAACTCTCGGCAGGACTTCTGAAACTAGCTATGCCTGGACTAACGCCAGCGGAAAGCTTGATCCTAATTACCACCAGCTCAACGTAGCCGGCATGGAAGAACACCGAGTTCTGCATCGTGAGTTTGGCATGGAATCTTCTTATACCGAGTCCGGTGGCCTTTTCATAGCCGATGCAGCACAGGAATCAGGTCTGCGAGAGCGACTTTTGCAGCTCGAGCAGCATCAGTATCCCTTCCGTCTCGTGAATGCGCATGAAGCTGAGGAACTCTCCGGCATTACTCCAAGAGAGAATGCGGCACTAATCGCCTACTTCCCCAAGGAAGGGTACGTTCTCCCCAAAAAGCTCATGCACAACCTACGCATTGCTGCTGAAACGGCAGGCGTTCAGGTAACTCCAGGAGTTGTCCGTTCTATAGCCGATCATTTCACTTCGGTTTCAGTTGAACTTATGGATGGCCAAGTTATCCATGCAGATCGAGTTGTTCTTGCTGCTGGGCGATGGTCGAAAAGCCTAGCTTCGACCGCCGGTATCGACCTTCCAATGCACGATGAAGTGGCAAAAGGGTCCGCCACGATCGGGGTTCTAGGTTACGCACTAGCACCGCAACTCAATCTTCGAGCAGTAGTTCACGAACCAACAATCAACCTTCGCCCAAGCGCTCCAGGACAAGTCGTAGTCCAGGCATTGGATCTTAACCCTCAAGCAGATCCGGCTTCGGCCACCACCGCCGGTGATCCCATTGGGGTTGAACTGCAGAACCGCTTCATTGACCTAACCGGCATCAAACCAGAACGTTTTGAGCTACGGCTCAGTGCAAGGTCACTTCCTGCTGATGGAATGCCGATCGTGGGATCCGCACACGCTGGATCAAATGTCTACACACTCGTGAGCCACAGCGGAGTAACTCTCGGCCCATTGTTAGGGAAACTAGCTGCTGCCGAAATTCTAGAGGGCACCGAATCGGACTTGCTAAGCCCCTACCGCATTGGCCGCTTTGAAGATGGCAGCCGCTCCTTCGAGGCCCACATTCCGACTCGCATAGGCGAGCAATAGCCAGAATCAATCCGTTCAAAGGAGACCGGAAATGAGCCAGGTTCAGGACACTCGCACCAATGGGCGAGCCATGGCAACATTACTCAAATTCATTAATTTCGTAGAACGGTTGGTCAATATGTTGCCGCATCCGTTCTGGCTCTTCTGGGTCATGGCCTTGCTCCTCGGAGTGGTAAGTTAGGCACTTGCAGGAACCACTGTTGAAATACCGAACTCAGACAAACATGTCACGGTTCAGAACCTGTTTTCTCTAGACGGCCTAAACTTCGCTGTCACCTCGGCCTTCGATAATTTTGCGGGTTTCCCGCCTCTTGCGATCGTGCTCGTCGTGCTCCTGGGTGTCTCCGTTGCTGAGAAAAGCGGCATCCTGGAAGCGCTCCTGCGCCTCACGATCGTCCGCTTGCCCAAACGCTGGGTCACCTTCGCCATCGCCTTTAGCGGAATGATCGCCCACATTATGGGGGATGCTGCGTATCTGGTGATGATCCCGCTGGGTGCCTTGGCATTTCGTGCCGCTGGAAGGCACCCCATGCTTGGCGTCATGGTGTCCTACGTTTCAGTATCCGCAGGATTCAACGCAAGCCCCTTGATCACGCCTTCCGACGCGATACGGTCTTCGCTAGCCTCTGCAGCGGCCCAAACGATCGCCCCGGAAGCATCAATTACGCCGGCAGCAACATACTTCTTTTCTGCTTCCTCTTCGCTTGTACTCGCGCTGATCATCACGCTCGTTGTTGAACTTGTTCTGAGCAAACGAGAAGATTTTCGGATTGTTCCCGGAGACGTTCTCGATCTCGATGGACCACAATCCATACACATCGAAAAGCATGAAACACGCGCCCTAATCACCGCGCTAGTTTCAGCTGTTGTTTTCGTAGCTATAGTCATCTTGCTACTGTTCGTGCCAAATTCCCCATTTATTGAGCCAGGGCAACAGCTCGTCCAGTCAGTAGTTTTCTCTGAGATCGGCGTATTCGTCTCGCTGCTGTTCACCCTTATCGGATCCGTTTACGGATTCAAGACAGGAAAATACAAAAGCTTCGGTGACATTCCACGGGCTATGATCGCTGGAGTGGCTGCCATGGCACCTGTACTGGTGCTCTTCTTCGCCGTCTCACAGTTCTTGGCCTACTTCACCTGGACTGGCCTGGGATCCGTACTCACCGTGAACGGTGCTGCACTTCTCCAAGACCTCCAGGCACCGCATTTCCTGGTGCTGCTGATCATCATTTTGGCGATTGCATTCACCAACATGATCGTGACTAGCGGATCAGCGATGTGGGCGATATTCGCACCGATTCTGGTGCCGATGATGATGTATTACGGCATACGGCCTGAAGCGGCCATGGTCTCGTTCATGATCGGTGACTCGGTCACTAACGCCATCACTCCGATGAGTGCATATTTCGTTCTCGCACTTGGATATGTACAGAAATATAAGCGTGATGCAGGCATCGGTACACTCATGGCTTTCACTCTGCCCGTTTCCGTTTCAATCCTCATCGGGTGGACCGCCTTCTATGGCCTCTGGTATGCCCTCGGTCTCCCCCTGGGCCCTGGCGTACCCCTCAGGTAACAAATGCGCGAGATCAGTCATCAGTTTCATCCATACGCCGACTTTCCAGCCATTGACACAGGCCTGAGAGCTGACAACTGAACGGCTAGATCGCGCAGAGCGCCGCAGCATGCGCTGCCTGGCATCCTCAGGTATCCGAGGACAGCAGGCAGCGCATCATGGCGATAAATACCAAAAGTGCACATAAACCATCGGTTGATCATCACCCAATGGAACAAAAGTCCCCATTCGGCCAATCAGCCACAAACCACGAAGGCACCATGACAACGATCACTGTAATAGGAGCAGGCAACCTGGGTCATGCCGTTGCAGGCTTTCTCGGAATGTCTGGACACACGATTCGACTTTGGAATAGAAATGCACCTGACGAGGTGCAACGCTGGCTGCTTCCAGTTTCGCAACATGGCGAAATCGAGTTGCAAGGAGCCATTCAAGGCACTGGAACTATCAAACTAACAACTACTGATCTGGCCGAGGCCGTGATCGGCGCAGAACTCATCATCATTTGCACCGTTGGCAATGCGCTCGGGCACATCGCTCAAGGCCTCGCTCCATTACTCGAACCATCCCAGAATATTCTTCTGCTCTCACCTGGAACTCTCGGCGCCTTAGAAGTTGCCCGAAAAATCGCGCTAAACGGCGGCCCAGACGTTCTTGTCGCTGAAACTTCGACCACTCCGTTTGGCTGCCGTGCTGCGCACGACGGAAAAGTAACAATTTCCAGCCGGAAGAAGAAGGTTTCTGTCTCGTGCCTTCCGGGAAATTCCATCGACGCTATCTTGAATCAAGTACCCGAGCTTAATTTATCGGCGGTTCATAGCATTCTGTCAACGGGGTTCGACAACGTCGGATTCTCACTGCATGTGGTTCCAATGGTATTCAACGCGGCACGCATCGAGAATGATGAAAAGTTCAGATTCTATATAGATGGTGCAACGCCCAGTGTTGCCGCAGTGATTGAGCAGTTAGACCGCGAGCGGTTGGAAACTGCCGAGGCTTTCGGAATACAGGCTTCGTCCACAGTTGACTATTTAGTGGGTTCGCTGGGTGCCCCTGCCGGGAATCTGCATACGGCTATACAGGGAACCGCAGCTTACGAAGGAGTCATCGCACCTACGACGCTAACTCATCGTTTCCTGGTGGAAGACTCGCAGACTGGCCTTGTACCACTATTGACTCTAGGGGAGATCGCAGGTGTCCAGATGCCAGTTGCCGCATCACTCTTACATCTAGCTAATTCGCTTCTTCGTCCTCAAAGCAGCAATGCCTCTGACTCAAGATCCCGTACAAATCTGGGCCTTGATGCGATGAATCAACAAGGACTTGGCGAGCTCGTTACGGACTCTTCTGCACTCCGCAACTGGAGAAATTCTCAAGATTAATCATTGCTTACTGGGGTGCCGGGTGCAACACGGAGCAGTTGTTTGCTTATGAGATCAGGTGTTGCCATGGGCTTTGGCTGGCCTGCTGAATCCCGGCTCGGCACCCGGCAGAAGCAAGCCTGCCACCCCCACCGCTGATCCGGTCTGAGTAAACCTGGATACCCAAAGTTTCTAAGGATGTGACCCGCCATGGCGGTTAGCGTATTCGATCTCTTTTCGGTAGGCATCGGACCTTCGTCCAGCCACACCGTAGGGCCAATGCGTGCAGCGCACGCGTTCATCGCACACGTAGTGCGCGAAAACCAGCTTGATGCCCTGGCGTCCATCCGCGTCGACGTCTACGGTTCGCTGGCGGCCACGGGCAAGGGCCACGGCACCTTCACCGCGATCATGCTCGGCCTGGAAGGCTATGAGCCTGAGACCGTGCTGCCCACCCAGGTCGACGACCGCCTGGCGGACATGGCGGCCACCGGCATCCTGCGCCTTGCTGAGCAGCTGGATGCCCGCAAGGACATCGGCTACAAGGTCGAGGACATGATTCAGCACCCGCTGACGGTCCTGCCGCGCCACACCAATGGCGTCAAGTTCATCGCCCTGGACGCCGAGGGCAACGAGCTGGCCAACGAGACCTTCTTCTCCGTGGGCGGCGGCTTCATTGTGCGCGAAGGCGCCGAGGAACGCCTCGAAGCGAACCTCGAAGAGAAGGTCAAGCAGCAGCCGTACCCCTTCACCACCGCGGCCAAGTTACTGGAACACTGCGCCGCCACCGGCAAGTCAATTGCTGAGATCATGATGGCCAACGAAGAGGCCTACCGCAGCACCGAAGAGATCCGCTCCGGCCTGATCCACATCTACGAGGTCATGGAAGCCTGCAAGGATTCAGCCTTGGAGCGCAGCGACGTGCTGCCCGGCGGTCTGAAGGTCCGCCGCCGCGCGCCCGAATGGCATGAGCGCCTGAAAAGGAGGACAAGGACCGCGACCCCGTCTACTGGCAGGAATGGATCAACCTGGTTGCCCTGGCGGTCAACGAGGAGAACGCCTCCGGCGGACGTGTGGTCACCGCACCAACCAACGGCGCCGCGGGCATCATCCCGGCGGTGCTCTTCTACGCCATCCACTACGCTCCGGGCGCCAAGTACTGGAACGAAGAGGAAAAGCACGACGCGATTGTCCGCTTCCTGCTCACCGCCGGCGCCGTCGGCGTGCTCTACAAAGAGCAGGCATCTATCTCAGGCGCCGAGGTCGGCTGCCAGGGTGAGGTCGGTTCGGCATCTTCCATGGCCGCCGGCGGCCTGGCCGAGGTGCTCGGCGGCACCCCCGCCCAGGTGGAAAACGCTGCGGAGATCGCCATGGAGCACAACCTTGGCCTCACCTGCGATCCCATTGGCGGCCTGGTGCAGATTCCATGCATCGAGCGCAACGCCATTGCCGCTTCCAAGGCGGTCAACGCGGCGAAGATGGCGCTCATGGGCGACGGTGAACACCACGTGAGCCTGGACGAAGTCATCATCACCATGCGCGAAACCGGCAAGGACATGAGCGACAAGTACAAGGAAACCGCCATGGGCGGCCTAGCCGTCAACGTCGTGGAGTGCTAACCGCAGTCGAGGATCGGCCATCAGCGAGCCACCGGTCGACACCGGTCCCCAAAAAATTCGTGCTGCTCACAGTGCTACGTTTTGGCTCTCCGAATATGGGCGATTCCTCAGGACTTCGGAAGGTGCCCACCACGTCCGATGTCTTACGTCGCCCCTCCTGACTAGCGGAGTCCGGAGCTAAGTTCGTATTGTGTATAACTGAGAATCCCCATTTTCGCGCTGACGCATCTCGCAGGCACCGCGGGATGCTACATTGCCTAACGACGCGGCAAATACCACGTTGGTTCGTTGGCTCCAATAAACCTAAAACGACCGATTATGGGACGGTCAGTGCGCCACCGTCCGACCTCAGCCATCCCTATCTTTTCGAGACCAACCCAAAGAACCTCTCAAAGAACTCCCCAAGCTTCTGCACCACCCGCCGTTTCTTCTCCCCATGGTTCTTCTCCTTTGAAAAACGAGACACCGGAGGCAAGACCTTGGTGATCGCTGTTCCCGAGGCCCGAATGCTTCCCTCACGGAACGCAGCATCGATGAACTGGGCTGTTTCTTCCGGCTTCAAATTCTCCGCAGCGATGATCTCGCCCAGTTCCTTCTCCCGCTGGGCTTCCAAGTATGCAGTCACCGGACCCTGGACCCGAGAAGCTATATAGTTGCAAATTTCTTCTTCCTCGGCACCAAGATTTACGGTTCTTGGCGGTGCTTAAGCTGACCGGTGGTACTGCTCGTGGACTCGATCCATAACCTTTCCGATACCCCGGCAGCAGACATACTCACTCTTGGAAACGATGCTGCATTAACGGTAAGGAAACAGCTATGCGCCATCGCTGAAATTTGTGTATCCGACGCTCATGCGGGGTCGTGTTTGTTGCGCTACTGTACAAGTTGCTTAAAGGCTTCAGTTCACGATCTCAAAGTGGTAGCGTCCGCGGTATCCATCGAGACTAAGGAGCAAAATCAATGAGTCACATCATCTCCATGCTGAAAACCCACCCCAACAAACCCAATGACCCGGTCCTTCAAAAGCTTGCGGACTGTATCGCCGCCTGTTTCGAATGCGCCCAGAGCTGTACCGCGTGTGCCGACGCGTGCTTGGCCGAAGACATGGTCGCCGAGTTGCGTCTCTGCATCCGGACCAATCTCGACTGCGCCGATATCTGCAACGCCACCGTCAACGTGCTGACCCGCCAAACCGGCCAGAACCCATCGGCAGTCAAGGCAATGCTTGAAGCCTGCCGGACAGCCTGCCAGCAGTGTGCCACCGAATGCGAGAAGCATGCTGGCATGCACGAGCATTGCCAGGTCTGCGCTGAAGCTTGCCGCCGGTGCGAAAAAGCTTGTGCCCTGCTGTTGGCGGCCATCGGCTAATCGTCTGTTGTTGGGCACGAGTGGACAGATGAGTCTTGTCAGAAAACTCGATTTATACCCCCATGGGGTATATTCTGAACCTACGCGGGACTTAACGGGCGGTTGCCGCCAGTGTTAGGGCCGGCGTATTCAGACGAGAATTCGAGGCCGCCCTCGGGGGTCCAGGAGGGAAGCCATCATGAACCACGCACCGGAGAACCGGGAACACGGCCACTCAGTCTCCCCTGGGCACGGGGGTCGCACTCTCGCATCCAAAGACAGTCACACGGGACACCCGATGTCTGAACAGCCGACTCATGGCCAGGCGACGCCGGCTGGCCATGCGCATTCGGCAGTTGACGATGAACACGCCGTCCACAGCCACGGCGAGCACGCAGGACACAGTACCGCGATGTTCAAGAATAAGTTCTGGCTGAGCCTGGCACTCTCAATCCCGGTGGTAATTTTCAGCCCGATGTTCGCCCACCTCTTCGGCTATCAGATCCCGGACTTCCCCGGCGCCGCCTGGATCGCTCCGGTGCTCGGATCGGTGATCTTGTTCTACGGAGGACTGCCCTTCCTGAAGGGCGGCTGGAAAGAACTGCGCAGCAAGCAGCCTGGAATGATGCTGCTGATCACGCTGGCAATCACTATCGCCTTTCTCTCCTCGTGGATCACCACGCTAGGCATCGGCAACTTCAACCTCGACTTCTGGTGGGAACTGGCCCTGCTGGTAGTGATCATGCTTCTGGGCCACTGGATCGAGATGCGCGCCCTAGGCTCGGCGCGCGGCGCACTAGATGCTCTGGCAGAACTGCTACCTGATGAAGCCGAACGCGTCACCGCAGAGGGCACGGACACAGTACGAATCAGCGATCTATCCGTCGGCGATATCGTACTGGTCCGCTCCGGTAGCCGGCTGCCTGCTGACGGGGAAATCACCGAAGGCCAAGCGGAACTGGACGAATCGATGATCACCGGCGAATCCAAGACCGTACCGCGAGGTCCCGGAGACAGCGTAGTGGCCGGCACTGTGGCCACGGACAGCTCCCTGCGCATCAAGGTGGCAGCCGTCGGGTCAGATACCGCTCTAGCCGGAATCCAGCGTCTGGTCTCTGAGGCCCAGGCCTCCTCCTCGAAAGCCCAAGCGCTAGCGGACCGTGCAGCGGCTTTTCTGTTCTACTTCGCTCTGGGCGCCGGCATCATCACTTTCCTCACCTGGGTGCTCCTGGGCAGTCCCAACGAGGCGGTTATCCGCACCGTCACCGTTCTGGTCATCGCCTGCCCGCACGCACTGGGCCTTGCCATTCCACTGGTCATCGCGATCTCCACCGAACGGGCGGCACGGGCTGGAGTGCTGATCAAGAACCGCATGGCCTTGGAACGGATGCGCACCATCGATGTGGTCCTCTTCGACAAAACCGGCACTCTAACTCTGGGCCAGCCTGCTCTGACCGGCATTGCCACAGCCCCTGGTCTCAGCGATAACGACTTGCTGGCACTGGCGGCCGCAGTTGAGGCGGACAGCGAACATCCCTCGGCCCGGGCTATCGTCGCAGCGGCCCGGGCCCGAGACATCCGGATTCCGACTGCAACCGAATTTACCTCGCTGACCGGGCGTGGCGTGACCGCCAACGTCGATGGAGCCGACATCATGATCGGCGGACCGAACTTGCTTGACTCCCAAGCCCTGACGATCCCGCGAGAACTGCAGGAGCAGACTCAGCCTTGGGTCGAGCGAGGCGCCTCCGTACTCCACGTGGTTCGTGCTGGGCAAGTGATTGGTGCCCTGAGTTTGGAAGATGAGATCCGCGCCGATTCCCGCCAGGCCGTTGCCGCGTTGCAGTCCCGGGGCCTCAAAGTCGCGATGATCACCGGTGATGCGCAGCAGGTCGCCGAAGCAGTGGCTGGAAAGCTGGGCATCGACGAGGTCTTCGCCCAAGTCCTGCCCCAGGACAAGGATAAGAAGGTTGCCGAGCTGCAGGCCCGCGGCCTGAAAGTGGCCATGGTCGGGGACGGGGTCAACGACTCCCCAGCACTGGCTCGGGCCGAGGTTGGCATTGCCATCGGTGCCGGCACCGATGTGGCAATAGAATCGGCGGGGGTTGTCTTGGCCGGCAACGACCCGCGGGCGGTGATGTCTATGCTGGAACTATCCAGAGCCAGCTACCGCAAGATGATCCAGAACCTGGCGTGGGCCACCGGCTATAACGTGATTGCGGTCCCGCTGGCTGCCGGAGCACTGGCGTTTGCTGGGGTGTCGATCTCTCCGGCCATCGCAGCGATCCTGATGTCCCTGTCCACCATCGTGGTCGCGCTCAACGCCCAATTGCTGCGACGCATCAATCTCGATCCAGACACCATACATTAATCACACTAGACCAGTTTCAAGCGCTTTCTTTTGCCGGGCACAGGATGCGCCAGTACCCTTGAGATGAAAAACCTTCACTCAGGTGGAAAGGCAGGATGCGATGAATCAGGTTATGACGCCTCGTCGTTTCCTGTCTCTGCTTGTCTCTGCACCGGACAATCCTGCTGGCCGCCGCCCGGTTATTCTTATGCTGGGTTTGGCCGGAATCATCCTCGGAATCTTGGGGATGCATGTCTTAGGAACGTCCCACCAAGCGCCAGATACTGCTGGTCTGAGCGCGACCTCTGCACACCAAGCAGTCTCCCACGATCACGGTCCACCCGTAATGGCCACAGATGGGACGGTCGGTGGCGAGGCAGATAGTACCTGCTACGGGCCATGCAATGGCGAACATCATCTCATGGCTGCCATGTGCGTACTCATAGTCATTGTCCTGGCCGTCTTGTGGTTTCTTCCTAAGCGTTGGTTCATTATTCCTGGCAAGGGGCTGCGCGCCCCGCCAGTCATGCCTGCACCGGCAAACCGGTTGCCGTGGACTCCCTCACTCATCGAACTCTCTATCAGTCGCACATAAAAACGCCGGCCGCTTTCCCCATACCGGGGAGAGCTCCGGCTATTCGTGCGCACCCTTGTGTGCCGTCTTGGCCGGGTATTGATGGATACCCCGTTTGAGAACACTTTGAAGGAATACCCACATGAAACGCCTGACTTCCATTTCGGCAACCGCTCTTGCAGCAGCACTCGTCCTGTCCGGATGCTCCACGGACGCTGGCACCACCGAACCTGAAAGCACTATGTCCGGCATGGATCATGGCAGCATGCCGACGTCGGCCTCCGATGCTGCAGCCGACCACAATAGTGCCGATGCCATGTTCGCGCAGATGATGACGCCTCATCACGAACAGGCTGTCCAGATGAGCGACATCATGCTGGCCAAGAAAAACCTGGATCCCCGGGTTACCGAGCTTGCCCAGGACATCAAAGCCGCCCAGGGGCCGGAAATCAAGAAAATGAACGACTGGCTCCAGACCTGGGGCGAGCCTATGAAGATGTCCGGAAGCCATGAGATGGACGGGATGATGACCCCGGAGGACCTTTCCAACCTCGAAGCCACCCAGGGCACCGAAGCTTCGCGGTTGTTCCTGACCCAAATGATCGCCCACCATGAGGGGGCCATCACTATGGCTGAGGACGAAGTCGCCAACGGATCGAATCCTGCAGCCGTCGAGCTGGCTAAGGATGTTGTCTCCAGCCAGGGAACCGAAATTCAGGCCATGAAGACCCTGCTAGCCGACCTCTAAAGACTCCACGTTGCCGCTGCTGCCTAGGGTGCCGCCTCCCCTGACCCATCTGAGCAGCACTTCTGATTGATTCAAGGAACCACCATGCTTACACAGAACTCACTTTTGCGCGCTCAAAAACGCGCAGTCTTGTCCGTCGCCGCGCTCTCTATGGCCCTACTCACGGGCTGCACGCAGTCAATCAGCGAAGGACCCGCTGCGCAAGAAGCTGCCAGCGTCGCAGTCTTCAGCCACGTCCACGGCATGAGCGTTGACCCGGATTCCGGGCGCATCCATTTGGCCACCCATGAGGGACTCTTCGATGCCACAGCTGACGAACCGCAGAAAATCGGGCCCACCATTGACCTGATGGGATTCGCCACCGCCGGAAAAGACGAGTATTACGCTTCCGGGCACCCGTCGACTGAGACCGGTCTGCCCGACCCGGCGGGTTTGATCCGATCAACTGATGGCGGGTCCACGTGGGAACCGCTCTCTCTTCAAGGCAAATCCGATTTCCACGCCTTGGCCGTCACCGGCGAGAGCGTCATCGGTTTTGACGGCACACTGCGGGTGACCGATGACACGGTCACATGGAACAACATAGATGCCGGCATCCAGCCCTATCATCTCGCCGGAAGCCCGCTGTCCCAAGTCGTGCTGGCCACCACCGAACAAGGAGTACACCGTTCTGAAGATGGCGGGAAAACCTGGACCTTACCCCAAGACGCTCCGGTCCTGCTGCTGACCGCTTTTGCCAGCAAATCGGTCGTCGTCGGAGTGGAACCGGATGGTGCGGTACAGCTCAGCCGCGATGCCGGACGCACTTGGCAAAAGACTGCTGGAGTCGTCACCGGGCAACCGGCTGCCATTGCCGCCACCGGCGACGATGGCGGACACGTGCGGATCTGGGTGGCCACCAGTACGGGTATCTCACACTCCACGGACGACGGAGCGACTTTCACCGAGAAAACCCCATGAGCCGAATAACCTCAAAGAATCCCGGCACCGGCTCACCTGTCGTCATCAGAGATGCCACAGAACAAGACCTGAGCAGGATGGCCTCGGACATGATCCGCTACCTTCCAGATGGATTATTCCCCCACTTAGGAAACCACTTCGTACGTCGTTGGATGAAAACGTTCCTCACCGAACGATTCGGGATTGCCCTTGTCGCCGTGAGTGACGATGAACAGCCAATAGGCTTCCTAATTGGCTCGACCAACCAAGTCCGCCACATCGCTGACGTACTAGCCAACCAGAAGTGGGGACTTCTCCTCTCGGGTCTCGCGGCGCTCTCCATCCGGCCACGTGTACTTCTACATTTTCTGGGCACCCGCGCACGTCCCTATGCCCGTCGTCTGCTAGGACGCACCGCTAGCCCGGTATCCAGCGACAGAGTGATACCGTCGCCTGCTGTCATTACATCACTTGTGGTGTTGCCAGATCGGCGTGGTGAAGGAATAGGCGTTTTTCTGATGGACGCATTCCTTAAACGTGCAACAGCGGACCATGCTAGGTTGGCCGAGCTCGCCACCGCGGCCGGTGCCAACGGGGCAGGTAAATTCTATGAGAAGCACGGTTGGACATGCGTCGAGCAGCGATTCTCCAAGGATGGAATGGCAACCAGTATCTACCACCGCTATCTTCAGTAACCGGAAATGTAGGCTTCGGCCAGATCAACGACCCGCCGAACGTCGGTCACGATCTCTAATCACTGCAGGTTAGCTCTTAGGCACCGTGTTCCTCCAAGATCAGAGAGCTAGGAGTCGAAATACCAGACGGCGGCCAGCGGCATTGCAGACACGGCGGACCACCAAAGCGGCATGAGGCTGCGTAAAAACCGTAATCCGTTGGATTGACTGCGTGCCACGAGCTGGCCGCCATCCTCTATTTTCCTATGCTCCCCCAAGACTCACACTTCATAAAGGACTGCTTCATGACTTACCAATTCAACCGACGTTCCTTCCTTGGACTGTCCATTGCCACGACCGCAGCTGCTGCCCTAAGCGCCTGCGCACCCAAGGCCCAGAACTCCACCGGGGTGTCCCGAGTCCTGCCCACCGACCCGCTCATCGCAGAAGTCGAAAACTTGCGCCCCAGTACCGGAAAGACGGTCACGAAAACGCTGAAGGCAGAGTCGATAAGCACGGCAATGGCCGGAGAGAAGATCACTACATGGGGATACGACAAGAAGCTGGTCGCCCCCACACTACGTGGCATGGTCGGTGACCAGCTCAACCTGAACCTCACCAATGAGCTTCCTGAATCCACCAGCATCCACTGGCACGGTCTTGCCTTACGCAACAACGCCGACGGCGTGCCGGGACTCACACAGGAGGCAGTGGAGACTGCGACCAGTTATTCCTATGACTTCAAGCTGGCACATCCCGGCACGTATTGGTATCACTCCCACGTCGAGATGCAGCGCGAACGCGCCCTCTATGGCGCTCTGATCATTGATGATCCGCAAGAACCATTGCAGTACGACAAGGAGTGGGTGATCGTCTTGGATGACTGGCTTGATGGTGTCACCGGAACGCCTGATGAAGCGATGAAGGAGCTCGCTAAGGGGATGGCACCGATGAGTGGAATGAGCCACGGTAGCGAAGACGGCGGCATGGTGATGGGCCATATGCTCATGGGTGCAACCAGCGATTTTTTGGGCGGAGATGCCGGTGACGTGGCCTATCCGTTGCATTTGTTCAACGGCACCACCATCGAAAAACCCGAGGTTTTTATGGCACAACCCGGGGATCGAGTTCGATTGCGTATTGTCAACGCCGCGGGCGACACTGCCTACCGGGTCGGAGTTCCGAAACAGAAACTTATCGTGACCCATACCGATGGATTCCCGGTCGTTCACGCTGAGGTTGACGCCGTCGTCTTGGGCATGGGAGAGCGCATCGACGCGCTTTTGACGATCCAAGATGGTTTCACACCGTTGTTGGCCTTGGCCGAAGGGAAAGCCCAAATGGCCTACGGTCTCATTGCAACCGGGACAGGTACGGCCCCAAGAAAGGGTGATCTCCCGACGGCCTTGACCGGAGAGATCGTTGACGGTGGACAGCTCACCGCCGACCCTTCCGTGAATCTTGCGGTCAAGACGCCGGACCAAGTCCACGAGCTGCGGTTGACCGGCGGAATGGAGAACTACGACTGGGGCATCAACGGCCATCGTTTCGACATGGCCAAGCCCTTTGAGCATACCTTTGATCTGAAAGAAGGACAGCGCGTGGAAGTGAAATTCATCAACGACACCGACATGTGGCACCCGATGCACATCCACGGCCATACCTTCCAAATCGGGCAGTCCGGGGCACGAAAGGACACCGTGATTGTCCGTCCACGGGAAACTGTCACCGTCCAATTTGATGCCGATAACCCGGGCCAATGGCTCACACATTGCCACAATGCTTATCATGCGGAACGCGGCATGATGGGAGTATTCTCCTACGTCAAGTAGCTCACGAAACCATGGGCATGTGCATAAATCCAGTTCTACAACCATGTATAAACCGGCGCCGATCTCACAAACCGTCTCTGCAAACCTCTCAGGAGTCTGACAACATGAAAACCCTCAGCGAGTCCCAAGCACAGCGCTTGGGACGGCGTACCTGCTTGCGCGCCGGCATGCTTGCTGCCTTAGTTAAAGTGAAGGCCGAATTTATCGGCATCAATATCCGTGACGAGAAAGAAGCCGCACAAGCCTTCGAGCGCATTTTTGGGATCTCATACCCATCGGTGCAAGACACCCAAGGTGAAATCCGGCTGGCTATGACCCAATATGTCCCATTGCAGGCAGTGCCCACCACGCTGGTGCTCGACAAACAGGGACGGGTCGCGTCACGTGTCCTTGGAGCGGCCGAAAAGGCCACGCTTAAGGCCCTGATAGATACCCTTCAGGAGTCGGGGTTTCGGGAGTAACGACGTGAAATTGCGCGCTAGGCCTCAAATGACTTGTTAGGGTAAACCCCAAACAGACGTAAGCCTGATGAAACGTGTGGTTTTCAACGCTAAATGTCGTAGCCACAAACCTCGGAAGGTGCTTCGGCCCGCCCCGGCGCCAGTCCAACGGGCGACCATGAAGCCGCCAAGCCCTCGTGGGGATGCGCGGTCCATGGGCGCCCACCTTTAACGCCTGGCAGGTATTCCCGGCCGCGCGACCCGCAACCAGCGGGGTGGGACATCGATCAGATGTAGCGGCAGACCTGGTCGGCGGAGCAGGAATCCGGCTCCGGCTTGCTTGCCTTTTCGTGGAGCTGGAAAATGGTTTCCCGGAGGGCCAGGAGTTCGGCGATCTGGGCATCGAGTTCCCCGAGGCGCTGCCCGAGCAGGCCCTGGACGTGCGAGCACGGTGTCTGGCCGTGCTCGCGGATCTTCAGGATCTGGCGGATCTGGCCGAGGGTCAGCCCGGCGGCCTGTCCGCGGTGGATGAACGCGACCTGCCCCACGGCATCCTCGGCGTAGTCCCGATAGCCGGATGCCAGGCGCTCGGCGGGAGGGAGTAGCCTCGACTCCTCGTAGAACCGCAGGGTCTTGGTCGTCGTGCCTGTTGCTTCCGCGAGCTGTCCGATCCTCATGTTCCCCGATTCCTCCTTCGGTGGCCACCCAACTTGACCTTCCATTGTACTGGAAGGTTCATGATGGTTCATGGGAAGTCTTGAACGACAGTGAAGAGGTATCTTGATGAGCAACGAACAGTTCGATTTGGCGGTTGTTGGTTCCGGGGGCGGCGCGTTTGCGGCCGCGATCCGGGCCACCGGACTGGGCAAGCGGGTCGTGATGGTGGAGCGCGGCACCGTGGGCGGGACGTGCGTGAACACCGGGTGCGTGCCCTCAAAGGCGCTCCTGGCCGCCGCGGAGGCACGTCACGTGGCGTTGGACGCGGCCCGCTTCCCCGGGGTGGCGGCCTCGGCGGGCCCGGTGGACATGCCGGCCCTGATCCGGGGCAAGGCCGCGCTGGTGGAAAGCATGCGAACGGAAAAGTACATTGAACTGGCCGCCGACCACGGGTGGACCATGCTCGAAGGGGAGGCCTCGTTCACCGGAACCCAGGACGAACCCCGACTCCGGGTCGCCTCCCCGGACGGTGCCGAAAAAACGATCGAGGCCGACCACTATCTCGTGGCCACCGGCTCCGCCCCCTGGACGCCTCCCGTCCCTGGACTGGACGAGACAGGGTACCTGACCTCGACGACGGCGATGGAACTGGACGAGATCCCCGAATCAATGCTGATCATGGGCGGGGGCTATGTTGCCCTGGAAATGGCGCAGCTTTTCTCCCGGCTCGGTTCCCGGGTGACCATGCTGGTCCGTTCCCGGCTGGCCTCGCAGGAGGAACCGGAGGCATCCAAGGCATTGGCCGAAGTTTTTGCCGACGAGGGGATCCGGGTGGTCCGGCGGGCCTCCGCGGAGACTGTGGAGCGCGATCACGCCAACGGAGGGGTCCTGGTCTCGGCATCCGTGGCCGGCGGCAGGGAAACGTTCCGGGCATCCCGGCTCCTGGTGGCCACAGGCCGACGCCCCGTCATCGACGGGTTGAATCTTGACGCCGTCGCCGTGAAGACCGGCGCCACGGGCGAGATCGTGATTGATTCCCGCCTGGCCACGTCCAACCCGCGCATTTGGGCTGCCGGGGACGTGGCCGGACACCGGGAGTTCGTTTACGTCGCCGCGGCCCACGGCGCCCTGGCCGTGGACAATGCGTTCACCGACGCCGTCGCCGAGGTTGACTACCGGCACCTGCCCCGGGTCACCTTCACCAGTCCCGCCATCGGGTCGGTCGGCATGACGGAGAAGGAAGCCGTCGCTGCCGGGATCCGCTGCGAGTGCCGGGTCCTGCCCCTGGAGTACGTGCCGCGAGCCGTGGTCAACCGCGACACCCGCGGCTTCATCAAGGTCGTCGCCGAGCTCGGCACCGGACGGATCCTGGGCATTTCCACCGTCGCCAGGGACGCCGGGGAACTGGCCGCCGCCGGCGTCTACATCCTCGCAGCGGGGATGACAGTCGCACAGGTCGCCGCCGCCTGGAGCCCCTACCTGACGATGGCCGAGGGCATCAGGATCGTCGCCAAGGCCTTCACCACCGACGTCGCCAAACTGTCCTGCTGCGCCTAAGCGAAACCCACCTGAAGCAGAGGACTTCAATCTCAGGTGTCCGCTGCACTACAACCGCAGTGGCGCACCTACCGACAGGGGAAAGCGGTCAGACCAACCGCTGACGGTCGCGAGGCGTCTTGAAAACCTAAAGCTTTTTGAGACATAAGAACTGCACCAACTTTGGCAATCGGTCGCATTGAAGTCCCGGGAGGCAGTTTGTTCCAAAAAGTCGTCTTGCCGTAAAACGTCTTACGAGGTTGGCATCCAAGAGTTTTTGAGACAAAATGGCCATGTGAGACATTTGGGATACACGCGTGTGAGTACTTCGAGCCAGGATGCGCAGTTGCAGCTCGACGCGCTTCTCAAGGACGGGGTGCAAAAGCGGGATGTGTTCGCCGATGTCACCTCCGGCAGCAGGACGGCGATCGAGCGGCCCGGGATGAAGAAGCTGCTGGAATACGCCGAGGCCGGGGACACCGTGGTGGTCTGGCGGGTCGACCGGCTCGGCCGTTCCTTGATCGATGTGCTGAACACCGTGAACCTGCTGCGCGAACGCGGTGTGCAGGTCCGGTCTATTTCGGACGGGATCGACCCGGCGACCTCGACCGGGCGGATAATGCTGAACCTGCTGGCTTCCTTGGCTGAGTATGAGCGTGAGCTGATCGTTGAGCGCGTCAACGCAGGGATCGCCGCGGCCCGGCAATCGGGCACCCGTTTCGGCCGGCCGCTCTCGGACCCGGCCGTGATCGCGGACAAGCTCGCGATCGCGAAGGACGCCCGCGCGAGGGGACGCACCGCAGAGGACGCAGCACGCTTGGTCGGGTGGAGCCGCGCGACGCTCTACCGCCATCTCGGGCAAGACTCCGGATCCGTCAAGGGCCAGTGATCGCTGATTTCTCTGCGGAGTGCGGTCAAATTCTGAACGGCACATGTCCGAAGAGAAAAACCTCCGCGAGCGTCATTAACTTCACCCTCAGCTGGGGACCAGGATCATACGCTTAGCGCCAACCGCTGTAACGATGGTCCTACAGGCCAAATTTCAACATCCACATACGAAATCAATACCGGTCCGTCCTTAGCGTGAATTTCCGTAAGGATCTTCCCCAGACCCCGAGTCGCTGTGATGAATTTGCCGCTCACCACCACCTTGGCAATTTCGGTCCAGAGCAACCCTTTTGCTGAGGTTATCCAAGATGGATCCTTGCTGCTTGCGGTTCCCGTGGCCGTCCTTGCCGGCCTCGTCTCGTTTCTGTCGCCGTGCGTTCTTCCTTTGGTTCCGGGTTATCTTGGCTACGTGACTGGGCTATCTGGTGCTGATCTCGTCGAGCAGAAACGTGGCCGCATGGTCGCGGGTATTGCTCTGTTCATCCTCGGATTCACTGCCGTCTTCGTGCTCGCCGGAGTGGTCTTTTCTCAAATCGCCGCATGGATGCGGTTCGAAGGTGCCTGGGTCACTCAGCTTCTCGGTGTGCTGGTGATTTTCATGGGCATTGTGTTCATGGGTGGATTTTCTTTCATGCAACGCGACGCGAAGATGCACCGCAAACCACCGGCTGGCTTGTGGGGTGCCCCGGTACTGGGTGTGACCTTCGGGCTTGGTTGGGCACCTTGTATCGGACCCACACTTGCCGCAGTGTTGACAATGAGTACCGGCCTTGACCCCAACCCTGCGAAGGGCGCCTTACTGACATTCTTCTATTGCATGGGGCTGGGGCTGCCATTCCTTTTCATCGCAGTGGGGTTGCGACGCGGAATGGGTGCCATGAAGTTCCTGCGTCGGCACCAGCTATCGATCATGCGCGCGGGCGGCGGCATCTTGATTCTTCTTGGAATTCTGATGGCCACCGGCCTGTGGGGCTCCTGGGTGACGCAATTGCAGGACTGGTTCGCCAATGAGATCAGGTTGCCCATCTAATGGCACAAAAGATGTAATGGTCACAGCTACTGCCTGGACAGGCATGTGGCACTCGCTCTGAACACAGCCCACCAGCGTGTATACCGACACTCTGCTGCTGAACCGTCGCTGTAGCTAGGCATAGTTCTTCTCCGGCACTTGGTAAACCCAGAATCGGCGACAAAGTATTGGTTACTAATCTTTTCCGATGAGGCCAGAGCCGTCCAGATATGGCCGAGTCGCTGTGATTGTTACCCGAAGATGCTGCGGTGAACCACAGCCGGTCACCCTCGGATTCCTCCATGGATTCACCGAATCTCAAGCAAGAAATAACAACCACCTTATGGGTAGGCACCTCGCGAAGAGTTCGAGGTGGCTACCCATTTATTTATCCAAACTGTCAAACCTATGTTCTATATTTTAAGAAACCAATTCGCTTAGATAGATCATGGGTTCAATAAAGGTGTCATTGGGTCAACTCTTCTTAGCGAATATCAACGAAAGTGATACCGATGGTTACCAACATAGACTCCCCCGACCCGGCACAGCGGGGCGAATACATCGCACACGTGGACGTGAACAGCTTCTATGTCTCCTGCGAACGTGTCTTTGACCCGAAGCTCGAAGCCCGCCCGGTGATCGTGCTGTCCAATAATGATGGCTGCGCGGTCGCGCGCAGCAGCGAAGCCAAAACCCTGGGGATTGAGATGGGTGCGCCCTGGTTCAAACTCGCGGCCGACGCTGACCGCCTCGGGCTGGTCGCGAAGTCCTCTAATTACGAGCTGTATGGGGAAATGTCGACCCGCGTCATGAACCGTCGACTGTTGTGCGAAATGCAACTCGCAATCATTCTTTGACTCGGCAATAAGCGATCATTCTCATTTGCGAGGGCAGTTTACCCAGTGTAGTTCAAGTCTTCTCGGTCGGCTATTGACCGTTGATGCATGCGCCCTTACATTGTTGTATGTGGTGCAACATTCAGATGATTTAATGCGGACTCTTCGCGCCGTGTCGGACTCGTCCAATGTGGCGTTTGTGACGCCGGAAGCGACGGTGTTTGAGGCCATGCTTGGTGGTTGGGAAAGCCAACAGCGCAGTCGGGGGCTGCGTTCCACGACTATTGCGACTCGGCGGCGTCTGATCCTGCGGTTGCAGGAGTTTTCTGGAAGGATGCCGTGGGAGTGGAATGCTCAAGATGTCGAAGAGTTTATTTCGGGGCCAGATCAACGGCTCAAGTCGCTTTCAACTATGCGGCACAATCACAATGCTATTAAGACGTTCTGTGCGTATTTGATTGATCCGAATTATGACTGGGTGGAGATTTGTGAAAACCAGTTTGGTAGCCACCCGGTACAGGTTTGTCTGTCCTGGAATACGGTGGCACATAAGGCTCAATATGAGGGGTCTGGAAAACGTCGTCCTCTGTCCTTCGACGAGGTTGAAACCCTATTTGACACGGCCGATGCCAAAGTCGAAGAACTCGCTGCGTCAGGGAAGAAGGGCGCGCTGGCCGCGCTTCGAGACTCTCAGATATTCAAAACAGCTTATGCTTTTGGGCTACGACGAAATGAGTTAGCCCAGTTGGATCTTGCGGATCTGCACTACAATCCCGAAGCTAAACAGTGGGGACGTTATGCGGCTTTGCATGTGCGATGGGGCAAGGCCGCCGGCGGCGGTGCACCTCGACGTCGTACTGTTTTGCTCGTGCCAGAATTCGATTGGTGGGTACCGGGTATGCGGCAGTGGGTTGAACAAGGCCGTGATCGGTTTGATCCAGGAGAACTCGATGCTATTTGGGTTACCGAGCGACGGACTCGCATCTCTGGGGGTTATCTTGATCGCCGATTTGCCGAGCTTCGTGCCGAAGCTGGGTTGCCGGAAGAGCTGACGTTGCACAGTCTGAGGCATTCGTATGTCACGCATTTGATTGAACATGGGTATGCTGACCGCTTCGTGCAGGAACAAGTGGGGCACCAGCACTCGTCTACCACCTCGATTTATACCTCCGTGAGTGGAGATTTCAAGAATAGAATTTTGGCCCAGGCGCTGCGAAAAATTACCGAGGAGGAGGAGGGGTAGGAATGATTGAGCTTCATACTACGTGGAACCTTCGAGCCATTATGGCTTCGAAAGGGCTATTCCAAACGACTGATCTTCGCCCTTTATTGGCCGAGCGAGGCGTTGAGCTGTCGCGGGAGCAAGTGTATCGGTTGGTCACAACGCCACCTCGCCGCATTAGTCTGGAGGTGTTGTCTGCGCTGTGTGATGCGCTGGAGTGTTCTAAGGATGAGTTGATCGTGACGGAGCGGCGTGAAGTCGAAGCGCCGAAGACTGCTGTGGCTGAAGGTAGTAAAGCGCCTATTGGTGATCTGCGTCCGGTGCGGGCCAGGATCAGACGGCCTAAGTACTAACGAAAGCTCCTTATGGATACAGTGACACAAGACATTGTCTTGATTCTGGAGCCTTATGTCCCAGAAATTGCGCCGAGTGTTCTGGCCGCCATGATCGATTCTATTGCGCCGGTCCATCGGACGCGTCGGAGGCTGTTCATCGCGATCAGTAAACGGCCCGGGATTCTGACTGGTGAGGACCCGAACGTGCCCGTGACGGTTCAAGCCTTGACCGCTGCTCTCAGGGAGGCTGGGGCCGTGGCGATTGTGGTGCCGGGATGTGAGAGTTGTGGCCGAAAGATGCAGTTGCCGCATCGAGCTCCTCAAGGAGGTCGCCACTGTTCTCGATGCGAGAAAAATTATCGAGCGAGACCATGTGTTGGCTGCGGGCAACGGCGACCCATCCATAAAAACCTTGATGGACAGTACTTTTGCAGACCGTGTTGGAGGCTCGATCCACGCTCCTTTGGCGCATGCCATCGCTGTCAGGAGACAACCTCTGTTAAGAATGCTTTAGACGGAACGTTGGTCTGCAATCGCTGCTATGAGCGTCCCAAGGCTGATTGTTTCGGCTGTCAACGTCTTCAACCCATAGCCCTACACCTGCAAGGGAAGACGATCTGTCCCAATTGCTACTACGGGATGCGTTATCCTCGGCCTTGCCCAGGCTGTGGTGAAAAGAAATTCCTCACCCACATTGTAAACGACCAACTGTGCTGTGCTTCGTGCGCAGGTCAACCCGAAGTTTTAGCATGTCCGGGATGCGGTTCAGTGAAGAACGTGCGCAAGTTCCACCTGTGCATCGAATGCCACCGCCCTGAAACAATCCGAACGATGCTGGCAGATGCCGACGGGGCTGTGCGGCCTGAGCTTCGACCGTTAGAAAAGTATTTATTGGAAGGGCCTGCGCGAGCTGACTCCCTCATGGGGTGGCAATACACCAACCGTGTCAGTGCTGCGGTGCTGCGAGAATTAGCCACCGGGCAGTTGCCCCTAGAATTCGAGGCAATCTTTACCCGATGCGGAGGAAAACAAGGGGCAACGTTCTTACTGAGCCTGCTCGTGACCTCCGGCGTGCTCCCAGACATCGATGTCAATGAGGAACGATACTACCCCTGGTTGACCTCGTGGCTCTCGGAACAGACCAACTCGACTCATCGGTTGTTGCTGCGCCGATACGCGCAATGGGGGCTCTCGACCAAACCCTGGGCAGGGTACGCGATACGACCTACCGATCCCAATAACCGGTTTCACCGGCTCCGATCTCGACTACAGACCTGTGCTGAATACCTTCAATTCGTCGAGGAGCAGGGATATACGACCTTGACCTTGCCCCAACGCGTGCTCGACGCCTACGTTGCTGGCTCAGCGAACCGGCATGATCACATAAGCCACTTCACGCGATGGCTTAAAGACAATGGACTTGCTACAGCTGTCTCATCATATCGTCCAAAAAGAGAACCCGTAAGTTCGATGCCTCCGGATGAACGCTGGGATCTAGCGCGCTGGTTGCTCCGAGATCAAACCCTAGAACCGCAAGACCGTGTCGCAGGACTATTTGTGTTGTTATACGGACAACCACTGACTCGTATTGTCGCCATTCCACGTACTGCGGTGCATTTCAGCAAGCAAGGCGTTTCCGTCACCCTCGCCGATGATCCTATTGAGCTGCCTGAACAACTCGGGCATGCTGTCACGCTGTTGTACCAGAACCCACCCAGAACTCACCGGGATATAAATGACACATGGATATTCCCCGGAAGGTGGCCAGGTAGACACCTCACCGCAGGGGCCTTAGGAAGCCGGTTGAATCGATTGGGTATTCCGGTCAATCGTTCTCGTTCGGCCGCACTCCTGGAACTTGCCGCTGAAATACCTGTGCCACTCTTATCGGATCTGCTCGGTATCTCCACCGTCTCAGCTGCAGCCTGGGCAACAGCAGCAAACCGCGACTGGTCAACATATCCTGCACTACGCACGAAGGCTTGCCCGGCAAGATATCCGCCACGGAACTGATACAATCCAGGGTATGGCAGGTTCCTCTGCGGCTGCAGCCGCCGTGACGAAGATGCTCCGCTAGCGGCGGAGCACGTAGTCCTTTAATCTTTAGATGCTTCGCCGCTCTACGGCCAGTCCGGAGCGGCGCTTAGTGCTGCCCGGAGTTCTTCTGAACGATGGAGCACGACTTGGTTCCCACTAATCTTTCTTCTCAATCTAAAACCACGGCGGTGCGGGCTTGGGTGACGCTCGCCTGTCTTTCCATGTTGCAATTCTTGATCGCGGTAGATGTGACCGTAGTGAACGTTGCCCTTCCGTCCATCGGTGCCGAGTTCGGTGCCAATGCTAGACAACTGACATGGGTTGTCGTCGGGTACACGATCACCGGTGGCGGTCTATTAATGCTTGGCGGCCGGCTCGGGGACCTACTCGGGCAGCGCCGGTTGTTAATGATCGGCACAACTGTGTTCGGCCTCGCTTCACTGCTGGCGGGACTTGCCCCTACGTATCCTATTCTTGTAACCGCGAGGCTGCTTCAAGGGGCAGGCGAAGCAATGGCTTTGCCAGTCGCAATGGCTGTGATTGTTCTCTTGTTCCCCGAAGGTCGTGGACGATCACGCGCGCTGAGCGTGTGGGCGGCAGTTGCTAGCTGCGGGCTTGTGCTTGGCTTCATTCTCTCCGGAGTCATCACTGAGTTTTTAGGGTGGCGCTGGATCTTCCTAGTATCGGTACCCTTTATCGTGTTCGTCCTCATCGCTTCGGGCATTCTCATCCCGGCAGACCAGCCAAGAAGGCGTATGAAACTCGACCTTCCTGGTTCGGTCCTGTTGACAGCTGCGCCACTTCTGTTGGTATTCGGGATCGTCGAAGCAGGAGAGACTGACGGAATCCCCCGTTGGGCGGCCGTGGTCGTGCTAGTTGCAGCTGTGATAGCAGCCTATATGTTTGTTGTCGTTGAACGACGGGCCACGAATCCGCTGATACCCCTGGAGTTCTTCCGCAACCGAACGCGAGTGGGGGCCAATCTTGCGACTGCTCTGCTCAGCGGTGCTTTGTCCACATCGTTTTTGCTGTTCACTTTCTACCTACAGAACCGGCTGGGGCTCAGTCCGTTGACCACAGGACTGACGCTGGTGCCACTAGCGATCTCGCTTATTGCTGCCGCAACCTTGGTACCTCGATTCCTCGGACGATGGGGCGCGCGATTTTGCGCCGTGACCGGCATCGGGTTTACGGCTCTCGGGATGGTGGCTATCGCCATCGTCACCTACGTAGAGGCTGCGGCTATTGCGATGATTCCAGCTATGGTTCTTATCGCCGTAGGGATGGGTTTTGGGCTAGTCGGACTTCAGTACGCGGCTGTTACTGGAGTGACCGAATCGGATGCCGGTACAGCTTCTGGAGTCCAGCGGGCGGCAGATCAGCTCGGCGGGTCAGCAGGCATCACCCTCTACATCGGTCTCGGCTTTTCTGGAGCTTCTTTCGGAATAGACCCATTTCTGCTCAGTAGTGCGTTTGCCATCATCGGGTTAATCGGGGCAGGACTGATAGCCATGCGGATATCCATGCCGCGTCATGGTGCTGAGGAATACGCCTAGCAACGAAACCATCCGAGTCAGCCCCGTGAAAAATGCTGGGCGCATCGTGAAACCGTCTTCTCCGTCTTGGCACAGCGCAGTGATAGGCCCACGACGCGCCCAGCAGGGTATATCCTGCTGGGCGCAATCAGCACAAGCCAATAGTGAACAAATCGATATTCGCCATTACCAGTAAGACTGTTGGGCCGCTTCTCGGCCTGGGTGGAGGTCTATTCCATTGACGAAGCGTTCCTGGGCGTGTCCGGCACCCTGGATGAGCTGCAAACCCTTGGTGAGCAGATCAAGGCGGAGGTGTTCCGGCTGACCGGTTTACCCGTCTGCGTAGGCATCTCGAAAAGCAAGACTCTCGCAAAGCTAGCCAATAAGACGGCGAAGCACATCAAGGAACTGGGTGGGGTGTGCGTGTGGGATCGGGCCCCAGCGCAGACCACCGAGAACCTGCTGGCGCGTCTGCCGGTAGTTGAGGTGTGGGGTATCGGCCCCCGGCTGACCAAACGGCTGCGCGCGTTAGGGATCTGGACGGCTAAAGACCTCCGGGATGCGAACGAGGTGCGGATCAGGGATAAGTTCTCCATTGTGCAGATGCGCACCGTTTTAGAGCTGCGCGGGATTCCCTGCATTCCGATGGAAGAAGAACGGGTGATTAAGGATCAGTTGATCCTCTCCCGCAGCTTCTCCGATCCGATCACTGACAGGGTGGGGATGGAGCAGGTGATGGGGATTTAAGCGCAGCAAGCCTCCGCACGTCTGCACAAGCTTTCAGCCCCACTGTTTCCAACGGGAAAGATTCACTTCACAATAGTTGCCATGGACTATGACAACCCGCTGATCCTCAAAGATGTCGCTGCATGGCGTGCCTGGCTTGACGAGAATGAAGAAACCAGCGACGGAGTTTGGCTGCTCGTAGCCAAGAAGGGCACCACCGAACCAACATCCCTGATGGTTGCCGACGCGCTGCAAGAAGCATTGTGCAGCGGATGGATCGACGGGCAGCGCCGCAGCCGCGACGAAGCAACATTCCTGCAGCGCTACACTCCCCGCCGCAAGGCGTCAGTCTGGTCGGAGAAAAACACGCAATTCGTGGCAGCGCTGATCGAGCAGGGCAGGATGCGCCCACGCGGATAGGTGGAGATCGACAAGGCGAAGGCCGACGGCAGGTGGGACGGCGCCTACCAAGGGCAAGCGACGGCTCAGGTTCCCGAGGACCTGCAACGTGCCTTGGATGCGCAGCCAGCCGCCAAAGCCGCCTTCGAAGCACTGAAGTCCCAGCCGCGCTATCACATCCTGCATCAGCTGATGATTGCCAAGACCGAGAGGACCAGGGCTGCGCGCATCGCACGTTTTATTGCGCAATTGGGCGAAGAGTCCGAGTGACGCGCGCTGAATAACAATGTCCAAGTATTTCCGCATGGTCTATTGGCGGCTTGACTCGGCTTCATGAAGAATCCTTTAAGTGCTCTCCACACCCGTTTCATATGCGTAGACCATGAGGAAATCTGTGAGGGAAAACAAAGGACCATTCTAGTCGTCGGGCTCTTGCTGATCCCAGAATTTCACCTCATTGAAATCGCAGCCGAGGTACCGCATCCTGCATCAACTGATGATTGCCAGATCCGAGGAAACCAGAAGCACCAGGTTGGAGCGATTCGCCTCTGGATTGAATCGCGAAACCCTTGATCAGACAAGGGTTTTGCTCCGCGGTCAGCTGAACGATTGACTTAGGTGACCTTTTCTACGAGCTGTCGAATATAGCGAGTAGACTCTGAGTTATTCAGGGGGTCGCCCCCACCGACCCGAGATGAGCTACCTCGGATCGCCATGATTTTCGAAGGGAGTTCAGCATGCAGCTTGAAGGCAAGGTCATCATTGTTACGGGTGGCGCGTCCGGCATCGGCGGGGCCATCAGCCGCGTCCTGCTCCGCCGCGGGGCCAAGGTCGTCGCAGTGGACCTCAACGCCGAAGCGGGAGCCAAGCTCAAGGAAGAAGTCGGCGACTCGCTGGCCTTCATCGCCGGCGACGTCAGCAAGCAGGAAACCGCAGATGCAGCCGTTGCCGCAGCCGTGGAGAACTTCGGCGGACTGAACGGCCTGGTCAACAACGCGCACGCTTCCCGCCAGGCACCGTTCACCGACCTGGACCAAGCTGCCTGGGATCTCTCGTTCAACACCGGCTTCCTGGCCACCCGCCAGTTCATGCTCGCCGCCTACCCTCACCTGAAGGACAACGGTGGTTCGATTGTGAACTTCGGCTCCGGCTCGGCCATGGTGGGCCAGCCGACCCAGGCCGCCTACGCCTCGGCCAAGGAAGCCATCCGCGGCCTGTCCCGCGTGACCGCCAACGAATGGGCGGCCAACAACATCCGCGTCAACGTGGTTTCGCCAATGGCACTGACCGACGGCGTCAAGGCCTGGAGCCAGGCCTTCCCAGACCTGTACGAGCAGTCGCTGACCAAGGTTCCGCTGGGCCGCTTCGGCGATCCCGAGACCGACGTCGCACCGGTTGTCGCATTCCTGCTTTCGGATGACGCCAAGTACGTCACCGGCCAGACTCTCATGGCAGATGGTGGTGCCAATAAGCTCTACTAACCTCTAGACCTCTTTCCTACATTTCAGGCTCCGGGATATTGCCCCGGGGCCTGAACTGTTTAAAGGCCTAGCGTCTGACGGACTCGGCAATCATCGCGCCCGCATGAAGCACGGCCCCGGACACCACCAGCAGTCCGCCGCCCACCGGTTCGCCCAGCACGAATATGCCCAAGCCGATCAATACCAGTGTCCAGCCGACAACCATCGTTGTGGTGGAACCTGCTGTGGCCTTCCGGCCAGCGCGCTCTGAAGTTTGGGTCATGGCCAGATTCTATCCGCTGGATCATTTCTGCACCGATGAATGACGACAAATATTTCTTTGCGCTTCCAATTCGACCCCCGGTTTGTCCCGCCGCAAGGCAACGGGACACAATAGCCAGATACCTACCGAAGATTGGAAGTACCGTGACCTTGCGTGTTCTCGTCCCCTGGCAGCGACTCGTCGACGCGTTGCAGATTCCCGGGATTGAACCGATCCTCTGGCATATCAACGACGATCCCGAGGATGCGCCGGAAGCCGAGGTGCTGGTCACCGAGCGCCCGTCGAACCCCGAGCTGCGATCGCGTGTTGCCCGCATCAAGGAACTGCGCCACGTGCACCTCTTGTCCATCGGCTACGAGTGGGTGCTAGAGCATCTGCCGCAGCACGCCACGCTGACCAACTCCCGCGGCGCGGTGGAAGACGCCACGGCGGAGCACTGCCTTGCCTTGATCCTGGCCAGCCTGCGTGAGCTGCCCAAAGCCCTGGAACAACAGTGTGAACAGCACTGGGAACGCATCTGGACATCCTCCCTGCACGGCTCGGTGGTCCTGCTGCTGGGAGCCGGAGGAGTCGGCAGTGCCATTGCCGAGCGTCTTGCCCCGTTCAGACCTGCACAGGTCATTACGGTGGCGTCGAAGTCCAGAACCTTGGATGATGGCACGCTCGTCCACGGGATCGACGCCATCGAAGCACTGCTTCCGCAGGCGGATGTCGTCATCGTAGCCTTGCCCCATACCGCCCGAACCGAGAAACTGGTCAATGCAGAGTTCCTTGCACGCCTGCGCGACGGCGCGCTGCTGGTCAATATAGGCCGCGGCCCCATCGTCGACACCGAGGCTCTGCTGCAGGAGCTGGACAAGGGGCGCCTCCGGGCGGCGTTGGATGTCACCGATCCGGAACCCCTGCCCTCCGGGCACCCGCTGTGGACCGCACCGAATTGCTTGGTCACCCCTCATATGGCCGGCGACACCGGAGAATTCCTCAAGCTGGTCAGCGAGCTGGCGGTCCGCCAGGTCCGGGGACTGCTTGCCGGTGACGAGCCGTTCAACATCGTGGCCGACCGGAGCTAGAAGTGCTTCCCTGGTTCTAGAATGAATATCCCGCCGAATGAACATGGTAAACAAGTAGTATGACTACCAGCAGCCGCCCTCCCCTGAGAGCTGTCAGCCTCAGGGAGCAGGCTCGCAACGCCATTCGCACCTCAATTGTCATGGGCGACATTGCGCCCGGGCAGGTGGAAAGCGTGGTCAAGGTCGCCGCCGAGCTCGGCGTCTCCATCACTCCGGTGCGCGAAGCGGTCATGGATCTGGCCAACTTGGGCATCGTCGAGGTCATCAGGAACAAGGGATTCCGCGTCCCGCAGCTGACCGACCAGGATTTGGATGAAATTTTCAAGATCCGCACCATGCTTGAAGTTCCGGCCATGCGGGAAGCCGCAGAGAAATTCGGAGACCGCGACCCCGGCCCTTTCCGCACCCTCGCCGAGGACATCGTTTTGGCCGCCGAGGCAGGCGATGTACGGTCTTTCCTGGACAGCGACCGGTTATTCCACAAGGCGCTGCTTCAGACTCTGGGGAACCGGCGCCTCGTGAACACCGTCGAGCAGCTCCGCGACCAGGCGCGGATGCAAGGACTGCAAAAACTCGCAGACCACGGAGACCTGACAGAGTCCGCGGTCGAGCACATGGAGATCCTCGAGGCGATCATCTCCCACAACGGCGAACTCGCCGCCGAACTGATGAAGAAGCACCTGACGCACAGCAGGGGCATCTGGGCCGACCGCCCCGAACCCTCCAACGGCTAGTCGCGGCGCACGCCGCCCCTGCAGCGCAACGGGCTTCGACCCTTGGCTGCCACGGCACCTGCTCGACTGGGCTTTGCCGTGGCGGCTCCGTCCACTTCAGACACGCAACCACCAGCAAACCATCCCTCCCTGCCCGGTGTCATCTAGGCTGGATCCTACGATGGATATCAGGGAAAAAACACACCAGAGCGGCGGCCGCGACCGAGCCATCGCCGAGCCGCGAGTAGCCAACGAGGACGAATTCCGCGTCGATATCGAGCGGATCCGCTTCTCCCCCTATTTTTCGCGTCTGTCTTCGGTCACCCAGGTGATCCCGCAGGCGGGCTCCGGCACGCTGGTGCACAATCGGCTGACCCATTCGCTCAAGGTGTCCGCGGTGGCCCGCTCTATCGCCATCAGGCTGCGGACAGCTGACGAAGCAACTAGAAGACTAGTCAGCGAGTTGGGTGGCTGCGACCCGGTGGTCGTGCAGGCCGCCGCGGCGGCGCACGACCTCGGCCACCCGCCGTTCGGCCATTTGGGCGAGCAGGAACTGGACCGGGTGGCCCGCAGCGTGCTCCGGCTTCCGGACGGTTTCGAGGGCAATGCGCAGACCTTCCGCATCCTCACCGCGCTGGACAGCTGCGACGCGACCGCGCGCGGCATGAACCTCACTCGGGCCGTGCGCGCGGCGGTGCTGAAGTACCCGTGGACCCGCAACGAGTGGCGCGCCCTGGCCCCGCTGGCACCGGAACTGCTGCCGCGCGGCGTGGGCATCGACCCTGCCGCCGGGGCCGTGAAGTTCTCCGCCTATGACGTGGATGCCGACGAAATGCGGGACGTGCTCTCGGTCTTCCCGGGCATCGCCAAGTACCAGCAGACCGTGGAAAGCTCGGTCATGGATATCGCGGACGACATCGCCTACGCGGTGCACGACCTCGACGACTTCTACCGTGCAGGGGTGCTGCAGTACACCAGCGTCTCCGCCGAGCTGCGCGCCTGGCTGGAGCATTCCACGCAGCTGAACAGCTTGAAGCAGTCCGAGCTGGATGCGCGCCACCCGGGCCATGCCTTGGAACTGACCTGGCGGCGCACCCGCGCCAAGGATCCATGGATCGCCGAAGCAGATGCCTTCCGTGAATCCGTGGAAAGGGTCGGGCACGACCTGGTTGAAGGCCTGCTCGCAGTGCCCTATGACGGCGGCCTGGAAGCGGACCGGGCGGTCACCGCCTTCACCCGGCGCTGGATCGACAGGCTGCAGGAGTCGGTGTCTGTGGAACGCACCCCGACCGTGCGCAGCGGCCACGTCAGGCTCGGCGACGCCGCCTGGCATGACGTCATCGTATTGAAGTTCGTGCATTCCCGCTTCGTGCTCGAACGCCCGGATCTGGCCGTGTACCAGCGCGGACAGACCCGCATCATCCGCTCGCTGGCCGAAGGCTTCCATGGCTGGCTCAACGACCCCGACGACGCAGGCCGCGCCCCGCGCCGCCTGCTGGACTCGGTGGAGGCCACCACGGAGGAATACCGGCAGCTGCGCGAAGTCAGCCCGCACCTGTTCCTCCAGGCGGGCCCGGACGAAGTGCAGCGTCTGGGGCAGGCGCGGGCCATCGTGGACTACATCGCCTCGTTCACCGATGCCCAGGCGGTATCGCTGAACGCGCTGCTCACCGGCACAGCAGACAATTTGTGGGAAGCCGGCCGGGGACTCTAGACCGGCATGCGCGCAGCCCCGTTCCCAGCTGCTGCCCAGCGGCTGGGAACGGGGCTGCCGTTGCGGCAGCAACGGCTCCCAGCTTCGCACGCATAGAAACAGCCGCCTTCGGAAAGTTCCATCTTTCCGAAGGCGGCTGTTTCTGTGTGTCCAAGAGCTTTCGGGATGCGATCCCGTGAAGCGGCATGCGGGCTAGGCGGCCAGCTCGACCTTCTGCTCCTTCTTGGAAGCATCCGGGAAGACGAACTTGTGCAGGGCCCACCAGCGGAAGACCATCGCCAGCGCGGTGCCGATGATCGGTCCGGAGATGAAGTCGGCGGCTTCCTGGAACAGGAAGGAGACGTTCGGGTAGTGCAGGCCGAAGACCCAACGCGAAATGTACAGCGGAGCCGAGTTGATCACGATGCCCATCGCGGAGACCGCGAAGAAGCCGATGACCTGGATGCGCTTGCGGTGCGCATCATTGCGATCCTGGAAGGTGTACTGGCGCGAGAGCACGTAGGACACCACGGTCGCCACGGTGTTGGCGATCAGGAATGCAGTGGTCGGATGGTCTTCCATCACGGTGTACTTCAGGCCGTAGTTCACGGCCAAGGTCACGATGAAGCAGAACCCACCGACGCCGAGGAAACGCAGGGCACGGACTACCACTGGATTTTCACGTAGAGCCATACTTCTCCTGAGTTCGGTGAGCGCGAAAAAACGCCTAACACACCGATTTTAGTTTCACACTCTGGGAAGAGCCAAAGAGACAATCGGTTTTCACCTGTTGGTTACCTCGTGGGACTTCGAAAATACCCAGTGCCCACAAGGAAATTTCCTGCGCTGTGTGAGTTGCACCGCAAAACCTGGGAGTCTGCCGAAAACATTCCGCGGCCAGCCGTTTTCAGGTTCCCCGGCCGGTTTGCGGCCAGTTGCAGGTGGTTCGATGCTCCCGGGGTAACCGGTGGTTAAAAGCCGCACGGCACCATCCCCGAAGGGGTGGTGCCGTGCGGCGCGCAACCGGTGAGGGTTACTTGGAGACTGCGTTGGTCAGCAGTTCAAGGGCCTTGTTCAAGGTGGCGCTTGGACGCATCACTGCGCTGGTCTTTTCCTCGCTCGGGCGGTAGTAGCCTGCCAGGTCGACCGGCTTGCCCTGGACCTCGGCGAGTTCGGCCACGATGGTTTCCTCGTTCTCGCCCAGTGCCTTGGCAACGTCGGCGAAGGCCGATGCCAGCTCGGCGTCCTTGTCCTGCTTGGCCAGTTCCTCGGCCCAGAACTTGGCCAGGTAGAAGTGGCTGCCGCGGTTGTCCAGCTCGCCGACCTTGCGCTTCGGCGACTTGTCTTCCAGCAGGAAGGTGCCGGTGGCGGCATCCAGGGTGTCTGCCAGGACCTGTGCGCGGGCGTTGCCGGTGGTGACTGCCAGGTGCTCGAAGGAAGCGCCCAGTGCCATGAATTCGCCCAGCGAATCCCAGCGCAGGTGGTTCTCGGACACCAGCTGCTGCACGTGCTTCGGAGCGGAGCCTCCGGCGCCGGTCTCGAACAGTCCGCCGCCTGCCAGCAGCGGCACGATGGACAGCATCTTGGCGCTGGTGCCCAGTTCCAGGATCGGGAACAGGTCGGTCAGGTAGTCGCGCAGCACGTTGCCGGTGACCGAGATGGTGTCCTCGCCCTTGCGGATGCGCTCGATCGAGTACTTGGTGGCCTCGATCGGGGACAGGATCTCGATGGTCAGGCCCTCGGTGTCGTGCTCCTTGAGGTACTCGTTGACCTTGGCGATCAGCACGGCGTCGTGGGCGCGGTTCTCATCCAGCCAGAACACGATCGGGGTCTGGGAGGCGCGGGCGCGGTTCACTGCCAGCTTCACCCAGTCGCGGATGGCGACGTCCTTGGTCTGGCAGGCGCGCCAGATGTCTCCGGTGAAGACCTGGTGCTCGATCAGCACGGTGTCGTTCTCGTCGACGATCTGCACATGTCCGTTGGCGGCCAGCTCGAAGGTCTTGTCGTGGGAGCCGTATTCCTCGGCCTTCTGGGCCATCAGGCCGACGTTCGGCACGGTGCCCATGGTGGTCGGGTCGTAGGCGCCGTTGGCACGGCAGTCCTCGATCACGGCCTGGTAGACGCCTGCGTAGGAGGAGTCGGGCAGCACGGCCAGGGTGTCTGCGGTCTCGCCCTTGGCGTCCCACATCTTGCCGCCCAGGCGGATCATGGCAGGCATGGAAGCGTCCACGATGACGTCCGATGGGACGTGCAGGTTGGTGATGCCCTTGTCGGAGTCGACCATGGCAACTGCCGGGCCCTCTTCCAGGCCCTTGGCGATCAGCTTCTCAACGCCGGCGCGCACGTCGTCGGAGAGCTCGTCCAGGCCGTTGAGGATGGCGGCCAGGCCGTTGTTCGGGTTCAGGCCGGCTGCCGCCAGCTCGTCCCCGTAGGTGTCGAACAGCTCGGAGAAGTAGGCCTTGACGACCTGGCCGAAGATGATCGGGTCGGAGACCTTCATCATGGTGGCCTTCAGGTGTGCCGAGAAGAGGATGCCCTCTTCCTTGGCGCGGGCCACGGAGGCCTTCAGGAAGTCCTGCAGGGCTGCCACGTGCATGACGGTGCCGTCGATGACCTCGCCCTTGAGCACCTTGAAAGGCTTCTTCAGGACCTTGACTTCGCCGTCTTCGCCGACGAAGCGGATGGAGATCGACTTGTCCTTGTCGATGACGATGGACTTCTCGTTCGAGGCGAAGTCGTCAACGCCCATGGTGGCGACGTTGGTCTTCGAGTCCGCGGCCCAGGCGCCCATCGAGTGCGGGTACTTGCGGGCGTAGTTCTTCACGCTCAGCGGTGCGCGGCGGTCGGAGTTGCCCTCGCGCAGCACCGGGTTCACGGCGGAGCCCTTGATCTTGTCGTAGCGGGCGCGGACGTCGGTCTCTTCGTCGGAGGAAGGGTTGTCCGGGTAGTCCGGCAGGGCGTAGCCGGCGGCCTGCAGCTCGGCGATCGCGGCCTTCAGCTGCGGGATCGACGCGGAGATGTTCGGAAGCTTGATGATGTTAGCTTCCGGGGTCTTGGCCAGGTCGCCAAGCTCAGCCAGGGCGTCGCCGATGCGCTGCTCTTCGGTGATGTAGTCCGGGAAGGTGGCGATGATGCGGCCGGCCAGCGAGATGTCGCGGGTCTCCAGCTCCACACCGGCGGTCGAGGCGAAGGCCTCCACGATCGGCAGGAACGAGTGGGTCGCCAGCATCGGCGCTTCGTCGGTGTGGGTGTAAATAATCTTGGCCATAGGTGTGGCTTCTCCCTGAACGTCGTGCGGAAGCGGGGTTATCCGCCCTGAACTCAACGTTCCAAATCTACCCGATTTTGCTCCGCGCCACACTTTCCAGTCCCGGAAAATACGCCGAAAGAGCCCTAAAATTCGCCCAATTGCCGGGTGGGAGGGGCTACGAGCAGTTCGTCACATTTAAGTTAATCGTCGATAACTCAAGCGCCATGTTCGCTATTCGGCCAGCTGCGCCGTCAGCACGCCGAGCGATGCCGCCACCTCATCGAAGATGCCAGCAGGGTCCGCGGATTCGCCGGACCGCTCGGCCAGGCCGAAGCACTGCCAGGTCACGCGCCAGCAGGTTGCGAGCATTTCGCCGATCAGCAGCGCAGGCATGGCCGCGAGCAGCCCGCGTCCGGTCAGGTAATCGGAAACCGCGGCCACCAGCTCCTGCTCCTGCCGCGTGGCCACCAGCAGCAACCGCGGCTCGGCCACCATCAGCCGCGAAACACGGCGGAATTCATTGCCCTGGACTTCTTCCAGCAGCATGCTCCGGAAGGCGGCCAACAGCAGGCGCAGAATGCTTGCCCCATCCGCGCCGTCGGGGATGTCGCAGCCCTCCACCGCTTCAAACAGCCCGCGCTCGGCAGGCAGCATGGCCGCTTCCCTGGAGGGAACGTAGCGGAAAAAGGTCCGTTCGGAAATTCCGGCACGCTGGGCGATGCGCCCCACCGTCACCGCGTCGAAGCCCTGCTCTTCCAGAATGTCCAAGGCCGCGGACCGGATGCCCTGCAAGGTCGCGGCTTTGCGTTCGTCTCGGATTCCCACCGTGCACTCCTTGCGTTCGGTTGCCTGTCGCCATGGTATCCCGGGTACTCCAGCATATTTCCTGTCACACTCTGACAGAATCCTCCCTTAAATGTGTCAGACTATGACAGAATCTTGGAGTCTTCCCTTCAAGAACGAGGTAACCGTGTCCACCGAACACATTCAAACCGCCCAGAGCGCGCCGCCGGCCGGCCCCCAGCTGTCCACCCGGCAGGTGACCGGGATCATCGCGGCCCTGGCGCTGGCCGCCTTCATGATGATCCTCAACGAGACGGTGCTGACCGTGGCGCTGCCCGGCATCATGAACGACCTGCAGATCTCAGCTGCCACGGGTCAGTGGCTGACGACCGGATTCCTGCTGACCCTGTCAGTGGTGATTCCGACGACCGGCTTCCTGCTGCAGCGCTTCACCCACCGTTCGCTGTTCATGTTCGCCATCATCAGCTTCATCATCGGCACCGCCGTCGCGGCGCTGGCTCCCAGCTTCGTGCTGCTCCTGGCCGCCCGCATGGTCCAGGCGCTGGGCACGGCCATTGTGCTGCCCCTGCTCATGACCACCACGCTGCGACTGGTGCCGGCGCAGCGCCGCGGCACGGTCATGGGGCTGAACTCCGTGGTCATCGGCGTGGGACCGGCCGTGGGACCCACCGTTTCCGGCGCGGTGGTCCACGCGTGGGGCTGGCACTACATCTTCGCCATGATGCTGCCGATCGCGGTGCTGGTCCTCGTTCTCGGCGTCGTCTTCTTCAAGGTTCCCGCCAGCGCGCAGAAAACCCGCGTCGACGCGGCGTCCGTGCTCCTTTCCGCAGTGGCCTTCGGCCTGCTGGTCTACGGCATTTCAAGCATCGAGCACGCCTCGCAGAACCCCGCCATGGCCATCGCCAGCTTCGCCATCGGCGCGTTGTCCCTGGTCTTGTTCATCCGCCGCCAGCGGGGGCTGGCGCGCGAGGGGCGGGAACTGCTGAATCTCGCTCCCTTCGCCTCGCGCAACTTCCGGCTGGCCATGATCCTGATCATGATCGCCTTCGGCACGCTGCTCGGTTCGCTCATGGTTGTGCCGATCCTCCTCGAATCCGGGCGGGGACTGGACTCGTTGACCATCGGCCTGATGCTCCTGCCGGGCGGGTTGGCCCAGGCGGTGGCCTCCCCGGTCTTCGGGCGCGTCTACGACCGCTTCGGCCCGCGCCCGGTATTGATCCCGGGAACCGCCATGCTGGCCGGGGGCCAGTGGCTCTATGTGGGCGTGCGCGCCGACAGCCCGCTGTGGCTGTTCGCCACCGCGCACGTGGTCTTCTCCATCGGATTCGCGCTGCTCATGACCGGGCTGATGTCCTCGGCCATGGCTTCGGTGGATCCGCGCCTGTTCGGCCATGGCTCCGCGATCTTCAATACCGGCCAGCAGCTGGGCGGCGCGATCGGCACTACGCTGTTCGTCACCATCCTGACCCTGCTGTCCACCGCGCAGGAGGCTTCCGGAACCAGCGCCGTCCAGGCCCTGTTCGACGGCGCGCACATGGCCTTCCTCATCGGCGCGGTGCTGGCCAGCGCAACGGTGGTTCTCTCGCTGTTCATCGGACGCGGCACCGCGCCCACGGGCAGGTAGCCGCATCCCTCCGAGGCAGGGCCTCGGGCAGTTTCCCAGCCTCCGCCAAGGTTGGGAGCCTCGTGAAGCGCAGCTCGCTAGGGTTAGGTCATCTGCCAAACCCAGGCGGAGGCCGAGCAGCTTGAGCGGTCGGCACGCTACCGAAGACAAGGGAGAGAACATGGGCAACAACCACGACGAAACCGTCGCACCAGACAAGACCCCTGATCCGCAGGGCAAGAACACCACCGTCCCGGATTCCCCGACCTCGTCTCCGATTCCCTTCGGCCACGAAGACGACGACGAGCAGAAGAAGGACTCGACCCAGCGATAGGAGTTGCACGCTTCTTCACAACGGACAGCGGGCCGGCAGGTACGAGATTCGTACCTGCCGGCCCGCTGGCTTGTGCAGCAGGACTGGTTAGCCCTCGGCCGGGAACCTGCCCCACACGCGGTGCCGGGAGACCAGTTCCTCCAAGACCCCGGTCAGTGCGTCCGCGTCAACCAGTTCCACGCCCGGATCGCCGCTTGGCAGCCCGGCGGCGTTCACCGCGCCATAGGCCGCTTCATCCAAGCACAGGATCGGCTTGCTCTGGCGGTAGGCCTCCTGCACCAGCAGGACCACGCGGGGATCCGCCGACTGCGGCACGCCCACGCCGGCTCCTGCCTTGGTGTCCAGGGGAACCTGCGCATCGGCCGCCGGAGGCAGCGCGCCGGCAAGCACCAGCGCGTCGAACTCGATCGAGCGGGTAGTGAAATAGGTCCGGTCCACTTCCATCCCCGACTCGGTTTTCCCGCCATGGGGCGCGACAATCAGCGGGGTCATCCCCTTGGCGCGGATCGCCTCGGCCAGCTCCTTGTCCTGCGGGTAGCCGGGCAAGCCGACGACTATCCCGATCTGGCGTCCGTCCACCGGCCAGGTGCCGCCAACCTGGGAGAGGGCCGGGCTCAACGGCAGATCGTCGATGTCCTGCTGCGGCGCAGGCGCCGGCAGCCCGAGCGCGCTGGCCACCGCGGCGGCGAGGTCCGCGTCGATCTCCGCCAGGCACTGGACCTGGCGCTCGCGGATCGTGTTATCCGCGCACTTGCCCAATTCAAAGCTGTAGGCCTGCTTGATATGGTCGCGTTCCTGGGCGCTGAGGCTGCGGTAGAACAGCCGCGCCTGGGAGTAATGGTCCGAGAAGCTCACCGGTTCGCTGCGCTGCTTGGTGCCCGCGGTTTCCTGCGGGTACTCCAAGGCCGGGAATTCCTGGCCGTTGGCCAGCTCCGCCATGAACGGGCATCCGCCGTCCAGCGAATTCGGCTTGTAGGGCGCGATGCCCTCATGGATATTGTGCTGGTGATAGCCATCCCGGAACATGTCGTTGACCGGGTTCTTCGGGCTGTTGATCGGGATCTGGGCGAAGTTCGGCCCGCCCAGGCGGGTCAGCTGGGTATCCAGGTAGGAGAACAGGCGCGCTTGCAGCAAGGGATCATCGGTGATGTCGATGCCCGGCACCAGATGGCCCGGGTGGAAGGCAACCTGCTCGGTTTCGGCGAAGTAGTTCGATGGATTGCGATCCAGCACCATCTTGCCGATCAGCTGCACCGGGCACAGCTCTTCCGGGACGAACTTGGTGGGATCGAGCAGGTCGATGCCCTGGAAGGTCGCGGTGCCGTCATCCTCGAAAAGCTGGACGCCCAGCTCCCATTCCGGATAGGCGCCGGCATCAATCGCGTCAGCCAGGTCCCGGCGGTGGAAGTCCGGGTCCGCTCCTGCGGCCAGCTGGGCTTCTTCCCATGTCAGCGAGTGGACACCGAGCTTCGGCTTCCAGTGGAACTTGACCAGGGAGGCCTTGCCGCCCGGTCCGATCATGCGGAAGGTATGCACGCCAAAGCCTTCCATCATGCGGTAGGACCGCGGAATCCCGCGGTCGCTCATGTTCCACATGGTGTGGGCCTGCGCCGGGGTGTGCAGGGAGACGAAATCCCAGAAGGTATCGTGCGCCGACTGGGCCTGCGGAATTTCCCGATCCGGCTCGGGCTTTACCGCGTGGACGATGTCCGGGAACTTGATTCCGTCCTGGATGAAGAAGACCGGGATGTTGTTCCCCACGAGGTCGAAAACGCCTTCCTCGGTGTAGAACTTCGTGGCGAAGCCTCGGGTGTCGCGGGCCGTGTCCATCGAACCGCGGGAGCCAGCTACCGTGGAGAAGCGCACGAAGACATCGGTCTGCTTGTTCGGCTTCAGGAAATCCGCAACGCAGAAGTCTGCGGCATTGCCGTAGCTGACGAACTTTCCATGGGCGCCGGCGCCGCGGGCGTGGACCACGCGCTCCGGGATGCGCTCATGGTCGAAGTGCATGATTTTCTCGCGCAAATGGTGGTCTTGAAGGAGGATCGGTCCCCGCTCGCCCACTTTCAAGGAGTGGTCGGTATCCGTCAACGGGGATCCCTGGCTCGTGGTCAGGTGCTTCGAGGTCTGCCCCGGAGCCTTGTCCCGGCGGTCCGCTTCCGGATTGGTGGGATGTGCTGATTCGGTCGTCATTGCGTGCTCCTTCGTCCTGGAATTCTTTCGGAATGCCTTCGGCTGTCCCGCGCGGTGCTCCGCGATACGGTGAACAGCAAGGTCTTTGCCACGCTATGGGTTCGGGCAGGCCGTTTCCATGAAGCCTGCTAATTCCCATGCTCTTTCCAGCCTTGGTGCTCCCAGCGCCATACGACGAGAGATTGTTGAACAATCTTGGTTTTTGGTGCATTCTGTAAGCAACACATTTATCGAGACGGGGATCACAATGCCATTCATAGACCTGAATTCCGATGTCGGCGAGTCCTTCGGCAACTGGAGCATGGGCGACGACGCCGCCATCTTCACCTCCGTCTCCTCGGCCAATGTCGCCTGCGGATTCCACGCCGGCGACCCCAGCACCATCCGCCAAACCTGCAAGGACGCGGTCGCCGCCTCGGTGACCATCGGGGCGCATGTGGGCTATCGCGACCTGGCCGGATTCGGCCGCCGCTTCGTTGACTGCTCGGCCACGGAACTGGCCGACGACGTGCTCTACCAGCTCGGCGCCCTGCAGGCTCTGGCCCGCTCGGCCGGCGGGGAGATCAAGTACGTCAAGCCGCACGGCGCGCTCTACAACACGATCGTGCACCACGAGGTGCACGCCCAGGCCGTCGTGGACGCCATCAAGGCCTTCGGCGAAGACCTGCCGGTGCTGCTGCTGCCCGGATCCGTGGCGCTGGCCAAGGCCGAGAAGGCAGGGCTGCGCGGGGTGGCCGAAGCCTTTGCCGACCGCAACTACAACCCGGACGGCACCCTGGTCTCGCGCCGCGAAGCCAACGCCGTGCTGCACGACCCGGCGGCAGTCACCGCGAACATGATCCGTCTGGCCACCGAGGGCACCTTGGAGGCAGTGGACGGCAGCACCATCACCATGCCCGCCGAAAGCATCTGCCTGCACGGCGACACCGCCGGAGCCGTGGCCATGGCCGCCGCGGTCCGCGAAGGCTTGGAATCCGCCGGCGTGAGCATTAAGAGTTTTGCATGAGCCAGCGCGACGTACGACTGGCCGGCAGCCGCTCGGTGCTGGTAGAGCTCCCGGACCTGGATTCAGTGCTGGGCTTGTCGGCCCTGCTGCGCACCAGCCCGCTGCCCGGACAGCTCGACGTACTCGCCGCGGCGAGCACCGTGTTCATCAAGGCCGACTGCGCGGCCAACGCTCAGGCCATCGCCAAGACCGTGCGCACCCTGGAACTGGGGTCCTCCGCGGCCGCGACCGGTTCGCTGATCACTGTGCCCGTCCATTACGACGGCGAAGACCTGGCCGAGGTGGCCCGGCTGACCTCGCTGAGCCCCGAGGCGGTCATCAACGCCCATTCCCAGCAGACCTGGCGGGCGGCCTTCGGTGGCTTCGCCCCGGGCTTCGCCTACCTGCGCGGCGAGAACCAGCTGCTGAACGTGCCGCGCCGCGCCACCCCGCGCAAGGCGGTCCCCGCCGGCGCGGTGGCGCTGGCCGGAGAGTACTCGGCCGTCTACCCCCGCCAGTCCCCCGGCGGCTGGCAGCTGATCGGCCACACCGATGCAGTGCTGTGGGACCTTGAGCGCGAGAACCCCGCGCTGATCCGCCCGCAGGACCGCGTGCAGTTCATCCCCAGCCGCGCCGCATTGACCGTGGCGGACGCCCCCGCCGCCGAACCGGCCCCAGACACCGAGCGCCCGGCGTCCTCCGCCGCCCAGCTGGAGATCCTTGATCCGGGACTGCAGTCGCTGATCCAGGACGCTGGCCGTCCGGGCCTGGGCGATCTGGGAGTCAGCACCGCCGGCTGGGCCGATGCCATCTCCGCCGCCCAGGCCAACCGCCTGGTCGGCAACCAGCCAGGCGCAGCCGTCATCGAGAACCTGATGGGCACGCTCACCCTGCGCGCCCGCGGGGATGCGGTGCTCGCGGTCTCCGGAGCCTGCGCCACCGTGGACATCACCCCGGTGGACGGCGACGACTTCCACGAATTCCGGCAGATCCCCATGGACACGCCCTTCGCGCTGCTCGACGGCGAGCTGCTCGCCCTCACCCCGAACGGCGCCGGACTGCGCAGCTACCTAGGCGTGCGCGGCGGGTTCGACGTCCCTGCGGTGCTGGGTTCCCGCTCCAGCGACTCGATGTCTGGCATCGGCCCCGCGCCGCTGCGCGCTGGGCAGCTGCTGCCGGTCGGAGAAGTCTCCGGCCTGCAGGTGGTGGGCAACCCCGAGCCCTCGCCGCTGCCGGTGCCCGACGAGCACGGCGTCTTCACGCTGCGCATCACCCCCGGCCCGCGCGAGGACTGGTTCGGCGCCCCGGGACTGGCCCGGCTGGCCGGCCAGCTCTGGAAGGCCTCCGCGGATTCGAACCGCGTGGGCGTCCGGCTGGAATTGGGCCAGGACGACGCGCGGCCGCTGGAACGGGTGCGCGCGGGCGAGCTGCCTTCCGAGGGCGTGGCCCTGGGCTCGCTGCAGGTCCCGCCCTCCGGTCTTCCGGTGCTGTTCCTGGCCGACCACCCGGTCACCGGCGGCTACCCGGTGATCGCCGCGGTCGTCGACGAAGACCTGCCCGCCGCCGCCCAGCTGCCCCCTGGCTCGCTGATCCGCTTTGAACTGACATCCCACCCAGGCTCCCGCACTCCCCTGAAGGAACACCGCGCATGAAAAAAGTACTGATCGCCAACCGCGGCGAGATCGCCGTCCGCATCGCCCGTGCCTGCACCGACGCCCAGCTGGTCTCCGTGGCCATCTACTCGGATCCGGATGCCGACGCCCTGCATGTGCGCCGCGCCGACGAGGCCTACGCGCTGAACGGTTCGCAGAGCGCCGACACCTATCTGGACATCGCCAAGATCATCGAGATCGGCACCCGTGCCGGCGCCGACGCGGTGCACCCGGGCTACGGCTTCCTGGCCGAAAACGCCGACTTCGCCCAGGCGGTCATCGATGCAGGCATGACCTGGATCGGCCCGTCCCCCGAAGCGATCCGGGCTTTGGGCAACAAGGTCACCGCCCGCGAGATCGCCGTGCGCGCCGGAGCCCCGCTGGTGCCGGGCACCGACGGCCCGGTGGCCGACGCCGCGCAGGTGCGCGACTTCGCCGAGCAGTTCGGCCTGCCGGTGGCCATCAAGGCGGCCTTTGGCGGCGGCGGACGCGGCATCAAGGTGGTCCGCGCGATGGAAGACATCGAGGCCTCCTACGAATCGGCGGTGCGCGAGGCGACCGCGGCGTTCGGCCGCGGCGAATGCTTCGTCGAGCGCTTCCTGGACAAGCCGCGCCACGTCGAAGCGCAGGTGCTGGCCGATGCACACGGCAACGCCGTGGTGGTGGGCACCCGCGACTGCTCGCTGCAGCGCCGCCACCAGAAGCTCGTCGAGGAGGCCCCGGCCCCCTTCCTCACCGACGAGCAGCGCGCCTCCATCCACTCCTCCGCCAAGGCGATCTGCCTGGAGGCAGGCTACGTGGGCGCCGGAACCGTTGAATACCTGGTGGCCCCGGACGGGCTGATCTCCTTCCTGGAGGTCAACACCCGCCTGCAGGTGGAGCACCCGATCACCGAGGAAACCACCGGCGTGGACCTGGTGGCCGAGCAGCTGCGCATCGCCGCCGGCGAGCCGCTGTCCTTCACCGAGGATCCGGCCCCGACCGGGCACAGCTTCGAGTTCCGCATTAACGCCGAGGACCCGGCGCGCGGCTTCCTGCCGGGCCCCGGACGCATCACCGGCTTCGAGGCTCCGACCGGCTCTGGCATCCGCGTGGATTCGGGAGTACGCACCAACTCGGTGGTCCCCTCCTACTACGATTCGCTGATGGCCAAGCTGATCGTCACCGGAGCCACCCGCGCCCAGGCGCTGCGCCGCGCGAAGCAGGCCCTGGATGAAATGGTCATCACCGGAGTGCCCTCGGTGCTTCCCTTCCACCGCGCCGTGGTGCGCAACGCCGAGTTCACCCGGGATGACGCCTACGGGGTCTACACCACGTGGATCGAGGCGGAGTTCGCCGAGGACCTCGCGTCCAGCCCGGAAATCGCCGCCGCCCAGCCGGGCGCCGAACGAGAGACCCTCACCATCGAAATCGAGGGCAAGGCCATGAACATCGGCCTGCCGGCCTCGCTGGTGGATTCCATCCGCCATGGCGGGCACGGGGCCGCCATGGAAGCCGCCGCGGACAACGTCGAGGCCGCCGCCAGCGCAGCCACCCTGAGCGCCCCGATGAACGGGAACCTGGTCAAGTGGGTGGCCGAGGACGGCGCCGCGGTCGCCGCCGGCGACACCGTGGCAGTGCTGGAAGCCATGAAAATGGAATCCAACGTCACCGCGCACGCCTCCGGCACCTTCACCCGGGGCGCGCAGACCCCGGGAACCATGATTTCCCGCGGGGAAGACATGGGGCGCATCGCTTAACGCTTTGCGCTGCGTCCTTCAGGGTGAATTAGATTGGAAGCATGCTCGTGAATGACCTGATTCGTGCTCTCCCGCTGGAGGAGGAGGCAACCCACGCCCATACCGGCGCCTGGGTTGCCTCGGTGCTGCGCACCAAAATCGCCGAGGGGCAGCTGCGCCCGGGAACGAAGCTCTCCGAGCAGGCTCTGGCCCAGGCCCTGGGCGTCTCGCGCAACACGCTGCGCGAGGCATTCACCGTGCTGGGCAACGAGCTGATCATTACGCGTATCCCCAACCGCGGGGTGTTTGTCGCCTCCCCGGGCATGGACGATGTCAAGGAAATCTATGCGGTACGCCGCATGATCGAACCCGCGGCGCTGCACTGGGGCCCGAAGCTCAACGTGCCAGCCCTTGAACGGATCATCAAGAAGGCCCGCACCGCCCTGGCCTCCGGGAAGATCGAGGCGATGGCGACCGCCAACCAGCGCTTCCACGAGGAGGTTGTGCGCGCCAGCGGCAGCGCCCAGCTGCAGGAGCTGATGACCCGGGTGTTGGCCCAGATGCGATTGGTCTTCCACGCCATGAGCGATGCCCCGGACTTCCACTCGCACTACGTCGAGCTCAACGCGTCGCTGGTCGAGATGCTGCGCGACGGCGAGCGCGAGCAGGCCGCGGCCGCGCTGCGCAACTACCTGGACGTCGCGGAAACCGAGTTGCTCTCCCATCTGAAGGAGCGGATGGACGCCGACGGCAGTTAGGCCTGCCGGCGCGGCTCAGGTTCAGGCGTTCTCGGGAGCCGCGAGCGCTGCCCCTGAGTCGATGCGCTCCAGCGCACGGGGCAGGTGCTTGCGTGAATTCACGGCAACCACTGCAAGGGACAGCAGGCACAGGAGAACCACGGCGCCCATGATCCACAGGCTGGAGACCCACTGGGCCATCAGGGCAATCACCGTGGGCGCCAGGAACCCGGCGTAGGCAAAGGTGTAGAAGAAGCCCGTCAGCAAGCCAAGCTCGTCCGGGCCCGCTGCGCGCTGCAGTTCAAGCAGCCCGCCCACCATCAACAGGCCATTGCCGCAACCGAGCAGCACCGAAGCGCCCAGGCCAAGCGCCGGGCTGTTGAGCAGGATCGCCCCGATGATGGCCAGCATGCCGCCAAGCACCACTGCGACGCCCAGCAGCAGGGTGCGGGCGCTGTTGACGGTATCGACCCTGCGTCCCAGCGGCTGGATCAGCACACCGCATCCCATGGTCAGCGCCACCGCCACGGTGGTGTAGGTATGGCGTGCCGCACCGCCCATGGCGGGAACCATCTCCGGAATCACCACGAAGCCCATGGTCGCCGCCGCGAACACCCACGGGGCGGCGGGTGCGATGACCGCCCAGAACCGTTTGCCGCCGCGCTGCTGCGCCGCACCGCCCGGTATTGGCCGGGTCTGGGTACCGGGTGCCGTGGCTTGCGGGAGTTGGCGTTGCCTGGTTTCGGGGAGCTTGCGCAGCAGGATCAGGACCGGCAGGCACAACAGGATGTGAGTTGCGTAGGGAAGGACATCCGGCATCGGCGCCCACGCCACCAGCATTCCCCCGGCCACCGGGCCCAGGCAGAATCCGGTGGAGGTCAGCAGCGAGGCACGCCGGGCCCCGGATCCGGCCGTCGAGTTCGGATCCCAGGGTGCTTGGGAGAGCTCCTTGACCCAGCTTGTTGCAGCCGCCATGCCCAGGCCGGTCGCCGTGCCGGCCAGCAGCCTGCCGGCGAACAGCGGCAAGGGACCGAGGTGCGAGAGCATCAAGGCAAGGCTCGCGGCAATGGAGATCAGCACCGCGATCATCGTGAGGCGTTTGCGTCCACGCAGGTCAGAGGCGCGCCCGCCGAGCAGCAGTGCCGGTACCAGTCCCAGCACGTAGATGCCCAGCAAGGAGGTCACCAGCACTTCCGAGAAGCCGTGGTCCTGCCTGTAATGCACCAGCAGCGCGACGTATTGGTTGGCTCCCCATCCCACCAGAAGCAGGCACAGTGCTGCGGGAAACCAATATTTTGCCTGTTGTGCCATAGACCGATGTTTCTTTCACGTTCAAGAAGTGATGGCGACCAACTGTCCACCATTCACGCCAGTGTGTCATGATTCACAGCGCAAAGACGGATTCATGACGCCGCTTCCACGCGACCCAGCGGCGCAGCTGGCAATCCGGCGTCCAGCGCTTGTCGATATGATCAAACCTGGGCTGGATATTTTCCCCTCCCAGGAGAAGGACAGCCGATACATTCCAGCGTCAGAGAGGTCGACAGATGCGCAGCGCACTCACGAGGCGGACCAGCCAGCGCCACTCCGCCTTCCGCCCCGGGCGACAGGCGGCCTGATGACGGAGCAGACATCACCAGCCAAGGGCTCCCGCACGGCGGTCTTCGCTCCCTTGAGCTCCGACACCCGCACCGCGCAGGTCGCCCAGCGGCTCACCGATGCCATCTTGCTGGGTGTGCTGGCTCCCGGCGAGCGCCTGCCCACCGAAACGGATCTGGCCAAGAAGTTCGGTGTTGCCGTGGTGACAGCACGCGAAGCCTTGGCGGACATGCGCAAGGATGGTCTGCTGGAAACCCGCCGCGGCCGCGAAGGCGGTTCCTTCGTCCGCACCGAAGCCCCCAATGCCTCCCAGCAGTTGATGACCTCCAGGCTGCGCGGCATCTCGCGCACCGAATTGCTCGATGCCGCGGTCTACCTCGACGTCATCACCAGCGGTGCGCTCGACCGGGCCACCCACGTGTGCACTTCGGCCGAAGCGAAAGCCCTGGAAGCCTGGCTCGACCGCGCGGATTTCTCGACCCCGGCCAACGCCGCCCGCGACCACGGAGGATTCCTGCTGGAACTGTGCGTGCTGTCCCAGTCCCCACGGCTGGTCCGCGAGCAAATCGGCTTCCAAGCGCAGTACGGGCAGCTCATGTGGCTGGGTCTGCGCGATGAAGCGCTCGCCGGACGGATCGCAGAACTGGACCGAGCCATGGCGCAGGCCCTGGCATCACGCGATGCGGCGCCGGGCCGCGCGGCATGCCAGGAATCATTCACGCTGCTGTCCACCTGGCTGATCAGCCGCAAACAAGAACTGGAGGTGGCCTGATGGCCGTCGCAGCCGAGCTTGGAGAATGGTTCGAGCGGTATTTTAAACGTTTGGATGCGCTGCACACCCAGATCGCGCAACTACCTGCCGAGCACTTGGGCGCCACCGTCCAGGATCTGGTGCGCCCATGGCTTCTGGATGATGCCAACGGCATCGTCGGCGCCGGCTACATTGGCGAAAGCGCCGGGCAGATGCGGTTCGAATGGTGGCTGGCACCGATGCAGGACAATCCGCTGTTCGCTGCCGGTTCCGAAATCAATCGGCTGCAGCTGGAGCAGCGCGAGTACGCGGACTATGTTCGCGACTACCGCAGCCTTGAATGGTATTCGGTCCCCCACTCCTCGGGACGCCGGCATATCACCGGTCCGTTCGTCGATCACCTGTGCATCTGCGACTACGTGCTGACGCTGACTATTCCGGTCACCGGCAGCGCCGAAGGAATTGTCGGTTTGGATCTTCGGGTCAGGGATGTCGAACCCGCGCTCCAGCGCCTGCTGCTGGGCTTGGACGGGCCAGCCGCGCTGGTCTCCGCGCACGGCCGGGTGATCACTTCCTCTGATCCGCGGGACGGCTTGGGTGCCCTGATTGCCCCTGAATCCCTTGAAAATTCGGACGTGGTAACAGGTACGAGCCTGCTGGTGGTGCGCAGCCAAAATTAAACCTTCTATATAGAATCTTTAAGTGTTATTCTCGGTGTGTCACACTTCACACGCAGCTTCTGCGTACGCTCGCAACGAGGATTCCATGAATTCACAACACGATCTCCAAGACGGGAACCATCTGGCCGTCCTGGGCTATGAACAGTCCTTTGACCGTTCAATGTCCCTTTGGGCCAACTTCGCCCTGGGCTTTACCTATTTGTCTCCACTGCTGGGCGTCTATTCGCTCTTCGCCCTGGCCATGGCCACCGGCGGTCCGCCATCGGTCTTCTGGATCCTCATCGTGGCCGCGGGGCAGTTCCTGGTCTCGCTGGTCTTCGGCGAGGTGGTTTCGCAGTACCCGATCCACGGCGGCATCTACCCGTGGACCCGCAGGCTCTGGGGCAAGCGCTATGCCTGGATGGCAGCCTGGATCTACATCTGGGCCATGATCGTCACCATCACCTCGGTGGCCCAGTTCGGCTCCGGGTTCGTGGCCAGCACCTTCAATGTCGAGCTGACCGAGGTCACCACCTTCTGGTTCGCCACGGCCATGCTGCTCATCGCCCTGCTGCTGAACTTCTCCGGCACCAAGATGCTCGCGCGCATCGCCCGCATCGGCCTGGCCGCAGAGCTGATCGGCGTGATCGCCGTGGGCTTCTACCTGCTGGTCTTCAAGCGCGAGCAGCCGTTCAGCGTTTTCTTCGACTCCATGGGTGTTGAGGGCGACGGGAGCTACGGCGTGGCCTTCATGGGCGCGGCGCTGGCCGGCCTGTTCCTCTTCTACGGCTTCGAGGCCTGCGGCGACGTCGCTGAAGAGGTCAGCAACCCAGCCCGGCGCATCCCCAAGGCCATGATGATGACCATCCTGGTCGGCGGCGTGTCGGCACTCATCTCATTCACCGGCTACGTGCTGGCAGCCCCGAACCTCCAGGAAATCGTCAACGGCGAAGACGTGGACCCCATCCCGGCCATCCTGGAAGCTTCGCTGGGCGCCGTGGGCGCCAAGATCTTCCTGGTGGTTGCGTTGACCGCGTTCCTGTCCTGCGTGCTCTCGCTGCAAGCCGCCGCATCCCGGCTGATCTATTCCTTCGCCCGTGACGGCATGCTGCCGGGCCACCGCTGGCTCGCAAAGGTCTCCCCGCGCAACAAGGTGCCGTCCAATGCCCTGCTGGTGGCTTGCTGCATCCCGCTGCTGCTGTGCGTGTTCATCTACTTCGGGCCGGAGACCCTGCTGACCCAGATCACCGGCTTCGCCATTCTGGGCATCTACGTCGCCTTCCAGTCAGTGGTGCTGGCCGCCCTGCGCCAGCGGCTTCGCGGCTGGAAGCCTGCAGGTCCGTTCTCGCTGGGCGCCGCCGGCATGCTGGTCAACATCCTGGCCCTGGCCTACGGCCTCTTCGCCATGGTGCTGCTCGCGGTCCCCGGTTCCAGCGGCGATGTCCTGGCCGACTGGATCGTCTTGATCGGGCTTGCAGTGGTGGCAGGAACCGGGGCGCTGTACCTGTTCATCGCCCGCCCCGATGCCAAGTCCGATGCGCCGAGCAATGACGCCATCGAAGTGGCCGAGAAGCTGCGCGCGGCCCAGCGCTCTGCCGCGCCGGTCGACTGATCGATACAGAACGCAAAGCCGCAGGCGTCGCATCCCCGATGGGGTGCGCCGCCTGCGGCTTTGCTGCGTATTTGGAGCCTATGGCACCTGGTAGAACGTATCCTTCACGTCAGTGATCAGCATGTGCCCTGGCGCGTGGCCGATGGCCAAAGCCGGGCGCGATTCCATGACCGCCGCCTGCGGAGTGACGCCGCAGGCCCAGAACACCGGAATGCAGCCTTCCGGGATCTGCACGGCGTCGCCGAAATCGGGTTTGCCCAGATCCGTGATGCCCAGCTCCTCCGGGTTGCCGATATGCACCGGCGCCCCGTGCACCGCTGGGTAGCGGGAAGTGATGCGCACCGCGTCGGCAACCTGCGAGGCCGGAATCGGCCGCATCGAAACCACCATGGGCCCGGACATGGATCCTGCCGAGGCGCTGCGCCGCGTCGTCTTGTACATGGGCACGTTGACGTCCTGCTCGATGTGGGCCACGGAGATGCCTGCCTCGATGAGCGCCGCTTCGAAGGTGAAGGAGCACCCGACGATGAAGGTCACCAGATCCTCGCGCCAGTACTCGGCAAGATCCGTTGGCTCGGCGACCTTTTCGCCGTTCTCGTACACCACGTACTTGGGGACGTCGGTGCGGATGTCGCCACCGGCCAGCAGCTCGTTGGACACCTGCCCCGCTTCCAGGACCCCGAGGATCGGGCAGGACTTGGGGTTGCGCTGGGCGAAAAGCAGCACGTCGAAGGCCAGCGCCTGCGGCATGATGATCAGGTTCGCCTGCGCGTAGCCGGCGCTGAAGCCCGCGGTGGGCACCACCTGTCCCTGGCGGAAGTACTCGCGCGCTTCGCGGGGGCTCAGGGCCGCCCGCTCGCTGATGCTCAAGTCTCGAACGTTTGCCATGGGTAATCCGCCTTAGGCATTCCACAGGGCCGAGAGCCCCGACAGGGAGTTGTAGCCCAGGAAGACCGTCAGGAGCCAGGCCAGGGCGCCGATGAAGAGCAGGAATTTGGGGTACTTATAGCCGCCCATCAGGTCGCGGCGGCGCCAGGCCACCCAGAGCAGGACGGCCAGGCCGACCGGAAGGATCAGGCCGTTGAAGGCGCCGGCGAAGATCAGCAAGGTTGCCGGGGCCTTGCCCAGGAAGACGTAGATCACGGCGCAGACGGCGATGAAGCCGACGGTGATCAGGTTGCGGGTGCGTTCGGGGGTGGTGCTCTTGGTGATGAACGAAACCGAAGTGTAGGCGGCGCCGATGACGCTGGTCAGCGCGGCGGCCCAGAGGATGATGCCGAAGGAGCGCAGGCCGATATCTCCTGCCGCGGCGCCGAATGCCTCGGCTGCCTTGTTGTCGCTGGTCAGTGCCACGCCGCCGGCAACGACGCCGAGGATTGCCAGAAAGAGCAGCACCCGCATGATGCCGGTGACGATGATGGCCAGCACCGAGGTCTTGGAGATCTCCTTGACGTGCTCGACGCCGGTGGTCCCGGAGTCCAGCATGCGGTGCGCGCCGGCATAGGTGATGTAGCCGCCGACCGTGCCGCCGATCAGGGTGGTGATGATCAGGAAGTCGACCTGCTCGGGAAGCACCACGTTGCGCAGCGCATCGCCAACCGGAGGCGCGGCGACGATGGCGACATAGAGCATCAGCAGGATCATGATGGCGCCCAGCAGCACCACGATGCGGTCCAGGGCCATGCCCGCTTTCTTGGACAGGAAGATCAGGATCGCAATCACTGCGGAAATGGCACCGCCGATCTTGGCGTCCACACCCAGCATCGCGTTCAGGCCCAGGCCGGTGCCGGCGATGTTGCCTATGTTGAACACCATGCCGCCGATGAAGACCAAGGCGGCCAGCAGCCAGCCGACGCCGGGAATGATCTTGTTGCCCAGCTCCTGGGCGCGCAGGCCGCTGACGCCGATCACGCGCCAGACGTTGAGCTGCACCGCAATGTCGACGAGGATCGATACGACGATGGCGAAGGCGAAGGCCGCACCGATTTGCACGGTGAACTCAGTGGTCTGGGTAATGAAACCAGGGCCGATGGCGCTGGTGGCCATGAGGAACATGGCGCCCAGCAGCGCTGTGCGCCGGGCTTTTGACGTAGCCTGAGGCTTCGAATCGGGAGTAGACATGATTTCATCCGTTGCGGTAGCGGTGACTGCTGTCACAGAACTAATGTAACGCACAAGACAATACAGGTTGTTGAACAATCTGGGCAAGTAGTTGTTGAACAATTTCTTTTCCGCTCACGCCTTGCTCAACGCCGGCGCCGAACACTGAGGTGGCTTGGCTGTCTACCTCAAGCAGGCTGCCATCACGCCGCAGTAGAACGCTGGCATAGCGCTGGGAATACGCCGCCAAGCGCATTCCCCGGATCGGAACACAGAAGTCCACCGCTTTTTGGCAAACGCCGAAAAGCGGTGGACTTCATTGGAACGACTTTTGGATCAGGTCAGCTCTTGACCGTTTCCGGGGCGTCGTCGTCCTCTGCCTTTTCGAGGCTCGGTTGCACGTCCTTCCCTGTCAGCTCAGCAGGCTTCGGGCCACCGGCCTCGACCTGCGGCTGCTCGCCGGTGAATTCCGGCGCATTGTCGGTGTACCACTCGGTCAGCGCCGGATCCTCGCTGTCGAAGTCGGCACCTGCGCCGAGTTCCTCCGGAACCTGCGAGATCCCGAAGACGAAGTCGTCGCCGTGCTCGTCGATGCCCTGGCGGACGCCGCCCTTGATGGCTTCCAGCGCATAGCGGCGGCGGATCATCAGCGGGTCGTTGCGCAGTTCGATGCCCCAGGAAATCATCACGCCGATCAGGATGATCGCGAACGGCAACGCGCAGGTGACCATGATCGACTGCAGCCCGGACAGCGCATTGCGCCCGCCGGCCAGCAGCAGGAACATGGAGATCAGGCCCAGCGCCACGGCCCAGACGATGGTGACCGGCTTGGACGGCACCGGGCGGCCGGACTGCGACATGGAACCCATGACATTCGACGCGGAGTCCGCGGCGGTCACGAAGAACACCAGGATCGCCAGCAGGGCGACGATCCACATCACCGGGCTCATCGGCAGGTTGGCCAGCAGGTCGAACATGACGTTCTCGCCGGATCCCTGGATTTCGATGTCCTGGCCGTTGAGGTTCATCCAGATGGCGGAGCCGCCGAAGACGGTGAACCACATCATGGAGATCGCCGAAGGAACCAGCATCACCACGGTGACGAACTGGCGCAGCGAACGGCCCTTGGAAATCTTGGCGATGAACATGCCCACGAACGGCGACCAGGAAATCCACCACGCCCAGTACAAGGTGGTGTAGGCGGTCAGGTATTCCTTCTCGACGGTGCCCTCGCTGGCGAAGACCGTGAGCATCTGCGGCAGGTTGTCGAAGAAGGCGATGACCGAGGCCGGAAGCAGGTCCAGGATGTACATGGTCGGTCCGGTGACCAGCACGAAGATCGCCATGAAAATGACCAGCGCCATGTTCGTGTTGGACAGCAGGCGGATGCCCTTCTTGATGCCGGCCACCGCCGAAATGGTGAAGACGACGGTCAGCAGGCTGATCGCGACGACCACGAACCCGTTGCCCAGTTCCGCTCCGGTGACGATGCTCGTACCGGTGCGGATCTGCAGTGCGCCGATGCCCAGCGAGGTCGCGGTGCCGAACAAAGTCACCAGCACGGCGAAAACGTCGATGATCTTGCCCAGCACGCGGTTGTTGCCGTTTGGGAACACCGGTTCGAACAGGGAGGAGATCAGCGGCAGGCGCCCACGACGGTAGGAGACGTACGCCAGCGCGCCGCCGACCAAGGCGTAGATGCACCAGGCGAAGGTCGCCTGGTGGAGGAAGGAGTCGGTCATCGCCGGGAGCACCGCGTCGTTGGTGCCTGCCTGCGCATCGGTGGATGGCGGCGGAGTCTTGAAGTGGCTCAGCGGTTCCAGCGGGCCGTAGAAGATCAAGCCGATGCCCAGGCCCGCGGCGAACAGCATGGAGATCCACGACGTGGTGGAAAATTCGGGAATGCTGTCATCCGCTCCGAGGCGGATCTTGCCGGTGGGCCCGTAGCCGACTACCAGCATGAACAGCACGATGCCCAGGACGATGACGTTGAACAGCCAGCCGAAGTGGGTGACGACCCAGGTCTGCATGCCCACGCCGACTTCGTTCAAATTCGTCGGGGCAATGATGGCCCAGAGCAGTACCGCGAGGACGGCAACCAACGCGGAAATGAATACTCCGCGGCGGGTCGGGAACGTGGCTCCGGTGTCTTCAACACTGATGCCGGGGATCAATCCCGGATGGATGCCGAAGGACGGTTCCTTGGCATGGCGCAGGGCGTTGAGCACGCGTTCGCCCTTGCGTTCCCGGTGTTGTTTTGGGTCTTTTTCACGTCCCTTTTCGGTCGCTTTCGATCCCGTACCTGACGGGTGCGGACGTGGCGTGTGAGATTCCATAGCGTACAAGTTTACTATGAAAACCTTGAAATCCCGGGCTTTTTGGACCTCTCCGGGCTGGATTCAGGCATCTCGGGCAGCGATCCTGCCCCGTGATCACGGGCTGAAATGGGGATTCGCCAACCGCAGAAAAAAGATGCTTTTTGCTGGCGGGGCAGACAGTGTTTCGGCTGCCCCGGACCCGACTCCGGGGTTCCGGCTATGCGGCTTCACCGTACTCTTTCGCGTTTTTCCCGCGAACACTTCCACGGCTTTGACCCAAGCTCCGGCACCGCTCGCTGCCGAACATCATTTCCGAACCAATGACTGTACTGCAGCTGCGGGCGGCGCTCCCCCAGCTGCAGTGCTCGGTTAAGCACCGCGGGCCGTGCAGCCAGCGCGCAAAGCGTTGGCGGCACGGCCCGGAACGGCGCGATTAGTTCCTAGTGGAAGAAGTGGCGTGCACCGGTGAAGTACATGGTGATGCCTGCTTCGTTCGCGGCGGCGATGACTTCCTCATCGCGGACCGAGCCGCCCGGCTGGACAACTGCCTTGACGCCGGCGTCGATCAGGATCTGCAGGCCGTCGGCGAACGGGAAGAACGCATCCGAGGCGGCGACTGCGCCCACGGCGCGCTGCTCGGAGGCCGCGGCATCGGCGTTCTCCGCACCACCAGCTGCATCCGCACCGGATTCGACCTTCACACCCAGGGTGTTGGCGCGCTCCACTGCCAGCTTGCAGGAGTCCAGGCGGTTGACCTGGCCCATGCCGATGCCTACCGCGGCGCCGTCCTTGGCCAGCAGGATGGCGTTGGACTTCGCGGCGCGCACCGCGCGCCAGGCGAAGGCCAGGTCGGCCAGGGTGGCGTCATCGGCGGCGTCGCCGGCGGCCAGGGTCCAGTTGGCCGGATCATCGCCGGCGGCGTCGATCTTGTCGCCGGCCTGGACCAGCATGCCGCCGGAGACCTGGCGCAGCTCGTTGCTGTTGCGGCCGTAGCCGTCCGGCAGGGCGAGCAGGCGGATGTTCTTCTTGGCCGAGAGGATCTCGACGGCTTCCGGCTCGAAGTCGGGTGCGATGACGACCTCGGTGAAGATGCCCTTCACGGTTTCCGCCATGGACTTGGTGACGGTGCGGTTGGCCGCGATGACGCCGCCGAAGGCCGAGACCGGGTCGGTGGCGTGCGCCTTGCGATGCGCGTCGGCAATCGGGTCTGCTGCGTCCTCGGAGGCCACCGCCACGCCGCACGGGTTGGCGTGCTTGATGACTGCCACGGCAGGCTTGTCGAAGTCGAAGGCCGCGCGCAGCGCAGCGTCGGCGTCCACGTAGTTGTTGTAGCTCATCGGCTTGCCGTGCAGCTGGTCCGCCTGGGCGATGCCGGCAGGGGCCGCCTCGTCCACGTACAGGGCGGCCTGCTGGTGCGGGTTCTCGCCGTAGCGCAGCACTGCGGCGCGCTGCAGGGCGACGCCGGAGTAGGCAGGCCAGTCGATGACGCCGTCGCCGTCCTCGTCGAGGAACTGGCTGGCGGTCCAGGTGGCGACCGCGGTGTCATAGGCGGCGGTGTGCGCGTAGGCCTTGGCGGCCAGGCGCTGGCGGGTCTTCAGCTCGAAGCCGCCGGCTGCGGCTGCCTCGATGACCTGCGGGTAGAAGCTCGGGTCGACCACGATGGACACGGCAGCGTGGTTCTTCGCGGCGGAGCGGACCATGGCCGGGCCTCCGATGTCGATCTGCTCGACAACCTCGTCCTGCGCGGCGCCGGAGGCGACGGTCTGCACGAACGGGTACAGGTTCACGACCACCAGGTCGATCTGGCCGATGTTGCGCTCGGCCAGGGTGTCCATGTGCTCGGGCACGCGGCGGTCAGCCAGGATGCCGCCGTGGATGATGGGGTGCAGGGTCTTGACGCGGCCGTCGAGCATTTCCGGCGAACCGGTCACCTGCTCGACCTCGGTCACTGGGATGCCTGCGGCGGCGATCTTCTTGGCGGTGGAACCGGTGGAAATCAGCTGGACGCCTGCGTTGTGCAGTCCAGCGGCCAGTTCCTCCAAGCCGGTCTTGTCGTAGACGGAAATCAATGCGCGGCGGATAGCGACTTTGTCCAAGACGGTCTTACTCACGAAAATTTTCTCCCGGCGGTGAGAATGAATGGGGCGGGCGGCGAAAGGCCGCCGCCCCTATTCTAGCGAAATCTGCCGGTTGCCCCTCAGTTCGTGTCAGTGCCCCTGGACCAGATCACCCAGCTGCGGAAAATGCGCAGCCAGCTGCTGATCGGTCAGGCAAAGGCGCAGCAGCTTCTCCGCATGGTCCTCGTCGGCGACGTAGGACACCAGATCCACCGAGGTCCGTTCGTTCAACTCGTCGCGCAGCGAGTGGGCCACCGCCACCAGGCAGTGGTAATAGCGTTTGATGGTCGGTTCCCATCCCTCGCGGGATGCCTGGTCGGTCAGGGCCTCGGACCAGATGCCGGCCGCGGGTTCCTCGCACAGGTCGATGGAGGACCAGTGCCAGTCGCTGGGCTCCCACTTGTCCGAGTAGAAGCTCTCCGCGTCGTCCTCGTCCAGATCCGCTTCGATGACCGCGAGCACCGCATCCAGGTCCTCGCCGTCGTCCGCGTCTTCGTCGTCCTCGGAGTCCTCGTCGTTCTCTGCGTCCGAAATCACCAGTGAATCCTCGTCGGCAACCGGCGGCTCGGGTTCCAGGGTGTTGTGCTCGTCAGCGTCGGGGCGGTCCTCGTAGTCGTCCGGCTCATCCACGTCTTCGCCGCGTTCGACCAGTTGTTCGCGGGATTCGGCGGCCCGGTCGCGCGCCAGGGCCTGAACCGAGTTCAGGGCCAGCAGCGGCATCGCAATGGCTTCGCTCTCTTCGGTGCTCACCCCATGCAGGGCAATCGCATAAAAGGTCTGCTCCGGGTGTGCCTCAATTACTTCAGCCGCGTGTCGAAGGGCTGCAACCCGTATCGCCTCTTCGAGAGCGGTCCAATCTACTCCCATGTCCAGAGATTACTCCCTTACCCGAACTTGCAAAAGGCCTTGACGGCTTAGGCAATCAGACGTAAGGCGGGTACCCGCCGCGCGCGGATATCGGCTAAGCTTCGACGCGGTAGAAGCCACATCATCTGCACCGTGCGAAAGGTACACCACCGTGTCCACAGCCACCCTCCCCTCCGGCACCCATGTGGTGCAGGAGCTTCCGTTCAAGTGGAAGGTCCAGGGAACCATCTTCATCATCGGCGGGCTCGGCTTCATGTTCGACGCCTGGGACGTGACGCTCAACGGCGCGCTGATCCCGCTGGTCGCCCAGGAATGGGGGCTGGACCGGCCGACCGCGGCGCTGCTGGGAACCTCGAACCTGGTGGGCATGGCCATCGGCGCGTTCCTCTGGGGAGGCATCGCCGACCGCTACGGGCGCAAGAACGCCTTCAGCCTGACGCTGCTGATGTTCGCCCTGTTCACCGTGCTCGGCGCCCTGTCGCCGAACTTCGGCTTCTTCGTGGCCTTCCGCTTCCTGGCCGGCGTGGGCCTAGGCGGCTGCATCCCGGTGGACTACGCGCTGGTCGGCGAATTCACCCCGGCCAGGTACCGCGGCCGCGTGCTGACCGCCATGGACGGCTGGTGGCCGGTCGGCGCCGCCCTGTCGTTCTTCGTCTCCGGCTGGGTCATGGCGACCTCCAACAACTGGCGGCTGATCCTCGTGGTGATGATCCTGCCGGCCTTCATGGTGTACGTGGTGCGCCGCTCCATCCCGGAATCCCCGCTGTATCTGGCGGCCAAGGGCCGTGAATCCGAGGCTCGCGCGGTTATCGACCAGCTGGTGGCGCGCACCGGAGCTGCGCCGCGCGAGTACGTGATCGAGCAGGCCGAGCTTCCCAAGACCCCGCGCTGGTGGGAGCAGGCTGCCTCGCTGTGGCGCCATTCGTGGAAGCTGACGGCCACCAGCTGGCTGCTCTTCGTGACCATCCTGCTGGTCTACTACCTGGCTCTGACTTGGCTTCCGACCATCCTGACCGAGGCGGGCATGGCACAGTCAGCGTCCTTCTTCGCCACCGCGGTGATGGCGCTGATGGGCCTGATCGGCGTGGTCATCGCCGCGCTGCTGGTGGAGAAGATCGGGCGCAAGTGGCTGCTGGGCATCTTCGGCCCGCTCTCGGGCCTGGTGCTGGTTGTGGTGGCGCAGAGCCTTGATGTCCCGGCCACCGCCGTGGGCTGGGTCCTGGTCTTCGGCGTGGTGGTCCAGGTGGCGATCCCGGTGCTCTACGCCTATGTCTCCGAGCTGTATCCCACCGAACTGCGGGCCAGCGGCTTCGGCTGGGCTTCGACCATGTCCCGTTTCGCCGCAGGTTTCGGTCCGCTGCTGTTCGCCGCGCTCTGGCCGGTTGTCGGCCTGTCCTGGCTGTTCGCCGGCGCCACCGCGCTGGTGCTGCTCGCAGTGCTGTTCATGGCGAAGTTCGCTCCGGAAACCCGCGGGCGGGAGCTGGGCTAAACGCCTCGGCTAGGGATTTCCCATGGCCGGATTGGGCAGCATGCCGTCGAGCATGATGCGGGTCAGCCGGTTGCCGATCCCGGGAGCGGCCTTGGCGAAGGCGCGCGGCAGCGGCCTAGTGGCCAGTCCGATGCCGGTGATCAGCTCGTTGCCGGTGAGGTCCTGGCGGACCAGGTCGGCCGCTTTGGCCAGTTCCAGGGCCTGGCTGACCACCCGCACGGTGTCCCGCTGAGGCTGCATGATCCGCTCGCCGATGGTCTGCGGGAGCTGCAGGCTCAGCGATTCGCTGAGCGCACCCAGGTTCAGTCCCACCAGGGCGTCCAGGAATTCCTGCCAAGCCTGGTTCTCGCCCCGGGCCAGGCCGGCGGCGGCGCGCTCGGCGGCCTGCCGGACGTCCTGGAGCATGTCCAGGGTGACTTCCTCAACAAGTTCGGGGCGTGCGGCGAAGTTCCGGTACAGCGTGCCGATACCGACGTCGCTGGCTTCGGCGATTGATTCCATGGCCACATTGGCGCCATGGGTTGCAAAGAGTTCACGAGCCGTGCGGAGAATTTGCTTACGTCGTCGTAGTGCATCTGAGCGCATGCGTTTCCCCACCTTTCACAGTTTCCAGGGTGCCCGGGGCAACTTTCCTGCCCCGCAACGTTCTAACGGTAGTCGTTGATGGGAGATCTGACGAAGTGGAAGCGATCATTCCATTCTGGGAGGCATTCAGTGTAGTTCCAGAACTTGGGCATCTGCTGGGCTTCATCCGGATCTGCGCTGAAAAGACGCCTGTTTTCGCCTGCCCCATCTCGATTTGTCGAACTCAGAAGGCTTCACGCGCGGTCGATAGGATTCCGGCCAACACCATGCGAAGGCCGCGAAGCTGGTACGGCCCGATCCTGCGGGAGACCGCGGGGCGCGCTTCCCGCGCGCAGGGAACTGCCAGCTTGCGCCCGCGGCCAGGGGGAGTTGCACCAGCTCGCGCCCCGGTTTTTTCGGTAGTGTGGCCAGTGAGCTGTACCGAAGCAGGTCCCACCCTTGAAAGGTCTTCATGCACGACGACACTTCGCTGACCATCGGACGAGTCAAGCGCGTACTAGACGAACGAATTCGTCCGGCCATCTACTCGGAAAGCATTCCGCTGCAGGTGTCGTGGCACGAACTGCCCGGTGAACCGGTGACGCCGGCCGAGGGCCTGGCGCTGGAGTACACCCCGGCCTCGGTCGGCACCCCGTGGGGCGCGGCTTGGGGCACCACCTGGTTCCACCTCCAGGGCCAGGTTCCCGCCTCCTGGGCCGGGCGCCGCGTCGAGGCGGTCATTGACCTGGGCTTCGATATCAACATGACCGGCTTCCAGTGCGAAGGGCTGATCTACCGCCCGGACGGCATCACCATCAAGGCACTGAACCCGCGCAACCAATGGGTGCCGGTCGCCGCGGCCGCCGAGGGCGGCGAAGTGGTGGACCTGTACATGGAAGCGGCCTCCAACCCGGTGCTGCTGGACTACCATCCCTTCCTGCCCACCGAGCAGGGCGACATCCTCACTTCCTCCTCGCGCCGGCTCTACACGCTGCGCCGCCTGGATTTGGCGGTCTTCGAACCGGTGGTGCACGATTTGGCCCTGGACTTGGAGGTGCTCTTCGACCTGCAGGAGCAGCTGCCCGACGGCCCGCGCCGCTTCCAGATCCTGCAAGCCATGGACAACGCCCTGGACGTGCTGGACCTGCAGCGCATCCCGCAGACCGCGCAGGACGCCCGCGACCAGCTGGCGGCTGTGCTCGCCGCCCCGGCCGAGCACAGCGCCCACCGGATCTCCGCCATCGGGCACTCGCACATCGATTCGGCCTGGCTGTGGCCGCTGCGCGAAACCATCCGCAAGGTCTCGCGCACCTGCTCCTCCATGGTGGAGCTGCTGGAGACCGAGGAGGAATTCCTCTACGGCATGTCCAGCGCCCAGCAGTACAAGTGGCTGAAGACCCACCGCCCCGAGGTCTGGGACCGGGTCAAGCGCCAGGTGGCCGAGGGCCGCTTCCTGCCGCTGGGCGGCATGTGGGTGGAATCCGACACCGTGATGCCCTCGGGCGAATCCCTGGTGCGCCAGTTCCTCTACGGCCAGAACTTCTTCCGCGAGGAATTCGGCATCACCTCCAAGGGCGTCTGGCTGCCCGACTCCTTCGGCTACTCCCCCGCCCTGCCGCAGCTGATGCGCCGCGCCGGCTTCGAGTGGTTCTTCACCCAGAAGATCTCCTGGAACCAGCAGAACAAGTTCCCGCACCACACCTTCGACTGGGAGGGCATCGACGGCTCGCGCATGTTCAGCCACTTCCCGTCCATGGACACCTACAACTCCCAGCTCTCGGGCGAGGAAGTGGCCAAGGCCGCCCGCCAGTTCCGCGAAGCGCGGGTCACGAACAATTCGATCGCCCCGGTGGGCTGGGGCGACGGCGGCGGCGGCACCACCCGGGAGATGACCGGCAAGGCCAAGCGCCTGGCCAACCTGGAAGGCAGCGCCACGGTGGCCTGGGAGCATCCCAACGACTTCTTCGACCGCGCCAAGGCCGAGCTGCCCAACCCACCGGTGTGGGTGGGCGAGCTCTACCTGGAGCTGCACCGCGCCACCCTGACCAGCCAGCACCAGACCAAGCAGGGCAACCGCCGCACCGAGCAGCTGCTGGTCGAGGCCGAGCTTTGGGCCGCCACCGCTGCGGTGTACACCGGCGAGCCCTACCCCTATGAGCAGCTCGACGAGCTGTGGGAGACGGTGCTGCTGCACCAGTTCCACGACATCCTGCCGGGCACCTCGATCGCCTGGGTGCACCGCGAGGTGGTGGCCCGCTACGCCGAGGCCATCACCCAGGCCCGGGCCTTGATCGCCCGCGCCCAGCAGGTGCTGGCCGGATCCGGCGGCCTGCAGCTGGAGTTCAACGCGGCGGCCTACACCCGCCACGGGGTGCCTTTCGGCGCGGCCCGCGAGCCGGAGCCCGCCACGGGGCAGCCGGTGCGCGCCGAAGCCCTGGACGGCGGATACGTGCTGGGCAACGAGCTGGTGCGCGTGGTCATCAACTCCGAAGGCCTGATCACCTCCGCCGTGGACCTGGCCACCGGCCGCGAAACCATTGCCGAGGGCAAGGAAGCCAACCTGCTGCAGCTGCACCAGGACTTCCCGAACATGTGGGATGCCTGGGACGTGGACAAGTACTACCGCAACCAGGTCACCGACCTGCGTGCGGCGGACAGCCTGCAGCTCTCCGAAACCGGGGGCACTGCCACCGTGACGGTGACCCGCAGCTTCTCCAACTCCACGGTGGTCCAGGAACTGTCGCTGGCTCCCGGGGAGCGCACCGTGCAGATCTCCCAGAGCACCGACTGGCACGAGGCGGAGAAGTTCCTCAAGGTCGCCTTCCCGCTGGATATCCGCGCCGAGCAGACGATCGCTGAAATGCAGTTCGGCTACCACCAGCGCCCCACCCACGTGAACACCAGCTGGGAGGCGGCGAAGTTCGAAACCTCGATGCACCGCTTCGTGCTGGCCCAGGAACCCGGTTTCGGCGCCGCGCTGGTCAACGACTCGATCTACGGGTTCGACGTCACCCGCGACGCCGAGGACGCCCGGGTCACCACCACCGTGCGGCTCTCGCTGCTGCGCGCCCCGCGCTTCCCGGATCCGCAGACGGACCAGGGGCTGCAGACCCACCGGTACGGGCTGGTCATCGGCGCGGACATCGCCAGCGCCACCGAAGCCGGCGCACTGCTGAACAGCGCGCAAACCGTGCGCTCCGGCGCCCGCGAGGTCGAGCCGCTGGTGGCGCTCTCCGGCGACGGCCTGGTGGTCTCCAGCGTGAAGCTGGCCGCCGACCGCTCCGGGGACCTGGTGGTGCGGGTGTATGAATCGCTGGGACGCCGCGCCGCCGGCGCGCTGAGCCTCAACCGCCCGGTGGCCTCGGCCGCCACGGCGAGCCTGCTGGAGGATCCGCTGGAGCCGGTGGAAGTGAACAAAAATTCTGTTCAGCTCAAGCTCGGAGCCTTCGAGGTGCGCACGCTGCGCTTTACTCTGGCCTGATCCACCAGCCGCGCCTGACCCGGCAGCTAGGTCCTATTAACCCGTGATGGCGGGGCAGTTCTTCGCGAACTGCCCCGCCATCACGGGTTTTGCTGGTTGACCGTCCGTCACCACGGGGACGGTTCGTAGTCCTTGAGGAAGCAGCCGTAGAGGTCGATGCCGCGCTCGCCGTCGACGATGGGCTGGTAGACGCGGGCGGCGCCGTCGATCAGGTCCAGCGGGGCGTGCCAGCCCTCGGCGACCATCCGCACCTTCGAATCGTGCGGGCGCTCGTCGGTGATCCAGCCGGTGTCCACCGCGGACATCAGGATCCGGTCGGTTTTGAGCATTTCCTCGGCGCTGGTGCGCGTGAGCATGTTCAGCGAGGCCTTGGCCATGTTGGTGTGCGGGTGCCCGGCGCCCTTGTAGCGGCGGGAGAACTGCCCCTCCATGGCGGAGACGTTCACGATGTACTTGCGGCGCGCCTCGGAGGCGGCCAGCGCCGGGCGCAGCCGGGAGGCCAGCAGGAAGGGCGCGGTGACGTTGCACAGCTGCACTTCCAGCATCTCCAGCGCATCCACGTCGCCCAGGATCTGCGTCCAGGAATTCTCGGTGACCACGTCAGGCACCAGACCGCCGGCGTCGATGGCGGTGCCCGCGGCAATGCGCTCCAGCGAGGCGGAGCCGGCGGTCATCGCCAGGTCCGCGAGCTGCTGTGCGTCGTAGCTGCCCAGCGTGCTCGGGGCCAGCAGCGCCGAGTCCTCCAGGCGGAAGGCGCTGGCCAGGGCGCGGGGGTGCTCGGCCGGCGGGTTCGCTTCTCCCCACAGCTCCGGGCCGCCCTGCCCGAAGGCCAGTTCCCCGGCCAGCGGCTGCTGCTCTGATTCGATCAGGTGCTGGTAGGAGTTCGCCGTGCGGCGCACGGTCTGGGCGGCGTTGTTGATCAGGATGTCCAGCGGGCCTTCGGCCGCGACGCGGTCGGCCAGCGAGATCACCTGGGCCGGGTCGCGCAGGTCGATGCCCACGATGCGCAGCCGGTGCAGCCAGTCCGCGCTGTCCTCCAGCGCCGCGAAGCGCCGGGCCGCGTCCTTGGGGAAGCGGGTGGTGATGGTGGTGTGGGCGCCGTCGCGCAGCAGGCGCAGGGCGATGTGCATGCCGATCTTGGCCCGTCCCCCGGTGAGCAGCGCGCGCTTGCCGGTCAGGTCCGCGCGGGCGTCGCGGCGTTCGCGGCCTGCGGCGGCGCAGTCGGGGCACAGGTAGTGGTGGAAGGCGTCCACCGTGGTGTAGCGCTGCTTGCAGATGTAGCAGCCGCGCGGCTTGCGGAATTCCCCGGCGCTCTGTTCCAGGGTCGGAGTGCTCAGATCCAGGCCCAGGGTCTCGTCGTCCAGCCGTTGCGGGGAGCCGGTGGCGGTGCGCTCGATCAGCGCGCGGTCCGCGGCGCTGATCTCGGCGCGCTTCTGGGACTTGCGGTAGCGCTTGGCGGCCTTGAACATGTTGCTGGTCGCGCGGCGCACGGCGATATGCCGTTCGTCCTCGGAGTCCAGTTGATGCACCACGGAGAGCACCTTCAGCGCGGTGGCCAGTTCCTCGGCGGTGAAAAGTTCGGGATCGCCGGCCGCGGCCGGGGAAGTGTGTTCGGTCATCTCAGTCTCGTTAGGGTGCGGCCGGCGGGCGGCTACTTGGCGGCCAGGTCCGCCAGGGTGGCGATGAGCAGGCGGCGTTCGACCACCTTGATGCGCTCGTGCAGGGTCTCTTCGGTGTCGGTGTCCAGAATGGCCACGGCTTCCTGGCGCAGGATCGGGCCGGTGTCCACCCCGGTGTCCGCGATGTGCACGGTGCAGCCGGTTACCTTCACGCCGTAGGCCATGGCATCGCGCACGCCGTGGGCGCCGGGGAAGGACGGCAGCAGGGCCGGGTGGGTGTTGATGTAGGTGCCGTCGAAGGCGTTGATGAATTCCTCGCCCACGATGCGCATGAAGCCGGAGGACACCACGTAGTCCGGGGCGTAGGACAGGCACTTTTCGGTCAGCGCGTGGTTCCACTCGCCGCGGTCAGCAAAGTCCTTGAAGTTCACCACGAAGGTCTCGATTCCGGCGGCCGCCGAACGCTGAACCCCGTAGGTGCCGTGCTTGTCGGCGCCCACCGCCGCGATCTGCACATCTGCCAGTTCGCCGCTGGCGACCGCGTCGATGACTGCCTGGAGATTCGAACCGGTGCCGGACACCAAAACCACAATACGCATATCTTCCATTCTACGGTTGGCGGCAAGCCTGCACCGACCCGGTGCCTGCTGCGGCCTTCGAACTTCGTCACATCGAACCGGCCCCCTGTCCATGGGCCCGGCCCAGGCCTAGACTGAATTTCCGGCCGAGCAACCAAGGAGTGGACCATGAGCCAGATCGTCCCGGATGACAAGGACTGGACCTTCGTCCTGCATGAAGTGTGCCCCGAGTGCGGTGTCGACGTGCGCACCCTGTCGGTGCAGGAAACCGTGGAGCAGATGCCGCAGGTGGTCAAGCGCTACCAGTCGGTGCTGGAGCGCCCGGGGGCCGCGACCCGTCGCAACCCCGCCCGCTGGAGCGACCAGGAGTACGTGGTGCACGTGGCCGAGATGCTGGAAGTCATGCTCGGGCGCCTGGATTTGATGCTGGAGCAGGCCGACCCGGGCTTCCCGAACTGGGACCAGGATGTTGCCGCCGAGCAGGGCCCCTACAACACGCTGAGCCCGGAACAGGCGTCGCAGAAGCTGCGCGCGGCGGCCGAGGCCTATGCCGCCAGGCTTGAAAGCATCAGTCCGGAGAAATATTCCCGCAGGGGCATACGCTCAAATGGCGCCGCGTTTACGGTGGAAACACTGAACCAGTATGCCTGGCATGACGTGGTGCACCACCTCTGGGATCTGGACGCCTGAACCGATGCGCCGCCGGCGCTAGCCTTCGAGCACCGGGTCGGTTTCGAACAGCGGGGCGATCAGGTAGCCGATGGCGGTGCCCAGGCCGATCTGCAGGGCCAGCGCCCCGGCGGTCACCCAGGCGTGCGGGCCGATCTCGGTCAGCCGGCCGATGGCCAGCGAGCCGGAGGACAGCCACGAACCGGCCAGCGACATCAGGCCGGCAACGATGCCGGTGAACACGGCCAGGCAGGCGGTGGAGGCGCCCAGCGCCAGCGCGTTGAACGGGATGCGGCGGGCGAACCAGTCTTCCAGGTGGTTCTCCCCCACACGCAGGAAGTACCAGCCGGCCAGGATGCCTGCCAGCACCGGGATCAGCAGGTAGAGCCACTGGTTGGCCGGCTCGCCGGAAGGCAGCGCCGCCAGCATCGGGATCGAGGGCAGCGGGCCGACGGTGGTTTCCAGCGTGGACAGCGTGCTGCCCGCACCCAGGCTGAACCCGCCGCCGCTGATCCAGGAGAGCACCCAGAACACCGCGTTGGGGATCAGTGCCAGCTGCAGCAGGGTCAGTGCGGCGGACCCGATGGGCCCGGGGCGCAGTTCCTGGTAGACGTTGGCGACCTCGGTCCAGTGCAGCCCCAGGGTGATGGTCAGCAGGATGCCGGAGATGCCCACGGCGGCCACGTAGCCCATGAAGCCGGAGACGATCACATGCCATACGTAGGAGCCGGCCCAGCGGCGGTGCGGAGAGACGCTGTGCAGGTAGGCGGCGGTGTCCATGCCGAACAGCCGGCCCCAGGAGCCGGCCTCGCGGCGGGCGCCGATGATCAGGCCCAGCGAGGCGATGATCAGCGGGATGAAGGTGGCGGCCAGGATATTGACCCGGCCGTAGTCGTTCGCGACCAGGAAGCCGACGCCGGTGCCGATGGCCCCGTAGGCCAGGATGGCACCGAGCAGGCCCTGCCAGAGCTGGTCGGTGTAGGAGGCGCGGGCGATGCGGCGCCCGGCGCGCAGGCAGAAGAGGAAGGGCAGCAGGCTCAGCCCCAGCGGCATCAGCGTCAGCCAGCCGGTGACCGAGCTCGGATCCGTCTCGGGCCCCAAGTTGAAGACCTCGATGGGCACACCGTGGATGAGCAGCCAGACGAACCCGGCGAACTGCAGGATCACTTCGAAGGAGTCCTCCAGGAAGCCGCCGCTGAAGTAGACAGCGACCAGCGGCAGGGCAATCAGCGCCAGGGCGAACACGACCGATTGCAGCATCTCGAAGACTCCCTGCAGGGCAAGGGGCATCGGCCAGCCGTTGCGCAGGCGCAACATCACTGCCTTCATGGGTTTCTTTTCGCGGCTCATCATCTTCCATGGTGCCACCATCGGCGCCGACCGATCATGATCGACGCGCAATGATGGCACCTTGGGTAAGGCAGATCGCCTGGGTCAGTAGCTGTCAGGCGTTGCGCCCGAGGCCTCGGCCCGGTAGCTGGCGGCCAGCGCCTCGGTGGAGCGGGCCAGCAGCGCCACATCCGCGCCGACGCCCACGTACTGGGCCCCGGCTTCGATGTACTTGCGCGCGGTGGCCGCATCGAAGGCGTTCACGCCCACGTACCTGCCGGCGGCGCGGGCCGCGGCAATGGACTTCATCACGCCGGCGACCACCTCGGGGTGGTTCTGCTGGCCGATCACTCCCATGGAGGCCGCGAGGTCCGAAGGCCCGATGAAGATGCCGTCCAGGCCCGCGGTGGCCACGATCGCCTCGACGTTCTCCAACGCTTCGGCGGATTCGATCTGCACCATGACGGTGATGGTCTCCCCGGCCCGGTTCAGGTAGTCGGGGATGCGGTTCCAGCGGGCCGAGCGGGCCAGCGCCGAGCCGACGCCGCGCACGCCGGCCGGCGGATAGTTGCAGGCCGCGACAGCGTTGGCCGCCTGCTGCGCGTCATTGACCATCGGGATGATCAGCGACTGCACCCCCAGATCCAGGTACTGCTTGATGACCACCGGGTCGTTCACCGGCGGGCGCACCACGGGCACCACCGGGTAGCCGCGCACCGCCTGCAGCTGGGCCAGGATGCTGCCCAGGTCGTTGGGCGAGTGCTCGCCGTCGATGAACAGCCAGTCGAAGCCGGCGCCGGCGCAGATCTCTGCGACCAGCGGGGAGCCCGAGCAGACCCACACCCCTGACAGGGCGTGGTCGGCGTCCTTGAGCGCGTCCTTCAGCGAGGCATCGGGTTCTACTCGAAATGGCATGTCACGGTTCCCAGCGGTCCGTAGTCGGCGAAAACGGTGTCGTTTTCGTAGACCCACATCGGACGGGTGAAGGATCCGGCGAGGATGATCTCGCCGGCGTTGAGCTTATCGCCGTGGGCGGCGATCTTGTTGGCCAGCCAGTACACGCCGGCGGCCGGGTGGTTCAGCACGCCGGCGGCGACGCCGGTTTCCTCTACGGTCTGGTTCTTGAACAGGATGCCCGAGACCCAGCGCAGGTCCACGGCTTCCGGACGCACCGGATTGCCGCCAATGACCATGGCGCCCATCGCCGCGTTGTCGGAGATGGTGTCCACGATGGTGCGGCCTTCCATCTCGATGCGCGAATCGAGGATCTCCAGGGCGGGGATGACGTATTCGGTGGCTTCCAGGACGTCGAAGATGTTCGCATTCGGACCCTTGATGTCCTTCTTGAGCTTGAACGCCAGTTCCATCTCGATGCGCGGGTGGGTGTACTGGTCCCACTTCACGGTGCACCCGGAGTCCAGGACCATGTCGTCGAAGATGATGCCGTAGTCCGGCTCGGTGATGCCGGTGGCCATCTGCATGGCGCGGGAGGTCAGGCCGATCTTGCGGCCTGCCAGCACACGGCCGTTGGCCTCGGAGCGCTGGCGCCAGAGGTTCTGCACTCGATAGGAGTCCTCGACGGTCATTTCCGGGTAGCGGGCAGTCAGGCGGGGCACCGGGGTACGCGTGACTCCTGCTTGGACCAGTTCATCGGCGATTGCCGTGATTGTTTCCTCGGATAGCATCGACTGCTACACCTTTCACTGGTAGTACAAAGCTGCGCGGGCACCGCCGAACGCCGTCGCGTCGCTGCTTGGCCCACAATCCTTGATGTTATCGGTGTTCAGCAGGCATGGCACATCGTACTAACATTTTCTCCCTGCCCTCGACGAATCCGGTCGAGATGCCGGCAGGCATGGAAAATCCCGCGGGGCACCGGGCTTGGAGCTCGGCGCCCCGCGGGATTCACGGGTTTCGGGGCTTGCCTAGCTGGCTCCGGAGCGGACGTTGGCCAGCAGCGCTTCGAAGGGCAGGGAGGTCATCTCGTCGTTGGGGTCGGCGGTTTCGCTGACCGACGGGGCGATGGACCGGGTGTCGCCCAGATCGACGTCGGGCTTCAGCTCCCCGTCGGAGGACGCCAGGGCCATGGCCACCTCGCGGGCCACGCGCTGCGCGCGGTCGGACAGGGTGCCTGAGATGCCCTGGCCGCCGAAGTCCTCCGACGCGGCGAAGACGGTGGTGGGCATGACCTGCGCGCGCAGGTAGGCGAAGATCGGCCGCATGGCGTAGTCGATGGCCAGCTGGTGGCGCTGGGTGCCCGCGGTGGCGGCGAGTACTACCGGCTTGCCGCTGAGCGACTTGGGATCCAGGATGTCCAGGAAGGACTTGAACAGGCCGGATACCGAGGCGGTGAAGACCGGCGTCACGGCCACCAGCACGTCGGCGCCGACCACCGCGTCGATGATCCGTTGCAGGGTTGGCGCGGCGAATCCGGTGAGCATGTTGTTGGTGATGTCGCTGGCGTGCTCGCGCAGCTCGATGTTGGCCACGTCGGCCTGCACGCCGGCGAGCGCCAGCTGCCCGGCGATGGATTCGCCCAGCTGGCGTCCCAGCAGCGAGGAACTCGACGGGCTTCCCAGGCCACCACTGATCACCACAACGGACTTGCTCATGTTCACGCCTTTCCCGAGGTTTAGATGCGTATGCATGTAACAACCCGCAACATCGGAGATCTATTCCCGAGGCCCGGAAAGACTGACTGCCCGTGCGCGAAAACTGCGAATTTCATTATTGTGACGAGCGAAACGATATTGATACTCTTGTCTCCATGAGCAAAGACCAGCATGGAACCAATCAGCGTGACATCGAGTCGGGGGTCCGCACCGACTTCCACAACACGATGTCCTACGGCAGCTACCTCGACCTGGAGCGGATCCTCTCCGCGCAGCATCCGGTCAGCGTGCCGGAGCACCACGACGAGATGCTGTTCATCATCCAGCACCAGACCTCGGAGTTGTGGCTCAAGCTCATGCTCCACGAGCTAGTCGAGGCGCGCCGCCTGCTGGGCGCCGACGACATCGGCAAGGCACTGAAGTGCCTTGCCCGCGTCAAGCACATCCAGAAGACGCTGACCGAGCAGTGGTCAGTGCTGGCGACGCTCACCCCGCGCGAGTATGCGCAGTTCCGCGGCTTCCTCGGATCCTCCTCGGGATTCCAGTCCTTCCAGTACCGCGCGGTGGAATTCATCCTCGGCAACAAGCACGCCGGAATGCTCAAGGTCCACGAAGCGGATCCCAAGGCGCACGAGCTGCTCAGCAACCTGCTGAACGAGCCGACCCTCTACGACGTGTTCCTCGCGGCGCTGGCCCGCCACGGCTACGACATCCCGGCAGAGGTGCTCGAACGCGATATCACCAAGCCGTGGACCTTCCAGGAATCGCTGATCCCGGTCTACAAGGACATCTACGAATCCGAGGACACCTTGTGGAGCCTCTACCAGGCCTGCGAGGACCTGGTGGACGTCGAGGACAACTTCCAGGCCTGGCGCTTCCGCCACCTGCGTGTGGTGCAGCGCACCATCGGCTTCAAGCGCGGCACCGGTGGCTCATCGGGCGTCGACTTCCTCAAGCGCGCCCTGGACCTGACGTTCTTCCCCGAGCTGTTTGCGGTGCGCACCGAAATTGGCAGCTAGCACGCAGCTCGTCGCCTTCACCCTGGATGATTTCGAGGCGCGTACCGGCAGCGCCGCCTCCATCATCCGCACCATCGCGGGCCTGTACCTGCGCCATGAAGCCGCTCCGGTAGCCCGCACCAAGATCCTGGCGCTGGCCACGGCCGCCGAGGTCTCGGCCCCGACCGCGCAGACGGCGATTTCGCGGCTGGCGGACCGCGGCGTGCTGGAGGCCGCCGGGACCTCCAGCCTGCAGGTCACCGCCGCGGCCCACGCGATGTTCGCCCGGGGCGACCGCCGGATCTTCACGCCACGCCAAATGGCGGACGAAGAACTATGGTGCCTGGTGGCCTATTCGCTGCCGGAGACCATGAGACCCCTGCGGCACCAGGTGCGCAAGCACTTCCTGCAGCTCGGCGGCGGCCTGGTCAATGCCGGGCTGTGGATCTTCCCCGGCTACCTGCGCGAGGAAGTGCTCCAGGTCCTCGGCGCGCTGGAGGTCCGCTCCTACGCCACCGTCTTCACCACGCAGACCCCGGACTTCCCCGAGGGCGCCATGCAGGCCGCACGGCAGTGGTGGGACCTCGGCCGGCTGGAATCGATGCATTCAACCTTCCTGGAGAGCACCGCCGCGCTGGACGCGCAGCCAGCCTCGCCGGCCGCCGCCTACCGCGGCTACGTGGCCATGGTCGACGCCTGGCGGGCGCTGCCCTACCTCGATCCCGGACTGCCTGATGCCATGCTGCCTGGCAACTGGCCCGGCCGGCCCAGCCGCGAACGTTTCCTCGCCCTGTCCCGGGCCTATGGACCCGGCGCGCGGCATTTCGCCACGGCCCTCCTCAAAGGCTAGGCCCACGCGGGCTGGTCCGTGCCGTAGCGCGTCGGCGCCTGCGGGTAGTCCAGCTGCGCGCCATTGAGCTCGAAGGGCGGCAGCGCGTAGTCGAGCATGCCGTAGCCGCTCTCCCGGCGGGCGGTCGCTGGGGTTCCGAGCTCCACTGCCGGGGCGGCGGGGCGGCCGAAGTCGAACAGGGCCTGCGCGGTCCTGGCCAGCGAAAACCGCACGGTCCCGGTCCGCTGCCGCTCGGTGCGGGCCCGAAGCAAGGCGATCACCGCGGCCGCAATACCGTATCCGGCGGCGTAATCCAGCCCCTGAACCGGAAGAGCTCCGGGTTTCCCGCCCGGCGTCCGGTACGCGTCCGCGATGCCGGTGGCAGCCTGCACGATGCTGTCGAACCCGCGGCGGGATGCCCACGGACCTGCGAAGCCCCAAGCGCACAGCTGGGCGATGACTAGTTGCGGGTAGCGCTCCCGCAGGCTCTCGGCGGACAGTCCGAGCGTTTCCAAGGCCCCGGGCCGGTATCCCAGGATCACCGCATCCGCCTGCGCCAGCAGCTCGTGGACTGCCGCCAGCCCCGGCACCGTGGCAAGGTCCAGCACCGTGCTGCGCTTCGCGAATCCTGTGTCGATGTGCTGGTCGGGAAGTTCCGGGATCCGGGGTCCGTCCACGCGCAGCACCTGCGCGCCCAGCAGTGCCAGCGTCCGGGACGCCGTGGGACCGGCGATGACCCGGGTGAAGTCCAGGATTTTCAGTCCTTCCAGGGGCAGCCGGGACTCCGGATGGAACCGCCACACGCCGGTCTCGGGCATTGCGGACAACTCGAACTGCGCCCAGGGTCCTGCCGCTGCCGGCTGCGCTTGCGGTTCGTCGAGCCATTGCTTGCGGCTGCGTACCGCGGCGGCGATGCCTCCGGCGGCCACGATGCGTTCTTGGGCTTCGAAGGCATCGGACTGCGCGAGCGCGGTAGTCAGCTGCTCAGGGCCGCTGGCATTCATCGCATCCAACAGCGCACGTTCATGGTGCGGATAGTTTGCATGGGTCCGGATCCATCCCCGGGCGGTCGGGAAGAATCCGGACAGCGGCGCGAAAGCCTGCACCGTGCGCCCCGCGATCTTCAGGTGCCGGAAGGACTCGAAGCCCGCGGCCAGCTGGGACGGCCCACTGCGCAGCTCGCATCGTCCGGCGGACAGCTCGGCGACCGCCTGGCCGACTAGTCCCACGCTGTGGCTCGCCAGCCCTTCCACATCCAGCGCCCCGCCCCACCAGCTGCCGGGAGCGCCGCCCCTCGTGCCGGGCCGTTCGAGCAACGCGGATTCTTGGAATCCTGCACCCAGAATGTCCCATTGCACGGCCGGTTGCGGATGGGTGAAATCGGTTTTCATGACGCCACCATATGCCGCTTTTATACCTTTATATATAGGTATAAAACGAGTACGCGATTCCAGAGGCTTCCGACGCCTTAAAAGACGAGTCCCACGACCGGCTGAATGCCAATCGTGGGACTCGGGAATCGTTCTGCGAAATTACTTCGTAGGAACGTTCAGGGTCTGTCCGACCATGATCAGGTCTGGGTTGCTCAGCTGGTCGTCATTCAAGACGAACAGCCCGCGCCAGTCCTTGATGTCCAGCTTCTTGGCAATCTTTGCCAGGGTGTCGCCGGACTTCACGGTGTAGTTCTTGCCCGAATCGGTGACGTCGATGTTGAAGCTCACCGGAGCAGGGGCTGCGGCGACGCGCTTGCCCGAGGTTGCCGGAGCAACCGACTTGGTCGACTTGACCGACTTGACCGACTGGGTTGTAGCTGCGCTGCGCGAAGCAGTGCGCTCGTAGTCGTTCGAGTACGACTTGTACGACTTGGCCTTCTGCGTAGTCTGGGTGCTCGACTTCTTGGCGGTCGAGGTTGCCTGCTTAGTGGCGGTGCCCTTAGGCGAGCCGCTGATGCCAAGCTTGGCGGTGCAAGCTGGCCATGCGCCCCAGCCCTGGCCCTGCTGGACCTTGGTGGCCACGCGGATCTGCTCGGCCTTCGACGCGTTATGGGCCGAACCCTTGCCGCCGTAGGCCTTCCAGGTCGACGGCGAGAACTGCAGGCCGCCCGAGTAGCCGTTACCGGTGTTGATGGACCAGTTTCCGCCGGACTCGCACTGGGCCAACTTGTCCCAGGTGCTTGCTGCCGAGGCAGGTGCGGTGGTGGCAACCATGGCGCCGCCGGCAACTGCGAACGCGGCCAGGGTGGCTCCACCGCGACGGACAATCTTCTTAGTCTTCTGCTGGATCATTATTCTCCAGTGCTCTTCCGCACTCAGGCCTTCCAAGACCATCCTTGTGCACCGCTCAGCGTCGCATTTCGACGTTGATTAAGCACTGCCCTGACGAGCGGTTCGGAAGTTCCGGCAGTACCTGTTTCCCCATAACACCGCGAGTGTTATCGAAACGTTATGAAAGACGATAGCGCACCTCCCCGCCACCTTGGCAACTCAGTGAATTCTCAGGGACACTAAAACACGAGGTCAAAGTCAGAAAAAAAATTTAAGAAATCTTCTCCCCAAGCCCTGATTCCCACATCGAAGCACCCCGAGCGTTATGTTTTCGAAATGGATTCCTGGACCCCAATTGTGATATGGAACCACTTCATTTTGTCTGAGCTATTCAATCCAAGCAGCAAAGGGTTCCCTGCCCGGTGTGCCCGACGACACATGCATCTTTTCGATACCGCGCCGCGAGCGGAGAAATGAGTGCCCGATACTGCATAATCCCGTATTTATCCCTAGGCAGGGCGCAGTTGCGGAACGTGCGAATCCGATCTTCTGTAGGCTGAAACCAAGATGCAACGCCAAGAGCCCGGCATTGGGCAACAGAGGAAGCTCATGCCCATGACGAAAAGGTCCGCGAAGGACAGGCTGCGGGAGGCTTACCTCTGCTATCCGCGCGCAGTGCGCGAGTTCTTCAGAAACGATGGACTCGATGGCGGCGCCTCCCTGTCCTTCTACATGGTGCTCGCCATGTTCCCCGGACTTCTCGCACTCATTTCGCTGTTGACGCTCGCGGGCGCCACCGAAAGCGGCACCGAATGGATGCTGGAGGTGCTGCACATGGCCTTGGCCCCGAACGGCGAAGTACTGACCGGCGACTCGAAGCAGCTGCTGGACACGGCCGAACAGCTGCTCGACACCTTGGCTGAACATGCGGCCGGGACAACGCTGGCGATCGTGGCAGGTTCGCTGGGTGCGTTGTGGAGCACCTCGGCCTACGTTGCCGCATTCGGCCGGTCGATGAACCGGCTGTACGGCGCAACCGAAGGCCGGCCCCAGTGGAAGCGCCGCCCGCAGATGTTCCTGATCACCCTGCTGATCATGGTCTTGGCGGTCATCACCATGGTCCTGCTGGTCGCCTCCGGATCCGTCGCGCAGGCGCTGGGGAACATCTTCGGCCTGGGCGACAGCTTTGTCACGATCTTCAACTTGGCCAAACCTCCCGCACTGCTGGTGGTTTTCCTGCTGGTCCTTGCGCTGCTGTATTACTACACCCCGAACGTGAAGCGCCCGCGCTTCCAGTGGTTCTCGCCGGGCACTGTCACTGCGATGTTCATTCTGGGACTCTCCATGGCAGGCTTCAGCATCTACCTGAGCAACTTCGCCAACTATTCGGCAACCTACGGGGCCATCGGCGGCGTCATCGTGTTGATCGTCGCCTGCTGGGTCAGCAATATCGCCTTGATCCTCGGAGCCTTGGTCGACATCGAATTCATCAGGCTCAGGCAGCTGCGCACCGGAATGCCGTCCGCCGAAGAGGTCCAGTTGCCGCTGCGTGATTCAACGCTGGTGGCCAAGAAGTCCCTGTCCAACTACCGCGACCTGGTCCAGGCCCAGGAAATCCGCATCAAGCACGGCGGCGATCCGCTACAGGACATGGCGGTGGACCCGGAAGGGAAAACCAAACGCAAGGCCAAGGTCGCGCCGATCGTCCTGGTTGCCGCGGCGGCCTGGGCTGTCACCCGATGGGCGACCAAGAAATCAGTGGACAAGCATGCCTCAGAAAAGTCCGACTAGGCTGCTCACGGCCCACAGCAACGCCGCAGTCCCCAGCGCCAGCATCACCACAAGCCACAGGGTGGCGAAGGTACCGGTCGCGCGGGCTATCAGGTAGGCATCGGACTGCCCCAGATCGCGCCGCCGCCAGGTGTGCACTCCGATGACCTTGATGAAGTCCTTGACTCCGGCCAGCAGCAGAAAGCCGGCAATCAGCAGCGACAGGTAGACATAGGTGCCGGCCGGGGCGAAGAACACCACGGCCAGGGCCACCGCGGAGGTGACCAGGCAGACCACCACCGCGGGCCAGTTGCGGGCGAAGAACAAGGCCAGCAGGAAGAACAGCGCGTAGACGCCCAGCGCCCGGCCGGCATAACCCTCGGAAATCGCCCACAGCATCACCGCCGACACCCACAACGGCGCCGGATACCCGAAAAGGCCCGAGAAAATGACCGAGAATTTTCCCCGGCCGCGGCTGACCACTTCGCCGGAATGGTCCCATCCCAGACGCAGGCCCATGACGAATCGCCCGGTGAGCATCGCTGAGACAATGTGCCCCATCTCGTGGATGAGTGTTGAGTACAGCCCGGTGATGCGCCAGATCCGGCGCGGCAGGACCAGCAACCCGACGGCGACGGCCAAGGCTGCCCACTGCCAGGCCTGCAGGTCGACAGCAACCGGTTCGGCCAGACGAGCCCATGCTTCGCCGATATTCAGGTTCATTCGCCGCTCTTCCGCTCGGGCTGCGCGAGCCCTGGACTATATTCGGTTCCATTCTTCCAAGCCCGGGCCGGCGAACCGAACCGCACGACACGTGCAGGGAGAAGTTCTATGAATAGTCACAGCTGGCAGCCATACGATGGATGAAGCAAAACAACATATCTCACTGGAGGTTCATCGTGTCACGTTTGGCATCAACTGCACTGGCAGTCACCGGTCTGGCTGGCGGCTACGCAACCGGTCGTGCCACCAAGAAGCGTCCACTGGCGGCAGTGGTTCTGGGTGCGTCAGGCGTGGGTGCATTCATGATCTGGAAGAAGGACGCCGGAACCGCGCGGGCAGTCACCCTGGCCTCCGCCTACGTTTCAGGCTTCGGCGCGTCCCACCCGATGGCCAAGTCGATGGGCGCATGGCCTGCAGTCAACACCGTCACCGCAGGCGTCGGTCTGCTCTCGCTGCTCCTGGGCGGCAAGAAGAAAGCCGCTGACCAGTAGGAATCCCAATAATCCTTTTGTCGGGGTCGAGTGCTACGTTGACTAGGTAACTATCTAGTCGGCGAAAGGCACCGGCCCCGTGTTCTTTTTGAACCAGCACCTCGTATACTCGGCCAGCGACCTGTCAATCGCCGTCGACTGCCAGTACCAGTCGCTGTTCCTGCTGGACGTCCGGCTGGAACGCCGAGAGAAGCCGGACGCCGTCACCGACGAAATGCTGCACCGCACCGCGGTGCTCGGCGACGTGCACGAACACCGCGTCCTGGACCAGCTTGTGCAGAGATACGGCGAGTACAACCCGCAGACCGGGACCGGGGTCAAGAAATTCACCGACCGGCCGGAGATGACCGAGCAGTCCCTGCGCCGGGCCCATGAGCAGACGCTGGCAGTGCTGCGCAGCGGTGCCGACGTCATTTTCCAGGCGACCTTCTTCGACGGGTCATTTGTCGGCTTCGCCGACTTCCTGGTCCGCCAGGAAGACGGATCCTGGGCCGTGTGGGACACGAAGCTTGCCCGCCATGCCCGCGTCAGCGCGCTGCTCCAAGTCGCAGCCTACGCGGACCAGATGATGGCCGAGGGCATCGAGGTCCACCCCCACACCACGCTGGTGCTGGGCGACGGCACCCATTCGTCCCATCGCATCGATGAGATCCTGCCGGTCTTCCGCGCGCAGCGCGACCACTTCCTGTCCATGGTGCGCGAGCACCAGGCCTCCGGCCAGCCCGTGGCCTGGGATTCGGACCAGCTGCGCCTGTGCGGCCGATGCAGCCTGTGCGCCGAACAGGTGGAGCAGACCCGCGACCTGCTGCTGGTCGCCGGCATGTCCATGGCCCAGCGCGAAAAGCTGCGCCGCCAGGGCATTTCCACAATCGACCAGCTCGCCGCGCTGGAGCCCGATCCCAAGACCTCGCTGGCCCGCGCCGTGGAGCAGGCCCGCATGCAGGTGGGCGCCGACCCGTTGGCCACCACCATCCAGAACGTGTCCTACCGGGTGAAGTCGGACCAGACCATCACCAGCCTGCCCAACCCCGACCAGGGGGACATCTTCTTCGACTTCGAGGGCGACCCGCTCTACCAGGAACCGCTGGATGATTCATGGGGCCTGGAATACCTGTTCGGAGTGATCGAGAACGACACCGGTAAACCGGTGTTCCGTCCGTTCTGGGCGCACAGCCGGGCCGGCGAACGCCGGGCATTCCTCGACTTCATCGAGTACGTGGAACAGCGGCGCCGCCGCTTCCCGGGCATGAAGATCTACCACTACGCGGCCTATGAGAAGAGCGCCCTGCGCAAGCTCTCCCAGGTCCACATCGCCGGGGAGGACGAGGTGGACCAGTGGCTGCGCGAGAACCTGCTGATCGACCTGTACGACACCGTGCGCAATTCGCTGGTCGTCTCCACCCGCTCCTACTCGATCAAGAAGCTTGAACCGCTGTACATGGGCGAGCACCTGCGCTCGGGCGATGTCACCGACGCCGGCGCCTCGGTGGTCGCCTACGCCCAGTACATGCAGGCCCGCGATTCAGGCGCCGATGCCGAGGCGCAGCAGGTGCTGGATTCCATTGCCGACTACAACGAATACGACTGCCTCTCGACGCTGCGCCTGCGCGACTGGCTGCTGTCCCTTGTCGATTTCCAGCCGCACACGCTGATTCCGGACTCGGCTGTGCCCGAAGCCGTCGAGGAGTACGAGCCGGCCCCGGAGGAGCTGCGCCTGCAGGAGTACCTGGCGGCGCTGCCCGAGGGCGAGGCGCTCGGCGCGGACGACCGCGCCATCGCGATGGTCGCCGCCGCGACAGGCTACAACCGGCGTGAGAAGAAGCAGTACTGGTGGGACCACTTCGACCGGCTCAGCAAAAACATGGACGAGTGGGCGGACGTGCGCGGGGTCTTCATGGTGGATTCGGCGCAGGTGCTCGAAGACTGGCACAAGCCCACGCCGCGGGCCCGCACCGTGACCAGGATTTCAAGGCTGCACGGCACCCTGGCCGAGGGCTCGCTGCTCTCCCCCGGCTCCGGGGTGTTCGCCATGTTCGCCGGCCCGCTGCCCGAAGGCATGGAGGTCGACGACAAGGCGCTGCGCGGCGGCGCCTTCAATGCGACGGTGGTGGAGGTGGGCGAGGGCTGGATCACCATCGCGGAGAAGACCAGCGGCAAGATCCCCGAATACGGGGCCTTCCCGGTCGCGCTCACCCCCGACAAGCCCATTGCCACCAAGAGCATCGACGAGGCGCTGGCGCAGCTCGCCATCGCGGTGGGATCCACTGTCCCGGTGCTGCCGCAGCAGCCGGGCATCGACATCCTGCGCCGCATCCCGCCACGGCTGAAGACCCTGGCCGCGCCGGTGGAGCCGGCCGTGGTGGACGGCAGGGCCCAGGTCTACCAGGCCGTGGTGCGCACGCTGCAGGACCTGGACAACTCGTACCTGGCGGTGCAGGGCCCTCCGGGCACCGGCAAGACGTTCGTCGCCTCCCACGTGATCCGCGAACTGGTGGATGCCGGATGGAAGATCGGTGTCGTGGCGCAGTCCCATGCGGTGGTGGAGAACGTGCTGCGCAAGGCCATTTCCGCCGGCGTCGACCCGGATCTGGTGGCCAAGGAGGTCAAGCACAAGGACCCGGTGCCGTGGCACGGCACCGACAAGGAGGACCTGGAGCGCGTGCTGTCCGGCCGGGACGGCGCGCTGATCGGCGGCACCGCCTGGACCATGACCGGATCCAGGGTGCCGGCCGGCAGCCTCGATCTGCTGGTGATCGACGAGGCCGGGCAGTTCTCGCTGGCCAACACCCTGGCGGTGTCCCGGGCGGCCCGCAACCTGCTGCTGCTCGGCGACCCGCAGCAGCTGCCGCAGGTGACCCAGGGCTCGCATCCGCAGCCGGTGGACGAATCGGCGCTCGGCTGGCTGTCCAACGGCCGCCCGGTGCTGCCCCGGGAGCTGGGCTACTTCCTGGCCGCCTCGTGGCGCATGCACCCGGCCTTGTGCGCCAAGGTCTCCGCGCTGAGCTACGACCACCAGCTGTTCTCCGCGCAGGCCGCCGGCCAGCGCAGCCTGGCCGGCAGCGCCGCCGGGGTGGAAACCCGGCTGGTGGAGCACCGCGGGAACACCGTCAGCAGCGCGGAGGAAGCCGCGGAAATCGTCGCGCTGGTGCGCGAGCATCTGGGCATGCAATGGTCCCCGGGACAAAACGCCGCCTCCCGCACGCTGGCGGCCTCGGACATCCTGGTGGTCGCCGCCTACAACGCGCAGGTCAACATGGTGCGCGAGGTCCTGGAATCAGAGGGGCTCGGGGACGTGCGGGTCGGCACCGTGGACAAGTTCCAGGGGCAGGAGGCCCCGGTGGTGCTGATGAGCATGGCCTGCTCCAGCGCGGCCGACGCGGCGCGCGGCATCGATTTCCTGCTCAACCGCAACCGGGTCAACGTGGCGATCTCCCGCGGCCAGTGGAAAGCGGTCATCGTGCGCAGCGACCGGCTGACTGACTACCTGCCCTCCAGCCCGGCGGCCCTATCCCAGCTGGGCGCCTTCATGGCGCTCTAGCCCGGCTGGATCCCGCCGTCCGCCGGCCCGGCGCGCGTTCAGCGTGCCGGGTCGATGACCTTCTTGACGTCGAAGAACTCGGAGAGCACCGGACGGTCCCCGCGCAGTTCCTTGTCGAACTGCAGCCCGTCGATGTTGATGCGCATCTGGCGCTGGTAGTCGTCGGTCTGCTGCATCCACGCGCGGATGGTGCCGTCCACGCCGTAGAAGTACTTGAATCCCTGGTCTTCCAGGTATTCGTACCGGCTTCCGGAGTACTTGGCGGTGCGGGCGATGTCCGAGCCGAACGGGTAGATCAAATGCTCGGTCTTGCCCACGATCGGCTCGACTTCTTCCTTCCACAGCTTCATGTCCCGCTTGAAGCGCGCCATGTCCACGGTGCCGGTGGAAATGTGGCCCCAGGAGTGCGAGGCGAAGATCCAGCCCTCGTCCTTCATGGCGTCCGCGACCTCGGTCGCGGCCTTCTGGTCCTTCTTGATGTTCTTGTTTTCCGGGTACTGGCTGGCCGAGGTGCGGTAGCCGAATTCGCCGTTGTACCCGGTCATGGCCACGAGGCCGCGGGCGTCGCGGTAGGAGAAGTCAGGATGCTCCTCGATGAAGTCGTCGAGCATGGTGGTCACGTCGTAGGCTCCCACATGCGTTTTGCCCTTGGCATCGGTGTATTCGTTGCGGACCTTGCCGTCCTTGTCCACCAGCAGCTTGCTCGCGAACCCGTCGCCGTCCATGTACTCGTAGTAGCTCACGTCATCCACCGACAGCACCAGCGGCTGCTTGCCCTTGGGAAGCATGATCTTGCGGTAGGCCATGTTCCCCTTCTTGTCCGGGCCGGCGAAGTCCGCGGGGTTCACCAGCACGAAGTCCCGGGCGTAGAGCTCCTCGATGATCGCGGTGAACTCCTTCTGGGTCACCATGTAGTCCTTGTAGCCCTGGGCTTCGCCGTCCCCGTCGAAGGCGCGGTCGGTGTCGATGACCAGCGAGTGGAAAAACAGGTGCGGGATCTGGTTCGGCTTCTCCCAGGCCACGGTCTGGGACTTTTCCTCTTCCAGCCCCGGGACCAGTTTCTGCAGTTCCTCGCTGGGGTCCTTGGAAGCCATCTTGATGGCGGCCGGGTAGTCGTAGCCGTCGGCCAGCCGGTTGATCTCCGCCTTGGCCTCGGCCACGCGGGCTTCTTCCTGCGCGGCCTGGGCGGAGGCGTCCGGGGCGGCCGACGCGTCGTTCGCCGCGTCCTGCGGGTTGGGTTGCTCACTACTGCATCCGGCGAGCGCCGCCACCAGGATCCCTGCGGCCAGCAACCGTGCGAACTTCATCATCTTCGACCTCCATGCCCGAAACGCGCCGAAAACCAGCAGATACGGCGTTGTCATCGTCTCGTTCCGACACTACACAGGCAGCCCTGCCAAAAACACCGAATGGCAGTTCATTACTCCAATCGATACAAAACTGGCATCTGCCGCGCAGGGGGCGCACATCTGGCGTGAAGCCGGATGCTCTAGAATTAGGAGGTTAGGCGTCAAGAAGATCAAGGAAATGCATGCAGCCCTCGCACCGCGCGAATAGCCTGTGGATCCAGTCCCAGCAGTTCAGAAGCTCGGCGGCGTACCGGCTCTTAACGGCCCAGCCCTGGGCGGTCGCCTTCATCCGCGCCGAGTTCACCGCGGACCGCCCGCGCATCGCGCTGGAACTGTTCCACGCTTCGCTGGATTCCTTCCTGAAAACCGCCCGCACGAGCGACGAGCAGATCCCGCAGACCTACAGTGCGCAGGACTTCGCCGAAACCTGGGTCAAGCAGGGATTGCTGGCCCGTCCGCTGATCGACGGGCGCTTCGTCTACGAGCCCAGCGCCCAGACCCTGCGCACGCTGCGCTTCCTAGCCGATTTCTCCACCGACGACTCGCACCTGAACTCCTCGCGCCTGAACACGCTGCTGTCCTCGCTGGAATCCCTGGCCCACGAAACCGACCCGGATCCCGAGGCGCGCATCCGCGCGCTGGAATCCCAGATCGCCCAGCGCCAGGCGCAGATCGACCAGCTGCGCTCCGGCACCGATCCGGCGGTGCTCTCCCGCACCACCGCGCTGTCCGCGGCCCGCTCGGTGCTGGATCTGGCCGCGAGCCTGCCGGCGGACTTCCGCCGCATGCGCGACGGGGTGCAGGACATGCTGCATTCGCTGCGCGAGGGAATCCTGGACGCCTCCACCGCCAAGGGCGTGGCGGTGGGCCAGGTGCTGGAAGCCGACCGGCAGCTGCGCTCAACCGCCGAGGGCGAGACCTTCCGCGGCTTCACCGAGTTCCTGAATTCCCCCGAAGCCCAGCAGCGTTTCCGCGCGGCGCTGGCCGAGGTGCTGGAGCGCGACTTCGTGGACGACCTGGACACCCCGGAACGCCAGATCCTCACCAACCTGCTGCGCGAGCTGCGCCGCCAGGCCGCCGAGGTGCACACCTCCTACGGCAAGCTCTCCGAGTCCCTGCATGCCTTCGTGCAGTCCGAGGACTACAAGCAGGCCGAGTTGCTGCGCCGGGCGGTGCGCGAGGCGGAGGCCGCGATCAGCAAGTCCGCGGGTCTGAAGCCGCGCAGCGGGCTGGCCCCGCTGGAACTGTTCGCCCCGCAGTTCGTCACCCTGCACGGGCTGGGCATCTACGATCCCTCCGAGCACGTGGCCCCGCCGCCGCTGGCCCATGCCCCGGAATTCAGCGCCGAGGACATCGTGCGCACCCCCAGCACCCCGGAGGCCGACATGCCGGCGCTGCGCAGCGCGATCGCGCAGCGGCTGCGCGGCGCCGCGCAGGACCCGGTGCCGCTGGATCAGGTGTTCGCGGCCTTGCCCGCCGAGCACCAGCACCTGAATACCATCCGCGCGCTGATCGAGATCGGGCGCACCAACGGCGAGAACCTCGACGAGTCGCAGCTGCTGGGCATCGAATTCACCCAGCTTGATGGTTCCACGCGCACCGCCTACCTGCCCGCCCTGAGCTTCACGAAGGAGCCGCTATGACCTACACCGACTCATATGCCGCACCGATCACCGATCCGCTGTTCGATGGGGATACCGGCAGCTTCCCGCTCCCGCTGCGCCAGCTGCTGGTGCGGCTGCTGCGCGGCCCGTACCTCGACGGCTCCGTGGACGCCGCGGCCTGGCAGCTGCTGCTGGATTCGCAAGGCGCTGTCACCAAGTACTTCTCGGAGATCTTCCTGGCGCTGAGCCTGGACATGGACCGCAAGATCGCCATGCTGGCGCCGGTGGACATCGAGCAGGCGCACACCGCGCCGATCGCCCCGCGCCGCCCGCTCAAGCGCGACGAGACCCTGCTGGCGCTGCGGCTGCGGCTGCTGCTGGAGCAGCAGTCGGGCACCGGGGCCGATGCGGTGATCTCCCGCGCGGGCATGCACGAGATCCTGGCCGAGCACCGCGCCGCCGCCGACCGCGACGACAAGCGCTTCGCCGAGTCCTGCGATGCGGCCATCGCCCGGCTGGGCTCGCTGCGGCTGCTGACCAATACCGAGCTGGCCGACGAGTTCCGCATTTCCCCGGCGCTGGCCATGGCCCTGCCCTTGGCCTCCATCCAGGACATCCCGCGCTACATCGCGGCGATCGACGCCAACGAGGGCGTGCTGAACCTCGCGGAGGCGGAGCCCGACGAGGCCGACGCATCCGAACAGACCGACGCACTGGTGCAGGAGTAGCCGATGAGCATTGAAATGACGCTGCCGCTGGGCGGCGAGATCAACCCCGGCCAGCACCGCCTCTCGCGCGTCCAGCTGGTGAACTGGGGAACCTTCCACGGGCTGCACGACCTGGGGGTGGACCGCGCCGGAACGCTGGTCACCGGCCATCCCGGCGTGGGCAAGTCCACGCTCTTCGACGCCATGGGCCACGTGTTCTTCGCCAGCCCGCGGCTGAACGAGTCGGCCAACGACGCGGCCACCCGCGAGGACCGCCGCACCACCTATTCCTACATGCGCGGACGCAAGTTCAAGACCAGCTCCGGCACCGTGTTCCAGCGCCCCGGCGCCACCTGGAGCGCCGTGCTGCTCAGCTACCAGGACGGCCTGGGCAACACCGTCAGCGCCGGCGCGGTCTTCGACCTGCCGGACGCCGGGCTGGAAGGCCAGGTGTCCAAGCACTACCTCTTGTGCGAGGGCGCGCTGGACATCGCCGAACTGGAGAACCACGGCCCGCGCCGCTTCACGGTCTCCTCGCTGTCCAAGGCGCTGTCCCCGGCCGAGGCCTTCGACACCCACAAGGCTTTCATCGACCGGCTGCGCCGCCGCCTGGGCGTGGAAAGCGACAAGGCCTTCGCCCTGCTGCGCACCCTGCAGAACGGCAAGGGCCTGGCCAAGGGCGTGAACCAGTTCTTCCGCCACGAGGTGCTGGAGGAACCTGCCACGCTGAAGGCCGCCGCCGCCGCGGTGGAGGACTTCGCGCACCTGCGCGGCATCTACCGGCAGCTGGACACCGCCCGCGCGCAGCGCGACGTGCTGGCCGCCGTGCCGGAGCAGGACCGCGCCTACCGCTCGCTGGCCGAGAGGATCGGCACCACCCGCCAGCTGCTGGAAACCGAGCTGGCGCAGCTCGAAGCGCAGGTGCGCCAGCTGGTGCTGCGCAACGACCTGGCAGCGCACCGCGCCGAGCATGCGCAGCTCACGGCCAGGCAGGCCGAGCTGGGCGAACGCAAGGCCAAGCTCGATGACCAGCTGCAGTCGCTGGAGGCCGCGCACGACGCGGCCGGCTCCGCCTCGCTGATGCTGCTGGAACGCGAAGCCGACGCCGCCCGCAAGGCGCTGAGCGAGAAGGAGCGCGTGCTGCGAGCCCTGCAGGAGCAGGCCGACCAAGCCGGGCTGGCCTTCGAATTCAGCGCCACCGGGCTGGACGAGCTGCGTGCCAACGCCGCCCGCACCCTGCAGCAGCTGGACTCCATCACCAAGGACGCGCAGACCGTTGAATACGAGGCCATGGCCTCGCTGGTCAACCTGCGCAAGCGCGCTGACACGCTGGCCGAGCAGATCCGCTCCTACCAGCGCCGCAGCACCAACATCGACGACCGCTCGGTCGCGGCCCGGCGCGCCATCGCCTCGGCCTGTTCGCTGCGCGAGGAGCAGCTGCCCTTCGCCGGCGAGCTGATGGACGTCTCCGCCGACTGCGCCATGTGGCGGCTGGCCGCGGAGAAGGCGCTGCACTCGGTGGCCCGCACCCTCCTGGTGCCCGGCGAGTTCCTGGCCCAGGTCACCCACGCCATCGACAAGCTCGACGGGCTGGGCCGGGTGCGCTGGGCGGACATCTCGCTGGCCCCGCGCGAGGCCGAGGCCGGCCCGGCGGACCTGGTCACCAAGCTGGACTTCGCCCCGGGCGAGGCCGGCGCCTGGCTGCGTGCAAAGATCACCTCCGACTATCCGCTGGCCTGCGTGGAGAACGACGCGGCCATGCACATCCATCCCAAGGCCATCACCCCGGCCGGCACCATCAAGACCGGCACCGGCCTCTTCGAGCGCGACACCCGCACCCTGCCGGCCTCCGAATACCTGCTGGGCTTCACCAACGAGGCGAAGATCTCCGAGCTGCAGTCCAAGGCCGCGCGCCTGGAAATCAAGGTGCAGGACGCCAAGAATGCCGCGGATGACCGCAGCGCCGCCAAGGCCAAGGTGCTGGCCAAGGCGCAGCTGCTTGGCGCGCTGATCGAGGACGAGCGCACCTTCGCGCAGCTGGATGCGGCCCCCGCGCTCCAGGCGCTGCGCCGCAGCGAGCAGAAGCTGGGCGACGCGCTCACGCTCTCCGGGGATTCCTCCCGGGTCCGCGCGCAGATCGAGGCAGCCAAAGCCGAGTCCGAGCAGCTGGTCGGAGACCTGGCGCTGGTCCGCTCCCGAGCCGGCGAGCTGGGCCTGCAGATCGAGCGGGCCGAAAAGGTCCTGGCCGCCGATCCCGCGGACAGCGGCGACTGGCTGGAGCGGGTCCCGGCGGCGCTGCGCGGCCACGAGCTGCTCGGCGGATTGCTGGAAACCATCGGCGCCGGCAGCAGCCCGGCCTCCGAGGAGATCTCCAGCGCCTTCGCCGAGGCCAGGCTGCAGCTGGCGGGCCAGCTGAGCGAGCTGACCGCGCGGCGCCAGGAAATCGGCGGGGCGCTGAGCGAGACCTTCCGCCGTTTCGCCCGTGAATTCGGCGGCTCCCACGCGCAGACCCACGGCACCTCCCCGGAGGCCGCGGAGCACTACGCCCAGCTGCATGAGCAGATCGTCGCCGACGGCCTGCCGCACCATGAGGCGCAGTTCCGCGAATACTTCGCCAACCGCTCCTACGAACGTTTCAGCGACCTATTGCAGCTGCTGGACGAGGAGCGCCGGATGATTTCCGAGCGCATCAAGCCGCTGAACCAGATCCTCGGCGAGGTGGCCTTCGAGCACGGCTCGCTGCTGCGCCTGGAGGTGGAAAACTCCATCCCGGTGGAGGCCGCCACCTTCCGCAAGGACCTGAAGAACGCGCTGCAGGACGCCTACACCACCAAGGACGAGGGCACGCTGGCCAGCTCCTACCAGGCGCTGGAGGCGCTGGTCTCGGCGCTGAGCGACCCGGGCCTTTCGGCCTGGCGTTCGACGGTGCTGGACGTGCGCCAGCATGTGGTGATCAGCTGCAACGAGCACAAGCCGAACGGCGAGGTGGAAACCGGGCTGGAACCGGGCACCCTCTCCGGCGGCGAGGGGCAGCGTTTCACCTCGTTCATCATGGGCGCCGCGCTGGCCTACCAGCTCGGCTTCGCCACCGCCGGGTTCACGTCCTTCGGCACGGTGATGATCGACGAGGCGTTCATCCAGGCCAACTCCGAATATGCCGCGGCGGGTATCCGCGCGCTGCAGGAATTCGGTTTCCACCTGGTGCTGGCAGCCCCGGAGGACAAAATCGATTTGAGCCGCCACCTGGGATCCATCACGGACATCATCAAGCATCCGGGATCCAACATCTCGGGCTTCGTCACCACCGGCCGCTCCCCGGCCATGGCCACCACCATCACGCTGCGCTAGCTGCGCGGCACAGCACGGGGCCCGCAGGACGTTCCGCCACGCATCCGGCAAAGCGTCCTGCGGGCCCTTGCCTGCCTTCGGCGTGGCTACTGCATCTGTTCCCGGATCCGCTGCGGGATCATGCTCACCCGGGTGACCAGCGTCTGCGGGGCGAACTCGGGATCGATGCATTCGTCCCAGTATTCCAGGTGCTTCTCATCGAGCCAGTGCGCCGAGTCGCGGACCTCGGTACCGCCGTGGCCCTGGATGCTGTACCAGTACAGGTATTCGGCCCCGTCCAGCGTCTCGCTGAAAATCGTCTCGACGTACATCCGCTCCCCCTCCAGGGTTTCCAGCACCGCCGGCATATTGGAATTCAGGAACTGGAGCCACTGGTCGACTCGTTCGGTTTTGCCTGGTTTCACGCGAAAACGCATCAGCTCAATGTTCGTTGAACCAACGGTATACGAGCAACGCCCGGGCCCGATGACGAGAAGTCATCGGCCCCGGGCGTCTGCCTGCCGGTCGCGAGGCGCCGGGCTACTCGGTCGCCAGCCCCTGGACCGGGGAGAGCTTCGCGGCGCGGCGTCCCGGGGTCACCGAGGCCAGCAGGGCGGCCACGATGCTGACTACCAGCACCAGGGCCAGCTGCAGCCACGGGATCTCGTAGGACATCTGGCCGACCGCAGAGAGCGTGGCATGCGCGCCGAGCAGTCCGTAGACCACGCCGAGCACCAGACCCAGCAGGGCCGCCACGCCGCCGATCAGCACGGCTTCCTGGGCCAGCATGGCCCGCAGCTGCTTCTTCTTCAGGCCCAGGGCCCGCAGCAGCGAGTTCTCGCGGGTGCGTTCGAGCACCGAGAGGCTGAGCGTGTTGGCCACGCCGATCAGCGCGATCAGCACCGCCACGGCCAGCAGGGCGGACACGATGGCCAGCAGCACGTCGATGACCTGGGAGAACATGGCGTTCTGCACCACGCCGCCGTCGATCATGTACGACTCGACGTTGGCCACATCGGCGATCTGCTCTACCAGGGCGGTGATGTCGGCGTTGGACAGGTCGGGGGCCGCCTTGATCAGCACGCCGCCGTACTCGTTCTCCGAGTCGGCCAGCTTCAACGATTCCAAGGTGTCCTTGGTGACCAGGTCCTGGTACAGCGCCGCGGAGGACACCTTGACGTCCAGTTCCCTGCCGCCGACGGTCAGCTTCTTGGGCTGTTCTTCTGTGCCAGTGTTGAAGCGGATGATCTGCCCGTCCGCCGGCACGATGCTCTGGTCCAGCACGGTCTTGGAGAAGCCCTGCGGATCGACGCCCATCAGCTGTACCGGGGCTTCGTCCTCCCGGCCCTTGATTTCCGCGGTGCCGGCCACGAAGGTAGAGGTTTCCTCGATGCCGTCCAAGGAGGCCAGCTCGCGGGCCAGTTCCTGGGTCTTCGCGTCGTCGACCTGGCGCTCGTACAGCGAGAGGGTCAGATCCACGGGGAACTCGCCGGCCAGGGAAGTGTTCAGGCTGGACTTGGCCGTCTGTCCGCCGACCATGATCATGGAAACCAGGGTGACGCCGATCAGCAGGGCCGTGGCGGTGGCGGTGGTGCGGCCCGGGTTGCGCACTGCGTTCAGGGCGGCGAGCTTGCCAGCCACCGAGCGCCCGGCCACCAGCTTGCCGATGCCGAAGACGCTGGCCGGGACGAACAGCGATGCGAGCATCAGGATGCCCGGGAAGGAGAGCAGGCCGCCGAGGAAGGCGATGGGCAGCGAACCGTCGATCGCGCCCCAGGCCAGCAGCCCGGCGCCGGCCAGGGCCAGCAGGATCCCGATGACGATGCGCAGCTTGCCGGCGCGGTTTTTCACGCTCGCCGCGTCGAAGGGACGCAGGGCCGCCAGCGGGGCGAGCTTCATGGCGCGGCGGGCCGGCAGGCTCGCGGCGATGACGGTCATTGCGATGCCCACGACCACCGGGATCACCAGGCCCTTGGCATCCAGCGCCAGCGTGGCGTAGGACAGGCTCGGCACCATCACGTGCAGCAGCTGGATCAGGCCTGCCATCAGCGCGACGGCCAGGGCCACGCCGATCGCCGAGGCGACGATGCCGATGACCAGGGCCTCGATGAGCACGGAGCTGCGGATCTGCTTGCGCTTGGCGCCCAGGGTACGCAGCAGCGCCAGTTCGCGGGTGCGCTGGGCGATCACCACGTTGAAGGTGTTCACCACGACCAGGCCGGTGACCACCAGGGCGACCAGGGCGAACACCAGCAGCACCACGGTGAGCTGGTCGGTGCCGTCCGTCAGCATGGCGACGTCCTTGATGACCTTTTCATCGGCGGTCAGTACCGAGACGTCCCTCATCTGGTGCTCGGCGAAGTACGCGGCCAGCGCCTGCTGGGCGGCCGGGAGGGAGTCCTTGGCATCGATCACGATGTTCTGGAAGGAACCGGAATCGCCGGCGATCTTCGTCCAGACGGATTCCGTCAGGCCCACCATGGCGTAGCCGGAGAGCTGCGGATCGGTGCTGGTGCGCTGGATGCCCACCACCTTCATGTCCTTGGTGGACTCGGAGGTGGTCAGGCCGACGGTGTCCCCCACCGAGACCTTCATGCGATCGGCGTGCTCGTCGTCGAGGATGACCTCGTCGGCGTTCAGCGGGGCACGGCCTTCGAGCAGCTCCATGCCGCCGAGGTTCTGCTCGGCGGACACCGGCTGCAGCAGCACGCCATAGCCGTCGTCCGCGGTGTGCAGTTCACCGGTTTCGTAGGCGGTGCCGTAGGCGGTGGAGATCTCCGGGAGCTTGCGGATGTCCTCGACCTGTTCCATGGCCAGTTCGGTGTACTCGAAGTCGGGATCATCCTCCGGCACCAGTTCCCAGTCCTGGAAGGCGACCAGGTCGGCGTTCTTGTAGGTGTCGCCCAGCGAGTTCTTCAAGGTCGCGCGGGTCGAGGTGTTAACGGCCAGGGTGGCCGCGAGGAAGGCGGTGCCGATGGCGACCGCCAGGACCACGGCGATATAACGCCGTGCATAGGTCTTGATATTGGCGAGGGCTACGTGCAGCATCGACTACTCCGCCAGCGAGGCCAGGGCCTCGGTCACGGTGGCCACGGTCGGGTCATCCAGCTGGCCCACGATGCTGCCGTCCTTCATCAGCAGCACGGTGTCCGCGTAGGAGGCGGCGGCCGGGTCGTGGGTGACCATGATGATGGTCTGGCCCATTTCGCGGGTCGAGGTGCGCATCAGCGAGAGCACCTCGGCCCCGGTGCGGGAGTCCAGGTTGCCGGTGGGCTCGTCGCCGAAGACGACCTCGGGGCGGGTGAGCAGGGCGCGCGCCACGGCGACGCGCTGCTGCTGGCCGCCGGAAAGCTCGTGCGGCTTGTGACTCAGGCGGTCGCGCAGGCCCAACGCGTCGATGACGGTGTTGAACCATTCGCGGTCGTGGCTCTTGCCGGCCAGCGACAGCGGCAGCAGGATGTTGTCCTTGGCGTTGATGGTCGGGACCAGGTTGAAGGACTGGAATACGAAGCCGATCTGCTCGCGGCGCATCATGGTCAGCTCGTCGTCGTTCAGGTTCATCAGGTCGCGGCCGCCGATGATGATCTCTCCGGCGTCCGCGGTGTCCAGCCCGGCCAGGCAGTGCATCAGGGTGGACTTGCCGGAGCCCGAGGGGCCCATGATGGCGGTGAAGCGGGAACGGGCAAAGGCGACGTCTACTGTCCGCAGCGCCTCCACGCGGGTGCTGTCATGTCCGTAGCTTTTGGTCAGACCTCGGGCGCAGACCGCGTATTCGGTAAGGGGCAGAGTTTCAGATGTCATGTTCCAAGACTATAAAAGGCCAAGAGAAACCCGTATCGGCCGACAGGCCGGTCTTGGATGCCGCCGGCTCATACCTGGGTATGAGCCGGCATCCTGGACGCTGGTTCCGCGGGTGCGCGCCGCCCGGTCAGCACCCTGTATGGCGCTCGGTGACGCTGTGCGATTCCGGTTCGATCTGGAAGGTCGAGTGCTCGATGCTGACCTCGAAGTGCGCTGCCACGCACTGCTGCAGGTTGCGCAGCAGGCCCCCGGCAGCGTCCGCGTCGAACATCTCGTTCTTGACCACCACGTGCGCGGTGAGCACCGGCAGGTTGGAGGCGATCTGGCTGGCGTGCAGGTCGTGCACGGCGAGCACGCCCGGCTGGCCTTCCAGGTGGGTGCGCACCGCGCCCAAGTCCAGGCCGCGCGGGGTGGATTCGAGCAGGATGTGCGTGGTTTCCTTCAGCAAGGTGGCGGCGCGGGGCACGATCAGCGCGCTGATCAGCAGCGCAGCCACGGAATCGGCGCGCATCCAGCCGGTCAGCGCGATCACCACGGCCGCGACGATCACGGCGACCGAACCCAGCGCGTCATTGACGACTTCCAGGAAGGCCGCGCGCATGTTCAGGTTGTGGCCCCGTCCCCCGGCGATGATCAGCATGGAGGCGATGTTGCCGAGCAAACCGATGATGCCGAAGACCAGCAGCCCGGCGGGCTGGACCTCCGGCGGGTCGAAGAGCCGCTGGACCGCGTCCACCGCGGCGTAGATGCCCACGGCCAGCAGCAGCGCCGACTGCAGGGTCGCGGAGAGCACCTCGGCCCGGCGGAAGCCCCAGGTGCGTTTCATGGTGGGCTTGCGCATGATCAGGTTGGCAGCGGTCAGCGCCATCAGCAGCCCGGCGGTGTCGGTGAGCATATGCGCCGCGTCCACCAGCAGGGCCAGCGAGTTGGTCATGATCGCGCCGATGACCTCCGCGACCAGGATGCTGGCGGTGATGCCCAGCGCCCAGGCCAGCCGGGTCCGGTTGGTGGCGGAATGGTCGTGGGAATGCTCGTGGGAGTGGTCGTGGCCCATGGAGCTACACCCCGCCTTCCGGAGAGGGGTGGCCCTCATGCCACTGGTGGTTGCGGTTGGCCGGGCGCCCCAGGCGCAGCGCCTGGCTCTGCACGGCGGCCAGGTCCTGGGCGTGGCTCAGGGAGTACAGGCTCGCGCGGCCCTGGCTGCGGACGCTGACCAGGCCGCTGTCCTTCAGGCAGGAAAGGTGCGCGCTGACGGTGCTCTGCGCCAGGCCCAGATGCTCGGTGAGGTCTTTGACCTTGTGCTCACCGGTTTTCAGGTGCTCAAGGATCAATAGCCGCGTGGGGTCGGCCAGCGCATGGAACAGCGCCGCGAGCTGCAGGCGCTGCTGGGCCTCTTCCATTGCATCGATCTGTGACTCTATTATCGCCATATGACGATGATAGCATTTCAGGCCGCCGCGCAACAGGGTCGCTCAATCCCGGCGCCATCTGCCAATGGCAAGATGGAGGAATGAGCAACGACCTGATCATTGGCGATGACGGGCTGGCCCGGCCGCTGTGGGCTTCGAGCAACGAGATGCTGCGCCGGTACTACGACACCGAATGGGGCATGCCGATCACCGACGAGACCGGGCTCTTCGAGCGGCTGAGCCTGGAGTGCTTCCAGTCGGGCTTGTCCTGGGCGATCATCCTGTCCAAGCGCGAGGCGTTCCGCGACGCCTTCGCGCAGTTCGACCCGGAAAAGGTCGCCCTGTTTTCCGAAACGGATTTCGAGCGGCTCATCGAGGATCCGCGCATCGTGCGCAACCGGTTGAAGATCCGCGCCACGATCGCCAATGCGCAGGCCACCCTGGCCCTGCGCGACGAGGGTGGGCTGGCGCAGCTCATCTGGTCGCACCAGCCGGAGCAAACCCCCAGACCGCGCGCCATGTCGGAGATCCCTACGCAAAGCGAGGAGTCCAAGGCGCTGGCCAAGGAATTGAAGAAGCGCGGCTTCAAGTTCGTGGGGCCGACCACCATGTTCGCCCTCATGGAAGCCGTGGGCATGGTCGACACCCACCTGCTCGGGTCCCATCGCCGCGGCACCTCCGGGATCTGGCCCCGGTAGGCTTCCCGCCGCGCGGTGTCGGCCGCGACGGCATAAAAAATGAGACCTGCCAGGGTGTGCGATCCCGGCAGGTCTCATTTTTCTGCGACTCGGCTGACTGAGCAGGTCAGCCGCTTCCCTATTCCCCTTATTTCAAGCCGGCTAAGCCGACCACCAGAGCAGGATGAGCATTTCCTGGCTCGCGGTGAACAAGCCGATTCGCATCGGTCAAGTTTGCAGCTTCTCCCGACCACACACGGGAGAAGCTCTTGAATAAGCATAACCCGGCAGTGGGCAATAACGTCAACCCCTGCATGCTAATTTAATAAAAATTAACTTAGGTGACTCTAACTTCTCTGGAGCGGAGCTTCTTCGAAGATCTGGCCGACCGGGCTGCGCTTCTCCGCCTGGAAGTCGTCTTCCGCGCGACCGAAGGCCCAGTAGGCGGAAAGCGACATGTCACGGCGGTCCACGCCGCGCTCGTTGTAGAAGTAGCCACGCAGCTTCTTGGTCACTTCGCGCTCGCCATGGGAGAAGACCTGCACCGTGCCCTCGGGCCACGGGTAGTCGCGCACCACGGACTCCAGCTTGGTGTTCTCGGGGGTGAAGGCTCCGTTGCGGTGAACCCAGCGGATCTCCACGCCGGCCGGGGCCTTGAGGTCCATCTCGTCCTCGGCGGCGGAAACCTCGATGATCGCGACGCCTCGCATGTGCTCGGACATGGATTCCAGCGCCGCGGCAATGGCCGGGATGGCCGTCTCGTCGCCGACCAGGAAGTGGAAGTCGAATTCCTCCTTCGGGTAGTACAGGCCGCCGGGGCCGGAGAAGCAGACGGTGTCGCCGATCTGGGCGTCCCGGGCCCAGGGGCCGGCCAATCCTTCGTCGCCATGGACCACAAAATCCACCTGGATGGTTCCGGCTTCCGCGTCGCTGCTGCGCACGGTGTAGGTGCGCCGCACCGGCAGGTCCTGCATGTCCAGCTTCTCGCGCAGCTCATCCATGTCGTAGGGAGGAGTTAGACCGAGCTCCGGCTTGGCGAACAGGATCTTGATGTAGCGGTCGGTGACCGGCTTGTCGACGAAGGTCTCGAAGCCCGGGCCGCCGAGGGTCAGGCGCACCAGGTGCGGAGCAATCTGCTCGCGCTTCATGACCTGCAGTACGGTCTGCGGACGGGCAGCGCGCCCGCCACCCTGCGGGCGTTCGGCTTGGGGATTGGCCACGGTAGCACTTCCTATCTGAATAAGACTAGATAACTCAATCCTAATTCACCCAAGCCGTGCGCCCTACTTTGCGAAGGTCGGCGCCCCTTCGAACGCCGCGAGCCCCTGGCGCTCGGCCTCGCTCAGGCGCTGGACGCGGCCCACCGCCGGGTCGAAATAGGCCAGGGTGGTGGCGGCCTTGACGCAGAGGTAGTCCTCGATGGGGTCGCGGAATTCGTAGCAGATCTCGAAGCTGGCCGGCTTGATGTTGGCCACCCACAGATCCACGTTCACCGGGACGTTGCGGTATTCCAGCGGCCGCGAATAGCGCACGCGGTGCTCGACCACGAGGATCTGCACCCCGGCAGGCACCGCGGAGAAGATATCCGCCTTCGGGTCCATGCCCGGCGCCCCGGTGCCGCCCGGCACGCCGAACCCGGCGATGCGCGCCTCCTCCATCAGCCTGATCAAGTTCACGTTGTTCACGTGGCCGTAGGCGTCCATGTCGCCCCAGCGCATGGGCACCTGGACCCGCAGCGGTGCACCGCTCATTAGTCTTCCTCCTGGAAATCGGTATCGAAATCGACCAGCCCGAGCCGGGCCAGCCCCTGGAGGATCCGCGCCCCGTCGGGCTCATAGACCCAGGGGATCCCCGGCGTGGTGCGCCACAGCTCCTGCGAGCGGCCGCCGGCCAGCACCGCCTCGGAAGGGGTCAGCTGGCGGATCACGATGGCGCGCACGTGCTCCGGGTAGCGGCGGGCGAACTCGGCGTAGATCGCCGGGTCGTGCTGCCCGTCATCGCCGATCAGCACCCAGGAGATGTTCGGGAATTCCTCGGCCAGCCGGCGCAGCTGGTCGACCTTGTGCTGCTGGCCGCTGCGGAACCAGGCCCGGTCGGTCGGCCCCCAGTCGGTCAGCAGCAGCGGTCCGCGCGGGTAGAGGTTGCGCGACATGAAGCGCTGCAGCGTCTGCGCGACGTTCCACGCACCGGTGGACAGGTAGATGGTGGGGCTGTGCGGGTGCTCCTTGAGGATGTGCTGCATCATCACCGCCATGCCCGGGGTTGCCACGCGCGCATGCTCGGAGAGTACAAACGAGTTCCAGGCGGCCAGCAGCGGGCGCGGCAGCGCGGTGACCACCACGGTGTCGTCCACGTCGCTGATCACGCCGAAGCGCTGGCTCTCGTCGATGACCAGGATTTTCGCGCTGGCGTCATCGCCGTCGTGGGCGCGCAGCGAGACCTCGTGCCACCCGGGGTCCAGGTCCACCGCCAGCTTCGCGTCGATGACCCCGCCGCGGTCGGCCTGCACCTCGAAGCGCTGGCCCGCCACCTCGATGGAGACCTTGCCGCCCGGCAGGATCGGGGACGTGAAATTCCGGAAACCGCGGATGCCGTCGGCGATGACCTGCGCCTGGTGGTGGCCGTCCTCGAAGGCGCCGGGCTTGGCGAGCACCACCCGCGCGAGCACGCGGATCCAGCCGCCGGCGCTGCTGGCGTAGCCGTAGCCGAGGTAGGGCAGGATGACCGGACCCAAGCCCTTGCGTTCCGCGTTGCGGACCCTCCAGCGGTGGTAGCCGTCCTCGAACCGGGAGGCGACATGGCGCGCAACTCCGTCGCTTGCAGCGTGACTCATGCTCCAAGTCTTTCATGCCTGCCGTCGGCAGGCTTGACCAATCACAATGTGTCGCAGACCTTGCGGTTTTCTACTTTACGTAGAAAGATCAGAGTATGAAATACGATCACGACAACAACCATCCGGTCCTCGTCCTGAACGAGGAGCAGTCCTGGGAACTTCTGGCCCATACCTCGCACGGTCGCGTTGCCACCTCCGTCGCAGGTGATGTCGATATCGTCCCGGTCAACTACGGGGTCCACAAGGGCAAGCTCTTCCTGCGCACCGCACCGGGCAACAAGCTGGCATCCATGACCATCAACGACAAGGTGGCCTTCGAAGCCGACGGGATCCTCGCCGACGAAGCGTGGTCCGTTGTGGTGCACGGCTCCGCCGAGGTGCTCGAGCACGAGGCCGACATCCAGGAAGCCCGCGAAAGCGGCGTGAGCCCTTGGGTTCCGACGCAGAAGGACTTCTGGATCCGCATCCACGTCCGCTCCATCTCCGGGCGCCACTTCCAGCTCGGCGAGCAGCCCGAGGTCGGGCAGTAGGCGCCAGCAGCCATTAAGCGCAGGACCCGCAGCACCGGTTGGCGCTGCGGGTCCTGCGTATGCCCGAAACGGGCGGGGGCTCAGCCCTTGTACGGGTAGAAGCCCTCGCCGCTCTTGCGGCCCAGCTTGCCGGCCTGGACCTTCTCGACGATCAGGGCGTGGGGCTTGTCCGCCTCCAGCCCGGTCTCCTCGAACGTGGCCTGCGCGATGAAGTCCACCACATCCAGGCCCACCAGGTCCATCAGCTCGAACGGGCCCATCGGGTGGCCCAGCGCGGTGCGGGCAGTGGTGTCGATGTCCTCGATGCTGGCCACCCCGGCCGCGGCCAGGTCCAGCGCCTCGCGGTTGATGGCGCCCATCATGCGGTTGGCGATGAAGCCCGGGATCTCCTTGTTCACCAGCACCGGCTGCTTGGCCAGGCGCTTGGCGACCGCGGTGACCGCCTCTACGGTGGCGTCGCTGGTCTGCTCGTTGCGCACGACCTCCACGCACTTCATGACCAGGGCCGGGTTGAAGAAGTGCATGTTGCACACCAGTTCGGGGCGTCCGCTGGCCGCGGCGATGCGCGAGGAAGGCAGGGTCGAGGAGTTGGTCGCCAGGATGGCGTGGGCCGGAGCGGCCTGGCCGAGCTGCGCGAAGATCTGCTCCTTGATGTCCAGGCGTTCCACCGCGGCCTCGATGACCAGATCCGCCTGCGCGGCGGAGCTGGCCAGGTCGGTGGACTGGGTCAGCAGCCCCAGCGCCCGATCGGCCTCATCCTGGCTCAGCTTGCCCTTGGCCACGCGGGAGGCGGCCCAGCCCTCCAGCTCGGTGCGGGCTGCGGCCAGGGCCTGCTCGGAAATGTCCTGCAGGATGGTCGTGTAGCCTCCCAGCGCGCAACTCATGGCAATTTGCCGTCCCATGGTTCCTGCGCCAATTACCAGAATGCGTTCGATCGTCATTGATTCCTCTGTTTTCTGCTCGGGTACTGTTACGTCACTAGCCGCGCAGGTACACCGTGGTGGTGTGCGTGTAGAACTCGCGCGCGGCGGCGCCCTGCTCCTTGGGACCATAGCCTGAGGCCTTGGCTCCGCCGAACGGAACGTGCGGGTCGGCACCCGCTGATTCCGAATTTACATGCAAAATCCCCACATCGAGAGTCTGTTGCGCGGCCAGCGCCACAGACAGGTCGCGGGTGAACAGCGCCAGGCTCAGCCCGAACTGAGAGTCCTCCGCGGCCTCGAAGGCCTCCTCGGTCCCGTTCACGCGCACTACGGAAAGCACCGGAGCGAAGAATTCCTCGCGCCAGGCGGTGTTCGCGCGTCCGGCCGGCCCGGCCGGCAGTTCCAGGATGGTCGGCGCCATGAAGCTACCGCCGTTCGGAGCCTTGCCGGAGTAGGCCACGGTGGCGCCTTCGGCGATCGCCTTGTCCACCCCGGCGCGCACCGAGACCGCGGCCTTGGCGTCCACCAGCGGGCCCATGTGCACGGAAGGATCCAGCGGATCGCCGGTCACCCAGGAATCCAGGCGGCCGGTGAGCTTGGCCAGGAACTCCTCGGCAATCGACTCGTCCAGGATCAGCCGGCTGGTGGCGGTGCACTTCTGACCGGTGGAGCGGAAGGCGCCGAACAGCACCTGCTCGCTGGCCAGGTCCAGGTCCGCGTCAGCCAGCACCACGGAGGCGTTCTTCCCGCCCATTTCAGCCTGCACCGGGATGCCGCGGGCGGCGCCGGCGGCGCACAGCCGACGGCCCACCCCGGTGGAACCGGTGAAGCTCAGCGCGTCAAGGTGCTCGTGCTCCATGATCGCATCGCCCAGCGAGCCCGGTCCGATGACCAGGTTCAGCACGCCGGCCGGCAGGCCGGCGTGGGCCAGGGCCTCCACCAGGCGCACCGCCAGCAGCGGCACCAAGCTGGCAGGCTTAAACACCACGGTGTTGCCGAAGACCAGCGCCGGGGCGATCTTCCAGGCCGGGATGGCGATCGGGAAGTTGAACGGGGTGATTACGCCGACCACGCCCAGCGGCTTGTGGGTGACCATGATCTGCTCCCCGGCGCGCGGGGACTGGTAAACGGTGCCGGCGGCGCGCTCAGCCTCCGCGGCGTAGTAGGTCAGGATCTGCGCGGCGCGCAGCACCTCGCCCACGCCTTCGGCCTTGGTCTTGCCTTCCTCGGCGGAAAGCTGCTCGCCGAAGCTGGCGGAGTTCTCCTGCAGGTAGGCGGCCGCCTTGACCAGGATCGCCCCGCGGGCGGCCATCGGGGTGGCCGCCCAGGACTTCCGGGCCGCTTCGGCGGCCTGGAATGCCTGGTCGATCTGGTCCGCGCTGGCGGCGTTGCCGGAGGCCAGGACCACGGCGGAGTCCGAGGCGCTCTGCGTGGTGATCATGCCGCCTTCGCCCTGCACCCAGACACCGTTGATGTACTGGTCGAGCTGGGCGAGCAGGTTTGCGGAGGTCGATAGGGTCATCGAAATATGCCTTCTCTCGTGCGGTTCGGCCGGTTTAGCGGAAGGCCGGAACGCCAGTCAGCTTGTTGCCCAGGATCAGGGTATGGACCTCGTCGGTGCCCTCATAGGTGCGCACGGATTCCAGGTTGTTGGCGTGGCGCAGCGGCGAGTAGTCGAGGGTGATGCCGTTGCCGCCCAGGATGGTGCGGGCCTCGCGGCAGATCTCGATGGCTTCGCGGCAGTTGTTCAGCTTGCCCACGGAGATCTGGTGCAGGTCCAGGGTGCCGGCGTCCTTCTGGCGGCCGATGTGCAGCGCCAGCAGGAAGCCCTTGTTGATTTCCAGTGCCATGTCCACCAGCTTCTGCTGGGTCAGCTGGTAGCCGGCCAGCGGCTTGTCGAACTGCAGGCGCTCCTGCGAGTACTTCAGGGCGACCTCGAAGGCATCGCGGGCGGCGCCCATGGAGCCCCAGATGATGCCGTAGCGCGCTTCATTCAGGCAGGAGAACGGACCCTTCAGGCCCTTGACCTCGGGCAGCACTGCCGAGCCCGGCAGGCGCACGTCGACCAGCTCGATTTCGCACTGGATCGAGGCGCGCATGGACAGCTTCGGCTCGATCGGGGTGGCCTTGTAGCCCGGGGTGCTGGTCGGCACCACGAAGCCGCGGATGCCCTCGTCGGTCTGCGCCCAGATCACTGCGACCTTGGCGACGTTGGCCAGGCCGATCCAGCGCTTGGAGCCGTTCAGCACCCAGTCGTCGCCGTCGCGGCGGGCGAAGGTCTTCATGCTGGACGGGTCCGAGCCCGCGGTCGGCTCGGTCAGGCCGAAGCAGCCGATGGCCTCGCCGGCGGCCATCTGCGGCAGCCACTCCCGCTTCTGCTCCTCGGAGCCGTGCTTGTAGATGGCGCTCATGGCCAGCGAACCCTGCACCGAGACGAATGTGCGCAGGCCCGAGTCGCCGGCTTCCAGCTCCGCTCCGGCCAGGCCGTACTCCACGGCCGAGCGTCCGGCGCAGCCGTAGCCGTCCAGGTGCATGCCCAGCAGGCCGAGCTTTGCCATTTCCGGCACGATCTCCAGCGGGAAGACTGCGTCCTCGTACCAGCGGGCGATGTTCGGCTTGATGCTCTCGTTGACGAAGCCGCGCACCGAGTCGCGCAGGGCGAGCTCTTCGCTGGTCAGCAGCGCGTCGAAGTTGATCAGGTCTGCCGGGTCCAAAACGCGTTCTGCCAGTGCCATGGTGGTCTCCTTGAAGAGGTGTTGAAACGTGAGGTTCGGCGTCTTGCCGTCCCGTTGGCCGGGACTGCGTCACACACCGTCGAATTGCTTACCTCTGAAATTACGCAACAATTGTGATTCGCGCCTTAGACATTCTGTACAAGAGAGTCCGAATTGTCGGATACTTTTTCTATGATCACGCTTCTTCAACTCGGCACCGCCCTCGCGTCGGACCTGGAGCCCGGTCCATCGGGCCGCTACAGCACCACCCCGATTGCCGGCGTCCACGTCTCCGAGCTGGAGGACCCGACCCCGTATCTTTCGGGCGGCGAGCTGCTGCTGACCACCGGGATGATTTTCGCCCGCGGCCAGGTCGACCCGGCCGTCTACGTGCGGCGGCTTCAGGAGAAGTCGGTCAAGGTCCTGGGCATCGGGCTGGGGCCCTCGCTCACCGCCATCCCGCCGGCGCTGGCCGCGGCCTGCGCGGAAGCGAAACTGGAAGTGGTGGTGGTCCCGGACCAGGTGCCGTTCCAGAACGTTTCGCGCGCCTACTGGAATCTGGCCATGCGCAGCAGCAATGCCGACCTGATGGATTCGCTGGGCACCCAGACCGCCATGGCGCGAGCCGCCATGCGCCCCGACGCAGTGCCCGCGGTGGTGCGCGGGCTGGCGCAGTCGCTGGGCGGCTGGGCGGCCTACGTGCCGCGCTTCGGCGAGGGAGAAACCGTCTGGCCCCCGTCCGCCGAGCAGTTCATGCCCAAGGTGCGGCGGGAAACGCACCGCATCGACAAGCTGGAGGCGCCCAGCACCGCGACCTTCGAGATCCTGAACCAGCCGGTGGTGCTGTATCCGGTGCTGGTCAACGCGCAGGTGTACGGGGTGCTCTCGCTCGGTCCGGGACGGCGGCTGACCCCGGCGGACCGGCAGGTCATCACGACGGTTTGCGTGCTGCTGGCCATGCGCTCGCGCCAGCGCGAGCAGCAGGCCGAGTCCACGGCGGTGCTGGGCAGCGCGGTGGCCAAGCTCGCGGTGCGCGGGCAGCTGGAAGCGGCCAGGATGCTGGCCGAGGATTCGGGACTGCCCGATGTCCCCTCGACGCTGCGGCTGCTGGCGTTGCGCGCGCAGGGAAGCATCCCGGTGTCATTCGCCGCCGAGTCGGCCCGCGGGCTGCTGGGCCCGGAACCCTACGACCTGGGGCCGGCGTTGAAGGCCACGCCCTTCGTGTTCGAACACGAGTCGTCCTTGATTGCCCTGCTTGACGCGTCGCTGGTGGCCCCGCTGGGCGAGCGCCCCTTCGACGATCTGGAGGGCACCGAGTTCCAGGTGCTTGGCTTCTCCCCCGAGAAGCAAAACCAGGTCCCTGAAACGGCCGCCGTGCTCTCCGCGGAAATCCACGGAACGCAGATCCCCGCCATCTTCCAGGCGCTGCGCGCGGCGATTGCGCGGGCGCCGAAGGGCATGCTGACGCATCTGGGTTCCAGCGACGAATCCAAGGCGTCCAACTTGGTCAAGGCGCTGCACGAGTATGCCAGGGCGGACCTGGTGGCCACGGTGACCAGCTACCTGCGCCATCGCGGCACCTGGGAAGAGGCGGCCCGGGAACTGGGGCTGCACCGCAACACGCTGCGCTACCGGATGCAGCTGGTGAATTCGCTGATCGGCGTGGATGTGGATGACCCGGACGTTTCAGCGCACCTGTGGCTTGCGCTGCGGCACGCTGAAACGCACGGATTCTAGGAACCGGCCTTAGACGGTGGCGGCGGCCCCCAGCCATCCGCGCACCACGTCATTGTGCTCGCCGAGCTTGGGCGGGGCCTGACGCGGGGCGTCCAGCGCCGGGGTCCAGATGGCCGGGTGGCGCACCTGCTCGCCGACCGCCACGCCCTGCGCATCCAGCACTTCGATGGTGGGCTCCAGGCCCAGCGAGGCGGCGTAGTCCAGGCCTTCGGCGATGTTCGCGACCTTGCCGGCCGGCACGCCGACCTCGGTCAGGCGGCTTTGCCAATTGGCGCCGGTGTCGGCGCGCAGGGCCTGTTCCAGCAGCGGGATGAGCTCCTCGCGGTGCGCGACGCGCTGGGTGTTGGTGGAGAACTTCGCATCGCCGCTCAGCTCGGGAACCCCGAGCTCGGCGCACAGCTTGACGAACTGGCCGTCGTTGCCGCAGGCCACGGCCACCGAGCCGTCCTGGCAGTCCAGCAGCTGGTAGGGAACGATGGAGGGGTGCGCATTGCCCATGCGCCCGGCGATCTTCCCCGCGCCGAGGTAGGCCTGGCCCTGGTTGGCCAGCGCGCCCTGCAGGCTGGAGAGCAGATTGACCTCGATGTGCGCGCCGCGGCCGGTCTTCTGCCGGTTCTGCAGCGCCGCGAGGATCGCGATGGTGGCGTCCTTGGCGGTGAGCACGTCCACCAGCGCCACGCCGGCCTTCATCGGATCCGCATCGGCTTCGCCGGTAATGGACATCAGCCCGCCCAGGGCCTGCACGATGAAGTCGTAGCCGGGGATCTTGGATCCGCCCGCCGACCCGAAGCCGGTGATCGAGGCGTAGATCAGCGACGGGTTCAGCTCCGAGAGCTCCTCGTAGCCCAGGCCCATCTTGTCCATGCCGCCGGTGATGAAGTTTTCCACCAGCACGTCGGCCTTGGAAACCAGGTCTCGGGCGACCTCGCGGTCCTGCTCGTTGCGCAGGTCCAGCGCGATGGACTGCTTGTTGCGGTTGACCGATTCGAAGTAGGTGGCGCCGGTCGCGGAGAATGGCGGGCCCCAGCTGCGGGTGTCATCCCCGGTTTCCGGGCGTTCGACCTTGATGACGCGCGCACCCAGGTCGGCGAGCGTCATGGTGCTCAGGGGTCCGGCGAGAACCCGGGAAAAGTCAGCGACGACAATTCCTTCCAATGGTCGAAGTCCGCTCATGATGCTCCCCTACTCGTTGATTTCGTCCTTCTCTACCCTAGGTGTGCGCGCCGTCACGAGCTTGGGTTGTTCTGCCCAAGTTCTTGTGAAGAATGCACAAAAGCTCGGACGGTTTGCCGTCGCACAGACGCCCGGCGGCGGCTACGGGGCTGCCGGTTCGGGGTGCAGCGCGTCGCGGATCAGCTGCGAGCTGCGCTCATTGCCGAAGCTGAAGGAGCCGGTGGCGTCGATCCGGCCCAGCACCTCGGTTCCGGCCGGCGTGGATTCAAGCCGCCAGTCGGTTTCCTTGTCCATGTTGAACAGGTTGACGAACAGCGCGCCGTCCGCGTGCGCCTGGAGCATCATCGTTTTCATCCAGCCAGCCTGGGTGATCCAGTCATCGGCCTCGGCGTAGAACGGCGGGCTCTGCGGCCACTGGAACACCCAGGAGCCCCAGGCCTCGGCGCATTCACCTCCCGCGGTGAAGAAGGATTCGCCGCGCGAGGCCGAGGCGACCTCCGCAATGCCCCAGGGCTTGCCGCCGGCCAGCTGCTTAAGCTGCGCCACGGGCGCGCCGAAGACGTCGTCGTAGGACTGCCAGTTGCAGTTGACAGCGGGGTCGTTGGCGTCGGCCCAGTTGAAGCCGTCCAGCGCCAGCATGTCCACGGAGTCGGCGCCCGGGTAGACCGAGGCGAAGTCGACGGGTGTCCCATCCGGGGCGGATCCGGCCACCAGCGGGTTCCAGACCAAAGCGGCATCCGGCGCCCAGCGTTCCTTGAGCTGGTACACGTGCCGGAACATCCGCACGTAGTCGGCGGCGGTGTTCCCGCCGTTCACCCCGACGGACCAGGGACGGATGGCGTCGTTCATTTCCGGGGCGAAGCGCACCAGGATCGGCTGGTTCGCCGCGTACTTCTGGGCCTGCTTCAGCCAGGAGACCAGATAGTCGTCGTGGCTTCCAGCCGCGATGGCCGCCGGGCGGTATTCCGGCTGGTCCACGCTGCGGTTCTCCCAGTCGTAGGGTTCCCAGGCGATCAGCAGGGCCGCGTTGCGCCGCGCGGCTTCGGCCGCGTAGTCCGCGGGGAATCCGGGTTGGTTGGCGAAGTCCACATAGGTGGAGAGCATCCCGTTCGCGGCCCCGAGCTCGGCTTCGTCCCCGGGCACGTCGCCGAGCTGCGCGGCGGCCCACCCGATGACCGTCTGGCAGGTGTCCGGATCGGCGGTCCCGCTGCACCCCTGCGGCGCTTCGGTGGCCTGCGCCGCCGGAACGGCGGCGAGGCACAGCGTCGCGGCAAGCGCGGCGGCGCTGATCCGGCGGAATGTTGGAAAACGTGGGTGCGGCACGGCAGTTCCTTTCCTGGGCGGCCCCGCCCGGTTCGGAAGGGCTCTGCGGTGGTCGCCGGAACGGGAGCGTCCCGGCGCAGGTCCTAGATGGTCTTGCGCAGCGGGACTTCCTTGATGAACAGGATGCAGATGAAGGCGATGGCCGCGACCGCTGCCGAGACCAGGAAGACCAGTCCCGTGGCTTCCCCGTAGGCGGATTCGACCACGCCGCGCACTGCCGGCGGCATGCCCGACAGGTTCAGCGAGTCTCCGGAACCGCCCTTCGAGGTGTCAACGCCCAGCTTCGCCAGGCCCTCGGAGACCAGGGAGACCACCTGGGTGGAGAGCATCGCGCCGAGGAACGCGACGCCGGCGGAACCGCCCACGGAACGGAAGAACGCCACCGAGGAGCTGGCCGCGCCGATGTCGGTGACCTTCACGGTGTTCTGCACAGCGAGCACCAGGTTCTGCAGCATGAAGCCCATGCCCACGCCGTTCAGGAACATGCCGATGGCCAGGATCCAGTACTCGGTGTCGTGGTGCATGGAGCCCAGCAGGCCCAGCCCGGCCACGTTCAGCAGCGAGCCGATGACCAGGTAGATTTTCCAGCGTCCGAAGCGGGTGATCATCTGGCCGGAGAATACGGAGCCGCAGTAGTTCCCCGCGATCATCGGCAGCGTCATCAACCCGGCCGCGGTGGGTGTGGCTTCCCGGGCGATCTGGAAGTACTGCCCGATGAACGCCCCGCTGCCGAACATGCCCACGCCGATCGCCACGGAGGCGATGATCGCCAGCGAGGTGGTGCGGGTGGTGATGATCTTCAGCGGAATGATCGGTTCCACGACGCGCGATTCGACCAGCAGCAGGGCCGCGGTGAGCACCGCGACGCCGCCGAGCATGGTGTAGGTCTGCCAGGAGTTGAAGGCGAAGAACTCGTCCTTGCCCACATAGGACACCCAGATCAGCAGCGTGGAGACCGCCACCGTCAGCAGCAGCGCCCCGCCCCAGTCGATGCGCACCTTGCGCTTCTGGTGGCTCAGGTGGAGGGTTTTCTGGATCAGGATCATGGACAGCACGCTGATCGGGATGCCGAAGAAGAAGCACCAGCGCCAGCCCAGTGGCGAGTCGACGATGAATCCTCCCAGCAGCGGGCCGGCCGCGGTGGACACCGCCATGACGGCGCCGAAGTACCCGGAGTAGCGTCCGCGTTCGCGCGGGGCGATGACCGTGCCGATCACCGCCATGCCCATGGCCGTCAGCCCTCCCATGCCGATCCCCTGGATCACGCGGGCGGCCAGCAGCACCGGAATGGACCAGGCCATGCCCGCCAGGAAGGACCCGAGGATGAAGACCAGGATGCCCGCCTGCAGCATCTTCTTCTTGTTGAACAGGTCCGCCATCTTCCCCCAGATCGGGGTGGTGGCGGCGTTGGCCAGCAAGGTGGTGGACAAAACCCAGTTGAAGTCGGTCTGCGATCCGCCGAGCTTGTCCATGATGGTGGGCAGCGCGATGGCGACGATGGTGGCGGCGAGCATCGCCGCGAAGAACGAGGCCAGCACGCCGGCGATGGAGCGCAGCACCTCGCGCTGGGTCATCTGCGGGGTGTCGGCGGCCGCCTCGGTCAGGTCGGTCGGGCCCGCGGCCCGCGGAGTCCGGTTAGCCATCCGAGCCGCTTCGCGGTTCTTCGGCCTGCAGCTCGCGGTGTTCGTGGATGCCCTGGATCATCGAGTTGTTCAGTTCGCCCAGCGCGTCGGCGATCAAGGTCAGGCGGTCGTTGTCCCAGTCGGGCAGCAGCGGGCGCAGGCGTTCGATGCGCAGCTGGGCCCGGGCTTCGAGCCGGTCGCTGCCGGCTTCGGTGACCCACAGGAGCTGGCGGCGTGCGTCCAGGTCGCTGGGCCGCTTGTCCACCAGCCCCGCCTGCTCCAGTTCGGCCAGATGCCGGCTCATCGCCGCCGTGCCGATGCCCAGATGGCTGGCGAGGTCGGCCGCGTGCGTGGGCTGGCGCATGTCCAGGGTCTTGAGCACATGGTGCGAAGCGTTGGAGACTTCGGGATCGGTCTGGTCCAGGTGCGAGAAGGAACGCAGCAGCCGCGAGGTCCGCGCCAGCTCGTCCAGCAGGCGTCCGAGTAGCTCGGTCGGAGCCTTGTTCACTGGCCACTGCACAATATATCGCCTGCCTATCTTCGGGGGTTCCACTCAACTCTAAGTTTAGATAGTTGCCTTGGTCAACGTTTTCTGGGTCTCGCTCCCGATAGGCTGGAGTCGTGATTGATCTTTCCGAAGCGCACCTGGAATCCTCCGCCGAAACCCTGAGAAGCGCCGCGCTCGCTGCCGGGAGGCAGGCCGCCGAGCTGCTGCGCGGCGCCTTCCGTGGCGGCGTGCGGGTGGAGGAGAAAACCAACACCCACGACCTGGTCACCGCGATCGACCGGCAGAGCCAGGAACTGATCACCCGTTCGCTGCGTGCAGCGGTTCCAGGTTCCTGGGTACTGGGCGAGGAACAGGTCGAGGCGGAAGCCGGCACCGCCGCGCCGGGTGCCGTGCAGTGGATCGTGGATCCGATCGACGGCACCAGCAACTTCGTGCACGGCATTGCCTTCTTCTGCGTGTCCATCGCGGCGGCTGTCGACGACCGGCTGGTCGCCGCGGCGATCATCGACCCGGTCTCCGGGGACGAATTCAGCGCCGATCTGTCCCACGCCTTCCTCAACGGGCAGGTCCTGAGCCCGGCCGCGCGTCCGGAGCAGGCGCGCGCGAACCTGATGACCGACTACCCCGGTGCCGAATCGCTTCAGGCCGACGGCCCGCTGGCCCTGGAGCTGCTGGGCGCGTGGATCCGTGATTTCGCGACGGTGCGCCGCAAGGTGTCCGCCGCGCTGGCGCTGGCGCATGTGGCCGCTGGATGGAGCGATGCGACCATCGGGTTCGACACCAAGGTGTGGGACGTGGCCGCCGGCGCGCATCTGGTGCGCATGGCCGGCGGCAGCTACCGGGGGCTGGGCTATGGATCCGACCCGGCGGCGGACCACCTGTGCCCGGGATTCATCGCCCAGGGGCCGGGCGCCGACTACCCCTCGCTGTCCCGGGCGGCCCAGCGGATACATGCACTGCGCACCGCCGGGTCCGCGATGTAATCTGACAACTCCAAAGATCTTGCGCAAACCCCTCGGAATTCGAGATTCCCGGTCGTACGATACGAGTATGGAACCACTATTCCACCGGAACGCACACTCCGCCGTGCGTCATCACGGGGGCGGAGGGTTGATCCTGGGAGGGATCGGAGTGATGATTCTCTTCGGTGCTTTCGCAGTGATGTTGGCATCCCAGAGTCACACGCAGGACTGGGTGCCGCTGCTCATCGGCGTCAGCCTGGGCTTCTCAACGATGATGTTCGGCATCGTCTACCATTTCACGCACTGAGCACCATACTGGGAACACCAATTACAGTGCAGAATGCGGCCAGGGGCGGCGCCCGTACGGGTGCCGCCCCCAGCCGCGTTTCGGCGCTAGAGGTGGGTCGGCGCGAACATCTTCAGCAGCGTCTTGACCACCACGACGTTCGGGCCCTGCGCCGCGAAGGATTCTCGCAGCGCCTGCCCGACATCCTGCGGCTGCACCTCGCGGGCCGGGACGCCGAAGGACTTCGCCAGCGCGACGAAGTCGGGGCGGGCCAGTTCCGTGGCGGTGGCCTTGCCGAAAGCCCCTTCCATGTATTCGCGCAGGATGCCGTAGCCGCCGTCGTCCACGATCAGCCAGGTCACCGGCGCCTCATGCTGCTTGGCGGTGGCCAGCTCCGCGATGGAGTACATGGCCGAGCCGTCGCCGCTGACCGCCAGCACCCGCTCGCCCAGGCCGATCGCCCCGCCGATGCCCGCCGGGAAGCCGAAGCCCAGGCCGCCGGCGCCCTGCGCTGAATGGAACTGCCCCTGCCGCGAATCCCAGCAGCTCCAGCCCCAGTAGGCGGAAATCGTCATGTCCCAGAAGGTCTGCATATCCGCCGGAACCGCCTCGCGGATGTCCGCCATGAAACGGCGCTCCAGGCCCAGGTCCTGGGCATCCAGCCGGGCTTCGACCTTGGCCAGGGTGTCGGCCACGACCTCTTGCGGGCTGCGCCCGCGCCACTCGGCGCGGGCGGCGAAGCCTTCCCGGCGCAGCTGCGCGTTCAGGAAGTCCAGCGCCGCCCCGGCGTCCGCGCGGATGCCCAGGGCCGGGGTGTTCGACTCCAGCACCCGCGGTTCCGCGTCGATCTGGATCAGCCGGCCGCGCGGGGCCAGGGTGAAGTAGTTGCTTGACACCTCGCCCAGCGAGGAGCCGATGACCACCAGCACGTCCGCGTCCTCCAGGACCTCGGAGACGTAGCGGTCCTCCACCCAGGACTGCAGCGAAAGCTCGTGCTCCCAGGGGAAGGCGCCGTTGCCGCCGGGGGTGCACAGCACCGGAGCCTGCAGCGTCTGGGCCGCTTCGAGCAGCTGGGCCCGGGCCTTGGCGCGGCGCACGCCGCCGCCTGCAACGATCACCGGGCGCTTGGCCTCGGACAGCCAGCGCACCGCCTCCTCGATGAGTTCCACGCGCGGCGGATGCTCGTAGGCCTCGGCCAGGGCGTCGCGCACCGGAGGCACCATGACCGGGGCCAGCAATACGTCCTGCGGCACCTCCACCCAGACCGGGCCCATGGGCACCGTGATAGCCCTGGCCCAGGCGTCCTGGATGGCCGAGGGGATGCCGGAGGCGTGGTGCACCGTCTGCTGGAACTTGGTGACGTTCGCGGCCGAGGCCTTCTGGTCGTCGAGCTGGTGCAGCATGCCCTTGCGGCGCGCGCCCAGTCCGTCCAGCGGGATCTGGCTGGCGATCACGACCATCGGCACGCCGGTGGCATAGGCCTCCTGCAACCCGGCCAGCGAGGTCAGCGCGCCGGGACCGGTGGACAGGAACAGCACCCCGACCTCATCGGTGGCCCGCGAATAGCCGTCGGCCGCGAAGGCGGAGTTGTTCTCCACGCGCGAGGAGACGAAGTGCAGCTCAGAGCGCGAGAGCGCGTCGAAAAGCCCCAGCGCGTGCTGCCCGGGGATACCGAACACGGTTTTCGCGCCCAGCGCGGTGAGCGTCTCGATGACCAGGTCGCCGCCGTTGCGCTGCGCGGTGCCCTGTACGGTGTCCTGTACGGCGGTCATCGGGCGTTCACCCCGCCACGGCTGCGGAAGTCGCTGATCAGGGAGATCAAGTCGTAGGTGACATGGCTGGCGGCCACGCCGGTCATCTCGGCATGGTCGTAGGCCGGGCAGACCTCCACGATGTCCGCGCCGACGATGTTCAGCCCGCGCAGCCCGCGCAGGATCTCCAGCAGCTCGCGGCTGGTGATGCCGCCGGCTTCCGGGGTGCCGGTGCCCGGGGCGTGGGCAGGATCCAGCACATCGATGTCCACCGAGATGTACAGCGGGCGGTTGCCGATGCGGACCCGCAGCTTGTCAACGATCTCGCGCACGCCCTGGTAGTAGACATCCGAGCTGGTCACGATGCCGAAGCCGAAGCGCTTGTCGTCCTCCAGGTCCTTCTTGCCGTAGAGCGGGCCGCGGGTGCCGACGTGGCAGATGGCCTCGGTGTCCAGGATGCCTTCCTCCACCGCGCGGCGGAACGGGGTGCCGTGGGTGTATTCGGCGCCGAAGTAGGTGTCCCAGGTGTCAAGGTGCGCGTCGAAGTGCAGCATCGCCACCGGGGCGCCGGCGCGCTGGGCGGCCGCGCGCAGCAGCGGCAGCGCGATGGTGTGGTCGCCGCCCAGGGTCACCAGGGTGGAGCCGTCGGCGGTCAGTTCCAGCGCCTCGTGCTCGATGGTCTCGATGGCCTCGTGGATGTTGAACGGGTTCACCGCCATGTCCCCCGCGTCGGCGACCTGGCTCTGCGCGAACGGCGAGGTGTCGGTGGCCGGGTTGTAGGGGCGGATCAGGCGCGAGGATTCGCGCACGTGGTTGGCGCCGAAGCGGGCCCCTGGACGATAGGAGACCCCGGTGTCGAAGGGGATGCCGACGATCTTGATGTCGGCCTGCTGCACCTGGTCCAGGCGGGGCAGGCGGGCGTAGGTGCCGGCACCCGCATAACGCGGAATCTGGGCCGCGTTGATGGGACCCAGGTTGCCGTTCTCTTCAATCCTGATTTCCTTCATGGGAGCATCCTTCCGACAACCCGGACCAGTCCGCAACTAGTTGTCTAATATGAAACTTCAGTTTCCTATTATGCTATTTTGCGATCTGCGCCACGTCAAGGCGCTGGCCGCCGCGAAACTCCGGAGTCCCCGAAACTTCCCGGCGCAACAAAAGGGACCGGCTCCGCCGTCCCGGTCAGGGGCGGCGGAGCCGGTCCGCAGGCCAGCGGCGGGCGGTTAGCCGGCCAGCTCGACGATGTTCTGCGCAAGCACCTCAAGTCCGTCGCGCAGCAGCGCTTCGCCGATGACCAGCGGAGGCAGCAGGCGCAGCACGTTGCCGTGGGTGCCGCAGGTCAGGGTCAGCACACCCTGGGCGTGGCAGGCCTTGGAAACGGCGGCGGCGAGCTCCGGACGCGGGGCCAAGGTGCCGCGGTCGGCGAACTCGACCGCCAGCATGGCGCCTCGGCCGCGGACCTGGGCCACCACAGCGGTGGATTCAAGCAGCGGCTCCAGCACTTCGCGGGCCACGCGCTCGATCAGTTGGGCGTTTTCCAGCAGGCCGCCGTCCTCGAACTGCTCGAAGACCGCCAGCGCGGCTTCGCAGGCCAGCGGGTTGCCGGCGTAGGTGCCGCCCAGGCCGCCGGCGTGCGGGGCGTTGAGCAGCTCGGTGCGCCCGGTGACCGCGGACAGCGGGACGCCGTTGGCCAGCGCCTTGGCGGTGAGGATCAGGTCGCCGGCCACACCTTCGTGCTCGGAGGCGAACAGCGTGCCGGTGCGGCCCATGCCAGCCTGGATCTCGTCGATGACCAGCACGATGCCGTACTTGTCGGCCAGCTGGCGCAGGCCCGGGATGAAGCCGGCCATCGGGACGATGAAGCCGCCCTCGCCCTGGATCGGCTCGATCACCATGGCGGCGAAGCTGCCCGGGTCGTTCTCGATGAGCGTTGCCTCCACGGAGGCCAGCGCCGCCTCGACGCCGCCCTCGACAGCGGGGCGCAGCGGGTTGGCCGACGCGGCGCGGATGACATGCTCCGGCATCGGGCCGAAGTTCAGCTTGTACGGGTTGACCTTGGCGGTCATGCCCATGGTCAGCAGCGAGCGGCCATGGTAGGCCTCGTCGAAGACCAGGACGTTGGCGCGGCCGGTGGCGGCGCGGGCGATCTTGACAGCGTTTTCCACGGCTTCGGCGCCGGTGGAGAACAGTGCGGTGCGCTTGTCGAAGTCGCCCGGGGTGTTGCGGTTCAGCCAGTCGCAGACCTGGGTGAAGGACTCGTATTCGGTGACCATGAAGCAGGTGTGGGTGAAGGCTTCCAGCTGCTTGGCCACGCGCTGCGCCACCCGCCGGTTGGAGGCGCCCAGCGAGGTCACGGCGATGCCTGAGGCGAAGTCAATCAGGCGGTTGCCGTCGACGTCCTCGATGATGCCGCCGTCGGCGCGGGAGACGAAGACCGGCAGGGTGATGCCCAGGCCGCTGCTGACCTGCTGCACACGTTCCTCGTGTAGCTGGGTGGAGCGCGGTCCCGGAATGGCGGTGGCCAGGTAGCGGGTCTGGGTCAGCGTTTCGGCGTCGCGCGCCGCAAGAGTTTCGGTCATGCATCCAACGATAGAAATCCATGTGACACGCGTCATTAGCTTTTATGTCCAACGAGCGGTAAATGATTGGATAATTTACCCATGATCACCTTGCTGCAGTTGGGGTCAGAGCTCGGAAACGAGTTTTTCCCCGCCGATTCGACCACCTTCAGCGCCGCCCCGGTCACCGGCGTGCACATTTCCGAGCTGGAGGATCCCACCACCTATCTGGAGGGCGGCGAACTGCTGCTGACCACCGGCATGCCCTTCGGCCATTCGGCCACCGCCTCGCTGGCCTACATGCAGCGGCTGAAGGACAAGGACGTCAAGGCGTTGGGCCTGGGTCTCGGCCCGTGGCTGGACACGGTTCCGCAGCACGTGATCGACGCCTGCCGGCAGACCGGAGTGGAACTGGGCATCGTTCCGGACGGCGCGCCCTTCCAGAGCGTTTCGCGTGCCTATTGGCGGCTCTCGGCCAGGGACGACACGGTGAACCTGATGAGCTCCTTGGGTACCCAGACCGCGCTGGCGCGGGCCGCGATCCGTTCCGATGCCATCAACGCGGTGGTGCGCGGGCTGGCGCAGGCGCTGGGCGGCTGGGCCGCGTTCCTCCCTGACGACCCGCAGCCGGCCACCGTTTACCCCGCTTCCGCGCAGGGCTTCGTGCCCCTGCTGCGTCAGGAGTCGCAGCGTTTCCCGCGCACCGGCATGCCCTCGGCGTCCACCTTCGGCATCAACGGCCAGGCCGTGGTGCTGTATCCGATCCTGGCCGGGACCAGGATCCACGGCTTCCTGGGGGTGGGCTCGGGACGCACGCTGACCAAGGCCGACCGGCAGATCATCATGACCGTGTGCATGCTGCTCTCGCTGCGCGCCCGCCAGCGTGAGCTGATGGTCAGCACGAATGCGGCCCTGGGCGGAGCCACCGCCAAGCTGCTGCTGCACGGGCAGCCTGAATCCGCCCGGCTGGTTGCCCAGGAGGCTGGCATGGACGAGTTGCCCTCCCGGGTCAGGGTCCTGGCGCTGTCCGTGGGCGACGAGGCCGAGGCCCGCTCCGCAATCCAGTCCCTCGGCGCGCTGCCGGCGAGCGCCGCGCTGCCTCCGGTGGCGGATGCCGCGGCACGCTGCCAGTTGCGCTTCACGGATGATGCGGTGCTCTACCTGCTGCTGGACGAAGCCCAGCTGGGCAAGGCCCCTGCCGCCCCGGCGCAGGAACCGGACGCCGGGGCCAGGGAGAGCGCACGGAGCCTGCGTGCGGTGCTCTCCGCCCCGCTCACGCTGGCCGAGCTGCCGGCGAATCTTCCGGCGCTGCGCCAGGCGCTGTCCGGCGCCCCGGCCGGGGAGCTGAGCGACGCCGGGGCGGACTTAGACGCCAGCGCGCAGACGTGGGTGGAGGCGCTGGCCGCCTACACCCGTGCCGACCTGCTGTCGGCCGTCACCCAGTACCTGCGCCACCGCGGGCATTGGGAGGACGCCTCGCGCGCGCTGGGCATCCACCGCAATTCGCTGCGCCACCGCATCACCGTGGCCGGGGACCTGCTGGGCATCGATCTGGATGACCCGGATATCTCGGCGTCGCTCTGGCTGGCGCTGCGCCGCAACCAAGGCTGAGCCGGACCGGCAAGCCCTGCGGCGCGGCAAAGCCCCGACCTTCCGGTCGGGGCTTTCCTGTCGGTTTTAGCGTTTCGCGTCGGTTGCCTGCCGGCGTCGCCCCCTGCGGGAGGTGGCGGCCGCGCCGTCGGGTCCGATCGCGCCCAGCTTGGACTGCTGGCGGATGCTCAGCAGGTGCAGCAGTTCTTCTTCGGCATTCTCGCCGGGCTGGACGCCGCGCGGGACCCGGAACAGGAAGAACGTTCCCAACACCCACCATGCGGCGAACAGGGCCCACGGCTGCCAGGTGATGGCCGCCGGCATGCCCGGCAGGTACAGGGAGATCAGGCCGGCGCAGAAGAGCACCGACATCACGCCGATCACCTGGCCGAAGTTGCCCTTGCCGCCGATGCGCAGCGGGCGGTCCATCTGCGGTTCGCGGCGGCGCAGGATCAGGAAGGCCACGCCCACCAGCAGGTAGGCCACGACGATGGACGGCGAACCGGAATCGACCAGCCAGCCGAGCATCGCGGTGCCGAAGAACGGAGCCAGCACGGACAGACCGCCGATGAACAGCAGCGCGTGGTGCGGGGTGCGGTACTTCGGGTGCAGCACGGCGAACCAGCGCGGCAGCATGCCGGAGGTGGCCATGGCGTACATCAGGCGCGAGGCGCCCATGAGCAGCGAGTTCCACGAGGTCAGGATGCCCGCGATGCCGCCGGCAATCAGGATCTTGGCCATGATCTCGGAGTTGAACAGCGCGCCCATGGCGTCCGCGGTGGCCATCTCGGAACCGGCGATCGCCGCCGGGCCCAGGCCCGAGGAGGTGGCCAGCACCACCATCACGTACCAGGCGGTGGCGATCAGCACGGAGATCACCACGTACTTGCCGATCTTGCGCGGCGGGATGTCGCATTCCTCGGCGGACTGCGGGATGACGTCGAAGCCGACGAACATGAACGGAACTACGATCATGACCCCGAAGAACCCGGCCAGTCCGTTGTCGAAGAACGGTTCCATATTGGCCGATTCGCCGCTGGCGAAGGAGCCGGTGAGCAGCATCGCGCCGATGATGAACAGGAAGAGTACCACGAAGGTCTGCACCAGGCCGGCGGTCTTGATGCCGCGGATATTGATCCAGGTGATCACCACGGCGCCCAGCACACCCACGAGGGCCCAGGTCAGGTAGACCTCGGAGCCGGCGATGTCCCAGAGCTTGATCTGCGAGAGGTTGGGGAAGATGTACTGCACCGACTTGGGCAGCGCGACCGCTTCGAAGGCGACGATGGTGATGTAGCCGCCGACGATGGCCCAGGACCCGGCGAAGGACCAGCGGGCACCCATGGCGCGCAGCAGGTAGTTGTGCTCTCCGCCGGCCTTGGGCATGGCCGCGACGAGCTCGGCGTAGGTCAGGCCGACGACCGCCATGATGCCGCCGCCGACCAGCATGGCCAGCGAAGCGCCGATCGGGCCGGCGGTGGTGATCCAGTCACCGGTGAGCACCACCCAGCCGAAGCCGATCATGGCTCCGACGCCGATGGCCAGTGCGTCCCACTTGCCGAGAACCTTTTTGAGTCCTGGCTCAGCGCCCTGCTGGTTCGCCGCTGCTTGCGTCATGGCAACCCCTTTCAAAATAATGATGTGGATCACATTACGAAAGAGGCGGGGAGAAATCCTTGGACGAATAAACCAAAGGGAAAGTCAAAAGTTCCAAAGAACGCGGCGCGGGATGGCGTCCTTCCGGCCGATGATCAGGCTTTTTTCGCCGAGGTGGCACCCTTGACCATCGCGCGGTCGACTTCATGGATTCCCAGGCAGAATCCAACCGAAAGGATGATCGACTTGATGGTGAGCTCGCTGATGTCGTCGGGAACATAGACCAGCTGCACCGGTCCGGCTAGGACGATCAGGACCAGAGCCCAAATGTTGTAGGCCCAGGACGTCCGGGCCTCCATCATTTCCGGATGCCGCGCCCGGCGGCGGATCGTGCGCACACCCAGCATGATGATGACGACCGCGAGAATGGCGGCGCCAAGGAAAAAGAAGTTGCGCTGGGTCCGCAGCCACGCAAGGGTCGATCCGACCAGGATGCCGACCAGGGCCGAAGCCCACCAGCTGATGGAGCGCAATTCGTGCGGTTTGGACTCCGCGCTTCCGGTGGATTTACCAGTCGCCATTGCACTCCTTCCTGTCTTCACTAGCCTGCATGCGTCGGCGGGCACTATTCCAAGAATACGCGGTGCAGTGGCCAGCCGTGAACGCGGCGCCTCTTCGCGGCAGGCTCTGTCCGGGGAGTCACACCACACCGGGAGCCACTGCACAGACTCAGAGAATCAGGGTCCAGAGCACCACGGCAGGTTCATCGCCGGGGTTTTCCCAGCTGTGCGGTTCCCGCCCCGGAAAGGTCATGGTGTCCCCCGCAGCGAGCTCGACCACCCGTTCGGGCAGCACCAGCGTGAACACCCCGGAGGCCACGTGCAGCACTTCGAGCTCGCAATCCACCGAATACAGTTCGCTCTCCCCCTTGCCCCGGGGTTCCACTTCGGCGCGAATGACCTGGACGCGCTTTTCGCCGCGCGGGGTGACCAGCTTCTCGGTGATGCCCGAGCCTCCCAGCGAGATGCGCGGCGCATCCCCCAGTCGCACCAAAGTCGTGTCCGGTACTTCGAACAGGGTCCCGACCTCGATCCCCAGCACCTCGCAGAGCTTGAGCAGCGTGGAGACCGACGGACTGGTCAAGTCGCGTTCGACGCGGGAAAGAAACCCCTTGGTCAACCCGGAAAGCTCGGCGACCTGGTCGATCGTCATGTGCTGCTGCTGGCGGACGCCGCGCAGCCGTGCTCCGATGTTGATTGACGAGCCTGAGGGTTCGACGGGCAGAGCTTTCATCCGTGGGGCACCTGGACCTGTTCACTCGAAGGATAGGCAGCGACCGCGGGAGTGTACTTCTGCCGGCCGCTCTGCGTCCCCAGTTTACCAATACGCAACTTCCGGCCAACCGGAGCGGAAGAATATGACACCTTGGCTTCGGTGGCTTCCCATTTCCTGAAGCGGGTTCCCCGAACCGTGGCCTGCACCTACACTCGGTCCATGGACGACACCCCGAACAGCACCGCGGCCAGGCTGCGCGAATACCTGAACGACGCGCGGCAGGCAGTCATCTTCAAAAGCCGGCAGCTCGGCGAGGAGCTGGCCCGCCAACCCATGACCCCCACCGGCACGCACGTGCTGGGCGTCGTGCACCACCTGGCGATCACCGAGTACGGCTACTTCGGTGCGTGCCTCAATCGGCCGGTCAACGACTCCTACGTCCAGCAGCTGCTGGACATCGACGACCCGCAGGCGGATTTCATTCCGCCAGCCGATGCCAGCGCGCAGCAGGTCATCGAGCTCTACCAGCGGGCCATCGCCTTCGCCGAGGCCGGGTTCGACCAGCTGGAGCTCGCCTCCCCGGCCGAAGTCCCCTGGTGGGTCCGCCACCGGCACACCACCCTGGAACATCTCATGGTGCACATGATCGCAGAGACCTCGCGCCATGCAGGCCATCTGGACATCGTCCGCGAGCTCCTGGACGGCCAGGTCGGGCTGCGCGCGGAAGCGCCGAACCTGCCGGACTACACACCCCGGCAATGGCAGGACCAGCGCGACCGGCTGCAGCAGACCGCGCAGTCCAGGCGCGGCTCCGACTAGCGCTTCGCGCGGAGTTCATATTACGGAATGAAACTTCACGACTTAATATTGCGGCGGTAGCATCGACACTGTTGCTTCACGAGACGCGGCGCCAAGCTCCGACTGGCCGCGCACCAACCCCAGGTTCATGGGTGGTTCGGATGAAGAAGCGGTCCGGGCATCGACCGATGCGCGGGCAAGAGCTCAGCGAGAGTTGTCGTGTCATGGCATTTTCCGTCCTCCCCATCATCGATCTGCAGACCGGACAGGTGCAGTTCACCGTGCAGGACCGCTGGTACACCCGCTACGTTTCAGACCCGGCGCACCTTGAGCGGCTGATCACCCGTTCCTCCCGGCGCCCGGTCTTCGATCCCGCGGCCGGCGAGCTGGTGGTGTTCGTGGCGTCCGCCGGGCAGCCCGATGGGCGCAGCCTTGCTTTTAGGCTTGCCAAATTCCCCGGCACCATCTCGCTGGCTAAACTGAGAGGCTGAACAGAATCCCGGGTTTCGTTGAGAAATCCCAAGCCGTAGGAGAGTCATCCTCGTGATGTCACACAGCCCCACGACTGAGCCCACCCCCGCCCAGATCCGCCGCTGGCGCAAGTACGTTGCGGACGAGGTCGCCGAAGGCGCCATCTACCGCGCGCTGGCCCAGAAGAAGACCGGACAGGAAAAGCAGATCCTGCTGGGACTGGCCGCGGCGGAAGAACGCCATGAGGAATACTGGCGCACCAAGCTCGGGGCGCATGCCCGCCCGGTGCGTCCCTCGCTGCGTCGCAGCTTCCTGCGTTTCCTCGCCCTGAGCTTCGGCTCGGTGTTCGTGCTCGCGCTGGCGCAGCGGGCCGAAAGCAGCACCCCCTACGCGACCGATGCCGACGCGTCGCCGCAGATGGCCGCCGACGAGCAGGTCCACGAGGAAGTCGTCCGCGCCCTGGCCACCGCGGGCCGCGCGCAGCTGTCGGGCAACTTCCGCGCCGCGGTCTTCGGCGCCAACGACGGCCTGGTCTCCAACCTGGCCCTGGTCATGGGCATCGGAGCGACCGGTGTTTCCTCCGGACTGGTGCTGTTCTCCGGCATCGCCGGCCTGCTGGCCGGCGCGCTGTCCATGGCCGCCGGCGAATACGTCTCCGTGCGTTCGCAGCGCGAGCTGCTCACGGCTTCGCGTCCCACTCAGGTGACGCTCACCGCCGCCCCTGACCTGGATTTGGACGCCAACGAACTGGTGCTCATCTACAAGGCCCGCGGCATGACCGACGAGGATGCCGAGCACCGCGCTGCAGAACGCATGGGCCTGTTCACCTGCGACTGCAACCCGTCCTTCTCGCTGAACCCGGAAGCCCGGGCCGAAGAGCTGGCGAACGAGCACGAGGAACTGGGCTCGGCCACCGGCGCCGCGGCGACCTCCTTCTGCCTGTTCGCCTCCGGAGCGGTCATCCCGATCCTTCCCTACATCTTCGGCATGTCAGGCCTGGCTGCGATCATCACCTCGGTGCTGCTGGTCGGCGCCGCGCTGATGATCACCGGCGGCATTGTAGGGCTGCTGTCCGGGGCCTCGCCGATGAAGCGCGGCCTGCGCCAGCTGGCCATCGGCTGGGGCGCCGCCGCAGTCACCTACTGCCTCGGCTTGCTGTTCGGCACCAACGTGGCCTGAGCCCCGCCGGCTCGATGAGCCATTCCCACGGCCGCCGCCTGCTTCACCAGGCGGCGGCCGTTGCCGTTCTCAGAATCTGGTGCGCCGGCGCAGCGACTGCATGCCGCCGATGAATTCCACCGCTTCGGCCACCGAATCGACCAGAGCGATCTTGTCCTCCATGATCTGCTCGGCGGCCAGCGCCTTGAGCAGCTGCCAAGCCGGCAGTGTGCGGGTCCAATGCTCGCGGCCGACCAACACCAGCGGCACCACCCTGGCCCCGGTGGCGTAATAGTTCTCGCAGGCGTCCTGGAAGATTTCCTGCACCGTGCCGGCGGAACCGGGCAGCACCACGATCCCGCCGTTGGATTGCTCCAGCAGCAGCGCCTCGCGGGTCGCGTTGGCGAAGAACTTGGCGATGTGCGTGGCGAACAGGTTCGGCGGTTCGTGCCCGAAGAACCAGGTCGGAACCCCCAGCGAGGTGCGTTCCGAGGGAAAGCGGGCCTTCACGGCGAGCGCGGTGCGCGCCCAGCCGGTGCGCCGGTGGATCGCGTCCGGTTCCGCCGCCAGCATCTGCAGGGCCGTGGAGATCTCCTCCCGCCCGCGGTCGGCCAGCCAGGCACCGGCGTTCGCCGCTTCCATGGCTCCCGGTCCCCCGCCGGTGGCCACGGCGTATCCGGCGCGGGTCAGCCGCGCCCCGAGGTCCAGCGCCTGCGCGTACTGCTCGGTGCCTCGGCTCAGGGCGTGCCCGCCCATGACTCCGATGATCGGGGTGTCCTTGAAGGCGCCGTCGTAGACCTCGGAGATCAGCGCCTGCCCCACGTGGTGGTCGTGCAGCGTCGATGCCATCGCCTGGTCGTCGCTCAGCAGCTGGCGCGGACCGTGCTGCTGCGAGTAGGTGTAGATCCGCGCGTCCGGCACATGCTCATAGGTCTGCGTGCTGATTCCCTCGTACAGTTCCTCGGGGGTGTACAGCCCGCGGTCGCTGGTGCGGAAGGGCAGCTGCTCCCCCGAGTCCATGCACAACCCGCCGGTGCTCTGGACCAAGGCGCGGCCGGCTTCACTGAACTGGCAGTCGATGAACAGCGCCTCGGCCAGGTCCAGCGCGGCGAGCACCGTATCGCGCCCGCGCAGATCCACGCGGTGCACCCGCCAGCTGCGGCCGCGGGAGCGCTGGAAACCCAGCGCTTCGGCCGCCAAGCGGTCGAATTCCGCCAGTGAGGTGATGTTGACGGCGCGCGCCGGAAGATACGGCCAGACTTGGGACATGGCTCCACGCTACGTGACAGTTAGGGATTATTCACAGTAGGGGGCTCTCAACTTTCACGACGGGCCAGAACGTGAAACGATTAGCGGATGACTAATGCTGTTCCACCGACCATCGACGCAAGGCACCTGCTGGCGTTCTTGGGCAATGTTCCCTTCTTCCACGGCAAGAAACTCGCCGACGAAGCCAATGCCGTGGTCGATGTTGAATTCGATGAGTCATCGGGGCAGATCGAAGGCACCGTGTTTGCCGGCGGCGAGGACTTTTCGCCCATGGTCCAGCTGCGCCGCGGCGCCGCCGGCTGGGAAATCGACTCCGGCGAATGCAGCTGCGACACCCCCGGCATCTGCCCGCACATCGCGGCCCTGGTGCTGACCTCCAACAAGCTCTCCGGGCTGGCCAAGGTGGCCACCAAGATGGAGGAGAAGGTCGTCACCACCTGGTCCAAGCAGGCAGACACCTGGTACGCCGAACGCGAGCCGCGCCCCAGCGACGGGCTGGTCGGCTCCCCCAACGACCCGGTGGTGCCGATGGCGCTGCAGTTCCTGCTTTTCGATGCCAAGAACACCACCCAGCAGCAGCAATGGATGCCGACCGGCAAGCTGCCGCACGCCACCCACCGCAACCGCCGCTTCCGCCTGGGCGTGCGCCCCATGGTTCGCAACTCCGAGGGCCGTTGGGTGCGCGGCCAGCTGCGCTGGACCACCATCGGCTTCAAGACCTTCGGCTGGAACCTGCTGCGCGCGCAGCACCACTGGTTCTGCAGGTTCGCGGCGATGGCCCGCAGCAACACCCAGACCAACTTCAAGACCGACGAGGACTGGCTGTTCCTGGACGAGTACTCCTCGAACCTGCTCTGGCCGCTGCTCGATGAAGCCCATGAACTGGGCATCGAGCTGATCGGCACCCGCAACGACCTGTCGGTCCTGGTCGGCGGGCAATCCTGGACCGAAATGGTCGCGGACCTCGATGACGAGGACAACCTGCAGGTGCACGGCATCCTGCATGCCGCCGGCCACGACCTGACGCTGGAGGACTACAGCCCCGCCGGCACCATCGGCGACCACGGCTTCTACGTCCAGCTTGAGGACCCTGAGCAGATCCTGATCGCCCCGAGCCTGGACCGCCTCTCCGACAAGCAGCTGAACTGGTACGACTCGCACCAGCGGCTCCAGATTCCGGCGGCCGACCACCAGCTGTTCTTCGATACGGAGTATCCGCGCATGGCCCGCACCTTCGGCGTGCGCAGCATCTCCGAGGCCCTGGTTTTCCCTGAGCTGAAGCCCCCGTTCGTCCGCGCCAAGGTCGACTACAAGGTGGAGCAGACCGAGGAAGGCTCCAAGGAATCGGCCACCCTGGACTTCTCCATCAGCTACCCGGGGGTGGACGACGAGCACAAGCCCCACGACGCGGAGGCGGAGAGTTTCCTGCGCGCAGCGGTCAACGAGGTCTTCGAGCAGGTCATGGGTGTCGGCAACCCCGACTTGTCCCCCAAGTTCTACTCCGGCGAGCAGATGATCGCCTTCGTCTCCGACCTGGTTCCCGCCCTGGGCGCGCTGAAGACCGTCAAGCTGGAGGAAACCGGGCCGCGCCCGGTCTACCGCCAGCTGCGCGAGCTGCCCAAGCTGAAGATCAACGCCGTGGACCACGAACGCAACGACTGGCTGGATCTGGGCCTGCTGATCTCCGTCGGCTCCCATGAGGTGCCCTTCGCGGACATCGTGAAGGCGATGACCAATGGCGCCATGAAGCTGAAGCTGCCGGACAACTCGTGGTTCTCCCTGGACCAGCCGATCTTCGCCAAGCTCAAGGCGCTGGTGGACGAGGCCCAGGCGCTGAACGACAAGCCGAAGGACGCCGACCTGAAGCTCTCGGTCTTCCAGATCTCATTGTTCGAGGAACTGGACGAGCTGGCCGAGGGAATCGACGGAGCCGACCTGTTCATCGGGCGCATGCGTTCGCTGCTGCGCGTCGCCGAAGGCGGCCAGGCCTCCGTGCCGGACACCCTACAGGCCACCCTGCGCCCCTACCAGGTCGACGGCTTCCGCTGGCTGGCTCGCCTCTACCAGGGCGGCTTCGGCGGCATCCTGGCCGATGATATGGGCCTGGGCAAGACCCTGCAGACCATTGCCCTGGTCCTGCACGCCCACCAGCTGTGGGAGGACCCCGAGGCCTGCGCCGAGCTGCCGCCGGCCCAGCGGGTGCGCGCACCGTTTTTGGTGGTCGCCCCGAGCTCCGTGGTCTCTAACTGGGAGATGGAGGTCCGCCGCTTCGCGCCGAGCCTGCGCGTTATCAGCATCGATTCCACGCTGGGCGACGCCCGTCAGCTGCGCGAGCTGGCCGAAGGCTACGACGTGGTGCTCACGACCTACACGCTGCTGCGCCTGAACGACGAGATCTATGAGTCCCAGCGCTTCGCCGGGCTGATCCTGGACGAGGCCCAGTTCGTGAAGAACCGCTCGACCAAGGCCCACCGCACCGCGGTGAACCTGCAGACTAGCTTCAAGCTGGCGGTGACCGGCACCCCGATGGAGAACAACCTCTCCGAGCTCGGCGCGCTGCTGTCGCTGACCTCCCCGTCGCTGTTCATGAACGTCAGCCGCTTCAACCGGCAGTTCGCCCGCCCCATCGAGGTGCTGGGCGACAAGGACACCCTGGCCCTGCTGCAGCGCCGCGTGAAGCCGTTCATGCTGCGCCGCACCAAGGAATCCGTGGTGCTGGACCTGCCGGCCAAGCAGGAGCAGCAGGTGCTGGTGCGCTTGTCCGACGAGCACCAGCACATCTACGACACCCACCTGAACCGCGAACGCCAGAAGATCCTGCACCTGGTCGAGGACCTGGACAAGAACCGCTTCACCATCTTCCAGTCGCTCACGCACCTGCGCATGCTCGCGCTGGAGCCGTCGCTGGTGGACCCGGAGCTGGCCGAGGTGCCCGGATCCAAGCTCGAGGCGCTATTCGACCAGCTCGACGACGTGCTGAACGAGGGCCACCGCGCCCTGGTGTTCAGCCAGTTCACCTCCTACCTGAAGGTGCTGGCCGGGAAGCTGACCGCACGCGGGATCAAGTTCGTCTACCTGGACGGCAGCACCCGCAACCGCGCCGAGGTGATCGAGCAGTTCAAGGAGGGCGAAGCCCCGCTGTTCCTGATTTCGCTGAAGGCCGGCGGTTTCGGGCTGAACCTGACCGAGGCCGACTACTGCTTCCTGCTTGACCCGTGGTGGAACCCCGCCGTGGAGGCCCAGGCGATCGACCGTACCCACCGCATCGGCCAGACGCGCCAGGTGATGGTCTACCGCATGATCTCCAAGGGGACCATCGAGGAGAAGGTCGTGGCCCTGCAGGATTCCAAGCGGAAGCTGATCAACACCGTCATGGACGAGGCCGATGGCTTCTCCAAGGCACTGACCGCGCAGGACATCCGGGGCCTGCTCGAGTAACAGGTTGATTAACTCTTCGTGGTTTAGCAGGCGCTTACCAGCAAGACGCGATATATTCAATATGCCACCTCATGTGCGTTACGCCACACCGGACGCACAAGTAGGGCACCCCCATGGAGGTCTTCTTCAGGGGGCAGCGCAAGATGAAGGCGGTTATAACCGTGTCCCTGATCAAATCGGAGACTCTGAGTACACCGAGCGACGACTGGATGAACGCTTCGGTGACGACGGAAGCAGATCGTGTGGTGATTGAAACCGAGCAGGAGCGCCTGCTCCTGGAGAACGACCGGCTTCTGGAAAAAATCCGGAAGGTCCTAGCTTCTCCGCTGGATGAGATTTTCTACAACCCGAAGCACCGGATGCTGTTGATTCCGGGCGCCTTCGCGGTCATTGGATCCTCATTCCTGAGGGTGGACACCGAGGCCGCGACCGGCCTGCGGGGCTAAGCTCCCCGCGCACCGCATTACCCCCGGGCCGGCATCCCAGAGCCGGCTTAGGGCTGTTTCCCAAATCTTTGATCCGTCGCCACAACGCCGTGGAGACGGAAAATGGCCGCCCGCGCCACGGTAATCCCGTGGCACAGGCGGCCATTACGCTCTCACCCGGGTTATCCGGGCTTCGAGACCTCGCTTAGAGGGCTGCGAAAACTTCGCGCAGCAGGCGTGCGGTCTCCGAAGGAGTCTTGCCCACCTTCACGCCGGCAGCTTCCAGTGCTTCCTTCTTGGCCTGGGCAGTGCCAGCCGAGCCGGAAACGATGGCGCCTGCGTGGCCCATGGTCTTGCCCTCGGGGGCGGTGAAGCCTGCCACGTAGCCGACAACCGGCTTGGTGACGTTGGCCTTGATGTATTCGGCTGCCCGCTCCTCGGCGTCGCCGCCGATTTCGCCGATCATCACGATGGCCTTGGTTTCCGGATCCGCCTCGAACGCAGCCAGGGCGTCGATGTGGGTGGTGCCGATGACCGGGTCGCCGCCGATGCCGATGGCGGTGGAGAAGCCCAGGTCGCGCAGTTCGTACATCATCTGGTAGGTCAGGGTGCCGGACTTGGAGACCAAGCCGATCGGGCCCTTGCCGGTGATGTTGTTCGGGGTGATGCCGACCAGCGCCTCGCCCGGGGTGATGATGCCTGGGCAGTTAGGGCCAATGATGCGGGTGATCTGGTTGCCGTCGGCGTCGACCTTGGACTGGGCCAGGGCCCAGAACTCAGCCGAGTCCTGCACCGGCACGCCTTCGGTGATGACCACAACGAGGCCGACCTCGGCCTCGATGGCCTCGACCACTGCGTCCTTGGTGAACTTTGGCGGAACGAAGACGATCGACACGTCAGCGCCGGTCTCGGCCTTGGCCTCTGCCACGGTGCCGTAGACCTTGATCTCCTGCTCGCCGTGGGTCACGGTGGTGCCGGCCTTGCGTGCGTTCACGCCGCCGACGATGTTGGTGCCGGCCTTGAGCATCAGGGCGGTGTGCTTGGTGCCTTCGCCGCCGGTGATGCCCTGGACGATGACCTTGGAGTCCTTGTTCAGGTAAATGCTCATTGTTCGCTTATCCCTCTTACTTCGCTGCGTTGGCGAGCTCGGCGGCCTTGTCGGCGCCCTCGTCCATGGTTGCTGCCAGGGTCACCAGTGGGTGGTTGGCTTCGGCCAGGATGGCGCGGCCTTCTTCAACGTTGTTGCCGTCCAGGCGGACAACCAGCGGCTTGTTCGCTGCGTCACCCAGGGTGTTCAGCGCGCCGACGATGCCGTTGGCCACTGCGTCGCAAGCGGTGATGCCGCCGAAGACGTTGACGAACACGGACTTGACCTGCGGGTCGTTCAGGATGACGTCCAAGCCGTTGGCCATGACCTCAGCCGAGGCGCCGCCGCCGATGTCCAGGAAGTTCGCCGGCTTCACGTCACCGTGGTTCTCGCCAGCGTAGGCGACGACGTCCAGGGTCGACATGACCAGGCCTGCACCGTTGCCGATGATGCCCACTTCGCCGTCCAGCTTGACGTAGTTCAGGCCTGCAGCCTTGGCCTTGGCCTCCAGCGGATCGGCTGCGCCCTTGTCCTCGAGCTCTTCGTGAGCCGGGTGGCGGACCTCGGACGCGTTGTCATCCAGGGAGACCTTGCCGTCCAGTGCGACGATGTCGCCTGCGCCGGTCTTCACCAGTGGGTTGACCTCAACGAGGGTTGCATCCTCTTCCTTGAAGACGGTCCACAGCTTCTGCAGGGTCTCTTCGACCTTGGCACGCAGTTCCTCGGCGAAACCGGCAGCTGCGACGATCTCGGCGGCCTTTTCGGCGTCGATGCCGACCAGCGGATCAACTGCAACGCGAGCCAGCGCCTCCGGGCGCTCCTCTGCCAGCTGCTCGATCTCCATGCCGCCCTCGACGGAGCACATGGCCAGGTAGTTGCGGTTTGCGCGGTCCAGCAGCACGGAGAAGTAGAATTCCTCGGCGATGTCCGCACCCTGTGCGATCATGACCTTGTTCACGGTGTGGCCCTTGATGTCCATACCGAGAATGTTCGATGCGTGCTCGAAAGCCTCGTCTGCGGTCTTGGCAACCTTAACGCCGCCAGCCTTGCCGCGGCCGCCAACCTTGACCTGAGCCTTAACGACTACGACGCCGCCGATCTTTTCAGCTGCTGCCTTGGCTTCTTCAGGGGTGTAAGCGACGATACCGGCAAGCACGGGTACGCCGTGTGCCTCGAATAGATCGCGCGCCTGGTACTCATACAGGTCCACGGGTTTGTGTCCTTCGTTCGAAGTTCATGCTGACTCGCGGCACAGTCACGGACCAGTGTCCGCGCCGTACCCAAAGAGAGCGCACCGCAACCAAACAGACGCCGAAACGGCGTCTTAGCCCGTGCGCATTTCTCAGACTATCCTTACTTTCGCGATCTTCCCACTTTTACAAGTTGTAGAGATTCCGCGCATTTCACCGATTGGCTATCGCTGTGACCAAGCCAATATCGCAATGGGGTTGACTACTCGACAATTTCGAGGGGCGCGTACCGAAGCAGAAGTCGTTTCTCGGAATCCGGAAATTGGACCTTGGCCACGGTTTTGTCGCCAGCGCCTTCCAAGGCGACGACTGTGCCCAAGCCAAAGGCCGTATGCTTGACCGACTGCCCGACCTTAGGGATCACGATCTTCTTGTTCTGCACCACACGCTGCTTCGACACCGGAGCGGCGTTGTGTCCGCGGACAGTATTGTTCGCCACCGACGAACCTGCTCCCCAATGGCTTCCGCGCTCGTAGCGGCTCGTGGCGAAATTCACCGAGCTGGAACCGAAGGACAGGCCCGGGCCGAAGGACGATCCCTCGCGCTTCCAGTCGATCAGCTGGGAGGGAACCTCTTCCAGGAACTGGCTGGCAGGGTTGTACTGCGCCTGTCCCCAGAGGCTTCGCTGCTCGGCACGCGTCAGGTAGAGGCGCTCGCGGGCGCGGGTCAGCCCCACGTAGGCCAGGCGGCGCTCTTCGGCCAGCTCCTTTTCATCGGTCATGGAGCGCTGATGCGGGAAGACTCCGTGCTCCATGCCGGTCAGGAACACGACCGGGAATTCTAGGCCCTTGGCCGTATGCAGGGTCATCAAGGTCACCATGCCCTCGCGTGCCGCCATGGCTGCGCCCTCGTCATCGCTAGGGGCTTCCGGGATCTGGTCTGCGTCGGCCACCAGCGCGACCCGTTCCAGGAATCCGGCCAGGCCGCCCTCCGGTTCGTCGTTGACGTAGTCGCGCACGACGGCGACCAGTTCCGCGAGGTTCTCAACCCGGGACTCGTCTTGCGGGTCGCTGGAGGAACGCAGGGTTTCGAGGTATCCGGTCTGCTCAAGCACTGCTTCCAGCGCTTCGGCCGGGCCCGAGCCTTCGGCCACGATCTGCAGGTCGTCCATGAGCGCCACGAAAGCCGCGGTCATCTTGATGCCCCGGGTGCCCAGGCCCGGAGCCTCGTCCGAGCGGCGCAGCGCTTCCATGAAGGAGATGCGCTCGCGCTCCGCCAGCGCGGCGACGGCGCCTTCGGCGCGGTCGCCGATGCCGCGTTTCGGCTCGTTGAGGATGCGCCGGACGTTGATGTCGTCTTCCGGGTTCACCAGGGCGCGCAGGTATGCCAACGCATCCTTGATCTCCTTGCGGTCGTAGAAGCGCGTTCCGCCGACCACCCGGTATTTCAGATCGACGCGCATCAGCTGCTCTTCAAGCGCGCGCGACTGGGCATTGGTGCGATAGAAGATGGCGATGTCGCCGGGGCGTACGTCTTCGTCGTCGTTCAGCCGCAGGATCTCCTCGGCGATCCAGCGGGCTTCGTCCGACTCGGACTCCCCCACGTAGCCGACGATTTGCTCGCCGTCGCCGCTGGCGGTCCACAGGCGCTTGTCGTTGCGGTCCGGGTTGAGCTTGATGACCTCGTTGGCAGCGGTCAGGATGTTCTGCGTGGAACGGTAGTTCTGCTCCAGCTTGATCGTCGCCGCGTTCGGGTAGTCCTTCTCGAACTCGATGATGTTCCGGATGTCGGCGCCGCGGAAGGCGTAGATGGACTGGTCCGAATCGCCCACCACTGTCAGTTCGCCCGGAGGGGTCTTCCCGTCGGGCCCGGTGAGTTCGCGAACCAGCGAATACTGGGCGTGGTTCGTATCCTGGTATTCGTCGATCAGCACATGGCGGAAGCGGCGGCGGTAGTTGTCCGCCACGGCCGGGAACGCGCGGAACATGTAGACGACCTGGCCGATCAAGTCGTCGAAGTCCAACGCGTTCGCCGCCCGCAGGCGCTGGGTGTAGCCGCGGTAGACCTCGGAGACGGCCCGGGAGAAGGGGTCGTTCGTGTTGATGGTGGCCGCGTAGTCCTCGTCGTCGATCAGCTCGTTCTTCAACGAGGAGATCTTGTGCGCGATCGCCTTGGGCGTGAAGCGCTTCGGGTCGATCTCCAACCCCTTGGAAACCAGGGTGATCAGTCGCAGCGAATCCGCCGAGTCGTAGATCGAGAAGTTCGACTTCAAGCCGATGGTGGCAGCTTCGCGGCGCAGGATGCGCACGCACGACGAGTGGAACGTGGAGATCCACATCTTCTTCGCCTGGTCCTCGCCGATGAGCTCGGCGGCGCGTTCGCGCATTTCGGCGGCGGCCTTGTTGGTAAAGGTAATGGCCAGGATTTCATGCGGGCGCGAACGCCCCGTTGCCAGCAGGTACGCAATTCGATGGGTCAGCACACGCGTCTTGCCCGAGCCGGCGCCGGCGATGATCAGCAGCGGGCCCCCTGCATAGCGCACGGCCTCTTCCTGCTGTGGGTTCATGCCTACCAGCAGTTCGTCCGCGGTCGGCAAAGCCCGAGCTGTGGGTTCAGGAGCGAAGTCATCAAAAAGGAAATCCATGGTGTAGCCAGTCTACGTGCCGCATTGGACAGTATCGTGATGCCGGCCGAGCGAACCGGGACACAGCCTACCGGGCATAATGGAAGGTATGGCAAAGAAGGTCAGGAAGTCCAAGGAATACCGCAAACCCTCCCAGTTCGTCGAACAGCAGGGTGAGGCTCTGGACCGGAAGCTGAACAAATACAACGTCCAAAGCACTTCCCACGAGAACAAATCCAATCCCATGCTGCTGATCTCCGCTGGATTGGCCATCAGTCTTTTTCTGTTTATCTATCTCCACGGGATGGCGTTGAGCCAGATGACCGATCTCAGCAACAACCTGTCCATGCCGGACCAGCGGGTCTTCGGCTACACGGTGGAGGATATTGAAGCGCTGCGCAGCGCCATGGACGAGGACGCCCGGGGGCAGCTGAACTACGTTCACAAGACCGCCGGCATGCTCTTCCCGCTGTTCACCGCCGCCATGAGCATGCTGCTGTTCATCCGCTGGATTCCGAACCGCCGGACCCGGTTGCTGGCGTGGTGCGCCCCCTTGGGGTTCGCCGTGGCGGATATCGTGGAGAACTTCGCTATCGATGCCCTGTTCACCGCCAACGAGGTGACTGCCGGAGCGGTCATGTTCGCATCGATCCTCACCACGATTCGTTGGGCGTTGCTGATCATCACCGCTGGGTTGATCATCGGGCTCGGACTGTCCCGGGCCAACCGGTCGTTGAAGCGCAAGATGGCCGAGGTCCGCGACCAGAGCTCCTAGCGTGGCAGCGTGGTTCACGACAGCAAGTACCTAGTAGGATAGTCTTGTTGGTGTTTTCACGCCCAGCCTCTGTAGCTCAGTAGGATAGAGCGACCCTCTCCTAAAGGGTAGGCCGTCGGTTCGATTCCGGCCAGGGGCACCAATACGAGAAAGGCGCTTCCCCGCGATATTCATCGTGCGGAAGCGCCTTTCTCGTCTGCCGCGTCCGGGCGTCAGCTCCCGGACGCGCCAAAGGGCGCGTTCCACGGGGAACGCGCCCTTTGGCGGCCTAGCTGCGACGAACGCTTAGCGCAGCAGCAAAGCGGTGGCCTTTGGCGACAGCGAGGCGTCCATGACGACGCAGGCGCCGCCGACGGCGCCGACGTTGGCGCCCAGCGCGGAGGTGCGGGTGTCGATGTCGTGCACCGTACGCAAGCCGAAGCGGCGCTTGACCGCTGCGTCGACGTCTGCGCCGACGAGCTCGCTGACCTTGTCCCACTGCGGACCGCCGAAGACAACCTCGCGGACATCCAGGGCGTTGGCCAGCTGGCCTGCGACTTCGCCAGCCATGACCATGGTCTCGGTGACCAGTTCCTTGGCCACGGCATTGCCTTCCAGCGCCAGCTCGGTGAGGCGGTTCATGCCTTCTGCGCGCTGTTCTGGGCCGAGGATTTCGTAGGCCGGTAGTTCCAGGCCGCGTTCCTTGGCCTTTGACGCGATGAATTCGTAGGAGGTGCCGGAAGCCAGGCAGTCATCTGCACCGCACTCTTCGCAGAACACGGACTTGTGGCCCGTGGAGTAATGCCCGATCTCGCCGGCGTTGTTGCTCGAACCGTGGTGGACTTCGCCATCGATGACGATGCCGGCGCCGAAGCCGTGGCCGCAGTACACGAAGACGAAGTCGTCGGTCTTTTCTTCCTTCGACTGCCACAGTTCCCCAACTGCGGAGGCAATCGTGTCCTTTTCGATGATGACCTGCAGGCGCAGGAGCTTGCGCAGCGGGTTGACGAGTTCGACGTCGGCCCAGCCGTCAAGCAGCGGCGGGTTCAGAACCACCCCTTCCTCGACGTTCACCGGACCCGGCACGGCAATGCCCACTCCGACAATATGCTTCTTCGGAACACGGATCTCTGCGATCAGTTCCTTGACGGTGGTCGCCATCAGCTGCACGGTTTCGGAAGCCACTTCGAGGTTCGGGACTTCGATGCTGCGCTCGCGCAGGACTTCGCCGCGCAGGTTCATGGCCACGAAGGTCAGAATGCTGGGGTCCAGATGGATACCGATCGAAACCAGACGGTTTCCTTCCAGCTCGAGCACGGTGCGTGGCTTGCCCGGGCCGGAAACGATGGTGCGGTCTTCGCGCACGATGCCGTCGTCAAGAAGACGACGCACAACATTTGAAATGGTCTGCGGTGACAGACCCGTCGAACTTGCCAGTTCGACGCGGCTGATTCCATCCGGTGCCCTGCGGATGGATTCAAGAATTACGGCTTGGTTGAAGTCTCCCAAGCGCCCTAGGTTGGTACCCCGTCGCATTAATGCTCCATAGATCTATAAATTTGATGGATCGATCTTTCCGTTCCTCGGCTTTCACCTGCCACCACCCACTCGGTCAAAAAATTGCGAGTAATAAGACCACGGCGAACAACAACTAAAAACGTTGGAGATCCACTTATGCACGTTACCACCTGCGACGGCTTCGCACACGCGATATTGTGAATTCATGAAGAAAAAATTGACTATATCAGCCGCTTGTTTAATCAACAACCAAGGAGAAATATTGCTGGTCCGCAAACGCGGGACGAGCAAATTCATGCAGCCTGGCGGCAAACCCGAGAAAGGCGAGTCACCTTTACAAACTGTCATTAGAGAAATTAAAGAGGAGCTCGGTGTCGAGTTCGCACCGGACGAGCTCGAGTACCGCGGCGAGTGGCATGGCCCTGCCGCCAACGAGGCTTCGACCTCGATTCACGCGCATCTTTTTTCGGGGCGTTTCAGCGGCGAGCTCGAACCGTTGGCCGAGCTTGAAGAGCTGCTCTGGATCGATCCAAAGCAGGCGCTGCTGCGTGACGATCTCGCGCCGCTGCTGCGCGAGCACGTGCTCCCGTCGGCAATTGAACGCGCCAAGGCCTAGTCGAGGTCTCCCGCCTGCAGTTGCGCGGTGTCAGCCCGCCTGGAGGTAGACATCCCACGAATCGTGGATCTGGTTGAGCCCCGAGACCAGATGCCCGCCATAGCGCGGGCGGTGCGGGGTGACGCGGAGCTGCCAGCCGAGCTGTGCGAGCATCTTGTCGGCCTTGCGGCTGTTGCAGGCCAGACAGGCCGCTACCAGGTTCTCCCAGGTATTCTGACCGCCCCTGCTGCGGGGAATGACATGGTCGATGGTATTGGCGGACTTGCCGCAGTAGGCGCAGGTAAACCTGTCCCTACGGAGAACGCCCCTACGGGTGACATGATTCATGTCCCTGTAGGGGCGTCGTACATAGCGCTTTAAGACGATTACCGTTGGCCGCGGTAACTCGCCGTGAGCGCTGCGCACGGGCGACGAGTCATCCTGCAGGACGATAGTGGCTTTCTCCGCCATCACCAGCAAAAGGGCTCGACGGAAGGTCACCACGGCCAGGGGCTCGTAGCCGGCATTCAAAACCAGTGTTCGCATCTTGCAGTACTTCCTTCTTGAACCGATAGCCGCCATCTGGCATTGGTGGGGCTCGCGTTCCCTACGGAGAGGCTCTATCGCAAGCCTAAAGGATCAGCCCTCTGCTATGTGAGGGTTCAAGAAAGAAATTCTGCGAAGTTCATCTGCGAAGACCCAGATGTTCATCCTGGTTAAAGGCATAAGCCGCCGAACGTCTTTCACGTTCGGCGGCTTATGGAAAGTTTTTAGGCTTAGCGAGCCAGGGTGTAGTAACCGTACAGCGGGTTACGGCTCACCGAGTGGATCATGGTGTCCACGGTTGGGTTCTGTGCCCCGATCATCTGACCGCCGCCCAGGTAGATGCCTACGTGGCCGCCACCGTTCTGGAATACCAAGTCGCCCGGCTTAGGGTTGCTGGTGCGCTTGAACTGGCCGGAACCCAGGATTGCCGAGGTGCCGCGGGCGATGTTGATGCCGTGCTGTGCGTAAACGTACTTCACGAAGCCCGAGCAGTCCCAACCCGATGGGCCGTTGCCGCCCCATACGTATGGAACGCCGACGTACTTGGCAGCGGTAGCCGCGATACCTGAGAGGTTCGAAGTGTTGACCGAAGAGCTGCTCTTGGCCTTCTTCTTGGTGCTGGTCGACTGGGTGGAGTTCGACTGGGTGGAGTTCGACTGGCTGTTGACGTTCTGGCGGGTCACCGGAGCGAAGTCGTCCGAGGAGCTGCTGGAGGACGACTGGTTGGAACGGGTGGTGGGCGCCGTGGCGTTCGACGAAGTCGAGGTGACCTCGTTGGCCACTGCGATAACAACCGGCTCCGGCTTCTCGTCGGCGGTGAAGCTGGCGCGCTCGATATCAACCGAAGACTTCTTGTCTGCGGCAACGCTGACAGCCTTGACTGCCACGCGCTCTGGGTTGATGGTGTCAACCGGAGCCGCGGAAACGTCGCGTGGAGCAGTTGCCTGGCCAGGCACGCCCAAGGTGATGATCAGACCGGAAGCTGCAGCTACGACTGCTGCCTGACGACCTACAGAGCCAGCGTTCGATGCAACAGCCTGCGAGATCGCTTCCAGAGAATTGGTACGTGGCACATCGGCGCGGCGACGTCCATGAGTTTGACGCTTGGTCACTTTTTAAAGCCTCTCCTTGATACCTACGAGGTAAGCTGTCGGGTTCGAAGTGGAGTTACCTCGGTGGATTCGAAGTTTCCTTCTCTTCCACTTCACCCCTAGGGTTGTTAGTTCAAACTAACGACCCGATATTGGTTCCCCCGCCACTGCCGTACGAGTTGTTTATAACTGCACATTGCGTGTTGGCAGTGCTCGGTTCTCACGCAATGTTGCTCAGGGAGATCCCCCTGGCACGCATATAAGCCTATAGGATGATTTTCCAAATGTCACGTTTAGGTCACGGAATGGTGACGAAGAACGTTACAACCAGCCGGCTGGGTCTTTGAACTGCCCGTCGATTATGACGTCGAAGTGCACGTGGCAACCGGTGGAGTTGCCGGTGGTGCCGCTCAGCGCGATCAGATCTCCCCGCTTGACCTTGTCGCCCACGTTGACCAGAACCTTCGTGTTATGGCTGTAACCGGTTTCCAGTCCATCGCCATGGTCCACCATGACCCGGTTGCCGGAGTGCCCGGCCCACCCTGCGACGGTTACGGTACCCGAAGCGGAGGCGTAAACCTCAGTGCCGCAGGCCACACCGTAATCTGTACCACCATGGATCATGGTGCCAGCGCCGGTCGGGTTATTGCGGTGCCCAAAAGGCGAGGTAATGCGGTTCGACTTCACCGGGCGGTCAAGCAATCCGGACGTCGACTTGATGGCAGTGACGTTGCCGCCAGAGGCTGCCATAACCTCGGAGAGCTTCTCTTCTCCCGCAACATTAGGGTTCAGTTCGGAAGTCAGCGCTGCGCGTTCAACTTCCAGTCCAACCGATCCTGGCGCGGTGACGTCCACGACTGCGGAAGTTGCGGTGCGTTCGGCGGCAACGGCCACGTCGTCGCTGGACGAACCCGAGAACTGTGGCGCGATAGCGGCAAGGGCCAGGCCCGAAACTGCGGCAACTGCAGCGACTTTGTGGCTAAAGCCAAGTCGCGATGGTTTTTTGGTATCAGCGTCCAGCTGCGAGATGAACTCGACATTGCTCGAGATCTCTGCGGATTCAGGCTGGGCAGCGACTGCGCCCGGCAGAGCAATGACATTGCTGTCTGCATCTTCCAGCACCAGCATCTGGCGGGTAGGGGCGATGCCGTAGCGTGCGCGTTCCTCGAAACGGCGACCTACGTAGTTGGCATGCACCGGTGCTGCAGGCTCGATGGCAACAGCCGATTCGCTCACCCGCGATGCGCGGCGTCCACCCGCACGCTCGGTAGCGGCAGCTGCGATTTCGCCAATCACATCCAGCTCAACAACGGCGGCGCGGCGGCCGGTCGTCTTGGTTTCTACCAAAACATTCCTCTCATGTAGCGCCTACGAAGTTAGCTGTCGGATTCGGCTCCTGAGAATGAGCCGGCCTGCTTTTGGCAGGACTTCACCCCTAGACGTAAACGTCGGAAAGTGGGTCCCCCGCTATTGCCCCATAAACTGACTTCCCATCCGCGCGCAGGGCAATACTAGGCGTTCGCGCAATGTATGGGCTGGTGCGGGTCTAACCCCGTGCACCGTGTACTAACGTTACCCGTCAAAAGGGAAAGTTACAATTTCGTTATCTTTTGTGGGACTTGACGAATACATGGCTGCTGACCTCTACCGGAAGCTCCAAAGCGCCCTCTACACCCTGCACGCGTACGACGATGTAGTCTTCAGCACGCTCAAGGGTGACAATCGCCCCAGGGCGGATTCCGCCTTCATTCAGCTGTCCCAGCAGGATCGGGTCAGTCTGGATAGGTTCCGCGAGGCGCTCGATTGCCAGCGGTCCTTCCACTCCATCCAAAAGAGCCTGGTCAAGGTTCTGAACTTCCGATGAGATTTCGCTCACTTTTGGCCCGCCAAGGACCTCTAAACCCGGAATTGGGTTGCCGTACGGGGAGACCGTCGGCTTCCCCAGCAAGTCGTAGAGCCGGCGCTCGACGCGCTCGCTCATGACGTGCTCCCAGCGGCAGGCTTCTTCGTGGACGTACTCCCAGTCGAGCCCGATCATGTCTGCCAGCAGTCGTTCAGCAAGGCGGTGCTTGCGCATGACGCTCGTTGCCAGTTCGTGACCTTTCTGGGTCAAGGCAAGATGGCGGTCGGTGGAAACCACGACGAGGCCGTCTCGTTCCATCCGGGCTACGGTCTGCGACACAGTCGGGCCTGAGTGGCCCAGACGCTCTGCGATTCGGGCGCGCAAGGCCACGATTTCCTCTTCTTGCAGTTCAAGAATGGTACGCAGGTACATCTCGGTTGTATCGATAAGGTCAGACACGGCAGCCGCTCCTGGAAGTCACAACAATAAGTTCGTAAAAATAATGAGACGTCACTACACACTCTACTGGGTGCGCTGGACATATTCGTTACGGGGCCGGCCACCGAGGATGTCGTAACCCTCCGTCCGGTTTTTCTCTGAAACGCTCACGGTTTGCGAAGATAGTACTGAAACGCCTGAACCCACCCACCTTATTCCGCGCCGCGGAACAGCGGGTTTTCAGCCCTTCAATCTATAGCTATATCGAGGAGCACGATGAGCACGGACATCACCATTCCACAGAATCTTTTGCCAGCCGACGGTCGTTTCGGCGCCGGTCCGTCCAAGGTTCGCGCAGAGCAAGTCCAGGCGATTGTTGAGGCAGCGGATTCCCTCCTGGGCACCTCGCACCGTCAGGCTCCGGTCAAGAACCTTGTGGCATCGGTCCAGAACGGACTGAAGGAAATGTTCAACGCGCCAGAGGGCTATGAAGTTCTGCTGGGTGTCGGCGGCGCTACCGCGTTCTGGGATTCGGCCGCCTTCTCCCTGGTGCGCAACAAGGCGCAGCACCTGTCGTTCGGCGAGTTCGGCTCCAAATTCGCCAAAGCCACGGACAAGGCCCCGTTCCTGGCTGCCTCGACCATCATCACCAGCGAGCCGGGCAGCGTTCCTGTTCCCGCCGCCGAAGCCGACGTCGATGTCTATGCATGGCCTCACAACGAGACCTCCACCGGCGCTGCAGCCCCGGTCAAGCGCGTAGCTGGCGCCAACGATGACGCACTGATGGTCATCGACGCCACCAGCGGCGCCGGCGGATTGGCCGTGGACTTGGCCGAAACCGACGTCTACTACTTCGCGCCGCAGAAGAACTTCGCAGCCGACGGCGGCCTGTGGATCGCGTTCGTTTCCCCGGCGGCCATTGCGCGCATCGAGGAAATCGCCGCCACCGACCGGTGGATCCCGGACTTCCTGAACCTGAAGACCGCTCTGGACAACTCGTTGAAGAACCAGACCTACAACACCCCTGCACTGACCACGCTGGTCATGCTGGATTCCCAGATCAAATGGATCAACGCCAACGGCGGACTCGCCTGGGCCGCTGAGCGCACCGCCGAATCCGCGGCCAAGGTCCAGGCCTGGGCCGAGGCCTCCGACATCGCTGCGATGTACGTGGCGAATCCGGAACACCGCTCCAACGTCATTTCCACCGTCGACTTCGACGACAAGATCGACGCCACCGCCATCGCCAAGGCGCTTCGCGCCAACGGCGTGGTCGATGTGGAGCCTTACCGCAAGCTCGGCCGCAACCAGCTGCGTATCGCAACCTTCGTCGCGATCGATCCGAGCGACGTCCAGGCACTGCTGAACTGCATCGACTACGTGATCGAACAGCTCTAGTCCCCACGACGCACGACACCACAACAGCGAAGGGCTCGGACCACATGGTCCGAGCCCTTCGCTGTATGCCTGTTTCGGCGCTAGCCGTCCTTGCGTGCGCGGTTGCGTTGCGCGGCGCGGCGACGTGCGGCGGTTCGCTGGGCAGTGCGCCGACGGCGGACCTGGCGTCGAGCCGGTGACTTGACCGACTGCAGCTCTTCCTCGTCCGCAACCTCGTCGGTCGCGAGCTCGTCCTGTGCAGGAACGGCGTCAGCTTCTCCCTCAGGAATTGCCTGCGGCTGCTCCGAACCCTGCTCATCCTGCGCGGCCGCCGAGGTCTCAGCCTCTGTAGGCTGCTCGCCTTCAACGGCGCTGTGCTCGGCCTCTGCGGCTTCGATCTCCTCCTTGGCCAGACGATCCGCCCACGGCACCCAGGCAGGAGCCAGCAGTGAATCCTCGCCGGCAATGATCCCGACCTCGCACACTGTCAGATCTTTGGCCTTGGCCCGTGGCACCCGCGCGAGTGTCGCGAACCATGTCCAACCTTGGTATCCCTTTTTATGGGAGATAAATCTATGGGTGACAAGTCGCTCACCCTCGGCCGTGACGCCGAGGTGTTCGCCGATTTCGGATTCCCCGGCGATTTCAGCCAGGGATAGCCGCGCGGTATCGACCGCTTCAGCGAGGAGGGTGTCCAGCTTGGGTTTACGGGCCATTGTTTATGCGTCCAGATCGTCGGCTACCGCGCGCAGCACGGTAGCTACCTTTTTGCCGTATGCATGTTCAGGATAGCGCCCATTGCGCAAGGTATTCGAAACGCTGTCCAGCAATTTGATTAGGTCCTCGATGACGACGGCCTCGGCTTCGGGCTTCTTGCGCTTGGCGCGAGCCACCGACGGGGCCGCTTCGAGCACCCGGAGGCTCAAGGCCTGCGGTCCGCGACGGCCCTCGGCCACACCGAACTCAAGGCGCGTTCCCGGGCGCAGCTCATGCATGCCGTCGGGCAGGGCCGCTGCGTTGACGTAGATCTCTTTGCCGTCTTCTGCGGTAATGAATCCAAAGCCCTTGGACTTCTCGTACCACTTAACCTTGCCGGTAGGCATGCTGTAATACCTCGTTCGTTTCTCGTGCGTAGCTGCATGGCCGAGGCCTGCTCAGCACCATGCATATTCAGGTGTTCGCTTCCGCGGAGCTTTCACCGGGCTTTTCGAATTCTTTTCCCGGGTGCTCGACGCACGGAGTCGAACCAAGTCGTTTACCTTTGATTATGTCATTCATCCGGACACAAAATCACCTTGGGCGCTCTTTGACTCGGGACTCCCTCCTCCGGGACGGCAACGGTAAAGTAGGAACGGTGAGCACCTTATCCGTCACCCTGTCCGTTGTTTCGCGTCTAGCCATCGGCGTTGCCGTAGTTTCCACCCTGGCATTGGCTGCGACGCTGGTGCTCTATTTCCAGGAAATCAGCATCCCGCCCTTCCTGATGATTCTGGGCGTCTGGGGCCTTCCGGTCGCCTTCCTGCTGGGCGTTGCAGTCGTTATCGGCAACGTCATCCGGCGTCGCAACAACTAATTTTCTACCCCAGCATTCATACAGGAATCTCCCAGACTTCTTAGGCACACTGGGTTTCATGAGTGCAAAAACCCCAGAGGCAAAACTTCTCGTTGTCGATGACGAGCCGAATATCCGCGAGTTGCTGTCCACTTCCCTGCGCTTCGCAGGTTTCGAAGTTGTCTCCGCAGCCAACGGCCGGGACGCCCTGGCAGCGGTTGAGGCCGAGGAACCTGACTTGGCAGTGCTCGACGTGATGCTTCCGGACATGGATGGATTCACCATCACCCGCAAGCTGCGCGCCGCGGGGCGCCATTTCCCGGTCCTGTTCCTCACCGCACGTGACGACACCTCGGACAAGGTCACCGGCCTGACCGTGGGCGGCGACGACTATGTCACCAAGCCGTTCAGCCTGGACGAGGTCGTCGCACGCATCCGCGCAGTCCTGCGCCGCACGTCTTCGGGCGAGGAAGAGAACGCCACCATCGTGGTCGCCGACCTCGAGCTGGACGACGACGCGCACGAGGTCCGCCGCGCCGGCGAGATCATCGACCTCTCCCCCACCGAGTTCAAGCTCCTGCGCTACCTGATGATGAACCCGAACCGCGTGCTGTCCAAGTCGCAGATCCTGGACCACGTGTGGGAGTACGACTTCAACGGCGACGCGTCGATCGTCGAGTCCTATATCTCGTACCTGCGCCGCAAGGTCGACCGCCCCGAATGGCCTGCGCTGATCCAGACCAAACGCGGCGTCGGCTACCTGATGCGCACCCCGGACCGCCGCTAGCCGCGTCCGTCCACGAGCAAGGGACTTGTAAAGTCATCCTATGAAGTCGATTCGTTCCCTCTGGCGGCGCACCACGCTGCGCACCAAACTGGTGACAGTGATGTTCGGGCTGATGATCCTGGCCATCGTAGCCACGGCCGTGGGCTCGGCCCACACGCTGCGGATCTCGATGACCAACCAGATCGATGACCAGCTGGTCGCCGCCGGACCGACGATGGGGCTTGGTCTGAACAAGGCCTACCTGTATTCGGTGGACAACCCCGGGGACCCCGACGGCTTCAAGGACTTCGACCCGACGCTGCTCGGGCTGAACAGCTCCTACGCCGACATCCGTGATAAAGACGGGAAAATCGTCTACATCATGCCGCGCTCGCGGGTTTCGCCGAGCACGGCCTTGGATTCGCCGCTGTTGAATCCGGCCAATATCGATAAGCTGCTGGAAACGCCGAACAAGCCGGTGACCATCCCGGGCATCCAGGCGAACTCCGCCGGGTGGCGGACCATGGTGATTCCGCTGAAGAGCAGCAGCCTGAACCTGTTCCTGGCGATCCCGCTGAGCACCGTCAACAACACCGCGCAGCAGGCGGCGGTGCTGGTGCTCTCCACCGGCTTGCTCGCCGCGCTGGTCATGTCCATGATCGCCTATGCCCTCACCACCCGGTCGCTGAAACCGCTGACGAAGGTCGAGCGCACCGCGTCCATGATCGCCGCCGGCGACCTCACCCAGCGCGTGACGGACTATCCTGCGGAGACGGAAGTCGGCAGGCTCTCACGCTCGCTGAATTCGATGCTGGCGCAGATCGAGAAGGCTTTCAAGGACCGCGAAGCTTCCGAACAGAAGATGCGGCGCTTCATTCAGGATGCCTCCCACGAGCTGCGCACCCCGCTGGTCACCATCCAGGGCTACTCGGAGTTCTACCGCCACGGCGGACTGGCGAGCCCCGAAGCCCTCGATTCGGCGATGGGGCGCATTGAGAGCGAATCCAAGCGCATGGCGCAGCTCGTTGAGGACCTGCTGATGCTGGCGCGCCTGGACGAGCAGCGCCCGATGGAGAAGCAGGCTGTCGACCTGCTGGTGCTCGGACAGGACATCGTGGAGGACACCCGGGTGCGGGCGCCCGACCGCAAGGTCACCTTGGTGGGCCTGTCCAGCAACCAGCCCAGCCCCGCCAGCACTGTCGGAGACGACGCCCGCATCCGCCAGGTCATCGCCAACCTGCTGACCAATGCCCTGCGCTACACCCCCGAAGGGTCCCCGATCGAGATCGCGGTGGGTGTGCGTTCGCTGGTGGCCGGTGCCCTCGACGCAGTACTCGAGGTCCGCGACCACGGCCACGGCATTCCCGAAGAGGACGCCAAGCGAATCTTCGAGCGCTTCTACCGCTCGGATGCCTCGCGCCAACGCGAAACCGGCGGTTCCGGCCTGGGGCTGGCAATTGTCGCAGCCATTGTCCAACAGCACGGCGGATCCGTGTCGCTGAGCGAAACCGAAGGCGGCGGCGCCACCATGGCCATCTCGCTGCCCTACGTTCCGATGCCCGAGCCGCGCGACGACGACTTCGACTTCCATCCGGAGCACGACGAGTCGTAGCCTCATTGTCCACAACCGGCCTGCGGCTTACTCTGCTTCGGTGCCATAGCTCCTATCGTTAGGTCATCACGATCCGATGAAAGGCGAGCAGGAATCATGAGCACGTTCTCCACCAACACCGGCGAAATGCAGGCCAAGTCCCAAGCGGTTATGGGCACCATCGACCGCCTGCGTTCAGAAGTCGCCACGATACAGATGAATCTGGACCAGTTGCAGGGCACATGGCATGGCTCGGCGGCCGCATCGTTCCAGGCCATCGTGGCCGAATGGCGAAGCACCCACCTGCGCATCGAAGAAGCCTTGGGCAACATCGCCACGGCGTTGCATCATGCCTCGGCGCAGTACGAGGAAGTCGAGCAGGTCAATACCTCGCTGTTCCGCTACTAAACGGCGCATCCCCAGCGAAAACAGCGCCAAAACCACAAAGAACTGGCCGCTGGATCAGCTTCAGGGAAGATGATCCAGCGGCCAGCATCCATGCGTTGGCTACGAGGCTCAGGCCTTGCGGCGGCGCAGAACCATGGCGGCTCCGGCCAGCATCAGCAGCAGACCCGCGCCCGCAGCCGCCAGCAGCGCACCGTTGAAACCGGTATCAGCTAGTTCGTTCTCCGAGGCCTGCGGCTTCGCGTCGCCCTTGGCCGATTCGGAGCCGGTGTTCTCCGGCTTCTTGTCGATGGATCCTGCCGGCTTGATTTCTACCGGCTTCTCGGATGGCTTTGCTTCAGGCTTGGCTTCGGGCTTCGCCTCGGGCTTCTCGCCCTCCGGCGCTTCTTCACCGAAGTAGAAAGCCAGGAAATCTTCGAGCCACTGCTGATCGCCGGGGAACTCCGCCCAGATCGATTCCAGGAGCTCTTCAAGCTCCGCTTCGCTGCTGACGCTATCCAAAAGATAGGTCAGCACGAGCGCTAGGTACTCCTGGCCATCTTCGGTCGCGAAGAATTCGCCCCACTGCTCATCGGTCCACTCTTCAGCGCCTGCGGGGAGACGGTCCATCATCTCTTCGAGGAACTGCAGGTCCTCGTCGGAGATCTCCGGATCTTCGGTACCGAATTCTTCCTCGATCAGCTGCAGCAGCTGCTGTCCTTCTTCGGTTTCGTAGAAGGCATCCCATTGGGCATCATCCCAGCCTTCGCTGCCCTCAGGCAGCAATGCATCAACCTTTTCCCAGAAGGCCTGCTCCTCCTCGGAGATGTCAGAGTCGAGATCGCCGAACTCGTCCGACAGCTGCTGGACAGCCTCGGATTCGAGGAACGATGCCAAAGAGTCCTTGTCCGATTCGACTCCTTCGATGTAGTCGGAGTCGACCGTCTCATCGGTTGCGGAGCTGGTCTCGTCCGCTGGCTGGGTCGCGCCGGTCTCGGTGCCGGCAGCTAGGTCCTGCGCGGGAGCCGAATCCTCAACTGAAGCATTCTCCTCCACCGGTGCAGCCGGAGCCGTTTCCTCGACGCTGTCCTCGACTGGGGCCTGCGACTCCTGGACGACGGTCTGCTCTGCCGGGGCTTCCACTGCAATGTCTTCCACGTTGTCGGTGGGCACTTCGGCGACTGGCGGCGCAGGCACGACAGGGGTTTCGACGGCAGGCTGCTGCACGGGGGCCTCAATGGCCGCCGGCGCTGCCGGCTCGGTCTGGGTTTCCTGCTGTGCAACGGTGATGCTCTGGAGGGCATCGTCCGTGGTTTCGGTAGCCTGTGCCGGAGCGGCAGAGACGAGAAGTCCAGAAATAACCGCTGCCGAAAGCAGGGTGGTATTGATCTTAGGCGACATGGTGTCTCGATTCCCCAAAGAAGTCACAGGCAGTTGCGGGACGCCGAGGCGTTCCGCTTCAGTGATGACAGATTTATGGCCTGTGAAAGTGCTGAATGATTAAAGTACAACCTATCCGAAGAATGCACCGCCGCCAAGTAATTCCACGTCTCTTACAACGGGACTTTGCCCACCCGTGCCCAGGGCCCCCGAACGGGACTTCAAAACCGCTACCAACACGTAGGCTAGAGCCTATGAGCATCCTGATCGACCCACCGTCATGGCCTGCCCATGGAACGCTCTTTTCGCATCTGGTTTCCGATGCGACGCTCGATGAACTGCATGCCTTTGCCCGTGCGCACCAGCTGCCCGAGCGCGCGTTCGACAGGGACCACTACGACGTGCCGCAGTCCCGCTATGCCGAGCTGGTGCGGGACGGCGCGCACGAGGTTTCGGCCGGCGACCTGGCTCGGGCGCTGATCGCCTCCGGGCTGCGCATCCCGGCCAAGTACCGCCCGGAAAAGCTGGGACCGGTGCTGTCCCGCCGTTGGGCCCGAACTCTGCCCACCGAACCCCAGCTGGGCCGCGAGCTGCTGGAACGCTGGTCGCAGTCGCATCGCAGATACCACGACAGGGTCCACCTGCTGTCCGTGCTGGAGGCCTTGGATTGGCTGGCGAAGGACCAGGCCGACGGCGAGGAGCGCATGCTGCTGCAGCTGGCCGCCTGGTTCCACGACGCGGTGTACCACGGAGCCTCGGACGACGAGGCCAAGTCCGCGATCCTTGCCCGCGAGCGCCTCTACGGGCTGCTGAGCCCCGGGGCGGTGTCCAGGGTCAGCGAACTGATCCTGCTCACCGCAGGGCACTCCCCCGGCGACCACGACCGCCTGGGCCGGATCCTGTGCGATGCGGATCTTGAGGTGCTGGCCCGCCCGCAGCCGGCCTACCAGCGCTATGCCCAGGCGATCTACCAGGAGTACGCGCATTTCTCGCGCCCGGCCCTGGCTGCCGGACGGATCAAGGTGCTGGGCTCGCTACTGGAGAAGGACAACATCTACAGCACCGTGCGAGGCATCGACCGCTGGGAAAACGCGGCCCGCAGCAACGTCGGCGCGGAGATCTCAGTGCTGCGCGGCTGGCTCGGCGAATAGCTTCCGGCTTTTAACGGCCTGTGGCCCGTTTCCCCAGGGGAAACGGGCCACAGGCACCAGGTAGTCTCGGCGTGGTGCCGAGCCGGGCGGGGAAGCTTAGAAGCCGCCCATGCCGCCCATGCCACCCATGTCGTCACCGGCTGGTGCGGCGCCGGCAGGAGCTGGCTTGTCCGCGACAACGGCTTCGGTGGTCAGGAACAGGCCTGCGATCGATGCGGCGTTCTGCAGGGCCGAACGGGTCACCTTCACAGGATCGTTCACGCCGGCTTCCAGCAGGTCGACGTACTGGCCGGTGGCGGCGTTCAGGCCGTGGCCGGCAGCCAGGCCCTTGACCTTGTCGGCGACAACGCCTGGCTCCATGCCGGCGTTCAGGGCGATCTGCTTCAGCGGAGCTTCGATGCCGACGCGCACGATGTTCGCACCGGTTGCCTCGTCGCCTTCCAGCGACAGCTTCTCGAAGGCTGCTGCGCCGGCCTGGATCAGGGCTACGCCGCCGCCGGCGACGATGCCCTCTTCCACTGCTGCCTTGGCGTTGCGCACGGCATCTTCGATGCGGTGCTTGCGCTCCTTGAGCTCCACCTCGGTGGCTGCGCCGGCCTTCAGCACGGCGACGCCGCCGGAGAGCTTTGCGTGGCGCTCCTGCAGCTTCTCGCGGTCGTAGTCCGAGTCGGTGTTCTTGATCTCGGCTGCGATCTGGGCCTTGCGGCCTTCGATGGCGTCGGCTTCGCCGCCGCCTTCAACGATGGTGGTCTCGTCCTTGGTGATAACGACCTTGCGGGCGGTACCCAGAACTTCCAGGCCCACGTTGTCCAGGGACAGGCCGATCTCCTCGGAGACAACCTGGCCGCCGGTCAGAATGGCGATGTCGGTCAGCATGGCCTTGCGGCGGTCGCCGAAGCCCGGAGCCTTGACGGCAACGGACTTGAACAGGCCGCGGATCTTGTTCAGGATCAGGGTGGCCAGGGCTTCGCCCTCGACGTCTTCGGCGATGATCAGCAGCGACTTGTTCGACTGCATGACCTTCTCCAGCAGGGTGACCATGTCCTTGACCGAGGAGATCTTGGAGTTCACGATGAGGATGTATGGGTCCTCCAGCACGGTCTCCTGGCGCTCTGCGTCGGTGACGAAGTATGCGGAGATGTAGCCCTTGTCGAAGCGCATGCCCTCGGCCAGCTCCAGCTCGAGGCCGAAGGTGTTGGACTCCTCAACGGTGATGACGCCCTGCTCGCCGACCTTGTCGAGAGCCTCGGCGATCAGGCCGCCGATCTCAGGGTCGCCTGCGGAGATCGAGGCGGTAGCAGCGATCTGCTCCTTGGACTCGATCTTCTTGGCGGCGGCGAACAGCTCGGCAGTGACGGCCTCTACGGCCTTGTCGATGCCGCGGCGCAGCGCGATCGGGTCGGCGCCGGCGGCAACGTTGCGCAGGCCTTCCTTGACCAGTGCCTGGGCGAGAACGGTTGCGGTGGTGGTGCCGTCGCCTGCGACGTCGTCAGTCTTCTTGGCAACTTCCTTGACCAGCTCTGCGCCGATCTTCTCGTATGGATCCTCGAGCTCGATCTCCTTGGCGATGGACACGCCATCGTTGGTGATCGTCGGGGCACCCCACTTCTTTTCCAGAACAACGTTGCGGCCGCGTGGGCCCAGGGTCACCTTTACGGCGTCTGCAAGGGTGTTCAGGCCGCGCTCAAGTCCGCGGCGTGCTTCCTCGTCAAATGCAATCATCTTGGCCATAGTGGCTTTCGGTCCTTTCGGGACGATTTTGCGAAAATGCAACCGACAGACAGCGCCCGCGACGGACGAGTGCAACGGCTGGGCATCGGGCCTGCAGCCGCGTCAGCTCTCGCTATCTGAGGTATTCTTCACGCTCCCTGCGAAGCGACGTCTGAGGCCGGACCGGCTGCGGTTAAAACGCGAAAAGCCAATCGGCGTTAGCAGTCGCAACGCATGAGTGCTAATACAAATATTGGCACTCTCGCCCTGCGAGTGCAAGCTGATCGGCTCACAGCGAAGCAATTGGATACTGCGGGGTTAGCGTACTTCGAGGGTGTCGTCTGAGCCCATCACCACGGTCACCCGGTTCGGAATGTTCTGGGTCTGCAGAACCTCGTCGATATTCAGCACCTCAGCGGCCTTTTCGGCCGTGGTGCGATAGGCCTCCGAGGTGTAGTACACGGTGGAGGTCTCGGCCGGGCGGGTCCAGTTGCTGGCGGTGATATTGGTGAATCCGGCCTCGGACAGGGCGTCTTCGCCGGCCGAGGCGATGCCTGCGATGCTGGCGCCGTTGTAGACGCCGATCAGCTGCCCGAAGAGCACGTCGTCATCATCGATGGTGCTGGAGGCGGAGGGGGTGGCGCTTTCGGTTTCGCTCGGGCTGGAGGTGGCGTCCTCGCTCGGGGCTGCCGAGGTGGTTTCGGTGGGGTTCGGGGCGGAGCCGACAATCGGCTTCAGGCCGCCGGGGCCGAAGAAGTAGGCGAATGCGCCCACCAGGACGACAAGCACGGCTGCAATAACTACCCAACGAAGTTTTCCACCGGACGTCGTGGAGGCGGCAGACTGCGCCCACCCGTTGGCGTGGTGCGAACCCACACGGGTGTTGAACTCCGGAACGCGATCGAATTCGTCACGTGGGTAGTTGGTCATTCTTGTCCTTGCTCGAGGTCTGACTGGTCGCGGCCGGTTCCGGAAACTAGCGTCCGGAGCCGACGGTACCGCTCACACGACGTCTGGTAGACCTAAGCCTACGCAGGCGTTTGACCAGCATTGGGTCGTAAGCCAACGCCGCGTCCGTCTCAATCAGCTGGTTCAGCAGCTGGTAGTAATTCGTCGGCGACATGGAGAACTGTTTGGTAATGGCCTGTTCCTTGGCGCCGGCATACTTCCACCACAACTTTTCCATGTTCAGGATCTGCTGGGAACGCTCATCGAGTTCCGAGTCGGGATTCATTACGAAATCCACCAGCACTTCACCCTCAGCCATGCGTCCACACCTCTTTCCTTCACCCGGCAAAGTCCGGTCTCGGCCCTGCGTTCTGCTCCGCCAGTGGCGGACATACCACCGATATTCTAACCAACTCGCCTGTGCTGCGCCGCGCCCGCGGGCACAGCCACGCCATAATACCGGCAGAATGGATGCCATGGACAACCTGCAGCCCTCCCTGTTCGGCGACCCGGAGCCGGTACCGGTCCCCCGCTACGAGCCGGAGGATTTCCCCTTCCACCACGGCGCCAGATCCATGGCGGAGCGCGGATTCATCGCCCAGGACTGGGTCCCGGTGCTGCTGCCACTCGATGGCAAGCTCCGGAAGATCGCCGCTGAACTGGCACGACGCAGCGCCGCCGGAGAGCAGATCCTCCCGGAACCGCACGTGATGTTGCGCGCACTTCGCATTCCGCGCTCGCAGGTGCGCGTCGTGCTCATCGGACAGGATCCGTATCCGACCCCGGGCCATGCCAACGGCTTGGCCTTCGCCGCCCAGGCTTCGGTGCGTCCGCTGCCCCGGTCGCTGTCCAATATCTACAAGGAGCTGAACGACGATCTGGGCATTGCCCCGGCAGCCCACCCGGATCTCAGCGCCTGGCATGAGCAGGGAGTTCTGCTGCTGAACCAGTCGCTGTCGGTCCAGGCGGGTCATGCCGGGGCGCACCAGCGCCTGGGCTGGTCCGCGGTCGTCGAAGCGGCCATCAGCGCGCTGAACCAGCGCGAGAACCCTCCGGTGGCGCTGCTCTGGGGCAGGCATGCGCAGAAGCTGGCGGGGCTGATGGACCGGATGCCGCAGCTGGCCAGCGCCCACCCCTCGCCGCTGTCCGCCTCGCGCGGGTTCTTCGGCTCGCGGCCCTTCTCCGAAATCAATCGGCGGCTGTCCGAATCCGGACAGCCGCCGATCGACTGGTCGTTGCCTGCGCTGTAGCCGCACTCAGCGGCGGCGGATCAGCCGCCGTTCGCGCCGCGCGCTGGAGGTCAGCGGCCGGCACAGGGTGTCGCCGAAGACCACGCCGCCGGCGATGGAGAGCATGATCGCGAAGGCGTTGAACATCTCCACCAGGCCGCTGGACATGTCGCTGGAGTCGAACACGATGGAGTACATGGCGCGGAAGATCATCAGGCCCGGCAGCAGGAACATGACCGCTGGAGCCGCGATGACCAGCTGCGGGGAATGCAGCTTGTCCGCCGCGAAGCGCGCCGCGAAGCCGATGACCGTGGCCACCACCGCCGGAGTGGCCCGGACGCCCAGCCCGATGTACTCGCACAACAGCTGGATCAGGTAGCCGCCCACGGCGATCCCGGCGGTGGGCAGCAGCAGCTTCACCGAGCTCTGTTCCGTGACGGCGCCGGCGATGATCGCCACCGCCACCAGGATCACCAGCAGCCAGGCCGGGTAGGCGATCTTGTCGATCTGGTGCACGTCCACGCTGTCCCAGCCCAGCACCGAGGAGATCACCAGCGCGGTGGAGATGCCGGAGACGATGGCCGTATAGGTCAGTCCCGCGGAGAACAGGCGGCCCACGGAGGTCACCGGGAACCCATTGATCGCATCCTGCAGGGCGGAGACGAACCGCCCGGAAGGAAGCAGCAGCAGGATGCCGCCGGACACCACCAGCGCCGGGTCGATGGGCGCATGCAGCTCGTAGCTCACCAGCGCGATGCCCGTGACCACAAACGTGGAGGCCGCAATGGTGAAGAAAGCCGGCACGCGCCACCGGGCGCCGTAGCGCCCGATCTGCGAGACGATCGAGGACGAGCCCATGGCCACCAGCGCGCCGAGCCACGACCCGCCGATGAACAGCACGAAGGCCGCCGCGAACACCGCGTTGCCGCTGGCAACGATCCAGCGCGGGAACGGCTTGGGCTTGCGCATGATCGCCTTGAGCCGCTTGGCGGACTCGCTGCGCGAGACGCCGCCGGCGATGATGTCGGAGACCAGCTGGTGCACCAGCACCAGGCCCGCGTAGTTCGCCGTGGAGGAACGCACCACACGCAGGATCGAGTAGCTTTCGGCGTCCGGCGGGCTGTAGTTCAGGTGCAGCGACTGGTTGGTGATGTCCACGTCCAGGTAGCTCAGGCCCAGCGCCGCGGTCACCGCGATGATGCTGGTTTCCACTTCCAGCGCGCCGGCGCCGTAGCGGATCAGTGTCTCGCCCAGGTCCAGCGCGAACTCCAGCGTGCGGCGGGCCGACGCGTCCTGGTCCTTGTTGACCGTGGGGTTCGCGTAGGGGGTGCCCTGCAGGCGATCCACGATGTCCAGCGCCTGGGTGGGCGGCGAGGTGGAAATCCACATCTTGGCCAGCAGGCTGCGGGCCACCGGGTTCGCCCGCGTGGGCACCAGGGTGATGCCTTCGTCCGTAGTGTGAACGCGGCCGGTGCGCGATTCGGGGTCCGAGGCAGGGGCCGCGGCGACGCTGGCGCTGACCGCAGTGTTCAGCGGCAGTTCCGAGGCCGTGGGCTCCTCATGATGCTCGGGTTCGGCAAGCTGCCCCATCTTGATTTCGCTGGTGCTGATCCGCGGCAATGCGCCGACGGCCGGATCCGGATCGTCCCCCGCACCACGTGGATTTCCGGAGAACTGGTCGTTGTTCAACTGCGCCACGGATCACCTTCCCGAAACGTTCGATGTTGCATGTAAATCACGATACAACCCGACTTCTGGAAGTTGCTGGGGAATCCTCCAAATCACGGCGTATCGCCGAACACATTCGGGCGTGGCACGCCCCCGGGGGGAATAGTTCCGGGGCGGGGCAAGTTACGCCCAGTGGGAAATTAGATGTATATGCATGCAATATAGCGAGAGGCCGAACCCATGAACACCACCGTGAAACTTCCGCAGGTTGGAGCCGAGACCTTCGGCGATATCACCGAGGACGCCAATGGAACCCCGCTGTCCCACGCCCAGGTGATCCGCAACGTGCTGGCCGAGGGCCAGAAGGCCGAAGAAGTCGGACTCGACTTCTTCGGGATCGGGGAACACCATCGCGATGACTTCTCGATCTCCTCACCCGAGACGGTGCTCGCGGCGCTGGCGGCGACCACGCAGAACATCAAGCTCGGCACCGCAGTCACCGTGCTGTCCAGCGACGATCCGGTCCGCGTGTACGAACGCTTCGCCACCCTGGATGCGCTGTCCAACGGCCGCGCGGAAATCATCGCAGGGCGCGGCTCGTTCATCGAGTCCTTCCCGCTGTTCGGTCTCGACCTCGAAGACTACGAGGAGCTCTTCGAGGAGAAGCTCGCGTTGATGGCCAAGTTGCGCCACGGCGATCCGGTGTCGTGGTCCGGCAGCCACCGAGCGGCCCTGCGCGGCCAGCAGGTCTACCCGCTGCTCGAAGGCAAGCCGTTGACGACCTGGGTCGGAGTGGGCGGCAGCCCGCAGTCAGTCATCCGCGCCGCACGCCATGGCCTGCCGCTCTTCCTGGCCATCATCGGCGGGCAGCCCGCGGCCTTCGAACCACTGGTCGACCTGTACCACCGGGCGTTGAAGGAGTTCAGCGAACCGGAACAGCCGGTCGGGGCCCACTTCCACGGACTCGTGGCCGATACCGACGAAGAAGCGCTGGAGCTGCTCTGGCCGCACTACCAGCGCACCATGAACCGTTTGGGCGCCGAACGCGGCTGGGGTCCTGCCAGCCGCATCCAGCTGCAAGCGGCCATGGGTCCGCAGGGCGCCATGATGGCAGGCAGCCCCGAGACGGTGGCACGAAAGATGGCCAAGGCGGTCCGCACGCTCGGACTGTCCCGCATCGATATCAAGTACTCCGCCGGTTCGCTGCCCCACGAGCACCTCATGAAGAGCATTGAAATGCTGGGAACCGAGGTCAAGCCGAGGATCTACGAGCTGCTCACCGAAGGCTCGCAGAACTAGCGGCCAGCCCGGATACGAAAAAGCCACCGCATTTCTGCGGTGGCTTTTTTACCGGTGGATCTTACTGGACTCGAACCAGCGACCTTTCGCGTGTGAGGCGAACGCTCTAACCAACTGAGCTAAAGATCCATCTGCGCTGTCCGTTTCCGGTTCAGCACCTAGATAATCCTAGCCGTATTCCGACCTACGTTCCAAATCGTGCCGAATCGGCGCCATCCCCGGGCCGCTTCGACCGCCAGGAACACCACGCGCCGAGGGAATCAAAAATCTCCAAAATGGTCGATGACAAGCACTGAAAAACGGTGGCAATTCGTTTATTTAGAGTTCACTTCGCAGCCCTCGTTTCAACTTGTCAAAGTGCACTTTCAGACCCCATAATTTTTCTAGCTCATCGAGCTCAAACTGGGCCCTACAAGGAAGCTGCCGGAAGCCGCCGGCAACGGTCCCCTCAAGGCCAACGAAACCGCCGAACGGATTTTTCTCCGGGAAGCAAAGCCACTTTTTCGTTCGTTCTTAGCTTTTTAGGACCGTACCCCAGTGTTTGAAAACCTGACTTTTGCCTTGTCATGCCTGTCTCCAAATGAGGCGGAACGTGCTGAATTGGCTGGCCTGTACGCCGTGACCGATGCCCGCTGGCACCAGAAAATGGACCGCGCCCGCGCGGTCGTAACCGTCCGCGACGGCGAGCTCCTGGTCGCCGCCGGGGTGGTGCACGATTCGATCATCGCCCCGACCAGCGCCATGGACGCGCTCGAGCTCGGCTCCATGGCGGTGCGCCCGGACTACCGCCGCATGGGCATCCGCCAGCATGTCGCGTCGATGCGCCTCGAATTCGCGCTGCACGCCGGAGGCACGCCGATCACCATCATCGATTCTGCGAACCCCGCCTCGTGGGCGTACTACGAACGTTCCGAGCTGTGGGAGCGCGAGCGTAGCTTCGAGCAGGACGGGCAGACCAAATTCATCTACCGGGCTACCGACGCCGCGCGCGCCTGGGCCGCCGGGCTGCCGCAGCCTGAACCCGCTGTGCAGGACGTCGTCCTGGTTGCCCTGCCGGCCGAGGATTCCCTCGCACCGGTATCGCTGCAGCCGGCGTTGGAACAGCCGGTGCAGGCCCAGCCGGCGCCGTCGCTGGCCATGGAGCTGGGCGCGGAGCTGGGACAGCTTCCCTCGCTGGTGCCTACGTTGCACATCGGCCCGGAGGCCGAAGAGGCCGACCAGCATTTCCCGAGGCTCGGCATGGAGGCCCCGGACAACGACTGGCTGGGAACCACCAGCGTCGATCCGGCGTTCTAGAAGAGCGCTTCCTGCTGCTCATCCACAGCTTCGTGGCCGGGCAGCGGGGCGACTTCTCCGGCCCGGCGAGCGCGGGCTGCCTCATGCAGGTCGATCGGGGTGACCTTCAGGACCTCGTCCACCATCGCGTTGAGGAACTGCGGCGCGGCGATATCCGCGGGCACCGGCGAGTGCACGCACTTGACCTGTGGGTTCTCTGCTTCATCGTCCCAGTCCACGAGCAGCAGCCCGGTGGCGGTGTAGCCGAAGCCGTCTCCGAAATCGCGCAGCTTGCGGATCATGTCCACCGTGCGGCGGTAGGCCGCCGGCTCGGATTCCAGGATCGTGGCGCGCTGGACGAAGAAGAATCCGACGGCGGCCAGCGGATAGCGGGCGCGCAGGTTCGCGGCGTCCCCGTAGGCCTCCTCGTAGCGGTTTGACAAGTTCTTGCCGAATGAGGAGGTCATCGCCTTGGTGCTCAGCAGCAGCTCCGGCCCGGTGGACCAGTGGGTCATCACCACGTCGGTCTGCTTCATGTAGGCGCGGCCCAGGATCCGGGCGTCGGTGCTTCCCGCCTTGCCCGCCATGATGGCCTCGTGCACCTCCTCGGAGAGGCGCTCGGGCAGCCGGCGCAGCAGCTCCAGGATGTCCTTGGAGAGCACACGGGGCGCCTCGGTGCGCGGCCAGACCAGGTCGGCGTCGAATCCCGCGCGGCGCAGTTCGTGGGCCAGCCAGGTGTCCACGCCCTGGGCGAAGCGCCCGGAGCGGGTGGCGGCCTTGGAGCGCACCGGGATGCTCAGCAGGCGTTCGAGCACCTCGTAGGAGGGATTGAATTCCTCGGTCACCGCGCCGCTGCGGATCCAGGGCGAATCCTTGGCGGCGGACATCAGCGTGGTGTCGAACTCCGCAAAGGCGAGGGTCTTTTCAATCGCAGGGTTTGCCACGTCTAGTTTTTCACCGTCTTACTTCGTGCCTTCCGGCGATCCAACATGTCGGCGCGGGCCTGGTGCACCGCGGCGATGGCCGCGGGATCCAGGCCCAGCAGCTGTTCAAGGACAATCCCGTCGACCAGCGCGGTGGCTTCGGCCTTGCGGCCGTGGGCCAGATGCTCGCGCACCTGGTCCTTGATCTCGCGCAACGCCGGGGCATGGGCCGCCACTGCCGGGGCCGAAGGCACCGGAAGCCGGTCCGCTTCGCGCGGCTCGAGCTTCAGGATTCCGCCGCCATAGGAGCGTCCCACCATTTCAGCGCCGAGCATGCTCAGCGTATTCAGCGAGGCCAGCGGCAGCAGCTCGCGCCCGAGCCCGCGCACGTCGGCGCCCAGGTAGACGCCGTGGATCGAGTTGATGTGGTGCACCGCGGCTTCGTTGGCGGTCAGCCGCGGGGTGTCGGCGTTCATGTAGGTCATGAACAGGTCCGGCACCGACAAGAGCGGCACCCGCCACCAGGGGCTGCGCACCCGGCACTTGTAGGCGCTGTCCACCGCCAGTACCTGCCCGGCGTCAACCATCCGGTGCCCGGCCGCAGAAGGCTGCGCGGCGGGCCGGAACAGGTAGGTGGCGCTGCCATGGGCACCGAGGCGCTCCCACTGCTCGTTGTCCAGTTCCAGGCCGCGCAGGTGCCGGGAACCCGGAGGCGAGATGCGCACCAGGTCCTCGGGGGCCAAGCCCAGCTCGCTCACCTGGGCCGGGGAGAGCGTGAACCACTTGTTGTTGCCGGTCACCGCGCCCAGCGAGGTCTCGCCCCAGCTCTGCAGCGGCGCGAAACGGCCCGTGGCCAGGGACTGCTCCAGCACGCCCTGCGCTTCGAGGCCGACCAGCGATCCGGTCCAGCGCTCTAAGGTGCTGGCCGGGGTGTGCTCGATGCCCTCGCCCAACCGGTCGAGGTCCGCGGCGTTGCGGAACTGGTGCAGGCGCAGCGCGGTGCTGGAGCCCTGGCCGTAGCCTTCGGCCAGCAGCAGCACCACTTCCTCCTGCGCGTCGGCGAACAGCCGTTCTTCGAAGACCGCCAGGTGCACCCGCTCGAAGCGTTCGAGCAGCATCCGGCGCACCGGGGCCGCATAGTTCACGAACATCAGCTCGGCCGGCAGCACCAGGGCCATGCGCGCGCCCGGAGCCAGGAAGCTGGTGGCATGCACCACGAAGGCCGCCCAGATGCTGGCAAGCTCGTTGAGTTCGACGCCGGCTTCGCGGGCCGCGGCACGGGAGAGCTTCCGATCCTCGCCGCGGTGCAGCTGGTAGCGCACATAGGGCGGGTTGCCGATCACCGCGTCCATGTCATGGCTCCCGGCGACATGGAAGAAATTCGCGTGGGTGATCTGCGCGGCGGCACCCTGCCGGTCCAGCACCGCACGGGCTGCCTGCACCGAGGGCTCGTGCAGCTCGATGCCGAACAGCTCCACCGAGCCGCGGCCGTCGTCCACGATGTCATGCGCGGCGGCGAGGAACTGCGCCTCGCCGCAGGAAGGCTCAAGCACCCGGTGCCCGTGCTCGCCCAGCGCCCACTGGGCCATGAAGCGTGCGACGGGTTCCGGAGTGAAGTACGCACCGCGGGCGTGGCGCCCTGCGGGGTCCTGCTTGGTCTGTTCTCTACTCAACACACATCGATCTTTCCATGGCATCCGGACAGAATGGCCGGACCGAGGAGCTTGGCCTTCGGAGGCGATCCAATAATTCTACGCACGCTGCGCGGCGGCAATAGCTAGTGCGCCGCGGCCGGCTTGTTCTTGCCCAGCAGCTTCTTGATCCCGAGGATGACGACTGTCAGCAACGAGCCGATGATCAGTCCGGCCAAGCAGGAGAAAGCGGTGTTGACCAGCCACCCCAGCACGCCCCCGGCGGCACCGGAGGCGTCGTGGACCAGCATCTCGACGTGGTGCACGAAGCCGTAAGGCGCGTGCCAGCCCAGCTCGTCCATGCCGGTCAGCAACAGGTGCCCGCCGACCCAGAGCATCGCGACCACGCCGACCTTGCTCAGCACCGACATCACAATCGGCATGCCCTTGACCAGGCCGCGGCCGAGCTTCTGCGAGAACTGGCGCTGCTTCTGGGCCAGCACCAGGCCAATGTCGTCCATCTTCACGATCAGGCCCACGGCCCCGTACACCAGGACGGTCATCAGGAAAGCCACCGCGACCAGGATCAGCGCCCGGGTCAGGAACGGTTCGTGGGCCACCTCGTTGAGCGAGATCACCATGATCTCGGCCGAGAGCACGAAGTCGGTGCGCGTCGCCGAGCCGATGATCACCTTTTCGTCGCGGACCTTGCCGTCCTCGGCGGCGCCGTGATGGCCGATCAGCCCCATGGCCTCGAGGATCTTCTCCGCGCCTTCGAACACCAGGTAGGCGCCGCCGATCATGAGGATCGGGGTGAGCGCCCAGGGAAGGAAAGTGGACAGCAGCAAGATGGCCGGCAGGATGAACAGCAGCTTGTTGCGGATGGAACCGACCGCGATCTTCCAGATGATCGGCAGCTCGCGCTTGGGAGAAATTCCGTCGACGTACTGCGGGGTGACCGCAGCGTCGTCAATCACCACGCCCATGGCTTTGGTGCTGGCCTTGGCCGCTCCGAGCGCGATGTCGTCCAGCGACGCGGCCGTGACCTTGACCAGCGCGGCTACATCATCCAGCAGGGCTACTAGGCCACCGGCCATGATTGGTCTCCTTGTAATTGTGGTCCCCGGTCGCGCGGATCCGCGCACGGGAAAATACCTTTGGTCCAATTTTACCGAGGACGACGTGGTCCACGCCCGATTTCATCCAACTTCCAGCGAGTGGTTAGGCACGTTTGCCGGGTTCGGACCGGCACCAGCGAGCCGGGAAAAGCCGCAGTCAGCAAAAAATCCCCGGAAGACCTGCACTCATGCAGAACTCCGAGGATTTGTTCGAGCCCCCTACCGGATTCGAACCGGTGACCTTCAGTTTACAAGACAGACGCTCTGGCCAGCTGAGCTAAGGGGGCGTACCGCATAAGAATATCGGAGAACCCAGCCACTGTGCGAATTGAGCCCGTCGCCGTTTTAAATGCCGGAGGGGAGAAAGCCGTCGCTGGCTTTCTCCCCTCCGGTCTTGGCGCGAGATCAATATGGAATTCTACCCGATCCGCATCCGTTCTCCGCCGACCCGAGCGGATTTACTTCTTGTTCGCCTCGATGGCTGCGTTCACCACGGTCGGGAAATCGTCCTTGGCCAGATCCAGGACCTTGCCCTGGACCACCAAGGTCGGGGTGCCGCTTACGCCGTCGTACTTGGCCACGTCGGTCGTGTACTGGACGAACGGACGGAAGGTGCCGTCTTCGATGCAGCTGGTGACCTTGTCGCTGGCACCGGCGGCGATCGCCATCTCGGCCAGCTGGGCGTTCTTCATTTCACCCTGCTGGTAGTGGCCCCAGATCGCGGTCACGAATGGCATGTACGCTGCCGGGTTGTCGTTGGCAACGCAGGCCAGCGCATTGGCACCGCGCGAGGAGAAGTTGGTCGGCGAGCCGCCGTCGAGGTATCCGACGTTGCGGTAGTCCACGGTGATGTCGCCGGCCGCCAGCCACTCGTTGATCTGCGGGCCATAGGTGGCCTCGAAGTCCGCGCAGTGGACGCAATTCACGTCGGCGTACATGGTGATATTGACCGGTTCGCCCTTTTTCCCCACGGTCAGGTCGCGGGGTTCCGGGGTTGCCGGTTGCTGGGCAGGGACTTCGAGGGACTTCACGTCGACATTCTCCACGGTGCGCTCACCCAGGGTGGTCGGGGAAGTGACCAGAATGCCGCCAGCGGCGTTGCCGCCCGCAGGAACGGCGCCGGAATCGGCAACCTTGGCATTGTTGTTCTGCACGATCAGGGTAACTACCAGGGCGATCACAAGGATCACGGCACCCAGCACGCCAAGCTTGACGAACAGCGACTTGCGCTTGGCGGCTGCTTCCTGTGCGGCGCGCATCTGCGAAGCCTTCTCGCGGGCGCTTGCCGTACGCTCAGCCTTCGACGGCCGCGGATTATTCGTAGACATAAATTTAATGGTTCCTTGCTCAGCGGAATACTGTCATCTGCAATCAAGTTTAGCCAATGCCGGGACCCGGTCTACCTAGTTCATTGATAATCCCGCACCTTCACAGGAGGCGCATATACTCCTCAAATTGCCGCCAAAGCCCGGTCTTAAGCCACATAGCGCGTCCGGTGGAATTGTTGCATCAGGCAGGCCTCGATACACGACTGTGCTTGACCAGTTCAATGTGGTTGTTTACGTCACTATCGGAGTAAATCCTGAACATAATTCCGTTGACCCTGATATTTCACTAGGCTCAAGGCATAAGTCAATGAACTTGCAGGGCAGGGATTCGCACCAATCCAGGGATCGCTAAACGGCCGGTTTGCAGGTTGAAGGTTAAGCCAGGAGTTTGTCGTGAGTAGCTCGATACAAGATGGCCACATGGCTAGTACATCCGACTTCGTCGTTGTTGCCAATCGCTTGCCGGTTGACCGGGTCACAAACCCGGACGGCACCCAGGGATTCCAGCGCGCACCCGGAGGACTGGTCACCGCACTGGAACCCGTCATGTCCGCTTCGGAAGGAGCATGGGTTGGCTGGCACGGCGGAATTGATGAAGAGCTGGACAGCTTCGACAAGGACGGTATCCATCTGGTGCCGGTGCCGCTAAGCGAAGACGACCTCGAGCTCTACTACGAAGGTTTCTCGAACTCGACTCTGTGGCCGCTCTACCACGACGTCATCGTTCCGCCGTCGTACCACCGCACCTGGTGGGACAGATACCAAAAAATCAACCAGCGCTTTGCCGACGCGGTGCTGCGGATCGCGGCGCCCAACGCCACGGTGTGGGTGCACGACTACCAGTTGCAACTAGTGCCGCGTCTGCTGCGCTTGGCCCGTCCTGACCTCAAGATCGGTTTCTTCCTGCATATTCCCTTCCCCGCCGCGAGCTTGTTCGCGCAGCTGCCGTGGCGCAAGCAGATTTTGCAGGGTTTGGCCGGTGCCGACCTGGTCGGTTTCCAGCGCGAAACCGACGCGACCAACTTCCTGCGAAGCCTGCGCCGATTCACGGACTACCAAACCAAGGGACGTGAGGCGACCCCTTCCTTGGACAACGACCTGCAAAATATCTGCCGCGCCGACGCCCACCCGATCTCCATCGACTATGAACAGATCCAGCGGCTGTCCCGGGATCCGCAGATCATTGCGCGAGCCGCGCAGATCCGGCATGAATTGGGAAACCCGAAAACCATCATGCTCGGCGTGGACAGGCTGGACTACACCAAGGGTATCCGCCACCGGCTCAAGGCCTACGGCGAGCTGCTGGCGGACGAACAGCTCCACGCCGGCGAGGTATGCCTGATCCAAGTGGCAAGCCCCAGCCGCGAAAACGTCGGTTCGTACATGGAACTGCGCGATCAGGTAGAACTGATGGTCGGCCAGATCACCGGCCAGCACGATACGCTCAGCCACACTACGCTGCGCTACCTGCACCATTCCTATCCCCTGCGCGAAATGATTTCCCTGTACCTTGCGGCAGACGTCCTGCTGGTCACTGCCTTGCGCGACGGTATGAACCTGGTCGCCAAGGAATACGTGGCAGCGCACCAGGACGGGCGGGGCGTGCTGGTGCTCTCCGAGTTCACCGGCGCCGCCGACCAGCTGACCCAGTCGGTGCTGGTCAACCCCCATGACATTGACGGCATGAAGGTCAAGATCATGGAGGCAGTCAACATGGACGAGGCCGAACAGGCCAAGCGCATGAAGCGCATGAACCACCATCTGGAGGAATTCGACGTGGCCGGCTGGTCTGATCGTTTCCTGTCGGAGCTGGCAGACATCAACTCGAAATCCGTTCCGGCCAAGGAGAATGTTGCCCGCACCTAACTTGCCGCAAACCGCCGAAACTACCGCCCCCGAAGGATGGCTTAAGCACGTGTCACCTCTTTCGCCGCAGCTCTCCGCTGCGCTGCAGGATTTCGCCCGCCATCCCCGGGTGCTGGTCGCGCTCGATTTCGATGGAACGCTCTCACCGCTGGTCGACCGGCCGCAGGATGCCAGGCCGCTGCCCGAATCCGCTGTGCTGGTGGAGCAGCTGGGACGAATGGCCGGCGTTTACACCGCGGTGATCTCCGGACGCAATCTGCAGTCCCTGGCCGAGGTGTACCCGGAGCCGCTGCCGGCCATCCGCATCGGGTCCCACGGGGCCGAACGGCTGGTCCCCGAGCAGTTCTCGAACGGCTGGTCCGACGCGCCGCTCAGCCTCGACCAGACGCAGCTGCTGGGCACCCTGACCGGCCGGCTTCAGGCGATCGCGGACAGGCACGAGAACGTGAACCTGGAATTCAAGCCCTCGGCCACCGTGCTGCATGTCCGCCAGGCCAGCCCTCAGGCCGCGCAGGCGGCCATGGCCGAAGCGCTGGAATCGCTGCAGGAGCTGGAGGGCGTCAAGCTGATGTCGGGCAAGGCGGTGCTTGAAGCCTCGGTGCTCAACGCCCACAAGGGCGAGGCGCTGGCTTGGCTGCGCCGCACCCTGGATGTCCAGTCGGTGCTCTTCATCGGAGACGACGTCACCGATGAAAACGGCTTCAAGGTGCTGACCGAAAACGACCTCGGAATCAAGGTCGGCAGCGGGGACACGGCGGCGACGCAGCGTATTGATTCCCCGTTCGATATCCCGGACCTTTTGAAAAGTTTGATTTCCATGCGAAACTAACGGTGTCCCAATTCACTTTCACTTAGGATCGTCGGGCACGTACCTGCCCGTGAAAGGATTGTCGTTATGGCAACTGTGACCTTTGATAAGGCCACCCGTATTTACCCGGGCGCTCTTGTGCCATCCGTCGACGGAATCGACCTGGAGATCGCCGACGGCGAATTCCTGGTTCTGGTCGGCCCCTCGGGTTGCGGCAAGTCAACCACCCTGCGCATGCTTGCCGGCCTGGAGGAAGTCAACTCCGGCCGCATCCTCATCGGCGACAAGGACGTGACCAACGTTCCGCCGAAGGACCGCGACATCGCCATGGTCTTCCAGAACTACGCGCTCTACCCGCACATGACCGTCGCCGAGAACATGGGCTTCGCCCTGAAAATCGCCGGCGTCGACAAGGTCGAACGAGCCCGCCGTGTGAAGGGAGCCGCGCAGCTTCTCGATCTGGAGCAGTATCTAGACCGCAAGCCGAAGGCCCTCTCCGGTGGCCAGCGCCAGCGTGTGGCCATGGGCCGTGCCATCGTGCGCTCCCCCCAGGTCTTCCTGATGGATGAACCGCTGTCGAACCTCGATGCCAAGCTGCGGGTCCAGACCCGTACCCAGATCGCGTCGCTCACCCGCCGCCTGGGTGTCACCACCGTGTACGTGACCCACGACCAGGTCGAGGCGCTGACCATGGGCGACCGCGTCGCGGTGCTCAAGGACGGTGAATTGCAGCAGGTCGGGACTCCCCGCGAACTGTACGACCGTCCGCGCAACGTCTTCGTTGCAGGCTTCATCGGTTCGCCAGCCATGAACCTCGTGCAGCTGGAAGCGAGCAATGGCCAAGTAGAGTTCGGCAATACCGTCCTGAGCGCGCCAGGCGCTGCAGGCGGCACTACGCTGGGCATCCGACCTGAAGACATCGAGTTCGTTGGCGAAGGCGAGGGTGTGGAGATCACCATCGACGTCGTCGAAGAGCTTGGCGCCGATGCCTATGTCTACGCAACCGCCGAGCTGGCAGGCCGCCCGCAGACCATCGTTGTCCGCGTCGATGGCCGCACCCCACCGGCCCGTGGCCAGCGGCTGAACATCGCACCGAAGCTGCAGCATGTGCACCTGTTCGATACGGAAACCGGTCTGCGACTTGGCTAGTCCGCAAAGACTCTGACGCATGACCAAGGGCTCGGATCCATGAGGATCCGAGCCCTTGGTCATCGTCGGCATCTCCGGCGGCTGCTGACCCAGCCTCACTACCCTTATCGACTTGTTAAACATCGAAGGCCCCGAGATATCTCGGGGCCTTCGGCACATTGTGCCCGGCGATGACCTACTCTCCCACACCCTCCCGAGTGCAGTACCATCGGCGCAGTGGGTCTTAGCTTCCGGGTTCGGTATGGGACCGGGCGTTTCCCCCACGCTATGATCGCCGTAACTCTAACCCGCACAGCTTGGCCGTGGGAAAACTACGGTGTCATTCGCGATTGCGACAACTCCATAACTATAGCAGGATCTCCGCCCTCCGCGCCAATCGAGGAACTCTTTCGGCAACGTGGCCTTCGCCATAGATGCTTTCTGGCGATCTAAGCTTCCAGAAGGCCTCAGACGCCAGTCTCCGGCCACGATACAGCGCCTGGCAATCCCATGCCGGTCCGGCTCTGGATTGGAGCTTGAGAGCGGCGTGGGTGCGCGCCAGCGGCAGCGCAGATGGTTTGCCATGTACCCAGGAACGGCAAAGCCAGCACAACTACGCAGTGAAGCAAGGATGGGTGAAGTCTGCTACCACCACTGCCGCTGCGAGCCATTCATCCCAATGGCGGCAAGCACGAAGGCCGTGAAAGGACTAGCGATTCGAAATCAGGGGTTTTGTTGTGGTCCGGGCTCTTCCCCGCTCCGCAGCCAACCGCACCGCGCCGCGGCCCCGGCAGCGCTCCCCTTGCCCACGCCATCCCCACGGTGCCGGCCGCAGGACAGCACCCCAAACCGCCCAGAAGGCACCGCGCCACCACCGAAAACCCCCGCTTAAACAGAAAAACGGGGAGCCACCGCTCCCCCCGCCGGCCACCCAGCCAGGCCAGGCGCCCAAGCACCGACCGGGTTAAACAGCAGAAGACCCCAACACTGTTGGAGCCTTCCACTTCTCAAGTTAAGTCCGGCGGTGACCTACTCTCCCACACCCTCACGAGTGCAGTACCATCGGCGCAATGGGCCTTAGCTTCCGGGTTCGGTATGGGACCGGGCGTTTCCCCCACGCTATGACCGCCGTAACAATCACGAAGCACACAAACCAACCATGGTGGTCCGGTGGATTCGTCCTGGCAAAGTCTCTTACTTTTTGTGGTTCGAGGTTGTTGTCTCGTAACCGCATAGTGAACGCGAACAATCAGAAAAACGTATTTTGTCGACACACTGTTTTGATAGTGTGTTGTAAGCCATCGGCCTATTAGTACAGGTCAGCTACACAAGTCTTTGGTCCTTGCTTCCACATCCTGCCTATCAACCCAGTAATCTAGCTGGGGGCCTCACCCACACACAGTGGATGGAAATCTCATCTCGAAGCAGGCTTCCCGCTTAGATGCTTTCAGCGGTTATCCCTTCCAAACGTAGCTAATCAGCGATGCACTTGGCAGTACAACTGACACACCAGAGGTTCGTCCGTCCCGGTCCTCTCGTACTAAGGACAGCCCTTCTCAAATTTCCAACGCGCGCAGCGGATAGGGACCGAACTGTCTCACGACGTTCTAAACCCAGCTCGCGTACCGCTTTAATGGGCGAACAGCCCAACCCTTGGGACCTACTCCAGCCCCAGGATGCGACGAGCCGACATCGAGGTGCCAAACCATGCCGTCGATATGGACTCTTGGGCAAGATCAGCCTGTTATCCCCGAGGTACCTTTTATCCGTTGAGCGACGGCCCTTCCACGAGGTGCCGCCGGATCACTAGTCCCGACTTTCGTCCCTGCTCGAGCTGTCACTCTCACAGTCAAGCTCCCTTGTGCACTTACACTCAACACCTGATTGCCAACCAGGCTGAGGGAACCTTTGGGCGCCTCCGTTACATTTTAGGAGGCAACCGCCCCAGTTAAACTACCCATCAGGCACTGTCCCTGAACCAGATCATGGTCCGAAGTTAGGTGACCGGTACAGCCAGAGTGGTATTTCAACGATGACTCCACCCGAACTAGCGTCCGAGCTTCACAGTCTCCCACCTATCCTACACAAGCTGCACCGAACACCAATACCAAACTATAGTAAAGGTCTCGGGGTCTTTCCGTCCTGCTGCGCGTAACGAGCATCTTTACTCGTACTGCAATTTCGCCGAGTTCATGGTTGAGACAGCGGGGAAGTCGTTACTCCATTCGTGCAGGTCGGAACTTACCCGACAAGGAATTTCGCTACCTTAGGATGGTTATAGTTACCACCGCCGTTTACTGGGGCTTAAATTCTCAGCTTCGCACACAAGTGTGCTAACCGGTCCTCTTAACCTTCCAGCACCGGGCAGGAGTCAGTCCGTATACATCGTCTTGCGACTTCGCACGGACCTGTGTTTTTAGTAAACAGTCGCTTCCCCCTGGTCTCTGCGGCCCACACCCGCCTCCCCACCGCAAGGGTGGTTCACGGGGCAGGCCCCCCTTCTTCCGAAGTTACGGGGGCATTTTGCCGAGTTCCTTAACCATGATTCTCTCGATCGCCTTAGTATTCTCTACCTGATCACCTGTGTCGGTTTAGGGTACGGGCGGACTGGGACCTCGCGCCGATGCTTTTCTAGGCAGCATAGGATCACCGAATCACCCCACAAACGGGGCGCCTATCAGGTCTCAGAAACAATGAACAGCGGATTTGCCTACCGTTCTTCCTACACCCTTGGACCAGGTCAATTCCATTGCCTGGCTCGGCTACCTTCCTGCGTCACACCTGTTAATACGCTGACCTCACAACATCGGTTCCCACCACACCAACCAACAAGACACCTAAAAGGCATCAACGCTGGAATCCGTCATGGTTAGCATCCATTGCTCAGTATGGGCGGTCCTTCGCCGGTACGGGAATATCAACCCGTTGTCCATCGACTACGCCTGTCGGCCTCGCCTTAGGTCCCGACTAACCCAGGGCAGATTAGCTTGACCCTGGAACCCTTGATCATTCGGCGGACGGGTTTCTCACCCGTCATTCGCTACTCATGCCTGCATTCTCACTCGTGTGGCCTCCACCGCTGGTTTCCACCGCGACTTCACCGTCCACACGACGCTCCCCTACCCATCCAAACCACTGGACCACAAAGGCCAATGACATGTTTGAATGACGCAACTTCGGCGGTGTGCTTGAGCCCCGCTACATTATCGGCGCGGAATCACTTGACCAGTGAGCTATTACGCACTCTTTCAAGGGTGGCTGCTTCTAAGCCAACCTCCTGGTTGTCACAGCAACTCCACATCCTTTCCCACTTAGCACACGCTTAGGGGCCTTAGTTGGCGTTCTGGGCTGTTTCCCTCTCGACTATGAAGCTTATCCCCCACAGTCTCACTGCTGCGCTCTAACTTACCGGCATTCGGAGTTTGGCTAAGGTCAGTAACCTTGTAGGGCCCATCGCCTATCCAGTAGCTCTACCTCCAGCAAGAAACACGCAACGCTGCACCTAAATGCATTTCGGGGAGAACCAGCTATCACGAAGTTTGATTGGCCTTTCACCCCTACCCACAGCTCATCCCCTCCATTTTCAACTGAAGTGGGTTCGGTCCTCCACACGCTCTTACACGCGCTTCAACCTGGCCATGGGTAGATCACTTCGCTTCGGGTCTAGATCACGCCACTGAATCGCCCTATTCAGACTCGCTTTCGCTACGGCTTCCCCCCACGGGTTAACCTCGCGACGTAACACTAACTCGCAGGCTCATTCTTCAAAAGGCACGCCATCACAACCACAAGTGGCTGCTCTAACGGATTGTAAGCGCACGGTTTCAGGTACTATTTCACTCCCCTCCCGGGGTACTTTTCACCATTCCCTCACGGTACTGATTCACTATCGGTCATCAAGTAGTATTCAGGCTTACCAGGTGGTCCTGGCAGATTCACACAAGGTTTCACGGGCCCCGTGCTACTCGGGCATCCACACAAGAACGGCAGACACGCATTACACCTACGGGACTATCACCCTCTCTGGTCCGGCATTCCAACCGATTCACCTATACGCCTGCACCTCATCCCACCAGCGTAGATAGAACTGGTACATGTGGACCCCACAACCCCGATGATGCAACGCCTATCCGCTATCACACACCAACCGGTTTAGCCCCATCCGCGTTCGCTCGCCACTACTAACGGAATCACTATTGTTTTCTCTTCCTGCGGGTACTGAGATGTTTCACTTCCCCGCGTTCCCTCCACACAGCCTATACATTCAGCTGCAGGTCACACCACATAACATGGTGCGGGGTTCCCCCATTCGGAAATCCTGGCCTCAACGTCCGGTTATCGACTCCACCAGGCTTATCGCAGATTCCCACGTCCTTCATCGGCTCTTGATGCCAAGGCATCCACCGTGCGCCCTTAAAAACTTCAACACAAAACAAAGTTCTCAAAAATTGAGCTATAAAACAATCAACAAAATCACTACAAACAAGACTCAAACACCACACACACCCAGGACAGGCGCACACGGCTCATCTTGTCTGCAAGATGCTCGCGTTCACTATACAGTTCCCAAACAACAACCCCGCACCCCCAACCACAGCACCCCACACACCAGCCCCAAAAGGACCAGCCAGGACACCATGCCAGCAGACACAGGACAAACACCGAAACACCAAGCACCCAACCCACCAAACCCCGCAAAGGGACCAGGCGGCCAGGAGGCTTGTTGCCTCAAAACCCAACAGTGCACCAAACATTATCTATCGCATCACACGACCCATGCGCCCTTCCAACACCACCAACCCCACAAGAGGGCCGGCACTGCGTACTAAACCACACACGCCACACAACACAAACCATGCCAACACCCGAACCCCCGAAAACAACCACACGATCGCCCTCGAAAACCCGTTTCCCGGTGTTGAGTTCATTGACATTCCACCCTCGAGCAACCCACCTGCACCACACTCGGGCACAGACATGGGCAACCAAAACTGGTTAGCTCCTTAGAAAGGAGGTGATCCAGCCGCACCTTCCGGTACGGCTACCTTGTTACGACTTAGTCCCAATCGCCAGTCCCACCTTCGACGACTCCCCCCACACAAGGTGGTTAGGCCATCGGCTTCGGGTGTTACCAACTTTCGTGACTTGACGGGCGGTGTGTACAAGGCCCGGGAACGTATTCACCGCAGCGTTGCTGATCTGCGATTACTAGCGACTCCGACTTCATGGGGTCGAGTTGCAGACCCCAATCCGAACTGAGACCGGCTTTTAGGGATTAGCTCCACCTCACAGTATCGCAACCCATTGTACCGGCCATTGTAGCATGCGTGAAGCCCAAGACATAAGGGGCATGATGATTTGACGTCATCCCCACCTTCCTCCGAGTTGACCCCGGCAGTCTCCCATGAGTCCCCGGCATAACCCGCTGGCAACATGGAACGAGGGTTGCGCTCGTTGCGGGACTTAACCCAACATCTCACGACACGAGCTGACGACAACCATGCACCACCTGTGAACCAGCCCCGAAGGGAAACCCCATCTCTGAGGCGATCTGGAACATGTCAAGCCTTGGTAAGGTTCTTCGCGTTGCATCGAATTAATCCGCATGCTCCGCCGCTTGTGCGGGCCCCCGTCAATTCCTTTGAGTTTTAGCCTTGCGGCCGTACTCCCCAGGCGGGGCACTTAATGCGTTAGCTACGGCGCGGAAAACGTGGAATGTCCCCCACACCTAGTGCCCAACGTTTACGGCATGGACTACCAGGGTATCTAATCCTGTTCGCTCCCCATGCTTTCGCTCCTCAGCGTCAGTAAATGCCCAGAGACCTGCCTTCGCCATCGGTGTTCCTCCTGATATCTGCGCATTTCACCGCTACACCAGGAATTCCAGTCTCCCCTACATCACTCTAGTCTGCCCGTACCCACCGCAGATCCGAGGTTGAGCCTCGGACTTTCACGATAGACGCGACAAACCGCCTACGAGCTCTTTACGCCCAATAAATCCGGATAACGCTTGCGCCCTACGTATTACCGCGGCTGCTGGCACGTAGTTAGCCGGCGCTTCTTCTGCAGGTACCGTCACTTTCGCTTCTTCCCTACTGAAAGAGGTTTACAACCCGAAGGCCGTCATCCCTCACGCGGCGTCGCTGCATCAGGCTTGCGCCCATTGTGCAATATTCCCCACTGCTGCCTCCCGTAGGAGTCTGGGCCGTGTCTCAGTCCCAGTGTGGCCGGTCACCCTCTCAGGCCGGCTACCCGTCGTCGCCTTGGTGAGCCATTACCTCACCAACAAGCTGATAGGCCGCGAGTCCATCCCCAACCGATAAATCTTTCCACCCTCAACCATGCGGTCAAAAGTCATATCCGGTATTAGACCCAGTTTCCCGGGCTTATCCCAGAGTCAGGGGCAGGTTACTCACGTGTTACTCACCCGTTCGCCACTAATCCACCCAGCAAGCTGGGCTTCATCGTTCGACTTGCATGTGTTAAGCACGCCGCCAGCGTTCATCCTGAGCCAGGATCAAACTCTCCATAAAAAACAAAAAGCCACCACAACCCCACCGGAAAAAGACGGGACCACACGTGGTGATGAAATCCTGGCGAATAAAAACACTCGGAACAACACACGGGGGTGCATCATCCCAAGCAAAATGTTTCGTATTCACCAAACAAAAAATAATTTGGTATCAACAAACTTGGCACACTATTGAGTTCTCAAACAACAAACACTTACCGGTTCTCCGCCACCCCTATTCCAGGAGGCGATATCGTCCAGCGTTAGTTTCCGAAATTGCAAAACAAATCTTTTAGATCATTTGAATCTCGGGGATTTTCGCTTCGAATTCGGTTCAGATTTCATCGAACCTTGTTTCGGCGACAGATAAAAACTATACACACCTTTTTCGGCACTTACAAATCGTAGGGCTACTTTTCCGGGTGACTGTCGCCACAGGCATTAGAGGGCCGGTGCGCACGATAAGCAGTTACCCAATGCCGCCTGCTCTCCGGACAGGCTGCCGCGCCACACCAACGTGACAGCACGAGCTCCGGTCTGTGGAGAGCGCGGTTCCCTGCTTGCTGGATACTGCGGGCTCGGGGCCAGCCAGTCGAAATCTTGTAAGCGGTGTTCTCTCCGAATGCTGCCGGAGGTCACCGGCAGAACGGACAGCATGGCAATGGGCCTTATCCCGTCGACAGCATGAGCTGATGAAGCCAGCTACAGTTCATTGGGTTTCATAGCTGCCCGGTTCGATGTATGGGTTCACTCCTGGTATCCGTTGCGACGATGTCTTGATATCTGACGCTGCCAAGTTTCCGTGCAACCGCGGTGAGACTAAGCCCTAGGGCGACCTTCCCTCCTAAAACAAACCGCTTACCCAACGACAGCAATCCGGGATGGTTCCTGGCTAGTAGTCGCATCCGTGGTCCACTGATACAGCAGATGTCTTGCACCCTGTGTTGGACATGTCCGACGAGAGCAGTGTCAATGCCCGCCTGTTGACGTTCGCGGCGTCAAATTCAACGCAGACCAGAATCATATGACTTGTCACCCAATAAGCACGGACTAGCGGAGATGTCCATGAATCGATGGCTTGCTGACCGCACGTGCCTGGAACCCACTCGGATTTTCATACAGTCTGACCTCATCGGGAAACAAGGCCGGCTTGTAGTGCCGCCATCGATGTTCGGTCAATTAGTGGAACCATTCGTTGCCCCATAGGGCGTCGCCATACTGCTTTCGATTGCTGTCGGCCCAAGTGCGCAGCTCCTTATCCCAAGCTCTTGGCATGACCATGAACTTTGGGTCCAAGAAACTAGTCGGGCCCCAACGCATAGCTACTCCGCTTTGTACGCACCACAGGCCCAAGCCCTTATCCGGTTCTCATTGGTTCTGAAGCCAGCGTGGCGAATCTTGTGAATAGTGGGGTCTGGCCTTGGCTGTCCGGGCCAGACACACTTTGTGGCCTATAGCCCTACATTTTGGCCTCTAGCCCGGAGTCAAGAACTCTCTTCCTGCGGACGGACAAGAAGAACTGGTTAAACAAAAAACGCGGAACCGAAGTTCCGCGTTTAGATTTGTGACCCCAACGGGATTCGAACCCGTGTTGCCGCCGTGAGAGGGCGGAGTACTAGGCCGCTATACGATGGGGCCGTATGCTGAAGTTTCCTTCAGCTCACCGAATTGCTCCGGTGAAGCGCTGGGATACCAGGACTCGAACCTAGAATGACGGAACCAGAAACCGTTGTGTTGCCAATTACACCATATCCCAATATGACTTGGCCTCCGCCAGAATCAATTACCTAGGTAATGATCTTTTGGATGCCTTAGCACGAGATATAACTATACACAGTAAATCTGGATATCGCACATCCTGAGTAGCTTTTCGATAGTGATCTAAGACTCGCTGGCTGTTCAGCCTGCATTTGTGAGCTTCAGTTAAACAACAAGGAGGAATCCGAAGATTCCTCCTTGCGTTCTGGTCGGGATAACAGGATTTGAACCTGCGACCTCGTCGTCCCGAACGACGCGCGCTACCAAACTGCGCCATATCCCGTAATCAAGAACGTTTTTACTCTACACCCGGTTACCTCAGATCGCATAATCGAGGCTTCGATTCGATTGTCATCGTACGTATCTGTCGTAATAGAAGCGCTTGTCGCAGGCTATATCGCCTTGCCCGGGTTCAATATGTTCATTGGATCCAGCAGCCCCTTGATCTTTTGCTGCAATTCGATAACTTGGCTGGATTGCTCCCAGGGGAGCCAGTCTTTCTTGATGAGTCCGACGCCGTGCTCGCCTGTAATCGTGCCTCCCATTTCAAGGGCAATGCGAACGGACTCCTGCACAGCGCAGTCCAGTCGCTCCAGCGGGTTCGGCCCATCCGAGGGGTCGACGTAGAACGTCGGATGCAGGTTTCCGTCACCGGCGTGGGAAATCAGCCTCAACTGAACCTGTTCTTGCGTCGCGGCCTGTTGCACACGATGAACGTACTCAACCATGAGACTTTTGGGGACGGCTACGTCTTCACCAGTACGGTACGCATCGTCTCTCGCATCTCCACGGCTGGTGCGACGCATTTCAATGAGAGCCGTTGCAGATTCATCGCCGCTCTCGCTCAGCCGTACGGAGTCGTTCTTGAAGGTTTCACGAAGAACCGCTTCTTCTTGCTCTGCACCATATCCGTCTAGTCGAACGAGCAGCATTGCACCGCCACTGCCAGCATGAGCTGTCCCATACTGTGCGTCCAAGACCTTCATCGTTGCGTGATCGATCAACTCCAGAATCGCTGGTTGGATACGTGCCTTGGCAATCCTTTGGACTCCTTCGACAGCAACTTCAAGATCCTCGAAAACTAATGCGACGTCTCGTTCGTCAACGGGCAAATAACGAAGCCGTAGCACCGCGCGAACGATCACACCCAATGTTCCTTCGGAACCTGTGAACAAGGCTGTCAGATCATAGCCTGCAACGCCCTTGAACGTATTCTTTCCAACATGTATTAGGCTCCCGTCCGCCAAGACAACGTCTAGCCCAAGAACCGACTCCCGGGTGACACCGTACTTCGCGCAACGCAATCCCCCGGCGTTCGTCGCAATGTTTCCACCGATGGTCGACATCTTGTAACTTGCCGGATCCGGAGCGTACATCAGACCGAACTCGGAGACGGCAAGATTCAAATGATGGTTAATCACGCCGGGCTCGACGACCGCGACTTCGTCCTGAGGCCGAATCTCGATGATCCTGTTCATCTTGCTGAGATTCAGGATGATAGCTTCATCAGTGACATGGACGGCGCCCGATACGCCAGTACCAGCACCGCGGCTGATCACCGAGAGCCGGTGTTCACTGGCCAGCTGCATTAGTTCCTGGACTTGCCCAACTTTTGTTGGAAAAACGACAGCGAGTGGCATCATGGGCTCATCTGCCAGTTGGCCGAAATCTCTCGAATTTTCCATGAGCACGGAATCACTAACGGATACCATGCCTGCAGGAAATCTCGCCGTGAGCTCATCAAGCAATTTCTTATTACGTCGCATGCGTGGTCTGACTTCCTGGTCATTCGGGCTCATAGTTCAGACACTACATCTGACAGCGCCAGGAGCGACAGTAAGCGCCGACGAAAGGCTGCGGCAGGCGGTCGCGAACCGTGGCGCAATCATCTCTTTCTCGTCACTAGCCATATGAAAAGTCACCTATGCCCATTAGCGCTCCTCCATCAATGATGACGATTCCAGTCGTCAATGCGCATCGGATCACGGAAGCCGCTCCGTACGAGCCATGGCCGAGGCATCTAAGAAATCTACAGAGCTTACGACGAAACAGCGTTGTCATTTCACTCCGTCAGTGAATCGTCAGGCACTTTCCGCCACACGGTTATGCAGCTGATCGAACGGGTGCCGAGGTCCCGCCCGGGTCTGGATACTCTGCCAGGCTAAGACCATCGACGACCATCTGGGCATCGTCGAAGGCTTCGTTTAGGGAAAATGAGGCAAGGTCCGCGCCACCGCAATGCGCAAATGGCTGGCCGGCATCGGTTGCCACGATACGAGGTCGAGGCTCCTCGAGCCGCCGGCACGACGATGAAGGTATCGACTCAAGGAACACAGGTCCCAGCATGAGTAACTGCATGACTCAAGGGAGACTAAGCCATGCAAATGGCTGAAGCACGCGTACGCCGAGAACTTGTCGCCAACGGAACTCGCACGGCGCTGCTAAACGCGAGGCCGGACTAGCGCCATCACCAGATGTTGGTCCCCTGGCGGTTCGGGAAATATCCATCGCATACGTGTCCGTGGGTTGGAGCTTCCTCGCGATTGCTCTATCCAGGAGTATGCCCTGTGGGTATCGAAAAATCCGTGGTCGCGAAGCCTATGGCCGGCATCATGGAGTGCAATCCATTGGTCGTCACGTTCTCTGCCACGTTTTCTGTACAGAGGCCCGCATCAGCAATCGGGTGAACCCGTCAGGCAAGGACGGGCGGGAGAACTCCGCGCAAAACGCCCGTACCGGTCTATTGCCAACTGGCACCCGCTCCTACCCTAGAGTACTTGTTTTTCAACGATTCAGAAGCCTCGTGCGGCTCGATCATCGCCTTGGCGCTGTCAAGGGTATCGGGGCACTCCTCGTTTATCAGCAGCGATGCAGCCTCGGGTAATGACAACTTCGCCCAATCCCTTCGAGACGTTCGTCAACGAGTTCGGTGCCAAACTGAAGGTGCCTGCTCATGAGCGCAGAGAGAGCAGTTGAAAAGGACCAGCATTCGGTCCCGCGCCCGTTGACTTCTTCCTCCAGTGGCCAAAGACTCACTGTGGATTCTCAAGTGCTCAGGCGGAAGTCAAAACCTTTTCCTGGATCGGTAGGCATTACCGACCCGAACATGCCTGACGAATCGTGCCTATGCTGCTAGGACGTCAATATTCAGCATCTCTTGCCCAGGGGTTTTGTTGTGGTCCGGGCTCTTCCCCGCTCCGCAGCCAACCGCACCGCGCCGCGGCCCCGGCAGCGCTCCCCTTGCCCACGCCATCCCCACGGGGCCGGCCTCAGGACAGCACCCCAAACCGCCCAGAAGGCACCGCGCCACCACCGAAAACCCCCGCTTAAACAGAAAAACGGGGAGCCACCGCTCCCCCCGCCGGCCACCCAGCCAGGCCAGGCGCCCAAGCACCGACCGGGTTAAACAGCAGAAGGCCCCAACACTGTTGGAGCCTTCCACTTCTCAAGTTAAGTCCGGCGGTGACCTACTCTCCCACACCCTCACGAGTGCAGTACCATCGGCGCAATGGGCCTTAGCTTCCGGGTTCGGTATGGGACCGGGCGTTTCCCCCACGCTATGACCGCCGTAACAATCACGAAGCACACAAACCAACCATGGTGGTCCGGTGGATTCGTCCTGGCAAAGTCTCTTACTTTTTGTGGTTCGAGGTTGTTGTCTCGTAACCGCATAGTGAACGCGAACAATCAAAAATATCATTTTGTTGACACACTGTTTTGATAGTGTGTTGTAAGCCATCGGCCTATTAGTACAGGTCAGCTACACAAGTCTTTGGTCCTTGCTTCCACATCCTGCCTATCAACCCAGTAATCTAGCTGGGGGCCTCACCCACACAAAGTGGATGGAAATCTCATCTCGAAGCAGGCTTCCCGCTTAGATGCTTTCAGCGGTTATCCCTTCCAAACGTAGCTAATCAGCGATGCACTTGGCAGTACAACTGACACACCAGAGGTTCGTCCGTCCCGGTCCTCTCGTACTAAGGACAGCCCTTCTCAAATTTCCAACGCGCGCAGCGGATAGGGACCGAACTGTCTCACGACGTTCTAAACCCAGCTCGCGTACCGCTTTAATGGGCGAACAGCCCAACCCTTGGGACCTACTCCAGCCCCAGGATGCGACGAGCCGACATCGAGGTGCCAAACCATGCCGTCGATATGGACTCTTGGGCAAGATCAGCCTGTTATCCCCGAGGTACCTTTTATCCGTTGAGCGACGGCCCTTCCACGAGGTGCCGCCGGATCACTAGTCCCGACTTTCGTCCCTGCTCGAGCTGTCACTCTCACAGTCAAGCTCCCTTGTGCACTTACACTCAACACCTGATTGCCAACCAGGCTGAGGGAACCTTTGGGCGCCTCCGTTACATTTTAGGAGGCAACCGCCCCAGTTAAACTACCCATCAGGCACTGTCCCTGAACCAGATCATGGTCCGAAGTTAGGTGACCGGTACAGCCAGAGTGGTATTTCAACGATGACTCCACCCGAACTAGCGTCCGAGCTTCACAGTCTCCCACCTATCCTACACAAGCTGCACCGAACACCAATACCAAACTATAGTAAAGGTCTCGGGGTCTTTCCGTCCTGCTGCGCGTAACGAGCATCTTTACTCGTACTGCAATTTCGCCGAGTTCATGGTTGAGACAGCGGGGAAGTCGTTACTCCATTCGTGCAGGTCGGAACTTACCCGACAAGGAATTTCGCTACCTTAGGATGGTTATAGTTACCACCGCCGTTTACTGGGGCTTAAATTCTCAGCTTCGCACACAAGTGTGCTAACCGGTCCTCTTAACCTTCCAGCACCGGGCAGGAGTCAGTCCGTATACATCGTCTTGCGACTTCGCACGGACCTGTGTTTTTAGTAAACAGTCGCTTCCCCCTGGTCTCTGCGGCCCACACCCGCATCCGGAGAGCAAGTCTCCATCACGGGGCAGGCCCCCCTTCTTCCGAAGTTACGGGGGCATTTTGCCGAGTTCCTTAACCATGATTCTCTCGATCGCCTTAGTATTCTCTACCTGATCACCTGTGTCGGTTTAGGGTACGGGCGGACTGGGACCTCGCGCCGATGCTTTTCTAGGCAGCATAGGATCACCGAATCACCCCACAAACGGGGCGCCTATCAGGTCTCAGAAACAATGAACAGCGGATTTGCCTACCGTTCTTCCTACACCCTTGGACCAGGTCAATTCCATTGCCTGGCTCGGCTACCTTCCTGCGTCACACCTGTTAATACGCTGACCTCACAACATCGGTTCCCACCACACCAACCAACAAGACACCTAAAAGGCATCAACGCTGGAATCCGTCATGGTTAGCATCCATTGCTCAGTATGGGCGGTCCTTCGCCGGTACGGGAATATCAACCCGTTGTCCATCGACTACGCCTGTCGGCCTCGCCTTAGGTCCCGACTAACCCAGGGCAGATTAGCTTGACCCTGGAACCCTTGATCATTCGGCGGACGGGTTTCTCACCCGTCATTCGCTACTCATGCCTGCATTCTCACTCGTGTGGCCTCCACCGCTGGTTTCCACCGCGACTTCACCGTCCACACGACGCTCCCCTACCCATCCAAACCACTGGACCACAAAGGCCAATGACATGTTTGAATGACGCAACTTCGGCGGTGTGCTTGAGCCCCGCTACATTATCGGCGCGGAATCACTTGACCAGTGAGCTATTACGCACTCTTTCAAGGGTGGCTGCTTCTAAGCCAACCTCCTGGTTGTCACAGCAACTCCACATCCTTTCCCACTTAGCACACGCTTAGGGGCCTTAGTTGGCGTTCTGGGCTGTTTCCCTCTCGACTATGAAGCTTATCCCCCACAGTCTCACTGCTGCGCTCTGACTTACCGGCATTCGGAGTTTGGCTAAGGTCAGTAACCTTGTAGGGCCCATCGCCTATCCAGTAGCTCTACCTCCAGCAAGAAACACGCAACGCTGCACCTAAATGCATTTCGGGGAGAACCAGCTATCACGAAGTTTGATTGGCCTTTCACCCCTACCCACAGCTCATCCCCTCCATTTTCAACTGAAGTGGGTTCGGTCCTCCACACGCTCTTACACGCGCTTCAACCTGGCCATGGGTAGATCACTTCGCTTCGGGTCTAGATCACGCCACTGAATCGCCCTATTCAGACTCGCTTTCGCTACGGCTTCCCCCCACGGGTTAACCTCGCGACGTAACACTAACTCGCAGGCTCATTCTTCAAAAGGCACGCCATCACAACCACAAGTGGCTGCTCTAACGGATTGTAAGCGCACGGTTTCAGGTACTATTTCACTCCCCTCCCGGGGTACTTTTCACCATTCCCTCACGGTACTGATTCACTATCGGTCATCAAGTAGTATTCAGGCTTACCAGGTGGTCCTGGCAGATTCACACAAGGTTTCACGGGCCCCGTGCTACTCGGGCATCCACACAAGAACGGCAGACACGCATTACACCTACGGGACTATCACCCTCTCTGGTCCGGCATTCCAACCGATTCACCTATACGCCTGCACCTCATCCCACCAGCGTAGATAGAACTGGTACATGTGGACCCCACAACCCCGATGATGCAACGCCTATCCGCTATCACACACCAACCGATTTAGCCCCATCCGCGTTCGCTCGCCACTACTAACGGAATCACTATTGTTTTCTCTTCCTGCGGGTACTGAGATGTTTCACTTCCCCGCGTTCCCTCCACACAGCCTATACATTCAGCTGCAGGTCACACCACATAACATGGTGCGGGGTTCCCCCATTCGGAAATCCTGGCCTCAACGTCCGGTTATCGACTCCACCAGGCTTATCGCAGATTCCCACGTCCTTCATCGGCTCTTGATGCCAAGGCATCCACCGTGCGCCCTTAAAAACTTCAACACAAAACAAAGTTCTCAAAAATTGAGCTATAAAACAATCAACAAAATCACTACAAACAAGACTCAAACACCACACACACCCAGGACAGGCACGCACAGCTCATCTTGTCTGCAAGATGCTCGCGTTCACTATACAGTTCCCAAACAACAACCCCGCACCCCCAACCACAGCACCCCACACACCAGCCCCAAAAGGACCAGCCAGGACACCATGCCAGCAGACACAGGACAAACACCGAAACACCAAGCACCCAACCCACCAAACCCCACAAAGGGACCAGGCGGCCAGGAGGCTTGTTGCCTCAAAACCCAACAGTGCACCAAACATTATCTATCGCATCACACGACCCATGCGCCCTTCCAACACCACCAACCCCACAAGAGGGCCGGCACTGCGTACTAAACCACACACGCCACACAACACAAACCATGCCAACACCCGAACCCCCGAAAACAACCACACGATCGCCCTCGAAAACCCGTTTCCCGGTGTTGAGTTCATTGACATTCCACCCTCGAGCAACCCACCTGCACCACACTCGGGCACAGACATGGGCAACCAAAACTGGTTAGCTCCTTAGAAAGGAGGTGATCCAGCCGCACCTTCCGGTACGGCTACCTTGTTACGACTTAGTCCCAATCGCCAGTCCCACCTTCGACGACTCCCCCCACACAAGGTGGTTAGGCCATCGGCTTCGGGTGTTACCAACTTTCGTGACTTGACGGGCGGTGTGTACAAGGCCCGGGAACGTATTCACCGCAGCGTTGCTGATCTGCGATTACTAGCGACTCCGACTTCATGGGGTCGAGTTGCAGACCCCAATCCGAACTGAGACCGGCTTTTAGGGATTAGCTCCACCTCACAGTATCGCAACCCATTGTACCGGCCATTGTAGCATGCGTGAAGCCCAAGACATAAGGGGCATGATGATTTGACGTCATCCCCACCTTCCTCCGAGTTGACCCCGGCAGTCTCCCATGAGTCCCCGGCATAACCCGCTGGCAACATGGAACGAGGGTTGCGCTCGTTGCGGGACTTAACCCAACATCTCACGACACGAGCTGACGACAACCATGCACCACCTGTGAACCAGCCCCGAAGGGAAACCCCATCTCTGAGGCGATCTGGAACATGTCAAGCCTTGGTAAGGTTCTTCGCGTTGCATCGAATTAATCCGCATGCTCCGCCGCTTGTGCGGGCCCCCGTCAATTCCTTTGAGTTTTAGCCTTGCGGCCGTACTCCCCAGGCGGGGCACTTAATGCGTTAGCTACGGCGCGGAAAACGTGGAATGTCCCCCACACCTAGTGCCCAACGTTTACGGCATGGACTACCAGGGTATCTAATCCTGTTCGCTCCCCATGCTTTCGCTCCTCAGCGTCAGTAAATGCCCAGAGACCTGCCTTCGCCATCGGTGTTCCTCCTGATATCTGCGCATTTCACCGCTACACCAGGAATTCCAGTCTCCCCTACATCACTCTAGTCTGCCCGTACCCACCGCAGATCCGAGGTTGAGCCTCGGACTTTCACGATAGACGCGACAAACCGCCTACGAGCTCTTTACGCCCAATAAATCCGGATAACGCTTGCGCCCTACGTATTACCGCGGCTGCTGGCACGTAGTTAGCCGGCGCTTCTTCTGCAGGTACCGTCACTTTCGCTTCTTCCCTACTGAAAGAGGTTTACAACCCGAAGGCCGTCATCCCTCACGCGGCGTCGCTGCATCAGGCTTGCGCCCATTGTGCAATATTCCCCACTGCTGCCTCCCGTAGGAGTCTGGGCCGTGTCTCAGTCCCAGTGTGGCCGGTCACCCTCTCAGGCCGGCTACCCGTCGTCGCCTTGGTGAGCCATTACCTCACCAACAAGCTGATAGGCCGCGAGTCCATCCCCAACCGATAAATCTTTCCACCCTCAACCATGCGGTCAAAAGTCATATCCGGTATTAGACCCAGTTTCCCGGGCTTATCCCAGAGTCAGGGGCAGGTTACTCACGTGTTACTCACCCGTTCGCCACTAATCCACCCAGCAAGCTGGGCTTCATCGTTCGACTTGCATGTGTTAAGCACGCCGCCAGCGTTCATCCTGAGCCAGGATCAAACTCTCCATAAAAAAACAAAAAGCCACCACAACCCCACCGGAAAAAGACGGGGCCACACGTGGTGATGAAATCCTGGCGAATAAAAACACTCGGAACAACACACGGGGGTGCATCATCCCAAGCAAAATGTTTCGTATTCACCAAACAAAAAATAATTTGGTATCAACAAACTTGGCACACTATTGAGTTCTCAAACAACAAACACTCTCGACACCGCATCCCGAACCCAAAGGGTTCGAACTGCTTCGCTCCGGAGCAACTTTTCAAGCTTACCACCTCGTTGACCAGTGTCAACTCGACGTTCCAAGCCTGTTCGCTTCGCGTTGACTTCCCGTCCGTTTCCGTTCGGTCCGTGTCAGCGGCACGAGATAAAACTTTACACGCCCTGCGCCCCCACGCAAAATCGGCCTATTCCCCGGATAGGAGACGGGAATTCCGCATGATTCCGGGGATTTCCCCGCTCAAACAGGCTTAAATTCCCGGAATTATCCCAAAAAACATGTTTATGAAGCGGCTCACTTAGCGCAATAAGGCTGTAATCTGCGCATTTCAGTGCGCGGATTACAGCCTTATCGGTCAGGGATGCAGTTACTTGGCTTCTTCTGCACGCAGTCGCGAGACCTCGTACAGCGAGATGCCCACCGCCATCGACGCGTTCAGCGATTCCATGGCGGAGTTGATCGGGATCGAGACGATCGCATCGCAGTGCTCGCGGACCAGCCGGGACAGGCCCTTGCCTTCGGAGCCCACCACGATGCACAGCGGACCGGTTGCCAGTTCGAAGTTCGGCAGCTGCATGTCGCCGCCGGCGTCCAGGCCGATCACGAAGATGCCTGCGGCCTTGATTTCCTTCAGGGCATTGGTGAGGTTGGTGCACTTGGCCACCGGGACGCGGACTGCTGCGCCGGCACTGGTCTTCCAGGCCGAAGCGGTCATGCCGACGCTGCGGCGCTCGGGGATGATCACGCCGTCGGCGCCGAAGGCGGAAGCCGAACGCACGATGGCGCCCAGGTTGCGCGGATCGGTAATGCCGTCCAGGGCTAGAAGCAGCGGCTGCGCGGTGCGGTAGCCCTTTTCGTAGTCCTTGACGACCTTGGTCGCCAGCTGGACTGCATCCTTGTACTCGTACGAAGGGATCTGCAGGGCCAGGCCCTGGTGGATCGCTCCGTCGGTCATGCGGTCGAGCTCGGTCTTGGAGGCTTCCATCAGCGGGATGCCCTGCTCTGCGGCCAGCTTCAGGGAATCGCGGACGCGGTCGTCAACGTCGATGCGGATGGCAACGTGCAACGCCTTGGCCGGAATGCCGGCGCGCAGCGCTTCGACCACGGAGTTGCGCCCGGTGACGTATTCGGCGTTAACGCGGATGCGGTCGGTGCGCTTGTTCTCGGTCCGCTTGGCAGCCGAACGCTCGGCCAGCTGCTTGTTGCGGTAGGCCTTGTGGTACGGGCGGTCTTCCGCCTTGGGGGTCGGGCCCTTGCCCTTGAGGGAACTGCGTCCCTTACCGCCACTACCCTTGGTTGGGCCCTTCTTGCTCATCTGCTTGTCCTTTGGTTTGAAGTCGTTTTAGTTCTCGAGGGTCCAGCGGGCGCCGTCCGCTGAATCAACTACGGTGATTCCGGCGGAGGCCAGCGCGTCGCGGATGGCATCCGAGCGGGCCCAGTCCTTGGCGGCGCGGGCTTCGGCTCGTTCAGCCAGCTGCGCCTGGATCAGCGTGTCAAGCACCTGATGTTCGGCCGAGGCCGCGGCTCCGGTGTCCTGGCGGGCGTCGTCCAGCCCCAGAACCCGGGTCATCGCCAGTACCTGGCCCAGCGCCTCGGCCACCGCGCCGTCCTCATGCGCGTCCAGCGAGGCGTTGCCGTGGCGGACCGTCTCATGCAGCGAGGCCAGCGCCATCGGCACATTCAGGTCGTCGTCCATCGCGGCGCCGAACGCCTGCGGCACGTGCGTGGCGGTGATGGCCTGGGCGGCCTCGCCCAGCCGGTATCGGGCGTTGGAGATGAAGGTGTCGATGCGCTCCACCGCGGCGCCGGCCTCCGTCAAGGAGTCCGGGCGGTAGTCCAGCATGGAGCGGTACTGCGCCTGGCCCAGGAAGTAGCGCACCACGCGGGCGTCGGCCAGCTCCAGCATCTCTTGCGGGGAGATGGTGTTGCCCACCGACTTGGACATCTTTTCGCCCTCGTAGGTGACCATGCCGTTGTGCATCCAGTAGTTGGCGAAGCCGTGGCCGGCGGCCGCGGACTGCGCCAGCTCGTTCTCGTGGTGCGGGAAACGCAGGTCCAGCCCGCCGCCGTGGATGTCGAAGTGGGTGCCGAGGTACTTGGTGGCCATGGCGGAGCATTCAAGATGCCAGCCCGGGCGTCCGCGTCCCCAGGGGCTCGGCCAGGACGCGGTGAGTGGATCGGTGTCCTTGTGCCCCTTCCACAGCGCGAAGTCCCGCGGGTCGCGCTTGCCGCGCGGATCCGCGTCGGTGGCCGCTTGCATGTCGTCGATGTTCTGGCGGGTCAGCGCGCCGTACTGCGGATAGGAACGCACGTCGAAGTACACGTCCCCGGAGCCGTCGGTGGCCGGGTAGGCGTGGCCGCGGTCGATCAGCAGCTGGATCAGCTCGTGCATCTCGGTGATGTGGCCGGTGGCGCGGGGCTCGTAGGTCGGGCGGCGCACGCCCAGCGTCTCGTAGGCGCGGGCGAATTCCTGCTCGAACCGGTAGCCCAGCGCGAACCATTCTTCGCGCGGCGTGTAGTACTCGTCGGCGGTGAAATCCTCGGCGAAGGAGTTCGCCGACTTTTCCAGGATCTTGTCTTCAATATCCGTCACGTTGCGCACCGTGGTGACCGCGAAGCCGCGGTACTCGAGCCAGCGCACCAGCACGTCGAAGACGATGGCGCTGCGCACGTGCCCCACGTGCGGCATGCCCTGCACGGTGGCGCCGCAGTAGTACAGCTTCACTTCACCGTCGGTCAGTGGCTGGAAGTCGCGTACGGAAGCGGATTTGGTGTCATAGAATCGCAGGCTCACGGTTTAAGGTTATCCGAAGAACCTGCCGCTTGCGTGCGGGGCTTGGAGCTCGCCGCGCTGAGCGCCGCCCCGCCAGCTTCCGGGATGGAGCCTACGGGCGTTCGTAGACCAGTGCGGTCGCGTAGGCGGTGATGCCTTCCCCGGCGCCTTCATATCCCAGCCCGTCGCTGGTGGTGGCGGTAATGCTCACCGGTGCTCCGGCCGCCGCGGAGAGCACGCGGTTGGCTTCCTCGCGGCGTGCGCCGAAGCGCGGGCGCCGCCCGACGAACTGCACCGCGATGTTACCGATCTCAAATCCTGCCTCGCGGACCAGGCGCGCCGCTTCGGTGAGCAGGCTGACGCCGCTGGCCCCGGCGAACTCCGGGCGGTCGACGCCGAAGTGGGTCCCCAGGTCCCCGATGCCGCTGGCGGAGAACAGTGCATCGCAGGCGGCATGGGCCACGGCGTCGCCGTCGGAGTGCCCTGACAGCCCGATGTCTTCCGGGAAGTACAGCCCGGCCAGCCACATTTCGCGCTCCGGGTCGGTGCTTACGGCGTGGATGTCGATCCCGGTGCCGACGCGGGGCAGCAGCATGTCCTGGGGCTCATTCCTGTGGGGTGCTTCGGTGGTTGCGGCGGCCAGCTGTTCGGCGGCGGCCAGGTCATCCGGGTGGGTGACCTTCAGCGCCCGGGCGTCCCCTGCCACCACATGGACCGCGCCGCCGGCGGCGCGGACGATCGAGGCGTCGTCGGTGACCGCAGCGAGCTGCTCTTCGCTCAGCGTCCCGAGCCCGGCGTGCGCTTCGCGCAGCGTGGCGGCACTGAATCCCTGCGGGGTCTGCACCGCGCGCAGGGTCGAGCGGTCGGGGGTCTGGACCACCAGCTCGCTGCCGGCAGGGTCCGTAGCGACGACTGAAATGGTGTCGGTGACGGGCAGCGCGGGGATGGCCGCGTCGCAGCCGGGAACTTCCAGCTGCTCCAGCACCCGCTGGAACAACGCGGCGGGGGCGAAGGCGCGGGCGGCATCGTGGACGAGGATGAGCTCGGCATCCGGACAGACCTGAGCCAGCCCGTTGCGCACGGATCCGGCGCGGCTCGAGCCGCCGGGGGCGGTGCGCACCGAATCGGGGTAGCCACGCAGCGCTTCGGCCAGGCGGTCGTCATCGGGCGGGGTCACCACGATGACCTCGCGAATCCCGGGCACTTCCAGGATGCGGTCCACCGCGTGCTCGGCCAGGGATTTGCCGGCGATTTCCACCCGGGCCTTGGGGATTCCGGCGCCCAGCCGGGTGCCCATTCCCGCGGCCACCAGGATCACCGATGCGTTGCGCTGTTTCACTTGGTTCACAGGGAAGAGCTTATCGCGCCCGAGCGACGGCCACCGGCCGTCGGGTTAAATGCAAAACCGCGGGTGCGCATGATGCGCCCCGCGGTGTTGTCAGGTGATTCTTCCTAGGCGGAAGCCAGAACCTCGTCCAGCAACCCCTCGGCCTTGGTCTCGTCGAGATCCTTGGCCAGCGCCATTTCGCTGATCAGGACCTGGCGCGCCTTGGCCAGCATGCGCTTCTCGCCAGCGGAGAGGCCTCGGTCGTTCTCGCGGCGCCACAGGTCGCGGACAACCTCAGCCACCTTGATGACGTCACCGGAAGCAAGCTTCTCAACGTTCGCCTTGTAACGGCGCGACCAGTTGGTCGGCTCTTCGGTGAATTCAGCACGCAGGACATCGAACACATGGTTCAAGCCCTCCGGATCTACCACGTCTCGCACGCCAACCAGATCAATCTTGTCGGCGGGAACTTCGATAGTCAGGTCTCCCTGAGCTACGCGAAGCTTGAGATACATTTTCTCTTCGCCCTTGATCTTGCGCAGCTTGATCTCCTCGATCGTTGCAGCGCCGTGGTGCGGGTAGACAACAGTCTCGCCAACCTCAAAAACCATGTGGATAAACCCCTTTCCCACCTTCCAGTCTACCATGTCTGGCGCGGACGCCGGTTCCACCGTGCCCCGAATAACCGCGAAATCATGCGGAATTCCCTCTTCCAATCGCCGGAGGAACGTGGTATGAAAAGAGTGTGCACGTTGCCCACCTGACCCTTTCCCCATCGGGCAACTTGTCTACAAGCTGTCGAAAAGTGTGTGTTGCACGTCGCTAAATCGCGTCTTTGACCAAAAAACGGCTAGGCTTAGAGGTAATCGTGGTCAATACGGCTGTCTGCACTGATCCTTTGGTGCCGACCGTTTCACGCGGCCGCGAACCGAAGCATCTCATTATTCTCACCGAGGAGTTAGTGTCGTGATCACCGCACGCATGACCGTTGGACGCCGCGTTGCCGCGTCCCTCGCTGTGGCTGCCCTGGCATTCGGTGTCACCAGCTGTGGCGCCATCAACCAGCAGGCCACCGATATCGACTACGCAGCCAGCGACGGAATCAACGTCGACGTTGCCGATGCCGAGGTCCGCAACCTGATGTTCGTGACCAACGCCGAGGCCACCGACGCTCGCCTGATCGGCACCGTCGTCAACGACGGCAAGTCCGACCTGAGCCTTCAGATCAAGGCCGGCAACGCCTCGCCTGTAACCGTCAAGGTGGCCGCCGAGGGCCAGACCAAGCTGGAAGACGAGAAGAACAAGACCGTCATCAGCGACCTGGGCATCATGGCCGGCCAGCACGCCGACACCAAGTTCACCGTGTCCGGCACGACCGTAGACTTCTCGGTTCCAGTGGTTGACGGAACCCTGGCCGAATACCGCGACTTCGTTCCGGGCGGCTACGAGGCAAGCACCAACGAGCACCTGGTTCCAAGCCCTAAGTCCGAGTCCGGACACTAGGCTTCAGAACAGACGAACCCCGGCGGCGCCCACTGCACAGTGAGGCACCGCCGGGGTTTTCTGCTTGCCGACGGCCGCCGCCCGCAGCGGCTCCCGGCAGGGCAGTTCCTGCTAGGCCACGAACTTGTATCCCAGGCCGCGCACGGTCACCAGCAGTTCCGGCGCCGCCGGGTCGCCTTCGATCTTCGAGCGCAGGCGCTTGACGTGCACGTCCAGGGTCTTCGTGTCGCCCACGTAGTCGCTGCCCCAGACGCGGTCGATCAGCTGGCCGCGGGTCAGCACGCGTCCGGCATTGCGCAGCAGCATTTCCAGCAGTTCGAACTCCTTCAGCGGCATGGCCACCTCGGCGTTGTTGACCGACACGATGTGGCGCTCCACGTCCATGCGCACCGGGCCGGCGGTCACCACGTTGCTGACCAGCTCTTCGCTTTCGCCCTGGCGGCGCAGTACTGCCCGGATGCGGGCCAGCAGCTCGCGCGAGGAGTACGGCTTGGTGACGTAGTCGTCGGCGCCCAGCTCCAGGCCGACCACCTTGTCGATCTCCGAGTCCTTGGCGGTGAGCATGATGACCGGAACCTGGCTGTTCAGGCGGATCTGGCGGATCACCTCGGTGCCGGGCTGGCCGGGGAGCATCAAATCCAGCAGGACCAGGTCCGCGCCATGGCGTTCGAACTCGCTCACCGCGACAATCCCGTCGTCGGCGACCCTGACCTCGAATCCCTCCCGCTCCAGCAAATAGGACAGCGGGTCCGAAAGCGATTCCTCGTCCTCGACAATCAAGATGCGGGTCATCGGCGTCCTCCTTCACGGTCTTCCGCAGACGCGGCAACCGCTTGTTTCTTCTTCATATCTGCGGCCGGCTCAAGCGCTGCAGCCGGTTCTTCATCCATCATGGGAAGTCTGAGTGTGAACGTGGAGCCCTGGCCCGGCTGCGACCACAGCGACACCTCGCCGCCGTGGTTGGCCAGCACGTGCTTGACAATGCTCAGGCCCAGCCCGGTGCCGCCGGTCTGGCGCGAGCGGGCGCCGTCCACGCGGTAGAAGCGCTCGAATACGCGTTCCTGGTCCTCCGCTGAAATGCCGGGGCCCTGGTCGGTCACGGAAATCTGGGCGTAGCCGTCGCGTTGCCGCACCCCCACGCCCACGGTGGTGTTCGGCGGGGAGTAGCGGATCGCATTGTCGATCAGGTTGCGCAACGCGGTCATCAGCAGATCCGGATCCCCGTGGAGCTCTTCCTCCAGGCTGCCGCCCACCGAGACGGTGATGCCCTTTTCCTCTGCGAGCAGCTTGTTGCGGTCCACCGCTTCGGCGATGACCGGGGCGAGCTGGAACTCGCGGCCGTGGGTGATCGCGTCGCTGGACTGCAGCCGCGAAAGCTCGATGATGTCCTGCACCAAGGCTGCCAGGCGCCGTGATTCCTTGCCCATGCGCGTCGAGAAGCGCAGCACCGCCTGCGGGTCGTCGGCAGCTTCGCTGATCGCCTCGGCCAGCAGCGAGATCGCGCCGACCGGGGTCTTCAATTCATGCGAGACGTTCGCGACGAAGTCGTTGCGCATCGCCTCGGTGCGGGTGATCTCGGTGCGGTCGTCGGCCAGCAGCAGGATGTACTCGTCCCCCAGCGGGGCCACGCGCACATGCACGATCAGCTGCCCGGCACCCAGGGTCGCGCGCTGCAGCTCGTACTGGCTTTCGGCGATCACGCCGTCGGCGCGTACCTGGCGCACCAGCGCCAGCAGCTCGTCGTGCACCAGGGTGTGCCCGCGGACCAGGCCGTAGGCGTAGGAAGCGGGGTTGGCGCGGACCACTCCGTCGACGTCGTCGAGGATGACGAAGGCGCGCCCGATCACGGAGAGCACCGCGGCGGCGCCTTCCGGCAAGACTGGCTCGTCGACCTCGGGCAGCCGGGCGGTGCGGCTTTGCGAGAACCGGAAGGCCAAGATGCCCACGACTCCCAGCGCCAAACCGAGCACCGCGGCAATCAAGATCGAGATTACTTCGTTCACATCTTTAGACTATCTTTCATCCATGGGACTTTTGTCCGCAGATGACGCGAAAACAGCCATTTCGGCGCGCTGTTCACCAAACGTTCACCTTTCCGGGAATAATCGTTAATCACCCGCTGGCATTCTGGATTCAGACCCTCCGCCATGCCCGAAAACAGAACCATGTTCACGCGGGCGTGAGCACCTTCCGAACCTTGAAAGGGAATATTACGTGCGCAAGGTATTTCAGGCCGATCTGCAGCAGATCGGCGAAGAGCTGATCGAGATGGCGAACCAGGTTGCCGTCGCCATGGACCGGGCGTGGGAATCGCTGGCCAACGCCGATGTGGAGCTGGCCCAGGAAGTGATCGCCGCCGATGCAAAGATCGACTTCCTGCAGAACCAGCTTGATGAGCGCGCCATCGACACCCTCGCGCTGCAGGGTCCGGTGGCTTCGGACCTGCGCATGATCGTCGGCTCGCTGCGCATGAGCGCCTCGCTGGAACGCATGGGAGACCTGGCCCGCCACCTGGCCCAGTTGACCCGCCTTCGTTTCCCGAGCCGTGCGTTGCCATCGGAAATCACCGGCACCTTCTCGCAAATGGCCCAACTCGACATCCAGATCGCCGAGGCCGTCGCGAAGCTCCTTGACACCCGCGACCTGCAGATTGCCCGCGACATCATCGAACTGAACCACCGCTTGGACGCCCTCCACGCCAGCGTGTTCACCCAGGTGGCCGACGAGGCCTGGACCGCGAATGCGCCGACCACCGTCGACGTGTCGCTGACCAGCCGCTATCTGGAGCGCTTCGGCGACCACGGCGTCTCCGTCGCCCGCAAGGTCACCTACCTGGTGACCGGTGAATGGGATCCGTCAGAGGTCTAGGCGCACCAAACCAGCTTGAACGCCGCGGGCGCCGGGGAGAATTCCCCGGCGCCCGCGGCGTCCTGGCTTAATCGACGGCAAGCCCCTGACGCGGCCCGGAAATCCGGCTTAAACGACTGTAGAGGCCACCTCGGCGGTTGGCCTCTACCGTCAATGTGTTCTGCGCATTCGCAGAGCACGGCGTCTAGGGAAGGCTTAGCCTTCGCACTCGACGCAGAATCCTACATTGCCCTCTTCACGTACAAGCTGTGAACGGTGGCGGATCAGGAAGCACGAACCACAGATGAATTCGTCGTCTTTCTGCGGAATGACCGTAACGGTCAGTTCCTCGTTGGACAGGTCTGCACCTGGCAGGTCCATGCCGTCGGTGTGATCGGTTTCGTCGAGCTCGCGCACCACGGACTTGGCGTCTGGTGCGTTGGCGGACTTAACCGCGTCCAGAGAAGCCTTGCGCGCCTCGGCAACGTCCGGGCGGACTTCGTCGTAATCAGTTGCCACGAATTGCATTCCTAACGTGAGCCATTGAGCCTATTCGAAATAGGAGATTACAGCATAGTAATACCAAAAAGACAATCCTTAGTCATGGTTTCGCTCACAGCCGGAGATTTCATGGCAACCTCCCGTTAAACAGCAACGGCGGCACCGCTGGCCAAGCTTGTGGGAGCTGGCCGGGGCGGTGCCGCCGAAAAGCCGGGTTGGCTAGCGGCCCTGGTTGGCGACTGCCTTGATGGCGTCAGCCGCGGCTTCTGGATCCAGGTAGGTTCCGCCGGCAGTGATCGGCTGGAAGTTGTCGTCCAGTTCATACACCAGCGGGATGCCGGTCGGGATGTTCAGTCCGGCGATGTCCTCGTCGCTGATGCCGTCCAGGTGCTTGACCAGTGCGCGCAGCGAGTTGCCGTGCGCGGTCACCATGACGGTCTTGCCTGCGGACAGGTCGGCCTTGATGTTGTTCTCCCAGTACGGCAGCAGGCGCTCGAGGACGTCCTTGAGGCATTCGGTGCGCGGTGCGTCGTCGCCCAATGCGGCGTAACGCTCGTCGCCGATCTGGCTGAACTCGGAGTCGTCGGCCAGCGCCGGCGGCGGGGTGTCGTAGCTGCGGCGCCACTGCATGAACTGGTCCTCGCCGAATTCGGCCAGGGTCTGGGCCTTGTCCTTGCCCTGCAGCGCACCGTAGTGGCGCTCGTTCAGGCGCCAGTCGCGGTTGACCGGGATCCACGAACGCCCGGCGGCTTCCAGCGCCAGGTTCGCGGTGACGATGGCGCGGGTCAGCAGCGAGGTGTGCAGAACCTCAGGCTTGTAGCCTGCCTCGGCCAGCAGCTGGCCGCCGCGGGCGGCCTCTGCGCGACCCTTTTCGGTCAGCGACACGTCGTACCAACCGGTGAAAAGGTTCTTTTCGTTCCATTCGCTCTGTCCGTGGCGAAGCAAAATCAAAGTGTGGCTCATGATTTCCATCTTATCCAATGGCGGGGCATCTCCGGCTGAACGTTACCGCCGAACGCAAAACCCGGGCCGCGACATGTATTACATGCTGCGACCCGGGTTGAGCCGAAAACTTCGCCGGAGGACCGGGCTAGTAGTTGTACCAGCCGCCGCCTTTGCCGCTCACTGCGGGCTTCACGTCGGCCAGGTAGACGCAGGCGACGCAGGCGCCGATCAGCTGGAGGAATCCGCCGCTGCCGGCGCTGAGCACGGACAACGCCGCGACCACGGCACTGCCGACGGTCAGCGCGGTCCAGAAGCCCTTGGTGCGCTTGCCCTCCTGGGCGAAGCGGTCTGCCGGGTGGCGCAGGCAATCAACCACTGCCCAGACGGCCAGCACCAGGATGACAATCCCGAGGGCGCGCAGCATGTAGGCCTCGATCAGGAACGCAAGATTCATGAATTGCATGTTTTCACCTTACCGTCGACTCGTGCTCCGCGCTTCACATGCCACGCGACTGATATCCGAGCTGGCCTCAGATCCGTTCCAGCGCCTGGGACAGGTCGTTCCACAGGTCTTCCACGTCCTCGATGCCCACCGAAAGGCGGATCAGGTTCGCCGGGACAGTGGCCGGCTCCGAGGCGTGCCGGGCACGGCGTTCAGCCAGGGTTTCAACCCCGCCCAGCGAGGTGGCCGCGGTGATCAGGCCGAAGCCCGCGACCACCGCATCCGCCTCCTGCGCGGCGGACCCGACTTCGAAGGCGATGACCGAGCCGAAGCCGTCCATCAGCTCACTGGCTCGCGCATGGCCGGGATCCTGCGGCAGGCCCGGATAGCGCACCACATTGACCTTCGGGTGCGCGGCCAGGCGCTCGGCGAGCAGCTGGCTGTTGACCTGCGAGCGCTCCAGCCTGACGGCCATGGTGCGCACCCCGCGCAGCGCCAGGAAGACGTCCATCGGGGAGGCGATCGCACCGTGCAGGGTGCGGTAGCCGTGCAGCTTGGTGTGCAGCGTTTCGTCGCGGGTGGCCAGCGCGCCCATGATGACATCCGAATGCCCCGACAGATATTTTGTCACCGAGTGCACCACGAGGTCCGCGCCCAGTTCCAGCGGCCGCTGCAACAGCGGGGTGGCGAAGGTGTTGTCCACGATGCCCAGCACGCCCTGCGCCTTGGCGGCGGCCAGCAGCGCCGGAAGCTCGGCGACTTCCAGCATCGGGTTGGTGGGAGATTCCAGCCACAGCACGTCCGCGCCCTGCAGCGCGCCGAGCACCTGCTCGGTGTCGGCGACGTCCACCGCGCGCAGGGTGAAGCGCCCGGCAGTTTCCAGTTCCTTGGCCAGGCCCAGCGTGCCGTTGTAGGAGTGGGCCGGCAGCACCATGGTCCCGCCCTCGGGCACCAGGCTCAGCGCCGCGGCGATCGCCGCCATGCCGGAGGAGAACACCAGCGCCGGCAGCTCGGAGCGCTCCAGCGCGCCGAGCACCTGCTCGAAGGGATCCCAGGTGGGGTTCGAGAACCGCGCGTAGACCTTTTCGCCTGCAGCGGCGATCCCCTGCGAGTGGTAGGTGGAGGTGAAGGTCACCGGGTGGTTGACCGGAGCGTCCAGCCCATGGGCCGGACGTCCCCCGGCAACGATCAAAGTCTTGGGATCCCAAGAGGCAACAGGGGCGGCGGATTCTGCGGGGTTGGTCATATCCACCAGATTACGCCTGGCGTTTGTCTGCGTCCCGAAGCGTTTCACTTCATTTCGTCGCACGGGATCCACAGGCAGGTTCGTTAGGCTAGTGGGGTGAGTATCGATTCGTCCGCCCCTGCCCGCGGCCTGTTCATTGTCTTTGAAGGCGGCGACGGCGCCGGCAAGTCCACCCAGGTCCAGCGCACCAGCCAGTGGCTGCGGGAGCGCAACGCCACCGTGCTGACCACCCGCGAACCGGGCGGCACGCAGATCAGCGAGGAGCTGCGCGCCCTGGTGCTGGAGCACGGGCACGGAGAGATCGACGCCCGAACCGAGGCCCTGATGTACGCCGCGGCCCGCGCGGCCCACGTCCAGCAGGTCATCATCCCGGCGCTGGAAGCCGGCACCCACGTGGTCTGCGACCGTTTTGTCGATTCCTCCCTGGCCTACCAGGGCGTGGGGCGCGAGCTCGGCGTGGAGGCTGTCGCGTCCATCAACAATTTCGCCACCGGCGGCCTGGCCCCGGACGCCACCATCCTGCTGGACATCTCCGCGGCCGACGGCCGTTCCCGGCGCATCGCCGGCACCGGCGGCGTCGAGGAATCGGACCGGCTGGAATCCGAGCCGGATGCCTTCCACAACCGCATCCGCACCGCCTTCGCGGACCTGGCCGCCAAGTCGCCGGAACGCTACCTGGTGCTCGACGCCAACCAGGGCATCGAGCAGCTGCAGGCGCAGATCACCGCGCGTCTGGAGGACCTGCTGTGATCCGCCCGGTCTTCGCGGACCTGGCAGGCCAGCAGCGTGTCATCACCACGCTGACCGAGCAGGTCGACCAGGGCGACCCCACCCACGCATGGCTGTTCACCGGTCCCCCGGGTTCCGGGCGCACCACCGCCGCACGCGCCTTCGCCGCGGCGCTGCAGTGCACCCAATCCCCCGCCGGCTGCGGCGCCTGCCCCACCTGCGTCAGCGTCGTTGCCGGCAAGCACCCGGATGTCACCTTCATCTCGACCGAGAAGTTCGAGTACCAGGTCAGGGACGTGCGGGAGATCATCACCCAGGCCCAGGACAAGGCGTCCCAGGCCCGCTGGCGCATCATCATCATCGAAGACGCCGACCGCATGTCTGAGCGCAGCGGCAACGTGATGCTCAAGGCCATCGAGGAACCACCGGCGAACATGATCTGGATCCTGTGCGCGCCGTCCCCGGCCGACGTGCTGGTCACCATCCGCTCGCGCTGCCGCGCAGTGAACCTGTCCATCCCCTCCACCGAAGAGGTCGCCCAGCTGCTGGTCCGCCGCGACGGACTGGACCTGGAACTGGCGCGCTTCGCCGCCCGCGCCTCGCAGTCGCACATCGGCGTGGCCCGCCTGCTGGCCCGCGACGAACAGGCCCGCATCCAGCGCGAGAAGGTCGTCACCCTGCCTTTGCGCGTGACCACCCTGCCGCAGGCCATGGAGGCCGCCGCGGAGATCTCGAAGCTGTCGGCCGAGCGCGCCGAGCACATCACCGGCGCCGACCTGCAGCACAAGGTCGCCGAGCTGCGCAAGGCCAACGGCCTGGGCGAGGAGGAGAACATCCCCGCCGGGCTGCGCGGGCAGTTCCGCGAGCTGGAAGAGAACGCCAAGCGCTTCGCCCGGCGCGCCAGCTTCGATGCCATCGACCGCACCCTGACGGACCTGACCACTTTCTTCCGCGACGTGCTCAGCCTGCAGCTGCACACCCAGGTCGAGCTGGTCAACGAGCACCTGCGCGAGAAGCTCAACGCCTTCGCCGCCCACCAGAGCCGCGAAAAGACCCTGTCGCAGATCGACGCGATCGATGAAACCCGCCGGCGCATCGCCGCCAACGTCAACCAGCTCATGGCGCTCGAGGCCCTCATGGCCCGGCTGCTGCAGAACCCCGGCCGCCGCTAGCTTCCCGGATTCCCCCACCCGGACTGCGCATCCACCCCCAAGGAGACCACCATCTTGTCCGCACGACGCAACCTGTACCGCCTGTCCGCCACGGCCGCCGCGCTCGCCCTGGGATTGACCGCCTGTGCGCCGACCTCCGGCGAAGACGGCGAGGGCAACGCAGCCGACGCCACGAAGACCGAGGTACCTGCACTTCAGCAGTACTACACCCAGCAGGTTGATTGGGAAAAGTGCGGCAGCACCATCGAATGCGCTGACATCGAGGTCCCGCTGGACTACGCCGCACCGGAAAAGGACAGCATCATGCTGGCGCTGAACCGCCGCGCCGTCGACGGCGCGCAGGGCAACCTGCTGGTCAACCCCGGAGGCCCGGGCGGCTCGGGGCTGGACATGGTCGCCGAATCGGTCCAGCTGATGCTCAGCAACGACCTGCAGCGTGCCTACAACATCATCGGCTTCGATCCCCGCGGCGTGGGGCAGAGCACCCCGGTGACCTGCCAAACCGACAAGGAAATCGACGCTAGCCGCCAGGAGAACCTCAAGGCCTGGGATCCGGCGGACCGCGACGAGGTCGAGGCCGATACCGAGGACTACGCCAAGGACTGCGCGGAAAACACCGGAGACCTGCTCGGGCATGTGGACACCGTCTCCGCGGCCAAGGACATGGACATCATCCGCGCCGTGCTCGGCGACACCCAGCTTGACTACCTGGGCTACTCCTATGGCACCTTCCTCGGCTCCACCTACGCCGATCTCTTCCCGCAGAAGGTCGGCCGGTTCGTGCTGGACGGCGCCATGGACCCGCTGGCCACAGCGCAGCAAATGACCCTGGCCCAGGCCCAGGGCTTCGAAGGCGAGATCGACGCCTGGCTGCAGAACTGCCTTGAAGGCGAGAACTGCCCGTTCACCGGAAATCTCGACGAGGCCAAAACCCAGCTGCAGGACTTCTTCGCGCGCATCGAAGAGCAGCCGCTGGAGTCTTCGGACGGGCGCACCGTGCCGATCATCGACTTCATCAACGGCTTCATCATCCCGCTGTACGACGACATGAACTGGCCGTACCTGACCCAGGGCATGGCCGCGGCCATGCAGGGCGACGTGGACCAGATCCTGTACTTCTCCGACCTGTCCGCCGACCGCCAGGAAGACGGCAGCTACGGATCCAACTCGACCGATGCGTTCACCGCAGTCAACTGCCTGGACCGCCCGATGGACGCGAGCGAGCAGGCCATGGAGGCTGACGCCAAGGCGCTGGAAGAGGCCTCCCCGACGATCGGCAAGTACTTGGCCTACGGCGAGCTCACCTGCGACAAGTGGAGCTACAAGGCCACCGGCCAGCCCGAGTCGCTGGACGCTCCGGGGTCCAATCAGATCCTGGTGGTCGGCACCACCGGCGACCCGGCCACTCCCTACGCCTGGTCGCAGTCGCTGGCCGAACAGCTTCAGAACGCCACCTTGCTGACCTACGAGGGCCACGGCCACACCGCGTACGGACGCTCCAACCAGTGCATCACCGACGCCGTGGACGGCTACCTGATTGACGGCAAGGTCCCCGAAGCGGGCACCGTCTGCTAATTGGCAGCGCGAATTCGCCCGTCGTTTTGACGTTGCTAGTTCTACTTGGATAAAGTTACACAGTGCCTGCTTGCAGGCGCAGGCCTCCTTAGCTCAGGGGTAGAGCAGCTCCCTCGTAAAGAGCAGGTCGCCGGTTCAAATCCGGCAGGGGGCTCGATACGCCGTCACCATCTGGTGACGGCGTTTCGTCTTTAACCTCTCCAGTCTCGATCCATTCCAGCGGAACGCCGGTGCGCAGCGCCCAAAGTCTTACGAATGAACGGTTAGGTTCGCGCTCATCATTGATCCAGCGCGAAACGGTGTTTCGGCTGACTTCCAGATAATCAGCCATTTCCTGCGAGGTAATATCTGCAAGCTGTAGCGATTTACGCAGCCTGTCACCCTGCGAGAAACGCAGCAAGTCATGTCTAATCGGTTCAATGCTCATACATCAATCATTGCACCTCGGGGCGACATTTTGCAACGATCGGTGCACCGTGCCCGTTAGGTGATTTGCACCCAACGATGAATATGGTGCACAATGTGTTGCATGACTGGATTCATTGCACCCAACGGGAGCGTTTCACCTAAGGACCTTATTGGCTCCGGTGGCGCTGCTGCGCTGCTGCAGGTGGACAAGTCCACATTGAGCCGCCGCATATCCTCCGGCAAGATCAAGCCCTTAGCTCGCCTGGACGGGCCACATGGCCCGTTCGTTTTCGATCGTTCAGAGATTGAGCAGCTGGTCAAGGAGTCGACCAAGTGAGCGGCCCACCAGATCCACGCACAGACGCGGACTACGCACAGCTGATCCGGGGCTACCTCAGATGGCTCTCACGCCGACAACGGCGACTGGCAGGTGTTGCCAGATAGTCCAAAACACCAAACCCCACCACTAGCCGGGAACCACGGCATCAAATTGGTTCACTCACGCGAAACCCGCCAATGGGCACAAGGGAACTAGCGGGGTCATCGGCCGTCAGAGGGCGTCGAAACCCCGTGCCTAAAAGATTGCCACGGCCATCCGTCCAGCTCCGGCTGGTATCGCTGCCCCTACGGATTAGAGCCCGTCGTGCGCAAACATGCCGGGCAGGCACGAAAGTGCGCGTATACAAGCACCACCCGGTGCCCGTGTGATGACTCAGCCGTTCCGACCGAAGTCACCAGTTTTGTACGTCCCCAGAAATGGAGGCGTGCCCCGCGCTCCGATCTAGCGAACCTCCCAAAGTGCTCGCTCGAACCCGCTGGAACGCAAACACTGGCACTCAGTACCGGCACGGGGCACAAAACAGAATCAAGCAAGCACCGATCAAAGAAAGGACACCGGAAAACATGGGCGACGTAATACCGATCAGCAAGCAAGGCCGCTTCAATCTGGGGCCGGGAACCGCTCCGAGCAACAGCACCGCTAATCCATCCAACAAGTACGTGCGACCGCGCGACGTGAACACCTGCTGGGCATGCGGAACTCACAAGCCGATACCAGGGGAAAAGTACTGCATCGCCTGCGTGAAAGCCGGTCGCGACAATCCAATGATCGAGTGCATGTACTTCGACGAATGCCACACGATGTCACGCCGCCGCTACAAAGGCCAGCAATACTTCATCTGCCCACGACACAAGGAGAAGCGACCGTGATCGGTTCATGGTTCTGGGAATTCATCATCACCGCCTACACACATTGGATGCACTCATGGCTCTAACACCAAAGCTCAGCCTGGACGAAGTCCGGTCACAGCACACCGCCGCGATCAAGGCCGTCCAGGAAGCCGCCGTAGACCACGACGAAGCCGAACGCGACAACGAAGCCGGCACCTGGGCACGCTCCCAGACCTACGCCGTGTTCCTCAACGCCCTGCTGGACTACGAAATCATCGCCCGAGCCTATAACGAAGCACTGGCCAAGGCTGTGATGCGCGGATGATCACCACACCGCCCCGGCCATGGTCGCTCCGCATGCGCAACGCCGCCCGAGTCCTGCAGGCATATCTCGACGTGGAAACCCGGTTGCACGCCGATGCCGAAGCCGCACAAAAGATGGGCCTTGTTAACGCCGAAACAGCGATCCTACGCCGCATCGAAGCCGCCCAACTACAGACCACCGCAGCCCGTGCCCAGATGTGGATCATCCACCAGGAGGAACAGAACAAGTGACCATGCCGCAGCGCGAACGCGTCAACCTGCTGTCCAGCGACCAGCTAGCCGAATACTTGCAAGTCTCCGAACGCACCGTGCGCACCATGCGCGAGGACGGCACGGGGCCACGCTTCATTCGCCTGCGCGGCAAGATCCGCTACGCCCCATGGGACGTGCGCCAATGGCTCGACTCCCAGAGCACCAACCAGACCACCAAAGACAAGGAAGCGGCACTGTGAGCACACTGCACAAACTCAAGACTTTGTTAACCGATCTGCGCGACAAGATCCAGCGCCGCCAGTGGCACGTTTGCTGCCAGCTCTGCGCTTGGCAAGTCCACAATCTAGAGCATGAGCGCTTCGCCATCCGTCGTGCAGAAATGCACTTCCGAAACACCCATGATGGTCCGTTCGACGGTGCGAACTGGGATTGCTACACGAGCACCTGGCATACCCGTGCGTAGGCAGCGGCGGCGTGGTGGCCGGGCATCTGCCGAACTGACCCGGCAGGTGCTCGAATACTACGGGCGCGCCTGCTGGCTTCGCCTGCCGGGATGCACCAAGGTGGCCACCACCAAAGACCACATCATCCCGTACGCCGCCGGCGGTAGCGACCAGCTAGAGAACTTCCGGCCAGCATGCCAGCCGTGCAACTCGAAGCGTCAAGACCGCAAGGTAGGCGGTCAGGTGCGCATCATCACGGGGCCACCTGCTGCCGGCAAGGCCGCATACATTCAAGAGCACGCCTACCCACACGATGTAGTGATCGACCTCGACCGGCTCACCGCCGCGCTGACCGTGGCCGGCACCGTGGATCCAGCCCTGCGCGTGCCTGACCACATCAAGCACGTGGCCATTGGCGCACGCAAGGCAGCCATCGGCAGGGCCACCAGGCTACGCGAGAACGTGAGCATCTGGATCATCCATGCCATGCCATCACCTGACCAGCTCCAAGAGTACAAGTCGATGGGCTGGCAGATCATCACGATTGATCCAGGCGAACGCATCGTGCGTGAACGCATCGCCAACGAACGTGATTCATCGCTTCATCACGCTGCAGATCGTTACTATCACGCATCGCAAACCATCGAATCGCAATCATCGGTTCAACCATCGCGTGATTGGGGAATCGCGCAATGAACCGCCGCCGTTCGCCCCGTTTTTTTGGCTGGAAACGCCTAGGAAGCCCCGCGCCCCCTGTCCATCTCTCCCCATTTTCAACATAAAAATAAAAAAAGGAGGTGCAGAGTTTTGCCTGATCAGGACGGCCCCCAGGGCGAATTATTCGCCATGAATTCGGGGGTAAATTCGGGAGGATTCCCACTAAGCCCACTAGAAAAAAGCGTAATGAAAGCAGTAGCGAAAACTATCGAGCTGCGCCCCGATGATTACATGGCTCATGCCCTGGGCGAGCTTGCCATGGATCTTGCCCGCAACATCACGCTTGGAAACCGCAAGGGCCGCGCCGTCGCCAATGAAGCCGCGCAGCTCGCAAGCACACTAGACCAGATCAAGGGGGATACCTCCGCCGATGACGCTTCCAAGCTCCCAGCTGACGTACTCGAATTCGCAAAGGCGCTACAGTCTCGACCAGCTCAACCACCCGAGGTACGTCACACCGCGTAACTACGCCCGCGCCACCTACGGCGACCACACCGGGGCCATAGCCCACGCCATGGGCTGGCCATTTCTCACGTGGCAGCAGTACGTTGCCGACGTAGCCGGCGAAATCGAAGAGGACACCGGCACCTACTACTACAGCACCGTCGTAATCACCGTGCAGCGACAAGCCGGCAAGACCACCCTCGACGCAGCCGCCGGCATCCAGAACGCCATGCTGGGCAAGAACCGTCGCGTTTGGTACACCGCGCAGACCGGCCAGCACGCATCGGCGAAGTGGCGCGAAATGGTCGATGACTTTTTCCTGCAGTCGCCCATCGGCTGCCTGGGCAACCCGTCCTACTCGAACGGTGCCCAATCCCTGCGCTTCCTCACCGGCTCGACGCTCTCACCGCACCCACCCACCGAAGATTCTTTGCACTCGAAGCAGTCCGACCGCAACACCATTGACGAGTACTGGGCGTTCGACGCTCTGCAGGCGCAGCACCTGCGCGGTGCCATCGTGCCGACCACGACCACCCGCCGTAAATTGACCGGGCATCGACCGCAGCTGTGGATCATGTCCACCGAGGGTACCGGCGAATCCGAAGCGCTCAACGAGCTGCTGAAATCCCTGCGCGCCCACGTGCCCGACCGGGTAGCGTTCTTTGACTGGGGCATCCCGCATGACGTGCAGATCCCCGATGCCGACGAACCCGAAGAAGTCGGCAAGTTCCTAGACACCTGCTACCACTACCACCCCGGCGCAGGCCGGCTATTCGAGCGCGAGGACATGGACGGATTCTTGGCCGATCTGGGCCTGCCCGAGTTCACCCGCGCCTACGGCAACCGCCGCACCGGCGCCGTTTCCCGCGTCATCCCCGAAGCCGATTGGCTACGCGCTGGCACCGCTGACCCGGCCCCGCCAGATCTGCCAATGTGCCTAGGCGCTGCCGTGGGCAAGGACGGCACCGATTCCACGATCACCGCCACCTGGGCGCTACCCGACGGGCGCAAGCTAACCGAAGTCATCAAGCACGCCATCGGCACCTCATGGGTGCTCGATGACCTCGAAGTGCTCTCGCAGACGTTCGACGCGCACGCCGTCATCGACTCAGCCGGCCCGTCCGCTGACCTGTATGAGAAAGCCGTGAAATCCGAGCACATCAAACTGATCGACATGACGATCAAGCAATACACCGGCGCGTGCAGTGCCGTGTATTCCGGCATCGTCCACCTGGACAAGGACGGGGCCAAGCTCCCGCCGACATGGTTGCACCGTCCGCACCAGGCACTGAACGACGCAGCGGACACCGCCGCGAAACGCTCCACCGGCGACGGGGCATGGGCGTGGGGTCGGCGCGCGTCCACCGGCTCGATCAGCGCCATCGAAGCGGCCACCCTGTCCAGCTTCGGCGTGGACAACCTGCCCGAGAAAATCGGCATGCAGCTGTTCTAGTTTTGCCGTCGGTTGCCGTCCGTTGCCGTCGAATTGTCCGAGGGCTTCGCCGGGCGCAGTGAGCCATCCTAGCGTTTCATGCCATGGGATGGCTCACTGAATTCTTCCGAGGACGCACCGGCTCGCTGGACACGACCAGCAACGTCGCCGCGCGAGCGGTCATTGAGGCATCCCGCTCTACTTCGATCACCGCACCGTACACCCGCTCCACCCCTGACCAGTGGATCAGCGAAACCGATGCCGTGAGCTTGCACGATGTGTACCGCGCCATTGACATCATCTCCACCGCCGCAATCCAGCTGTCCATCGATGTGGAACGCAACGGGCGAGTACTGCCGGCATCCCAGCGCCCACCGCTGGTCACGTCGCCATCGGTGTTCATGGATCAGGCCGACTTCATCGAACAGTGTGTGCTCTCGCTGGTTGTCTCCGGCAACGCCTACTGGCGCAAGCAGTACGGCCCCGATCTGAACGTGGTCAACCTCGACTTGCTGAACCCTCATGAAGTGTGGGTCGGCTGGAATGAAACCCGCACCGCGCTCGAATACCAGTACCGCGGGGAAACGATCAAGGCCAACGACATGCAGCACATCACCCGCATGAAGCTGCCCGGCGAGGTCAAGGGACTGGGGCCGATCCAAGCCGCACGCCAGGAACTGGCCGGCGCGGCACTGACCCGCCGTTACGCGAACGAGTGGTTCGACGGCTCCGGCCAGCCCTCCGGCATCCTGTCCAGCGATCAGCATCTGGTTGGCGACGAGGGCAAGCAATACCGCGACGTGTGGAACGGCCTAGACCCGGAAACCGGCGAACCGATCCCGCAGCACGCGAACCCGTCCGGCATCAAGGTGCTGGGCAAGGGCCTGAGCTACGAACCGATCCTGCTTAGCCCCAAGGACGCGCAGTGGATCGAGTCGCAGCAGTTCGACACCACGAAAATCGCCCGGCTGTTCGGCATCCCGCCGCACCTGATGCTCGCAGCAGTAGAGGGCAGCTCGATGACCTACACCAACGTCGAACAGGCTTGGCAGGACTTCATCCGAACCACGCTCATGGGCTATCTACGCAAGATCGAACTGGCCCTAACCAAGCTAGTGCCGCGCGGCCAGTCCGTCCGCTTCAACGTGGAAACCCTGCTGCGCTCCGACACGAAATCACGGTACGAAGCGCACAACATCAGCCTGGGCCGCTGGAAAACCGTGGACGAGATCCGCGCCGACGAGAACATGGCCCCGCTGACCGACGCGCAGCGCGAAGAACTCAAAGCCACCGAACCCGCACCGACCCCAGTGGAGACAACCCCATGACCCGCACCGCCCCCACCGAACCGCTGATCCGCACCGCGCAGGTGCGCGCCGCCGGCTCCACCGATGCCATGGAATTTACCGGCATCGGCGTGCCCTACGGCGAACGCATCGAAGTCATGGATTGGTTCGGCAAGCACTCCGAGGAATTCGCGCCCGGCTCGGTAGAGCTGGCCGAAACCGGCGCGAAGATCTACTGGCGACACGGCGAAATCATCGGCCGTCTCACCGAGGGCCGCGACACCGAAGCCGGCTATGAACTCGACGCGAAGATCAGCGACACCACCCTTGGCCGCGACGCATACACCATGCTGCGCGACGGCACCATTGATCGGCTGTCCATCGGCTTCCAGCCCATCGAATGGCGCGAGGATGACGAGGGACATATCACCTACACCAAGGTGCGCGCCGTCGAATTCTCCCTAGTTCCCCACCCTGCTTACGCCAGCGCCGGCGTGAGCGCAGTCCGCTCCGCACAGACCCACACCCCGAAAGGCGACACCGTGCCAACTGACACCCTGACCCGCGACGACCTGAACCCGGTCAACGAAACCCTGGACAAGCTCGAACGCCAGATGGCCCTGATCCAGGCGAACACCACCCCATCCGGTCCGTCCGTCCCGCAGTTCCGCAGCATGGGCGAGTTCGTCAAGGCCATCGCCGACGGCGACGAGTCCGCAGCCGAATTCCACCGCCAGTACACCACCGGCGAACTGCAGCGCGCCTACACCGGCGGCACCACCGGCGATGCTGCCCTGACCGACACTTTCGTCGGCAACTTCATCAAGCTGGTTGGCCAGCGCCGCCGCATCATCAACAAGTTCACCACCGGCACCCTGCCGGCCAAGGGCATGAACGTGGACTACGTGCAGCTGCTCGATGACGGCACCGTCGTTGCCAAGCAGGCCGGCGAGGGCGAGCCGCTGCCATTCGGCAAGGTCACCCTCAAGCGCGATTCGGCTCCTGTCGAAACCTACGGCGGTTACGGCGACCTGTCGCTGCAGCTGGTCAAGCGTTCCGACACCCCCGTAATTGACACCACCCTGGAAGCGTTCGGTCTGCGCTACGCCAAGGTCACCAACGCCGCCGTGGCCACCGAGGTCAACCAGGTGATCACCGACCGTCTGGCCGCGTTCAACGACACCGGCGATCCTGACACCACCGCTGCCGTTACCCTGGCTGCCACCCGTACCCCCGACGAATGGCTGGACCTGATCGTAGATGCTGCGATGAACCGTGAGGACTCCGGCTTCGCCATCGAGGGCCTTATGGTGTCCGTGGACATCTTCAAGGAATTGATCCGGCTCAAGGACGGCGACCACCGCCTGATGACCGTCTACGGTCAGGGCACCAACACCGTGGGCCGGCTGGACCTGTCCGCAGTCTCTGGCGATCTGGCCAACGTCACCGTGGATCTGCTGCCCGGAGTGACCGGCGACCGCGCCGTGTTCTACGACCCGGTAGCGATCAAGACGCTGGAATCCCCAGGCGCACCGGCACGACTGCAGGACGAGAACATCATCAACCTGACCAAGCAGTTCAGCGTGCACGGTGATATGGCGATCCTGACCCCGTTCCCGGAAGCGATCCTGCCGGTCAACTTCGCCGCCTAGCCATGACGGTCACCATCCAACAGCTCGCAACGGAGACGGGCGCAAACGCCGTCCAGGATGCCACCCGTCTCCAAGAGCAGCTGACTGCCGCAACCGAGATTGTCACCAGGCTGACTAAGGGCTCTACAGTTCCCGCCGCCATGGTGGACCGGGCAATCCTCGAAGCGGCGGCAGACCTGTGGCGACGCAACAAGGCCCGAACCGGCGTACCGCAGTTCGATAGCTACGACGGCAACCCCGAGCCGCTGCCGAGCCTGCGCGACCCACACACATCGGCGTACATCATCCTGCGCCCATGGCTCCGACCCGGAATTGGATAACCCATGCTCAACGAAGCCATTACCGAAGTCGTGGACTTCATCACCGGGCTGGGGCTGGATGCCGACGTGACCGAGAACGCGACGGCAGCAGCCAACAGCCTGTCCCAAGGCCGCGCCGTGATCGTGGTTCCCCCACCGCGCATCACGGCGCTTACGACGGTCACCGCAGAATTCGAGTTCAAAACCATCGTCGCCGCCGGCCCGTTCGATAACCAAGGCCGTGCCGTCCAGACGCTCGAACCGCTGCTGCTGGCCCTCATGCGTAGCGACCTCATGCCGTCCGACGCGGAACCAAACGTGTTCCAGTCTGCTGACAACTACCCATACCCGTGCTACGTGCTCACGCACACCACCTATTCCGATTAGGAGAACCCCATGGCTATCAAGTCCCACAAGCTGGGCCCCGGCTCGCTGACCTTTGGTGAAGTCGCCAGCGAAGAGGAATTCGCCTCCCAGCTGCGCTCCGCGTCCCTGACCCCGGACGTGGAAGAGGAAGACCCCATCCCGGTGCTCTCCGGCGAAGAGATGGCCGGCGACGAGGACTACACCTGGACGATCGGCGGCACCATCCTGGACGACTACACCGCTGACTCGCTGGCCGTCTGGGCGAACACCCACAAGGGCCAGGAACTGCCGTTCGAGTTCCAGCCCAACGCCGAGACCGGAACGCTCAAGGTCACCGGCGTGGCGAAGATCCGCCCGATTGCCATCGGCGGCGATGTGAAGTCCCGCAACGAAAACGACTTCGAATTCAAGGTCGTTGGCCAGCCGACGTTCGGCACCATCGCCTAACCATGGCCAGCAAACCGATTGTCTCGGTGGACGGTGGCCGCATGCTACGCGCCACCCTCAAAGCCGCCGAGCACGATCTGTCCACGCTCCAAGGCATCCACGCGCGTGTTGCTTCCGTCGTGGAGGGCCGCGCCCGCCAGATGGCCCCCAAGGTCACTGGCACGCTGGCCAGCACCATCCGGTCATCGGGCACCAAGACCGCCGCCGTGGTGCGCGCCGGCTTCAAACGCACCCCGTACGCCGGCCCCAATAACTGGGGCTGGCCCGAGGGCGCATCCGGCATCAAAGGCAGTTTCGGTGGCGAGCACTGGATCACCGTGGCTGCCAAGCAGACCGAACCACAATGGCTAGCCCTGTATCTAGCCGAAGTGAACAAAGCCATTTCCAAAGTCAAAGGAATCTGAACATGTCCAAGCTCAACAAGATTGCCGGCTACTACGAAGACGAGCACGGCACCGAACACGGCCCGTTCCGCATCAACCTGCACGACAAGCTGCAATACGAAAAGACCGCCAAAGCACGCAACTGGGATGCCGAAGCCGACTCGATCACCTCCGACGTGTTCCTTGTCTGGCACGCGTCCCGCCGCGCCGGTGCCCACCAGCTGACCTTTGAGCAGTTCACCGACCAGATGGTCGATGCCGCCGCTCAGAAGCTCGAAGAGGAAGACACCGAGGACGCGCCCTTATCAGCAGGGGACTCTCTCTAGGAACTTAGTCGCGCTGGCCATCCGCTCCGGTATCGCACCGGACGTATGGCGAGCACAAGACCCTGCTGATCTGATGACCGCTTTCGACCTGCTAGAGGAAGAAAGCAACGAACTCGAAGAGGACTGAACCCCATGGCAAAATCGGCGATCATGTCGCTGCGCGTCATCGCAGACACCAAACAGGCGCAAAGCGGCCTGAAGCGTGCCGGCTCTGCCGTGGGAACATTCCTGAAAGTAGCCGGCGGCGCAGCACTCGCGTACGCCGGCATCAAGCTGCTCGAATACGGTAAGAACGCCGTGAAGATGGCCGGCGACCTCGAACAGTCCGTGGGCGCGATCGACACAGTGTTCAAGGGCAACTCAGGGCAGATGCACCAGTGGTCTAAGGACGCGCAGACGAACGTCGGTCTGACCCGTAACGAGTTCAACGAGCTGGGCACCCTGATCGGCACGCAGCTGAAAAACGGCGGCACGGCCATGGATCAGCTTGCACCGAAAACCAACCAGTTGATCACCCTGGGCGCAGACCTGTCCAGCATGTTCGGCGGCACGTCCAAGGAAGCCGTCGAAGCGCTATCGAGCGCGCTCAAGGGCGAACGCGACCCCATCGAACGCTACGGCGTATCGCTGAATCAGGCGAAGATCGACGCGGAAGCCGCCGCGCTGGGCTTCAAGAAAGTGGGCGGTTCGCTGTCCAACGAAGCCAACCAGGCGGCCACCCTGTCGCTGATCATGAAGCAGACCGCCGACGCGCACGGCAACTTCGCCAAGGAATCGAACACCATGCAGGGCCAGATGGCCCGAGCCGATGCCACCTGGAAGAACATCCAGACCACCATCGGTCAGCTGTTCCTGCCGGCGATCACCGCCGTGATGACGTTCATCAACACCAGCGTACTGCCGGGCTTGCAGTCCATGGTCAACGGGCTGGGGCAAGGCGGCAGCGCGTTCGGATTCATCCAGGGCGCTATCGCCAAGCTACAGCCGATCCTCGACGTGTTCGGCGCGATCTGGCGCGACTCCCTGCTGCCGGCCATCCAAGGCTTCGCACTGCAGGCCGCGCCGATCATTGGCATGGTCAAGGAAACCATCGCCGTGTTCGCCCGTGAGTCCGGCCCCATCATCCAGGGGCTTGCCACGCTGTTCGCTAACGTCTGGAAAGTTATTGGCCCTGTAGTCATCGCTATTGTGTCCGGCATCGTCGGCAACGTGGTCGGCTTCATCAAGGGCATGCTGAACGTCATCCAGGGCGTAGTGAAATTGGTGTCCGCTCTGTTCCGTGGCGACTGGAAAGCCGCATGGGAAGCAGTCAAGCAGATCGTTTCCGGCGCAGTGCAGGCCGTCTGGAACTTCATCCAGCTAACCCTGATCGGCAAGGCGTTCGGCGCGATCAAGATCGGCATCAACGCCGTGAAGGGATTCTTCCGCACCGGCTTCAACGCCATGAAAAACAGTGTGTCCACGGCCATGAACGGCATCAAAGCCATCGGCTCCAACATCATGACCGCGTTCAAGTCCATCGTGAAGCGCGGCATCGACGGCGCACTGGGCTTCATCAAGGGCATGCCCGGCAAGATCAAGTCCGCACTAAGCAACCTGGGCGGTCTGCTCAAGGGCGCAGGCAAGGCCATCATCGACGGCTTTGTAGGCGGCCTGCGCGGCGCATGGGACAAAGGCATGGAATTCGTCAAGGGCATCGGTGGATGGATTGCCGACCACAAGGGCCCGATCAGCTACGACAAGAAGCTGCTGATCCCCGCCGGCAAGGCCATCATGGGCGGCCTGACCAAATCGCTCAAGGGCGAAATGCCGCAGCTCAAGCGCGTGCTGAACAAGGTCACCGAAGAAATTGGCGGACTGTCCGCAGCACCGAAGATCAGCCTGGCCACCGACCCGCTGGGCCGCACTCGACTCAAAGCCACCGGTGCCAACGGCCAAACTATCTTCAATATCACCATCAATGCCGGCGTTGGCAGTGACCCAATTGCCATCGGCCGCGAGATTGAGAAGATCCTCAAGCGGTACCGCAAGCACATGAGTGGAGCGAACTAATGGCGCTGCCCCCACGGCTCTACCTGAACGGCCGACAGCTGGCCGGCACCCGTGCTGCTAACGCGCCGGTGCTGGCCCCTGCCGAACTCACTTGGGGTTCCGATGGAGCCTATGAGCAGCCCGAGCCCGACAACCTCAAGTTCACCCTGCTGTTCAAAGAATCCATGTATGACGTACCCGATCTGGTCAAGGGTGCCGAAGTGGAACTGCTGGTCGCCACCTCCGAGGGCTGGCGCACGCTCTTCGCAGGGCGCATCCGCACGCTCAGCGCTGCCCCGTCCACCCGTTATGAGGGCGGGCTGGAAGTCACCGCGAACGCGACCAGCCACAAGGCCGACATTGAGAACGCGTATATCTCGACCAACTGGCCATCTGGCGCGAACCGGGTCTCGCATCTGAACGCCGCGTTCCTGGCCGAGAACTGGTTCGTCTACTTCCCCGAAAACAGTCAGGACAGCGCGCAGGCCGTCTACAACAGCGTCAAGCTGATGACCATGCTCGAACGCTACATGAACCGATACCGGGGCAAAGCATTCGATACTTCATACCGAGGTTCGGACGGAGATTTGAGAAAGCGCCTGACCGTCATGGAGGGATCATCCCGGTACGTCAAGCCTGACCAGCTGCTGGCCAGCCCGCCGGGCGTGTGGAAGAAAACCTACAACAGCCCAATGATCAGCGGCGCCCCGTCGCAAATCCTGTACCTGCCAGCGTCCAACGCGCTGCAAGACCCGTCGTGGACTCAAGACCCCGACAACGCGATCACCGCCGTCACCCTGTCCACTATGGCGCTGGGCGATGACGGGTTCACCACCCAGACCGAACGGAACTACCGGGCACCGCAAGCCATCCGAGACCAGTTTGGCGTGCAGTCCGTGGACTTCGAAACCGACCTGCTGAACTCCGCCGATTGGCAGTCCGCCGCGAACGACTGGATGACCACCGACTCGCCGTGGAAGATGAGCGAACTCACCATCAACGACAGCGACCTGATGACCGAAGCCGACCTTGCCGACCTGCTAGCTAACGACACGCGCTTCAACACGCTGATCGTCGTCACCGGCATCATGGCCAACCGTCCCGACCCCGGCCCGTCCGACCTGCGCAGTTACCTGCTGGGAGGAACCTACACCTGGGACGGGAAAGCCTGGGCGATGACCCTGACGCTAGAGCGCACCATCACCGCCTTGGACGGGGCCGGCGACTACTGGACCTGCCAGTTAGTTGGCGCATCGGCCAACCCCAACATTGCGAATGCCACCTGCGCCAGCGTTGGCGACACGCTGACCGTAGGCGATTTCAAATTCATAGGAGCACCATAAATGCCTGAAACACCGCTAGGTATCCCCACCCCCGCGGATAGCGTCAAAATATCTCAGCTGGCCGCGTCCATCCGCGCCGCCGCCGGGAAGATTGACGACCTGCTGCAAGGTGGGCTGACCCCCGAGCTAATCGAAGCAGCAACCCAAGTCGCCGTAGACGCTGTGCAGGACGCAGCGATCCAGCTGGACTTCATCACAGGAAGCGACGACCGAGTATTGCGCACGACCAACGAACTGAACTACGCCATCCCCTTCGCCGACGATGACGGATACACCGCCGGCGGGTTCTACGACTCCGGCGAATTCAACACCGAAATGCCGCCGCTGATCCAAGGCCAGACCGGCATGGTCGGCCAGCCCGTCAACGCTCCCGGCTGGCAAACCGTGGTCACCGACGAAGACGGCGTAGTAGCGTTCGGTATCCGCGATGACGGGTACACGCATATTAGCTACGGCAACATCGCCCCCCAGGACAGCGCCAACACCGCCGTGGGCTACACCCGTTCCCAGCGCAACCGTGTCGCCTGCATCGGCGACTCGCTGACCTACGGCTACTTCGACGGAAGCGCCGGCCCCACCAGCGACTCATACCCGGCCAAGCTGGCCGACCTTGTGCCCGCCGGGGTGGACGTGTTCAATCTGGGCACCTCCGGCTGGTGCGTGGATGAGGTGGCCGTGCGCATCGGCGCCATCCCAGTTCCGCTCACTGCCACGCTGAACCGTATCCCGGCCAGTGGCCCGGTCAACGTCATCACCGATGAAGTGATCGGGTTCCGTGCACTCGGCTCCGCTGTGAGCTTCCCCGGCACTTTGGCCGGCGTGCCCGGCATACTGCGTCGCCAGGACTCCAACACCCTGCTGACGTTCACCCGCTCTACCGCCGGCACCGAAGTGCCCTTGGAACCGGGCACCGTGTTCGTCCCGGACATGACCGGACACGACGCAGACACCTCGATCATCCTGCTGGGCCGCAACGACATCGCCCTGGGCGTGACCGGCGCTGAATCATCGGTTGCAGAACACATCATCGCCGGCGTGCAACGCATCGTGAACTGGCATACCCGTCAGCTCAAGCAGGTGCTTGTCGTGCCACCGACCACGACCGTGGGCGAGGAGGCAGGCACTGCCGGCTATGTCACCGCAACGACAGTGCGCGACGGGCTCCAACTGGCCTATGGGCCAAAGTGCTACGACCTGCGCCACGAACTGGTCCATGAAGCGATCTATGAGCAGGGCATCACCCCGACTCCCACCGACCTAGCCAAGATGACCGCCGACACGCTCCCGCCCTCCATCATGGATCCCGGCGACGGAACACACTGGAGCCGGCAAACCGCAGTATGGGTAGCCGCCCGATTCAACACCTACATGACCCAACGAGAATGGATTCGACCATGACCATCGCCCGCGCCATCATCCGACCCGGCAAGTGGACCGCACGCAACGACACCTGGCCAAAGGTCGACCTGACCTATGTGGAACCAATCCGCGACGCATATTTCGACTGGGCGGCCGACCAGCTGCCCTTGGGTTCGCTCACCCAGTGGTCTTCCCTGATCGACAACTCGCCGCTGCTCGCCGATGGCGGCGCGCCACAAGTTGTCAACTCCGGCGGGAAGAAAGCCGTCCGATTCAACGGCTCCACCAACCGCATGCGTGTGCTCACCCCCAACGTGCCTGCCGCGCACACAGTGGTGACAATCTTCCGACTGTTAACACCCGAATACGGAGATGCCGCAGTATTCGACTATGCGTCAAGCGGTGCTGGGGCTGTTTTCGTCGCATCAGACGCTTTACGCATTGAAGGTCGAATCGCCGGCCTCGGCACTACTTTGGATCCTGCGATTCCAGCAGACACGAATTGGCATATTGCGATCTTGACTTCGAACGGAGCAAATTCTGCCCTCCGCATTGATGAAGTCGAAGCCGCCAAGTCTGTCACTTCCACGGCCCGGCAAGGCATCACGCTCGGATTCAACCATAATTCGGCTGATAGTCGTGCCCATATTGAGTATCGGCGCAACATCATCATGCCGCCGCTGAACGCGACCGAACGCGCGGCGCTGTACTCCAAGCTCAAGACCGCGTACGGAATCTAGAAAGGCAACCATGACCAAGTTTTCTAGCCCCGTCCCCGTAGGCGCACGCTACACCAGCGCGTACGGACGCCGTTGGGGCACGCTCCACGCCGGCGACGATTACGCGCCGATCAAGCCGGGCGACCATGACCCGATCTACGCCGCCGCCGACGGCACCGTGCTGGACTCCGGCACCGGGATCTTGGCCGGCCATACCGGGCAGATCGTGATCATCGACCACGGCCTGCTCACCGGCAACGGGTCCAGCGACTACACCATGACCAACTACGGGCACATGTCCAAGATCGTCGTAGTGCCCGGCCAGCGCGTGCAGGCTGGCCAGCTGATCGGCTACATGGGCGACACCGGCAACGTGACCGGCGTGCACGTCCATGCTGGGGTGCGATTCAAGCGCAAGGGCTCCAAGTCTTGGAAGTGGGCGAGCTTTCACAAGTGGATGCGATCCAAGGGCATCACCCCCGGCAAGACCGCCCCGCGCCGCCCTGTCGAAGCGTCGAAGCCAGCCGGCAAGACCTACCGGAACCTGTCGCTCAAGAACAAGTCCACCGGCAACGACGTGCTGGCCGTGTCCCGTGCGCTGCGCTCCGAGGGCTACACCCGCCAGGGCGACACCAAGGTGTTCACCGCGCAGCTCGACGTGAACGTGCGCGACTTCCAGCGCCGCACCGGACTCGTCGTAGACGGCGTGGCCGCTGAAAGGACCCAGAAACGACTAGGACTGTAGGAGGAAAGAATGGCTGAATCGAAGCGTACCGTTGGCCCTGTCACCGTGGCTGCCGGCGGTGGCTCCGTCGTGGGCTACGCGGCGGCGACCGTGATCGTGTGGATCTTGGCGCAGCTGGGCGTAGACGCTGCCGAGATTGAAGATGCTATCGCGGTGCTGCTGACCGTGGCCGGCACCGTGCTGGGCGGTTGGCTGGTGAAGCCCGGCACCGGCAAGCGAGCGATAGAGTGACCCCGGCAATGGATGAATATGTGAATCTCCGAACCGACATTGCCGAGCTGCGCGGCGTGCTCACCGGCCAGCTCAGCTCGCTGCAGGCCGGGCAGGATCGACACGACGAGGAATCGAAGCGTGTGCATGCCGAGTTCGACATGGTGCACCAGCGATACAACCAGCTCGAATCGAAAACCGCCACGCATACGGTGGAAATCGAGAACCTGAAACAGCGCGACGGGCACGCACGCGCCAACGTGTCACTGTGGATTGCCGGGGCCGGTGTCATCATCGCGCTGGCCAGCAAGATCACCTGGGCATAGCAAAAGGCCACCATTTTCGTCAAGCGACGAATATGGTGGCCTTTGCGCTGCGCTCATGCTGCCTTGGGCAACTCCAAACGTGCCAGCGCTTCCACGCGCCGCTCATTGGGCACAAGGGTGTAGATCTGTGTGCTGGTGATCGACTCGTGCCGCATGAGTTCCTGCACCGTGCGCAGATCCGCGCCCGAGGTCAGCAGGTTGGTGCCGAACCAGTGCCGCAGCTGATGACCGGTAGCCGGCACCCCGGCACGCTGCATCGCATGGCTCATGACCGTAGACACGCTCTTTGCCGTGACATGCCCGGTGCTGGTCAGTTCGGACGGGAACCACCAGGAGCGCTTCGGCATCGCTTCCACCAATTCGAGCATGCCAGGGTGCAACGGGATCACCGCCGTTCCACCGCCTTTGCCTTGGACTCGCAGTTGCATGGCGTGCACGTCGAAGTCATCCCCGCGCACCTTGGCGACCTCATGGGCGCGAAGCCCTTGGAGCGCGGCCAGCATGATCTTCATCCGCGTGAGCCGGCGCGGCGTCGATTCCAGCAGCGCGATGAAGTCACCGTTAGTGATAGGCCGGGGCACGCACTTGGGACGGCGCGGTGCCGGCAGATCGGTCATGGGGTTATCGTCTCGCAAGCCGATGAGCACGGCCCACTTCGAGAACGCCTTGACCTGTGTGTAGTAGCTGGCGCGACTGGCCGGCTTCAATCCTTTGCGCCCGAGGTATCGCACGACGTGGCGTTGCGTGAAACTCTCCGGCGTGGTGCCGGTGAACTCGAAGAAGTGCCAAAGCGTGGTCTGTCGTTCGCTGATTGTCCGCTCTGCTCGCCCGATGCCACGCATCCAGGCACACCAATCCGCAATAGTTCCGCTTGTGTCCATAACCCCCACCTAATCCGATTCTTACATTAGACACGCCGGGGAAGCGCTAGGCGGCCATAGCTAGGCGGTGAACGGGGAACTCGTAAAGAGCAGGTCGCCGGTTCAAATCCGGCAGGGGGCTCCATGTGAAGAAAAGGTCCTTGGTTTCAGCTGAAACCAAGGACCTTTTCGCATCCGCAGTGGGTGCTAGGCGAAATCTGCGGTGGCCGGGTCGGCGGCGATACGGCCTTCGGCTCCCCGGTCCAGGCCGTTGATCGCGGCCAGGTCCTCGTCATCCAGGGTGAGCTGCAGCGAGGCGAAGTTCTCGATGATGCGCGCATCGGTCACCGACTTCGGGATGACCACGTTGCCCAGGGCCAGGTGCCAGGCGATGACCACCTGCGCCACGGAGGCCTTGTGCTTTTCGGCGATCTTCACCAGAACCGGGTCGGTCAGGAGGTCGCCGCCCTGGCCCAACGGGGACCAGGACTCGTGCAGGATGCCGTGCTGCGCCTCGTAGGCGCGCAGTTCGGACTGCGGGAAGTACGGGTGGGTTTCCACCTGGTTGATCACCGGGCGCACGCCGGTCTCGGCGTAGAGCTCTTCCAGCGCCTCGATGGTGAAGTTGCAGACGCCGATGGACTTGGCCTTGCCGTCCTTCTGCAGCTGGATCAAGGCCTTCCAGGTGTCCACGTAGGTGCCGCGCTTGGGCTGCAGCCAGTGGATCAGGTACAAGTCGACGTAGTCCAAGCCCAGACGCTGCAGCGACGCGTCGGCAGCGGCCAGGGTGTTCTCGTAGCCCTGGTCGGCGTTCCACACCTTGGTGGTGATGAACAGTTCTTCGCGCGGGACGCTGGATGCGGCAATGGCGCGGCCGACGCCTTCTTCGTTGCCGTAGATCTTGGCGGTGTCGATGTGGCGGTAGCCCGCATCGATGGCCTTGCCGACCACGATTTCAGCCTCGGCGTCAGGCACCTGCCATACGCCGTAGCCGAGCTGGTCGATGGTGTTTCCGTCGTGGAATTTCAGTTCTGGAACAGTTTGGGTCATGCACTTAATCTAGTGCATCCCCAGCCCTGGCCGCAGGGATTTTCAGGAACATCGTAAGGTAGCTTTACTTGAGCGCTTCCAAAAGCTGTGCAGCCCGGTTGACGTCCTCTTTCACGATCTGGGCGCGGTGCACGACGGACAGGACATTGATCGGCGAACCGGCTTCAGCCTGCATGCGCATCATGGCGATCACCTGGGCGGTGGTCGCCAGGTCGTTGGCAGACTTGGTCAGCGAGCGGTGCACGCTGGCGGTGGCCTGCGGAATCACCTCATCCTCGCTGGGAGTGATCCGCTGGGCATCGGTGCACAGCTGGCGTACCATGGGCAGCAGGTCGGCCATCTCGTTAGCCGGCTTCACCAGCTGGTTGTAGACCTCGACGTCGTTGATGCCTTCGAGCACCTGGAAAATGCGGTCCAGGGATCGGGTGAAGCGATCGTGGGCACGGCGCCACACGCCCTCGCCCAATTCGCGATTTGCCGCACGCTGTGCGCGCAAACGTGAGAAGAATGCCATCGCTCTACTTTGCAAGTTGTCGTTTCAAGTCAGTACCAAGCCTACCGGGCAGTACCGCCGCGTGGAGTATCGAAGTGGACTTCGGTGGCGTCGCGCAGGCTGAGTTGGGTTCAGGGATGCAACTGGTCGTACACGCTCAGCGTCGGGCGCAGATGCGAGGTGCGGAAGCGAACGCCAACGCAGAACACGAACGCAACATCGCGCAGCTTGTGCACCGCGATTTATCCTCTCCAAAGTTTTGGAACACTGCTGGCAGCGAAGCGATTGCAGATCGTATGATCGTGGCTAGTGAACTGGCGGGCCGGCACGAAGCCGCCTCCCAGGCATTCATGGCTGGCGCTGACCGTATCCGCAACCAGTTCGGGATCAACGTGGAGGATCTGAATCGGGATCATCCCACGGCGGCCACTGACCGGCACCGTGCCTTGCGCGATGCGCTGGATGACTATTTGGCTGGCCAGCGAGCCAAGGCCGAGCAGCCACCCATGGGCCAGGAGCCGTGGTTTGCGCAGCCGCAGGGGACGTTCCGGGATTATGACTACAACGATGGTTTGGAACGTCCTGTGGAGATCAGCAAACAGGAAGTGCTGCGTCGCTTGGAACTGATGCCGGCGGATACGGTGCGTGACCCGTCCATTGGTGGGCGCGACACGATTAGTTTTGTTCCGTCGTGGTATGGGCATGACGATGAGGTGGACCGGGCGATTGCCGGGAAGTTCCCGCACCTGGTGCCCGAGGGTGCAAAGCTGCCACCGGAGAGACCACTACTGGCGAGGCGGCGGAAGCCCAGCAGGACGAGGCCGCGCATCTGCGGCAAGCTGAACGAGCTGAGGGTCAAGAACATCTTGACCGGGTCAACGCTGACACCGCTGAAGCCAAGGAAGCGGGCACAACGTCCCCGGCGGGGGCTGGCCCGGAGGATGCGGGCACGCTGGCGTTGGATCGGCATAGTGCCGCGTCGGAACGGGTGATCGCTGTCTGGAAGCAGAAGGGCGGGAAGGACGCTGATTTTCCGTTGCCGCCGAGCACCCAGAATCCGCAGACGGCGATGAAGCACCGCAAACGCGGTATGGCAGCGGCAGCGCCGGCCCGCACCCAAGGACAGGAGCTGTCGCGATGGTCGGCATCCCACCGAATGATGATGAGCTGGATCTGGACGGTGACGAGCCCCAGGAACCCGCGGCGCAGCCGGCGACCTCGCCGCAGGATACCGAGCACGCAGTCTCGGAGCGGCCTTTCGTGTATGAGGACGCGCAGCAGTGGTTGCGCGGCTACGCGCTACCGCGTTACCTGCGGAAGTGCGGTCCTTCGGGGCATGCGTGGGCGCCGAACTGGTATGAGTACTCGGAAGTGTATTCGGTGGTTACCGCGTTGTGGGAGACGTGGGAGCAGATGCGGTGGGATGGACCGCAGCAGATCTTGGTGTTCTATCGCGACTACTTCTATCCGTTGATGGATCGGCTCACCGCTCAGGACGGCCCGTTCCATGCGTATGACAAGGTGATGCACCCGCAGCTTCCAGAGATGTTCCCGGTGGCTGAGGCGCCGGAGGGGTACTTCCGCTCATCGGTGGTTTCGGGAGGACAGTGAAAAACCTGGCCAGCTAAGTTCAGCCGGCCAGGTTTTATTGCATTGATTGTCAGATGTATTTCAATAATTAAATACCGATATATGCTAAGTGAATTTCATTTAAATAATGGTGAATTCATTCTGCGACTCGGCAGTATTATAAAATAGGTTTCCTTAATGCGAAAGAACGATCTTCGAGATATTAGAATTTTACGAACTTCGACAAGTTTTTAATTGCTTGTTCGTCGATCGAATATTTCGTACTCTTCTTTTGAAAATGAGGATACTTCGACTCGTCGAATGTAGTCTCGAATTTCTCTCCGAGCTTGGATGGCACTCGAGTGAATTCATAATGGTCAAGAAAGCTTTTTCCGAACCAGTATGTTGTGCGTTCTGAACTGGACGTTGTGCGAGCAATCCAATATCCGATCCGTGGAGCTGATGTTGAATTGAAACTAGACGTTCTGAGGCTACTCATCATTGCATCCCAAGACTTTTGCGACCAGCGAAGCTTTTTTGCGCTAATTATCAGACCGCTAACTACTGTCAGCGATAATACCAAGGCAAATCCATACTCTTCGATGTATATCATCAAGGCAATGATGGCAATGCCGAATAATGAGGATGTTAAAATATCACTTTTTGTCAAATATGATATTTTTTTGTTATTTTTCACGAACACTACCTCCTTTGTCTTGATTTTTTATACGCCCTATAATCTGTGTACATCCCATAGCTTGAATAGCTTGCGGTACCAGTGCTCCAGATTCGGTCAAATCTGTCATAGCGTTTTACAACTCTGTTGTTGTACTTTCGGTACTTTCTTGCTATTTTCTTCCTTTTATATTTGTTGACTCGGTGACCTTTGGGGTACTTCTTCATCTGGGATTTTTTCCACAGTTTACCCGCAGCTCGAAGTCCTTTACCTACGCCAAAGGTAACCGAGCCCGCGATATCTACCCAGCCTTCGCCCTTTTTTCCGTTACGTATTTTATAGATACCTCTGCCAAGCCCAATAGCCGCAGAACCTGCGGCACAGAGCGCACACCCAAACATACCTGCGACAGCGAGCCCTGTGCTTGCTCGATCTAACCATTTTCCCCACTGAAAGAGTCCACTAAGGTCATTCGTTCCCACTGGGTCTTGTGGGTAGGCGTAGGTCGTGGTGTTGCCGCCCTCGACCGGGTCCCGGCTGCTAAACAGCCCAGTGACCGAGTTGTAGAGTCGAGCGCCCATCAGGATCAGCCCGCTGGTGTCTACGGCGCGTTCATCGGCTCCGTGCCATCCGTAGGTGGTGGCGCCGGTGTTCACTGGTTCGGTGAGCTGGTTGCCGTACTCGTCGTACTGCGCCCATCCGGTGATACCTTGCCCTGCCCCGGTACCGGTCAACGGCACGGTGGCGACCACGTCCCCGTGAGGGTTATTCACCGCAAGTTCCACAGTGTTCCCGGTGATGGTCAACGCCAGGTCTCCACCGATGGTGGATTCGTACCTGGTGGTGATGGTTTCGGTGCCTTGCTTACGAGTGGTCCAGGCAGGGTTATCCGAATCATCGGCGTAGTGCTTGGTTTCGGTTCCGGCAGCCGCGGTTCCGGACGAGGTCACCGTCAGGCGGCGCCCTGCAGGATCCCGGGCGATGGTAGAGGTGGTGCCGTTGCGGGTGATGGCTGCGGCAGCGTCATCAGCGAAGTACTTCACCGTGATCGCCCCAGCCCCGGCCTTGACCCCGCCAGCAGCTGCTGGTGCATCGGCGGCTGGGATCGTGGTCTGCCGTCCCAACCCGTCATACACATACCCAGCGCCCACACCGACACGGTCTGCGGCGTCGTAGGCCCAGGTCCGCTTAGCGGTCTGGGTGCCGTTGACCGTGGTGGTCAGCGAGGCGCGGTTGCCGTTCTTATCAAATGCATACTTCCGCACCGTCGTTGGAGTCACGGCCCCTTCCTCGGGGTCGGTGTTCACCGTTTCTCCCGGGGTAGCGGTGATGTCCTTGACCTCGGTGAGACGTCCAGCCCGGTCATAGGTGAACGCACGGTCATAGGCCGCCGCACGGTCCCCGGCAGTCGAGGTGCCAGCGAGCACATCTCCTTCAGGGGTAGTTTCACCCATGATGCGTCCGGTGACGTCACGATTCAGTTCCCACGCGATCCAGGTGCCGATCGAGCTGGTGCCGTCTTCGGCTTTCAACGGTCCGTCATAGGCCAGGCGGACCTGCTTGCCGGATTCGTCGTAGTCCATCCTCTGGATGAAGCCCCCGGGGATGGCCTGGGTGAGGACGTTGCCATCCCCGTCGTAGGTGGCTTTGTAGGTTGCGGTGTTGGTGCCGCCGTGTTTGGACACGGTCATGCTGGTGACTACACCTTGGTATTCACCCATGTTCTCCGCGTCATTGGATAGGGCCCCGTACTTATACGTAGTGGTCGAGACCGGGGAGACCGTCTTGGAGACGTTGCCGAACAGGTCGTATTCGGTGGTAGTCGTTTCTCCTAGTGAGTTGGTGTAGGAAGTGGTACGTCCCCACAAGTCCTGGGTCCATTTCACTTCGGATTGCGGCAGGGAGCCGGAAGCTACTGCCCGCACGCCGTTCTGTACTCCGGTGACGTCGTAGAGCTTCTCCACCGGCTGTACCGCAGTGGTGGTGATTCCACTAGTGGTGACCGTGGTCTTCTCTTCCTGGCCATCAGCCCGGTACGTCTGGGTGGTGATGCGCTTGGCCCCATCGGTTCCGGTCGAGGACTCGGTGAACGTGGCTGGCTGGCCGTAGATGTTGAACCCGGTCTGATGCTTAGCGACCGACCCGGCACCCTGCGGGGTGTTCTTGCACAAGTACCCCGCATATTCCGGTTTGCTTCCGCAGTCACTATCCGCTGCGTTCGCTCCAGCGGTGTAGTAGATGCTCTTCGTCGTTCCAGCATCAGCGCCGGCGGACTTCGGCTGCCGGGATTCGATCACGCGTCCTTGGTCATCGAACCGGGTCTCGGTCACAATGTTGTCACCGCTGGTACTCATGACTTGGGTGACCTTAGTGGGTGAACCGATCACCCAACCTGAACGCAGATTGTTCTTATCGGTGGTCGCCTTCCCGTTCTTGTCGACGGTGTAGGCGTTGTAACCGTTCTCCACCTGGGTGATGATCGGTTCGTTGTCAGCGTCGCGATCAATCTTCCCGGAGCTGGCCTTCGAAGTCGCCACCGTTGTCGGCAGCATGCGCGGCATGCCCCCTGCATCAACATCCGTGATCGGAGTGTAGCTGGTCTTGGTATGTACCCGGGAGGGCTCATCGTTTTCATCGGTGGTCACCGGTGAATAGGTGTCGGTGACGTAGCCTCGCAGGAACTCGGCGGTCGCCTCATTCTTGGAAATTTCTTCAGCTTTCTCCGTGGCGTCAGTTTTCGTTGAGAGTCCGTTACCCTCCTTGTCAATCAGCGTTTCCAGATCTGAGTAGTAGACATTCACCTGAGCGTGTTCTTCATGGCTGTTCAACACCCCATTGACGACGTTCGCGGGGGTTCCTGCTGCAGCCTGGATGGTGCGGATCGCTCTAGCATCATAGGCCCGCTCGATATTCCCCTCCGCGTTGAACACGTTCGCGGTGAGCTGCCACGCACCTGCCGCATAGGAGGCGGTGTTAACGACGCGGTTCTGCGCATCAACGTATTGCAGGTCAGCGTACTTGTAATCCGCCATAGCGACCGAAGCCGCTTTGGACGAACCAATATTCTTGCCTGGACCGAACACTGCATAACCGGTCACCGGCTTGTGGGTACCGTCCTGTTCCCAGAGCTTGACCTGGCTCTCTGCCAGCTTGGGCGTGTTAGCTCCGTCCCCTGACGGGTTCAGGCCATACACGAACCGAGCATACTGCACTCTGGTATTTCCATCGATGGCATTGCCTCGCTCGACCAGTTCCAGCCAATCGGACCGGTTTGAATCGTTGGCCTTACCGTATTTGTAGTAGGTTGGCGCATCTACTCGGGTGCCGCTACTGGTTTTCTCCTCCGTTGAGGCAAGCAGGGGTACCCCTGCCGCAGATTCTGCCCCGTAGGTGTAGGTCGTGATGTCTCCGGTGCGAGAATCCTTGACGCTGGTCAATCGGGAGTCCAGGCTGGCGCCATCGTAGCCGTATTCAGCAATATTGACGGTCTTCATGGCGCTCGTGGCAGGATCCCAGGCGGTGTAGGTGACCTTGGTGATCTTGCCTGCGGCGTCATAGGACAGGTTGATGCGACGGCACCCCTTCACCGCAGTCGTCTCGGTATGCACAAGTGTCGCTGCTTCGCAGTTAAGGTTCGTTTCAGTACCGGCGATGACCATGGTGGTTTGACCGGCGGTATTCGAAACGAATTTGCTAGTCCCGGTGCCGTTGCCGCCGGTGACGGTCTCGGCGATCCATTCCCAAATCTTGGGGTTGCCCTCAAGGTTGGCGCCGCGCTTGAACGTGGTGACCGTTCCATCTTCTTCTGTGATCTTGATCCGCGCGCTGGTTCCTGAACCTGATACGACCAGTTTCCAACCAGACGCAATGGCATCTTCGTTAGCAGGCTGATAGGTGCCGGTTTTCAGAGATACACGCCCGTTACCTGGCTGGCGGAACACCGCCGCGGTTTCATCATCACTGATCAGGGTGATGGTGCCATCCAATGCGGTGGATTCAGCGACCAGCAGTCCTGCCAGGCCTTCGTCCGGGCCGTCGATGTTAGCGCGCCAGCCTTTGCCGAAGATGCGGGAGTTGGCTCCGATCCCGGAATAGGAGGAATAGGAACGGCTTACTGATAAGCCGGTGTTGCCGGCGTTGACCTCGACATCGGTTTCCGAAAGATTCAGCTCACCAGTGGTCAGAGCGACCTGGCCGTCGCCGGCCTCGGCCACGGGGTAGTTATCCCCGAACGCGTGCGGCAGCTTGGTGACCTGAACTGGTTTCTTGGACTTGTTGGTGGTGCATTGCAGCTTGGAGGCCGCTGGTGCGCCGGCATAGTCGAAACATACCTGCAGCTCCACCAGTGCGGCGATACGGTCCTTGCCCAGCTCTTTGAGCTTCCCGGCCGGAGCCGCAGAGATGTCGATCATGGTATCGAGTTTGACTGGCTGACCCGCTGCGATCTCTGGCAGGGATGCTGCTTCATGCCATCCCGCGTTGGAACCGTAGGTGGCGGTATCGGCGGTCACGCTGTCAGCTTCGCGCCAATACACCTTCGGCGTCACCGCTCCAGTGGAGGAGGTGGGGCCTTGGCCGGTGACTTTGAACGAATCGGAGGTCGTGGACCCGGCTGCAGGAGAAGTCAAGGAAGCCACCCCGTTGCCGAAGGTCCACGTGATGGTGCCCGATGTATTGGCAGCCTTGTCAATGGCTTTTACCCGCAGGATGTTCGCCCCGGTCGGGTTCCAAGACACCGTAGATTTCCCAGAGGAAGCCGCGACAGTTTTCCAGGCCTCGTTATTGAGCTGATAAGAAAACTTGTCGGTGTCCGCGCTGGAAGAGAACGTGAAGGTGTTCGACCCAGGCTTAGATGCTTGCCAGCCGTTGTTAGTGATCCCGGCTGATGAGCTGATGGTCGGGGCTGTGGGTGCAATTGAGTCGACCGTGAATGTCGTGGCAGCTCCGGCCGCTTTGGACCGCAGCGTCCCGTCATTGGCCCAGGCCTTGACGGTATAAGTGCCGTTTTCTGCCAAGTTGGCCTTGTAAAGGGAAACCTGCTTGGAGGCGACCATGGAACCGGCTTGCTTGCTCAGTGTGCCGGTACCGGTCATGTCGAACTCGGCTTTGACGTTCCCACCGTCCGGGTCGGTGACCGTCGAACGGAACGTCGGGGTCTTCGACTTCACCCATAGCTTCCCTGAACCATCCTTTACCGATTCACCGGAGTTGAAAGAAACACCAGAGGGGGTGCCGGGGTAGGAATTGTAGGTGACGACGAATGTGGGTTCGTTCGGATCGTTCGCACCTGTGACGTAGTTCGCTGAGCGGTAGCGTTTCCAGGTGTAGTTGTTCGTCTCATCGGCCGCGATCAACCGCACCCCGTAGTTCTTGGTGGGGTTATCTGCCCAGTACTGGGCAATCGGAGTGATCGGGTAGTAGACGTACCCGGCAGCACAGCTCGAAGAGTAACCTTTGGACACGTTGTTTGTGCCTTCGCCACTGGATGTGGCGGTTGGCTGTTTGGTCCAGCGGACGTCGGTGGAAATCCATTCGCTGGTGACGCGTTGGACCTTCACCGGGGAAGAGGTGCACGAGTACGAGTGGTAGTTGTGCATTCGCAGTTCGGCCTTGGTGATCTTCTTCCCGTCCAGCGCGGTGGAAGCGAACTGCAGGAAAGAACGGGACTTCAATGTCCCGCCGTTGAACGTTCCCACACGTAGTTCCGGATCACCGGCCTTGGAGCCGGGAACGTCGGCCTGCACCCAGGTATCGGAGGCATTGGAAGACCAGGTCGGGTCAATGGTGACCGGGTACTGACGTTCCGGATCTTGCAACCATGCGGCGTCAGCGTTCAAGGTGAGTACCGGGACGCCGTCTTCTTCGGTGAGGGTGGTTTCCACCAGGCGTTCGGCCGGGTGCAGTCCGGAGGCTTCATCGATCTTGGCATCCCACATCGTGGGGGCCGGGGCGAAGAACACGGTCTCGCCCTTGCTGTTTACCGCGCGCAGGTCACCGGTGTCCTGGTCTTTGCTCAACTTCAAGCCCTTGGACAGCTTGATCGGGAAACGCAGCGACACCTCACCCTCAGGGGCCTGCTCCAGCACGGTGCGGTGCGAGAAGCCCGACCGCAGCGGCTCAACGATCACGCTCGCATCCACCGGCTGGGATTCGGCGGGCATGTCGAGTGACGGCGCTTCTGATTCGGCCGCTTGCTCCGATGAATCAGCGGAGGACTCTGAAGGCTCAGGGGTCGGGACGGAAGACGAGTCATCCTCGCCCTCTGCGGGCTGCTCATCAGCGACCTCCGGAGCCTTGGTGTCGCGGGGAGACTCGGCAGGAGTATCCGAAGGGACTGGGTCCACGGTGGAGGTTTGTGGCATGACGTCGCCGGATGGATCTTCGATGACGGGTACCTGCACCTGATCGGCATAGGTGGCTTGGTTCTCACTGATCTGCGGGGCAGGTAGTTCGCCCTCCCACCCCAGCTTCATGGTAGATCCTTCGTGCTCCCCGGTGGACTCCAGCTCAGCGAGCACAACCGAATCCTAGGTGGGACCATCACCGAGCGCGTCCTTGCCGTCAGCGACGGTGAGCTCGGTGCCATCACCTACGACCGGGGATGCGGCGTCGGTGAGCTCCCCGTCGGTGCCCAAGGGCACGAAGCTGCCTTTTTCTTCTTTGAAGCGGGCTGCTGAGGTCGTCTCGGACGTCCAGGTTCCATCCGGGTTGGCGAACACCTGTTCGGTGGCCGTGCGGAGGGACAAATCCTCGACGCGGTGGCCGGTGGCTTTCGCGGTAATTTGGGCGGACACCCCGTCGGGACGTTCGGTGACGTCTTGAACGGTTTGTGTGGCGTCTTGCGGTTCTTCGTCGGCGAACGCCGACGGGGCGATGAGTCCTGAGGCCAGCAATGCGCTGGTGCTGGCGATCGCGATAGTCGATAGGATTTTTCTCTTGCGTACTGTGAAATCTGTCCACAGGCGCGCAGAGGTATCCCCTCTGAGAAGGTACACTTTGACCCCAATTTTCGATAAGAAATTAAGCTGACACATAGCCAGCACATAGATTCTGCTATATCTGGCGCGCGCGAAATACCAAAAAGAACGCTCTGGGGAAAAAGTATCCTAAACGTTATTTAGCCAATTATCTTACGAAACGAGAGGCTGAAGACCAGCCTCAAAACTTTAAAATTATTTAGCCTAGTCAACAGACAGAGCAACGATATTCGTCGTAGCAACAGACGAACGGGAATCAACTTCTGCGATTCGCTAGATCTTCAACTGTCCCTCGTAATATCGTTGCGAGTCTTGCACATCTTCTCCGTAGGGTTTGGTGGAGTAGTGCTGTAGCTCGATCAGTCCAGCCGGCATGCCCGAGCTGGTCAAGATCGCTCGACCCCGTGGGAGCGCCGCCAAATCGGCCACGTCCAAGATCCGCTCGCGCTGCATCGAGCTAGAGACGGAGCGCCCGCTGCGGCCACTGGTGCTGGAGGAGCGTTTGTCCAGATCACCGACGAGTTGGGCGAGGAACGGTAGGAACTTATCATCCGAGAGCCCTGAGCCGGCGACGCGGATGTTGGCGGCACCCCAGAACGCCATAATCGACCCACGACGGCAGAACGGGCAACCACCGGGTGGTTGCCCGCTCTTCCCGGGGGATGCGCAGCGTCAGCAGCAGCGTCCCTGCGGGTGCTTGTCCTGCCAGTCGGAGTAGTCCCTCCAGAACGCCCGCTCGGTCATCGGGGTCTGCCCCGGATGGGTCCGCGCGTGGTGTTCCAGGTAGTGCTGGTACTTGTCGGCGCCCAGCACCCCGTCGACGAACCGCTTTGCCTGGCCCAGGCGTTCGCGCAGGCCGGCCATCGCTAGTGCCCGCCCCGGTGGATCCGGTGCTCCGGGGCAACCTGCTTCCAGGCCGCCGCCAGCTCCTTCTCGGCAGGGCTGGAAATCAGCCCCGACGGGGCGTACATCTTGGATTCGACCACCGGATCCTCGGTGTCCACTCCTCCACCGTTGATCTTCGCTTTCACCGTGGCGACGATGGCCGAGGTGATGACCACGGCGGTCAGGATCAGGAAGACCACGGACAGCCAGCCCTGGACACCGGTGTTGCGGACCACCGCTTCCATGGCCTCCACGGTCTTGGCCGAGCCCAGCGATGTCTCGCCGGCGGCCAGCGCGTCCTTGTACGCGAAATGGTTGGCGAAGTAGCCGACCTTCACGTCCGGGGAGAAGATCTTCTGCCAGCTGGCGACGAACGTGACCACCACGGCGAAGGCCAGCGGCAGCACCACCACCCACAGGTACTTGAACTGGTTGCGCTTGGCCATGATGGCCATGACGACCGCCAGCGCAATGGCCGCGAGCAGCTGGTTGGAGATGCCGAACAGCGGGAAGAACGTGTTGATGCCGCCCAGGGGGTCGGTCACGCCGAGGATCAGGATGTATCCCCAGCCGGCCACCATGATGGCGGTACACACCCAGACGCCCGGACGCCACGAATTGTCCTTGAACTTCGGGAGGAAGTTGCCGATGGTGTCCTGCAGCATGAAGCGGGCCACGCGGGTACCGGCGTCAACGGCGGTCAGGATGAACAGCGCCTCGAACATGATCGCGAAGTGGTACCAGAAGCCCATCATCGCGGTGCCGCCGAACCACTGGTGCATGATGTGGGCGATGCCCACGGCCAGCGTCGGTGCGCCGCCGGTGCGCGAGACCACGCTGTTCTCGCCGACGTTGTTCGCCAGCTCGTTCAGCGTGCCCGGTTCAAGGTTCACCCCGGCCAGGCCCAGCGAGTTCACGAACGCCACCGCGGTTTCCACGGTGCCGCCGGTGGCCGCCGGGGAGGCGTTCATCGCGAAGTACACGCCGCGGTCGATGGAGATCGCCGCGACCAGCGCCATGATGGCCACCATGGATTCCATCAGCATGCCGCCGTAGCCCAGGAAGCGAGTCTGCTTTTCCTTCTCGACAAGCTTCGGGGTGGTGCCCGAGGAGATCAGCGCGTGGAACCCGGACAGCGCGCCGCAGGCGATGGTCACGAACAGGAACGGGAACAGGTGCCCTGCCACCACCGGTCCGTCGTTGCGCGAAGCGAACTCGGACACGGCCGGGACGCTGATCTGCGGCTGGACCACCAGGATCGCCACGGCCAGCAGCAGGATCACGCCGATCTTCATGAAGGTCGACAGGTAGTCGCGCGGGGCCAGCAGCAGCCAGACCGGCAGCACCGCGGCGATGAATCCGTAGATGATGATGGCCCAGGCGATGGTGGTGCGATCCAGATGGAAGAGCTCGGCGCCCCACGGCGACTCGGCGATCCAGCGTCCGGAGATGATGGCGAACATCAGCAGCGCGAAGCCGATGATCGACACTTCCAGCACCTTGCCCGGGCGGATGAAGCGCAGGTAGATGCCCATGAACAGCGCGATCGGGATGGTCAGCCCGACCGAGTAGACGCCCCATGCGGATTCGCCCAGGGCATTGACCACCACGAGCGCCAGGATGGCGGTAATGATGATCATGATCGCCAAGGTGGCGATCAGCGCGGCGGTGCCGCCGATCAGGCCGAGCTCCTCGCGGGCCATCTGGCCCAGCGAACGGCCGCCGCGGCGCATGGAGAAGAACATGACCAGATAGTCCTGGACTGCTCCGGCCAGCACCACGCCGACGATGATCCAGATGGTGCCCGGCAGGTATCCCATCTGGGCTGCCAGGATCGGCCCGACCAGCGGGCCTGCGCCGGCGATGGCGGCAAAGTGGTGGCCGAAGAGCACACGCCGGTCGGTGGGCACGTAGTCGCGGCCGTTGTTGATGCTTTCGGCCGGGGTCGCGCGGAAGTCGTTGGGCTTGGCGATCTTGCGCTCGATGAACTTCGAGTAGAAGCGGTAGGCGATCAGATAGGTCGCCACCGCGGCGAAGACGAACCAGATGGCGTTGATGGTCTCGCCGCGGGAGAAAGCCAGCATGGACCAGGCGATGCCGCCGACCAGCGCAATGGCGATCCACACCGCGATGCGCAGCGGGGTCCAGCGCTTCTCTTCCTGTTCGGCCACATCCGGATCCACGCCGGCTGGGGGCAGGGTGTTCTGGGTACTCACTCGGAGCAACCTCCTCGTAGGGGGACAAGTGATGCACGTGACCCGCGGCTATGCCTCAGGTCACGATGTTGGGGATATGCCTGTCACTCTACGCCCACCCGATGGGGACAAATCAAACTTCGATGACAATTTTTCCGGTATGCACGCCGGAGTCGAAATATTCATGGGCCCTGGCCAGTTCGGAAAATTCAAAGGACTTGCCGACGTTCAGCTCCAGCTTGCCCTCCGACAGCAGGGGCATCACGCGCTGCACTGTCTCCTGGATGATCTCCGACTTCTCGGACAGCGGCCTGGCCCGCAGCGTGGTGCCGATGATCCTGGCGCGCTTGGCCAGCAACACTCCCAGGTTCAACTCCGCCTTGGCACCCTGCTGCAGTCCGATGACTACCAGCCGGCCTCCGACGGCGAGCGCCTTGAGGTTCAACTGCAGGTACTTGGCGCCGACCACGTCCAGGATCAGATCCACCCCGCGGCCGCCGGTCAGTTCCTTGACGCGTTCCAGGATGTCCTCGTCCTTGTAGTTGATCCCCGCATCCGCGCCCAGCCGCGCGCAGTACTCCAGCTTGTCGGCCGAGGACGCGGTCACGTAGACGGTAGCCCCGGCGGCCTTGGCCAGCTGGATCGCCATGGAACCGATGCCTCCGGCGCCGCCGTGGACCAGCAGGCTCTGCCCCTGGCGCAGCCCGCCTTCCAGGAACAGGTTGGACACCACGGTGGCGGCCACCTCGGGCAGCGCGGCCGCGTCGGTGAAGGACATGCCGTCGGGGATGCGGATCAGCAGTTCCTGGGCGACGTTGACGTATTGGGCGTAGCCGCCGCCGGCCAACAGTGCGGCCACCCGGTCCCCGAGGTTCCACCCGGTGACGCCCTCACCCAGTGCCGCAACGGTTCCTGACACTTCCAGTCCGGGGATGTCGCTCGCGCCGGGCGGCGGCGGATACACGCCGCGGCGCTGTTGGACATCGGCCCGGTTGAGCCCGAAGGCCGCGGTCTTGATCAGCACCTCCCCCGGCCCCGCCACAGGCACTTCGCGCTGCTGCGCTTCGATCACTTCCGGGCCGCCGGCTTCGCGGTAAATATAGGCGTTCATAACGTCGTTCATCGTTGCCAATTCCTGTCCCTAGCTATTCATGCCGTATAATTTTTCGGGTTGGATGGTTGTCCGAGCGGCCGAAGGAGCTGGTCTTGAAAACCAGTAGGCGGCAACCCCGTCTCATGGGTTCAAATCCCATACCATCCGCGTGAGTAGAAACCTCCGGTTCTCGGTTCCCCGAGTTCCGGAGGTTTTTCATTCCACGGGAACTCCTTGGAACCTACGGCTGCATCTCATAAGCGGGTGCGCCGTGCTCCAGCTGCAGCTCGTTGTAGGGAAGCCCCACGAGCCGGGCGACCTCGTTGACCACATACTGCGCGTCCTGCAAGGTTCTGGCCGCGGGGTTCTCGATGCTCCCGGCCTGGGCTGCGATGGCAGTGCCCCACTGCACCGAGGACAGCTGCAAGCCCAGCACGAAAATCCCCCGGTGCGCCATCCCCTCGCTGTTGACCAGCCGGTAGGGCTGTCCCACCACATCGAAGCCGCTGCCCGGCAGCACCCCGCCTTCGGCGTTGTTCCAGGTGTGCACCCGGGCCACATGCTCGGACAGCAGCTGGGTGATCAGCGGGGTGTCGTTCTGCAGGACGCGGTTGGCGGGCATCATGGCCTCGCACAGCGTCCGGGCGGTGTGCACTTCCGAATCTACCCAGGGCGACGAGGCGGTGAACTGGCCGTTGACCTCGTCGAAACCGAATTCCGGATCCGGCCCGACGAAGGTCACCAGTCCGGCGCGCGACAGCGCGAGCAGCTGCTCGATGCGCTGCAGCGGCGGTCCGGAGGACAGTCCTTCGACCAGCGGCTCGAAGTGCGCCTGCACTTCCTCGATGCGTGACTGCTCGTCCAGGATCCCATTGGCGACCAGGTCCTTGATGACCATGCGCCCCAGGTTCATGGTCATGATGGCGCGGGAGAGCGGATCTTCCAGTCCGGCGGCGCTGCGCCGCGCGTTCTCCTGCATGTAGTCGCGTACCGCCTGCTGGTACTCCTCGCTGGAGCCGAAGCCCACCTCGTCGAAGGGGCGGGCCAGGGCCGGCACGTCCAGCCATTCGAGCTCCGGGAAGCCGGCGATGAATTCGCGCAGCTTGCCCAGCCAGACCTGGCTGCCTTCGTGGTGCTCAGCGTCCAGGATCGCCTCGAGCGACCGGATGAATTCGGCGGCCGGAATCTCCCAGCGGCCGTCGCAGTTCACGGCGCACTGGCGGTAGTAGGCCAGCAGGATGTCGCGGTGCAGGCTCGGCCAGATATGCCGGGAGAAGACCAGCGCCGCCTCTGGGTTCCCGGCGCGCGCCTCGGCCAGCCTGCCGATGAGCTCTTCCGCGTCGAAATGGTGCAGGCTGATCTCGTCCGGGATGAACTGGTCCACCACAGGCTTGCCCCAGTACGGCGTTCCGCGGCGCGAGGCGACCACCAGCTGCGGTTCACGCCCGGAGGCCACGTACTCGAACCGGGAGCCGGGCTCGTCGCCGACTTCCCGGAAGATGCCTCCGCGGCCGGCGGTCAGCTCCGCCATGCCGTCGAAGAAGTTCAGCCCCAGTCCCCTGACCAGTGCGGGCTGGCCCTCGGCGAACTGCGAGTAGTCCAGGTCCGCTGGCACGTTTGGGGGCATGTAGGTGGCACCGGACTGGGCGGCCGAACGCTGCAGCTGCTTCTGCCACGGGTTCAGTTCCGCGCTCTGGTGCCCCAGGGCGAGCACCACTCCGTCGGTTTCCAGCGTTTCAGCTGTGCCTTGCCCTTCCGGGCCGCGGCGGAATTCCACGCGGTAGCCGTTCGCTTCGGGGCGCACGGCCACGACCTCGGCCTGCACATGGGAAATTTCGAAGCCGGGGTGCGCGGCCAGGATCGCGGCACTCGTGTCGTACACGTGCTCCAGGTATTCGCCGTAGAGCGCGCGGGCAGGATAGGTGCCGTCCTGGATGCCGTGCAGCTGCGCAGCGTGGGCTTCGCTCATCCGCTTGCCGTCCCCCTGCGCGGCGACGAACTGGCGGAAGCTCAGCCCGGGTTCGCTGCCCCGGCGTTCCGGGGCCACCGTGGGGAAGGAGGCCGGAGTGTTCATCAGGAAGTGGTCCGACTGCTTCGGGCTCCAGACATGGCCCGAGCCCGGACGGTACGGATCGAAAACTGTCACGCGTACACGCACCGCCGCATCGGGAAGCTTCTGGGCCAGTGCGGCGAGGCGCTCGACAACGCTCGTGCCGCGCGGCCCGGCTCCGACGATGGCCAGGCTGAACTCGGGTCGGGGGTTCTGCGTCAAGGTGCTCACACTCCTAGGGTATTACCCTCCGGCGCACGTTCCGCACCGAGCCTTAGACTGTGAGCATGACTGACCGCGCTTCCACCGCCGCCCATCTGCCCGATACCTATACCTGGCTCGAGGGAATCCACGATGCAACCGCCTTGGACTGGGTCCGACGGCAAACCGAACGCACCGAGGCCGAGTTGTACGACACCGAGTTCGACGGCACCGTCCAGCGCATCAAGACCGTGCTTGATTCCCAGGACCGCATCCCGATGGTCACCAAGCGCGGGAACCACTACTACAACTTCTGGCGCGACGCCGAGCACCGCCTGGGCTTGTGGCGCCGCACCACCTGGGATTCCTACCTGACGGACTCGCCCCGATGGGAAACCCTGCTGGACCTCGACGCCTACGCCGAGCAGCAAGGCAGCGAGTGGCACTTCGCCGGCTCGCAGCTGCTGCGTCCCGCCGAAGGCGAACCGCACCGCCGTGCCCTGATCCGGCTCAGTCCCGACGGCGGCGACCAGGTGCGGGTGCGCGAATTCGACCTGGATGCCCTCGACTTCCCGGAGGACGGCTTCGACCTGCCCGTCGCCAAGACCAACGTCTCCTGGATCGATGCGGACACCCTGCTGGTCGGCTCCGCCACCACCGAGGCGAACACGACGCGCTCCACCTACGCCAGCACCCTGCGGCGGCTTTCCCGCGGGGCGGACCTCGAAGCCGCCGAGGTCGTCTACGAGGTGGATCTGGCGCACGTGGCAGCTTTCGGCTACTTCGACTCCACGCCGGGATTCGAGCGGATCGTCACCACGGATGCCATCGACTTCTACAACTCGCGCACCGGCGTGATGCTCGGCTCAGAGCACCGGATCATCGAGGTGCCCACCGATGTCAAGGTCAGCCTGCACCGCGAGTGGCTGCTGCTGGCCCCGCAGACCGACTGGACGCACCAAGGCCAGCTGATCCCCGCTGGCTCGCTGGCTCTGGCCAAGCTTGAGTCGTTCTTGGAGGACGGCACGCTGGAACGGCTACTGTTCACCCCGGATGCCAGCACCTCGCTGCAGTCGCTGAGCTTCACTGCGAATTATGTGCTGCTGACGGTCCTGAAGGACGTTGCCGCGGAAGTCCGCGTCATCGACTTGATCAAAAATTTTGATCAGTCCACGCTTCCGCTGGAAGACCCGATGCTCAGCGTCTCGGTGGCCGCGGTGGATGACGAGGATGGCGAACGGCCGGACGACTACTGGATGACCATCACCGGTTTCATTACGCCAACCACGCTGCTGCGCGGCACCGTGGGCAGCGGCCAGGCTGCCGTCAAGACCTCGCCCGAGCGCTTCGATGCCACCGGATTCGAAGTCACGCAGCATTTCGCGCGGTCGGCCGATGGAACCAGGATTCCGTATTTCCAGGTCTCGGCCCGGCAGATGCCGCTGGACGGGAAGAACCCGGTGCTCATGGACGGATACGGTGGGTTCCAGCACAGCATGATTCCCGGTTATGCACCGGCCATGGGCGCCGGATGGCTCAGCCGCAGCACCGCCAGCGGCCGCCGCCCGGTCTATGTCATGACCAACATCCGCGGCGGCGGGGAATACGGCCCGGCCTGGCACCGCGCGGCGCTGCGGGAGAAGCGCCACCGCGCGTACGAGGACTTCGCGGCCATCGCCGAGGATCTCGTGGCCCGAGGAGTCACCCGGCGGGCGCATTTGGCGGCCACCGGCCGGTCCAACGGCGGACTGCTCATGGGCAACATGATCTCCGGATACCCGCGGCTGTTCGGCGCGATCTCCTGCGGGGTCCCGCTGCTGGACATGCAGCGCTACACCCAGCTGGCCGCCGGGCATTCCTGGATTGCCGAGTACGGCGATCCCGAGGTCGAGGAGGACTGGAAATTCCTGCGCACCTTCTCCCCCGTCCACCGGCTCTCGGACCAGCCGCACGCGCACGACGACTATCCGGCGTCGCTGATCTGGACAACGACCTCGGATGACCGGGTGGGACCGTCGCAGGCACGCGTCATGGCGGCCAAGATGATGGATCTGGGCATCGAGAACGTGCGATATCACGAGCCGGACGGCGGTGGCCACGCAGGGTCGACAGACAATGAATCCACGGCCAAGATGCTGGCGACCAGCTACGAGTTCTTATGGCGCCAGGTCAGGTAGAACCCTCGTTTTGGAACACGCGCCCATCTTCGGGTAGGCTTAATTCTGCTGGAAACAGCGGATGGACACGTGCCAGAGCGGCCGAATGGACTTCACTGCTAATGAAGGGTCGGGGTTAAACTCGACCGGGGGTTCAAATCCCCCCGTGTCCGCCAAAAACCCCCTAGATGACTAGGGGGTTTTGCTTTTAACAAGCTTCCTCCCCGAGACTATCCGGCGCCGCGGTAAAGCGATCCGCACGTCCGGTTCCGGCATTCTCCAACTTAAATGGTCAGGCCCCGCAGAATCCTAACGAATCCTGCGGGGCCTACACGGTGAACACCCGGTCCCCCAACCAAATGTTCCAGCGACCAGAACATCCCCATAATGTCCAGTCAACCGCTTAACGCACTTCTGAGATTACCGCTCATTTCATCCCGAAGCAAGAAATATCGACCAGATCGCTAAAACTAGGTAGTTTGCAAAGACAAACCAGGTAGCGACGAGCCTCACGCTCTGGGTAGGAGCGTTTAAACCTTATTTGCTTGAAGAAAACAGTGAACAAGGACACTCTCGAGGAATTTTCCGCGCGTCGGTTTCATAATTCCGGGCGCTTGTGGCGTCGCCGCTTCCGGATACGCGAAAACCCCGGGTCTAAACCCGGGGTTTTCGCAAAGCACTATCTATTTGAGGTTGCGTTCAACGTCGTGAGCCGTCTCCTTGACCTGGTCTTCAGCCTGCTTGAGGTTTTTGGCTGCTTCGGCATTGAGCAACTCGTTGCGCAGTGCGTCGTCGCCGATTGTCTCGCCCGGCTGGGACCTGTCGGCCTTCTTGTCTGACATGGTCGATCCCCTTCCACAATTCGTTGCGGCGAAATGTGGAATCCAGACTAACAAGTCATTTCCCCTGGTACAACGGCGTGTCCCCAACGTTCATGGATCTCCCAGTCGCGCGACGCCAGCACCTAGTCCTGGCGCTTGACGAACGTGCGCAGCATGTTCTGCACGATGTCGTCCGGCAGCGAGGTGTGGCGGGCGATGATGTCGGTCATGCTCTGCAGGTCGTTATCGGCGATGGCGTCGAAGAGCGCCTCGCGTTCGGCTTCCGGCAGATCTGCTGCGTCGAAGTGCACCGGACCGTCGGGTCCCTGGCCCTCGAAACGGAAGTCCGCCACATTGCCCTGGATGTTGTCTCCGGACATCGGCGAGGAGGCGATCATGCGTTCCAGGTCTTCCAGCGGCAGCCCCGTGTAGCCGTGCAGGACACTTGCGGCGCCGGCGAAGTTCGAATCGCGCAGCATGGAAAACAGCTGGTCGTATTCATTGGGCGGAAGCTGCTCGCTGGAGAATTCACGCTGCTCGCCGTCGAGTTCGAACGCCATTTTGAAGTGGGTGGCGCTTGGCTCGGATTCGGAGCCGAACTGGTCATGCCATTCCTGCGGGATGACCCAGGAATCCTCGGAAGACGCCGGGCCTGCCGCAGGGAGCTGCTCGGCCTGGGCGGGCTCGGAAGCCGGGGTTTCCTCATCGATGGCGGTCTGCGCTTCCAGCTTTTCGCGCAGCGCCTGGATGTCCTCTTCGCTGACCGGAAGCTCCTTGGCCGGTGCGGTCTGCGGGTACTTGTCGAGGCTGCGCACGGCAATAACGCAGTTCTTCACCGTATCGCCGGTCACCGCGCGGTAATTCTGCACCGCACCCATGACATCGCCCTTGGCGAGGTTGCGGTAGATGGCGTTGCGCGAGGCATCGTCCAGTTTCGCGTTGGCCGCCTGCGCGGCCTCACGCGTCACCGCTTGGGCAACTTCCGCGGAGTTCTTCTTGCGAAGCGACTGCAACCCGAGGTAGCCCAGGCCAATCACGGCAATGATGACGATGAGCCAGATGAGAAATTCCATACATCCAGCGTACTTCGTTTAACTGAACATTTACCCAGCGATTCCCAAAGTGAAAGGCAAAACACCGGGAGCCCCGGCGATGCGCAGGGCCCTTCCGGCCATGGCCAAGGACCACCGCGAATCGGTCAGGTCGTCGACCAGCATGACCGGCCCCGGGGCATTGGCCAGCAGCGCCTCGAGCGGTTCCGGGATCTCGAAGGCATCGGCCACCGCCGCAACACGGAAGGCCGAGTTGCCGCCCGGCCCGTTCTGCGGCGGCTTCCCCCGGTATTCAAGCTGTCCCAGGTACCTCAGCCGACCCACGGCGGCCAGCTGCTGCGCGAGCGAGGTGACCAGCTGCGGGCGGGTGGAGGACGGCATCGCCACCACGCCCACCGGGCGCTGTTCCCAGTTCCATTCCGAGAGCACCTTGATGCAGGCCTCGAACATTGCCTTGTCGATCGGGTGGTCGGCGGGATCAGCGAAGAGCTGGCGCAGCCGGTTGCCCCAGCCAAGGTCGGTCAGGCGCGCCAGCGCCCGGCCGATCGAGACCTGCTCGTCCTCGGGAATCTTGCCCTTGAGCGTGTGCCCCAGCCGATTCAGTCCAGAGGGATAGAGCTTGCGCGGTTCAATGCTCACCCCGGCGCGTCCCAGGGCATTTTGCGCGTTGTCCTTGGACTCTTCGGGAATGTGGTCGTTGTACCAGGCGCCGGCGCAGTTGTCGCAGCGCCCGCAGGCAGCGGAGCGCGGGTCGTCCAACGACGCGGTCAAAAACTCCATGCGGCAGCCGCGGGTGTTCTCGTAGTCGATCATCAGCCGCTGTTCGTGCACGCGGCTGGCGGCCACGCGCTTGTAGCGGTCAGCGTCGTAGGACCAAGGCAGGTCGGTGCGCATCCAGCCGCCGGCCACGCGTTCCACGGCGCCATCCACGGCCAGCACCTTCAGCAGCAGTTCCAGCGGGGAACGGCGCAAGTTCACCGCGCTCTCCAGCGCCGGGACGCTCATCGCTCCGTCGGCCTGGCCCAGCGCCTCCAGCACCGCGGTGGCGCGCACCTGGTCGGGCATGGAGCTGGTGGCGAAGTACTCCCAGATCTCAGCGTCGTCGGTCCCCGGGAGCAGCAGCACGTCGGCGTTGATGCTGCCGCGGCCGGCGCGGCCGACCTGCTGGTAGTAGGCCACCGGAGAGCTGGGGGCGCCGATGTGGATCACGAAACCCAGATCCGGCTTATCGAAACCCATGCCCAGCGCGCTGGTGGCGATGAGGGCCTTGACCTCATTGTTTTTCAATGCCGCTTCCAGGCGTTCGCGCTCTTCCAGATCGGTGCGCCCGGTGTAGGCGGCCACCTGGTGGCCGGCTTCGCGCAGCATCCGGGCGATGTCCTCCGCGGCGGAGACCGTGAGCGTGTAGATGATGCCCGAACCGGTGAAATCCTCGATATGGCTCAGCAGCCAGGCCAGCTGCATGCGCGGGGACGGCAGCCGCAGCACCCCCAGGCGCAGCGAATCGCGGGCCAGCGTGCCGCGCAGGGTGAATACTTCCCCCGCTCCCCCGGCCAGCTGCTCGGCCACGTCCTCCACCACCCGGGAGTTGGCCGTCGCGGTGGTCGCCAGCACCGGCAGCCCGGCAGGCAGCTTGTTGATCAAATCGCGGATGCGGCGGTAGTCGGGGCGGAAGTCGTGGCCCCAGTCGGAGATGCAGTGCGCCTCGTCGATCACCAGCAGACCCAGTCGGTCCAGCAGCATCGGCAGCTGCTGTTCGCGGAAGGACGGGTTGTTCAGCCGTTCCGGGGAGACCAGCAGCACGTCGATCTCGTCGCGTTGCAGCTTCTCCAGGATCTCGCGCCATTCAAGCACGTTCGCGGAGTTGATCGCCGCGGCCCGCACCCCTGCACGTTCGGCGGCGGCCACCTGGTCGCGCATCAGCGCCAGCAGCGGGGAGACGATCAGCGTCGGCCCGAAGCCCTGCTCGCGCAACAGCAGCGAGGCGATGAAGTACACCGCGGACTTGCCCCAGCCGGTGCGCTGCACCACCAGGGCGCGGCGGCGCTGGGCCACCAGCGCGCTGATCGCTTCGAACTGGCCATCGTGGAACTGCGCGTCCGGGTTGCGCACCAGGGCGCGCAGCTTGGCCGTGGCGGAGGACAGCAGGTCCGAGTGCAGTGAGGCATCCATGCCCCCAGTATTTCAGTTCCCACCCACGAAATGCCCGCACCGCACGCGCGCTGGGGATCCGCGGTGCGGCACGGGCCTGAAATGTAAGGCAATTCCCATGGTCCACGGCGTGATCCACCGGCCAACGTGCCGTTCCAGCCGGTAGGCTGAAAGATGTGAGTGAAGAAATTGATCTGAGCCAGAGCTTCAAGGCTTACGACGTGCGCGGCATCGTCGGACAGTCGCTGAACGCCGAAGCAGTGGAGGCCATCGGCGCGGCCTTCGTCGACATCCTGGGCCTGACCGGGGACACCGTGCTGGTGGGCGGCGACATGCGCCCCTCCTCGGCCGAATTCTCCGAGGCCTTCGCCCGGGGCGCCACCTACCGCGGCGCCAACGTGGTGATGCTGGGGCAGATCTCGACCGACGAGCTGTACTTCGCCTCCGGCCAGCTGGACGCCGCCGGCGTCGTCTTCACCGCGAGCCACAACCCGGCCCAGTACAACGGCATCAAGATGTCCAAGGCCGGCGCGCTGCCGATCTCTTCGGACACCGGCCTGTACGACATCCGCGACCTGGCCCAGCAGTACCTTGACGAGGGCCTGCCGGTTTCCTCCGACGCCCCGCAGGGCTCGGTCAGCCGCCGCGACGTGCTGGCCGACTACTCCGGCTACCTGCGCAGTCTGGTCGACCTGTCCGCCATCCGCCCGCTGAAGATCGTGGTGGACGCCGGCAACGGCATGGGCGGGCTGACCACCCCTGCGGTGCTGGGCGACGCGGTGCTTGACGGCCTGCCGCTGGACATCGTGCCGCTGTACTTCGAGCTGGACGGCACCTTCCCGAACCACCCGGCCAACCCGCTGGAGCCGGAGAACCTCAAGGACCTACAGGCGGCGGTGCTCAAGCACGGCGCGGACCTGGGCCTGGCCTTCGACGGCGACGCCGACCGCTGCTTCGTCATCGACGAGCGCGGCCTGCCGCTGTCCCCGTCGGCCATCACCGCGCTGGTGGCAGTGCGCGAAATCGCCCGCGTGCAGGCTGCCGGCGAGGCAAGCCCGGTGGTCATCCACAACCTGATCACCTCCAAGGCAGTGCCTGAATTCGTCACCCGCGCCGGCGGCACCCCGGTGATGACCCGTGTGGGCCACTCGTTCATCAAGGCGGAGATGGCCGAGCAGGGAGCGGTCTTCGGCGGCGAGCACTCGGCCCATTACTACTTCCGCGACTTCTACAATGCCGACACCGGCATGCTGGCCGCCATGCACGTGCTGGCGGCGCTGGGCGGGCAGGACTTGCCGCTGTCCCAGCTGGGCGCCGAATACGAACCCTACGTCGCCACCGGGGAGATCAACTCCGAGGTGGAGGACAAGGCCGGGGCCACCGCCCGGGTCGTGGCCCACTTCGAGGGCCAGCCGGTGGAGATCTCCACCATGGACGGCACCACCATCGCCGCGGCCGACGGCAGCTGGTGGATCAACCTGCGCCCGTCGAACACCGAACCGTACCTGCGGTTCAACGGCGAGGGCGCGACCGCAGAAATCATCGAACCGATCCGCGACGCCGTGCTGGCGATCGTGCGCCAAGAACAGCCAACCGACTAGGGGACAGCCATGAACTTCGAATCACTGGACGAAGGCGTCAAGGACGCGCTGAACAAGGTGCTGAGCACCGCGCTGGGCGTGGCCCGCGAGCAGCTGGAGGAGCAGGGCGTCTTCCTGCCCTTCGCCATCGGCCTGGAGCCGCAGGAAGGCTCCGACGAGGGCGAACTGCGCCTGATCGCGGTGCCGCCGACGGACGACCCGGAGGATCCGGAAGCCGACATCGACACCGAGGCCATGGCCGCGGACCTGGTGGAGGTGCTCAACCAGCAGGGCACCCATTTCGAGGCCATCGCCATCGCCTCGGACGTGCTGCTCCAGGAGAACGACCAGGACGCCATCCACGTGGTGGCCGAGCACAAGGTCGGCGCCGCGCTGGCCATCGTGCAGCCCTACCTGATGCCGGCCGAGCCGGGCGGCGAGTGGACCTTCGAGGACCCTGCCGCCGAAGCCGCAGAAGCCGTCTGGGCCAACGCCCGCTAAAACGAGCCCGCAGCAACTTCACGCCCTCCGGCCGACCAGCAGTGACCTGCACCGCTGACCGGCCGGAGGGCGTCGTCGTAGACTGGAGAACATGAAACTCAGCGCCTTTGCCGATGTCTGCCTGCGGACCGTCATGGTGCTGGGCGCGCCCGGAGCCGGCCAGCTGACCAGCCGCGAGATCGCGGACCTGGTCTCGGTGCCCTACAACCACGTCACCAAGGCGGTCCTGGAGCTGCGCACGCTGGGCGTGCTGGACGTGGTGCGCGGCCGCAACGGCGGCGCCTCAATCACGCAGACCGGCCTGCAGACCTCGGTCGGCGCCCTGCTGCGCACCCTGGACAAGCGCGAGGACGTCGTTGACTGCACCGACCACGACGCGAACGGCAACTGCCCGCTGGCCGGCGGCTGCCGCCTGCGCGGCGCCCTGCGCGCTGCCCGCGAAGCCTTCTACGCGGCCCTGGATCCGCTGACGATCCAGGAGATCTGCGAGACCTCCCCGGCCATCACGCTGCTGCCTTTCCCCACCGTGCGACGCAGCGCGTAATCTTTCCCACCAGAAAACCACTAGTCAAACCGGAATTTTCCGGATGTGGCGCAACTCAACTTGCAATTCGTTTCTACGTCGCGTAGAACTTAAAGCATAAATCCTGCATTTCAAATGCAAGATAAACCAGATACTCTCCGAGGAGATACACCATGCTGTCCACCCAGTCCCGCCCGGTCATCGAAGCAACCCTGCCGATCATCGCCGAACGAATTTCGAGCATCACCCCGAAGTTCTACCAGCGCATGTTCGCCGCCCGACCGGAATTGCTGGATGGCATGTTCTCCCGCTCGAACCAGAAGAACGGCACCCAGCAGCAGGCGCTGGCCGGATCCATCGCGGTCTTCGCCACCTACCTGGTCAACAACCCGGAAACCACCCCGGAGACCATGCTGTCCCGCATCGCCCACAAGCACACCTCGCTGGGTGTCGTCGAGGAGCAGTACGGCATCGTGTACGAGCACCTGTTCGCAGCCATCGCCGAGGACCTGGGCGACGCGCTGACCCCGGAAATCGCCGAAGCCTGGACCGAGGTGTACTGGCTGATGGCCCAGGCGCTGATCAAGATCGAGAAGGGCCTCTACGCCCGGCAGGCCAACGCCACCATCTACAGCAACTGGAAGCTCGTCGAGCGCACCGCGACCGGCGCGGATTCGGTCAGCTTCAGCTTCGAACCGGCCGATGACACCGCCGCCACCATCGCCAAGCCGGGCCAGTTCGTCTCCATGCGCATGCCGATGGCCGACGGCATCCGCCAGGTCCGCCAGTTCACCCTGAGCAACGACGTCGAGTCCACGACCCGCCGCACCGTCACCGTGAAGCTGGACGTGGACGGCGAATTCACCCCGGTGCTACACAACTCGTTAAAGGTCGGGGACGTCGTGGAGCTGTCCAACCCGTACGGCGACCTGGTCATCGACACCGAGGGCGCCCCGCTGGTCATCGCCACGGCCGGCATCGGCTGCACCCCGAGCGCCGCAGCCCTGCAGACCCTGGCCGCGGCGGGCTCCACCCGCGAGATCACCGTGCTGCATGCCGACCAGGAGTTCGCTTCCTGGCCGCTGCGCGAGCAGATGCTCGAATCGCTGGGCCAGCTGCCCAACGCCAAGATCCGCACCTGGTTCGAGCGCGGCGAGCTGCCCGAGGGCCTGGACGCGAAGGCCGGCTACATGGACCTGACCGATTCGCTGACCGCCGACAGCCAGGTCTATCTCTGCGGCCCGCTGCCGTTCATGCACGCGGTGCGCTCGCAGGCGCTGGCCGCCGGCATACCGGCCGAGCACATCCACTACGAGGTCTTCGGACCGGACGTTTGGCTCGCCGCCTAAGGCGCGCAGCCCACTAGACCGGAACAGCCCGGACTGGCCATATGGGGGTCCAGTCCGGGCTGTTCTGTCTGCCGGGAAACTATTCGGCGGAGCCGTCGGATTCGGAAGGCCGCTTGGCCACCGGGGGCTTCTTGGACAGCGCGCTCTTCAGGTCGAGCTTGCGCGGGTCCAGCTTGCGCGGATCAAGCCGGTCGGCGAAGCCCCTGGCCTTGGATTCCGGGGCGGGCTGGCCGCTATCGGCCACGCCGGCGTCAGGGGCCTGCGCCGCGCCGGCGGCTTCTGCTTCCTGCGGGTCGATTTCCTCCAGGGTGGAGGTGCGCTTGAACGATGCACCGCGCAGCTTGGGCTCCACCGGCTCACGCAGCACCTGGTGCAGCTGCTGCCCGGTGATCCAGCGGCGCAGCACCGAGTTGAACAGCAGCGGGTTCTCGATATTCCACTGGTGGTGCATGCCGGGAACCACGCGGATGGCCGCCTGCGGCAGGGCCTCGGCGAGGGCCGGGAAGGAGCGCTGGACGAACTTCGGCTCGCTGGCGCCGGCCAGCACCAGGGCGGGACCGGTGTAGGCCGACAGGTCCGCCGGCAGTCCGCCGGAATCGAGGTCGCCCATGATCGCGCGCATGTTCTCCGGCTTGAGCTTGACCCCGTGCTCGGCGAACAGCTCGCGCTCGTTGTCCACCATGCCGTAGGCGCCAGCCTGGAACTTCCAATACCACTCGCTGCCGATCAGCTTCAGCTGCATACGCTGCACCGCCTTGGCCGCGGTGCCCAGCGGTGCGATCGACACCCCGGTGGCGAATACCGACTCGACCAGCTCCGGGTGGCGGGCCGCCACGTGCAGGGCGATGACGCCGCCCAGGGACATGCCCACCAGGTGGACGCCGCCCTCGGAAACCTCGTCAGCGATCAGCGCTGCGACATCGTCCGCCGCGGAGTCCAGGCCCTCCCAGTTCTCCTCGAACCGGGCGCCGAACGCCGGCAGATGCAGGGTGAGGATGTTGAAGTCCCCGAAGGCCAGCACCTGCGGATCCCAGCTCCAGTTGCCCACGTTGCCGCCGTGCAGGAAGACCAGGGTCTGCACCGGAGCGCTGTCCTCGGGCTTTCGGCGCGCCGGATGCACCTCGGGATAGTCGGTCGCGTCCCGCGCCGGATCGGCCATAGGGTTCTTTCCCTGGTCGTTGGCAGAGGTCATGGCAAATGCTCCAATACTGCGTCAAGCCACTCCAGCTCGGCGGCCTGTTGTCTGATTGCATGGTCCAAGGTGGCGGCCATGAGGAAGCTGCGGCGGTCAGCTGCCGCACGCATGTCGATCCCCTCGCGCTGGGAAAGGTAGTCGTCCAGCACGTATTGGGTGGCTTGGCGGCGTTCGAGCAGCAGCTGCTCGATGCCCTCGCGCTCCAGCTCCGCGGCGAAGAAGACCTGCCCCATGAACGGATCGCGTTCCGGGGAGCGGGCGGCCCCGCTGGAAAGCCACTGGTTCAGCACTTCCCGGCCGGCCTCGGTGATGTGGTGTTCCTGCCGGTCCGGATAGTTCGACTGGGGGACGGTGCGCACGGTGGCGTACCCCTGGTCCACCAGCTGGGCCAGGGTGCGGTAGATCTGCGCCTTGTCTGCATTCCAGAAGTGGTTAATAGAGGAGTCAAAATGCTTCTTGAGCTCGTAACCGGTCATCGGCGACAAGCACAACAGCCCGAGGATCAATCGTGCCAAAACCATAACTTCATCTTTTCACAGTTAGTTGATTTTGCACCCACCCGCCGGGGCGTGGGAAAAGTGTTCCCCGATTGTGACCTTGGTTCATACGCCTCGCATTGCGCGGTCATCTTTCTCAGTTCACCTGCAGCGATCCATAGAATTGGCTCATGCCCAATGCCCCTGAACGTTCCCGCCTGACGCCGCCGCTGTTCGCCCTGCTGATCCTGCTGGGCACCACCGGCCCGTTGGCCACCGACATGTATCTGCCGTCTTTTCCGGCAATGACCCGCGAATTCGCCACGTCCGCTTCGGGAATCCAGCTCACGCTGACCGCGTTCCTGATGGGTATCGCCTTCGGTCAAATCTTCTGGGGGCCGCTCTCCGACCGGCTGGGCCGGGCCAAGCCGCTGCGCTGGGGCACCGCGCTGTTTGTCGTCGCATCCATCGTGGCAGCCGTGGCGCCTACGCTGACGACGCTGACGATAGCCCGCGCGCTGCAGGGCCTGGGCGGCGCGGCAGGCCTGGTGATTTCCAAGGCCATCGTCGCTGACACCACCCGGGGCGTGCAGACCGCCCGCATCTTCTCGCTGCTGATGACCTTCGGCGGCGTGGCACCGGCTGTGGCACCGTTGATCGGCTCGGTGCTCGGCGAGTTTGGCGGTTTCCGCACCGTGCTGTGGTTCATCGCCCTGATTGCGCTGCTGATGGCGGCGGGCTCCTTCGGCATCTACCGGGAAACCCACCCGCAGCACCAGCGCTCGACGGGAAGCTTCGTGGCGCCGCTGCGCATCGCGCTGTCCAAGCCCCGGTTCGTGGGCTACATGATCCAGTTCGCGTTCGCCTTCGGCGCGATGATGGCCTACATCTCCACCTCGCCATTCTTGTACCAGAACGTGATGGGCCTGAGCCCGCAGGGCTATGCGGTCTTCTTCGGCATCAATTCGCTGGGGCTGGTGACCGCCGGCCTGGTCTCGGCCCGGCTGGCCACACGCGTACCGCTGCGCCGCACGATCAGCATCGCGTTGAGCGTCCTGCTGGCCTCCAGCATCGCCATGGCCGTCATGGCCCAGCTGGGGGTGCGCAGCCTGGCCCTGGCCGCGGTCATCTTCGTCATGGTGACCTCGGTGGGCTTCACCATGGGCAATACCACCGGGCTGGCCGTGGCCGAGGTCCGCGAGGTTTCCGGATCCGGCTCCGCGCTGCTGGGCTGCGCGCAGTTCTTCATCGGCGCGGTGGCCACCCCGCTGGTCGGCCTGAGCGGCGATAACTCCCCCATTGCCTTCTCGATCACCGCGCTCGCCTGCGCCATCGTCGCGGCCAGCGCCCTGGTCTACACCGCGGACCGCTTCCACCAGCCGAAGCTGGGTTAGGAATCCCGGCGGGCGCAAAAAATCCCCGGCACCCGTGCTCCGCACCGAAGGGCGGATGGCGGGGGGCCGGGGATCCTCTTGTAATGCCTAAGCGCTCAGGCGGGCCTTCAGGCCGTCCAGCTCGGCGCGCAGCGAAGCCGGCAGCGCCTCGCCGAACTTGGCGTACCACTCTTCGATGCTCTCGACCTCGGTCAGCCACTCGTCGGTGTTCACCGCAACGGCGGTTTCCACGTCGGCAGGGGTAAAGCCGTCAAGACCGGTCAGGTCCAGGGCTTCGCCGGTCGGCACGTAGCCGATGGCGGTTTCCTTGGCATCTGCGGTGCCTTCGATGCGCTCGACTGCCCACTTCAGGACACGCGAGTTGTCACCGAAGCCAGGCCAGGCGAAGCCGCCCTCAGGGGTGCGGCGGAACCAGTTGACCAGGAAGATCTTCGGCATCTGCTCTTCATTGAGCTTGCCCGAGATCTGGTCCCAGTGGTTCAGGTAGTCGCCGGCGTTGTAGCCGATGAATGGCAGCATGGCCATCGGGTCGCGGCGGACCTGGCCCACGGCGCCGGCAGCTGCCGCGGTGGTCTCCGAGGACAGGGTCGAGCCCATGAAGATGCCGTTGGTCCAGCTGCGGGCCTCGGTCACCAGCGGGATGGTGGTCTTGCGGCGGCCGCCGAACAGGATCGCGTCGATCTTCACGCCGTTTGGCGAGTAGTAGTCCTGCGACAGCATGTCGACCTGGTCGATCGGGGTGCAGAAGCGGGAGTTCGGGTGCGCGGCCTTGGTGCCGGACTCAGGGGTCCAGTCGTTGCCCAGCCAGTCGATCAGGTGCGCAGGAGCCTCGTCGGTCATGCCTTCCCACCACACGCCGCCTTCGTCGGTCAGGGCGACGTTGGTGAAGATGGAGTTGCCCTTGGTGATGGCGCGCATGGCGTTCGGGTTGGTGGACCAGCCGGTGCCCGGCGCCACGCCGAACAGGCCGTATTCAGGGTTCACGCCGCGCAGTTCGCCGTCCTTGCCGATGCGCATCCAGTTGATGTCATCGCCCAGGGTCTCGGTCTTCCAGCCGTCGATGGTCGGATCCAGCAGCGCCAGGTTGGTCTTGCCGCAGGCCGACGGGAAGGCGGCTGCGATGTGGTACGACTTGTTTTGCGGGCTGGTCAGCTTCAGGATGAGCATGTGCTCGGCAAGCCAGCCCTCGTCGCGGGCCATGGCCGAGGCAATGCGCAGCGAGTAGCACTTCTTGCCCAGCAGGGCGTTTCCGCCGTAGCCGGAGCCGTAGGACATGATGGCGCGCTCTTCAGGGAAGTGCACGATCCACTTGTCTTCGTTGCACGGCCAGGCGACATCTTCCTGTCCCGGCTCAAGCGGGGCACCAATCGAGTGCAGTGCAGGAACGAAGAAAGCGTTCTCCGCTTCCATCTTGCGCAGGACTTCATTGCCGATCTTGGCCATGATGCGCATGGAGGTGACAACGTAGGCGGAGTCGGTCAGCTCGACACCGTAGGCTGGCTGCTCTGCATCCAGCGGGCCCATGACGAAAGGAATCACGTACATGGTGCGGCCGCGCATGGAGCCGTCGAACAGGCCGTTCAGACGCTCCTTCATGATCTTCGGGTCTTCCCAGTTGTTGGTGAAGCCCGCATCTTCTTCCTTTTCGGAGCAGATGAAGGTGCGCTCTTCTACGCGGGCAACGTCCTTGGGATCGGAGAATGCGGCGTAGGAGTTGGGGAAGTTCGGGTCGGTCAGCTTGACCAGGGTGCCGGCTTCAACGAGCTCGGCGCACAGGCGGTCATTCTCTTCAGCTGATCCGTCAACCCAATAAACACGATCCGGCTTCGTCAGTGCGGCAACTTCCTCGACCCAGGCTGCCAGCTTCACATGCGAAGTGGGCGCTGCGTCGATTACGTTCTGATCCGAGCTCGTGCTCATTGTCGATTCCCTCCATTGGGCTGAACTAGCGATAAAACAAGGCTAGGGGGTGGCACTTCCCCAAACCCTGTGACTCAAACCTCACGATTCAAGGTGGGCTAAAGTGAATTAGTACAGATCCCCGGAATTCCGGGGGTTTGCCAATTCAGCACCCCGCGTTAATGTGATGAAGGTCACGTAGACCGGTACCCTTTCCGGTTCTTCATAAAACCGGTTTTCCGCCACTTCCCGACGGTACGCACCCTCGATTTGTACGTACGTGCAACCACCTGTATAGTTATTCGAGGTTCGCCACAGCGGATCAAAACAAATAAATATGCGCCCATAGCTCAGCTGGATAGAGCGTCTGTCTACGGAACAGAAGGTCAGGGGTTCGAATCCCTTTGGGCGCACAAAGTGAAATTCCCACTCGAAAGAGTGGGAATTTTTTTGCTTCCCGAGGAGCGCTATGCAATTTCCAGTGAGTTCAAGCCACGGCGCGACACTGCGCCTTCTTCACCTGGGCGACGCCGAGGAATTGGCCGCCGCCTATCGTCGCAACAGGGAACACCTGCCCCCCCTGGGAACCCGAGCGCACCGAGGAATTCTTCACGCTGGACTGGCAGCGGAGGAATCTCGAAATCCAGCTCGGTAGCCACGCCGCCGGGCTCGCCTATCCGGCGGCGCTCTTCGAGGAGGGCCGGATCATCGGACGCTTCACCCTCGCCGGGGTTGTCCGGGGGCCCTTTCAAAGCGCCAGCCTCGGATACTGGATGGATGCCAAGCTGGCCGGCCGGGGATTAGCGACCTTCGCGGTGCGCGCCATCTGCCGAATCGCCGGCTCGGCCCTTGGCCTGCACCGCATCGATGCCAGCACGCTGCTGCACAATCACGCATCGCAAAGGGTGCTGCAAAAATGCGGCTTCGAGCAGATCGGCATGGCGCCGGGCTATTTGAAGATCGCGGGCCACTGGCAAGACCACGACCTTTACCAGCGCCTGCTGGAAACCGGGCCCGACGAGGCACTTGCCGGGCAGGACTTCCCTTCGATGTGAGACCGGGCACTTTTGGCCTTTTCGATTTTTGCCGCCGCGGAATCTCGTGTATTGTTATTTAAGTCGTCAAGGCGGCAAACAAATGAATATGCGCCCATAGCTCAGCTGGATAGAGCGTCTGTCTACGGAACAGAAGGTCAGGGGTTCGAATCCCTTTGGGCGCACAAAGTGAAATTCCCACTCGAAAGAGTGGGAATTTTTGTTTTAACCTGCGCTCCGACTTCCCGCCGGAACGCAGGACACCCCTGAGAGTGCTAGTGCGAGGCGCGCAGGATTAATTCGGTGTCCATGATGCTCCATTCGGGCACACTTTCGCCATTGATCCGTTTGATCAGTATCTCGGCCATGACCGCCCCTTGGCGCTCCGGATGCTGGGCAATCGTGGTCAGCGGCGGGACGGCGTTGCGTGCGAAAGCGTCGTCGTCGACCGTGGTCACGGAGACATCCTGCGGAATATTGAGCCCGGCGCCCGCCATCGCCTGCAGCGCACCGAAGGCCATTTGGGCGCTGGCCACGAACAACCCGTCGATGTCTGCACCCGATTCGATCAGCTGGCTCATCAGGTGGTGTCCGCTATCGGGGGTGAAATCGCCTTCCAGCACCGCCGCTGGTTCGAGTCCCGACTCGGCCAGCGCTTGGGTGAACCCGGTCAGGCGGTCGAGGCTCGCTCCCATATCCTGCGGTCCGGCTATGGTGGCGATGCGCCGGCGTCCGCGATCGATGATCACGTTGGTGGCCTGCTTCGCCGCGGCGATATTGTCGATGTCGACCACGTAGATTTCGTTCTGGTCGGTGCTCATGGTTCGGCCGCCGAACACCAGCGGGAGCTGCCCGCCGAGATCCGCGTAGGAACGGTCGGCGGAGTGGTGGGACAGCACCAGGGCGCCGTCCACATTGCCGCCGCGCAGATAGCGTGTGGTTTTCCCGGGATCGGATTCGGTGGACAGCAGCAGCGAGAGCATGAACTCGGTATCAGCCAGATACTGGGCGGCGCCCTGGACCACCTTTGCGAAATACGGATCGGCGAAGAATTTTGCGGTGTTTTCCGGAACCACCAGCGCGATCGCGTTGGTTCTTCCTTGGGCCAGCGAGCGGGCCGCCCGGTTGGGCACGTAGTTCAGCTCTCGGATCGCCTGTTCCACCGCGCGCATCGCTTCCGGTTTGACCTTCTCCGAACCATTGACGACGCGGGACACCGTGGCGCGGGAGACCCCGGCGCGCTCTGCAACGAGTTCCAGCGTCGGTTGCTGCTTGCGTGCTTCGGACATGCTTGTTCTCTTTACTTCAAGGGCTTTCGCCGATCCTGGACGCTGGGGATCCGGGGCGCGGTTTGATCGCCGCACCCCGGGTCCGGGCGTCATGCCATTGTACGGTTGGCGGCGATGAGCCTGGCGTAGGCCCGGCCGCTGTTCTTGATGGTGCGTTGCTGCGTCCGGTAGTCCACGTGGATGATTCCAAACCTCTTGTTGTAGCCCCAGGCCCACTCGAAGTTGTCCAGCAGCGACCAGAGAAAGTAGCCCCGCACGTCCACCCCGTCGGAGAGGGCCCCGGCCACCGCGTCCAGATGGCTGAAAATGTATTCCTCCCGCTCCGGGTCCTCCACCGTGCCCTGTGCGGTGACCGCGTCCTCATACGCCGCCCCGTTTTCGGTGATGTACAGCGGCGGCAAGTTCGGATAGTCGTCCCGCAGCCGGTTGAGCAGCACGCGCAGCCCCTGCGGGTTCACCTCCCAGCCCATGGCCGTGCGCGGAAGGTGGCGGGTGGGGAAGGTGACGTGCTCGCTGCCGACGAACGGCGAGGATTTCGGCGAATCCGTGGGTACCAGGGCCGCCGGTTCGCCAGCGGCCAGCGGATGCCCGGACACATTGTCGTCATGGTAGTGGTTGACGCCGAGGAAATCGATGGGCTGCGCGATGAGCATCGCATCCGCGTCCTTGATCACCGCATTCAGTCCGAGGTCGCCGACGTCCTCCAACAGGTCTGCCGGGTATCCGCCGCGCAAGATCGGGTCCAGGTACATGCGGTTCCACAGGGCGTCGATTCGGCGCGCGGCTTCAAGGTCCACCGGGTCGGCGGGGTCATCGGGCACCGCGTTGGTCAGGTTCAAGGTGATGCCCAGGTGTTCTGCTCCCAGCTCGCGCAGCCGGGCAGTGGCCAGCCCGTGCGCCAGATGCTGGTGGTGCACGGCGGCCAGCGCGGCGGCAGGTTCCCGCCGTCCCGGCGCGTGCTCGCCAGCGGCGTAGCCGATCAGCGATGAGCACAAGGGCTCGTTGAATGTCGTCCAGTGGGTGACCCGGTCCCCCAGCTTCGCATGGACCACCTCGGCATACTCCAGGAATCGGAACGCGGTATCCCGGTTGGCCCAGCCGCCGAGTTCCTCCAGTGCCTGCGGCAGGTCCCAGTGGTACAGCGTCAGCCAGGGCAGGATGTCGTGCTCCAGCAGTTCGTCGACCAGACGCGAGTAGAAGTCCAGGCCCTGCTGGTTGACAAAACGTCCCCCGGGTACGATTCGGGCCCAGCTGGTGGAGAAACGATAGGAGTCCAGATGCAGTTCGCGCATCAGGGCCACGTCTTCGCGGTAGCGATGGTAGTGGTCCACGGCGACCTGCAGGTCCTCCCCGCCGGCGATTGCCCCGGGCCTGCGGGCGAACGCGTCCCAGATGGAATCCTCTTTTCCGTGGGAATGGCCTGCGCCTTCGATCTGCGCTGCTGCAGTGGCCGAACCCCAGATGAAGTGCTCGGGCCATGCGAATGATTGGGATAGGTGTCGAGTCATTAGCCTTTGACAGCTCCTGTCATGATTCCGGAGACGAGTTGCTTGCCTGCGACAACGAACAGTACCAGCAGCGGGATGGTGGCCATCAGCGCACCGGCCATCACGATGGTGTAGTCGACGTAGCGGGCGGATTGCAGTTGGCTCAATGCCACCTGCAGCGTGGGGTTCTGCGGGGCCACCAGCATTGGCCACAGGTAGTCGGTCCATGCGGTCATGAAGGTGAACAGCGACAAGATCGCCATGGCCGGGCGGGCGGCGGGCACCCCCACATGCCAGAACGTGCCGATCATGCTTGCGCCGTCCACGCGGGCCGCCTCGATCAGTTCATCGGGAATGTTGTCCACCAGATACTGGCGCATGAAGAATACCCCGAACGCGGTGACGAGGGTCGGGATCATGATGGCTCCCAGGGATCCGGTCCAGCCGAATTCCTTCATCATCATGAACAGCGGGATGATGCCCAGCTGGGTGGGCACCGCTAGGGTCGCGATCACGAAAACCAGCAGGCCCTCGCGGCCGCGGAAACGAAGCTTGGCGAAGGCGTACCCGGCCAGCGTGGAGAAGGACACGACCGACAGCGTGATCACGGAGGACACCACCAGGCTGTTGCCCAGGGCCGCCCAGAAGTCGACGGTGTTGAACACCTCGGCCACGTTGCTCCAGAAGTGTCCGCCCGGCAGCAGCGGAGGCCAGGCCGAAGCGAAGACCCCAGAATCCGAGGATCCGATGACCATCGAATACCACAGCGGGTAGGTGCTGCCCAAGAAGAACGCGAGCAGGATGCCGTAGACCAGGAATCCCGGCCGGCTTTCGGTTGTGAAGCTATGGGACCGCTTGCGTCGCGGCAGCGGGGCTGCCCTATTAAGGGTCTGGTTAACCATGGTTTCTCCTCCTGGCCTCTGCCATGTCCTGTCCGCTGGCCGGTATGGCGGTTTTGCCGGCTCTCCGGCCGAGACGCGCTGGCCGGCGGCCGGCGCGCTTCTCGCCGGAGGAAGCGATCTTCCTGGACAACAGGAAGTTGATGACTCCGATGAGGATGATGATCAGGAACAGCATCCAGGCCACGGCCGAAGCCCGGCCGAAGTCCCCGCGATTGAACGCCAGATCCCACAGATACAGCACGGTTGTCTGGTATTGGCGGTCGGGTCCGCCGGGGACCGAGCTGCTGGCGTTGAAAAGCTTCGGCTCGGTGAAGATCTGCATTCCGCCGATGGTGGCCGTGATGATCACGAAGATCATGGTCGGCCGGATGCTAGGCAGCGTGATGGAGAAAAACCTGCGCAGCTTGCCCGCGCCGTCGAGCGCGGCCGACTCGTGCAGCTCGCGCGGAACCGCCTGCATGGCGGCCAGCAGGATCAGCGCGTTGTATCCGGTCCAGCGCCAGTTCACCATCGTGGCTATGGCCAGGTGGGATGGGAACACGGAGGTCTTCCAAGCCACTGGATCCACGTTGAAAACCTGGAGCAGGTTGTTGATCAAGCCGTATTTTTCGTCGAAGGCGTTGGAGAAGATCAGCGTGACGGCGACCGGGGTCACCACATAGGGCACCAGCACGCTCATGCGCCAGAAGGTCTTGGCTCGGAGGTTCTGGTCCAGCATCGCGGCGATGAACGTCGCGATCGCCAGCTGCGGGATGGCCGAGAGCAGGAAGATGCTGAACGTATTAAACAGGGAGTTCCAGAACAGCGGCGAGGACAACTCCGCGGTATAGTTTTCCAGCCCCACCCACTCCCCCGCTCCGCCCAGCAGATCCCAGTCGTTGATGGAGACCACGAAGGTGTAGACCAGCGGGAAGAGCCCGACGAGTGCGAAGAGGATGAAGAACGGTGCAACGTAGAGGTACGGCGAGTACTTGTAGTCCAGCCGGCTGAAGAAGTGGCGGTGCCGCTGTTTCCCGGTCAGCTGGTCCTCCCGGAGCTTCTCGGGTGTGGGTGCTGACGGCCGAGCTTTGCGCCCGGCAGGCCCGGTGCTGGCTCCGGGAGGCTTGTTGGTCATGGTGCTCATGAAAATTGTTCGCTTCTTCCTCGGTACCCGGGTCGGCAGACCCGGGTACCGATTGCGTCGGCCGCTACTTGATGTCCAGGTCCTTCAGGGTTGCCAGCGCGTCGTTCCACGCTTTCTGTCCATCCGTTCCGGAATCCAGCGCGATGGTGGCCGGGCCGAAGACCTGCTCCTGGATGACCGAGTCGTTCGGCCCCTTGAACTGGGCCTTGACTCCCTCGGCGCGGTTGGCCAGGATCTTCCCGATCGGCGCGTCGTTGAAGAACTCGGTCAGCTCGTTGGATCCGGTCACCGCTTCGGACTGCTGGGCGTCGAGGCTGCTCGGGAAGGTTCCGGCCACCTCGAAGGCGGCGGCTTGGGAATCCGCGCTGGTCAGCCACTGGGCCAGCTTCGCCGCCTCGGCAGGATGCTCCGAGGTCGCAGGCACGGTCAGGAAGGTCCCGCCCCAGTTCGCGGGACCGCCGGGGAAGACATCTGCGAAGTCCCAGCCGTCGGTCGAATCGCCGCCGGCGCCCTCGATCTGCCCCTTGACGACTCCGAGCATCCATCCCGGACACGGCATGGTGGCGAAGGAACCGTCGACGAATGCCTGTCCCTTGCCCCAGTCCCACTGGGTCTGCCCGGAAGACAGTCCGTTGGAGGCCGCATCGGCCAGCAGGTCCCAGCGCTCGCGCAGCTGCGTGTTGCCCTCGATGTTCAAGGTTCCGTCGGCCTTGTAGTAGCCCTCGTCGAGCTGGTTGACCATGGAATTCCATACGAAGCCGGATTGGTCGTAGAAGGCCTTGTCCGAGGCCTTCACGTAGTCCTTGCCAACGTCGACGAACTGCTCCCAGGTGGCGTTGTCGCCACCGAAGAGTTCGGCCACCGCATCGCGCTCGCTGGGCAGGCCCGCTTCCTTGAAGAGGTCCGCGTTGTAGCACAGCCCCATCGGCCCGATGTCGGTGCCGTAGCCGATGATTCGGCCTTCGTCGTCGGTGGCCTGCTGGACCTTCCAGTCGACCCATTGGCCGGCAATGTCACCCGCGCCGTAGTCGCGCAGGTCGGTGAACGAGTCGGAGACGGTCATGACCTGGCCAAGCCACCCCTCCTCGACGGCCTGCACGTCGGGAAGGCCCGCACCTGCCGCCTGCTTGGTTTTCCAGTCGGTCAGCGCGTTGCCGCCGGTATCAATGTTCGTCGCCTGGATCTTGACTCCCGGATTCTCTGATTCGTACTTCGTATACAGGTCATCCAGCCCCATGGTGCCGAAGGTGATCACTGTCAGGGTGATCGGGTTGTCTGGGGATGCCGGCTGTTCACTGGTCGCGTTGTTGTTGCCGCCGCAACCTGTGGCCAGCAGGGCCAGGCTTCCGGCGACGGCGGCCGCTTTGGCGATGCGGGATGTGCGTGTGATGTCCACGGTGACTCCGTTCAGAGTGCTGAGCTTGCGAGTGAAATTTCGAGCGTCCCGAGATGTCGTGAGAGCGCTCTCAAAATTGAGGAAAAAATAAAACTCCGCAGAGTTTCCGATGCAGCATGAGTCGCAACAGCACTCGCGCATCAACCGTGTGAGCGCTCTCACAAATCATCTCCACTAAGATTGCCCGGGGATCCACGAAGTGTCAACCCCCAATTTCCCTGCCGTCGGGGCGTCGACGCAAGCGGCCCGGTCGCGTGCACGCAATCTGCGCGCAGGCGACCGGGCCCGGCAGCTATTAGCCTGGCGCCGCTATTTCTTGTCCAGCTGCAGGCCCACCAGCACCGGATCGTGGTCAGAGGAGCGGTACTGGTCTCCGGTGACCAGCTGGGTCACGTTGTAGTTGTAGCGGCTGTACTCGTAGCCGATGGATTCGGTCGCGTTGATGTTCCAGATGTCCTGTCCTGCCACCTTCCGCGCCAACGGCTTCGAGGCGAAGACGTGGTCTAGCGAACCGGTCAGCCCGGCAAACAGGTAGCTGCGCGAATCCGCCGCGGCGCCCAGGTCGACGTACCCGGCATCGGCCAGCACCTTGATCGGATCCTCGGCCGAGTAGGAGTTGAAGTCACCGGCCAGCAGGATCTGGTCGGTGTTCGAGGTCTTCTTCAGCGAATCGGCGAACTCGACCAGCGCGGTGGCCTGCTCGACGCGCGCGGCGTTCCACGCGCCCTGGCCGTCGCCCTTGTCGGCGTTGGCCGACCCGTCCTTGGGATCGGATCCCTTGGACTTGAAGTGGTTGGCAACCACCAGGAAGCGGGTCTTCTGGTTGCCGCCCACACGCTGGAAGGCCTGGGCCATCGGGTCGCGGGCGTTGTCGAAGGCGGGGTCCTGGAGGATCGTGGACTTGCCGATCAGCTTCACCGCATCGCGCTGGTAGATCATCGCCGTGCGAATCACGTCCTCGTCGGCCCGAACCGCGCCGGGGCTCGGCACGTAGCTCCAGCGGTTCTCCCCGGCCGCGGCATTCAACTCGCCAACCAGGTGCGCCAGCGCGGCGTCGCGGTCCTGGCCGAAGCGCGCCGAGTTCTCGATCTCCTCAAGCACCACGACGTCGGCGTCGAACTTGTTCAGCGCCGCCACGATCTTGGACTGCTGCCGCTCCAGACTTGCCTCCGTGGCCGCGCCGCGGGCGTCGCAGCCCCCGCGCACCGTCACCGGAACACCCTGGCGGTCGTTGTAGTAGGTGCAGCCCTCGAGGCTGTCGCCGGTAGTCGTGAAGTAGTTGAGCACGTTGAAGCTGCCGACGCTCACATTGCCCCCGACGTCCTCCGGCTCGCCGCTGTCGATCTGCTCGAAGCTGACCGGGATGTCAGCATCCTGCGCACCGGTCACCTGTCCGGTCGGCTGCAGCCTCCACAGGTCGTAGCGGTAGTCCATGATCACCGGATCGGTGAAGGTCGCAGCCGCTCCCACGGTGACCCGGCGCTGCGCATCGAGGTACGGCAGCGGCACCGAGGTGTTGGAGGCGCTTGAGAAGTTCAGCGTCGCGCCGTCGTCCAGCACGATGGCCCGCTGCTCGTTCTCGGCGGCCAGCTGCAGGGCCTGGGCGCTGCCCGGGGCGAAGACGTCGGTGGGCTGGCGCAGCGTGCGCTCTCCGGGCACGATGCTGCTGGTTCCCTGCGCGAGGGTGACCTCGCCGAACTGGTTCAGCGAGTAGTTGTCCGAGACAGTGAACCGACCCTGCGGGTCGACCACCATGGATTCGAAGCGCTCGCGGGCGGCATCCGAGGCCGGCAGCGCGATCGCCAGCGGCTTGACCGCTTCGGCCGGTTCGTCCAGCTGCTGCACGCCGGAGGCGCTGATCTGGGTCAGACCGAAGTATTCGGACACGGTGCCCGCGACTTCCACGTGGTCGCCCACGGCGAGCGAGGAAACCTGCCGCGGCGCGTAGATGAAGATGCCGGAGCTGCCCAGCGGCGAGATCTCCGCGCCGCTGCCCGCGGTCTGCAGGTAGAAGCCGCGGATGCCGCCTTCGGCATAGGCCCCGGTGACTACACCCTGGACCGTCACCTTTTGCCCCGCGAGAGGAGAAGCGTCGGTGGTTCCCTGGATTTCCTCGATCGAGGTGATTCCGGAGTCGTCGGCCGTGGCCGGCACGATTCCGCCAGCCGCGAGGCTGGCGCCCAGAACAGCGGCCGCAAGAGCCATGCTGGTGCGTTTGCGCATGTGATTCCCAACGTCGGTGTCGTGAGCGCGGACAGGTGACCGCGCCGTAAGCTCAGCACCGAATAAACCAGACGAACTTGAATTCGCCGTGAATTCCCCCGGGCGCACTCGGTGACAGCTCATGAATCATCCAAATGCATTACGCGCTTTACGTCCAGAGGTGATGCAAAAGATATTCCCACTAATTGAACTGACCGGTCAGTTCAATTAGTCTCGTTAACGTGCTTGTTGCAGACTCGATTTCATTCCAGGGGCGCCATAGCGAACTGGTTCCGCCCACTTCCCTGAGCGTCGCGCCCGGGGAAATGCTGCTTGTCGCCGGGGAACCGCAGGGCGCGCGCACCGCGTTGGCCCTGCTGCTTTCAGGCCGGATGAAGCCCGGCGGCGGCACGGTGACCTGGGGCAGTAGCTCGCGCCTGGCCCACCTGCGCAAGCACAGCGCGGTGGTCGACTCCCCGAACATCAACGATCCCGAGGCGCACCTGAAGGTCCGGGACGTGGTCAGCGAGGACCTCTCGCTGATCCCCTCGCCGCCGTGGCGCAAGCCGAATCCCAAGAAGTGGATGGCGGAGCACGGCTACGGCGACATCGCCGGCGACTGGGTCGACGCGGTCGATCCAGTGCGCATGACCGAGATGCTCACGCAGCTGGCCGCCGAGAATCCGCAGATCAGGCTGCTGGTCGTGGATTCGCCCGACCGGCACCTGGGCGAGGACGAGGCATGGCTCGAAGCCCTGGAGCGCTTTGCCCTGTCGGACCGCCAGTTCGCCGTGGTCGCCACGGTGGCCCGGATCCCCGACAGCTGGACCGGTCCGGTGGCCTACCTCGGGGTGGCCGAATGGGCCGATGGCCTCGCATCGGATGAAGCACCTGCACCGCTCCCCGACGCCGCGCCGGAAGAAACCTCCGAGGACTCCGATGACCGGATCCGGACCGGGCTGGACGAGCACGTCGAACCGTCCGAACCAGGTGAGCCTGCCGAGCCGGTTATGCCGATCGAGCCGGCCACCGCCATGGTGCCGGCCGTCGCAGAACCGCCGCACGAGCCCGCCGAATCGGAGCCCGCCGAACCCGAGCCTTCCGAACCGGTTCAAGACCCATCGGCCAGCGCGGAACCCGGAACGCCGGAAGAACAGGACACCCCCACGCCGACCCCGCGGCCGGCCAGCGACCCCAGCCAAGCAAAGGACTAACCCATGACGACACTGCGTCTGGCGCTTTCCGAACTCAAGCGCATGACCCGCGGCACGCTGCCCAAGCTCGCGCTCATCGCCATCACCTGCGTGCCGCTGCTGTACGGCGCGCTCTACCTCTACGCCAACTGGGATCCGCAGTCCAACCTGGACAATGTCACCGCCGCGGTGGTCAACCTCGATGAGGGCGCCACCGTCGACGGCAAGGAGAAGCAGGTCGGCGACACCGTGGTCGAGTCGCTGGACGAGGACGGCACCTTCAGCTGGGCCCAGCTGGACACCCGCGAAGCGGCCGAGCAGGCGGTCTCCGACGGCACCTACGCCTTCGCGATGATCCTGCCCGAGGACTTCTCCGCGGCGCTGACCTCCCCGGGGGACTTCAAGGACGCCACCCAGGCGGACATCGAGCTGCTGACCAACGACGCGAACAACTTCATGGTCAGCAACTTCGCCAAGACCCTGGCCGGCGAGGTGCGCACCTCGGTGGCCAACGAGGTCGGCACCGAAACCGCCTCCGCCATGATCGCCGGCTTCGTGGACATCCACCAGTCGATGGGCGAGGCCGCCGACGGCGCCAAGCAGGTCTACGAGGGCACCCTGTCCCTGGGCGACGGCGTGCTCACCCTGGCCGACGGCACCACCAAGCTGGTGGACGGCAGCTCCCAGCTGGCCGACGGCACGCTCGCGCTCAAGGACGGCACCAGCTCGCTGAGCACCGGGCTGGATTCGCTGGTCGCCGGGCAGGGCAAGCTGGCCGACGGGGCCGACTCGCTCGCCTCCGGCGCCGCCGAACTCTCCGCCGGCGCAGGCAAGCTCTCCGCCGGGCTGGACACCTTGGAGTCCAAGACCGCAGCGCTGCCTGACTCGGTAAAGCGGCTGGATGACGGAGCGCACAGCGCCAAGAAGGCCGCCGACCAGCTGGCCGCCGGCTCCAAGCAGGTCGCCGACGGCAATGCCAAGCTCGCCGCCACCGCGGACGGGGCCATCGAGGTGATCGACCAGCTGCAGGTCGACGCGAAGGACCGGCTGGGCCAGGTGGAAGATGCGATGTCCCAGCGCCTGGATGCACTCGTGGCCTCCGGCGCGCTGAGCGAAGAGCAGGCGGCGAAGATCGCCAAGGACCTCGCCGGCGCCGTGGACGACTCGACCGCGAGCCAGGCGGTGAAGGACGAGGCGGCGAAGGTCCGCGCCGAGCTGGGCGCCGTGCAGTCAAGCCTTGACGCGCTGGCCGGCGGCTCCCAGCAGGTGGCCGACGGCAATGCCGAGCTCGCCAAGGGCCTGGGCACCCTGTCCGCGGGCACCGGCAAGCTCAACGCCGCGGTCCCCTCCCTGGTGGAGGGCATCTCCACGGCCGCCGACGGCGGCTCCGACCTGGCGTCCGGCGCCAAGACCCTGGCCTCCGGGGCCTCTACCCTGGCCGGCGGCCAGCACGACGCGCTGGACGGCGCTACCCAGGCGGCCTCGGGCGCCGGCGAGCTGGATTCCGGCGCCGGGGCGCTGGTGGACGGCTCCGGGGCGCTGCACTCCGGGCTGGTGCAGCTCTCCGAGGGCGTCGGCGAACTCTCGGACGGCACCACCCAGCTGGAGGACGGCTCGGGCGAGCTGTCCAGCGGGCTGGCGGACGGCGTGGGACAGGTCCCCGACCCGGATGCGAAGACCAGCGACAAGCTGGCGAACGTGATCGGCGACCCGGTCTCGGTGACCCAGCAGAAGCAGGCCGAGGCGCACGCCTACGGCGAGGGGCTGGCCCCGTTCTTCATGACCCTGGCGACGTTCATCGGCGTGCTGATCCTGACCCAGGTGGTCCGCCCGATCACCACCCGCGCGCTGGCCTCCAACGGCGTGAACTGGAAGATCGCCATCGGCGGCTGGCTGCCCTTCGCCGGGCTGGCGCTGCTGCAGACCAGCCTGCTGTTCGCGGTGGTGCACTTCGGGCTCGGCCTGAACACCGCCCACCCGTGGCTGACCTGGGGCCTGTTCCTGCTCGCGGCGCTGTGCTTCAGCGCCCTGATCCAGGGCATCTACGCCCTGCTGGGCACCGCGGGCAAGTTCGTGGTGCTGGTGCTGATGGTGCTGCAGCTGGTCACCGCCGGCGGCACCTTCCCCTGGGAGACCCTGCCCGCACCGCTGCACGTGCTGCACCAGATCCTGCCGATGAGCTCGGTGGTGCTGGGCATGCGCCACCTGATGTACGGGGCGGATCTGGGCATGCTGTCGGCCATCGGCGGCGTGCTGGTTGGCTACACGCTGCTGGGCCTGGGCTGCAGCCTGCTGGCGGTGCGCCAGCACAAGACCTGGACGCTGAAGACCCTGCAGCCGGAGCTGGGCGAATGACAGGGCAGTTCGGCGCCCGCCCGCGGGTGCGCGCCACCGATTCGAAGGAGCGGCTGTTCGCCGCCTCGATGGCGCTGCTGGGCCGGCGCGGGGTCAACGCAGTGTCGGTCGACGAGATCGCCCGCGCCGCGGGAGTCTCCAAGGGCACCGTCTACTACAACTTCGGCTCCAAGGAGAAGATGATCGGCGCGCTGCTGGAGTTCGGCGCGCGCAAGCTGCTGGACCAGCTGGGCCGGGACGCGGCGGTCGAGGATCCGATGGCGGCGCTGGAGGCGATGGTGCGCTCCGCGTTCGGCTTCGTGCAGGAGTACCCCTCCTACGCCCAGCTGTGGGTCAGCGAGCAGCAGCGCGGCGAAAGCCCGTGGGGCGACCAGGTGCAGGAGTTCCGCCACCGGATCACCGACCAGATCACCGAGGCGCTGCGCCGCGCGGTGCAGGTGCCCGAGCCGCTGCTGGCCGCTTCCGCCCGCGCGATGTTCGGCGCCGCATTGCTCACCGCGCGCGAACGGTCGGGCGGCGAGGCGCCGCCGGATCTGGACACCAATACACTGGCGGTGATGGCCACGGTGCACGGGCTGCGCGCGATGTCCCGGGACGCTCGCTAGGTGCGCGCCTGCGGTTCCCAGCCGCGGGTGGGCTGCAGTCCGGGCAGCGTCCCGCGGTAGAGCAGCACCCCCGGGTAGTCCTGCAGCAGCCTGCCCGCCTCGCGGGCCGCGCCCGGCAACAGCGCCCCCGGCAGCCCGTCGAGCACCAGCAGCGCCGGCTTCTCCAGCAGCGCCCGGGCCAGCAGCAGCCCGGCGCGCTGCGCGTCGTCCAGCGGTTCGCCGCCGCGGCGCAGCATGGTCGCCTCCGCGTCGGGCAGCTCGTCGACATCCAGCCCGAACAGCTGCGCCAGCCGCAGCGCCTCCTCCAGGCTTCCCTGAGGGCGCCGGTAGCGCAGCGCACGGGCGATGGACCCGCGCTCGAGCACCATCCCGGACAGCGCGGCGCCCAGCAGCCGGCGCCGGCTGCGTTCGGGGACCAGCCCGAGGTTCCGTCCGCCCACCCAGGCCCCGTGGGGCTGGGGATCCGAGGCCAGCCCGGTGGTGGCCAGCCGGTGCAGCAGCTGCTGCGCGGCCCGGCCGCCGCCCACCTCGATGCGCTCGCCCGGACCTGCCAGCAGCGTGGGCCAGGCCCGCCCGTCCGGGCCGGCGGCCGGTTGCAGGCGCACCACGTCCGGGGTGTTGCCAGGCGCGCCCACCGGCAGCCGGGTCCCGGCGCCGGTGCCGCGCGCGGCCAATTGGGCCAGCAGCGGGGCCAGGATCCGCCGGGCGGCCTTGTAGTTCTGCCGGTATTCGACCATGCGCCCGAATTCCCCGAGCACCGCGCTGCTGATGCCCAGCAGCAGCAGTCCGCTGGTGATCGCGGAGGCCGGCAGCCCGGCGCTGGAGGCAAGGCCCACCAGCAGCACGCTGCCCATCAGCGGCACGGCCAGCGCGCTGGCGCGCAGCGCCCCGGCGAATCGCGCGCGGTGCACTGCGGCGGCTGCCATGCGACCGGCGGTGTCCTGCAGCCGGCCCACCTCGCGCCCCACGCCCCCGGCGGCCCGCACGGAGGTGGCGGCGCCCAGGGTTTCGGCGATCCGCGAGGCCAGCGCCCCGCGGCGCCGGCGCAGCACCCGGGCCGCGCCGTAGGCTCCCGGGGCCAGCACCCCGAGCAGCAGCAGTTCCAGTCCCAGCGGGATGAGCAGCGCCAGCGCCAGCGGCGGCGCGCTGAGGTACAGCCCGGCCAGCGCGAAGAGCAGCAGCGGGATGCCCGCCATGAGCGGCACGATGCCCTGGATCACCCAGTTGCGCACCGAGGAGAGGTCGTTGGTGGAGCGGGCGACGGTGACGCCCAGCCCCGGGGCCCGGTCGGCGGTCAGCGACTGCTTCAGCAGCCCGCCGCGCAGCTGCGCCACGTAGTGCTGCCCCAGCTTCTCGGCCAGTACCCGCTCGGCGAACTTGCCCAGCCCGAACGCGAGCGCCAGGCCCAGCACCAGCCAGAGCCCGGAAACGGTGAAGGCGCGGGTCAGCTGCCCGGTGAGCCAGGCCAGCAGCACCGTGAGCGCGCCCATGCCAAGCCCCAGGCTCAGCAGCCACGACAACGCCGCCCGGCGCCCGGGGGCCCACAGGGCCGGCAGCCTGCCGCGCCGTGCCCGCGCGCCCATCCCGGTGTCCGTCTTCTCCTGCATGGCTTGCCTTCGCCGCCGCGGCTAGGAGCGCGGCAGCAGCGCCGTGGCGACCTGCGGGTCGCACAGCTCGAAGGTGTCGATGACCTGGGTGCGCAGGTTGGCGCGGGCCTCGTCGGCGGCCAGCGGGGAGGCGGTCAGGCGCCCGGAGACCGCGGCCAGGTCCAGTCCGGCGGAGAGCAGGATCTGCTCGCCGGCCAGCGCGCCCAGCGCGTCCTGGGCGCTGAACAGCACCCGGTCCACGTGCCGGGAGAAGACCGGGTCGTTCAGCAGGCGGGAGGTCTCGCCCTGGAACAATCCGTCGGCGATCTCGATGACGACCACGTCGGCGCCGGTGGCGGCCTGCTCGCGGATCATCGCCACCAGCAGGTCGCGGACCTGCTCGTAGCGCACCATGTAGGTGGTCGGGTAGCCGAAGTCGGTGAAGTCGGCCACTGACACCGCGCCGGCGTCCTTGAAGAGGTTCGGGTCGTTGCCGGCCCCGGTGCCGGTGGCCTTGCCGGCTGCAACATCCAGCCCGGCATTGGTCAGCCCGTTGACCAGGCAGCCCAGGGTGGTGGACTTGCCCGAGTTCATCGAGGTGCCCAGCACCGCGATGACCGGCACGCCGGTCCGGGCCGGCTGCGCGCTCGCGCCGGCCGAGGGGGTGTGCACCTGCAGCGGGGCGAAGTCGGCCAGGTTCACGACCTGCCCGTCGCGGGCCAGCAGGCCCAGCGGCTCCAGCTCGGTAGCCGCCTCGATGGAAGCATGCATGGATTCCACGCGGCTTGCCACGCCGCCGCCGGCCACCAGCTGGCACGGGCCCAGGTCCAGCGGCACGTGGGCCAGGAACTGGTCAGGGGCGTAGCGGTCGCCGTAGGCCACCAGCACCAGCTGGCCGACGAACAGCTTCTGGCGGCGGCCCTCGGCCGACTGCAGCGCGGTGTGCTGGCCGATCTCGGTCACGCGGGCCACCACCACGTCTCCGGCGGCAGGGGCCAGCGCGGCGCCACCCAGAAGATGGAAGTCGCCCGGGTTGCGCTGCAGCTGCGCGCCGACGAAGCGGGTGGTGTAGGCGGTGCGGATGGCGGCCACGGTGCGGGCGCCCAGCTCCTGGCGGTCGCTCGACGGCGCGGCCGATGGGGTTGGGTGCTCTTCGATGATTGGTGCAATACCCATGGCGGGTTCTCCTTGCTCGCTTTCCACGGGGAGCCTGGGCCCCGCGGCCGGCCGTTCGGCTCGACTATTTACAGTGAAGTCGCCCAGGGTTAACCGAACGTGGACATCCGATGAGATGGTCAGGAGAATCCCGTGAGGGTTTTCTCATCTTGGGCCGCAGGCGTCCGACCCGCGGATTGGCCGGGGCTCAGGGCCGTGGAACGGCGAAGTGGGTGACCTTCGCGTCGCGCGCGTCCAAATGCGAATAGGGGTGGCCGGTCTCCAGCACCGTGGTGCCCAGGGTCGGGTAGTTCATCGCCAGCTCGTAGACCGCTTCCTCGTCGGAGTCGGCCGAGGCCAGGCGCAGCGCCAGCTCCTGCAGCACCGGCTGGTGCCCGATGACCAGCAGCGTGCCCACGGTGTCCGGCACCTCGTTGATGATCGAGCACAGCGCGGAGACCGAGGCGGTATATATGCGCGAGTCGATGTACGGGGTCGGGCCCTTCTCCCCCAGCTCGGAGAGCACCCAGGCGCAGGTCGACCGGGTGCGCAGCGCGTCGGAGCAGATGATGTAGTCCGGGATGAGGTCGTTCTCCACGAGCCAGGCCCCGGCGGCGGGGGCTTCGCGGTTCCCGCGCGCGGCCAGCGGGCGCTCGTGGTCGGGCACGCCCAGCGGGTAGTCCGCCTTGGCATGGCGCATCAGGATCAGGCGGCGGGTCTGGGCAGCATTCATAGTCCCAGCTTAAGACAAGCGCGGCGGGCACACCCAATGGTTTGCCCGCCGCGCCGCCGGTTCGTCCCGCCCAGGGACGCCGACTCCGAAGACTAGATGGAGTATTCCGGCGCCGCCCAGACAACGACCTCCGGGTGCTCGTAGAAACGGTAGCCCTGGCCGCGCACGGTGCGCACAGTATTCGCCAGACGGCCCAGCTTCGAGCGCAGGCGGCGGATGTGCACGTCGATGGTGCGCTCGTTGGGCACCTCGTCGGCATTGCGCCACAGGTTTTCCAGCAGCTCCTCGCGGCCCACGGTGCGGGTGCCGTTCTCCACCAGGAAGTTCAGCAGCTCGAATTCCTTGAAGGTCAGGTTCAGGGTCTCGCCGTCCAGGTAGACCTCGCGGCGCGAAAGGTCGATCAGCACGCCCGACGGACGCGGGGTGCTCGGGCGCGCCTCGGCGCGCGGGCGGCGGGAGAGGGTCGGATCGCCCAGCGCCTGGCGCACGACGTCGATCGGCTCGCCCTGGGCGCTGGTCGGTGCCAGTGCCACGGCCGCGTGGGTCTGCGCCTGCGGCGACAGGGTTGCCAGGAAGGCGCGCACCTGGGTGGCCAGCTTGCCCAGCGAGGTACCCTGGGCCTGGGCTGCCGCTTCGTCCAGGCCTACATACAGAACGAAGCCGCGGGCCGAGGTGTCAGCGCTCTGGGCTCCTGCTGACTGGACAGGTGCGGCGGCAGGCTGATGCATTGGTTCGCGGGTCTCATGCACGTTGGAAACGGCGCGCAGCGGGCGATAGCCTGCCGGGGCATAGCTTCCTGCGGCCGCGCGCTGCGCCGCCGCTGCCCGGTTCTGGGCATTGCGAATTGAAACGTGAACGTATCCGGATCCTGCCGACATATTGCTTTTCCTCTATGTGTGCGAAGGCCAAGTGATTTGGCGCTGATGCTTCGGGTTTTGCTTGCGCTGCCAGCGGCCTTCGTCCACCAGCAGCAGTTGGGTTTCCCGTCAACGGCTGCCCGTGAACCGAATTCCAGTAACTCAGAAATTCGATGCGGTGCCGCTGACGCCGAGCATTCGACAACAGCAAAGGGAGGCCAGCGGCGATGTCCCGCCGGGGTTCCATTTACTGCTCTGCGCCTTACTCACACCTCTAGTTTCCTCGTAACATTGGGAACTTGCAAGTAACAATGAGCACCCATGTCCACGATGTGAGACGGATGTGTCCGAAAGTGACGTGCGCCACTTTAGGCAAAACATGGCGATCTAAGCGCTTAACTACTCAATATGTTCAGGATTTTTTGGATCAATGCGCAGTATGCCTACCCTATGCAGAGGTCTGAATATTCATTCATTGACATTCGATGTTCACACTTCAAACATTCGCCGTTCTGCACCCTTGACCAAATTAAGCGCTATCTGATTGCAAATATCTCGCATAAAATCGTCATGTGGACATAGCTTCTGCACAGGTAAATCATAAAGTCAGCCCAAGGCAATAGGGGATGCTCTTAAACATGAACGATTCCCGATTCTCTCCCGCCCAGCTTCCACGTCTCACCCATCCGGACGGCACGCCGATCAAGGTACTGGTGGTTGACGACGAGCCATCGCTCGCCGAACTGGTAGCCATGGGAACCCGCATGCTCGGGTGGGAAGCGACCATGGCCCATGACGGCCCCGAAGCCGTCGCCACCGCACGTTCCTTCACCCCTGACGTCCTGGTCTTGGACTGGATGCTGCCGGGCTTCGACGGTCCCGAGGTGCTGCGCAAGGTCCGTACCCACCTGCCCGACGTCCCGGTGCTGTTCCTGACCGCCAAGGATGCAGTCGAGGACCGCATTGAAGGCCTGGGCGCCGGCGCCGACGACTACGTCGCCAAGCCCTTCAGCCTGGAGGAGGTGCTGATCCGCCTGCACCGCCTGGTCGAGCGCTCCGGAGCCACCACCGCAGATACCGCGGAGCTGGTGGTCGGCGACCTGGTGCTGAATCTCGACTCCCACGACGTCTCCCGCGCCGGACGCGAGATCCAGCTGACCGCCACCGAGTTCGACCTGCTTTCCTACCTGATGAACAACGCGCGCCGCGTGGTGTCCAAGTCGCAGATCCTTGACAATGTCTGGCACTACGACTTCGACGGCCAGGCGAACATCGTTGAACTGTACATTTCCTACCTGCGCAAGAAGATCGACGTCGACGCCGAACCGATGATTCACACCGTGCGCGGCGTGGGATACGTTTTGAAGCCCGCTGCATGAGCATGTTCACCACCACCCCGAAGGTGAGTTCTCCGCATGCGCTGCAGCGCAAGCTGATGATCATCCTTCTCACGTCGGTCACGGCAGTCTCCGCGCTGCTCGGGCTGCTCTACAACGCCGGCATGCGCCAGACGCTCATGGACCAGCTGGGCGACCAGCTCAAGCTGACCACCGAGCGCGCCCTGAACTACTCGCAGGAAGCCGGCAACGGCCGGATCGAGGCCCCCGGCCAGTCCGCCGGCACGCTCACCGCGCGCTTCGACCGGCTGGTCTTCGTCGGCGGCGTGCTGGACAAGAAGACCGGTGAATTCAAGCAGCTGGGCCAGCAGGACGCCATCCCGATGGTGCAGCTGCCGGTCAGCGACCTGCACACCCCCGGAGCATTCCACCCGCGCCGCGCAAACCTGACGGTTGGCGACTACTACCTGGTCGCGGTGCAGGACGCCGGCACCAACACCGTGCTGGTGGTCGGCCTGCCGCTGTCCGACACCGACGTGGCGTTGCGCGAAATGGCCTGGCTGACGCTGTTCATCGCGATGATCCTGATCGTCGGCGCGGGCCTGGCCGGTTCCTGGCTGATCAGCCGCTCGCTGGCTCCGCTCAAGCGCGTGGCGGGGGTGGCGGCCTCGGTGGCCGACACCGACCTGGATTCGGGCAAGGTCGAGCTGACCCAGCGCGTGGCCGAGGAGGACGCGACCCCGGGCACCGAGGTCGGCAACGTGGGCTACGCCCTGAACGCGATGATCGACAACGTCTCCACGGCGCTGACCGCCCGCGAGAAGTCGCAGGCGCAGATGCGCCAGTTCGTCGCCGACGCCTCGCACGAGCTGCGCACCCCGCTGTCCTCCATCCGCGGCTACACCGAGCTGCTCGCCGCGACCGAGCACTTCTCCCCCGACGGGCAGCGTTCGGTGGAGCGGGTGTTGCAGCAGAGCCACCGCATGGGCTCGCTGGTGGAGAACCTGCTGCTGCTGGCCCGGCTGGACGAGGCGAACGCCTTCCGCCGCACCAAGCTGGATCTGGGGCTGCTCACCGCCGACATCACCGAGGACTTCAAGGTCACCGCGGACGACCACATCTGGGAGTTCGACTGCCAGGACCCGCAGACCTTCGTCTACGCCGACTCCTCCTCGCTGCGCCGGGTGATCACGAACCTGCTGGCCAACGCCCGCAAGCACACCAGCCCGGGCAACACCGTGACCGCCACGGTCCGCCAGGACCCGGACAGCAACGAGGCGGTGCTGCTGGTGCACGACACCGGCGAAGGCATCGACGCGGATTTCCTGCCCACGGTCTTCGAGCGCTTCACCCGCGCGGACAAGGCCCGCTCCGGCTCGGACGGCACCACCGGGCTGGGCCTGCCGATCGCCAAGAGCATCGTGGAAGCCCATGGCGGCAGCATCTCGGTGCGCTCGGTCCCCGGGGACACCGTCTTCGAGGTCAGGCTCCCGCTCATCGACCAGGACGCCGAACCCGCCGACTCAGCCGGACGTTCCCCCAAGGCCTCGGTCTAGCCCAGGGGCAGGAGCGAATCGGGGATTGAGAAAGGGGCTGCCCGCACCAGTGGTGCGGGCAGCCCCTTTCGCGTTGTCCGGCGGAGAACCGCCGGCGCCGGAAAACTAGGCGATCGGCGGGGTGACGCCGTACAGGCGGTCGCCGGCATCTCCCAGGCCCGGGATGATGTAGGACTTATCGTCCAGCTTCTCGTCCAGCGAGGCCAGCACCACGTGCACGCGGTCGTCGTCGCCGTGGATCGACTTCAGGCGTTCGACGCCCTCCGGCGCGGCAATCAGGCAGATGCAGGTCACCGAGCTGGCGCCGCGCTCGAAGATGAACTTGATGGCCTCGGCCAGGGTGCCGCCGGTGGCCAGCATCGGATCCAGCACGAACACCTGGCGTCCGGCCAGGTCGTTCGGAACGCGGTCGGCGTAGGTGATGATGTCCAGGGTTTCCTCGTTGCGGGCCATGCCCAGGAAGCCGACCTCAGCGGTCGGCACCAGGCGTGTCATGCCTTCGAGCATGCCCAGGCCTGCGCGCAGGATCGGGACGACGAGCGGGGTCGGCTTGGCGATGGTGGTACCGGTGGTGACCGCGACCGGGGTGACGACCTCGACCTGCTCGGTCTTCACCTCGCAGGTGGCCTCGTAGGCCAGCAGGGTGACCAGTTCATCGGTCAGCTGGCGGAAAATCGAGGACGGGGTGTTCTTGTCACGAAGAACTGAGACCTTGTGTGCCACCAACGGGTGGTCGACTACCTGTACGCGCATGCATCAAAATCTATCAGCCGGCCTTTGCCCGATCGAGGAATTCCGGCAATTCCCCGACGGAAATCCGGATTATGTGCCCAAGCGAACAGTAAAACCGCCCGCCGTCCCCGGCGGCGGCACCCGAACACGTATGGTTGGAGCACTATGAACCGTGAACACGAAGCCTGGATGGACCTCGCGCTGGACGAGGCCCGGGCCGCCTTGGCCACCGACGACGTCCCCATCGGCGCGGTGGTCATCTCCCCCGACGGAAAGCTGCTGTCCACCGGCTGCAATGAACGCGAAGCCCTGAAGGACCCCACCGCCCACGCCGAGGTCGTCGCCATCCGCAACGCGGTCTCCGCCCTGGCCGCGCGCGGCGAGGACGACGGCTGGCGCTTGGAGGACTGCACCCTGGTGGTCACGCTGGAACCCTGCGCGATGTGCGCCGGAGCGATCGTGCTCGCGCGCATCCCGCGGGTGGTGTTCGGCGCCTGGGACGAGAAGGCCGGGGCCTGCGGCTCGGTGTTCGATATCGTGCGCGAACCGCGGCTGAACCACTGGGTCGAGGTCTATCCCCGCGTCAGGGAGCAGGAATGCGCCGGCCTGCTGCGCGACTTCTTCAGATCCAAGCGCTGAGCCGCAGCCGGGAAAACTGTGTTTCGGGCCACTTGCGCCCGATTGGAGTCCCTTCGTTTTGGCATTCGCCAGATGTTCGTTATAGAGTTATCAGGTCTGGTGACGTGTCCGAGCGGCCGAAGGTGCAACACTCGAAATGTTGTGTACGGTAACCCCGTACCGTGGGTTCAAATCCCACCGTCACCGCCAATGAAAACCCCTAGTTAGCTAGGGGTTTTCTTCTTTTAACGATCCGACGCTGCGCACCGGGCGCGGGCGCGTCGTCCAGTGGAAGGTCGCCGTGGCATGCCCTCATGCATGGCGAGAACGGCTTCCACCACCACGCCGGCCCGCACGCTTGCGCCCAGGAAACCACAGTCTGAGGTGTCCTTTGTGAGCATCGCGTAAGCAGGACGAAATACACCACTAGCCTGCCGGGGCTGCCGGACGGGCTACGCACGCGTGCCCTCAGGAGCCCGGGTGCAGAACCCAGTCCTCCTCCGGCTGGATGAGGCAAGGGGCTCATCGGGTCGGAGAAGGAACAGGCATTGCCTACTGGGCCCGAAACACCTCCACACGCCGACCAGCTCCCGCCTCAATACGCAGGATCCTGTTTTTCTTTGGCAACGGCAGGACTTGAACACTAAGTTTCCCCGACACCCCCTAACCCTGTTCACCCTTCCCAGAATGCCAGGGCGATAATCTGTGGCGTCGAACTGAACCGTGCACCGAACAATCGAGGCACGCAGATGGATTGCTTTACTCTGCAACCAGTTGTCGCAAGCCGATATCGTAGACACAACGGATGCTGTCGCGGATGGCACAAGCGTCAATATTGCGCAGCAGACAACCGAATTTCGGCGAATGCCTAATAAATGCCCTCGTGTCCATGCTTACCACATACTGATCGGTACGCTATCGTTCATAAAGTGCATCTCAGTCCAGATGCTGAACGAAGTCACTCGATCCACTAGGAGGAAGTTATGGGTTTCATTGGTTGGATTGTTTTGGGCCTCATCGCCGGTGCGATTGCTAAGGCGATCAAGCCAGGCGAGCAGGGTGGCGGCTGGATCGCCACGTTGCTCCTCGGCGTTGTCGGCGCCGTCATTGGTGGCTGGATTGGTTCCGCGGCATTCGGTGTCGGAGTGAACGAATTCTGGTCGCTTTCGACGTGGTTGCTGGCCATCGGTGGTTCGCTGCTCGTCCTCATTATTTGGGGACTGCTTACGCGTAAACGGGCCTAGCCTGCACGACAAGGACAGGGGTCCTACTTTGCGAAGTAGGACCCCTGCTCCATTGATCGCTCTCCACCAACTCAGGATTGGCTCTTCAATGCCACTTTCGCCGTCCGGCACGGTCACGGGGAGGGTCTTGGCTTTCAAGCATGCTCGCGACCCATATGCACGAGAAGAGGCATCTTTGGCATTCTGTTGGGGGGGGCAAATTAGAAAGCTGGTCTCTGCCGCCATCACAGCACCAGAGACCAGCCGAAGAAGTGGTAGATCACCGTATCCCCCCAGATATCAGTCGCCTGCACAGAGGCCTCTGCGCGCCTACGTGGCACGGCACTTCTTGCAATGAGAATACCTGCGCCTGGATGGTTGGCCATGGGCAATCCCATTCTCCGCAGATGCGTGATGCTGGTTGCTTCGGCGAAAATCGAAATCCTTTCCTGTCGAAGATCGCTAGCCTACTGACTTTTCCACTTCCTGAAAATCCAAAATGAAACGGATGGGGAAGCAAGTATCGACGGTAGGGATTTCCCGCCAGCGCGCCACAGTTTAGATCGCGTCAAGTATCGACTTCTTCCGCTCGGGAAGGTCGGAGGCCGCGGTTGTTCCGCCGTAGATATGATGATGGTGCCTTTCGCATCGTCGTGCTTGAGCCATATGTCGCAGCCAGCGATACCCGCAAGACGAATCGCGGACCAAACGCCACGGCGAACCAAAAACCCCGGCGGACCGGTCGCATCCAAACGGCCCGTGGCCACCGCGCCCGGGAGATGCCATTCGGTTGCCGCGCGGTTCCATCCGCGCGCACTATCTGCAGATCAACAACATTTCAGAAGGATCGTATCCATGGGCATCGAACCCGGAATCTATGAGCATTTCAAGGGACAGCGCTACGAGGTGCTCGCCGTGGGCAGGCACAGCGAGACCGAGGAGCAGTTGGTCTTCTACCGCACGCTCTACGGCGACTACAGCTTCTGGGCCCGCCCGCTGGAGATGTTCGACGATCTCGTCGAGCGCGGGGACTACGAGGGCCCCCGCTTCCGACGCATCGCCTAGCCGATCTGGTGTTCCTGCATCTGGGTTTCCAGCGAGGCGCCGTTGAGCTCCAGGTAAAGCTGGCCCTCGGTGACCGACAGGGACATGATGTTGCGGCGGGTCAGCTCTGCCGCGGCAACGTCGACGAACTTCGAGTCGAAGGAACGCACCACGATGTCCTCGGCACGGTGGATGGTTTTCCCGCTCCAGGAGGCCAGCAGCCGCTGCGGGTCGCGGTGGGTATAGACGGCCGCACGGTCCGCCAGCTTGCTGCCGGCATGCAGGCGCTGCGCGTCAGGCGCGCCGACCTCGATCCAGGCGGTGGTCAGGCCCGTGAGGTCCTTGACCAGCACGGCCGGCTCCTCGCCGTTGGACACCCCGGCCGCGGCGAAGGCGATGCCCTCCTCGAATTCCAGGCAGTACGCCAGCACCCGGGTGACCAAGTAGGCGTCGGTTTCCGAAGGGTGCTGCGCCACGCGCAGGGACAGTTCCTCGTACACCCCTCGATCCATGTCGGAGAGCTGGATGTCAAAGGTCCGTATAGTTGCGCCAATAGCCATGGTTCACGATTTTACCGGCCGGCGGCCGGCGGCAGCGCCGCCAAGGAAGCAAGCCACGGCAGGAATAACGCGACCGCGTCGGGCATGAAGCGCCAGCGCTCGGCGTCGACCTGGGCGAGCAGCTCGGAAACCTCCATCCATTCCCCGCCCAGCACCTCCGCGGCCTGCAGTTCCAGCGGGCCGGGAGCGATCGTCCAATAGCGGAACGCGCGGTACCTGGCGTGCGCGTCGGCGTAGTCCGCCTCGCCCAGGCTCACCAGCTCGCCGCGCACCCCGAGCTCCTCGGCCGCCTCCCGGCGCGCCGAGTCGAACGGGTCCTCCCCGGCCTGGATGACCCCGCCCGCGGTGAAGTCGAACAATCCGGGGTACAGGTCCTTGCTCCAGGTCCGCTGGTGGACGTAGACCTGTCCCTGCGGGTTGAACACCACGATTCCGGTGGCGCCGTGGCGCAGGTTCTCCCTCCGCACCCGGGACCGCGGGGCCCGGCCGATGACGGCTCCCTGCTCGCTGTACAGCGCCGCCTGCTCTTCCATGAGTCCAGCCTGCTACGCGGCCTTGTCCCGGGAGCCGCGCAGCATTCCGGCGACCACCAGCGCGAAGGTGCCGACCAGCACCAGCAGCCAGAGGCCCAGCGCGTAGGAGTTGGTTTCTGCATGGTAGGTCGCGCCCATGGCCAGCGGCGGGAAGTAGCCACCCAGGCCGCCGGCTGCGGCGACCACGCCGGAGACCGCTCCGACCTTCTCCGGCGGGGTGGACGGGCCGATCCAGGCGAACACCGCGCCCATGCCCAGACCCATGGCGGAAGCCATCAGGATGAACACGGTTCCGGTGAGGATGCCTTCCTCCGGCTGCTGGCCCACGATGTAGGCCAGCGACACGATGCCGGCCAGCGAGATCAGCGCAATGACCTTCGGCCCGAACTTGTCCGCTAGCACGCCGCCGATCGGACGGGCGATGACCGCGGCCACCGCGAACAGCGCGGTGCGCGTGCCGGCGCCCACCGGGTCCACCTGGTCGGGATAGATGGTGGTCAGGTACTTGGGCAGGAAGGTGGAGAAGGCCACGAACCCGCCGAAGACGATGCCGTAGAGGAATGACATCTGCCAGGTGATCGGCAGTTTCAGCGCGCCCATCACCTTGGGGACCAGCGGCTGGGCGTTCGGCGTCCAAGCCGGGGACTCGCGCAGGAAGAACCACACCAGCGCAGCCATGGCCACCAGCAGCCCGGCGATGAACAGGTGGGTGCCGAAGTAGCCAAAGCCGCTGAGCAGCCGTGGGGTGAAGAACGCGGAGACCGCGGTGCCGATCATGCCCATGCCGAACACGCCGTTGGCGAAGCCGCGCCGCTTCGGCTCGTACCAGGCGCTGGAGAACGGGACGCCCACCGCGAAGATGGTGCCGGCGATGCCCAGCAGGGTGCCTGCGACGATCAGCAGCACGAAGCTTCCGATCGTTCCGGCGAGCGCCACGAGCAGCACGGCCGGCACCGACGCCAGCAGCACCACGGTGAACATCTTGCGCGCCCCGAAGCGGTCGGTCAGCGCTCCGGTGACGATGCGCCCGAGCGCTCCGACCAGCACGGGAGTGGCCAGCATGAGGGAGATCTGGCCCTCGGAAAGGTTCATGCCTTCGGAGTAGTACTTCTGGATCGGGGCGATCAGCGTCCATGCCCAGAAGCCGACGGCGCTGGCCAGGGTGGCCAGCAGAACCTGCGGAAATTGGCCGCGCAGCTCGGGCTGGGCGGTCGCCGATGACGGTGCGGAATTCGTGCTCATTTCAACCCTCCACGGGGCAAAGTTACAGAGTTTTCACACAGCTTCTATTGAGCACCCTAAACGCAGATCCAGCCCCGCGCCAGAGTCCGGGACTAAATTCGCGCCAGTGAACACCGGGTACTCGATCTACACCTTTTAGAGCCCCACCCCTTGAAACTCTCGAACTTTAGGACGAAGCTGGTGGCACGAGTCACAGTTAGGGAGACCCAGCCATGACAGATCGGCCACACCGCACACCGCCGGCCACTGATGGCCCTCTCGCTGATTCGCTGCTTTCCATGGGCAGATTCCTGCGCCGCGGCGATACCAGTGAAGACCTGCGAGCAATGTTCCTTTCCGGAGGGCGCCAAGGCGACGTCTTCTACCGCGACCGCTGGTCTCACGACAAGGTGGTCCGCTCCACCCACGGGGTGAACTGCACCGGGTCCTGCTCCTGGAAGGTGTACGTCAAGGACGGCATCATCACCTGGGAAACCCAGCAGACCGACTACCCTTCCGTCGGCCCGGACTCCCCCGAATACGAACCCCGCGGCTGCCCGCGCGGCGCGGCGTTCAGCTGGTACACCTACTCCCCCACCCGGGTCCGCTATCCGTACATCCGCGACGTGCTCGCCAAGCTGTACCGCGAGGCCAAGGCCGCGCACCCCGACCCGGTGGAGGCCTGGGCCTCGATCGTCGAGGACCCGGCCAAGGCCAGAAGCTACAAGAAGGCCCGCGGCAAGGGCGGGCTGATCCGCACCACCTGGGACGAGGCGCTGGAAATCGCCGCGGCCGCCCAGGTCTACTCGGTCAAGACATACGGCCCGGACCGGATCGCCGGGTTCTCCCCGATCCCGGCGATGTCCATGGTCTCGCACGGCGCCGGCTCCAGGTACCTGAACCTCATCGGCGGCACCATGCTCTCCTTCTACGACTGGTACGCCGACCTCCCGGTGGCCAGCCCGCAGGTGTTCGGCGACCAGACTGACGTGCCCGAATCGGCCGACTGGTGGAACGCGCAGTACCTGATCATGTGGGGCTCGAACGTCCCGGTCACGCGCACCCCCGACGCCCACTTCATGGCCGAGGCGCGCTACCGCGGGCAGAAGGTCGTCACCGTCTCCCCCGACTACACCGACAACACCAAGTTCGCCGACGAGTGGGTCGCACTGCAGCCGGGCACCGACGCGGCGCTGGGCATGGCCATGGGTCACGTGATCCTCAAGGAGCACTACGTCGAGAAGCGCACCGCGCCCTTCGAGGACTACATGCGCCGCTACACCGACTCTCCGTTCCTGGTGGAAATCGACAGCGCCACCGGCACCCCGGTGCCCGGCAAGTTCCTCACCGCCGCGGACCTGGGCCTGGAGCAGGAGGAGAACGCGGCATTCAAGCCCGCCCTGCTGGATGCGAGCGGCACCGCCCGCGTCCCGCGCGGCACCTTGGGCCACCGCTTCTCCGGCGCGGACAAGGGCCAGTGGAACCTGGATCTGGGAGACATCACTCCCATGCTCTCGGTCATGGACCTGGACAGCTGGGACGGGCAGGCGGCGGCGATCAGCCTGCCGCGCTTCGACCTTGCCCCCGAGGCCGGGCAGGAGCATGCCGGCGGATCCGGGGTGCTCTCCCGTGGCGTGCCGGTGGTGAGGATCGCCGGCAAGCAGCTGACCACGGTATTCGATCTGATGCTCGCCCAGTACGGCGTGGGGCGCGATTCGCTTCCCGGCGACTGGCCGACGGGCTTCATGGACGCCTCCACCGTCGGCACGCCGGCCTGGCAGGAGGAACACACCGGGGTCCCGCCGCAGCAGGCGATCCGCATCGCCCGCGAGTTCGCCGACACCGCCCAGAAGTCCGGGGGCCGCTCAATGATCCTGATGGGCGCGGGCACCAACCACTGGTTCCACTCGGACACCATCTACCGCACCTTCCTGGCGCTGACCATGATGACCGGCACCCAGGGCGTGAACGGCGGCGGCTGGGCGCACTACGTCGGGCAGGAGAAGGTCCGCCCGATCACCGGCTACCAGCAGTACGCGGCCGCCGGCGACTGGGGCCGCCCGCCGCGGCACACCATCGGCACCGCCTTCTGGTATTTGGCCACCGACCAGTGGCGCTACGACGGGCTGCCGGCCACTTCGCTGGCTTCCCCGCTGGCCACCGGCAAGTTCGACGGCCGCACCACCGCCGACTGCCTGGTCGAATCGATCAAGCGCGGCTGGATGCCCGACTACCCGACGTTCAACCGCAATCCGCTGGACCTGGTGGACGAGGCGGAGGCGGCGGGCAAGGAGCCCGCGGCCCACGTGGTGGACTCGCTGAATGACGGCTCGCTGGCCTTTGCCTGCGAGGACCCGGACTCCCCGCAGAATTTCCCGCGGGTGGTGCTCATCTGGCGCGCGAACATCCTGGGCTCCTCCGGCAAGGGCAACGAGTACTTCCTCAAGCACCTGCTGGGCACCGACGCCTCGGTGCGCGCCCCGGAAACCCCGGAAGGCTCGCGCCCGGTGGACATGGCCTGGCACGAGGCGGCGCCGGAGGGCAAGCTCGACCTGCTGGCCACCGCGGATTTCCGCATGACCAGCACCACGCTGTTCTCCGACCTGGTCTTCCCGGCCGCCACCTGGTACGAGAAGTACGACCTGTCCTCCACCGACATGCACCCGTTCATCCACTCCTTCAACCCGGCGATCGCCCCGCCGTGGCAGACGAAAACCGACTTCGAGCTGTTCGGCCAGATGGCCAAGCGCTTCGGGCAGTTCGCCGCGACCCACCTGGGCAAGCGCAAGGACCTGGTCGCGACCCCGCTGCAGCACGACACCCCGGATGCCATGGCCACCGTTAAGGGCCAGGTGCCGCAGGATGCGCCGCGGGTGCCGGGGCTGACCATGCCCAAGCTGGCGGTCGTGGAGCGCGACTACCCGAACCTCTACGAGCGCTGGAGCACCCTGGGACCGCTGACCGGGAAACTCGGCATGGTCACCAAGGGAGTTAAGTACCAGGTCGCCCCGGAGATCGAGACGCTGCGAAGCCTGAACGGGGCCACAGCCGAGGGCGCGGTCAAGCTGGACACCGACCAGAAGGCCTGCGAGATGATCCTTGCCTTCTCCGGAACCTCCAACGGACGGCTGGCCACTGCAGGCTTCAAGCAGCTGGAAGAGCACACCGGGCAGCAGATGGCGTTCCTCTCCGAGGAGCACGAGGGCTCGCGCATCTCCTTCAAGGACGTGCAGGTGCAGCCGCGCAGCGTCATCACCTCCCCGGAGTGGTCAGGCTCGGAGCACGGCGGTCGGCGCTACACGGCGTTCGCGATCAACGTCGAGCACCTCAAGCCCTTCCACACGCTCACCGGGCGCATGCACTTCTACCTGGACCACGACTGGATGCAGGAGCTGGGCGAGACGCTGCCGATCTACCGGCCGCCGCTGGACATGCACCGGCTGTTCGGCGACGCGCGGCTGGGCGAGGTCGGCTCGCACCAGTCCGGCAACGCCGAGGTCGCGGTGCGCTACCTGACCCCGCACTCCAAGTGGTCCATCCACTCCGAGTACCAGGACAACCTGTTCATGCTCTCGCTCTCCCGCGGCGGCCCCACCATCTGGATGTCCCCGCAGGACGCGGCGAAGATCGGAGTGAGGGACAACGAGTGGATCGAGTCCTACAACCGCAACGGCGTGGTGGTCGCCCGCGCGATCGTCTCGCACCGCATGCCCGAGGGCACGGTGTACATGTACCACGCGAAGGACCGCACGGTGGATGTGCCGATCGCGGAAACCAGCGGCAAACGCGGCGGCATCCACAACTCGCTGACCCGCATCCTCATGAAGCCCAGCCACCTGATCGGCGGCTATGGGCAGCTGGCCTGGGCGTTCAACTACCTCGGCCCCACCGGAAACCAGCGCGACGAGGTCACCACGATCCGCCGCCGTAACCAGGAGGTGCAGTACCGATGAAGGTCATGGCCCAGATGTCCATGGTGATGAACCTGGACAAGTGCATCGGCTGCCACACCTGCTCGGTGACCTGCAAGCAGGCCTGGACCAACCGGTCCGGGGTGGAGTACGTGTGGTTCAACAACGTGGAGACCCGGCCCGGCGTCGGCTACCCGCGCACCTATGAGGACCAGGGCAAGTGGCGCGGCGGCTGGACGCTGAACAAGCGCGGTCGGCTGAGGCTGCGCGACGGCGGGCGCCTGCACAAGCTCTCGCGCATCTTCTCCAACCCGAAGCTGCCCGAGATCCACGACTACTACGAGCCGTGGACCTACGACTACGACATGCTGCTGAACTCGCCTTCCGGCGAGCACACCCCGGTGGCCACCCCGAAGTCGCTGCTGACCGGAAAGGACATGAAGATCTCCTGGTCCGCGAACTGGGACGACAACCTGGGCGGCTCGCTGGAGACCATGGACCAGGACCCGCTGCTGGCCAAGATGAGCGAGGAGGTGAAGGCCGAGTACGAGAAGGCCTTCATGTTCTATCTGCCGCGCATCTGCGAGCATTGCCTGAACCCCTCCTGCGTGGCTTCCTGCCCCTCGGGCGCGATGTACAAACGCGCGGAGGACGGGATCGTGCTTGTGGACCAGGACGCCTGCCGCGGCTGGCGCATGTGCGTCTCGGGCTGCCCGTACAAGAAGGTCTACTTCAACCACCGCACCGGCAAGGCCGAGAAGTGCACGCTGTGCTACCCGCGCATCGAGGTCGGCCTGCCCACGGTCTGCGCCGAAACCTGCGTGGGACGGCTGCGCTACCTGGGTCTGGTGCTCTACGCCGCGGACGCGGTGGCCGCGGCAGCCAGCGTGGAGGACGAGCACCAGCTGCTCGACGCCCAGCGCAACGTGCTGCTGGACCCGAACGACCCGGCGGTCATCGAGGCCGCCCGCGCCGAGGGCATTCCGGAGGACTGGATCGCCGCCGCGCAGGCCAGCCCCATCTGGCGGCTGATCCGCGACTACAAGGTCGCGCTGCCGCTGCACCCGGAATACCGCACCATGCCGATGGTCTGGTACATCCCGCCGCTCTCCCCGGTGGTGGACGTGGTCACCAACACCGGCAACGACGGCGAGGACGTGAACAACCTGTTCGCCGCGATCGACAAGCTGCGCATCCCGGTGGGCTACCTGGCGGAGCTGTTCACCGCCGGGGATCCGGCGCCGGTGGAACTGTCACTGCGCAAGCTGGCGGCCATGCGCTCCTACATGCGCGGCATCTCGTTGCACGATACGCGCGAGGAGTCCATCGCGAACGCGGTGGGCATGAGCGGCGCGCAGATGGAAGAGATGTACCGGCTGCTGGCCATCGCGAAGTACGAGGAACGCTACGTCATCCCGGCCGCACACGCCGAGCAGGCCCACGACTTGGAGGAAATGGGCTGCTCGCTGGACTTCGAGGACGGCCCTGGCATGGGCGGCGCCGGACCATTCGGCTCCTCTTCCGGCGCCTCGGTCCCGGTGGCGGTGGAGAACTTCCACTCGCTGAAGAACCGGCAGACAGCGGACCGGCCATCCAGTCCGGGGCGCGTGAACCTGCTGAACTGGGACGGCAACGGCAAACCCGAGGGATTGTTCCCGCCTGAGGAGAAAAAATGATTCCGCGGCTATTCAACCGGGCGACCCCCACCCGCCCGCTGCCCGGGCGGCTGGAGCCGGTGAAGATGAACCGCTCCGAGCGCTCCAGGGTGCACATGCTGGCCTCGCTGCTGCTGAACTACCCGGACGAGGCCTGGTTCGCCCGGCTCGACGAGCTCGAGTCCCATCTGGTCCGGGTTCCCCCGCAGATCGCCGGCCTCTTCGCCGGGTTCATCGACGCCGCCCGGCAGACCGGGGCCGGGCAGCTGCAGCGCGACTACGTGGACACCTTCGACTTGAAGCGCAAGTGCAGCTTGTACCTGAGCTACTTCGCTACCGGGGACACCCGCAAGCGCGGCACCGCGTTGGTCACCTTCATCGAGGCGTACCGGGCCGCCGGCTGGGACTTCGAGGCCGAGGAGTTGCCGGACTACCTGCCCGCGGTGCTGGAATTCTCCGCGCGCAGCGAAGACGAGATCGCCGAGGCCCTGCTGGCCGCCCATGTGGAGGGCATCGAGGTGCTGCGCGCCGCGCTGGAAGCGACTGGCAGCATCTGGGCACCGCTGGTCCGCACCATCACTTTGTCCCTGCCTCCGGTCGACGCAGCCACTCAGGAGCGGGTGCTGGCGCTGGTCAGCGAAGGGCCTCCCACCGAAACCGTGGGCCTTTCATTCCTTGGAAACCTTCCACCGTTCAGTCCTAGGGGGAACCCGTGAGTACCGGATCGCTTCTGCTGTGGGTAGTGCTTCCCTACGCCTGCGCCGTGGTCTTCATCGTCGGGCACATCTGGCGCTACCGCTTCGACAAGTTCGGCTGGACCACCCGTTCCAGCCAGACCCACGAAAGCCGGCTGCTGCGCTGGGGTTCGCCGATGTTCCATCTGGGCATCTTGATGGTGATCGCCGGCCACGTGGTCGGCCTGCTGATCCCGCGCGAATGGCTGTACGCCATCGGCATCGACGAGCACATGTACCATCTGGGCGCGACATGGCTCGGCACCGCGGCTGCCATCCTGACGCTGGCCGGCCTGGCGATCCTGATCTACCGCCGCCGCACGGTCGGCCCGGTCTTCCTGGCAACGACCCCGATGGACAAGATCATGTACGTGTTCCTAGGGGCCACGCTGTTCTTCGGCACCTTAGCCACGCTGGTGTACCAGGTCTTCGGGGCGGGCTACTCCTACCGCGAGTCGATCTCCCCGTGGATTCGGCAGATGATCATCTTCCAGCCCCACCCGGAAATGATGGAGCAGGTTCCGATCTTCTTCCAGCTCCACGTGATCACCGCATGCCTGTTGTTCGCGTTGTGGCCATTCACCCGTCTGGTCCACGTGTTCTCGGCGCCGATCCCGTACCTGTTCCGCCCGTACATCGTCTACCGTTCGCGGGATGAGTCCCGGGGTGCCGGCGCCCGCCCGGTACGCCGCGGCTGGGATCCGATCACGACTCCTCCGAACAATCGCGGACGGCGCAGTCGATAATCGTATAAGCATTTGTGCCGGTTCCACTACTCTGGTGGAACCGGCGCAAATGCCTAAAACGCTGTGGATCAGCTGCTCACCTGCTTGAAGGAGAACCTGGGCTGAAGCTCCCCGAAAATCAGATAGAACAGAAGCCACAAGGCCGCGCCGACCATGAGGAATATGCCGAGCACCTGCAGATAGTCCATGGCGTTGCCCAAGGCGAACCAGCCGCTGAGATACATCGCGAGTAGCACCGTGACCAACATGATCCCGAAATGGATCACTGACTGCGTCTTGAGATTCCACGCCTTGACTTGGTAGACCGCCGACGCGCCGCTGACGGCCCCACGATCATGCCGAGGGCGAAGGTGCTCCGGGCATTTGCGGCATCTCCTTGGAGAAGTAGAGCCACCCCTATTGTTGCCATGACGATGAGCGTGATACCTGCAAGGCTGAGGCGTAATGGCTCCATGGCTCCATGGCTCCATGGCTCCAGACTAGGACACCAGGGAAATTTATTCTACGAATTTGAGGATCTCGCTTCGGTGCGATCCATCTGTGTGTGATGGATCCACCGGACCACTGCGTCATCCTCAGACGGCGGCATTTGCTGTACTGCGAATTCGAGTGGCCGTTTTTCGCACGCGCGCGTGGTGGGCAGGCTCCAGCCCCGGAATAGGGGGTAGGGGCCTGCCCACAGGGCATAGCGTCCATGCCGTCATGCCAGCGTGGCGGGTTGGTGGTGGGTTAGTAGATGGTGATGCCGTCGGGATCGGGTGGCGGGTATTTCACCGGGACCGGCGGGATGAGGTGTTCCCCGTCGTAGAACATGCGGTTCAGCCGTCCCATTCCGGTGGTCGGCGGGCTGGAGGAAACGTATTCGACGCCGGAGGTGGGGCGGATGCGGATGCGGTGCGGGGCACTGGATTCGACTTCTTCTTCCCAGCCGGGTGCTTCTTTAGCGAGGTTGCAGCTGGCGCATTTGAAGGCGCCGTTGCCGAAGCTGGTGCGCCCACCCCTGGCGGCTTGGCGGACGTGGTCCAGGTGTTCGGGCTTATTGGTGCAGTAGGGGGTGCGGCAGAACTGGTCGCGCAGCTGGATCAGGTGGCGCAGCTGGCCGCGGTAGCTGCGTTCGTGGGAGTCCATGGTGACCAGGTCCTGGGAGTTGGGGGCCATGAACAGGCGGCGGAACATCGGGTAGGCGTGCACGCGGGCGGAGAAGTTCTCCTGGATGTGCTGGGGCGGGGTGGCACCGAAGGAGGCTTTAATGTCGGCGATGAGCTGGCGGGCGTATTCGGCCGGAATGCTGCCGTAGCCGGGCAGGCTGGCGGTGTCTGGGGTGCGCATGAACAGGGCCCGGTCGGTCATGACCAGGTTCACGTGCAAGGTGACCGGCAGGGGTTCATCGAGTTTGTGGCCGGTGATGGCGCGGGTGAACAAATCGGCGCGTAGTTGACTGCGCGAGCGGGGGTCGCCGGCAGCCAGGGCCTTGTCGACTTCGCGGGTGAGGAAGTCCTCCAGGGCCAACCCGATTTCAGGAGAGACTTTCCCGTTAATGTGCATGCAGTCCTTACCCTTGCGGATGCGCACGTAGCGTTCGGCGGTGGCGTGTTCGATCTCTTCGGTGCGTGGGGTTTCGCGCATGAGATCGACCGCTTTTTGGGCGGTGTCCTTGGCTTGGGTGGTGCTGGCGCCGTCGAACAGGTCGGGGTGCTGCTCGTAGAAGCGGTCGAATTCGCGGCGCTCGGCGGTGGTGGAATCGTCCAAGGGGGTCATGATGGCCAGAATCATCTCTTCGCCGAGGTGGCCGTGTTCGAAGCGCGAGAAAAGGTAGGGCATGTCGGGGATGAGGTTGCGCATACGACGCAGGTAGACCAAGGAGCCTTGGGGTGTTTGGTGGCGGGCCAAGGCAATGGCGTGGGCGGTGCCGCGTTCGACGCTCAACGGGTGGTGCTCGGGGGTGGTGCCGGTCAGGGAGTCCAGGCGAGCGGCGGCGCGGGCCTGGATGGAGGCGTAGAAGGATTTGAACCGTTCGCATTGTTCCAGCACCCGCAGCTGCAGAGCGGGGTCGGTAGAGCCCAGGGCGGTGTTGATGAAGGTGGCATCCCAGGGGTCCAGACAGGGGTTTTGTTCGAAGGTCCCGGCTTTCCAGGGAGTGACTTCGAAATAGTCTTCCTCTGCTTCGTATGAGTCGAACATACCTCCATTATATGACGGAATAACGGGAATGTGAAGACTTATTTTGACCTGAACGCGCTCCGCATGTCATAGGTGTGGTTCGAAAGTTGGGACATAGTGTAGGTTGATGAGGCTGGGTGTGGGGGCGGTTGGTGGCGGGATGTGGACAACCAACCGGGCAACAGCAAACGCCCTCCGACCCCGCGGTGCAAAAGCAGCCCGGTGCCGGAGTGCGTTCAATGCCAATCGTCCAATGCCGGCCATCCACAGAAAAGCAGGTTGACTGGGTGGGCTTATTCGTCGGGGTGCTCGTCGGCCCAACGGTGCGCGCGCTCGATGAGCTGGGCGGAGAGCCCGGCGAGATCACCCTTGCCGCTGCCGACGGCCAGACCGAGCAGGAAGGTGCTCAGCGGGGCGGCCGGACGGGCGACCTCGTGGGCGACGTGCTTGGCGGCGTCGAGCACGGTGGCGATGTCCACGGCGGAGGCGTCGAGCTCCAGCTCCGCGGCGGCCGCGGTCAGCCAGTCCTCCAGGGCCTCGGGCGGCAGGTACTGTCCCATAGTGTTCCTCTCCTTCTGGCGGGCGCGCTCCAGCGCCTGCGGGGTATCGATGTCGCTGCTGGTGTCGTTGTCCACCGGCAGCTGCTGCAGGTCCAGTTCGCCCAGCACCCGGCGCACCGGCGCGTTGGCGACCCCGTCCCCCAGGGCGGTGCAGGCCGTGCGCAGGGCCTGGGTGCGGTAGATCCCGGCGAGCCACTGGATGCGGCCGTCCGCATCGCGCAGCAGCGCGCCGTCGCCGGCCGAGCCTTCCGCCAGGGCGGCGGCGTGCGCGGCGGCCAACGCGGAGGCCACTGCGGCCGGGCGCTGCAGGTCGCAGGCCAGCACCATGGTCCACGGCGCGGTGAGCTCGGGCAGGCCGGCGGCGATGGCCGCCAGCGGTCCGGAAAAGGGCGGGTCCTCGCGCAGCACCGCGTCGGCCAGGGTGCCGGCGGTGTCCGGGCCGATGACCACCACGCGCGAGGCGCCGGCGCGGCGGGCGGCGTCCACCGCGCGGTCCACCAGCCGGCGCCCGTGCAGCAGCAGGCCTGCCTTGTCGGCCCCGCCCAGCCGGGAGCCGCGCCCGCCGGCCAGCACCAGCGCCTGGAACTGCCCGGCGCTCACGGCTGCAGCCTGAGCACGTCGACGGTGTCGCCCGGGCGGACCTGGGAGGTGTCCGGGCCGATCAGCGCGTAGCCCTGCGCGGCGCCGAAGCCGCCGACCGAGTGGGAGATGCTGGCGGCGTCCACGGCCGGGGCGCAGCCGCCGTGCTCGTCGAACACCACCGGCAGCGCCTGCAGCCGGCCCGGCGGGGATTTCCACCCGCGCAGCACGGTGCTGCGCAGCATCGGGCGGCGCGGGGATGCATGGCCCTGCAGGGCGCGCAGGGCGGGGCGGACGAACAGCTCGAAGCCGACCGCCGCGCTGACCGGGTTGCCGGGCAGCGCGAACACCAGCGCGCCGGCGCGCAGCCGGCCCACGCACTGCGGGGCTCCGGGGCGCAGGGCCAGGCGCACCGCGCGCACCTCAGGCTCCTGCTCGAGGACCTGGCGCATGACGTCGTATTCGCCCGGGCCAACGCCTCCGGTGGAGATCACCGCGTCGTGGCTCGACCCCAGCGTGTCCAGCCGCTGGCGGACCAGCTCGGGATCGTCGGGGCAGTGCTCGACGGTGGCCGCCGGCAGCCCGGATTCGGCCAGCAGGCCTGCCAGCAGCAGCGAGTTGGACTCCGGGATCTGCCCGCGGGACAGCGCGCTGCCCGGGGTGCGCAGTTCCGCGCCGGTGATCAGCACCGCGATCTTCGGGGCGGGGCGCACCAGCAGGGCTGCGGCCCCGGCGGCGGCCAGCGCGGAGAGCCGGGCGGCGGTCAACGGTTCCCCGGCCAGCGCGACCGGGGCGCCGGCGGCGCGGTCCTCCCCCGCCCGGCGCACGTCGCGCCCGGGCTGCACGGCGGTGTTGATGCGCACCGTGCCGGGGTGGAAGCCGCTGGTGTCCTCCACGCGCACCACCGCATCCGCGCTGCTGGGCAGCGGGGCGCCGGTCATGATGCGCACGGTCTGCCCGGGACCCAGCACCGGGTCGGCCCCGCTGCCGGCCGGCACCACGCCGAGCACCTGGAGGTCCACCGGGGCCTGCGCGGTGTCCGCGGCGCGCACCGCGTAGCCGTCCATCGCGGAGTTCTCCCACAACGGCAGCGGGTGCGCGGCGGCGACATCCTGCGCCAGCACGGCCCCGTGCAGGGCGGCGAAGTCCCCCGGCTCGGCCAACGAGAGCTGCACCGGCGGCAGCGGGCGGACCAGCTGGAGCACCGCGCGCAGGTGCTCTTCGGGCGGGACCGGGGCGGCGCCTGGGCCTGCGCCGGAACGGGAATCAGGCGCCATCGATGGCCTCCTTGAGCTGTGCGGGGGCGCCGGCTGGCAGCGTGGCGACGACGGCGCGCATGAAGCGGGTGGCCGGCGCGGCGAAGACCTGCGCCACCGGCCCGTGGTGGGTGGCGGCTCCGCGTTCGAGCACCAGCAGCTGGTCGGCGAGCGCCTGAGCGTCGGCCGCGGCGTGGGAGACGATGACCGCGCTGATGCCGGTGCGCTGCAGCTGTTCGCGCACCAGCAGGCGCATGTCCACGGCGGCTTCCACGTCCAGCGAGGCGAAAGGCTCGTCGATCAGCAGCACCCGCGGCTCGGCGGCCAGCGCGCGGGCCAGGGCGATGCGCTGGCGCTGGCCCCCGGACAGGGCGGCGGGGCGCTGCCCGGCGATCTCCCCCAGGCCCAGGCGGTGCAGCCAGCGGGCCGCCTCGCGGGCGGCGGCGGCCTTGTCCATGCCGCCGGCGCGCGCCCCGAAGGCGATGTTCTTCGCCGCGTCAAGGTGCGGGAACAGGTGCGGGTCCTGCCCCAGCAGGCCGATCTGCCGGCGGTGCGGGGGCACGTGGGTGCGGGCGTCGGCCAGCACAGCGCCGTCCAGCTCGATCCGCCCGGCGCCCAGCTTCTGGATGCCTGCCAGCGCGTGCACGATCGTCGACTTGCCGGCGCCGCTGGGACCCATGAGCGCCAGCACCTGACCGGACTCCACGGTGAATTCGGCGCGCACGGTGAAGCCGGTGCGCGGGATCTCCAGCCGGGCGGTGAGCGTCATTTCAGCGCCCCGATCATTTGAGGGCCGTTCATTTAAGGGCTCCCGGCCGCCAGGCGCGCACGCAGACCAGCACCAGCACGGCGGCGCCAAGCAGCAGCAGGGACAGCGCCACGGCGGCGTCGCGCCCGTCGCCGGCCCCGTTGAACGCGGTGTAGATGGCCAGCGGCATGGTCTGGGTGATGCCCGGCGCGTTGCCCGCGAACAGCGCGGTCGCGCCGAATTCGCCGATGGCCCGCGCGAAGCACAGGATCACCCCGGCGACCAGGCCCGGGGCGGCCAGCGGCAGGGTGATGCGGGTGAGCACCATCCACCGCCCGGCGCCCAGGGTCGCGGCGGCCTGCTCGTACCCGGTGCCCAGCGAGCGCAGCGAGCCCTCCACCGAGAGCACCAGGAAGGGCAGCGCGACGAAGCTCTGCGCGATCACCACCGCGGCGGTGGAAAACGGCAGCGTGACCCCCCAGACGGAGTCGATGAACTGCCCGATGGGGCTGGTGCGCCCGAACAGGAACAGCAGCGCCACACCCCCGACCATCGGCGGCAGCACCAGCGGCACCGCCACCAGGGCGCGCAGCAGCTGGGCGAGCTTCGGGCCGCTGCGGGCCATGAGCACCGCCAGCGGCACCCCCAGCAGCACGCACACCACGGTGGCCGCGGCACCGGTGCGCAGCGAAAGCCACAGCGCGTCCAGCGCGGCGGGGCTGGTCACGTCGGTGAGGAAAGTGTCCCAGCCGGCGCGGGCCACCAGCGCCACCAGCGGCATGACCAGCAGGGCGATGCCCAGCAGCGCCGGGGCGATGGCCAGCCCCGGAGCACGCACCCCGGTGTCGCTAGCCATCGGCGCCCGCCGAGGCGCTGCCGAAACCGTGGTCCTTGAGGATCTGCTGGCCCTCGGGGCCCAGCACGAAGTCCACGAAGTCCTGGGCGCCGGGCTGTTCGCCCAGCGCGGTGATCGGGTAGGAGTTCACGACCTGCTCGGATCCCGCGGGCACGATGGATTCCACTGCATCTTCGCCGGCCACGTCGGTGGCGTAGACCAGGCCCGCGTCCGCCTCCCCGGCGATGACCTTCTGCAGCACCGCGGTGACGTTCTGCTCCTGGCTCGCGGCCTTCACCTCAACCCCCTGGTTCTGCAGCAGCGTGGCGGAGGCCGAGCCGCACGGCACCTGCGGGGCGCACAGCACGGTGGTCGCCCCGGCCAGGTCCGCCAGGGACTTGACCTTGCCCGGGTTGCCCTTCGGCACCGCGATGACCAGGGTGTTGGTCGCGAAGATGACCGGGTCGCCGCCCAGCCCGGCGTCGGTCACCACTGCCATGTTCTTCTCGTCGGCCGAGGCGAACACGTCCACCGGGGCGCCCTCGACGATCTGGGTGGCCAGCGTGGAGGAGCCGTCGTAGGCGATGGTGGAGATCGCGGTCTCGGGGTGCGCGGCGGTGAACTCCTTGGCGATCTCGTCGAAGGAGCGCTGCAGCGAGGCGGCGGCGGAGATGGTCAGCGTGCTGGTGGGCGCCGCGGTGGCCACTGCGTCGCCGTCCTGGGAGCCCGGCTGGCCCGCGCATCCGGCCAGCGCCAGGGTCCCGGCGGCCAGCAGGGCGAGGGCGCGAAGTGCGGCGGGCGGCGAAAGGCGCATGGGGTTCCTTAGAAGTGGCGGACGGTTCTCTCCTGCCTGCCATGCTACAACCGCCAAGGCCGCTGACGGGAGCAAGGTGACCGCCGGTGAGCTGGAACTTTCGCGCCTCTTCGCAGCGGCCGGGCAAGGGGCTACGCTGGGAGGATGAAGGCACAACCTGCGGCAGCGCTGCTCGACGCACGCTCCCGGCCGCTGCACGACCTGCGGATCTCGGTCACCGACCGCTGCAACTTCCGCTGCGTGTACTGCATGCCCAAGGAGATCTTCGGGCGCGACTTCGCCTTCCGCGAGCGCTCCGAGCTGCTCAGCTTCGAGGAGATCGAACGCCTCGCCCGCGTGGCGGTGTCCCTGGGGGTGCACAAGCTGCGGCTGACCGGCGGCGAGCCGCTGCTGCGCCGCGGCATCGTCGACCTGGTGGGCATGCTTTCGAAGCTGGCGACCCCGGACGGCAAGCCGGTGGACCTGGCGATGACCACCAACGGCTCCGCGCTGCCGGTGATGGCGCAGCAGCTGAAGGCCGCCGGGCTGCGGCGCGTGACCATCTCGCTGGACTCGCTGGACGATGCGCGCTTCAAGGCGATCAACGACGTGAACTTCCCGGTCTCCCGGGTGCTGCAGGCCATCGACGCGGCCGAGCAGGCAGGGCTGGGCCCGGTCAAGGTCAACACCGTGCTCAAGCGCGGGGTCAACGACGACGAGATCCTGTCCCTGGCCGAGCACTTCCGCGGCACCGGCCAGATCCTGCGCTTCATCGAGTTCATGGACGTGGGCACCACCAACGGCTGGAAGCTGGATGCGGTGGTCCCCTCCAGCGAGGTCGTCTCGCGCATCAACGAGCGCTGGGCGCTGGAACCTGTGGTCAAGACCGAGCCCGGGGAAACAGCGAACCGCTGGCGCTACGCGGACGGGGCCGGGGAGATCGGCGTGATCTCGAGTGTCACCAACGCGTTCTGCGGGAACTGCTCGCGCGCCCGGGTCTCCGCCGAGGGACAGCTGTACACCTGCCTGTTCGCCGGCTCCGGGTACGACCTGCGCGCGCTGCTGCGCGGCGGGGCCGATGACGCGGAACTGGCCCGGGCATTGACCGGTCGCTGGCGCCAGCGCGACGACAACTACTCGGAGCTGCGCGCCGCGCTCACCCCGGGGAACCGCAAGCGCATCGAGATGTCCTACATCGGCGGGTAGCTAGCTTGGAAGTTGCCCGCTGTGGGCGCCAAGCAATTCGTCAATTGAACGAATCCTCCGAGTCGGGAAGGCTCGGGTGATAGGCGACCTTGAACCGCTCCGACCAATCAGCGGGACGGTGGGGCCAAGCCTCGACCAGCCATTTCGGCGGCTTGTCTTCGAAATCGATGAAGATGCTCTCCGCCCTCAAATCCCATAGTGAGGAGCCGGCGTCCAACAGCCTGACGCCGTTCAGGTACAGGTGCTGGAAAGGCCGAGTCTGCGACGCTTCGACGAGGCCCCTCACCGAATTGGCCCAGCGGATGCTGACGCTGGGAGGCCATCCATTTTCCGGCGGGTAGGCCTTGAACGCTCCTGCCTGATCGATGTTGAGCTCCTGAAGTCCAGAGACTTCGTTCCACGCCGCAGGGCAGTCGGACTTTCGGGTCCGGAACAATGTCAGTTCCCGAAGGTCCGCACGCAAGTCGAGCAAAATGTCGATGGTGGAGCCGTCGACTTCCAGGGCATTGAGTCGCGGTGCGCCCACCAGATTCTCGGTCATTCCCGGAAAATATCCGGTGGACAGCCTACGCAGTCGAAGATCCGAAACCTCAATTCGCTCCGAGACGACGACTTCGCCATGCGGCGCCGCACTCAGGAATTCCAGATTCTCCAGTGCTTCAAGTCCCGACAGGTCGGCAACGGCTGTTCCGCGGGCGTCGGATTCGTCCAACTCCACGGTGAGGGCCCCGACCTCGGGGCAAGCCGCAGCGAGTTCCTCGATGAAATGACCATTTTGGGGAAGCGAGCGGACACGAACATGAACCAGCTTTTTCTTGATGCCCGAGCCCAAAAGAATTTGTTCCTTCTGAGTGTTCCAAATCAGACCGCTGGCGGATTCGGTTCGGACGGACATTTAGACCCCTTGTGACTTTGGCTCAGCCATAAATGGCCAGAATAAGGCTCAATTATCCTTGTCCGCTCGCCGAACCGTAAGTACCGTCTTAGCCCATGGACTTCTGGCCGTCCAGGGACTCGCGGATGATGTCCGCATGCCCGGCGTGCTGGGTGGTCTCCGCGATGATGTGCAGCAGCGTGCGGCGTACGGACCAGTGGGTGTCCACGAACCACGGAGCCTTGGGCAGCTCGTGCGTGGCGTCCAGATCGATGTCAGCCAGCAGCGCATCGGTTTCTGCGGCGATCTGAGCGTAGCTTTCCAGCAGCCCTTCAAGTGTCTCGCCGGGCTGCATGGTGAATTCGACGGCGAAGGCTTCCCACTGTTCCGGCGTCGGATTGCTGAAGTCCATCCCGTCCCAATTCATGGCCGCCTTGCCCTTGACCATGAACTGTTGCCACTGGCGCTCCACCGCGCTCACGTGCTTGACCAATCCGCCGAGGGTCAGTTCGCTGACGGTGGTGCGGGTTGTGGCCTGCTCGTCGGTCAGGTTCTGGGCGGTGAAACGCAGGAAGTGGCGGGCGTTGGCCAGGGCTTGGTGCAGGTCGGCGCGCTCTCCGGTGAGCGTGGTTTCGGTGGCCTTCATGGTGGTGCTCATGGTCTTGCTCCTCGTTCTTGATGTGCTGATAAATCCACGATAGGAGCCATAAGTGCCAGTTTCTGTCCTAAATAGAGGCAGAATATTTTTATGAGTACCAGCCAACGATCCCTGCGCCTGCTCTCGCTTTTGCAGACCCGGCGCTACTGGTCCGGCGAGGAGCTGGCGCAGCGCCTGGAGGTCTCGCTGCGTACCCTGCGCCGCGACGTGGACCAGCTGCGCGAACTGGGCTACCCGGTGCAGGCCGAACGCGGTGTGGGCGGCGGCTACCAGCTGGCCGCCGGTGCGGCGCTGCCTCCGCTGGTGCTCGACGACGAGGAAGCGGTGGCACTGGTCGTCGGCCTGCAGTCGATAATCCACGGAGGCGAGGATGCGCTGGCCGATGCGGGGCTGCGCGCTCTGTCCAAGGTGGTTCCGGTGCTCCCGGCCAAACTTCGGCAGCGGGCCCAGGCGCTGGCCGCGAGCACCGTCCCGCTTGACTCGCAGCATTCCACCCCGGAACCGGTGGATCCGCAGGTGCTGGTGGTATTCGCCCAGGGATGCCGCGACCGCGAACGTATTGCCTTCGACTACCGCGATGCACGGGGCAATGCCAGTTCACGACGAGTGGAGCCGGTCAAACTGGTCAACGTAGGCAACCGCTATTACTTGGTGGCCTACGACCTGGACCGTGCTGATTGGCGCAGCTTCCGGGTGGATCGGGCGGAAAATGCCGAGCCTCGGGCGCTACGCTTCGCACCCCGGGAAATCCCGGGCGGCGATGCGGCGCAGTTCGTCCGCGCCGGACTGCGCGGAGCCGGAAACCTGCGGGTCAGCGCCCGGGTGCATGCCAGAGCGGACGAGCTGGAGTCGCGGATCGGCAGGTGGTTCGAGATTCAGCAGCTTGATGAGCACAGCTGTTTGGTACGGGCCGAGGACTCGGACCTGCGCTGGGTGGCGTTCGGTCTGGCGCTATGCGAGGCGAAGATCAGCGAGGTGCAACCTGCAGAACTGCGCGAGCTGCTGAATGGTTGGTCCTCAAGACTGCTGCAGGGTTCTGAAACGTAGACAGATGTCTTGGTTGACGCTAACCCGGCTCGTCGCACCTCCGGAGGACTGCCGGGCCTACTTTCGAGCGCTACTGCCCTCAACTCTTCAATTATGCCAAGTTGATTCGACCGGTGTGCACATGTCGTGCCCCATGCGTACGTCCTGCATACGTCGACCGAGCGCGGTCCATTACCTTCCTGAATCGAACACCCGAACTAGGCGAAGTTAATAATCTTCGAAGGGTTGCGCATCTAGCGGCGAGCCTACAGGCCCACCCATTCAGAAGACCCGGAAGCAAAATGCTGGCGCTTCCAAATCGGTACCTCCGCCTTGATGCGTTCCACCAGGTTCTCGATCGCGTCAAAGGCTTCCTTGCGGTGCGAGGCGGCGCTGGCCGCGATGAGCGCGGCATCCCCGATGGTCAAAGGGCCGACACGGTGCACCGCGGCAAGCCTCAGGCCGGTGCGCGCTTCTTCTTCGGCAATGATGTTCTCTAGGAACTTCTGGGCTTCGGGATGGTGAGAGTAGTCCAGGGAATTCACCGACTTCCCGCCGTCGTGGTTGCGGATGATGCCATGGAACATGACCACGGCGCCCGCGGTGTCGCTGAGCACGGCAGCCTGCACGGCGGCTTCATCGATAACGTCCTCGGTGATCAGCGCGTAGCTCAATCCATTCCTCTTTTCGAGACGGTCAGTTCGGGCGCGAGCGCGGCCACCGCCGGTACTCCCCCGGGCACGTAGCGGGTCGTGATGCCCCGACGCGCCAACAGCTGGGCGGCGCGGATGGCACGCGGTCCCTTGGCACAGTATATGGTCAGTTCTTCGGGCAGTTGTGGCAAGTCCTGCCCCGCGTCCAGCGCAGCTTCCAGCTGTGGCAGCGGCAGGAAGATCGATCCGGGGATGCTCAGCTCCTCGCGCTCGTCCTGGTTCCGCACGTCCAGGAGCACCGGAGGGTTCTGGGAATGCAGGGCGGCAACCAGGTCTTCGGGAGCCATCTGCGCCGGTTCCTGCAGCCCGCCCGCGCAGAACAGTTCGTAGTCGATCAGCCTGGTCACCGGTGTGGCGGCAGGATCCCGCGAGTACTCCAAGGTGCGGGTTTTGGCACCCAGCGCGTCGTAGACCAGCACCCGGCCCACCAGCGGCGCGCCGATACCGGTGATCAGCTTCAGGGCTTCGGTCGCCAGCAGCGAGCCGATGGTGCCGCACAGTCCCGGCAGCACGCCCCCGGTGGCGCAGTCGGCCACGGTGCCCGGGGCCGGAGGAACGGGGAACAAGTCCCGGTAGCCCGGGCCGTGCTCATGCCAGGCGACGGAGACCTGCCCGTGGTGCTGCAGGATGGAGCCCCAGACCAGCGGGATGCCGGTCAGCTGGGCTGCGTCATTGCTCAGGTAGCGGGTCGGGAAGTTGTCGCTGCCGTCGATCACCAGGTCGTAGCCGGAGAAGATTTCCAATGCGTTCCGGGAAGTCAGCCGCAGGTTGTGCTCGATGATCCGCACGCCAGGATCCAGCGCCCGCGCGGCGGCGGCCAGCGAGGCGGTCTTGGGCAGCCCGATATTCGCGGTGGTGTGGGTGATCTGGCGGTGCAGATTGGACAGCTCCACCACGTCGTCATCCACGATGCCCACGGTGCCAACCCCGGCTCCGACGACGTACGGGATGCTGGCGCTGCCCAGTCCCCCGGCGCCGATCACCAGCACGCGGGCGGCGGCCAGGCGGCGCTGGGCAACGGGCCCGAATCCGGGCAGGGCAAGCTGGCGTTGGGCCCGGGCCTGCTGCTCGTCGCTCAGCGCCGGGGCCGGGTCGACCAGGGGCTTAAACGCGCGATCACTCATAGTCGGATCCTACGCGCCCGGCCGCGCCGGATGATAGGCGATAGCATGAAGTCATGTCGCAGATTACGATACGCTACTTCGCCGCCGCGGCGGCCGCGGCGGGCACCGAGCAGGAGAGCTGGCCGCGCGCCGAGTCCCTGGCCCAGCTGCGGGCCGAACTGGTCGGCGCCTACGGCGATCCCATGGCCCAGGTCCTGCGCGCCGGAAGCTTCCTGATCAACGGGGTGGTGAGGCGCGATGACGGCGAGCTCGGCCCGGAAGGCGAGCTGACCGTGGACGTGCTGCCGCCCTTCGCCGGCGGATAAGCCATGGCCTGCACCCTGGATGGACACCGCGCGGAAATCGCCGCACTGCTGGTCCCGGCGATCGCGGCGCTGGGTTCCGAAACGCTGCCGGTCGAGGCCGCGGACCTGCCCGGACGGGTTGCCGCGGCCCAGCTGCCTGCACTGCTTCCCATCCCCGCCTTCACCAATTCCCAGATGGACGGGTATGCCGCCCGCAGCGCGGAGTTGTCAGGCGCGAGCGGCGAACACCCGGTTTCCCTGCCGCTGGGCTTCACCGCCGCGGCCGGGGATCGGCAGATCGAGCTGCTGCCCGGCACCGTCTCCCCGGTGATGACCGGGGCAGTGATCCCGGCCGGGGCTGACACCGTCGTTCCCGTGGAAGCCACCTCGGACGGCGTTTTCGGGCAGCTGGTGCGCGCCGGCGAAGGCGGGCCAACTGGCTCTGCGACCTTCACCGCACCGTCCGAGCCCGGGCGTTTCATCCGCCCCGTCGGCCAGGACCTGCAGGCAGGCGCACTGGTCGCCGAGGCCGGGGCGCGGCTGACCCCCACGCTGATCGGCGCGCTGGCGGCCAGCGGCGTGCGCGAGGTAGCGGTGCGCAGGAAGCTGCGGGTGCTGGTGTGCACCACCGGCAACGAACTGATGGGCGGAACCTCTCAGGCCGGACGGATCCCGGATTCGAACTCGCCCATGCTCGCCGCCGCGCTGCGCGGCTACGGCGCGCAGGTGGACACCCTGCGGCTGCCCGACGACGCGCAGGCACTGGGCCTCGCGCTGGAGGCGCAGGCCCGGCAGGTCGATCTCATCCTCACCGTGGGCGGCATCAGCGCCGGCGCCTACGAGGTGGTGCGCGAGGCGCTGGCCCCGCGCGGCGGCAGCTTCCACCACGTGGCGCTGCAGCCCGGAGGACCGCAGGGTTTCGCGCAGCTGGACGGCACCCCGGTGCTCTGCTTCCCGGGCAACCCGGTCAGCGCGCTGCTCTCGCTGGAACTGTTCCTCGCCCCGGCCCTGCGCCAGCTGGCCGCACTGCCCGAGCCGGTCCCCGAACCGTACGAACTGGCTGCGGAGGTTCACTCGCCTGCGGGCAAGCACCAGGTGCGCCGCGCGCTGCTGGAGCAGGGAAAGGTCCGGGTGCTGGATCCGGGATCGCACCTGGTCCACGACCTGGCCCGTGCGGACGCGCTGGTGCACATCCCGGTGGGAGTCGAGCAGCTGGCCGCCGGAACCACGATCGATGTTTGGAGAATGAATGTCTGAGAAACTCACCCACCTGCGCGAGGACGGCAGCGCCCACATGGTCGACGTCAGCAACAAGGCCGTGACCAAGCGCGTGGCCACCGCGCAGGCGCTGTTCACCACCCGCCCGGAGGTGGTGCAGATGCTGATGACCGGCAACCTGCCCAAGGGCGAGGCGCTGGGCACCGCGCGCATCGCCGGCATCATGGCCGCCAAGCGCACCTGGGAGCTGATCCCGCTGTGCCATCCGCTGCCGATCTCCAAGGTGTCGGTGGACTTCGAGGCGCAGGACTCCGCGGTACTGGTCACCGCGCAGGTTACCACCAAGGGCGTGACCGGGGTGGAGATGGAGGCGCTGACCGCCGCCAGCGTCGCGGCGCTGACCTTGTACGACATGGTCAAGGCCGTGGACAAGCAGGCAGAGGTCACCGAGGTGAAGGTGCTGGCGAAGTCCGGCGGCAAGAGCGGGGACTGGGCCCGTGATGCAGTTGAGTAGGCGCGCCTCGGTCATCGTGGCCTCCACCAGCGCCGCGGCCGGGCGCGCCGCGGACACCACCGGACCGGTGCTCGCCGGCTGGCTGGCCGAGCGCGGATTCACAGTGGCCGGCCCGCTGGTGGTCACCGACGGGCAGCCCGTGCGCTTCGCGGTGGACGCGGAGATCGCCACCGGCGCCTCGGTGGTGCTGACCACCGGCGGCACCGGGGTCTCCCCCGATGACCAGACCCCTGAAATGGTCGCCCCGCTGCTGGACGTGCAGCTGCCTGGCATCATCGAGGCCGTCCGCCGCCGCGGCGAAAGCTCCACGCCCATGGCGGTGATCACCCGCGGGGTGGCCGGATTCGCCGGCCGCACGCTGGTGGTGACGCTGCCGGGATCCTCGGGCGGGGTGGAGGACGGGCTGGCAGTGCTGGATCCGATCCTCGAGCACCTGCTGACGCAGCGTTCCGGTCCCCGGGCCGACGACGGGCACGGCCCGCGCCGCTAACGAGATGCAGGTCCCGGGTATTCGCCCGGGACCTGCTGCTTTCCGACCGCTCCTAGTTGGCGTAGGTGTCCATCAGCTTCGCCTTGGCGTTCCACAGCGCCAGCGAATCGCCGCCGTTGTTGAGCACCGCGACGCCGCCGTCCAGGTAGACCGCCTGCGCGCCGTTGGTGCCCGGCCCCGGGTAGAGGCGCAGCTGCTCGCCCGGCTCCAGCTGGTAGCCGGCCGGAATGCGCATCACGTTGTTCGCCGCGTCGCGCACCAGGTAGCCCTCCAGGGACAGCGTGCGCCGCCCGGTGTTCTCCAGCACCACATGCTCCCCGGTTTCAGGCTGCAGGTCGTTGCCCGGCACGTCGTTCACCGATTCCGCGATCACCAGCCCGTCGTTGGACGGGAAGGGCTTGCGCCCGGACAGGTGGCGCGCCACCTGCTGCGGGAAGTCGCCGGTGATGCGCTCGACACCCAGATCCAGCGACTGCTCGGCGGCCTCGGTCGAGTTCACCGTGTAGACCCCGAGCTGAAGCCCGGCGTCCTTCACGCGCTGCGCGCCGGAGGCATCCAACGTGCGGTAGCTGGTGCCGAAGGAGTCGGCGAACTGCGCGTAGCTTTCCAGGGTCGCGGCGTCCGGCACGCTTCCGGCCAGCTGCTGCAGCGGCACCTCGGGCGCCAGCTGGGCGAAGGTCCGGTTCGAGGCGGCGTCGAAGCCGAGCACCTCGATCCGGTCCTGCTCCAGCAGCCGCGACCAGCCCTTGTCCTCGGCGAGCGCGTCGGCGACCAGCTGCTCCACCCCCGGGGACTTCGCCGGGGACTTGATTTCGATGTAGACGCCGGTGGTGCCGGCCAGGGCTCCGGGCACGCTGTCGAAGTGCGGGATCTTCTCGCCGGCGAAGGCCGCGGAGAAATAGGATCCGGCATCCAGCTGCTGCAGCTCCTCCCAGGTGAAGGAGGTGATCGGGTCGTTTTCCCGGCCCGGGAACACGTCCTTGGCGTTGGTGGTCCGGTTCGGGGTTTCGTCGTGGAAGATGAAGGGCACGCCGTCCTTGCTCAATTGGACGTCGATCTCGATGTAGTCGGCGCCCGACTGGCTGCCGGCCTTGATGGCGGACAGGGTGTTCTCGGGGGCCACGCCGGCCGCCCCGCGGTGGCCGATGAGGGTGGCGTCCTGCGCCGAGTGGTCCACCGGAGCCGCCGCCGCTGGAACCGCGATGCCTGCTGCCATGCCCAGAGCCAGGGTGCCGAGTGCGAGAGGTCGCAACGTCATGGGTTTGTTCCTCCTGTAGGTCTCCTTGATGCCGTCAACTGTGCCGAAGTCCGGCAAAGGACCAGCCACGGAGGAATTAACGCCGGATGAGAATCGAGGAAACACTTGATTCATCCTGCGGTCGAAGGGACCGCCGCGCCGCCGGATCCGCAGCCCGCGGAAACACCGCACCGGGAAGGTTTCCTTGAACGATTCAAAGTAACCCCGCCCACACCCGGTGGTGCAGCGCGTCACCCGGGGGTGTAACTTGACTCACTTCCCCGAAGTTGGCAGGATATAGCAGACCAACCAGTTGGTTGGTTAAATTTCAGGCTTGACGTATTTCCCGGGAGGACTTCCACGTATGACGACGACGCAGCAGCACACGAGCAGACTCCCGAAGCTGACCAGCAAGGGGCTCGCGGCGGGAAAGCTCGGGCTGATGCAGTCCACCGTCATCGGCCTGGCCTCCACCGCGCCGCTGTACTCGCTGGCCGCGACCCTGGGCTTCATCGTCATAGCCGCCGGGGCGCAGACCCCTGCGGCTCTGATCGTTGCGTTCATCCCGATGTGCCTGACCGCCTTCGCCTACCGCGAGCTGAACACCGCGATCCCCGACAGCGGCACCGCCTTCACCTGGGCCGCCAAGGCCTTCGGCCCGAAAACCGGCTGGATGGCAGGCTGGGCGGTGATGGTCGCCGGCGTGATCGTGATGTCCAGCCAGACCGAGGTCGCTTCCAAGTACCTGTTGCTGCTCATCGGCGACGGCTCGATCGCCGACTCCAAGGTGCTGGTCACCGCGTTCGGCGCGCTGATCATCATCGCCATGACGTGGATTTCCTACCGCGACGTGGAAACCGGCGCGGTCACCCAGTACCTGCTGATGGCCCTGCAGTACGCGGCGATCATCGCCTTCTGCATCGGGCTGTACTTCGCGATCCAGACCATGCCGGAACTGGGCCTGCAGTTCTCCTGGGACTGGTTCAACCCCTTCGCCACCGACAACCCTGCAGGCTTCGTGCAGGGTGTGCTGATCGCGATCTTCATCTACTGGGGCTGGGACACCTGCCTGGCGCTGGCCGAGGAAACCAAGAACCCGCGCACCACCCCGGGTCTGGCGGCGCTGCTGTCCACCGCCATGCTGCTGGTGACCTACATCGGCATCACGGTGCTGACCATGATGTTCGCCGGCATCGGCGACACCGGCAAGGGACTGGGCAACCCTGAAGGCGCGGACGACGTGTTCTTCGCGCTGCGCTTGGACGCCATGGGATCCTGGGGCTGGCTGCTGGTGCTTGCCGTGGCGATCTCCGCGCTGGCCACCTGCCAGACCACCATCCTCCCCACCGCCCGCGGCACCCTGTCCATGGGCGTCTACGGCGCGCTGCCCAAGCGCTTCGGCGTGGTCAACGAGGCCTTCAAGACCCCTGCATTCTCGACGCTGTTCACCGGCTCGGCCTCGCTGGTCTTCTACGTGGGCATGACCATCATCTCCGGCGACATCCTGGCCGACACCATCGAAAGCACCTCGCTGGCAGTGGCCCTGTACTACGCGATCACCTCCTTCGCCTGCATCTGGTACTTCCGCTCCTCGCTGACCGACTCGCTGCGCAACCTGTGCTTCCGCCTGGTCATGCCGCTGGTCGGCGGGCTGATGATGTCAGCGGTGTTCATCTACTCGGCCATCAGCATGCTCGACCCGGAATACGGCACAACCACCATCCTGGGCATCAGCGGCACCTTCGTGATGGGTGTCGGCTCGCTGGCCCTGGGCCTGGTCGTCATGGGGCTGTGGGCGCTGCGCCCGGCGTCGCGCGACTACTTCGCCGGCCGCTCGCTGAACCGCGACACCCCGGTACTGGTTCCGGAAAACTAGGCACCCCAGAATCCTTCGACACCCGGCAACTACACCAAAGGAACACCTTCCATGCAGATCCTGATCATCGGCGCCGGCGGCGTCGGCTCCGCCGCGGCCCGCATCGCCTCCCGCCGCAGCTTCTTCGAAACGCTCACCATCGCCGACTACGACCCCGCCCGCCCGCAGCAGCTGATCGAGGCGATCGGCGACACCCGCTACGCCGCCGCCCAGGTCGACGCGTCCTCCGAGGACTCGCTGGTGGAACTGATCCGTTCCACCGGGGCCACCCACGTGCTCAACGCCGTGGATCCGCGCTTCGTGATGCCGATCTTCAACGCCTGCAAAACCGCCGGGGTCACCTACCTGGACATGGCCATGAGCCTGTCCCAGCGCCACCCCGAACAGCCGTTCGCCCAGACCCACATCAAGCTGGGCGACGAGCAGTTCGCCGTGGCCGATGAATGGGAGCGCGACGGGCAGCTGGCCTTGGTGGGCATCGGCGTGGAGCCGGGCCTGTCCAACGTGCTGGCCCGCTACGCGGCCGACGAGCTGTTCGAAACGATCGAGGAGCTCAGCGTGCGCGACGGCGCCAACCTGGGCGTTGAGGGCTACGAGTTCGCCCCGTCCTTCTCCATCTGGACCACCATCGAGGAATGCCTGAACCCGCCGGTGATGTTCGACAAGGCCAAGGGCGGCTGGTACACCACCGCGCCGTTTTCCGAGCCGATCCTCTTCGAGTTCCCGGAGGGCATCGGCGAAGTCGAATGCGTGAACGTGGAGCACGAGGAAGTCACCATGATGCCGCGCTGGCTTGACGCGCAGCGCGTGGACTTCAAGTACGGCCTGGGCAACGAATTCATCGAGGTGCTCAAGACCCTGAACAAGCTGGGCCTGGATTCCACCGACCCGGTCCCGGTGCGCGGCGTGCAGGTTTCCCCGCGCGACGTCGTCGCCGCCTGCCTGCCGGATCCCGCCACCCTGGGCCCGCTGATGAAGGGCAAGACCTGCGCCGGCGTGCTGGTCACCGGCACGCTGAAGGACGGGTCCACCGGCTCGCGCTACCTGTACCACGTGGCTGACAACGAGGACACCATGGCCCGCGACGACTCCCAGGCAGTGGTCTGGCAGACCGCGCTGAACCCGGTCATCGCCCTGGAGCTGCTGGCCAACGGCACCTGGTCAGGCGCCGGCGTGCTCGGCCCGGAGGCCTTCGAGGCCACCCCGTTCCTCGACCTGCTGGCTGCGGCCGAACCGGCGGGCTATGGCTCGCCGTGGGGTATCGTCGAAAAGTAAACTTGCAGCCCTGAGCCCCTGGAGAAACCGCGCCCATGAGCACCGCAACCAAACAGGAGATCATCCTCGACGCCTACGTGGCGCTGCTCTACGAGCACGGCGCCCGCGAGGCGACGATCGATGCCACCGCCAAGCGCAGCGGCTTGTCCAAGGCGGGGCTGCTGCACCACTTCCGCTCGCGCCAGGCGCTGGACACCGAACTGGTGAGGCGCCTGAACGAGCTGATCGACGCGGACGTGGCGACGATGAGCGCGGATCCCGCGCAGGCGGTGCACTACTATTTCGCCTCTTCCATGGAGGAGGACTCGCCGCTCGAACGCATGGTCGTGGCTGCCACCCGGCTGGCCCAGCGCGGCAACGAGGATGCCTCTGCGGCGCTGCGCCGCGGGCGCGACCTCTGGTACCAGGTGCTCAACGACGCGCTGGGCGACCCGGTGCTGGCCAAGCTGGCGCTGCTGGCCGGCGACGGGGTCAGCTACCACCTGGACATCTCGCGCGGTCACCAGGACGGCTTCCTGACCGCCGACACACTGCAGCAGCTGGTGAGGCAGCTACTGGCCTGCAGGCCGGCGGCCGAGACAGCTTGAGCGCGATCCTGCTCCTCGGCGGACTTGCTTGTCTGCGGGCCCGCCGCTGGTCCAGTCGTAGCCGGAATCGGTGACGATGGTTTTCCACGGTCCATCGGGCACGTCCACCTCGTCCACGAAGCGCCAGGACACCCCGGCCTGCGTGCCGTTCAGCTCGGCGTCGTTGTGCTTGGTGCCCTTCGGACCGGTGCCGCCGTCGCCGAACACGTAGTCGAATTCGTCGTATTCGGCCGGGCCGGCGTCCTGGATCTGCGCGGAGCAGGTGTTCCCCTTGTACTGCAGTTGCACCCAGCGGTTCTTCTTGCAGGAGAACTCCCGATTCTCCAGGTCCCCGGCGTAACCCGGATCCTGCGCCAACGGGGTCTGCCCGCGCAGGGCGAAGGCGGCGACGTTGTTCACGTCGGCGAAGGGCAGGTCCAGGTAGAAGGGGGTCTGCTTCGGGGTCATGGAGCTGGGGAAGAAGCCGTTCTCCGCGCTGCGCGGCTCGGTCTGGCAGACGCCGTCCTCGATGACCCCGTTGCAGCCGCCGGAGCGCTCATACCGCCAGCCTTCGTAAGCGCTGATGACCTGGGAGCCGTCCGCGGCCTCGGGGTCGAAGACCTCCCCCACCCAGAAGGTCGTCGCCACCAGGCGCAGGTGCCAGGGATACTTCCGGCCGCGCAGGCCGTCGCCGGTCGCCCGAGGCCCCGAGCTGGCGGCCGACAGCCTCCACCCCGGACAATGTGTCTTCGAACTCGGCGCGACTCCTATTTCCTGGCGGCCAGCGCCTGTTCCACCTGGGCGGCGGCGGCCGTCAGCTGCGGCAGGATCGCCTGCGCGGCCTCGGAGGCGTCAGCCGGTCCGGTCGGACCCACGCTCATGGACACGTTCATGGCCGCGGCCACGGTGCCGTCCGGGCGGTGCACCGGGACCGCGACCGAGCGCAGCCCCACCGACAGCTCCTGGTCCACCACGGCGAAGCCCTGGGCGCGGACCAGCGCCAGTTCGGCGCGCAGCGCGGCCGGATCGGTGATGGTATTCGGGGCCAGCGGACCCTGGAGGCCGGCCAGCGCCGCCTCGATGGCCTGCTCGCCGGCGTGGGCCAGCAGCACACGCCCCATGGAGGTGTGGATGGCGGGGAACCTGGTGCCCACCGAGATGCCCACCCGCATGATGGAGCGGGTGTGCACGCGGGCCACGTACATGATCTCGCTGCCTTCCAGCACGGCGGCGGAGGCTGATTCGCCCACGGCGGCCGACAGGCTTTCGAGCACCGGCTCGATCAGCTGCGGCAGCGTGGCGCTGGAGAGGTAGGCGTAGCCCAGCTGCAGGACCTTGGAAGTCAGCTCGAAGTACTTGCCGTCCGAGCGGACGTAGCCCAGCTGTTGCAAGGTGAGCAGGAAGCGCCGGGCGGTGGCGCGGGACAGGCCGGTGCGGGCTGCCACCTCGGAGAGCGTCATGGAGGCGTGCTCCGCGTCGAAGCTGCTGATCACCTGCAGGCCGCGGGCCAGGGACTGCACACCGGCGGTGCCCGTGCTCTGCTCGCTCATCGGCCATCCTTTGAAATTCGTCGAAAAATACCAGCGGGGGCGCCCGCAACGGGCACCCCCACTAATCTACTTGGTCTGCCAAAGCCGATCCGCTTAGGCGCGCTCCAGCGTCACCGGGATGCGGGCTTCCAATTCCTCGAAGCTGACGCCGTGGGTGGAGCGTACGAACACCTTGGAATCGCGCAACTCGAACACCGCCACCTCGGTGTAGATGCGCGAAACGCAGCCCAGCCCGGTGACCGGGTAGCTCAGCTCCTTGACTAGCTTGGATTCGCCGGCCTTGGTGAACAGGCTCATCATGACCCAGGTCTGCTTGGCGCCGATGGCCAAATCCATGGCGCCGCCCACGGCGGGGATGGCGCCCTCGGCGCCGGTGTGCCAGTTGGCCAGGTCCCCTGCCTCGGAGATCTGGAAGGCGCCGAGCACGCAGACGTCCAGGTGCCCACCGCGCATCATCGCGAAGGAGTCCGCGTGGTGGAAGAAGCTGGCGCCGGGCAGCTCGGTGACAGGGATCTTGCCTGCGTTGATCAGATCCGGGTCGATGTCCTCTCCGGTGGCGACCGGGCCCATGCCCAGCATGCCGTTCTCGGTGTGCAGGGTGACGCCCTGGTCGGCGGTGAGGAAGTTCGAGACGTTGGTCGGCTGGCCGATGCCCAGATTCACGAAGGCGCCGGCGGGGATGTCCGCGGCCACCTGTTGCGCCATTTCATCGCGGGTGAGTTTTTCTGGCGTGTACGTAGTCATTAGTTGCTGCCTCCCAGCGCCACCACGGTGTCGACGTAGATTCCCGGGGTGATCACGTTTTCCGGATCGATGCCGCCGGCCGGCACGATTTCGTCCACCTGGACGATGGCCTGCGCGGCGGCGGTGGCCATGATGGGGCCGAAGTTGCGTGCGGTCTTGCGGTAGACCAAGTTGCCGAAGCTGTCCGCGCGCAGCGCCTTGATCAGCGCGAAGTCAGCGTGGATCGGCGATTCCAGCACGTAGCCGCGCCCGTCGATGATGCGGGTTTCCTTGCCCTCGGCCAGCAGCGTGCCGTAGCCGGTCGGGGTGAAGAAGCCGCCGATGCCGGCGCCGGCGGCGCGGATGCGCTCGGCCAGGTTGCCCTGCGGGACCAGCTCCAGCTCGATCTCCCCGGCACGGTAGGCCTCATCGAAATGCCAGGAGTCGGACTGGCGCGGGAAGGAGCAGATGATCTTTGTGACCCGGCGCTCCTTGATCAGCAGCGCCAGGCCGGCGTCGGCCTGTCCGGCGTTGTTGTTGACCACCGTGAGGTCGGTGGCGCCGCACTCCATGAGCGCGTCGATCAATTCCATGGGCTGCCCGGCGTTGCCGAAGCCGCCGATCAGGACGGTGGAACCGTCGGTGATCTGCGCGACCGCGTCGGCCGCGCTGGTGGCGATGCGTGGTGCCATCTTGTTGCCTCTCTAGGTTCAGGATGTCGTGGGACCGGGGGTTCGCATCCCCCGTTGGTCGGCTGTTAGTTGGTGGTGTTTTCCAGGACCACGGCAAGGCCTTGGCCTACGCCGATGCAGATGGCGGCCACGCCGTAGCGTTGGCCGGATTCGGCCAGGCGGCGGGCCAAGGTGCCAAGGATGCGCAGGCCCGAGGCGCCCAGCGGGTGGCCGATGGCGATCGCTCCGCCCCAGGCGTTGACGATGGATTCGTCGATGTCCCAAGCGCGCACGCAGGCCAGCGACTGGGCGGCGAAGGCCTCGTTCAGCTCGACCGCGGCGATGTCCTTCCAGGTCAGTCCGGCCTTGGCGACTGCCTTGTTGGCCGCTTCCACCGGCGCGAAGCCGAAGAACTGCGGATCCAGCGCGAAGGCCCCGTTGGAGACGATGCGGGCGATGGGCGCGGCGCCCAGCAGCTGCCCGCCGCGCTCGGAGCCGATGAAGGCCGCCGAGGCGCCGTCGGACATCGGCGAGGCGTTGCCGGCGGTGACGGTGGCGTTCTCTCCGGTGCGGAAGACCGTGCGCAGCCCGGCAAGGGTCTGCGCGGTGGAATCGGCGCGGATGGTTTCATCGCGGGTGACTTCGGCTCCGCGCTTGTTCGCCGGCGGCACCGGGACCACCAGGTCCTGGTACTTGCCGGCGTCCCAGGCCGCGGCGGCCTGCTGGTGCGAGCGGGCGGAGAATTCATCCTGGTCCTCGCGGGTGATCTGGTGGCGTTCGCGCAGCTGCTCGGTGGCCTCGCCCAGCGAGACGGTCCATTCGCCCGGCATGGCAGGGTTGACCAGGCGCCAGCCCAGCGTGGTGTTTGACAGCTCGAGGTTGCTCATCGGGAAGGGGCGCTCGGTCTTGGGAAGCACCCACGGGGCGCGGCTCATCGACTCGACGCCACCGACCAGCACCAGATCGGCGTCCCCGGTGGCGACCTGGCGGGAAGCGGCGATGGCAGCGTCCAGCGAGGAGCCGCACAGGCGGTTCATCGTGGTGCCGGGGATGGAGGTGGGCAGCCCCGCCAGCAGGGTGGCCATGCGCGCGACGTTGCGGTTTTCCTCGCCGGCGCCGTTGGCATTGCCGAAGATCGACTCGTCGATGGTTGCCGGGTCCAGCGAGGCCGAGCGGGCCACCAGCTCGCGCACCACATGCGCGGCCAGGTCGTCAGGGCGGTGCCCGGACAGCGTGCCGCCGATCTTGCCGAACGGGGTGCGGATTGCGTCGTACAGGTAGGCCTGCTGCATAGTCACTGCTCCATCACGATTGAAAAGTTCACTATGTGAACTTAAGTTCATAATAAGAACTTTACCAGTCCCGCACCTGCGGCCTCAAGGGTTTAGATGGAAACGATCGATTCAAAAAGTTCGCAAAGTGAACATTTGTCCACACTGCGAATGAGGTGCTAGTCTCACTAGGTCATGATGAGCGTCACCATTCATGGCGAGGAGTTTTCGAAAGGACCTGAATTGGCCACGACATCCGCTGGCACCACCCCAGTCAAACTCGGTGGCTGGATCGCCGCCCTCTGCTTCTTCATCGTGGTCTTCGAGGGCTACGACATCGTCGCCCTGGGCGCGACGATCCCAGTGCTCACCGACCCGAACGTCGGCGGCTTCAGCGTCAATGAAATGAACTGGGTCAACACCTTCTCCCTGATCGGCGTGGGCGTCGGCGCGGCCTTCATGGGCCGGCTGGCGGACCGCTTCGGGCGTCGCCGCCCGCTGCTGCTCGCGGTGCTCGTCTTCTCGATCTTCACCCTCATCTTCCCGATCATGCCCTCGGCCAACCTGATGGGCCTGGTGCGCTTCATCGCAGGCCTCGGCCTGGGCGGCTGCATGCCGGTGGCGTTGGCGCTGATGCAGGAGAACGCCCCGGTGGGACGCCGCGCGCTGGCCAACAACCTGCCGATGGTCGGCTACCACCTGGGTGCGGTACTGGCCTCGCTGGCCGGCAAGGCCGCCGGGGTCCACTGGTCGCTCCTCTACTACCTGGGCGGCGGCCTGGGCCTGGTACTGCTGGCGCTGCTGTGGTTCAAGCTGCCCGAAAGCGACATCACCCCGTCCGGCGAGCGGACCTCCATCATGGACGTGCTCAAGCCCAAGTACCTGCGCAGCTCCATCGGGTTGTGGATCGCCGCGTTCATGGGCCTGGTGCTGGTCTACGGCCTGAACGCCTGGCTGCCGAAGATCATGGGCGCCGCCGGCTACCCGGTGGCCGATTCGCTGACCATGCTCTTCGTGTTGAACCTCGGCGCGATCGCCGGCCTGATCATCAGCGCCTACGCGGCCGATGCCAAGGGCATCAAGCTCGTCTCGCTGCTCTGGTTCGCCGCCTCCGCGGTCTTCCTGGTCCTGCTGGCAGTGCCGTTCGGCAGCCAGGTGCTGCTGAACACCGTGCTGTTCGTGACCGGCGTGTTCGTCTTCAGCTCGCAGTGCCTGATGTACGCGTATGCAGGCCACGTGTACCCGCGTGACATGGTGGCCACCGGTATCGGCCTGGCCTCGGGCATCGGACGCTTCGGGGCGATCATCGGCCCCTACGTCACCGGCCTGATGGTGGCCGCCGGCACCGCCTACCCGGGCGCGTTCTTCCTCTACGGAGGCGCGGCGCTGATCGCGGTCCTGGTCATCGCGCAGATCCCGAAGCCCAAGAGCGCCTAGCGGCGCACTCAATCAATTCCATTCGAGCAACGCCGGGCCCCTCCCAAGGGCCCGGCGTTCGTCGTCCGACCGCCTGCCGGATCGGGCAGTTAGAGTAGGTTCCATGGCCAATTCGCCCAGTGGGGATTCGATGCTGGACCGGCTGGTCCGCATCCTCGACGCGTTCGACCAGCACACGCCGTCGATGAGCGTACTGGCCCTGGCCCGGCGCGCGCAGATCCCCAAGGCGAGCATGTACCGGCTGCTCGACGAGATGGTGTCCCACGGACTGCTCTCCCGCGGCAAGGACGGCCAGGTAACCCTGGGCCTGCGCTTGTGGGAGCTGGCCAACCGCAGCGCCGCGACGCAGGGCCTGCGCAAGGCGGCGCTGCCCTTCATGGAGGACATCAACGCGCTGCTGGGGCAGAACACCCAGCTGTCCCTGCTGCACGAGGACGAGGTGCTGATCATCGAGCGGCTCTCCCGCCCGGGATCCGTGGTCAACCAAGCGAGCGTCGCCGGGCGCATGCCGGTGCACCGCACCTCGATGGGCATGGCGCTGCTTGCCTTCTCCAAGCCCGAAGTCATCCACGGGTTCCTTGAACGCCACCGCGAGCTGATGCTGGCCACCCACCCGAACTTCCGCGCGGAAATGGCCGAGATCCGCCGCAACGGCTTCGCCTCCATGGACGGCTACATCGATGAGGAAACCACCGGCGTGGCCGCGCCCATCCTGGACCTGCAAGGCTACGCGCTGGCGGTGCTGTCCGTGGTGGTGCCGCGCGGTTCCGCGACACTGCCGGCCGCCGCGCTGGCGTTGCGCACCGCGGCGCGCGGCATCTCCCGCGCGCTGGGCTACGCGGCGGAGAGCTAGATCAGCCCGCCGCGCGCTCCGAGCGCGGCTTCGAGCGAGCGAAGCACCGCCCAGGGCACCACGCCGCTGGTGCGGGAATTGCGCGCCGAGGGCTGGTTCTTGATGGAAAAGCAGTAGTCGCCGCTGGCGCCGCGGGCTTCGATCGTATGCTCGGTCAGCTCGGCCAGGGGGTCGGCCAGCAGGCGCACGGAAACCACGTCCCAGTTCCCGACCGCCAGCGCCACCGCCGCCGCGACATTCAGTGACTTGGGGAACTGCTGCGCCGCCTGCCTGGCCGGCCCGGCAAAGACCTCGACGGGCGCGGCGGCGGATTCCAGCCCTGCGCGCCGGGCGGCGCCCATCCACGGCTGGACCAGCGTTGAGGGGAGTTTGCGGGTGGTGATGAGAACCTCGGAGAACGCGCCCATGCGGGCGCCGGAGGCCAGCAGGTCCAGGCCTCCCACCGCGCCCGGGCTGCAGAACAGGCGGCCGGGCCCGGCGTGGGCCAGCCGCTCGGCGAGGCCCCGGTCCGCCAGCGCGCCCAGGGAGATCAGCAGCAGGTCGACCCCGGCGTCGAGGATCGCCGCCGCATGGTCGCGCACCGCCTGCTGCCCGGCGCATTCGACGATCAGATCGCAGCGTTCCAGCGCGTCATCCAGCGAGAACTGCGCGTAGGGTAGCTCCTGCCCGCGGCGCAGGATGACGCCTTCCAGCACGCCCCCTGCCACGCGGCCGGCCGCGAGCTCGGCGGCCACCAGGGAGCCGATGGCTCCATGCCCCAGGACTCCAATACGCTGTGCGGTGCCCGGTGCCATGACCATCCATTCAGTAGAGCAAGTTTCCAATCCGCCAGGCAGGTGGCGGGTTACCGCCAGCTTAGGCCAGCGTGGAGGTTATGCCTAAGCTGGCCGGGCCCTGTCACCCTCGATCCTCCGGCGGATCGCCCGGGGCGGCCTCGTCCGGCTCGTCGGCCGCCTCGTTGTCCACCACCGGGATCGTGCCGGTGGGAGGCGGGGGCGGGGTGAGCACCGAGGCGTAGTCCTTCTCGCTGGAGTACTGCAGGAATCCCAGGTGCGACTCGAAGCGGTCCAGCACGTCGTTGATGATCTGCTGGCGGCTCAGCCCCATCAGGTCGTAGCCCTCGGAGCCGGTGTGCGTGAAGACTTCCAGCCGGTAGTACACGTCGATCTGGCGCGACATGGCGCGGCCGCCGAAGGCCGGCACCGGCGCCTGCACCGCGGCGGTGCGGTACTGGAAGCTGCGGTGGCCCTCGATGTTGACCTGCAGCGTGTACTCGGTGATCCCGCTGTCCGCGCCGGCCAGCGAGGACAGCTGCGCGTCGTAGCCCAGCTGCGTGAATTCCGCGGCCACGTCCTGCAGCGCGGGATGCAGGGTCTCGCGCACGTACTGGCCGACCGCGCGGTCCGAGGGGTAGGCGCGCAGCCCGGCCAGCCGTTGGCGCCAGGTCTTCTCCGGGGCGGTGCCGCCGTCCGCCGCGGTCGAGCGGCGGCGCAGCACCTGACCTTCGCGTTCCGCGCGTTCCATGCGCAGCACCTTGAAGAAGGAGGCCATCACCAGGTAGGCGATGATGGTCACCGGCAGCGCGAAGATCAGGGTCGCGTATTCCATGGTGGTCACCCCGCCGGCGATCAGCATGGCGATGGTGAGCAGCGCGGTGACCAGCGCCCAGAAGATGCGCATCCACTTGGCGCCGTCCTGGCTCGGGTCCTTGATGGTGGAGGAGAAGTTCGACATCACCATGGCCCCGGAGTTGGCGCTGGTCAGGTAGAACAGCAGGCCCGACAGCGTGGCCAGGCCGATCAGGAAAGGCGCTCCGGGGAATTTCGAGAGCAGCTCGTACCAGCCCTGCTCCGGGTTCGCCATGGCCAGTTCGGCGAACCCGCGGTTCCCGTTGAACACCTCCCAGAGCGCCGAGTTGCCGAAGGTGCAGACGATGAAGAAGTCGCACAGCACCGGCGCGGTGATCGCGGCGATCACGAATTCGCGCAGCGTGCGGCCCCGGGAAATCCGGGCCAGGAACAATCCGACGAACGGGCCCCAGGCCAGCCAGAAGGCCCAGAAGAACAGCGTCCAGCTGCCCATCCATTCGGCTCCCCCGTCCTGGTAGGCGAAGGTCTGCAGCGTGCGTTCGGGCAGGGTGACAATGAACCGGCCGATGTTCTCCACGAAGGAGTTGAGCAGGAAGGAGGTATGGCCGGTGACCAGGATGTAGAGCACCATGGCACCGGCCGCCCACATGTTCAGCTCGGAGATCAGCCTGATGCCCTTGTCCATGCCGGAGGTGCACGCCACGATGGTCATCAGCACCGCCACCAGCACCAGCGCGATCTGCAGCGCCAGCCCTTCGGGCAGCCCGAAGATTATCGAGAAGCCCACGTTCAGCAGCACCACGCCGATGCCCATCGACGTTGCCACGCCGAAGACGGTTCCCATCAGCGCGAAGATGTCGATGACGTCTCCGGCCGCGCCGCGCACGCGCTTGCCCAGCAGCGGGTAGAGCACCGCGCGGATGGACAGCGGCATGCCCCAGCGGTAGGCGAAGTAGCCCATGGCCATGCCCAGCAGCGAATACATGGACCAGCCGGCGATGCCGTAGTGGAACATCGTCCACACCACCGCGTCCTGCGCGGCCGCCGCCGACTCGGGGTCGGCCGCCGGCGGGACGAGGTACTGGGTGATCGGTCCGGTGACCGAGTAGAAGAGCATGTCGATGCCCACGCCCGCCGCGAAGAGCATCGCCACCCAGGTCACCAGCTTGTACTGGGGTCGCGAATGATCCGGCCCCAGGCGCACGCTGCCCTCCTTGGAGAAGGCGACCCACAGCACGAAGGCCACCACCAGGGTGACGGTGATGACGTAGAACCAGCCCAGGTTCTCCGCGATCCAGGACACCATGCTGTGCATCGTGGAGGCCGCGTGCCCCGGGGCGAACATGGCCCACAAGGAGAAGGCGACGATGACCGCAGCGGCGATGGCGAAGACCCGCCAGTTGACCTTCGGCCCGGGATCCTCGCCCAGGTCCTTCGGCCCCCGGCTGAGCTCCGCACTGGAAATCGGGGCCTTGAGCTCGTCGAGGCCCGCTTCCCGGGGCTTCCTGCTCACCCCGAACAATTCCCTCTCGATGACGACGTTGTCCTCCCCGCCCTTCGTGAACGGCTGCTTTCCCGGATCAGACATTTTTTCTGGATCAGACATTGGTGCTCCTCAGAATCATCAGCGAAGCGGTGCGGTAGGCCCGGCATCCTGTAGCGAAAGTACCACCGCGGCCGCCGGGTCCACCACGGCGCCTTGCAGATTGCCAGCCGCGCGGAAACCCCATTTTTCTCATTCATCGGGAAGGGAGGGGAAGTGTGAGGCACCGCACCGTCATGCTGTAGAGGATTCAACGTCGGCGTCCATGTAGACGGCGCGGCCGCGCTGGCCGGTCCTCTCCCGCAACACATGGCAGTACACACGAAGGAACCCCATGGCGCAGGCAGCCCGTATTCTGAAAACCAAGGTCGGCATCATCGGCGGCGGCCCCGCCGGCCTGATGCTCTCCCACCTGCTCTCCAAGTCAGGCATCGACAACATCGTTGTCGAGATGCGCGACCACGAGACCATCCGCAACACCCACCGCGCCGGCATCCTGGAGGCCCAGGCGGTAGCCATGCTGACCGATTCCGGCGTCGACAGCCGCGTGCTGACCCACGGCGACGAGCACGCCGGCATCGACCTGCGCTTCAACGGCGAATCCCACCCGCTGGACTTCCGCGATCTGGTGGACGCCACCGTCACCCTCTACGCGCAGAACGAGGTGTTCGTGGACCTCGCCGCGGCCCGAGCCCGCGACAACGGCGACGTGCGCTTCAACTGCGAGGTCACCGAGATCCTGGACATGGAGACCAGCACCCCGAAGTTCCGCTTCACCGACGCCGAGGGCGTCGAATTCGAGGTGCACGCCGACGTGATCGTCGGCGCCGACGGCTCGCGCTCCTTCGCCCGCCGCCAGATGCCTGATTCCGTGAAGCAGGACTTCAAGGTCACCTACCCGTTCGCCTGGTTCGGCATCCTCACCGAGGCTCCGAAGTCCTCCCCGGAGCTGATCTACGCGAACTCCCCGCACGGCTTCGCGCTGATCTCCCAGCGCAGCGAAACCGTGCAGCGCATGTACTTCCAGTGCGACCCGAACGAAAACGTGGATAACTGGAGCGAGGACCGCATCTGGACCGAGCTGAACAAGCGCGTGGCGGGGCCTGACGGCTTCGAGCTGAAGACCGGGCCGATCTTCGACAAGACCGTGCTGGGCTTCCGCTCCTTTGTGCGCCAGCCGCTCTCGCACGGGCGCATGTTCCTGATCGGCGACGCCGGGCACACCGTGCCGCCCACCGGCGCCAAGGGCCTGAACCTGGCATTCGCCGATGTCAAGGTGCTTTTCGAAGCGCTCGACTCGTTCTTCTCCACCGGCAGCGACAAGCTGCTGGGCGGCTACTCGGACCTCGCGCTGAAGCGGGTCTGGAAGGCCCAGAACTTCTCCTACTGGATGACCTCCATGTTGCACACGCCGGTGAACGCCGATCCGTTCATGGCCCAGCGCGCCCTCGGGGAGCTCGACACCGTGACCTCCTCGCGCTACGGGATGCAGTACTTGGCCGAGTCCTACACCGGCTGGCCGCACTCCTAATTCCCGCACCCCACGCCCGCCAAACCACGAAAGGAGCCCACCGATGAGCACCCAGACCGCACCGGACGAGTCCTTCGAGAACGCCCACGTCCTGGATCCCGCCGCGTCCACCGCGTCCCAGGAGGAAATCAGCACCGAGATCAGCGAGATCCACGAGGCCTACCGCCAGCAGGTGCTGGCCGGGGCCAAGGAAGAAACGCAGCCGCGCGTGGACTTCGCGCCCTACCGCTCCTCGCTGCTGCGCCACCCGACCAAGGACCTGCACCACACCGACCCGGAGACCATCGAGCTGCACTCCCCGGCCTTCGGCCAGCGCGACGTGCACATCCTCGAATCCGACTTGACCATCCAGCACAACGGCGAACCGATCGGCGAGCGCATCGTCGTGGCTGGCCGCGTGCTGGACGGCGACGGCCGCCCGGTGGCGGGACAGCTGATCGAGATCTGGCAGGCCAATGCCGCGGGCCGCTACGTGCACAAGCGCGACCAGCACCCGGCCCCGATCGACCCGAACTTCACCGGCGTGGGCCGCGCGATCACCGGACCAAACGGCGAATACTCCTTCACCACCATCAAGCCGGCCCCGTACCCGTGGAAGAACCACCACAACGCCTGGCGTCCGGCACACATCCACTTCTCGCTGTTCGGCACCGACTTCACCCAGCGTATGATCACCCAGATGTACTTCCCGGGCGATCCGCTGTTCGCCCTGGACCCGATCTACCAGGCGATCACCGACCAGAAGGCCCGCGACCGCCTGGTCGCGACCTACGACCACTCGATCACGAGCCACGAATGGGCCACCGGCTACAACTGGGACATCGTGCTCACCGGCAGCAACCGCACCTGGATGGAAGACGAAGAGGGGGAGAACTAAATGGCACAGGCACCTGAACTGAAGCTCGTCCCGACCCCGGGACAGACCATCGGCCCGTTCTACGGCTACGCGCTGCCCTTCGAGAAGGGCGGCGAGCTGGTCAACCAGGCCCACCCGGCCGCGGTGCGCCTGCACGGCGTGGTCTACGACGGCAACGGCGAGGTCATCCCGGACTCGATGCTTGAAATCTGGCAGGCGGACGAGCACGGCAACGTGGCCTCGGCCGACGGTTCGCTGGTCCGCGACGGCTACACCTTCACCGGTTGGGGCCGCGTGCCGGTGGACAACGTGGGCCACTACACCTTCACGACGGTGAACCCGGGCCCCACCGAGGAGGGCAAGGCCCCGTTCATCATGCTCACCGTCTTCGCCCGCGGACTGCTCAACCGCCTGTTCACCCGCATCTACCTGCCGGAGGACACCGAAGCGCTGGCCAATGACCCGCTGCTGACCTCGCTGCCCGAGGACCGCCGCAAGACGCTGATCGCCACCCGCGAGGCGGACGGTTCGCTGCGTTTCGACATCCGCCTGCAGGGCGAGGACGAGACCGTGTTCCTGTCCTACCCGCGCGAAAGCTGAATACAAGAAGACCATGTGCCCCGCTAGGGTGGAAGCTGCAGGTGCCCGCGCACCGCGGCCTTCCACCCCGGCGGGGTATTGGACGTACTGCCACAAGTGAGGTTTTGCCATGATGATTGCCGACTACGGGGTGCTGAACCCGGTCTGGGCCGGCGGGGCCGGCGCCCGTCTGGCCGATGACGCGGCCTTCGTGCAGGCGATGCTGGATGTCGAGGCCGCCTGGGTGCGCGTGCAGGCGGCCGCCGGGTTGTGCACCGCCGCGCAGTCTGCCGCCGTGGAGGCGGTAGCCGACGTTGGGCGCTACGACTTGGCCGAGCTGGCCGCGCTGACCCCCGACGGGGCCAACGCGCTGATCCCGCTGCTGGGCATGATGCGCGCCCGGCTGGTCGACGACGGCGCTCCGGCCGGTTCAGGCACTGCCCTGCACCGCGGGGCCACCAGCCAGGACATCATCGACACCGCGCTGATGCTGCTGCTGTCCCGCGGCATCCGCGAGCTGCTCCCCCGGCTGCGCTCGGCGGCCTCCGGGCTGGCTGAACTGGCCCGCAGCTACGACGACACCCCGTGCATCGCCCGGTCGCTGACCCAGCATGCGCTGCCCACCACCTTCGGCTGGAAGGCCGCCTCCTGGCTGTCGGCGGTGCTCGCCGCCGGCCGCCAGCTGGAATCGGTGGCCGCCGAACTGCAGCTGCAGTGGGGCGGCGCGGTGGGCACCCTCGCCTCGCTGGACCAGTTCCTCTCGACCTCGGCCAGCGCCGCGGACAGCGCGCAGCTGGCCGCGCAACTGGCCAATCAGCTGCAGCTGAGCGACCCGCAGGTCCCCTGGCACACCAACCGCGTGCCGCTGCTGCAGGCAGGCTCCGCCTTGGGCGCGGTGATCGCTGCGCTGGGCACCTTCGGCACCGACGTGCTCACCGCCTCCCGCCCGGAAATCGGCGAGCTGTCCGAACCGCGCGAGGCAGGCAAGGGCGGCTCCTCGGCCATGCCGCAGAAGCAGAACCCCGTGCATTCGCTGCTGCTGCGCACCGCCGCGCTGGGCGCCCCGGGCCTGGTCTCCACGCTCTTCACCGCCGCCGGCACCGCGGCGGACGAGCGCCCGGACGGCGGCTGGCATGCCGAATGGCCGGCACTGCGCGAGCTGCTGCGCCTGGCAATTGGCGCCGCCGAGCACGCGGATGTGCTGGCCAACGGGCTGACCGTCAACGAGCCGGCGCTGGCCCGCAACCTCGCCCTGGGCGGGGATGCGGTGCTCTCCGAGCGCATCGCCACCGTGCTGGCCCCGGTCATCACCGGCGGCAAGCCCTCCATCCAGAAACTTGTGCTGCGTTCGCTCACCGAGCCGATCGGGCTGCGCCAGCTGCTGCGCCTGGAGGTTTCCCACGCGGACCTCTCCGACGCCCAGCTCGACGCGCTGCTGGATCCCGCCGGATACCTGGGCAGCGCCGCACGCTTCACCCATACAGTTCTTGCCGATTATGCCCTGTGGAAGGAATCATGGCTGTCCCACAACTAACCCCCTCGCTGCTGAACCTCGATACCTCGCTGCCGACGCTGATCCTGGGCCCCTCGCTGGGCACCTCCTCGCTGCACCTATGGGGGCCGGCCGCGCCTTTCCTCAAGGACCACTTCCAGCTCATCGCCTGGGACCTGCCCGGCCACGGCGAAAGCAAGCCGTCCGCCGAACCGTTCACCATGGCGCAGCTCGCCCAGGGCGTCATGGACGCCATCGACGCGCTGCGCGGCGACGGGGTCATCGGCCAGGACGCGGCGCTGTACTACGCCGGCGTCTCGGTGGGCGGGGCCATCGCCCTGCAGCTGGCCAACGACCATGCAGGCGTTTTCAAGGCTCTGTCCGTGGTTTGCTCCGCGGCGAAGATCGGCACCCCGGAAGCCTGGACCGAACGCGCCGAACTGGTCGCCCAGGCCGGCACCCCGACCATGGTGGTCGGCTCCGCGCAGCGCTGGTTCGCCCCCGGCTTCATCGAGAAGGACGCGGTCACCTCCACCAACCTGCTGCACAACCTGCAGGATGCCGACCGCTTCTCCTACGCCCACGTCTGCGGTGCGCTGGCCGGGTTCGACCTGCGCGAGCAGCTGGCGGCCATGACCGATCCGATCCTGGGCCTGAACGGCGCCCACGACCAGGTCTGCCCGCCAAGTGACGCGCAGTTCATCGCCGAGCACGCCCCGAAGGGAGCCTTCGCCGTCATCGACACCGTGGCCCATCTGGCCCCGGCCGAGGACCCGGCCGCGACCGCACGAGAACTGATCAACTTCTTCACCGCCAACTAGCAAAGGCCTAGCTACATGACTGACTCCCAGCGCCTGCCCGGCGACACCTACGACGCCGGCATGGTGGTGCGCCGCGAAGTGCTCGGCGGCGAGCACGTCGACCGCGCCACCAGCACCTCGAACGACTTCACCGACGAGTTCCAGGAGATGATCACCCGCTACGCCTGGGGCACCATCTGGACCCGCGACGGCCTGCCGCGCACCACCCGCAGCGCCATCACCCTGACCGCCATGATCGCCGGCGGCTACTGGGAGGAGCTGGAAATGCACGTGCATGCGGCCCTGCGCAACGGCATGACCCCTGATGAAATCAAGGAAGTTTTCCTCCAGAGCGCCATCTACTGCTCGGTGCCCGCGGCCAACGTCGCGTTCAAGATCGGCAAGAAAGTTTTGGCCGAGTACGAGGCCTCCTAGCTGTGTTGCCAAGGTTGAGAACACTGTCGGTCGGTACTCGGGCCTTCAGCGAAGCTTGCCCTCGACGGTAGTTCTCATAACCTAGCCACCCCTGCAAAGCAGCAACCGGCTCAGCCACCGCGCGGTACCGGATCGCGTACGCCCACTGCTCCAGCATCGTCCGGTTGAACCGCTGCACCTTGCTCTTGGTCTGCGGCCGGCACAGACGCGAATGCGGATGCTTCTTCCCTGGCCCCCGCGTCCGTGAATGCGTGGTGCCGGCGGAACAGCCCGTTGTCGTTCGGCACCCAGCGCACCTTTAACTTTGGCGCTATTACACCTGGCATTCGAACCAACGCTGAAATTCTTTGAGGCCACGGCACCGCGCGAGTTGCTTCTGCAACCGCCATCGCGTGCCGCGCACGGGCCACGTTTCGAATCGACCGGGTCATCTGCTACTCATTCATTGCCTGTCGGCGAACGATCTGACGGAAGCCACAAGGCAGTCGCGTACGCATCTGTTGCCGCACAGGCAAAAGCAAGTTCCGACCTTAAATACCTTTTTCGGAAGTGCGGCTAGGCCGCGCCCGAACGGACGGACTGCGCAACCCATCAGAAAGCAGTTCAAAACACTAACAGATAGTGTTTTGTGTCGCCAACCGCGAATTGCGTCAATCCCCCAGATGCAACAGGCGGCCGAACAGGGGCCAAACACGCACCGCATCTACAAGCATTCAGAATGATCTCAAGACAAAAATAGGTCATTTTGCTTGCTAATACTTGATAACTTAGCGTGAATGAATTGGGGTTTAGTCAACTTACGGCAATATAACATGACTCTGCCGCCAAACCGCTACAGGATATCCGAACGCACCACGCTTGCCTTAACATTTTGTCGTATTGGACATAAATGCGATGGATTTATATACATTGGTCTCGGATCCTGCAGGACCATCATCATTCACAAGAGAGACAAAGGAACTCGAAATGAGTCAAGCTCGAAAGACGACGCCATCGGCCAATCCGATCAAGCGTCGCACCCTGGCTGCGGCACTCTGTGGCGCCCTGCTGTTTGCGCCAGTTACCGGAGCCGCTAGCGCCATTGCCCAGCCCTCAATCTCGTCCGTCCAAACTGTCGCATCGTCGGCGAGCACCGTATCGTCCGGATCCATTGCTGCGGATAGCGGCACGCGCAGCGTCGCCTCCCCGGATCTCGGAACAGCTTCGGCCTCCGACGCGCAGAAGAGAATCAGCATCAAGCCAGTCATTGACTGGATCAAGAAAAATGCTCCTCAAATCTGGAACAGCATGAAGTCCGCCGTCAAAAAAGGATGGAACGCGTTTAAGAAATGGTGGAATAGCCTCGCTTCGTGGATCCGCTGGGGAATCGACTTCGTTGCCTCGGGTGGCCTCTGGGAGCTCTTCGACGCTCTCTGGCACTACTTCTTCTAGCATCTAGCGGGTCGCCCGCGAGCAACGCGGGCGACCCTGTAGAACCCAATTCGAAATGACAAGACTTCTTGCATATGTGGCCATCAGCGCCATGCTAACTCTCGCTAGCCTGGCGCTAGCATGGGATCACCTCGTGGCGAGCGAATGGTTTGGCGCGCTCGTTATGGCAACCGCGGCCACGGCCGCCTACCTGATCTGCAACAACCCTGAAAAATATCCAGAAGCCGGAAGCCCGTCTACCGGAAAATTCATAGGCGTGGTCGCCGTCCTATTCGCCTTGATCGCGGGAGTCGCCCAGTGGACGTCTCCCGCAGTGCTCATCGGGCTGGCCCTCGCCTCATGTGCGGAAGAGCTTGCCTTCAGGTACTTTCCCTGGAGGATGCGCAAGCATCTTCGTCCACGCCATCGATGGATGATCCCAGCTGCAGCGACTGTTGGATTCTGCCTAGCCCACCCGATCAGCAACCCCTGGCTAGTTGCTGATCGAGCATTGTTTTCCTTGGCGGCATTCGCCATATGTGCGCTGACTGGCTCATGGATTGCCTCTGCAGCCACTCACTTGATCGCCAATCTCATGGTTATATCCCTTTCGGAAACAGCCAGCGAGTTGTTGGTAGGTCCCGTGATTCTCGGCATGGATATTGCGCTGGTCCTTGCGGTCAGCTGGCTACTGCTCCTTGGCAACGCAAAGCGACCTTCATTGACTTCCTTTGTAGATCGGATTACGATCTAGTTATGAATCAAGCGGAGAAATGGCCCAGCGGGTGGCTCAAGGCTTCCTTGACGCTATGTGTGCTGAGGACCATCCATCGCCACAGCGGAACGTACGGGCATGAAGTTATCGGATTGTTGGCGGGCTACGGCCTCGGGAATGTTGGCGGAGGAACCCTGTATCCGCTCCTCCGACGCCTCGTCGACGACGAATTGGTCGAGACTGAATGGGTAGAAGGGGAGCACGGCCCAAGCCGCAAGACATATCGAATCACCGCCGCCGGCCTTGTTGCTCTGAAAACGGAGACCAAAATGTGGCGTGAGTTCACTGCGGTCACCAATCAATTACTAGACGAAGAGAAGCACTGACATGATGAACGACGAATACTTCAAGAACCTGGCCTATCAGCTTCGCTGGCGCCGCATGCCGGAGTCCGTCGTCGCACAAACCCTCCGGGAAGTCCGCGCGGAATCCGAGGCGGCTCAAAGCACCCCATTGGAACTTTTCGGTCCGGAGAAAAGTTTCGCCGAAACGTTCACCAAGGGGAAAGCCACATCGAAGGGTTTTTGGATCATCACCGTTGCTGTTGCCGTCGCCGTACTAGTGGTCCTCGGCCGGGTGGTTACCTCGTTTGCCACAGCCGGGGAGTCCAACCCGCTGATCAGCGTTCTGACCCTCGTTGGCGCGCTGGCCATAGCTTTCATCGGCTCGATCATTGGCGCAATGGTAGATCATCGAATCCCAAAGGGCGTTGAATAAGCATGCATATCCAAGTTTCTTCGGTATCCAAGCATTACGGGAAGGCGCATATCCTCAAGGAGATATCGTGCTCGATACCTGCAGGACAAATCACCGGCCTTTTGGGCCCTAACGGTTCCGGAAAATCTACGCTGATGCGAATGGTGCTGGGTCTGGGCACCCCCGATTCAGGCTCCATTCTTTACGACGGGGTCAGGTATTCCGACCTGCCGAACCCGGGAGCGGCAGTCGGTTCGCTGCTGGACGCAGCCGCTCGGCATCCAGGACGAAATGTTCGCGACAGCTTCAGTCTTGCAGCAGGCATGCTCGGGATCAGCAACAGCCGCCGCGACGAAGTTATTGAGCAAATGGGATTGGAATCTGTTGCCAAACGACGATTCAAGTCCCTCTCTCTCGGGATGCGCCAGCGCGTCGGGCTTGGAATTGCAATCCTGGGGCGTCCTCGGTGCCTGATCCTGGATGAGCCCGTCAACGGGCTGGACATCGAAGCCATCAGCTGGCTGCGCGGCTTGTTGACAGGGTTCGCCCAGGACGGGGGAAGCGTTTTGGTTTCCAGCCATCTCCTGCAGGAGCTGCAATCCTACGCTCATCGCGTGGTCATCATCGACCGCGGCAGCGTCGCGACGGAATCCACGCTGTCGGATCTCAGCAACCCGGATTCACAAGTCAGCGTCGAAGCCGACGAGCCGGAGAAACTCGCCAAGTTGCTGCTGGCTCATGGATTTGCCGTCTCGGACCATGCCGTCCCTGGTTGGCTCAAGGTCCAGGCCAGCAATCGACAGGTGGCGCAGATTGCCATGGAGCACAGAATACTGATCACCTCGCTGGGATCGCAACAGGAACACCAGCTGGAGGAAGCCTACCTGCGCCTTACACAGGGTGAATACAGTGTTCACCGGACGGAAGTACTTTGACTATGAAAACCACTGATACACCAGAACGGCAACCGCTTGTTGGATCCCGGCCCACACTGGGCCGCTTGGTGGGGCTGGAATTTCGGAAACTGACAACGGTTCGTTCCGGGCAGTCAGTGCTGTGGAGCATGCTTGGGCTTGGGCTCTTGCTGTCCTTCGGAGTGTGCTGGGTGCTAATTGCCCAGGAGGAAGCCGAGTTGTCCTTCTCAGTCATCATGATGGCGTTTACCGTATGTGCTGCCTTGGGAACCCCAATTCTTGGAATTCTGGTCTATACGATGGATTGGCAGCATCGGGACATACTGACGATTCTGGCGTTGGAACCACGTCGCCACCGTGTTTTCCTGGCGAAACTGGTGACCTCCGTGCTCATCGGCGTCGCTCTTTGCGCGGCGTTCGTCGCGACCGGCCTGGCAGTTAGTTTCGGGCTGGCCAGCGCCTTTGGGATGGCCTGGACTGCCCAAGGTTCGCTGGAGGTCCTCGGCATGCTAATTGTGTTGTCGTTTGCCGGTTCGCTGAGCGGTGCGGCATTGGGCTCCGCGTTGCTGTCGACGCCGCTTTCGGTGGTGATAGTGATCATCCAAGTGCTGCTCATCGACAATCTGCTGTTGTTGCTGCCCGGTGGCATCGGACCTTTCCTGCAAACCGCCTCGATGTCCAATTCCTTGATCGGCGACGGAAGTATAGGCACTGCGTTGTCCTCATTTGCCCTATGGGTTCTCCTGCCGTTTGCGGTGGGATTCATCCGCATGCGGCGCGCCGAACCGCATTAGCCGCCGCGATGTCGCGCATTGGCGCTAAAAAATCTGCGGGGCGGCTTGCACCCGAACAGCTTGGAGCTGCGCGAGTGCGGACCGTCCCGCTGGAGTGTCCTGAATGCCGGGTCCATGCGCACCGCAAAGGCTATCTTCGCAACCAAACATCGCGCCCACCCGCATCACTGATTCCCCACGTACGCACCTCGTCCACCGGTTGCACGGCATCGGTGAACCAGTAGGTCTCATCGGGGTTCCATCCGGCGATGACGCTGGCGCGCCGGGCATCCACCGCGATGATCTCCCCCGCTCCGGCCAGATAGGCGCCAAGGCCCAGATGCACCCCGTCGTAGTCCTCGGCCACGGCCTGCCAGTCCGGCTGGACCCAGAGCCCGTCGCGCCCGGTCGTGTCCAACCAGTTGCGCCGCATCGTTGCGCTGACTTCCAGCGGGTAGCGGCGGCACAAATCGGCCCAGTGCCTTGGCTCGGTGATGTGGAATACCGGCTTCCGGCATTCGATCTGCAGGCGCCGCACCAGCGCCGAGCTCCATCCCATGCCGTCCTCCACACAAGCCAGGCCGATGGGCTCTTCAAGCTCGAAGGTTCCGAAGCTGCGGTACAGCCCGCCCGGCGGATTCGACCACCAGTGCCCGCTGGCCAGCTGGTCCATCTTTTCCCGCAGGTCTGCCTTGCTGGCGCGTTCTTTCTCCGCGAGATCGAGGTTCCACGCCTTCAGCTGGGATTGCGCAGGTTCAAGGCCCGGTTCCCACTGGCCTTCGGCGCTTTCGCCCGTCCAGGTGATCATCCACTGGTTCGCCTGCGTGGATGCGCCCATCCAGCTCTGGATGATGCCGGTTGACGCGACATGCTCTGCTACCCGCTCCAGTGCTTGAACGAGTCGGGGGTCGCCGAACAAGGTGTCCTCGGCATCCGGAGGCTGCCAGTACATGGCCCAATCGACGCTGTCCGCCAGCGCTGAGCGAATCAGCTCGGGCATCGCTTCGGGCAGGGGCACGGTGCGGAGCATCTGCGCAATCTGGGCAATCGATGGCGCCGTTTCATCCGCGGCGGATTCCTGCGGCTCTGCACCTGCACTTTCCTCGGCCATGGTGAAGCGCACAACCCCGTCGCCTCGTTGCTGCGCCAATTCGAAGGACGCGTCGAACACCGAACGCATCAGGTGTTGCGCCTCGGGGGCGGTCCCGGACAGCACGATACTGCTGAGCAGCCGGCGGCCGCGGCGCCCGGCGAGCAGGGATTGTTTCAAGTCCATGGATGTTCCCTTCACCCGGAAGTTTCCACCCAGTCTGCCAGAGTGCGTGCTGGTCAGCGGAAATAAGGGAAATACTCTCGTTTCCCGGCACCGGTGGTGCTTAGTATTGAGCCATGCGAATTGCCGTCCTCGACGATTACCACGACATCTCCCGCACGCTCGCCGATTTCCAGTCCCTGGCCCAGGAGCTGGACGCCGAACTGAGCGTCTTCACCGAATTCCTGGGGCATGACGACGCCACCGTGATCGCGGCGCTTGAGCCCTTCGACGTCATCGTCGCGATGCGCGAACGCACGCCGTTTCCGCGCTCCCGGCTGCAGGCCCTGCCGAACCTGAAGCTGCTGGTGACCACCGGACGGCGCAACGGCTCCATCGACCTCGACGCGGCCGCGGAGCGCGGAGTGGTTGTCAGCCATACCGGCTACATCGCCACCGACGCCGCCGAGCACACCTGGGCGCTGATCCTCGCCGCGGCCCGGCGCCTGGATGTGGAGATTTTCTCCGCGCAGCGCCCGCTGGAGCACTCCACAGGGTGGCAGAGCACCATGGGCATCGGCTTGTCGGGCAAGACCCTGGGCGTCTACGGGCTGGGAAACCTCGGCTCCCGCGTGGCGAAGATCGGGCTGGCCTTCGGCATGCACGTGATCGCCTACAGCCAGAACCTGACCGCGGAGCGCGCTGCGGAAGTCGGCGTGCGCAAGGTCAGCGAGCACGAGCTGTTCGCGACCAGCGACGTGCTGACCATCCACCTCAAGCTCTCCGAGCGCAGCACCGGGGTGGTGGGCTCCAAGCAGCTGGCCTGGATGAAGCCTGACGCGATCCTGGTGAACACCTCGCGCAGCCGCATCGTGCAGACCGATGCGCTCATTGATGCGTTGGAAAACGAGCAGCTCTACCTGGCTGCGGTGGACGTCTTCGATGTGGAGCCGCTGCCGCAAGGCGACCGGCTGGCCGCAACCCGCGGGGTCATCGCCACCCCGCACATCGGCTACGTGACCGTGGAGCAGTTCGCGATATTCTACCAGGACGCGGCCGCGGACATCCGGGCCTGGGCCAAGGGCAAACCGGTGCGGGTGCTGAATTAATCCCGTGCAGACAGCAGTGCCCTCGGCGCATCGCATTCCCGATGCGCCGAGGGCACTTGGTGTTGGGCGGATTTAACCTGCCACGAGGTTCATGCACCACACGATCCAGGGCAGCGCCACCAGGTCGATGAGCACCGCGCCGGCCAGCGGCACGATCAGGAACGCCTTCTCCGAGCGCACGCCGTACTTGGCGTTGAAGGAGTCCATGTTCGCCAGGGCGTTGGGGGTCGCGCCCAGGCCGTGGCCCATGAAACCTGCGACCATGGTGGCCGCGTCGTAGTTCTTGCCCATGATGCGGAAGACCACGATCGCGCTGAACAGGGTGATGAACACCAGCTGCACCAGCAGGATGATGGACAGCGGGCCGGCGAGGTTCGCCAGTTCCCAGATCTTCAGGCTCATCATGGCCTGGGTCAGGAAGAAGCCGAGGGTCAGCTGGGAGATCAGGTTGACCGAGTCGTCATTGATCTTCACCCAGTTGAACTTGTCGTTCAGGTTGCGGAAGATCACCGCGGCGATCATGGCGCCCACGTAGGCGGGCAGCGAGAAGCCGGTCATCTGCGCGATCCAGTCGCCCAGCAGCATGCCCAGCACCATGATGATGCCGATGATGGTGGAGGTGGAGAGGATCGAGGAGTAGTTGCTGATCTCGTCGCCCGGCTGCTTGATGGCCTCGTCGAGGTCCTCTCCGGTGGCCGGGCCGCCGGCGAAACCGCCGCCGCCTGCAAGCTTCTTCACGCCGTAGCCTGCGCCGACCTTCTGGGCGATCGTCTGCGGCTTGGCAGGAACTTCCAGCTTGTGGCGGTGCATCAGGAAGCTGGCGAGCATGCCGCCGATCAGGCTGCCTGCCACCAGGCCGAAAGTGGCCGAGGCGATGGCCACGGTGGTGGCGCCTTCGACGCCCATGGATTCAGCGGTAGGGCCGAAGGCCGCGGCGCCGCCGTGTCCGCCTTCGAGGCTGACCGCGCCGGCCATGATGCCCAGCATCGGGTCCACGCCAAGCAGCTTGGCCATGCCCATGCCGATGATGTTCTGCGCGAAGGCCAGCGTCCAGCAGGCCACCAGGTAGATCAGCAGCAGCTTGCCGCCCTTTTTGATGGTCGCCAGCGAACCTGCCAGGCCGATGGTGGTGAAGAAGGCGATCATCGCCGGGGTCTGCAGGGAGGTGTCCAGGCTGATTTCCACGGTGCCGGTCTGGCGCAGCACGAGCACCAGCAGGGCGAACAGGAAGCCGCCGACCACGGGGGCCGGGATGCAGAACTTCTCCAGAAAGGCGACGCGGCGGCGGGCGAACTCGCCGAAGACCAGCAGGATCAGCGCCAGTGCCGCGGTCTGGACCAAGGATAGTTGTAATTCCATATATCTTAACCTCGGTTCAAGATCAGGTCATTGAGCAGTCGCGCGCCAGTGCGGGCGGTGCGCTGATCGATGTCAAAGAGAGGGTTGAGCTCAGCAATATCTGCGTGCTTGAGCTTGCCGCTGCGGGCGGCGGCCAAGACGATCTCGCGGACCATTTCAAGGCTGACGCCGAAGCCGGCCGGGGCGCTGACGCCCGGTGCCACGCTGGCCGGCAGCGCGTCCAGGTCGATGGTCAGGTACAGGTGGTCCACCGAGTCGGCGAAGTTCGCGATGAATTCGCGCACCGCCTGCAGGTTGCCCAGATGGCATTCGGTGTCCAGAAGCACCTCGACGCCAAGCTCGGCGGCGCGGTCGAAGAGCACCTTGGTGTTGGCTGCTTCGCTGATGCCCACGGCCGCATAGCGGAAGGGGCGCCCGGCGGCTGCCTGGGCCTTGGCGATCTGCGCGAAACCGGTGCCGGAGCTCGGCAGCGGCGCCTCGCGCAGGTCGAAGTGCGCATCGATGTTCAGTATGCCCAGACTCCAGCTGGAGTCCTCGCCGAGGGCGCGGGCCAGTCCGGCGTAGCTGGCGAAGGTGATTTCGTGGCCTCCGCCAAGACCCACGGTGAAGTGTCCTTCGCGCAGCAGCTGGGCCAGCACGTCCGCGAAGGCCTCTTGCCCGGATTCCAGGTCTTCGCCGTCGACCTCGATGTCTCCGGCGTCGTAGAGCTTGACCGGTTCGTGCAGGGCAATGGAGGACAGCGCGGTGCGCAGGGCCTGCGCCCCGTCGCGCGCACCCACTCGGCCCTTGTTGCGGCGCACGCCTTCGTCGCTGGCGAAACCCAGCAGCGCGGCGCCGGGTTCGGCCCCGGCGGTCCAGGCCTGGATGGTGTTGTGCCAGCGGGCATGCTCCGGACCGGGACCATCGTTGCGTCCGGTCCAGTCGGTTGCCTGTTTCCAGGTCATTTGATTCCTCCACTCAGGCTCAGTGCGGTTCTGCAGGTTTGTTGGATCAGTTCAGCTTGGCGTTCGAGGCTGCGCTGGGCGGGAGCCATTAGGCTCACCACTGCTTGCAGCTCTCCGTTCAGGTCCGTGACCGGGGAGCTGACGCACCAGACGCCTTCCTCCACCTCAGAGAGGCTGACTGCGTAGCCCGCTCGGAAGGCCGATTCGCAGGCCTGCTCAAGGCGTGTCCTCGACGGAGCATCGACATCATGGAAGTCGAAGATTTCGGCGCGTTGCTCCCGGGACATCAGGGCCATCAGCATGGTGCCCGAGGCCCCGAGGGTCAGCGGGTGGGAAGTGCCCACCGAGTAGCTGCACCGCAACGCCTGGGTGGACTCGATGGTTTCCACGCACACCGATTCGGCGCCATGGGCCACGATGAAGGCGGCGAGTTCGCCGGAGTCCTGCGACAGCTGGCGCAGGTAGGGGGCGACGGTTCCGCTCGCCAGGCTGGAATCCCAGTAACGTTCGGCAAGCTGCACGGCCGCGGCGCCGGCGCCGTAGTGTCCGGAGGAAGTTTTGTGGACGAAGCCGGAGAACACCAGGTGGTCCAGCAGACGGTACACCGAGCTCACCGGAATGCCGGTTTCGGTGGACAGCTCGCGCACGCTTGCCTGCGGAACCTTCGCCAATGCAGAGAGAATCCACAAGACCCGTGCGGTCTGTGAATCGGACTCTTTCCTTACGCTCATGACACCTTCATCGAGAGGCCGGGGACGGCCGTGAACAACTTTTTCGTGCGGGTCCGCCCGCCGGCGGAAATTGGCACAATGAACCATTGTTCTGTCATGTATGCGGCGAGGACAAATCGAAATTCTCACCGAGTGAGAATGAATCGGGGCAAATTCTCAGTCGCTGGAAAAAGGTGTGCCTCACCGGCAGCGCCCCGGAATCATGCCCAGATTCTCCAATGGATTGTTGAACAACATGAAATCTCCCGAGGTTTCGCGTACTGACGTGCGCTAAAGCGGCGCTTTTGAACTCCGGGCTAGTTGAGCAACACCAATAGGGTCGTTAAGGAGCGCATCGCAGGCCGATAAGTCGGCCCGCGATGTCGGAATCATACTTGAAGTTAATGTCACATCCACCCGGAGATGTTCAGCAAGCTAGGAAGATTGCCGAATCCTCTTCGAGGGGACGAAGAAATAGTGCAAGATAGCGACAACAGCCGCCCAGCCTGCGCCAATGAGTAAGCCGACTAGGACGTCAGAAACCCAGTGGTGGGAAAGGTAGACCCTCGAGGCTCCCATGGCCGCGACGAACAACACCGCTATGCCGCCCAGCAGGTATGCGTAGCGACGCAATCCGTAGACCACAGCCAGGTAGGTGGCGATGCCAATCAGCGCTGCCGCATTCAGCGTGTGCCCGCTGGGGAACGAGAAGGACCCCGGCGGCGCAGGGCCTCCGGGCACGCCAGTCGGGCGCGCAACCTGCAGCACTGATTTGAGCACCACCGTCAGCAGCACCGACCCCAAGGCGGTGAAGGCGACCGTAGCCAAAGGCCACCAGCTGCGCGCCCACAGGCAAATGATTGCCGTCAGGATCACCATGGTCACCGTCATGCCGGGCGTTGATCCCCAGAGATAGAGCACGGTGGCAACCGAGTGCCACACAGGATCCTGGTGAGCCAGAACCCACTGCTCGACCGGCAGGTCGACATCCTTGGACCATCCCCCGATCCTGAGGGAGACCAGCATTCGCCGGGTGAAATAGAACAGCACCACGATGAGCCCAAAGGCGATCCACAACGCCTGCACGCCGCGTGATCGCTGACCCGGGCGGAAAAACCATGAAGATCGCATGGTCTCCATCGTATCCACAGACCCCCTGTGTTCGCTGACTGTCGGCTATGCGCAAGAATAGAACCATGACAATCAAGGTGTTGGCCGTCGGCAAGAAGCATGAGTCTTGGGTGGACGAGGGGATCTCCCGCTATGAGAAGCGGCTGAAGAAACCCTTCGACCTGTCGTGGCAGCTACTCTCGCATTCCTCGCGGGAAAACGACGCGGCACGCACCGAGGAGTCGGCCCGCATCCTGGCCAAAATCGACGACCGGGACTTCGTGGTGCTGCTCGATGAGCGCGGGAAGAACGTCGACTCCCCAGCGCTGGCCAATACCCTGCGCACGCCGATCGACTCCTCGCGAAATGTCGTGATCATCATCGGCGGAGCCTACGGCGTTGCTCCAACCGTTCACGCGCGGGCGAACTTCACCTGGTCGCTGTCCAAGCTGGTGTTCCCGCACCAGCTGGTCCGCCTGATCCTCACCGAACAGCTCTACCGCGCCCAGGACATCCTGGCCGGCGGCAAGTACCACCACATTTAGGCATGTCGACTGTTTCATAAATTCGGTGCTGACTGGTCAACGCATAAAATAGACGAAATCATGCTGCTTCAAAAAAGCGGAGCCACAACATTCTATAGATCCTCGGCTTTAAAAACTTCGCATGTCTCAAACTCCAGAAACATTTTCGTCTTGCTGAGTACGTTGAAAACTTTATAGATCGGATCCCGTCGCAGTTTCGCCCCTGCGACAGCGTAAAGTTTAGAACAAACAGATAGTAGCTCCGCCAAGATGAGAACATTTCGATGGAATTGAGTGGCTAACGCGGCATGAAACCGTTCAGCCCTGGGGAAGGTGTTAAGAATGGATTTCACGGCGATTGATTTCGAGACCGCAAATGGCAAGCGCGCCTCAGTGTGTGCCGTTGGCATGGCAAAGGTCCGAGACGGCGAAATCGTCGCTCAAACGTCATGGCTGATCAAACCTCCACAAGGATTCGATCATTTCGACAATAGAAATATCGCAATTCACGGAATCACAAAAGCTGATGTGACTGACGCAGCAACTTGGGTAGAATCAGCAGCTCGAATCCGAAACTTCATTGGCGATGACTTCGTGGTGGCTCACTACGCACCATTCGATAAATCTGTGTGGAAACAAGCTTCAGAATGGTCTGGTGTTGATTTTGGGGACTTCAACTGGTTTTGCTCGCGCGACTTGGCCAAAGCTCATTTAGCGCTTCCGGATTGCAGTCTGCCGCAGGTAGCAGATGCACTTGGAATCACTGGTCTAGAACATCACAACGCGCAATCTGATTCTCTTGTCTGCGCACAAGTGGTTTTAGCAATTGCCAAAAGAGCTGGCGTCTCTTCTTGGGTCGATTTACAAACCGTAACTCCCAGTAAATCCGCACTATCCAAATCTGGTCGAGCATATGCTGCTAGCACATCAATCAAGAAGAACGATCTGCCGGAACCAAATATGGAAGCTGACCCGACACACGAGCTGTTTGGCCAAGGCCTAACAATCACTGGTGGCTTCGAACTACTAAGTAGGATGCAAGCGTTCGAACTAGCAGCCAGCTTTGGCGCAAAAGTTCAGCTCGGGACAACGCTTAAAACTTCGATATTGGTAATCTGCTCTGAAAATCCGCATGCCCCAGGGTTCGCGCTTGACCGTGGCTCAACGAAAGCTAAGAAAGCATATAAGTATATTACTGAGCGTGGACAACAAATTCGCCTGATGAGTGAATCTGAATTCTACGTCGCGGTTGGCATGGCGCCGAATTCAATAATTCAACTTCAGCCTGTCGAGGAAGAAGAATCAACGGCTCAGGAGAATTTGGAAGTTTTGGGTACTTCCGTCAATACGAAGGATCGTTCTCCTAAAACGATCGCATTCGAAAATCCTATCGACTCGTATCCCATTTCGACCCAATCATCACCTGCACAATTCAATACTGAGGAGTCGGATGGAAGTCTCACGTCGCATGAATTCATTGCGACGTCAGATCTGCAGGAGAACATAAAGGCAGTCATCACAGAAGAAGGTATGACGCCACCCACGTCAATTACACGGCGATTCCGTCGGATCTCGTTGTCTGTTTTAGCATGGTTCCTCGTACTTGCAACAGCATTCTCACTACTCTGCACAGCAGCGGGCTATAGCTTCGATGCTGTCGCCGGCACTACATTCTTGATTTTCTCAGCTCTACTTGGGCTGGGCAGCTATTTCGCTTTCCGAGCTGCGAAACGCAAATAGTTCCGAGTTGTGGGCCTTCACAGTATTGACTGAACGTTATGTGCGGAGATCTCCGGCGCTAGCCTCACTTCATGGAAAGGGAAGCCCAAGGTGTATTTGACCTTACGGTACAGTGCTACGCAAGATCACCGAGGGCGAATAAGCCCTCCAGCTGTCCGTGGCAGAACGTAGGATCGATTCCATGAGCGATGTCCTGACCCGCTTCGGCGCGGCCACCCAGAAGTGGTTCACCGAAGTCTTCACCGAGCCGACCACCGCACAGGTCGGTGCCTGGACATCCATCTCCGAAGGCAACCACACGCTGGTCATCGCCCCGACCGGCTCCGGCAAGACCCTGGCGGCCTTCCTCTGGGCGCTGGATCGGCTGCACCACGCAGAATTGGATGCCCCGGCACTGCCCGGACTGGACCAGGACAGCGACCATCCGACGGGCACCGGTACCAAGGTGCTCTACATTTCGCCGCTGAAGGCCCTGGGCGTGGATGTGGAGCGCAACCTGCGCTCCCCGCTGGCGGGCATCCGGGCCACCGCCCACGAGCTGGGACTCTCCCAGCCCTCGGTCTCGGTGGGCGTGCGCTCGGGCGACACCCCCGCTTCCGAGCGCCGGCAGCTGCTGCGCAATCCCCCGGACATCCTGATCACCACACCCGAGTCGCTGTACCTGATGCTGACCAGCCAGGCGCGCACCACGCTGTCGCAGGTGCACACGGTCATCATCGACGAGATCCACGCGATCGCCAACACCAAGCGCGGCACCCATCTGGCGCTGTCCCTGGAACGGCTGGATTCCCTGCTCGCCGCCCCGGCACAGCGCATCGGCCTGTCAGCCACCGTCGAGCCGCCCGAGGAAGTCGCGCGCTTCCTGGCCGGCTCCGCACCGGTGAACACCGTGCGCCCGGAATCCACCAAGCAATGGGAGCTTGAGGTGCGGGTTCCGGTCGAGGACATGACCGACCTGCCCTCCGCCGCCGCCGCCCACGACCTGGGTCCCGGCTCCTCGCCGGCCGCCGCGGCCAGCATCTGGCCGCACGTGGAGAACCAGCTGGTGGACCTGGTGCTGGCCAACCACTCGACCATCATCTTCGCCAACTCCCGGCGGCTGGCCGAACGGCTGACCGGGCGGCTGAATGAAATCTATGCCGAGCGCGAGGGCTTCGCGGTAGAGAACCAGCTGTCCTCCTCCCCCGCGGTGATGATGGCGCAGGCCGGGTCCACCGCGGCCGCGGATCCCGAGGCGCCGCTGCTGGCCCGCGCCCACCACGGCTCGGTCTCCAAGGACGCCCGCGCGGCCATCGAGGAGGATTTGAAGCTCGGCCGGCTGCGTGCGGTGGTCGCCACCAGCTCGCTGGAACTGGGCATCGACATGGGGCTGGTGGACCTGGTGATCCAGGTCGAGTCCCCCAACTCGGTGTCTTCCGGACTGCAGCGCGTGGGCCGCGCAGGCCACCAAGTGGGTTCGGTCTCCCAGGGAATCTTCTTCCCCAAGCACCGCGCCGACCTGCTCTCCACCGCGCTGGTGGTCACCCGCATGCGCGAGGGCAAGATCGAGAAGATGGCGATCCCTGCCAATCCGCTCGATGTGCTGGCCCAGCAGACCCTTGCCGCGGTGGCCATGGAAGACCTGGACGTCGAGGCATGGTTCGACACCGTCCGGCGCGCGGCCCCCTACCAGCAGCTGCCGCGCAGCGTGTACCTGGCCACGCTGGACATGCTCACCGGCAAGTACCCCTCCGACGAATTCGCCACGCTCAAGCCGCGGATCATCTGGGACCGCGATGCCGGGGTGCTCTCCGCGCGCCCCGGAGCGCAGCGCCTGGCCGTGATCTCCGGCGGCACCATCCCTGACCGCGGGCTGTTCGGCGTGTTCCTGGCCGGATCCGAGGACGACAAGGCGCCCAAACGCGTGGGCGAGCTGGACGAGGAAATGGTCTACGAGTCCCGGGTGGGCGACGTGTTCGCCCTGGGCGCCACCAGTTGGCGCATCGAGGACATCACCCACGACCGGGTGCTGGTCACCCCCGCCTTCGGCCAGCCCGGCAAGCTGCCTTTCTGGCACGGCGACGGGCTGGGCCGACCGGTGGAGCTGGGCGCGGCGCTGGGCGAATTCACCACCGGCCTGCTGGCCCGCGAACGCTCCGAGGCCGCCGAAGTGCTGGGCGCAGGAGGACTGGATGCCTTCGCCGCGCAGAACCTGCTGAACTACCTGGGCGAGCAGCGCGAGGCCACCGGGCAGGTCCCCAACCACCAGACCTTCGTGGTGGAGCGCTTCCACGACGAGCTGGGCGACTGGCGGGTGATCCTGCATTCGCCCTTCGGGCTGGCGGTGCACGCCCCGTGGGCGTTGGCAGTCGGTGCGCGGGTGCGTGAACGCTGGGGGCTGGACGCCTCCGCGATGGCCGCCGATGACGGGATCGTGCTGCGCATCCCCGCCATGGACGACGAGCCGCCCGGGGCCGAGCTGTTCGCGTTCGAGTCCGACGAGATCGTGGATCTGGTCACCGGGCAGGTGGCCAATTCGGCGCTGTTCGCCGCGCGCTTCCGCGAATGCGCCGCCCGGGCGCTGCTGCTGCCGCGCATCAACCCGACCAAGCGCACCCCGCTGTGGCAGCAGCGCCAGCGCGCCAGCCAGCTGCTGGACGTGGCCCGCAACTACCCGGATTTCCCGATCATCCTGGAAACCGTACGCGAATGCCTGAACGACGTGTACGACCTGCCAGCGCTGACCCGGATCCTGTCCCAGGTCTCTTCGCGCGCCATCCGGCTGGTGGAGGTCACCACCGAGCTGCCTTCGCCCTTCGCGCAGTCGCTGCTCTTCGGCTATGTGGCGCAGTTCCTCTACGAATCCGACGCTCCGCTGGCCGAACGCCGGGCCGCGGCGCTGAGCCTGGACCCGGTGCTGCTGGGCGAGCTGCTGGGCCGCAACGACGTGCGCGAGATCCTGGATCCGCAGGTCATCGCCGAGCTGGCGCAGCAGCTGCAGTACCTGGCGCCCAAGCGCCGGCTGGCCGGCATGGAGGGGGCCGCGGACCTGCTGCGGCTGCTGGGCCCCCTGACCGCCGCTCAGCTGGCTGAACGCCTGCGTGATCCTGCCGACGAGCAGGCCCCGCTGGCCGAGGCGGCGGCCCGCGCGCACGCCGAATCGCTGGTGGCCACCCGGCGTGCGTTCACCCTGCGGATCGGCGGGCAGCTGGCCTACGCGGGAATCGAGGACGCGGCCAAGCTGCGCGACGCACTGGGCACCCCGCTGCCCACCGGCATCCCCGCCGCCTTCCTGGAGCCCGCGGCCCAGCCCGTCGAGGACCTGGTTTCGCGCTATGCCCGCACCCACGCCCCGTTCACGCTCACCGAGATCTCCGGGGTGCTGGGCCTGGGCGTGGCGGTGCTGCGCCCGGTGCTGGATGCCATGACCGCCGCCGGGCGGCTCTCGCTGGGAGCATTCCGCCCGGTGGAGCTGATTCCCGAGGGCGTCAGCGGGGACGAGTACTGCGACGTGCAGGTGCTGCGCACCATCCGCACCCGCTCGCTGGCCGCCCTGCGCGCCGAGGTGGAGCCGGTGGACCAGCTGGCTTTCGCGCGTTTCCTGCCGGCCTGGCAGCAGGTCGGCTCCCGGCTGGAGGGCAGCGACGGAGTCTACGAGGTGGCGATGCAGCTGGCAGGCGTCGAGCTGCCCGCCTCCGCGCTGGAGTCCTTTGTGCTGCCTGCCCGGCTGCCCGGCTACCAGAGCGCCTGGCTGGACGAGCTGACCAGCGCCGGGGACGTGCTCATCTGCGGCGCCGGCGCGGCCGGGGGCAAGGACGGCTGGCTCTCGCTGCATACCGCCGAGCATGCCCCGCTGAGCCTGCCGATCCCGGACCCCGCGCCGCTGGATGCGCTGGCCCGCCGGGTGCTTGAATCCTTCGACCCGACCGGCGCGTACTTCGTGCAGGAGATCGCCGCGCGCATCCACCCCGGCGAGGGGCGCCCGCCCAGCGAGCAGGAGATCACCGGGGCTTGCTGGCAGCTGTTCTGGGCCGGGTTCATCTCCCCTGACACCCTGGCGCCGGTGCGCGGCTACCTGGCCGGGGGCAGCACCGCGCACAAGATCGCCAAGCCCGCCCCGCGCGCCCGCGCCGCCCGGCTGAACCGGCTGTCCGGACTCAGCCGCATGGCCCGCGAGCAGGGCGTGGTGCATGCGCGCAGCACCCGCGGTTCGGCGCGCTGGGCGCTGCTGCCCGAGCCGGTGCGCGACCCCACCATCGCCGCGCACGCCACCGCGGAAATCATGCTTGAGCGCTACGGGGTGCTGACCCGCGGCTCGGTGGCCGCCGAGGCGGTGCCGGGGGGCTTCGGACAGCTTTACCGGGTGCTGTCCAAGCTGGAGGAGGCCGGGCATGCGCGCCGTGGCTACTTCATCGAGAAGCTGGGCGCCGCGCAGTTCTCCACCTCGAACACCATTGACCGGCTGCGCGGCTTCGTGCTGCCCGAGGACCCGCGCCGCCAGCCCGAAGCCGTGGTGCTAGCCGCCACCGACCCGGCCAACCCCTATGGCGCGGCGCTGCCGTGGCCCGCCACGCAGACCGGGCACCGCCCCGGGCGCAAGGCCGGGGCGATCGTGGGCATGCTGGACGGCGAGCTGGTGCTGTACCTCGAACGCGGCGGACGCACCGTGCTGGCCTTTGGCGAACCCGGAGAGCAGGCCTGGGCGCTGCTGGCGGCCAGGCTGGTTGCGGCGCTGCGCCGTGCCGGGGTGGACAAGATCGCCATCGCCACGGTCAACGGCGAACCTGTGCAGGAGCACCCGGCGGCCGCCGCCCTGCTGGGCGCCGGTTTCTACTCGACCCCGCAGGGCATCCGCTTCCGGCGGTAGCCTGGACACCAGCGCGCTGTACGCGGCGGCTGGCAGCAGCAAAGGAGATGCACCATGCCGGAAGGCGATTCCGTTTACCGGGCCACCGCAAGGCTGCACCATGCGCTGGCCGGGAAGAGCATCCTGCGTTCGGACTTCCGGGTCCCGGCACTGTCCACGGTGGACCTGGCCGGCTACACGGTGTCCGAGGTCCTCCCGCGCGGCAAGCACCTGCTCATGCGGCTGCAGCCTCCCGCCACGGCGGAACCTGCCTTCAACCAGCCGCCGCTGACCCTGCATTCGCACCTGCTCATGGAGGGGCGGTGGGATCTCTACGGTCCGGGAGCCCGCTTCAAGCGTCCGGCGCACACCGCACGCGTGGTGCTCGCCTGCGACGGCGTCGTGGCGGTCGGCTTCGACATCGCCCAGGTCAAGCTCGTGCCCACTGCCGAGGAAGCGCAGCTGGTCGGGCATCTGGGCCCGGACCTGCTGGGGCCCGGCTGGGACGCGCAGGCGGCGGCCGCGAATTTCCGGGCGCAGCCGCACCGCGGGATCGGCGAGGCGCTGCTGGACCAGCGGCTGATGGCGGGGGTGGGCAACATCTACCGCTGCGAGGTCCTGTTCCTCACCCGGCTGCACCCACTCACGCCCGTGGGACAGGTCGTGGACCTCGGGAAGGTCATCGAGATGTCGCAGCGCCTGCTGGAAGTCAACAAGGAGCGTTCCCGCAGGGTCACCACCGGCCTGGCCCGGACCCGCGAGCCCTACTGGGTGTACGGGCGCGCCGGCAAGCCCTGCCTGCGCTGCGGCGCGAAGATCCAGCTGCTGAAGATCGCGGCCGAGGATTCGGGCCTGGAGCGAGACTGCTACTTCTGCCCTTCCTGCCAGCCGGCTGCGCACTGATGAGGACAACGGCCCGGGGCAAAGATGAAAGAATGGGAGCCATGGCCATGGCATCTCCGCTCCCCGTCCGCAACGGCGTCAACGCCACCCGTCTGCACCTGCCGCGCACCGGTCCATGGGATACGGTGGCCCAGTATCTGCTCGAACGGTTCGGGCATGTGGACCCCGAGGGCATCCTGCGCCGCTTCGATGACGGCGAGATCGTGGGAATCGGCGGGGTGAAGCTGGACCGGCAGACGCCTATGGGCGAGCACGAGTTCATCTGGTACTACCGCTCGCTGCCGGTGGAGATCCCGATCCCCTTCGAAGCCAAGATCCTCCACCAGGACGAGCACCTGCTGGTGGTGGACAAACCGCACTTCCTGCCCACCACTCCGGGCGGCAAGTTCATCCAGGAATCCGCCCTGGTGCGGCTGCGCAACCAGACCGGCATCGACGATCTGGTGCCGATGCACCGGCTGGACCGGGCCACCGCCGGGGTGATCCTCTTCGCCGTCAACCCGGAAACCCGCGGCGCCTACCAGATGCTCTTCGAGCGCCGCGAGATCGCCAAACGCTACAAGGCGGTGGTCGCGCTGGCCCCCGGCGACGGGCTGGAGACCGGCGTGGTGCTGCAGGCCAATGGGGAGCACAGCCAGCAACGCACCAGCGAAGAACTGCGCGCCCTGCTGGCTGGCATGCCGATGACCTACGAGAACCGCATGTCCAAGGTCAAGGGCCAATTGCGCTCGATCGTCGAGGACGGCGAGCCCAACGCGCAGACGCTGATCAGCGTGGAGGCCATCGGCCGCAGCGCCGGATTCCACGCGGGCACCGAGGTGGCGCTGATGGATCTGGAGCCGCATTCGGGCAAAACCCACCAGCTGCGCATCCACCTCGCCTCGCTGGGCCTGGGCATCGTCAACGATGCCTTCTACCCGCGGCTGTGGGACCTGGCGCCGGACGACTACGACCGCCCGCTGCAGCTGCTGGCGCACACCATTTCCTTCACCGACCCGATCACCGGCGCCGCGCGCAGCTTCAGTTCCGCGCAGAGCCTGCGCGAAGCCCCGGCCGCCTAGCGCCTCTTCTCACCTCGGCATATTTACCCTAGGCTGTTGCACACCCCTGCACGGGCCCGACGAAGGATGGTATGCCATGGCCGAGCCACAGCCCAATATGCAGCTGCGCACCCTGGTGGGCTCCGCCCAGCGGGCCATCGCCGAGTCCGCGCGCAGGCCTGCGTTCGAGCTGCCCTATACGGCCCCTGACCTGCGGCCCAATCCCGCGGTGGAAGTCTTCGACAAGGTCCGCGCCGGGCTGTTCGCCCTGTCCGGGGTGCTGCTGCTGGCCACCTCGCTGGCCTTCGGCGCCGGGATGGATGCCCGCAGCCAGGCCAGCCTGCTGGATACCGGGCTGGTGCATGCGGTGATCTGGCCGGTCATCGGGATCGCGCTGATCGCCAGCGCCGCCTTCAGCGCCCTGCCTGCCCAGCTCTCCTCGCGCCGGCAGCGCGCGGCCGGCATCCATGCGCTGAGCGCTGCGGCCCTGCTGAGCTGCGCGCTGACGCTCGCCTCCGGGTTCTTGCCCTGGACCGCCGCGGCGGTCTCCGCGGCGGCCGCCGGGATCGCGCTGTACGGGGTGCACCAGCTGAACCTGAATACCGCCCGCAACCGGACCGAGCGTATCGCCACGGACATGCCGCTGGGCTTCTTCGCCGGATTCGCCCTGGTCTACACGCTGCAGCTGGTGTTCGCAGCCGCCGGCTGGAACGAGCCGGGCCATGCGCTGGCGGTGTCGCTGGTCGCGGTGGCCGCCGCGGTGCCGGCGGCGGTGTTCGCCCACTCCGAACGCGGCAGGCATGCCTTCGCCAGCGGGTTCGGCCTGGCGCTGGCCGCTGCCGCGGCCCAGGGCTGGATGCTGGGCGCCACCCCGCTGTGGGCCTGCGTGCTGTGGGTGTTCCTGGCGATCGTGGTGTTCGTCTGCGCGGAGAACCGGCGGTTCCAGATCAGCCACGCCGAGCATCGGGTGCAGGCGGGCCGGACCCTGGATTTCTGAGTCCGGCCCACCGGCGCCGCGGGTTTAGCGCGGCGCCATGCGGATGGCGCCGTCCAAACGGATCGTCTCCCCGTTGAGCATCGGGTTGGCCACGATGTGCTCCACCAAGGCCGCGTACTCCTCCGGGCGGCCCAACCGCGAAGGGTGCGGCACCTGCGCGCCGAGCGAATCCTGCGCCGCCTGCGGCAGCCCTGCCATCATCGGCGTCTGGAAGATGCCCGGGGCGATGGTCATGACGCGGATCTGGTGCTGCGCCAGCTCACGGGCCAGCGGCAGCGTCATTGCGGCCACGGCGCCCTTGGAGGCGGCGTAGGCCGGCTGCCCGATCTGCCCGTCGAAGGCCGCCACGGAGGCGGTGTTGATGATGACCCCGCGCTCGGCGGTGCCCTGCGCATCGATGAGCGACTCGCTGTGCGCCATCAGCTCGGCACCCAGGCGGATCACGTTGAACGTGCCGTTGACATTGATCTGGAGCACCTTGGCGAACTTCTCCAGCGGCAGCACGCCCTCGCGTCCCAGCACCTTGCCCGGGGTTGCCACCCCTGCGCAGTTCACCAGCACCCGCAGCTGGCCCAGCTCGCGCACGCGCTCCATCACGTCGGCCACTTCCTCGGAACTGGTGACGTCCGCCGGGGCGTAGCGCACGTTCGCGCCGATCGCCGCGGCGATTTCATCCCCGTCCTCGCGCGGCAGGTCCAGCACCACCACGTGCTTGGCCTGCGCAGCCAGTTTCTGGGCCGTGGCCCGTCCCAACCCGGACAGTCCGCCGGTCACCAGCGCGACCGAATCCCGTAGCTGCATGCAAACCCCTTCGATAGTCGTGAATCTCCGGTCAGCCTATCGCCCGCATGGACAAAGGTGAAGATCCGGCTCCCGGTGCCCGGGAGCCCGCTGGCACGCAAAAGCCCGGCACCACGAGGGTGCCGGGCTGCGCGGCAAAGCCGGAGAATTCCGCTCTGGCTAGTGGGATGCCACCGGAGCCTGGTCGGAAGGCTGCTGGGTCTCCTGCTTCTTGCCGCCGAGCAGGATCCCGATGACCAGGATGCCGATGCTGCACGCGGCGCCCACCAGGAAGCCGGGCTTGAAGCCCTGAACCGTCGCGGTGACGACGTCCGTGCCTGCGGCGATCTTCGAGGCGGTGGACGCGGCCACCACGCCGACGATCAGCGCGGTGCCCATGGCGCCGGCCAGCTGCTGCAGGGTGGAGAGCAGCGCCGAGCCGTGCGAGTGCAGGTGGTGCGGCAGCGGGTTCAGCGCGGTGGTGAACGCCGGGGTGAAGATGAAGGCCAGGCCCAGGCTCATGACCAGGTGCAGCAGAACCAGCAGCCAGATCGGGGTGGCGGCGTTCAGGATCAGCGCGTAGCCGAACAGCGACGCCAGCAGGATGATGGAGCCCGGAACGATCAGCGGGCGGGCGCCGACCTTGTCGTAGAGCTTGCCGACCAGCGGGGCCAGCAGGCCCATGAGCAGGCCGCCGGGCAGCATGATCAGGCCGGTGGTCAGCGTCTCGATGCCCAGCACCGTCGTGAAGAACAGCGGCAGCAGGATGATCACGCCGAACAGGGAAATCATCGCGCACATCATCAGCGCCAGCGACAGCGTGAAGTCGCGGTAGGTCAGCGAGCGCAGGTCCAGCAGGGCCTTGTCCCCGTGCTGCAGCTTGACCTGCAGCAGCACAAAGGCGGTCAGGCACAGCACCGAGACCGCCAGGATCCCGAGGCCCAGCGGGGTCACGCCGGCCGACAGGCCGCTCAGGCCGTAGACCAGGCCGCCGAAGCCCGGCACGGCCAGGATCAGCGACGGGATGGACAGCGGCGCGGAGTTGTCGCCCGGTTCGTTGGACAGGCGCGGGGTGCCGATCAGCAGCGCCGCCACGGCGATCGGGATGATCACGATGAACATGAACCGCCAGGACAGGTACTGCAGGATGATGCCGGACAGGGTCGGGCCGATGGCAGGGGCCACCGAGATCACGATCGACACGTTGCCCATCAGCACCCCGCGGCGTGCCGGCGGCACCAGGTCGAGGATCGTGGTCATCAGCAACGGCATCATGATCGCGGTGCCGCAGGCCTGGATGACGCGGGCGACCAGCAGCACGGAGAAGCCCGGGGAGACCGCGGCCAGCACGGTGCCCAGGGTGAACAGGCCGATGGCCAGCACGAAGACCTTGCGGGTGCTCAGCCGCTGCAGCAGGAATCCGGTGGTCGGGATGACCACCGCCATGGTCAGCATGAAGATCGTGGCGAGCCACTGGATGGCGTCGGCGGTGACGTTGAATTCCTCCATCAGCACGGGCAGTGCCACGTTCATGATGGTTTCATTGAGGATGACAACGAAGCTGGAGACGATCAGCACGGCAATCGTCGTGAAATTTTGTTTGCTCAAGCGGTCCGGAGCGTGTGACACAACAGGTCTGCTTCCAAGAGAAGTGCGAGAATGGTCGGCCGATCCAGGGTCAGATGCATTCTGATTGGGATAGCCCAATCAATTCTACAGAGCGCCTCGGCGCGATACTAGGGCGCAGGCGCAACAGATTGGTGAGTTGCGCAACACGGATACAGATTCATGGCCTAAGAGGTGTTTGTGTACCAAGATGGAACCATGAACGTGCGCACGCCTGATCCCTACCCTGGATGGCTCTCTGAGGAAGATCTCTACGAGGCCCGCCAGCGCCTTCCCATGCTGTACGTCGAGGCCATTCCGGTGCGCTTGGACCCGCTGGGCTACGTCAACGAGGTCGGCCTGCTGCTGACCGCGGACAACGACGGGCGCATGTTGCGCACCTTCGTCTCCGGACGCGTCATGTACCGCGAAACGATCCGTGCCGCATTGATCCGGCACATCGAGAAGGATCTGGGCACCATGGTGCTGCCGCAGCTCCCGGCGTCCCCGGTGCCGTTCACCGTGGCCGAGTACTTCCCGGCGCCCAGCGAAACCGGGCTGACCGACGACCGCCAGCATGCGGTCTCCATGTGCTATATCGTGCCGGTGCGCGGCGAGTCCTCGCCACGCCAGGACGCGCTGGAACTGACCTGGCTCACCCCTGCCGAAGCGCTGAGCAGCGACATCCAGGGCGAGTTCGCCGGAGGCCGCGAAAATATTCTTCGGCAGGCATTAGCCCACGTCGGAGTGAATATCTAAAACTGCTTGCCCGGGTTTGGCGGGTCGATGCCGGCCTGGCGCCGCTTGATCCCGCCAAACCAGCTCCCCAGGAGCACCCCGAGGATGCCGACCACGGAACCGATCACGGTTTCCACCATGCGGTCGTAGAGCAGCGCCGTGGACAGTCCCGACATCACGGAGACGCCCACCAGCGCCAGCGGGGTGACGAAGATCTGCGCCATGAAGTAGTTGCGCATGACCAGCATCTCGGCCATGAACTGGAAGAATCCGATCAGCGTCAGCAGCAGCCACAACGGCGGATTCAGCACGATCAGCAGCGCCATGAGCACCAGCCCGACCAGGGTTCCCAGCACGCGGTGGATGCCGCGGCGCATCCTGAGCTTGGTGGTGTGCCCGACCAGCGGCACCACCGCGGCCACCATGGCCCAGTAGTTGTGGCCGGCTTCCAGCCGACTTCCCACGATGTTGGCCAGGGCTCCGGCGATGCCGGCGGTCAGGATGTAGAACAGCCCTTCCCACCAGATCGCGGAGCGGACGTTGTCCGACAGCGGTGGCAGCGGCGTGCGCTGCCACAGGCTCGACCACTGGCCCAATGCTCCGGCCGCGCCGATCACCAGCGCCAGCATCATGGTCAGCACCGCCACCAGCAGTCCCTGCCAGGCCGGGACCGGGTTGGAAATGGAGGCAATCGCGGCAAACGCGAAGATGTGGAACAGCGAACCGGCCGGACGCAGCCGCAGGAATCCAACGAGCACCGAGCAGAGCCCCGCAACCAGCGTCGTGGCGCCGACGATTTGCCATGCCTTGAGCTCCGGCTGGTCGTGGGCGATCCACAGGTGGGAAGCGGCCAGCGCCGCGGCGATGACGCCGAACAGCAGCGCGCTTGAACGCACCTGCATGCGCAGGCGGTTCCAGTAGCCGTCCACCCGGCCGTAGACGCCGACGAAGGCGCCGAAGACCGCGAACACCACCAGGTCCAGGCGGTCGATGGCCATCAGGAAGATCAGCGGGGCGAAAACGCCGACGGCGGTACGCAGGCCGATCCAGTGGTCCTTGCGGGCAGGGCCCAGCGTGATCAATGACTTCGCGGATTCTTTCAATTGCTCTAGACCCACAGCTTCCTTCCGTCGCGTTGCACACAACAAGACAGCCTCCATTATTCGCTCTTTCCCATGTGAAAGCCTAGGTTTCGGGGCCGGATCACACTGTCGTTTTACTCACCGGCTCTTTAATACGGCAAACTTGGTACGTGCCCGATATGAACTTTGATCCCAGTGCCCCCCACCCGCGCCAGCAAGAATTCGGCTTTGAAGTCGGGACCCGACTGACTGCCGAGGACGGAACCCCGATGCTCGGACGCACCGGCGTGATCCGCACGCCGCATGGCGAAGTGAAGACCCCTGCGTTCATCGCCGTCGGCACCAAGGCGACAGTCAAGGCGCTGACCCCCGAGCACGTCAAGCAGCTCGGCGCCCAGGCGGTGCTGTCCAACGCCTACCACCTGTACCTGCAGCCGGGCGCCGACATCCTGGACGAGGCCGGCGGTCTGGGCAAGTTCATGGGCTGGGACGGCCCGACCTTCACCGACTCCGGCGGATTCCAAGTGATGAGCCTGGGCTCGGGTTTCAAGAAGGTCATCGACATGAAGTCCGTGGACCAGTCAGGCCCGGACGACGCGGTCGCCCCGGGCAAGGAACGCCTGGCCAACGTGGACGAGGACGGCGTCTGGTTCAAGTCCCACCTGGACGGAAACCGCCACCGCTTCTCCCCCGAGATCTCCATGGGCGTGCAGCACCAGATCGGCGCGGACATCATGTTCGCCTTCGACGAGCTGACCACGCTGCAGAATTCGCGCGGCTACCAGGTCGAGTCGCTGGAGCGCACCCGCCGCTGGGCCGAGCGCTGCATTGCCGAGCACTTCTCGCTGACCGATTCCCGCGAGGGCAAGGACTACCAGGCGTTGTTCGGGGTCATCCAGGGCGCGCAGTACGAAGACCTGCGCCGTAAGGCCTGCCGGGATCTCGGCGCCATGGCATTCGACGGCTTCGGCATCGGCGGCGCGCTGGAGAAGGAGAACCTGGGAACCATCGTCGGCTGGTGCGCCGAGGAGCTGCCCGAGGACAAGCCGCGGCACCTGCTGGGCATTTCCGAGCCGGACGACATCTTCACCGCGATCGAGAACGGCGCTGACACCTTCGACTGCGTCTCCCCGACCCGCGTCGCGCGCAACTCCGCGTTCTACACCCCGTGGGGCCGCTTCAACCTCTCCGGAGCACGGTACAAGCGCGATTTCACCCCGCTGGTGGACGGCTGCGAATGCTACGCCTGCCAGAATTTCTCCCGCGCCTACATCCACCACCTGTACAAGGCCAAGGAGCTGCTCAGCCACACGCTGATCTCGATCCACAACGAGCACTTCACCGTGAGCCTGGTCGAGTCCGCCCGCCAGGCGATCGAGGACGGAACGTTCTTCCAGCTCAAGGAGCGGGTGCTGGCCAGCTACTACGCCGGCGCACCGGACCCGCAGGGCCAGCCGGTAGCGCAGCCTGCCAAGTAGGAGCCGCGCACCACCCGCCGGGCGGCGAACCTCCGCAGGATTCGGGGTTCGTCACCCGGCGATCTTTTTAAGCGACGGGGCGGCGCTGAGCAGGCACACCGCCCAGATCCCCCACGGGACGGCGGCCGCCGGGGCGAGGATCAGGACATACAGCGCAGCTCCCGAGGCGGCTGCGCGCAACAGGGTCCAGGCCTGCGGGATGAGCACCGCCGCGAGGGACATCTCATTCGCGGCTCCGGCGAAGATTTCTTCCCAGTCGCGCTCCGCACGCCGCGCGTGCGCCAGGCCTGCCGAGGCCAGGCCCAGCGCGGCGAACAGCACGGCCGCGGCCCAAGCCCACCAGGTCGCCTCCGCCAGCGCTCCGATACCCCACAGCCCGAGACTCCAGAAGCCCAGGACCGCCAACGACAGTCCCACAGCGACCACGGTCATTGCGCGCTCCATCTGGCTGCGGGCCACCCCGATCATCAGCCCGAGCTCCGGCTGGGTGGCGGTGGGCCGGAGCACCTCGGCCAGGCTCGTGCCCAGGACCACCAACAGGATTGCCAGAGCCCCGGCCAGTGCCAGCGGATTGGCCGCAGCGCGGACACTGAGCAGCAGCACCAGGATCGCCGCGCTGAACCCCAGCGCCGGCTTCCAGTAGCCTCCGCGCACGCAGCGCAGGACGATAACCGCTAGGGCCACCGGCAGCCCGCGGGCAAGCCGGCCACTGCCGCGGTTCCGCCTGCGGCCAGCATCCAGTTGCACGCCGCGCGCATCGGCCTGCATGATCGCTCCGGCAAGCTGCTGCTGGCGCAGCCCGCCCTCGCGCAGCGCCGCCCCGGGGGTTCCGGCAAGCCGCCGCGATGACCAGAGAATGCATGGCACGGCGGCGGCCAGGGCGCCGCTGCACAAAATCATCCAGAGCCCGACCTCCAGCAGCGACTGCTGCCAGGCCACCTGCCCGGCGTCGGCTGCGCCCATCCCGAACAGCTGCGACGCCCACAGCAGCACATAACTGGCGGCGAGCACCCGCAGCCCTGCGGAGCAGAACCGCCTCGCGGCCTGTTGGCGTCCGGCGCCTTGAAGCACTCCGGCCGCTGCCGCCGAGCCGAGCCCGGCCAGCGCGAAAAAGCCCACTGCCCACATCAGCAGCGGCGGGGACCAGGTACCCGTCAGCGCGAAGAGCGCCAGCACCCACAGCAGCCCGAGGAAAATGCCGGCAGCGGCGCCCAGCCCCAGTGCACGGCGCCAAGCCGGGAGCAGCAGCACCCGGCGGTCCGCCGGCAGGGGCAACCACCAGTCGGCCTGCTGGGGTCCCACGGCGTTGGGACCGAGATAAAGCATGAGCCGGAAGACCAACAACAGCAGCACCGGCAGCAGGAACAGCACCACCGCATCAAGGCTCCACCGCGCGCTGGCCAGCTCCAGGTGCGGCACGCCTTCGCCCAGCAGCACGAAGATCGTTCCATAGAGGGCGCTGGCCAGATAGGTCAGCGCCACGATGGCGGCGAGCACCCAGACGTAGATGTCGGAGAACGAGTCGAAGCGTTCGGAAAAACTGCGCGCCGAACGCACACGTCGAAGGATCTCGCGCGGATCGTAACTGGTGGCCGATGGCATGCCTGGACTAGCGTTCAAGCCACTGCGCTCCGCGCTCGGACTCCAGGTATTCCCCGGTGTCGCCGTCCAGCAGGAGCGCCTGGTCCAGGCACAGCCGCAGCATGGCAGGATCGTGCGTCACCGCCAAGATGCTGACCGCTTCGCGGCGCAGCCCGGCCAGCCGCTCGTAGAACTGCTGGCGGATCCTCAGGTCCAGGCGCTGTTCGGGCTCGTCGAGGATCAGGAGCTCGGCCGGGCGGATCAGCGTCGCGGCGAGCAGCAGCTTGCGCCGTTGTCCCGAGGAGAGTTCCCCCGGAAGGTGGCCGGCGACCGTCGTGAGCTCGAAGAACTCCAGCTCGTTCTGGACTTTCTTTTCCCAGCCGGGCACCGAATGCCCCCGTGCCACCATTTCCAGGTGCTCGGCGACACTCAGTTCTTCGAAGAACGCGCCGTCGCTGACCTGCACGGCAACGTTCCGGCGGAAGTCCAGCGAATCCTCGTCCAGGGGCAGGCCGCGGAACGCTGTTTCACCGGATTGGGCCGGGGTGCGTCCGAGCAGGGTTGCCAGCAAAGTGGATTTGCCGCTGCCGTTGGAACCGATGATTCCCAGCCCGTCGCCGGTGCCGATCTTCAGGTTCAGGGGGCCGCAGATTGTGCGCTCCGGATAGCCGATGACCAGTCCGCGGGCTTCCAGATGCGTCCGGGTCTCTGATTCTGTCGCCATCTGCCCAGCGTATCGAGCGCGAGCACGGCAGGGAGTCGCTCGAAATGATGACTTGGAGGATTACTCCTGTCCGGCCGCCAGCCGCCCGTATCCCGGCTCGCGCTTCTTGAACCAGCGGATCACCAACGAGGTGACGGGGACGAAAATAATCTCCACGGCGGTCTTGTAGAGGAAACCGACCACCACGTAGTTGATGAACGTCGGGGCGTCGGCAATGCCGATGACCGGAGCTGCGATGGCGCAGAAGATGATGGTGTCCAGCAGCTCGCCGACGCCGCTGGAACCGATCAGGCGCGCGACCAGTCCGCGTTCGCCCGTGCGTTCCTTGAGCTTGACCAGCACCCACGAGTTGGCCAGCTGGCCCACCAGGAAACCGGCGGCCGAGGCGGCAACGATCTGCCAGATCGGTCCGAGCGTACGCTCAAGGGCTTCTTGGCCGTCGTAGAAGTCGGCGGCTGGCAGCTGGATCATGATCCAGAAGCAGGCCACCGCGAAGAATGCGAGCACGAAGGTGGTGATGATCGACCGCCGCGCCGCCTTCAGCCCGTAGACCTCGGAAATGACGTCGCCGAGGATATAGGCCAGTGGAAACAGGAAGAACCCGCCATCGGTCACCAGCGGGCCTAGGGTGACGCCCTTGGAAGCGCCGATGTTCGAGAGGATGACCACCGCTCCCATCAGGGTCAGAACGGTGGAGAAGTACGGGGACCCCGCAGCGGCGAAAACCGCCTTTGAAGATGGGGGCAGAGTGGTTTTGGCGTTGGATTCGCCCATGATTATTTTCCTTGTCAAAGTGGTTCGCCAGGACCGCCCTTGGCCGATGCCGCCTCGCCACGGTACGTGGTTCGAGATGCGCAGGGCGTTCAGCATGCTGTCCCGCTGTATTAGCACTTACCCAGCAAGTATCCCATGCACCAGCATGCCCCGCCGAGTGACCTACTTCATAGTAACAATGATTCGCGTATTCAAGAGTTGCAAAAGAGACATCTCACTTGAACTTCTTTGGAACATGAAATCGAGGTACGAAGAAGCCTGGTGACGAGCCTCCCCTACTTCCGCATGAACTCGACATGTTTTTGAACGCGTTCAAAAACTCGGTAGAATCGTCCACATGACCATTCAGCCGCGCACGCTCAAAGGGCAGGAAACCCAAGCCAAACTCCTGCACACGGCGCTGGACTGCTTTGCCGCCGAAGGGTATAAAGCCTCCAGCATGCGTGTCATTGCCGCGCGCGCCGGGGTCTCGCTTTCCCACGCCTACTACTACTTCTCCTCCAAGGAGGACATCGTCGCCCGGCTGTTGCTGAATCTGCGCACCGAGCAATTCGATCAATGCCACGCCGCACTCAATGAAGGAAACACACTCGAAAGCAACATCCGTTCAGTTTTCACCTCGGGCCTGGATGTCATGCAGCCCTACCATGAGTTCGGGCCCGCATTCCTGAAGGTTCTGCTGTCCCAGGATCTGATGGACAACGAACTTTCCGCGGTGGAATTCTCCCTCTGGGAAAAAGCCGTTTCCGGCGCACGGCCGCTGCCCCCATTGGGCATCCGTAGGGATCTGCCGAAATTCCTCTGGCTCCTGTCGCGGCAGCTGTTCTCCGCCTGGGCCTACGACCAGTCAGCCAACCAGCGACGCTCGATGCTGCTCATGAACAACGCCGCGCCCGTGGTCGCAAAGTTCGCGGTGCTCTGCAGGCTGCCGGTGGTGCGCTCTTTGTTCGAAGATGTCCTGTCCCTCATGGATTCGGGAAACTCGATTCGGGATCAAGAGGAAGGCCAAGCATCGGATCCGAAGGTTTTCAAAGCTTCTTGATTCGGGCCCCTGCGCGGCAAGCGACAGCGGAGCTCCACGCCTCGCACAGGACGTTCACGGTTCGCATTCTGGCGGTGCCATGTTTTGGGCGTAAAGTCGGAAGTGACAACCGGTGACACTGGCTTCGAAGGAGTGCGATACAACATGAGCGGAACACGACGTGAATTGCCAGCCTGGACCGAGGCATACGCGCTCCTGCGGGACCGCATCGCTTCGTTTCCCACTCCCGGCGAGATTCGTTCGGTTAACCATGACGGCGAAGATGTCGAGGTCCTCGGATACTGGCCGGATGCCTCCTGGACCGCTCCGGCCGATGCCCAGCGACTGATCTTCCTCGGACCTGTCGACGAACAGACCGCGGCAGGCCTGCAAGATGCAGGCTGGAAGGAAACCGCGAAGATGTCGCTGCTGGCAGGCAAGCCGGAGGACGTCGAACAGGTCGTGAAACTTCCCGACACCTCGGCATTGTTCGAAGCCCCCATGAACGACTACGACGTCGTCGAGGTCACGGACTTCGATCGCCCGGTTGCCCGCGGCCGAATGCACTACGGTTCCAACTTCGGCCTGCTGTCGGATCCCGACCTGCATGCGCCCAGCGACCCCGATACCGCCCGCCGGGCGATTCTCGCGAACTTTGCCGGAGCTGCCTACGGGCACGGTATACCATGGCTGTTATTGGTCGCGTCCAGCGAAAATGCGGGAACGTTGGCCGAAGGCTGGTCCAAGGCCACCGACCTCAGCTTCTGGCAACAGGGCTAAAAGTAACCACCAGTACGCACAACCATTCATGGGACTATGACTAATACAAACACCGGAAGCAGCCCTGCGCTCACCCTGACCATCGCAGGCTCCGAGGCCACCGGCGGCGCCGGTGCCCAGGCCGACCTGAAGACCTTCCAGGAACTGGGAACCTACGGCATCGTCGCGCTGACTTGCATCGTGTCCTTCGACCCCAAGGATTCCTGGAACCACCGCTTCGTGCCAGTGGATCAGCAGGTCATCGCCGACCAGCTCGAAGCCATCCAGACCTGCTACGAAGGCAAGCTCGGCACCGTGAAGCTGGGCATGATGGGTTCGCCTGCCACGATCAACACCGTCGCCACCGCACTGAAGTCCCAGGAGTGGGACAATATCCTGCTGGATCCGGTCCTGATCTGCAAGGGCCAGGAGCCAGGCCATGCCCTGGACACCGACGAGGCGCTGAAGGCCAACCTGCTGCCGCTGGCCACCTTCGTCACCCCGAACCACTTCGAGGCCGAACAGCTCTCGGGGCTGACCATCACCTCGGAAGAGGATCTGGTGGCCGCGGCCAAGAAGATCCATGAAATCTCCGGCGCAGCGGTGCTCGCCAAGGGCGGAGTCCGCATCGCGGACGACGACGCCGTGGACGTGTTCTACGACGGCGAGACCCTCGAAATCCTGCGCGAGAAGAAGATCGGCGAAGTCGCCGTTTCCGGCGCCGGCTGCTCCCTGGCCGCCGCAGTGACCTCCGAACTGGCCAAGGGCGCGACCCCGCTTGAGGCTGCACGCACCGCGAAGGCATTCGTCACCGAAGGTATCCGCAACCGCGTCGCCGGCAAGACTCCATTCGACGCCCTGTGGCAGGGCGGCCGCCGCTAGTCCGCCCCGCACGCGGAACCGCCGACGCCGAGGAAAACCACCGTTCTCCTCGGCGTCTGTATTTAACCACCTGACCAGACGTTCTTGGGGGCAAGCGGGCTGGCTTGCTAAAGTGGTTGAAGTATCTCAATTTGTTGCGTGCCTGGGCACGGGAAAGGGCGGTCGGCGATGCACGCCACTTTGACGCTCTGCCCGTTCGTCCCTGCGGCGGACGGGGCAACTGGCAAATAGCGCGGCTTCAACTCCAGCGTTGACGGCCAATGCCTTGCTGCCCTGCATCGTTTCCGCGCCTTAGACGGGACCCGATCCTTCCCACTATTCAGCGCCTTTGGCGCGCCGTCCGGCATTCCCGCCGGGCACCGGACGGAACCTCCAAGGAATTACCATGCAGCCATTGACCGAAAAAACCATCCGCGCCAGCTTCATCAACGCCAGCCGCCAGGAAGCCAAAAAACTCACCCTGCCGGAAAACTTCAACAGCCTCGACTGGGAGTCGCTGGAATACCTCGGATGGCGCGATCCCAAGATGCCGCAGCGCGGCTACATGATCTATACGAATACCGCAGGGGAAACCCGCGGCCTGCTGCTGCGCGCCACCGACGGCGCGCGCAAGGGTGGCAGCGCCGCCATGTGCGAGATGTGTCGCGACGTCACCTTGCCGTGCGCGGTGGGAATGTTCACCACCCGCCGCTCCGGCCAGGCCGGCCGCGACGGGGACACGTTGGGCACCCTGCTCTGCACCCGTTTCGAATGCTCCGCCAACGTACGCATCGCTCCGCCGAAGGACCCCATCAATCCCGATCCCATGGCGGTCGTTGCGCAGCGCATCATCCAGCTCGATGAGCGCGTGGACAGCTTCATCCAACGCGTCTAGCTGGCCTCCGGCGGAGCAGGGAAACATGCCTTGTTCCGCCGGCGTCGCCTCCCCTGCCGATGCACTTTCCGTCACAGGCCGCGTGCCCCGGAACGGAATAATCTAAAAATTTTGGCTCTCGCACGTTGACCTATCGGCGATTCTCCGTTGAAATTTCCGCCAACTGAATATGAAAGACGGATTCAGGCCGCCCGCCGGGCCCGCAATAATTGTTCAATATCCCCTTGATATATGGCGTGCGTCACCTATGATTCCAGACTAGGGGCTTGATGCTTCGGCGGACGTCGGCCCCTGGACGATCATCATGGCACGCACCGCTTTGTCGTATCGGCCGCCCGGCCTCGGGAGCATTTCCGCTGTCCAGCTCGGCTAGGAGAATCATGGTCACACGGCGCACTGGCACACTGCCGCGCCTGCTGCTGGGATCAGCCACTGCTTTGGCATTGGCGGTCACCATCGGCGGTCCGGCAAGCGCAGTCAATATTCCACAACCTGCGGACGGGGATGAGGCAGCTTCGCTGTCCGTCACCCGCAGCGATACCCTTTCAAACCTCAAGGTTTCCAAGCCCTTGGCCAAGGCCAGCGGAGAAGTCTCGGTCTTCGTCCAGCTGGAAGGCGACGGAGCCTTCCAGGAGGTCAAGAAGTCCGGCAAGTCCAAGGATGCGGCCAAGGTCAAGAAGATCCGCTCAGAGGTCAAGCAGAAGGGCAAGGAGCTCGCCGCCCAGGCGGATTCCGAGGTCATCTACTCGACGTCCAACGCCGTGCGCGGCGTGGCATTGACCGGTGACGCAGACGCGCTCCGGGCACTGGCCGAGCGCACGGATGTCGCCAAGATCAGCGCCATTGTTCCCAAGAAACCATCCAACCGCGGGTCGGTTATCGATACCGGCGCGCTGGAGTCGTGGACGGCACTGGACAAGACCGGTGACGGGGTGAAGATCGCGGTGCTGGACACCGGCATCGACTACACCCACGCCAGCTTCGGCGGCCCCGGAACCCTGGAGGGCTACAAGCAAGCCCAGGCATCGAAGGGCCTTCCCGCTGCGGATTCTGGCCTGCTTGACCCGAAGAAGTTCATCGGCGGCTGGGACCTGGTCGGAGACAACTACAACGCCGACCCGGATGCCGACGACTACCAGCCGATCCCGAATCCTGATCCCAACCCGTTGGACTGCGAACTCGCCGGGCACGGATCCCACGTGGCAGGCACCGCAGCCGGGTACGGCGTCAACGCGGACGGCACCACCTTCACCGGCGACTACTCCAAGCTCAAGGCTGACGACGTCATGGGCATGAAGGTCGGTCCCGGTTCCGCCCCGGAGGCGCAGCTGATCGGCATCCGCGTCTTCGGCTGCACCGGTTCATCCGACGTGGTGGGCCAGGCACTTGACTACGTGCTTGATCCCAACGGCGACGGCGATTTCTCCGACCGCGCCGACGTGGTGAACATGTCCCTCGGTTCGGACCACTCCCCAGTGGAAGATCCGGAAAATGACATCGTCGATGCGCTGTCGGCTGCAGGCATCCTCTCCGTGGTGGCCTCCGGCAACGCCGGCGACGTCACCGATGTGGGCGGCTCGCCGGGCAACTCCCGCAGCTCGCTCACCGTGGCAAACTCGGTCGGCTCGAAGCTCACCATGGACAAGATTCGCGTCGACGCCCCGGCAGATGTCGCCGGTGACGTGGCTGGCCAGTACTCTGCGAACTTCAATTACACCAACGCAGATCCTGCCGAGCTGACCGGCGAAGTTGTTATGGCCCCCTCGTCCAACGCCTTCGGTTGCAGCCCGTTCGAGCCCGGTTCGCTGAAGGGCAAGTGGGTCTGGCTGCAGTGGAGTGAAAACGGCGAATTCCCCTGCGGTTCCGCAGCTCGATTCAATAACGCGGAGGCTGCAGGCGCCACCGGTGTCCTGCTGGATTCCGAAGCCAACGTCTTCGACGCCGGCATCGCCGGCAACACGACCATCCCCGGCGCCCAGCTGACCTTGGATAATTCCACCAAGCTGCGCCCTGCCGCCGATGCCGGAACGCTGAAGGTCACCCTCTCCCCCGACTTCGCCGGCGCGGCTTCCAGCCCTTCCGGTGTGCTCGATACCTTGAACTCGTCCTCGTCGCGAGGCGTGCATGGGTCCAACGGCATCGTGAAGCCGGATGTCGCCGCCATGGGTACCCAGATCGGTTCGGTCGGCGTGGGCACCGGCAACGGCGTCGCCGTCATGTCCGGTACGTCCATGGCCACCCCGCTGGTTGCCGGCATTGCAGCACTGGTGCTTGAGGACACGGATCTGACGCCGGCCCAGGCCAAGAGCATCGTGATGAACACCGCCGCCACCGACATCAAGGATGCCGACGGCGATATCTACGGTCCGAACCGCGTGGGCGCCGGCCGCGTCATGGCAGACAAGGCCATCTCCACTCCGGCCTACGCCTACGCGTCCAAGGACTCGGATCTGACCAGCGTTGTCTTCGGGGTTGTCGAGCTTGAGGGCAAGAAGAAGTACAAGGCCAGCCGCGACATCACGGTGAAGAACACCAGCAAGAAGACCCAGACCTACGCGGTGAAGTATGTACCTGCCACCGAGATTCCGGGTGCCACCTACAGCCTCGACCGCCGTTCGGTGACTGTCGCCCCGGGCAAGAGCACCAAGGTCAAGGTCACCTTGCAGGTTGATCCGAAGCGTTGGGCCAAGACCATGGATCCAACCATGGACGCCCAGCAGTCGGGCCTCGACCGCGCGTGGCTGGCAGACGCCACCGGACGCGTAGAGCTGACCAGCAAGTCCGCGCCAACCCTGCGCGTGCCTGTCCAGGCTGCTCCGAAGCTAGTCGCCGACATGTCGGCCAAGGTCAAGAAGGTCAAGAACGGCAAGCACGATTCGGCTCTGGAACTTTCGCTCAAGGGTGATGACGTCATCGCGGGCCAGGGCCCAAGCCAAGTCTTCTCCCTGATGGGAGCCTTTGAACTGGGCGCTAGCAGCAAGCGCGGCCCGTCCTCGCTGGACGCCATTCCAGGCGCACGGTCGATGGACCTGCAGCACGTCGGTGCCTCGACCACAGCTCCGCGCACCGGTGTTGCCGACGGTCTGCTGAATATCGGTATTTCGACCTACGCCAACTGGGCTCACCTGGCCGGCGGAACCGAGCTTGATGTCGAGATCGACACCAACAACGATGGCGAGGCCGACTTTGTCAGCTTCACCACCGCGATCGACGAGATCGATCTCGATCTGGTGGCAACCTTCGATTTGAAGACCCTCCAGCAGGTCGACCTGCAGCCGGTCAACGGCGTACTGGGCGATGTGGACACCAACAGCTTCGACACCAACACGGCAATCCTCCCGGTGTCGCTGGCTGCTCTGGGCCTGACCGAGAAGTCGTCGGACATCTCCTACCGCGTGGCGAGCTACTCCTGGTACAACACCAACGAGGAGGGTTCGATGGTTCCGATTGACGAGACCGGATGGGTCAAGTTCAATGTGACCGCTCCGAAGGTCGACTTCGGCGCAACCGGAACCTTGTTCACCGACCTGGACGACACCCGCCTGCCAGTCTCGGTTGCCCGCAACGCCAAGGATGCCAAGGCGCTGCTGCTGCACCTGCACAATGAGTCGGGCGAACGTGCCCAGGTGCTCAAAATCCGCTAGGACCGCAGGCTCCCAGCCAGCGTCCCAGCAATAGACCGGCCCGGACGGCTTCTTCGCGAGTAAGAAGTCGTCCGGGCCGCCGCCTGTTAAAAACGATTCCCCCGAGGTGCAGTCTGGCTATCTTCCTTCCAGCTTCTCCTCCAGCACCATCACCGCCGCCTCGCGGACCTGGGCAGCGAACTGCTTGTCCGATTTGGCTTCACGAGCCAGCGCCGCGGCCATCGTGACGGCGTCCGAAGTATTCACGCACAGCGGCACGGTGCCGCCGGCCGCAACGAATTTCACCGCACGCTGCCCCACCGAAACGCTCGACACCTGTTCCGCCTCGCACAGGTCATCGGAGATGACCAGTCCGTCGTATCCCAGCTTGTCGCGCAGCAACCCGGTGATCACCTTGGACGAAAATGGCGCGTCGTTCTTCCCATCGATCTGCGTGTAGCGGGCGCTGGAAACCATCACCCAGGACAGGTCCTGCGCAATCGCTTCCTTGAAGGGCTCAAGATCCTGGGACCCGGCGCCAACCGATGTGTCAGTGACGGAGCTTGAGGTGTCGGTATTCGCGGTGACTCGCCCCAGCCCCGGGAAGTGCTTGACCACCGGCTGGACACCTTCGGCCGCCAGCGCCTGGTTGATCGTCAGCACGTCCGCGACGGCATCCGCGGCGTTGTTCGCATACTCGCGGCCGAAGTAGCCGATCGGGTCGTTGGCCGTGCCGATGCTGGAAGGAACCACATCGGCCACTGGCGCCAGGTTCACGTTGATGCCTGCCTCGGCCAGTTCGCCGCCAACGGCGGACATCCTTGATTTCAGCGTGGCCTGGGACCAGGCACCCTGTGTCAACGCAGTGGGCAGTTCGGTGAACCCGGGGCCCTGCAGGACTCGGACGAAGCCGCCTTCCTGGTCGGTGGCCACCCATACCGGCAGCTTGCCCGGGACATTCCGGTCCAGGGCGTCGGTGATTTTCCGGACCTGCGCCGCAGTTTGGGAGACCGAGAGCTGCGAGCGTCCGCGCAGGAAGACATTCGAGATACCCTGCTCCTCCAGCGCGGCGATCTGCGCTGCGCCGGCGCCGGTGGCTGGAACACCGGCCATCACCAGGCTGGCCGCCTGGTCATCCAGAGTCATCTCATCAACCAGCGCCTCGGCCTGCTCCCGCACGCCGGATCCGCCAGCGGGCGTCGAAGACTCGGTGCCCTGGCTGGATGGCGCTGAGCTCTGCTCCGGGCCTTCGGTCGGAGTGGAGGACGGCTGCGGGCTTGCGGACGCTGAGCTGCCCACCCCCGGTGCAGACGTTGCGGACGCGCTGGGGGTGGGGTTCTGGTTGCCGGGCTGGGCGGCGCTGCAGCCGCCCAACACCAGGACGGAAAGCATACCCAGCGAAACAAGCCGGCGCGTACAAGGTGTCATGGGAACATTCTTCCATTCGATCCTGCGAGGAAACTTGGCTTGGCGGGCCGGGAATCTCAGGCCTTCACCAGGGGCAGCTCGTCCCACTCGGTGGTGTAGCGCTGGGAGATGTGCTCGCGCTTCATCGACCATGCCGGAGCCTGCGCGATCCCCGCGCGTCCAAGGCCAATGGCCTTGGCCCCGAATCGCGCCGAGATGTCCTGCACCACGCCCGAGACGTTCACCGGTTCGTGCTCCGGATCATTCCCGCCCTGGCCGAAGAGGTCCAGCTGCGCTTCACCCGGGGAGTCGCTTAGCCCGGAGAGGATGACTCCGCCGCGCACATAGTCCACGCCGGTGTGCATCAGCCCGTTCATGGCGGCCACGGCCAGACGCGTCAGCAGGATCGGGTCGCGGGTGGGCTTGGGCAACCGCACCTGGGTGCTGGGGAAGGAGGCCTCCCCCTGGGCGAAGCGGCTGGTCCCGGCCATCACCGTCAGCAGCGACGCATAGCGGCCTTCCTTGGCCAGGCGCGCGGCGGCCTTCTGCGCGTAGATGGACATGACTTCTTCCATGGCTTCGCGCGTGCGCACCGGGGAGGAGAAGGATCGGGTGAACATGACCTGCCCCTTGTCGCTGCGCTCCTCGACCGGGCCGATGCATCGTTGCCCGTTGAGCTCGAACACCGTGCGTTGCAGGACCACCGAGAATTTTCGCCGGATCAGCATCGGATCGGCTGCTTCGAGGTCCGCAATGGATTCGATGCCCATGCCGGCCAGCTTGGCGCCGGTCTTGCGCCCGACGCCCCAGACATCCGTGGCTGGCACCAGCGACTTGATCCGTGCGAGCACGTCCGGGTCCATGAGGTCCTGCACGCACACCCCGCCGAGGTTCGCATTGTGCTTGGCGACGTGGTTGGCGAACTTGGCCAGCGTCTTGGTCGAGGACACCCCGACACACACCGGGACCCCGATCAGGCGGTCGATGGACGAACGGATCTGCGCGGCCGTGGTACGCACCTGTTCCAGGCCGCCCTCCAGTCCGACGAATGATTCGTCGATGGAGTACACCTCATGCCAGGTGCCGAAGCGGCCGAGCAGTTCCATGACCCGCGCCGAGATGTCGCCGTAGAGTTCGTAGTTGCTTGAGCGCACGGCGAGGTTGTGGGTTTGCATGTAGCGCTGCACCTTGAAGAACGGCTCGCCGGTCCCGATGCCCAGGTCCTTGGCCTCCTGGGAGCGGGCCACCACGCAGCCGTCGTTATTGGAGAGCACCACAACCGGCCGGTTCATCAGCGAGCGGTCGAAAACACGCTCGCAGGAGACGTAGAAGTTGTTGACGTCGACGAGCGCGACGTGGTCACCGGACATGGTGCAGGCACCTCGTGACCACTCCGAAGACGCTCACGTCGTCCCCCTCGGCGAGCACCACCGGCAGCGTGGACTCGTCGCACAGCAGCCCGACCCGCTGTCCGTCGATCTGCCAGCGGCGCACCAGCAGCTGGCCGTTGAGCGTCAGGACCACCACGGAGTTGTGGCGCACCGGCATCGAGCGGTCCACGATGATCTCGTCGCCGTCGTAGATTCCGGCGGACTGCATGGATCCTCCGCCCACGCGCATGATGAAGGTGGATACCCGGTCCTTGACCAGCAGGCGGTTCAGGTCGAATCCGCCGTCGAAATAGTCGCGGGCGGGGGAAGGAAAGCCCATCGCGGAGACCGCTTGCACGGGCCCCTGGCTGGCGCCTTCCGGCACGTACGGCTGCGCATCTGCCACCGCTTTCTCACCTGCTTCGATCCATCCCACGGAGAATTTATTCGCATAAACTTTCGAACAATTGGAATTGTACCCTGTTTGATCGACACCGTGCCGACGACTATTTGTGAAGCCCGAAATGGCCAGGGCACACGGCTGCACCTACGCTGGGAGAGCGCGGCATCCGCAGCCCGCACCGTTCCAGCCAAGGAGTACCGTGAAAATTCTGCTGATCAGCTGCGGCGACGTGGCCACCGAAGCCGGGCTGCGCTTCGCCGCCCTCGGCCACGAGGTGACCGGATGGCGCCGGAACAGCTCCAAGCTGCCCGCGCCGCTGCACGGCCAGGACGTCGATTTGCAGGGCGACGAGCCCTGGCCGCGGATCGACCCGGAAACCCGGATCGCGGTGCTCACCCCGGTGCCTGCCAGCCGCGACGTGCCGGGCTACGAGCGGGCCTACCTGCAGGTGGCCGGCAAGCTGGTCGGCGCACTCAAGGAGCAGGCGCCGCAGCTTGAGCGCATCATCTATGTTTCCTCCTCGGCGGTCTCCGGCGGAGACCACGGAGACTGGGTGGACGAGTCAACCCCTTCGGAACCCAACCGCGAAACCTCGGTGGTGCTGGCCCGCACCGAGCAGGCACTGCTCGATTCGGGACTGCCGGTGACGGTGCTGCGCGCATCGGGCATCTACGGCCCGGGACGCAACCACCTGATCACCCAGGTGCGCAACGGCACCGCACGGCTGCCTTTCGGATCCCACTGGACCAACCGCATCCACCGCGACGACCTGGCCCGGGCCATCGTCCATGTGGCGGAACTGGGCGACCTCGCCGAGCAGCTGTATCTGGTGACCGACAACGAACCGGCGCAGCTGGAGGACATCTTCACCTTCCTGGCCGGCGAGCTGGACCTGCCGATTCCCCCTGCGGCCACCGAACCCGCCGCCCGGCGCGCCGCGGACCGCAGGATCGATAACTCCAAGCTGCTGTCCACCGGCTTCACGCTGGCATTCCCCGGGTACCGCGAAGGCTACCGCTCGGTGCTGGCCGGGGAATCATCGCGCCACCCCTGAGCAGCGGTTAAACGTAAACGAACCGGCTTGCACGACCCGAATGGGTGCGTGCAGGCCGGTTCGCCTTTTCACGTTCCGGGTGTGGACCGAAACGGGCTAAAAACCCTTGCGCAGCGGGTTGAAATGGCGGGAAATGGCCGGTGCGGCCTGGCCGGTGATCTGGGCGGCAAGGATCTTGCCGGTCAGCGGGCCGAGGGCGACGCCCCACATGCCGTGCCCGCCGCCGACCGAGACGCGCGAGGAGGAGGTCTGGCCAACCAGCGGCAGGCCGTCAGCAGTGCACGGGCGTCCGCCGACCCATTCTTCCTTGCGGTTCTCCCAGTTGATGCCTTTGTAGACCGGGGTGGCCGCTGCCACGATGGCCTCGATGCGCTTCGGTTCCAGCTTGTGGTTGACGTCGCGGAACTCCATGGTGCCGGCCACGCGGAAGCGGTCGCCGAGCGGGGTGCAGGCCACGCGCTGGGACGGGAAGTAGATCGGGTGGGTCGGCATGCTCTCCGGTTCCACGGTGAACGAGTAGCCACGGCCTGCCTGGACAACCACCTTGACGCCGAACTTGGCCGCCAGGTCGGTCATCCATGCGCCGGTTGCCAGCACCACGTGGTCGGCGGTGATGGCGCGGCCCTCGGAACCGATCACGGTGACCGATCCACCGTTGTCGCGCACATCGGTGACGTTGAAGGCGCCGATGATGTCGCCGCCGCGGGCGACCACGGACTCGGCGAGCGATTCCATGAACTTCGGCGGGTTCAGGTAGCGCTGGCCCTTGATGGCGATGCCGGCGGCAACGTTGTCCGACAGGGTCGGCTCGATGCTGCGCAGCTGGTCCCCGGAAAGCAGGTCGAAGTCGACATGGCCACCGGTCTTGTGGATCATCTCGAACTCATGCAGCAGCGCGTCGCGGTCCTTCATGGAAACGAAGCCGGTCAGGAACGGGTCTGCAGGCTTGGTCAGCTCGCGGGCGCCCGGTCCCGCGGAGGTGTCTTCGGCGATTTCGTCGAATGCGTCCAGGCCGGTGTGGCCCACCTCGGAGAAGATGCGCATAGCTTCTTCCCACTTCTTCGGGGTCGAGTGCCAGGCGAAGCCGAGCAGGAAGCGCAGCAGCTTCCCATCGGCCTTCAGCGGAATGTAGAGCGGCGAAGCTGGATCCAGCATCATCTTCAGGCCGTTGGAGAACACCGACGGTTCGGCGATCGGCAGGGTCAGCGCCGGGGTCAGCCAGCCGGCATTGCCCCACGACGAGCCGGAGGCCACGCCGCCGCGGTCCACGACGGTCACCTTGACGCCGGCTTCCTGCAGGTACCAAGCGGTCGACAGGCCAACGAAACCTGCGCCGACAACTACAACATGATCAGGAACAGCTGCACCCATGATCCACACTCCTAAGTTTTCAGAGCCCCTCCACACGGGGCCGTCGCAACTCACTTTTGCGTGAAACAGGGCGAAAATCAACGAGTCCTGAGGATTCGACGGTGAGCGATGACACACCACCCTGTGATCTGCGTTTTATACGGAGGTCAAACTCAAGCGCCGCATTTATTTCGGCCAATCACGCTTCGACGGATAGAAAGCCTCCGGAGCACCGCTGATTCGCACAGTTGGGAGTCGAGGATTTCGCTGCCTGCGTAGACTGGAGTGGAATCATCTTTCCTGCCTAGCTAAGGAAAATCAGCAAACTTATGGCATCACGCAAACCAGCCAAGAAAAAGCAGTCGCAGGGCCATCCAGCCCGCCGTGAAGGCGCAAGCTCGGTTCCCTTTGAATCCGAGGTCCGACAGGATCTGCAGCCTTTCAAGTCCCAGCTCTTCCGCCATTTCCAGGAAGAGGGCCGTCCTGCCAGCGAAACCCGTGCGGCGCTGGAAGGACTGACCACGCTGCTGACCGTGCACGCCCAGCTGCGCAAGTCCGTGGACGTGAAGACGCTTGACCCTGAAGTTCTCGGCGAACAGCTGGGCCATCTGTCGTCACTGGGCAAGGAAGTTGCCGAGGCCAGCGCGGCGATCCTCAAGCACTATTTGACCTTCCTGGGCACCACCGCCAACTTCGGCGGCAGCGTGGATGACTTCAAGCAGACCTTCGAGTTCCTCTCCCGCATGGCCGGCGATTCGCCGATCATCGCACCGTTCCTCGAAGACGACGAGGCAAACGCCGCGCTGGAATCCATGCCGTACGTCTATGCCGCCCGCGAGCTGGTCAACTGGGTCGGCGAAGGCAAACCCACTTCGCCTTCGGGCGTGCTGACCGGCCAGACCCTTCAGGATGCGGCGTCCGCACTGGGCCTGCTGATCACCGTCGACGAGAGCGCGGAACCCGCGGCGGCCGGATCGGTCCTCTGGGAGCCGGAAGACGGCACAACCGTATCCAGCCTGGCCGAAGTCCCGCGCCTTTCGGCCTACTGGGACGCGCTGATCGGCACCGCCATGCTGCGCTACCAGGCACCGAACGCCATGCCGACCGAGTCTTTGGCCCAGGCATTGCTCGGCTCGACCGGCCCCGGCTCACGCCTGGTCAAGGAACTCATCGCGGAAGTCCTCTTCTCGCACGTGCTGATCAATACGCTGGAAACCCCGGGCCAGTCGACCATCGCGGAAATGACGGCCGGCGTGCTGAGCAACGCGGCCTCCAGCACGCCTCCGCGCACGGAGTTCGCGCTGCAGGTTCCAACCACCGACGACCTGCCGGAAGAGCAACACCACCTGATCCCGAGCCTTGAGATTGTCATCCCGCAGGTCGAAAGCCTGCTGCGCAATTTCGAGCGCGAAGGGCTTGTGGTGATCGACGAGGAGATCACCGTGCCTGTCGCTCTGCGCTCCGCGCTGGAACGTGCGCTCGCCAAGGTTTCCAACCACGTACTTGGCGGCAACGCGGAATCCGAGGATGCTGAGGCCGATGTGGCCAAATAGGGCGCATCGCGGAAAACCTTAAAGGCTGAAGGAGTGCGACAGATGCGTCGCACTCCTTCAGCCTTTATTTCCTTGAACAAGCCATCCGCTAGATGCTGCGGGTTGCCAGCTCGCTTGAGTGGCGCGGCAGGCGGTCGAACCACGGGTTCTCGCCTGGCTTGCCGACGTTCACGATCAGGAACGACTTGTGGTTGTTGTCCGCGTTGATGGCCTGGTCGACAGCAGCCTTGTCGAAACCGCCCATGGGGCCGGCAGCCAAGCCGACGGCGCGCACGGCCATGATGAAGTATCCGGCCTGGAGCCAGGCATTGTTGTTGCCCACCGCGGTGCGCACGTCGGGATTCTCGAACATGGACTTGCGCTCTGGAGCGTGGGGGAAGAAGCTCGGGAATTCTTCATGCCACTCGGTGTCGAAGGACAGCACCGCCAGCGCAGGAGCGGTCAGCGCCTTCTGCGCATTCGTTCCCGACATGGTTCCAGCGATGGTTTGCCGTGCTTCGTCCGATTTGACCCAGGTAATGCGAAGCGGCTGATTGTTCATCAGCGTAGGACCCATCTTCATCGCGTCGTAGATGGCATCGAGGGTTTCATCGGATACTGGCTCATCGCTGAATGAATTCGCGCTGCGGGCTTCGAAGAAAAGTTGATCGGCGGCAGCCGGATCGATCGAAAGTGCTTCGTAGATGCTGGATTCAGCTTGAATGGTCATGGGCTCGCTTTCGCAGTTTTCACGGATCCTTGGTGAATAGGATATAAAGTTCCCGTGCCGCTATTGCCGCTTTGTGAACACTGTCACTAGAATGCGCATAAGCCCTGCGTTATAAAAGGTACGTTACGTCACTTGCGGACAACGGCGTGCGATGGGGGCACAACGCCGATGAAAGATCGTCCGCTCAGTAACGCAACGTACCTTTTAATCACCCTTGGTCCTTCGTGGTGCCACTCGCAAAACACCACCAAGTACCTAACCGGTGATCGGTCTTCACCGATACATCTATAACTTATCGTGTCTGCAAGAATTGCGAAATCATACTTTAGTAGGAGGGTAGGCCTAGAACGGGATACTGGCCGTCAAAATCCAGCGCCCATTGCGCTCTGAAGTATTGAATCTTCCGCCGAAAGCCTTCATGCGGTCCTCCATGCCGATAAGGCCGCTGCCGCCGATTGGCAAGGAAGATTTTCCGGAGCTCGAATCCGTGGTCTGATTAGTAATCTTAAGCCGTGCCTCGTTGCCATGAACGGTCAGAGAGATGGAGCATTCACCGCCAGGCAATGCGTGCTTAATGACGTTGGTCGTCGCCTCCTGCATGACTCGATAGAGCGCGGTTTGCGCCGAGCGCGGGAGGTCGGAAATTTTTTCCTCGGTGTGCGAGGACACAACAAAATTCGCCTCACGTAGCCGTTGGGAGAAAAGCTCGACGCCCTGGACCGCATAAACCGTAGTTGCCGCTGGCTTGTCGGAGGCGCTCACGGCCGGATCCGCCATGGTTCCATCCGTACGCAAGACATTGAGCATCAGGCGCAGGTCATGAAGAGTTTCGGTACTGAGCTTGGCGATAACGTCGATTGCATCCAACGCCATCTGTCCATCATTGGCGAATTTTGCAGCCTTGGACTGCATCGCAACTACAGTGATGTCATGAGCCACGATGTCGTGGAGATCGCGTGCGATATTCTTCCGCTCGTCTTCGATGGATTGCTGCGCCCTGCGGCCAGCTTCTTCAATATCTTTGACTGCTTTGACGTTCCGTTCACGCAGAACGAAGATGCTCCGCGTCAGCGCGAAAGACAATGCCGCAAACGGTGCCACCATAAGAATTAGGATCGCATCGTCACCAGCTCTTGCAATGAACTGCACCATCCAACCTACAAAGAGAGTCAGGTACCAAACGCGAATTTGCTTGGATGATGCTGTTGCAGCCAATGCCGAAAACGCCACAGAAGAAAGCACTATCCAGAGGAGAAGTTGCCCATTCCCGAAGAAAAAAAACGCTGAGGCAATATAAATACCCAAAGACGCGCCAACCCAGCGACGGCCAATAATCAGCGCCGTACAAAGCACCACTCCTGCTAGCGCTCCACGGATCGCCCTCTCAGGCGCTTCGTTAAATCCATCTTGAAGTATGGTGATGATCTCGGTGGCTGAAATCGCCAACAGTACTGCGGTGCCACCCCAAACAACGACACCCCGACCAGCAAACTGCTTGGTCAGGGTGTCTTTCAGCCTTGCTTTCATACGCCGAATACTTCACTGGCTAGATGGTGAAGTCAAGCAGATGAAGTTCTTAGCAGGCCAGACCGTAGTTCTTGCAGAACCAGTTCGAGAAGTCAGTGCCCCAGCCAGCTGGGGTCGCAACTGCGCCACCCTTCGAGATCAGCTGGCTGCCAGCGGTTGCGGCCGATGCCGGAGCTGCAACTGCAGTAACCGGCGCAAGTACCAATGCCGCTACCGCGAGCATCTTCAGTGCCTTCATAACACACCCCATGGTTGAGTATTCTTATATATAGTTTCGAGTGAGCAGTCCGGACCTGGCCTGCAGTATCTTTCTAAGGAAACTGATGGAGCAGATCAAAGTGCTCATCGTCGACGACGAGCCTCTAATTCGGAATGCGCTGGGCACAATCCTAGCAACGGATCAGAGAATTGTAACGCTTGAATCTGTAGATAACGGATTAAAAGCGGTTGAATTTTGCCGGGACAATAAAGTCGACGTTGTTCTGATGGATTTGCAGATGCCGGTCATGGACGGCGTCGAGGCTACACGCGAAATCAAGGCCACTCGAAACAGCCCCGCAATCCTGGCCATCACCGCCTTCTCCTCGGACGATTACCTCGTCCCCGTGCTGGCTGCCGGAGCCGGAGGCTACTTGGTCAAAGACACCGAACCGGCTGAGATCATCAGCGCGATCCATGCGGTCCACAACGGAACCGCAGCCATTTCCCCCTCGGTTTCTTCGGATCTCGTCTCCGCAATTCAATCGGCATACCGGGACACCAGTCAGGAAGTCCGGGATCTGATCGAGGATCTCGGCCTCACTGCGCGCGAGGTGGAAATTCTGAACCTTCTGGCGAACGGACTTAATAACACTGAAATCAGCCGAAAATTGAAGATTTCAGAAGCCACCGTAAAAACGCATATGGCCAAGATCTTCTCCAAGCTCGAAGTTCGCGACCGCGTCCAAGCGCTGGTCGCCGCTACGCGCATGGGCCTCATCGAGATTCCACGCGATCAGTAAGCAGCTTCGCCGATGGTGAAATAGGTCTCCTAACACGCCTTCCCGGCAGGTGCCGGGAATAGATTTGTGCCGAATACGTTGAACATGAGCATAGACCGCTCAAGTTTCTACTAGGAGGTTCACTTGCCAGCATTCTTCGGCTCACCCGACAACGGCTCGTTCGAGGAATTCCTCTCCCGGTTCCTTTCCTCGCGCGCTCAAGCTGCCCGGCCGATCGATATCACCCGCCTGCTTTCCGCACGCACCCATGAGGCAGTCACCACCGCAGCCTCGATTTCGCATGAGCACGGCCATGACGAAATCGATTCGCTCCACCTTCTCATTGCGCTGTTGCGCACCGAACCCATCCGTTCGCACCTCGAAGCCATGGGCACGGACATCGAGTCCCTGTCCAAGGATGCCATCGCCCACCTGCCGCAGAGCCAGGACCAGCAGGAGAAGCCGACCCGGCTTTCCTCCGCCGCACAGCGCAGCCTGTTCGACGCCTACCAGGTGGCGCGCAACTACGGTTCGACCTACATCGACCCGGACCACCTGTTCCTTGCCTTCGTCTTCAACCCGGAATCCCCCGTCAGCAACCTGCTGGCCCAGCACGGGATCACCGGCCAGTCGCTGCAGCAGGCAGCCATGGAGCAGGTCCAGCGCGCCCAGTCCGGCCAGGCGCAGGACTCCGAGGAGTCCGACGTCTCGATGCTGGAGCGCTACGGCACCGACCTGACCGCATTGGCCGCGGACGGCCAGATCGACCCGGTCATCGGACGCGACGACGAGCTGGCCCAGGTCATCGAGATCCTGGCCCGCCGCACCAAGAACAACCCGGTGCTCATCGGCGAAGCCGGCGTGGGCAAGACCGCCATCGCCGAGGGGCTGGCCCGCGCCATCGTGGCGGATGAGGTCCCGGAGCAGATCCGCGGCGCCCAGCTGATCTCCATCGACCTGCCCGGCATGCTCGCAGGCACCCGCTACCGCGGCGACTTCGAGCAGCGCCTGACCGGCCTGCTGGAAGAGGTCGCCGACGCCGAGGGCCAGGCCATCGTCTTCATCGACGAGATGCACCTGCTGGTCGGCGCGGGCTCGGGCGAATCGGGCAACATGGACGCCGCCAACATCCTCAAGCCGCGCCTGGCGCGCGGCGAGCTGCATCTGATCGGCGCCACCACGCTGGACGAGTTCCGCAAGGTGGAGAAGGACTCCGCGCTGGCCCGCCGCTTCGGCAAGGTCACCGTGGAGGAGCCGTCCCAGGAGATCGCGCTGGCGATCCTCGAGGGTCTGCGCGAATCCTACGAGGACCACCACCAGGTGCAGTACACCCCTGAGGCGCTGAAGGCCGCGGTGAGCCTGTCGGCCCGCTACTTGACGGACCGCCGCCTGCCGGACAAGGCGATCGACCTGATCGACATCGCCGGCGCCCGCCGTTCCATCGCGGCCGGGGACACCGAGGACGTCCAGGGCCTGCGCGCCGAGCTGGTCGATGCAGAGCGCGACAAGGCCCGGGCGATCTCCGAGGAGCGCTTCGAGGACGCCGGAGCCTGGCGCGACCACATCACCGCGCTGAGCGAGCGCATCGCCGCGGCGGAGCAGGCCGGCGACGCCGGTATCACCCGCGTGGTCGACGAAGCCCAGATCTCCGAGGTCATCTCCCGCTCCACGGGCATCCCGGCCTCGCGGATCTCCGGAGACGACAAGGCGCGCCTGTCGACGCTGGAAGAGTCGCTGCACGCCTCGGTGATCGGCCAGTCCGAAGCCGTGGCTGCGGTGGCCCGCGCGGTGCGCCGCAACCGCACCGGCCTGTCCCCCGCCCAGCGCCCGATCGGCTCCTTCCTGTTCCTCGGCCCGACCGGCGTGGGCAAGACCGAGCTGGCCAAGGCCCTGGCGACCAACCTGTTCGGCTCGGCCGACGCGATGATCCGCGTGGACATGAGCGAATACGGCGAGAAGCACACGGTGGCACGCCTGATCGGAGCGCCTCCGGGTTACATCGGCCATGACCAGCCCGGCCAGTTGACCGAAAAGGTGCGCCGCAACCCGTACTCGGTGATCCTGCTCGACGAGATCGAGAAGGCCCACCCGGATGTGTTCAACGTGCTGCTGCAGGTGCTTGACGACGGCCGGCTGACCGACTCGGCCGGGCGCACCGTGGATTTCTCCAACACGCTGATCCTGATGACCAGCAACCTGGGCGGCGAGTATCTGGCCAACAAGGCAGGCAACTTCGGCTTCACCTCGGCCAATGCGGCCAGCGAGGCCGGGGAGATCCGCGCCAAGGTGATGGGCAAGGTGCGCGAGTTCATGCGCCCCGAGTTCCTGAACCGGCTGGACGAGGTGCTGCTGTTCAGCAAGCTGAGCCAGTCGGAGATCGGGCAGATCGTCAAGCTGGTGCTGGCCGAAACCGGCGAGCGCCTGGCCGACCAGGAGCTCTCGCTGGATGTCAGCGACGCCGCTGTGGCCTGGCTCGCCGACGAAGGATACGACCCGGAGTTCGGCGCCCGCCCGCTGCGCCGCCTGGTGCAGCGCAAGGTCCAGGACGCGATTGCCGACCTGCTGATCAACGACGCGGTCGCCGCCGGGGACACCATCGCCGTGGACTACGCCGACGGGAAGCTGAAGGTCGCCAAGCAGGTCGCGCCCCCGGCTCCGCCGGCAGCCGAGGAAAAGGTCATGGACTTCTTCGGCAGCTAGCCAGCGCAGCCAGACCAGCGAAGGGCGGCCTGCGGGAACCGGCAACGGTCCCGCAGGCCGCCCTTCGCCGTCCCGGTCAATTGCTTGCGTTGCCCTACCCAAGATCCCCGCGCCCCGGTAGGTTGGTACCCATGGCGAATATCGGCATGATCACTCTCGATACCCTGGACGAGCAGTCTGCGGCTGCCTGGTGGCGGCTGGTGCTGCACGGCGAATACGCGGGCCAGTACCCCGGCTTCACCATGCTCTCGATTCCCGGGTTCCCGGCCAGAATCGGCTTCCAGCAGGTCGACGAGGTGACTGAAGGCAAGAACCGGGTGCATCTGGACCTTGAGGCCAAGGCCGACCGTGCCAAGGAAGTCGGCGAGCTGCTGGCGGCCGGGGCCACCCTGGTCGAGGAGCACACGGATGACCCCGACTTCGGGTGGAGCGTGCTGCGCGACCCCTTCGGCATCGTCTTCTGCGTCTCGGATCCCCACGGGGACTAGTCTCATGGGCCTTTTCTCCAGGAAGACCGAGCAGCCGGCAACCCACCGCATCGATGTGCATTTCGCCCAGCCGATGACCGTCCGCCTGCGCCAGCAGCAGGAGCAGGCCCTGCTGGAAGTGGCGGCGGCCAAGCAGCAGTGCGCCGCGCGCGTGGTCGCTTCGGGAACCGCGATCTCGGAGCACGAGGAACCGCTCTCCAGCGATGTGCAGTTCGAGGTCTCCTGCCCGGACCTGAAGAAGCTGGTCGCGGCCCTGAGCGGTTGGCTGGTGGCCAACGGGCTGGCGCGCGGTTCATGGATCGAGGTCGACGGCGAGCGCACCGCGCTGGGCACCAGCGAATACGTGCTGCTGCGCACTCGTCTGGCCGAGGAATCAGATGCGGATCTGGAAGCAACCGTGCTGGCGCTGCACCGTGCGCTGGGCGACGGCACCATCGGATGGCATGAGGATGTCTATTTCCGCTTCGACGGGCCGGTGTTCGTCTTCAACGGCGACTCCGCGCAGGCGATCCTGGACGCGCTGGGCGGGGAACTGGTCAAGCACCCACTGCTCCGCAAGGCCGAACTGGTGGCAGCGGCCCCGGCCAGCTAGCGTATTTCCAGCCGCGTTCGGCGAATTGTTCATTTTTGCGTGCAAAGAAGGCTCTTCTCGGCCGTGCACATAGACTGGAGATTCTGTAATATCGTTGGAGGTCGTCATCCGAATCCGCATTCTGGGCCTTGCAGTTGCCGCAGCATTCCTGCTGTCTGGTTGCAGCTCCACCCCGCCACAGCAGCCCGAGGTGGCTCCCCCGGCAGTGGGTTCAACCGCGTCGAGCCCTGCCGCCGAGGCCGTAGCACCGTCATCTACCCAGTCCGCAGAACAATCGGTGGAACCACTCCGGAATTCCGGGCAGGACTGGGCCGACGAGAAAATCCAGATGTGGGTGGACAATTCCGGGATCAAGTCCACCAAGGGATTCCTGTACCCCTACAACTTGATGACCGGCTGGACCTCGCCCAAACCCGGAGTCATCGACATCAAGCTCGCGAATGACATGGTCTTCAACAAGGACGGAATGCAGGAGTCCTACCAAGGGCCGACCGATGAGCTTCGATTCATGGGTCTGATCATGTTCGAGAGCATCGGCAAGGACTCGCCCGAACTTGAAACCATTACGTTCTCCACCGAAAACAACAAGTACTCAGGCACCTACACCCGCGCATTGACCGGGGCCGATCCGGAGGACCGCGAAGCCTGGGCGCAGGAGAAATACGTCCAATGGCTGAACAGCATGAACGACACCTACGAATCGTTCTGCAAAGCGGAAATCACCAGCCTCAAGATCTACCGTCAGTGCATTCCGAGCGATCCGCATGCCTACATCGACAAAGTTGAATCTCCCGCACCCGGTGAACTTGTGGTAACCCTCGAGGATGGACCATGGATGGACGGCACCTACGATTTGCCGGCATCAGGGTTTGTATCCAGCAACATGATGATCCGCATCAACGAAAAGAACGACGGTCTGCAGCCTTTGGAGAAACTGACCGTCACAGCACGCGGCGGCGAAGACACCAGCGTCGAAGAATACGATGAGTCCATCAATGGCTAAGCCATCTACGCTGGTCCCATGAGCCTAGAACTTTCAATCCCGGTTGAATCCGGTGCGGTCAGCGCCCTGCTGGACACCGCGGATGATCCAACCGCACTGCTAGTCGTAGCGCACGGCTCCGGAGCCGGCAAGGACCACCCGTTTATGGCTGGCTACGCGCAGGCGGTCGCCGCACTGGGTATCAGCGTCCTGCGCTTCAACTTCCCCTACATGGATGCAGGCAAGAAGTTTCCGGACAAGGCGCCGACGGCTGTCTCAGTATGGAATCACGTGCGCGACTGGGCCGCGGAGAACCTTGCCGGCGATCTTCCCATCTTCGCCGCCGGCAAATCCTTCGGCGGCCGCATGGCATCCGTGGCCGTGTCCGAGGGAATGGACACCGCAGGCTTGGTCTTCCTCGGCTACCCGCTGCATGCGCCGAAGAAAGAGGAGAAGCTGCGCGACGAGCACCTGTACCCGTTGCAGGTTCCGATGCTTTTCCTCGAAGGCACCCGAGATCCCTTCGCCAACCCGCAGATCATGGCGGATGTGGCATCCAGGCTGAATAACCGCACCGAACTGGTTTGGTTCGAAGGCGGAGACCACTCGTTCAAGGTGGCACGCTCGGGGCGCACCCCGGAGCAGGACGGGTCAGGTCTTGCCCAGGCCACGGCTCGCTTCATCGAGTCCGCCCTCGGCCGTCGCGACTAAAATTCTTCATGCCCTGCCAATGGCTCTGGCCCTGCCCGGAAACCGGGCAGGGCCAGAGCCTGCATGTTCTAGGGACTGTCATCTCCCGGCGATGACACTGGCGTTCTCCGGGCAAGAAACCGATCACGTCGGTGGTTTCGCTGGGATTCTCGTTGGCGAACGTCTGTCCAGAAGCGGAGGGAACCCAGGCCCCGTTGATGAAGTTGTTGCCCAGCTTCGGGTCCAGAGCGGCCCTGCCCGAGAGTTGCGTTTCCAAAGTCGAGAGGTTCATTGAGTGTCCTTTGTTCAGGCGGCCTGAGCCGCATCCGAGGAGGAGTGGTGGCGTCCACAGCCCTATGGGGAGGCTGGGCGGCTGTTCCAGGAAGGAAGGAGCATCAGTGCCGCCAGCAGCGCGGCTGCTGCAAAGAGGTTGAAGACGACGGTGCCGGAGAAGAAGCCCGGCAGCAGGCCGCCGAGGATGGCGCCGACCGAGCCACAGCCGTTGATGAATCCGGTCGCGCCGGTCGCGTACTTGGCCGTGCCGAAGTCCACCGCAGCGACTCCGGAGATCATGGCGTCGGCTCCGTACGCTGTCAGCCCGACAAAGCTGAGCAGGACGGTCAGCAGGACAATGGACTGCTGGGAGGTGACTACCGGCCACAAGGCCAGCGCGAGCACCAGCATGCCCAAGCAGATGACTGTCGGTGGGACGCGTCGGGCTTTGAACAGCGTGTCCGAAATCCAGCCAATGGCGATCGGCGCGATCAATCCGGTCAATCCGAAGGCTACGGGAACCATGATGGCCGTCACCGCGTCGAGATGCGGCATCGCATCCAGCACTAGTACCGGGCCCCAGAGCAGGATGGCGTAGCGTGCCGGCTTGAGCAGGAAGTAGACCAGCCCGAGGCGCAGCACCATTGGGTCGTGTTTGGCGGCTGCCAGCAACTCCATCGGAGAGAACTTCTTATTCTGGACCTTCACTACCGCTATCGGCGCACGGGTCTTGCGCGGCACATGCTCGCAGTCGAGCAGGCTGGGATCCTCATCGATCCCGGGAAGCCCGACTTCCTGCGGACTGTTGCGCTGGAAGATCATGAAAGCTAGGAAGGCGGCGAGCATGATGGCCGCTCCGGAGAAGAACGCCCAGCGCCAGCTGTCGAACAGCGAGTAGGCTACCCAACCGGTGACCGGGGCCGCGACCAGGCCGCCGAAGGCGTAGCTGGTGGAGAACAAACCCATGGCGCGGCCGCGGCGGCGCAGGGTGAAGAAGGATGCGATGTTCTTGCTCAGGCCGGACCAGCCGGTGGACTGTGAAAGGCCTTGGACGATCATGACCGGCAGGAACAACCAGACGGCAGGGGCGATGCCCATAGTCATCGCCGCGATGGCCGCCATGACCATGCCGCCGCCCACAACGACGCGGGTACCGAAGCGTTCAGTCATGGCGCCCCAGACGAACTGGCCGACCGCGTAGGCGGCGAGATAGGCGGAATCCAGCAGGCCGAGAGTTTGGCGGGTGAGGAATCCTTCATCCAGGATTCCGATCTTCGCTGAACTAAATGCCTGGCGGGGAAAGTAGAAGGCTGCGTAGGCGAGCCAGGACAGCGCGAAGATCCGGATCTGCCATTTGAACAGTTCCTTGCGCTTTGTGGTGACTTTTCCGGTAGCGACTATCGTGGAGTCGTCAGGTTCTGTGGTGTTGCGTAGATCGGACACAGGGGGTCCTTTCACATGCACGGAGGAGGGGCACCTGGAAGTTTCGAACGTGGTTCATGGAGCTGGGCCCCGGAGAATAGATTTTCGGGGCCCAGCTTTTCAGCGAGGTGGGTGTTCCGAGCGTGGAATCTAGCCCTGCACAGCTGCCGGGCTGTGGCTGTTGACGTAGCTCGTGGCCAGCCAGTAGGCGTCGTAGTTGTGCAGAACCGCGCGCTCGCCGGAGGGTCCGGTGCTTGCGGTGGTTTCCGGTGCCGGCAGCGCACGGTTGACGAAGAACGGGATATTCAGCTCGCCCAGACCGCCGTGCGAGCGCAGTGGCACTTCCAGATTGTTCAGGTCGTGCCAGGCTCGGTATCGACCCAGGGCGGTGTTCTTGTCCGAGAGGACGGTGATGTCGCCCATGCGGTCCAGCGGCATCTGGAACAGCTCGGCGGCTTCCTCCGAGGCGTGCACGAAGGTGATGCCTTCGCGGCCGTTCAGTGCGTCGATGACCGCCTGGCGGTCTGCGCCCTCCGGAAGGTAGACGTTGGCGAACGAGCCCAAGGCTCCGTGGTGCACGGTGTACGGGTCGGTGATCGGCAGGATCACGCGGCTGCCGTTTGCCGCCTCGGTTTCGGTGACGCCAAGGATCTTGTTCACTTCCTCTTCGAGGTAGATGACCCGCGGCGTGCCGTCTGATTCATGGTGCTTCGGGCTCATGCCGTGGTCGGCGGTGATCACCACGACGGCACCCAGCGCGTCGAGCTGGCCGGCGTACTTGTCGACCATCGCGTAGAAGTCATTGGCGACTTCGGTGCCCGGCGCATTCTTGTGCTGGATATAGTCCGTCAGCGTCAGGTACATCAGATCCGGCTGCTGGGTTTCCAAGATTTTCACGCCAGCGGCCAGGGCGAATTCGCTCAGCTCTGCCGAGTAGACGCTTGGCAGCTCCATGCCCACCAGCTCCAGGGCGTTTTCGATACCGTTGTCTTCCATGGTGACGGTGTCGGCCTTCTCGGCGGAGAAGCAGATGCCCTTGCATGCCGGGGTGACGTATTCGCCCGAGCCGTTCGGATCCAGTCCCGGCTGGGTGATGCCGGTGGCCAGTAGGCGACGCAGCTTGTCCTTCGCGGTCACTATGGCCACGTCCAGGCCGGCGGCGCTGGCTGCGGAGAAGACCGTGGGTACCCGCAGGAACTTCGGATCATTCATCAGCACTTCTTCGCCGGTGGCCGGATCCAGGATGTAGTTGCCGCAGATGCCGTGCACTGCTGGCGGGTGCCCGGTGGCGATCGACATGTTATTCGGGTTGGTCAGGGTCGGGATAGCGCAGTGGGCGCCCCAGGAGGTTCCACGGCCTTCAAGCAGTTCCTTGAGCCATGGCATGCGGCCGGCCTTGATTGCTTCCTCATGGTACGCGGGCTCGCTACCGTCGATACAGATGACGACAACCGGGTCGCCCTGGTGAATGTATTCGCGACCATTGACCGAGAAGGTGGTGTGACTCCTGGAGATGACTCCTTCATACTTGGGGGTTTCTACCCGTATCCGTCTTGCTACCTCCAAGCATCGTCAATCTCATTTCCGCCCGGAAGATGGATATTCGCGATGGGACCATCAGCTAAAACTATGGCCTACATCACACCCTGTCGATGGCCTGCCATTCCCTATTCCACATGGCGAGACACAGTTACAGATACGTGCAGGAGCCCTTCCTGCTGTCTGCTCCCGGGCCGAAAGCGATAGGGCGTCTGCTTGCTTCCACTCATGAAACCCACAGGGCAAATGGGGATAAGACAGCGACCGCCAGTCGTTGGAAGGAGTAATGCACCATCCACAAAGGAGGACCATGGCGACAGTGACGCAGCAGGCCGCGATCTGCGGCAACCCTGCCTACAACATCCCGCGCACACTGGTCATCATGGGCACCGACGGAGCGGGGAAGACTACTGCGGCCAAGGAGTTCGCCCGCGAACTGGAACGCGACGGATTCACCGCGCAGTTCGCCGCAAATGTCTCTGGACGGCGCTGGCTGACGCGACGCTCTCGGGCCTGGGGAATAACCTTCCCCACCTTCACCCAGGACTTCATCGAGGCGGTTATCCGCACCGCCACCGTGGCGGCCAATTCGATGCGGGCAAGCCACATCAACGGGTTAACCGTGATGGACCGCCACCTGTATTGCCAGTTGGTTCTGCGCAGCGTGCGCGGCCAGCCGCTGGGTCTGCTTTTGCCATGGCTCGCCCACGCATCGATCCAGAAGCCGCTCGTCGTGGTCTTGGATGTCGACCCGCAAGAAGCCTTCGACCGTGTGGTCGCACGCGAAGACGACTTCGAGACCATGGATTACCTCAATGCCAGCCGGAAAGAATACCTGAGGCTTGCCAGGGAGAACAGTTGGACCATCATCGATGGTTCGCAGCCGTTGCCGGAAGTTGTAACCGCGCTGCGTTCGCTGGCTGGCTATCCGGCATCGCAGTCCCGGGACCGGACGGTGCCTTCCGCCGGCCGAGACAGCCTTTAGCACCAGCGGGACCGGTCGAGCCCCGAAACTGCCTCGGCCTGGACCTGGGCAGCCGATTCTTTGGCGCCTAACCTGCTAACGAAAAGCCCAGTCGGACGAAGTAGCGGTGCGCCGCCGGACCGGGACCAACAACTTGGCGATCGATTTCAGGGAGACCCCGCACCCTTTGACTTCTGGATGCTGCAGCTGCGTGTCGGCGCGCGCGGAGGTGCACCGCGCGTGGGATTCAATGAAAAGCAGGTGAATAGTTCCTACATTGTGCCGTTGCCCAATTCGCTCAGTGCTCGGGTCAGCTTCCCCATAATAGCCAGCGCGATCCTCAGAACTCTAACCCCGGCAGGGATCTGGCTGCAGCGCAGCTGACGGTAGAACGGTTGGCTCATCCCAAGGACGACGGATGGAGGGCACCGCTTCGCCGGGACTCAGGCCTGCTCCTCCAGAAACCTGTAGACCTCGGTCTCATCTACGCCCGGGAAGGCTCCGGTGGGCATCGCCGCCAGCAGGTGGGTGTTGGCGCGCGTGGCCGGCCAGGCATTGCCGAACCAGGTGGAGGACAATTCCGCCGGTGGGCGGCGACAGCAGTTCTCGTCCGGGCACTTGGACTGGCAGCGTTCCTTGGTATCCCGCCCGCGGAACCATTTCACGTGCTCGAAAGGCACGCCGATGGACAGCGAGTACATGCCCGAGGAATGCCGCTCGGTGCGCGCGGTGCACCAGTAGGTGCCATTGATGGTGTCGGTGAACTGCTCGAAAGAGCGGAACTTGTCAGCCACGTCGAACACGACGCGACTGGTCCAATAGCGGCAAATGGTCTGACCTTCGATGGCCCCCGTGTGATCGGCGGGGAAATTCACACCATCGTTCTCATAGGCCTTGTGCAGGATACCGGTCTCGTGGACCTTCTGAAAGTGACAGGTGATGCCCAGGTGCTCGGTGGCCAGGTTCGTGAAGCGGTGCGCGGCGGACTCGTAGGACACGGCAAAAGCGTCACGAATGTCCTCCACAGCCAAGGTGCGCTCTTTCTTGGCACGTTGCAGGAAGGCGGTCGTCTCCTTTTCCGGCATCATCAGCGAGGCGGCAAAATAATTCGTGGCCACGCGCTGGGACAGGAAATCTGCGTAATCTGCCGGGGTCTGGTGACCCAGCACGTAGTGGCCCAGCGCCTGCAGCAGCACCGATCGCGGATCATGATCCGCGCGGCCGGATTGAGTCAGATAGATCCGGTGGTTTTTCAAGTCGGTGACTGAACGGGTGGAGTGCGGCAGGTTGCTCACGTAGCGAAGACTGAATCCCAAATACTCGGCGATGTCCGCAGCACGATGGTGCGATAGCGGGCCGCCGGTGTGCCCGGAGGCCTTGAGGATGCGCTCTGCTTCCTGTTCGATCTCCTGGTAATAGTTGTTGCGCTGGCGCATTTCCTCGCGCAGCTTGGTATTGGCCCGGCGGGCTTCCTCCGGGGTGGCCGCCTGCTCATCGAGCCGATGCTCCAGCTCGCGTTGCAGCCCGACCAATGATTCAAGCACGTCCATGGGCAGCCGGCTGGAGATCCGCACCTTCGGCAGACCCAGCGAGTCGTAGAGCGGCCCACGCTGGGCGCGCTCCAGCTCGATTTCCAGCGCGGCACGCCGCGAGGGGGGCTCGGCTCCCAGCAGGTCGTCCACACTCACGCCGAGCGCCGCGGCCAGCGACTTGAGCAGCGAGAGCTTCGGCTCGCGCTTGCCGTTCTCCACCAGCGACAGGTGGCTCGGCGCGGTTTCCACCAGTGCGCAGATGTCGTCCAGGGTCATGCCCTTTTCCTTGCGCAGGTAGCGAATGCGCCGCCCCAGCGCGATGACGTCGAGCTCTTCATCGACGCCGGCGCCCGGTCCCTCGGGACGAGCATCTCGATTCCATGTGGTAGCAGTCACACAACCAGAGTAGAGGAAGAAGTTGCAAAATTTCCAGCAAAGTACGGCACATGTCCTTTGATTACCTGCGATTCGCCGTTACTGGCGCGAATTATGGTGAATATTTATCCGATGACGCTCAAACCACGCCGGCCGCAGGCAAGGCCACAATCTCCGCCAACACGGCTCCTGCGCACCCACGGGCGGCGGCCGGCACCAGTTGCGGTTCGTACGCACCAACTCAGGTGCAGCAGTCTTCAAACGTCGGGTCCGGGCGGCCGGCACCGTATCAGAGTGCGATACTTCGGGCTTCCGGCTAGAGCGTGTCTTCCATATGTGTGGTGGGGTTCGGGAGAGTCTGGGGTGATGAGCTCTACGGGTTCGCGGTATCGGGTGTTCACGGACGAGCAGTGGGAACGGATCGAACCGCTGCTGCCCTCGAATGCGGGCCGTCGGGGTCATCCGTTCGGTGAGAACCGGCGAGTCGTGGAGGGCATCGCCTACCGGTTCCGGACCGGGATCCCGTGGCGTGACCTGCCCCGGGAGCCGTTCGGCCCGTGGCAGACGGTATGGAAGAGACACCGCCGCTATGCCAGTGACGGCACCTGGGATCGCGTGCTGACCCAGATCCTCGCCGAGGCCGACGCTGCCGGGAAGATCGATTGGGCAGTGTCGGTCGACGCGACGATCGCGCGTGTGCATCAGCACGCGACGAACACGACCCGCCCTGAGCAGGACACAGGGACCGCGTCGAATCACAAGAAGCTCCCACTCGATGAGGTCGAACCGCCTGGTCATGGCATCGGTCGCTCTCGTGGCGGGTTGACGACGAAGATCCATCAGGCCGTCGATGGGCATGGCAGGCCCCTGGCGATGGTCCTCACCGGCGGGCAGCGCAACGACGGCGCGATGCTCGCCGACGTGCTCGGCGAGCTCCACGTTCCCCGGCACGGTCCGGGCCGGGCGCGGACCAGGCCTCAGGCCGTGATCGCTGACCGTGCATACGCGACCGGTGTGATCCGCAGTGAGCTGCGCCGCCGCGGCATCAAAGCCGTCATCCCCGACAAGCGAGACCAGATCGCCGCGCGCAAGCGGCGTGGGAGCAGGGGAGGACGCCCGCCCGCACTCGATATCGACGCCTACCGTGGCCGCAACGTGATCGAGAGGTTCTTCGCCCTGGCCAAGCAATGGCGCGGCATCGCCACCCGCTACGACAAACTCGCCATCACCTACCGAGCAGGCGTCATTCTCTGCGCCATCCTCACCTGGCTACGGGCATGACCTGCACCGGACGGCCATTCCGCAGGCCACGCCGCGTAGCTCAAACGTCAGATAATGAGAGCACGTTCCCATATGGCAGTCGAACTATTCACATCCCCAGAGGCATACGGCGTGGTCTCGCCTGTCGGCCGGTATCCGAGGGCCTGCCAGAACGGCTCGGCCATAGCCGCGTTCGTCGCGACGATCCCGAGGCGCAGAACATCGACATCACCCCACTGCACGGCTTGCTCCACGACACCGTCGTGCAGCTGGCTACCGATACCTCGTCCGCGATGCGCGCCATGCACCACCAAGAGGCCGACGTGAGCGACGCGAGATCGCGGCCATCCATGAAGAACATCCGCGAACCCGAGGAGCTGGCCAGAGTCTTCGCTCCACAGTCCAAGGTCGAGCTTGCACCGAGGGTCAAGGCCGCGAGGAAGAGCCTCAAGCACTTCATGGCCGTCCGATGGTCGAGGGGCGCTGCCCGTGATACGGCGGGAGTAGTCCGGAGCGGACTCCAATAGTGCTTGAAGGGCCTCAACATCGCGGTCCCGCTCGGGACTCAACTCTCTCAACACGGCCACATCGCAATATCGTACGCCCTTGAGAACGCCTAATGGGAGACACGCCCTAGCTAAAAATCCTCCGTGCAACACAGTCCACCCGGTTACCCGCCCAGTATGCGTTGCAGCCCCTGCCGACCAAGAAATTCCAGCGCCGGGCCAAGCTGACAAAGAAATGACCATCTCCACTGTCCAGCACCGACTCTCGTTCTTACACCCCGAACCCCTCCCGCGATATGATCCAGCACTCCAATCAGACGAGGCTGCCGGCGCCCCGCGACGAGAAGAGCACCATGACCCACAGGGTAACCTCGCGGACCAGCTGCGCGACTTCCTCGACCCGAACCCCGGGACCCAACTCCGCATCGTCCGCTCCAAGCCAATGCACAGCCGCCCCTAAAGGGCCGGTTCGACCACGATTGTCTAGGCCCAGGCGGGCCGGCGGCGCTTCCAGCTCCCGGACTGACGAAAAAGGCACCCGCCCCCCCGGCAATCGCAAATAGGGCATTTTGAAAGAATTCCACTTCTTCAACCGCGCGCACAATGACGCTTTCCTTTTACTTTCCATGCCATAGTGACATGGCGCACAACATGCGACGCATGGGAACCACCCGAATCTACAACCCCCGAACCCACACCGAATCCTCTAAAAATTTCCCGGATACAGCCCTGAAGCACGCCTCTCACCTGCCATGTCAACCTAGTGTCACGCTCCCCGCAGCGAAGAGTGCACCCTGCTCATCATCACCCAGACAAGGAATTCTGTAATTTCTTAACATCGATTTCGACCCAAAATCTCGACTTTCTGCCTCTTGGATCACAATCAGCATCAAGAAGTGTAAAACTTCCAGAAAAACGAAGAACGGCGAATCTTAATCTGAAATTCCCCTGTTGGAGGGGTTACAGGCAGGGAATAGTTGTTGTCACGAAGAAGTTCACCGGATCGAAACCGCCAGGTTCACCGGTCCGAACGAACACCGAGCTTGTGCGAAGGAGCCAGCAACATGACTACCAACGAGAATTCGATCGAGAACCGCGTCGCAGCCCTCGAAAACGACTGGGCAACCAACCCCCGCTGGGAAGGCGTCACCCGCGATTACTCCGCTGCAGACGTCGTGAAGCTCCAGGGTCGGGTCCAGGAAGAGCACACCCTGGCCAAGCGCGGTTCCCAGAAGCTCTGGAAGCAGCTCACCGAGGAAACCCCGACCGGCGGCTACACCAACGCACTGGGCGCACTGACCGGCAACCAGGCAGTCCAGCAGGTCAAGGCCGGCCTGCGAGCCATCTACCTTTCCGGCTGGCAGGTTGCAGCCGACGCAAACCTCTCGGGCCAGACCTACCCGGACCAGTCGCTGTACCCGGCTAACTCGGTTCCGCAGGTTGTCCGCCGCATCAACAACGCGCTGCAGCGTGCAGACCAGATCGAGTTCTCCGAAGGCATTCAGACCGTCGAGGACTGGATGGTCCCGATCGTCGCAGACGCCGAGGCCGGCTTCGGCGGCCCGCTGAACGCCTACGAGCTGATGAAGTCCATGATCACCGCCGGCGCTTCGGGCGTCCACTGGGAAGACCAGCTGGCTTCGGAAAAGAAGTGCGGCCACCTGGGCGGCAAGGTCCTGATCCCGACCCAGCAGCACATCCGCACCCTGAACGCCGCCCGTCTGGCAGCTGACGTCGCCGGCACCCCGTCCGTCGTCATCGCCCGCACCGACGCCGAGGCAGCAACCCTGATCACCTCCGACGTCGACGAGCGCGACCGGGAATTCATCACCGGCGAGCGCACCGCGGAAGGCTTCTACAAGGTCCGCAACGGCATCGAGCCATGCATCGCCCGTGCCAAGGCCTACGCTCCGTACTCGGACCTGATCTGGATGGAGACCGGCACCCCGGACTTGGAACTTGCCCGCAAGTTCGCCGAGGCAGTCAAAAAGGACTTCCCGGACCAGATGCTTTCGTACAACTGCTCCCCTTCCTTCAACTGGAAGAAGCACCTGGACGACGCAACCATCGCAAAGTTCCAGCGCGAACTCGGCGCCATGGGCTTCAGCTTCCAGTTCATCACCCTGGCCGGCTTCCACGCACTGAACCACTCGATGTTCGATCTGGCCAAGGGCTACGCGAAGGACGGCATGAGCGCCTACGTCGAACTGCAGGAGCGCGAATTCGCTGCCGAGGCTGACGGCTACACCGCCACGAAGCACCAGCGCGAAGTCGGCACCGGCTACTTCGATGCCATCTCCACCACGCTGAACCCGAACGCCTCCACCCTGGCGCTGGTTGGTTCCACCGAAGAAGGCCAATTCCATTAGACCCTGACGGGTCGATGGTGCCGGCTGACAATGACGTCAGCCGGCACCACCACCATTTTTAAGCTTTTAAGGACGCTGCCATGAACACCCCGATCACCCTGAACAACATCACCATCGCCGCCACCGAAGTGCGCTACCAGGAACAGATCCTCACCAGCGAGGCACTGGACTTCCTCTCCGCACTGCACCAGGGTTTCGAACACCGCCGCAACGAGCTGATGCAGAGCCGCCAGCTCAACCGGGCCCGCATCGCCAACGGCCGCGACCCGAAGTTCCTGGAAGAAACCCGGAACATCCGCGAGGACGCTTCATGGCAGGTCGCCCCGATCGCACCGGGCCTGGAAGACCGCCGCGTGGAGATCACCGGGCCGATCGAGCGCAAGGCAGCAATCAACGCACTGAACTCCGGCGCCAACGTTTGGCTGGCCGACATGGAGGACGCCTGCTCCCCGACCTGGCAGAACGTGATCAAGAACCAGGTGAACCTGATCCGCGTGCTCGACAACGAGCTGGACTTCACCACACCGGACGGCCGCGAGTACAAGCTGGCCGCCCACGACCTGAAGCAGCTGCCGACCATCGTGGTCCGCCCCCGCGCACTGCACCAGCCGGAGAAGCACCTGCGGGTGGACGGCGCACCGATGTCGGCCTCGCTGGTTGACTTCGGACTGCACTTCTTCCACAACGCCAAGCGCCTGATGGCAGCCGGCCGCGGCCCGTACTACTACCTGCCGAAGCTGGAGAACCACCTGGAGGCACGCCTGTGGAACGACGTGTTCAACATGGCGCAGGACATGCTGGGCATCGACCGCGGCACCATCCGCGCCACCGTGCACATCGAGTGCATCACCGCGGCCTTCGAGATGGAGGAGATCCTCTACGAGCTGCGTGAGCACTCCTCGGGCCTGAACGCCGGCCGCTGGGACTACATCTTCTCGATCATCAAGAACTTCCGCTCCCGCGGACCGCGCTTCGTGTTCCCGGACCGCGATTCGGTGACCATGACCGCACCGTTCATGCGGGCCTACACCGAGCAGCTGGTGCGTGCGTGCCACCGCCGCGGCGCCACCGCCATTGGCGGCATGAGCACCTTCGTGCCAAGCCGCAAGGACGCCTCGATCAACGAGCTCAATCTGGCCAAGGTGCGCGAGGACAAGGCCCGCGAGGCAGCCGACGGCTTCGACGGCTCGTGGGTGGCCCACCCGGACCTGGTGGCAGTGGCCCGCGAGGTGTACACCGAGGTGCTGGGCGAGAACCCGAACCAGATCGGCCGCACCCGCGAAGACGTTCAGGTTTCCGCCACTGCGCTGCTGGACGTGGCCGGCCTGGAAGGCAAGATCACCGAGCAGGGCATCCGCGACAACATCGAGATCGGCATCCGCTACATCGAGTCGTGGCTGCGCGGCAACGGCGCGGTGGTGCTGCGCAACCTGATGGAGGATTCGGCCACCGCCGAGATCTCCCGCTCGCAGCTGTGGCAGTGGATCCACCAGTCGGCCATCACCGACGAGGGCGAAATCGTCACCCGCCGCTGGGTGCAGGAGCTGGCCGAGGAGACCATGGACCGCATGGAGCGCTTCGAGGGAGACCGCTTCGAATCCGCCATGGAGATCTTCGAGGCCTGCGCACTGCGCGACGACTTCCCGACCTTCATGACCCGCAACGCCTACCTGCGCTACCTGGACATGCCGGTTCCAGTACTGGAAATGGCAGGCTAGCCGCGCAGGCAGGCAGCACCTAGAGACCCGGCCGATTGTCAACCAGTCGTCCTCGTGAATCGGCCACGAATTGCGGCATTCATCCGTTGGTAACCAGTCCCGCGGGTGGATGCCGTTTTTCGCGCCCTGCGGCCCTGCGGTGTTGGGTAGGCTGAACACATGGCGTTCCAGTTCAAAAACCCGGCCGAGCAGCTGTGGGAGCCCGACCTGCTGGGCGAGGGCTTCTCCCGGCGCACGCTGCCGATGCTCGACGGCTCCACCGCCACGCTGGTCCGCCACCGCCGGCCGTCCCGCCTCCCGCGGCTGGCCCCGCCGCTGCGCGGGCTGTCGATCCTCTACGTGCACGGCTGGTCGGACTACTTCTTCCAGGGCGAGCTGGCGCGGTTCCTCACCGATGCCGGGGCCGACTTCTACGCCCTGGACCTGCGCCACTACGGGCGCAACCTCCCGCTGGACGCCGAGCGCGACCCGGCCGGGCAGACCCCGCCGGGATTCACCAACAACCTGGAGCAGTACTTCGAAGAGTTCGACGCGGCGCTGCGCATCATCACCAGCGCCCACCCCGGCACCCGGGTGGTGCTACTGGGGCATTCGACCGGCGGGCTAAGCGCGTCGCTGTACGCGGCGGCGAACCCGCACAAGATCGAGGCGCTCGCGCTGAACAGCCCGTGGCTGGAATTCCAGGCCAGCGAGCTGGGGCGCACCGCGCTGTCCAGGCTGTTCCAGGCCTCCAGCGCGCGCAACCCGCACCGCTTCCTGCCCAGCATCGACCCCGGTTTCTACACCCGCACGGTCTCCAGCCAGTTCGAGGGCGAATGGGACTACGATCTGGCCTGGCGCCCGGTCAACGGCTTCAAGATCACCACCGGGTTCATCTCCGCGGTCTTCGACGCGCAGGCGAAGGTCAAGAAGGGCCTGGACCTGCAGGTGCCGGTGCTGGTGATGCTCTCGGCCAAGGACTACCTGCTGCCGCGCTGGCAGGACGCGGCCTCCAAGTCTGATGTCGCGCTGAACGTGCAGCAGATCGCCGAGCGCAGCCTGGACCTGGGCCGCGAGCTGCACCTGGTGCGGCTGGCCGACGCCCTGCACGACGTCTTCCTCTCCGCGCCGCCGGTGCGCACCCGGGCCTACCTGGATCTGGGATCGTGGCTGGCCGCGATCAAGAACCGGCAGCACGACTCGCAGCTGACCGCCAGCGTGCGGCGCGTGGTTCCGGGCGCCTAACCCGGCCCTCGGGCGCTACAGCGCGGCGGGCGCCTGGTCGTTGACCAGTTCCAGGCGCAGCCGGCCGCGCTCGTCCTGCTCGAGCACCGCCACCGAGCCGTTGCGGATGGTATCCAGCGTGTAGCCGGCGAAATCCGACAGCGTATACCGGATGATCGTGCCGTGGCAGATGACCGCGACGTTTTTCCCGGGGAAGTCCTCCATGATCTGCCCGATGGCGCGCAGCCCGCGGTCCACCACCGATTCCAGCGGCTCGATGCCGCCGCCGAGCTTCCCGGGCCAGCGGCGCAGCGCCTCGGCCTCGATCATGCCCTCGCCCTGCGCGTAGTCGCGCTCGACCAGCAGCTCGTAGCTCGGGCCCAGCTCAAGGCCCAGCCCGTCGGCGATGATCTGCGCGGTCTGCCGCGCGCGGTCCAGCGGGGAGGAGACGACCACATCCCAGTTCCCGCCGGCGAGCACCTGTACCGCCGCGGCAGCCTGGGCACGCCCGGTGTCGTTCAGCGGGATGTTGCTGCTTCCCTGCAGGCGGCCTTCGAGGTTCCATTGCGTCTGTCCATGGCGGACGAATCCCAGCTTCATGCGTACCATTCTTCCACCGCGACGGGTCCGCGCCCGGCGGGTGTGGGCAATCCCACGGGTTTGCCCAGACACATTTTTACCCCATCTGCTTGCCGACCCACGTACGATTTGGTATGTTCCGCCCGCCCAGCGCGGCGCAGGGACACGCGCACCCCATCCCCCATATGAGGATCCAAGTAGTTCATCGTGACCGAAATCAAGGCATCCCTCGCCCGCGGGCTCACCGCCCGCCACATCCGCTTCATGGCCCTGGGCTCGGCCATCGGAACCGGCCTGTTCTACGGCTCGTCCGCCGCCATCCAGGCCGCCGGCCCGGCCGTGCTGTTCGCCTACATGATCGGCGGCGCCGCCGTCTTCATCGTCATGCGCGCCATGGGCGAGATGGCAGTGAAGCATCCGGTCTCCGGGTCGTTCGCGCACTACGCCTCCCGCTACCTGGGCCGCTTCGCCGGATTCATCACCGGGTGGACCTTCACCTTCGAGATGGCGATCGTGGCGATCGCCGACGTGACAGCCTTCGGCGTCTACATGGGCTTCTGGTTCCCCGACGTCGCCACCTGGATCTGGGTGCTGGCGGTGGTGCTGCTGATCGCGGCGATCAACCTGATGAAGGTCAAGGTGTTCGGCGAGACCGAGTTCTGGCTGGCGATCGTCAAGGTCAGCGCCATCATCGCGATGATCGGCGGCGGCATCGCGCTGATCATCTTCGGCTTCAACGCCCCCGACGCGCAGACCGCGACCGGCATCGACACCCTGATGGCCGCCGGAACGCTGTTCCCCAACGGCTTCATCGGGCTGCTGCTGTCCTTCGCCGTGGTGATGTTCGCCTTCGGCGGCATCGAGACCATCGGCATCACCGCCGGCGAGGCGGACGACCCCTCGCGGTCGGTGCCTGCGGCGATCAACACCGTGCCGTGGCGCATCCTGCTGTTCTACGTGGCCTCGCTGGCAGTGATCATGATGCTCTTCGACTGGCGCCAGATCGACGGCAGCGCCAGCCCGTTCGTGCAGATCTTCGACGCGCTGGGCATCCCGGCCGCGGCCCACGTGCTCAACGCCGTGGTGATCACCGCCGCCGTGTCCGCGATCAACGCCGACACCTTCGGCGCCGGGCGCATGCTCTTCGCGATGTCGGCCGAGGGCCACGCCCCGAAGTCCTTCGCGAAGGTCTCCTCCAACGGCGTGCCGTGGATGACCGTTCTCATCATGACCATTGTGCTGCTGGTCGGCGTGGTGCTCAACGCGCTGCTGCCCGAAAAGCTGTTCACCATCATCGCCTCGATCGCCACCTTCGCGACAGTATGGGTCTGGATCATGATCCTCGCCTCCTACTTGGCCATGCGCCGGGCGGAGAAGAAGGAGGCCGCGGCGGCCTCGCAGGGCCCGCGCGAGTACGCGGTTCCCGGCGGTTCGGCCACCGCCTGGATCGCCATGGCGTTCATGGTCTTCATCGTGGTGCTGCTGGCGCTGAGCGCCGAAACCCGCGTGGCCCTGTACACCGGCGTTGCGTGGCTGGCCATCCTTGCCGTGGTCTACCGCTTCGCGGTGCGCGGCACCTCCGGCGGTCCTTCGGCGGACGGCCGCGAGCGCGATTCGGAAGCTGTCTCCACCGGCCGCTAGACGGTCCGGCTCCCAGCTAATGGATCTCGCGGCGCGCCGGGGCGGGGGCTTGGACCTCCGGCCCGGTGCGCCGTTCCGCCGCCAGCGCCAGCGTGGCCCACAGCAGCATGCCTCCGGCCGCGATCCACAGGCTGGACAGGCCCAGATGCAGGTAGGAGAATACCCCGGCCAGCGAGCCGAGGGTGATCATCGCCCACAGCACCGCGTAGCGGACCCAGAGCAGCCGCCCGGACCCGCGGTCCGAGCCGGTCAGCAGCCCCAGGATCGCGCCGCCCAGGTGTTGGCCGAGCTTGACCAGCGTGCCGGTCATGTAGGTCAGGCCCAGCGACACCTCCCCCGAACGCGTGTAGGAGACGTTGACCGCGCCCATCGAGGCCGCCAGCAGGCAGGCCCCGCCGAATCCCAGCTCGCCCAGCGAACCGAGCAGCGCCGCGGTGACCAGCAGCGCACCGCTGAGGTACATCACGATCGGACGGCGGTAGCGCGCGGCCCGCGCGGTGAGCACGGTCGCCACCACCACACCGCCCACGAAGCTGCCCACGAAGCCCATGGCCATGGACCAGCCGCCGGCATCGCCGGTGAGCAGGGCTGCCGAGGAACGCGTCGAGTTGCCGGACATGAAGGACAGGAAGTAGCCGCCGAGGTGGATGAAGCCCACGCCGTCGACGAACCCCGCCATCGCGGTGATCGTCCCCGCGAAGAAAATTCCGCGCCATCCCAGATTCCTGGCCACCGAACGCCGTCCCGTCCTTTCCGTCCCCGACTGCGGTTTCCCGCCTGAAGCCATTATCCCGTGCCGCGGGCAACGCCCCGTTGAAGGAATGCCTGCGCGCCGCGGCGCGTTATACGGGCATGAGTGAAACCACTGCTTCCCAGAATCCCGCCGACGCCAAGCGCCTGCGCGTGGATATCTTCTCCGACATCGCCTGCCCGTGGTGCTTCATCGGCAAGCGCCGCTTCGAATCCGGTCTGGAATCCTCCGGCCTGGCCCAGGACGTCGATGTCTACTGGCACGCCTACCAGTTGGATCCGACCCTGCCCGAGCACTACGACGGCAGCGAGCTGGACTACTTGGCCAAGGCCAAGGGCATGGATCCGGCCCAGGTCGAGGGCATGCTGGAGCACGTCACCGCCCAGGCCGCCGAGGAAGGCCTGTCCTACGATTTCCGGAAGCTGGTGGTCGCCAACTCGTTCACCGCGCTGCGTGTGCTGGAACATGCCAAGCAGCAGGGGCTGGGCGGCGAAATGAAGGAAGCGCTGCTCTCCGCGCACTTCGAGAAGGGCCTGGACACCGGCAACGTGGACACCCTGCTGCAGCTGGCCGCCGAGGTCGGGCTTGACGCCGCCGCGCTGCACACCGCGCTGGAGGCAGGCAGCTACGCCGACGAGGTCAACGCGGACATCGCCCAAGCGCGCCAGATCGGCGTCACCGGGGTGCCGTTCTTCATCCTCGACGGCAAGTACGGCATCTCCGGCGCGCAGCCGGCCGAGGTCTTCGCCAACGCGCTGACCCAGGTCCACGCCGAAACCGTCGGCGCCAACTAGCGGCTGCCGGGCCGGTTCCCCGCTACTGCTGCGCGATGCACTCTAGCGTGCCCGGGGCGGTGTTCAGTTTGCGGTCCTTGACCAGGTTCTCGAATCCGGTGCCCAGCGCCAGGTCCACCTCGGTGCCGTACATCATCTCGTCGTAGACGAACTCGGAGCCGGGCACCTGACGCTGGATGGTCAGCGCCTGCGCGTACCCCTTGGGGCCGGCCAGCACCACGGCGACCTTGTCCTCATACCTGTCCAGCCCCGAGGTGGTGGCCGAAATCTGGAAGCCTCGCTCCTTCAGCGCCTCCGCGGTCCTGCCGGCCAGTCCCGAAATGGTGGTCGTGTTCAGCACGCGCACCTTGAAGCTTGCGGGGTCCTGGTAGCTGAAGCTGGCCGTGGGGCAGGCCGGGTTGGCAATCTGCTCCGCGGGCTGGTCGTCGGCCTGCACCGCCGTCGGCGCGCCGCCGATCTTCAGCACCCCGGTGAAGGCCAGCGTGGCGGCGATGAACGCCACGAGCACCATGATTGCCATGATCGAGAATATGACGTTCTGCCGCTTGCGCGCGTCGCGCTTTGCCTGGGCGTTGGACACGAAACTCAGCTCTCGCTCGCCAACGATGTGAGCCCCGCGCAACGTCGCAGGGTCCTCGCGTTCGTGCATCATCGCACCCACTTTCAGGCAGCTCCCCTTTGTGGCGAAAGCATACCTAATCCGCGTCGAGATCCAAGACCCTGGCGTGGATCACCGAACGGTGGTGCAGCGCCGAGCGCAGCGCCCGGTGCAGCCCGTCCTCCAGATACAGCACGTTCCGGTAGCGCACGACGTGCGGGAACAAGTCGCCGAAGAACGTCGAATCCTCGGAGAGCAGCGTTTCCAGATCAAGCGTTGACTTGGTGGTTACCAGTTGGTCGAGCTTGACCTGCGAGGGCGGAATGGCGCTCCAGTCGCGGGTGCTGGTCAACTCGTGCTCGGGGTACGGACGCGAATCGCCCACTGCTCTGAAAATCACCCTTCAAGCATAGGCACCCGCGTAACAAATTACCCGAGGAAGCGACCAGATCACCGGGCCGGGCGCTGAATCGGGCATTATGCACGTCGAACGGACCACCGCCGAATCGCGAACCTCAAACATCCGCTTCGCAGATAAATCCGGTCCCGAACCCCTGCGAGCGCAAAGTATGCGCCCAGGTTCAGGGCTTGGCAAGGATTGTTACAACGGCTGAAACGTGGCGGAACGGTGCGTCATTTTAGATAGTAACAATCCATCAGTCGGGTGCACCCTAGGGTTATGAACAACGTAGTAACCGAGATCCCAGTCCTTGATATCTCCACTTCCCGGAATGCCGATGGCACGTTCAATCCCGAGTTCGTTGCCGCACTGCTCGACGCTGCCCACCGCGTCGGCTTCTTCCAGATCGTCGGGTACGCCTCGCGCGCCAACCAGGATCAGGAACTGCTGGACACGGTTGCCGAGTTCTTCGCGAAGCCCGTCGAGGAGAAGATCGGGCTCGACAACCGCAACAGCGCCCAGTTCCGCGGCTACACCCGCCTGGGCACCGAGATCACCCGAGGCCGCGCCGACTCGCGCGAACAGATCGACTACGGGCCGGACCGTGAGCCGCTGGCCGTCGTGCCGGCCGACAAGCCGTACCTGAACCTGCAGGGCCGCAACCAGTTCCCCGAGGACTTCCCGCAACTGCGCGAACACGCCATGGAATGGGCCGAGCTGATGAACCGCACCGGGCATGAACTGCTCTCGGCGATCTCCGTCGGTCTGGGCCTGGGCGAGGACTACTTCGACGAACCGTTCTCCGGAGCTCCCGCATGGATGGGCAAGCTGGTGCACTACGTGGGCGGCGGCATCGTGCCGGAGGCCGGCAACCAGGGCGTCGGTCTGCATGCGGATTACGGTTTCGTCACCCTGCTGCTACAAGACCAGGTCGGCGGGCTGCAGGTCCAGCCCTACGGCCAGGATTCGTGGATCGAGGTTCCGCCGACTCCAGGGGCACTCGTGGTGAACCTGGGAGAAATGCTCGAGGTCGCCACCGACGGCTACCTGATGGCCACCATCCACCGCGTAATCGCCCCGCCGGCCAATGTCGACCGCTATTCGGTGCCGTTCTTCTACTCCCCGCGCCTGGACGCTGTCATCGACAAGGTTGAGCTTCCGGCCGAGCTGGCCGCCGACGCGCGCGGCGTCTCAGACGACCCGCACAACCCGATGCTGGCCTCATACGGGGCCAACGTGCTCAAGGGTTGGCTGCGCGCCCATCCGCAGACCGCTGCGATCCACTACCCGCAGCTGATCCAGAATCGGGCTACCGCCTGACCCCAACAGCTCAATGAGCGACCGGGTTCCGGACAGAACAAACGTGAAGACTTCGACGGGGTATTGCGCCACCGCATCGAAGTCTTCACGTTTTTCGCGAGCTTGCTGTCTTACCCGACGCCTCCCCCAAGGCGATTTGGCCATTCCCCCAAAAACCAGCCATCGTTCAGTTTCGTAGTTCTCGCTAGACCTTTCGGCCATGGGACTCATTGTGCAAGACCACACTTAAGCTGTGTTATCAATTAGCTCAAGATTGCATCAAGCCTCCGAAAATCCAATAGTTTTCTTTAAAAAGCTTCAGGTATCACTAGTATGAACCGGGATCATTTACCAATCTGTATCCAACGCCCCTCACGGTCTCAATCCACTGCGAAGAACGCGCAGAGTCACCTAACTTGCGCCGGAGGTTTGCTATGTGAACCTCAATGCTTCGAACGTCCGAGTCGGAAACATAGCCATGCTCAAGATCGTCGCCTTCAAGGCTGACCCTCCGAGCAAGCTCTTTCTTGCTGCGCACCCTGCCCGGAACTTGCATTAGCACATGGAGGAGGGTGAATTCGGTAGCCGTCAGGACGATGGGCATGCCATCCAGATGAACTTCCCACGTTGAAGAGTCCAAGCGCAACGCGCCATGACTCAGCACCTCGACGGCGGAGCCCTGCCTGTCGCTCAACATCTGGTTGATGCGGGCTTGACGTCGCGAGAACGAATCGATCCTGGCCCGGAATTCACGTTCACGCAGCGGCTTCGGAGAATACCCGTCTGCTCCTGCATCGAAGGCCAAAACCACTTCAATCTCTTCGCTGACGTCCATCACCGCCAAGATGTACGCGTCAAGATGGGCGCTTAAGCGGCGAATCGTTTCGATGCCATCGATATCGGGCAGGCCAAAGCCCACGACAATGAGATCCGGCTTTGCCCTATGGGCCAGCGCAACTCCCCTTTGCCCGCTGGACTCCTCTTGTATGGCAAACCCGATCTGCCGAAGCAGAGTTGTCATTTTTCCACGCACGGCTTCGTCGTACTCAATGACGACAGCCTTTGCTATTTCCCCAACCACGTTTTTCCCCAATCCCCTGTTAAGGCGATCGCGGCGGCCTAACGTTACAGACCGCTGCGTGGACTAAATGCTACCGGAGAGCACGCAGAACTCGTTACCTTCCGGGTCATAAAGAACAACCCAGTCTTCGTCGTCGCGTTGCCCGACGTCCGCGTACTGCGCCCCCAGCGCCAGCACACGGTCGACTTCGTCCTGTTGCGAACTACCCTGCGGCCGAAGGTCAAGATGCATCCGGTTCTTGATGCTCTTCTCCTCTGGCACCTGCGCGAAACAGATCACTGCTTCATTTGACCCATCTCCGCGCCGCCCAATGGTCACCAAGCCTGCGGCTTCTTCTCGAACTTCATAGCCCAATACTTCGCACCAAAACTTGGCAACAAGCATTGGATTCTTACAATCAATGGCAATCTCACTGATGACTACGGACATGGCCCACAACTTCCCGCTCCACAGGCAGCACTTGGATGACCGCCTTCGCCTCGGATGATACGCCTATCTCCCTTTAACGCGACCAAACCGGAAGTTGCCAGCGAATCAGCAAAAAAGCGCCTCGCTGAACTTCGCCCAAGACCAGATCCTAGGGGAACCGCGTATCACTTTGAGGCGTCCAATTGCTGTCTAGGGCTCGAAACTACAAGTTGTCTTTGGAGGTAACGGCGAATCAGCTGGCAATCCGACATCTTGCAAGAACACTTCAAGATCGCGTGGACGGCGGGGATCCCGTTCCAGTGAAATTAAACGAAAAAACCCCCGATTTCTCGGGGGTTTTCCATTGGCGGAGGATAGGGGATTTGAACCCCTGAGGGCGTTAACCCAACACGCGTTCCAGGCGTGCGCCATAGGCCGCTAGGCGAATCCTCCTCAGTCTGCTCCGTGGAGCAGAATCAAGCATATCTAAATTTCCACACAATCACGAATCGAAGACCACGCGCTGGCAAATCGCTTTCCGAGCGACTCCGCGATCCCCTAGATTTAGCCGATTTTCCGCGCTTTCCCCACGCTGCAACAGGCCCCACCAAACTGTCCGTAGTGCGGAGGATACTCAAAACATGAGCAAAAGAGAGGTATTTCACAGCGACGATGATGCCCATCGTCTACCGATGTATCCTCCTGGTCTTCGAAAGAATTTCGGTTCAGGAGGAGTGTGGGACGCGGAACTTGACCAGCACAAGTTCTTCAATAAATTCGCGTCCACCGCCTTGGATCTATACAACCTTCCGCCTGTGGATACACCAGCTGACGGGTTCAGGCGTCTTGAAGCCATCGGCCGGCTTCGAAGCATGCTGGACGCAGCCGAAGCGTCACTCATGGCGGACACCTTGGAAATGTGTGCCCGCGAATCTGCCAACAGGGGCGTCCAAGATTCCTTGCTCGATCAGGAGGACGATCAGGCCCGAGAGCTGTCGGCTAAGTACTACGGCGTCAATTTGGCTGACGAGATCACGGTCAGGTCGTCTTTCATCGCCGAAGCGGCAGTCGCCATGCGAGATTCGGAAACTCACATTCAAGGCAAGCTGTTCACCGCGGAAGGTCTGCGCAACTTGTGCGTAGATACCTTGTCAGCTCTGGCCAATGGCGATATCACTACGAAAGCGGCCAAAGAGATAGTCAAGCAATCTCAGGATCTGGAGCCTGAAGACATCAAACAGATGGAACACGTATTGCTTCCCCTGGCCAAGACAGCTACAGACTCAGCGATCTCGCAAAGAGCCCGCCGAATGAGAGAGCGGCTTCATCCGAAGCCCCTTGACGAACGACATAAAGAGGCACGTGAAGGTCGCTCCATTACGTGGTGGGCGGATGAAAATGGCATGGCCACGATTCAGGTCTATCTTCCCGCGGAGGATATTTTCAGTATGATCAACACAGTCAACTGGTTCGCCGTGACGAATGTTGATGAGGATGATGAGCGCACCGAGCGGCAGCGCCGAGCTGACATTTTCCGCGATGCAATGATTGATGGCTGGCCTGACACGAATGGCACTCCTTTGAAAGCGCGCGTAGCCGTAACTATCCCTGCCTTGGAAATGTTGGCCGACCCCAAAAAGTCCCTCGCCGAGCTAGAAGGCTACGGTCCGATACCTATTGGTACAGCACTGAATATTGCAAGGGATGCACCATCGTTCATCAAGGTGCTAACAGACCCGTGGACGGGTGCCGCGATTGATGTTGCCCGGGAAAAGTATCGCCCAAGCAAGGCGCTAAAGGATCTTCTGCGTTTCCGCGACGTTCAGTGCCGTTTTCCCGGTTGCAATCGGCTGGCCGAGCAGTCAGAGGCCGACCATATTGATGGCTGGGCGCAGGGAGGCCACACATCACGCACTAATACCGAACTCCTATGCAAAAGGCACCAGCTGTTCAAACACGCGTTGGGTTGGGAAGTAACCTATCGCCCTGATGGATCTGTCAACTGGCGCACACCTAATGGGATTGTTTGTCTTGAGGTTCCGGGGAGCGTGAAATCAGTACAGAACTTCGACTTCGAGAGAAACCAGACGCCGGTCCTTCCCGAGGTTGAGATGACTGATCGCGTTCGCAGGGTACTTGGCTGGTACGACCCTCCAGAAGCCGCTGCTGGATAGCCTCCGCAACAGATCACCAGTTGATGAGATGCTGATCCATTTTTTTGATCAGAAACCCAGCCCTAAAGTTCTTTCGACAGCCGCACGACATTCAAAGTATTCTTCCCGTACGTCGTGGACCCGTTCAGAAGGGCTCACATCGCCATGTCGTTCTGGTCCAAATGGCCGTATTCTCCGGTCAAGATATGCAACAGCCCTCGCTCATCATGCGTAGGGCTGCAGCCGCGAGTACAAGTTGGAGACCTCGACGAATTCTGATCAAATTTTTCGTTCAGTTCGCCGAGACCTTCAGCGCAGGCCGCCGCCTCCGGCGCTTGGCGACTTAGTTGTCTTCCTGATCAAATTTTTTGATCAGAATTCTGGGCAATGCCGTCACAACGAGTGCATCTGACGCAAGCTCACTAGCCCACGCAGTGGCACTAAAAGATCTTGACAAGATTTTTAACTCTGTAAACCGCAAGCGCAAGGGATTACAAATCTCAGCCGCCTACGCCCGATCTTCGCCTGAACAAATTTCTTGATCAAAATTTTGCGTCAACTCCGGCCTTAGTCGCCGACAAGCAATTGACTGGCCACCCGGAAACGAGCCGCGTGAGAAATCTGATCAAATTTTTGGTTCACTTTCACTTGCGGGCACCCGGTGAGAGCAAGCGCACGCCCTACGATTTTTATCCACACCCCTTCCTCGGGTAGTATTTTTGGTGACCCCTCGTGTGGTGTCATCCTGTTGAACTCCCCCAGGACCGGAAGGTAGCAAGGGTAGATGGGCTCTGACAGGTGCATGAGGGGTCTTTACTTTTTACGCAAGCCGAATGGAGTCCACGTGGGCGCTGGCCGTTTCGCCCCTAGCCCGTCAGGGCGCCTCCACATCGGCAACCTGCGCACCGCTGTCCTGGCTTGGCTTTTCGCCCGCTCCACTGGCCGCGATTATCTTTTGCGCGTCGAAGACTTGGATCGCGTTCGTGCCGGATCCGAAGACGAGCAGCTTGCCGAGCTCAAAGCGCTGGGTCTAAGTTTCGACGGAACAATGGTGCGTCAGTCCGATCGGTTGCCTGTATACCGCGCCATTGTGGATGATCTCAAAGCGCAGGGGCTGGTCTACGAATGCTTCTGTTCCCGCAAGGACATTGCCGAGGCCGGCAGCGCTCCGCATGCCGCTCCGGGCTCCTATCCCGGAACTTGCCGGAACCTCACCGCGGAAGAGCGTGCCGAAAAGGCCCGGCACAGGCCAGCGGCGCTGCGTCTGCGCGCCGAAGCGAACGTTTTTACTGTTCAGGACGAGCTCGCCGGCAGCTACACGGGGACGGTGGATGATTTCGTCCTGGTGCGTAACGACGGTGCACCGGCGTACAACTTGGCGGTCGTCGTCGACGATGCGGCCAGCGGAATCGACCAAGTAGTCCGCGGCGATGACTTGCTCTCGTCGGCACCACGCCAGGCGTATCTCGCGCAGCTGCTCGGCTATACCGTTCCGACGTACGCGCACGTACCGCTGGCGCTGAACGAGAAGGGCCAGCGGCTGGCCAAGCGCGATGGCGCTGTAACGCTCGAAGAGATCACCGAACAAGGTGTGCATCCAGCCGAAATACGTGCATTTTTGCTAGAGTCATTGGGCTTGCCGGGTCAGGATTTGCAGGCAGCCTTGGAGGCATTCGACCCAGCCGCGCTTCCGCGCGAACCGTGGATCGTGAGGCCTGAAAACATTGTCCAACAGCTGATGCCCCCGGCATCGCGCAACCGATAGGGAACCGGTGTGACTACAGCGCTTTACCGCAGATATCGTCCCGATACCTTCGCCGACGTCATCGGACAGGAGCACGTTACCGCTCCGCTGATGACCGCTCTGGAGAAGAACCGGGTCAATCACGCATACCTGTTCTCCGGACCGCGCGGTTGCGGCAAGACCACTTCGGCCCGCATCCTCGCGCGCTGCCTGAACTGCGAGCAGGGTCCCACTCCGATCCCGTGCGGCACCTGCCCGAGCTGCGTCGAGCTGGCCAACGGCGGCCCCGGTTCCCTGGACGTCATCGAAATCGACGCCGCCAGCCACGGTGGCGTGGAAGATGCCCGCGACTTGCGCGAGCGTGCGACGTTCGCCCCTGCCCGCGACCGCTACAAGATCTTCATCATCGATGAGGCCCATATGGTCACCTCGGCAGGCTTCAACGCGCTGCTGAAGATCGTCGAAGAGCCGCCGGCGCACATCAAGTTCATCTTCGCGACGACCGAGCCGGACAAGGTCATCGGCACCATCCGTTCGCGCACCCACCACTACCCGTTCCGCTTGGTGCCGCCCGAGGCGCTGCTGGAATACCTCAAGGTCCTCTGCGACCGCGAAAACGTCGCGGTGGCCGAGGGCGTGCTGCCGCTGGTCATTCGCGCCGGAGCAGGCTCGGTCCGCGATACCCTGTCGGTGCTTGACCAGCTCATGGCCGGCGCCCGCGAAGGGATCCTGGACTACGAAACCGCCATCGCGCTGCTGGGCTACACCCACTCCACGCTGCTGGACGAGGTCGTCCTCTCCCTGCACGAATCAGACGGGGCCGGATTGTTCAGCGCGATCGACCGCATCATCCAGACCGGACTTGATCCGCGTCGCTTCGTCGAGGACCTGCTGGAGCGCTTCCGCGACCTGGTGATCGCCAAGGCGATGCCGGAGGGCCTGGAGAAGATCCTGCGCGGAGTTCCCGCCGACCAGCTCGAAGCCCTGCACCTGCAGGCCGGGCTGGCCGGAGCCGGCGAGCTGTCCCGCTGGGCCGATGTCACCAATCAGGCGCTGACCGACATGACCGGCGCAACCTCCCCGCGCCTGCACCTTGAGCTGCTGGCCGCGCGCCTGCTGCTTCCCGGTTCGCAGAGCTCGGACAGTTCCTTCGCCGCCCGGCTGGACCGCTTGGAGCGCCATGCCATGACCGGCGGGGCGCTGCCCGCGCTGGATGGCGAGGGATCCGAGGACGTTGCCGTCTCCATGGGCTCGGCGCCGAATCCTGGCGCAGCGCGCCAGGGCGCCGCCGCCGTACGCCAGGCTCTGGCCGCGGCCAAGGCCCGCCGCGACGGAGAGCCGATTCCCGAAGCGCTTGCAGAAGCTCCGGCCGAAACCCAGCCTGCACCGGTTCAGCAGGCTCCCGTGCAGCAGGCTCCGGCGCAGCCCGCATCGGCCCCGCAGGATCAGCACACCCAGCCAGCCCAGCGGCACCAGGAATCCCAGGTTCCGCACGCTTCCCAGGCGCCTGCCCAGCCGCAGCCAGACGCACAGCAGCAGACCGCCGCCCAGGCTCAGGCCGCGGACGATCTCAACGCTCCGCTGGATCCGGGAGCGGCAGCCTCGCTGAACACCGGCGCGGACGCCGATTGGGGCGCCACTTGGGGACCGAAGGAAGACCGGAACCCGGTCACCACCGAGATCCAGCCCGGCCCGAGCGTTCCGGCCGAGCGCCCCGACGGCGTCGCGCCGTTCAGCCTGGTGCCGGATCCAGCCAGCGGCGAAGACCTGTCCTTCGGGACCGGTGTCTCCATCGACGACGTCAAGCAGAACCCTGCCATGGCTGAATTCGCCCGCCGCGCGGCAGAAACCCGCGCCCAGCAGCAGTCGCAGCAGCAAGCCCAGGCCGCTGCCCGGCAAAACCAGGCCCCGCAACAGCAGCAGGCAGCCCCGGTCCCGCCGATCCAGCCGGACTCCGAAGCACAGCAGCGCGCCGCCTACGAACAGGCACAGCACTTGCAGAACCCGGCTCAGCAGAGCCAGGCACCGCAGCAACACCAGCAGCAGCATGTCGCCCAGGTCCCGCCAATCCAGCCGGACTCCGAAGCACAGCAGCGCGCCGCCTATGAACAAGCTCAGCGTGAGCAGGCCCAACGTGAAGCCGCCCAACGCCAGCAGGCCGAACATGAAGCAGCCCAGCGTGCAGCCCAGGAACAGGCCGCCCGTGAACAGGCGCAGCGTGAAGCCGCCCAGCGCCAGCAGGCCGAGTACGAAGCAGCCCAACGCGCAGCCCAGGAACAGGCCGCCCGAGAGCAGGCACAGCGCGAACAAGCCCAACGCGAAGCGGCGCAGCGCCAGCAGGCGCAGTCCGCCCAGCAGCAGAACCAGTACCAGCAGCAGCACCCTCAGCAGGGAAACCAGCCAACGGCTGCTCCAGCCGGAGCTTCTCCGGTCGCCAAGTTCCAGCAGGCCTGGCCGCAGATTCTGGAACAGCTGCAGTCCAACTCGCGCGTGCTGCACTCCATGGTGTCGAACTACGGATCGGTCGCCGGATTCGACGGCCGCACGCTGACGCTTGCCTTCAGCAATTCCGGTCCGATCGTCAATCTGAGAAACCGACCGGACATGATGCAGACGCTCACCGGAGTGCTTTCGCAGGTGGCTGGCGGGCCGATCGAGGTTGTCATCACCGAAGGCGGCTCGAACCCTGCAGGCGGTGGTTCCCCAAAAGGTGAGCGCCGGCCGATCCCGGCGCCAACCCCAGCACCAACCAAGTTCATCAAGGCTGATTCCGCTGGGGTAGCTTCGCGCCCCTCGAAGCCTGCATCGGCCCGGACCGCGGCCGCTCCGGCGACACGCAAGTCCCCGGCACCCGCTGCGCCGGCTGCCGCCGCGCCCGCGCGAGACAACGGCTACGTATCCAGCTACGACGACGTGCCTCCGCCGTACGACGAGCCGTACATGGACGAGCCGCCGTTCCCTGACGACGGCGCCTTCGGCGACCCCTACGCAGCGACGAAACCCCAGGCTCCGTCGCCTGCTCCGGCTCAGCCAGCGGCTCCCGCCGCGCCACCGGTCCAGCAGGTCCAGCCGATCCAGCCTGAAGCACCTGCTTTCCAGGCTCCGGTGGCTCCGGCCCCGCAGCGCAGCAGCGCCCCGCGTTCCTTCGACGGCCCGCCGGTGGCTCCGCGCCCGCGCATGACCGCCGGGATGAACGCCCGCCAGGCCGAACGTCCCGGCTTCTCGATCGACCGCCCGGTGTCCTCGACGCCGCTGCGCCCGGGCAGCACCACCGGCTCCTTCGAGCCGGCGGCCAGCGCCCGCGAGCCCGAGCCGCAGGCCCCTGAACCGATCCAGACGCAGTCCCAGGCCCCCGCGCAGCAAGCTCCGTCCCAGCAGGCAGCTTCGGCACCCGTTGCCCCGGCGCCGCACGGCGCTCCGCAGCAGTTCCGGCCCGCGCAGCCGCCGCAGGCCCCTGCCCGGGAAACCGCTCCGTCTTGGGGCGCCCCGGATCCGGCCGCGCAGCCCGCGAGCACCCCGTCGGACCCGCGTCCGAGCGCAGGCTCCGGGCGCATGAGCCGCTACCAGCAGCTGATGAACCAGGCAAAGGACGCTGCTCCGGCCGCCGCGCCGGTGCAGTCCGCCAGCGGCTGGGGTGGCGCGCCGCTGCCGCCCGAACCTGCGATGGAGGATCCCTACGAGTTCGTCCCGAGCGACGACGACATCGAGGTGGAGGACTCCGCCCTGATCGGCGTTCCTGCGGTCGAGCGGCTGCTCGGCGGTATGGTCATCGAGCAGCGCGACGTGAACGGCAACATCGTGGAAATCAAGCGCAGCCTGTGACCGATCCGGCAGCCATACCAACTGTCGGAGTGAGACACTAGTGTGTACGTTGGCGGGGTGCGTTGGCCTCCCCGCAACCGGCCCGCGGGCCGCTCAAGACCTATCCCTGCAAGCGACGAAAGAAGGCGCACGTGTACGAAGGTGCTGTACAGGAACTGATCGATGAGCTCGGTCGGCTGCCTGGGATCGGCCCGAAATCGGCGCAGCGCATCGCTTTCCACATTCTCGATGCCGACGCCGAGGACATGACCCGCCTGGCCGCCTCGATCCAGCTGGTCAAGGAGAAGGTGAAGTTCTGCGAAATCTGCTTCAACATCTCCGAGCAGGACACCTGCGCGATCTGCCGCGATGAGCGCCGCGACGGCACGACGATCTGCATTGTCGAGGAGTCCAAGGACGTGCTGGCGATCGAGCGCACCCGGGCCTTCGCCGGCCGCTACCACGTGCTGGGCGGCTCCATCAATCCGCTGGCCGGGGTGGGACCCGAGCAACTGCACATCCGCGAGCTGGTCACCCGCCTGGCCGACGACTCGATCACCGAGCTGATCCTGGCCACCGACCCGAACCTCGAGGGCGAAGCCACCGCGGTGTACCTGGTGCGCGCACTGGCCCCGCTGGGCATCAAGATCACCCGCCTGGCCTCCGGCCTCCCGGTGGGCGGCGACCTGGAGTACGCCGACGAGGTCACGCTGGCTCGCGCCTTCGAGGGCCGCCGGGTTGCCGGACGGGCCGCCGCCCCGCAGGTTGCGCCGCAGCTGCCGGATCCCGAACCGCAGCCGCGCAGGGAGACCCCTGCGCCGGACCAGCCCGCCGAGCAAGGCCCGGAGCCGGCTTCCGAGGCCGGTGCGGAAACGCAGCCGCGCTTCGTCGTTCCGGAGATGGACGACCATCGCAGCGCGACCCGCTGACCACCCGCTCTCCGCAGGATCCACCTCGCCGCCCGCGCTCAACGCGCCGTCGGCGGGGTGTTTTTATTCCCGCCGCGGCACTTTTGTGGAGCACCCCACACATGGTTGATGATTGTCAACTAATCATTTATAGTTGATGAGAATCAACCTTTCTTCTCTTCTTCTTTGGAGCGCTTATGACCGCAACCGCACCGGTCGCCCAGCCCAAGATGAGCCACCGCGAAATCATGCAGTCCCTGACGGGCCTGCTGATGGGTATGTTTGTCTCCATCCTGGCCGGCACCGTCGTTTCCAGTTCACTTCCAGTGATCGTTTCCGATCTGGACGGCGGCCAGACCGCCTTCACCTGGGTCGTCACCGCCACGCTGCTGGCGACCACCATCTCCACCCCGATCTGGGGAAAGCTCGCCGACCTCGGCAACCGCAAGCTGCTGCTGCAGCTGGCGCTGGCCATGTTCGTACTGGCTTCGGCCGCCGCGGGCTTCGCGCAGAACACCGAATTCCTGATCGCCATGCGCGTCATCCAGGGCCTGGCCGGCGGCGGCATGGGTGCCCTGAGCCAGATCGTCATGGCCGATATCCTCTCCCCGCGTGAACGCGGCAAGTACATGGGCCTGTTCGGCGCCGTCATGGCCGTGGGCACCGTGGGCGGACCGTTGATCGGCGGCTTCATCACCGACACCATCAACTGGCGCTGGAACTTCTTCGTGGCGCTGCCGTTCGCCGTGGTCGCGATCCTGCTGATCCAGCGCACCCTGCATCTTCCGGCCCTCGCCAAGCGCAAGGTCAAGATCGACTACCTGGGCATCATGCTGCTGTCCTCGGGCGTAGCCCTGCTGCTGATCTGGATGTCCATGGGCGGCTCGCAGTTCGGCTGGAACTCCACCACCAGCTACCTGATGGCCGGCGGCTCCGTGGTTCTGCTGGCACTGTTCGTGCTCACGGAATTCAAGGCGGCCGAACCGCTGCTGAACCTGGGTCTGTTCAAGAACCGCACCTTCACCTTTGCAGTCATCGCCTCGCTGGCCATCGGCGTCTCGATGTTCGGCACCTCGGTGTTCCTCAGCCAGTACATGATCATGGCCCGCGGCGCGACCGCCACCCAGGCCGGTCTGATGACCTTCCCGATGATGGCCGGCCTGCTGGTCATCTCCACCATCGCCGGCGCGCTGATCACCCGCTTCGGCAAGTGGAAGGCCTTCGTGGTCACCGGCTCGATCCTTCAGGTCGTCGGCCTGTTCCTGCTGGGCACCATCCACTACGACACCAACTTCGTCCTGGTGGGCGTGTACATGTTCATCCTGGGCGCCGGCGTCGGCCTGGTCATGCAGAACATGGTCCTGGTGGTGCAGAATGCCGTTCCGGTCAATGAACTCGGCGTGGCTTCCTCGGCCGTGAACTTCTTCCGCACCCTGGGCGGCACCGCCGGCACCGCAGGGCTCGGCGCCCTGCTGGCAATCAACATTCCGAACATGATCGCCGACCGCCAGTCCGATCTGGCCAAGGCGATGGCCACGCTGGGCGACAAGGCCGCCGAGGTCTCCGCGCAGCTGGCTTCCGGCAGCCTGCCGAGCATCTCCACGCTGCCCGAGCCGGTGCGAGTGATCTTCGAATCCGTGTACGGCGACGGTGTCGCGGCGCTGTTCGCAGTGGCCGCCCCGATCTCCCTGATCACCGTCGTGGCCGTGTGCCTGCTGCCGAACCAGAAGCTGCGCACGCAGACCGCGGTTGAACGCCATCAGGAAGGCGAAGGCCAGGCTCCTGCCTCGGCCCCTGCCGTTGACGGCGCTAAGGGCTTGGAGGCGCAGCGCGCCGAAGGCACCCTGCTCACCGAAGCCCCTGTCACCGCTGACGGCGACAACGAGAAGAAGCCCGGCTCCCCCGCCGGGGCGTAGGAAGGCCCATGGATACCGTGAGCGGCCGCGTCGCCAGCACCAGCGCTGAGCGCGCCGAACTCTACGAGGCCGCCGAGCAGCAGTTGCTGGACTTCATCGCGGTCATCGCCCGCACCAAGCGGGAAGTCGCCGCACGCATGGAGCACCGGCTGACGACGGCGGCGCTGCCGGTGCTCGGGCTGGTTGTTCGCTCCAAGGGCATCTCGCAGTCCGAGATCTGCGACCGCCTGCTGATCGACAAGGCGGCACTCTCTCGCATGGTCACCAAGCTCGAGGAACTCGGCCTGGTCACCCGCGAAGTGGATCCGGACGACCGCCGGGTCTCGCAGCTGCTGCCCACCGAGCTGGCGGTGACCCGGCGGCGCGAATGGCTGCACAACTGGCGGCTGGACCTCAGGGCCCGCATGGAGCAATGGAGCGATGACGACCTCGGCGCGCTGACCACGCTGATCGGCCGCTTGAATCTGGACTTCGACTGCGCCTAGATTCCGGACGCCGCAGGAATAGCCGCGGACTTCGACACATATCGAAGTCCGCGGCTCCTTTCGTTTATGGATCCGGACAAGAAAATCGAAGCTGCGCCGAAATGTCCCGGAGAACGAACGCCTGGCGCTGGCGCGTTCCATCGTGTGCGCCTATTTCAGGCAATAGCACGTCCCCAACTGGAGGGTGCGGCGCATTCACGCTAGATTTCAAGCATGGCAACACGAAGCAGCAACACCGACGCAATCGCCCGCGCCACCGGACGGCCGTGGAGCCAATGGTCGAAGGCCCTGCATGAGGCTTCGGCGACCGAGCTGGTCCATCAGCAGATTGCCCAGCTGGCCGCCACGCTGATGCCGAAGGACCTGAAGAACCCTGAATGGTGGGCCCAGAGTGTCGCGGTGGCCTTCGAACAGGAAATCGGCCGCCGAGTTCCCGGCCAGGCCCAGGATGGAAGCTTCCAGGGATCGACCACCGCGACGCTCCCGACGACGCTGGACGGCGCACTGGAACGCTGGCTGCAGGCGGTTTCCGGCTTGGCCGAATTCAACGGGCAGACGCTGGCCGAGGACCCTGCGCTCAGCTCCAGCGAACGTTGGCGCTACTGGCGGGCGAGTTTCAGCGACGGCACCAAGACCCAAGTAGACATTGGGCTCAAGGGCGAAAAAGTCAGCATTGCCGTAAACGTCACTAAGGCTGGGAACCCCGAGATGGTGTCGGAGTGGAAGTCCTTTTGGCGACAAATTTTGGCTCTCACCAAGGGATAGGGAGCGATTTAAGGCACATTCCCCGGCGCCCTCTAGGCAATATGACCAACCGTTAACGTCACAAGTAGGTCATGATCGAGCGAAGCTGTCACAATATTTATCTGGTAGATGTCTCGCGCGGCATTTTCCTGCGCCCGCCACCCGCGGTGTCGGCGGTGCTTCGGACAAGCGCGTGAGCCACAGCTTTCAACAGGTGGAGTGAGTGCCCATGGGCCTAATTGTGCAAAAGTTCGGCGGTTCGTCCGTATCGGATGCCGAAGGCATCAAACGCGTCGCGCGCCGAATTATTGACACCAAGAACCAGGGCCACGAAGTGGTCGTGGTGGTCTCCGCCATGGGCGACACCACCGACGACCTGCTGGACCTTGCCGGCCAGCTGACCGACGAGGCGCCCGCCCGCGAGATGGATATGCTCCTATCCGCCGGCGAACGCATCTCCATGTCCTTGCTGGCCATGGCGATCGACCAGTTCGGCGAACGCGCGGCCTCCTTCACCGGTTCCCAGGCCGGCCTGATCACCGACTCGACCCACGGCAAGGCCCGCATCATGGAGGTCTCGCCGCAGCGCGTGCGCCGCGCCATCGACCGCGGATTCATCGCCATCGTCGCCGGTTTCCAGGGCATGAGCAAGGAATCGAAGAACATCACCACGATGGGCCGCGGCGGCTCCGACACCACCGCGGTGGCGCTGGCCGCAGCGCTCGGCGCCGACGTCTGCGAGATCTACACCGATGTGGACGGCGTCTACACCGCCGACCCCCGAGTGGTTCCTTCCGCAACCAAGATCGAGCAGATCACCAGCGAAGAAATGCTGGAGATGGCGGCCAGCGGCTCCAAGATCCTGCACCTGCGCTGCGTGGAATACGCCCGCCGCTTCGGAGTGCCGCTGCATGTGCGCTCCTCCTTCAGCACCAACGAGGGCACCTGGGTGCTCCCGGACCCCAACGACAAGATCAAGATTCAAGAGGGAGAACCCTTGGAACAGCCAATCATCTCCGGTGTTGCCCACGACCATTCCGAGGCGAAGGTCACCGTCATCGGTGTCCCCGACATCCCGGGCAAGGCGGCGCAGATCTTCGGCGTGATCGCCGCGGCCCAGGCCAACATCGACATGATCGTGCAGAACATCTCGACGCGCGGCTCGGGCAAGACCGACATCTCCTTCACCCTGCCGATGACCGAGACCAAGCATGTGCTGGACGCGCTGAACACCGCCAAGGGCGAGATCGGCTTCGAGGACATCGAGCACAACGACGAGGTCGGCAAGCTGTCGCTGATCGGCGCCGGCATGCGCTCGAACCCGGGCGTCTCCTTCACCTTCTTCGAGGCACTGCACCAGGCCGGAGTGAACGTGGACATGATCTCCACCTCCGAGATCCGCATTTCCGTGGTGACCGACGCCGACAAGCTCAACGACGCGGTGCGCGCCATCCACACCGCGTTCAACCTGGACACCGAGGTGGAAGCCACCGTGTACGGCGGCACCGGCCGCTAGGCTCACCATCCGCTGGATCCTCAGGCGGCCAGGCACTTCGGTGCCCGGCCGCCTGAGGCGTTAACGCGCCGGCGGGCTTTGCGGGGCCGGACGCGGCGCTGTCATGCTGGGTGCATGAGCAAACCCCTTTTCCTCGCCGCCGCCCCGCCGGAGAATCTTCCCGTGCCGCCCCGCGTGCTCCAGGCTGCCAGGGGCGAGGCGGTCCACGGAGTCTGGCTCAACGCGCTGGGCGGGGTGACCTACCGCCTCGGCGAAGGACCGGCGCAGCGTTTCGCGAAGTGGTCCCCGTACACGGCCTCTGCCAACGGGGCGGGCCGCAGCGCCGCCGATGAGCTCGACCTGCGCCTCGAGGCCGAGCGCCTGTGCTGGGCCGCGGACTACCTGGCCGTGCCGCGGGTGCTGTCGCTGGAGGAGTTCGACGACGGCCAGCTCATGGTCACCGCCGCGTTGCCCGGCCTGAACCTGGTGTCCGATGTCGGCAAGGCCGAACCGAAGCTGTCGGCCCGCGCACTGGGCCGCGGGCTGCGCCGGCTGCACGAGGCGCTGCCGGTCGAGCGCTGCCCGTTCCGCTGGGACGTAGCCACCCGCGCGGGCTGGCTCGCAGGCGAGCTGCGCGAGCGTTTCCTCACCGAGGCGCCCGAGGAGGACCTGGTGGTCTGCCACGGGGACGCCTGCGCGCCGAACACCTTGGTCGGCCCCGGGTACGAGGTCACCGGGCACGTGGACTTCGGCGAGCTGGGCGTGGGCGACCGCTGGGCCGATCTGGCGGTGGCCGCATGGAGCACCGAATGGAACTTCGGGGCAGGGGTCCAGGCCGAGGTGTACGCCGGCTACGGCATCGAGCCCGATGAACGGAAGATCGACTTCTACCGCCGTCTCTGGGACGCCACCTAACGCGAGATATAGCGGTGCTCGGGGCGGCCGCGCGTCCCGTAGCCCAGCTGAAGCTCCAGCGCCTCGTTGGCCACCAGCGCTGCGAGGTAGCGCTGCGCGGTGGCCCGCGCGACGCCCACCGCCTCGGCCACTTCGGCGACGCTCATCGGCTGCGCCGACTGCTTCACGCAGGCCAGCACCGCCTGCTCGGTGGGCGCGGCGCTCGCGCCTGCGGCGGCCGCGTCGTCCACCCCCTGCAGCGTCTTGTAGAGCCGGTCGATGCCCTGCTGGTCCAGCTGCCCGGCGCCCTCCAGCTGCCGGCGGTAGCGGGCCCAGCCCTTGAGCTTGGAGGACAGCGTCTTGGCGCCGAAGGGCTTGATGATGAAGGACAGCGCCCCGCGCGAGATCGCCTGGGAGATGTTCTCCGGCTCGGTCGCCGCAGAGATCATGATCGCGTCCACGCCCAGGGCTGGCAGCAGTTCCAGCCCGCTGACATGCGGCAGGTACAGGTCCAGCAGGACCAGGTCCGGCTTCTGCGCGGCGACGACCTTGGGCACCACCCGCGGATCCTGCACCGGTTCCAGCGCCTGGAAGCCGGGCAGCGCGTTGACCATCTCCGCGTGCAGCGCGCCGACACGGAAGTCGTCGTCGACGATCAGCACTCGGTAGTTTCCCGTGGTTTTGCCGCTCATGGGCGCTGTCCTTCCGGTGGGGTTTCGGTGGGGGTTCGGGGTTCGGCGAGCGCCGCGGGCAACCGGGCAGCCAGCACCGCCCCGCCGTCGGCGCCTCCGGGATCTGCCACCCAGACGTCCCCGCTGCGCGACTGGGCCAGCCGGCGGATCAGCGGCAGCCCCACCCCGGCGCCGTGCTCGCCGCCCAGGGCGGAGCCGGTGGAGACCTCGGGCGAGAAGATGTCCAGGCCGGTGGTGATGCCCGGCCCGGAGTCCGCCACGGCCAGGTGCAAGGTGGTTCCCTCGGAGAGCAGGTCCACCTCCACCCAGGGTTCCCCGGCGCCGCGCAGCGCGGCGGTGAAGGCGTTGTCCAGCAGGTTGCCGAGCACCGCGGTGGCGTCCTGCGCGTCATGGGCGGAGGCGATCTGCCCGAAGAGCATCGACTGCGGCGAGACGCGCAGCTCGATGCCCTGCTCGTGGGCGCGCACCGCCTTGGCGGAGATGAATGCCGACAGGTAAGCGTCCTGCACTGCCTCGAGCCCGGGGACCTGGGCGATCTTCGGCCCGGTTTCCATGACTTCCTGCAGGTACTGCTCGGCCTGCTCGATCTTGCCCAGGTTGATCAGCCCCAGCACCGCATGCATGCGGTTGGCGAATTCGTGGCGCTGGGCGCGCAGCGCATCGGCCATGTCCTGCACCGCGTCAAGCTTGGTGCCCAGCGCCTCGACGGTGGTCACGTCGTGGAACAGCACCACCTGCCCGAGATCCACGCCGTCGCGGTTCACGTCCGTGACGCGGGCGATCAGCGAATTCCCGTTCGCGTTCAACCGCAGCGGCGCCTTGTCGTGCTCGCGGATGGCGCGCACCAGGGCCGCATCAAGCCCGGCCGACGCGTAGTGGCGCCCCACGACGTCCTGCAGCTCCGTGCGGTGCGGCAGGCCCAGCAGCTGTCGGGCCGCCTTGTTGCGCACCGTGATCCGGTTGTCCACGCCGATGCCCATGACGCCTTCGGTCACGCCGTAGAGCACCGCCTGCTGGTCGCGGACCAGCTGCGCGATCTCCGAGGGTTCCAGGCCCAGGGTCTGCCGCTTGAGCTTGCGCACCGTGTAGCGTCCGGCGAGCACCGCCAGCGCGGCGGCCAGCAGGGCGAACAGCGCGATCCAGCTGAAGGACTGCGCCAGCGCCCCGGTCAGCGAATCGGTGGTCACGCCAACCGATACCTCGCCTATGACCATGCCGGAAGAGGAATATATCGGGACCTTGGCGCGCACCGACTCGCCCAGGGTGCCGTGCTCGCGCGAAACGTCCTCGATACCAGCCAGGGCCACCGGCTCGGTGGAGACCTTCAGCCCCAGTTCTGCGGGGTTCGGATGGCTCAGGCGCAGGCCGCGGTCCTCGGTGATCACGACGAAGTATGCATCTCCGCGGTTCACGATCGCCTGGGCCGTCTCCTGTAGCGGGCCGGTCCTCAGCGCCTGGACATCGAGCCGGTCCTGGGCCGCGTAGCGCTCGACCTCCTGGACCACCGAGGGCATGACTGCCACCGAACGCGCGATGGTCAGCGAGCGGTCCTCGGCCCGGTTGAACACCTGGTTGTAGCTGGCGTAGAGCGTTCCCGCCGTGACCAGCACGATCAGGAAGCCGACCACGATGAACTGCAGGCGCATGATGCGCGAGGCGAAGTGCCGGGTTCCGGGTCGGGAGGAATGCATGGCACCAAGCATATCCACCGGAGTGCGCCCGAGTGAGTTTTATGAGCAAAAAGATTCCAATGACCAAAAGGGGGCGGTAATCAGCACAAGCCCCGCAACGTGAGCGCCGACACGTAGCGTGGAAGGGATTCCTCATTCCACCGGATGCCACGCCGATGTGGCACCACAGATCCAAGGAGGTCGGGGCAATGCTCGTTGCACTCGGATTCCTCATGGTCATCACCTTCATGGTCCTGATCATGACCAAACGCATGACCCCGCTGCTGGCGCTGATCATCGTCCCGACCGCGTTCGGCCTGTTCGCCGGCGCCGGCTTCGGCCTGGGCGACATGATCATGGACGCCATCAAGTCGATGTCCGGCACCGCGGCGCTGCTGATGTTCGCCATCATGTACTTCGGCCTGATGATCGACGTCGGGCTCTTCGACCGGCTGGTCGCCGGCATCCAGAAGCTGGTCGGCAACGACCCGGCCAAGGTCGTCGTGGGCACCGCCCTGCTGACCGCGGTGATCTCGCTGGACGGCGACGGCTCCACCACCTTCATCGTGGTGACCGCGGCCCTGTTGCCGATCTACCAGCGCCTGGGCCTGAGCCCTGTTGTGCTGACCTGCGTGGCTGGCCTGACCAACGGCACGCTGAACATCGTCCCGTGGGGCGGTCCGACCGCCCGCGCCGCCGCGGCGCTGGGGGTCGAGGCCTCCGACGTGTTCGTCCCGATGCTCCCGTCGCTGGGCATCGCCCTGGTGGTCATCGGCATCTTCGCCTGGCAGATGGGTATCGCCGAGCGCCGCCGCATGCAGCGCGAGCATCCCGAGCTGTGGGGCACCTCGTTCGGCGGCGGCAACCTCGCCGGCGGCCAGGGCGGTTCCGGCAAGGGCGGCAAGACCCGGGGCGGCGTGTCCGGTTCCCCGATCGCCGTGCTGGAAGCCGTAGCCACCAAGGGCGACGGCACCGAAACCGCGACCATGGACGGCACCGTGCTGGATCCGAACCGCGAAACCCTGCGCCCGAAGCTGTTCTTCTTCAACCTCGCGCTGACCGTTGCCATCATGGTGCTGCTGGTCGTGGACGTGCTGCCGCTGTCCTACCTGTTCATGATCGGCACCGCCATCGCACTGGTGGTCAACTTCCCGAAGGTCTCCGACCAGGTCAAGATGATCGCCTCGCACTCCAGCGAGATTATCGCGGTAGTCTCCATGGTGCTCGGGGCCGCGGTGCTCACCGGCGTGCTGTCCGGCACCGGCATGGTCGACGCGATGAGCCAGTGGCTGGTGACGATCATCCCTGATTCGCTGGGCCAGTACATGGCGGTGATCACCGGCCTGATCTCCATCCCGGCAACCTTCTTCATGAGCAACGACGCCTTCTACTTCGGCATCCTGCCGGTGCTCACCGAGGCCGGCGCGCACTTCGGAGTTCCAGCGGTGGACATGGCCCGCGCCTCCATCACCGGCCAGCCGGTGCACATGCAGTCCCCGCTCGTCCCGGCAATCCTCCTGCTGGTCTCCCTGGCCCGCGTGGACCTGGGCGACCACCACAAGAAGGTGTTGTGGCGTGCACTGGTGGTCAGCCTGGTTATGCTCGCCTCCGGCGTGCTGTTCGGCGCGATCGCCATGGGCTAGGCGCCTGTCGGATCTGCCCCCGGCATCCGCCGCCACCGCGGCCCGCACCTCCACCCGATCGGTGGCGGTGCGGGCCGCAGCTTTTTGCCTTCAGCTGCGCGGATACCACGGCGGCAGGTAGTCCCAGGGCGGGTCCTCGCCGACGCGGCCGTCCAGCGCCTCGCGCAGCAGGTCCGCATGGCCGGCATGCCTGCCGTATTCCTCGATCACGTCGCACACCAGCCGACGGATGCTGGGGTGTTCGCCGCCGAAATCCAGCGCGCTGGGCTTCTCCAGCGCCCCGGGTTCCAGCAGTTCGAGCTGGATCTCCCGGCTGGCGGCCACGGCGCGGTCGTAGATCCGGTAGACCGCAGCGGGATCCTCGCCAACGACCTGGAACTGGTCGGTCCCGTCCGCGGTCAGCGCCAGCAGCGTTTCGGGCTTGCGCCGGGCGATCAGCCAGATGAACTTCTCGTCCTCCACGGCGGCCAGGTGCTGCAGCAGCCCGCCCAGGCTCAGCGCGCTGGACGCAAGCCTGAAGCGCAGCTGCTCGATGCCCAGCCCGTCGGCCTTGTAGCGGAAGGTCGCGCGCAGCCGGTCAAGCATGCCGAACAGGTGCTGCGCTTCCGTGCCGGCCAGCGGCGGCTCCCATAATGGTTCCTTCATCGTGCGGCCTCCTGGGTTTTTGGTGTTCCTGCCTTGCAGTATGCGCAGCCGCGGCGCCGTCCGCCAGCCTCCCCCGGCGTTTGGGGGAGGTGTGAACTGGCGTACCAAAGGTGGAGTTGCCGCGCACGAGACCGGATAATTGAGCCATGCCCCAAACCCTTGAGGTCCTTGCTCCCGCCGACTGGCTGTCCCGGGCGGCCGCGCACGAGCAGCGCGCCCGCGCCTTCGGCGAGCCCTTCGTGGCCCGCAGGATGAAGGGGCGCAAGCACCCCATCGAGGACTTCCTGTTCACCTACTACACGCAGAAGCCCGGCCAGCTCTACCGCTGGCATCCCGGGATGGATGTGGTGCTTTCCGGGCCCGAGGCCGCGCAGCGCGAGAGCTGGAAGTTCTATCGGCCGGTGGACACCGCCGCCGGACCCGGCTGGGCTTTGGATGCCGAGGCCTTCGGCCAGGCCCGCACCGAGGCCATCCGGTTCGCCCGCATCATCCTCGCCGGTACCGCGCAGCGTCCGGGCAATTTCGCCTGCTTCGGCCTGCACGAGTGGGCCATGGCCTACAAGTCCGAGGTCAACGGCATCCGCCACGAGTACCTGCCCTTGCGGCTGGGCGCCGCCGGCACGGACGAGGTGGTCGAATCGCACCGGATCCGCTGCACGCATTTCGACGCGTTCCGCTTCTACACCCCGCAGGCCGCGCCGCTCAACGAGCTGCAGCCGACCCGTGATACCCAGCGCGACCTGGAGCAGCCCGGCTGCCTGCACGCGAACATGGACCTGTACAAGTGGGCGTACAAGCTCACGCCCGCGGTGCCCAGCGACCTGGTAATGGACTGCTTCGAGCTGGCGTGGGACATCCGCACCATGGACATGCAGGCCTCCCCCTACGACTTGGTCGACTGGGGCCATGAGCCGATCCGCATCGAAACCCCGGAGGGCAAGGCCGAGTACGTGCGCCTGCAGAAGGACTTCGCGCAGCGGGCCGAGGTGCTGCGCGCCCGGCTGCTGGAGGTGGCCAATGCCCTGGTGCTGCCCGAATAAACGGACCGATCGGCCCTGCGGCCACGACCTCTGGCAATGTGCGCGGCTGGCGTGCAGAATGAGCCCATGGATGATGCGCAGACGCTGAAACGCCAGCCTCCGCTGGCCTCCGGGTTGTTGATTGCGGCCGCGGCGCTCGCCGCCGGAATTGCGCTGGCCAGCTGTTCCGCGGCGGAACCCCAGGCTTCCCCGACGGACCTGGAGATCCTGGTCCGCAATGACGGCGCGACGGTATCCGGCGAATACCGGCTGCGGTGCCAGGGCGAGCAGGTCGGCGCGGGCAGCACCCTGCCCACCGCCGAGGCGGCCTGCGCGCTGCTCGCTTCCAACCCCGCCGTGCTCTCCCCCGCGGCCAACCAGAACCGGATCTGCACCGAGATCTACGGAGGCCCCGACACCGCGCAGATCACCGGGACGCTGGCCGGGCGCAGCGTGAGCGTCTCCTTCGACCGGCACAACGGCTGCGCCATCGACGACTGGGCTGCCGCGGCCCCGCTACTGGGCGATGGCGCGTTAAACAGCAACTAAAATCCCTGATCCTGCGGGGCTGAGAACTAGAATAGGAAGACTATGGAGTTTTTCCTGCTGGTCATTGCACTGTTGTTCGCCACGATCCTGATCGTGGGTATTGGCGAGCGGATCAAGCTCCCCTATCCCATCCTGATGCTGATCTTCGCGACGCTGGCGGGCTTTTTGCCCTTCATGCCGGAGATGCACATCGATCCGGAGCTGATCCTGCCGATCTTCCTGCCGCCGTTGCTCTTCGCCACGGCGCAGCGCAGCAGCTGGTCGGTGTTCCGGTTCCGCTGGAAGGCGCTGATCCGCCTTGCCGTGATCCTCATCGTGGTCACCGCCGGGCTGGTCGCCGCTGCGGCCTGGGCCTTCGCCCCCATCGCCTCGATTCCGCTGGCGCTGGCGCTTGGCGCCGTGGTCGCCCCGCCCGACCCGGTGGCGGTGGACGCGATTGCCACCAAGGTGAAGATGCCGCGGCGGCTGACCTCGCTGCTGGAAACCGAGGGCCTGTTCAACGACGCGATGGCCATCGTGATCTTCCAGCTCGCGGTGCAGGCCACCGAGAACCAGTCCGAGGTCGGGCTGGAAATCATCCCGCAGTTCCTGCTCGGCGCGGCCGGCGCGGTGGTCCTGGGTCTGGCCATGGGCTGGCTGATTGGCGCGCTGAACCGCTTCGTGCCGAACCTCGCGGCCCGTTGCGCCGCGACCCTGGTGGCCCCCTACGCGGTCTACATGCTGGCCGAGGAGGTGCACGTCTCGGGTGTCATCGCCGTGGTGGTGACCGCGCTGGAAATGGTGCGCCGCGACCGCCCGCAGGATTCGCAGGAGCGGCTGACCCGCCACGCCTTCTGGGAGGTGCTGGAGATGCTGGCCACCGGCCTGGCCTTCGGCCTGATGGGCATCGAGATGAACTCGGTGATCCAGGAGGAGGGCAGCAACCTGCTGGGCTTCATCCCGGGCATTATCGCGATCTGCGTGGTCGTGATCGGCGTGCGCGCCGTGTGGATGTTCGCCACCTACTACCTGCCCAACCGCAAGAACCCCAAGATCTCCGCCGCCAAGGACACGCTGGTGCTCACCTGGTGCGGCATGCGCGGGCTGGCCACGCTTGCCCTGGCGCTGGCGCTGCCCAAGGTCACCGCCGACGGCGCGCCGATCGAGGGACGCAACTTCGTGGTGGTCGCCGCGTGCTCGGTGCTGCTGATGACCCTGGTGATCCCTGGGCTGACGCTGCCGGCGCTGATGCGTGTGCTGAAGCTGCGCGGCAATGAGCAGGACACCAAGCGGGCGCGCCGCGCGCTGGCCCGCCGGGCCGAGGCAGTGGCCATTGCGACGCTGAAGAAGAACGTGGAGCTGCAGGATTTGCCGGAGAACTACCAGCAGGCGGTGCGCCGGCGCATGAATTCGCTGCACACCATCCTGGCCACCGACCCGGACCCGCACGATGCGATCACCGACGAGAAGTACACGCAGATCCGCGCGGTGATCGCCAAGGCCGACGCCATTCAGGGCATCGCGCTGCAGGCTGCCCGTGCCGAGCTGCTCAAGGCGCGGCGCGAGCCGAATGTCGATCCGCATCTGGTCGACGAGATCATGGGCCGATTGGACCGGCGCACCGCGACGCTGGACCGCTAGCGGGACTTCAGGCCGCGCTGCGCTGGAGCTTGACGATGACCTCGTAGTGCTCGGTCTGCGGGAACATGTCCATGACGCGGGCCAGCTGCGGGGTGAACTTGTCCAGGCGCTTGAGGTCGCGGGCCAGCGATTCGGCGTTGCAGCTGGAATAGACCAGGTGCTCGACGTCCGAATCGTTCAGCCAGGCGGCCAGCTCGGCGGAGATGCCGCGGCGCGGAGGATTCACGATGACCGCGTCAGGGGCCCATCCCGCGCCCAGCGCGTACTCGGTGGCGTCGCCGGCGATGAATTCCACGCCCTCCAGGCCCAGGCTGCGGGCACTGGTGGCGGCGGCTTCGACTGCCTCGGTGCTGGTCTCGATGCCGTGCACGGTACGGCCTTCGCCGGCGCAGTGCAGGGCGAAGCCGCCCACGCCGCTGTACAGGTCCCAGATGCTTTCCGGATCCACGTCGTTGATCCACTGGCGGGCCTGGCGGTAGAGCGCCGCCGCGATGTGGGTGTTGGTCTGGAAGAAGCCCTGCGGACGCAGGTGCATGGGGATGCCGTTGAGCTCGAATTGCAGTGTGGTGCGGCGCGTGAGGATGATCTCCTCCTGCCCTTCGAGCACCGCCTTGTGCTCGGGCAGGAAATTCACCGACACCACCGAGCCCGGGGGCATCTTCTCCACGAACTGCGGCAGCGAGTTGCGCAGGGCCACGAAGTGCTTTTTGGTGCGCAGCACCCAGCGGACCATGATCGCCCCGGTGTCCGAGAGGGTCAGGATCACGTGCTTCAATTCACCCTTGCGCTTGGGCACGTCATAGGGGATCAGCTTCAGCTCGTGGATGAAGCGTTCGATGACCGGGAACATGGCCCGCAGGGCGGGATCGATGACACCGCAGTTTCTCAAGTCAACACCGTGGCCATCGGCGTCGAGGATGCCGATGGTGGGGTTGTCCGTGGTGCCGGAGATGACCATCTTGGCCTTGTTCCTGAAACCCTGCTCGGGGCTCGCCTGGGCAGGCAGGAAGGTCAGCTGCCCGAAACCCGAGAGCAGCTCCTGGCAGCGGTCCACCTTCGACTGCAGCTGTCGGTCGTAGGGCACCGTCATCAGGGTGCAGGAGCGGCAGCGGTCGGCGGAGAAATAAAGGCATTCCATGGTGCCTACGATTTTAGCGAAGAACCCGGGGGCGGAACGCCAAGAGTTCTCGACGCGGATTGCCCGCAAATTTTCAGCTTCGAGCGCTAAGCTCAATTGCAGATCACGTAAGTTACCGAACAGTGTTCAACGCCGCGTTGCGGCTGCGAACGAGGTTTGCGGACCGCGAAAGGAACGATGGCACCTCGTACCGGATTCACCACGACCCGTCGCGGTGTTGCGTTGCTGGCTCTTCCGCTGGCCGCCGTCATCGGCGCCTGCACCGCGTGCGGGCCAGCGGCGCCGCAGGCCGAAAGCGTCCAGTCCAGCCCGTCGCCCTCCGCTGAAAAACCTGCTTCCCCGGCGTCCTCCGCGTCCCCGGCTCCGGCCACGACGCAGGCGCAAGCCGAAGCGAAGAAGTCCGCCGCCGGCGCCGAATCGGTGGAACCCACGGCGGCCCCGAAAACCACTGCCCCGGTTGCCCCTGCTGCGCCCACGGCGAGCGTTGCGCCGCTGTCCTCCGGCGCGGTGGCGGGGGCGACGCTCAGCGCGCTGCCGACTGCGGCCGCCAGCCTCTCAAAGCAGACCTCGGCGCTGTACCGCGCGATCGAGGACGGCAAGCCGGATGCGGTGCGCAAGGCAGTCAAGGCCGGAGCTGATCTGCACGCCAAGGATTCCTCCGGGCGCACGCCGCTGATGCGGGCGGTGATCGTGGGAAATGCAGCCATTTGCAAGCACCTGCTGGATGCGGGCTCGGATCCGAATGCCAAGGACGATTACCAGGAGTCGCCATTCCTGCGGGCCAGCGCCTCGGGCATGGTCAGCACGCTGAGCGCATTCCTGGACAAGGGCGCCGACACCCGCTCGACCAACCGCGTGGGCGGCACCGCGTTGTCGGTGGCCGCCGAGAACGGTCAGGTCGGTTCCGTGCGGGCGCTGCTGAAGACCGACATTCCCGTCGACCACGTCAACGACCTGGGCTGGACGGCGCTGCACGAAACCATCGTGCTGGGCCAGGGAACCACGAATTCCATCACCATCGCCCGCTTGCTGGTGACCCACGGAGCGAATCCGACGCTGAAGGACCAGACCGGATCGGATGCCTTCACGCTGGCCAGGGAACGCCAGCAGACGCAGATGCTGAACATGCTCGTGGCGGCCAGCAGCTAGTAGAGCGCGTCGAGGTAGAACCAGGCCCCGTTCTCGCGCACGAACGTGCTCACCTCATGCTGGCTTCCGCGCTGCCCGTCCTGGGAATAGTGCGCGGTGAACTCCACGACCCCACGGGACGCCTGGGCCCCACCGGAGCGGGTCTTCACGATGTCGAGCCCTTCCCAGTGCAGGTCCTCGTCCAGCAGCAGCTCTGCCGGCCGGGTGGTTTCATGCCAGGACTGCAGCAGGTAATCGGCCAGGCCCAGCACGAAGGCGCTGTAGCGCGAGCGCATCAGCTGCTCGGCGGTCGCCGGCAGCACCTGCCCCGAGGCCCGGTGCTCGTGGAACGGCTGGCAGCATTGCGCATAGCTGGCCTGGTCCGCGTCGAGCGCTCGGCAGGGGCAGGGGCTGTCGGCTGTGATTTCCATCCGTCCAGCTTACGCGCGGCACCCGGAAATCGGTTCATGAGCCTAAAATCACATGGCGAATAACTAGGAGAAACAGTTCTAGGCCTGCACTGGCCGGTTTTACCCGTCACATTCCCGCTAGACTGGGTAGGCAAGCTCGCGGAGCGCCAAATCCCCTTGGTGTGAGACGGCACGTCTCCGTGTGGCATTTAACCCCTTCGCGCACAGGAGATACGCCGGATGCCCCGCATCGTTGTAGATGTCATGCTCAAGCCAGAAATCCTTGACCCCCAGGGTAAGGCCATTGCGGGAGCACTGCCCCGCCTGGGATTCAACTCCTTCGAGGCCGTCCGTCAGGGCAAGCGCTTTGAACTCACCGTAGACGGCGAGGTGACCGACGCAATCCTGGCCCAGGCCCGCGAGGCCGCCGAGACCCTGCTGTCCAACCCGGTCATCGAAGATGTTGTCAACGTCGAGGTCGTTGCGGACTAATGAGCACCGAACTTCCCCTGATTGGCGACTACTCGACGCCAACCGCTGAACTGTCGGGCGCCCGCATCGGCGTGGTGACCTTCCCGGGCACCCTCGACGACCGCGACGCAGCACGTGCAGTGCGCGCCGCCGGCGCCCAGGCAGTGTCCCTGTGGCACGCCGACACCGACCTGCAGGACGTCGACGCCGTGGTGATCCCCGGCGGCTTCTCCTACGGCGACTACCTGCGCGCAGGCGCCATCTCCCGCTTCGCCCCGATGATGGGCAAGATCGTGGACGCCGCGAACTCGGACGCCAAGCTGCCCGTGCTGGGCATCTGCAACGGCTTCCAGATCCTCACCGAGGCGCACCTGCTGCCCGGCTCGATGATCAAGAACGACCACCTGAAGTTCATCTGCCGCGACCAGGTGCTGCGCGTGGAGAACAACCAGACCGCCTGGACCAACGGCTACGAAGCCGGCCAGGAGATCACCATCGTCCTGAAGAACCAGGACGGCCAGTACGTCGCCGACGAGAAGACCCTGGACATGCTTCAGGGCGAAGGCCGCGTCGCATTCTCCTACGTGGGCTGGAACCCGAACGGCTCGCGCCGCTCGATCGCCGGCATCACCAACGAGGCGGGCAACGTCGTGGGCCTCATGCCGCACCCGGAGCACGCCATCGAGGCAGGCTTCGGCCCGGATCACCGCGGCACCGACGGCCTGACGTTCTTCACCAGTGTTTTGACCCACCTCGTTGGAGGCAAGAAGTGAGCGAGCAGACTCAAGCATTCAACATCGACACCGTCGATAACGCGGCAGTGACCCCCGAGGTCGAGCTGCCGTGGGCCGAGCTGGGCCTGAAGGACAACGAATTCGCCGAGATCGTCAAGATCCTGGGCCGCCGCCCGACCGCGGCGGAGCTGGCGATGTACTCGGTCATGTGGTCCGAGCACTGCTCCTACAAGTCCACCAAGACCCACCTGAGCCAGTTCGGCAAAAAGGTCACGCCCGAGATGAAGAAGGACCTGATGGTCGGCATGGGCGAAAACGCCGGTGTCACCGACCTCGGCGACGGCTGGGCCGTGACGTTCAAGATCGAGTCGCACAACTCCCCGTCCTACGTGGAGCCGTACCAGGGTGCCGCCACCGGCATCGGCGGCATCGTGCGCGACATCATCTCGATGGGCGCCCGCCCGATCGCCGTGATGGATCCGCTGCGCTTCGGCGCGATCGACCACGAGGATTCGCAGCGCGTGGTGCACGGCGTGGTCTCCGGCATCGGCGGCTACGGCAACTCGCTGGGCCTGCCGAACATCGGCGGCGAGACCGTGTTCGACCCGATCTACCAGGGCAACCCTCTGGTCAACGCGCTGGCAGTCGGCGCGCTGCGCCATGAGGACCTGCGCCTGGCCAACGCCTCCGGCGTGGGCAACAAGGTGGTGCTCTTCGGCGCCCGCACCGGCGGCGACGGCATCGGCGGCGCCTCGGTGCTGGCCAGCGAGTCCTTCGACGACACCAAGCCGTCCAAGCGCCCTGCAGTGCAGGTCGGCGACCCGTTCGCCGAGAAGGTGCTCATCGAGTGCTGCTTGGAGCTGTTCAAGGCCTCGCTGGTCGAGGGCATCCAGGACCTGGGGGCCGCGGGCATCTCCTGCGCCACCTCGGAACTGGCGGCCAACGGCGACGGCGGCATGAATGTCGAGCTGACCAACGTGCTGCTGCGCGACTCCACCCTGACCCCGGGCGAGATCCTGATGTCCGAGTCGCAGGAACGCATGATGGCAGTGGTTTCCCCGCAGAACGTGGAAGCCTTCGAAGCCGTTATGGCCAAGTGGAACGTCGAGTACTCCTGGCTGGGCGAGGTGACCGACGACAACCGCCTGACCATCACCTGGAACGGCGAGGTCATCGTCGACGTGGACCCGAGCACCGTTGCGGTGGACGGCCCGGAATACAACCGCCCGTACGCCCGCCCGGAATGGCAGGATGCCCTGCAGGCCGACACCTTCCGTTCCTCGGAGGCCGGGAAGAACCTTCCGGCATCCGGCGAAGAACTCAAGGCCGCCGTGCTTCAGCTGATTGCCAGCCCGAACATGTGCGACAAATCCTGGATCACCCGCCAGTACGACCGCTACGTGGGCGGCAACACCGCCCTGGCCTCCCCGGATGATGCAGGCGTGGTCCGCATCGACGAGGAAACCGGCCTGGGTGTGGCCATCGCCACCGACGCCAACGGCCGCTACACCTACCTGGACCCGTACGCCGGCGCCCAGCTGGCGCTGGCCGAGTCCTACCGCAACGTCGCCACCTCCGGCGCCATCCCCGCGGCCGTCTCCGACTGCCTGAACTACGGCTCCCCCGAGGATCCGGACGTCATGTGGCAGCTGGCAGAGGGCATCCGCGGCCTGTCGGACGCCTGCATGGAGCTGGGTGTCCCGGTCACCGGCGGCAACGTCTCGCTGTACAACCAGACCGGCGACAAGGCCATCCACCCGACCCCGGTGGTTGCGACCCTAGGCAAGCTGGACGACGTCGCCCGCCGCACCCCGTCGGGCTGGCGCGAAGAGGCCGACGGCCAGGCCATCTACCTGATCGGCACCACCAAAGATGAGCTGGACGGCTCCGAGTTCGCCAACCTGCGCGGACACCTCGGCGGCCTGCCGCCGAAGGTCGACCTGGCAGCCGAGAAGGCGCTGGGCGCGATCCTGATCAACGCCAGCCGCGACGGCATGATCGACTCGGCGCACGACCTCTCGGAGGGCGGCCTGGCCGCCGCGCTGTCCGAGATGGTGCTGCGCTACGGCGTCGGCGCCCGCGTGGCACTTGACGAGATCAAGTCCCGCGACGGCATCGACGCGTTCACCGCGCTGTTCTCCGAGTCGCAGGCCCGCGCCCTGGTGGCCGTGCCGCGCAGCGAAGAGGTCCGTTTCAACGACATGACCAGCGCCCGCGGCGTCACCGTGGCCCGCCTGGGTGTCGTCGACGCGCAGTCCGGCGCCCTGGAGGTCCAGGGCGAGTTCACCGTTTCGGTGGACGACCTGCGCGAAGCCCACGAAGGCACCATGGAAAAGTACTTCGGCTAGCCCCGACCGTACTGCCGCGCCACGGCGGCCGCTCCCACTTCGGGAGCGGCCGCCGTCGCGCATTTCCGGGCCGCCGCGCACCATCTCATCTCCTATAGTTGACACGTCAACAAGTTTGATGCATGATTGGGCTATCAACCTATTTCGGAAACGGGGACTGCAGATGAACGCCATCGAGAACATCGAATTCGGCATCGACACCTTCGGCGACGTGCCCAGCGGGCCGTCGGGCGAGCTGGTATCGCATGCCCAGGCCATCCGCGCCACGGTGCAGGAAGCCGTGGTCGCAGACCAGGCCGGCGTGGACGTGATCGCCGTGGGCGAGCACCACCGCCCTGAGTACGCCATCTCCAGCCCCGAAACCGTCCTGGCAGGCATCGCGACAGCCACCGAGAACATCCGCCTCAGCTCCGGGGTCACGGTGCTCTCCTCCGACGACCCGGTGCGCGTCTTCCAGCGCTTCGCCACGGTCGACGCCCTGTCCAAGGGGCGCGCCGAGGTCATGCTGGGCCGCGGATCGTTCACCGAGTCCTTCCCGCTCTTCGGCTACGACATGGCCGACTACGAAATCCTCTTCGACGAGAAGATCAACCTGTTCAACGAGCTGCTCAACGAGAAGCCGGTGACCTGGAACGGCACCACGCGCGCCGCGCTGCAGGACGTGGAGGTCTTCCCGAAGACCGAGTCCGGGCGCCTGAAGACCTGGGTGGGCGTGGGCGGTTCGCCGCAGTCGGTGATCCGCACCGCCCACTACGGCTTCCGCATGATGCTCGCCGTGATCGGCGGCTCCCCGGAGCGCTTCGCCCCGTACGTGGACCTGTACCGCCGGGCCAACGACCAGTTCGGGCACGGGACCCTTCCGGTGGGCCTGCACTCCCCCGGCTTCGTGGCAGATACCGACGAGCTGGCCCGCGAGCTGATGTTCGACGCCTACAAGGAACAGCGTGACCGGATCGGCGCCTCGCGCGGCTGGAGCCCGATGAGCCGCAGCGAATTCGAGCATGAAGCCGCCGAAGGTTCGCTGTACATCGGCTCCCCGGAGACCGTGGCGCGCAAGATCGCCACCACCGTGCAGAGCCTGGACATCGGACGTTTCGACCTGATCTACTCGGGCGGCGCAGTGGACGCCGGCGCCCGTCTGCGGGCCGTGGAACTCTACGGCACCAAGGTCATCCCGCTGGTGCGCGAAATGCTCGCCGAGAAGCCAGCCAAGATCAACAACTAAGCAGCCAGGAGGCAGAGAACATGGAGCAGCAGACCATCGGCATCCTCGGCGCCGGCAAGATCGGCACCGTGCTCGCCCGCCGCGCGCTGGCGGCAGGCTATAAGGTGCTCATCGCCGGATCCGGCGACCCGAGCGCCATCGCGCTGACCATCGAGGTGCTGACCCCGGGCGCGGTCGCCGTGGACCCTGCCACCGCCGCCGGCCAGGCCGACATCGTCATCCTCGCCCTGCCGCTGGGCAAGTACCGGAGCATCCCGGCCGCGCAGCTTCAGGGCAAGCTGGTCATCGACGCCATGAACTACTGGTGGGAGACCGACGGGATCCGCGACGACCTGAACACCCCGGGGGTTTCCACCTCCGCGCTGATCCAGGACTTCCTGCCGGGCTCGCGGCTCGTGAAGGCATTCAACCACATGGGCTACCACGACCTTGAGGACGAAGCCCGTCCAGCTGGCGCCGAGCAGCGCAAGGCCATTGCGCTGGCCGGCGACCGTTCCGCGGACGTGGAGGAAACCAGCCGGATCATCGATGCCTTCGGCTTCGACCCGCTGCCGATCGGCCCGTTGGCCGAGGGCGTGCGGCTGCAGCCCGGACAGCCGGCATTCGGCGCGAACCAGCCCCGCGAGCGGCTGGCCGAGCTCATCGGCTTGGCCGTCCCGGCGGCCCCGCTCCCCGGACAGTAGGCGCAGAGGGAAATGCCCGCCCCTTCAACCGAAGGGGCGGGCATTGACCTAGCAGGAAAGATCCGAGACCTAGATCTTCTTCACGATCGAGGACTTCAGTTCCATCTGGCCGAAGCCGTCGACCTTGGCGGCGATGTCGTGGTCTCCGGTGCCCTGCACCAGACGGATATTGCGCACCTTCGTTCCGGCCTTCAGCGCACTCTGCGCCCCCTTGACCTTCATGGTTTTGGTGATGCTGACGGTATCCCCGTCCTGCAGGACGTTTCCGACGGCGTCCTTGACGACCGCCATGGCAGTTTCAGCCGTCTCGGCCTCGGCGTTCCATTCATGGCCGCATTCGGGGCAGACCAGCAGCGCATCCATCTGGTAGGCGTACTCGCTGGAGCAGTTCGGGCATGGCGGCAAAGTATCAGACATGGAGCTAATTTTAGTGAGCTGACCTGCTTATTGTCGACCGAATCGAATATCGGACGGAAGCGGATTCCTCTTCGCAAAGCGGGCGTTTTCCGGCTGCCGGCAGAGACCCCTGCCAGTGGGACTCGCCCTTGCCTGGCCGGTCCGATTCGCTCATACTCAGGCTAGGAGCAGTAGCCCGAACAGCGCGGGAAGGCACACCATGTCGAAGCACAAATACAACAAGTACGGCCCCCAGGTGTCCATCTCCGCCAAGGAGGGCCTGACTCTTGAGGTGCTCAAGCGTGCCGAGAAGGCCGGAGCCCAAGCCGGGCAGGCAACAGCCAAGGAACACCTGTACCAGAGCATCGCCAGGGGGTCGCTGCTGAACGAGCAGCAGACCGACGAACTGCTGGCCGCCGCCGAACGGGCCGGGGCCGCGGCGGCGCTCACCGCGGCGCGCAAGGTCCTGGACAAGACGCTGCGCACCTCATTCAGGCCGAGCCACTACGCTCCGCCGGCTCCCGGCGCGGCGTCTGACGCAGCACCCGCTGCCGCGCAGGAGACGCGGCCGTATTCCGAAACCTACGAGGAGCCGTTGGCCCGCTATTCACCGCCGGTCAGCCAAGTCGAAGCCCCTCGGCACAAGGTCGACCAGCATGTCCTGACCATCACCCGGGTGCAGAAGCTCAGCGACCAGCTGGTGCGCCTCGTGGCCAGCGCACCGAAGCTCGACGGCTACCGCTCCAACGGCGCACTGGATGAATACGTCAAGGTGTATGCCGCGGATCCCGCCCTCGGGCTGGTTCCGCCCTACGACCTGAGAGAGCTTCGCCAGCGCCTGCCGCGCGAGCAGGTGCCGCGCTCGAAGTCCTACACCATCCGCTGGATCGATCCGGTGGTCGATGAGCTGGCCATCGACTTCGTGATCCACGGCGAGCCCGGAACTGTCGGGCACTGGGCAGGCACTGTCGAACCGGGTGCGGCGCTGGTCATTTCCCCGGCGCGCAGCAAGACCTCCATCCAGCTGGGCGCCGACTACTATGTGCTGGCCGCGGATGAAGCCGGGATACCGGCGATCTCCAAGATCCTCGAAGCGCTGCCGGAGTACGCGCAGGGTGTGGCGCTGCTTGAAATTGCCAACGAAGGAGCAATGTTTGACGTGAAACATCCCCAGGGCATTGATTTACGCTGGCTTTCCCGCGACGGCGTGCCGGCAGGACGCAGCGACGTCCTGGCCGAGGCTTTCCAGACGCTGGCGGTCCCGCGCCAAGGCCTGGGTGTCGTGGCCCATGCTGAACGAAGCACCGTCAAGGCCATCAGCCGCATCTGCGAGCGCTGGAACCTGTCGAAGCGCTCCAGCCACATTTCCTCCTACTGGACGCTGCGCGAAGGACGGCTGATGCGCTGACCGCTGTGCCGGCGGCCTGCCGGCCCCGGAGAAGAATCCACGAACGCAATCCACTTCGTTTGTCTTCCCGCCAGCGCATCACGACCCAGCTCCTAATGCGGGCCGGCGAGCGCGTCCCCCGGCCACCGGCGCCGGCAGGCCCAGATTGCCGCGCAGCGTGCGGTGCTCGTAGGCGGTGCGGAAGCGTCCGCGGCGCTGCAGCTCGGGGATCACCAGCTCGACGAAATCCGCCAAGCCGTCGGGCAGGCTCGGCGGCATCAGGTTGAAGCCGTCAGCCGCCCCGGTATCCAGCCAGAGCTCGATCTCGTCGGCGATCATCTCCGGCGTTCCGACCAAGGTGCAGTGCCCTCCCCCGGCCGCCAGCAGCCCGAGCAGCTCGCGCACCGTCGGCTGGTGGATCTCGATCAACCGCAGGATCGTCGTGTAGCGTCCGGCCGGGCCGGTGAAGTCTGCGGCGGAGGGAAGTTCGGGCACCGGTGCATCCAGCTCCCAGGCGCTGGTGTCCTGCTGAACGAATACCGCCAGCTGGGCCAGTGCCTGCTCGACGGGCAGCAGGTCGTTGAGCCGGCGCTGCTTGTCCTTGGCCTCCTCCAGCGTGCGGCCCACGTAGGCGACCAGCCCCGGCATGATGGCCAGGGCCTGCGGATCGCGCCCGGCCGCGGCGGCCTGGGACCGCACGTCCTGTGCGTAGTCCAGCGCCATCTGCCGGTCGGCGGCCACCGCGTAGATCGCCTCAGCATGGGCCGCCGCGAGCTCGCGCCCCTGGGCGGAGGCCCCTGCCTGGAACAGCACCGGGGAGCCTTGCGGCCCGTCGGGGATATTCAGCGGCCCGCGCACACCGAAGTGCTCGCCCGCGTGGTCGATGGCCGACAGCTGCCGCGGGTCGGTGAACACGCCTGCGCGGTCGGCCCGCACCGCCGCTGAGGGGTAGGATCCGAACAGCCCCCGCAGCACCGTGATGAACTCGTCGGCGCGGCCGTAGCGGTAGGCATGGTCGCCCAGGGTTTCGCGCCCGTGGTTCTGCGCCTCGGTATCCCACATGCTGGTGACCACATTGGCGCCGGCCCGGCCGCCGGAGAGCCGGTCCAGGCTGGCCAGCATGCGCGCGGCGTGGAACGGGGTGTAGAAGCTGGAGGACACCGTGCAGACCAGGCCGATCCGGCTGGTGTGCTGGCTCAACGCGGACAGCAGCGTGAACGGTTCGAAGAACCAGGTCGGTCCGGCCGCCGCGGCCTCCGGGGAGACGGCCTGGCCGTCGGCCAGGAACACCGCGTCCAGCAGGCCGCGTTCGGCCAGCTGCGCCAGTTCCACGTAGTACCCGGTCTCGCCCAGCCGCTCGGCCGGGGAATCCGGCGCCCGCCAGGCCGCCTGGTGGTGCCCCGCGCCGTAGATGAACAGGTTGAACCGGGCCTGCTTCCTCGATGCGCTCATCCCTTGACCAGGCCGCCGTCGACGATCAGGTTCTGTCCGGTCACCCCGCGCGAGAGCGGCGAGGCGAAGAACAGCACCGCGTCGGCGAGCTCGGCCGGCGAGGTCACCCGGCGCAACGGGGTGCCGGAGGCGATCAGGTCGAAGACCTCTTCAGGAGTGGCGGCCGAGGCATCCGTGGTGCGCAGCAGGCCTCCGGAAACCATGTTGACGTTGATGCCTTCCGGGCCCAGGTCGTCCGCGAAGGTGCGGGTCAGCGAGAGCAGCGCCGCCTTGGTCGCGGTGTAGTCGTGGTACGGGACCACTGGGTGCTGGAACAGGTTGGTGCCGATGTTGACGATGCGTCCGAAGCCCGCCTGGCGCATGCTCGGCAGCACTGCCTGGATCGCGGCGACAGGTGCGAGCACGGAACCGGCGAACTGGGCCGTGAGCTCTTCGGCGGACAGCTCGTCTGCCTTGGAACGGGCATCTGCGTTGAAGGAGAAATCCACCAGCGCGTTGTTGACCAAGGTGGTGATCGGGCGGCCGAAGTGCTCGGCCGCGGCGGCGGCCAGGTCCTTCAGCCCGGCGGCGTCGCGCACGTCGGCCTGCAATGCCAGCGCCTGTCCGGGGAATGCGGCGGCAAGTTCCTCGGCCGCCTGCGACGAGCTGCGGTAGTTGACGACGACCTTCGCCCCGGCGTCCAGAAAAGCGGCGCTGATGGCCGCGCCCAGCCCGCGGGCGCCGCCGGTGACCAGCACCAGTTGTTCCTTGAGCGGCAGTGCGGTGGTGGAAGAAGCTGCGGTGTCGGTTGCTGCGTGTGCGTTCATGGTGCTCGAACTCCTTGAAGATGTGTCAAGGCGAACGGGACCCCGGCGTAGATGCGTGGCATCGAGGTATCCAGGACATTCCCTTCGCCAGTGCTAACTGGATCAGGTTCGACGGGTTTTATCTCAGCCGCATGGCGGCACCCCGTGTCACTACGTCCCATTAGTACCACAAGCCGTCCGGGACGGCCGAACACGTGTCTTCGCCGGGTGTTTCCGGAGCTACTGGATGACCTGGACTTCAAAACCCGCCGGAGCCGAGAGCTCCGGGATCAGCTCGATGACCAGATTCTCGATATTTTTCTCGTCAAGTTCGAATTCCACGACATTCGGATCTGTCGAGCACTGGACAATTTTTTGCCGCAGCATCTTTGGCCCGTCCTTGATTCGAACGTCGGTCCGGCCCGAGCCTGAACAGGTGTACTTGATCAGATACGGGCCCGGCAAGCCATCCGTTTCCAAAGAGAACTCTTCAGGCGCAAGGGTTCCGCCCTGTTGGTATTGAAAGCGTTGGGCAGCCCATGCAACCAACCCGTGGTAGCCGCGCTGCTCGATTTCGCCCTGCCAGAATCCCATGCGTTCCGTGGCAGCAGGGTCCGCAAAAAATCCGGTCATGGCCAGATACATCAGCGGCGGGTAGTGCAGCGCAACTTCTTGACGGTTGACGATCTCCTCAGAGGACATTTCCTCGACGGGCAGCTGGAATTGCGGACTGTTCGATGGCTCCCTGGGCGGTTCCCGATCGAGCGGGCCAAGCTCGGAGACCGGAGTCGTGCACGACGTGAGCGCAAGAATGACAGCACCGAGGATAGGCAGCACTTTCTTCATTCGCTCACCTGCCATCGCTTCGGTACAGGTTGAGTTCGTAGGATCCAATCGTTTCGGGATCACCGGAGACCACAATGTAATAGCTCTCGGTGGACCGATCGATCTCAAACTCGCCGTATGTGGTTGCGGCGGGGACGTTACAGGTCATTGGCATCTCGAACGTTGGCTCCATGCCAATCTCTGGAAAATCTACGTTGATGAATACCTGCACGGCTGCGCGTCCTACACCCCAGCAGCCAAATTCAACCCTGTACGCACCCGCTTCTTCTGCGGTTCCGCTCATGGACGTCGATTCGTTGGTAACCTCCTGCTCGCCATTTTCATCCGTGACGGTCGTGGATCGGAAAAATCCCGAAATGCCCATGGAAAAATCGTCCACATCCTCACGAGTATCAAGATCACCGAAGATCGGACTGGGTCTCAAAACCTGCGTTTGCAGCTCCGAGAAAATCGGCACGCCTTCCTGGTAGTACTTCGCGTAGGGGTCTTCATCGTAGCCATGCTGTTCTGTTTCCCAAGCCGAGTCGTATCCTCCAGGTCCTTGCTGTTCCACGGTTTCGAGCTTGGATACGGGTGTGGTGCAGGCGCTGAGCAGCAGCACCCCGGTCAACAACGGGAACAAGAACTTCTTCACAGGTACATCCAAAAGGTCACAGAAACAGCATTACGCCGACCATATTTCGTCCACCGGAAGAAAACAATACTTGTCACAGCGGACTACAGCGACAAATTGATAACTTTTCCGATTCAGCATGCGAACCGCCGAGAAGAGAATCACAGAATGACACCAGACCGGTACCGGAGTTTCGTAGGTGCCGGCGCATAGAGTCGAATGCTAGGACCGCGGATTGCAGTCCCCTGCATATCCAAGGAGAGATACCACCGCATGCGACTGCCGCGCCGCACCCTGTCCCTAGTTCTCGTCATGTCCACCCTTGGGCTGGCTTCATGCTCCTCGCTGACTTCCACGGATTTCACCGGGACAAATGGCGCTCAGGCCGCGGCCCCGTCGGCCGACCAGCAAGCGGCATATGCCAAGTCTCTGGATCAGCTGGAAGACATCACCATCAAGGGCCGTGCTCCGAAGACCGGCTACACCCGCGAGCAGTTCAGCAACGGCTGGAAGGATACGGACAACAACGGCTGCGATGCGCGCAACGATATCCTTGCCCGCGATCTGGTGAATGTTGAATTCAAACCGGCCCGGGTCGATTGCGTGGTGCTGAGCGGAACGTTCCAAGATCCCTATACCGGCAAGACAATCAATTTCGAGCGCGGCCAGTCCACGAGTTCTGCCGTACAGATCGACCACGTTGTTGCGCTGTCGGACGCCTGGCAGAAGGGCGCCCAGAAATGGAGTAAGGACAAGCGTCTCCAGTTCGCCAACGACCCGCTGAACCTCCTGGCATCGGACGGCCCCACCAATGCCGCCAAGGGCGACAAGGATGCTGCAACCTGGCTGCCGCCAAACAAGGACTTCCGCTGCGAATACGTGTCGCTACAGACTCAGGTGAAGGCCAAGTACGGCGCTTGGATGACTCAGGCAGAGCATGATTCCATCAAGAAGATCCTGACGTCCTGCGTTTAGCAGAAGATCTTCGGAAACCGTTCTCAACCCAAGGATTGAGCGTTTCCCAGTAAATTACCACTTTGGGCGTATGTTCAACCGGCTGGAGTTATGACATCATTGATGTTATTCCAGCCGATAGCGAATTTTTTTCGCGATTATTTGGCGAAAATCGACAGTTCAAGGGTGCACGATGAAGTCACGGTTGCTCGGCGTAGTACTGCTGCTGGCCAGCATCTGCATTTTCGTGCTCGCGCTGGACAACTCCCAGCGCTCTCTGGCAACCACCTGCTGGGTCGCTTCAACCCTGATGTTCATTGCGGCAGCCATGCTGCTCCTCAGCGGTATCGTCGGATCTTCCTCTGTGACCGCCGGAGATCCACGACGCAAGCGCCAGCGCTAAAGCCTCCGACTCTTTTTCACCGCATGCCCTGCCACATCGGCGGGGCATGCGGCATTTCCAGTGATGCAAAACGTCGAATAAGCCCCTTGCAACGCCAAAAACATCTGTTTTATACGTGAAATCTACGTTCAAGCATCGACAGGTACACCTTCATGGGATAAATATGAGATAAGTCACACGCTTAACTCTGAGGAGGATCTATGCCTGCGTTCAGGCAGATCAAGAACTTAACGCTGACTTCCATGGCTACTGCAGCTTTGGTCGCCTCCGGATGCGTTGCCGCGCAGGCCGCCCCGGCAGCAGAGCCAGCAGCCCCGGGGACATTCACCCTGGACATTTTGGACATCAACGACTTCCACGGCCGCATTGCCGATGATCGGGACTCCGCGGGCGCCGCTGTGCTCGCAGGTGCCGTCGACATGCTGCGGGCGGCGAACCCGAACACGCTCTTCGTGTCGGCCGGCGACAACATCGGCGCCTCGACCTTCGCTTCGGCCTCGCAGGAGGACGCGCCAACCATCGAAGTATTAGGTGCCGGAGGTCTCGACGTGTCAACCGTGGGCAACCACGAATTCGACCGCGGCTTCGAGGACCTGAAGGGCCGAGTCATCGACAGCTATGCCAAGGCCTCCGGCCAGGACGGCGCAGACTTCGCCCTGGGTGCCAACGTCTACGACAAGGCCACCGGCAAGCCGGCCTTGAAGGAATACGCCATTCGCGAGGTCAACGGCGTCAAAGTCGGCTTCATCGGAACTGTCACCGAGGACGTCCCCTCGCTGGTGACCCCCACGGGGATCAAGGACCTGGCATTCGGCAACGAGCTCGAAGCGGTCAACCGCGTCGCCAAGCAGCTTTCCGACGGCGATACGACTAACGGCGAAGCATCAGTCATCGTCGTGCTGACCCACAACGGCTCGGAAAGCATCACTTGCGGCACCATCGCCGCAGAGAAAACCACCTACGGCGAACTGATCCGTGGTGCCAGCGAGCAGGTGGACGCCATTGTTTCAGGCCATACCCACCAGCCGTACAACTGCGAAATCGCGGGCCCCACAGGCACCGAGCGCCCGGTCATCCAAGCGCACCAGTACGGCACCACCCTGGGCAAGATCTCCCTCGAGGTCGACGAGGCCAGGGGTGATGTCACCGATTCCTCGACCGAGCTCTTGCCCCTTGCCATCAAGGACGACGCCGGAGACTGGGTCTACACCCCGAACAAAACCGTCGCTCAGATCGTAGAAACCGCAATCACGGAATCGGACAAGGTCGGCAACCAGAAGATCGGGCAGATCTCAGCCGATATCCTGCGCGGCGGCAAGCAACCGGGATCGGACCGCGGCGTGGAATCCACGCTGGGCAACACCGTGGCGGACATCCACCTGTGGGCCACCTCGAATGAGGACTTCGCCGGCACCAAGGCGCAGATCGCGTTCATGAACGCCGGCGGCCTGCGCGCCGACCTGCGGTACGGCAAGGACGGCAGCGTCAGCTACAAGGCGGCCGCCGAGGTGCAACCTTTCGCCAACACGCTGAAGACCTTCGACCTCACGGGCGCCCAGATCCGCGAGGCGCTGGAACAGCAGTGGCAGCCTAAGGGCTCCGAGCGCACGAAGCTGCAGCTGGGCATCTCAGAAGGCCTGTCCTACACCTACGTCGAGGACGCACCTCGTGGGGAGCATATCAAGGACATCACCTTCAACGGCGAGCCGCTGGATGAGAAGGCCATCTTCCACGTGGTTGCCAACGCGTTTTTGGCCGCTGGCGGCGACAACTTCGCGGCCTTCGCCGAAGGCACGAACCATGCCGACTCCGGGCAGATCGACCTGGACGCCACCGTGAACTACTTCAAGTCCCACGATGTCGTCGATCCAGCCCCGCTGGGACGCGCGATGATCGCCGGCACCGACTGGGCCCAGGTCGAGCTTTCCGCCACCGAGGCGGAAGCCGGCCAGGACATCGAGGTCACCGTCTCCGGTCTGGAGGAAGGCGCGCAGATCACCGCCTCGGCCTTCAACGGGGAGCTGGAAATCACCGACATCCCGGCGGCGGATGCGCAGGGAACCACCAGCTTCACACTGCCGATTGCCGAGGGCACCGAGGCCGGCGACTACGAGCTGCTGATCTCGCAGGTGCAGCGCGAAAGCATCTCCACCACGTTCACCGTGGTGGCCGCCGAGCCGCCAGCCAGCCCGACGCCTTCGGAAAGCGTATCGCCAACTGCAAGCCCGTCCCCGACACAGACTCCTGACGAGTCGAGCGAGCCGACCAGCTCGGCCACGCCGACAGCTTCGGCCACCCCGACGGACAACGGCAACCAGAATGACCGTGATGACCTGGCGCAGACCGGTTTCAGCGCATCCTGGATCGGCATTGCAGCTGGTGCCATTGTCCTGCTGGGCATCCTCCTGCTGCTGGTACGCCGCTTCGGAAACAAGAACAGCCACTAGGCTGACCGCCGCACCAGCTGCGTAGAGCGAAAGCGCGGACCCCGTTCGGGGTCCGCGCCTTCAACGCTTAATGAGTGAATTAGTCGATGACAAGTTCGCCCATGGTGTCCCAGTCCTCGCCGTCGACCTTGCGGGAGACGATTTTCGGAGTGGACACCAGCAGCGGGCGCATGGATTCCAGGCCGGCTGCGAAGTGTGCGGAGTTGACGTGGGCGCCAGCGGCTTCGTCATCGCGGAATGCCTCGACGAGCACGAACTCGTTGGGATCCTCGACGCTGATCGACCAGTCAAACCACAGGTTGCCTTCTTCGGCGCGGGTGGCCTTGGTGAACTCGGCAACGTGGTCCATGAAGCTGTCGGTGAATTCTGGCTTTACCTGATATTTAACAACGATGAAGTACATGCTTCCAGTCTATTGATCCACCGGCGTTTTGGGCCCCTCAGCACATGTATTCTTGGTCCCTTTGGCGAAACCGTGGTCCACAGGTCCCGGCCAGAACCTTCTCCGGAGGCTGGCAAGAAGGCATGAGGCAGATAGGGGCTCAAGTGGTCGGGCCGGCCTCGTCCTTCATCCAGAACGGAGAATAGTGGTATCCGTCCGGGTCGTCGAACTGCCGCTGGTACATGAACGGATAGTCATCGGTGTCGCCGATTTTTCCTCCTGCGGCTCCAGCTCGCTCGACTAGCTCGTCGACCGCTTCGCGGCTGCCCAGGTCGAATGACACCGTCACCTTCGAGGGCCTATCGGGCCCGCCGATAAGTTCTTCCACGCCTCCGACACTCGCATACATTTCACGGCTGCCGAGCATGACATACTGATCAGCCGAGATCGCAAAACAGGCGACCTCGTCGCTGGACATCTCGGAGTTCAGCGTCCAACCGAGGGCTGTGTAGAACGCAGTGGCCCGCTCGACGCTCTGGACGGGGCACGTAATGAACAGGCTCATGAATCCATGGTTCTCATTCGACGATGCGCTGTCAATGCCCCGCGTCGGCTCGCCTCAAGCATCCGCGAAGGCTCCGGTCCCCGACCTGGACTCAGGCCCCAGATTCCCGGAAGCAGGACCATGCGCCGCAGGCCCGGTGCCTTGGATAGAGGCGTCCGGCCCGGGCGATGCCGAAAGCAGGAGCCGCTTGTTTCTATTTGCAGGTAGCAGCCTGGGCAAATATAGGTAGTGAATGATTGAGCCGTATATTGAATTCCAAATTCATCCTGACAAGACTGAATTTAGGATGGCGCTTGCAACCATCCATTGTTGCCGGGGCGGCGCAAATAATCCCCCAAGTTATTTGTGCGGCAGCGAGGCTCTCCACTTACCCCCAATACGGTGGAGAGCCGCCCCTCCCGATACTTTTTGCCTTGCCGGCTTGGCCGGCATTCACCAGGAACGGCGGATGACTTCCTTGTCCCGGTTCGGCATTCCGTCGACGACCAGATCATAGGAGTCCTCGATGAGCTCGCGCATGGTTTGCTCGTCCAGCCCCATTCGCACCGAATTCCAGTGCTTCTTGTTCATGTGATATCCCGGGGTGATCTCCGGGTGCTCGCTTCGCTGCTGGTCAGCCAGCGCGGGTTCGCATTTCAGGTTCAGCAGCAGTTCGCCGTGCAGGTGCATGATCAAGGCAAACAGCTTGCCGTTCTCCCGGTCCCTGCCGGCGACCTTAAAGACTGTCGTTTCCGGCCCGAACGGATGGTCTTCATAGGCGCGGGGCATCTGCAGGCACAAGGCCCGCCAGGCATTTTCCGTGCGTTCCTTGTCGCTATGCGACGATCCATTGCCCGACATTGTGAGCTCCCCGGTTCCCTCAACGATCCACGTTTCGGAGCCAACGGTATCAGCCTGAATCGGCTTCGTGCTGGGCTATCGGCGCCCCGACGATACCGGGTCGCTAAATACGCGGAAATTCGATCATGGGGCAGGTGTCCATGACGACGTCCAAGCCGGCAGCAGCTGCCCTCTGTGCCGCGCTCTGGTCTATCACCCCTAGTTGAAGCCAGATTGCCCGCGCGCCGACGGCAATTGCCTGGTCGACGACGTCGCCGACTTTCTGCGAATTGACGAAGCAGTTCACCACGTCGATCGTGCCCGGGATCTCCGCCAGCTTCTCGTAACCGCTCCGGCCGAATACCGACTCCCCGGTGAGCGACACCGGAATGATTTCCATGCCCAGCGAGTCCTGGAGGAAGCGTGCGACCGAAGGCGCGACGCGCCGCGGATTGTTGGTCAGGCCGACAACTGCCCAGCGGCCTCGATTTGTCAGCAGTCGCCGGATGACTGCGGGATCGTTTACGTGGTTGGTGCCCATGTGCGCAACGATACCGCCGTTGCCGATGAAAGTCTGCGGATCAGGAAATGGCAGGCAGATCCCCTCCCAGTTGGATCTGCCTGCCAAGCTTTGTTGCTAGCCCTGGTACTGCATGCTGGCCTCGGAATTTGCGGCCGAGTATTCGGTGAAGGCGCCGCGGTACTGGGCTGCCGGATGGTTTGCCGGGAGCTTGTCCCCGCGTCCGAAGACCTTTTGCCGCAGGCTTCCCGGCGCATACTCGCTCTGCGCCAGGCCGCGGCGGCGCAGCTCCGGAAGGACGCCTTCGATGAAGTTGTCGTACGAGCCGGGCAGCACGTGGTTCATGATGTTCAGCCCGTCGATCCCGGCATCCTGCCAGCGCTCCAGCTCGTCGACGATCTGTTCCGGGGTGCCCACGATCTGCTGGGCCTTGGCCCGGTAGTTCGCCAGGTCGCGCAGGGTTGGATTGCGTCCCGGGGTCGAGGCCAGTACCGCTTCCAGCACGCCCTGGGCGCCTTCGGTCTTCACCGCGCCCAGTGGAGTGTCCAAGTCCAGCCCGCCGAGGTCCACGCCGATGCCTCCCCCAATATGGGCAACGATGGCCTCCAGGTCTAGATACTGGTCGTATTCCGCTTCCAGGGCCTTGGCCTCTGCTTCGGTGGAACCGACCACGAAGGAGAGCCCTGCGAAGACCTTGATATCCGTGCGGGTGCGGCCGGCGGCTTCGAGGTTGCCGATCAGCTGGGCGTTTTTCTTGGCCACGTATTCCGGGTGCGGCGCAAACAGGAACGTCGCCTCCGCATGGGTGGCGGCGAACTGCGAGCCGCGCGGCGAGGACCCCGCCTGGAACAGGAACGGGGTGCGCTGGACGCTGGGCAGGGCCAGGTGCGGCCCGTCGATCGAGTACAGCTGGCCGCGGTGGTTGATCTTGTTGACCCGGGCCGGGTCGGCGTAGATGCCCGACTCCTTGTCTGCCTTGAGCGCATCGTCCTCCCAAGAGCCCTCCCAGAGCTTGTAGGCGGCTTCCACGTACTCCTCGGCCCAGGCATAGCGGTCGTCGTGCGCGACCAGGTTGTCGCCGCCGAAGTTTCGGTGCGCGTTCTCCAGCACGCTGGTCACGATGTTCCAGGCCACGCGGCCGTTGGACAGGTGGTCGAGCGTGGAGGCCTGGCGGGCGAACTGGAACGGGTGCGCCTGCACCACCGAGCTGGTCATGGCCAGCCCGATGTCGCTGGTGGTGGCGGACAGCGCGGAGAGCAGCACCAGCGGGTCCTGGCTCGGAACCTGCAGCCCCTTGCGCACCAGCGAGGCCCAGCCGCCCTCGTGGTCGCCGTACAAGCCCACCACGTCGGCGAAGAACAGGCTGTCGAACTTGGCGTCTTCCAGCTTCTTGGCCAGCTCCACCCAGAGCGCCAGCTCGTTGAACTTGTGCTGCTCGGCCTGAGGGTGGCGCCACATGCCGCCGAGGATGTGGCTGGAGGTGTTCATCAGGAAGGCCGAGAGTAGGAAGCGCGGCCGCGAGTCGAAGGTTCCCATGGCTACTTGGCTCCCTTGGCTTCGCCGATCGAGTGCAGGCCCGTCGGGATGGTTCCGTTGATGAAGTAGTCGCCCACCGAGCGGGCCTTGAAGGCGACCGGGTTGTGGGTGGCGACGGTGCGGGCATTGCGCCAGAAGCGGTCAAGCGACTTGGAGGTGGAGACCGCCGAGGCGCCGGTGACGTCGAAGAGCTCGCTGGTGGCGTCCAGGACCAGCTTCGGGGCCGCCACGTGCGCCTGCTGCACCGCGAGCTCGGCGCGCAGGAAGGCGGACTCCGCATCCAGTCCGAGGCTCGGGTCCAGTGCGGCGTCCAGGTCTCGGGCCGCCGAGACCACGATCGATTCCGCGGCGAAGACGTTGGAGGCCAGGCGTCCCACGAGCTCCTGGATCTGCGGGTCGTCCTTGAACAGCGCGCCGGAGCCGGTGTTGAAGGTACGGGTGCGGGTGGCCACAATGCGGGCGGCTTCGTTGCGGGCGGCCTTGCCGATGCCGACCAGCACCGAGAGCAGGCACAGCTGGAAGAACGCGGGCTCCAGGGTGGAGGCCACCTTGCGCTGGATGATGTTCTGCTCGTCCACCGCGACGTCGGTGAAGATCGCGGTGCCGGTGCCGGTCAGCGGCTGGCCGAAGCCGTCCCAGTCGTCGAGGATCTCAACGCCCTGGGCATGGCGGTCGACCACCGCGTACTGGCGCCCCTCGACGCCGTCCGTGGTCGCCATGACAACTACCCAGTCGGCGAAGATCGAGCCGGTGGTGTAGTACTTCTCGCCGCGCAGCACCCACCCGGCATCGGTCTTGACGAGCTTGGTGTTGGTGCTGCCCAACGCGTTGCCGCCGCGCTCGGTGGCGGCATTGCCGAAAATCTCCCCGGCGAGCACACGCGGGAACCAGCGATCCTGGAATTCCTGCGGCTGCAGCGCAATGGTTTCCACGAAGGAGAAGTGGCTGCGCAGCAGGTGCGACACATTGGAGTCGGCGGCCGACAGTTCAATGAGCAGGCGGAAAAGATGCTCGTGGCTGACCGGATCCCCGCCGTGGCTTGCCGGCACGCGCAACGTGGTGAATCCGGCGTCCTTCAGCCACTGGACCTGCTCGAAAGGCAGGATGCGCTGCTGTTCGCGCTCCCGGGTGCCTTCGGCGATACGCGCGAATACCTCGCTGAAGCGGGCCGAGAGCTGCTGGTAGGCGGCTTCGCTGCCGTACGGTGCGGTAATGGTTTGGGTCGATTCCAGGGCGTCGGTGCTCATAGTATCTCTTTCGGAATTCAGTGAAATAAGTGCTTCGTGGATGTTCAGCAACTGCGCGTCTCGGCGAGTTCGCGCAGTACGTGGCCGGGGTTCGCTGCCAGCAGTGTTCGGGTGTACTCGTGCTGCGGGTCGGAGAAGACCTGTGCGACGGATCCGACCTCGACCAGTTCGCCGCCGCGCATCACGCCGACCTGGTGGCTGATGCGTTCAACCACGTGCAGGTCGTGGGAGATGAACAGGTAGGTGAGGTTTTCCTCGCGCTGCAGCGTATCGAGCAGTTCCAGGATTTGTTCCTGCGTCAGGACGTCCAGTGCGCTCAGCGCCTCGTCGAGCACCAGGATCTTAGCGCCGCTTGCCAGTGCCCGGGCGATGGCCACCCGCTGCCGCTGGCCGCCCGACAGTTCGCCGGGCCGCTTGGAGGCAAGCTCCGCACCCAGATTGACCTGTTCCATGAGCTGGGCCACGCGAGCGCGACGCCAGGCCGCGTCGCCCAGGCGGTAGTTGACCATTGGCTCGGCGATGATCGCTTCGACCCGCTGCCGGGGATCCAGCGCGGAGTCCGGGTTCTGGTAGACCAGCTGGGCTTCGCGCCACAGCGCGTAGCGCTGCTTTCCTCCGATGCCGGTCACCTCGTTGCCGTTGACTCGCGCGCTGCCGTTGCTGGCTTCGAGCAGGCCCATGATCATTTTCGCGGTGGTGGATTTTCCCGAGCCGGATTCGCCGACCAGAGAGAACGTGGTCCCCCGGGCGACGTCGAAGGACACGGAAGACACCGCAGTATGGGCCGCAGTCCCCTTGCCGAAAACCTTGCCGAGGTTCGCGACCGAGATCGCCAGGTCATCGGTGCTCCGCGTGTCCTGCTGGTTCGCGGTGGCGTAGGCCTGGTCAAGCAGCGCCTTGGTATACGGGTCGATGCTCTGGGAGACCAATTCCGCCACGCTCCGGTCTTCGAGGATGCGCCCGGAGTTCATGACCAGGACGCGGTCGGCGATATCCGTGGCGACGGCCAGGTCGTGGGTCACGAACAGCACGGTGGTTCCGTTTTTGCGTGCCAGCGACACGAAGATCTCCAGCACGGTCCGCTGCACGGTGACATCCAGCGCGCTCGTAGGCTCATCGGCGATGAGCAGCTTCGGGTTCAGTGCGAACGCAATGGCGATCAGTACACGCTGCTTCAACCCGCCTGACAGCTCATGCGGGTACTGCGACATCCTGCTTTCGGCGCGGTCAATGCCCACGCTTTCCAGCAGCTCGATCGCCTTGGAACGCCATTGGGCTTTGGGGACCGAACGGCTGGGGTGCAGCCTGAACACCTCGATCACCTGGGAGCCGATGGTCTTCACCGGGTCCAGGGAGGCGCCCGGGTCCTGCGGCACCAGCCCGATGCCTGCCCCGCGGATCTTGCGCCATTCGTGCACGTTCAACGTGGTCACTTCGGTGCCGCCAAAGCGCACGCTGCCGGTGCTTTTGGTGCCCTGGGGCAGCAAACCGATCAGGGACTTGGTCAGCGTCGACTTGCCGGAGCCGGATTCGCCGACGATGGCAACGATCTGCCCGCCGGGAATCTGGAGGTTGATGTTGTCCGCGGCGATGGTTCCCTGCGCGTACTGGACCGTGAGGTCTTCAATCCGGATCACCGGATTGGCGGTATTCTGTGGGGCATTCATGGATCTCTCCTTTCAACCGGGTACGGCGCTAGAAGCGGAAGACTTTGTTGACGGCTCGGCCCAGGGTAGCCATCAGCATCACTGCGGCAACGATGACCAGGCCGGGAAGGGTGGTGAGCCACCAGGCGACGGAAAGGTACTGCCGTCCCTCGGAGATCAGCAGACCCCACTCCGGCGTCGGCGGCGGGGAACCGAAGCCGAGGAAACCGAGCCCCGAGATCGCCAGGATTGCCGCGCCGAGGTCAACGGCCAGCAGCGAGAGCACCGGCCCGATCACGTGTGGAATGATGTGTCGGCGCAGAACGGTGAAGTATCCGCCCCCGCTCATCAGCGCGGCCTGCACGAAGTCCCGGGAACGGACCCGGAGCACCTCGGTGCGCACCAGCCGTGCGAAGGCTGCAATGGAAGCGATCCCGACACCGAGTCCCAGCGACAGCGGGCCGGGTTCGGTCGCGGTCACCAGGATCAGGGCGATCAGGAACGCCGGGACTGCCAGGATGACATCCACCAGGCGCATGGCCGCGCTATCGGCAAACCTGCCGGCGGTTCCGGCAAGCAGTCCGAGGATCGAACCGACAATGCTGCCGATCAGGCAGGCCAGCCCCGCGGTGAGCAGCGTCTGCCGGGTTCCGTACACAACTCGGGAGAAGACGTCGCGTCCCAGGTGATCAGTGCCGAACAGGTGCTCGGAGCTTGGAGCCAGGAGCTTGTCCGCCGGTACTCCGGTGATCGGGTCGTGGCCGGTGAACATCGAGGGAATCACGGCCCACAACAGCACGATGGCCAGCGGAACCAGGACCCACCACCGCGCCAGCCGGCGCATTGCCGCGGAGGATCCCGAGGTCCGCGCAACCGGCTGTTCTGAAGCGGCCAGGGGCGCGGCGGTCGTTTCGACGTTGTCTGCCAGAAGGCTCATGGACTTTTCCTTCCCTAGGCCGCAAGCGCGCGGGGCGAACCGGAGCGGGCGGTGATGATGCGCGGATCGAGCTTCGGATGGATGAGGTCAACCAGCAGGTTGACTGTTGTGAACACGACGGCGGTCAGCAGGACCAGCCCCTGGACCAGCGGGATGTCCTGGACGGTGACCGACTGGAGAATCAGCTGGCCCAACCCTGCACGGGCGAAAACGGTTTCGGTGATCACCGACCCGGCAAGCAGCGTTCCGATGGTGATGCCGGCAATGGACAGCGCGGCGGGTGCGGCGTTCTTCAGCGTATGACGGTAGAAAATCCACGATTCGCTGGCTCCCTTGGCCCTGAGCACGTCCACGAATGGCTGGGTGTTGACTTCCTGGACGCTCTTGATGAGCACCTGGGCGATGGGTGCGCTCAAATGCACCGCCAGAACGAAAATCGGGACCGCCAGCGAGAGGAAGGAAGCGTCCGGGAACAGCGACATCACGCCGAGCTGGACCGCCAGCAGCTGCAGCAGCACCAGCCCAAGCCAGAAGACCGGGATGGAAACCATGAGCGGCGGAAGATTCAGCAGCAGGTTGCGCAGCTTGGTGCCGCGGGCCAGGGTGGCCGCGGCCGTGAGCGCCACAGCCAAAACGACCGCGACAACGAAGGCCGAGCCTGCCAGCACCAACGTTGAACCGGCGACTTCGCCGATGCGGGCGGATACTTCAGAGCCGCTGGACAGGGAGTATCCCAGATCTCCGCGCAGCAGACCGAGTAGCTGGGAGAAGTACTGGACAATGACCGGTTGGTCGTACCCGTAGTACTCCTTCATCTGCGCGATAGTCGCCGGATCAGCTGCCGAGTCCGAGTTCAGGAAAATCGTCACCGGGTCGTTGGGAAGCGACTGAACTGCGATGAATACCGCGGTGTAGGCAAGCCAGATCACCAGCAGGGCCTGGCCTACGCGCTTGGCAATGTATCCGCCCATGGCTTCGACTCCTAGCCTTCGCTCTTCCAAGCGCCCTGGAAGATCGGGGCGGTACCGGAGGTGAACTCGACGTGGGCTGACTTGTTCGCGCCGTAAACCTGGACCTCGTCCCACAGTACGAGCGTCAGGGCCTTGTCCAGCACCAGTGCACGCTGTTCTTCTTCGACCAGCTTCAGATGCTCTTCTTCGCTGGTTGCCGCCTGTTCCTTGGCGAAGAGCTTGTTCAGTTCCTCGTCGGAGTTCAGGGTCTGGGTATTGTTGGCCGGCGCGTACACCGGGCCGAGGCCGCCGAGGGCGAACTGGCGGGTGCCGAAGAATTCGACCTTGTCGTCGACCAGTGCGTTGACCAGGAAGGTGTTGTCGGCCGCGCGGTTGACCAGCTTCACGCCAAGGTCGCGCCACTGCTGCTCGATCAATTCGAAGGCCGGCTTGATGACAACCGAGTTGTTCGAGGTGGCCACCGTGATTTCCAGCTTTTCGCCGTCCTTCTCACGGATGCCGTCGGCGCCGACCTTCCAGCCTGCTTCGTCCAGGAGCTGCTTTGATTTCTCCGGGTTGTAGGCGATTTCAGAGGACAGGTCGACGAAACCCGGGGCCTTGTGGTTCAAGATCGATCCCGCCACGACGTAGCTGTCGGACAGCACGGTGTCCTTGATGGCTTGGCGGTCGATTCCGACCTGCAGCGCCTGGCGGACCTTGGCGTCCGCCAGCTTGCCGGAGCCGATGCGCACTGCTGCCTGGTTCGTGGTCAGGTCCACTCCCTGCGCGGCGAAGACCTGGCCGCCGTTGGCTGCCAGTACCTGCTCGTCCACCGGCTGCAGACCTCGGACCAGGTCGACCTGGCCCGACTGGGCGGCGCCGGCGCGGCTTGCGACTTCAGGCAGGTACTTGACCACGAGGGAGTCAAGGTATGCGTCGCCCTGGTTCGGGGCGGTTTCCGGGGCCCAGGCGTAGTCATCGCGGCTGGTGAACACCACTTCTTCGTCCGGCTTTTCCGATTCGAAGACAAACGGGCCGGAACCGACGATCTTGGCGATGGCTGACTGGCCTGCATTGTCCAGCTTCAAGGTCTTCGGGGAGACCAGGCCTGCGGCGACCGAAGAAGTAGCGCGCAGGAAGTTGGCGTCGGGACGCTTCAGCGTCACCTTTACCTGGTTCTCCCCCACGACCTCGGCCGACTTGTAGGCGCCGAAGTCCACGTTTGGAGCGATCTGTGCATCTTTGATGCCCAGACCCAGCGCGTCAAGATTCAGCTTAACCGCTTCGGCATTAAGCGCGGATCCATCCGAAAAAGTCACTCCGTCGCGAATGGTGAAGGTGAATTCCGTCTGCTCCTTGTTCGCTTTGAAATCCTTGGCAATCCAGCCCACCAGCTTGCCGGATTCAACGTCGAAGTAGGTCAGGCGGTCAAGGACCGAGTTCAGCACGTTGGCCTTCTCGTAGAAGCGCGCTGCCTGGGTCTGCCAGTTGTTGATCGGGGTGACCTCGGCGAAGGTGAAGGTGCCGCCTTCAACCGGTTCGCCGGAGGCGGTCGGGGCGCCTTCCGCTGGGGCGGCAGTTGTCGAGTTTCCGCCGCAGGCAGTCAGCGTCAGGCCTAGGACGGTGACAAGGGCCGCTGCTTTCAAGCTCAGGTGCGAAGTACGCATCTTCGTGTGTTCCTCTCGGTGTTGGACCCGAGGATTACGCCTGATGTTCAACGATCCGCTTGTAGCGAGTTCGAGGGAAGGCAGAGATCTCCCCTTAAAGGACCGTTGCGAAATCTAGCAATCTCCATCGGTCCTGGCCTTAGCACCGCTCCCGATGTCGGGTGGTTGCTGCGACGTCAACGAGCCAGGTCTCTCAGTCGCTCTGGATGGTGTGGTGTCCAATTTCTTGAACAATTTCAGTGTCGAACACGGAGTTGAATATGACCAAGCGTGACGTAAGTAAAACGTCATGAAACCCAGCAACGGTTATCAACGCTCTTGAAACGAGTCATTTTGCACGTCACAAAGCGTCTTGTGACGATTCTTGTCGACAGCTCTGACAAATTCTTGACTCGGCACCAGGAAGCAAGATCTGTTGCGGCTCCATGGATGAAGGAGCTAGTTGGACAAAATCGCGATATCAGCGACCACGGCCCGCCCTTCCCAAGCCGATGCGTCCGCCGTCCGGTGAACACGGAAATCACCGTCTCCTGCAGAATGGAACAACCCTCGATTGAAACCGGAAATTAGGTTAGCTTAGTAAAAAATTTCGCCATTCCAATCGCGCTAAGAAAGACGGGCAACATGAGCGCCACCGACGCAACACAGTTTTCCGCCCGGCTTCGCAGCGTCACCCAGGAAGATCACCACGCCGCAGAATCCAACGACTTCATCACCAAGTTGATGGGCGGGGAACGCTCGGCACGCGACTACATGTTGCTGATTGCCCAGTACCACTACATCTACGGTGCGTTGGAAGAAGAAGTCCGGGTGCTTGCCGCGGATCCGGAACTTCGCGAAATCTTCGACGCGGCACTTGAACGCAGTGGGCAGATTGCAAAAGACCTGGATGTCCTGCTGCCGGCCCACGGGTTGAAGGAGATCCCAGCGGCGTTGCCGGCCACCGAGGCCTACGTTGCGGCAATCCGCGCCTCGGCGGCGGAACCGGCGCGCCTCGTCGCCCACCACTACCTGCGCTACCTGGGAGACCTGTCCGGCGGCCTAGCCATCGGAAAGCTCGTATCCCGCCACTATTCCATTTCCGATGAAGCATTGAACATGTGGAAGTTCGAGGCCATCGACAAGCCAAAAATCTACAAGGATTCCTACCGCGACAAACTCGATGTTTTCGGGGCGAACACCTCGCATGCCGAAGCGGTGCTCGACGAGGCGAAGCGCGGGTTCCAGTGGAACAAAGCGATCTTCGAGGACCTGCTGAAGGCAAGCGCCAGCGAGCTGAGCGCCGCATCCTAGGTTTTCGGACGTTCTGCACCGACCTGCCACCGGCCGCGGGAATGCCTTCGGCCGGCACGTCGTTGGCAACGGTAACCGTCAACGGAGGAAACTCATGAAGATCGCAGTCGCCGGAGCTACCGGAAAACTCGGCACCCTCGTTATCGATGCGCTGTTATCCCGGGGCGCCCCAGCGGGCAGCCTGGTCGCGCTCGGCAGGTCCCCGCAGAAACTCGCCGCCTTGGCAGCCAAGGGCGTGGAGACCCGCGTCGCCGACTACAACGCGGCGCACACGCTCGTCGCGGCCCTCGAAGGCGTCGACAGGCTGCTGCTGATTTCCGGCAGCGACGTGGGACACCGGATCCCGCAGCACGAGAACATCATCAATGCCGCCCGTCGTGTTGACGTGTCGATGATCGCCTACACATCCATCGCCAATGCGCGCACCGGAGCGCTGAAGCTGGCGGCCGAACACGTGGCCACCGAGGACCTGCTGGCGGCCTCCGGGGTCCCCTATGTCCTGCTGCGCAACGGCTGGTACACCGAGAACTACACGGACCAACTCATGGGCTACCTCAACAGCGGGGTGATCCTCGGCGCGGCAGGAGAAGGAAGGATCAGCGCCGCCACCCGCGCGGACTTCGCCGAGGCTGCAGCGGCCGTCCTGCTGGATGAGCAGGTTGCCGGGGGAACCATCTACGAGCTCGGCGGAGACAAGCCCTTCACGCTCGGCCAGCTGGCCGGAGCGCTCGGCGCCGCCACCGGGCAAGAGGTCACCTACCGAAATCTGGACCCGCAGACCCTGGCCGGCATCTACGAACAGTCCGGAATTCCCAAGGTTTACGCCGAGATCCTGGTGGACACCGACGTGCGTATCCGCGACGGCGCCCTTGAGGTGCACGGCTCGGACCTCGCCCGGCTGATCGGCCACGCACCCACCCCGCTGGGCAGGGCCATCAAGCAGGCCCTGAACAGATAGGCACGGCGCCTTCGGCCCCGGCGAGCGCACGCCGGCTGATTGCGGATATCCTTGGCCTGGATTGAACGAAATGCCCGATTCGCTCGTGTATCAGGCATGAGCGAGAATCAACTCGGAAAATCCCGGCCGCGAAAGGGGCGCGTGACAACCAGCGATGACGCCACCCTGCGGCTGCTGCATGAAAGATACGCGCAGCCGCTGTGGCGTTATGTCTTCTCACTGACCAGGGACTCGTACCAGGCGGAGGACATCGTCCAGGAGAGCCTGCTCAAAGCCTGGAATTCCCCGCGGATTCTCGACGAGCCGGTGGAAGAGGTCCGCGGGTGGATGTTCACGGTGGCCCGCAACCTGGTGATCGACCAGTCCCGCAGCGCACGCTCACGGCATGAACGCAGCATCGAACGGCTGCCTGATCAGCCCGCCGAGGATCACGCCGACCAGATTTTCGACGAGATCCTCATTCATGACGCGCTCGCTGCGCTCAGCGAACCCCACCGGCAGGTGGTGGTGCTGGCCTACTACGGCGCCTACAGCACGCAGCAGATCGCAACGGAATTGGGCATCGCGGACGGAACCGTGAAGTCCCGGCTGCATTATGGGACGAGGGCCTTGAAGCTGGCCCTCCAGGAACGGGGAGTAACACGATGAGCGAGCATGAGAAGTTCGCCCAATGGGATGCCGCCTATGTGCTGGGCGCGCTGGAGCCGGCCGACCGCCGGCTGTTCGAAGAGCACTTGGAGAACTGCGAACGCTGCCAAGGCGCCGTATCCGAGCTCAGCGCGCTGCCGGGCTTGCTCTCGCGCGCGCACGACCCGGAAGAGGTGACGACCCTGGTGCCGCAGCCCCCGGCGGACCTGTTCGAGAAGACCGCCCGGCGCGCGGCCTCCGCGCGCCGGCGCCGCGGCACCCGCTTGGTCCTGCTGGCCGCGGCCGCCGTCGCCGTGATCCTGGGCATCGGCCTGCCGTTCCTGCTGCGCCCTGCCGCGCCCGGACCGGTGCTTGCCCTGCAGCAGGTTGCCGGGCAGTCGCTGAGCGCCGACGTCGGCTTCGAGTCGGTGGCGTGGGGCACCCGGCTGAACATCGACTGCGACTATCCCGCAGGCTACGAATTCGGCGACGCCAACGGCCCGTGGTCCTACGCGCTGCTGGTGACCGACACCAAGGGAAGCACCATGCAGGTCGCCACGTGGAAGGCAGTGCCCGGCAAGGAGATCACCCTCCAGGCCGCCACCTCGCTGCCGGTCGACCAGATCGCCGAGGTGACGGTGAAGACCCTGGCCGGGCTGACGGTCCTGAAGTCGCCGATGGACAAGAATTTGCTGGATCAGTGAACCGGGACAGGCTGCGCCTCGTGTAGCAGGCAAGCCGCTCACGCGGACACCAAGAGAAAGGCACAGCTCATGAAATCGTCACTAAAGTCCTGGTGCGCAGCAACCTCAGCCGTCGCGGCCCTGGCATTGGCCCTGACCGGATGCGCGAACGACTCGGGATCCACCGATACCGCTTCCCCCTCCGCCGACGCCCAGTCCAGCGCCGCGTCCTCCGCCCCGGCGGAAAGCAGCCCGAGCGGCGACATGGGTGCCGCGTCCCTGGCGCTCGCCGACTCCTCGCTGGGCAAGATCGTGGTCGATGGCAAGGGCATGACGGTGTACCAGTTCGACAAGGACACCCAGGGCGCCGATTCCTCGGCCTGCACCGGACCCTGCGAAGACCAGTGGCCAGCGGTCCCGGGCGGAACCGATGTCACGGTTGACGGGGTCACCGGCAAGACCGGCACCATTACCGGGGTGAACGGCGAAAGCCAGCTGACGCTGGACGGGTGGCCGCTGTACTACTTCGCCGGCGACAAGAAGGCCGGCGACACCGCAGGCCAGGGCGTGAAAGACGTCTGGTGGGTGCTGGATGCCGCCGGCACCCCGATCAAGTAGCCGAAGCACAGTCCGGCAGGACGCCCGGGGGCACGCCGCGGTGCGTGCGCCCGGGCGTTTCCATGCCCGCGGCCGGTTTAATAATCGGGCGAAATCAGCATGTGGCGCGTGTCACACGGCGCTGGAATGATGTTTGTCCCGTACATTGGCGCATACTTCATCCCCATCTTCTGAGGAGATTCAGGTATGTCACGACCACGTATCCGGGCCCTTGCCTGCGCCGCAGCGCTGGCCCTAGGACTGGGAGCAGCATCCGCAGTACCGGCGAGCGCCGATCCCAGACAGACCGAGAAGGACCCCGTCGCCCAGGGCAGCGGAGGCGCCGTCGCCTCCGTGGACCCCCAGGCCTCCGCAGCGGGAATCGAGATCCTGCGCAAGGGCGGCAACGCCGTGGACGCGGCGGTCGCCACCGCGGCGGCCCTGGGCGTCACCGAACCCTACAGCGCCGGCATCGGCGGCGGCGGATATTTCATGTACTACAACGCCAAGACCGGAAAGGTCAGCACCATCGACGGGCGCGAAACCGCCCCGGCGTCCATGCCGCACGACGCGTTCATCGACCCGGCCACCGGCAAACCCTATAATTTCACCCCCGAGCTGGTCACCAGCGGGGTCTCGGTCGGAGTCCCGGGAACCCTGGCCACCTGGCAGCGGGCGCTGGACAACTGGGGCACGCAGGACCTGAAGAAGGTGCTGCACCCCGCCATCCAGACCGCGTCCCGCGGGTTCGTGGTGGATACGACCTTCCGCGAGCAGACGCTGGACAACAAGAAACGCTTCGAAGCGTTCCCCGACACCAGCAAGCTCTACCTGCCCGGCGGGGATGCCCCGAAGGTCGGCAGCGTCTTCAAGAACCACGACCTCGCGGCCACCTACCGATTGCTGGCCAAGAACGGACCGAAGGCCTTCTACCAAGGAGAGCTCGCGCAGGAGATCGCTGACACCGTCACCGCGCCGCCCAAGAACGCGGACACCGACCTGCCGGTGCCGGCCGGCTTCATCACCGCAAAGGACCTGGCCGACTACGCCGTGGTGGAGCAGGCGCCGACCAAGGTCGAGTACCGCGGGCTCGAGGTCTTCGGCATGGCCCCGTCCTCCAGCGGCGGCACCACCATCGGCGAATCGCTGAACATCCTGGAGCAGTTCGACCTGTCCTCCATGCAGACCCCGTCCGCGCTGCACCACTACCTGGAAGCCACCGCACTGGCCTATGCCGACCGCGGCAAGTTCGTCGGCGACCCGGCATTCGTGGATGTGCCGACCAGGACCTTGACCAGCCAGCTCTTCGGCGCCGAACGAGCCTGCGCGCTGGATCCGGCGCGTGCCGCCGTCAAGCCGGTGGCTCCCGGGGACGTCGAGAACTTCGACGGGTTGTGCCCGGCGGAAACCGGCGCACCGGTGGACGAGCAGGACACCGAGAACGTGTCCACCACGCACCTGTCGGTGGTGGACCGCTGGGGCAACATGGTTTCCTACACGCTGACCATCGAGCAGACCGGCGGGTCCGGCATGATGGTTCCGGGGCGCGGCTTCCTGCTGAACAACGAGCTGACGGACTTCTCCACGGTGTACAACCCCGAGGATCCGAACCGCATCGACCCGGGCAAGCGCCCGCGTTCCTCGATGTCCCCGACCATCGTGCTGCGCGACGGGCAGCCGGCGCTGGCCATCGGCTCGCCGGGCGGCTCGACCATCATCACCACGGTGCTGCAGACCCTGGTCAACCGCATCGACCTGGGTATGGACATCGGCCAGGCCATCGCCGCCCCGCGCGCCTCGCAGCGCAATACCGCGGCGGTCACGGCCGAACCGGAGTTCATCACCGCCTACGGTTCCGCGCTGGAGGCCTTCGGCCACAAGCTGACCCCTGCCGGGGACTCGTTCACCCCGCAGGCTGAAATCGGCGCGGTGGCGGCCGTGGAGGTCGACTCCCACGGCAAGCTCACCGCGGCCGCCGAACCAGTGCGCCGCGGCGGCGGCTCCGCGATGGTGGTGAAGCCGGCCAAGTAGCCCGGCGGGCGCCGCCCGCTGCGCCGCTCCTGCGCCCCGTCCGGCCTGCGGACGGGGCACAGCGTGCTAAGCCACTGGCTGCCCGCGCAAAAAAGCTTGCGGGATGCTGAACCGGAGCGGGCTCTGTCTCGTTCTCACCTTGTACGGTTTTCCACGCTCCCGCCCTCGGCTCTGCGGGAGGAACCAGGACGAACAAGGAGCACGATCATGGGCAAGGCATTTTCGAAAGCCGCGGTCCTCACCGCAGCCTTGACGTTGGTTCTGGCCGGGTGCTCCGGCCAGAACGGTTCAGCCCAGGACAATCCAGGCCAGGGCAATTCCGGAACCTCGAACTACGGGGTGCCGAATACCGGCAGCAGCCCGGTGCCGAATCTCAAGCAGAACGGAGCGATCCTTGAAATGCGGCAGACCGAGCTGGGCAGCATCGCCACCGACCAGCGGGGCATGAGCATCTACCAGTTCGACGAGGACACGCAGAACTCCGGGGCTTCCTCCTGCACCGGCGGATGCCTCGACTTGTGGCCTCCGGTCCCCTCGGGCCCGGCCTCGCTGAGCGATGCCAAGGGCATCACCGGGAAGCTGGGCACCATCACCGGCGCCGATGGCAAGCCGCAGCTGACGCTGAACGGCTGGCCCATGTACTACTACGTTTCGGACAGCAAACCCGGAGACACCAAGGGCCAGGCGGTCAGCGACGTGTGGTGGGTCGTGGACAGCGCCGGCGTGCCGATCCACTGACCTGTGGCGCAGCACAACCGCTGGTTAACTGCCGACCGGCCCCGCCGCCCTTGACTGGGCTGCGGGGCCGGTAGGCCGTGCGGTAGTTCCGGGATCAGACCTGGGCGGCCAAGCGGTTGGAGACCTTGAAGGACGCCGCGCGGTGGGTGTCCTTGACGTGGTCGCCTGCGCCGAACAGCTTGTTGCGCAGCGAGCCGTCGGCGTACTCGGTCTTGTACGCGCCGCGGGCCTGCAGCTCGGGAACCACGTACTCGACGATGTCCTCGAAGGTGCCCGGGGTGATGGCGTAGGCCAGGTTGAAGCCGTCGACGTCGGTGTAGTTGACCCAGTCGATGAGCTTTTCGGCGACCTCGGCGCCGGAGCCCACGGTGATCGGGCCGAAGCCGCCCACGCCAACCCATTCGGCCAGCTGGCGCACGGTCCACGGGTTGCCCTCGTCGCCGCTGGCCTTCTGGAAGGTGGCCACGGAAGACTGGATGGCGTTGGACTTCACGTCGGCGCCGATGACCTCGTCCGGGTTGAAGGTGGACAAATCGATGCCCATCCAGCCGGAGATCAGCACCATGGCGCCCTCGATGTCCGCATAGGACTTGTAGTCCTCGTACTTGGCCTGGGCTGCTGCCGAATCCTCGGCGGTGATGATGGTCTGCATCGCGAAGATCTTGATGTCGTAGCGGCCGCGGCCCGCGGCCTCGGCATGGTCGCGGATCTTGGTGACGGTGTCCTTGAGCATTTCGCGGGTCGGGCTGGTCACGAAAACCGCCTCCGCGTTCTGCGCGGCGAACTTCAGGCCGCGCGGCGAGGTGCCTGCCTGGTAGATGACCGGGGTGCGCTGGGTGCTCGGCTCGGTGATGGCGATGCCCGGAACCTTGAAGTACTTGCCATCGTGGTTGATCGGGTGCACCTTGGCCGGGTCGGTGTAGACGCCGGTTTCCTTGTCGGCCTGCACCGCGTCGTCTTCCCAGGAGCCTTCAAGCAGCTTGTAGACGACCTCGAGGTATTCGTCCGCATGGTCGTAGCGCTCATCGTGCTCCATCTGGTCTTCCTGGCCCATGTTGCGGGCGGCCGAAGGCAGGTAGCCGGTGACCACGTTCCAGCCCACGCGGCCGTTGGTCAGGTGGTCGAGGGTGGCCAGGCGGCGGGCGAAGGGATACGGGTGCTCGTAGGCGGTGCCGGCGGTGACGCCGAAGCCGAGGTTCTCGGTCACCGCGGCCATGGCGGAGACCAGCAGGAACGGGTCGTTGACCGGGGCCTGGGCGCCGGTGCGCAGCGGGGACTCGTTGGTGCCGTTGTACACGTCGTAGGTGCCCAGCACGTCGGCGATGAACAGACCGTCGAACTTGCCCTTTTCCAGCACCTTGGCCAGGTGGGTCCAGTAGCCGATGGTCTTGTAGTCGGCGGCCTTGTCCTTCGGGTGGCGCCACAGGCCCGGGGACTGGTGGGCGACGCAGTTCATGTCGAAGGCGTTGAAGAGGATTTCCCGCTTCGCGTTATGTGGCTGGTTCTCGCTCATGGATGTGCCCCTTGTTCGTGGTTGAGAAGTGGAAGTCTGGTGGGTGCGCGGCGCGGCGGCCGCTAGCCGGCGTGGTGCCCGGTGGGTGCGGCGAGGTCGCCGGTGACCGAGAGGCGCTGGGGCTGGACCCCGTTGATCTCGTAGTCCCCCACGATGCGCGCCTTGTAGATGGCAGGGTTGTGGGTGGCGATGGTGCGCGCGTTGCGCCAATGCCGGTCCATGTTGCAGCTGCTGCGGGTGGACGAGGCGCCCAGCCCGTCGAAGAGCTTGCTGGTGGCGCTGATGACCAGCGGCTGCACGATGGTCTGCGCCCGGTTGGCGGCCAGCTCGCAGACCGCAAATCGCTCCTCCGCGTTCAGCTGCGCGTCCTGCAGCGCGGCTTCGACCTCCAGCACCGCTCCGATGACCACCGAGTCCGCGGCGAAGACCTCCGCGGAGACCTCCCCCACCAGCTGCAGCACCTGCGGTTCGCGGTGCACCGGGACGCCGGTGCCGGTGGTGAAGCTGCGGGTGCGCGCCTGCACCGAGCTGCGCATGTCGTTCAGCGCCGCGCGGCCGATGCCTGCCTGCACCGCCATGAGCACCAGCTGGAAGATCGAGGCCTCGGGGTCGTTGGGATCCTCCGGCATGAAGCTGTCCACCGGCACCTGGTGGAACTCGGTGGTCCCGGTACCGGTCAGCCCCTGGCCGAAGCCGTCCCAGTCGTCCAGGATCTTCACGCCGCTGTGCTGGGTAGAGACCACGGCGATCTGGCGTCCCGGGCGCTCCGGATGGGCCACCGCGACGGTGGTCCAGTCCGCGAAGATGGTGCCGGTGCAGTAGTACTTCTCGCCATTGACCACCCAGCGGCCGTCGACCTGGCTGGACTTGGTATTCAGCGTGCCCAGCGCGTTGCCGCCGTTTTCGGTGTAGGCGTTGCCGACGATCTGCCCGGCCGCGATGCGGGCGAACCACTTGGCCTTCAGCTGCTCGTCCTGCAGGCGCAGCACGTCCTCGACGAAGGCAATGTGCGCGCGCCAGAGCTGGCCGATATGGGAATCGGCCTCGGAAAGCTCGATCAGCAGGCGGAAGACGTCGCTGAGCCGGGCGCCGTGGCCGCCGTCGGCGACCGGCAGGCGCAACGCCCCGAAGCGGTCGCGGTTCAGCAGGCCCACCTGTTCGAAGGGCAGGATGCGATTGCGGTCGCGCTCCTTGGCGCCGGCGGCGATCTGGGCGAACACCGGACGGAAAATCGCTGCAAGGCGCTCGTAGTCTTCGTCGGCCCCCGGCCCCGGAGTCATCTTGAGCAGCTGGCGGGTCGGACGGTCTTCGGTGAACTCGTCGAGCTCCAGCGCATTGCCGGCCCCCGGGGTGCTCAGCGTGTTGAAGTCCACCTCAAAATCGTTTTGGGGTGCGCCAAAAGACATAAAAAGTCCTCGATTCTTTCCATCGATCCTGGCGGTAGCACCGTCCCTGTCATGGGTGGTTGCTGCGGCGTCGTGGAGCCAGATCTCTCAGCCGCTCTGGATGGGTCGTAATCATTTGTAGCCGTAACAATCGGGCGGCTCCAAGCCCCGTAGTCATATTTCGTCGCTGAAAACGCACGGGTTGCAGAGGCTCGCGAGTGCCGATTGCCGCGAACCGCCGAAGATGACCCAAGGAAGAGGGGCAAAGATCGATCAAACCAACGTTCAATGAAATAAATAACGAAATATCCCACATATTACGCGTTCAGATCGAATATTTTTCATGTTACGCAGGATTTGCAATGGAATCGTTCGAATGCATGTAATGGATGCGTAACCATCCCGAGCGGCCGAGAGATCTGGCTCTATGACGCCGCAGCAACCACCGTTGAATTCCCGGAATTCACGGCCGGTGCTACCGCCAGGACCGATGGAGATGATCATGGCTACTGCCTTTGCCCTGCCTCAGACCGAGGTTGCAACCAGCGCATCCAGCGCGCTGTCCGTGGACTTCCACAATGTCTCGCGCACCTTCACCACCAAGAAGGAGCAGCGCACCGTCCTCGCAGACGTCAACCTCCACATCGAAGCAGGACAGGTGGTGGCGATCCTCGGAGCCAGCGGCTGCGGTAAGTCGACGCTGCTTCGCTCGGTGTCCGGCTTGGACCATCCCACGGGTGGCGCCGTCTTCACCGGCACCCGGGAAGTCAACGACATCAACGAGCTGTGCGCGGTGGCCTTCCAGGAGCCACGGCTGCTGCCATGGCGTTCGGTGCGCGAGAACATCGCACTCGGACTGGCTCCGGGGACCAGCAAGCCGGCCGGCATTGAACTCATCAACCAGCTGCTGGAGCTGACCGGGTTGACCCACGCGGCCGATCTGCGGCCACGCGAAATTTCCGGCGGCATGGCACAGCGCGTATCGCTCGCCCGAGCACTGGCCCGCCGCCCCGGCGTGCTGCTGCTCGATGAACCATTCGGCGCACTGGATGCACTGACCCGCCTGAAAATGCAGGACCTGCTCCTGTCCATCCATGCGTCGTTCCCGACCACCGTCCTGATGGTGACCCACGACGTCGACGAGGCGCTGACCCTGGCAGATCGGGTGATCGTCCTGGGGCGTGCCAATGGCCAGCAGTCAGCGACGGTCATCGAGGACCTCCGGCTGTCCGCGGCGCACCCGCGTAGCCACAGCGACGCACTGTTCGTCACCAACCGCGCCCACCTGCTGGGACTGCTAGGCGTCGACACCGCAAACCACTAATACCGGTTTCGCCACCGGCATCTCGACTTTCTTCTACGGCTGCATCCACGCAGCCGCTGCACTCGCACGCACAAATCAAGGAATTTCCATGCTCGCACACCGTTTCACCCGTCGTACCGCACTGTCCATCGCCGCCTTGGCCGTCGGCGCCGTAGCCCTCTCCGGCTGCGCCGGAGAGAACGCCTCGGCAGCCGGCGACGGCAAGACCCTGTCCATCGACTACGCCACCTACAACCCGCTGAGCCTGGTGCTCAAGGAAAAGGGTTGGCTGGATGCGGCAGCCAAGGAACAGGGTGTCACCGTCGAGTGGATCCAATCCGCCGGATCGAACAAGGCAAATGAAGCGCTGCGCGCCGACGCGGTGCAGGTCGGTTCCACCGCTGGCTCCGCCGCACTGCTGGCCCGCTCCAACGGCTCGCCGATCAAGACCATTTCGCTCTACTCGCAGCCTGAATGGGCGGCGCTGGTGGTCAACAAGGACTCGAAGATCACCACCCCGGCAGATCTGAAGGGCAAGTCGGTCGCCGCTACCAAGGGCACTGATCCGTACTTCTTCCTGCTGCAGACCCTTGAGGAGGCCGGTCTGAGCGAAAAGGACATCACCCTGCAGAACGTCCAGCACGCCGATGGGCGCACCGCGTTGGCCAACGGCTCGGTCGACGCATGGTCCGGTCTCGACCCGATCATGGCCGCCGCCGAACAGGACGGCGCCAAGCTGTTCCACCGCAACCTGGACTACAACACCTACGGCGCACTGAATGCCCGCGCGGACTTCATCGAGGAAAGCCCGGAGCTGGCCCAGCTGGTGGTCGACTCGTACGAGAAGGCCCGCGAATGGGCCGTTGCGAATCCGGACGAAACCGCGGACATCCTGGCCGAGGTCGCAGGACTGGAGTCCGAAGTCGCCCAGACGGTGATCAACGAACGCTCGAACCTGGACGTGGACACCGTTCCCGGCGAATCCTTCACCAAGGTGCTCGGCAACATCGCCCCTACCTTGGTTGCCAGCGGCGACGTATCCAAGCAGGAAACCGTTGACGAAGCGCTGGCCACCCTGGTGGATGATCAGTTCGCCACCAAGGCCGACGCCAAGAACATTTCCGGAGAGTAATCATCATGTCCACGCCAACTCAGATTTCCCAGGCAGCCGGCGGCAGCTCTGCCGCTGCCGACCGGCACAAACCTGGCTTCGCCGCTCGGATCCTGCAGGCGCCCAAGTGGCTGTTGTCCTTGATCCTGCCGGTGGTCATTGTCGCGGTATGGCAGTACGTCACGGTCAGCGGCATCGTCGCCCCCTGGTCGCTGCCGACCCCGGGTGCGGTGCTCGCCGCGGCCGGTGAGCTGTTCCAAGACGGAGATCTGAGCAAGCATGTCGGAATCTCCACCCAGCGAGTCCTACTGGGCTTCGCGATCGGCTCGCTGCTCGGATTGCTCTTTGGCGCGCTGGTGGGCCTGTCCAAGCTCGCCGACGCCCTGCTGAGCCTGAGCATCGGGGCTCTGCGCGCGGTCCCTTCACTTGCCTGGGTACCGCTGCTGGTGCTGTGGATGAAGATGGGCGAGGATTCCAAGGTCACGCTGATCATCATCGGCGCGTTCTTCCCGGTCTTCACCACCGTCTCGCTGGCCCTGCGCCACGTCGATGCGCAGCTGGTGGAAGCCGCACGCTCCTTCGGGTTCAAGGGCCTGAACCTGCTGCGTACGGTACAGCTGCCGGCAGTGGTCCCGTCCATTTTCTCCGGACTCCGGCTTGCACTGGCCCAGGCCTGGCTGTTCCTCGTGGCAGCAGAATTGCTCGGCGCCTCGATGGGGCTCGGATTCCTCCTGACGGATTCGCAGAACAACGGCCGTCTGGACCGCTTGATCTTGACCATCATCCTGCTCGCGATCTTCGGCAAGATCACCGACGCCCTGCTGTCGGTGGCCGAACGCTGGGCCATCCGGCGCTGGACGTAAACCGGGCACCGACACAGCCCATGTCCTAGTCCGCCACCACCCGATTTCGCATTTCAACCCAAGGAAAACCGCAATGACCACCGAATTGGCATCCAGCACAGCAGCCGCGACCACGGAGAACCGCCATGAATTCTGGGACGAAGCGGCAAACCTTCTGGATTGGGAAACCCCCTGGCACACTACCAGTCAGATCATTCCGGCGGATCCCCAGGCCCAGCGCGGCCCGCAGATCTCCTGGTATCTGGGCGGCACGCTGAACGCCGCAGTGAACTGCGCGGACCGCCACGTGGCCGCCGGCAACGGGGACAAGGTGGCCCTGTACTTCGAGGGCGAACCGGGCGACCGCATCGCGGTCACCTACAAGAACCTGCAAGAACGCGTCTCGCAGGCCGCCAACGCGCTGCTGGAGCTGGGCATCACCAAGGGCGACCGCGTGGTCATCTACCTGCCGGTGCTCATCGAAACCGTGGTGATCACCTTGGCCTGCGCCCGCATCGGCGCCATCCACTCGCTGGTTTTCGGCGGGTTCTCCGCAGAGGCCCTGAAATTCCGCGTGGAAGACACCAAGGCGAAGCTGCTGGTCACCACCGACGGGCAGTTCCGCCGCGGCACCTCGGTGCCGGTGAAGGACAATGCCGACCAGGCCGTGTCCGGGGAGAACAGCATCGAGAAGGTGCTGGTCATCCGCCGCACCGGCGATGACATCGCTTGGACCGAAGGCCGCGACGTGTGGTGGCACGAGGTCGTCGAGACCCAGTCCACCGAGCACACCCCACAGTTCTTCGACTCCGAGACCCCGCTGTTCATCATGTACACCTCCGGAACCACCGGCCAGCCCAAGGGCCTGGTGCACACCACCGGCGGCTACCTCACCCAGGCGGCCTACAGCTACAACCTGCTGTTTGCCAACCCGGACCGGGCCCAGCGCGCCGACGACGTGCACTGGTGCACCGCGGACCTGGCCTGGGTCACCGCGCACACCTACGAGATCTACGGTCCACTGGCCAACGGCGTCACCCAGATCATCTATGAGGGCGTGCCGAATGCCCCGCACCCGGGACGCCACTTCGAGATCATCGAACGCTACCGCGTGACCAGCTACTACACCGCGCCGACCCTGGTCCGTTCGCTGATGGGCTGGTTCCCGGACGGCATCCCTGCCAGCTATGACCTGTCCTCGATCAAGATCGGCGGCACCGTAGGCGAATCGGTGAACCCCGAGGCCTGGCGCTGGCTGCGCTCCCAGGTAGGCCGCGACACCGCCGAAGGCATCGCCATGGTGGATACCTGGTGGCAGTCGGAGTCCGGGGCGACCATCCTCTCCCCGCTGCCCACCGACACCCACTTCAAGCCGGGCTGCGCCGCGCGCGCTCTGCCCGGGGTGAGCGTGGACATCGTGGACGCAGCGGGGAACACCGTGGGGCCGAACCAGCAGGGAAACATCGTCATCACCGAGACCGGGCCGTCCATGGCCCGCACCGTGTGGGGCAACCCGCAGCGCTACTACACCAGCTACTGGCAGCAATACGTCGAGCAGGGCTGGTTCCTCGCCGGGGACGGCGCGCGCTTCGATGAGGACGGGGACATCTACATCCTCGGCCGCACGGACGACGTGATCAACATTTCCGGGCACCGGCTGTCAACCATCGAGATCGAGTCGGCACTGGTCACCAACGCCGGCGTGGTGGAGGCCGGGGTCTGCCCGACCCAGGATGCCAAGACCGGGCATGCGGCCACCGCGTTCGTGGTCCCGCTGGACAAGTCGCTGATCGCGCTGGATCCCGATGAGGCCACCGCCGCACGCCAGGCCGAGTTCATCGCCCAGTTGCGCGGCACCGTGGCCGCTCAGATCGGCCCGATCGCCAAGCCGCGCGATGTGGTGCTGGTTCCGGACGTCCCGAAGACCCGCTCGGGGAAGATCATGCGGCGCCTGCTCACCCAGCTCTTCGAGGGCACCACGCTGGGCGACACGACAAGCCTGCAAAATGAGCCGTGCATCCCGGAAATCAACGAGATCTGCCGCGCCCGGGGCTGACCGCAGCCGCTGTCCGCATTGATTAGAAGCTGGCCGGGCCCGTGCACCATGCACGGGCCCGGCCAGCTTGTTCAGTTCCGGTTGCCTTGCCGGGGCAGCCCATCAGTCGGTGTCAGGATTTCTTCGGATCGCCGGGCTTCGGCCCGGCCGTGTCGGTTGGCTCGGTTGGGTCAGCTGGTTCGGTGGCCAGCAGCACTTCGCGCTCTTCCACCACCGTCCCGTCCTCGGTGCCCAGCTTCGCCGCCTCGACCACCGGAATCTCGGTGGTCATCAGACTGAATCCGCCGCCCTCATGGCGGTCCACGCCGCGCGAGACCGAATTCTCCAGGACCTGGCGCGCCACGGTGCTGCGCAGCACCAGCGGATCCTTGCTCAGGTCCTTCCAGATGGCCACGCACAACAGAAGCATCACGACGACAAACGGCAGCGCCGACACAATGGTGATGTTCTTCAGGCCGTTCAGCGCTTCGGCTGGATTGTCGCCGCCCGCCAGCAGCATCACGGCAGCCACCGCTCCGGTGGCCACACCCCAGAAGACGACCGATTTCCGCGTGGGGTTCTCGGCGCCCTTCTCGCTCAGGGCGCCCATCACGATGGACGCGGAGTCCGCTCCGGTGACGAAGAAGATCGCGATGAGCAGCACTGCCAGCACCATCAGCACCACCGACACCCATCCGGCAACCGGAAGCTGTCCCAGCATGTCGAAGAGAATCAGGTCGAAGTTGATGTCCGGAGCGCCGTCCACGATCTGCGCCAACTGCGCCGAGGTATCCCCGGCACGCTCCGCGCGCTCCTGGATGCCGATGGCTCCGCCGCCGAAGATCGCGAACCACAGCAGAGTCACCGTGGAAGGCACCAGCAGCACGCCGGTCACGAACTGGCGGATGGTGCGGCCGCGGGAAATACGCGCGATGAACAGGCCCACGAACGGGGTCCAGGAGACCCACCAGGCCCAGTAGAACACGGTCCACGAGGACAGCCAGGAGGAAACCGCTTCATCGCCCGAGGCCGCGGTGCGCGAGGCCATCTGCGGCAGGTCGCCGATGAACGAACCGATGGCGTTCGGGATGACGTTGAGGATGAACAGGGTCGGCCCGCCGATGAACACGATCAGGGCGAGGATCACTGCCAGCACCATATTGGTGTTCGACAGCCATTGGATGCCGCGCTCGATGCCGGAGACCGCCGAGGCCACGAACAGCGCCGTAAGGATCGCGATGATCACGACCAGGACTCCGGATCCGACCTTTTCCATCATGCCGGTGGCCTGGATGCCGCCGCCGATCTGCAACGCGCCCAACCCCAGGGAACAGGCCGAGCCGAACAGCGTGGCGATGATGGCCAGGATGTTGATGACGCGGCCGCCCCATCCATGGATGGCCCGGTCGCCGAAGATCGGGGTGAACATCGAGGAGAACAGCTGCGGGCGCCCCAGGCGGAAACTGCCGTAGGCCATGCCCAGGCCCACGATTGCATACATGGCCCACGGGAACAGGGTCCAATGGAACAGCGTGGTGCCCATGGCGGTGCTCAGCGCCGCATCCGTCTGCCCCTCGACGGTTCCCGGTGGAGGGGACATGTAGAAGAACAGGGGTTCGCCGACACCGTAGAACACCAGTCCGATGCCCATGCCGGTTGCGAACATCATGGAAATCCACGACACCGTGCTGAATTGAGGTTTCTCGTCGTCCTTGCCCAGCGGGATGCGGCCGAAGTTCTTGGCCGCCACGACGATGGCGAAGACGGCGAAGACCGAGGCGGCGATGATGAACAGCCAGCCCGTATTGGTAATGACCCAGTCAAGGGCTGCGTCCGCTACTGTGCCCAGTCCATCGGGCGTGATGAAACCCCAGATGATGAAGGCCAGTGCGAGTGCTCCGGCAATGCCGAACACCCAGTAGTCGGTGCCTTCGAGCTTGTACTTCTTCGGCTTACGCTGCCGAGCTGAGTGCAGCTCGCCAACGATCTCTTCTATTGATTGGTCACTCTGCTTCATTGCGTTCTTTCCCCACCAGCCAGGCAGGGGCCGAGCATATCGGCCACCTGACTATCGGGGGCGCCAGCTCCCTTGCGGGGGAACGCCATCCGGCTAGTGCATTCGGTTGAGGATTGCTTTGACTGCTTCGGTTCACTGAATCCAAGATCGACCCGCGGCACACGATGAAAGCTTGCGTGCTTGTGCCCATACTCTACGTACAAACCAGACAATTTGGCGGAAATTATTTGTCGAACCTTGGCTCAAACGGGCCCAATTAGGGCTTTTCCATCATTAGTGAGATCGACATAAAGGTCAAACTTCACGAATCATCCAGCCCTTCCAATACACGGAATTACGATCGATGTTTCCCGTGACTAGAGGAATGCAGGCATCGAGTGTGAGCTTCGTCGCCGGTTGAATTTGTCTAATTTATACCGCAATAAAGTTGGATATATTCGGATATTTTCGACAAGGGATTGTTGAAAGATTGGAGAAAACTTTTCCCCATGATCGTGAATTCAAGAAATTCACACCGCTCAAAGATGCCCCGCTACGCCCGAGAGCGGCGCCCGCCGCCTCGAAGCGCGCAGTTCCGTGGCCACCGCATGGATCAGGGAGAGCTGGGATCCTTGAAACCAATTACATCCATGGAGACGCATATATGCATGTCAAGCCATACTCGAGAACATTCATCCCCTGTTCGGGAAAAAGTAACCCGCAACACACCGATTCTTATCTTGACTCATTCAAAATAAGTAGGCATGCTTGAGACATGACATCAAAGGCAGGGATCGAGCAGGTGCTGAAAGAGGCATCCATGCGGGTGACGCAACCTCGCGTTGCGGTACTCGCGGCGGTGACTGCGAACCCCCATGCCGACACCGAAACCATTATTTCGGCTGTGCATGAGGAGCATCCGCATGTGTCCCACCAGGCGGTATACGACTCGCTCAAGCTCTTCACGAGTCTGGGTGTTGTGCGGCAGATCCAGCCTCAGGGGCACATCGCCCGCTATGAGACCCGCGTTGGCGACAATCACCACCATGTGGTGTGCCGCTCCTGCGGGCAGCTGGCGGATGTCGATTGTTCGGTCGGGGCAGCTCCGTGTTTGCACGCCTCAGACGATCACGGCTTCCAGATAGATGAAGCCGAAGTGATCTACTGGGGCAAATGCCCGGATTGCCAAGCCTTGAACAGCTGAAAAGCACCCCTTAGTTCCCAAGCCCCGCCGGATGGGCTGAAAGCCTCCCGGCGGACGCTGCCCCAAAAACCCCTTAAACCGGAAGGAAGAGCATATGTCTGAGACGACAGCAGGTCAGTGCCCAGTAGTCGGCGCTGGCCGAGTGCACCCAACCCAGGGCAACGCCAACACCGAGTGGTGGCCGAGCAAGCTGAACCTGAAGATCCTGGCCAAGAACCAGCAGGTTTCGAACCCGCTGGACGAGGACTTCGACTACACCGAGGCCTTCAGCGCCCTCGACTTGGCGGCCGTCAAGGCCGATCTGGCTGAAATCATGACCCAGTCCCACGACTGGTGGCCAGCAGACTTCGGACACTACGGTCCGTTCTTCATCCGCATGGCATGGCACTCCGCCGGCACCTACCGCTCCCACGACGGCCGTGGCGGCGGCGGCGCAGGCCAGCAGCGCTTCGCGCCACTGAACTCGTGGCCGGACAACGTGTCGCTGGATAAGGCTCGCCGTCTGCTGTGGCCAGTGAAGAAGAAGTACGGCCAGGCCATCTCCTGGGCCGACCTGATCCTGCTTGCCGGCAACGTGGCTCTCGAAGACATGGGCTTCGAGACCTTCGGTTTCGGCGGCGGACGCAAGGACGTCTGGGAAGCTGACGACGACGTCTACTGGGGCCCGGAGAAGGTGTGGCTGGACAACGAGCGCTACACCGGCAAGCGTGACCTGGAAGCCCCGCTGGCTGCAGTCCAGATGGGTCTGATCTACGTCAACCCTGAGGGCCCGGACGGCAACCCGGATCCGCTGGCTTCGGCCATCGACATCCGCGAAACCTTCCGCCGCATGGGCATGAACGACGAAGAGACCGTAGCCCTGATCGCCGGCGGCCACACCTTCGGCAAGACCCACGGCGCCCACGCCGATGACAAGATCGGCCCGGATCCGGAAGCAGCCCCGCTGGAAATGCAGGGCCTGGGCTGGAAGAACGGCCACGGCACCGGCAAGGGCGCGGACACCGTGACTTCCGGCCTCGAGGTCACCTGGACCTACCACCCAACCCGTTGGGACAACGAGTTCTTCCACATCCTCTTCGCCTACGAGTGGGAGCTCTTCGAGTCCCCGGCAGGTGCCAAGCAATGGCGCCCGGTCAACGGCGGCGGCGCAGGCCTGGTCCAGCCGGCATTCGATACCCTGGAGCACCGCGAACCGCGCATGCTGACCAGCGACCTGGCTCTGCGCTTCGACCCGATCTACGGCCCGATCTCCAAGAACTTCAAGGAGAACCCGGACCAGTTCGCCGATGCCTTCGCCCGTGCCTGGTTCAAGCTGACCCACCGCGACATGGGCCCGAAGTCCCGCTACTTCGGCCCGGAGGTTCCGGCCGAGGATCTGCTCTGGCAGGATCCGCTGCCGGCAGCTCCTGAGGTCACCCTGGGTGCCAAGGAAATCGCCGAGCTGAAGTCCCTGATCAACGGCGCCGAACTGTCGGTGCAGCAGCTGGTCTCCACCGCGTGGAAGGCCGCAGCGACCTTCCGTTCCTCGGACAAGCGAGGCGGCGTCAACGGCGGCCGCATCCGCCTGGAGCCGCAGGTTTCGTGGTCGGTCAACCAGCCAGCGCAGCTGAAGCCGGTGATCGCCAAGCTCGAGGAAATCGTTGACCAGTTCAACGCCACCTCCGAGATCAAGGCTTCCTTCGCCGATGTCGTGGTCCTGGCCGGCAACGTGGGTGTCGAGCAGGCTGCCCTGGCCGCAGGCCAGCAGGTAGAAGTTCCGTTCACCCCGGGTCGCGTAGACGCCACCCAGGAGCAGACCGACGTCGAGCAGTTCGCCTGGCTGGAGCCGGTCGCCGACGGCTTCCGCAACTACGACTCGGGCTTCCTGGACCTGCCAAGCGAGTACCTGCTGATCGACCGCGCGAACCTGCTGGGCCTGTCGGCTCCGGAGATGACCGTGCTGCTCGGCGGCCTGCGCGTTATCGGCAATAACTGGGACGGCTCCAACCTGGGCGTCTTCACCGACACCCCGGGCGCACTGACCAACGACTTCTTCGCGAACCTGCTGGAGCTCGGCCTGGAGTGGACCCCGTCGGCAGACGAGCAGACCTACACCACCACCGACGGCCGTTGGACCGGCAGCCGCGTGGATCTGGTCTTCGGTTCCAACTCCGAGCTGCGCGCCCTCGCCGAGGTATACGCTTCGGACGATGCCAAGGAGAAGTTCGTCAAGGACTTCGCAGCGGCTTGGGCCAAGCTCATGGACGCAGACCGCTTCGAGCTGGCCCGCAAGAACTAGTTCCCTTGCGCTAGCTTCTAGCTGAGAAGCCGGTGGCCGCCGCCTTCCTTCGGGAAGGCGGCGGCCACCGGTCTCTTCATTTGCAGTTGCTGCCGGCACAGTGTTGGCGGCATGCTCAGAACAGGGTGGCTTCGCCGCCGCCGAATTCCGGGTTCTCCAGCTTCAGCAGCTGCGTTTTCACGCCCAGTCCCCCGAGGTAGCCGCCCAGCGAACCGTCCGTGCGCAGCACGCGGTGGCACGGAAGCACAATGGGCAGCGGGTTCGTGGCGCAGGCCGAGCCGACGGCCCGCACCGCCTTCGGCTTGCCGATGTGCTCGGCCACTTGGGCGTAGCTCTGGGTCTGCCCGTAGGCGATGCGGCCCAGCTCCAGTTGCACCTGCCGACGGAACTCGGTGGAAAGCCGCAGGTCCAGCGGCAGGCTGAACTCCTGCAGCGCGCCGGAGAAGTATTGGTCGAGCTGCCTGGCCGCGTCGTCGAGCGATCTGTCGTCCTTCAGGATCCGCGGGCCCACCTTGTGCGCCAGGACATCGAGGATGCGCTCATGCCCCTCGGTTTCAAAGGCCACCCGGACCAGCCCGGCCTCCGTGGAGGCCAGCAGCAGCCCTCCGATCGGGCTGTCGACAATGCGGTAGGAGATCTCGATCAACTGCTGGCGGCGGGCATCATGAACAAATTTTTTGTTCAATTCGGCCAGGATCCGTTCTTCGTCCCGCGTCGCCGGGAAGGCGGTAGTCCGTTCGCTCATGACAACTCCTCCAGCATCTGCGCGTGCTTCCAATGGGCACGCAGGTTCTTGATTCCGTCGCTGCCCGCGCGGCGGGCGGCCGCTTCGGAACCTGAAAGGATCTGCGAGATCTGCGCGTAGCTCAACCCGCCCAGGTACCGGTAGGCGAGCACGAAACGCTGCTTCTGAGGCAGCGCCTTGACCGCCTGCCACAGTTCTCCATCCATGATCCTGGCTTCGGGCCGTCCCGCCTGCCCGACTTCTGTCTCGGGCAGCACCTCGGCCAACACCTCGGACGGGTTCTTGCGCAGTTCGTCGATGGCCTTGCGATGGGCGATGGTGACCAGCCAGGCCTGCACGTTGGCATCATCCGGCAGATCCGGATAGGCCTTGAGCGCGGCTAGGAACGTTTCCGACCACGCATCCTGGGCGCGATGCTCATCCAGCAGGGCACGGCACACACGCAGCACGGCCAGCCCATGGTCCTGGACAATCCGTTCGAACGGTATCTGCATGGCTCTCCCGGCAGCTGCTTCCCCTTGCGGGCTCTCACCTTGTAAACGTACCGCAGGCGCCGTTTGTGAGGTCGGCAGCGAAAATTTTTTGCTCCGCGGCGCCAAGGCGCAATTGGAGAAGCCAGCTACAGGCGCACCGTGTCCAAGTCAGCGGCGATTTCTTCCAGCCGCTTCAGGTCGATGTCGATCACTTCGCCGTTCTCCACGCCCTGGGGCTGCCGGCTTCCGGCGAGCGCGTCGCGGATAGTGCGCATGGTCGCGCCGTGGCTGACGACCATGATCCTGCGCCCCGCGTGCTCCTGCACCAGCTGGAGCAGCGCAGGCAGCGCCCGGTCAAGGATCTGCTGGTGGGTTTCCAGTTCGTGCTGCACCTCGGCGGCTTCCAGATCGCTGACCTCGGCCATGATGCGCCCCTCCAGCGGGCCGAAACTGCGCTCGGTCAGGGTGTGCACCGCCGGTCCGGTCTCCGCCCCAAGCTGCTCGGCGATCAGCGCCGCAGTCTGTTGGGCGCGGGCCAGCGGGGAGGCCAGCAGCAGATCCCAGCCTTTGCCCTTCAGGAAGCGCCCCAGGCTGCGTGCTTGGTGGCGTCCGGTCTCGTTCAGCTCGATATCGGTGCGGCCCTGCAGGCGGCCAGCCAGGTTCCAGTCGGTCTGCCCATGTCGTACCAATGCCAGCGCGGTGTCCATGACTCGAGCATAAGCGCAGCGCAAAGGTATCGAAGAATCTGTGGCGAGGGAAGCAATACGCAACGTTACGACTCATAGTTGGGTCATTTTCGGTCATGTTGCGAAGATTGTTACAACCATCCCGAGCGGCCGAGAGATCTGGTTCGATGACGCCGCAGCAACCTGCCACAGCCGGTGGATACGGTGCTACCGCCAGAAACGATGGAGCTGCTTTCCGCCTACCCGGCGTTCAAGCGACATTGACCGGGATTCCTGCCTCGATGGCTTCCGTGTTCGGCACGGAGGCCAAGAACGTATCGACAAGGAGTCATAAGCCACCATGGCAGACCACAAGTTTGGATTCCGCACCCGCGCGCTGCACGCCGGAGGCACCCCCGATGCCGAGCACGGCGCCCGCGCGGTGCCGATCTACCAGAGCACCTCGTTCGTCTTCAAGGACGCCGACGATGCCGCGAACCTGTTCGCCCTGCAGAAGTACGGGAACATCTATTCGCGCATCGGCAACCCGACCGTTGCCGCGTTCGAGGAACGCATGGCCTCGCTGGAAGGCGGCCTCGGCGCGGTAGCCACCGGCTCCGGCATGGCCGCGGAGTTCGTCACCTTCGCCGCGCTGGCCCAGGCCGGCGACCACATCGTGGCCTCGGCCAAGCTCTACGGCGGCACCATTACGCAGCTGGACGTCTCGCTGCGCCGCTTCGGCATCGACACCACCTTCGTCGACTCCAACGACCCGGCCGATTTCGAGGCGGCGATCGGCGAGAACACCAAGGCCGTCTACACCGAGGTCGTGGCCAACCCTTCCGGAGACATCGCGGACCTGGCCGGACTGGCCGAGGTGGCGCATCGCCACGACATCCCGCTGGTGGTCGACTCCACGCTGACTCCGCCGTACATCCTGCGCCCGATCGAGCACGGCGCGGACATCGTGATCCACTCGGCCACCAAGTTCATCGGCGGCCACGGCACGACCCTGGGCGGCGTGGTCATCGAGTCAGGCACCTTCAACTGGGGCAACGGCAAGTTCCCGACCATGACCGAGCCGGTGGCCAGCTACGGCAACGTCTCCTGGTGGGCCAACTTCGGCGAATACGGTTTCCTGACCAAGCTGCGCAGCGAGCAGCTGCGCGACTTCGGCCCGGCGCTGCCGGCGCAGTCGGCCTTCCAGCTGCTGCAGGGTCTGGAGACCCTGCCCCAGCGCATGGACAACCACCTTTCCAACGCCAAGCAGGTCGCCGCCTGGCTGGAAGCCGACGAGCGAGTCACCTACGTGAACTACGCGGGGCTGGAATCCCACCCGCAGCACGAGCAGGCAGCCAAGCTGCTGCCGATGGGCGTCGGCTCGGTCTTCAGCTTCGGTGTCAAGGGCGGCCGCGAGGCCGGCGCCAAGTTCATCGACGCGCTGCAGCTGGCAAGCCACCTGGCGAACATCGGCGACGCCCGCACCCTGGTGCTGCACCCCGCCTCAACCACCCACCAGCAGCTCAGCGCCGAACAGCTGGTCGCCGCCGGCGTTCCGGAAGACCTGATCCGCCTGTCGGTCGGCCTGGAGGACGTCGAGGACATCCTCTGGGACCTCGACCAGGCGCTGGCCGCCTCGCAGGAAGGCACGCTGGAGTCCGACTTCGCGGCACCGGCCTACGACGGAGCATCCTGCGCCGTTCCCGCCGCTTCGAAGGGAGCGAACTAATGAGCACCGCTGAACGCACCTGGCAGGGCCCGGGCGCCGCGCAGCGCCTGAACATCCTGCGCGACACCAAGACCATCGCGATTGTCGGCGCCTCGAACAAGCCCTCGCGGGCCAGCTACTTCGTGGCCACCTACCTGCTGTCCTCCTCGAAGTACAAGGTGTACTTCATCAACCCGGTGCTGGACGAGATCCTGGGCCAGCCGGTGTACAAGTCGCTGGCCGACCTGCCGGAGTCCCCGGACCTGGTCGAGGTGTTCCGCAAGCACGAGGACATCCCGGGCGTGCTGGACGAGGCGCTGGCGGTCGGGGCGAAGACCCTGTGGCTGCAGCTGGGCACCTGGCATGAAGAAGTGGCCCACCGTGCCGAGGCCGCGGGCCTGAACGTGGTCATGGACCGCTGCGTGAAGATCGAGCATGCCCGCTTCCACGGCGGGCTGCGCCTGGCCGGATTCAACACCGGCGTGATTTCCTCCAAGCGCCAGCTGCTGGCCTAGGGAATCTCCGGGACGAACACGGCGGTGCCGCCCTTCTGAATGAAGGGCGGCACCGCTGTGTTGTCTTTTTCGGCGCTACTTGACCAAGTAGCCGCGCAGGTCGTCCAGGATCTGGTTGGCGCCGGTCGGGCCCAGGCCCAGGAACCAGACGTCGTCGTTCACGCGGATGGCCTGGCCGTCCTTGACCGCCTGCATCTGGCCCCAGAGCGGACCTTCCACCGCGGCCTTCTCGCCGGTGGCTTCCGGGGTTCCGTAGGAGGTGTAGAACAGCCAGTCGGAGTCGGCATCCGCCAGGTTCTCCGCGGAGATTTCTGCGGCCAGGTCGTCGATGTCCTGGTTGTCCGGACGAGAGAATCCGGCGTCGGCCAGGATCACGCCGATCAGAGACTTGTTGGCATACAGGCGGATCTTCTCCGGCATGAAGCGCAGCAGCGAGATCTTCGGATCGCCCTCGACGTCTTCGTTCAGCGCGGTGGCCTTGGCCTGGTAGTCGTTCAGCACGGAAACCGCCTTGGTTTCCTCGCCCAGCGCCTCGCCGGCCAGCAGGAAGTTCTCCTTCCACGGGAAGCCCGGGCGGATGGAGAAGACGGTCGGGGCGATCTGGTTGAGCTGGCTGTACAGCTTGTCTGCGCGCAGCTGGGAGCCGATGATCAGATCCGGGTTCAGCGCGGCGATGGCCTCCAGGTTCAGCTCCTGGATGGTGCCCACGGTCTTGGCATCCTTGACCTCGTCGGCCAGGTAGCTCGGCACGGAGTTCGCGCCCTCGGTGGACGGGATGCCTACCGGGGTGACGCCCAGGGAGAGCACCGCGTCCAGCTCACCGGTATCCAGCACGACCACGCGCTGCGGTTTGGCCTGGATTTCGGTGGTGCCGTTGGCGTGGGTCACGGTGCGGGGGAACTGGCCTGCTTCGGCATCCGAGCCGAACTTGGCGGTTTCCTCATCCGCGGTCGTGAAGCTCTGGCCGCCTACGGCAACGTCCTTGTTACCGGCGTTGGAGTCCGAGGTGCTGGTGGCTGCGCCGCAGCCGGCGGTGACTGCAACCATGAGTGCAGCGGTGGCGCCGAGGATGGTGCGGCCCCACGAAGTACGAGTGTTCAAGAAATTCACAACGCCAATATACCGTATTCAGTTGCGCACCTTGATAGGTAAGCATCATCTACTGCAACATTCACGATAAGGTGTTCCAGTCACCATTCTCAGCGTGAAAGTGCGACCCCCACACCGTGAAGACCTTATCTCCACCCGATGATTTGCAACGTAGCAAGTCACCGAGCAAACATTTGTTGATTCTCGGGATGCTGGCGGTCCTGCTGGTCGCTCTGGCCACCGTGTCGCTGACCATCGGCTCAAAATCCCTGAGCCTGCAACAAATTTTTTCCGCGCTGGCAGATCCCGTGGAGTCCGTTGAGCGCAGCCTCATCCTGTCCTCGCGGCTGCCGCGCGCGCTGCTGGCAGTCTTCGCCGGCGCCGGGCTGGGTGTGGCAGGGTTGCTGGCCCAGTCGCTGACACGCAACCCGCTGGCCGAACCGGGCATCCTGGGTGTCAACGCCGGCGCCTCGCTGGCCATCGTGACCGCTGTCGGGTTCCTGGGCGTCTCGGGGTTCGCCGGCTATGTTCCCTTCGCCTTCCTCGGCGCCCTGCTCACCGCAGCGCTGGTCTACCTGATCGGCCGTCCCCGCGCGGGTTCCTCGGACCCGGTGCGCCTGGTGCTCTCGGGTGTAGCCATCGGCGCGATCTTCACCGGACTTGGCACCGCCCTGTCGCTAGTGCGCCCGCAGGCCTTCGACCAGCTGCGCGCCTGGACCATCGGTTCGCTGCAGGGCCGGGACGCCTCCATCATCGTTCCGCTGGCGCTGCTGACCGCCGTCGGAATCCTGCTCGCTGCGCTCTGCGCGCGGTCGCTGGACGGGCTGGCGCTCGGAGACGACGCGGCCACCGCGCTGGGCGTGAACGTGCGCAACACCCGCATCCTGGTGCTGATCGCCATCACCATCCTGGCTGCTTCGGCCACCGCCGCGGTGGGCGCCATCGGCTTCATCGGCCTGATGGCGCCGCATGCCGCGCGCCGGCTGGCAGGTTCCGGCACGGGCTGGGTCATGGCCTACACCTGCCTGCTGGCACCCATGCTCCTGCTCGTCGCGGACGTGCTGGGCCGCGTCATGCTTCCCGGCGAGCTGCAGGCCGGCGTGGTCTGCGCGTTCATCGGCGCGCCGATGCTGATCATGCTGGCCCGCAGCCCCAAGGCGGCGGCCCTGTGAGCATCGTATCGACCAACAAGACCCGGAGCCTGAAGCGTTCCACCCGCTCCCGCTCGGTCGGGCTCGCCCTGGCGGCCGCCGTCCTGCTGGCCACCGTCTTCGCGGTATCCGGCGGCGAGTACTCTCTCAGCCCGTGGCGGGTCCTGACGATCCTCTTCGGCGGCGGCGAGGGGCTGGAGACCACCGTCGTCTGGCAATGGCGCATGCCCCGGGCGACCGCCGCACTGGTCTTCGGCGCCGGCCTGGCCGTGTCCGGCGCGGTCTTCCAGACGCTGACCCGCAACCCGCTGGGCTCCCCCGACATCATCGGCTTCTCCACCGGCGCCTACACCGGGGCGCTGGTGGTGCTGACGGTGGTCGGCGGCGGATTCCTCGCCACCAGCCTCGGCGCGCTGGCCGGCGGCCTGCTGACCGCCTTCGTGGTGTACCTGCTGGCCTGGCGCAACGGCACCCACGGATTCCGGCTGATCCTGGTGGGCATCGGCGTCTCCGCGGTGCTTGCCTCGTTCAACCACTACCTGGTACTGCGCGCGGAACTGGACGTGGCCATGGCCGCCGCAGTGTGGGGCGCCGGCACCCTGAACGGCGTGACCTGGGCCGGGGTGATTCCCGTGTCGATTGTCGTGCTGGCCTCCCTGGCCGCGGTGCTTGTCGGCTCGAAGTCCCTGCAGATGCTGCAGATGGGCGACGACCTGGCCAGCGCCCTGGGCATGAAGGTCGAGCGCACCAAGCTGGTGCTGGTGACGCTGGCGGTCCTGCTGGTTTCCGCGGTGACCGCCCTGGCCGGCCCGATCGCTTTCGTTGCGCTGGTCGCCCCGCAGCTGGCGCGGCGCCTGGTGGGCGGGGGCTCGTTGAACCTGATCCCGACGGCGCTGACCGGGGCCTTCCTGCTGGCGCTGGGAGACCTGCTGGCCCAGCGGCTTTTCGCCCCGATCCAACTGCCGGTAGGTGTGGTAACTGTCTGCATCGGCGGCATCTACCTGGTGTACCTGCTCAATCGCGGAACCCAGAAGGTCCGCGGGTAGCGCCCCGCACGCCCGACTGAGACCCAAGGCACATTTATCCCCGGAATTCCGGTGGTTTTCAGCGGTTTTGATAACAATTCGGTGGAGTTTGCGGACGACGCGGTCCGCCAGTTTGAAAACCGCGGCGGCGGCGCGGGAAGGTTGATTAATGCCTCCCCGTTCCCGCCGCCTTGCGGTGCTCCCTGTCGTCGCGTCCGCACTGCTTTTGGCCTCCTGCACCTCGCAGGTCCAAGCCGAGGACGGCTTCGCCAAGCAGGCGGTGACGATGCTGCTTCCCGGCCAGGAAAGCCCTCGGCTTTCGGGGTCCACCGGCGTTCTCGCGCAAGCCGCCCCACAGATCCCCGCCGTAGTGGCGCCGGCCGGGCCGATGCGGCTGCATCCGCGCCCCGAGGTCGACTGCGACCAGTCCAAGTGCGTGGCGCTGACCTTCGACGACGGGCCGGGGCGCCACACCGAGCGGCTGCTGGACCACCTGGCCGCCGCGGATGTCCCGGCCACGTTCTACCTGCTGGGGCAGAACGCGCAGAAGTACCCGGAAACCCTGCACCGCATGGTCATCGAAGGGCACCAGCTGGGCAGCCACACCCACGACCACAAGGCGCTCACCGCGCTGAGCAGCTCGCAGATCACCCACGAGATCGACACGGCGGCTGCCATCATCAAGGATTTGACCGGCGTCCATCCCGGCACCGTGCGTCCTCCCTACGGTGCGCACAACGCCCAGGTCGATGCGCTCATCGACGCCCCGCTGGTGCTGTGGGACGTGGACACGCTGGATTGGCAGCACCGCGACCCGGCGAAGGTCGCGAGCATCGCCATGGAGGAAGTGCGCGACGGATCGATCATCCTGATGCACGACATCCATGAGAGCACGGTCAAGGCCGTGCCCGAGCTCATCAAGCGGCTGAAGCAGCAGGGCTACTCCCCAGTCACCATCGACGAGCTGTTCGACGGGCAGGAGTTCAACAGCTCGACCGCCTACGCCAGCCGCAACCAGATCCGCTAGTCCGGCGCACCCGCGGCCCGCAAAACCCACTCAAACACAGATAAAGCCAAAAGTTTCTCCGCATTTCACTTGACCCAGCCACACAATCGGGCATAAAGTCATCTAAACACAGATCCATGTGTTGCAGGTCATGAATCCCAGCGGAGGCAGAAATGTTCGCCGAAGAACGACACCGGCTGATCGTAGAGCAGCTCGCGGTCGACGGAAAAGTCACCGTGGCGCAGCTCGCCGACCGCTTCGGCATCACCCGTGAAACCGTGCGCCGGGACCTGGCGCAGCTCGAATCCGAGAACCACCTGCGCCGCGTGCACGGCGGCGCCGTAGCCACCAGCGAAGCAAGCACCCGCGAGGAAAGCTACGTGGTGCGCACCGCCATCCATGCCGAGGCCAAGGCCCGCATCGCCCAGCGCGCGCTGAGCCTGATCCCGGTCTCCGAGGCCTCGGTCATCCTGGACGCCGGGACCAGCACCGAAATCCTGGCCGAGCGCATGCTCAAGACGAACACCGGAAACAGCCTGGTGGTCATCACCCACGCGCTGCCCATTGCCTCGGTGCTCGTGCAGAGCCAGCACATCGCCCTGGAGCTGATCGGCGGACGCGTCCGCGGCATCACCGGCGCGGCCAGCGGCGCCCGCACCGCCCAGGAATACGCCAACTACCGCGCGGACATCGCCTTCATCGGAACCAACGGGCTCGCCGCGGACTTCGGGCTGAGCACCCCCGATCCGCTGGAGGCGGCGGTCAAGCGCTCGCTGGTGGCCAGCGCCCGCCGCGTGGTGCTGCTGGCCGACGGCTCGAAATTCGACCAGGAAACCCTGGTCCGCTTCGCGTCGCTGGACGCCATCGACACCCTGGTCACCGACCGGCAGCCGGGCGCCGAGCTGGCCGCGGCGCTGGAAGCAGCCGACGTCGAGGTGATCGTGGCATGATCGTCACCCTGACCTGCAACCCGGCGCTGGACAAGACCATCGAGCTGGGCGCTGCGCTGGTGCCGGGGGCCGTGCAGCGCGCCGACTCCAGCCGCGTGCAGGCGGCCGGCAAGGGAGTGAATGTCACCCGAGCCATCACCGCCGCGGGATCAGGATCCCTGGCCCTGCTGCCCGGGGACGCCAGCGACCCGCTGGTCATGGCGCTGGCCGCCGACAAGCTCCCGCACCGCGCGCTGCCCATCGCGGCCCCGCTGCGCACCAACATCACGCTGGTGGACCGCCAAGGCGTCACCACCAAGATCAATGAACCGGGCCCGGTGCTCGGCGCCGCCACCCTGGCCCAGCTGGAACAGCTGATCACCGAGCAGCTGGCCGCCACCTCGGCGTCCTGGCTGGTCATGGCAGGCTCGCTGCCCCCAGGGGTCCCGGACGACTACTACGCCAAGCTGACCGCGCGGCTGCGCCAGAGGCTGGGCACCGGCTGCCCGAAGATCGCGGTGGACACCTCCGGAGCCCCGCTGCGCCAGCTGTTCGCCCACGGCCCGCAGCACGTCCCGGACCTGCTCAAGCCCAATGGCGAGGAACTGGCCGAACTGGCCGGATCCACGCTCACCGAGGACGAGCTGGAAGCCTCCCCCGAACTCACTGCCCGCACCAGCGCCACGCTGCTGGAACGCGGAGCCGGCGCCGTGCTCGCCACGCTGGGCGCCGCCGGGGCGGTGCTGTCCACCGCGGACGGCTCCTGGCATGGAATCCATGACCCGATCACCGTGCGCAGCACCGTGGGCGCCGGGGATTCATCGTTGGCCGGCTATCTGCTGGCAGATACGGCGGGAGCGGACCCGGCGCAGAAACTGCGCCTGGCCATCGCCTACGGAACGGCCGCGGCCTCGCTGCCCGGTTCGACCATTCCCACCCGCCACGACCTCCGCACTGACGCTGTCGCCGTCACCGCTCTCACGCCAAGACAAGGATCCTAACCATGAGCGATCTGATCACCCCCGGACTCGTCACTCTGGATGCCTCCCTGGGCACCACCACCCATGACGTCATCACGCATCTGGCCAACCAGATCACCGCGCAGGGCCGGGCCACCGATGCCGCGGAACTGGCCGAGCACGCGCTGGCCCGCGAAGCGAAAACCGCCACCGGCGTGCCCGGAGGCATCGCGATCCCGCATTGCCGTTCGGCCGCGGTGACCGCCCCGACCCTGGCCATGGCCCGGCTGGCCGATCCGGTGGACTTCGGCGCCAAGGACGGCCCGGCCGACCTGATCTTCTTCATCGCCGCCCCGGAAGGCGCGGACAAGGACCACCTGAAGCTGCTCTCCAAGCTGGCCCGCGCGCTGGTGAAGAAGAGCTTCACCGCCGCGCTGCGCGAGGCCAAGAGCCCCCGGGAAATCGTGGACCTGGTCGCCGAGGTCATCTCCGACGCCCCGGCCGCGCCAGCAGCAGCCCCGGCCGCGACTGAACCGGCAGCGGCCGAACCGGCCGTCACCAAGCGCGCGAAGGTCGTCGCGGTCACCGCCTGCCCGACCGGCATCGCGCACACCTACATGGCTGCCGACGCGCTGGCCCAGGCCGCCGCTGAGCTGGGCATCGACTTCGCCGTGGAAACCCAGGGCTCCTCCGGCTCCACCCCGCTGGATGCGGCGCTGATCAATGAGGCGGACGCGGTGATCTTCGCCGTGGACGTGGACGTGCGCGACCGCGGCCGCTTCGCCGGCAAGCCTGTCATCCAGGTGCCGGTCAAGCGCGGCGTGGACGAGCCGGCCAAGCTGCTCACCGACGCGGTGGCGGCCTCCACCGACCCGCACGCCCGCCGGGTCCCTGCAGCTGCGGCCGAGGATCCCGCCCAGGGTCCGGACGCCACGAAGGAAAGCTTCGGCGGAGGGCTGAAGCGCGCGCTGTTGACCGGCGTGTCCTACATGATCCCGTTCGTCGCCGGCGGCGGCCTGCTGATCGCGCTGGGCTTCCTGCTCGGCGGCTACGCCATTACCGACGTGGCCGACACCTACCTGGGCGAGAACACGCTCTGGAACCTGCCCGAGGCAGGGCTGCTCGCCTACCTGGGCGCCGCCGCCTTCAAGATCGGCTCGCTGTCGATGGGCTTTTTGGTCCCGGCGCTGGCCGGCTATATCGCCTACGCCTACGCCGACCGTCCGGGCATCGCCCCTGGCTTCACCGCCGGCGCGGTGGCGGGATTCATGGGCGCAGGCTTCATCGGCGGCATCGTCGGCGGCGTGATCGCCGGCCTGGCCTGCCGCTGGATCAACTCCTGGTCCGTGCCGCGCTGGCTGCGCGGGCTGATGCCGGTGGTCATCGTGCCGCTGCTGGGCTCCATCATCGCCTCCGGGCTGATGTTCCTGGTGCTCGGCGGGCCGATCGCGCGCCTGACCGAAGCGCTGAACGACTGGCTCTCGGGCATGTCGGGTGTGGCCGCCGCCGGCCTGGGCCTGATCCTGGGCCTGATGATGGCAGTGGACCTGGGCGGTCCGGTCAACAAGGTCGCCTACTCCTTCGCCGTGGCTGGCCTGGGCGCCGGCTCGCTGGTGGAGAACCCCGCCCCGCTGATGATCATGGCCGCAGTGATGGCCGCCGGCATGGTGCCGCCGCTGGCCATGGCCCTGGCCACCGTGATCGCCCCGAAGCTGTTCAGCGGGGCCGAGCGCGAAAACGGCAAGGCCGCCTGGCTGCTGGGCGCCGCCTTCATCTCCGAGGGAGCCATCCCGTTCGCCGCGGCCGACCCGCTGCGCGTCATCCCCGCCTCCATGGTGGGCGCCGGCGTCACCGGCTCGCTGGTCATGGTCTTCAACGTGGTCAGCCAGGCCCCGCACGGCGGCATCTTCGTTTTCTTCGCGATGAACAACACCTGGCCGCTCTTCCTGCTTGCCACCGTGATTGGTACGGTGATCTCGGCGCTGCTGGTCATCATCCTGAAGAAGTTCGTCCGCAAGTCCCCGGCCGTCCAGGCCCAGCCGGCAGCCGCCGAATCGGCAGGAGTCGCAGCATGAGCACGCAGCAGGTTTCCTACCACGGCGTCGGCGTCAGCGCCGGGCGCGTGATCGGGCCGGTGCTGCGCATGCCCGATCCGATCACCGCCCCGGCCGACGGCGCCCCGCTGCCTGAAGGCTCCACCGCCGACGCTGAAATCGAGCGCCTGGCCGCGGCCACGCAGTCCGTCGCCGCAGCCCTCAAGGCCCGCGCGGCCACCGCCACCGGAGACGCGCAGGCCGTGCTGAAGGCCACCGCGCTGATGGCCAGCGACCGCACCCTGCTCAAGTCCGCCAGCAAGCTGGTCTCCGGCGGCACCTGCGCCGAATCGGCCATCTGGGAAGCCGCCGACGCGGTGGCGACCCAGCTCGCGGCGCTGGGCGGCTACATGGCCGAACGCGCCGGCGACGTGCTGGACGTGCGCGCCCGCATCGTGGCCGAGCTGCGCGGGGTGCCCGCCCCGGGCATCCCGGACTCGGACGTGCCGTTCGTGCTGGCCGCGGTGGATCTGGCCCCGGCCGACACCGCCACCCTGGATCCGGCCAAGGTGCTGGCCCTGGTCACCTCCGACGGCGGGCCGCAGTCGCACACCGCGATCATCGCCCGCTCGCTGGGCCTGCCCGCCATCGTCGCCGCCGCCGGCACCACCGCGCTGGATGACGGCATGCTGGTCTTCGCCGACGGCATCAGCGGCACCGTGACCACGAACCCCGGCGCCGAGCAGGAGCACCTGGCAGCCACCTACGCAAACCGCGAACCGCTGCCGGACTTCGACGGCAACGGCATGCTGGCCGACGGGCATCTGGTTCCGCTGCTGGCCAATGTGGGCAGCGGTGCTGATGCCCAGGCGGCCGCGGCCGCCGGCGCCCAGGGCGTGGGACTGCTGCGCACCGAGTTCTGCTTCCTGGGCCGCGATGCCGAGCCGACGCACCAGGAGCAGGTGGCCGCCTACGGCGCAGTCTTCGAGGCCTTCGCCGGCAAGAAGGTCGTGGTGCGCACGCTGGATGCCGGCGCGGACAAGCCGCTGCCTTTCCTGACCGACACCACGGAGCCGAACCCCGCCCTGGGTGTGCGCGGCTACCGCACTGACGCGGCCAGCCCCGGCGTGCTGTCCCGCCAGCTGGCGGCCATCGCGCAGGCGGCCGGGGAGCACCAGGCCGAGGTCTGGACCATGGCCCCGATGATCTCCACCCCGGCCGAGGCCGGCGCGTTCGCGGCCATGGTCGCCGAGGCGGGCCTGCCCACCGGCGGCACCATGATCGAGGTTCCCTCCGCGGCGGTGCTGGCCGGCGGCATCCTGTCCCGCTGCGACTTCGTCTCGCTGGGAACCAACGACCTGACCCAGTACACGATGGCCGCCGACCGCCAGCTGGGCGCCATGGCCGAGCTGAACGACCCGTGGCAGCCGGCGGTGCTGCACCTGATCAAGGCCACCTCCGAGGGTGCCCGGAGCGCCGGAGGCAAGCCGGTGGGCGTGTGCGGCGAGGCCGCGGCCGACCCGGCGCTAGCCGTGGTGCTGGTCGGCCTGGGCGTGAACACACTGTCCATGAACAAGCGGGCGCTGTCCCCGGTCGCGGCGGTGCTGCGCACGGTGGACCTGCCCGCCGCCCGACGTCTGGCAGCGCTCGCCCTGGACGCCGACTCGGCCTCCGAGGCCCGGCGGCTCGTGCGCGCCGAACTGCCGGAGCTGGACCGCTTCGGCCTGTAGAACCAAGAAAACAAACCACCAGATCAAAGGAGCCTGTCATGGCAGAACGTCAAGCAATCATCGGCAGCCGCGTGGGACTGCACGCCCGCCCGGCAGCCATCTTCGCCGAAGCCGCGGCCGAGGCCCCCGTAGAGGTCACCATCGCCTTGGAAGGCGAACCGGCCGAAGACGCGCTGGACGCCTCCAGCATCCTCTCCCTCATGGGGCTTGGCGCCGAATACGGCACCACCGTCATCCTGCGCGCCGAGGGCGAGGGCGCCGAGGAAGCCCTGGACAAACTGGTCAAGGTTCTGGAAACCGACCACGACTCCGAGTAGTTCCAGCAGCTGGCCACGGCGCCGGCGGCCCCCGATTTTCCCGGGGCCGCCGGCGCCGCTGTTTTGCCCGAAAGATCGCAAAATAGTGATTGACAAAATTCAATCAGTGGCCTGATGATTGATTTCTACACATGCGGGACAGGAGCACGTCATGAGCACCTTGACGACTTCCATGCAGCGTCTGGTCAGGCCATTTTCACAACGGGACTATGCGCTGCTGGCCAGCGCCATGGTGGCCTCCACCTTTGCCTCGGGCATGTGGGCCGTGGCAATGGTCTACCAAGTGCGCGCGTTGGGCGGCGGGCCGATGGAGCTGTCGGTGGTCGCCACCGTGAACAGCGTCGGGCTGCTGGCGCTGGTGCTGGTCGGCGGGATCGCGGCCGACCGCTATTCAAGCCGCAGGATCGTGATCGGCATCCAGGGGCTGTACCTGCTGGTCATGTCCGGCACCGCGGTGCTGTCGCTGACCGGCGCGGTGCAGCTGTGGCACCTGAGCGTTACCGGCTTCTTCGCAGGGGCCGGGGCGGCCTTCTTCTACCCGGCGTATTCCGCGCTGCTGCCCAGGATGCTTCCCGGGGAACAGCTGCTGGCCGCGAACGGGCTGGAGGGAACTGTCCGCCCGGTCGTGCAGACCGCGCTGGGGCCCATGGCCGCGGGCTTCCTGGTCGCGCTGATTTCCCCCGCCCATGCGATCCTCGGGGTGGCGTTGTGCCATCTTACGGCCCTGGCGGTGCTGCAGTTCATCCGGCGGCGTCCGGAATACGACACCGCGGCCCCGGAAGACGAACAGGGCCAGCCCGGCATCCTGACACAGCTGCGCGAAGGCGTGGGCTACACAATGCGCACCAGCTGGCTGCGCTGGACGCTGCTTTTCTCGGCAGTCTCGGTGTTCTCCTTCATCGGGCCCTTCGAGGTGCTGCTGCCGTTCATCGTCAGCGACCAGCTGCACGGGGACGCCACGCTGTTCGGCTACGCGCTGGCGTTCTTCGGAATCGGCTCGGCGGCGGGATCACTGCTGATCGCCTCCTCCCGGTTCCCGCGGCGCTACCTCAGCCTGATGACCGCCTGCTGGTGCCTGGGCACGCTGCCGCTGGCCCTCGTCGGCTATGTCGACGCCGCCTGGATGCTCTTCGCCATCCTGGTGGTCTTCGGGCTGACCGACGCAGCGGGCATGGTCATCTGGGGCACGCTGCTGCAGCGGCGGGTGCCGAAGCACCTGCTGGGACGGATTTCCAGCCTGGACTTCTTCGTCTCGCTGGCGCTGATGCCGGTGTCCATGGCGGTGGCCGGGCCGTTGAGCCAGCTGCTGAGCCTGCAGGCGATCTTCATCTGCGCCGGGGTCATCTCCCCGGTCTTCGGGATCATCGCCTGGAAAGCCGGGAAATTCGCCAAGGACGAGCTGGCCAATCCGTTGGATACCCCGGATCCCGTGGCTGAGCTGGAGAACGGCTAGTTGTTCACCGAAAATCCAGCACCGGATGCGTGGCATTGATGCGGCGCGGAGCGAAAAGCGAGATGGTGGACGCATGAGGTCTTCGTCCACCATCTTGCCGCGCGCCGCCGCAGTGCTGCTGAGCCTCGGCCTGCTCACCGGGTGCGCTTCCGGCCCCGCCCCCTCCGAGACGGCGAGCGCCCCGCCGGAGGAAAGCGCCGCGCCGGTCGACTGCACCGTTGCCAAGTGCGTGGCGCTCACCTTCGACGACGGGCCGGGCGAATTCACCGACCGGCTGCTGGATGAGTTGAAGGAAGCCGACGCCCCGGCCACCTTCTTCATGGTGGGCAAGAACGTGGGCAGATACCCTGACACCGTCAAGCGCATGGTCGCCGAGGGGCACGAGCTGGGCAGCCACACCTGGGACCATGCGGACATCACGACGCTGACCAAGGAGAAGATCGAGCACGAGGTCCAGTGGACCGACGAGGCCATCGAGAAGGCCTCCGGGCGCAAGCCCGATGTGCTGCGCCCGCCCTATGGCAGCCACGGCGTGGTCTACGACCGGCTGGTCCCCTACCCGCTGGTGCTGTGGGACGTGGACACGCTGGACTGGAAGCACCACGATCCGGTGAAGACCGTGAAGATCGCCATGGAAGAGGTCAAGCCCGGCTCGATCATCCTGATGCACGACATCCATGAGAGCTCGGTCCAGGCGGTCCCGGACCTGGTCGGAAAGCTCAAGGAGCAGGGCTACACCCTGGTGACCGTCGACCAGCTCTTCGCCGGAACCGACTTCGTTCCCGGCGCCGCCTATGAGCGCGGCGCGCACCCGGCGGCGGCGCAGGGCTGAGTCGGGTCAGGGAGCGGTTTCGGCGTACATGCGCAGCTGGTCGAGCTTGTCTTCCTCGCTTTCACGCACATGCCCGGCCAGCTCCTCGCACTCCTCCACACTCAGGTCCGGATTGATGATTGCCACCTGGAGCACCACTTCGGTGTACCCGGCGTCGTCCTTCAGGTCGTAGCGGTAGGACAACCCGTCGGGGTTCTGCGAGGTGTGCAGCACCAGCAGCCGGTTCTCGATGAGGTCGCGGACCTCGTACCGGCGTTCGTGCCCGGCGACCCGGTAGGTCAAGGTGGTTCCCACCCGCAGCTGGGGGTCATCCGAATGCATGGATCCGATGCCGTGCATCCACAGGGGTGCCGCCGCCCAGTCGGTCAGCAGCTCCCAGACGCGATGCACCGGAAGATGGATGGTCACGGTGCTCTCGAACACGCTGAACTGGCTCATACCGGCATCGTCCCATCCGCGGCCCGTCTTGCCAAGGGCTGGAAGCCCCGCGGCCCCTGCCGCGGGACGCTGCGGCGTAAGCTCGGAGAACGCAGGCCGGCTCGCGCGGCGCCCGGGGCGCTGCGTGAACCGGCCTGCGGCCCTTCCTTCCGGCGTGGTGGCCGGGCGGGAGGGATGATTTACCAGTCTTCGTCTTCGTCCGCCTCGGAGATGCCGAGTTCAGGCTCCTGCTCCAGGTCGAAGTTGTACCAGGCCTCGGCGAAGTCGGCCATGGAGTCCAAGGCGTCCTGCGCGTCCGAGTCCAGCACCTCGAGCGCATCGGGACTGTTGAGGATCGCGGTGATCGCCACGAACGGATGGTGCTCGAAGTAGTCGGTCGGGGTGGCGCCCTCATTGAACGTCAGGTCCTCGCTCTGGGCGAAGAGATCAGTGTACTGAGCCACGGCATCGGGCAACCTGGTCAGATTAATACCGGTCAGGGACTCATTGTAGATTTCGGCAGTGGCATCTGCCCACTGCTCAATGAGCTCCTCGCTCATTTGTGCCATCTGTTTTTCCACCTCGTGCTCGGGAAGTGAACTGCGCGCGCAGTTCGGTAGCACTTCATCTTAAGCTGTGGCGTTCCATGTGCCAAGACGACCCGGGCCATCGTGATCCATGCCTCGCGGCAACGGCCGCTAGGGCAGCTCAACGGCCGGCAGCGAGGGCAGTTCAACGATCTCCGGGCGTTGGGTGCGCAGCTCGTCAAGGCTCTCGTCGAGCAGGTTGAAATCCAGCTCGGACCGCTCAAGATCCATCGGCAACGGGTCAGTGGGGGCCAGTCCGGAAGGGCCCACGACCAGCAGCGCGGCGGCGAATCCAGTCGCCAACAGGCCGGGCACCAAGTGCAACCCGATGAAGTAGATCCCCGCCACGTTGCCGCGGACCAGCGCCGCGCGACGGTGCTTGGAGGAGGCACCCACGACCTGGCCGTAGGCAAATGCGTTGCCCGCCGCGCCCAACCGGATGTGCGCGACGATCAGGGGCACCGCCACTGACAGCAGGCCCAAGCCCAGCGCCGCCAGTGGCACCGTGGCCAGCCTGCTGCCGCCGGCGGCGCAGTAGCCGAACAGCACCAGGTTGATGCACACCATCAGCACCCGCATCCAGAACCCGGAGGCCAGCCACCCGCTGCGGCGCAGCAGGAACAGCCGACGCGCCTCGCGGTCCGCGGGATCCTGCGGAACACCGGCGGCCTCCCGGTCGACCCATGCGGCGGCCAGCTGGCTGCCCGCCACGCCAAGCAGCAGCACAACGGTCCCCAGCAGGCTTGCGGCATCGAAGCAGGCCAGCAGCGCGCCAACCAGCCCGGCGACCCAGCTTGCCCGGTAGAGCCGCAGCCCCCGAAAGACCCAGGGGTGCCGGGCGCGGATGTCGCCGGCGTACCCTGCCGGCAGGGGTTCGGACGCTTTCTTGAAGGTTTTCCGGTTCCACAGCGCGAAGGCGCCGGACACCAGCACGATCAACGCGGGCATGATGACCAAGACCGCAGCCTCAGCCAGCGAGTCGAACATGGCAAGGCAGGCCAGCAGCGGGATGAAGATCCAGAAGCGGTTGCGGTAGACGCGCTGCTTTTCGATGAAGGTTTCGGCGAAGTCTTCGTGCAGCCCCTGGTTCAGGGGGTCGCGGGCCAGCAGGCCGCGCAGCAGCTGCCCGCGGTCGCCGACAAGCTGCTGGCCGTTCTCCACCTCGGCGGCGTAGCGCAGCATCCCCTGGTGGTGCGGGTCGATGCCCAGGCCCGCCTGCAGGTGGGCCAGGGCGGCGCGGTGGTCCCCCGAGACCCGGGCGGCCATCGCCGCACCGAGATAATACTCGGGGTTCTCCGGTTGCAGCCGAAGCGCATGCTCGCTGGCCTGCCGGGACAGCATGCGGTCTTCGGCGCTGCGCACGGAACCGGCCAGGATCAGGCCCAGCAGGTAGTGGGCATCAGCGAATTCCGGCCAGGTCTCGATCAGCCAGTACACCGTCCGCAGGGCTTCGTCGCGCTGCCCCAGCCGCATCAGCGCGAAGGCCAGGAAGAGTCCCGCTTCGGGTTGCTCGACATCCAGATTGAGCGCTGCACGCGCGGCATCAGCTGCTTCGGCGTGGCGGTCCAGATGCAGCAGCCCGGAGGCGTAGTGCACCCAAAATGCGGGATTCTCTTGGTGCTGCTGCAGGTTTTCCTTAAGCAGGTCCACCGCTTCCGCGGCGCGGCCGGTCGCCAGGTGGTGGCTGACCCGGGTACGCAGTACGTCGAATTCCATCAGACGAGTTTTCCTGTGCGCCCTAGAGCATTTTCCGCGAACGCAGGTAGTCGGCCAGGTCGTCGTAGCGGCCGTGCTCGTTGCCGAAGCGGACCACGTTCCGCGCGGATTCGAGCCACGGCAACGTGGAGGGCTTGACCTCCCCGATGGCCTGTTGGACATGGCCCATGTCCACGGGAACGACCTCATTGCGTTCGATGGACTGCATCATGGCCTTCTCCGCGGCCGTGGTGCACAGATGCTCCAGGTCGGCTCCGGAGAACCCGTCGGTGCGGGAGGTGATCCATTTGAGATCGATACCGGCGATGGGGCGGCGCTGCAGGTGGTGGCGCAGGATCGACCCGCGGGCCTCGGCATCGGGCGGGGTGACCAGCACGGAGCGGTCCAGTCGTCCGGGGCGAAGCAGCGCCTCGTCCAGATCCCACGGATGATTGGTGGCGGCCAGCACGTAGAGGCCGTCGTTGTTGGCCGAGAGCGAGTCCATTTCCAGCAGCAGCTGGTTGACCATCTGGCGCAGCCAGGAGGCGGAACCGGTCAGCGAGCCGCGGCGCAGGCCCAGCGCGTCGACTTCGTCGAGGAACAGCACCGTCGGGGCGTTCGCGCGGGCCTTGTCGAACACTGCCTTCAGGTTCTTCTCGGTACCTCCCACATGCGAGTCGAGGATGTCGGTCATGGTCACGGCCATGAAGTTCGCCTGCAGCTCGCCGGCAACCGCCCTGGCCACGAAGGTCTTGCCGCAGCCCGGCGGGCCGTAGAGCAGCAACCCGCCGCGCAGCGACTTGCCGAAGGCCTTGGCGATGGCCGCGTTGCGCATGGGAGCCAGGAAGGATTCGTTCAGCCGGTCCTTGACCGCCTGCAGCCCGCCCACGTCGGCCAACGTCACCGGTTCGCCCGCCGGCTCCAGCGGCGGCTCCAGCGCGCCGGAGTCCTCGCTGATCTGGAGGGGCTGCTCGATGAAGGGCGCGGCCAGCGCGTCGCCGAACTGCGCGGCGGCCGCGGTCCAGTCATAGCCGCCGTCCGCTGCATCCGTTCCGGATCCCGGGTCGGGTTCAGATGCGGAGGGGGCCGGCGCTGTTGGCTGCGGCGGCTGCACGGGGCGTTCGGCGGCAGCCGTGCCGCCGACCAGTGCCGCGGTCACCTGGCCCAGCAGGCCCAGCGCAGTCGCGTTTCCGGGGTCCTTCTGGATTACGAGATTCAGCTGAGCCAGTGCTTCCGCTTGGCGGTTGGCTCCGTGGAGCAGCTGCGCGAGGTGCAGCCCGAGCTCCAGATCTTCGGGGGCCTGCTCAACGGCGCGCTGCAGGCTGGCAATTAGGGCTTCGTTCACGGTTTGTCGGCTCCCCGAGTCTCGTCGTCCCTGCCGCGGATTCCTGCACAGCAGAGCAATGCCTTTTTAAAGGCATCCAGCGGGCGCCCAAAAAGGACACCCGCTGGAATTATACGACTATTGAGCCGGGGAAATCCCCTCCGCACGACACCAGCCGCGCGGAACGAAGCCCCTAGTAGGCCTTGACGCCCTGCTCCACGATCAGGTGGATCAGCGCAAACTTCTTGTCCTCGTCGATGGCCTTCAGCGCCGCTTCCAGCGCCGCCGGAACCTCGGCGTCCTGCTCCACGCGCACGCCGAATCCACCGAAGGCCTGGGCCATCAGCGCGAAGTCGGGGTTGGCCAGCTGGGTGCCGGAGACGCGCTCCGGATACTGGCGCTCCTGGTGGGTGCGGATGGTTCCGTACTGCTGGTTGTCCATGATGATCACCAGCGGGGTGGCGCCGTACTGCGCGGCGGTAGCCAGTTCCTGGCCGTTCATGAGGAACTCGCCATCGCCGGCGATGGTGACGACGCGGCGGCCCGGGTAGCTCAGCGACGCCGCCACGGCGGACGGCACGGAGTAGCCCATGGAGCCGTTGCGCGCCGAGATCATCGAGGCGTATCCGTTGGTCGGGAAGTAGCGGTGAGCCCAGTTGGTGTGCTCGCCGGCGCCGAAGGTCACCATGGCGTCCTCGGGCAGCGACTGCACCAGATTGGCCATCATGGTGGCCATCTTGGCCTGGCCCTCGGATGGAGCTGCCGGCGGAAGCTGCGCGAATTTCTCCTGCTCGCCGCGCATCCGCGAGGTCCATTCCTTCCAGGAATCCTTGACCGGCAGGTCCATCAGCAGCAGGTCGCGGACGAACACGTCCGGCTTGGCCACGATCTGATGGGAAACCGGACCTGAACGACCACGCAGGGCGGGGTCGATGGTCACGATGAAGTTCTTCTTTTCCCAGTTCTGGCGGACGTTGAACCCGTCGGTGATCACGTCGCCCGGAACGGTGCCGACGAAGACGAGCAGGTCGGTTTCTTCGAGCAGGTCGTAGGTCGGCTTCGGACGTCCGTAGCCGATCGGGCCGACGTAGGACGGCGAGGTGAACGGGACAGTGCCCTCGCAGCGCCACTCCGCGGCCGCCGGCAGGTCGTGCTCTTCGAGCCAGCGGGTGAAGTCCGCGGCGCCCTCGTGCGACCAGTCGTTGCCGCCGAAGACGAACAGCGGCTTCTCGGCTTCCTGCAGGGCCGAGTTCAGCGCCTTCCAGTCGGTCACGGTCATGCCGCCGGTGGCCACCGGAATCTCCGGGTGCAGCTCGGCGGAGATTTCATGGCGGATGATGTCCTCGGGCAGACCCACGACCACCGGGCCGGGGCGGCCGGACATCGCCGCGAACATTGCCTCGGCGACGATTTCGCTGGCGCGCTCCGCATGGTCGAGGATCATCACGCGCTTGGCGCCGGTGCCGAACCAGGCCTTCGGATCGAATTCCTGGAACGCTTCCTTTTCCCGGTGCTCGAAGGGAATCAGGCCGACGAACAGCACCAGCGGGGTGGAGTCCTGCCATGCGGTATGCAGCCCGACGTGGGCGTTGGCCGCGCCGGGGCCGCGGGTCACCATGGCGACGCCCGGGCGCTGGTGCAGCTTTCCGTCGGCTTCGGCCATGTAGGTCGCCCCGCCTTCGTGGCGGCAGACGATTGTCTCGATCGGCGAATTATGCAGTCCGTCAAGGACGTCGAGGTAGCTCTCCCCCGGAACGACATAGGTGCGCTCAACACCGTGCGCGGCGAGCGTATCGACAATTACATGTCCGGCAGATTTCCGCATCTGCGCTTGACCGTTTTCACTCATGTTCTAGGGGCGTCTTTCTTTTTCTAGGTCGTCAGACGCAACAACGAGTTAAAAGATCATTGTGATCGTGCGATGCAACGTTGCGTCGTCAAAAAACACTACTAAAACCAGAGTAATTGCACAGCATGAATACCTATTGCTACGCGAGTATGACATCATGCGCGACTTCATGCATATCCTTGCTCATATTGTCTACAGAATTCCGAACAGTGGGACAGTGTCCTTCATCACTGAAATCCACTCCCGCCAAACGGCGTCGCGCAACCCGGAATGTTGACCAGATCACGTTGAAATAATATTCTATTAGAAAACTAATGTTTACTGGCAGGAATCACCGGCTAGTCAAACTCTCCAGTTAGGTTCTCCCATGGAATTCATTAACGGAACGATAGTCGCGGTCTACCTCGCGGCCATGCTGGCCTTCGGCTGGTGGGGCAAGTCCCGGACCAAAAACAGCAGCGACTACCTGGTAGCCGGGCGCCGACTTGGTCCGGTGCTCTACACCGGCACCATGGCCGCAGTGGTCCTGGGCGGCGCGTCCACCGTGGGCGGCGTGGGCCTGGGCTACAAGTGGGGCATCTCCGGCATGTGGCTTGTCGCGGCGATCGGCGCCGGCGTCATCCTGCTGTCCCTGGCCTTCGCCCCGACGCTGCAGAAGCTGAAGGTCTTCACTGTCTCCCAGATGCTGAGCCTGCGCTACGGCAGCAAATCGGCCACGAACACCTCCGGCATCGTGATGCTGGCGTACACGCTGATGCTGTGCGCGACCTCGACCAGCGCCTACGCCACGATCTTCGTGGTGCTCTTCGACTGGGAGAAGTGGGTGGCCATCGCCGTGGGCGGCGCCATCGTGGTGGTCTACTCGACCATCGGCGGCATGTGGTCCATCACCCTGGCCGACCAGGTCCAGTTCGTCATCAAGACCATCGGCATCTTCGCGCTGATGCTGCCGTTCTCGCTGAACGCGGCCGGAGGCATGGACGGCATCCGCGAGCGCATCGGCGCCGAGTTCTTCGACATCACCGGCATCGGGCTGCAGTCCATCATCACCTACTTCGTGGTCTACACCCTGGGCCTGCTGATCGGCCAGGACATCTGGCAGCGCGTGTTCACTGCCAAGACCCCGAAGGTCGCCCGCTGGGGCGGCACCACCGCCGGCTTCTACTGCATCATCTACGGCATAGCCGGCGCCCTGATCGGCATGGCCGCCCGAGTGGCGCTGCCGGACATCACCGGGGCCGATACCAACAAGGATGTCGTCTACGCGGAAGTTGCCACGCAGCTGCTGCCGGTGGCCGTGGGCGGCCTGGTCATGGCGGCCGCCGTGGCGGCCATGATGTCCACCGCTTCCGGTGCGCTGATCGCCGCCGCGACCGTGGCCCGCACCGACGTCACCCCGTTTGTCGCCGGCTGGTTCGGCCGCACCATCGAAGTGAACTCGAACGAAAACCCGGAGCACGACGTGCGCGCGAACCGCATCTGGGTGCTGGCGCTCGGCGTGGTGACGGTATCGCTGGCGATCCTGGTGGACGACGTGGTTGCGGCGCTGACCATCGCCTACGACATCCTGGTCGGCGGACTGCTGGTCGCGATCATCGGCGGCCTGCTGTGGAAGCGCGGCAACGGCCTCGGGGCCACCGCTTCGATGGCGGCCGGCACGCTGGTCACCCTGGGCACCATGATCGTGCTGGAGATCCAGGCCGAGAACAAGTTCGACGGTGTCTACGCCAACGAGCCGATCTACTTCGGCCTGATCGCCTCCGCGCTGACCTTCATCGTGGTGTCGCTGGCCTCCAAGCCCACCGATTCCGGGGTGCTCGCGCACTGGAACCTGCGCGTCTCGGGCAAATCGCAGGAAGAAGGCGTCATGGCGGAAACCCGCAACTAGCCTGCGCAGCAACCACAAAAGCATCGAGCCACCGGCCCCGGGAGGGGCAGGTGGCTCGATGCTTTTCTCCTGTTTAGAGCTTGTCGCTCAGCAGGTCGTGGCGCACGATGGTCTGGTCGCGGTCCGGACCCACGCCGATGGCGGAGATGCGGGTGCCGCTGATCTTCTCCAGGGCCAGGATGTAGTTACGGGCGTTCTCCGGCAGATCCTCAAGGGTCTTGGCTCCGGAGATGTCCTCGGTCCAGCCCGGGAAGTACTCGAAGATCGGCTTCGCGTGGTGGAAGTCGGTCTGGGTCATCGGCATTTCATCGTGGCGCACGCCGTCCACGTCGTAGGCCACGCAGACGGGGATCTGCTCGATGTTGGTCAGCACGTCCAGCTTGGTGACGAAGTAGTCGGTGAAGCCGTTCACGCGCGAGGCGTGGCGGGCCAGCACCGCGTCATACCAGCCGCAGCGGCGCGGGCGGCCGGTGTTCACGCCGAATTCGCCGCCGGTCTTCTGCAGGTACTCGCCCATTTCGTCGAACAGCTCGGTCGGGAAGGGACCTGCGCCCACGCGGGTGGTGTAGGCCTTGATGATGCCGATGGAGCGGGTGATGCGGGTCGGGCCGATGCCCGAGCCCACGGATGCGCCGCCGGCGGTCGGATTCGACGAGGTCACGAACGGGTAGGTGCCGTGGTCGACGTCCAGGAAGGTGGCCTGGCCGCCTTCCATGAGCACGACCTTGCCCTCGTCCAGCGCCTTGTTCAGCACGTAGGTGGAATCGATGACCAGCGGACGCAGGCGGTCGGCGTAGGACAGGAAGTACTGCACGATGTCCTCGGCGATGACGCTGCGGCGGTTGTAGATCTTGACCAGCAGTTCGTTCTTCTGGCGCAGCGCGCCTTCGACCTTCTGGCGCAGGATGGATTCGTCGAAGACATCCTGCACGCGGATGCCCAGGCGTCCGACCTTGTCCATGTAGGCGGGGCCGATGCCGCGACCGGTGGTGCCGATGGCGCGCTTGCCCAGGAAGCGTTCGGTCACCTTGTCCATGGTCTGGTGGTACGGGGCCACCAGGTGGGCGTTGGCCGAGACGCGCAGGCGCGAGGTGTCTGCGCCGCGGGATTCCAGGCCGTCGATTTCCGCGAAGAGGGCTTCCAGGTTCACCACGCAGCCGTTGCCGATAATCGGGTTGGTGTCAGGGGAAAGAATGCCGGCTGGCAGGAGCTTGAGCTCGTACTTTTCGCCGTTAACGACCACGGTGTGCCCGGCGTTGTTGCCGCCGTTGGGCTTCACTACGTAGTCGACCTTGCCGCCGAGCAGGTCGGTGGCCTTTCCTTTACCTTCATCGCCCCACTGGGCTCCGACGATCACGATTGCTGGCATGGGATCCTCCCCCTTGCATAAAAAGCAGCGGTTGCGGCGTGCTTCGCGCCGGCCCGGCACGGTACCGGGCAAAAAATATGCCCCTGTCCTGCTCACTTGCCCGAGCCGGGCATCGCAAGAGTTAGGGGCTCTTACGACCAAAGTTTACCGAACCGCTAGCGGAAGTGCGAGCCGGGAAGCCTCCCGGCGCGTGGTGGGCTGGTTCTGCACGCGTCGAGAAGCCCGGAAAAACGGTATGCATTGGGCTTCAATTCACTCCATAGCCTTGATTAATCCTGCAGTTACGGCAGTATGGATGGACGGCGCCGGATAGTCATTTGCACCACGTGGCACGCACCGTTTGCACCGCACCGACAGGACCGTACACAACGCAAGGACAACCGATGAAAACGCAGCCTCGCCTTCTGGCTTTCATTCCAATCGCGGCACTGCTCGCCTCGTGCACGCCGGGCTCCCCGGACGCACCGGCGGGCGATTCGGCCACGGCTTCCAGCACTCCTACGGCCGCATCATCAAGCCCGACCATGACAATTAGCCCGAGCGCTACGCCAACGCGGCAATCGCCAAGCACCACCGAAACCGAGTCAGCCGCCGAGGTCGACACCCGCGACTGGAAGACCTTTGCCGTCCACGGTATTTCGTTCAAGTATCCAAGCAACTGGACCATCCGCGTGGATGACTTGGACGACCCGTCTCCCGATCCGGATAATCCCTATCAGGATTGGGACATCATCACCGAAAAAGGCCACTCCATCGCCACGTTCGAGGCGAATTCAGCCAAAGACACCGACGGCGATCTTGCCACCTACAAGCGCACCACCTTGGAAACCGAAAAGGTTCCGGCGAAGCTGCACACCCCCGCAGTGTTCGTGGCGGAGCACTTCGTCCAGACCGAATCCGGGGACGACTCGAATGACGAAAAGTTCGTCATGTTCCTGAGCACCAAGGAAAGGGCCGAGGACCGCGGCACGGACCCTGCGTTGTCCTACTTCATGCCCGTCGCCGACTTCTATGCGATCTTCGAGTCCGACGGCGATCTGCCAGAGGCACTGGGCATCGACGACGAGCACGTGACAATCGATGCGGCCAAGAAAATCATGAAATCGCAGGAGTACCGCACCCTGAAGGCGATGATGCTCAGCATCTCCGTCAAATGACAGCAAAAATCATCCTCGTTCTTGACCCTGACACTGTGTCAGGTGGGATAACTGAAGACATGTTGACCATTGGGCAGTTCGCGCAGATCGGCCAGGTGACCCACCGCATGCTGAGGCATTGGGACACCGCTGGCCTCTTGGTCCCCGCCCACGTGGACCGGGCCAGCGGCTATCGATCCTACGATCCCTCGCAGCTGCATCGGCTGCACCGGATCGTCGCGCTGCGGCAGCTGGGGTTCGGCCTGGACGAAATCTCGTTGATGCTCGAAGGCGCAGTAGATCTCGAACGGCTCAAGGACCTGCTTCAAGCCCGCAGCTCTGATGTCGCCGCCGAGTACGAACTGGCAACCACCCGGCTGGCGGATGTCCAACGCCGGTTGGATCTCATCTAACAGGAGCACCACATGTCCAGGATCGAACTGATCGACAAGCCGTTGCCGGCGCTGCGACTCGCCGCGCTGACACGTACCGTGCAGTCCCAGCCCGAAATCGCGACCGTCATCGGCGGCATGTTCGCCCAAGTCGAGGCCGCGCTTCCCGAAATTCCCGACTCCATGGCCATTGCCCAGTACCGTCCGGTCGAAGACGGGCTGGAAGTCACGGCGGGTTTCGAATATGCAGGGCCGGCGGTGGCCGGATGCGACATCGTTGAGCTTGGCGCGCAGCCGGCGGCGCTATGCGGGGTGCATCTGGGGTCCATGGACCGCATCCACGAAAGCTGGCAGGCGGTGCACCAGGAAATCCTCGACCGGGGTTCGGCCCCCAGCGGCCCGTGCCGGGAACTGTACGTACGCTCGGAACCGGAGGACCAGTCCGACTGGGTCACCGAACTGCAGCAGCCCTACGCGCGGAGCTAGTCGACGTCCAGCAGCACGCCGGCTCGCAGCGGCACCCGGGACCGGGGCCGCGGAAGCAGGACAACCAGCGCCGCAGCGATCAGCACCATGCCAACCCACCCCATCAGGCCCACGCGCTCGCCCAGCAGGAACACGGCGAGCGCCGCGGCAACGGCAGGTTCGCTCAGCGTGACGGTGGTTGCGGTACTTGCCGGGATCCGGGACAGGGCGATCCCGAACAGGACGTATCCCAGGAACATCGGGACCAAAGCCAGATAGGCGGCGACCGCGAAATTCAGCGGATCCTGTACCAGCGGCGCCCCGGTGGCCAGCAACACCGGCATCAGCAGCAAACCTCCCAGGCCGAAAACCGCTCCCACCGCTGCCTTCCGTGGAATCCCGTTGGCCATCAGCCGTCCGGCGGCCCAGGAATAGACTGCGTAGCTGGCACCGGCGGCAAGTCCCAGCAGGCAGCTGGCAAAGACCGTTTCGGCATTGGCGTTGTCCCCCTCGGCTCTGGCGAATCCCAGCAGCGTACTGCCGGAGATGCCCAGCGCCGCGGCCAGGTACCAGCGGGTGGTGAGCTTGATTCCGTCGATGAGCCGCTCAAGAAGTCCGGAGAACAGCGGTGCGGTCCCCAGCGAAATCACGGTTCCCAGGGCGACGCCGCCCAGATGCATGGACGAATAGAAGGCCAGCGGATAAACCAGGATGCCCACGGCCCCGAGCATGACCAGGCGTCGGTTGATCACCAACGGGACTCGGGCTGCCTTCAGGGAACGTGCGCCGAGCACCGCTTGGAGCAGCCCGCCGATGCCGAGCGACGCAGCCCCGATGGCCAGGGGCGAGACGCCGTGGGCCTGCGCCGCGGCGGTGCCGGTGGTTCCCCAGAGCACCGAAGCCGCCAGCAGCATCAGCACCGCTGTGCCCTGCGCACCGCCGGCCGGATTTTTCACAGGGCACGCACCATGCTGGTGATCAGCGACTTGGCTCGGTGCAGCAGTTCGCTGTGGCCTTCCAGGCCGGCCCGCGAGATGGCGCCCTCAAGCAGGAAAGAGATCTGTTCGGCGAGCGCGGCGGCCTGCCTGGAATCGGTCAGCGATTCAAGATGTTCGCGGAGCAGGTCTTCAACTTGGGCCTTGTGCCCGGCCACGATGGACCGTCCGGGGTCTCCCGCCGGCAGCTCCGCGGCCGCGTTCAGCAGCCCGCAGCCGCGGAAACCATGCTCATAACCGGCCTCGGCATGGTCGAGGTAGGCGTCCACGATGGCCAGCACGCCGCCGACCGGATCCGAGGACGCACCGAGGCGGGCGCGATATAGTTCCAGCCATTCCTCGTGGCGGGCCTGCAGGTAGGCCGCCACCAGCCCCGACTTGGATTCGAAATTGTTATAGAGGCTCATCTTGGCCACTCCGGCTTCCGCGATGACTGCATCGATGCCCGTGGCGGAAATGCCGTGGGCATAGAAGAGCCGGGCCGCGGCATCCAGGAGCTTGGATCTGGCATCAAGACGCGGGGACAAGGGAACCTCCAAGTAGACAGGTCGGTCTAAATAGACAGACTAGTCTAGTTAGACCGATCAGTCTAGGTTGTTCCCGCGGCTTCCTTCAGGCATCGCAGAAACACGTCCGCCGCGGGATTATCCGAGCTCGCCGCCGCATAGAGGGCGCTGCGCGGATTGCCGGCGATCGGCCGGAACACCACCTCCGGCATCTGGAAACGCGACACCGAGGCCGGAAGGATCGACACCCCGAGCCCGGAGGCCACGAGCCCCAAGATGGTTTCCTGATGGATGGCGCGTTCGACGATGCGTGGCGGGGAAAAGCCTTCGAACAACGAATGCACCAAGGTGTAGAAACCATTCATGTACTTGTAGGGGAAGAGCACAAAGTCCTCACCCAAAAGCTGCTCAATCTCCAGCTCCGCCTGCCCCGCGAGGCGGTGGTCCGCTTGGATCACCGCTACCAGCGGCTCGGCAAGCACCTCGGTGAGCACGAGTCCCGGAACCGGAGCCGGGTCACGCAGGATTCCCAGATCCAGCTTCCCATCCAGCAGCTGGTCAACCTGCTCATCGGTGGTCAACGGGCGCAGCGCAAGATCCACACTGGGCCGCAGCTCGCGAAATAGCCTAATGGCACCGGGCAGGGCCGCATAACTGGCCGAACTGACGAAACCCACGGCGATCCTGCCCCGCAGCCCAAGCCCGGCCTCGGTCAACTCATGGTTGGCCCGCTCAAGATCCGCCAACAGCGGGCTTATCCGATCGCGATAGGCGCGCCCCGCAGGGGTCAGCTCGACGCTGCGCGTGGTGCGGCTGAAAAGCCGCACCCCGAGCTCCTGCTCAAGCTTCTTGATCGCCACGGTCAAGGGCGGTTGCGACATCCGCAGCGAGTCGGCGGCGCGCCCGAAGTGCAGGTGCTCGGCCACCACGAGAAAGTACTGAAGCTGTCGAAGTTCCATGCATCTATTGTTGCACGAACACTAATAATTTCATTGAAAATAGTATTGGACTAGATAATAATTTTTGTGGGTTACTGGAAGCGGAACAATCGCACACCGCCGTCCAGGAGCACACAATGAGTCAGAAGACCCACGCCCCATCCGCCGAATACATTGTCATCGGAGCGGGCTTGAGCGGTGCCGCAGCCGCATGGAAGCTCGCCCAGCGCGGCCACGAAGTCGCACTGCTCGAGCGCAAGGTTCCCGCCGCGGCCGATGCCAGTTCGCATGGCTCGGCGCGCATCTTCCGCTACGCCTACCCTGACAGCTTCTACACGGATCTGGTCTGCAGGGCGCGGACCGCCTGGGACGAACTTGAGCTGGCCAGCGGGCAGCAGCTGATCTCCCCGCACGGCTCGGTCGACTACGGGGCATTGCGCAACCCCCGCCATTTGGCGTCGGTATTGGAATCCGCGGGAGTCGAGCACGAACTGCTCAGCGCATCCGAAGCGCGCGACCGCTTCGCGGGCATCGACTTCGACACCGAGGTGCTTTGGCATCCGGGTGCCGGCGTCATCGATGCCGAACGGTCGGTGCAGGCCATGGTCGCCCAGGCCAAGGTGCATGGTGCTCGGATCGAAACCAACTGGCCCGTCGCATCCGTTGAAGCAGCCGGCAGCGGCTACCGGGTCAACAGCGCGGACGGGCGCTCCTACCTCGGGTCCAGAATCGTCGTGGCCGCCGGAGGGTGGCTGCCCGGGCTGCTGGGCAACCTGCCGCTGTCCGCGGGCTTCGCAGGCAGCGTGCCGACGATGGACGTCTACCAGGAAAACGCATACCACTTCCCCTACCGCAACCAGGATCCCGAGGCCCGCCTGGCCTGGCCCACGTATATCCACAAGGATCCAGCATTCAAGTCCTATGGCCTGCCTGGCGGACGCGATGCCGGGTTCCGCGGTCAAAAGGTCGCCGAATACATGGGCGGGCGCCGAATGGACAGCGCCGCGGCGCAGGACGGGCGCATCGATCCGGCCAACCGCGAACGCGTCATCGACTACGTCAAGCGCTACCTGCCCGGTCTGGACCCGACCCCGTATGCGGAGACCACCTGCATCTTCACGTCCACGCCCACCGAGGACTTCATCATGGACGAAACCCAGGGCATCACCATCATGTCCCCCTGCTCGGGACACGGGGCGAAGTTCGGCCCGCTGCTCGGTGACCTGGCCGCAGACCTGGCCACCGGAACCGGCACGGTTCCGGAGCTCTTCCGCCTGTCCTCCCATGCCAAGGCCCTGGCCTAGAGCGAACCCGCAGGAGAAATCGCATGCATCATCTTGACACCGCCAGCACCATCCCCGCTTCCACCGTCGCCTCGCTGATGGGGCAGATCGCCGGCATCGGGCGGGACCGGCTGCGCGGCGGCTACACCCGTCCCGTGTATTCCACTGCAGAGCTGGACCTGCGCGGCTGGTTCACCGAGCAGGCCGCCGCGCGGCAGCTGAGCGTGGAGCAGGACGGAAACGGCGCGCTGTGGGCTTGGTGGGACCTTCCCTCCGGGATCCGCGCGGACGCCGTGGCCACCGGAAGCCATCTGGACTCGGTCCCCGGCGGCGGGGCCTTCGACGGGCCGCTGGGGGTAGCCAGCGCGCTGGCCGCCGTGGACATCCTGCGGTCCAGGAACCTGAAACCCACCCGCCCACTGGTCTTGGCAGTCTTTCCCGAGGAGGAGGGATCCCGCTTCGGGGTGGCCTGCCTGGGTTCACGGCTGCTGACCGGCGCCATCGACCGGGACAAGGCGCTGAACCTGCGCGATCCGGACGGCAACACCTTCGCCGAAATCGCCGCGCACCATGGGCTGGACGTACGGCGCATCGGAGCGGATCCGGCGCTGCTCGGACAGCTCGGCGCCTTTGTCGAACTGCATGTGGAACAGGGGCTCGGGCTTGGACAGCTGCAGCATCCGGTGGCCGTGGGCGGATCCATCCTGGGCCACGGGCGCTGGAAGCTGTCCATGTCCGGGCAGGGCAACCACGCCGGCACCACGCTCATGCGCGACCGCCGCGACCCCATGGTCGCCGCCGGCCGGACCATCGCCGCCGTGCAGCAGATTGCCCGCGCCCAGGACAACGCCCGCGCCACCGTCGGAAGGCTGCACCCCGTTCCCGGCGGCACCAATGTCATTGCCTCGCGCGTGGATTTCTGGCTGGATGTCCGGCACCCGGACGACGCGGTCACCGCAGCCGTGGTCCAGGACATCCACCGCGCCGCGCAGCAGATCGCGGCGGAAGAAGACTGCGGCTTCGAATTCTCGCAGGAGTCGCTCAGTCCGACCGTCGGCTTCGACGCCGACTTGTCCCGCAAGCTGGGCGCGTCGCTGGGCAACGCTCCCGTCTTGGACACCGGAGCGGGCCATGATGCGGGCGTGCTCGCCGGGCACGTTCCCAGCGCCATGCTGTTCGTCCGCAATCCCAGCGGCATCTCCCACTCCCCCGAGGAATACGTCGAGGATGCGGATGCCGAGCTCGGCGCGCTGGCACTGGCTGACGCGCTGCAGGGCTTGTTGAGCTGATCCCCGCGCCAGACGAACCCCCGGGCTTTCGCCCGCGCCGCCGAAGCTGCCACCGGCAACCCGAGGCTCGTTCCAGTCAGAAGGACTTCAACAGCGCCGGGACATCGTTCCGGTCGGGATTCGGGTGCCCGTAGTTTCGCGCACGTACCGCGACCACCAGGCCGAGCACGAGCAGCAGCAGCCCCGCGGCCGTGGTGAATCCCAGTAGGGCCGCCAAGCATGCGGCAAAGAGGATCAGCGTGTTGCGGCGGTAGACTCTCGCCACCGACCGCGGCTGGGAACGCGCCGCGTTGCGTGTCGCCAGCCAGTACACCACCGCGAGGGCCAGCTGCGGCCAGCCCGCTGCATAGCCCGGCAGCAAAAGAATCCCCGCGCCGGATGCCGCAAAAAACAGAACTTCGGCCGCTGGCCTCATCAACAAGCACCTCCCCGTGCATCACTAGGACCCCATGCTATCGGCCGCCCGGCGCATCCGGCCCCACCCGCCACGCGGTCGGGCGCGGACGTTAAATAGCAGTTAAATAGCAGTTCCCCGGACGGGGGCCACACTCCGCCGTCCGGGGAACTACATCCATGCGGGCTCCGTTTCCGAAGCCCGGGTCTCTTGCCGGGTGCCGCTACGCGAGCACCGGGGCCTGCCACAGGTTCAGCACCTGGCCGAGGTCCTTCTGCTCCGCCGAACGGTACAGGTCCGTCGCCCACGCCACGTCCTCGATCGGCATGCCGCCGACCGAGTAGAGGATGATCTCCTCGTCATTGCGGCGCGCGGGGATCTTGCCGGTGGCCACGTCCGCGATTTCCTCCAGCTTGGACTCGGGCAGCTTGCCCTCGCGCATCAGGTCGTGGAAGTGCGTACCGGGGATGCCCAGCAGCTCGTAGGCCTGGGTGTCGTATTCCTCGGCCCAGGCGTCGTACAGCCCCCGGGCATCGAGCACCAGGCGGGCCTGGTTGATCACGAAGTCGTCGTCGAACCTGGCCGCGGCCGGCAGAAGGAACAGCGCCCCGGGCTTGATGGCGGAGGCCGGGAAGTACGGGAAGGCCCCGGAACCCTCGATGTCCGTGCTGGTGGTAGCCATGACGATGTCCGCGTCCTTGATGGCCTCCTCGATGGTTTCCGCTGCGATGACGTTGGCCACCTGCGGGAAGTTCTCGCGGATGTACGCGGCAAAGGTTTCCACGCCGGCGGCCGAACGCCCCTTGATGCGCACGGTGTCGATGCCCGGGCGCAGGGTCAGCGTGGCGTCGATGACGGACTTGGCGATCACCCCCGGCCCCACCACGGCGGCGATCTTCGCATCTTCCCTGGCCAGGTGCTTGACGCCCACGCCCGGCACCGCCCCGGTGCGGTAGGCGCTGAGCAGGTTGGCGCTCATGATCGCCATCGGCGCCCCGGTATCGGTGTCGTTCAGGGTGAACAGGTGGATGGAGCGGGGCAGGCCCTTGGCGCGGTTGGCGGTGTTGGAGCCGTACCACTTGACACCGGTGGTGCCGAAGCGGCCGCCGAGGTAGGCGGGCATCGCCATGAAGCGGCGGTCCGGGCCGTCGCAGGGCATGCCCTCGTGGACCGGCACCTCGGGGAAGGTGACCATCGCCCCGTGGGAGTTGCCGTTTTCGCCGGCCATCATGTAGTCCCCGTTGCGGAGCAGAATCAATGCCTCTTCCATGACGTCGGTGCAGCGGGCGATGTCGGTGACGCCGGCGGCGATCATGTCCTGTTCGCTGAGGTAGCGGAAGTTGATTGCGGTCATTGGTGGACCTTTCGTGAATGAAGTGCGGAAGCTGGTGGTTGGTGGATTTCTAGATGGCCGCTTCGCCGGTTTCGCCGGTGCGGACGCGGATGATCTGCTCCAGCGAGGCAACCCAGACCTTGCCGTCGCCGATTTCGCCATCCGGGCCTGTCCGCGCGGCCTCCAGAATGGTGTCCAGCGCGCTGTCCACCTTCGCGTCCGGAACGAGCAGTTCCAGCCGGATCTTGGTGCGGAAGTTCACCGAGTATTCCTGGCCCCGGTAGTATTCGGTGCGCCCGCCCTGGACGCCGCGGCCCTGCACCTCGGTGGCGGTCATTCCTGTGAATCCGGCTTTCTCCAATGCGGCGCACACGCTTTCGAGCCGGATCGGCTTGATCACTGCGGTGACGAGTTTCATTTGCCTGCCTTTCGATGCGGGACTTAGAACGGACGGCTGTCGTAGGCGGTTTCGGCATGGACCGAACGGTCAAGTCCGGCTTCCTCGTCCGCCTCGTCCACACGGATCGGGCGGATCTTGTTCATGACCCACAGGATCGCGAAGGTCATGCCGAAGCTGTAGCCCAGCGTGACCGCAATGGCGATCAGCTCGCTGCCCAGCTCAGAGAACGCCCCGCCGAAGACGATGCCCGCCATCTCGCCGGGAGCCACCGGGTTGGCGAAGAACGTGGCGAACAGCGAGCCGGTGATGCCCGCGATGCCGTGCACCGCGAAGACATCCAGCGAGTCGTCGATGCGGTGGCGGCGTTTCCAGGTGATGGCCCAGGCCGCGGCCGCCGCAGCCAAGAAGCCGACCATGATGGCGCCGACCGGGCCGACCACGTCGGCCACCGGGGTGATGCCGACCATGCCGGCGATCGCGCCGGTTCCCAGGCCCAGCATGGTGGCGTGCCCGTCGCGGATCCGTTCGATCGCGATGAATCCGAGCATGCCGCCGCACAGCGACAGCAAGGTGGTGAGCACCACGTACTGGGCCAGGAAATTCGCGCCCCCGGCCGTGCCGCCGTTGAAGCCCATCCAGCCGGTGGCCAGCAGGCCCACGCCGATCATCATCAACGGGAGGTTGTGCGGACGTCCGGCCTGCGCCTTGCGGCGGCCCAGCACCACCGCCAGCGCCAGGCCGGCGGCGCCGGCGTTCATGTGCACCGCGGTGCCGCCGGCGAAATCATGGAAGCCCAGCTGGTTGCGCATCCAACCGCCCACGGTCCCGGCTTCCGGATTGTCGAAGGCGAAGACCCAGTGCGCCAGCGGGCTGTAGACCACCAGAACCCACAACGCCACGAAAACCAGCCAGGATCCGAATTTCATGCGGCCTGCGGCGCCCGAGGCCACCAGGGCGGCGGAGATCGCGGCGAACAAGACGTAGAACGCCGCCCAGAAGGTTCCGCCGGCCTCGTCATCGCTCATGAAGTCGGTGTAGAACGAGAAGTCCAGCGGGTTGCCGATGAGCCCCAGTCCGCCGACCGAGTCGCCGAGTACAAGCCCGTGGCCGACCACGACGTAGACGACGCCGGTCACGGCCAGTGAACTGAGCACCATGAGCATCATGTTCAATACGTTGCGTCCGTTGAGCATGCCGCCGTACAGCATTGCCAGCCCAGGAAACATCAGCAGGACCATGGCGAATGCAGCCAGCAGCCAAGCCATGTCAGCAGCTTCCATCTCGGGACCCCTTTCGAAGAGTTTGAGTGCGAGTGGGTTCAAACTATCGACGTGAGATTCCGCGGTGCTTTCGATTTTGTTTCTGCGAAGAAACAGAATGTTTCATTATTCGAGCCACATATCGCGGTCGTGACATTTATGTAAATTGCGCGTCGCTGCCCGAAATAATTTTTGCCTCGCATTCACTCCGGGAGTATTTTCGAGAGCACATTCATACACGCCAGCACGGGATTGTTAACGGAAGGCTATTGAAGAATTTCCGGAAATCCCGATGAAACAATCCTGACCTAATCACGAAATCACGCGGTTTTACACTGGCAGGGCACCCGCGAATTTACCGCTCCGACGCATCTGCCGGGAGCGGCCAAAGCCAAATGGAGCCCGACATGGAACCGATGAAAATTGCCGTCCTGCATATCCGCGACACTCGCGAGCACGACCCCGGATTCCAGCTGGAGCTGGACGAGCTCAATGCCAGCGCCGCCACACAGATCCTCGCGGAGGGGCATGAACCGGAACTTGTCGCGACCTGGCAGCTGTCCTTGGAACAGGTGCAGCAGCTCGTGGACTGTTCGGATGCCGTCATCATCATGGGCGGCGAAGATGTGGACCCGGAATTCTACAACGGCCCTGAAGACTACCCGGGATCCGGAACCCACGAGCCGCAGGCCGACCGCATTCAGATCGCCGCCATCCGCTACGCAATGGCCACCGGCACTCCCCTGCTGGGCATCTGCCGGGGCATGCAGCTGCTCAACGTCGCCTTGGGAGGAACCCTGGTGCAGCACCTGCACAACGTGCAGGACCACCGGTGCGAAGGGACGGATCCGTTTGCGCAGACCCGTGTGGGCTTTGTCGCCGAAGCGCTGGCCGAAGACTTGTCGTCCGGGGACCTCCACCTATGCTCGCACCATCAAGCCATCCACGCCCTCGGCGCGGGGCTGCAGATCGCGGCCATGTCCAGCGACGGCGTGATCGAGGCAGTGGTCCACGACTCCGCCAAGGCCACAGCGGTGCAGTGGCACCCGGAGCACTCGCAGACTGCTGCTGCCCAGCTGGGTCCGTTAATCCGGCGGCTGGCGCACCAGCACGCGCAACCGGCCGCAGGGGAGGCTGAAATCCTGCAGCACCAGTTCGCCGGCGCATAGCCGCCGGTCCGTGGGACAGGGCGTACGTCTAGACTTGAGGCATGGCATTGACTCAGTTAACGGTCGTGGATACCGCGGTCGACATCCTGCAACAGTTCGGATTGGCTGATTTGTCGATGCGTCGACTGGCCAAGGAACTGGATGTCCAGGTCGGCGCCCTGTACTGGCACGTGAAGAACAAGCAGGAGCTGCTGGCCCAGGTCGCGGCGAAGCTGCTGAACACCCCGGCGCTCGCGGTGCGGGCCGAGGACTTCGCTTCGCCGGGCGAGGCGGTGCTGCAATTGATGCGCAAGCTCTATCTGGCGCTGCTTCCCATCCAGGACAGCCCCGAGGTCATCGAGGTTGCCAGCGCCATGCAGGTGAAGGACCTTCAGCCGGTGCTGCTCCTGCGTGCCCTCTTGCAACGGGCCGGGCTGACTGCCGAGCAGGCGCGCTTCGGCCAGCAGCTTTTGCTCAACCACGTGCTGGGCTCGGTCGCCTACCGCCAGAACCTCATCCAGCTGGACGTGGACTCGGAGGAAAGCGACGGCTACGACTGGGGCCTGCAGCGGGCCGTCGCCGGGCTGCTTTCCCCGGCGCCAGCCCCCGCGCAGGATTAACCGAGCGTTCCCCCGGAAAGCTCCAAATAGCAGGCCGCGCACAGCGATTCGTACCAAACGTCCTCGCCGTCGATGGCCACCTGGTCCCCGTCGAACACCACGTTCTGGCCGATGCGCCGGGTGTTGAACATGGCCTTGCGCCCGCAGCGGCAAATCGTTTTCAACTCTTCAAGCGAGTGCGCCAGCTCCATGAGCCGGGCCGAGCCGGGGAACGCATGGGTGCGGAAGTCCGTGCGGATGCCGTAGGCCAGCACCGGAACGTCATCGAGCACTGCAATACGCAACAGGTCGTCGACCTGCTGCCGGCTCAGGAACTGGGCTTCGTCCACCAGCAGGCAGGCCACGGGCGGAGCGTCGATGTGCGGGACGAGCGCGTCCGGGTCGTCGCCCGAAGCCAGTGCCGCGAACTGCTCGCGGACGTTGTCCAAGGGCGACACAATCAGGTCCACCGCACGGCTCAGCCCGAGCCGGGAAACGATCGAGCTCTCCCCCTTGGTGTCCACCCCGGGCTTGGCCAGCAGGATCCGCTGCCCGCGCTCTTCGTAGTTGAAGGCGGCCTGCAGCAAGCTCGTCGATTTGCCCGAGTTCATTGCCCCGTATCGGAAATACAGCTTGGCCACAGTCGCCCCTTGTCGAATCCATCGGCCTGCCAACGGCAGACCACCTACGATTTTAGCGCCCGGGGCCCATTCCTCCATGACACTGCATGTCGTTCCGCGACCAATTGTGACCGAGCGGCGTGCGGATCGCCGCCGCCGCTTCCCCCGCACCGAAACGGTTTTATAGCATGGAGCCAGCTTCACGAGATCTGATCGCTGGGAACCCCACGGGTTCCGGCAAGGCTCCGACCGATCAGGCGCCAACCCCACACAGTTGTACGGCGGGTGGCTCGGATGACGAAGCGGCTCGCGGCGCATCCGGCGCTTCGGGCAAGGACAACAACCTGCAAAGGCGTGGACCCATGAGCAAGCAAACCCATCTCGGCCTGGCCGCGAAGCCGCTGACAGCCAACCCCCTGCCCCGCTTCGCCAATGACTGGATCAGCGCCTGGCTGCAGTTGGACGGCGGCACCGGGCTGCTGCATATCGGCGCGGGCCCGCGCGAATGGATCCTGGAACCGCTCGATCCGACGGCGCTGGGCGCCGCCGTAGATCCGGGAACCCAGATCGTGGGCCAGTTCAATCCCGATTTGAAGATCGCCCTGATCCCCGGATCGCATCTGGTGGCGGGCAGCTCGTTCTTCCGACTGCGCGCGTAGTCAGCTGCGCGCCACGGGCTGCCGGCGGGCGAAAACCAGCCAGTACAGCAGCGACATCACGACCACAAACGGCAGGCCGAAGACCAGCGTGAACTTGAATTCCTCGACGAACAACGTGGTCAGCAGCAGCCCGCCCAGCAGCGCCGCCCCGAGGATGGAAGCCGCGGGGTAGCCCGGCAGCTTGAATTCCAGCGGGCTGCGCTCGCGGGCGGCCTGACGGCGGAAGCTGACGTGGGTCAACAGGATCATGAACCAGGTGGCCAGCGCGCCGAAGGTGGCCAGCGACATCATCAGGCCGAAGCCTCCCTCGGGGAGCACCGCAACGGCGATCGCCGCCACGGCGATGCCTCCGCCTGACATCCACACTGCATGCACCGGGGAGCCGTTGCGGCTGGTGCGGTGCGCCAGCTTCGGGGCATGGCCTGCATCTGCCAGCGAGTGCAGCATGCGGGTCGCCGCGTAGAGCTGGGCGTTCATCGCCGACAGGGCCGCGATGATCAGCACGAAGTTCAGCACCGAGCTGGCAAAGGGGATGCCCACCTGATCCATGACGGTGACAAACGGCGAACCGCCGGAGATCAGCTCGCTGGTCGGCGCAATGGCAAGGATCAGCGCCATGGTCAGCACGTAGAACAGCAGCAGGCGCAGGAAGGAGACCTTGAAAGCCTTGCGCACCGCGAGCTGCGGGTTGCGGGCCTCGGCGGCCGCGATGGAAATCGCCTCGATGCCCATGTAGGAGAAGATCGCCACGATCACCGCGCTCCAGGTGCCCGACAGGCCGTTGGCGAAGAAGCCCGAACCAACGCTGTAGTTCGCGAACCCGAAGCCGTCGGCCGGGTCGTGGAACACCAGCCAGGCGGCGATGACGATGAAGGCGATGACCGCGAAGACCTTGATGGCGGAGAACCAGTATTCGGTGGTGCCGAAGACCTTCACGCTGGAGAAGTTCACCGCGAGAAGGGCGGCGGAGAACAGCAGCACCCACAGCACCCCGGGCACCTCGGGGAACCAGAACTGCATGTATTCGCCGATGGCGCTGACCTCCGTGCCGACCGCAAAGATCAGCGCTGACCAGTACATGTATTTGGTCAGGTAGCCGGCGTAGCGGCCGAGGTAGCGTTCGGCGTACACGCCGAAGGAGCCGGCCACCGGCTGCTTCACGGTCATTTCGGCGAGCGCTCCCATGACCAGCAGCGCGATCACTCCCCCCAGCACGTAGCTGAAGATGACCGAGGGGCCTGCCATCGCGATGGCGAGCTTGCTGCCGGCGAACAGTCCGGTGCCGATGGCGCTGCCCAGGGCGATCATCGCCATCTGGGCAGGGGTCAGCGATTTCTTCAGGCCGGGGCCGGGCCCCTTGGTTCCAACCGGCTGCTGCGCCAACGATGCTCCCTGCTGTGTACGTGTGCGGCACGCGGATCTTCATTTGCGCGCCGCGTCTAAGCGTACTCGGGAGCTTTCACCCCGGATCTTCGCCGAAGATCCGGGGTCTGGCGGATACCGCCTAGGTCACGGCATTTCGGACCGTGAACTCTTCGCGCTGCCAGTCGCCGGTGTGCAGAATCTCACGCAGGATTTCCACCGCATCCCAGATGTCGGTGCGCGAGAGGTACAGCGGGGTGATGCCGAAACGCAGGACCTCCGGCTCGCGGTAGTCGCCGATGACGCCGCGGGCGATCAGCGCCGCCATGATCTCGTAGCCGTGCTCGTGGCGGAAGCTGACGTGGCTGCCGCGCTGGGCGTGCTCGCGCGGGGTGACCAGTTCCAGGCCGTGGTCGGCGCAGCGGGTCTCGACCAGCTCGATGAACAGGTCGGTGAGTTCCAGCGAGGCGGCGCGCACCGCGTCCATGTCCGCTTCCAGGGCGATATCCAGCCCGACCTCGATCATGGCCAGGGAGGTCACCGGCTGGGTGCCGCACATGAAGCGGCGCACGTCGTTGGCCGGGGTGTAGTGCTCGGCCATCTCGAACGGGGCGTTGTGCGACCACCAGCCGGACAGCGGCTGCCAGAAGCGGTCGTGGTGGCGGGCGTTGACCCAGATGAAGGCCGGGGATCCGGGCCCGCCATTGAGGTACTTGTAGGTGCAGCCCACCGCGTAGTCCGCGTCCGCGCCGTTCAGGTCTACCGGGACCGCACCGGCGGCATGGGCCAGGTCCCAGATAACCAGCGCACCGGCGTCGTGGGCGGCGGCGGTGATCTGATTCATGTCCCACATCGAACCGGTCCGGTAGTTGACGTGGGACAGCGCCAGCACGGCGGTGTCATCGCCCAGGGCCGCGCGCAGCGAAGCCTCGTCGTCGATGAGCTTGACCTCGTAGGGCACGCCCGTTTCCTGCGACAGCGAGTTGACCAGGTCGGCCAGTCCCTCGGCGATGTAGATGTCGGTCGGGAAGTTGTCCCGTTCGGTGATGATGACCCGGCGCTGCGGCGCATCGGACTTCTGGATGCGCAGCGCGGAAGCCAGCGCCTTGAACAAGTTCAGGCTGGTGGTATCAGTGATGGCGGTTTCGCGGGGATGCGCTCCCAGCAGCAGGCCCAGCTTGTCGCCGAGCACCAGCGGAAGCTCGAACCAGCCGGCTTCGTTCCAGGAGCGGATCAGGCCTTGGCCCCATTCTGCGGTGACGACCTGCGCCGCGCGTTCGGCCGCGCCATGGGGCAGCGCACCGAGCGAGTTGCCGTCGAGGTAGATCACCGATTCGGGCAGCGCGAAGCGGCCCTTGAACCGGCGCAGCGGATCCTGCGCGTCGAGCTGTGCCAATTCCTCGCGGGTGTGTACCGTCTGCACGCTGTGCTTCCCTTCCTGGATGCCATGAATGTCCCTCCATCGTAGAATCAGAAGCAGGAAAATTTCTTGGGTTCCGAATTTTTGCAAATAATAGGGAGGCTGATCCGTGCCGGATTCAGTATGGGCAGTTTCGGGGGCCGACTCGGCGAATTCCGTTCACATCGACGAGGTTGACTTGGCGATCCTCGTCGAACTCAGCCGGGATGCCCGCCTGGCGAACAACGTCTTGGCGCAGCGGGTGGGCTTGGCTCCTTCGACCTGCCTGGGACGCGTCAAGATGCTGCGCACCCGCGGGGTGATCGAGGGCTACGAGGCGAAGATCAACGAGAAGCTGCTGGGTGTCACGGTCAACGCGATGATCTCCGTGATCGTCGCCCCGCAGGCCAGGGACCGGATGCTTCCCGCGGCCAAGGCCCTGGCGGCGCTGCCTCCGGTCCGCGACGTTTTCGTGCTCGGCGGCACCCCGGACCTGCTCATCAGGGTCGCCACCCGGTCCATTGACGAGTTGCGCACTTTCGTCGCGAGCCATCTGGGATCTAACCGTGCGTTCTCCTCCACGCAGACGAATATCATCTTCGAGCACCTGCGCTAGCCGGGGTGCCGGTGGACGTCAGGTGAACATCCGCTGAACTCCAGGTGTCTGCGCTGCGGGCTGCGCCGTCGCACCACATCATTCGAAGAATTCTGCGAACCCTCGATGACCTGATGATTTTCATTTCACATGGCCGTATCATGAGCCTTGCTGCGATTGGGGAGCACACCACACGATGAGCCGTTTTCTCATGTTCGTCTCATCTGGCACGACGAGAATGAGGACATGGGAAAACGCATAGCGCTTCGGGCGATTGGCCTGGTCGCGGCTCTCGCCGTCATCGGAGCGGGAATCGCGGCTCTGGCTCAGTTGGTCTCCGGACCTTCCCAGAGGGATCTGGGCCCAGGCATCGTCGTCCACCAATCCGAGGTGCCCAGCGAGGACGCCGGCTTCGCCGAGCGTACCGGGGAACCTGCCGACCCGTCGGCCATGCCTTCCCCGAGCAAAGACCCCAAGGAACCGGCCAGCCCGTCGGCCTCGGCGAGCCCCTCGGCCTCCAGCAAGCCGAGGCCTTCGAAAACCAGCTCTCCCAAGCCCACCCAAGGTCCGGTCAAACCGCTTCCGCCGAAGGCCCCAGTGGATGACGACGACGCTTGGGACGACGACGACGCCTACGATGACGACGATGATGACGACGACTAGCAGACCGCCGCGTCGCCGGGTCTCCATCCGAGCCCGCGTGCTCGCCTCGATGATCCTTCTGGTTGGCTTCGCCCTGGCGGTCTCCGGTGCCGCGATCTACGTCTACGAACGCCAGGAGCTCAACGCGCGCTTGGATGATTCGCTGACCCGCACTGTGGAGGAATTCCGGGTGCTGGCGGAAACCGGCATCGATCCGCAGACCGGCAACGGCTTCAAGCACGCCGAGGACCTGCTCTACACCGCCATGCAGCGCACGCTGCCCGCCCGCTACCAGGGCATGGTGGGTTTGAGCGCTGACCAGCTGCAGTGGACTGCCCCCGCCACCGTGGAAATGCGGCTGGAGGAAGACCCGCAGTTCCTGGAATGGGCCAAGACCAGCGCCGCGGACCAGCATGTGCGCATCGAGAATTTCGAGACTGAACTGAGCGAATACCGCGCCATCGTGGTTCCGATCCAGCTCTCCTCCGACCCCAAGCCAGCACGCTTCGTGCTGGCCTACGACTACACTGCCGAAGTCAGCCGCATCAACAAGCAGTTCATGGTGTTCTTCGGCGTGGGCCTGGTGGTAATGCTGCTTGCCGGAGGCGCGGCCTACCTGATTGTCGGGCGCATGCTCGAACCCATCCGCCGGCTGCGCGACACCGCCCGCCAGATCTCCGAATCCGACCAGTCCTCGCGCATCGAGGTCACCGGGGACGACGAGTTCGCGGAGTTGACGGTCACCGTCAACGACATGCTTGACCGGCTTCAGGACGCACTGAATTCCCAGCGCCAGCTGCTGGACGACGTGGGCCACGAGCTGCGCACCCCGGTGACTATCATCCGCGGCCACCTGGAGCTCATGGATGTCCAGGATTCCGAGGACGTCGCCCAGACCAAGGACATCGCACTGGACGAACTGAAGCGCATGTCGCTGCTGATCAACGACCTGATGACCCTGGCTGGGGCCAATCGCGCGGATTTCCTGTCCGCCAAGCCGACCGACATCGGCACCCTGCTGGACGAAATCCTGGACAAGGTCCGCGCGCTGGGAAACCGCGACTGGCGCATCGGCCACCGCGAGGAAGCCAACGTCACCCTGGACCCGGCCCGCATTACCCAGGCCATGTTGCAACTGGCCGCCAACGCCGTGAAATTCTCCGACGAGGGTTCGCGCATCGATTTAGGCTCGGCCATGCTCGAAGAGCAGGACAAGGCGCCGGTGCTGCGCCTCTGGGTGCACGATGCCGGCGTGGGCATCGCCCCCGAAGACCTTGAACGGATCTTCGAGCGCTTCGGCCGCGGCCAGAACAGCGACCGGGCCAAGGGCTCCGGGCTGGGCCTGAATATCGTATCGGCCATCGCCGATTCCCACGGCGGATCGGTCTGGGTGGATTCCGTGCCCGGCAGCGGTTCGACGTTCTACATCGACATCCCCTTGGCCGAAGGAGCCCACAGCGTATGAGCCTCATCCTGATCATCGAAGACGAACCGCGAATCAGCTCCTTCATTGCCAAGGGCTTGAAGGCCGCCGGCTTCATCCCCACCGTCTGCGCCACCGCGCGCGAGGGCTACGCCCAGGCCCGGTCCGGGAATTTCGAGCTGATCATCTTGGACCTGGGGCTGCCGGACGAGGACGGCTTCAGCCTGCTGCGTCGGATGCGCGAATCGCACATCGACGTCCCGGTGATCATCCTGACCGCCCGAAACAGCGTGGACGACACCGTGGCCGGGTTGCAGAACGGCGCGGACGACTACATGGCCAAGCCCTTCCACTTCGACGAGCTGCTGGCCCGGGTGCGGCTGCGGCTGCGCACCGAAGACTCGTCCTCCGACGTCTCGGTCCTTTCGCACGGAAACATGGAAATGGATCTGCTGCGCCGTCTGGTCACTGTCGACGGTGTCGAGGTGGACCTGTCAGCCCGGGAATTCTCACTGGCCGAGGCCTTCCTGCGCAACCCGGGGCTGGTGCTCAGCCGCGAGCAGCTGCTCTCCAGGGTCTGGGGCTACGACTTCGACCCCGGCTCCAACGTGGTGGACGTGTACGTGCGCTACCTGCGCAACAAGCTGGGCGGTGAGCGTTTCGAGACGGTGCGCGGCGTCGGCTACAGGCTGGCCCGCGAATCCTAGGATCCCGCAAAACCAATGCCTTGGCCGCCTGTCCCCTTGCGGGGCTGGCGGCCAAGGCATTGAGGAGCGCCTTCCGTGGAGGGGGCCGGAGGCGCCGGCCGCGCTAGCTAGCGGCGGCCTGCCAGGGCCCGGTGCCCCGGAGCTTCGAAGCGGGTCGCGGACCGCTGGCATGCCGGGACGACCCGAAACGCTGCTCCAGCAGCCGGCTCCACTTGTTGGCAGGAAGCTGCGGATTGAGCAGCGCAATGCCGATGCAGTACTTGCTCATGCTCACCGGGCGGATTCCCAGTGCCGCCAGCGCCTGGTCGCTGACTCCGCGCCCGTCCGCTGACTTGGTTTCCACCACCACCAAGTCCGGCCCCTGCACCTGCTGCCGGCCGTTGGCGTACTCCAGCTCCACGTCGCAGGTGACCCGTTCCCCGTCCAGCGGGTTCACGAAGGTGCTGCGGATGTAGGAGCTGTCCAGCACCGGCATCAAATCGGGCACCTCTTCGCCGTATTCCCTGGACACCACCTGGTCCAGGAACTCCAGCGAGCTGTCGGTCAGCCGCCCCGCGTCGTCCAGTTCCTGTTCGATGCGGTGTTTCACGGTGGCGCCGCGCAGGCCCTTGGTCTTGATCTCGAACATCGACAGCCCGGTGTCCGCATAGGTGCGGCTGCGCACCTTGTAGCGGCGCCGGCGCCCCTGGCGGTGCGCGCGGTACTGGGCGAAATCCTCGGTGTCGAAGTAGACCGATTCGTAGCGGAAGGTCCGCAGACCGTCGATCTCCATGATCTTGAAGTCCTCCCGCAGCCGCTGCGCCAGGGCCGTGAACTCTTGGGCGGTGAGCAGGAACTTGCGGTCCACGCGGGTCTGCAGGGCCGCCTGGTCGATCACCTCGTCCAGGCCGATAGGTGCACGGCACACCACTGCTTCTTCCAGCGCGGCTTTGGCGCGGCCTGCGAGCGGCTGCATCAGGACCACGTCTCCTGGGCGACCGGCGCATTCTGCCGGGGCGCGTTGGCCAGCTGGTACGAACCGCCGGATTCCCGCTCGCCGCGGCTCGGGCCGACCCGGAAACGCACGTCCACAATGGTCAGGTCGCGGACCATGTCCAGCTCGATGACCACGGTACGCAGGACCTTGGCGCCCAGCAGCTCCTCCAGGGCCCGGGCCAGATCTTCCGAGCGCGGGTAGGCCTTTTCCAGGGTCACTGTCTGGCGTTGGGTGCGCGGGGCGAAGCCGGGATGGTCGGCGAAGAACATCACCACGACCAGGGCCGCGGTCACCGCCGGGGAGAACCAGGCCGGGTCCGGATGCAGGCCGTTGACCAGGCCGATGGCCAGCGAGATGAAGTAGTAGGCAACTTCCTCCTGGGTCAGGGTGTCAGACCTCAAGCGGATGATCGAAAGGATGCCGAACAGGCCCATGCCCAGGCCAACCCCGGCGCCCGAGCCGGACAGCAGCATGGTGACCGCGAAGATGCCCATGCTCAACGCGATGTAGGCAAGGACCAGATCACGGCGGAAGTGCCGGCGGAAGTAGACGAAGTACACCAGCACGGTCATGCCAACGACGTTGGCGGCCAAACCCATCCAGAATGACAACATTTTATTTACCTTTCACCGAAAGTTCATCTCTTGTTTCAAGAGTAGGAAGGCCAAATGAAGGAAATAAAAGAAGCCGATGAGAAGACTCTCATGTGCGTCTTGGGATGCATGACAACAACTGACGGTCCGGCGCTACCGGTGGAGGCCCTGAAAAACCCGCATCAATAACCCGAGAGAACAAGGGACCCCGGCGCACGAGGAGTCAAGGGCGGATCGGGTGCCTCCGGAAGCGATCAGAAGATAGACCAACTCCAGCGTCTTCTTATCAACTAGATCGCTGAACCAGGCAGCTCACCAGCTTGCGGTGCCCCTTTCAGGAGCCAGATCTGCCTGATGCACCCATCGGAAGATTCGACCCACACCCCCAGTGCGTAGTCCTTCCGCACTTCGTCCCTAGGTGTACGGTCGCCTATTTCATTAGATACAGTGCGTCAGATGACCTTTTAATGCCTACCACCGGAATCCACGGGGAGTCCAATGGAATGTAGCAACAATAACGGTTCGGCGCGCGAAAGCTTGAACTTCTTTGAGTAAAACATTATATTTTCAATTTCTCTGGAGGCCGGTGATCCGTCAGATTTTTGAACGTAAATTACCAACAGACCATCATGGTGTCCGGTGACCGTGCCCAAAACCGTCTTGCAGATTCGATATAGCCGTTGTGGCGTGACACCGCGCTCAAGTTCAAATGCAGTCTTTTCGTACTTCTGGGCACTTTCTGGTTGCCACATTCCCTCAAAGTACCTTGCAAGCCGTGACTACTATGACCAGAAACGAGGCCAAGGCAAACGGCATAATCAGGCGCTCATCGCCCTGGCTCACCGCCGGCTGACGGTGCTGTTCGCGATGATCCGGGATGGGTCACTTTATGATGTTCCAGAGCTGAAAATTGCTTGAATTTAAACATGGGGGCACCCCCTGAATAGCGACTACCACTTGTCCCGGCGTCCGGCACCGCCCTTCCAGCGGGTTCGATCGGCTTGTTGAACCAATAACGTCACGACGACAAGTAAAGGTTGGAGTCCACGCGCCGATGTCTACAGATTTCGCTTATGAGTTATTGGGAAGCTACTTGCCCTACACGGAAAGCTGACATAACCGCCCCGGCGGGATTGCCTCGGCGTCATATAACGCACTGCGAAGAAAATTGCGGGCGCCATTATTGATTCGGCGGACCCTGAACCGAGCGTTCTTCAAACTCTTCCCTCACGACGCGACACATTGCCGGTTCTCGAATAGCGCCGATCCGCCAGGAACCTGAAGTGTGCCCCGATAATGGCCCCGGACGCCGCACTCACCAATTCCGTTGGCCACAAACCCAGCCATCGGCTCTCGGTCAGGCCAAGCAGCGCAATGCTGGCGAAGACCACTAGTGAAAGCGCCACACCAGCCAGATTTGGACGCAGAAAATAGTACATCGCAGATCCACACAGCACTCCTACGGCTACTCCCAGCAAAAGCAGTGGAAGCACACCCACCCCCACGAAGGACAGAGACAACGCAACTGCCGACAATGGAGCGGCGATGGCAACGGCCCAGGACACGGCGTCGGCCCCCTTGGCATAACGCGGTTTGCGCTCAGCTTTCTCAATCATTGTCTCCACCGACTTCCATTACAGTCATCTTCCTCGAACGGCGATTCGATGCTCACTGTTGCAATCTCCACGCAACCACTGTGTTCGAAGCTTCCAGACATCGCGACAAGCTGACGACCGAACGTCACTCAGCACCCTCCCAGTTCCGTCAGCCGCTTCAACTTGGCTGCCACGGAACTTCGGGACCGCTAATCCTATTCGGCATCCACCTGGTCGTAATTTTCACGTAGCCGGATTCTGCGTACACATCGGTGGGTACCGTGAGCAAGCAATGTCGCTTGTGTGATCGCGGATTGGCATTCAATTCAACGCGAAGGACTCCATGAAGTACAACCTACCGTTTCCGGCTACCCAGCAAGCCGAATAGACCGGTCCGTCCGCCGTTGTGCCGGGCGAATCTGCGCAGCTCCCCGATCAGCACCGCAAATCTTGCCGTAGCTTGAGAATCCACTTCCCCGCTTGAATTCGTTACCGGATGATCGCTGATGCTCATGGGACCGGCTCGCAGCGCCTCTTGCAGTTCCCGGGTGATCTGCCGCAGCCGATCAGGACGGACACCCGCCTCAAGTTCACTGGCGAACGCCCTGAATGTCTGGGCGGCTGCCGTGAGGCGCTCGTGTTTCACGTACGAAGACAGTTCACGCAACTGCTCCGCAACTTGCCCGAACGATTTGCGTTCTAGTTCAGCTGCCATGATTCAATGATCTCCCCTCGGTCCCACGGGTTCGGGATATAGGTCTGATTTGTCCCTCCAGGATAAATAGTGCCATCATTGCCCGTCTGGGGTGCCACAGTCCCTGAATAAGTGGTTGTGCCCGGCGTGAACGAGGCACGGTATGCGCTGTCGATGGGGCTCGCGTCACCCGTGGGCCACACCGGAAGGACCGCCTTGTCGTTTCTGACCTGCTCAATACTGACTGGACGATCACTGGACCAGAATCTGCCCCACGGAGAGGTGCTCGTGCTGTCACCCGCGCGGTACAGGAGGGTCTCGCCATGCGTGTACCCGGACCGGTAAATTCCGAACCTGAAGGTGCTGGCGGTGTCGCGGTTCAACCATGCAGGTTTGTACCCGGTAACCCCTCCTGTTATTCCGCCGATCCCTGCCCCGGTCAGGCCTGATTGCACGTACCCTTGCACGGTGTGCGGCCCGTCTCCCACCGCGTATCCCGCAACGCCCGACACACCACCTTCAACAGCACCGCTCGAAGCACCGACTGCTGCGCGTGCGGCCAGACCCCCACCATATTTGGCAGCTACTAATGCGCCGGTCCCCGCACCAAACGCACCGGAAACTCCCCCAATGGCGGCATCTACTCCCGCTTTCCCCCAATCCACAGTTCCGTTCTGGTGCTTTTGCGATGCCACGGAGATTCCGCCTGAAACGAGCGCTCCGGCACCGGCCATCAGGGCCAGTCCAGCTGGACCGCCCACACCCGTGAACATCAATCCGACACCCACCACAATGGCAGCGCCGGCAACAACGTACTCCCAGTTCTCGCTCATCCAGTCGCCGGCCGCGGCCAGCGCGCCGTTGTTCGATTCGCGGTATGCCGTCAACTCGTCTTCGGTGACCGGGCGCAGGCCGAGCGGGTCGATGGCGTGCAGCGGGTCATTGCCCGCATAGGAGTAGGGGTTGGCCGCCCAGCCGGCACCGATCACCGGCTCCAGCGGGTCCACGGACAAGAAGCCGCGGGTGGACGGATCGTAGGCGCGCGCGCCCAGCCAGTCCAGCCCGGCAACCTGTACGCCGCCGTTGGCGGCCAGGCCCAGGCCCTCAGACAGGCCGGGCAGCGACTGTCCTGCCAGAGCCCAGGGGTTGGCCGCCGCCGTGGGATGTTCGCCGCGCCAGCCGGCCGAGAGCAGGGTGCCGTCCACCGCGGCCAGCCCGCCGGGCATCGCGGTGACCGAGAGGCCACCCACCGACAGGACGCGCGGTGCATACTCTGCGGCGTCCCACCACAGGCCGGTGCCGTCGACCTCGGCCAGTTCACCCAGCGCGTCGACCCACAGCTCGTGGCGGGTGGTGCCCGTAGCAGCGGTGCGCTCGACCTCGCGCAGCGTGCCCATGGCGGACCACTGGTAACGGGTGGTCCCGTCCTGCGCGTGTGCGGCGGTGCGCCGTCCCGCGCCGTCGTAGTCGTAGGTGGTCGCCGTGTCATCGGTCGAGCGCACGCGTAGCTGCCCGGCCGCGTCGTACTCGTAGTCGCGGGTCTGCCCATCCACGGTTTCACGCGCCAGACGCCCGGCGGCGTCGTAGCGCCACTCGGTCACGGTGCCATCCGCCCCGCTCATCCGCACCAGCTGGCAGGCGGCATCATAGGCGTAGGCGGTGGTGCCGTCGGCGTCATGGATGGCGGTGATGCGCCCGTCCTCGTCGCGTTCCAGCGTGCTGGTTTCCACCCCGTCCGGGCCGGCGATCCGGTGCGCGGCCAGGACGCCGTCGCGGTAGTCCCAGTACTGGACCAGATCCCCGGCCACGGCGCCGACCAGGTTGCCGCAGACGTCGTAGGCGTAGCTGACGGTGCCGAACACCGGGTGCTGCACGGCGCTCACGCGCCCGGCGGCATCGCGCTGCCAGCGGGTGCGCCGGCCGGTGGCGTCGGTGTGCGCGGTCCGCCGCCCGTCGGCATCGTATTCCCAGGCCAGGCCCTGGTCGTCGCGGGTGCGCTCGATCAGCTGGCCGCGCCGGTTGAAGCGCAGCACGTGCTGCACTGTGCGCCCGTCGCCGCGAGTGGCGTCGGTGATCCGCACGCAACGGTTGGCCGCGTCGCGCTGCAGCTGGACCAGGGTGTTGCCCGCGCTGGTGGTGGCGGACAGCCTCCCGGCCGCGTCATAGCTCCACTCCAGGCGCCGCCCGTCCGGGTCCTGCTGCCAGGTGGGCCGTCCGGCGGCGTCGTACCCGGCGGTGGTGCGCCGCCCTAGCGGGTCGGTTTCGGCCACCACGCGGTCCGCCGCATCGTATTCGCGCACGGTGACCGCGCCCAGCGGGTCGGTGATGGAGGTGAGCCGGCCGCGCTCGTCGTAGCCGTAGCGGGTGACCCCGCCCAGCCCGTTGACCGCCTCGATCAGCTGGCCGGCGGCGTCGTAGCGGAAGCGGCGCAGGCCGTTGACCGGATCCTCGGCACCGGTCAGCCGCCCGGCCTTGTCGTACCGGTAGCGGCAGGTGCCCCGCCCGGGCAGGGTGCGGGAGATGACCCGGCCCATCGCGTCGTAGCGGATCCGCTCGGCCTGCCCGTCCGGGAAGACGCGGGCGATCACGCGCGAGTCGGCGTCGTAGCGCAGCTCGGTGCGCGCCCCGGCCGGGTCGGTGGCGGACACCGGGCGCCCGGCGGCGTCGTAGTCGAAGGAGGTGACCGCCCCGGTGGGGCTGATGCGCTCGGTGACCCGTCCGGCCGCGTCGCGGCGCAGCAGCGTCAGCCCGCCCTCGCCGTCGACCAGCTCGACCACCCGTCCGCAGCGGTCGTAGCTGGCCAGCTCGCTGGAGCCGTCGCTGGTTTCCACGGCCACCGGACGGCCGTACTCGTCGCTGCGCAGCGTGCTGCGCTCGAAGGCGTCGGCCACGTTCAGGGCCCCGGAGGCCGGGTCCGCGGTGTAGGCCTCGCGCACCCCGGTGGGGTCCACCTGGGCCGACAGCTCGCCGTTGACCGTGTATTCGCGGATCCACCGGCTGCCGGTGGGGTCGGTGATCGCGGTCAGCCGCGAGAGGGTGTCGTGGGCGAAGTGCCATTCGGCGCCGTCGGGCAGCACCAGGGCGGCAACCCGGCCCAGGTCATCGAAGCGGCGGCTGATGGCCCGGCCCAGCGGGTCAATGGTGCGCTCAAGCTGTCCGTGTGTCCCGTACTCCAGGGCGGTGCGCGCCCCCAGCGGGTCGATCACGGCGGTCAGCCGGCCGCCGGCGGCGTGTTCAAAGCGCCACAAAGCCCCGTCGGCGTCCAACCGGGAGGCCAGGTTGCCGGCGGCATCGTAGAGGTAGGAGGTGCGCGCCCCACCGGGGCTGATCGCCTCGGTGACCCGGCCGGCCTCATCGCGGTGCAGCCGGGCGGTGTCGCCCATGGCGTTGGTGACGGCCACCAGGTCGCCGTACCGGTCGTGGGTGAAGTGAAGGGTGACACCGGTGGGGTCGGTGACCCGAGCCAGCAGCCCGTTGGCCCATTCCAGCTCGGTACGCCCGCCCTCCGGATCGATAATCAGCGCCGGGTTGCGCTCCTCGTCGTTCGCGTAGCGGTACTCCACGGTGGCCCCGGTACCGGTGACCACGGTGGTGGGCCGGTCGAGCTCGTCCCAGCCGTAACTGAACTCGGCACCCTCGCCGGTCAGCGTGCGGGTGCGCCGTCCGCGCTCGTCATAGGCGTGCACGGTCAGCGTGCCGTCGCGCTCGGTGACCGAGACCAGGTTGCCGTGCCGGTCGTAGCTCATCGACTGTCGGGCGTCCTGCCCGTCCACGACACCCACTAGACGGCCGCGGGCGTCGGCGATGAAGTTGTTGGAGCGCGTCCCGTCGGCGTCGGAGACCACGGTGAGTCGTCCGGGCAAGTAGGCAAAGCGGGTGCTGCGTCCGAAGCAGGACTCCTGGGTGGCGACCCGCCGCTTCTCGTCGTAAGTGTTGCGCGCCTCGATGACCCCGGCGGCGTCGGTGACCGCGCGGATGAGCCCGTCCTCGTTCCACTCGTAGCGGCGCGTGCCGCCGGGCCCGGTGGCCGAGCACAGCCGCCCGGCCTCGTCGTAGCCGAAGTCCACGCGGCGTCCGTCGCTGGCGCGCAGGGCAAGGACGCGGGTGGCCGCGACCTCCGGGTCGGTGTACTCGGCTTCGATCCAGCGGCCGCGCTCATGGGTGAGCCGCGTGATCAGGTGTCGCTCGTCGCGCCGAACCGTCAGTGCGGTGCCGGCCCCGGATTCGTGGGCCAGCCAGGTCCCGGCGGGAGTGAAGATCCAGCGGGTGCCGGTACTGTCCGCCGCGGTGAGCACCGGGTGCCCGTCGCGTTCGGCGCGGCACAGCCAGAGGTTCTCCCCGTCGGCCCGGTCCCAGCCCTCGCCCAGGCGAGGGAAGTGGATCTGCCGCCCGTCGGGCAGCACCAGGTCGGCCCCCTCGTCGCCCAGCTCAAGGCGCACCTCAAACACCGAGGACCAGCCGGGGCCGAACAGCCCCTGAGCGTCGGCGAGGGAATTGTAGGCGCGGGTGGCGGACAGGGCCGCGGCGGCGCCGGCGAAGCCTAGGTCCACCTCGGGCTCCATGAAGTTGCCGGTGGAGGTGTTCACCGGATCGGCGGAGTAGCCGGTGGTCGGCGGGCCACCGTAGGCCTGGGCCGGGGTGATGGTCAGGTCCTGGCGGCTGGAGCCGATGCCCTGGGCGTCCAAGGCAGCCTGCAGGGCGGCGTTGGACAGCCGCTGCACCTGGCCCTCGCCGCCGGCGGCGGCAAACGCGCCGGCGATGGTACGCGCCCAGGCGACGTCCTGTTCGTTGGCCTCCAGCCAGCGGTCGTAGCCGCGCACCACGCCCCCGGCGGAAAGCCGGCCGTAGGTGCAGCGGGCGGCGAAGTCATCGAGGTGGGAGCGCAGCGAACGCGGGGTGCCGGAAAGCTCGGAGTTGAGCCCGGCCGAGCCGTTGGCGAAGCTGCGCAAGTCGGCCGGGCGCGCGGCGGAGACGCCGGTCCCGCCGCCGCCTCCGGACCCCGGCGGCGGGGTCTGACGCACGCCGGTTTGCGGTGCCGCGGCCTGGACGGAGACGGGGGCCGAGGGCGGGCCGACCGGCGGGTCCTCCTCGCCGAAGACCGCGTCCCAGGCGTTCAAGAATACGTTGGCGTCGCGTTCGTCCTTGCGCTGCTTCCATTCGCGGGCCAGCCGGCGCCGCTCGTTCTCGGCCTTGGCCTGATCGTTCAACTGCCGGGCGCCGTCCGCCGTTTCACGCAGCCGGTCGGCCAGCTCGCGGCGGTCCGCCGCGGCCACGCGCGCGTTGTCGGAGAAGAGCCGGGAGAAGTGTCCCTCGAAGTCGGCCTTGGCCGATGCCACGAAGCCCGCGCGGGGGCCGGCCTGGCCATCGAGCTTGCTTGCTGCATTGCGGAATGCGGTGATCAGCGCCTCGGCTGTCCCGAAGTCGAAATCCACATCCCGGTCAAAAACTCCGAGGTTGACCACGCGTGTCCTCCATTATCGAGCCGCACGGCCCGGCCGGCGGCAGCTTTGCTCCTTGCGGGCGCACCGCTGGGCGACGCGCCGGAAAAAATCCGGGGCCGCGAACGGCCCCGGATGCACCCTTGGCTGCTTAGTTGCCGCCACCGGCGGTGAAGATGTTCTGCGAGATCTGGCTCAGCTGGCCGCGCAACTGCTCCAGCTCGGTGCGGGCCTTGTCCAGGGCCGCTTTGGTCTCCGGCCAGGTGGTGCTGCGGAACTGGATGGCCAGCGGCCCGTCCCAGACGTTCGGGTCCGACAGGGTGCGGCCCTGGGCGTCGAGCTGGTTGATCTGGTCGGTGAAACCGCCGTTGATGATGGCCTGCAGCTGCTGGATTGAAGTCTTGGCCTGCTCGGTTGAAAGAACACGTGACATGGGAACCTCCGCAAATCGTGGTGGCCCCCGGCAAAATGCCGTGTCGTCCGGGAGCCCAGAACATGAGTAACTCTAACAAGATGAATAGAAAATCCCAAACGATGACGCGGACAAAATTTCGTCCAAAAGGCTGGAAAACGCCGAAATCCCGCGGGATGAGCAAGCGGCGATTTCTTAACCGCAAGTCCGGGAGCGAACCGCCCGTTTAACGGTTCGCACCGCAAACCGCCTATTATCTCAAGGGGAGTTAGCAACCGGAGGGAACCCATTGGCACACTCGCAGCCACGCAGACAGCATGCACGACCGCCCAGGACCGGAAGGCTGGCCCGTACCGTGGGCGCGTTCCTCTCCGTCGCCGCGCTCGGGCTCATCACCAGCTGCAGCAACGCGCCGCAGGCGATCGAGAACCCCTCGCGCGTGCTGCAGTCGGTGGACGTCGAGCTCGCGTCCAACGCCTCGATTGCCAGCGTGAACGGTACTGCGATCGCCGTGGACGACGCCTCGGGCGAATCCTCGACGACCACTAATTCCTTCGCCCCGGCCGAGGTGGCCGGAGACCTGCCGGTGCGCGTCAGCACCTACTACCGCACCGACAAGGCCAGCGGCACGGACCTGAAGGACCTGGCCGGCTATACCGGGCGGGTCCAGATCGAGCTGTCGGTGGAAAACCTGACGGTGGCCCCACGCGAGGTCTCCTTCGACGTGGCCGGGCAGAACCGCACCGAACCGGCACTGGTCGGCGCGCCCATGACCATCGCAGCCTCGGCCGAGATCCCGGGCGTGTCCCCGAACAACATCGTCGCGGCCTCCGGCTCGGACGAGACCGGAACCAACGGCATCATCAGCGCCGCCACCAACGGCAACACCGTCATCCAGTGGGCCACGCTGCTGGCCCCACCGGTCTCCCCCGCCACCACCACCCTGCGCCTGGTCGCCGAAGTGCAGGACTTCACCGTTCCGGGCATCGACCTGGCGGTGCAGCCGGGGATGCACACCGACCTGTCGGCCGAGGGTGTGCTGGATACCGCCTTTAATGAGAGCGCCACCTCCGAGCTGGCCCTGCAGCGGCGCACCATCGAGCTGATCACCGACGTCAACGAGGTGCTCGCTCGTGCCGGCGGCACCATCACGGAACTACGCACCAACCTGGAAAGCACCTCGGACACCCTCGGGGTGAGCACCGTGCAGCACCTGCGTGAGAGCAGCGAATCACTGGCCGGCACGCTCAGCGGGCTGAAGCAGCAGCTGGGGCAGCTGGAAACCGACCTGGGCTCCACCGTCACCGCCGCGGACAGTGCCACCACGGCGCAGCTGATGCAGACCGTGAGCACCATGGACCGCATGCTCGGCGACACCTCAGCGCAGATAACCAAGCCGGCCCTGAAGGGCGAGGGCTGCCAGGCCATGGTGGCCCCCAAGGGCGAGGCCTCCAGCGTGTACTCGAACCTGATGCTGATCTCCGCCCAGCTTGAGGGGTATGCCGAGTCCACCGCCGGCTGCCGCGACGAGCTGGCCGATAACCTGCAGCGCATCGTGGGCCCGGCCGATCCGGACATCGAGAACTGCGACACCCCGTCGCTGACCTGTGCCTTCCGCGCCTCGTCGATTAGCGTGACCGGCGAACTGATCAAGCTGGTGCTCGAAGGCGACAAGCTGGTGCAGTCCCTGCAGCCGGAGATCATCGGCAACGCCATCTCCAGCCACGAGGCCATTGCCGGGTCACTGATTGAGATGCAGAGCGCCTTGGACGCGCTGCAGACCACCGCCGACACCGACGAGGTGACCGTGGCGCTTAAGGCACTGCGCGAATCGCTGAAGGTTTCCGAGGACAACCTGGCCGCGGTGGAGAAGACCGTGGGCTCAATCCACGACATCGCCACCGAGAACGCCGCACTGGTCGGCCATCCGGAGGACTCGAAGTCGATAGCCGGTCAGAACGCCACGCTGGTCGAGGAGATCTGCGAACTGGCAAACCGACGTCAGGTGACGGAGACCGCTGCCCGCGAGCTGATCGCGTCGCTAACCGCGAATGACACCTGCGTCATCGACCTGCCGCCGCTGCCGACCGAGACACCGGAGCCAGAGCCGACCGGCGAGACTTCCCCGTCACCGAGCGATTCGACCACTCCTGCCCCGGAGCCGTCCGAGACTCCGGCTGAGTCGGTCGAGCCGACCGAATCCACCGAACCGACCGAGACCTCGGCACCAGCCGAGTCCCCAAGCCCGACTGAAGTGGACGCCGAACGGGCTGCGTTTACCAAGCCACTAATCACTGGCGGCCCCAAGGAGCCAATGGATGAGCGCCTGGCCGCGCAGGCCAAGGCCTGGAACTCCGTCGCCGCACTCAGCAACCTGGAGAATGATGATTCCGGGCTCGGCCAGCAGCTGACCGCATCCAAGGATCAGCTGAAGGACATCGCCGCGAAGATCGACGCAGTGGAGACTGCGGCGACCAATGGCAGCGGCAACATCCAAGACGCCATTGACGAGCTGCGCGCCGCGCTGCAGGTCTCCCTGGTCGACAGCAAGATACTGGGCAAGTCCCTCGCCGATCTGCAGGGACAGCAGGAGCGCCTTGAAGCCGGCATCGAGGAAGCGTTCGGCAAGGCCTCGACCGAAACCCAGCAGCAGGTCAACGAGTTGATCGACGGCCAGATTCGGGTGCTCTCGGAACAGGGCGCGACCAGCCGCGAAGCCGTGCTGACCGCTTTCAACCGCTCGGTCACCGGCCTGTCGGGCACCTCCGGCGAAGTCGCTGCGGACGCCAAGGCCACCGTGGACAAGCAGCACGCGCAGCTGAACGAACAGGCCGAGGCACTGACCAAGGCGATCGGTGAGCAGACCGCCTCCTCGCTGGAGCAGATCGCCGCGCGCACCACAGCCTCGACCCGCGACGTGGAGGGCGGCGAAGGGCTGCTGTCGGCCTCGCTGAGCAAGGTGCTGCTGGATCTGGGCGACCGGTCATCCAACGGATCCGGGCTGCTCGGCGCGCTGGCCACCAGCGCCGCCATGTCCGACACCGCCGACTATCAGCTGGCGCTGGCCACCGAGCATGCCGACGGCTACGCCAACGTGCGCGCAGAGGACATCGCGGCCATCCTGCACCGCCAGGCCCAGTTCAAGGCCGCCCTGGAAGCGGCCGGTGACCTGCCCAGCTTCCACCTGCAGGTGTCAGAGGGCACCTCGGTGCGCACCCTGTACGCCTTCCATCTCCAGGCCGGCAAGTGAGCGCCCGCAGCTCGCGCCGCCTGATGCCGGTACTCGTGGTGGGGCTGGCCGTGGTGCTGGTCGTCGCGATCGCCGCGGTGATCTCCCGCCCCGAAACGGCTACCGGTGAACCGGTGGGCAACTCCGTGCCGGTGGCCCTGACCGCCCAGGGGCTGCCGCGGGACACGAGCATCGGGGTGATCCTCTCGCTGGGCTCCGCGCAGGGCTCCGAATGGAAGGATGCGGCGCAGGGCGCGGCCGTGGCCGCCCACCGCCTCGCCGCCGGCGGCTCGCCGGTGATTCTGGAAACCCGGGATGATCGGGGCACCTCCCAGGGAGCCCGCGACGCCGTGGCCGAGTTGGCCGCCCAAAAGGTGGCCGGCATTGTGCTGGCCACCTCCGGCGAACACGTGCCCGCGGCCCTGCAGGCCGCGCAGGAGGCAGGGATCCCGGTATTGCTGCCCTACTACAGCGGCGAGCTGTCCGGCTTCGATACGGCATATAGCCTGACTCCCGGACCGCAGCCGGTCTCCGCGGCCATGAAGTCCGCGCTGGGCGAGGCCGGACACGTGATGCTCATTGACCTGGGCGGCCCGGCACCCGAGGGAATCAACCCGGCCGAGCGTCGCGCACCGGCGGCGGGCGATGACCTGAACACCCTGGCCGTCGAGGTCTCGAAGCTGGCCGCCCCCCAGCGCGGTGAACCGGTGGACGCCGTGCTCATCACCGGACCGGCCACCCGGCAGGCCGCAATGGTGCACGCCCTGCAGCAGCGCAACATCAGCCTGCCGCTGGTGCTCGGCCCGGCCGCCACCAGCCCGGGCTTCGAATCGGCCCTGCACGAGGCCGGGGGCAGCGCCTCCAGCCGGCTGCTGAGCGTCGGTACCGGTGCCGTGGACGCCGCCGCACTGCGCCCCGGGGACGAAGGCCGGGCCATGTCCGGTTTCCTCGCCGCCGTCCGCGTCATGGCCGAAGATCCACAGGTCATGAACCTGACCGGGGATCAACCCTTCGCGAAGGTGGCCCCCGTGGCCGAGGCCCACAGCCACGACGCTGTGATTGCCTTGGTCCACGCCGCGGCCCACGCCAAGAGCGGCGAACCGGGCGCCGTGGCCGGGCAGCTGGATAAACTGTCACTGCAGGCCGGCCACGGCATTGCCGGAGGCGACCTGGATCTGGGCCGCGACGCGGACCAGGCGCAGGCGGTCGTCCTGCATCTGGCCAGCCAGGACCTGGGGCTGCGCCCGGCACCGTCCGGTGCCCGGATCCCGGCGCGCTGGTTTGCCGGCCCCGCCGGCAACTAGGCCACCTGCCACGACCGGTTACGCGCACAGGAGTGCGCATGAAGCTGTTGGAAGGGAGCACGGGTGCGCGTGTTGATCCAGCTGGGCGACCAGCGACTGGACCGCGAACTGACGGGGCGCGATGACGCCCTGACGCTGGGTGAGCTGATCGATCGGGCCGGCGGCACCGCACCGGGCCCGGACACCACGCTCTATGTGGATGACGTCCCCGCCACTGCCGGCACCCCGCTGGGCGAAGTGCTGCTGCTGGAGGGCAGCACGATCTCGCTGTCCCCCGTCCCCCGGCCACAACCGCTCACCGGCTGGAGCGTCACGGTCTGCGGCGGTCTGCACGCCGGGGCCGTACAGCCGATCCCCGAGCACCGCCCGTTACTGCTGGGCCGCTCCCCGCAGGCCGACATCGTGCTGGACTCCGAGAGCGCCTCCTGGAACCACGCCAGCATCCAGCTGGAGCAGGACGGGGTGCGCGTCCGCGACCACGGCTCAACCAACGGCACCCAGCTGGATGGCACGCCGGTCGCCGAAGACGGGGAGCTGATCACCGAGGCGGCCACCGTGCTGGTCGGCGGCACCGCCCTGCAGCTGCGCCCGCAGCTGCCCGAACGCCTGGCACCGCGGCCCGGCTCGCTACACAACCTCACCCCTGCGGCCACCGCCCCCTTCAACCGCCCGCCCCGCCCGGGCCTGGACCCAGCCCCCGAACCGCTGCCCGCCCCGGCACCGAAGGACGTGGCCCCGGCCTCCAAGTTCAGCTACATCACGGTGCTGGCCCCGCTGCTGCTGGCCGGCGCCATGGTGATGATGCTCGGGGACCTGCGCTTTGCCATGTTCGCCCTGCTCAGCCCGGTGATGGCGATCGGCATGTGGTTCGAGCAGAAGCACCGCCACACCAGGAACCTGAAGGAGGAAAAGGAGCGGTTCGAAACGGCCCTTGAGGAGTTCGAGGGGCAGATCGCCCGGGCGGCCGTACGCGAGGCCGAGCGGCGCCACACCCGCATCCCGGATCCGGCCACCACGCTGCGCGTACCCGCCCTGCCCACCACCGCTCTGTGGCAGCGACGGGCCGGCGACCACGACTTCCTGGCCCTGCACGCCGGAACCGGAAACGTGCCCTGGCAGCCGGAGATCGACCGGCGCGCCACCCCCACCCTGGACCCGCGGGTGCGCGAGCTGATCGAGGCCAGCCACATCCCGGCGGCCCCGGTGGTCGTGGACCTGACCGGCGCCGGCGTCGTTGGCATCGTGGGCGAGCGCGAGGGGGCGCTCGCCCTGGTCCGCAGCCTGCTGGTGCAGGCCGCCGTGCACGCCGGGCCGGCGGACCTGCGCATCGCCCTATTCTGCGACCGCGGACGGCACCCGGCATGGGAATGGACCGGCTGGCTGCCGCACACCCGGCGCGCCGGGGCGGCCACCGGGGAACGCTGGCTGTCCGATGACCAGCGCCGCAGCGCGCGCCTGCTGCGCGCCCTGCGCGAGGACAGCATCCAGCGCAGTGAGGGAGCCACGCTGCTGGTGCTCGACTCGGAGGTGCTCACCGAGGGCCGCGACGCCCCGGCCCGCGCGCTGCTGGGGCACGGGCGGGACGCCGACTCCGGGCTGGGCGGTACGCGCCGCGCCCACCAGGTCTCCGGGATCGTCATCGCCGCCACCGAGCAGCAGCTGCCCGCGGCCTGCAGCACGGTGATCCGGGTCGGCGCGGACGCCGCCGGCACCGTGCACGGGCTGGGCGAGCAGTCCGAGGTCGAGGACGTGGTGCTCGCCGGGCTGCCGGTCGAGCGCGCCGAACGGGCCGCCCTGGACCTGGCCCGTTTCGACGACCCCGAACTGGTGGTCCCAGGTGCGGCGCTGCCCGCCCTGGTCAAGCTGCCGGCACTGCTGGGCCTGGAGCAGATCAACGAGGCTGCGATCGGCGAGCTGTGGCGCACCGCGCGCGGGGTGTCCACCCCGATCGGCAGCACCGAGGCCGGCACCATGATGCTGGATTTGGTCAAGGACGGGCCGCACGGCCTGGTCGGCGGCACCACCGGCTCGGGCAAGAGTGAATTCCTGCGCTCGCTGGTGGCCGGGCTCGCCGCCCGCAACGACGCGACCAAGCTGAACTTCATCCTCATTGACTTCAAGGGCGGGGCGGCCTTCGCCGCCTGTGAGGCGCTGCCGCACACCATCGGCACCATCTCCAACCTGGACGAGCAGCTGGCCGACCGCGCGCTGCGCGCCTTGGAGGCGGAGATGGCCCGGCGCCAGCGGATCTTCGCCGCCGCCGGGGAGGACATCGACAACCTGGACGCCTACCTGGCCACCAACCCGGCCGAGCCGATGCCGCGGCTGTTGTTGGTGGTCGACGAGTTCGCGATGCTGGCCAAGGACTTCCCCGAGGTGCTCTCCTCGCTGGTCTCGGTGGCGGCGGTGGGCCGAACCCTGGGCGTGCACATGATCCTGGCGACCCAGCGCCCCGCCGGGGTGGTCAATGACGACATCCTGGCCAACACGAACCTGCGGGTGGCGCTGCGCGTGCAGAGTCGGGAGGACTCCTCGAACGTGATCGGCGTGCCGGACGCCGCGGCCATCGGCCGGGCGCAGACCGGCCGCGGCTTCATCAAGCTGGGCCAGGACGACATCAGCGCCGTGCAGACCGCCCTTGTCACCGGGCGGGCCAGCACCGCCAGCGGCGGCGGGCTGCGGGTGAGCGAACCCGGACACTTCGGCGCCCCCGCCCCGGCACCAGTAGCCGAGCCCGAGAGCACCAGCGATGACAGCGACCTGGACCTGCTGATCGCCGCGATCCGCCAGGCCCACGCGCAACGTGGGCTGGGCGAGCCCCGGCCGGTGTGGCCCGGGGCGCTGGGCGATCAGGTGCAGCTGGCCGGCTACACCCCGGCCTCGCGGCGTTCCGCCTCCCTGCCCGCGGTCGGCGCGGTGCGCGGGCAGATCATCGAGGTGGCGCTGCGCGATGAGCCGGAGTTCCAGCGCCAGGTGCCCGCCGGTTGGGACCTGTCCGAGGGGAACCTGCTGTTGCTGGGAATCGCCGGCTCGGGCACCAGCACCACCCTGGCCTCGATCGCATTGACGGCCGCCGCCGCGTATTCGCCCGGGGAGCTGGACCTGCTCATCCTGGACCTGGGATCGCGCACCCTGGCCCCGCTGGCCGGACTGCCGCACACCGCCGCGTACGTGGGCACCGGCGCGGGCGCCGCGGAGCAGCAGGCCCGGTTCCTGCGCCACCTGCGCAACGACCTGGCCCGCCGCCGTGCCGAACCGGCCGCCCGGCGGCGCACCCTGGTGCTGCTGGACGGGCTGGCCACCCTACGCGATGAATTCTCCGACTACGACGGGCTGGCGCTGATGGACGCGCTGAACCGCGCGTACGCGGACGGCCCAGCCTTGGGTCTGCATTTTGCGGTTAGCAGCACCCGCGCCAAGGCGGTGCCCACCGCCATTGACGAGGTCACCACACAGAGGTGGCTCTTCCGGCTGGCCGACCCGTATGACTATTCCACGCTCGGGGTGCGCGGAAGCAACATCCCCGCCGCCGTACCCGGGCGCTGCGTAGCCGCCGCCCAGCTGCGCCAGATGCACGTGGCCACCCCTGGCACCGAGCTCGAACAGGCGGTCGCCGAGGCCGCCGCCCGCTGGCCGGAGGCACGGCCCAAGGCGCCGGTCATCGGCCAGCTGCCCGCCCGGGTCGCGGCCGGCGAGCTGCCGGCACCCGGACTGGCGGCCGAGCCGTGGCGGATCCCAGTGGGACTGCGCGAGGAGGACCTGGCCCCGGGCTGCCTGGAAATCTACGAGGGCGAGCACGTGCTCATCGCCGGCCCGGCCCGCTCCGGCAAGTCCAGCCTGCTGCTGGCCCTGGCGGACTCGCTGCGCGGCATCCCGGGCCCGGACGGCACCCCGGTGGCGGTGTGGGGCGTGTGCGATCGCCGCTCGCCGCTGGCGGATGCGGACCTTGACCGGGTGGCGGTCGGTTCCGCGGACCTGCCCGCGCTGCTGGCCTCACTACGCCTGGAGCGCGGGCCGGTGGTGCTGCTGGTCGATGACGCCGAGCGGTTCGAGGACACCGACCAGGCCCTGGCCGGGCTGCTGAACTCTCCACCCGCGGGGTTGTGCGTGATCGCCGCCGGGCGGGCCGCGGAGCTGCGCGGGCTCTACGCGCACTGGACCAAGACCCTGCGCAAGTCCCGCTGCGGGGTGCTGCTGCAGCCTGATGCGGACTTCGACGGGGAGCTGCTGGGCGTGAACCTGCCGCGGCGCGCCCCGGTGGCGGTGACCACCGCGCGCGGCTACCTCTGCGTGGGCGGTGCCCCGGCGTTCATCCAGGCCATGGGGCCCTCCGAGAACTGACCAGGCGAATCCGGCTCCCGGCTACTGCCGGGTGGTGATGCCGAACGGCTCGCTGGCCAGGTCGGTGAAGTTGCCCACCGAAGCGCGCAGCGTGCACTGCGGGGTCACCGACAGCGCGGTGACCACCAGCCCGTCCCCGGAGACGGCCACCGCCCCGGAGCAGGCGTCGGAGAAGCGCACCCCTGCCTCGCCGCCGGCAATCGAGCGCAACGTCGCCGAGGGCTTGCCGGTGGCGGGGCTGGCATACAGCGGGCTGAGCACGTCCGGGCCCGCGGGCCACACCGGTACCAGGGTCACCGGCAGCGTGGTGCCGCTGACCGTGCGGGCGGGAGTCTGCACCACGATGTCCTGCAACCGCTGCGCCGGGTAGGCCGAGCCCTCGACCCGTTCGTCGGCGAGCGCCTGCTCGGTGGCGGCCGCGGCCTGCTGCAGCCATTGATCCAGCGCGTCATCCCCGCTCAGCGCCAGCGGCAGCGTGGCCTGGACTGTCACCTGGCCGCGAGCCGGGATGCTGATCCCTGACAGGTTCCACCCGCACTCGACCGAAATCCCGGTGAGACTGGGCTGGTTGCGTTCGCCCTGCGCCTGGCTGAAGTCCACCGCCGGGCAGCCCGAGGTACCTGGTGCCGCCGGCAGCACCTCCAGGAACGGCCCGGTCAACGGGGCCTTCTGTGCCGAATACGTGAATTCAAGGTGCACCTGCTTGGCCTGCGCGTCGTAGCGTACCGAGCGTGCGGTGGCCAGCCCACTTGGTGTAGCCTGGCCCTGCCAGCTGGCGGTGGCATCCGGGGCTGGGACGGCCTGCGGTTCGGTGCGTCCGAACAGCGCGATGCTGCCGGCGATGACGGCGGCCAGTAGCACCACCGCGGCGGCCAGCAGGCCCAGGGACTTGGCGTTGAGCCAGCTTGGGCGCCGTCTGTTCCCGGCGTTCTCCGTGGCCTCGGTGGGTGGTGCCGCGGGGGGCGGCAGGTCGCTGCGGCGCTGACGGAAGACCGTGTGCCGGGCGCTGGTCCCCAGATCGGGCGCCTCTGGCGAGGTCAGCTGTCCAACCGTGGCGGCGGCGTCGGTGGGCTCGGGGTCGGCCTGCTGGATTCCGCGCAGCACGGTGGCCGGACGTTGCAGGTCCTCGAAGTGTTCCGGGTCCACCACCGGCGGCAGCGCCGGCAGGGAGGCGTGTGCGGCGGCCAGCGCGCGCAGGGTGGTTGCGGCCTCGGCGGCGGCCGGGCGAGCCGTGGGGTCCTTGTGCAGCATGGCGGCCAGCGCGTCCCAGAGTGGGCCCGGTACGTCAATCCGCGGCGGCATGACGCTGACGTGGCGGAAGGCGATCGTGAAGTCGGTGCCGGACCCGGCGAAGGGGGTGCGCCCGGACAGCAGCTCGTAGAGCATGATGCCCGCGGAGTAGACATCCCCGGCCGGTCCGGCCTCGCCCCGGCTGGTCAGTTCCGGGGGCATGTATGCCGGGGTGCCCATGATCTCGGTGGTCCGCCGGGATTGCCCGGACATCACCGAGGCGATGCCGAAGTCAGAGACCCGCACGTTGCCGGCAGCATCCCCGGGGGCGGCCAGCAGCACGTTGTCAGGCTTGATGTCCCGGTGGGTGGTGCCCGCCGCGTGCGCCGCGGCGAGCGCGTCCAGCATCTGGGCGGCAAGTTCCAGCGCCTGGGACGGCGGCAGGGTGCCCACCTCGAGCAGCCACTCGCGCACCGAGCCGCCGGGGACCAGGTCCATCACGATGGCCAGCCGGCCCCCATCGACCACCAGGTCACGCACCGCCACGATGTTCGGGTGGCGCAGCGCCAGCAGCACCGAGCGTTCCCGCACGAACCGTTCGACCAGCCCGGCGTCCTGCGCGTGCTCCTCGCGCAGGATCTTGGCGGCCAGGTCCGCGCCCGGATCGTGGGGGCGGACCCGCCAGACCTCGCCAACGGCCCCGGAGCCCAGCGGCTCGACAAAACTGTAGGAGGCGCCCAGCGCCTGGCCCGGCTGCACGTTGCTCATGGTTTCTCCCCTGCCCGTTTACGGACGCGTCGAAGCGCACGATTGCCCGGGCCGATGCGGGACCGGCCCGGGCAATGATGCGAGGATGCTGCTTCTCGGGCTACTTGGCCTCGATGGCCGCCCGGGCGCGCGGATCCGAATCGTTCAGGAACTTCCCGATCCGCTCGACTTCCTCGGCTTCGCCGATGGCTGCGGCCGCGCGGCCCAGCGCGTACAGCGAGCGCAGGAAGCCGCGGTTCGGCTCATGGCTCCATGGCACCGGACCCTGTCCGCGCCAACCGGCCTTGCGCAGCGCGTCAAGGCCGCGGTGGTAGCCCACGCGGGCGTACGCGTAGGATTCCACGGTGCGGCCTTCGGCGTGTGCTTCGTCGGCCAGCAGCGCCCACACCAGGGAGGACGACGGGAACTTCGCAGCCAGATCCACCGCTTCGTCGCCGGCCTCAAGGCGGGCGAGCACGTCGGTTTCCTCCGGCAGCAGCGTGGCCGGGATGCCCAGCAGGTTCTCTCCGACCATGGCTACTTCAGGCTCTTTCCTGCCGAGCCCAGCTGGCGGGCGGCTTCCACGATGCGGGCGGCCATGGATTCTTCGGCCTTGGCGCCCCAGACGCGCGGGTCGTAGGTCTTCTTGTTGCCGATCTCGCCGTCTACCTTCAGCACGCCGTCGTAGTTGGCGAACATGTGGCCAGCCACCGGTCGGGTGAAGGCGTACTGCGTGTCGGTGTCGATGTTCATCTTGATCACGCCATAGGACACCGCGTCGGCGATTTCCTGGTCGGTGGAGCCCGAGCCGCCGTGGAAGACCAGGTCGAACGGGTTGGCCTTGCCGATCTTGGCGCCGACCTTGTCCTGGATGTCCTTGAGCAGCTCCGGACGCAGCTTCACGTTGCCCGGCTTGTAGACGCCGTGGACGTTGCCGAAGGTCAAAGCGGTGATGTAGCGGCCCTTTTCGCCGGCGCCCAGGGCGTCGATGGTGGCCAGCGCATCCTCGACGGTGGAGTACAGCTTGTCATTGATGGCGTTCTCCACGCCGTCCTCTTCGCCGCCCACGGCGCCGATCTCAACTTCGAGGATCTGCTTGGCGGCGGCGGTGCGCGGCAGCAGCTGGGCTGCGATGCGCAGGTTCTCTTCCAGGGTCTCGGCCGATCCGTCCCACATGTGCGAGTTGAAGAACGGGTCGCGGCCGGCGGCGACCTCTGCCTCCGAGGCGGCCAGCAGCGGCAGCACGAAGCCGTCGAGCTTGTCTGCAGGGCAGTGGTCGGTGTGCAGCGCGATGTTCACGCCGTAGTTCTTGGCGACCTGGCGGGCGAAGGCTGCGAAGCCCAGCGAGCCGGCAACCATGTCCTTGACCGAGGCGCCGGACCAGTAGGCGGCGCCGCCGGTGGAAACCTGGATGATGCCGTCGGATTCGGCCTCGGCGAAACCGCGGATGGCGGCATTCAGGGTCTGCGAGCTGGTGACATTCACCGCTGGGAAGGCGTAGCCGCCAGCCTTGGCGGCATCGATCATTGCATTGTACTTATCGGGGGTTGCGATAGGCATGCTTCACTCCTGTGAGGATTGGCGGGGTTCACGCGTCGCCGTCGACGGCAGTTCGTGTCCATCCTATCGGTTTGCAGGGGCCGGCAGACCTAAATCTGTCTTCGTGACACGCCAACTTCTGCCCCTGCCCCGGCTGCATCGCGGGCTAGCTCGACTCGGCGGCGCCGGAACCGGACCCGGACGGGCTCTGCGAGCCCGGCTTTTGGGTTGGCGCCGAGGTTGGCTTCTTGCTCGGGGCCGGTCCGGTCGAGGGGGCTTCGGTTGGCGGCGTCGCCTCGCCGGTGGGCTTCGCCGATCCGCTGGGCGACTCGGATTCGGATTCGGACGGCGCAGTGCTTGGCGAGGGCTTGGCGCTTGGCGATTCGGAGTCTGGAGCCGAGGATCCCGGGCGTTGGGTCTGGCTCGGCGACGGCGCGGGCTTCTGGGACTGCGAAGGCTTGGGCTTGGCACCGGGCTTCGGCTTGGGGACCACCGGGGTGTCATCCTTCGGCACCACGACATCCGGATCGGTGCTCAGATCGGATTCGTCGCGCACCGGCGTCTTGCCGCCATCGCCCTTCGGCGCGCTGTTGGCATTAACTGTCAGGCGCGAGGAATCGATCATCGCCTGGCCCTGGCCCGGGATGATCGGCAGGTAGTTGCGCGGATCGTGCCAGCGGCCGTCCACGATGACCTCGAAGTGCACATGGCATCCGGTGGAGTTGCCGGTGGTTCCCGACAGGGCGATCAGCTCGCCCTGCTTGACCTCCTGGCCCACCGAGGCGATGAGTTTTGAATTGTGGCTGTAGCCGGTCTGCACGTCGCTGCCGTGGTCGATGCTCACGCGCATGCCGGAGTGCCCCGCCCAGCCGGACACCGTCACGGTCCCCGCCTCGGCGGCATACACCGGGGAGCCGCAGGCGATCGGGTAGTCCTGGCCGATATGGATCTGGTTGCCGGCGCCGGTAGGGTTCGACCGCCAGCCGTAGGGGCTGGAGATACGGCGGGTTGTGACCGGGTGCATCAGCTGCAGGCCGCCGGGGAGTTCGCCGACCTGGCCCACCTCGCCGGCGAGCAGCGTGGAGTTCTCCTCCGATTCGGACTGCTCATCCACCGGGGATTCGTCGGCGCCGGCCAGCATGCCCAGCGGGCGTCCGTCGATGGCCAGCTCCTTGCCGGAGCCGCCGAATGCATGAAGCGGGGCGTCCTGGCTAACGAGGATCGGATCGTTATACAGCCCGGGCTCGGATAACGCGTTGATGGCGACAGGGATGTCGCCGTTGCGCGGATCAGCCGACTGGGCCACCAGGGGAATCGCCACGGCGCTGGACAGCGTCAGTGCTGCGGCAGTCGATATCCCCCAGATCACCACCGGTTTTTTGCGTCGGGGAAGCCCGGGCAGAAGAAGGTCATGGTTCACCTGATGACGTCGACGCACGGATTAATCCCCCCGGATCACAAATTCATATCGTTTCCAAGCCTAGGGGTTCAATGGCAACTAATCCAGATGCTCGACTAAAGAGCTTATTAATAAATTCCTTGTTAACCTACTTTTTGCCCGAAGACGTGGCGGCGGATCCAAGCATGCATCGCGATGCCTGCGGCCGAGGCCGCGTTGATCGACCGGGTGGAGCCGAACTGCTCGATGGACAGCGTGTCCTTTGCCGCGGCGTGGACTTCCGGGCTCAATCCCGGCCCTTCCTGGCCGAACACCAGGACGCAATTGCGCGGGATGTCGTAGGTTTCCAGCGGCACCGAATCCGGGAAGATGTCGATGCCCAGGATGGTCAGCCCTTCAGCTTCGGCCCAGGCGACAAATTCCTCGACCGTGGCGTGGTGGCGCACGTGCTGGTAGCGGTCGGTGACCATGGCGCCGCGGCGGTTCCAGCGGCGGCGTCCGATGATGTGGACTTCCTTGGCCAAGAAGGCGTTGGCGGAGCGGACCACGGTGCCGATGTTCATGTCGTGCTGCCAGTTCTCGATGGCGATGTGGAAGTCGTGGCGGCGCTCGTCGAGGTCGGCGATGATCGCATCCATGGTCCAGTAGCGGTATTTGTCGGCGACGTTGCGGCGGTCGCCTTCGGCCAGCAGCTGCGGATCATATTTTTCGTCCTGCGGCAGCTCGCCTTCCCAGGGCCCTACGCCGATGACGTGCTCGGCGGTGTTCTCGGTTGCTTCATTCACTTCGTGGCTCACACATTTAAGGGTAGTAGGTCGCGGGAGTGCCGCCGTTCACTGCACCTCCCGCGGATGCTGTGTAGGCTTTGGGTTACAGGGAAACTTTCAGCGCAGATAGCTCCCGCCACCTACTGCCAATGGAGGAATGACACCTCGTGACCCTCAGCAACCGCGCCGCACGCACCGTCCACGATATCGAATGCTGGCTGACCGACATGGACGGCGTCCTGGTCCACGAAAACCACGCACTCAAGGGCGCCTCGGAGCTCTTGCAGTACTGGCGCGAGAACAACCTGCGCTTTCTGGTGCTGACGAACAACTCCATCTACACGCCGCGCGACCTGCGCGCCCGCCTGCTGGCCTCCGGGCTGGACGTGCCGGAGGAGAACATCTGGACCTCCGCCATGGCCACCGCCGAGTTCCTGGCGCGCCAGCGCCCGGGCGGACGCACCTTCGTGATCGGCGAGGCGGGGCTGACCACGGCCCTGCACGACGCCGGGTTCATCATGACCGACCAGAACCCCGATTACGTGGTGCTCGGCGAAACCCGCACCTATTCCTTCGAGGCCATCACCAAGGCCATCCGCCTGATCGAGGGCGGCGCGAAGTTCATCGCCACCAACCCGGATGCCACCGGCCCATCCGCCGAGGGCATCCTCCCGGCCACCGGCGCGATTGCCGCGCTGATCACCCGGGCGACGAACCGCGATCCATATGTGGTGGGCAAGCCGAATCCGATGATGTTCCGCTCGGCTTTGAACAGGATCGACGCGCACTCGGAGACCACTGCCATGATCGGCGACCGCATGGACACCGACATCGTCGCGGGCATGGAAGCAGGCCTACTGACCGCGCTGGTCTACTCGGGAATCACCGCGCGCGAGGACATGGACACCTTCCCGTTCCGCCCCGACCTGCAGTACCCGTCGGTTGCCAACCTGCATGCCGAACTCGTCAAGGGGCGCGTCCCGTCCGACGCCAATCCGGCCGAAACCAAGGCCGCTTCCAAGTAGCCTAGTTTCCCATGCCCCGGCAACCGCTGAACCGGCTGCCGGGGCACTTTTCTTTGTCGCACCAACACCCTAGGCAGGGACGGAACACTGGCGGATACTAGGTGCCATGGAGAACTATCGTTCCCGGCGGCGGGTCTGGAAGTTCGTGCTCATCGCCGTGGGACTCTATCTGGGCCTGACGCTGCTGATCGCCGTGAACTACGCGATGCGCTCATGCCTCGGCGCCGGGGCGGAACTGCACTGCTCCATGAGCAACACCGTGGTGTGGGGCGAGCACAAGCTGTTCGGCTTCATCGCGCTGGTCTACCTGGTGCTGGTCGTCGGACTGTGGGCCAAGCGCCGTTGATCCGTTCCCGAGGCCGCCGGGGCGGCAATTCGCCGCCAAGCATTGACCCTGCCACGGCGGGGGTCTCTAATTCATTGTGTGACCAACAAGACTGCATGCATCCAGGTCCAGCGGGTGAGCGTCAAGAGAGGCAAATCGCTGGTTCTCCAGGACATCGACTGCGAGCTGGCCCCGGGCCGCATCGTCGGGTTGCTGGGACCCAGCGGCAGCGGCAAGAGCACGCTGCTGCGCAGCATCGTGGGCAACCAGATCACCGCCGGCGGCACGGTCACCGTCCTGGGGCAGCCGGCCGGGCACAAGTCCCTGCGGCATAGGGTCGGCTACATGACGCAGGCTGCCAGCGTCTACGACGACCTGACGGTGCAGCAAAACGTCGCCTATTTCGCCAAGGTCCTCGGCCTGCCAGATGCCGAAGCCACCCGAGTCATCGAAGCCACCGACCTGCAGGACCAGGCCAAGCGGCTGGCGCTGGACTTATCCGGCGGGCAGCGCAACCGCGTATCCCTTGCCATCGCGCTGCTCGGGTCTCCTGACATCGTCATCCTCGACGAGCCGACGGTCGGGCTGGATCCGGTACTTCGCGCGGAGCTCTGGGCCCTGTTCGCCAAGCTGGCGAAGACCGGAATCTGCCTGTTGGTTTCCAGCCACGTCATGGACGAGGCCATGCGCTGCGATGAAATGCTGCTGTTGCGCAACGGAAAGCTGCTGGCCCAGCTCTCCCCCGGCGAACTGCTCAGGCGCACCGGCGCCAGCGACCCGGAAGACGCATTCCTCAGGCTCATCGCCTCCGGCGGACTGGGGTCCGCGCCACCGCGCGACCCGTCCACCGCACGGCACCGGGCGGAAGGAGAGGGATCGTGAAACGAACCGCGGCCACCGCGGCCCGGGTCCTGACCCAGATCCGGCACGACCCGCGCACCATCGCGTTGATGCTGGTAGTCCCCAGCCTATTGATCGGCTTGATGGCCTGGATTTTCACCGATACCGAGGTGTTCCAGCGCATCGGCCCGGCGATGATCGCGCTGTTCCCATTTGTCGTGATGTTTCTGGTGACCAGCATCGCGACGCTGCGCGAACGGCGCAGCGGCACCTTGGAGCGGCTGCTCAGCATGCCGCTGGCCAAGGGCGAGTTCATCTTCGGCTATGCGCTGGCGTTCACCTTGGTTGCGGTGCTGCAGACCGTCATCGCGGTCTCGTTCGCCCTTCTGGTACTGGGGCTGCAGATCTCCGGAAGCCTGGTGCTGCTTTTCAGCGTGGCGGCGCTGGATGCCCTGCTCGGAACCAGTCTGGGATTGATGGCCAGCGCCTTCGCCCGCACCGAATTCCAGGTCGTCCAGTTCATGCCGCTGCTGATCTTTCCACAGTTCCTGCTGTCCGGGCTGATCCTGCCACGCGAGCAGCTGCCGGGGACGCTGGAGGTCATCGGCGATTGGCTGCCGCTGTCGCATGCCATCGACGCGCTGGGCGATGTCGCTGCGGGCACCGAGGACAGCGGCACCTGGGCCAGCCTTCTGGTCATCGGCGCGTGGATTCTCGGCGCCCTGCTGGTCGGATCGTTGACCCTGCGTCGGCGGACGCCGTAGCGCTTCGCTTGCTTGAACTAGCCGGGCAGCCCCACGGCCGGTTGCTCCATTAAACCCGGCCGTACTTCTTGTGCGCCGCCTGCTTCGAAATCTCCAGGGCAGATGCGATGGCTTGCCAGGAATACCCGTTGGCGCGCGCCCGGCGCACCTCGGCGGTTTGCGACCGGGCCAGTTCCCGCTGCCCCTCGGTCAGACGCCGAAGCTCCGCCAAGGGACCTCCGTGGTCCTCGGAGTCGACGGCTGTTCGAATCCCCTCATCCATGGGGTCAACTTTAGTTGACGGCATGTTGCAAGTCAATCAAAGTTGACGGAATTCAGGGTCGGGAAAATCCGCAAGGGCTGGGCGAACCTTGAGGTTCGCCCAGCCCTTGCGGTCGAAGAGATTGACGGGAAAGCTGCAGACTACAGACCCAGCTCGTCCTTGCCGTAGGCGAAGAGGTAAGGCACGCCGGCCTCTTCCTCGATGCGCTCCTTGGCACCGGTGTCGCGATCCACGATAACGGCCACGGCGATGACGTTGCCGCCAGCCTTGCGGACACCCTCGACCGCGGTCAGCGCGGAGCCGCCGGTGGTGGAGGTGTCCTCCAGCACGATGACGTTGCGGCCCTCAACGCTCGGGCCTTCAACCTGACGGCCCATGCCGTAGGACTTCTGCGCCTTGCGCACCACGAAAGCGTCGATGGCGCGGTTCTTTTCGCGCGCAGTGTGCATGATGGCGGTGCCCACCGGGTCAGCGCCCATGGTCAGCCCGCCCACGTTGGTGAACTCCAGACCGGCTTCATCCAGAAGATCAAGCATGACCTGGCCGACCAGACCTGAAGCTTCCTGCTGCAGGGTGACCCGGCGAAGGTCGATATAGTAATCGGCTTCCTTGCCAGAGGAGAGGATGACCTTGCCACGCACAATGGCAAATTCCTGGATCAGTTCTTTTAGCCGCCCGCGGGCGCTGGTTTCGCTCATACCCTCGATTCTAGTCGGCATCCTCGCTAGGCTGATCCCATGAACGCTACACGCCCCTTGGGTTACTGGTTGAAATTGGTGGATTCGCTGATTGACGAGCAGTTTGCTGCGACGCTGGAAGAGCATGGCGTGACACGCCGGCAATGGCAGGTGCTGAATCTCCTGGAACAGCAACCCGCCACCGAGCCGGAACTGACCGCCGGACTTTCGCCATTCTTCGCGTCGCCCGACGAACCGACGTCGGTCTCCGAGCACCTCATGGAATTGGTGGAGTCTGGATGGATTTCGCACGACGAGGGCGAGTTCTCCATCACCGACCGCGGCCACGTCTCGTTGATGAAGCTCAGCGAACTGATCGAGAAGATCCGGACGCAGTCGGGACAGGATCTCGACGGCTCGGAATACGCTGCAGTGGTCGCCACGCTGGAGAAGATGGCGCGCAACCTCGGATGGGACCCGGACGCCGAAGAAAGCTAGGAGCTGCGGCGAATGTTGAGAACTCGTTAAGTTTCGCCGCCCTTCCGCAGTTACGACCGCATCCTGCCTCCGATATACCTAGGATTAGTTACATGCGTGAACTTCAAGCAGCAATCATTGAAGAGCTGGGCGTCAAGTCGTCCATCAACCCGGCCGAGGAAGTGCGATCCCGAGTCGACTTCTTGAAAGACTACCTCGCCGCGACCGGCGCGAAGGGTTTCGTGCTGGGCATTTCCGGCGGCATCGATTCCACGCTCGCCGGACGCCTGGCTCAGCTTGCCGTTCAGGAAGTGCGCGAAGCCGGCGGCACCGCCGAATTCATCGCCGTCCGCCTGCCCCACGGGGTCCAGCATGATGCGGCGGATGCCGCGGCGGCCATGCAGTTCGTCGCCGCCGACCAGGAGTTCGAGGTCAATATCTCCAAGCCCGTGGCGGGACTGGATGAAGCCCTGGCCGATGCCGGGCATCCTGCGATCAGCGATTTCAACCGAGGCAACGCCAAGGCCCGCATGCGGATGATCGTCCAGTACGCGGTGGCCGGGGACCGCGGCATGCTGGTCATCGGCACCGACCATGCGGCGGAGTCCGTGACCGGGTTCTTCACGAAGTTCGGCGACGGAGGCGCAGACCTGCTGCCGCTGGCCGGGCTGAACAAGCGGCAGAACCAGGCGCTGTTGCGCGAGTTGGACGCCCCAGAGCTGCTCTGGGCCAAGGCTCCCACCGCGGACCTGCTGGACGGCCAGCCGCAGCGTACCGACGAGGACGAACTGGGACTGACCTACGCGCAGATCGACGACTACCTCGAGGGCCGCGAAATCGACGAGGCCGCCGCGCTGTCGATCGAACGGCGCTTCGTTCTCTCGCGACATAAGCGGACCGTTCCCGCCACCAACCTCGACAAATGGTGGAGAGCCTAGAGGAAGTCCTCCCAGACGCGGGTTTCATGGATTTCACCGACTTCGGGCGCTAGGCTGCGGCCACGGTGCCGCTACGGCACCGCCCCACGGCAAACGAGGACGCATCCATGGAAGCTGGATCCGAACACCGCACGGCGGGTGCCGCCGGTTGGCGGCCGGTGCTGGGAATTCTCCTCGGCATCTACATCGGCTACGCCGGATGGAGCTGCTCACCTCGGGCAGGGCTTCGGCATCGCTCTGAGTTTTGCGCTGTGGGCGGCGAGCGTCTCGAACCTGAGCTTGATCCAGTCCTCAGCGGTAGCTGGGGCCGCACGCGTCCCGCGCCGGCTGGCCTGGACTGCGGCGATGGCCGCAGGGGCCGCCCTCCCGACCGGCCTTCCAGCCGATCCCTTCTGGGCCGTGCTGGCCGTGCCGTTGCTCATCGCTGCGGCAGGGAGGATGTGGAGCCAAGCAGGAAAATCCGCCCGGTCACCACGGCCCGCCGCGAAATGACGGCGGCTAGGCCAGGCCGGTGACTTCCTTCAGGGCCTGGACGTGCTCCGTGAAGGCACTGCGCCCTTCGGGGCTCAGCTTGGCCCAGGTCCGAGGACGTTTTCCCACGAATCCCTTGCGGATTTTGACGTGGCCTTTTTCCTCCAGGGCGCTCAGATGGCGGGACAGCACAGAATCCGAAATTCCCAGCGCTTCCTTGAGCGACTTGAAATCCGCCTCCTCCACCATGTTCAGCGCGCCCATGATGGACAGGCGGACGGGATTGGAGAAGTCGTCATTGAGTCGGTTCCGGGCATGCGTGGTCATTTCCGCACCATGCCGATTCCCACAATCAGTAGCGGGGCCGATACAACGATCCAAATCAGTCCTAGGATGGCCCAGGAACTCAGCTGCTGCGGAAGGAGCGCCAACGAGGCCGCATAGAAGACGATGGTCAGGGTGAACCCCCAGGTGTAGCGTTTTGACGCGCCGATCGGAAGCGAACGGTAGAGCTTACGGTAGGCCAGCGACGCGGCGAGGATCGCCACCACGTAGAGTCCAATGATCACGATGAAGCCGGCCATGTGCTTCTGCGGTGGATACAGCTGCAGCAGGAAAGCGAGGGCGCCGATGACCAGCGAAACGATGATGCTGTACCAGCCTAGAAGCCTTGAGCCGTAGCCAACGGCACGGTCCATGTCGGCTTGGGCCTGCGCCAGCGCTGCCAGCTGCTGTTCCGGGTTGAGGTTGTTTTCGGCGCTCATGACGCGCGCTCTTCCGCGCGGGCCGCGGCCTGCTGCCGAGCGTGCAATGAGCTCATGGTCATCGTCACGGCGAAAAAGATTCCCATTCCCACGAAAATCAGCGCGTTGCGGCCGCTGAAGTAGGCGAAGAGCGCGAGAGCTGCGAAGAGCACGCCCGCAAGGCTGATGATGATCGAGTACGTGGCATTGGACATCTTGTTCATGATCCTGCTCCCGCGGTTCCGTTCCTCCGATGTACCAAAAGACTAACAAGTACTTTCTGTATTGGAAAGTACTTTCTCAGTTTTTGTTTTAGCGGCTGCCAACCCCGGATCTTCCAGAGCCGGCAGCCTGGGCGCGCGTGCAAAACGGGAGGAGACGGCGAGCGGCGCCCATGTAATCAGACGAAGGCGCCCGTTCCAGTCAACGCACGCCCCACAATGAGCGAATTGATCTCATAGGTGCCTTCGTAGGTATGGAGGATTTCAACATCGCAGAAGATCTTGGCCATTTCGTATTCCGAGGACACCCCATTGCCGTCAAGAAGTGCACGGCCCTTGGCCACCGCATCCCGCGCCAGCCGGGTTGCCGTCGACTTGGCCAGCGCTGCATCGGCCATGGTCAGCTTTCCCGCCTCCTGCTTGCGCGCGATGTCGCCCATCATGGACAGCCCGGCCCGGGCATTGCCGACGATTTCGGCAAGGGCCTGCTGGATGAGCTGGAAGGATGCCAGCGGCTTGCCGAACTGCCCACGGCTGACCGCGTAGGCCGTGCAGACGTCCAGGGTCGCCAGCATCGCGCCGGCAGCCTGCCAGCCGACCCACGCCCGGGATTGCATGAGCAGGTGGTTCGCTGCGGCGAAGCCTGTGGCTCCGGGAAGCTTGTTTTCCAGCGGAATACGCACCTCGTGCAGTTCGATGTCGGCATTCTGCATGATGCGCAGGCCGATCTTGTTTCCGATCTTGGAGGCGCTGAATCCCCGCCTGCCGGATTCCACCAGATAGGCGCCGATGTCCCCGGATTCCGGTTCCCTGGCCCAGACCAGCGCGAAGTCCGCGATGGTTCCCATGCCGATCCAGCGCTTGCGCCCGGTAAGGACGTACTCGTCGCCTTCCCGGTGCACGCTGGTGGCCATTCCCCCGGCAATGTCCGATCCATGCTCCGGCTCGGTCATGGCAAACGCTCCGAATGCCTCAAGCCTGCCCAAACGCGGCAGCCACTCTCGGCGTTGCGCTTCGGAGCCTAATTCGTTGATCATTCCGAGCACAAGTTCATTGTGGATTCCCACCACCGAGGAGAGGGAGATGTCAGCGCGGGCCAGCTCGGCATGAATCAGCCCACGCGCCAGATGCGAGCAGTCCTCCAGCTGCACCGCGCCCAGGCCCGCGGCGCCGAGCTCCGCCACCAGCCCGGGAGCGAAGTCCTCGCGGTTCCAGTACTCGATGGATTGCCTGCGGATCCTGCCTTGGGCGAGTTCACGCACCTGGGCCAGGCGCGCGCGCTCGGACTGGGTGAGTTGCGCCGAAATGTCGGTCATGAGGTCCATCCGGGATCTCCTTCCAAACCTTAGGATGTCCAAGTATATTGTTGGACTAGGTCTTATTTTGGGGGTAGAAAATGTCGTCACCATTGCCGCGCGACCCGATTGCCCAGGCCCGCGACCAGTGGGTCTCCCATGGCTGGGATGCCGAGGCGGACTCCATGGCCGCGATTACCGCAGTCATGCGCACCGCCTCGATCTTTCTTCAGCGCGCGGATTCAATACTCAGGCCGCACGGCCTGACCTTCGCCCGCTTCGAGGTGCTCGCGCTGCTCGGCTTCTCCAAGCGAGGTTCGCTACCCATGACCCACGCCAGCCGCCTGCTGCAGGTGCATGCGACAAGCCTGACCAATTCCGTGGACCGGCTGGAAGCCACCGGCCTAGTCCGCCGGATTCAGCATCCCACCGACGGCCGCACCCGGCTGCTTGAACTGACCGCCGAGGGGGCGAATGTCCTGGCCGCGGCCCGCGACGATCTCAACGAGCAGCTGTTCGCCGACAGCGGCCTGCCGGTCGCGGATGCGCGGGAGCTGTTCCAGATCCTCTCGCGCTTCCGCAGGGCCTCGGGCGACTTCCTATAACGTTCCTTCGCGCACCGCGTTGATGATTCCCGAGAAGTCCGTGCCGGCATTTCCCTCGTCGCTGAACTTGCGGTAGAGCGCCGCGGCCAGGGCGCCCATTCGCGCATCGGTATCGGTATGCTCCAGCGCGCTGGACGCCAGCCCAAGGTCCTTGGCCATCAGCGCCGCGGCGAAGCCGGGCTGGTAGTCGCGGTTCGCCGGCGACGCGGGCACCGGCCCGGGGACCGGACAATTGGTGGTCACCGACCAGCATTGGCCCGAGGCAGTGGAAATGACGTCGTAGAGCGCTTGGTGTTCCAGACCCAGGCGCTCGCCCAGGACGAAGGCCTCGGCCGCGCCGATCATTGAAACGCCCAGCAGCATGTTGTTGCAGATTTTCGCGGCCTGCCCCGAACCGTGGCCGCCACAGTGCACGATCCGCTTGCCCATATGCTCCAGCACGGCAGTGATCTCCGCCAGGTCCGCGGCCTCGGCTCCGAGCATGAAGGTCAAGGTCCCTGCTTCGGCTCCGACCACTCCGCCGGAGACCGGCGCGTCCGCGCTGCGATGCCCGGCGGCGACGGCCAGCTCAGCCGCTTCGCGGGCCTGAGCGACATCGATGGTAGAGCATTCGAGGAACAGCGTATTCGGCGCCGCGGCGTCGAGCAGGTAGCTCCGGTAGGCGTCCAGCACATGCTGGCCCGAGGGGAACATGGTCAGCACGATGTCGACGTCCTTCGCCGCGTCGGCTCCGCTGTCGACCGTTTCGATGCCGGCATCCGCCGCGGCTTGCACCGCCGCAGGGACGACATCGAAGCCCTTAAGCTTGTAGCCGGCCCGGTGAAGATTGATGGCCATGGGCAGTCCCATGTGCCCTAGTCCCAGGAATCCGATAACTGGCAGATTGCTCATCGTCCACTCTTTTCGCATAGTCCCTGGTCAATCAGGGTGAAATTCAATTCGGAGCCGGCCAGCGGCCTGAAATGCCTGGCCGTGCGCTGCTCGGGGCTGAGGTTTTCCAGCGGTTCGTTCCACTGCGGCTTTCGGTCCTTGTCGATCACCGCGGCACGGATGCCCTCAGCGAAATCCGGGTCGTCGAGCCGATGCACGGCCGCCCGGAACTCGCGGGCCAAGTCCGCACGCAAGTCGGCCCCGGCGTCCCGCAGCAGCTCGTCCACAAGCCGCACCGAGCTCGGGCACGCGGCTTCCAGCGCCGCCAGGGCCGCTGCAGCCCGCGGGTTCTCGAACTCGGACAGTTCCGCCGCGACCGCCGGAATGCTCGGCTCGGAGAAGGACTGGACCCACTCTTCGTGCAGGCACCCGGCCTCGGGGATTCCCGCGAAGCGCGACACCGCGCGGTCCACCGGCTCAGTCTGCAGCGCCTCAAGCAGGGCCGCCAGATCCTTTTGCAGTACGTAGTTATCGGCGAGTCCCAGCGCCATGGTGTCCGCGGCGCCGAACTTCATGCCGGTCAGCGCCGCCAGGCGTCCTGCCGCCCGCGGGGCGCGGGATAGCAGGTGGGTGCCCCCGACATCCGGGAAGAATCCGATGCCCACCTCCGGCATGCCGCACCGGCTCGTTTCGGTCACGATGCGATGGCTCCCGTGAGCCGAGATGCCGATGCCTCCGCCCAGCACAATTCCGTCCATGAACGCGATATACGGCTTGGGGTACTCGTCGATCAAGACATTGAGCTGGTATTCGACCCGCCAGAATTCTTCCGAGGAACCATTGCGCTCCAGGATGTCCTGGTAGATGGCGACGATATCCCCGCCGGCGCAGAAGGCCCGGTCGCCGGCCCCGACAACAGCCACGTGTTCAATCTCCGGATCATCGCGCCACTGCAGCAGCGCGTCCAGGATGGCGCGGCACATGTCCGTATTCAGTGCGTTCAGGGATTTCGGACGGTTCAGGGTAATGAGCCCCAGATGTCCGCGGCACTGGATCAGGATCTCAGGCAAGGGCCTCTCCTTTGAGTGATTGGGGTCACCTTCAGAGACGAATATACTCGGACTTCCAAGTAAATTGAAGTGGCTCGCTCGGTCAAACTTGATAGGTTGAAGAAGTGAAGATTGCGACTTGGAATGTAAATTCGCTGCGTGCCCGAGCCGACCGTGTTGAGGACTGGCTGCGCCGCACCGACGTGGATGTCCTGGCCATCCAGGAAACGAAATGCAAGGACGACAATTTCCCGTGGGAATTGTTCGAGAACAACGACTACGAAGTCGCGCATTGCGGCGTGAACCAGTGGAACGGCGTGGCCATTGCCTCGCGCGTCGGTCTGGATGACGTGCAGCGCGGTTTCGCCGGGCAGCCGGAATTCGGCAAGGGCGGCAAGAACCCGATCCTAGAGCCGCGTGCCATCGGCGCGACGTGCGGCGGTGTGCGCATCTGGAGCCTCTACGTCCCCAACGGCCGCGCCCTGGATGACGAGCACATGGGTTACAAGCTCAGCTGGCTCGACGCGCTCAAGCAGGACACCGTCGGCTGGCTGGAAGCCGATCCGCAGGCGCAGATTGCGCTCATGGGCGACTGGAACATCGCCCCGAAGGACGAAGATGTCTGGGACATCAACTTCTTCCTGGAAAACGAGCTGACCCACGTTTCTGCTCCCGAACGCGCGGCCTTCGCGGCCTTCGAGGACGCCGGATTCACCGATGTCGTCCGCCCGCACACCGAAGGCCAGTTCACCTACTGGGACTACACCCAGCTGCGCTTCCCCAAGGGCGAAGGCATGCGCATCGATTTCTCGTTGACCTCGCCGGCCCTCACCGCGCGGGTCACCGGCGCGAGCATTGATCGCGAAGAGCGCAAAGGCAAGGGCGCGAGCGACCATGCGCCGGTAATTGTGGAGCTGGGCGGATAGATTAGGGGAATGAAGATGACTGGGCCCCTGTACGACCTGACGGCAGCGACCGCGCACCTGCGTGTCTACGAACCGCTGTCCGCGTTCGAGGACTGGGCCCAGTCCATTATCATCAACACCCCCGGGCGCAGCGCGGACCAGCTCGACGTACTGGAGAACCAGCAGCTGTGGGAGCGAACCCTGCGCGGCGTCTCCGACCCGTTCCCCCACACCGAGCAGGAAACCTTCCGCACCGTCAAGATCCTCGACTACCAGGGCGCCGAGCATACCCGGTACTGCCCCTCGCAGATCCAGGCCCGGAGCCTGCTGGCCGCGGAGCAGGCGGAGGAAGCCATGCGCGCCGAAGTTTTCGATCTGCTGATCCCGCCGGCCGCCCGCCGCGCGAACGGGCAGCGCGTGGACACGGACAAGCTTGCCGCTGACCTGACGCACCTGCACACCCGTACCTCCACCTGGGGCATCCCGCTGAGCTGGTTCTCGCTGTTCCGCGATGACGACGAGTGCGAGGTCCTCTACGTCGGGGAGCGGCTGCGGACAGTTCGGTTGCTGGTTCCGCTTGAGCAGGCCATCGAGCGCCTGGCCTGGGCGGTGCAGACCATGGCTACCCACGCGCCGCAGGCACCGCTGTTCGAAGAACTGGGGTCACTGGGCGGCTGGCTTGAATCCTTCGACCCGCAGTCGGTGATCGAGCTGGATTACGGGCTGCTTGCGGACATCGTTTGGCCCGATGAATCCGTGAACGACCTGATGCACGGAATCCAGGCCCTGGAGGACGGCGACATGACCATGGCCGCGGCGGCCTACCGGCGCCTGAGCAATCGATGGATCGGCCCGCGCCAGCTGGGCCGGGCCAACTAACCGGACCCAAGCGAAACCGGGCCCGTTCCGGGAAAGGGAAAAGCTCCAGTTCGCTTGAACTGGAGCTTTCATGTACTGCGACCCTGACGGGACTTGAACCCGCGACCTCCGCCGTGACAGGGCGGCGCGCTAACCAACTGCGCTACAGGGCCTGGTGTTTTGGGATAATCCCAATTCACACAGTAAAACCCTCGGTTACCCGAGGGCCTGCGTGGCTCCGACCGGCGTCGATCCGGTGACCTTTCGATTTTCAGTCGAACGCTCTACCAACTGAGCTACAGAGCCTGGCGTCACAATATTTGGACACCTAATTTACTATTGCTAGTAAATTGAGCGACCCTGACGGGACTTGAACCCGCGACCTCCGCCGTGACAGGGCGGCGCGCTAACCAACTGCGCTACAGGGCCTTGCTTTCGCAAGCCGATGGATTTCTCCATCTGACAACCACAAAGTGGCTGTTTGTACCCCCAACGGGATTCGAACCCGTGCCGCTGCCGTGAAAGGGCAGTGTCCTAGGCCGCTAGACGATGGGGGCCTATATCAGCTGCGGTTTCTTTCGTCTCCGCTGCGGACTCCAATAACTATACGTGGGCTTTTTTGTTTTCGCAAAATCGGCATTCGCAACCTCTCGAACCATCCCAAAAGCGGGTCGTCGACCTAGGCTGGAGGCATGGATCTACAGATGCCCGACGACGAGTTCGACGCCCTGGCTCAGGAGGCTATTGACGCCATTCCGCAGCAGGCCCTGGACATGATGGATAACGTCGTTTTCTTTATTGAAGACGAGTACGAGCCACTCCCCGGAGAGCCGGAAAACACCGAGATTCTGGGGATTTACGACGGAGTGGCACTGACCGAACGAGATCAGGGATGGGAGGCTGGAGCCCTTCCCGACCGCATCACCATCTTCAAAAATCCCACGCTTCGGGCCTGCGAAACTCGAGAGGATGTTGTCCGCGAAATCAAGATTACGGTCATGCACGAAGTAGCCCACCACTTCGGCATCGACGACGCCAGACTGCACGAATTAGGGTGGTCATGAGCGCATTTCCCGAAAAAGTCTTTCTGAGATGTGCGTCACAAAATACGGTGAGATTGCAGCCACCTGCCCCAGCGGCGGTGTCCGACCTCACAGAGAAACCCCTTCTGTGTTTGCAAGTCACCCGGTCCGTGCCCGGCTCATCGCGCAGTCAGCGGAGCGCCGCAACCGGGTCACGCGGCGGATTTCGCCCGCACGTTTAAGAGGTCAAAAAATCGGTGTCGCGGTCGGCAGTGATCGACCGTTACATTTTCGTCACTCGATGGCCCCGTTAACCACGAACTGGGAAAGGGGACCGGTGATCTTCGAGAGTTTCCATCGGCCGCGAACCCAGCCCCCGTTTTCACGTCGCTCCACATCACAGGCATTTTCAGTCTCATAATTCCGTCAATGTAATTCGTGTGACTGGTGTGACTACTGTTGCGAACGGTACCGATGTTGGCATAGTGTGCTATTTGGGGCTTATCCAAATCGTGACCTAACCCCGTTGGATGATCACGGATTGAAACTGCCCCAATGTCATCTCTTGGAATCAGTGAGGAACGATATGGCTTACCGCCACACGCTCGGCGTTGCAGCGAGCACTCTTGCATTGGCAGTCACCTGCCTTGCCGGAGCAGCACCCGCTTCAGCAGCAACCACTACGTCATTCCCGACCACCGTGTCGATCGCAGCCGAGCGTTCGGTTTCCGGCCTGCCTAGTGCAGCGGAGATCGAGGCAGCCAAGAAGGACAAGGACTCCACCAATGCGATGATCGCGCGCCTGGAAGCTTCGCTGGCCTCCAGCCGTGCCGAGTTGCTCCAGGCCGAAACGGCGGCCGCCGAGGCCCAGGAGTCGCTGCTGACCGCAGGCGAGGAGCGCGATCTGCGCACCGCCGACGCCGAAAAGGCCGTCAAGCAGCTGGAGTATGCCAAGCAGTACCTCAAACAGAGCCAGACCGATCTGGGCGCCATCGCTTCGGACATCTACCGCAACGGCGCCGGCAACTCCACGCTCGGCATCCTGTTGAACAGCGACGACTCGAACGACCTTTTCTACAAGGCCGCCACCATTGACACCCTGAGCCAGCAGCAGGTCCAGTCGGTCAATTCGGCCACCGAGGCCGAGGCTCTGGTCTCTTCCTGGGAATCCTACGCAGACGCCGCGCAAAGCGCAGCGAAAGAAGCCGCGGCGAACTACGATGCCTCCGCGTCGACCGCCAACAGCACCTTGGCCACCTACCAGGCCGCCATCAAGCCAGAGCAGGACCTGCGCGACGAGCTGATCAGCAACCTGGCAAGCCTGAAGGACCAGGAAGAAGCCGAGGTCCGCAAGCAGGTCGAAAAGCAGGAAGAGGCGGAACGCGAAACCGCCCTGCAGGAAACCCTCAGCGCCGACGACGAACCGGTCGTCAAGCCAAGCCAGGCCGGCACGATCCAGCCGCTGGCCGTGGATGCGCCGCAGGAACTGGAAGTCGACGAGTCGACCGCCGAGCCAACCGTGAAGCCAAAGCCTGAAGCGCAGCCGCTGGACGAAGTGGATACCGTCACTCCGACCTTGGCTCCTGAGCCGGAGAGCGCTCCGAAGCCGCAGAAGACCGAAACCCCGCAGGTCGAAGAAACCCAGAAGCCTGCCGAGACTCCAAAGGCCGAGGAAACCCAGAAGCCGAAGGAAACCCCGAAGGCGACCGAAAAGCCGAAGGAAACCCCGAAGGCCACCGAAAAGCCGAAGGAAACCCCGAAGGCAACGCAGAAGCCGAAAGAAACCCCCAAGGCCACCGAAAAGCCGAAGGAAACCCCGAAGCCCAAGCCGAAGCCGCAGAAGACCGAAGCTCCCAAGCAGGAGCAGGAAGTTGCTCCCCAGAGCAGCGGACGCAGCTACGGCGCTGCAATTTCCTGGGCACTGAATACCGCCAGTGACAACAGCAAGTACTACGTCTACGGCGCCAACGGCCCGAACGCCTTCGATTGCTCCAGCTTCTCCCAGCGGGCATTTGGCAAGTCGGGCATCAGCCTGCCGCGCACTTCGACCCAGCAGTTCTTCGCTGCACCGCAGTACGTGTCGCTGAACAACCTGCGCCCCGGCGACCTGGTGTTCTCCTCCTCAAACGGAGGATCCTCGTTCTACCACGTGGCCATCTACATCGGCAACGGCCAAGTGGTCCACGCACGCAACCCGAATGCAGGCATCTCGGTCACCCCGCTCAGCTGGGTGAACAACCTCCACTCGAAGGCCGCCCGCTACTAGGAGCAGGCCACAGCAGAGCACCCGCAGGGAAGTCCCCGCGGGTGCTCTGCTGTTTTCCGGCGCAGACAGCAGCGTGCCCCCGGGGATCGCTCCCCGGGGGCACGTCAGGCTTGCGCGGCGGCCTGGATGCTAGTCGTTGGCGCGGGTGTCGAAGTTCTTCCGGTCCGCCAGGCGCGGGTCGTCGGAATCCGGAACCACCATGACCGGGCCCTTGGAGTGGTGCAGTACGCCCTGGGAGGTCGAGCCCAGCAGCATGCCGGCGAAGCCGCCGCGGCCGCGCGAACCGGTCACGGTCAGCACCGCGTGCTCGGATTCACGGATCAGCACCTCGACCGGAGGGCCGCTGATTACATCGGTCTCGATCTTCAGGGTCGGGTAGTGCGAGGACAGCCAGGCCACGCCGACGCTCATCTGGTAGCGCACGTCCTCGAGCACCGCCTCCTGGTCCACCGTCGCCGGCATCCAGGCCAGCGCGGCGCCCACCGGGGCGACCGCGCAGATCAGGCGAAGGGTCAGGTCGCTGGCTATGGCGGCGTCCGCTGCGGCCAGCACCGCGGCGCGGGCGCGGTCCGAGCCGTCGACGCCGACCACGATCGACTTGCGCGCCGCGGCGGCTGCAGCCGCTGCGTCGCCTTCCTGCTCCTTGGCCACGGCCAGCGGAACAACCACCGTCGGGCACTTGGCGTGCGCCGGCAGGGCCGAGGAAACCGAGCCGAGCAGCCGGCCCACGAATCCGCCGCGGCCACGGGTGCCGACCACCACGAGCTCGGCGTCCTTGCTCAGGTCCAGCAGCACACCCGACGGGTCGCCGGATTCGATGTAGGTGCGGATGGTGGCCTCGCTGTTTTCCAGCTCCTTGCGCGCCTGGCGCACGATGTCCTCGGCGCCGCCGCGGATCAGGTCGTCGTCGAGGGTCGAGTAGCCCGCATCCATGGAGGAGGCGGCGAAAACCGGGATGGTGTAGGCCGAAACGATGTTCAGCACGCTTCCGCGGCGCACCGCTTCGCGTTCGGCCCAGCGCAGTGCGCACCTGCTCTGCTGCGATCCGTCGACGCCGACCACGATGCCTTCGATTTTTTCAGCTGCGACTGGTGCTTCGTCACTCATCAGACCCGCTCCTCAACTACTTCCGGTTTCACGTGGGCGTGATGCCCCTTACACCCAATGTACTTCGTTGGTGCGCCATCATGTGAGTTGGATCTAAAGATTTCACGCAGAGCCTACTCAGATTCGAATTGGGTATTGGAATGAGCCCGAAAGCACCTAGAATTTTCCTATGTCCTCCTCCACAAAATCAGCGCCTGCCAGTAATATGCGCGAACGCCTTGACCGTTACTTCAAGATTTCGGAGCGGCGCTCCACCTTCTCCACCGAACTGCGCGGCGGCATCGCCACGTTCTTCGCGATGAGCTACATCGTGGTGCTCAACCCGCTGGTGCTCTCCGGCGCCGACTCCTCCGGCGGCGAGCTGGGGATCCAGCGCGTGGCCGCCGTGACCGCCTTGGTCTCCGGCATCCTGACCATCATCATGGGCATCTGGGCCCGCAGCCCGTTCGCCATGGCCACGGGCCTCGGCGTGAACGCGTTCGTGGCCATCACCGTGACCACCAACCCGGAACTGACCTGGGCCGACGTCATGGGTCTGGTGGTGATCGCCGGCATCGTGATGTTCATCCTGGTGCTCACCGGGTTTAGAACCGCGGTGTTCAACGCGGTCCCCGCGGGGCTGAAGACCGCCATCGTCGTGGGCATCGGCATGTTCATCGCCCTGATCGGCCTGGTCAACGCCGGCTTCGTGCAGCGCGTCCCGGATGCCGCGCACACCACCGTGCCGGTGGGCCTGGGCTTCGACGGCCAGCTGATGGGATGGCCGATCCTGGTCTTCATCATCGGCCTGCTGCTGACCATGACCCTGGTAGTCCGCAAGGTCAAGGGCGCGATCCTGATCGGCATCGTCGTCTCCGCGATCGTCGCCAACATCTTCGAGGCAGTGTTCCACGTCAGCGAGTCCGAGACCAACGGCTGGTCGCTGGTGGTTCCCTCGCTGCCCGACTGGCACCTGCCAGACCTGTCGCTGATCGGCGAGGTGAGCTTGTTCGGCGCCTTCGCCAAGATCGGCCCGACGGCCGCCTCGCTGCTGGCCTTCGTGATCCTGCTGTCCATCTTCTTCGACGCCATGGGCACCATGGTGGGCCTGGCCGCAGAGGCGGACCTGGTGGATGAGAACGACCAGATCCCCAACGTGGACAAGGTGCTGCTGGTCGATGCGGCCGGCGCTATCGTCGGCGGCGGCACCTCCAGCTCCTCGGCACAGATCTTCGTCGAATCCGGTGCCGGCATCGGCGAGGGCGCCCGCACCGGCCTGGCCTCGGTCTTCACCGGCCTGCTGATGATCGTGGCGATGTTCCTCAGCCCGCTGATCTACCTGGTGCCATTCGAGGCAGTGGCCCCGGCCCTGGTGGTTGTCGGTTTCATGATGATCACCCAGATCACCAAGATCGAGTGGAACGACTGGGGCGTAGCGCTGCCTGCCTTCCTGACCTTCACCCTGATGCCGTTCACCTACTCCATTGCCAACGGCATCGGCGCAGGCTTCATCTCCTACGTCTTCATCCGCGCCACCCAGGGCCGCGCGAAGGAAATCCACCCGCTGATGTGGGTTGTGGCTACCGCCTTCGTGCTGTTCTTCGGCATCGGACTGATCGAGGACTGGGCCGGGGTCAAGTAGGCATACCCCTTCCAGCCACGCGCGGCGGCCCGTCCCGATTCCCTCGGGGCGGGCCGCCGCCGTTCCCGGACGGGCCCGTGCCGCTTCGCTAGCATGGGGGCATGGCAGATCACAACGAAACACCGGGGACTTCCCCGGCGGGAGCCTGGATCCAGGTGGCGGCGGGGCTGAAGAACCCGGCGATGCGCAAGCTGCTGGGCCAGGTGCTCACCGGGCAGGACCCCGAGCAGGAAGCGGCAGGGGCCCGCAGGGCCAAGGACCTGGCCCGTTGGGAGCAGATCGGCTTGCTGCGCCTCGGGGCGGGCGGGACCTGGGAGCTGAACGAGCAGCTGCTGGCCGACACCCTGGCCGCGGCGGGAACCGCCAAGGCCGACCGCAGCGGCATCAACCGCTTTTTCACCGGCACGAAGCTGCACACGCTGCCTGCCAAGCCGGCGGACCGGCTGCAGGTCATGGCGTACCTGCGCGACGCGGTCATCGACGGGGACGAGCAGCTGCGCGAGGAGCAGCTCAACGAGCGGCTGCGGGTATTCCACCCGGATACCGCGCTGATCCGCCGCTATCTCGTGGACCACGGCCTGCTGCTGCGCGCCGCCGACGGATCCAGCTACCGCCGCGGCGACCGGTTGCCGGAAGCCTAGTCCTCGATGGGTGCCGCGGAGCCGGCGAACCGCGCGACGGCCGAGTTGGACACCAGCTGCGCGGGCAACGGCGCGGTGCGCAGGCTGCGTTCGAAGGCCGGGCCCAGGGCCAGCGGCTCGTCGCCGGCCAGGAACACGATGTTCCCGTAGCGCCGGCCCTTGAGCATGGGCGGATCGGCGATCAGCGCCACGTGCTTGAACACCGACAGCAGCGTGGCTGCCTCGGCCCGCGCCCCGGCCAGGTCCGCGGTGTCGCCGCAATTCAGGATGTACACCCCGCCCGCGTCCAGCACGCGCTGGGCCTGGCGGGCGTAGCCTACGGTGGTCAGCTGGCGCGGGGTGGTGCTGCCGGCGAACACGTCGCGGATGATGATATCGCGGCTGTCCTCGCTCAGCGTGGGAAGCACCTGCCCGGCATCCCCCACGCGCAGGCGCACCAGCGGGGCGCGCGGCACCTGGAAGTTGGTGCGCACCAGCTCGGCCAGCTTGGCATCCAGCTCCACCACGACCTGGCGGGCGTTCTCGTAGCGCGAGGCGACCCAGCGGGCCATCGAGCAGCCCCCGCCGCCCAGGTGCAGCACCCGCAGCTTGCGGGCGCGGCCGTCGTAGTCCTCCGGCGGGTAGCCCGTCAGGAAGATCGGCTCCATCCAGCGCATGTACTCGAAGTCCAGGTAGCCTGGGTCGTCCAGGTCCACATGCGAGGAGGGCACCCCGTTGACCTTGAGGATGTAGCGGTTGGCCCCGTAGGGGTCGGATTCGATCTCCGCCAGCCCTGTGTCGATCGGGTAGCTTCCCACGAGCGTCGGCGCGGCGTCCCTAGCCATTGCGGCGCACCATCCTCAGCTCGGTCAGCCCGTTCCACGACCCGGTGAGCTCCTCGCTGACGCCGTCGAGCTCGAAGCCGTGCTTGCGGTAGAAGGCGATGGCTCGTTCGTTGCCCTGCAGCACCCAGACCAGCGCCGGACGCTGGCCCAGCACCACCTGGAGCAGGTGGGCACCCAGGCCGGAGCCGTAGAAGTCGGCCAGGATGTAGAGCATGCCCAGCTCGATCTCGACGCCGGCGTCCTGGTCCTCGTCGATGACCGGCGTCCCGCCGGCCAGTCCGATGATCCGCCCTTCGGCGTCCTCGGCGATGTAGAACTGGGCGCCGCCGGCCAGCCCGCGTTCCCACCAGGCCACTTGGGCCTCGAGCTGTTCCTCGTGGAAGGCGAAGAATTCCTCACCGCGGAACCCGCTGTAGGCTTGCCGCCAGGCAGCCAGCTTCATTTCCAGCGCCGGGCGCACATCCGCGGCGGTTGCCGCGCGGATTCGATAATCTTTCAGTTCAGGCACGCTACCAACCCTACGGCAGGGCGGCGGCCCAGCCCCGGAACGCACCACCCCTCCTACTTAAGTACGATTGCGGTCGCAGCTGGTTTTTGAAATGATGGCCGGATAACTACAGCTCATTGATGGAAAAGGGGTCAGTCCGTGCATCGGAACCAGTCGTTCGCCGCGCTGACCGGTGGAGTGATCGCCAGCCTGACCGTGGTGGTCAGCCTGTCCCCGAGTTTCTGGGTCATCCTGCTGGGAAGCCTGGTCCTGGTCATCGGATTCAGCACCCTGGCCAAGCTGGAGCGTTTCTGGGGTCCTGCCTCGTCGGGGTCCTATTTTTATGTCGCGCCCATGGTCGTTGGCCCGGCGGCCGGCGGCTTGCTGCGCGATACCCAGTATGCGGGCTGGGCCGGCGCGGCTGTCGGCCTACTCTGCGGCTTGGCCGCCTACCTGCTGATCATGAAGTCCCCGCCATTCGCCGAACCGGGAGCCGATGAAGAGGCGGACGAGAATTACTTTCTGAACGTCCGCGAATCTTCGCGCAGCTAGTCGGCGAAGCTAAAGCACCCGGGCCAGCGCAAAACCGTCCCATCCCTTGGACCCGACGGTCTGCAGCGCCGTGGCCGAAACCCGCGGCTCGTCACGCAGCCAGCGCAGCGACTCCTGCACCCCTCGAAGATCCGCTTCCTGCAGCCCGTGCTGCGCCGGATCGTCGAGGATCTTCCCGGCCCTGATGACGTTGTCGAGCACCAGCACGGTTCCGGAGCGGGACAGTCTCACAGCGCGCTCCAGGTACACCACATTGTTCCGTTTGTCGGCGTCGATGAAAATCAGGTCGAACGGCGCGCTGCGCGAGCCGATCAGCCGCTCCAGAGTCCCCTGCGCGGCGCCGAGCTTGATCTCCACCCGGTCCGACAGCCCCGCACGCTCCAGGTTCTCGCGCGCGACGGATGCATGCAGCGGCTCGAATTCGCAGGAGACCACCTTGCCCCGGGCTCCGACGCCCCGGGCCAGCCAGCTGGTCGAGTAGCCGCCGAGCGTACCAATTTCCAGGACGCGGGTTGCGCCGGAGATTTCCACCAGGAGCTGCAGGAATTTGCCCTGCGCGGTGCTCACTTCGATGCGCGGCAACCCGGCATTGCGGGCATGCTCTCGCCCGGCTTCCAGCTCCGGAACTTCCAGTCCGAGAGCTACATTCAAGTAGTCATCGACTGCAGGGCTCTCACGGTCTGCCAGATGGTGGATCATCGTCTCTGGTTCTCCTCACGTTCCCGGCTGCCTGGTGCAGCACACCGCCCCTGCGAACCGGCCACCCGTTGGGGCGAACCGCGCAGGAGCCGGCCCTCCGGCGCGCCCGAGAACGCCTCGCAGATCAGCTGGTGATCGGCGGGCGGCTTTCCGGACCGGCCGGTACAGGTCTGTCGAGTTCAGGGTACTCCTGATGCTCCAGGAAGTGCAGGGGTCACGCCAATGACCTTGCCCATGCACAGCCGCGGCAGGGTGGAGCGATGGCGGGGCAATTGCCCCGGCACTCCGGCTACGCCCCGGATGCGTCGATGGCGCGTTCCAGGCGCTCCAGCTTGCCGTCGATCTCACCGGTGTATCCGGGGCGGATGTCCGCCTTCAGAACCAGGGACACCCTGGATCCGAACTGGCCAGCGGCGAACGTGGCCCGCTTGACGACGTCCATGACTTCGTCCCATTCACCCTCGATTTCGGTGAACATGGAGCTGGTGCGGTTGGGCAGACCCGATTCCCGGACGATCTTCACGGCTTCGGCGACCGCGTCGTGCACGGAGCCGTTGGGGTTGTCGGTACTGGGGGCAACTGAGAAAGCTACGATCATGAGTCCACTGTCCCACCGGACACGGGGAAACTCCTAACGTGTTGCGCCGCTACCGGGAGATCCGGGTGCCCTGTCCGCAAGCCGCCCGCGCTGTTATGGTGAAAGAAGGATGCGGTGACTGCGTCACTTCCTTCGGCAAAGCCACTACTCCTTGCAGTTTGCGGTGGAAACTACCGGGAAGGGGCAGGAAATGACACACGAAGAACAGGTCATGCGGAGGCAGCGGATCACCATACTCCTGCTGGTTTTCTTGGCCATCGCGGCCTTCGCCTTGGCCATCACCCCGGCGCTGGCCGGCCTATCCGGCGCGTTCGCGGCTTTCGGCGGGCTCTGCCTGCTGGTGTCGTTGGGCATCGCCATCAACAGCTACTGGCGCACCACCCGGACTCCGGATTGATCCGCCTGCACGGCACCCCTCGGCCGGGCCGGGGTGTCAGGCGGCCAATCCGGTAGCCCGCAGCAGAACCGCCGCCAGTGCGCCGGCAATCACCACCACCAGATACGGGGCCTTGAAAACCAGCGCGACGACGGCGGCGGCCAGCGCGCCGATGCGCGCATCGATCACCAGCTCCTGGCCGGAGGTGAACGCATTCACGGTGACCAACGAGGCCAGCAGTGCAATGGTCAAGGTGGCTGCGACATGGGACATCGTCGGCGAGTCCAGGACCTTGCGCGGTACGAAGTAACCGCAGATCTTGATCGCATAGGCGGTCAGGCAGGCTGCAAGGATCCACCAGCTCAGTTCGCTCATGCCCGGTCCTCCTGGACGTTCTGCAGCTCTCCGTGCTCGGTTGCCGGCTTGCTCCGGCGTCCGGTCGTCAGGGCATAGACCGCGGCGCAGGTGGCGGTGATGAGGATCGGCAGTCCCGGGCTCGTCAGCGGAACCGCGATCGCGGTGACCACCGCAGCGGCCAGCGCGATGAGCACCGGCTCCATGGCTTTCAAACGCGGCCACAGCAGTCCGATGAACGCCGCCACCGCTGCCCCGTCCAGCCCCCAGGCCGCGGGATCGCCCATGCGTTCTCCGAGCAGCGCCCCGGCAATGGTGAAGAAGTTCCACAGGACGTACACCCCGACCCCGGCGCTGAAGAACCCGCGGCGTTTTTCGTCTACGTCGGCCTGCCCCAAGCTGACGGCGGTGGATTCGTCGATGGTCACCTGCGCCATCCATGGCACATGCCTGCCCCGGGGACGCAGCGCCTGCTTGATCTGCATCCCGTAGACGGCGTTGCGGATGCCCAGCAGGGATGCGGCGGAGAACGCTGCCGACGCGGCGCCGCCGCCCGAGATCACCCCGATGAAGGCGAATTGCGAACCGCCGGTGAACATCAGCGCGCTCAGGGCAACGGTCTGCCAGAGGTTCAGCCCCGCGGCGATGGACAACGCACCGAAAGAGATTCCGTAGAGACCCGTCGCAATGGCGATGGACAGGCCCATCTTCGTCGCGGGGGTGAGCCGGCTACTCCGCGTGCCGGGCATCGTACCGGACCTTGTAAACGCCGCGCTTGACCTTGGCTTCCTTGATCACCACGTCCGCCAGTTCGCTCACGTGGCTGACATGGGTGCCACCGCATGGTTCGGCGTTGATTCCCTCGATGCGCACGGTGCGCAGCCCGTCGGCGTCCATGGTGCATATGACGGCCCAGCCGCCGGACAGCAATTCATCCACGCGTTCCTGCAGCCAGTCCCTGGCGGCTGCACGCTGCGTGTCATCCGCCAAGGGCATGTCCACGCTGGCCGGGTCGAAATCCAAACGGGACTGTCCGGGAAAATGCGAATGGCCCTTGTGCTGCCAACCGCGGTCTTCTCCCGCGAAACCCACGACATGCCCTGCGGTGTGCAGTGCCGCGTTCAGCAGGCGCTGCTGCTTGTCGATTGAGCTGAACACCTGCGTGCCCGGTTCCAGCTCCGGTGCGCCGTGGAGGATCACCAGGCCGTCCTGGTTGCGGCTCACGCTGACCGGGTGCCCGTTTACCGTCCCGCTGTCCTCCGGTTGACCGCCGCCTCGCGGATGGAAGATGTTCGGACTGAGCGCGATCCACGCTCCGTCTTCGTCGACACCGGTGGCAAGCACCTGCGCTTGGGCTTCAAAAGCATAGGTGTCCTGCAGATACAGATTTTCTTGCGTTGTAGCCGTGCTCATGTTTCCTAGTTCTGTTCCAATTCCCTGCGCAGTTCAGCAGGCCGGTTGCTCGTCAGTTGGCTTACGCCGAGGTTGACCAGGTATTGCGCGTCGGCTGGCCGGTCAACGGTCCAGATCCTGGCTGTCAGGCCACGCCCAAGCCACTCGCGCACGATTTTCTCATTGGCCCGGGTCCACGCAACCCCGGGACCGATGATTCCGGCGCCGCCCTGGTCGATGAACTCGATCCCTTCAGCTACCGACCGATACAGCACCTCATACACCGCTGCGCGCCCCATCTGGCCGGTGGAGACCAGCTCGTCCACCCACGATGCGTCCACCTCGGTGATCAGCTGGCAGAGCAGCTCCTTGTTCACCGTGCGGGAGAGGTACCGGAGCGATTCCGGTTCGAAGCTCATGAGGGTGACGGCAATCTGGTTCTTGCTGCCGGCCGTACCGGTAGAACGATCGAAATGGTTGTCGGCCAGGACCTTGAGCACCCCGTCTTCGAGCAAGTGCCCGAACGGGCTGGGATGCTTGATCTCGATGGCCAGGCCAATGGGCTGTCCCCGTTCCTCGAGGATCTCGAAGAGTTCGGCCAGGCTCAGGAGCTGTTCATTCTCCTGCCCGTAGCCCGCGGGAATCAGGTTCGGGATGACTCCGGTGAAGTCCATGGCCTTCATCTGGGACAGCGTGAACCCGGAAACCAGACCCGTCGAATCCGAGGTACGGTCCACGGTCGGATCATGGTGGCATACGACAATCCCATCCTGGGTCAGATGGACGTCACACTCTATGCCATCAGCTCCCTCGTCGATGGCCTGAAGGTAAGCTGCCCGAGTGTTCTCAGAGAACTTGTGGGAGCTGCCCCGGTGCGCGTAGAAAAGCGTATCCATGGTCTCTACGCTACGCGGTATGGCCCTGCTCTCACCAAACGTTCTCAGGTATGTTGCTTCTTTCCCCGTTAAACAAAAAAGGGGGGAGCTTCTACTCCCCCACCCCACCGGCCACCCCACCGGCCAAGCCAACCGCACCAGCCACCCAGCCAGGCCGTCCCGGCCAGGTGGATCCACCGGTTAAACAGCAGAAGGCCCCAACACTGTTGGAGCCTCCCACCACAAGTTAAGTCCGGCGGTGACCTACTCTCCCACACCCTCACGAGTGCAGTACCATCGGCGCAATGGGCCTTAGCTTCCGGGTTCGGTATGGGACCGGGCGTTTCCCCCACGCTATGACCGCCGTAACAATCACGAAGCACACAAACCACTGGTAATCCGGTGGATTCGTCCTTGCAAAGTCTCTTACTTTTTGTGGTTCGAGGTTGTTGTCTCGTAACCGCATAGTGAACGCGAACAATCAGAAAAACGTATTTTGTTGACACACTGTTTTGATAGTGTGTTGTAAGCCATCGGCCTATTAGTACAGGTCAGCTACACAAGTCTTTGGTCCTTGCTTCCACATCCTGCCTATCAACCCAGTAATCTAGCTGGGGGCCTCACCCACACAAAGTGGATGGAAATCTCATCTCGAAGCAGGCTTCCCGCTTAGATGCTTTCAGCGGTTATCCCTTCCAAACGTAGCTAATCAGCGATGCACTTGGCAGTACAACTGACACACCAGAGGTTCGTCCGTCCCGGTCCTCTCGTACTAAGGACAGCCCTTCTCAAATTTCCAACGCGCGCAGCGGATAGGGACCGAACTGTCTCACGACGTTCTAAACCCAGCTCGCGTACCGCTTTAATGGGCGAACAGCCCAACCCTTGGGACCTACTCCAGCCCCAGGATGCGACGAGCCGACATCGAGGTGCCAAACCATGCCGTCGATATGGACTCTTGGGCAAGATCAGCCTGTTATCCCCGAGGTACCTTTTATCCGTTGAGCGACGGCCCTTCCACGAGGTGCCGCCGGATCACTAGTCCCGACTTTCGTCCCTGCTCGAGCTGTCACTCTCACAGTCAAGCTCCCTTGTGCACTTACACTCAACACCTGATTGCCAACCAGGCTGAGGGAACCTTTGGGCGCCTCCGTTACATTTTAGGAGGCAACCGCCCCAGTTAAACTACCCATCAGGCACTGTCCCTGAACCAGATCATGGTCCGAAGTTAGGTGACCGGTACAGCCAGAGTGGTATTTCAACGATGACTCCACCCGAACTAGCGTCCGAGCTTCACAGTCTCCCACCTATCCTACACAAGCTGCACCGAACACCAATACCAAACTATAGTAAAGGTCTCGGGGTCTTTCCGTCCTGCTGCGCGTAACGAGCATCTTTACTCGTACTGCAATTTCGCCGAGTTCATGGTTGAGACAGCGGGGAAGTCGTTACTCCATTCGTGCAGGTCGGAACTTACCCGACAAGGAATTTCGCTACCTTAGGATGGTTATAGTTACCACCGCCGTTTACTGGGGCTTAAATTCTCAGCTTCGCACACAAGTGTGCTAACCGGTCCTCTTAACCTTCCAGCACCGGGCAGGAGTCAGTCCGTATACATCGTCTTGCGACTTCGCACGGACCTGTGTTTTTAGTAAACAGTCGCTTCCCCCTGGTCTCTGCGGCCCACACCCGCATCCGGAGAGCAAGTCTCCATCACGGGGCAGGCCCCCCTTCTTCCGAAGTTACGGGGGCATTTTGCCGAGTTCCTTAACCATGATTCTCTCGATCGCCTTAGTATTCTCTACCTGATCACCTGTGTCGGTTTAGGGTACGGGCGGACTGGGACCTCGCGCCGATGCTTTTCTAGGCAGCATAGGATCACCGAATCACCCCACAAACGGGGCGCCTATCAGGTCTCAGAAACAATGAACAGCGGATTTGCCTACTGTTCTTCCTACACCCTTGGACCAGGTCAATTCCATTGCCTGGCTCGGCTACCTTCCTGCGTCACACCTGTTAATACGCTGACCTCACAACATCGGTTCCCACCACACCAACCAACAAGACACCTAAAAGGCATCAACGCTGGAATCCGTCATGGTTAGCATCCATTGCTCAGTATGGGCGGTCCTTCGCCGGTACGGGAATATCAACCCGTTGTCCATCGACTACGCCTGTCGGCCTCGCCTTAGGTCCCGACTAACCCAGGGCAGATTAGCTTGACCCTGGAACCCTTGATCATTCGGCGGACGGGTTTCTCACCCGTCATTCGCTACTCATGCCTGCATTCTCACTCGTGTGGCCTCCACCGCTGGTTTCCACCGCGACTTCACCGTCCACACGACGCTCCCCTACCCATCCAAACCACTGGACCACAAAGGCCAATGACATGTTTGAATGACGCAACTTCGGCGGTGTGCTTGAGCCCCGCTACATTATCGGCGCGGAATCACTTGACCAGTGAGCTATTACGCACTCTTTCAAGGGTGGCTGCTTCTAAGCCAACCTCCTGGTTGTCACAGCAACTCCACATCCTTTCCCACTTAGCACACGCTTAGGGGCCTTAGTTGGCGTTCTGGGCTGTTTCCCTCTCGACTATGAAGCTTATCCCCCACAGTCTCACTGCTGCGCTCTAACTTACCGGCATTCGGAGTTTGGCTAAGGTCAGTAACCTTGTAGGGCCCATCGCCTATCCAGTAGCTCTACCTCCAGCAAGAAACACGCAACGCTGCACCTAAATGCATTTCGGGGAGAACCAGCTATCACGAAGTTTGATTGGCCTTTCACCCCTACCCACAGCTCATCCCCTCCATTTTCAACTGAAGTGGGTTCGGTCCTCCACACGCTCTTACACGCGCTTCAACCTGGCCATGGGTAGATCACTTCGCTTCGGGTCTAGATCACGCCACTCACTCGCCCTATTCAGACTCGCTTTCGCTACGGCTTCCCCCCACGGGTTAACCTCGCGACGTAACACTAACTCGCAGGCTCATTCTTCAAAAGGCACGCCATCACAACCACAAGTGGCTGCTCTAACGGATTGTAAGCGCACGGTTTCAGGTACTATTTCACTCCCCTCCCGGGGTACTTTTCACCATTCCCTCACGGTACTGATTCACTATCGGTCATCAAGTAGTATTCAGGCTTACCAGGTGGTCCTGGCAGATTCACACAAGGTTTCACGGGCCCCGTGCTACTCGGGCATCCACACAAGAACGGCAGACACGCATTACACCTACGGGACTATCACCCTCTCTGGTCCGGCATTCCAACCGATTCACCTATACGCCTGCACCTCATCCCACCAGCGTAGATAGAACTGGTACATGTGGACCCCACAACCCCGATGATGCAACGCCTATCCGCTATCACACACCAACCGGTTTAGCCCCATCCGCGTTCGCTCGCCACTACTAACGGAATCACTATTGTTTTCTCTTCCTGCGGGTACTGAGATGTTTCACTTCCCCGCGTTCCCTCCACACAGCCTATACATTCAGCTGCAGGTCACACCACATAACATGGTGCGGGGTTCCCCCATTCGGAAATCCTGGCCTCAACGTCCGGTTATCGACTCCACCAGGCTTATCGCAGATTCCCACGTCCTTCATCGGCTCTTGATGCCAAGGCATCCACCGTGCGCCCTTAAAAACTTCAACACAAAACAAAGTTCTCAAAAATTGAGCTATAAAACAATCAACAAAATCACTACAAACAAGACTCAAACACCACACACACCCAGGACAGGCACGCACAGCTCATCTTGTCTGCAAGATGCTCGCGTTCACTATACAGTTCCCAAACAACAACCCCGCACCCCCAACCACAGCACCCCACACACCAGCCCCAAAAGGACCAGCCAGGACACCATGCCAGCAGACACAGGACAAACACCGAAACACCAAGCACCCAACCCACCAAACCCCACAAAGGGACCAGGCGGCCAGGAGGCTTGTTGCCTCAAAACCCAACAGTGCACCAAACATTATCTATCGCATCACACGACCCATGCGCCCTTCCAACACCACCAACCCCACAAGAGGGCCGGCACTGCGTACTAAACCACACACGCCACACAACACAAACCATGCCAACACCCGAACCCCCGAAAACAACCACACGATCGCCCTCGAAAACCCGTTTCCCGGTGTTGAGTTCATTGACATTCCACCCTCGAGCAACCCACCTGCACCACACTCGGGCACAGACATGGGCAACCAAAACTGGTTAGCTCCTTAGAAAGGAGGTGATCCAGCCGCACCTTCCGGTACGGCTACCTTGTTACGACTTAGTCCCAATCGCCAGTCCCACCTTCGACGACTCCCCCCACACAAGGTGGTTAGGCCATCGGCTTCGGGTGTTACCAACTTTCGTGACTTGACGGGCGGTGTGTACAAGGCCCGGGAACGTATTCACCGCAGCGTTGCTGATCTGCGATTACTAGCGACTCCGACTTCATGGGGTCGAGTTGCAGACCCCAATCCGAACTGAGACCGGCTTTTAGGGATTAGCTCCACCTCACAGTATCGCAACCCATTGTACCGGCCATTGTAGCATGCGTGAAGCCCAAGACATAAGGGGCATGATGATTTGACGTCATCCCCACCTTCCTCCGAGTTGACCCCGGCAGTCTCCCATGAGTCCCCGGCATAACCCGCTGGCAACATGGAACGAGGGTTGCGCTCGTTGCGGGACTTAACCCAACATCTCACGACACGAGCTGACGACAACCATGCACCACCTGTGAACCAGCCCCGAAGGGAAACCCCATCTCTGAGGCGATCTGGAACATGTCAAGCCTTGGTAAGGTTCTTCGCGTTGCATCGAATTAATCCGCATGCTCCGCCGCTTGTGCGGGCCCCCGTCAATTCCTTTGAGTTTTAGCCTTGCGGCCGTACTCCCCAGGCGGGGCACTTAATGCGTTAGCTACGGCGCGGAAAACGTGGAATGTCCCCCACACCTAGTGCCCAACGTTTACGGCATGGACTACCAGGGTATCTAATCCTGTTCGCTCCCCATGCTTTCGCTCCTCAGCGTCAGTAAATGCCCAGAGACCTGCCTTCGCCATCGGTGTTCCTCCTGATATCTGCGCATTTCACCGCTACACCAGGAATTCCAGTCTCCCCTACATCACTCTAGTCTGCCCGTACCCACCGCAGATCCGAGGTTGAGCCTCGGACTTTCACGATAGACGCGACAAACCGCCTACGAGCTCTTTACGCCCAATAAATCCGGATAACGCTTGCACCCTACGTATTACCGCGGCTGCTGGCACGTAGTTAGCCGGCGCTTCTTCTGCAGGTACCGTCACTTTCGCTTCTTCCCTACTGAAAGAGGTTTACAACCCGAAGGCCGTCATCCCTCACGCGGCGTCGCTGCATCAGGCTTGCGCCCATTGTGCAATATTCCCCACTGCTGCCTCCCGTAGGAGTCTGGGCCGTGTCTCAGTCCCAGTGTGGCCGGTCACCCTCTCAGGCCGGCTACCCGTCGTCGCCTTGGTGAGCCATTACCTCACCAACAAGCTGATAGGCCGCGAGTCCATCCCCAACCGATAAATCTTTCCACCCTCAACCATGCGGTCAAAAGTCATATCCGGTATTAGACCCAGTTTCCCGGGCTTATCCCAGAGTCAGGGGCAGGTTACTCACGTGTTACTCACCCGTTCGCCACTAATCCACCCAGCAAGCTGGGCTTCATCGTTCGACTTGCATGTGTTAAGCACGCCGCCAGCGTTCATCCTGAGCCAGGATCAAACTCTCCATAAAAAACAAAAAGCCACCACAACCCCACCGGAAAAAGACGGAGCCACACGTGGTGATGAAATCCTGGCGAATAAAAACACTCGGAACAACACACGGGGGTGCATCATCCCAAGCAAAATGTTTCGTATTCACCAAACAAAAAATAATTTGGTATCAACAAACTTGGCACACTATTGAGTTCTCAAACAACAAACACTTACCGGTTCTCCGCCACCCCTATTCCAGGAGGCGATATCGTCCAGCGTTATATTCATATTCTATAATCATTGAATTCTGAAAGTCAAATCGATTCTTTGTGATTTGAACCAGTATTCTTTGATTCCCATTCAATTCCAGCTTATCCACACATGGTGTGGAAAACCTTGATTTTCCGGGGTTTTCGCCGCCTCGTCCTGGTCGGTTGGTGTTCCGTCCGGCTCGTGGCGACAAGGAAAAACTATACACGGGTTGTCGGGGGTCTGCAAATCGGCGGGGTGCTGCGGGGCGGTGAGCGTGGACACATAAAAACAGAATCGTGTTCATTACTGGCTTTTTATGCGCTTAACGCCCGAGAACGCGCGGTTTTAAGCGACTGCGACCCGCCCTAACCGGAATTCTTTATCCCGTTGCGCCCCGCTCGACACCCGCCCGACACATGAAAACTCCCGGTCCCGGGCAGCCACTCTATATTTACGGGGTTGCGCTTGACCTCTACTATTCTTCGATGACTTCGACGTCGATGATCCGCGGATCATCCAATTCCAGCTGGTCTGGGGCCATGGTGGGAATCCCAGCGAAGGCGACTGCTGCAGTTTCAACAACACGCTTGGCCAGGAAACGGTTGCCGGCGCCACCGATGACAGCTCCCACGCCGAAGGGAACGATCCTGCCGACAACGCTTGCGGCTTGGGTGCCTACAACCTTGCGCATGAACGACTTCTGCATCGTTTTTTGCAGTGAAGCATAGAAGCTCGTCGACTTGTTCGCGCCGAAGGCCTTGGCCCACCCCTTGATCGGCCCGCCGCCGCGCCCGGCCGCCTGCCGGGTGAGGCCGGCGATCATGGCGCTGCCTTCCTCACCCATCAGCACACCCATAACCAGCACTCGGGATCGTTCCGGGTCTTCGATGGCAATTCCGTGGAGCTCAGCAAGGGTCTGCGCATATAGTGCAGAAGCTTCGAGGAATCCAAGGGTGGCTGCCACAGACAGGCCCAGTGCGGCACCGGTGCCCACCGCGGGGATGGCTGCGGTGCCGCCAACGGCTGCTCCTGAACCGGTCACGATTTTCAAGTAGTCGCGCTCGGCAATCTTGGCGAGTTCTGCCGCCGTGGCCTCGGGGTGCTTGCGGCGCAGCCGTTTCAAATATGCAAGAACCAGCGGTCGCTGGACGCCGACACCTTTCATGATGGCGTCCTGGATTACAGTACGTGGTTTGCCATCGTTGCCGATGACCGTCATCGAAATGGGATCTTTGCTCATGATGGTGCCAGCATATCGAGCCAAACCTGTAAGTTTCCGTGAATCGGATGCTTCCGATACCTGAATATCCTCGGAATGCCAATCATGTTCGGCCCAGTCCTTGAAAGACCCAAACACCGATGGAAGAGTTGGGATATGAAGAACGCGCAGGCCAAACGGTACAACCACGCTGTGAAACAAGCCGGGGTCAACGAACGACCAGTAGCATTGCTGGATCTTGATGCCTTCGATGCCAACGTGATCGCCCTTCGCGAACGAGCCGGAGGAATCCCGATACGCGTCGCCTCCAAATCCCTGCGCGTCCGCAAGGCCCTTGAACGGGCACTGGCCGCCGACGGGTTCAGCGGAGTGCTGTGTTTTACCCTGGGCGAAGCACTCTGGCTGGCGAGCCATGGGCTGAAGGACCTGGTGGTGGCCTATCCCCAGACCGACACGGAGGCTATCAGCCGTTGGGCAACCAGCGAGCAAGCCCGCGCTGAGATCACGGTGATGGTCGACTCCGTTGCGCAACTGGATCTCATCGATCGGATCGTCCCGCACCATCACCCACTGAAGGTCGCCCTTGAACTGGATGCCGCGTACTATCCGACGGCGGGACTGCGTATCGGGGCAGCGCGGTCTCCGTTAGCCGAGCCGGAGGATCTGGCTTCACTCGCCGAGGAGGTCCAGCGCCGGAAGGGGTTCGAACTGGACGGGCTCATGGCCTACGAATCCCAGATCGCCTCGGTCCCGGATGGAGGGTTCGCCCCCAAGGCCTGGATCGCCCGGGCGCTTAGGAAGCGCAGCGCTGCCGAGCTTGCCGAGCGGCGCGCCGAGGCCGTGAGCCGAGTGCGAGGAATCGCGGACCTGCGTTTCGTCAATGCCGGAGGCACGGGATCCTTTGAAACCACCACCCAGGAAGCAGCGGTGACGGAGCTGGCAGCGGGCTCCGGCCTCTTCGCCCCGGCGTTGTTCGACTCCTTCCGCTCGTTCTCCCCCTCCCCCGCCCTGTTCCTGGGGTTCCCAGTAGTCCGCAGACCGGATCACCAGACGATCACCATCCTCGGCGGCGGCTGGACCGCATCAGGTCCGGCAGGCAAGGACCGATTGCCGAGCATCGAGCACCCCCGCAAGCTGCACTACCTTCCATTGGAAGGCGCAGGCGAGGTCCAGACCCCGCTCACCGGACCGACCGCGCACCGCTTGAACATCGGCGATACCGTATGGCTGCGCCATGCAAAATCCGGGGAGCCGGCAGAACGGGTCAACAAGGTGGCCGTTTACTCGAAGACCAAGATCAGCGGCCAATGGCCAACCTATCGAGGCGAAGGGAAAGCCTTCCTGTGAGCACCTTCCAGAATTTCGCCGGCACCGTGACTGCCGCTCCGACGATGCGCCAGTCGATCACCTCCCTGGACCAGCTGGGCGGGTTGCTCGAATCGGCGGCGCTCAAGGGGCACACCGTACGCACCGTGGGCGCCGGCCATTCATTCACCCCGCTGGCGAAGACCAACGACATCCTGCTGGATCTCGACGGCCTCCAAGGAATCGAGGAAGTTGATGCGCTAACGCATGAGGTGACGTTCCGGGCCGGGACCAGGTTGTGGCAGGTTCCTGACCTGCTGGAGCCCTTCGGGTTGGCGCTTGAGAACATGGGCGACATTGACCGGCAGTCCATCGCCGGTGCCATCAGCACCGGAACCCACGGCACCGGCCTGAAATTCACCGGATTCAGCGGCGCGGTCACCGGCCTGCGGTTGATGCTGGCCGACGGGACGCAGGTGCGTGCCAGCGCCACGGAGCACCCGGACCTGTTCCAGGCGGCTCGTGTCGGATTGGGCGCGTTGGGTGTCATCACCCATGTCCGGCTCCGGTGCGTCCCGCACTACATGATGCACGCAACCGAGACCATCGAGGCCATCGACCCGTTGGCCGAAAGTTTTGTCGAAAGAGCGGCCCAGGAAGACCATCTTGAGTTCTTCTGGTTCCCGGGTACCGGCAATGCCCAGGTGAAAACCAATACGCGGCTGCCGGGCGATGCCCTGGCGAAGATGCCGGACAGGCTCAGGACCTGGGTGAACGACGAACTGCTGTCCAATGGCGGGCTGCAGGCCATCTGTTCGCTAGGCGCCGCCATGCCGCGCATGATTCCCCGGCTCAATTGGTTCGCCAGCCGGGTCCTTTCAGACCGCAGCTACACCGCGTCGTGGAACCAGACCTACATCAGCCCGCGGCGGGTGAAGTTCACCGAGATGGAGTACGCGCTGCCGCTGGAGAACTTCGCTGCCGCGTTTGCGGAACTGCGCCGCTATTTCGAGCTTCGACCCGCACCTGTCGTTTTCCCGCTGGAAGTCCGGACAACTGCCGGCGACGACACCTGGCTGGGCACTGCCAGCGGCCGAAACAGCGTTTACATCGCGGTGCACCGCTATATCCGGGATCGGGTCCCGCAGTATTTCCCGGACATGGAATCAATCCTGCGTTCGCACGGCGGACGTCCGCACTGGGGTAAGCAGCACACGCTGCGGGCGGCCGAGCTCACCCAGTTGTATCCGAGGTTCAAGGATTTCCAGGCCGTGCGGCAGCAGGTCGATCCCCAGGGACGGTTCGTCAACGGCTACCTGCGTGAACTGCTGAACGCCTAGAACTGGACGTCGGTCCAGATCAGGTCGGAGGTTTCGATGCTCTCGGGCGTTGCGCCCGGCAGCAACTGGAAATCTTCCGGGGCTTCGGCGCCGATGCGGCCCTGGCCCAGCACGTTCCAGCCCCGGTTGGGAATGACGAAGTTCCCCGAGTCGTTCAATGCGTCATCCCGGCCGAGCTCATCGCCCAGAGCCAACGCGGCTGCGGTGAACTCGGTGCGCTGCGCCAATGCACCGGTCACCACGATGCGGTTCTCGTCGATGCCTCCAGCCTTGGCTCCGTCGTCTGCGACAACGTAGTCTTCCCCGGCGATGTAGTCGGAGATGACCTTCAATTGGTCCTTCTGGCGTGGTGCGCCGAAGCCGTAGCTGCTCTGGGCTGGCTCGGTTTGGGCCGCCAGGATATGGACGCGTTCACCGCGATACTCGATGGGGATGTCCCACAGCCCGTTGTGCATCACCGGAATGGACGCGGCCACGGCACCGCTCAGCTCGGAGCTTGAGAGCTTGTTGCCTGCCACCTCGTCCCACTTCAGCGCCGACACGGAAACGACGTCCGGCTGGTTGATCGGATACTTGGACAGCACCACAGTCGAGGACTGTTCGGCGAATGCGCCCTGGCCCCAGGCATCGCCCGGGCCTCCGACCACGCGGTCTCCGTCCAGGTCCGCGCCGCTCTGCACTCCGCTGGAGCCGATTGCGAGATAGGAGTAGGCGTAGCCGACATCGGTATGTTCGTCGTCCGGGCTGTTCAGGTAGTCCGAGATAAAGGTATTTACCGCATCCGGATCGGCATCCATGCCGGTCAGCACCACGATGTCGGGATTCGCGACGCTGATTGCATCGGCCACGCGTAGGGCTTCGGTGTCTGTCCGGGTCAGCAGATCCCGATACAGGTCTCCGGGTTCCTCCCCGCTCAGGTCGGTTGCCATCGTGGCCACGCGCAGGGAAGTTTCGGACAGCAGGGGTGCGGTCACACCGGCCCCGTCATTCGGGCCGGTGGGTGCGGCTAAAGACGGGGTTGCAGGGAGCATTAACAGCGCCCCGATCCCCAGGCCCGCTGTTCCAACCAAAAACTTGTGCACCCTGCAACCCTACGCGGTGGGGACCGCACTGACCAGCATCTTAATCCGATTGTGATGCTGCAGCGCCGGCGGCCTTGCGGTTCGCCTCCAGGACTTCCTCCATGTACGGAGCTCGGACATGCGCCGAGATGCGTGCGTCCACAAGGCAAACGCCCTGCGCCCCGGCTTCCACCCATGCGCTGACTTTGCCGAAGTCATCCAAGGTTTCAACCTTGATGCCGGTGGCGCCCATGCCTTGGGCCAGTGCCGAGAAGTCCACGGTCGGGATCAGCATCGGATCCTCGTGCAGCCCGATCGATCCGTACTGGTGCACCTCGGCTCCGTATGCCGAATCGTTGTAAATGACGATGACACCGCTTGTGACGGTGCGCACGATGGATTCCAGGTCTGCCAGTCCCATGAGGAAGCCGCCGTCGCCGGATGCCAGCACCACGGTACGTCCATCGGCCGCGGCGGCGGCGCCTACCATCGAGGCGATACCCAGGCCAATGGACTGGTAGGCGGTGCCGACACAGGTCAGCGATCGGGCGCCGCTGGTGGACCAATACATGGGTCCCCAGCCGATGAAGTGCCCGCCATCCTGCACCAGCACGCGGTTGGCCGGCAGGATCCGCTCCATTTCGCTGGCCACGCGGCGCGGATCCAGCAAGCCGTCGGCGGTCTTAGCGTCGCCGAGAGGGCGGGTACGCAGCGCGGCGAGGTCCAGCTCCTTGGCCCACGAGGCTTCGGCCGCTGGCACCGACTGGAGCAGGTGCGCGGCGGCGGCGCTGATATCGGCGGTGGCGAAGTAGTCCACCCGTGGATTGGTGGCGGTGGCAGCCAGGTCGATCTGGATCAGGGTGGCGGACTCGTTGACCAGGCCCCCGAAGCGCATGGTGAACTGGTTCAGCGATGCACCGAGGGTCAGCAGGACATCCGCTTGGGCGATGATCTCGGCGTTCCTCTCGGTGGCGAAGCCGCCAGTAATTCCCAGATCGTAGGGGTAGTCCAGCAGGTCACGGGCCAGCAGGGTACCGGAGGTGGTGGCGCCGATCTTGGCTGCCAGCTCCTTGACCAGCGGTGCGGCGTCGATGGCGCCGCGGCCGTAGAGGATGTGCGGGCGCTTGGCGCCTGCCAGCAGCGAGCTGACCTGTTCAAGCTGGGTGGAGTTCAATTCCGGGGCGGGCGGCGTGGGGCCGAGGTCGGCGAAGTCCGGAAGTTCCGTTTCGGAAGTCTCGAGGGCGGCAAGGTCGTAGGGGATGGCCAGGACCACCGGGCATTGCTCGCGCAGTGCATGCGCGGCGGCCTGCAACGCGATGGCTCCCGGGGTTTCCCGGTCCACCACGTAGCGCGGGGCGCGTACCGCGGTATCAATTGCGGCCTGATCCACGTCCCAGCCGCGCAGTCCCGAGGTCGGTGCGTCGCCGGTGACGAACAGCAGCGGGGTGCGTGCAGCGGCGGCCTCCGCCAGCGCGGTCACGGCATTCGTGTAGCCGGCGCCGTAGGTGGTGGAAGCGATGGAGAGCTTGTTGGAGATGCGGAAATAGGTGTCCGCGGCCGATACCGCGGCCGATTCGTGGCGAACTGCGGTATAGGTGAACCCTTGGCGCACGGCCGCGTCGAGGAAATGTGCGTTGCCGTTGCCCATCAGACCGAAGATCTGCGGTGCAAGTGGCTTGAGGGCATGGGCGATGGCGGCAGAAACGCTAGACATCATGGACTCTTTTCAAAAGTATGGTGCTGAAGAAAATTCCATATATGTCTGCCGCTACCGGTTGCGTTTCGGCAACGGGTATCGCCCCTTTTGAGAGCGCCGGAATCCGCTTGGTCGCGCTTCCTGACTCATTGATGATAGGGCAGAATCGTGGTGTTGCGCTAGGCGCGGGCGTCCCGGGCTCCTCGCGGAGCTGAACGGGCTATCCCAGGGCCCGTCCCTGATGGGCCCGCAAGGAACCGAATCCGGTCTTCGTCAAGCGGTAGGCGCGGTTCAGGGAATCCAGCGCATGCTCTGAAACATGCTCGTAGACAGGGACGCGGATCCACTGCTTGACGAGTCCGAGCAGTGCAATCACGATGAATCCGGTCAACAGCTTGTCCACCAACGAATACATCAGGTTAGCTTCGAACACCGCCAGGCCCAGCGAGCTGGTGCTGGCAAGGATGGACTGCATCGTCGTTTCCGAGGCGTGCCCCGTCATACCTCCGAAAAGCAGAACCAGGATGATGCTCGATACCACCGAACATGCAACAGCCACCACGACGTTGAGCAGAACGTACTTCGGCAACGCCGAGTTGCGCTTGATCAGCTTCGCACCGTACCCCCAGACCAGTGCCCCGGTCATGTTCACCAGGCCGAAGGCCGCTGCCGATGAATCGGTAATCGACAGCCCAATGATGTTGGTCGCCAGACCGACAAGCACCCCTGCCCACGGCCCGCAGGCGATGGCGGCTAAAGCGGTGCCGATCATGTCCAGATAAAGCCGAAGCCCTGCCGCATCAACTAGCCAGAAACCCGCCAGGTTCAGTATCAAGCATGCCGAAAGGAGTATATATATCCGTCGCCTGCTGGGAGCTGTATTTTCCTGTCCGAGAGTGGAAACGATGTGAACTGTCGGCGCGGCTGGCGATGGCTGCGGGGCGGCGGACGCCTGCCGCTTGGCTGCTGCTTTGTCGAGACGGGCTTGGAGGCATCTGCGTTCCCAGGTTTTCGCTTCCTCCGGCGAACAGCCCAGGGCTTGCACGATTTCCCCCACAAGCTCGGCATTAATACGTGTCCGGCCGAGGCGGAAAGCATCATAGACAGTGGTTCGGGCAGGCCTCTCGGCGACGGCATCTACTCCGCAGAGCTCGCGCAGCTTCCCGATACGGCGGACGATTTCCGCGTAGGGAACGTCGCCTGCTTCGATCCGCAGCGTCTGGAGATCCCTGACGATCGCATCGAAAGCGTCGGTCGGAACATCTTGGGACTCCGCGTGTTGCGTCATGGCCGCCCTCCAAGCGATCGCCGGACTGGCCGTCGGCGACTGCCGACGGTTTTCGGCGTTTCTGGACGCCAAATAAAGATGCTAGTCAGATCGTATCCGAAAGGTCGGATTTGTTCGGAATCATCCGGGAAGACGGAATTCCACGCACGGTTGCCGTACGCGCGCGATACCTTATGACGTGGGGGCGCCGCAGGCCTTCCGAACCGGCGACCGTCTCGCAATAGGACATCGAGTTCAAGGCCTGCGGTGCATACGACAACTCGCATATATGTTTAGGAGGTCATGTGGCACACATTATCGCGAATACGGCAAGACCCCGCTGCTGACAGCCCGCCAAGGGTGCCGACGCAGGACCTGCGCCTAGAGCTCTCGGCCCAGCAGGTGGGCCAGCGCATCGGGAAGCTCTTCGGAGCGGAAGGTGTGGCCTCGGGCTGACAGCTTCGCGGGAACGACCCGCTGACTGGCCAACGCCAGCAGCTGCGCACCTTCGTCGCCCAGCAGCAGCCGCGGCCCGAAGGCAGGCACCGGGAAGATCTCGGGGCGGTGCAGCACCTTGGCCAGCACGGCCGAGTACTCGCTGTTGCGCACCGGGGTGGGCGCGGTCGCGTTGACCGGACCCTGCAGTTCGCTGTCCCACAGTGCGCGGTGATAGATGTCCACCAGGTCATCCAGTCCAATCCAGGACTGCCACTGCCGGCCATCGCCGAGCCTGCCGCCCAGCCCTGCTTCATAGAGCGGACGCATTTGGCGCAGCAGCCCGCCGGTGGGGCTTTGCACCAGACCGGTGCGGACCTGGACCCGGCGCATGCCGCCATCGGGCCCCGCCTGGGCCGCCTGCTCCCAGTCGCGGACAACTTCCGCAAGGAAGTCCCGGCCGTATGGGGCGTCTTCGGTCAGCTCGTCTTCTCCGGCGTCGGCGCCGTACAGGCCGATGGCCGAGGCGCTGATGAAGACCGCGACACCGGATTGCGCAGCCAGCTGCGCCAGCCGGCGCGTGGGCTCGATGCGGCTGTCGCGGATCTTCCTGCGGTGCTCACTATTGAATCGCCCGGCGATACTCGCCCCGGCCAGATGGACGACCGCGTCGCACCCATCCAGGCAGGATTCGTCGGGGCTCGCGGGATTCCAAAGGCGTTCATTCGGACCTTGGGGGGCCGAACGAACCAACCGGATGACCCGGTGCCCACCCGATTCGAGAAGAGCACCCAGGGAGGTTCCCACCATGCCGTGCGAACCGGTCAGTGCGACGGTCAGCGGCTTCAGGCCGTGCTGCGCCGCGCGCTGGTGGGCCCGCAGGTCCTCGGACAGCTGACGGTGCCGGTAGGCGAGCATGCGCCGCACCATGTTCTGCGGCATATTGGTGCTGACTTCGTCGCGCAGCACGCACTGCTGCGGCCCGTCGGGCAGGATGTGGTGCTCGTGGCGCCAGCGGATCGGCCGCAGCGGCGCCTGAGCGAGCCCCTGCGGCGCCAGCTCGTCCACGAAGACGCGACCGGGCACATACCCGTCGGCAAGATGCCGGGCGTGCCAGCGCAATCCGGCAGGCATCGCCAGCTCGGAGCTGCCGTCGCGCAGGTTTTCCGCTTGGCTCACTGCGCGGACCGGCTGCCATGGAGGAAGCAGCCGGCTCATCGCGCCGGGCCGCTCGTGCCAGGCGAACACTTCGTCGGCGGGGAACGGTATTGCTGTTTCAAGAATGACGGCCATGCCCACATTCAATCAGTTTTCGCCACTTGCGGATACGACTTCAAGCAAGTTTCAAGGAGCTCCGCCCACGCCCGATGCCACGCGGCAGACCCTGCCGGCCGGCGCTCTTGTGACAAACTGGTTTCCATGGGAATCCAGGATCGGCCGCAGACCTCGGAGCAGGAGCTCGCGGCTTTCGAATGCGCCACGCAGGACCTCGTGGGGCTGGCGCTGAGCAGCGTTGAACAGCTCGAGGTATCCCTGCCCCAGTTCCGTCTGCTGCTGACCTTGCAACGCCGGGGTCGGTCGACATCCAGCGACTGCGCCAAGGCACTGGGCGTGGGCAATTCATCCATCACCCGGCTGGCCGACAGGCTCAATGCCTCCGGGCACCTGACGCGTGGCTCGGACCCCGCGCACCGCAGTGTGGTCACCTTGGAGCTGACGGTCTCGGGCCGCCAGGTCGTGCAGCAGGTCACCGAACGCCGACGACAGGACCTGAGCGAGGCCCTGGACCTGCTGGACCCCGCGGAGCGGGCCGCCTGCGCGGCTGCCCTGGACAAGCTGCACGGCCTGGTTGGCCACAGCATCCCCCAGCCGAACAGCACCCACCTGCCCCTGTAGCCGTCGCCAATCCAGCGTTCCGGACCATGCGCTCGCACATCCAAAGACTTGCTTGAGGCAACTCTTGCTTAACGCAAATGTTGTGCCTACATTGGAATTGATCAATTCAATTGCGGGAAGGCCGGCATGAAAGAGCTCGAAACGCGACTGCGGGAGCTGGGAATGCGCGTCACCCGGCCGCGGCGCGCGGTCCTCGACGAGCTGCTCCTGCGCTCCCACATCGATGTCGCGCAAATCGCCGCCGGCGCGCGGCAGCGCATCGGCCGCGTGTCGACCCAGGCCGTTTACGATGTCGTTCACACCCTGACCGGCGCCGGAATCCTGCGCAGCATCGAGCTGCCCGGATCCCCGGCGGTTTTCGAGCTGGCCCGCGGGGACAACCACCACCATCTGGTCTGCCGCGCCTGCGGACGCATCGCCGATGTCCCCTGCCCTGTCGGCAAGGCCCCGTGCCTCAGGCCCCTGGACGCTACCGGGTATGCGATCGAGGAAGCAGAAGTCACCTACTGGGGGCTCTGCCCTGAATGCCGACCCGGCATCCCGCCGGCCGCACCACACGGCACCACGATTACCACTCACTGATCGGAGAACCCAGCCATGACCGTCTTGGCAAGAACCTCGACCATCCAGGGACCGCAGAAGCTCGGTCCACTCACCCCGCTCGTCGGCGAATGGGAGGGGAATGCCGGGGTCGACCTTTCCTACCACAACCTCACCGACGAAACGAGCGAAACCGGCTACTACGAGCGCGCGGTGTTCAAGCCCATCCCGATCCAGGAAAACGGCAAGCAGACCCTGTGGGGATTGAACTACTCGATGACGGCCTGGCGCCACGGCGAGGAGGCCATGGACCCGTTCCACGACGAAATCGGCTTCCTGCTCTGGGACCGCGAGAACAGCCAGGTGATGCGCAACGTGGTCTTCGGCCGCGGCATCGCGGTGCTGGCCGGTAGCACCGCCGGACCGCGCGACACCACCGTGCACTTCAACGCCACCCCGGGAGATCCCTCCTACGGGGTGCTGCAGAACAAGTACCTGATGGAACGCGCGGAGATCAAGGAGTTCAGCAGCTCCTTCACCTTCCACGAGGACGGCAGCTTCAGCTACACCTCGGACCTGCTGCTGCGCCTGGTGGCCCTCGGCGCGGAAATGCGCCATACCGACGTCAATACCCTGCACCGGGTCAAGCGCTTCCATCCGGGAGAATAAGGCGGCGGCGGGGCCGGATGCGAATATCGCACCCGGCCCCGCCGCCGTCCGGCCTTGCGCCTACCGCGCGACTGCTTCCGCCAGCAATTCGATCACATGGCGGTAGTCCTTGCCGGTTGCGCGCGTCATGCCCAGCTCGCAGGTGCGGTTGCAGGAAGCATGGGCCTGGGCATCGAGTTCGCGCACCTCGGCTGCCTCGGCGGCGGTGGCGGAGGCGGTCAGCTCCGGATGCAGCATGCCGCGGTCGCCCGCATAGGCGCAGCAGCCCCAATTGACCGGCACGTTCACGGTGTCCGCGGCCGCCCGCGCCACCTTCTCCAAATCGGGATTCAGCCCCATCTGCGTGGAGGAGCAGGTCGGGTGCAGGGTCAGCGAGGAGACCTTCCGGCCCTCGGGCAGCTTTTCCAGCAGGTGCTGGGCGGTGAAGGCGAGCAGGTCCACCACGGTGTAGCCGTGCTCTTCCAGCGTGTGGGCGAAGCCCTCGGTGCAGCTGGAGGCGTCGGAGATGACCGGCAGGTTCCTGCCCGGCAGCGCCGCCGCCACCTCGTCGAGCACCCGCTGGGCCATGAGGTCGTGGCCGTCGGCGTAGCCCTTGGAGCTCCACGGGGTGCCGCAGCACATCGACTCGATGCCCTGCGGGACGTAGACCGAGACGCCGGCCGCGTGCAGCAGCTGCGTGAACGCCGAAGCGACGCCCTGGCCCTCGCCGGCCGGGCCGAACATTGAGTTCACGCAGGCCGGCAGGTAGATGGCCAGCGGTTCGGTGCCGGCGGCGCCCAGGATTCCGGCCAGCGGCTTGCGGGCCTTGCCGCCGCCGGGCAGTTCCGCGTCGTAGCGCGGCATGACATCGGTGCTGATGACCTTGCGCGCCGCATCGGTGACCCCGCGGACCAGGCCCACGGGGAACTTGTCAGCCACGCTCAGGGCCAGCGAGCCGGCGCGCGTGGCGCCGCCCCAGCCCTTGGCGGCGGTCTTGAACCCTGCGGCCAGCGCGGGGTTCGCGTCCTCGCGGCGCAGGCGCTTGACCAGCAGGCCGGTATTGATGCCCACCGGGCAGGCGGTGACGCACATGCCGTCCACGGCGCAGGTCTGCACGCCGTTGTAGTCGTAGTCCTTCTCAAGCTCCGCGGCCAGCTCCCGGTTGCCTTCCGCCTCCGCCTTGGCGATGGCGCGGCGCACCACGATGCGCTGGCGCGGGGTGAGTGTCAGGTCCTTGGAGGGGCAGACCGGCTCGCAGTAGCCGCATTCGACGCAGCGGTCGGCCTCCACCTCGATGGTGGCGTTCAGCTTGATGTTGCGGATGTGGGCCGAGTGGTCCTCGTCGATGATGACCCCGGGGTTCATCATCAGGCGCGGATCGCAGGCGGCCTTGAGTTCCAGGTGCACGTCGTAGAGCTCCTCGCCGTACTGGGCGCGGACGAACGGGGCCATGGCGCGGCCGGTGCCGTGCTCGGCCTTCAGGTTGCCGCCCTTGGACAGGATCAGGTCCACCATCTTGTCGTTGAATCCGTTGTAGCGGTTCAGCGCCCGCTCGCCCTCGAAGCGGTCGGTGAGCATGAAGTGGATGTTGCCGTCCTTGGCGTGGCCGAAGATCACCGAGTCCTCGTAGCCGTATTCGGTGAACAGCTCCTGCAGGCTGCCGCAGGTTTCAGCCAGCGACGGCACCGGCACCGCGACGTCCTCCAGCAGCGCGGTGGTGCCCGAGACGCGGGCTCCGGCCACCGAGGCGTACAGCCCCTTGCGGAACTTCCAGGCCGCCTGGCGGTTCTTCGCGTCCGGGGAGAGCACGGCCGGGGCGCGCAGCGCGGCGGTGTCCAGCAGCTTCTGCCCGGCATCCTGCAGCCCGCGCAGCTGCTCGTCGTTGTCTGCGTGGTATTCGATGAGCAGGGCGGCCTGCCGGTCCACCTCGAAGCCCATGATGGCTTCGGGCACGCCGGGCAGCGACTGCCCGACGCGCAGCGAGGTGGAGTCCATGAGCTCAAGGGTCGCGGCGCCCGAATCCAGCAGCTCGGGCAGCGCGCGGGTGGCCAGATCCAGGTTGTCGAAGACCGCCAGGGTGGCGACGGCCAGCTTGCGGATCGGCACGGTGCGGAACACCGCCTCGGCCACGAAGGCCAGCGTGCCTTCGGAGCCGATGATCAGATGGGCCATCAGCTGCGCCGGGGAGTCGAAGTCGAGGAATGCGTTGATGCCGTAGCCCATGGTGTTCTTCAGCGCGAAGTGCTTCTCGATCTTCGCCACGGAATCCGGGTTGGAGCGCACCCGGTCGCGCAGCTTTTCCAAGGTGGCCACCAGCTGCGGTTCGGCGGCGGCCAGCAGGGCGTCGGCGTCCGGGGCGGCGGTGTCGACCATGGTGCCGCTGGGCAGCACGAAGGTCATGGATTCGAGGGTGCGGTAGGTGTTGAACTCGGTGCCGCAGGCCATGCCGGAGGAGTTGTTGGCGATGACGCCACCCACGGTGCAGGCGGCCTCGCTGGCGGGATCCGGTCCCAGCTTGGTGCCGTAGACGCCCAGCCGGGCGTTGACCTGGCGGATGGTGGCGCCGGGCTGGACACGTACGCGCTGCCCGCCGTCCAGCACGGTGATGCCGCGGAAATTCTTGCGCACGTCGATCATCAGCCCGTCGCCGCTGGCCTGGCCGGCCAGCGAAGTGCCGCCTGAGCGCAGGGTCACCGGCTGGTTGTTCCGGTTGGCGGCGGCCAGCAGCTGCGAGACCTCGCGGGCGTCCTTGGCCAGCACCACCGCCTGCGGGGTGTACAGGTAGTGCGACGCGTCCGAGGCATAGGCCACGCGGTCGATGGATCGGGTCTTAACCCGGTCGGGCTCGCCGACCAGGTCGAGGATGCTGGATGAAACCGTGGTTTCGCCGAGTGCTGGCGTGCTCAATGCCATGGTGCGCTCCTGTGTGGATCGTAGGCGTGGCCTACCGTCGCGGGAAATTGTCTTACAAGTACACATGCCATAGTAGTACGCGCCATGGGATACTTGGTAGGTCCAATGTACTTCTGCCCGAAAGGACGCATGTGGCTGCCCGTCTAGGAGTGGTTTCGGTGGTGCAGGCCGTCATCAGGTCGCTGCGCGAACGCATCTTCAGCGGCGAGCTTTCTCCCGGCACCCCGCTGGGCGAGGTCGACGTGGCAGCCTACTACGAGGTCGCCCGCCCCACTGCCAAGGCCGCGCTGGAGAACCTGGTGTCCAGCGGGCTGCTCGCGCGCAACGCCCACCAGAGCGCCAAGGTGCGGGTGCTGTCCGCGGCCGATGCCCGCGACATCTACCAGACCCGAGCCATCATCGAAGCGGAGGCCGTGCGCCTGCTGGCCGGCACCGGCCAGGTACCCGAGGCAGCGCTGGCGGCCAACGCGCAGATCACCGCGTTATCCAACGCCTCGCCCATCGAGATCGTGGAACCGGACGTGCGTTTCCACGCAGCCCTGGTCCAGGCACTGGGCTCGCCGCGCACCAGCGCGATCTACGCGCAGCTCACGGATGAAATCCGGCTGTGCATGACGCACGTGCAGGACGCCACCCTGTTGTCCACCCAGGACATCGCCGCCGAGCACGCGCGCCTGCTGGAACTGATTTCCACAGGGTCCCGGCAGGAGGCGGCCCAAGTGCTGGCTGAGCACCTGCAGACGGCGAGCGCCAAGCTGGCCGCGCATCTGGACACCCTCAGCTAGCGAAAGGACGAACGACCATGGGCTTATTTTCACGCAAGCAGCCAACCGCCTCCGGAACCGGGCGCGCCCCGGAGCGGGCGCTGGATAGCCTGGAACCGCTGCAGGCAGGCCAAGCGACCTTCCGAGCCCGGGAATTGGGCGTGGGCCGGCGCGGCAAGAAGCTGATCCCCGCAGTCGAAGTGGTCACGAGGGATGCCACCGGGCACTTCCGCGCCGACGAGCTGGGCTCCTTCCTGGGCGGACGACTCGGCATCATCGAAACACTGTCCGGCTCACCGAGCACGCTGTTCATCGCCACCGGCGCGCACGCGGGAACAGGCTCCCCCGCGGGCGATGCCTTGGCGCACGCGGCGAAGGACGAGGCGGGACTCCTGATGCCGGCCGGCGAAGAGGTGCGGCGCCTGGCACTATTCAGCACCGCGGACCAGCAGCGGATCGCCAGCTGGCTCGCGCTCTTCCCGCGCCCCTAGCCCCGGTCGCGCTCACCGGCACCGCTCGGCGCAGCCGAGCCCTCTTCGGCAGCTCCCCCTTCGTCGCTCCAGTCGCGCCGAGCGCCATCAGAGCGCTTCGGGTCCGAGACATGGCCCTTGGATGCCAGACCCTCCCCCGGGACCGGGTGCCCTTTTTCAGGAATGTGCTTTTCTCCCATGGATTCTTCCCTCTCGTTGCGCTAGCGTTCGGGGGCGGTTTCCGGCTCCGGCGGGACCGGCGGAGCGGTCGGATCGAATGGCGGGTCAGTCGGCCCCGTGGGGTCGATGACCGGACCGTCCGGAGCGGTGGGGTCGCTCGGGGGTGCGATGGGCCCGGTGGGGTCAGTGGGATTGATGGGTGGGTCGGTGGGATGGCGGTTGAACATCTTTTCCTCTCCTTGATCATCGCGCCGGCGGTTTGACTCCCGCCGACTGAACGTCTTTTCACGCTACCCACCGTTCGGGCAGGCGAAACGCAAACTTCCGGATTCCAAGGCGATTGCCAGTCTTGGCGCACGCCAGGCCCAGGTGGCGGCCATCCTTTCACGCAACTGCACGTATACCCCCACCCCTATTTTTGACATACCCCCGGGGGTATAGTTTATGGTGGATTCAGACACCCCAACGAAAGGACATCCCATGCTTCTGGAACGCTTCTACGACGAAGACCTGGCACAGGCCAGCTACTTCATCGGCTGCCAGGCCAAAGGCGAAGCAATCGTCATCGATGCCCGCCGCGACATCTCCGAGTACCTGGCGCTTGCAGCCAAGAACGGAATGCGCATCGTTGCGGCAACCGAGACCCACATCCACGCCGACTACCTCTCCGGCACCCGCGAGCTGGCCGCAGCCACCGGCGCCACCACCTACGTCTCGGGCGAAGGCGGAGCCGACTGGCAGTACGGCTTCGAGGCCGAGCGCCTGATGGACAAGGACACCATCAAGCTGGGCAACATCACCGTGACCGCACGCCACACCCCGGGCCACACCCCGGAGCACCTGTCATTCCTCGTCACCGACGGCGCCTTCAGCGACCAGCCAGGCTACATGTTCTCCGGCGACTTCATCTTCGCCGGCGACCTAGGCCGTCCCGACCTCCTGGACGAGGCAGCCGGCGGCGTGGACACCCGCTTCGCCGGAGCCAAGGACCTCTTCGCCTCGCTGAAGAATGTCTTCCTGGAACTGCCCGACCACATCCAGGTCTACCCGGGCCACGGCTCGGGCAGCGCCTGCGGCAAGTCACTGGGCGCAGTACCATCCACCACCGTGGGCTACGAGCGCAACTTCGCCTGGTGGGGCAGCTACCTGGCCAACAACGACGAGGAAGGCTTCATCGCGCAGCTGCTCGACGGGCAGCCGGATGCCCACGCCTACTTCGCCCGCATGAAGCGCCAGAACCGCGACGGTGCCAAGGTGCTCGGCCCCCTGCCTGAGCTGGTCGAGTTCACCGCGGAGCAGATCATCGAGCAGACCGCAGCGAACGACGCGGTCTTCGTGGACACCCGCGGCCACGTGGCAGTGGCTGAAGGCACCGTCGCCGGCGCACTGGCCATCCCTGCCATTTCCAAGATGGCGAACTTCGGCGCCTGGGCCTTCGATCCGGAAGCCGACGACCGCCAGCTGATCCTCTTCGCCGAGAACCTGAAGGCAGCCGAGGAAATGCGCGACCACCTGATGCGCGTGGGCATCGACGCGGTCTCCGGCTACGCCACCACCCTCGAGGGCCTGCCGGCCTTCACCCCGCCGAGCGTGGACCCGGCCGATCTGGAGAACTTCGAGCACGCCCTGCTGCTGGATGTTCGCGGCCGCAGCGAATTCAATGCCGGAGCCATCCCGAACGCCAAGCACATCTCCGGCGGCCGCGCCCTGTGGGCCCTGGACGAGCTGCCTACCGACGGCAAGATCGTCACCTACTGCCAGAGCGGCCTGCGCAACTCGATCGTCGCCAGCGCCCTGCGCGATGCCGGGTACGACGTGGTCGAGCTGACCGGCAGCTACGCCGGCTGGGACGCGGCCATGAACAAGACCAACGCCTAACCCACCCCCACCACGAAGGAAACACCCCCAAGCATGAGCACCCCCATCGATGTCATGGACGCGCCAACCCTGAAGAAGCTGCTGGCTTCAGATGAGTCCGGAGTGGCAGTCCTGGACGTACGCACCCCCGCGGAGTTCGAGACCGTGCATATCCCAGGCTCCTACAACCTGCCGCTGGACCTGGTGTCGGAACACGCCCATGATGTGACCCGCAAGCTGGGCAAGCAGATCGTGCTGGTCTGCCAGTCCGGCACCCGCGCCTCCCAGGCGCAGCAGAAGCTGATCGACATCGAGATCGAAGCCGGCAGCGTGCTGGAAGGAGGCATCGCCGCCTACGAGAAGTCAGGCGGCGAGGTGGTGCGCGGCACCCAGCGCTGGGCCATGGACCGCCAGGTCCGCATGACCGCAGGTTCGCTGGTGCTGCTGGGCTTCCTCGGCTCCAAGCTGATCAGCCCCAAGCTCGGCTACCTGTCGGCGGCCATCGGAGCGGGCCTTGCCTACTCCGCTGCCAGCAACTCCTGCGCCATGGCCAGCCTGCTGTCCAAGATGCCGTGGAACCAGATCAGCACCGCCGGCAAGGCCAACCCCCTGGCCCAGATCCCCAATGCCGGGCAACTGCTGAACCCGAACGGCAAGTAGGAGGCGGCAGTGGAACCAATAATGATTCTGGTCCTGGCCCTGTCGGTTGTCGTCGGTCTGACCCTGGGTCTGCTGGGTGGCGGCGGTTCCATCCTGATGGTTCCACTGCTCACCTATGTCGCGGGCATGGACGCCAAACAGGCCATCACCACCTCGCTGTTCGTGGTGGGTGTGACGTCGCTGGCTAGCCTGCTGCCGCATGCGCGAGCCCGCAACGTCCGCTGGGCCCCGGGCCTGGTTTTCGCTGCGGCAAGCATGAGCGGCGCGTTCCTCGGCGGACTGGCCAGCGCGGCCATTCCCGGCGCGGTGCTGATGGTGGCCTTCGCCGTCATCATGCTGGCCAGCGCCAGGAACATGATCCGCGGGCGGAAGAAGGGCTCCGGTGCCGAGGCCAAGGGCCGTTCGCTGCTGATGTACATTCCCGTCGGCCTGGTGGTCGGCCTGGTCACCGGCCTGGTGGGAGCCGGCGGCGGATTCCTCATCGTCCCGGCCCTGGTGCTGCTGGCAGGCCTGCAGATGAAGCACGCGGTAGGCACCTCCCTGCTGGTCATCTCGCTGAACTCGGCCTCCGGCATGCTGGGGCACCTGAACTCCACCTCCGTCAACTGGCCGCTGACCCTGTCCATTACGGCAGCTGCGATCATCGGCTCGCTGATCGGAGCGCGACTGACCGCCATGGTGCCGGAGAAGAAGCTGCGCCGAGGATTCGGCTACTTCGTCCTGGTCATGGGCGTCTTCGTCCTGTCCCAGGAGCTGCCGCATCCGGCAGGACTCATCCTCGCCATTGCCGCCGCAGTCGCCGCGCTTATCTGGGTGCTCTGCACCAAGATCCCTGCGCTGGCCACGATCTGCCCCTGGCGCAAGGCCCCTGCTCCGCTGGCACCGGCTGCGGACTAGCTCACATCTACCCAAGGAGTACCCATGAAACCGCTAGAATTGACCGAGACGAACTTCGCTGAAACCGTCAAGTCCTCCCCCATGCTGCTGGTCGACTTCTGGGCAGCCTGGTGCGGCCCGTGCCGCAACTTCGCGCCCGTCTTCGACACCGCTGCCGGCCTGCACGAGGACGTGACCTTCGGCAAGGTCAACACCGAGACGCAGCAGAACCTGGCGGCCGCCGCCCAGATCACCTCCATCCCGACGCTGATGGCGTTCAAGGACGGCGTGCTGGTTTACTCCCAGCCCGGCGCACTGGACTCCCGCGGCCTGGAGGAACTGATTACCTCGCTGAAGAACCTGGACATGGAAGCCGTGCACGCCGAAATGGCCGACGCACAGAAGTCCCAGTCTTAATCCCGGGGTCCGCCCCACGGTCTTTTTCGAAATGGAGCACATCATGCGCAACGCAGACGACGCCACACGCAAGCGAATCCTGAACCGCTTGAAGCGGGCCCGTGGCCAGCTTGACGCTGTCATCAACTCGGTTGAGAACGACGGCAAATGCCGCGATGTGGTTACCCAGCTGTCTGCCGTGTCCACCGCGCTGGACCGCGCAGGATTCGCCATCGTCTCCTCGGCCATGCAGCACTGCCTGGTTGATCCGGAGAAGACCGCCGAAGCAGAAGACGGCTTGACCGTCGAAGAGCTGGAAAAGCTCTTCCTTTCACTTTCCTAGTATTTACGGCTTACAAGCCAGAGAAGGAGGCATCTCATGTGCCGACAGGTTTCATGCAAGAAGTGCGGCAAGACCACCTGGGCCGGGTGCGGCCAGCACGTTGACTCGGTCATGCGCGGCGTTCCAGCCCGCGACCGCTGCCAAGGCCACGAGAACGAGCCGAGCAAGGGCTTCTTCGGTCGCCTGTTCGACCGCTAAACCCGGCCTATGCCCCCGTGCGGACCTCCACCCCGAGGTCCGCACGGGGCCGCTTCATTTAAGCGGTTTGCAAGGAGCAGGGGCGCGGCCCGACGACATAGTCAGCTCGCAGTTACCCTGCGCCCGCGTTCTTTGGAATAATCCGAAGCACTGACCAGGTGCGTGCCGCATGCCGGATGCCCGCAAGCGAAGGCGGCATTCACCGCAGGTCCCCGGATGAAACCCCAAAGGAAAACAAGCTCCATGACTGCAAAAATCCGTATTGGCATTGCCGGCTACGGCAACCTCGGCCGCGGCGTACAGGCCGCCATCGCGAAGAACCCCGACATGGAGCTGGTCGGCGTCTACACCCGCCGCGACCCGCAGGAACTGCAGCTGGCCAGCCCCGCGCCGCGTTTCGCCATCACCGAGCTGGAGCGGCACACCGATCAGATCGACGTGCTGATCCTGTGCGGCGGCTCGAAGTCTGACCTGCCGGAGCAGGGCCCGAAGTACGCCGCACTGTACAACACCGTGGACAGCTTCGACACCCACGCACGCATCCCGGAATACTACGAAACCGTGGACGCCCCGGCCAAGGCCGCCGGCAAGACCGCGCTGATCTCCGCCGGCTGGGATCCGGGAATGTTCTCGATCAACCGCGTCTACGGCGAGGCGCTGCTGCCCGACGGCGAGACCTACACCTTCTGGGGCCGCGGCCTGAGCCAGGGGCACTCCGACGCGGTGCGCCGCGTCCCGGGTGTCGCCGGCGGCGTGCAGTACACGATCCCCAGCCAGGAAGCCATCGACAAGGTCCGCGCCGGCCTGCGCCCAACGCTGAGCACCCGCGAAAAGCACCAGCGCGAATGCTTCGTGGTGCTCGAGGACGGCGCCGACGCCGAAGCGGTGCGCGAGGCGATCGTCACCATGGAGCACTACTTCGACCAGTACGACACCACGGTTGAATTCATCGACGCCGAGACCCTGGCCCGCGAGCATGCGGACATGCCGCATGGCGGATTCGTCATCCGCTCCGGCAACACCAGCGATGAGCAGAAGCAGGTCATCGAGTACTCGCTGGCGCTGGGCTCGAATCCCGAGTTCACTTCCAGCGTGCTGGTGGCCTACGCCCGGGCCGTGCACCGCATGAACCAAGCCGGTCTCACCGGTGCGCAGACCGTCTTCGACGTCGCCCCGGGTCTGCTCTCGCCCAAGTCGGCCGCGCAGCTGCGTGCCGAAATGCTCTAAACTCGCACCAGAGGATCACGCCATGCCGGCAACCGGCATGGCGTGGTCTGCTTAAGCTGCGGACCGTCCGCTCAGATCCGGATGTAGGCAGCGCCGTCCAGCTGCCCGGCGGCCAAGGCGACCACCGCCGAGGGCACCGTGCCCAAGCCTTCCTGCAGGTCGTCAGCTGTGATGCCGTTGCGGCTCATGCCCAGTTCGCAGGCGAAAACCTGTGTACGGCTGGCCGGGTCAATGGGCTCGGCATCCTTGCGCACCCCGGCCAGCGCCTTGCCGTTCACGATGACGCTGATCCGGGCATCGGGCAGGGATTCGCCCAGCGTCGCGAGCGCCGCCACGGCCCGCGCGATGTCCTCCGGTCCCTGGGTGGCGTGCAGAAGCACGTGCCGTTCTGCTGGGCCGTTCATCAGACGGCCTCCTTCGTTCGGAAAAGCCGCTCGCTGAGCCAGCTGCGCTCGTTTTCGTTCAGCGGCCGCGGGGTGAGCTTGTCCTCGGCGAGCGCCACCATGACGTTGCTGCCGTCGAACACGGGGGCTCCGTCCTGGAACCCGATATGCCGCACCACGAAGGACTTGGTGCCGATACGCTGGACACCGACCCGCACCATGACGCTGGAGGTGTAGTAGACCGGTCGCAGGTAGTCCAGGTTCATCGAGGCGACCACCAGCCCGTGGGGAAAGAGGTCCGACTCGCCATGGCGGCCCGACCAGCGGATCCGCGCTTCTTCCACGAGTGTCACCACGCGGGCGTTGTTCACATGTCCCAGGCTGTCCTGGTCGCTCCACCGCAGGTGGATTTCCACTTCTTCCCCGTCCTCGGGGAGATTTTCACTTCGACTCATGTGGCTCATTGCAACAAACATTCACTTTCTATGCATCTTCAATGACGTACTGCCGCATCCTTCTCCCAGGCTTCAATGGGCCCCGGGACCACGGTGAATAAGGGATGCAGGGGAATCTGCCCGACACCCAACGAGTCCAAGTAAGTCGCGCGCGGCGGGTCGCGCTGCTGCAGTTTGCGCAGCAGATGCTCCGCCTCGAATCCGATCTGTCCGGTGCTCACTGGCACAGAGCCCGCATGCTCCGGCAGTGCGGGGTACAGGACTTTGGCCGCGTCGAATTTGTAGCCACGCAGCTTCGCTTCTTCCAGCAACCCCTGCAGGTAGCCGCCGACGGTCTCCAGCGGGTCGGATTGCCCGCGCAGCCGGATCAGCTGCGGATGATTTGCATAGCCCTGGGTCTGGCCGGCGAGCACCTTCTGGGCCAACAGGCTTTCGCGCCAGCAGGCTACCAAGCCCTTGGAATCCAATAGGGACGGGTGAAGTGACCACAGGCGCATGCTTCAAGTGTAGTGTCGGCACCCCGCGCCACCACCTGGCCGATCCACCCGCATTTTCGCCGTTCAACCACTCTTCGATTGCCCGAGGGCCACCGGGCCCAGGTCGGCAACCGTCTGGGCGAAGGCCCTCAGGTCGCTGGCGAAGGCTTCGGGCTGTTCCATCGCGCCGAAGTGTCCGCCGGCTTCATGTTCGGTCCAGTGCACCAGCGGGAACCGCCGCTGGTACCACGCCCGGGGTGACTTGAGGATTTCTTGGGGGAAAATGCCAGCCCCGGTGGGGACCACGACCTCGCCGGCCGCCCCGGTCCCGTTTCGCAGCGCCAGGTACTGCTCCCGGTAGAAATGCATGGCCGAGGAAATCGTGTCAGTGAACCAGTACACGGACAGGTTCGCCAAACTTCTCCCGGCTCACCGCATGGCGCACGTCCCTGATGCCGTCGCGTTCGCAGTCGGTCCACTGGTAGAACTTGTCCAGGACCCAGGCGCACCATCCCGCCGGTGAATCGTTCAACGCGAAACCCAGCGTTTCCGGGCGGGTTTTCTGGATCTCGAAGTAGCCGCGGCCATCCAGCGCGTTGAATTCGTTGCCCTTGAGCCACTCCCGTTCGTGGTCCTGCACCAGGGCCATGGCATCCGGCACATCGCCCGGCGGGATTGGGTGCGTCAATGTCACATGCAGTCCCAGCACCCGCTGGGGATAGAGCGATGCGATGTGCGTGGCCAGCAGCGTGCCCCAGTCTCCCCCGTGCACGACGAACTGCTCGTAGCCCAGCTCCCGCATCAGCGCAGCCATCCGATGCGCGATACGGACCGGGGTCATCCCCGGTTCTCCGATCCCGGGAGAAGCCCCGAAGCCCTGCAACGACGGTGCCACCACGTGGAATGATTCCAGTTCCGCCGATTCCGGGGCGGACAGCTTCGGAATGACCTCGAGGAACTCGACGATCGAGCCAGGCCAGCCGTGGAGCAGCAGCACCGGGACGGCGTCCTCCTGCGCCGAGCGGGAGTGCAGGTGGTGGATTGGCAGCCCGTCGATGGACGTCAGGTAGTTGGGGACCGCATTGATCCTGCGTTCGGCGTCCTCGAAGTCGAAGCCGTCGCGCCAGTAGTCCACCACGTCGCGCAGGTAGTCCTGGTCGACTCCGAAATCCCAGTTCTGCGCGGTGAAGCGCCGCGGCCAGCGAGTCTGTGCGATGCGGGTTCGCAGTTCGTCCACCGCGTTTGCCTCGAAGCGGAATTGATAGGGAATGCTCGGCATTCGGTGCACCTCTCGTGGACGGGCGGGGGCGCAGCCCTTGGGGCTGCGTCGTGCCAGCCTAGCGGCTGCCGCCGTTGTGGAGAGCTGGAATACCGGCTATCACGGTTCAAGCCAGCGCCGGCTTGACGCAGGCGCTCGGGCGGAAGCAGGGCATCCCGATACCTGGCGAAGGAACCGGCGCAACTTGGCGATGCAGTTGATGTCCGGCGCACTGCGGGCGCAGACCCGCCGCGCATTGCCCTCGCTGGCTCCGCAAAAAGAGAGAATCCGGCCAGGGCTTTACGTCAGCCGATCAGCTTTGGGGGAATTCGATGATCTCGCTGCGGATCAGGAATCGTTTGCCTTCGGGAGCCTCGACGGAGAAGCCCGAGCCGCGGCCGGCCACCACGTCTACGGTGAGCTTGGTGTGCTTCCAGTATTCGAATTGCTCCTTGGACATCCAGAAATCGATGTCGCCCAGGGTGCCGCCGGAACCGTCGTCAAGACAGAGCACTCCGAGCAGGACGTCGGATCCTCCGGTGCGGAATTCGCCGGCCGGATAGCACATCGGCGAGGAGCCGTCGCAGCAACCGCCGGACTGGTGGAACATCAGCGGGCCGTGGATGCCCCACAGCTTGCGCAGCAGTTGAAGGGACTCATCGGTGAAGGCGACGCGGGAAAATTCCTCACCGGCAATCGCCGCACGGGTTTCGGTAATCGTGCTCATGACTCGCTCCTCTGGTCTTCGGGATCACTGGCCTTGGCTTTAAGCTCAGTGTCCTCCAAACGTCTCCGGGAGTCCATGCCCCTGTGGCCCGGCAGACGATGTCATGCCGGGCCACAGGGATTTGGGGGGAGGTTGGGTTATTCGGTTGGGTTGGGTTGGTTAATCGGTTGGGGTTGGGGGTTGGATGGTTACTTGGTGTAGTCGATCACGACACGGCCATCGATCTTCGCATGGCGCATTTCGTCAAAGACCGCGTTGATGTCTTCCAGCGGGCGGGTGTGGAAAGTCGGCTTGATCTTTCCTGCCGCATAGAAGTCCAGCGCTTCGATCATGTCCTGTCGGGTGCCGACGATCGAACCGCGGATCGTCAGGCCCTTGAGGACGATGTCGAAAATCGGGGCCGGGAAGTCGCCGGCCGGCAGGCCGTTGAAGACGATGGTTCCGCCGCGACGGGTCATGCCAATGGCCTGGCCGAAAGCCGCCGGGTGGACCGCGGTCACGAGCACGCCGTGGGTTCCGCCGATCTTTTCCTGGATCACGGTGGCGGGATCCTGCGCAAAGGCGTTCACCGTGAGTTCAGCTCCGTGCTTGGTCGCCAAGGCCAGCTTGTCATCGGCGACGTCGATGGCGACAACTCGCATGCCCATGGCTACCGCGTATTGAACTGCGATGTGGCCCAGGCCGCCGATGCCGGAGATCGCAACCCATTGGCCGGGGCGCACGCCGGTCATCTTCAGGCCCTTGTAGACAGTCACGCCGGCGCAGAGCACCGGGGCGATCTCATGCGGGTCCGAGCCTTCGGGGATGTGCGCGGCGAACTTCGCGTCCACCAGCATGTACTGCCCGAAGGAGCCGTCCATCGAATAGCCGCCGTTGGACTGGGATTCGCACAAGGTCTCCCAGCCCGTGCGGCAGAATTCGCAGCTGCCGCACGCGCTGGCCAGCCAGGCGTTGCCGACGAGGTCGCCTTCCTTGACCTCGGTGACTCCTTCGCCGACCTTGACGACGGTGCCGACACCCTCATGGCCCGGGATCAGCGGAAGCTTGGGCTTGACCGGCCAGTCGCCTTCGGCGGCGTGCAGGTCGGTGTGGCACACGCCCGAGGCGATGAGCTTGACCAGGGCCTGGCCCGGGCCCGGCTCGGGGATCGAGGTGTCGGCTACTTTGAGTTCTTCGCCGAAGCCTTCAACGATGGCAGCTTTCATGGTGCTCATGGGGAAAGTCCTTTGCAGTGTTTTTCGAAGACCGGGGCCGGTCCTGGAGCTGGTGCTCCGGAACCGCCCCGAGCCTTCGGGGTCTGTGAAACTGTCGGTCGTGCGTGGGGATGGTGACAGAGGATGGGGGATGGGCTGCGTTGGGGTATCGCAGTTTAGAAGAAGCCGAGCTTGTCTTCCGAGTAGGAGACGAGCAGGTTCTTGGTCTGCTGGTAGTGATCTAGCATCATCAGGTGGTTTTCGCGGCCGATGCCCGAGGACTTGTAGCCGCCGAAAGCCGAGTGCGCCGGGTAGGCGTGGTATTGGTTGACCCAGACACGTCCGGCCTGGATGTCGCGGCCTGCGCGGTAGGCGGTGTTGCCGTTGCGGCTCCACACGCCCGAGCCCAGCCCGTAGAGGGTGTCGTTGGCAATGGCCATCGCATCGTCGTAGTCCTTGAACTTCGCCACCGAGACCACCGGGCCGAAGATCTCCTCTTGGAAGATGCGCATGTTGTTGGTGCCTTCGAAGATGGTCGGCTGCACGTAGTAGCCGCCGGACAGGTCGCCGCCCAGGTCCGCGCGCCCGCCACCGGTGAGCAGCTTGGCTCCCTCGGCCTTGCCGATGTCCATGTAGGACAGGATCTTTTCCAGCTGGTCGTTGGAGGCCTGGGCACCCATCATGGTGTCGGTGTCCAGCGGGTTGCCCTGCTTGATGGCCTTGGTGCGGACCACGACCTTTTCCATGAATTCGCCGTAGATGCTTTCCTGGACCAGCGCGCGCGACGGGCAGGTGCAGACCTCGCCCTGGTTCAGCGCGAACATCGTGAAGCCCTCCTGGGCCTTGTCGTAGAAGGCGTCGTCCTTGGCCGCCACGTCCTCGAAGAACACGTTCGGCGACTTGCCGCCGAGCTCCAGGGTGACCGGGATGAGGTTTTCCGAAGCGTACTGCATGATCAGGCGGCCGGTGGTGGTCTCGCCGGTGAATGCGATCTTGCGGATGCGCTTGTTCGAGGCGAGCGGCTTGCCGCACTCGACGCCGAAGCCGTTGATGACGTTCAGCACGCCGGCCGGAAGCAGGTCGCCGATCAGTTCCATCAGCACCAGGATCGATACCGGGGTCTGCTCGGCAGGCTTCAGGACGATCGCGTTGCCGGCGGCCAGCGCCGGGGCGAGCTTCCAGACGGCCATCAGCAGCGGGAAGTTCCACGGGATGATCTGTCCGACAACACCCAGCGGCTCGTGGAAGTGGTAGGCGGTGGTGTTGTCATCGAGCTGCGAGAGGCTGCCTTCCTGGGCGCGGATAGCGCCTGCGAAGTAGCGGAAGTGGTCCACTGCCAGCGGCAGGTCGGCGTTGAGGCATTCGCGGATGGCCTTGCCGTTGTCCCAGGTTTCCGCGACGGACAGCATTTCAAGGTTTTCCTCGATGCGGTCTGCGATGCGGTTCAGGACCAGGGCACGGTCCGCCGGGCTGGTCTTGCCCCAGGCCGGTGCCGCCGCGTGCGCCGCATCCAGTGCGATTTCAACGTCTTCGGCGGTGGATCGTGCGACCTCGCAGAAGGACTTGCCGGTAACCGGGGTGATGTTTTCGAAGTACATCCCCTTGGCCGGAGCAACCCACTGGCCGCCGATGTAGTTCTCATACCGCGACTTGAAGTTGACCAATGCTCCATCGGTGTTCGGGTTTGCGTAGATGCTCATGGCTGCGTGACTCCTTCGTCTCTTCGCTTCGTGCCGGTGGCTGGATGCCTCGCCGTCTTGGTATGTGACTCTAGTCACTTAAACGTTGCGAGAAGGTTGCACAACGTTGCAACGCTGCGCAGCGGTGTCAGGAAGTGCACCGGCTCCACGACATGACCCGACCCGCACTCCCCGCGGCAAGCGCCGTGGCATCGGGCCGTGTCGCGAAAAAAACGCGAACGAACTCCGGGATCGACTACCCGTCCAGCGCTTCAATCTCGGCGACAACCAGTGAACGCGCCGGCGAATCCAGCGGCAATTCACGCAGGGCGGCCAGCAGCAGTTGAGAATCCGCGCTCTGCCTTCCAAGCCGCAGCAACTGCTGTGCGGTGCCGCGATCCAGCACCATTTCCCGCAGGGCAATCTGCGCGCGGTAGCGAAGCGCAACGATGCCAGGGGCCTGCGAGCGCACGAGGATCTCGGCGGGATACAGCTGCAGCGCCCGTTCCAGATCGCCCTCCTCCATGGCCTGCCAGAGCATGGTCAGCGTGGTTTGCAGTTCCCATTCCAGGCGGTAGGGGCGTGCGGCGATGCGGCGGTCAGGCGAATCAGCGAGCGCCTTGCGCAGTCGCACCAGCTCGGAGCGCAGGGTCCCTTCGGAAGCATTGTCGGGCTGCTCGAAAAGCTCTTCGACCAACTGGGCGCTGTTCAGTCCGCGCGGATGGGCCGCAAGTATGGTCAGGATCTCCGCATGGCGTAGGGACAACGGCTTGCCGGAAAGCCGCGGGCCGTCACTGGCGCACAAATCGAGGAAATCCTCATCCGCCCGCTCCTCAGCCAGTGACGGAAGAAGCAGCTGCCCCTCAGCCGCAGCCACCGCCGCCTGAAGCAGCGGCAGCGAATGCACGGCAATCGCATCAGCACCGCCGGTCAGATCAACCGCGCCGATGATGCGGCCGGTCCGCGGGTTGCGGATCGGCACCGCGGAACAGTTCAAGTGGTGCACGTGCTCATAGAGGTGCTCAGCGCCGGAAACCTGGACGCCGCTTCCCGTCGCAAGCGCCAGCCCTGGAGCCGACGTGCCCACCGAAGATTCGCCCCAGTTCGCGCCCGCGCTGAACCCGACATTTTCAGCGCCGTCCATGGCTCCGTGGTTGCCGGCAACCCACAGCAGCGTCCCCTGCGCGTCGGCAAGGGCCACCAGAAGATTAGCGTCGCTGGCGGCGGGAACCAGCAGCTTTTCGAAAACAGGCCAAATGCGCTGCAGTTCGCTGCGCTCCCGCGCCAGACGAAGGCTGTCGTCACTGAGCATCGAGGGATAGCTGAATTGCGCAGGGTTCGAGAGGGATCGCCGCCACGACTCGCGAACGACGTTCCTCAATGGAAGCGCGTCAAGGTCAGCAAGATGCGACCCCAAGAGCTCGTGCGCTTTGCGCGCTTGGCTCGCCGCAGCCGACCAGTCCATGCCAGTTTCGCCCACCGTGACTCCAGATACCTGTAAAAATTCAGCGTAACGCAGGTCACTTTCCCATGCGTACCTTACACACTAGGGCATGCGGGTGGGGATTTGTAGTGATCATCCTGTTGATCCGCTCCACGGCCCCTGGACTCCGCGCACGAAACGGCGGCGTCGCCGCTGGTCGGACGCGATCCATAGGAGACTTAACACCTTGCACAATAGGTGATTTATCTCCTCTTTAAACACAATGCTGGCTCCGGAGAACTAATTTGATTCGCCCTCTTCCCTCTGGCGCGCAGCGGGGGTAATATACAACCAAATGGTTGTATATGAGTTGAGCGATGAACAGGTAAACAAGGTCTTCCGCGCCTTGGCAGACGCCACACGACGAGACATCGTGCGGCGGACGTTAAGCGCCGAAGTGCGCGTGAGCGACCTGGCCGCGACCTACGACATGTCGTTTGCCGCGGTGCAGAAGCACGTGGCCGCCCTTGAAGCGGCGGGCCTGGTTACCAAGATCGCACGTGGCCGCGAACGCATCGTCCGCGGGCAGCCGGACACCATCCGACACGTCCAGGAACTGCTAACCGCCTACGAGGACATCTGGCGTCAGCGCATCAGCCGGCTCGATGACTTCCTCGCAGATGAAACCGACTAAGGATTTCGCCATGCCTGTCACCTCCGTACTCAAGGACCCGGAAACGCTGACACTGACCGTTCACGCCAATTTCCCGGTCCCCGTTTCCCGGCTCTGGGATGCCTATCTCGACCCCCGCCAGATCGAAAAGTTCTGGGGCCCGGTTGAATACCCTGCCACCTTCACGCGCCACGACGGCGCGGTCGGAGGCCGGAGCAACTACTACATGACCTCGCCTGAAGGCGAGCAGTTCCACGGATACTGGATCTGGAACGAGGTCGTCGAGCACAAGTTCTTCGAGGTCACCGACGGTTTCGCCCATTCCGACGGATCAGTGAACGAAGACCTTCCCGCCACCCGCACCGTCTTCAGCTTCGACTCCCACGAGGAGGGGTCCAAGCTGACCATCACCGCCAACTTCGACTCGGCCGAGGAGCTCGAGCAGGTGGTCGTCATGGGCATGATCGATGGCACGCGTTCGGCCATGAGCCAGATCGAGCAGGTGCTGATCGACCTGCGCAACTACGCGCAGACCTTCGCCACCGAAGCCCAGCTGCTTTCCGACACCCAGGTGCGCGTCAGCCGCCTCATCCGCGGCACCCAGGAGCAGGTCTGGCGCGCACACCACGATCCGGAGCTCATGAAGCGCTGGCTGCTGGGCCCCGACGGCTGGCAGATGACCGAATGCATCCTGCCCAAGGAGGTGGGAGACAGCTACCGCTACTGGTGGGAGCCGAATTCCGGCGTCGAAGGCCAGGGGTTCGGATTCGCCGGCGTTTGCCTGTCCAGCACCCCGCGCAGCTTCGAATCCTTCACCGAGCAGATGATCGACACCGACTACCCGGCAACAGTCAATGAAACGACGTTCACCCCGGTGCAGTCAGGCACCCTGCTCAGCCTGGTCATCACCTACCCTGACCCCCAAACCCGCGACATGGTGCTGGCCACCGGAATGACCGAGGGAATGGAGGCCAGCTACGCACGCCTTGAATCACTGCTCTGAGCGATACGCCCCACAATCGCGATAAGGGCCGGGGCAAATGTGAAACACTTAGTGTCATGAGTACCCACAATGTGCGCGCAGGCCTGGACAAGCAGGCGAATCAGGTTCAGGAAATGTTCGACAATCTTGCTCCAAAGTACGATCTGCTCAATACCCTGATGACCGGCGGCATTGTGAACTACTGGCGCAAGATCACCACCGAGGCGATCGCCCCGAAGCCCGGAGAGCGCATCCTGGATCTGGCAGCCGGCACCGGTACCTCGTCCGTGCCGTTGGCCAAGGCCGGCGCGCGCGTGACCGCGTGCGACATGTCCCACGGCATGCTCGCCGAGGGCCGCAAGCGCTACCCCGAGCTGGAATTCGTCTACGGCGACGGCCACGATCTGCCATTCGAGGACAACACCTTCGATGCGGTGACCATCTCCTACGGCCTGCGCAACATTGACGACACCGAGAAGGCGCTGTCCGAGCTGCACCGCGTCACCAAGCCCGGCGGACGCATTGTGGTTGCCGAGTTCTCCACCCCGACCGTAACCCCGATCAAGGTCGCCTACCAGCAGTTCCTGCCGCGCGTGATTCCAGCCCTGGGCTACATGGTCTCGCCGAATCCTTCGGCGTACGCCTACCTGGCCGAGTCCATCGCCGCCTGGCCGGGCCAGGAAGAGCTGGGCCGCAAGTTCGTCAACGTGGGTTGGAAGAACGTCGAGTACCGCAACCTGACCGGCGGCATCGTCGCGGTGCACCGCGCGTGGAAGTAAGCTGAACAGCAAGTTGTGAATCGGGGCATGCCTGGCGGCACGCCCCGATTTTTTCTGCCCAGCCCCACGGCCGGGTGCGCCTGTTACACTCGAAACCATGGATCTCATCTGCGCATAGCCTCGAACAGTCTCGCGCCCCATTCAGCGGCGCACGTTCATTCACGGCTTCCGGTGCAGATTTCCGTTTCCCCGGTTCCCCAGCTGTTGCCACGAACCCTCCAACGACGTCTTTTCCCGGTTGCCTCCTCAGCCTTCACAGGAGCCACCATGGCCTTGACCCCACCCATCACCCTGACCTCCCTCAGCTTCTGTTGGCCAGACGGCGAGCAGGTGCTCTCCCAGCTTGACGGCACCTTCCCCGCCGGCGCCAGCGGCTTGATCGGTGCCAACGGCAGCGGAAAATCCACCCTGCTCAAGCTGATCGCCGGGCGCCTGGCCCCCAGCTCCGGACAGGTTTCGGCGGCTGGCGACGTCGCCTACCTGGCGCAGAACATCACCCTGCAATCGGACGCAACGCTTGCGGACCTGCTGGGCATCGCCCCTGCCTACCGCGCGCTGCAGGCCATCGAGGCGGGCAGCGTCGCCCCGGAGGATTTCGACGCCGTCGGCTCCGACTGGGACCTTGAAGCCAGGATCCAGGCCGAACTGACCCCGCTGGGCTTCGGCGGCCTGGACCTGTCGCGCCGGGTCGACGAGCTGTCCGGCGGCGAAACCATGCTGCTGGCGGTCCTCGGGCTGCGCCTGGCGCGCAAGCCCGTCACGCTGCTCGACGAGCCGACGAACAACCTCGATGGCCAGACCCGGCAGCTGCTGTACGGGCTGCTGCGCACCTGGCCCGGAACACTCGTCGTAGTGAGCCACGACCTGCAGCTGCTGGAGCAGATGCAGCACACCATCGAACTGCATCACGGACAGCTGCGCTTCTTCGGCGGCCCGTACAGCCTGTACCAGGAGCAGCTGGCGACCGAGCAGCAGGCGGCGCTGCAGGCGGCCAAAACCGCCAGCTCCGCGCTGAAGGTGGAAAAGCGGCAGCGCGCCGAAGCGGAGACCAAGCTGGCGCGCACCAAACGCAAGGGCCGCGCCGAACAGCTCGGCGGCAACATGCCGCGCATCCTGGCCAACTCCCTGAAGCAGAAGTCCGAGGCGAACGCCGGCAAGACCCGCGCCCAGTACGAGGCGAAAATCGACGCCGCGCAGCAGCACGTCGACCAGGCGCAGTCAAGGATCAGGGAGATCGAGCACATCAACCTCGAACTTCCCGATCCCGGGCTGCCGGCCGGGCGGCGGGTGCTTGAGCTGGACGACGGCACCAGCTGGCATCTGCTGCAGGGCCCCGAGCGCGTGGCGCTGACCGGCCCCAACGGCGCGGGCAAGAGCACGCTGCTGCGGCAGCTGCTCTCCGGAGCCGAGCCCTCCGACGGGATCAGCGGAACTCTGCATGTGGACCGGGTGGGCTACCTGCCCCAGCAGCTGGCGGGACTGGACGATACGCTCAGCGCCCTGGACAACGTCCAGCGCGCGGCTCCGGACGTCCCCTCCGGGACCATCCGCAATACGCTGGCCCGGCTGCTGCTGCGCGGCGCCAGCGTCGACCGCCCGTTGGGAACCCTCTCCGGAGGCGAACGGCTGCGCGTCTACCTGGCCTGCCTGCTGGTAGCGATTCCTGTGAATCAGCTGCTGATTCTGGACGAGCCCACGAACAATCTGGACATCGACAGCGTGCGCCAGCTGGCCGAAGCCCTGAATGCCTACCGCGGCGCCTTGCTGGTAGTCAGCCACGACCAGGACTTCCTCGCGCAGCTGGGACTGGACTACGCGCTCAGCCTTGATTCCGCGCGGAATCTGGCCAAGGTCGAGGTCCCAGGGGCGTGATTCATGCAGGAAGCCCGCGTAGACTTGAATAAAGCACAACGCCCAGGACCGAAAGCAGTTCAACCATGTCCTACCCGCAGCGCACCGTAGAAGTCGTCGACGCCGGCTTGGTCATCGACCAGTCCGCCACCTTGCTCTGGGAGGATATCCGACGAGCTTTCATCTACGACGCGGGGACGGAAGCCGAGGATCTGACCTGCGCCGAGTTCCACCTGGCCGAGGGCTACAGCGTGGAAATCAACAGCCAGATGCCCGGCTGGGCCCACGCCATCGAGCACCTGCCGGCACGCATCGACAACCTGGTCGACGAACGCTGAGCACCGCCGCGGCCCCGCTGGACCGCGGCACCCCCGAATTCCGGCTCGCATCGAGCCGATCCTAGGAGTTTTCCCATGGCAACCATTGTTTTATTCCACCACGTCCAGGGCCTGACCCCGGGAGTCCAGGCAATGGCCGCGGAACTGCGGGCCGAAGGGCACACCGTGCACCCGGTGGACCTGTTCGCCGGCAAGCTTCCCAAGGATCTGGAGGCTGGCATCCTGCTGGCCAACAAGGTCGGCGAGGACAAGATCCAGCAGCGCGTGGACAAGCTGTTCAAGAACCTGCCCGACGAACTGGTCTACATCGGCACTTCCTGGGGCGCGGCCCTGGCCCAGCAGTGCGCGCAGCAGCGTCCGGGCGCGCTGGGCGCCGTCCTGCTCGAGTCATTCGTGGACCTGGATGCCGAATGGAGCTTCGGCCCCTGGCCGACCGCCGTGCCGGTGCAGATCCACGGCATGGACAACGACCCGTTCTTCGCCCGCGAGGGCGACCTGGAGGCGGCCGAACGCTTCGTCAACGACCAGGGCGAGGGGCTCGCGCAGCTGTTCACCTACCCCGGCGACAAGCACCTGTTCACCGACAGCTCGCTGCCGTCCCACGACCCGCAGGCTCGCGCGCTGGTCATGGAGCGCATCAAGAAGTTCCTGGCCGACATCTAGGGCCATCAACCTGCCCGGCAATTCCCCCGCCCACTAGAATCTTGATATGCGAATCGAGCGTTTGTTCCGTTTCCCAGTCAAGGGCCTGCCCGCCGAGGAGCTCACCCGCGCCGCGGTGAGCGCCGAGGGCGGGGTAGCCGGGGACCGCGCCGTCGCACTGGGCAACGGCAGCACCCCTGTCGCGGACGGGCAGTGGCAGTCCTGCGGCTCCTTCACCGCGCTGAAAAACGACACGTCCCTGCAACAGTGGCAGGTCGTCTCCGCTCCCCCATTCATCACGGTGACAGCCCCGGCGGCCACGGGGGCCGCTCCCTTCACCTTCGACTCCTCCGATGCCGGCGAGCGCTCGGCGGCCGCTGACTACATGGCAGTGCACATCCCGGCGCAGGGAGGCCATGCCCGCACCCTGGTCGCCGCCTCCCACGGGATGTTCGATTCCCGCCTCTCTGGCATCTCGCTGATCAACCCCCGCACGGTCGAGGCGCTCTCGAAGGCCGCGGGCGTCACGCTGGATCCGCTACGCTACCGCGGCAACATCCTGCTGGACGGGGTGCCGGCCTTCGGCGAGTTCGAGCTGATCGGCAAGGTCCTGCGTATCGGCGAGACCCGGATCGCGATCACCAAGTCCATCGAGCGCTGCCCTGCCACGTCGGTCAATCCCGCCACCACGCAAGTGGACGTCAACGGGCCGCGGCTGCTGGCAAGCCATTTCGGGCACCTGCACTGCGGCGTCTACGGCACGGTCCTGGCCGGCGGGACGCTGCAGGCAGGGGACGAGATCCGCATTGATTCCGAAGACCGGCGCGCGCTGGCATTGGCGCCTGCCAAGCGCACCCCGCGCTACCTCGAGGTCATCGAGCGCCGGCAGCTGGACGGCGATGCGGTGGAAATTTCGCTGCGCGACCCGCACGGCTGGATCGCGGCCCACGACGAGGCGGGCACCCATCTGCGGGTGCACCTGCCCGACCCGCTGTGGCGCAACTACACCATCACCGCGGTGCACCGGGACGTCATCAGCATCGCCGTGCGCACCGCCGGAACCGTCTCGCAGAAGATGGCCGGCCTGCGGGCCGGGGACAAGCTGCTGGCTTCGGGACCCCACGGCACCATGACCGCACGCCGCGTGCTGCACGGCCGCACCGCGCTGCTCACCGCCGGCATCGGCATCACCCCCGCCCTGGGGCTGCTTCGCGGAGCCGGCCAGGCACCTGAATTGAATGAACTGCGATTGTTCCATGTGGAGCGCGGGCCCGGTGGCGAGCTGTTCACGCGCGCTGGCGCCTTGGCCCGCGGCCTGGGGCTGCCCGCCCGGATCAGCCACGTCGATTCCCGGGCAGGCCGGCCAACCGCGGCGCAGCTGGCCCAGGCCATCGAGTCCTGCGACAGCGTGGTGATCTGCGGCCCGGCCGGATTCACCCAGCTGGCACTGGAGACCTGCGAGCTGGCCGGCATCGCGCCGCAGCACGTCCACCGGGAAACCTTTGCCTCCCCCGCCGCCGACCTGGGCGAGCTGCTGCAGCAGTACGCCCCGGCACGGATTTTCTTCTCCTCCGGCGCGGCGGGATTCACCTGGCGCCCGCAGGACGGCACGCTGCTTGAATCGCTGGAGGCCCGAGGGCTCACCCCGAACAGCTCCTGCCGGGCAGGGTCCTGCGGCGAATGCGCACTGACGCTGCGCCGCGGCAGCGTCGGCTACCCGCTGGATCCCAGCGCCCGGGTGGCGGAGAACCAGATTCTGGCCTGCATGGCGGCTCCCGCCGAGGACCTGGAACTGCAGCTCTAGGCATGCGGAGCTACTCTCTGGGGTCCGGCCTGAGCGAGTCGAAGAATTCGGAAATCGCCTTCATGATCGCCGCTGGTTGTTCGTCGACTATGAAATGCCCGGCGTCCTCGATAATTTCCAAGCGCACATCAGTCCCATAAATGGAAGTATCAGCGAAAGCCCTGCGCACGACTGCCGGTGGGAACCCAGCATCCTTGGTTCCGAAAATGAACAATGATGGCATGGCAAAGCGTTCAGCCCTGTAGCTGCCTCGTATTATCCGCATCAGCTCCGGGAGGACCATACGGCGGCAAAGGGGCACGGCGGCCCGTGCGGAGTTTTCATGGCTCATCATTGCCTGATACTGGTCGACCACTGCCTGGTCCAGGGGCTGGACCATGAAAATCGGCGAGAAGAAATGGCGGGTCATTCGTCCCGAGCGCATGAGCCAGGGACCGAGCTTCGGCATGGACAGCGCTTCCTGGTGCCACAAGTGCCTCATGCCTGGCATCATGCCCAGATCAAATCGCATTTGCGGAGGCGGCACGGCAATCATCACGTGACTGGTTATTCGTTCCGGGTAGTGCATCGCCAGCTGGAATGCAGAAACGGCTCCCATGTCCTGGCTCACCATGCGAACCTCGCCCAGATCCAAAACGTCGAGCAATTCCAGGATGTCTCGAGTTCGGCGGGTCCTATCGATGTCCCGGTACGGCAGGCGAGTCCATCCCTCACCGCGAAGGTCGGGCGCGATGGCCCGATACCCCTGAGCCGCAAGTGCCGGCATGATTTCTCGCCATTGCCACCACGTCTGACCGAATCCGTGCAACAGGAGCACCGGGTCGCCGGACCCCATAGCCGCCACGTGCATCTGCCCACCGGCGACTTCCAGGAATTCGTGGTCGACCCCAGCCACCACCGGCATGGCCGGCCATGCTTGGCTTTCCGTAGTCATTTTGTATCCCACCACAGTGAAATTCTTGGGATCCTTCTCACCGCCGTGTTGCCGCGCGCCAAGCAATCACGCATCGGGGACCGCGGGAAGGGACCCAGGCTTATCGACTAACCTTGGCCAAAAGCCAGGGCGCATGCTCGCGCTCGGGTCATTTGGAAGGACCCGCAGGAGCACCCGAGGGTTTCCTGTCGCCTAACGCCCAGACCGGCTCGCGCCAACAACATGGCGTATTCAACTTTGAGAGCTTTGCCCACTCTCACACAATACTACGTCCACAATGAATTGTCACTATGATTATAGTGATGGAGAATGAAATTATGGAGACTTCCACTTCCAACCCAAGTTCCCGGGCAGAGCGGGCCTTGAACGCAGCACTTACGCTCCTCGGCGAGCAAGGAGTGCGGGCACTAAGCCATGCCCGCGTCGACCAGACAGCCGGGCTGCCAGCAGGATCGACATCCAACTATTTTCGTACCAAGCAGGCATTGCTCGAGGGCGTCGCATCGCACCTTGCCCAGCGCGAACGCGAGGATTTCGGCCAAGCTGCGCCAATCCTCGAGCGCGCGGAGGCAGAGGAGGCATTCACCAGAATGCTGGAAACCCAAAGCGGGATTTTCCGCAGCAGGACGCTGGCCCGCTACGCGCTGTTCATCGACTTGGCCCATTCTCCGGAACTTGTTGCGCCGCTGAAGGACAACCGGAGGGTCTTCGAACACTGGACAACCGCGACGCTGGCCGCCCTGGGCGCCAAAGACCCCCTGGGCTGCACGAGATTCATCATGGCCACGCTCGACGGCGCACTGCTGCACCGGATCACGGTCGACGACTCGCTGGATTTCGCGCCGGTCATCCGCCGCGCCCTGGCCGCCTGCCTCGATAGCTAGCCTCCTGCCGGAACACGGAAAACCCCGCCTCCTCCGGTGAAACCGGGGTGGCGGGGTTTTGTCTGGTGCGCCCTGCGGGGATCGAACCCGCGACCAATGGATTAAAAGTCCAGTGCTCTACCAGCTGAGCTAAAGGCGCACGGCCTACGGCCAGAAACCATATTACCTGAAGTGCCCGTCCATCCTTAATCGAGGCCGATCCACGTCGCAAGCAGCGGAAAACGCCAAGGATAAGGGAGTAACCTAGTCGCCATGAGAGGTGCACGTTCCGGATCGCAAACCGCCCACGAGTCGGGGTACCGGCATCACAAACCCCGCCCCTTCGCCCCGATCGACTTCGAGCCCTATGAAGGCGGGGCCGATCCCGCGCGGGTATCGGAGGCCGCGCACCTGTCCGCGCGCGCCTTCGTCCAGCAAGGGCTGGCCAACGACGACCCGGAGGTCACCCGGAGGCTGATTGCCGTCGCCGAGGACGAGGGCATCGAGGTGCTCGCCGAACTCTGGAGCGAGGCCCCGGCGCATTCGCTGCCCGGCGCGCTTTGGCGCCTGTACGCGGTCCGCACCGCCACCTTGAACATGCCCGACGTCATGGCCGCACGGTTCTCCGCCGGAGCCCACCGCGCAGAGGTCGAACGCATCGTCGCCGGCGCCGCCGAGCCGCCCAGCGCCGAGGAGCTGAAGAAGATGACCAGCTCGATTCTCTCAGGGGCCTTCAACGGGGACTTCGCCCACGCCCTTGAGCGCACCGCCGCCTACTGCAGAGTGCTGGCCCTGGGCATGACCGAGCACGCCGACGCCGCGGACCTGGCCAGCAGCGAGCGCGGCACCAACCTGACCTTGCGGGCGCGCTCGCTGGACAACACCGCCAAGGATCTGGAGATCTGCGCCCGAATGTGGCGCCAGGGCACGCTGGACTAGCAACAAAAATCGGCTCCGCCTCCCTGTGGCCTTAGGATTGGGACGGCAGAATTCCTCAAGCGAAGGGCCGGTGCGTGGGCGCAAACAACAAGGCGGCATCCTCGGGCGCCATGCGCTGGCTCCTGGTGCTGATTGCCACCGCGCTGCTGTCCCAGACGGCCTTGAACGTAATCCGCCCGGTCACGACCTACAAGCTCATTGCGCTGGGTTCCGGTCCGGTGACGGTTGGCGCGGCCACGGCCGCCTTCGCGCTGCTGCCCTTGGTGACAGCGATTTCCATGGGCCGGCTCAGCTCCCGCATGCGCCAGATCCGCTACCTGATGCTGGGCGGCGTCGTCCTGCTGGCGCTCGGCGGCGCTGGCATCGCCCTGTCCCCCAACGCGCTGCTGGTCGCGGCCGCCAGCGCGGTGCTGGGCATGGGGCACCTGATGTTCACCATCGGCGGCCAGTCCTCCATCGCACGCTTTTTGCCCGACAGCGAACTGGATAAGGGATTCGGCTGGTTCACCGCCGCGTATTCCGCCGGCCAATTCCTCGGTCCGCTGGCCGCAGGCCTGATCCTGGGCACCGGCACCGCGGCCGACTCCCCAGAGCGCATCGCCAGCATCAGCCTGTCACTGTGGATCGGTGCCGGCTGCTCGCTGCTGGCGGCCCCGCTGCTGCTGGCCAATTTCCAGCCGTCGACCACCAAGAACACCGCTTCCGCGGCATCGGCCCGCCCCAAGACCTCCGCCTGGGCCATCCTGCGGGTGCGCGGCATGACCTCCCACATGCTCGCGGCGCTGACACTGCTGTCCATGCTGGACATCCTCACCGCCTTCCTGCCGCTGGTCGCCGAGCAACATAACGTCACACCTGTGGCAGTTGGTGTGCTCTTGGCCATCCGCGGCTGCGCCTCGGTGGTCTCGCGCCTGGTGATCCCGCAGCTATCCGCGCACTTCAGCCGCCCGGCCCTGCTCACCACCAGCTTGTACCTGGCGGCCGCCACCATCGCCATCGCGCCGTTCTTCATCGACTCGCTGTGGATCTCGGGCGCCGCGATGCTGGTCGGCGGTTTCTTCCTGGGACTTGGCCAGCCGCTGACCATGACCATGATCTCCACCTCGGTGGAACCGGCCGACCGGGGTGCCGCGCTGGCCCTCCGGCTCATGGGAAACCGGCTCGGACAAGTAGGTTTGCCGATTATCGCAAGTACCGTGGCGGCTGGCATGGGCCCTGCCGGGGCGATCTGGTTCTGCTGCGCGCTGCTGGGGATCAGCGGAATCGAGAAGTCGCTGCGGCGATAACGTGAGAAACGGCACGCCGTCGGGCAGGCGGTTGACAGCAAGCGCTTCAAGCGAGAAAACTAGGAGTCGGTGCCGGGCTGCTGGTAACCCCGGGCTCCAAAACTCTGCCGCCTAGAGCGGCCTTCCGCCGAGAGGCGTTCCCGGTCCGGCACCACCACAATTCTTGTGTTCACTTCAACGACGTAAACTGTTCTGCATTGGTACCTGCCCGCATGCCCTAGTCGAATGGTGCGCCGTACAAAGTGAAGTTCCAGATTTTTCCCTCAGCCTCTCGCGGCATTGAGCTGCTGCGCGACCTCGCCGCAACGATTCGACGCTCGGTCGCCAGCGTTTCCGAGATGATCGGCAACCCCGAGGGGCGCCCCCAGCAGCTGCGCGACCTGGCCGCGGCGGAGGCCGAGGCCTCCGACCTGGTCCACGCGGTGCTGACCCACCTGCGAACCAGCTACATCAGCCCCTTGCCCCGCGAGGACATGTACACGCTCTCGAGGCTGCTGCACGAAACCATGGAACAGCTGCGCGGCACCGGAGAGCTGATCATGAACATCGGCACCACCCCGCTTTCTGAGCGCTCCTCGGAGCAGCTTGAGCTCATCTCGCAGCTGGCCGACCTGGCCTCCGACTCCGTCCAGCACCTTGGCAACCTGGACGACCTGGAAGACAACTGGCTGCAGATGGTGCAGTCCTCCAAACGCGCGGCGAGGACCCACCTGGTGTGGGTGGATGAAATCGCGGGCTTCTCCAAGGCCAGCACCATCCACCGCCACCAGCGCGTGGCCGACCACCTGATGCTCACCGCCAACACCCTGCGCCAGTTCGCCGATCACCTGGGCCGCGTGCTGGTCAAGGAGTCCTAAGACCCATGACCGTTATTTCGTCCCTTACCGCCGTTGCGGTGGTCCTGACCCTGGGCTACGCCGTGCTCAATGGTTTCAGGGACGCCTCCACAGCGGTGGCCGCCGCGGTGCGCACCAGGGCGCTGACCCCGGTGGTGGCCGTCGTGGTGGCATCGTTCTTCGCCTTCCTCGGCACCATCGCCACCTCGGGATTGAGCACCGCGCTGGTCGACGCGCTGAACTTCAACGTCCCGGACGGCATCGACGGGCTGAAGCTGGTGATCTGCGGCCTGCTGACGGCCGGTGCCTGGGGGCTCTACTGCTGGTGGCGCGGCCTGCCCATGAGCTCGACCCATTCGCTGCTCTCCGCCCTGGTGGGCGCCAGCGGCGCCGCGGCCTTCATGGGGGATGCGTCGATGTCCGGGGCCTGGGCGCTGCTGGTTGGCTCGGTCCTGCTGCCGCTGCTGATCTCCCCGATCATCGCCTACACCCTGTCGTACCTGGTGGTGATCCCGGCGATGTGGCTGGTTCGGCACGACACCTCGCGCACCGTGAACGAGGTCTCGCGCGCCGGCCAGGCGGTCACCGCCTGCGCCTCGGCCCTGGGGCTGGGCCTGCAGGACGGCCAGCGCACCGGCGCGCTGATCGCGCTGGTGCTGATCACCGGGGACGCCATGGACCCAGGGCCGGTCACCTGGGCCATCCAGCTGTCCGCCGGCGCCGCGTTGTCCTTCGGCGTGCTGCTGGGCGGCTGGCGCATCACCCACACGCTGGGACGCCGCCTGGTGAACTTCGACCCGATGCGCGGAATGATCGCCCAGGGCGTCTCCGCCATCATGCTGTTCGTCGGCTCGCTGGTCTTCCATCTGCCGCTGTCCACCACCCAGACCGTCACCAGCGGCATCGTCGGCGCCGGCAAGAACCAGGCCTTCGAGTCGGTCTTCTGGCGCAATGTCGCCAGGGTGGCCTGGCACTGGGTACTGACGCCCGTGGTGTGCGTCTTCGGCGGCGCGGTGCTCACGCTGGCCATCAGCCCGCTGTTCTAGCGGTTTTCCCGGCGACTGGCCGGGCTAGTCCGGATCCGGCGTGAACAGGTCCTCGATGGGGCACCCGAACAGCGCGGCCAGCTTGAACGCCAGCGGCAACGAGGGGTCGTAGCGGCCCTTCTCCAAGGAGATGATGCTTTGGCGCGAGATCCCCAGCTCGTCGGCGAGCGCCTGCTGCGACAATCCCCTGTCCTTGCGCCGTTCGGCCAGTGAATTGCGCACTAGCCCTCAGCCCGCTTGCTCAGCTGCATCCGGATGCCGAAATCCACCATCGCCAGGACCACCAGGCCCGCGAGCACCAGGTGCAGCGGCCAGCGCAGCGTCAGGTCGATGGCGACCTCCAAGACGCTGAGCACAGCCGCGCCCGCACCCAGCAGCACCAGCATGTCGCGGAACACCCCTGCCGAAGCGCGTTCGCTCCAGCGGTATTCCACCGAGTCCTCGACGTTGCGCGGCGCGTCGCGCATGGTCCCGCGGTCAACCAGCAGCACCCAGAGCAGCGCGGAGAACGGGAGCCAGAAGCTGAACCCGAAGGCCAGCAGCGTGGCAAGGAACCGCTCCTCGGGCCCCGCGGCGGCAACGAGCGCGGCAACACCCAGCGCGGCGGCCAGGCCTCCTCCGAAGCTCAGCAAAAGCAGTGTGCGGGTGTTCCCGCCCGAACGCATGCGGCCCCAGGCCGACTTCTTGATCTCGGTCATCGCTCTTCCTCCTGTCGGTTCTTCCTCGTGGCATCAATCTATAGTTAAGCTTCCTTTACAGTCAAGGTTGCTTTACATCAAGGTTTAAAAACCAGCGGCGCACCTTTCGGTGCGCCGCTGGCGGTGATCCCCTCCAGGATCCCCGGAAGACCCCCCTTCCGGTTCACCTACCGGCCTGCTGACGGCAGGCGGTAGACGAAATCTTTATCCGAAGCGTCCTGAGACGTAGTCTTCGGTGGCCTTCTGCTCCGGGTTGGAGAAGATGGCGGCGGTGTCGTTGTACTCGATGAGCCTGCCCGGCTTGCCGGTGCCCGCGATGTTGAAGAAGGCGGTCTTGTCGCTGACGCGCGCGGCCTGCTGCATGTTGTGGGTCACGATCACCACGGTGTAGTCGTTCTTCAGCTCATTGATCAGGTCCTCGATGGCCAGGGTGGAGATCGGGTCCAGGGCGGAGCACGGCTCGTCCATCAGGATCACGTCGGGCTTCACCGCGATGGTGCGGGCGATGCACAGGCGCTGCTGCTGGCCGCCGGAGAGGCCCGAGCCCGGCTTGTCCAGGCGGTCCTTGACCTCGTTCCACAGGTTCGCGCCGCGCAGCGACTTCTCCACCAGCGCGTCGGCGTCGGACTTGGAGATCTTCTTGCCGTTCAGCTTCACGCCGGCCAGCACGTTGTCCTTGATGGACATGGTCGGGAACGGGTTCGGGCGCTGGAAGACCATGCCGATCTGGCTGCGCACGGTCACCGGGTCGACGCCCGGGCCGTACAGGTCGTCGCCGTCCAGCAGGACCTCGCCCTCGACGCGGCCGCCGGGGATGACCTCGTGCATGCGGTTCAGGGTGCGCAGGAAGGTGGACTTGCCGCAGCCCGACGGGCCGATGAAGGCGGTGACCGACTTCGGCTCGATGTTGATGGACACGCCCTCAACTGCGCGGAACTTGGAGTAGTAGACGTTCAGGTCGTTGACGTCGATGCGTTTTGCCATGGTGTTTATCCTTGAAAATTCTTGGGGTGTCGAGGGCCGGAGCGCTGGCTCAACGGCCCTTCTTTGGAGCGAAGAGCTTGGCGATCAGCCGGGCGGCCAGGTTCAGCGCCATGACCATGAGGATCAGCAGCAGGGCAGCTGCCCAGGCGCGCTGGATCGACGGGTCGACGTTGGTCGGGCTGGTCGGCGTCATGATCTGGTAGTAGATGAACGTGGGCAGCGTGGACATCCAGTTGGCGAACACGTTCAGGTTGATGTTGCTGGCGATGCCGGCGGTGACCAGGATCGGGGCGGTTTCGCCGATGACGCGGGCGATGGCCAGGGTCACGCCGGAGGCGATGCCGGAGATCGCGGTCGGGATGACCACCTTCAGGATGGTGCGCCAGCGGCGCACGCCCAGCGCGTAGGAAGCCTCGCGCAGCTCGTTCGGGACGATCTTGAGCATTTCCTCGGTGGAGCGGACCACCGTCGGGATCATCAGCACGCTCAAGGCGACGGCCGCGACGATGCCCATGCGCGAGTTCGGGCCCAGGATCAGGCCGAAGAAGGCGGCGGCGAACAGGCCTGCAACGATGGACGGGATGCCGGTCATCACGTCGACGAAGAAGGTGATGGCGCGGGCCAGCGGGCCGTTCTTGCCGTACTCGACCAGGTAGATGGCGGTGAGCATGCCCACCGGCACCGAGATCACGGTGGCCCACAGGGTGATCAGCAAGGTGCCCATCAGCGCGTGGTAGGCGCCGCCGAGCACCGGGGTGCCGTTTTCGACCGTCTGGTTGTCGACCGCGCCGGTCACGCCGTTCATGGAGCTGAACAGGAAGTGCATGTTCATGCCCGGCAGGCCCTTTTCCAGCACGGTGTAGAGCACCGAGGCCAGCGGGATCAGCGCCAGGATGAAGGAAGCGTAGATCAGGTAGGTCCAGGTCGCGTTCTTGCCGCGGCGCTTGCCCTCCACCACCGTGGTGGCCACCGAGGCGGCGATCAGGAAGATGACTGCGGAGTAGATGGCGAAACTCGCCACGTGGAAGCCGGTCAGCGTGGAGCCCGCCGCGCCGAGGATGATCGAGCCGCCGGCGATGGCCGGGATGGCCCACTTGGGCAGCTTGCCCTTGGCCAGCGAATTGCGCTTGCGGCTCGGAGGCGTTGGCTGCGTCGTGGTGTTGCTGCGTTCGGAAGTAGTCATGGCACTCATCAGTTGGCTCCGGAGAATTCCTTGTGGCGGGCGATGATTGCCCGGGCGATCATGTTCACGACCAGGGTGATCAGGAACAGGACCAGGCCGGCGGCGATGAGCTCGGCCAGACGCAGCCCGAAGGCCTCGGGGAAGTTCAGCGCGATCTCGGCGGCAATGGTCTGGTTGCCGGACTTGATCAGCGACGGGATGAGGTTGCCGGTGGAGAGCACCAGCGCCACTGCCATGGTCTCGCCCAGTGCGCGGCCCAGGCCGAGCATGGTGGCTGAGATGATGCCGGGGCGGGCGAAGGGCAGCACCGCGGTGGTGATCATTTCCCAGCGGGTGGCGCCCAGGGCCAGGGCGGCTTCCTCATGCAGCTTCGGGGTCTGCAGGAAGATTTCGCGCGACAGCGAGGTGATGATTGGCAGCACCATCACTGCCAGCACGATGCCGGCGGTGAGCATGGTCTTGCCGGTCTGGCTGGCGGGGCCTTCGAAGATCGGGATGAAGCCCAGGTTGGTGGCCAGCCAGTCGTAGCCGGGAACCAGCGCCGGGGCCAGCACCATGTAGCCCCAGGCGCCGTAGATGACCGACGGGATGGCGGCCAGCAAATCGATCACGTAGCCCAGCGGGCCGGCGATGCGGCGCGGGGCCAGGTGCGAGATGAACAGCGCCACGCCCAGTCCGACCGGGGTGGCGATCAGCAGGGCGATGGCCGCTGCGACGACGGTTCCGACGATGATCGGAGCGATGTAGGAGAAGAAGCCGGCGCCGCCGGAAATATCGGCCGGATCGGCCAAGAACGTCGGCAGGGCCTGGATGAGCAGGAAGACCGCCACCGCGAACAGGGTGATCAGGATCAGTACACCGGCGCCGAGCGCGGCGCCTGAGAAGATCTTGTCCCCGGCGCGGCCGGAAGTCGATGACTTGCTCGTCAAAGCATTGGTAGTCATTGGCTTAAGCCTTTACGGATATTGGAGGGGTGTTGCAGCTTGCGCTGCGGGGGTGGAGGGGGTTTGGTGTGGGCGGTTGCCCGCCCACACCGGATGCCGGTTTCCCGGCGGGGTGCTACTTGGCGACGGTGATGGAATCGATGGCAGCCGCTGCCTTCTCTTCCATGCTCGCCGACAGCGGGGCGTTGCCGGCCGATTCCGAAGCGGTCTTCTGGCCGTCGGCCGAGACGACGTAGTTGCCGAAGGCCTTCACCAGGTCAACGGTCGCCTGGTCCTTGTAGGTGGTGCAGAAGATGTGGTACGAGAGCAGCACGATCGGGTAGGTGCCGGCCTCGGTGGTGTCGCGCTCCAGGTCCAGGGCCAGGTCGTTCTTGGCGGCTCCCTCGACCGGGGTCGCGGTCTCCAGGGCCTTGGCTGCGGCCTCGGAGGAAATCTTGGTGTACTCGTCGCCGACCTTGACGTTCACGGTGGACAGGTCGCCCACCGCGGAGAAGTCGGCGTAGGTGATGGCGCCGTCGGTCGAGCCGGCCGTGGAGACCACGCCGGAAGTGCCCTTGGCGTTCTCCGACTGGATGTCCGATGGCCAGTCGCCGGAGACGTCGTAGGTCCACACGTCGCCTGCGGCGGCCTTCAGGTACTCCACGAAGTTCTCGGTGGTGCCGGACTCGTCATTGCGGTGCACCACGGTGATCGCGGTGTCCGGCAGGGTGGCGTCCGGGTTCTGCTTGGCGATGGCCTCATCGTTCCAGGTGGTGATCTCCTTCTTGAAGATCTTGGCGATGGTGGCCGCGTCGAGGTTCAGCTCCTTCACGCCATCCAGGTTGAAGGCCACGGCGATCGGGGAAACGTAGGCCGGGACGTTGAATGCGCCGTCCGGGCCGCAGACCTGCTTGGCCTCTTCTGCCTCTTCAGGCTTCAGGTAGGCGTCCGAACCGGCGAACTGCGCGCCGCCGGCCAGGAAGGCCTTGCGGCCGGCGCCCGAGCCGTCCGGCGAGTACTGGACGTTGGCCTGCGGGTTTTCGGCCTTGAAGCCGGTGATCCAGGCTTCCATGGCCGACTTCTGGCTCGACGCGCCGATGCCGGTCAGGGTGCCGGTGACTTCGGCGTTGGCGGCCGGGGCTTCGCCCGATGCCGACGCGCCGGCGCCGGTCGGGTTGTCCGAACCGCAAGCGGTCAGCGCGAGAGCTGCGACGGAAAGAACAGCAGCTGCACTGCCAAGACGATTGAGCTTCACGAGAGTTACTCCCCATAAGAGTCGGTAGATAAGAATCTGAACCTTCAGCGGTCATTTGTCCCGCTTCACTTACGAGGCTAAGGAGCCAAAGTAACCAGATCCCCCAGCGAAGGTGAACGAAAGGTTAACAACGCCTTTAACTTGCAGTGATCCTGATCACCGCATCTGCTGTGTCTCTGCCCCGGGAGCCTGCGCGGCTCATGAAAGACTAGGCTCATGGCCACCGCTCGCACCTCCGGCAGCAATCGCCGAGACCTCGTGAACTTCCTGGCGCGGCGCAACGCCGCCGGGCTGGCCCGCGCCGGGAACTCCCTGCCGCGGATCATCCGCATGACCCTCGGCGCGGTCGGCGCCTATTGGGTGGCCGACACGATGCTGGGGCATACCCAGCCGATCTTCGCGGCGACCAGCGCACTGATCTCGCTGGGCTTCGGCGGGGCGACCACCATCCGCCGCACCGCCGAGGTGGCGCTCGGGTGCACCCTGGGCGTGGCCCTGGGCGATACGCTGATGCACCTGCTCGGGCAGGGCATCTGGCAGGCGGCGGTGGTGATGTCGCTGAGCCTGGTGGTGGCCCGATATCTGGACTCGGGCCCGATCTTCTCCACCCAGCTGGGTATGCAGTCGGCGCTGGTGGTGCTGCTGCCGATCAGCGTGGACGGGCCGTTCTCCAGGTCCCTGGACGCGTTGACCGGTTCGGTGCTGGCGTTGCTGATCATCATCCTGTGGCCCTCGGACCCGCGCCGCACCCCGGTGGCAGCGCTCTCGGAACTGTTCAAGGAGCTCTCCGAGGCGATGCTCGAATGCTCCTGGGCGATCCGGGATGACGACCGCCGGGCGGCGTTCCACGCGCTGATCAAGGCCCGCGCCACCCAAAAGCACCTGGACCAGCTGCCCGGAGCGTTCAGGGCGGCCCAGGAAATCGCGATGCTCTCCCCGGCCGGGCGGCGGCACCGCGAGGAGCTCACCCGGCTCTCCGAACGCTTCAACCACTACGACTGGGCCGCCCGCAACGCCCGCGTTTTCGCCCGCAGGCTTTCCTCGGTGCTGAGCAACAGCGCGCTGACCCCGGAAGGATCCGCCAGCCTGGCGCCGCTGCTGCGCGAGATCTCCGAAGGTATCAATGCGCTGGCCCACTCGGTGCGCGAGCCGAATCTGGCCGGTCAGCGCAAGTTCGAGAAGGGCGCCCGCAGCCAGCTGGAGGCCGCCGCCGCGCAGCTCGACCCGCGGGCGCTGGGTGTCGAGGGCCTGCAGGGCGAAGGACTGGTGCTGCTGCTGCGCCCGATGCTGGTGGATCTGCTGGAAGCCGCCGGACGCGACCACGAGGCCGCCATCGAGGTGCTGCCCAAGTTGTCCTAGCCGGTCGCTAGCATTAACCCATGGCCAAAACTTCCACGCGCAGCAAATCCACCGCGAGCTACAAGTGCTCCGAATGCGGCTGGACCACGGTTAAATGGGTGGGACGCTGCGGCGAATGCCAGGCCTGGGGCACCGTGGAAGAGGTCGGTGTGGTCTCCGCGCGCACCGCCCCCGCGGCAAAGGTCGCGCATCCGGCCAAGCCCATTGCCCAGATCGACGGCTCCGAAGCCGCCTTCCGCCCCAGCGGGGTCTCGGAACTTGACCGCGTGCTGGGCGGCGGCCTGGTGCCAGCCGCGGCCATCCTGCTGGCCGGGGAGCCCGGGGTCGGGAAGTCCACGCTGCTGCTGGACGTCGCAGCCAAGGCGGCCCACACCGGGCTGAAGGTGCTCTACCTGACCGGCGAGGAATCCGCAGCGCAGGTGAAGTCCCGCGCCGAGCGCATCAATGCCGTCGCGGACAACCTCTATCTGGCGGCCGAAACCGACCTCTCGCTGGCGCTGGGCCAGATCCAGGAGATCAACCCGCAGCTGCTCATCCTCGACTCGGTGCAGACCTTCTCCTCCGCAGAGGTCGACGGCGCAGCCGGCGGCGTCTCCCAGGTGCGCGAGGTGGCGGCCTCCATCATCAACTCGGCCAAGACCCGCGGCATGACCACCATCATGGTCGGGCACGTGACCAAGGAAGGCTCGGTGGCGGGTCCGCGCCTGCTGGAACACCTGGTTGACGTGGTGTGCCAGTTCGACGGAGAGAAGCATTCCCGCCTGCGCATACTTCGCGCATTGAAGAACCGCTACGGGGCAACGGACGAGGTCGGCTGCTTCGACCTGAACGAGGACGGCATCGAATCGCTGACCGACCCCTCCAAGCTCTTCGTCACCCGCACCCGGAACCCGGTTCCGGGGACCTGCATCACGGTCACGCTGGAAGGCCGGCGGCCGCTGGTCGCCGAGGTGCAGACCCTGCTCTCGCGCGGCAGCGGGCCAGCCCCGCGGCGTGCCACCAGCGGGCTGGATGCGGCGCGCGCCCAGATGGTGGTCGCGGTGCTGCAGGCCCGCGCCCACATGGACCTGTCCTCCATGGATTCATACATCGCCACGGTCGGCGGGGTGAAGATCAGCGAGCCGGCCGCGGATCTGTCCTGCGCGCTGGCACTGGCCTCCTCGCTGAATGAGTTCCCGCTGCCGCAGGACTTCGTCGCCTTCGGCGAGGTGGGGCTGGCCGGCGAGGTCCGCCAGGTTCCGGAAATCGCGCGGCGCATCACCGAGGCCCAGCGTCTGGGCTTCTCCTTCGCCATGGCCCCGGCGACACCCGAGCCGCTGAAGAACATCCCGGACGGCATCCGCGTTTTCCAGGTGGAGAACATTGCCCAGGCACTGGATATCGCGTTCAACCAGAGGCAGAAGCCCACACGATAAAATGGGAGCTGCTGCCCGTTGAAAGGACGCACGTTGAAATCGCATCCCGCCCCCGAACTACTCTCCACCCTGGCCCGGATCGCCCCGGGCACCGAGCTGGCCCAAGGACTGGAACGCATCCAGCGCGGGCGCACCGGCGCGCTGATCGTGCTGGGGCACGACAAGGAGGTCGAATCCATCTGCTCGGGCGGTTTCCGGATCAACACGGACTACACCCCCACCCGACTGCGCGAGCTGGCCAAGATGGACGGCGCGATCATCCTCGACGCTTCGGCCCGACAGATCCTGCAGGCCGGGGTGCAGCTGATGCCGGATGCGGCCATCGAGACCCAGGAATCGGGCACCCGCCACCGCACCGCTGAACGCGTCGCGGTGCAGACCGGTTTCCCGGTGATTTCGGTGTCGCAGTCGATGCAGACCATTACCCTCTACGCCGCCGGCGAGCGCCATGTGCTCGAGCCGGCCGAACGCCTGCTGGCGCGCGGCAACCAGGCGATTGCCACCCTCGAACGCTACCGCCACCGGCTCGACCAGGTGACCAGCGCGTTGTCCGCCGCGGAGATCGAGGACACCGCCACGGTGCGCGAGGTGCTGGCGGTGCTGCAACGCACTGAGATGCTGCGCCGCACCAGCGAAGAAATTTCCCGTTCAGTGCTCGAGCTCGGCGCGGACGGCCGCCTGCTGGCCTCCCAGCACACCGAGCTGCTGGCCGGCATCCAGGTGGACAACCAGCTGCTGCTGCGCGACTACTCCCACGCCGAGGGGCAGGAACTGGACATCGAGGCGGCGCTGGAGAAGCTGCACGAGATTTCCGATGCCCAGCTGATCGAGCCCGAGGCGCTGACCAAGATCCTGTTCCCGAATTCGACAGCAGACCAGGAAGATACGCTCACCCCCAAGGGGTACCGCCTGCTGTCGCAGATCCGCACGGTGCCCAAGGCCATCGGCGAGCGCCTGGTTGCGTCCTTCGACAACCTGCAGCTGCTCATGGCCGCGTCGACCAGCCAGCTGATGGAGATCGAGGGCGTGGGCGAGCAGCGTGCCCGCTCGATCCGCGAGGGACTTGCGCGCATGGCCGAGTCCTCGCTGCTTGACCGCTACATCTAGGCGCGCGCCGGGCGGTCGGCTACTTGAGCACGAATGTCGTCGGGTCGCTGGTCATCTCGCCGATCGCCGCGGTGAACTTGTAGGTTCCCGGCAGCGGTTTGGCGTTGACCGCCTTGCAGCCCGGGGCGGAGCGGTTGCGGTTCCAGGTGAACTTCGCGCTTTCCTTCTGCCCGGCGGCAAAAGCCAGCACGACGTCTTCGCCGTTGCTCAGGCAGTCGACCGTGGAAAAGATCCTGTCCGAGCCGCTGGAAATCAGGAATTCCTGCTGGCTGGTGCCGACATTCAGCTCGCAGTCGCGCTTGGACGTGTTTTCGATTCCCAGGGTGAGCACCGGGTCCTCTTCCGAGGCGTAGGACTGCTTGTCGGTGGATGCCGTAATGGTGATTTCCCCGGCCTTGCAGGCGTTGGATTCCGTTTCCCCGGAGGGCTCGGAGGCATTGGGCGAAGCTTCGACAGGGGTCGGGTTCGCCCCCTTGGGTTCGTCGTCTGCGCCGAACATTCCGACGACCGCGGTGACGCCCCAGACGATGAGTCCGACAAGCACGAGAGCCAAAACAGCCACGGTGATGCGCCGGCGCCGATAGACGCGGGCCGATGGCTTGCCCCCGGATGTGTTGCTCATGGCTTAAGGCTAGTTCATTGCACGCCCGCACCGTGTGATATCCAGCGGTTCTGCACCGTGAATCAGCTGACTTAGAGTGGATGGGTGCAGCAAATTCACGAGAAGATCAATCACTGGTACCTGAACAACCAACGCGACCTGCCATGGCGCCGCCCCGGGGTCACCGGGTGGGAAGTCATGGTCAGTGAATTCATGTTGCAGCAGACTCCGGTGGTGCGGGTGCTTCCGGTCTGGGAAGAGTGGATGGAACGCTGGCCAACTCCGGAAGATCTGGCGGCCGAACCGCTGTCCGAGGCATTGAAAGCCTGGGGCAGGCTCGGGTATCCGCGCCGCGCCCAGCGGCTGCATGCCGCGGCGGTTGAGATCACCACCGAATACAACGGCCAGGTGCCGCAGACCGAAGCCGAACTGCGGGCGCTGCCCGGAGTGGGAGACTACACCGCAGCTGCCATCGCCTGCTTCGCCTTCGGCGAGCCTACCGTGGTGGTTGATACGAACATCCGCCGCGTCCAGGCCAGGGTGTTCGGCGGCATGGCATTGCCCGAACCCAACCCCCGCGCCAGCGAGTTCGCCCGGGCCCGCGAGGTGCAGCCGGACGACCGCCGGGAGGCGAACCTCTGGAACATATCCGTCATGGAGCTCGGCGCGCTGGTCTGTACCGCACGCAGCCCCAAGTGCGAGCTGTGCCCGGTCTTCGATGACTGCGCCTGGATCACTGCAGGAAGGCCGGAACCGCACTACACCCCCAAGGGGCAGGCCTGGCACGGCACGGACCGCCAGGTGCGCGGGGCCATCATGGCAATCCTGCGCGAGCACGAAGATCCGGTGCCGGAGACGACGTTCCTGGCGGATCTTTCTGCGCAAACCCACGCGATGTATGTCGCTTTGGGCAAGCTCGAATCCCCGCTGGAGCAGCGCGAGCGGGCGCTGGCGGGATTGCTCAAGGACGGCTTGGCGGTTGCCGACCCGGAAGGCGTCAGGCTCCCCTCCTGAGCGATGGCCGAAAGCCTGTGCCAGAATACGGATGCGCCCCTAAGCTAGGGTCATGGACATTTCTTCTGCTGCCGGCAAGGCACGCCAGACGGCCCGGAACCCATGGTTCCAACGCGCGGCGCGGCTCGGCTACGTGGCCAATGCGGTGCTGCACGCGACGCTCGGTTTTCTTGCCTTGGTGCTGGCCCGGGGTGGCAGCGCCGAAGCCGACCAGAGCGGGGCGCTGCAGACGCTGGCCGGGCAACCCTGGGGGATCGTGCTCCTGTGGGTCTGCGCGATCGGAGCTGCCCTGCTGGGCCTCTGGTCCCTCGCACAGGCAGCGCTGCCCCAATCCAAAGCGTTCAGAAGGCTTAAATCCGCGGGCACCGGAATAGTTTTCCTCGGGCTCAGCGGGGCATTTTTGCAATTCGCTCTCGGCAACCAGAGCGATTCGGGGCAGACCACCAGCTCCTTCAGCGCCATGCTGATGCGCTCCACCGCAGGCCGCGGAGCCTTGATCGCCTTGGGAGTGGTGCTGATCGGGGTCGGCGGCTATTTCGTATACCGCGGAATAACCCGCGGATTCCTGAAGGACCTGCAGACCACCGGCCATCGCGCCTTGCGCAAGGCGATTACGGTCTCGGGCGTCGTTGGCTATCCGGCCAAGGGCCTGGTGCTGGCAGCGGCGGGTCTGCTGTTCATCGTTTCCACAGTGCAGGGCGATCCCGAGGAATCGACGGGTATCGACGGGGCGTTGAAGGCTCTGGGCGAGCAGCAGTTCGGCCCCTTTGCGCTGGTACTCGTCGGCGCGGGCCTGCTGTCCTATGCGCTGTTTCTGGTCTTCCGTTCCCGGTTCGACACCATGGAGGATTGAGCTAGAGGGAAATAATCATCCGGGTGTTGCCCAGCGTATTCGGCTTGACCCTAGCCAAGTCCAGAAATTCGGCCACACCCTCGTCGCGGGACAACAGAATTTCCTGGTACACCGACGGGTCCACGGCACTCTGGTCGGCCATGACGCTGAAGCCCTGGCGCTCGAAGAACTTCACCTCGAAGGTCAGGCAGAAGACACGGTGCACCCCTACCTGGCGTGCCCTCTGGAGCAGCTCCTTAAGCAGTACGTGCCCCACGCCCTTGCCACGCAGATCTGCGGAGGTGGCCAAGGTCCTGATCTCTGCAATGTCTTCCCAGATCACGTGAAGACCGCCGCAACCGACTACGTTCCCGTCTGCGTCTTCAGCGACCACGAATTCCTGGATGGACTCGTAGTAGGTCACCGCTTCCTTGTCCAGCAGAATGCGCTCCTCGGCCAGTGGTCGCACGAGGTTCCGGATTGCAGGGACATCGGTGGTCTTCGCTGAACGGACGGTAAAAGTATTCACCTTTCAAATCCTATGCCCGCAGGATCATGGATTCGAGCTTCGCGGCCGATATGTCACGGAGCGCACCGTGCCACGTGACCTGTGCCAAACTTGGTGTCGGTGATGACTACCGGCTGAAGTGAAGGATGAGAATGTCGCAGAGCACAGCTCGCCCGGGAATGGGGCTGCTATCCATCCTTCTTGCAGCGGTTGGCATCGCCCCGCTGCTGAACTACGGACTCAGTGCCACCAGCGACCTGGTCATCAGGGATCTGGGCATCAGCGAGACCCAGTTCGGGTTGCTCGCCACCGTGTGCTTCGGCTGCGCAGCCATCGGCAACGTGGCGTTCGGCCAGTTCGCCGATCGGCAACCCGATATCCGGCTGCTCCTGCTGGTCTTCGGCATGGCCGCGCTGGCCATGGGCTTTGCCGCGCTGCCGGCGGGGTACGCCTTCCTGCTGGTTGCTTCCGGCATCTCGGGCTTCGCCCAGTCATTTCCCAACGGGGTCACCAACCGCATTCTCGCCCAGCGGGTGCCGAAGGACCAACGCATCGCCTGGACTGGCATCAAGCAGTCCGGCGTCCAGGTGTCCCAGCTGATCGGCAGCGTGGGTTTCCCTATGCTCGCTGCGGTCATCGGCTGGCACGGCGCGTCGCTGATTGGCGCCGTGGTCGCCGCGTTGCTGGGCGTTCTTGCCATCAAGGTGGTCTCGGCGGTCCCGCTGCTGCAGGCTCCGGCGCCCGCGGCGCCCCGCTCGGTGTCCGGACAGGCGGCCAGCCCGGATACCGCCTCTACCCGCTTCATCGTTTTCGCGCTGGCCCTCTTCGGCTTCATCAACGGCATCGGCGTCCAAGCGACGAATGTCCTTTGTCGTAAACCCCAACGGCGTTTATGCCGCATCATTTACTAGCATTCCGCCGGTCGCCGGTAGTGTAAGAACCATTCATCTCACTTGCGGCCGCTGTGCCACAGTCTCACCGGAGGATCCATGGACGACATCAAGTCACCAGGAATGACCCTACTCAAAATTGCTGGCTGGCTGCTCGGCGGCGGATTGCTCATCCTTTTGCTATCCATGCTCATGAACATCACTACACAAATGTATGTCCAAGCCGCGTTCTTGCTCGGCGCCCTTCCCTTTGGTGTCCTCTTTGGAATCGTTGGTCTCATCATGCACCTTAACTTCCGCACGAAAATGCAGATCATGAAATCCGAACGCGAGTGGTCTGGTCGATATGGTTCGGAAGAGCCTCCAGCCGGTAACTCGCTATGATCCCATCACAATTAGATGGCACAGCGCCGCCTTGTCACTGCGCAGACCCGAGTTTGATCAGCTCATTTTCGGGTGTCGATTTACTCATGGATTCACTGGCCATCGTCATCCCAGCGTTGATCGCGATCGCCGCGGTATTCATTGGTGCTGGCTTGCAGCGTCTTGGCACCATACTTTCTGAACGACGGCTACTGGTTGGGCAACTTGAAGGTCTCGCCGTTGCCGTCATGGAATACGGTGATGCGGTCTCAGCACTACGAGATCCCCAGCACCGGACCTTGTACGAAAACCCAAGTCAAGAAGCTATCGACTACCGCATGCGCGCCTACAGCACCAACTATCGAGTCCGCGAAATAATGAGCGCCCTCAACGGAAACTGCAATTCACTCGGCCGGAAATCTGGCTTGGTCATTCTGGCCAAGGCACAGGACCTAGAAGACGCCATCCTCGAAATCTGCAAGGCCATGTTCGACGTTAATCTCGTCGCGCGCCATCTTCCACGAGGTCTCCCTCAAGTCGACCCGTTCTCATCGCAAACCGTCATCGATAAACTCGACATGGTCGACGAGAGAGTGGACGCTACTGAACAAGCGAGGAAAAACTTGCTTGAAGCAGCTGGAAACTCGTATCGAGTCGCATCTTTCAAGCGAGACCGCAAATAGTCTCCCTTAACCACGAGAACCGCCCCACCCTCGTAATGAGGGTGGGGCGGTTCTGTTTATTCGCTGGTGCCGTCCGAGTCGATCACAACGTCAATCGGCAACGGTTCTTTTTCGACGCCGGTGCCGAGACCGATCTTCGCAAGGAAGCCCTGCGCGTTGGCCAGCGCCATGAGCCGGGTGATCAGAGTGGCAAGGGCAACGAGGAACGCTACCGCAGCGGTGAGCCACGCCGCCCACGATTCAGGCAGGTAGTCGCCCATTACCTCTTGCAGGATCGGCAGGGCAGCCGCAAGGAACGCAATCGCTGCGAGAAGGTAAGCCACAGCTGTGCGGGCGGTCGCTTGCCATGGATGCGCCACCTGAGTCGGGACGCCGGTTGCAATGTGCTTTGCCATGATTACCAGGCCTTCACTTTCTTGAGGTTGTTGATGTACTTCTTGGTGAGGTAGCCGTGCGGGTTGTTCCACCCGTTGCGGCCGGAGGTGTAGCCGGCCCACTTCTTCGAGGTGGCACCCCAGTAGCCGTCGGAGGCCCAGTTGTCAGGGACGCCGAGCATTTTCTTGGTGGCGTTCTGGGCGCGGACGACTTCCTGGTACTTCGCCTCGGTCTTGGACCCCCAGTCGCCGTCTGGGACGAGTCCGTGCCATGCTTGGTACTTCTCTACGTCGCCGGCGTCAGGGTTCTTGTAGCCCATGGCCTTGAGCTTCTTCTTCACATCTGCCGGCACGCTCGGCTTGGCCGCAGGCTTGGAGCCGCCGCCGGAGGGCTTCACCGGGGCGGTGCTCGTACGCTCCGGAGCTGAGCCGATCTTGATCTTGAACTTCTCGAACGCGAGCTCCGGCGCGTAATCAGAATTGGAATTGCGCCAGTCCGCCCACAGTTCGAAGTGCAGGTGCGGGCCGGTCTGGGTGCCAGAGCGGTCGTTGTAGCCGAGCAGCTGCCCCGCGACAACCTTGTCCCCCACCTTGAAGTGATCCAGCGGGCGCATGTGGTTGTAGCCGTTACCCTCGCCGTCCGGGTTGGAGATCAAGCCACCGTTGCCAGTGCGGCGCTGTGCCCAGGTTGAGGACTTGTTTCCAGGCTTGGCGTTGCGGACGATCTCCTGCCACGTACCGGCGAACGCCGCGTAGACGGGCATGCCGACCTGACCCGGCTTCGGCGGGGCAATGTCCAAGCCCTTATGCCCGGGGTAGCCGCCGCGGTCGTTATGATGGCCGGTAAGCCGGCCTTCGAATGGGCTGATCATTCCCTCCGGGTTCTCCTTCTGGTTGGGGTCGGTGAGGTCGAGGAATTCATTCCAGCGGCCCGCAGCGCGCATCTTCGACGGGCAGTCCTTCCCAGTCCAGTGCGCGTGGTCGTACACCTTCGAGCGGCCGATGCCGTGCTGGCGGCGCAGATCCCGGACGACCTTGGCTGCGTTCTCGAATGCCTGGTCGTAGTCGCCGTCCGAGTTGACGCAGATCTCCACCGCGATGGATGACTCCGCAGCTTCGCGGGTGCCGCCGTGCCAGCACTGGGCCGTGTCCGGGTAAGAGCGGATCGCTTCGGTGTCGTCCACGGTGATATGCCAGGACGCTTGCCGGACGTTGCCCGACGTTTGCAGGTCCGCGTGTGCCTGGGCGTCGGCGCCCTTGGACGTGTTCGCGGTTTCGTGGACCGTGATCGACGTGCACCCGTTGGTGCCGTCGTAAATCTTGTCCTTGTGTTTGACCAGCTGCTCGCGCATGGGCCAGCCCTTTCGGTGGGTATGACGAAGCCCCGCCACAAGGACTGTGACGGGGCAAAAGTTATGACCGCTTACGGCGGTCAGTCGATGGTGATGTTCGGGCGCGCTGGCGGATGCTCAGACTGCCGGTAATGCGCCCAACGATGCGTCAGGTCATCCCATGCAGCATGAAAGATCCGAAGCCCTTCACGAAGCGCCTGGATGGTGCGGTTAGCCTCCCGAACCTGCGTCTCTAATGAGTCCACCCTGCCTGCGAGCTTCTGCCGTTCCTCACGCTCATAGGTAACATCTTCACGCAACCGCTCAACGTCCTTGCGTGATTCTTCCGCTACAGCCAGCGCCATCTGCTGCGACTTCTCAGCCACCGCAATATCAGCATCCCGTTTCTTCACGGGTGCTTCACGTTTGAATTGCTTATAACCCCAATAGCCGCCGCCGCCTGCTATCCCCAGCACAGCAATGATGATTGCAACGATTGAGGCTTCACCCATGGTTGTGTTCCTCAACTTCCTTCAGGGTGGCACGCACGGACCGTTCGATCATGATGATGGAGATCGCACGGATCAGTGAGCCGATGCCGAGGGCAAGGGGAACACCCCACGAGAACAACGAGCCAGGGTAATGCCACGACACAGACAGAGCGTAGGTGGCGAATCCGCCGGCGGTGAACCACCAGCCGAACTGCTCAACAGCCCACCCGGTAGACACGTTGTCACCCCACCAGTTCAACCCAATCAGCGACATCATTCCCCCTGTGCCGAGGAACCCCGAAACAAGGATCACAATCGGCCACGGCATCTTGTCCATGCTCTTCGACGGAATGAACTCCGGCACAAACAACGACAAAACCACCAGCACACCGAACAGGACAGCGACCACGGCCACAGTCATATCCAACGGGTGAACCAACAATCTGTCCCACCAGCGCGGCGGGTTACGTGTCGGTTTGAAAACATGCGTAGGCATCACGCCCACCTCCAATCAGCAGGCGCACCTATCGCCGCCCAAGGGATCTGATCCATACGGTCTCCTAGAACGTTTCGACTTGCAACCAATCGATCTCGAACCCGGCGACCGTCCCAGTGCTCGCGATTCCCGCGTAGTTCCCCGACGTCACATCAGAGTCCATCACGGAAGCAAGGACCAGCCCGTTGACCACCAAGGTCACTTCGCCCTCGATGCAGCGCACACTGATCACGTCGCCGGGCTTGATGCTCACCGACCCGGAAAGGTAGGTATGCGCGCCGGCGAAGCGTTTCATCAGTCGGCACGTTGCATCGGTGATTTCCAGACGGTAGCTTGGCGGTGCACCGGTCACCGTGCCACGCAGAACATCCAGATAGAACCCGGAGGTAGTTGGCCGTTTGTTCAGCTTGATCGTCACAGCCACGGCCGCGGCGGTCGTCGCGAGCAACGCCGATGACGTGGCCGCAAGGGACCCCTTCACCAGTTTGCCGGAGGCTGTTGCGAATCCGTTCTCGGTGCCTACCCAGGTGGCGCGCTGGGCAGCCACCGAGGCGTCGGTTTGGCGGCCGATGACACTGGCTGTGTCACCGGTGAACGAATCCTTATAGAGGATCCTCCCCGGAACGACCGGGGTGTTGGCCGGTGGGCTGCTCAGCCCGTCAACTTTCAATGCCAGTCCCTGATTGGCCATATGGGTTCTTCCTTTCTAGTACCAGCCCAGCACGGTCCGCATGTGCCGCATGGCTGCCTTGGCCACCGCAAGGTTTCCCGCGTCGTTGAAATGGCCGGCATCTTGCGAGACCGATGGTGGTTTGATGCGATTGGCTTGTGCCGTGAGGTCCGCCGAGGTCGGGCTGATTCCGGCATCAGCCCATAGCTGTGGAGAAGCGATGTAGGTCTGGACATCGAAGAACAGGTCGCCAAAGAACATTTTCAGTGCAGCGTTGACTGTGGCCACAAAGGTGTGTTGGGCGTTGCCCGCCGTCTGATCTGAGTCCACGAAGTGACCCCACACCATGGACCGTTTCGTTTGCGGGCTCAGCCAGGCGAACATCTTCTTGGTGTAGTCAATGACCAGTGCCGCCCCGCCGCTGTCGGACCAGTTGTTCTTGCCCGCCCACAGGTGTGTGCTGTACTGGCGGTAGGCGGTCCCGAGATCGGAGATGAACGGCGTTCCATTCGGTACGGTAACCGCCGTACCGCTGCCGGTCCGGGTGAACGTCATTGCCGTATTCGTCGCCGACAAGGTGCCCGGCACCCCGTGAAGTGTTCCACTGAACGGTTTCAGAGCAAGCGCGGTCGTCATGTTCGAAGCGGTGACGGTGACCGCCCCCGACGCAGGAATCTGCCCGCCGGTCACGGTCAGCAGGGCCGGGACCGCACCGGAGCGCGCCGCGGTGTGCTGGATCCGTTCTGCGCTCTTGCCTTGCCCGTCAAAGCTGACCGCGACAACGGAGAATTCCGCCCCGAGCGCCGAAGCAATGAACTGAGAGGACGAGGACCCCCAGATGGTGGAAGAACGCATGTCGGTATTCACCGGCACCAGCACCCCATCGACCAGCATCCGGTCGGTAGGCAGGCCCGCCCCGTCGCTCACCTCAAGGTAGGCCTTCATTCGAGCGGCCAGCCGGCGCACCACGAACTCGTCAAACTGGCCGGTCCAGTCCAACGCCAGATCAGTGGCGCGGTTTCGCCGGTCATGAGCCACCAGCATGAAGGCATCGTTAGTCACGAAGTATGGGAGCCTGGCATCGTCTGAGGAGACCTTCTTGTCCGTGTCCTCCTGCAACTTGACCAGTTCCTGATCGGTGACCTTCGCCTGCATTTCAAGGTCGTACCGGATGCTTTCCGGGCTGGACTTGTTCGCGATAAGAGCGACGTCTTTAGGGTATGGGATACCCCGCGACGTGAATTCGTGCGTGTCGTTGAAACTCAATCCGTCCCCCTTCGAGGAGTATCGTCGAAATCTTTGTACGTGCTCACTACGTTCCAGGCGGCGGCGAACGAGTTGTAATCAGCGGTCGGGCCCCACGCGGCGGCGAAGTCCGCGTAGGTGGTGAACGTCGAAGTTGCCTTGATGACGCGCACCGCTACTTCCTGGTCAAACGATCCCCCAGCGCTGGTGTTCAGGCCGACGATTAGGCATTTCAGCTCCACACCCATCAGCGTGTGTGATTGGACGGTGATCACGTCGCCTAACTGTCGGCGCGGGTCGAAGCCCAGCCGCATGCCGGTGATGACCGGTTGTGGCGTGACGACCTGGGTGCTGATGAAGTCGGTCACCGCGTCCACGACCCGGGTCTCGTTGTTATCCAGGTGGCCGGTGCCCCAATGCTTGCAGTCGTGTTCAAGGATCGGCCCGATGTTCCCAACAATGGTCGGGGTGCGGGTCTTGTTCGTCCGCACCGCCTTGCCCTTGCCTCGCAGCACCGGTAGCTGTTTGTCCCACTGGTACGGCCACAGCTCAGTACGGCCGGTGAACGTGGAGGACCAAGTGCGAAGCTCCACCTGGTTGCCGGCGGCCAGCGTGCCGGCGGTGTGCTTGAGCTTCCACGCGCCATCGGAGATCTTCAGCAAGGCCACGTCCAGTTTCTTCGCGGAAGGCAGGGTCGCCCATTCCTCGGTGGTCCCGTCCGTGTAGATGCCTCCAGCGATACTGCCAATGCCCCGGTTCGCGTCGGCCAGCGAGTTCACCCCAGGGACGGTCAGCTGTTCGTCAACTTCAAGCCACGCTTCCCCATCAGGTTCCTCGATCAAGGACACGTGTTCCCCGGCCGAGGACATGACCACCGATTCGGAGGAAGACCAGAGCTCCACCGAATAGGTGGTGGAGCGGTTGATCGTCCAGGTGTCGTAGCTGGTGATGATTTCCGAGCGAGCCCCGAGCAGGTCCTTGCGCCACGACAGGGACCTAATGTCATCCAGCGTCGTGACAGTTTGCACCGAGGCCTGCCCGCGGAGCGCGTCAGACTGGATCGCCTTGGCTACACCGGTTTCGTCGATCCAGAACGGCCACAAAAGGCACTGTCCCACTTCGCTAAGCAGGTCCGCGGCGGACTGGTCCGCCGTGGCGGGGCCAGCCATGAGCGTGTCGTGCATGGTTCCGGTGGTGATCTTCGCAGTCGGGGTGAAGTTGAGCGAGGCGAAGTCGTGCCAAGGCTGGGTCGGGTGGGAAACTTGCACGCCGTTGACCCGGCTTCCCGGGTCGGCGACAAGACGTACCTCAGACATAAGCGTGCTGTTCGTCCAGGCGCCGGCGCCGGTGGCAGTCTGCCCCGCGCTCGTGCGGAGAGTCACTGAACCGTTGACGAATAGGGCTTGGGCGATCACCCCGCCGGTCCACGGCACCGAGCACAAGGTGCCGACCCCGCCGATCAAGAACAACACGTGGGTTGCGGTGGCCCGCAGGATTACGTTGGACCCGCCATAGATGACCTGCACCGACGCGGTCCCGGAATGCTCCGGGGCGATGTTCAAGGTCAGCTGCACCGGCTTGTCACCGGCGCGGGGGCTGGCTGGCCGGTAGGCGGCGTTCGCGTCGGCTACGTGGATCCCGTCAGGCCACAGCGGCGACAGGGCCGCGTCAGTGCCGCGGGCGCAGCGAATCAGTTCGCCCACCAGCGGCCACAGCGAACCAACGGCCGGGAGGTCAACCACACACCCGACCTCTGCCGGGGCGACGACGTTGAACCCGGCCCGGCGCATCGCCGTCGTGACGTAGAAGCGCGGGGACAGACGGAACCGGCGGAACGCAGTCTGCCCCTCGACCGGCGGCATGACATCCACCAAAGCTGGCAGGCGCACCTTGCGGGAGAAATCATCGATCCGGTCAACAATCTTCGACTGGAACCCGCCACCGATATCCCCGGTGGACGAGTCGATGACACCGACGAACTGCGACCACTCACTGGTCCCGTCGCCGGCGAAGATCTGCACCTTGTCGCCCTCAGCCGGGATCCACCCGGTGGACGGGTTCCACGGGTTGCGGCCACCATCAGAGACATCCTCATCCGAAGCCCACACGATGCTGCCCGAAGCCTGCGCGACACCGCCGGCTGCGACAACCTGCTCGGGAAGGTCCCCTACCAGGTCGCGGTCAACCGACCACGAAAGGTGCGGACGGACAACTCCGTTGACCAGGACACGGCTGGTGTATGCCATGACATCCGAACCAACCAAAACGCCACCTTGCACTATCCAACCTCCGTCACAGTAAAACTCAGATCGCCGTAGATCCGGGCCGGCACCGCCATGGTGAGCGACCGCGCCGCGGCGTGGACTACGGCTTTCTGGCATCCCTGCCCGTCCGCGTAGTCCAGCACGCCCTCTGACCATGTGATCGCTGGGCGGGTTGCGTGCTCCACCTCGAAGGCGACCAGCCGGCACCGTACCGCACCGGCGACCGGGAGCCCGGTCACGGATACCCGTGACCAGGTACTGGTTGCTGTTGCCGAGGAGGTTGTGCTTCCCAGGGGCACGGTCGAGTCCGGGCCGTACCAGTACAGGCGGACGCGGCCACCGGCGCGCTTCACCCATGCCGACCCGGTCACGGCCACTCCCTGACGGACAGGGGTGAAGTCCGTGCCCAGCAGGATCTCTTGCCCGTTACCAAATTCGGTAGGAGCCAGTGAGCGCACCGACCGGGCAGCCCACCCATCCGCGCCCAGATCCACTGGGCCACCAGCAAGCAGGTTCGTCACCAGCGGTCCGTACTGCCCGCTGGTCGCCGCCGGGCTGAGAAGGTTCGTGATCGGCGCATCCGCCGACACAAACGTGAACGGCCCTGCACCCCAGTCCCCATTCACGAATCCCATCAGCGCGGCGACCTCACCCGGTGTGGTCGCCGCCGAGGTCTGCAGGGACCATTTCCGGCGGCCAACGGGGCGGGCCTGGCCTTTCAGTTTCCCTTCCAACGTGGGTTCGAAGGTGTATCGATCCTCATGATCGACGCTCTGCGATGACGGGCATTTGATGCCGACCATCCGGCCCGGTGTACCGAGGTAAATCAAGGCGAACTCCTTTTGGAAACAGAAACGGCCCAACCTCGAAAAGGATGGGCCGTTTCTGTGTTTAGCGGCGGTTGCCTACGTTTTGCGCTACTTGAGACATCACGCCGTAGAACTTCCTGCCGTCGATATTGACCATCGGCTGCCAACCCGCCATGCCGTCACGCACAGCCTGGGCGATAGCCTCAGGTGAGACACTGGCCGGCGCGGCCTGAGCCTGCGCGTACTGGGAGACCTCGTACGACGGTGGAACCGCCAGTGCGAGGTTCGGCTGGTACGCTGCGGCCACGTCATGGCCGAGGCCTGCGTATGCGTCGATAACTGCCTGCCGGCGGTCATCATGGCCCACGAGGATCCCGTCCAACGCGTCCCGTCCGCTGACCGCGAGGGTACGCGATGGGGAATGCATGTCCAAGGAGCGGCGGAAGGCTTTCTCCGCGCTCTTGCCGAGCTTGTAGAAAGCGTCCTCCACGCCCTTTTGCTTGGACTCCAGCCCGGCCACCAAGCCTTCGGCCGCGTCGATACCGCCCCGGTACATGGACTTGGTGACTTCGTCGCCAGCCTGCCCGGACCAGTAGTCCATCGACTTGTACGCGTCGTTGAGCTGCTGGCGCTCCTTGCCAGTAGCGGACAGCAGAGCGTTGCCAACCTGTGTTCCTTCCACGGTGCCCAGGTCGGCGATCTCCCGGATGATGGCTTCGCTGTAGCCCTTCTTCCTGAGGCGTTCCAGCATCTTGCCGAACCGCTTGAACTGGGCGGCCTTGCCCTGCGCCGACTTCACAAACGAGCCCGCGGACAGCGGGCCCTTTTGCTCACCGGACAGCAGGTTGGACAGCACCCCGCCCAGCGAGTATTCCCCGCGTAGGCCGGACGCTACCGACTTGCTGGCTTCGAGCAGTCGGTCACGAGCCGCGGTCGCCTTGTCCAACTGGGTTTCCAGCTTCTTCGACTGCTTTTCCAGCTTCAGCAGCTGCGATTCCATGCCGTACGCGGTAGACCGCAACGCAGACCGCTTGCCCTTGGACAGGTCCTTGTTCTTGGACTGCTCAAACAGGCGGTCGACCACAGACATGCCGGAACCACTGGTGAACGAGTCGGTAATGTCGCCGCGCTTCAGATCCCTACGCAGATCGAACCGGGCCTCACTCAACCGGCCCTGTCGTTCCCGCTCAGCCTTGCGCGCTTCCTCCGCTTTCTTCTTGGCTTCCTTGGCCACTTTTTCCGAAGCTTTCGTTGAAGCCTTGACGGCTTTCAATTCTTTCTTCGCAGCGTCCAGTTCGTCTTTGAGATCTAGCTTGCGAGCCCGGCTCTTCTTATCCCCGGACATGCGGGAATATTGTCTCTGGAGACGGTCGACCTTCCGCTCTGCCTCGCCGACCCGGCCGCCGGACTTGAGCCCGACGAGCTGCTTCATCATGTCGACGCGGGGATCGTCCCGGTTGATCATGCCGAGCAGCTCGTCATGCTTGTCCGAGCTCCTGCGGTTGATGACCCATTCCAGATCATCCACCCACGAGAGCGGCGTGCCATCCGACGCGATGCCAAGGATCTTGTCAGTACCCAGTCCGGTCCGAGGCAGACGGCCGCCGTCCGCATGCTGTGGCAAGCGACCGCCGGCCTTCTTCTTCCCAAACTGCCCCGTGATCGTACCGTTGTCGATCGAGGTGATTTCCTTGGTGATCGACTGCTTGATCGAGATCGACGAGGCACGGGGACGAGCGACCCAATTGAGCTGACGCTCCACAGTGTCGATACCGGAGGCGCCAACGGTGACGGTCGCGTTTTTGCCCTTGATGCCGTTGATGTCCGCTTGGGTGCCGACTACGGTGCCGTCGTCGGTGACCCAGACCTTGCGGGTGACGCCGTCGATGCTAACGATGGCTTCCTGGACCACCTGTGTGGTGCCGTCCTCGGTCACGAACACGTACTCGGTCTTGCCGGTCACGCCGTTGATCTTGGACTGGACCTCACCTGTGGTGCCGTCCTCGGTGACCGCCACGGTCACCTCTGTGTAGCCGGGGATCTCCGCAATGGACTTGGTGGTTTCCTCCGCGGTGGTCTTGGCGACCTCCGACATCCACGACTCGATGGACACACCGTCGGGCACGCCCAGCACCTCGCGCGCCAGATCCTGCGCCGCGGACTTGGAGAGCCCGAAGGCTTCGCCGGACTTCACCAGGTCCTTGTACGTGGTGCTGAGCTTCTCCTGCAGCTGGTCCTGCCCCAGGCCTTCCTCGGACATTGCACGGACCTCGTCCATGCCGCCCTTGGCCAGCGCTTGGAACTCCTGATTCGCCAGCCGACCGGCCTCGGTGCTCAGGTCGAAATCATCCTTGGCCTTGTTGAGCGCCTTGCCCAGCTTGCCCTCGGCGATTTCCTCCGCGGCCTCCTGAACCGAATCCAGCTGCTCCTCATACGCTGCGGCCGCATCACGCGAATTCATCGTGATCATGCCGGTCTGGAACAACAGATCCAGGAAGTCCGCCATCGAGTCGACGGCGCCCGACGCGGATACGCCCACCTCGGCGAGCGCATCGGCGGTCTCCTTCGCTGCCTGCGCTGCCTGCACAGCTTCGGGCGCCGTGCCGGAGAGAGCCCAGTTCAGCAGTTCTTGTTCGCCTACGACGACCCCTGCAGCGCTTGCTACATCGCGTAGCGAATTGAGGTATTCAGGAGCTTGGCCCTTGATTTCCTGAATTGAAGCTCCGGACTGCAGAGCTGAATCGTGCATCATCGTGAAACCGGCAGCGGCCTGTTCATATGCGCCCGACTGAGCCAGCGTCTTGAGCGCTGAATCCAGTTCGCCGATGTTCTGGCGTACTACCTCAGACCCGGATTCGACGCCGGGTCCAAAGATCGTTCCGAGGAAGTCGTTGAAGTTGTCGAATCCGCTGGGGTTATACAGCCGGTCCATCGCTGATGCCAGATCGTTGACGGCCGTTGGGGCCCCGCCAATGCCGGATCCGCCTCCCGTAACGACGGTGTTTTTGAATACCGCGTCGAGGGCTGCCGCCGAGCTCTCACCCTTGTCCGTGATTTCGGACAGCGCGTTTATGATCTCGGATGCTTTGACAGGCTTGTCCAGATTCGAGCGGATTTCACTGGTGATTGTCGCGGCAGTCGAAAGAGCTGCGAAAGCGGCCCCGAGAATTCCGACTGCTTTTGTCACCTTGCCGAGTTTGCCTGGCATTCGGGAGCCTTCGGCACCAAGGTCCTTGAAAGCTGACCATGTGTCTACTACTGCGGGTGCCAACTTCGTAAACCCGCCGACGGCGAGCGCTGTAGCTCCAGCCACACCAGCAATCGATGTCACCGTTGAGAGTACTGGGCCTGGGATGCGGCCGATGGCATCGACGACCGACTCAGCGCCCTGCACAAGTTCGCGGAGCGCGTCGTTTGCGCCGCTTCCGGATTTGATGAAGACGGTGTCGAAGGCGCCGCCGAGTTTTTCAACGTCACCTGCGAGGTTGTCTTGCATGATGGCAGCCGTTTCGGCGGCATACCCTGCGTCGTTGACCTTGTCAGTCCACTCCTGGATGCCTTCGGCTCCCTGCTGGTAGAGCACGTTGGCAGCACGCACTGCGTCAGACCCGAAGATCGTGGCCATGGCGGCGTCGCGTTCGGCGGCGCTCTTGGTCGAGAGGCTGCTTGCAAGCTGACCGGCGAGCGCATCCATTCCTGCGAATTCGCCGTTGGCGTCGTACATGTTGATGCCGAGCTCATCCATGAGCTTTGCGGATTCTTTAGAAGGTGCCTGGAGCTTTTGCAGCATGGTCTTGAAACTGGTGCCGGCATCAGATCCGGTTAGACCAGCAGAGGCGAAAGCCGCAAGGGTGCCGGTGGTCTCCTCGACGCTAAGCCCAGTTCCGGAGGCTACTAGGCCAGCTTGGTTTAGAGCTTCCCCGAGGTCGTGCACTGATCCCTGAGCCTTACCGGCACCTGCTGCGAGCAAGTCGGCTAGGTGCGGAATCTGGTCGCCTGACAATTTGAACTGGGTCATGGCGCTTGCCGCGATCTCCGCAGCTTCGCCTACCCCAAGATTACCTGCAGCCGCCAGGGACAGTGCGCCGTTGAGACCGCCGCCAAGGATGCTCTCTGTCGACACGCCGGCTTTCGCCAGTTCCTCGATGGCGCCGGCCGCTTCCTCTGCAGAGAATGCAGTGTCTGCTCCTGCGGAAATTGCTGCTTCGCGCAGTTGCAGCATGTTGCCACTGGTCTCATGCGTTGCAGCCTGAACCGCGGACATGGACTTGTCGAAGTCTGCATACTTCTTGACAGCCATACCGACTCCAGCGACGATGCCAGTTCCGGCACCCATCATTACGTTGGAGACGGTTTCCCATGCCGCGGCGCTTTTCGCTGCAGCAGTCTCCGATTCGAACCCGGCCAGGTATGCCGCATCAGAGAACGCTTCGAGGTTATGAGCAGCTGCTTGTGTGGAGGACAGAACTTTGCCGTTTGCATCAGTCAGCTGGCCCTGCGCGTTGTAGAGAAGGCCCGCGGACTTGGCGGCGCGCTGATCGGCCGCGGCGACCTTCTCAATGTCGGCCATACGCCGCTTAGCCGAGTCACCGGCCTCGTCCGCGGACTTGGCCAGCTTCTCGGTTTCCTTCGCGGCATCGGTCATGCCCTGCTTGTACTTCGAGATCTCGGCTTCGAATACGACCTTGACACGACGATCTGCCACCGGTCACTCCTTCACAAAGTTAAAGCCCCGATAGGATCAGAGCCATGAGTAATGAATTGACGCGGCGCCGCCGCAAACCAGGTTCGTTTGTAGTCGGCGCTGGAATCGCTGTGGCTGTCCTAGGCCTGTTGCTTGATTGGTTTTTGAAGTGGTCCGGCGGTCAGGGATCTATCGCCTGGATATTTCTGATCGCCGGAGCCGTCATCGTGATCATTGGCTACCTACGACGGATTGCTGTTGGGATTGAAAACAAGCCCGCTTCCCGTGAGTAGGTCATCATCGATGGGGCGGGAGTAGAGCATCTCGCCCGGTTCCGGTGTGTAGCCGGACTGGGACTGGCGCTCCTGTATGGCGGCCTGCGCCGTGCAGATCGTCGTTTCGGCTTCCCAGATGCCCTTGTTTTTCTCGTTGCGGCAGACGAGCACCGAGCGGCCGCAGGAGGCGCACTTGGTGTCTTCGTACAGCTGGAACGCGAACACGAGCAGGTGGTCACGCGAACCCCAGGTGCGCCCGCCCAGGAATGCCGACGGCGGCCGCTGGAAGTTCGCGGCCGCCTTCAATGCGGAGACTATGCGTCGGTTTCCTGGGTTGTGGAGGGCTTCGGCAAAAAATCTGCGTCCGGCTCATTGATCGACTGGGAAGCCAGCTGGTAGTCATCGACGATGCGCTTGAACTGGGCCTCGCCAACGATGCGGTGCATCTGCTGCAGCTGCTCCACGGTGAACTCCGGCTCCTGGATCGCGTCGGCCAGCAGCCAATAGGTCAAGGTGCTGCCCGACCGGCCGCGGGCCTTGAGCGCCTCGGCCGACTCGTCAGATTCCGGGTACTTCTCCTTGAGGTGCTGGTCCAGCGCTTCGGAGATGTCGAGTTGCTCGTCCTTGGTGTGGCCGGAGGTCTTGACCAGCAGGCCCGAGTCGTGGAACTGCTGGGCGATCTCGGCGTACTGGGCGCGCAGGGTCTCCGCTGACACGTCGGAGATGGAGCGTTCTTCCGCCGGGACCATCTCGGCGATCTCGATCTTCTCCTGCAGGCGGTCCAGCTCGGCGATCAGGTCGCCTCGCTGGTGCACGGTGCTGGACCGGGTGGGCTTGTGGGCGCCGGCGATCCAGTCGGCGAAGTTGAACTCGGTCGGCTCGATGGCCGCGTTCTGGGTGGTCTGCTCGGACATGGTTAGGCTCCCTGCTTCTCGTCGATGACTGGAATGAAGATTTCGTGCGTGACGCACCCGCTGCCGTCTTCGTGCAGCATGCGGCCACCCTCCGGTGTGCGTTCAAACACGGTGGCGTAGATGCCACCGCGGCGGAAGGACAGCTCTTGGGTGTCCTCCGGCTTGATGCCGACGGCGGTGAAAAGGCTGGTGAACTGCTCCCGGGTCAGCGACTCCGGAACGCCTGGAATGGTCTTGCTCATGGTTAGGCTCCTTGAGATGGTGGAAGGCTCTGGAATGCTGGGATGCCGTGTGGGCGGGGAGCCTAAGACCCGCCCACACGGTGGTTTGCTAGGCGCCGGCGGCGACCTTGATGTTCTCGTGCATGCGCTGGGCTTCCAACGGGACACGACGCTTGATGAAGCCGGAGCCCTCGGTGCGCTGAGGCGAGTCGGTGACGACCTCACCACCCAGGTAGATCTCGTCTTCCGCTTCCACCTCGTCGGCCGAGGCCTTGCCGGTCTCCCGCACGTAGATCCAGACAGTCGCGCCCTTAGCCTTGAGCGCTTCCCACAGCTTCTCGCTGGTCAGATCCGGCGCTCCGGTGGTCGGGTCGAACTTACGCCACAGGGTCAAGCCTGTGTTGTAGTTCGAAGCACCAATCGCGTTGGCGTTGCCGTCGGCGTCCAGAGGCTTCTCAGCGATCTTGTCCGAGTCCGAAGTGGACCAGTTGAAGTCCGAAGTCAGGATGTCCGGCGAGGCGTAAATGCCGGCGTCCAGCTCGGTCTTGGTCGGCTTGGCCGGGTCGGCTGGCTTGGTCGTCAGCACCATGACGCGCGGCTTGCCCTCGGCAAGTACTCGTGCACCCATTTACTTGGCCTCCTTCTTTGCTGGCTCGGCCTTGGCGGCCGGAGCGTTGAGTACGAAGTCGTTGAACGGCGGGTCCTTACGGTCCAGCCACGCCTCCGGAATGATTTGCTTCTTGCCAGTGGTCTTCGAGTAGGCCTCGACGAATCCCGACATGGAGCACCTCCCTGTTTTGGGTATGAAAAAAGACCCCACATGGTGTGAGGTCTTGGTGGATTGATACTGCTTACAGCCGGTCCGCAATGAAGCGGAACTGATCGACTGCGAACACCGGCCGACGCTTGTTGGTCAGCGGCGCGTCCTTGTCCGCTCTGGCATCCTGCAGGGCGGACTGCTTGAGCCGCGCCGGGGCTAATCCGGGGACGGCCACTGTCTTCCGGTCCCAGGCATCCCGGCAACGATGCATCACCGAGTCCATGGATTCCGGGGTGAGCCCCACATAGGTCGCGTTCACCTCGACCAGCAGGGATGAATATTCGTCATCCAGCGAGCCGGACTGCTCGTCTCCGGACAGCCGGTCGCCCGGCCGTCCCCACAAGAACACGTAGGGGAAGTCCGCGGGGACGGGCGGTACCGAGATCTCGGGCTCCAGCAGGTAGACCCGAATACCTGGCGGCGCCATGGCCTGCATGGCCTTGCCCAGCGCGATCACAGCAAGCCTTCCGTGGCCATTTCCATGAAGCCAAAGAACACCGGAGCTTCAAGCCGCATCGGCACCACAGGATCAGGAACCGTCCCCCCACCCATGGACGTACCGAAATACGCGATGTTCTCCAACGCGCCAGCCGCGGCGCGGGCCACGTTCGGCCCGACCTCAACTTGGATGACCGTGTCTCCACCGAAGCCCAGCTTCTTCACGTCGTAGTCCACCGACCGCGCGGCCGGCCTGAACGACGACGATCTTTGCAGATCCTTGGTCATCCGCTGCTTCATCGCCAAACCCGTCTTTGGCATGATCTTGGCGATCTTCGAGACCAACTTGTCCGGCACCTTGCCCATGTCCCGAGCCAGTGCATGGATCTCCTGCCCGCTCATGAGAGCGTCACCTCCACATTCCATCGGTCGGCTGTTCGAAGGCTCTTCAAGTCCGGTTCGGTCAGCCGGAACAACTGCCCGACCAAGCCCACGTCCTCCGGGATCTTCGAGCCGACGATCTCCAAGAGCATGTCAGAGCGATACTGCTTGGCGGCGCTGGCCCCGCGCCGGAAGTGCACCTGGAACTTACCGCTGAGGTAAGAGTGCCCACCGGCCTCCGGCTCCGTGCCTTGCGCATTGAAGCCCTGAACCTTGCACCACCCGGTATCGACCTCACGGAACCGATCCACGACAACCGCCGTGTCCGGATCCATCTCCTGGCCGATAACCTCCCGGAGCACGAAATGATGGACGTGCAGCTCCCCCGCACGGCGAGCGCCTCGGCGTGTGGCAGCGATGGCACGGCGTTGCATACTCAAAGGCTGCCCACCACCTTGGCGCCGTAGTTGCCGAACCTCTTTGCGAGGCGGTCTCGGGCGCGTTGCGGGAGGGTCATTTCGGTGATGGCATCGACAGTGTCTCCGGTGGAGTAGGACTCCTTGTAGTCGTCGATGGCCACCGAGGACAGGCGGCCGTTGTTGATGGCCAGTCCGTCGGCTCCATCTGCAGCGTTGTTCAGCGCTGAGATGACCATGCGGCAGATGAGGTCCTTGATGTCGGCCGGGAGGGACGGCAGGCCGTGGGTGTAGTCCACGGTGACGATCTCCAGGCTTCCTTCCGACCATCCGGTGGCGCGGTACAGGCCGGCGTTGATGCGCTTGTAGTCGGTGACGGGTTGCCCGTCGATGGTGACTTCGTGCACCTCGGTGACCGGTAGGCCCGGCAGGCGCAGGATGCGCGCCCGCAGGGCTGGCAAGTCCACGGTTGAGCGGGTGGAGAGGATTGGTGAGCCTGCTGCGTCGATGACCTCTGCCGATGCCGACTCGATCAAGACCGTGGTTATGGGGGCGGTCAGGTCGATGTCGTCTGGGATGGGGTACTGTTCCAGGTCTGCTTTGGTGATCAGGCCCAACAGGCTCACCTCCTATTCGGTGTCGTCCGGGTTGGTGCCGTCGCCCTGGTCGCCGTCTTCGGACTCGGTGCTACCGGTCTCCGAAGTGGCGGGGTCGGCTGGTTCGAGCAGCTCGCGGATCTCTCCCTGCTTGAGTCCTGCGAGGTCGTCCTCGGACTTGCCCTGGGATAGCGCGTAGGCCACCCAGTCATCCCGCGAGGCGTTGCCCCGCGGTTTTTCCACCGTGGTCGAGGCCTTGGGGGTCGCCTCGGCCACGGGGTCGTTGCCGCCGAACTTCTCGCTGGCGATTTTCGCCAGCTGCTCGGCGGTCAAACCTTCTTCAACCTCTACGACGATGCCGGAGGCGATCAGGCCGGAGGCCACAGCGCCCTTGAGGTTGAGCAACGTTCCGGACTTTCCGACGTACGGTGCCATGGCTAGGCGGCCGTCCAGTGGAATGCGGCGGTCGGGCGGATGATCTTTCCGCCGTAGACGTGCAGGCCACGGACGCGGTCGGCGATGCGGTCGTTGGCCCGCATGGTCTCGGTCTTGTTGATCTGCGAGGCGAAGGCCAGCGCCGATCGGTGCCAGGCCACGAGCTGCGGCTTGCTGGTCTCCGGGAGGTTCTCCGAACCGTAGGAAGACATGGTCAGCAGCTTGCCGTAGGAGGCCTCGCGCAGTCCGGCGGTGGTGCCGGATTCGTCTGCCTTCATCAGCTTCGAATCGGACCCGTCCAGCAGGGAGGCGAACTCGGCGTTCATGACCAGCACTCGGTCAGTTGCCGGCACCAGCGCCTTGGCCAGAGCCTTCTTGGCCACGCCGATCAGATCCCACGCGGTCTTCGCGTCGGTTGCCGGTGCGGTCGGGGTCAGCACAGTTCCCTGCGCCACCAGCAGGGCGGCGAGGAACTGGTCAGCATCCTGCACCAGACCGTCAGCTGCCGACTTGGTGAAGGCGCTGAGCAGGTTCGGTTTGGCCTGGGCCGCATCGATGTCGTCCACGTAGAAGTCGAAGGACTTCTCCTGGTCGATTGGCAGATCCACGCCGGTGTCAGTCACGCCGTCCGGAGTGGTGGTACGGCCCGCGGCCTTGTAGTCCTTGATCTCAACCGGAGCCACGCCGGTGATCTTCACAGTGTTGCCGGACTTGGCTTCGCCTTCGTACTCGCGGTTCGCCAGACCGGCGAAAACTGCATTCTCCTGGAACTGGGTCAGGATCTTCGCCGACCAAATTGCAGGAATTGCCTTGGTGATTGCCATTGCAATCTCCCTTCAGGTTTAGAGTGCGACCTTGCCTTCGTCGTACGCCTTGGCGATTTCCGCCGGCGACATCGAATCAAGGTCTTTCTGGGTGAGTTTTTTGGTCGTCTTGCGTTTGCCGCGAGCCGAATCGAACTTGGGACCTGCGCCGCCTTGCACGGCGAGGTATGGTTCACGCTCCAGAAGCTCGTCGATCGCCTCAGCGATTTCGTCTTCGTCCACGTTGCCGTCTTCGTCCACCTCGAATTCCGAGATGTCCAGCAGACGGATTGCCAATGCCGGGTTCTGCAGTTTGCCTGCCGCTGCCGACTTGATTTCCGAACGCACAATGCGTTCATTGGCCTTGTTGAGGATCGCCGCGTCACGCTGGGCCCGCTCGGCTTCGGCCTCCTGATCCTCCTTGGACTTGCCTGCGGAGTTCTTCAGGCGCTCCAGCTCGGCCTTGGCCTCGCGTGCTTCCTTCTTGGATGCCTTAACCCGGCCCTTCATGACCCGCAGCGCGTTCTTCCCCTTGTCGCCAAGGGCATCCGCGCCGTCCGGATCGTCTTCGTCCTCTTCCGAGTCGCCGGAGTCGTCGTTGTCCGAGCCGTCCGGATCGTCGTCTTCGGATTCGTCCTGGTCTTCCTCGTCCTCACCGTCGGCCAGCATGACTGCATCGCCGAAGGTGCGGTAGTGGAAGGCCAGCAGCGCTTCGATGCCGCCCGGGGCGGTCAGATCGATGCCATGAATGGTCTTGGGCATGGTGTTTCCTTTCAGTCGGTCGCCTTGCGCGACACGGCGGTCCACGAACCCGTTGCGGGATCGAGGGTGTAGCTCGGCTTGTGGCCACCGAGGTAGCCGACGCCGGGCCCGCGGATTACACCTTCGGGGTCTTGGCCCAGCCCGGTGATGTATCCGTAGTCCTCCAGCATCCGGAGCGCTTGCTCACGGTTGCCTTTGGAACGCTTGTAAATTTCTTCGGGCAGCAGGCGCTCACGGATCGCCACGCCGTAGCGTTCGGAGCCCCGGCGGTTGCGGGTTTCCTGCAAGGAGCCCCAGTAGCCGCGCCGGGTGGTGCCGTAGTGGGTCGCCAGCGCCCCGCCAGTGGCCGAATACGCGCCTTGCCGGGCATTGACCACCTGGAAGATGTCCGCGCCGTCTCGGACGGCCTGAGCGCCCGCGTTGGTGAAGTACTTGTTCTGTTCCGCGGCGCTCAGCGACTTGAAGTAGGCGTACGGGTCGATGGCCATGTCACCGGCGAGCGCTTCATCTACCGGGATGTGCCGGCAGTCGCATCCGGGGTGCCGGTCGAAGGCTTCGGCGGAGCGGTAGGTCTTGCCGGCGAGGATCGCGCAGCGGCTGCAGGAAGGCGGGTTGAGCTGCCGGACGTAGTGCATGCGGACCGGGGCGGTGGTCATGGCCACGCCTTCGGCCTGCCGGGCGGCGTCCGCGATCTGCATCTGCGAGCGCAGCAGGAGGTTGTCCAGGCCGATGCCGAGGGATCGGTCGGTGGTGTACCCGGTCTTGAGTGCCCGGAGGGTCTTGTAGACCGGGGACATGAGCGACTCTTCCAGCCCGATGGCCGGACGTGGCCGGTCGCCGAGCTGGTAGGCGATGCCGGCGAAGCCCGCGGCAATGGTCTGGAATTCCTGCGGCTGTACGTCGAAGGACTGCATCACCGCGTTTGAGTACTCCACGGAGTCCGCTGCCACGGCTTCCTGCGCCTGGGCCACGTAGAGCGCGGCGGCGCCGGCCACCGCGCCCCATGATTCGATGATGTTGCGCCGGTCGATGCCGGCCCAGAGCCGGGTGAGGTTTCGCAGGGTGCTGGCCTGCACCTGCTTGCCGTAGGCGTAGTGCGTGGCCGAGGCCTGCATGAGAGGCTGACTCATCAGACCCCCTGGCGCATCCGTTCTTCAGCGACGAGGAAGGGGTCCATCATGCGTTCCCGTTTCACCATGTCCATCACTCGGGCCACCTCCACCGGGTCGGTGACCAGCTTCTCCACCACGTACTCGGTCGGGAAGCCTGCAGACTTGAGCTTGGTTCCCACATCGGCCATCTGCGCCTCGGAGCGGTACTGGATGTTGTCCCAGATGATCGTTCCGGCGCGCAGCGCATCCAATCGTTGCGGTGTCGCGCCGCGGGCGGCAGCCATGAGGCGGAAGGTCTTCTTGATGCCCTTGGAGGCGTAGAGGATGCGTTCCTTGACCTTGGAGACCAGGCCGGCTTCGGCGATGTTCAGCGACTCGGCCGCGGTGTTGATCATCTTGGCGACCAGGTAGTGCGGCGGGGTGCGGGTCTGGGCGGCGATGTGCTCGACGATCTGCGAGATGACCTTGGAGAACGCTTCGAGGTTCGCCGCGGTCCATTCCTCGATCCGGGCATCCTGCCCGGGGATGAACATGATCTTCTCTTTGAGCAGCTCGTCCAGCTCGATGTCCTGCGAGCCAATGATCTGGCCATCCTTGTCCAGGACCGGAACCTGCGGCACGTCGGCGTTGGCGACGATGCGGGCTGGCTGGGAAGCCTGGTCCAAGGCGTTCATCAGGTAAGCCCAGATCAGGTTCACTGCGTCCTGAAGCGCTGCGACCCCGGCGATGTCCGACATGGGGGTGTCATCCAGCAGGGTCTTGTTGCGGATCTCCGTCAGGGGAACTTCTCCGAGGTGGTGCATCTGGAACGGCTGGTCCTCGTCGCGCAGCTCCCAGCCACCGTTCTGGGGCATCTTCTCGGTGTTCTCGAAGCGCATCTGCCCGTGCTCGCGCTTGAGCTTCACGAAGTGCGAGTCGGTGTAGAAGGTGGCGAAGTCGTACTTGTCGTCGCGCCACATGACCAGGCCATCGCGGTCGATGCCGGTCACCGGGTCGGTGTCGACAATTGCCGTCTCCGGGTGCTCCCACGTGACCGAGGGTGCTTTGTCCGGTGAGTCGGCCGGGTGTACGAGCGAGAACGCGCGGCCGCCGGCCATCTGCATGGTAAACGCTTCGGAACTGCCCAAATCGGAATTCGAGCCGAGCCAGTCGCGCTGCAGCTGCTGATCAATGCCCATGGCTTCGCCATGCGCCCGGAAGCCCAGCACCTTCATACGCTCGGCGGCCGCATCGACCACCGGCATGCACCAGTTGTCGCCGAAGCCGGCGAACTGGTTCTTGAAGTACTCGTCGAACTTCTTCGATGCCCAGCGCAGGGTCTTGCCCTCGCCCTGGTAGCGCTTCACGTGCTCCTCGATGCCCGGGGCGCGTGATTCCAGTTCCCGGGCCAGTTCCTCGACGCGCTTGAACACTGCGTCCTGGTCGGTAATGTCGATGACCACTGCTACCCCCTTCGAGTGTTGGAGCCGGTCTTGATGAACGTGTTTTTCTGCTCCAGCGAGGTACGTACGATGCCGTCCAGGCCAGTCACTGCCGCCTGGAAGCCATCGATACGGGCCGAGGAAGTGCGCCGGTTCGGCTTCACCGGGCGGATGTTGTCCGCATCGTCGGTCTTGACTTCCACGCGGGAGGCCATCCAGCGCATGACCGGGTTATCGTCGTGGCGCATTTCCTTGGCCTTCCACATGCGCTCCATCTCCTTGGAAGCAGGAGACAGGCCGTAGAAGGTCTGGGCCACCGGGACGATGTCGATGCCCTTGAGCTCCGCATCGAGTTCCTGGACGATCTGTCCGGCGAACATACGGTCGTAGCTGATGCGCTGCATGTCGAAGTGCTTGGCGTCGCCGATCACCGCGGCCTTCACCGCCGAGTAGTCGATGACGTCGCCCTCGGTGGCCGTGACATAGCCGCGGTCCACCCAATCCTGAATCGGCACCAGCAGCTGCTCTTCGAGCGCCTTGATGCGTTCCTCCGGGATCCAGAACCTGGTGAACAGGTCGAACTTCAGGCCCGGCCGGTTGGACTGCGCCCAGACCGTCCACGCCGTGAAGTCGCTCGTTGCCGACAGGTCGAGCCCGCCCCAGGCGCGCCGGCCGCGCAGTGGTGTGCGCTTGGCTCCGGCCAGAGAATCCCACAACGGCACGTCCACCCAGCGGGAGGAGCCCGGCGAGCGCAGGTTCAGGGAGAGCTGCAGGTAGGACTTGAGCGCGGCTGGCGAGCCCTTGGCCTTGGTGGCCTGGTCTCGCATGTAGGCCCGGGTTGGCGATTTGCCGAGCCCTGGGTTGGCTTTGAACTGGGTGGCTTCGTCGAATGGGTCGTCGGTTTCGTCGGCGGCCCAGATGACGCCGTAGAAGCGCGGGTCTTTGACGATGCCGAGGGCGATGTTGCGGGTGTAGTTGTGCTTCTCGTCGTACGGGGTGCCTTCTTCGGCCTCGTCCGCGGTGGTGATGAAGACGATCAGCGGTTGGTCTCGTGCGCCCACGCCAGTCTCGATGGCCTCGATCAGCTTGCCCTTGAGACGCAGGGTGTGGATCTCGTCCACGGTCGCGCCGGAGACGTTCAGGCCGTGGGCGGTCTCTGCCACCGAGGAGATGACGCGCAGCACCGAGTTGGTGCGGGGCACGCGGACCACGTCCTTGAGCGGCTCGATGCGCTTCCGGGCGGCCTGCGAGGACTGGAGCATGGTCTTGGCGTCGTCGAATACTCGGCGTGCCTGGTCCGTGGAGCCTGCCGCGTTGTAGACCTCGGCGCCGGGCTCGTTGTCGGCCAGGAGCAGGATGCCGGAGATACCCGAGGCGAAGGTGGACTTGCCGTTCTTGCGGGGAATCTCGATCCACACGGTGCGGATGACTCGCACGACGCGGTCTATTTCCTCGTCGTGGTAGACCCAGCCGAACACCGGAGCGAGCACCCAGACGACCTGCCACGAGTCCAGACCTTCGCCCAGACGCATGCGCACGCCTGCCCAGCGGCCTTTCGTGTGCTTGAAGGCTCCCAGTGCCCGCAGGGCCTTGCGCGCCCGTTCTACGTCAAACCACGCCCCGGGCTGCTGGTCTGCCTGGTTGGCGACGACCAGCGGTTCACGCTTGAGCCCCTCGATGATCTGGTCATGGGTGACACCCAGCTCGATCAGCGCGTCGTAGGGAGCCGGCAGACGCTCGAAATCAACGTCGATCATGCCGGCGACCTCCTTGCCGGAGGTGCTTCACCCTCCAATCACGCCTCAGTCGAACGGATCGTCATCGTCAGGGCCGTCTTCCCGGCCCGGGAGGCCGGTTCTCGCGGCCGGAGACAGGCCAAGCTCACGGATGTAGGTCTTGATCTGCGTTCGGTACTGAGAAGCGATTGTGGTGTGCGGGTTGCGCGCCGGGCCTCGCTGGCCGAGGACGATCAAACCCTCTCTGGACAGCTCGTGCTCCGCCCATTCCAGGCGAGCCACACAGATGCACAGATCCACCACGATGGACCAGTCCACCGCGCCGAGGCCGACGCTGTTCTGCAGCACCGGGACGATGCGTTGCCATTCCTGGCTGGCGCGCTTCTTCACGAAGCGGGTGCCGTTGATCGCCTGGCGCTTGAGATGGTAGTCGACCATCTTCTTCTCGAAGCGGTACATGCGCTGCTGGAAGTGCTCGATCGACTCGTCATCTTCGCGCGCCGGCTCTTCGGGCTTCTTCGGAGCCATCGACTCCGGCAGTTCCTTCGACCAATCCGGCTCGTCGAACTCGACCGGCGGCAACGTCACCGAATCAGGGGGCGGACGGTGCCCCGGATTGCCCTCACGGACCACGGCGAGCGCCGGTTTTCGGGCTGGACCCGGCATAACGGCTACACCCCCTGATCAAAAAGTTCTAACCTGCGGGGATACGTAGACCTCTGCCCGGCGGCTCTGGGCAGGCAGGCGGAGGGGGTCACCCCCACCCCTTCGGGAGGGGCGCGAAGCCCGGAATGTCAAGGCATTCGGGGCGTGTCACTGCGGTGTATTCCAGCCTCCGGGCTGATGTTCAGCGGTTTCGCTCTTGTGGCACGGCGAGCACAATCCGCGGCCGTATTTGGGATCGTCAGGGTTCAGGCCCTGCGAAATCAATCCCTTGCGGGAGGTCGGGTAGTGGTCAGCTTCTCGAGATGGTCTCGACATGCATCTGACACAGATAGGGTCTCGGGCAAGTACTTCCTCGCGGAACCTGCGGTGCCCTCGGCTGGTGTACCCGCGCCACCGGGACGAACCACGGTGCTCTTCGGCTGCCTTCTCGTGCGCATCACAGCGGCCGCGGTTCCCGAAGGCTGGTATCAGCTCGGTGCAACCTGGCTGAGTGCAGGGTTTCTTCGGGGCAGACGGCAACGCTGGTCACCTCACTGCATCCGGGTACGACGAAGCCCCGAACCTCTGAGAGATTCGGGGCTATCGCTTGAGCCAGTAAGGCCATTCAATCAGTAAATTTACCGTGGCTATGTCAAGTCCGTCAAACCCGACCCAGCTTGGGCGGACGCGCCCGCCGTGGCTTGCGGGCCCGGAGCATCTGAGACCAGGTGTCCCACTGCACCGCGTGCTTGGAATCACCCGAGCACCGCACGATGTGAGTGCCGGCCCGAGTCTCCACCACGTTCAGCTGAGCACCGCAGCCCGGGCGCTTGCAGTACTGCTCCGGAATCTCGACGCTGGTCTCCTGCCCATAGCTGGCCGTGGCGATCCAGTCCGCAGCATCCGCGATCCACCAATAGGCGTTCTTGGTGAACGTCTTGTCCTTGGACTCCGCGATCTTCACCGCCTGCCGACGGGACAACCATTCGGCCAAGCTCGGGGTGGTCTGGTCCTCCGGCAACCGCACGCCGTGGTCATCGACCAGGCGCAGAACCACTGACCAGATATTGTCCCGGGCGACCAGCAGTGCATCCGACACCGCCACGTTGATCGGCACCGGGGCTTCGATCCGCTGGGCATGGCGCTCACTGCCACCACCACCAGACCCGGAGTGCAGCGCTTCCTGGGCTTCGTCCCACCTCTCGGCCACAAACCGCAGGTCGGCGATCATCCGGTCATTGCACTCACCGCAGAGATTCAGACCGGGCATCGCACGGGGCACCTGCACGTCGTAGGCGCGGGCCATCAGGTGAACCACGCACACGCCCACCGACTTCTCGGCCAACTGGATGCAACCCCAGCACCCGCAATACGGGGACTCAACGTGCTCTGGCAATGACAGCACCTCCTCGCAGTACCCGCAGGATCTGACCTGACACGTAATCGATCGGGCGCCACACCTCGGCCGTTGCACCACCACGACGCAAGCCGTTGATCCAGGACTCCTGATCCGGGCTCACCCGGCCGGTCTGGGTCTTCAGCTCAGCGAACACGAGCTTGCCGGACTTGCCGTGCACGAGCACCAGATCAGGGAAGCCAGGATTAGAGCGCCGGCTATCGGCGGTGTGATAGGTCAGCGTGTAGCCCAGGGTCTTGGCCAGCTGGATCACCTGAGATTGGAAGGTTACTTCGCTCCACAACAGAGCAGGATGGTTCTTCATCATGAGTTCTTTCTCTTCCGAGGTCTTCTACGTCTTGAGCGGTTGGCAGGAGGGCTTGACGGTTTAGGAGATTCAGGGTGGGAAAGATCGCGTCTCCCGCCCCTACCCGTCCCGTCCCGACCCGGCCCGTCCCGACCCGTCCCGACAGATCTAGATCCGACACCCTCAGGTTTCTTGATGATCAATTGATTATTTTTTGATTCGGAGTTGATCGGAGCCGGTGCGTGGGACGAGCCGGTGGTTACCGTTGCGTCGTCGCCAGCTGGAGTCTCACCCTGGTGGGGAGTCTCGACAGCCTCGCTGCCCAGTGCTTCGAGCACCTCCGAGTAGTCGTGGAGCCCTGCGTCGATGTCCGAGAAGGACACGCGCTCTTTCCGGGCCGGTTGTACCGGTTCCTCGGAGTGCTCAACCACGGGCGCTGCCGTTGCTTCCTGAGCGGTGCGGGCGGACGAGCCGGTGGTAGCCGTTGCGTCGTCGCTTGCCGTTGCCTCAGCCGAAGCTGTGGCCGGAGCCTGCGCCTTTTCAGGTGCCGGAGCGGTTGTGGGAGCGTGCAGCTCAACACGTTGGGTGGAGACCTTTGCCAGGATGCCCGCCTTGTCGCGCAGCCACGCGACGGTGTCTGCGGTGAAGTACGGCGTTCCTGGTGCCGGTCTGAGGTCTTTGTCCCAGTACTCACCAGCCTTTCTCTTTGAATTGCAGGACTTGCAGGAGACCACGAGCCGTTCGATCGGCGTCGGGTCGGAATTGTCCAAGTCCTTCGGGTCGAGGTGGTCAATCTCCCCGGCCCGGATGGACTTACGGTCATTGTTGAATGTGACCAGGCGGCCACACCAGCGGCATTCGGCGCCATCGCGCTTGATGATGGCGCCCTTCTTGGCCATGTCGTAGGTATCCGCGCGACGGTTCTTCTCGCGGTCCTTGTCCGACTTGAGGATCATGTGGAAGAGATCTTCATCCTCCACGAGCTTGAGTACCCGGCGCATACTGCCGTTCTCCTCAATCTCCTTCTCTTCCAGAATCCCGCAGTAGAGCGCCGCCCCGAGCAGGTCCTTGTACCTGCTCAGGCCGGCGAGCTGCTTGGCCGTGCCGATCTCCACGATGTAGTCCCGGTCAAACGCCGCCGATTGCGTGGCGCAGCGGTTGGCCCAGCCGTACATCTCATTCAGGAGACGATCATCAACCTCATCCAGCTCCAGAACACGCAGCACCAACGGGTGATTCGCCGATACGTCCGACTGCTTCAACCACGACATGCAATGTGTTCCTGTTCGTATCTCTCGCACGCGGCAGCTTGCGGGCCTGAGCCCTGGCCACGGCGAGCGCTGGTGGGTGGTGTTTGGTGTCGGCGATGGTCTGCCCATGCTGGATGGTGTGCCATCGTCCGGTGTACTGGTTCTTGCAGACGCGGATCTTGTCGTCCGTGGCGGTGAGTGCCCGCGTGAGCAGGCTGTCCGCGCCGGTCATGGTGTGGCCTCGATGCGGATGATCTGCTCGGGGTGGGCTTTGGTTTCCATCTGCTCGCCGCCCCAGCGGAGTGCTATCTTGCTGGACAGCTCGCTGTGCAGAGCGAAGACGATCTGCCCGTAGATCATCTTGTTTCCTGGCAGCGGGATGCGGGCGTGGAGCCCGCGGTGGAAATAGTTGATCTCGCCGATGCGGATCTCTTCCATGTCCCGAACCGGGTTGAGCATCTGCGGCGGGCCCTGGTGCTCCTGGGTCTCGGTCATCTGGTTTCGGTCTCCTGTCTGAGCTGTGCGGCGCGGATTCGTATCCAATCGGATTTCAGTCGCAGCGGATCGTGCACGCTTGCGTCGGCGTCCATTGCGTCTGCCGCTTCTTCGAGTGCTTCGGCGCGTACGTTGGCCAGTACCCTGTCGAACTCCGCTGGGTCTAGGCGCACCTGCCCGCCCCACTCGAAGTGTGTACGGAGCGTTGAAACTGTCCACCGACCGCTGGGGGACCCCGGCAGAGCAGCAGCGAAGTACCCGCCGACGAGCTCTGCAACCTTGTCGATGTACTCGGCGCGAATTCGAGGGTGCAGGTGCTCCCACTCAGCACCCCAGTTACCCTTCCCGTACTGGTCGTAGAGATTCTTCGCCGTGACTTCGACCGCGACCGGGTCGAGCTGGGACTGGCTGATCATCTCGTGCTCCTGTCGTGCGTGATGTTGTTCTTTAGCCACTTGGCCAAGAGTGCTGCAGTGAACGGTGCCTGGAATACCCAGAGCCCAACGCCCAGCACCAGCCACGACCAGGCGCTCACTGCCCGGCCTCCGGCGAGCGCTTGCCGGTGATGGTGATTTTTTGGCTGGGTCGGAGCGTGTAGCTGTGTGCTCCAACGGTGGCGGTGACGATTTGGGTTTGCTCGTAGACGTTGTACTTGTCGCAGAGTTTCGTTTCGTCGGTGACTACGGTGGTGTGTCCCACCTGGTTCAGCACGCCGGTGATGCCGCTGAATTCGACGGTTTTGCCGATGTCGGTGCCGTTGAGGCGGCGAGCTTCGATGATGGTGCTCATGCTGACACCAGGTATCCGTGGAATCCTGCGTGGTCGTCGCAGACGTCGGCGGCTGCGTACAGGAGCGAGCGTTCCCATGGGTTGCCGTTTTCGTCGAGGTTGCCCCATGCCCACCAGTGGTTCTCGTGGAAGGTGAATTCCACGAGGTCGTCGGCGTCGAGCAGGGCTTCGATGGTTTCGCCGGTGACGTTTTCGACGTGCTGGCGGATTGCCTCGTCTGCGCTGTGTGCGTCGGTGGTGCCGGTGACCAGCCACTGGTCGCCGTCTTCGCCGATGTCTCTTACGGTGATGGTCTCGTTCATGGCTGTACCTTCGCTTTCAGTGCTTCGATCTTGTCGGGACGGAAGCCGAACCATACGTCGCCGTCTTCGGTGGTCGGGTCGTAGATGTCCACGCAGGGGAAGCCGCCGGCAACGCCGAGCAGCTCGGCTCTGTCCTTCAGCTCGTCGCGGAGGGTCTCGTGAGCCTCGGGCACCACGATGATCTGGTAGGTGATGCCTTCCTTGTCGAGCTTCCGGAAGGTGTTCGTGCACGCGGTGCAGGAGATGTCCGGGGTGTAGACGGTGACGCGGACCTGCTCGGTGGCTTGGCTGGCTTCGGTCGGGTCCTGGTGGCAGTCGCACAGGCAGGCGCCGAGCTCGTCGAGTGCGTCGTCCCATGCCTTGCCGTAGCAGATGGTGTGCTTGCCGGCCCGGCAGTCCGGGTCGATCTGGGTGATGGCCATGCGTTCCTTTCACAAAGGTTTTTGGTTGTTTTTTGTGAAACAAGGTTTCACGGTGGCTGGTCAGCTGACGATGGCCAGGTGCATGGGCACGTGGGCAATCCATGACCGCTTGGTGGCCTTGAAGTCCTTGCTCGCGGAATCGTCGAGCTCCAGCTTCACGACGTGCATCAGGCCGATGAACAGCGATCCGACCATGACCAAGATTTGGCCGCCGCCAGCCGACGCGAGCGTGCAGCCGTCCCCGTAGACGGTCTCGGCTGCTTTGAACGCCGCCAGGCGCTTGGAATCGAATTCGACCGGCGGTAGCTTCGACGAGCTCGACTGCACGTAATGCGCCAGCGTGTTCCACGTTCTCTGCAGATCCTTGCGTTCCTGCACCGGCGTGGAGACGCGGTATGAGTCGCCGCCGAAAAGCTGGCCCAGGCGACGAATGTTGATCGTTGCCACGCGGATGTCTTTTTCCTCGGGCTGGCGCTCCACCGTGAAAGTCACGATGACTTCCAGCTGTACGTCCCAGTCCGTTTTCGACGGCGTAAACGCTGCAATGATCGTTGAAGCTATGTCCGGTGTCAGGCTGAACTCTCCGAGCTCTCCATCCCACTCGTCCTGATCCACCGAGACCCGGGCCATGCCCATGGTCAGACCGTTCTCTGCGAAGACAAGCAAGTCGCCGTTGTCGCGGAGCGATAAGGTCAGCGAATGGCCAAGTGTGTCTTTCTTGTCCTTGGACGCGTGCGTCTTGACGGATGCCAACGCGGCCCGGAAATAGTGCATATCAACTACGAACTGCATGGCTTCTTCCCCTTCGGTTTGGTTTGGCGTGGTCTTCTCTGGCGCCGGACCTGGTTGATGCGTTCCTTGGCGGTCATGCCGCCCAGGGTGCCGTGCTGGATATTCGCCGTGAATGCGTAGTCCCTGCAGGTGAGCAATACCGGGCAGGTTCCGCAGATGCGCTGGCCGTCCACCGCAGCGGTCGGGGCCTCGCTGGTCGGGAACCACGGGTCAGGCTCGCCCTTCTCGAACTTGTAGTCCTTGCAAGCAGCCATGTCGCGCCAGTCGATCACCTCCGAGTGCGTGGCTGGCTGGTGGCGGACGGTGCTCGCGCTACTCCTGGTCAGCACATCGGCTCCTGCTCCGGCGGGGTTCCCGCCAGGCGGAGCCGACCGCGTTTTGACCAACGCAACTCCTTCACCCGCTGCTCGGCGACCTTGATCACCTGGTCTCGGTCATGCCCGCTGAATGCGAGTAGCTTCCCAGCGTGGTCGCGTGCCGGCAGGCCGGGCGCGTCCCAGATCTTGGCGCCCCATACCTGCTCGCCCGCGGCCAAGCCCGGGCTAGAGCGGACCACGGCGCGCGGCCACTCCACCGTCTCGGGGTCCTCGTGCTCGAACGGGTCGTACATGCGGCCGCGGTCGATCACGCGCGGTGCAGGTGCGGCCGCGGCAGGGTGCACCGAGCTGCTCTTGTTGCGGTCCACGTCGGCCAGGGTGATCGAGCGGTTGCGACGCAGGGACGCGGCGCCACCGGCCGGCGGAACCGCCAGCTCGTCAGAAACCTGATTCCACGGCATTAGTCGTCCTCGCCTTCAGCCGCGGCGCAGCCGGTGCAGATCGTCGCACCGGTCGGCTCGAACGGCTCCGTACCGCAGGACTGGCACGCATCATCTGGCACCTCGACCAAATCCAGTTCTCGGTTGCGCTGAGGCTCCTTGGCGGCGGAGTACTGCATTGCTTCGACCTCGTCCAGGTCCAGCTCGTACCCAAGCTGCTCCATCAAGAACAGGTAGTACTCGCTGGTGCGAATCCACGCACCCCGGAAGTTCTTGCCTTCGTACTGCGATCGTTCGAAGCCCTTGAGCTTGCCGAGGGCTTCTTCGGCTCTGATCAGGCTGCTGAACGCGAGCATGCGGCCAAGGTTGGCCAGAGTGAAGCGGCTCAGATGGTTCGTGACACGCCCCGACCACTGCTCACGCGCTTCCACCGATCCGGGGTTCTCGGCATCAACCTCTGGAACCGGCAAGCCGATGATTTCGCCGAGTACCTCACGGCCATCCTCGTCGTAGCGGATGTTTTCAAAGATCTGCTCGGCAATGGCTTGCTTGGCAAATGCCTCGTCCGCCTTGGTGCTTTGGAATGCTTCGGTAATGAACGCGCGGCGGGTGCGGGACACGATGGACAGCATGCTGTTGAGCTTCGCCTGGGTCTGCTTTTCCAGCTTCTCGGCTTCGGACAGCTCAGGCTTGACCTTCTTCTCCTTGGCGTACCAGGTCGGCTCCGCGTCTCGGTAGGCGAAGTAGTAACGGTGTCCAGCTTTCACATGCTCCTGGTCGGACATCTCGTCCTCGACCTTGGCCCACGCGTTGCCGTAAGTCATCTCGTAGTTGCCCTCGATGGCCTCGGCCGCTTCAAGCTCCGCCTTGCGCTCGTCTCGACGGATCGAGGCTTCGGTTTCAGCGATGACACGCTCGACGGTTTCGACGCTGGCGCCGTTCGGCATATCTTCGATGCGTTCCAGCGAACGCTCGTAGAGGCCAGCGACACCGGACTGGTCTTCGAGGTCCTGCAGGCGCTGCACGGCGTCCAGGCCCAACCGACCGGAGGTGTAGGCCTTGGACAGCCCGTCATTGCGTTGGGCCACCTTGGCACGGGTCAGAACTTCCTTGCGTGACATCTTGGCCTTCTTGCCGATGGTCGTCACGTCCTGCCCAAGGTCGAAGTACCGCTGGATGCCGTGCGAGACTTCGGCATCGCTGGTGCGCTTGTGAGTCCGCCCAGTGGTCATGGCCATGTCCACGTCCGCGACCTGATCGCGGTCGGTGGCCGGCTTCACGATGCACGGGACTTCCGTGATCTGGGCCTTGAGCGAAGCAAGGTAGCGGCGGTTGCCGTCACGCACGATGTAGTCGTCCTCGATCTGCGGATGCGGGTAAACCGTCAGCGGCTGCTGCACGCCGAACTGCTTGATCTGCTCGGCCAAGAACTCAAGGTCACCCATGTCCTCGCGGATGTTGTCCTCGTTCTCGTGCAACGAGCTGATAGGCAAGACTTCGAGTCTGCCGACGAATTTAGGCAAAGAAATACACCCCTAGGTGAGAAGAAAGAATGATTGGTTGGCCGGAGCCTCCGGCCGGGGGCTGGCTAGTGGCCAGCGGCGGCGCGCAATGCCTGGTGTGCCCGCAGCTCGGTACTGGCCCAGTCCACAACGGCACCGAAACAGGTGGCCGTGAATAACAACATGGTCAGCAATCCAAGCCCGTTCGGCAGCGGAAGGACGAAGTACAGTGCAAGAACCAGGACGGCGATGGCCGGGAGCCATGCGCCCCACATGCGACGCGAGTTGGCGCGGTAGATCTGCTCGGCGCTCATTAGAGTCCACCCCCAAATAGGGACTCTGCCGGCACCGGCGCAGGGATGGCCACGGCCGAGAAGTCGGCGACCTCCATGCCGTTCACGTGGATGTGCCCGGCGCCCGGCTCTCCCGCATCCGTCAGCGATCCAGCCTCCACGAACACGTTGCATCCGCGGTACTTGTTCTTCGCCCAGACCGTCACCGCGGCCACGGCCTGCTTGGTGCGGTCCGACTTCGGGTAGTCCAGCCAGGACACGTGCAGCGTCGCAGACGGCCTGCCGGAACCCTTCGGATTGATGACCACACGGCCCTCGATTCTCGGCACTGGAATCCCCTTAGCTAGTTGGACGGATCGGGCAGTTCGGGTTCGTGCAGTTAGCCGCATGATCTTCGGCTGCCTGGGCGAACACCGTCTGGAAAGGATCGCCGGAAGCGAGCTTGCGGCCGATCTCGTTGGCCGAACGCGCCATGGCCTCCATGGCCTCGACCTGAGCCTCGGCAGCCTTCGCCGTGGCGAGGTTCCGGCGGCGCAGGCCGCGGACCAAGGTGATGCCCTCGATGGCCAGCCAGTTCGCGGTGAATGCCAGCGGCACTGCTGCACCGTCGAGCACGGCGGTGATGATGTCGCTCATGCTGCTACCGCCTGGGTGGCTTCGCGCTGGAGTGCGTATTCGGCGATGGTTCGGCCGGCTGCTGCGAGGCAGGACTCCATGGTGTGGCGGGTGGTTGGCTGGGTGGTCGTGAAGTTATTTTGTGGGTTCGATACACTAGGCATTGAAATCACACCTTTCTTACTGGTTTGTTTTGGTTTCGTCGCCCTCAGCAGTCGCACCTGCTGGGGGCTTTTCGTTTTCTGCAGCTTCCTCCGTGCGGATGATTTCTCCGCCGAGGCTCACGCTTTCCTCCCATTCCTGGAATGCCAAGCCGTACGCTGCCGAGGCCTGGGCGAACGCGATCTGCGCTTCGTCCGCCTTCTCTTTCGCCGCTTTGTAGACAGCTAGGTCAAGCGGGTCATACCGGTTATCGCGGACCAGTCGGTCGGCGACGTCTCGTGCAGCCAGATCAGCAACTCCCCTAGCCTCGATCGCGTTATGACGTGCCGTCGCCACGGCTACTCGCGCCTGGTCGCACTTCAGCCCAAGGTCGTTGCTCATTACCGGCCACCAACCTTCGCCTCGAAGTCGGCGAACCACACTTCGATGTCGTCTACGTACTTCAGCACCCGCTCCACGTACTCGCGGGAGACGGTTACCTGATCGGCGAGCGCCTGGGAGTTGAGCTGGGCTTGCAGGTCTGCCTTGGCTTCGCTGACACTCATGCCACCCTCAGCTTTCCGGCCCGCCTCGCGGGTGCACTTTTAGTTGGTTCATTTTGCACTACTTCAATGGAAACTCCGGGCATAAAAATAGTTCCCCTCGGCGCTCCCAGGACATCCTCGATCGCCTCCGCCAATTTGGGAGTGCACCCCTTTCTCCGGTCATTCGGGTTCAAAAGTGCGCTGATGAACTGCCGCTCACAGCCAACGTACGTTGCGAGCTTCGACTGGTTCATATCTGGCTTGGCGCTGATGAAGGCTTTGAGAATCGCCGGATCACGCAGTTTCATCCACTTCCCCTTTGCTAGCGCTCGACGCTTATGCGTTGCCATCATCATTCATCACTCACCTTTTAGTTGTCAACCTTGATAGGAATTACTGTACATAGTTGGTAGACACAATGTCAACCAAACGATTCGCTAACTTCCCTTAGATTGCTCGCTATATCTCACTTGCGCGATTCCATTTGGTTGACATTGGCAAGGGTGAACTATCTTTAACGTGGTAGACACTGCCCGTCTACCCTCGATGGACACAATGCTTGCTCGCGACCGAAGGTGGAGACATGCACGAGTTAGGGCGCTACCTACAGCGCAAGTTAGACGACCACGGATGGACGGTTTCCGAACTGATCCGCCGCACAGGACTCTCACGCCAGACCGTGTACAACCTCATCAATGACACCCGCGAACACATGGACCAAACGCCTCAACGAAAGACCGTGAACGGACTTGCCAAGGCGCTTGGAGTCAGCCCCATCGAAATCCTGACCGTCAGCGCCCAGGCTTTGGGTGTTCCCGTGGAGGCCCTACCTCCCGAGAACAGCCTCAGCACGGCATCGGATCAGCAGATTCTCATGGAGCTCGCAGCGCGGTTGTCTCGGTCGAAAGGTCAAGGCAGTGACGAAGCAAGTAACTATCCAGACACAGGCGCTCCATCCAGCAGCGGTGCAGCGCGCCACCTCCGAGCGGTGGCGCCCGCGAGTGACGCTGGCCCTGGACAGAAGACCGGGCCGGACGACAGTATCATCGAATTCCACGGCGCCGAAGCCGAGAAATACCCAGCCCCGCCGATAGAGCAGCTGGCAGCGCATCCGAAGGTGAAGACCAGGCGCGAACAGCTCGACGAGCAAACCGGCGAGCGTGACAACACCGAATAGCACCGATCGCTAGTAGCTGTTTCAAATCGTCAAAAGACACTAAACCGCCACTAACCGTGCCACACTAGTCGTGAGTACGGGAGGAGGTGAAAGAAGAGACATGAGTTTCCCGGAAGACATCACTAGCGCCCTAACTGGCGTTACGCCGTACCAGCTTGCTGCTTGGCGGACGCGCGGAATCCTCCTGCCGGAGATTAGTCGGAATCCGATTCGATATTCGTTCCGTGACGTTATTGCGCTTCGGGCTTTCGCATTCCTGCGGTCTAAGGTTTCACTTCAGAAGCTACGTCGCGCACTGGATAGCCTCGACGAGTTCAAGTTATTCGACCATCCGTCTGCTTACCACTTTGGGTCAGATGGTAAAACCATCGTTGTTGACGACGGTAACGAAGTCATCGACTTGGTTAGGCGCAAGGGGCAGCGTGAAGCATTTACGATGGCTCAGATTTTCGAACCATTCAGGAATTTCAACGGAACTGACGTAGTAGATTTCAGGCGGCCTCGTCCCAATCTTGAGATCAATCCTCGGCGCATGGGTGGCTGGCCAACTGTTGTTGGAACTAGAGTGCCATTCGATGCGATCTCAGACCTCCTTGATGGAGGTTTTTACAGCCCTGAACATATCGTGCATTTCTACCCCTCCGTCACGGTCGACGGAGCTCGTGATGCCCTCGATTTCTCGGCCTACGTCGCACAGCAGAAGCGGGGTGCCTAATGCGTTTTCTGCTCGATGAGAACGAAACACCTATGCTTCTCCCGCCCCTGCGAGCGCTTTATCCCATGCATACCTTTGACTGGTCAGGCCAGGTATTCAGTGAAGGCATGGAAGATATCCCTTTGATCCATGCAATGGCTCGCCACTCCTACGACTGCCTTATTACCAAGGATGGCGCGCAGCTCACCAACGACAAAGAGCGGCAAGCGTTGTACGAGAATAGGATCCACTGGTTGGGCCACAAAAACGCCAAGATCAAAGGCCCAGCGATGCTCGGCCAGCTGGTATCCACATATTCTCTCGCCCTGCCTCACGTTTTCAAGATTCTGGATTCGACCAATGACACTATGGCTATCCATCTTTATCACCACAACAGACAGCCCAAGGATTGGATCAAGCCCCATAGGATCGATCCACTGAAAAGGCATTTCGCATAGCAGCAGGTCCCGACAGTTTGAGTTCTGCGGAGTCACATTAACTTCACACATTAGTTCGAACATATGTTCTATTCATGCAGAATGTTTGGAACATGCTGTGCACGCTCGCGCAGGTAGTAATTATTTGGAATCGACCTCACCCAGATTTGGTGGCCGCGACGGACGGTCGACGCATCTGGTTGGACCCAGCACTCACCACAGCGGAGCGGCGCTGCTTCCTCGCCCATGAGGCCTTCCACATCAAGCACGGCCACCAGGGATGCCAGCCGCCGGCTATTGAACGGCAAATCTGTCTGGAGGCTGCGCGGTTCCTGATCAGCTTCGAAGACCTTCAGCGCGTGGCCGGCTGGGCTCGCTGCCCGGAGGACATGGCTGAGGAGCTGGACGTGTTGCCCGAGGTCGTGATCGACCGCCTGCAGACGCTGGACGGCGACCAGATCCAGCAACTCTGGCCCGTGTCTGAGCACGTCGCTTAGCGGCTTATCCACATCTCGCAAGTACTTCTTTCCCAGCATTGTCGCGCCCGGAGACTAGAAGATATGAGCGATATACACAGGAGTTTCCACAATGAACCCGAAGATAAAACCGAGGGCGATCCTTTACCTTCGCCAGTCTGTGGCCCGCGAGGACTCCATCAGTCTGGAGCTGCAGGAGGACGCGGGGCGCCGGTACGCCGCCCAGCAGGGCTACGAGGTGATCGGCGTCGAGGCAGACCCGGGCATCTCCGGACGAACCTGGAACCGGCCAGCCGTGCAGCGTGTCCTGGCGATGATCGAGAACCGGGACGCTGATGTCATCGTGCTGTGGAAGTGGTCTCGCCTGTCCCGCTCGCGCAAGGACTGGGCCATCGCCGTGGACAAGGTCGAGGTGGCCGGCGGCCGCATCGAGTCCGCAACCGAGCAGGTGGACGTCACGACCTCCACCGGACGCTTCGCGCGCGGCATGCTGGCCGAGTTCGCGGCCTTCGAGTCGGAACGCATCGGCGACACCTGGAAGGAAGCACAGGCGCGACGCGTGGCCAGAGGACTACCCGCCAACGGGCTGCCCAGGTTCGGCTACGAATACGACCGAGCCACCGGCTACATCCCACACCCCGTGAACGGGCCGATCCTGCGCGAGTGCTACCTGCGGTTCATCCGTGGGGAATCCTTCCACCAGATCACCTTGTACCTGCGAGGCGTGGCCGAGGTGCCGCACAAGCACCGGAGCCGCACCGGCATCTGGCAACGCACCTCCGTGATCTACCTGATGGACTCACCCTTCGCGGCCGGGTTCATCCGCTACCACGACGAGCTGCACCAGGGCATCCACCAGCCGCTGATCAGCTTGGAAGAATGGGAGACCTACCAAACGCTGCGCAATCAGCGGAGGCGGGCAGGCGTGCGGCAGTCCAGCAAGAGCACCTCGGCTTTCTCCGCCCACTGCATCTGCCAAGTTTGCGGGTACACCTTCCACATCACCGGCCGCACCCAAAGCGGAGGCCTGAACCTCAAATGCTCCGGCGTCAACGGGCTGGGCCTGCACCGCGGCGGGTCCATCATTGAAGCCAAAGTCGAAGCCGCCTTCATGGAATGGCTGAAAGAGTACATCCCCAAGATCAACGCCCTGGCCGCCGAGCACAAGCACAACGCCGCGGCCGCACCCACCACCGACGCCCAAGCCACCCTCCGGCGAGCGCTGATGAAAGCCAATGACCGGCTGGACTCGCTGGGGCGGAAGTTCATGGATGACCTGATCCCGGAGGAATCGTATCGGCGCCTGCGGGACGAGCAGCTGGCCGTCGTGGACCGGCTGAATGCGCAGCTGGAGGACGAGAAGCTGCGGTTCAGGCAGGCTCCCGTGACGGTGGATCCGGTGCTGCTGGAGCTGTGGTCGGAGATGCCGACGGCGACACGGCAGCAGGTGGTGCGTGACTTGGTGTCGCGGATCGAGATCTCGGGGCCGGAGGGGCGTACGGCGCACGGGGTTCAACGCAAGATTCGGGTTGTGCCAAAATGGGCTGTAGATGACTCGACTTCGCCGGAAAGTAGCGGGTAATGAGCGATTGGGGTTTATGCCAAACGACTAATGTCCTTTGTCGTAAACCCCAACGGCGTTTATGCCGCATCATTTACTAGCATTCCGCCGGTCGCCGGTAGTGTAAGAACCATTCATCTCACTTGCGGCCGCTGTGCCACAGTCTCACCGGAGGATCCATGGACGACATCAAGTCACCAGGAATGACCCTACTCAAAATTGCTGGCTGGCTGCTCGGCGGCGGATTGCTCATCCTTTTGCTATCCATGCTCATGAACATCACTACACAAATGTATGTCCAAGCCGCGTTCTTGCTCGGCGCCCTTCCCTTTGGTGTCCTCTTTGGAATCGTTGGTCTCATCATGCACCTTAACTTCCGCACGAAAATGCAGATCATGAAATCCGAACGCGAGTGGTCTGGTCGATATGGTTCGGAAGAGCCTCCAGCCGGTAACTCGCTATGATCCCATCACAATTAGATGGCACAGCGCCGCCTTGTCACTGCGCAGACCCGAGTTTGATCAGCTCATTTTCGGGTGTCGATTTACTCATGGATTCACTGGCCATCGTCATCCCAGCGTTGATCGCGATCGCCGCGGTATTCATTGGTGCTGGCTTGCAGCGTCTTGGCACCATACTTTCTGAACGACGGCTACTGGTTGGGCAACTTGAAGGTCTCGCCGTTGCCGTCATGGAATACGGTGATGCGGTCTCAGCACTACGAGATCCCCAGCACCGGACCTTGTACGAAAACCCAAGTCAAGAAGCTATCGACTACCGCATGCGCGCCTACAGCACCAACTATCGAGTCCGCGAAATAATGAGCGCCCTCAACGGAAACTGCAATTCACTCGGCCGGAAATCTGGCTTGGTCATTCTGGCCAAGGCACAGGACCTAGAAGACGCCATCCTCGAAATCTGCAAGGCCATGTTCGACGTTAATCTCGTCGCGCGCCATCTTCCACGAGGTCTCCCTCAAGTCGACCCGTTCTCATCGCAAACCGTCATCGATAAACTCGACATGGTCGACGAGAGAGTGGACGCTACTGAACAAGCGAGGAAAAACTTGCTTGAAGCAGCTGGAAACTCGTATCGAGTCGCATCTTTCAAGCGAGACCGCAAATAGTCTCCCTTAACCACGAGAACCGCCCCACCCTCGTAATGAGGGTGGGGCGGTTCTGTTTATTCGCTGGTGCCGTCCGAGTCGATCACAACGTCAATCGGCAACGGTTCTTTTTCGACGCCGGTGCCGAGACCGATCTTCGCAAGGAAGCCCTGCGCGTTGGCCAGCGCCATGAGCCGGGTGATCAGAGTGCAAGGGCAACGAGGAACGCTACCGCAGCGGTGAGCCACGCCGCCCACGATTCAGGCAGGTAGTCGCCCATTACCTCTTGCAGGATCGGCAGGGCAGCCGCAAGGAACGCAATCGCTGCGAGAAGGTAAGCCACAGCTGTGCGGGCGGTCGCTTGCCATGGATGCGCCACCTGAGTCGGGACGCCGGTTGCAATGTGCTTTGCCATGATTACCAGGCCTTCACTTTCTTGAGGTTGTTGATGTACTTCTTGGTGAGGTAGCCGTGCGGGTTGTTCCACCCGTTGCGGCCGGAGGTGTAGCCGGCCCACTTCTTCGAGGTGGCACCCCAGTAGCCGTCGGAGGCCCAGTTGTCAGGGACGCCGAGCATTTTCTTGGTGGCGTTCTGGGCGCGGACGACTTCCTGGTACTTCGCCTCGGTCTTGGACCCCCAGTCGCCGTCTGGGACGAGTCCGTGCCATGCTTGGTACTTCTCTACGTCGCCGGCGTCAGGGTTCTTGTAGCCCATGGCCTTGAGCTTCTTCTTCACATCTGCCGGCACGCTCGGCTTGGCCGCAGGCTTGGAGCCGCCGCCGGAGGGCTTCACCGGGGCGGTGCTCGTACGCTCCGGAGCTGAGCCGATCTTGATCTTGAACTTCTCGAACGCGAGCTCCGGCGCGTAATCAGAATTGGAATTGCGCCAGTCCGCCCACAGTTCGAAGTGCAGGTGCGGGCCGGTCTGGGTGCCAGAGCGGTCGTTGTAGCCGAGCAGCTGCCCCGCGACAACCTTGTCCCCCACCTTGAAGTGATCCAGCGGGCGCATGTGGTTGTAGCCGTTACCCTCGCCGTCCGGGTTGGAGATCAAGCCACCGTTGCCAGTGCGGCGCTGTGCCCAGGTTGAGGACTTGTTTCCAGGCTTGGCGTTGCGGACGATCTCCTGCCACGTACCGGCGAACGCCGCGTAGACGGGCATGCCGACCTGACCCGGCTTCGGCGGGGCAATGTCCAAGCCCTTATGCCCGGGGTAGCCGCCGCGGTCGTTATGATGGCCGGTAAGCCGGCCTTCGAATGGGCTGATCATTCCCTCCGGGTTCTCCTTCTGGTTGGGGTCGGTGAGGTCGAGGAATTCATTCCAGCGGCCCGCAGCGCGCATCTTCGACGGGCAGTCCTTCCCAGTCCAGTGCGCGTGGTCGTACACCTTCGAGCGGCCGATGCCGTGCTGGCGGCGCAGATCCCGGACGACCTTGGCTGCGTTCTCGAATGCCTGGTCGTAGTCGCCGTCCGAGTTGACGCAGATCTCCACCGCGATGGATGACTCCGCAGCTTCGCGGGTGCCGCCGTGCCAGCACTGGGCCGTGTCCGGGTAAGAGCGGATCGCTTCGGTGTCGTCCACGGTGATATGCCAGGACGCTTGCCGGACGTTGCCCGACGTTTGCAGGTCCGCGTGTGCCTGGGCGTCGGCGCCCTTGGACGTGTTCGCGGTTTCGTGGACCGTGATCGACGTGCACCCGTTGGTGCCGTCGTAAATCTTGTCCTTGTGTTTGACCAGCTGCTCGCGCATGGGCCAGCCCTTTCGGTGGGTATGACGAAGCCCCGCCACAAGGACTGTGACGGGGCAAAAGTTATGACCGCTTACGGCGGTCAGTCGATGGTGATGTTCGGGCGCGCTGGCGGATGCTCAGACTGCCGGTAATGCGCCCAACGATGCGTCAGGTCATCCCATGCAGCATGAAAGATCCGAAGCCCTTCACGAAGCGCCTGGATGGTGCGGTTAGCCTCCCGAACCTGCGTCTCTAATGAGTCCACCCTGCCTGCGAGCTTCTGCCGTTCCTCACGCTCATAGGTAACATCTTCACGCAACCGCTCAACGTCCTTGCGTGATTCTTCCGCTACAGCCAGCGCCATCTGCTGCGACTTCTCAGCCACCGCAATATCAGCATCCCGTTTCTTCACGGGTGCTTCACGTTTGAATTGCTTATAACCCCAATAGCCGCCGCCGCCTGCTATCCCCAGCACAGCAATGATGATTGCAACGATTGAGGCTTCACCCATGGTTGTGTTCCTCAACTTCCTTCAGGGTGGCACGCACGGACCGTTCGATCATGATGATGGAGATCGCACGGATCAGTGAGCCGATGCCGAGGGCAAGGGGAACACCCCACGAGAACAACGAGCCAGGGTAATGCCACGACACAGACAGAGCGTAGGTGGCGAATCCGCCGGCGGTGAACCACCAGCCGAACTGCTCAACAGCCCACCCGGTAGACACGTTGTCACCCCACCAGTTCAACCCAATCAGCGACATCATTCCCCCTGTGCCGAGGAACCCCGAAACAAGGATCACAATCGGCCACGGCATCTTGTCCATGCTCTTCGACGGAATGAACTCCGGCACAAACAACGACAAAACCACCAGCACACCGAACAGGACAGCGACCACGGCCACAGTCATATCCAACGGGTGAACCAACAATCTGTCCCACCAGCGCGGCGGGTTACGTGTCGGTTTGAAAACATGCGTAGGCATCACGCCCACCTCCAATCAGCAGGCGCACCTATCGCCGCCCAAGGGATCTGATCCATACGGTCTCCTAGAACGTTTCGACTTGCAACCAATCGATCTCGAACCCGGCGACCGTCCCAGTGCTCGCGATTCCCGCGTAGTTCCCCGACGTCACATCAGAGTCCATCACGGAAGCAAGGACCAGCCCGTTGACCACCAAGGTCACTTCGCCCTCGATGCAGCGCACACTGATCACGTCGCCGGGCTTGATGCTCACCGACCCGGAAAGGTAGGTATGCGCGCCGGCGAAGCGTTTCATCAGTCGGCACGTTGCATCGGTGATTTCCAGACGGTAGCTTGGCGGTGCACCGGTCACCGTGCCACGCAGAACATCCAGATAGAACCCGGAGGTAGTTGGCCGTTTGTTCAGCTTGATCGTCACAGCCACGGCCGCGGCGGTCGTCGCGAGCAACGCCGATGACGTGGCCGCAAGGGACCCCTTCACCAGTTTGCCGGAGGCTGTTGCGAATCCGTTCTCGGTGCCTACCCAGGTGGCGCGCTGGGCAGCCACCGAGGCGTCGGTTTGGCGGCCGATGACACTGGCTGTGTCACCGGTGAACGAATCCTTATAGAGGATCCTCCCCGGAACGACCGGGGTGTTGGCCGGTGGGCTGCTCAGCCCGTCAACTTTCAATGCCAGTCCCTGATTGGCCATATGGGTTCTTCCTTTCTAGTACCAGCCCAGCACGGTCCGCATGTGCCGCATGGCTGCCTTGGCCACCGCAAGGTTTCCCGCGTCGTTGAAATGGCCGGCATCTTGCGAGACCGATGGTGGTTTGATGCGATTGGCTTGTGCCGTGAGGTCCGCCGAGGTCGGGCTGATTCCGGCATCAGCCCATAGCTGTGGAGAAGCGATGTAGGTCTGGACATCGAAGAACAGGTCGCCAAAGAACATTTTCAGTGCAGCGTTGACTGTGGCCACAAAGGTGTGTTGGGCGTTGCCCGCCGTCTGATCTGAGTCCACGAAGTGACCCCACACCATGGACCGTTTCGTTTGCGGGCTCAGCCAGGCGAACATCTTCTTGGTGTAGTCAATGACCAGTGCCGCCCCGCCGCTGTCGGACCAGTTGTTCTTGCCCGCCCACAGGTGTGTGCTGTACTGGCGGTAGGCGGTCCCGAGATCGGAGATGAACGGCGTTCCATTCGGTACGGTAACCGCCGTACCGCTGCCGGTCCGGGTGAACGTCATTGCCGTATTCGTCGCCGACAAGGTGCCCGGCACCCCGTGAAGTGTTCCACTGAACGGTTTCAGAGCAAGCGCGGTCGTCATGTTCGAAGCGGTGACGGTGACCGCCCCCGACGCAGGAATCTGCCCGCCGGTCACGGTCAGCAGGGCCGGGACCGCACCGGAGCGCGCCGCGGTGTGCTGGATCCGTTCTGCGCTCTTGCCTTGCCCGTCAAAGCTGACCGCGACAACGGAGAATTCCGCCCCGAGCGCCGAAGCAATGAACTGAGAGGACGAGGACCCCCAGATGGTGGAAGAACGCATGTCGGTATTCACCGGCACCAGCACCCCATCGACCAGCATCCGGTCGGTAGGCAGGCCCGCCCCGTCGCTCACCTCAAGGTAGGCCTTCATTCGAGCGGCCAGCCGGCGCACCACGAACTCGTCAAACTGGCCGGTCCAGTCCAACGCCAGATCAGTGGCGCGGTTTCGCCGGTCATGAGCCACCAGCATGAAGGCATCGTTAGTCACGAAGTATGGGAGCCTGGCATCGTCTGAGGAGACCTTCTTGTCCGTGTCCTCCTGCAACTTGACCAGTTCCTGATCGGTGACCTTCGCCTGCATTTCAAGGTCGTACCGGATGCTTTCCGGGCTGGACTTGTTCGCGATAAGAGCGACGTCTTTAGGGTATGGGATACCCCGCGACGTGAATTCGTGCGTGTCGTTGAAACTCAATCCGTCCCCCTTCGAGGAGTATCGTCGAAATCTTTGTACGTGCTCACTACGTTCCAGGCGGCGGCGAACGAGTTGTAATCAGCGGTCGGGCCCCACGCGGCGGCGAAGTCCGCGTAGGTGGTGAACGTCGAAGTTGCCTTGATGACGCGCACCGCTACTTCCTGGTCAAACGATCCCCCAGCGCTGGTGTTCAGGCCGACGATTAGGCATTTCAGCTCCACACCCATCAGCGTGTGTGATTGGACGGTGATCACGTCGCCTAACTGTCGGCGCGGGTCGAAGCCCAGCCGCATGCCGGTGATGACCGGTTGTGGCGTGACGACCTGGGTGCTGATGAAGTCGGTCACCGCGTCCACGACCCGGGTCTCGTTGTTATCCAGGTGGCCGGTGCCCCCAATGCTTGCAGTCGTGTTCAAGGATCGGCCCGATGTTCCCAACAATGGTCGGGGTGCGGGTCTTGTTCGTCCGCACCGCCTTGCCCTTGCCTCGCAGCACCGGTAGCTGTTTGTCCCACTGGTTACGGCCACAGCTCAGTACGGCCGGGTGAACGTGGAGGACCAAGTGCGAAGCTCCACCTGGTTGCCGGCGGCCAGCGTGCCGGCGGTGTGCTTGAGCTTCCACGCGCCCATCGGAGATCTTCAGCAAGGCCACGTCCAGTTTCTTCGCGGAAGGCAGGGTCGCCCATTCCTCGGTGGTCCCGTCCGTGTAGATGCCTCCAGCGATACTGCCAATGCCCCGGTTCGCGTCGGCCAGCGAGTTCACCCAGGGACGGTCAGCTGTTCGTCAACTTCAAGCCACGCTTCCCCATCAGGTTCCTCGATCAAGGACACGTGTTCCCCGGCCGAGGACATGACCACCGATTCGGAGGAAGACCAGAGCTCCACCGAATAGGTGGTGGAGCGGTTGATCGTCCAGGTGTCGTAGCTGGTGATGATTTCCGAGCGAGCCCCGAGCAGGTCCTTGCGCCACGACAGGGACTAATGTCATCCAGCGTCGTGACAGTTTGCACCGAGGCCTGCCCGCGGAGCGCGTCAGACTGGATCGCCTTGGCTACACCGGTTTCGTCGATCCAGAACGGCCACAAAAGGCACTGTCCCACTTCGCTAAGCAGGTCCGCGGCGGACTGGTCCGCCGTGGCGGGGCCAGCCATGAGCGTGTCGTGCATGGTTCCGGTGGTGATCTTCGCAGTCGGGGTGAAGTTGAGCGAGGCGAAGTCGTGCCAAGGCTGGGTCGGGTGGGAAACTTGCACGCCGTTGACCCGGCTTCCCGGGTCGGCGACAAGACGTACCTCAGACATAAGCGTGCTGTTCGTCCAGGCGCCGGCGCCGGTGGCAGTCTGCCCCGCGCTCGTGCGGAGAGTCACTGAACCGTTGACGAATAGGGCTTGGGCGATCACCCCGCCGGTCCACGGCACCGAGCACAAGGTGCCGACCCCGCCGATCAAGAACAACACGTGGGTTGCGGTGGCCCGCAGGATTACGTTGGACCCGCCATAGATGACCTGCACCGACGCGGTCCCGGAATGCTCCGGGGCGATGTTCAAGGTCAGCTGCACCGGCTTGTCACCGGCGCGGGGGCTGGCTGGCCGGTAGGCGGCGTTCGCGTCGGCTACGTGGATCCCGTCAGGCCACAGCGGCGACAGGGCCGCGTCAGTGCCGCGGGCGCAGCGAATCAGTTCGCCCACCAGCGGCCACAGCGAACCAACGGCCGGGAGGTCAACCACACACCCGACCTCTGCCGGGGCGACGACGTTGAACCCGGCCCGGCGCATCGCCGTCGTGACGTAGAAGCGCGGGACAGACGGAACCGGCGGAACGCAGTCTGCCCCTCGACCGGCGGCATGACATCCACCAAAGCTGGCAGGCGCACCTTGCGGGAGAAATCATCGATCCGGTCAACAATCTTCGACTGGAACCCGCCACCGATATCCCCGGTGGACGAGTCGATGACACCGACGAACTGCGACCACTCACTGGTCCCGTCGCCGGCGAAGATCTGCACCTTGTCGCCCTCAGCCGGGATCCACCCGGTGGACGGGTTCCACGGGTTGCGGCCACCATCAGAGACATCCTCATCCGAAGCCCACACGATGCTGCCCGAAGCCTGCGCGACACCGCCGGCTGCGACAACCTGCTCGGGAAGGTCCCCTACCAGGTCGCGGTCAACCGACCACGAAAGGTGCGGACGGACAACTCCGTTGACCAGGACACGGCTGGTGTATGCCATGACATCCGAACCAACCAAAACGCCACCTTGCACTATCCAACCTCCGTCACAGTAA